>CAJTAT010000004.1 GCA_910574475.1 Clostridia bacterium | reverse complement strand
CTGCGGGGATGGAAGAAGTGATCTGTTCAGCGGAAGAAGTATTAAAGAGCGAGCGAAAGAACCGGAAGGCACAGGGAGCGCTGGCAGAGCTGCCTGTCTACACGATACCGTATACACAGATCAGAAAGATCGCGGCGCTAAAGAATCATATCTGGGGCTTGTAGGAAGAGAAAAGAACAGGTATAGTAAAGAAGGTCAATCAGTCTGACCGGATCAAGGGGCTATTCTGTCTGTCCTATTCCTACAATAAACTTACACTATCCGCTATTGTTACCAGTCTTGTATTTTTCTTATTTTTGTGCTATAATTGGTACAGAAAAAAGGAGCAATCGTATAATAGGGAGACATAAGGAAACATTCACAAAATTATGACGAATGCCAGGTAAACGGAAAAATAAAAAATGCTATGCAAGAAGTTATTTGATTGCATGGCATTTTTTATTTTTTGGAAACTATCCATCTGAATTTCTCAGCTAACGGATACGCAGCCGTTACCACAGGTAACGATCTTTAGGGGCTAGGTGACATGTCAGCAACCCGCAATTACCTATCTTTCAAGGTTCTCAAGCGCATTCACTGTCAAAAGGCTTGTTTCCACATTCAGCTTCCGCAGCTTTTGTATCATTTCTTTGGACTCATCCGACCTTTCGCGAACCTGTGCAGCCAAATTAGACGTATAGGATGCCGTTTCTACAAAGAAATGGCTGGTTGCCCGGATTTGTTCATTGATTTGCTGCAATTCGCCGTTTAACTCGCCGCTGTACTTAAGAATCGTATGACACTGTACTTGAATATTGTGAATATTCCGCACAATTTCACTGAACAGCCGGTTGGCGTCAATCACCTGCTGCAGTCCGGTTTCTACCTGCCTCAAACTGACTTCAGATCGCTCAATCATATCAGATGCATCCGCTTTCATCCCCTGTAACAAACCCTTAATATCGGAAACTGCCCCCACTGTTGCTTCCGACAAATCTTTTATATTGGCGGCCATCACGGAAAACTCTTTGTCATGAACACCGGCACGCGTCGCCTCAATCGAGGTATTGAGTGAAAGAGTAGTCGTCTGCATGGATATGTCCTCAATGCTTTTTAAGATACCCTCAATCTGCTCACAGCGCAGATTAAGCTGGCTGGCCAGTTCATTGGTTTTTTGTGTGGAGAAGAAAGTTTCCTCCATCTCCTGCATCGTTTGCTGCAAGTTCTGTGCGCCTGTCATGGATAGCGTGTCTGTTTTTTCCATATTCTGCAAGACGATTTTTATGCTGGTATCTGTGTTGCCCATCGAGGTATCAATGGTCTGCATATATTCGTCACAAGTATGCATCTGTTGCATCTGCTGCTGCATCTGAGCAGAGAGCACATTCAAATCCCTGACGATGCTTTCCAGGACGATTGAGAAATCCGTAATCTCCCCATTGATTTCACCCGTGGAGCTATGGACTTTCTCAGCCACCGTATTCAGTGTATTTTTTAACAGAGCCGTATTGTTATCCTTCAGGGATTCCTTTTGCACTGCCCGTCTGTCCATCAAACGAATAAATGGCAGATAAATCAGGATGCCTGCAGTAATATTGATCATCTGGAGGATGCTGCCCGACAGGTGCCCGCCAGTTGCCAAATATCCGCTGATCAAAGGCGGCATTGCCCAATGCACCTCTGTTACAACTCGTGCAACCAGACCAAGAGACATGGCGCTCCATGAAATCAGCGTCACCGTGAGCGGCGTAAGCAGGAAAGGGATCAGCAAAATGGGGCTCAAGATTACAGGGAAGCCGAACAACACAATTTCATTCATGTTGAAGAGTGCGAATATACCGCCCATTTTGGCGATGCTGCGCATATATCGACTCCTGGCAATAATGAACACCGCGATAATAATGCACAGCGATGTACCCGCTCCTCCCATAAATACAAAAGTATCCAAAAAGCCCTTGCTGATAATGGCAAGCTGCCCGTCGAAGGCATTGTGATTCAAGGCATATAGGTCGATATTATGGATGAGATTCTCACCAAAAGCGCTGACCATGATGCTGTCCATCACATTTCCGCCATGAATACCAAAGAACCAGAAAATATGGATGCCGAATACCAGAAACAAGGTACCAGCAAGTCCGCCTCCATCGGCCTCTGAAAAAAGAGACGACAGGGCAGTAAAAATCCACTCGTCAATCCCTTTGCCAGAGGTCATTAATATGATGCCGTTTGTGAGAGCAATACAGAAAACGGACAGCATGACGGGGAAAAGAGCTGCAAACATTTGCTGCACCTCCTCTGCCATATCCTCCGAAATATTGATTTTAAGACAGGAAAATGCATGGTACAACTCGGTGGCCAGAATCGAGATTAGAATAGCTCCAAAAAGCCCACTAGAACCCAATTGGCTCAACGAAATGCCGCCATCCGGGGTTGTAATGCAAATGCTCAGATAGGCGGATACACTTGTGAGGGCTGAGACCGTACCGTTAAGTTTATAGGTATTACCAAGATAATAGCCCAAAGTCCATGCAATCAAAATCGCCATGATGGCTGTGCTGCCCAGCCAAACCGCGTCATTTACAGTCCGGATCACCTGTCCAACCGGGGTGGACAGAACTGCCTGCACGATGTTAATGGGAATATTATTGACCAGAGACGCTATCGAGCCCAGAATGATTACTGGAAGCGTAATGGTAAATGCCTTTTTAATAGAACTGATATAGCGGTTTTGGAATAGCCTGTCGGCCGTCTGCAAAATGTTTTCCATGGTTATTCCCCCTGAAAGAATTTCTTATACAAACTTTAATATCAATTATACCAAACCACTTATGTGGTAACAAGTTCTAAAAATTTGCTCTTTCTCTCTGCCATGAATAGGATATTTTATAGAAAGCTATATCATATTTCCCTGATGAAGGCAATCCTTGTTTTATGTCTGTTCCGATGACGTAAAATGAAAACACAACCAGCGTGACTTACGCCGCGCCGGTTGAATGAAACTTTTTATAATACTTCGTTCTAGCTATATTTTCACTGATCAATCACATCATCTTCACCCACTGGAAGAATTGCCGCAAGAATCATTCCAACTACAGCCGCCAGGGCCAAACCTGAGATGGTGACAGTTCCTGCCACTGGGATGCTGTCGCAGCCAATGCCCAGTACAAAGATCAGGGCTGCAATCATCAGATTCCGGCTGTTACCAAAGTTCAGGCGGGAATTAATCAAAATCCGTACGCCTACAGAGGAAATCATACCATATAATACAATGCTGATACCACCAGTCACAGGGCCTGGAATACTGGTGATAATCCCGCCAATTTTTCCAAACAGGCCAAGGATGATGGCAAATACGGCGGCGATTCGGATGACAGAAGGATCGTAATTCTTAGTCACCGCAAGGACGCCTGTATTCTCACCATAGGTAGTATTCGCCGGGCCTCCCAGAATACCTGCCATAGCAGTAGCAAGACCATCACCTAAAATGGTCCGATGGATGCCAGGATCCACCATAAAATTCTTGCCAACCACAGCACTGTTCGTCGTAATATCACCCACATGTTCAATTAGGGTCACAAGGGCAATGGGCGCAATGGCCAGGAGGGCATCAGCCTGAAAAGATGGAGGACAAAGCACCTGATCCAATATATTTTGATCAAGAAAAGAGAGGGCATGGGCCTCCCTCATAGGAGTCATATCGATAAATCCCATAGGTATACATACCAGATATCCTACAATAATTGCAAAAAGAATCGGCATCAAATTGTAAATGCCTTTTGCAAATACAGATATACAGATGACAGTAGCCAGCACTATCACTGTAACAAGAACCGCCTTTAAGTTAAACTCCCCGTTCCAGTAAAAAGCGGAGTTGATGGCAGACCCGGAAAGACGCAGGCCGATAACTATAATAATAGGCCCTGTCACGATAGGTGGAAGCAGCTTGTTCACCTTCTCATAGCCCACCAGCTTGATCAGTCCGGCAAACACCGCATAGACAAGACCAGCTACAATCAACGCCCCCTTTACAGCCGCCAGTTTTTCAATAAAGTCTGGATCTCCCATCCGGGAATCTCCGATAATCGCACAAATTCCTCCAATAAACGCAAAACTTGAGCCTAAAAAAACAGGTACCTTCCTCTTTGTAATCCAGTGGAATAAAAGAGTTCCGAGACCTGCACAAAATAATGTGATCGAAGTATTCAGTCCTGTCAGTGCTGGTACAAGTACTGTGGCTCCAAACATGGCCAGCACATGCTGAATTCCCAAAATTAACTTCTGGCTTGTCGTCTTTTCCATTCAAATAATCCTCCCTCGTCAATATTTTTCTTTTTTACTATACAATATACTCCTCCTTTTTTCAATATTAAACTTCTTTTTGAGTTTCCTCATAGCAGACTTTTCTCTTTTTCTGCCATATTAAAAGAAAATAAGTTGTCAACAAATCCTTTGTACTCATCCAGCTGCTGCATGATTTTCTTCATAAGCTTTTGATACTTCATAATTTTTATCTCATTCTTTCTTCCATTTATGGTTATTTATTTTCATGTGCTTCTATTAATTGAGATTTAAGGCACTCTCATGCATAAAAATCACCTTATCGCTCATGGCCCGTATCACATCCATGTCATGGGAAATCAGCAGAAGGGCAATCTCATTCTCCTCTGTCGTCTGACGAATCAGCTTTAGAATCTGCGCCTGGACAGACACATCCAACATGGAGGTGGGTTCATCGGCAATAAGAACTTTGGGCTCTAGCATCAGGCTCCGAAGAAGCGCAATCCGTTGGGCCTGCCCGCCACTAATTTCGTGGGGATAACGGCCGAAAATGTCCGTAGTCAGCCCCATTCGCTCCATAGCTTCCTCCAGCATGAGGCGCTCCTGCTCTCTGGTTTCTACCAGATGAAAGAGGCGAATCGGCTCCGCCAATGTCTCATACAGTTTCATACGGGGATGAAAGGCCTGCTGAGGGTTCTGAAAAATTATCTGTACCTTCCGGCGAAATTCTTTTCGAGCTTTTACTGGGAGTTTTTGAATATCCTGTCCGTCCAAAAGCACGGTCCCGCCATCCGGCCTGATAAGCCCGGCCAGCATGCGGGCCAGCGTGGATTTCCCACAGCCGCTCTCTCCGACAAGCCCTAAATGTTCGCCCTTGTTTATTTCCAGGGAAACATCCAGAACTGCCTGGATTTTCGTATTTCTCCCTCTCCCTACGCAAAAACTCTTTGATACATGTTCAGCCCTCAGCATAAAAACACCTCACTTCCCGTCCTTCTCCCAGATCTGTTAAATTTGGATGTTCCTGTGCGCAGCGCCCGGTGGCATGCGGGCATCGCGGATGGAACCGGCATCCCTTTGGAATCTGATCCAAGGGCGGACTGAATCCCTCAATGGCCTGAAAGCCATTTTGAGGAAGCGCCGCCAGAAGTCCCTTCGAATAAGGATGTACGGGCCGTTCCAGCACATCCTCCCTCATCCCGTACTCCACGATCTCCCCAGCATACATCACAACAACCCGATCCGCCAATGACTTTGCCACATTAAAATCATGTGTGATTAAAAGAACACTAGTTTCCTCATCCTCCACCAGCTTTTTCAAGAGGGTAATCACCTTGTCTCTGCAGCCCCAATCAAGTCCTTTTGTGGGCTCGTCCACTAAAAGGAACTGGGGGTGGCACACGATACCAGCAGCTACCAAAATCCGCTGTTTCATTCCTCCAGAAAGTTCAAAAGGATAATCCCTGGCAATCCCCGGAAGCCTTGGTAGCTCCAACCGTTTTAGAAGAGACAGCACTTTCTGTCTGCACACCTGACTATTTTCCTTTTCGTGAAGCCGCAGACATTCCTCTACCTGTTTCCCGCATCGCATAGTCGGGTCGAGACTGCTTCCCGCTCCCTGGGGAATCACGGCAATCTCTGTTCCACGCAGTCGTGCAAAGGTCTTCTCACTCATCCCTACGGTTTCCATTCCCTTATAATAAGCCTTTCCTAGTACTTCTGCGTTTTCCGGTAACAGCTTCAAGAGTGCCATACCAAATACAGATTTTCCGCAACCGCTCTCTCCCAGTAGGCAAAGCCGTTCTCCCTGATATATGGACAAGGAAAATTCGTTGACAGCCATGATATCATTTCCCCGGGTCTTGAAAAACACTTGCAGTCGCTCAATCCGCCACAGTTCTCTCGTTTGTTCTTCTTCCATCAGTCGCTCACCGCCTTTTCTTTGAGTCTCGGATCAAAATAGTCGTTGAGTCCTTCTCCGAACAGATTAAATCCGAGAGTGGTAAGCGCTGTCACCAGCCCTGGAAACAGGGAAATATGCCCTGCAGAACGGATAAAGTCGCGCCCCTCATTGATGAGAAGCCCCAGTTCTGGGTTCGGAAGTTGGACGCCCAGACCCAAAAAACTCAGCGTTGCGCCGGAAAGGATGATTGGGCCGATGCTCATGGTCGCAAGCACCAGAATCTGCCCTATAATCCCTGGCAGGACATAGCGGAGCACAATGCGAAATCTACCATTTCCCATAGCAACCGCTGCCTCCATATATTCCTCCTTTTTGAGGCGCATGGTTTCGTCCCGAGCCATTTTTGCATACTTCGTCCAGCGCACCAGGGCTAGGGCAATGATTTGATTCTTCATGCCGCCTCCCAGGGTGCCGAGAATTGCTAACGCCAGGATCGTGTCTGGAAATGCCAGCACCACCTCCATAACCCTCATAAGGATTAAATCCACACTTCCTCCGACATAACCGGAGAGTACGCCAACGCAAACACCGATCACACAGGAAATCAACATTACCACTATAGCAATTTTCATGGAAGTTCGTAGGCCGTAGACCACCCTGGCAGCCACAGAGCGCCCCATACCATCTGTCCCAAAAGGATATTCCCGGCAGGGAGCACGAAGTTTCAGCGTGTAATCCACCTTCAACGGATCGTGAGTACAGAGGCTGGGCCCAAACACCAATACAAATATAATTACCAGCAGGATCGCCCCTCCAATCCAGAGAAGCAGATTTCTCTGCACAGAAAACTTCCTACACTTCATGCCATTCTCCCTCCTCCCCTATATGTCTTCGGGTTTAGGGCTGCATTGAGAATATCCGCGCATATCATGGACAAGATATAACCCAGTGCAATAGTTAATACGCAGCCCTGAAGCATATTTGTATCCTTTGCCATAATAGAATTGTAAAGAAGGTTCCCGATACCGGGCCACATGAAGACCGTCTCGATGACCACGGAGCCACCCAAGATATTTCCCATCTGAAGGGACGCCATAGTGATCACCGGCGGCAGCAGATTCCGTACGCCATGATGCAGGAGGGCCTGAAACAGACTCTGCCCCTTCGCTTTTGCAAACAGCATATAGTCCTGCCCCATGACGTCCAGGACGCTTGAGCGTGTCACCCGGATCATGACCGGCATCATTCCCAGCATCAGAGTTACACAGGGCAGCACAATGCTTTTGAGTCCCTCATTCATTCCTGATACAGGAAGCCATTTTAATTTTACCGAAAAAAACATAATCAAAATCAAGCCGAGCCAAAAACCAGGCACTGAGCTGGCCAGAACAGAGCCAATCCGAATTGCCTGATCTAGAAAACGGTTTCGATACACTGCTGTCAAAATTCCTAATGGAACTGCCAGAAGAAGGCCCAGGAAAAAGGCCAAAAAGCCTAGTATACACGTATAAGGAAGTTTCAGCTTCAGCAAATCCATCACCGGCTTTTTATAAATGTAGGAGGTTCCCAGATCTCCTTTCAATGCCCCCAGCATCCATTCTCCATACTGCACAGTCAACGGCCGATCAAGGTCATACATCTCTGTGGCAATATCCAGGTCTTCCTGCGTAATCAAATCGCCCGTCCCAAAAAAGGTATGGGTCAGCATTACATAAGCCGTATCTCCCGGCGTCATCTGCATCACGAAAAAGGTCAGCATTGATACTACAAGCAACACTCCCGCAGCAGACAGCACACGTTTTCCAATATATTTTATCATCAGTCTATCTCAATATCTGTATTCAACATCCAGTCACGCGCTTCCACATTGAACTTAAAATTCGTAATATTTTCATGGAACACATAGTTCACGCCGTAATTGCATACGAAGATTTCCTCGGCCTCATCCACAATATACGCCTGAATCTCCTTGCTCATCTCATAGCGCTTGTCCTGATCGTACTCAGCTGCGCAGGCTGCAAGCATCTCATCCAGTTCCAGATTACTGTAGCCGTAGACTTCTGTATTGGCGGATGAGAAGGAATTCAAGAAATAGACGCTGCTAGGCACCAGACCTGCCGCAGCTGTCGTCAGATTGATTCCCCAGGTATCGGATTTTTCCATCTCCTCGTTGATGGCGTTATTGTCCATAACCTTCACTTCTACCTGAATTCCGATCTCAGACAGCATCGCCTGCATTGCCTGAGCCATCACAGGGAGTCCCGGACGGCTGGAGAAGGTTAAGATGTCAAAGCTAAAGCTTTTTCCATCCTTATCCAGGATTCCGTCTCCATCCGTATCTTCCCAGCCAACTTCCTTCAAAAGTTCTAGTGCTTTATCGGGGTTATACTTGTAACCTTCAATCTCTGGATTCGACCATGCAATACTGGAATTAAAGGGACCTGATGCCGGAGTTCCGCAGCCATAGAGTACCTCCTTGGAAATGGTATCCCGGTCGATAGCGTAACAGATAGCCTGACGCACGTTCTTGTCCGAGAACATACTTGCCGCGTTAAAGTATCCATAGTAAATGCGGTTAGTATCATAACACTCTACACGCAGATCATCCTTGGAATCTAATGCTTCCATCTCGCTAAAGGGGACATCAACGGCAATATCTACCTCGCCACTCTCCACAGACATTGCCCGGACACTCTCATCCGTGATCATGCGGATAACCAGGCGGTTATAGGTAGGAAGCGTCCCCCAGTATTCCTCGTTTTTCACTACAGAAAGCTCTCCCTTTGCCTCGTCAAAGCTTTCGAACCTGAAGGGGCCAGTTCCAATAGGCGTTGTCACATTTCCGTCTGCGTCATAGGTGGATGCCGCCACGATGCCAAGGCTGGCATCATGCAGGTAAGCTGGAAGTTCCGCATTGGGCTGGGTAGTTTTTATAGTGATCTCATAATCTCCTGTGGCCTCCACCGACTCGATATTGGAGCGTTTCACCAGGCTGGGACTTATCTCAAAGGCATTGTCCAAGGACCACTTCACAGCTTCGGCGTTCAAAGCAGTTCCGTCATGGAATTGGATTCCTTCCTGAATCTTAAATATCCAGGTGTTCTCATCTGTATTTTCCCAGGAAGATGCCAAACCTGGAATCAGGTTCATCCTCTCATCCGTCTCCACCAGAAGCTCCGTGACACGACATTTCTGGTTCATTACCTTTCCTTGAGAAACTGGATCCACGCTATCAATAGTCCACTGTTCGGAAATGATAATCTCCTTGAGGCCTTCTTCCTCTGCTTCCTCACTGTTCTGTGTTTCTGTTTTTGTCGCAACGGGTTCTTCTGCAGTCCCATTGTCTGAATTGCTGCAGGCTGTCAGAGACAGCACCAAAGTCAGAGCAAGAAACAGACTTATAGCTTTTTTCTTCATCATCTTTCTCCTTTATTCTTATTTATAAAAAACAAAAAAAGACATGCCAAATAACACGTCTTTCCCCGTTCTTTATTTCCTCATCGCTGTGGCACGCAGCTTGAGTTCTCAAAATAAGCAGGTATTCTGGCTTTGAGTTTCTCCGCGTTCCCCACCTTCCCAGTTTCCCAGTGGCATTATTGGCTCACGCTCCGCTCTTACAGCAACGGCATTGCTCAGGATTCGCACCTGATTCCCTATTAAGTTATCGCTAACACTTATTTCTCTGCTATATTTAATTGAATCTTACTTTCTAAATCATATAATTACATAACTTTTCCAGCTTGTCAAGAGAGCATCTTATTTTAATAAAGAAAAGTTACTATTTACAACTGTCTTCCAATGTGGCCACGGCAGTAAGGGCCTATGGAAAAATCATATCTTTATCCACGATCCTTTCCATCAGCCCTTAGTTTTCATAGGTTGAAAATAACACTACTGACTGCTTCTGCAACTCAATCAACTGTTCTATCTACTCCAATCTATATAAACATTGACCACCTTATGGAATTCTCCTTTATCTGCCGCCTCTGCGTATGAGGGCTCCATCGGAACTTTGCCCAGCACATTGAGACCCAGCTTTTCAGCCTCTTCATCAATATGGCTGTCCCCAAAAATTTTAATTTCTTTTCCACAATCAGGGCATTTAAAGTAAGAGTAGTTCTCTACAATTCCTTTGACTGGAATATGCATCTGCTCCGCCATATTCAAGGCTTTCTTCACGATGAGCTGCACCAGATCCTGAGGAGAAGTTACTACCACGATCTCATCCACTGGCAGAGACTGAAAGACAGTCAGGGGCACATCTCCCGTACCAGGGGGCATATCCACCAGAAGGTAATCTAACTCACCCCAGATTACATCTGTCCAGAACTGCTTTACCACATTAGCAATGATAGGGCCTCTCCAAATCACAGGCGTCTCTTCCACAGGAAGCAGCAGATTCATAGACATCAGAGCAATCCCATTCTCTGTGTAACAGGGCTCAATTCCCATATCTGTGGCTTCCGCCGGACCATGCACTCCATACATCTTTGGGATGGACGGTCCTGTAATATCCGCGTCTAAAATTCCTACACGATGCCCTTTTGCTGCGAGTTGATTGGCCAGAGAGGCCGTGACAAGGGACTTTCCCACACCGCCTTTTCCGCTGACTACTCCAATCACCCGGCGGATGCAGCTATACTCATTAGTATCCACCTTAAAATTCGCAGGCTTCTCTCTGCTGGGGCATCCCTCACAGCTGGACTTATCACAACTACTATTGCTACACTCTCTTTCTGACATCATTGTTTCCTCCTTAATTTGTATCCATTTCTCTCGTTATATTCCGCAGCCACAGCTTTTTCCGATACCTCCATGTAGATATGGGTACTTTCACAATCTCGTCAGACAGAAGCACGATAAAGACTGCCTTAACACCCCAGTGCAGCCAAAAAGCCGCCACAAAGCCCAGCAAGATAGAGCAGCACCACATACCAAACAAATCAATAAAAAATCCAATCTTTGTATCTCCGCCTGCCCGAAATACACCTACAATAAGTGTTGTATTGTAAGACTGAAATACAGCATAGTAGCATACTACAAATAGCATAAAGCTCAGATAATCTTTTGATTGTGCCGAAATTGTCATGCTTCCGGCAATGAAACCTCTACACAGAAACAGCCCCACCGCTGCAATAAGGGTAATACCCACACTGAGCCTGACAAACTTTCGGGCATAGATTTCTGCCAGCCGGAGTTTTTGTTCTCCAATGGCCTTTCCTATCATAATAGAAGTGGCCGCAGCCAGCCCAAAACCAATTACCATAATAAGCTGCCTAGACACCTGAGCCACAGAATTGGCAGCTACAGCTGCACTTCCCAGATGGCCGATAATTGCCGCATTGGCCGACATCCCCAGCCCCCACATAAGCTCATTGGCAATCACTGGGCCTGAAAACACCAGAAAATCTTTTAATAAAAGCTTTTCAAATTTTACAAAGTCTCTCAAATGCAGGCGAAGAGGATTTCCCTTCCAATTCATATAGATTACCACAATGGCCAGTTCTACAATTCTAGCAAATACAGTAGCGTAGGCCGCTCCCCGAACGCCCATAGCCGGAACGTGAAATAGGCCAAAAATCAAAATGGCATTGCCGATAATATTTACTATCAACGAGATGAAATACGTCCAGGTAGCCACCACTACCCTCTCCACACTGCGCATCAGATTCAGATAAATCATGGTAAAGGCCACTGGAAGATAAGACCAGGATACAATCCGAAGATAAGAAATTCCCTCCAGGATTACCGGCTCCTCCGGGGTAAATACATACATAAGCTGGCGGGGCAAAATCTGAGCCGCCGCAAAAAATAAAAGCCCTATGCCCAGAGAAAAAGACAGGGAAATACCAAATACTCGCTCAATGGTACGCACATCCCGTTTTCCCCAGTACTGAGCTGTCAGAACTGACGCCCCTGATGTCAGTCCAAAAAATATCAGATTCATGATAAACTGTACCTGCCCGGCCAGGGAAGCACCTGACAGAGCTGTCTCTCCCACTTTTCCCAGCATCACCACATCAGCAGTCGTCACGCCTACATTAATCAAATTCTGCAGGGCCATAGGAATCACAAGGGCTATGGTCATCCGATAAAAGGCCCGGTTCTCTTCTCTTGTCAGTTCAAGACTCTGAGACCTCATTTCAGAGGACTTCATTTTTATATTATTCTCTTTCATCTCCTCAAAAATACTCCTAAAACTTCTTTCTCCAAACCTGCGGCGCAAACAACATCAGCATGGGCAGGATTTCCAGACGGCCCACCAGCATGTCAATGCTCAGGACGATCTTGGAAAAGTAAGAAAACTGCGAAAAGTTCTCAATGGGTCCAACCTTGGCAAGACCTGGTCCTACATTATTCATAGTTGTGAGAACTGCAGTAAAATTCGTTGCAAAATCAAAGTTATCTACAGTAACCAGCAAAATAGAACCTGCTAAAATAACAAGATAGCAGATCACATACACATACACTCCATGAGTACTCTCATCACTCACACGCTTTCCATCCAGCTTTACTACATTGACGGACTTGGGGTGAAGAATCTGTCGCACTTCTTTGCTAATCGTTTTTGCCAGAATCAAAATTCGGGACACCTTCATACCACCTCCCGTAGATCCGGCGCAGGCACCAATAATCATAAGGAGCAGCAGTATCATTTTGGCAAATTCGGGCCACAGCTCGTAATTAGCTGTGACAAATCCAGTGGTTGTTATAATAGAAGTTACCTGAAAAGCTGCATAACGAAAAGCCTTCAGGGGCGTCTCATAGAGATGCATAATATTAATTGTCACCAGCAGGATCGCCCCCGCTACGACTCCCAGATAAGTGCGCAGCTCTTCGTTTTTCCACACTACCCTGACATTTTTTAAAAGCAAAAAGAAATAAAGGTTAAAATTGATACCAAATAATAACATAAACACAGTAATTACACCATCAATATAAGCGCTGTCAAAGGCCGCAATGCTGGCATTCATACTGGAAAATCCACCGGTCCCCGCCGTGCTGAAAGTGTGGATCAGGGCATTGTAGAGATCCATACCGCCTGCCAGCAGCAAAAGCACTTCAATCCCTGAAAGAGCCAGATACATACTATATAAGATCTTGGCTGTAGAGCGCGTCTTTGGCACCAGCTTATCACAGGTAGGTCCCGGAACCTCAGCACGCATCAAAAACATAGATCCCTTTTTGCTCAGAGGCACCACCGCCATCACAAAGACCAGCACTCCCATGCCGCCCACCCAATGGGTCAGGCAACGCCAAAAATTGACGCTCTTTGGTAAAGCTTCTATATCCGTCAGAATCGTAGAGCCTGTAGTAGTAAATCCAGATACAGTTTCAAAAAAAGCATCTACAAAATGGGGAATGGACTTGGAAAGCACAAAAGGCAATGCGCCAAAAACGGACCACATGATCCACGCCAGAGCCACAATCACAAAGCCTTCCTTTGCATAGAAAACCATATCCTTAGGCTTTCTTATCATAAACAAAGAAACCACGCTTAAAAGCACTGCCACAATCAGAAAGCTCCCTCCACTGTGTTCTCTGTATATCAGAGACACAAGAGCAGGCAAAAGCATCAAAGCCCCTTCGATCTGCAACATTTTTCCTATGATAAATCGTATCATACTGTAATTCATGACATGTTCCTCAGCTATCGCAAAATCTCTTTTAAGTCTTCAATTCCCTGGCTCATACAGACTACAATCACACTGTCTCCTACCTCCAGAGTATCATTTCCGCCAGGAATAATTATCTGACGCTTTCTTACAATACATGCTATCAGATGATGTTCTTTAATAGTCAGATCCTTCAGAGAAATTCCTGTATAATTTGTCTTCTCACGTATCTGAAACTCCAAGGCTTCGATCTTTCCGTTGATCAACTGATACACTGTCTCAACATTGGCGCTTCCCATGGAATTTTTCATAGCCCGCACATAACTCATAATCACATTCGCTGTCACATTCTTCGCTGAGACAATGCTTTCCATTCCCAGTTGGTCCACCAGATGTTGGAGAGCTTCCTCATTAACCTTTGTGATTACTTTAGAGACATTCCTGGTCTTTGCGTACATAGATGTAATTATATTTTCTTCATCCATGCCTGTCAAAGACACGAAGGCATTTACATTTCCTATACCCTCTTCCTCCAAAAGTTCGTGATCCGTAGCATTTCCGTGGATAATGGTAGCCTTGGGAAGAAGCTCGCACAGCTCAATACAGCGCTCTTCGTTCTGTTCAATAATCTTCACCTGCATACCTAAAGACAGCAACTGCTTTGACAGATAATATGTTACCCGTCCGCCACCGCAGATCATGACAGTCCTGACTTTATTCTTTACTGCACCAATGAACTTGAAAAACTTTTCTATCTCCCTGTGGGAAGCCGCTATATGAATCTTGTCTCCTTGCTGAGGGATAAAACTTCCATCAGGGATGTACACTTCACTGCCCCGCTGTACAGCACAGACTAGCATCTTAATCTGGTACTTCCGGTAAAATTCCATCAAGGAGATTCCCTTCATAGGACTCGACTCCCCAATAGTAGATTCTACCAGTTCCACACGCCCCTTGGCAAACGTCTCTACCTTTGCAGCCGACGGAAAGATAAGCACCCGGGAAATCTCTCCCGCCAGTACCAAATCTGGATTTACGGCCAGGCTCAGCTTTAAATCCTCTTTAAATAAATGCATTTCCTGGTAATAGATAGGATTACGCACCCGGGCAATGGTCTGTCTCGCCCCCAACCTTTTGGCCAGCAGACAGCAGAGCATATTCAGCTCATCTGTAGCAGCGCAGGCAATTACCAGGTCAGCTCCCGGCACATCTGCTTCTTTTTGAATCTCAGCACTGGCGCCATCCCCCACAAAACAGGACACATCCAGCTCATTCATGGTATCTTTCAGTTTGCGTTCATTATAATCAATCAGAGCTACATTGTATTTTTCATCAGATAGCCGTTTGGCAAGACGATGTCCTACCTTGCCATCCCCAATAATTACAATTTTCATCTCGTATTCTCCCTTAAATGTCTAACGAAACCGATGGGTTTCAAAATGCTCCATAGTTTTTAGACAATTTAAAATCTCCCGGTATTTTTCTTGTACAGTCCGGGAACTCAAAGCAATATCCAAAGATGCCGCAATGCTCTCCATTAAATTTTCATCTTCATAAGTTTCCCAGGACTGAAAAAGTTCCAGCTTATCCCGATAAGTCTCCAAGTCCAAGAAACGCAAAAGCAAAGGGTTTGCCTCTGTAGGCGGCTCTACTTTTTCAAAGCAGTAAGTTTGAGCCGCCTCTGGATATTTTTTGTGATCTACCTCCTGGATAAATGCGTCGTAGGAACAGACTAAGACTTCCTGCTCATTGTACATGGACTGATACACAACCATTTTCTCTTCCGTCTCTGCATGTCTGGCAATCGTAAGTACCTGATATAATCTGTCTTTAAAATGTCGGTAATATTCTCCCTGTCTTACTTCTCTCACAGATATCCTTCTTTCTATTTTCATTCCTGTGGACTTTCCTGTCCGCAGTCCTTGCATACTTGCTAGTGTACCACACTTATTTCAAAAAGAAAAGACCCTGCAAGCTCTATTTCTCTTGAAAACTTGCAGGGTTCTATCTGACCAGTGCCCTTTAATCATTCATATATTTTTCCAGTAACCGGGAGACTTCTCGCACATCAATAGGCTTCGCCACATGAGCATTCATACCTGCATCCAAACATTTCTGCACATCCTCTGCAAAAGCATCAGCAGTCATGGCAATAATAGGAATACTTTTTGCGTCAGGCCGCTCCATGGCCCGAATTGTCCTTGCCGCATCATAGCCGCCCATAACAGGCATACGAATATCCATAAGAACTGCATCATAATATCCACTCTCTGATTCCCGATATTTATCTACACAGAGTTGTCCATTCTCTGCCCACTCCAGTTCCAGTCCAAGCTCTGACAGCAATTCCTCGGCAATCTCCCAGTTCAGCTCATTATCCTCGGCAAGAAGAACACGCTTGCCACTCAGATCTACTTCTTTAACCGGCTGTTCTAAATGATCTTTCAAATTATCTGCGAACTCTCTCATCCCATAATACAAGGTAGACTTAAAGAGAGGTTTTGAGATAAATCCATTGATGCCTGCCTCCCGTGCATCTTGCTCAATCTCCCCCCAGTCATAGGCAGAAATGAGCAGAATGGGAATCTCATCACCCATGCTCCTACGAATCTCTTTTGCCACCTCAATACCACTTTTGCCCGGTAGTTTCCAGTCTAACAGAATAATATGATAATCATCTTGGCGTTTATGACGCTGCTCTATCATCTCCAATGCGCTTTCTCCGTCTAAAGTCCAGTCTGCATTTACTCCAATGGACTTTAATGAAGTCACAGTGCTCTCACATAGCTGCTGGTCATCATCTACCACCAACATATTCCACTCTGGCAAAATCATTTCTGATTCCGTAATATCTCCCTTTTCCAAATCCAGGGTAACATTAAACTCTGATCCCTTGCCCTGTTCGCTGTCTACAGAGATGGTTCCTTTCATAGTAGACACAATATATTTGGTGATTGTCATGCCCAGGCCAGTACCTTCCGTCTTGTGGACTCGGGTTCTGTCTTCACGTGCAAAAGACTCAAAAATCTTCTCCATAAATTCAGGTGACATACCAATTCCTGTATCTTTCACCTTAAAATGGATTCGAACATAGTCTTCTCCCTTTGGTGAGTCTTCCTCAAACACAGCAATGTAAATAGCCCCCTCCTCCGGGGTATACTTAATCGCATTAGACAGCAGATTCAATAAAACCTGATTCAGGCGCACTCCATCACAGAATACATTCTCTGTGGTAATATCATGGATGGACACATTAAATTGCTGCCTTTTTGCTTTTATCTGTGGCTGAACAATGTTCACTATACTCTCTATCACTTCCCGCAGAGAGACCAGATCATAGTTCAATACCATCTTTCCACTCTCAATCTTTGACATATCCAGCACATCGTTAATGAGCCCCAGTAAATGTTTACTGGACAAAGCAATCTTTTTCAGACAATCCTGAACCTGCTTTTTATTGTCTATATTAGCCGTCGCAATGGCAGTCATACCCACAATGGCGTTCATAGGAGTTCTGATATCATGGCTCATATTCGAGAGGAATTCACTCTTAGCCATATTCGCATGCTCTGCTGCCTTCCTCTCTTCTTCCGCTGTCCTCTTGGCAGCCTCCGCCGATATCTGGGCCTCCTTTAATTCCAGAATCTGCTTACGCGTCATCTTCATATATTTAGAGAAAATCAGAAGAAGTACTGCTAAAATTATGACGCAGCTTCCAAGCACCATGAAAATCCATCCACTTGTAAAATTGGTGATGGTCTTGTCCAAGGTTCCATATGACATGAATGTGAGCAAATACCACTCGGAATAAGCCAGCTTAGTACAATACAAATGCCGCCGATCTCCACGAATCCGAAATTCAGAGGAGTAATCCTCTTCTGCTTCCATCGCTGCACTTAATTCCTGTATGTATTCCTCCGCATTTTTTCCATCTATCTCTTCATATAGGGCACGTACTCTCTCAAAATAACTGTCACGGTATACATCAGAAGTTCGAATGACAAAACTGCCGTCCTGGCGGATAATAAAGGAGTAGATTGTCTGGTCATCCTCTTCCAGAGAAAGGGCTTCTGTGATATATTCTGCCGGAATACCTGCCACCAGTGCCAGACATTCATTACCATCTTCCATATGATAGGAAGATGGAACACCCAACAGAACAATTTTGTCTCCCTGGGGATTCGTACCAATCGCCACCTTTTTCTCGCCTTTGTTTAAAGAGCTTAAAAAGGGGGGTGGGTCTGTCACCTGTAAGATATCGCCATAAAGCATTTCAAAAGTTCCCTCTTTGGAATATAGAGCCAGATATTCTAAACCGCGAGCTTGGGCATTATACGTCAAATTTGCTCTCATTTCTTCATTATCAGTAAAATCTTGAGGATGTATCGTATCAATAAGAGCCTCTACCTGATCCAGACGCAGTCCAATAGTTGTCTCAAAATGTAGAGAAACCTGCCGGCTCACACTGGACATATAAATAGTACCTACCTCATTAAGAGTCCCCAAACTCCTCTTATTCATATAGAACGCCAGAAATGAAAAAATGCAGACACATAAAGCAGACACTAAAATAATGCTGCTTAATAAAAAATGCGTTGTTTCATTTTTTAATTTCGTACCCATCCTGTTACCTCCGCTATTCTATAGAGGATTATACCTTTTGGAAACGGAAATAGCAAGCATTTTGCTAGTTTTTATCCAGTCTTTTGTATACCCATTCCCGAAGCAAAGAATAAAATACGGAAGCCAAAGGAATAAAGATTAACATTCCCATAACTCCCATCAGGCTTCCACCTACCGTCACAGCTACCAGCACCCAGATAGAGGGTAAACCCACGGAATTTCCCACTACATGGGGATAGATTAGGTTTCCTTCTACCTGCTGCAATACAAGAAACAGGAGGATAAATGCCAGGGCCTGCATGGGATTTACCACTAAAATCAAAAATGCGCCTACAATACAGCCTATAAATGCGCCAAATATGGGGATCAAGGCGGTGAAGGCCACCAAAACTCCCACTAACAGTGCATAGGGGAAACGCAAAATGCTCATGGACACGAAAAACATCATCCCTAAAATGACTGCCTCTAAACATTGCCCAGTAATAAAGCTTGAAAAAGTGCGGTGGCTCAATGAACACACGTGTAAAATGTAAGTTACCTGTTTCTTTTCAAAAATAGCATGTAAAAGCTTCTCTGTCTGTGCTCCTAACCGTTCCTTTTGAAGCAGAACATAACAGGAAAAAACAATTGCAATAAAAAATGTTGTTACAGCACTGATAATTGTTCGGGCCACATTAACAGTGGAAGACAGGACGCTTCCAGCTCCGTTTTTAAAAAAGTCCAGGCCCGTCTCTATCATTTTATCCCAGTTTGGATTAAGATTTGCTATCCATGCATCAATCTGCTCATTCCCCTGAAAAATATCCTCCAGCCACTCCTGAGCTTTGGGTAAAAATGCCTCAATACTACTTCCCAGACTAACAACTGTCGTACTCAGCTCTGGAACTACGACAAAGATTACCAGAGCGATAGCTCCACCCACCAAAAGAAAGGAAACCACAAGGCTTACTGGGCGGGCAAGCTTCTTCTGCAACTTATGTCCTGCCGTATCTTTGCCCGGAAACAACTGCTTTTCCAGAGCTGACATGGGTACGTTCAAAATAAAAGCAATGGCTCCACCCAGGATAAAGGGGAAGCCAATATTCCACAGAAAACCGATTGCGCCAAGGACCACATCCAGTCTCTGTACTCCCACTAAAAGCAGAACAGTAAATGCAATCAGGAGCATTAAGTTTTTCATATTATCGCGATTTAAATTCATATTAATATTAATTCCTTTCCTTTATATAAGCATAAAATGTCGCAAATCGTCTCTGTTTTAACTTCTATAAAGGAGCATATTCTACCTCGCTCATCCTGTCAAGATCTCTGTGAAAATTTAATAGATTCTTTAGAAAGCAGGGTAATCACTACATTTTCAGCGTGTCAGGCAGTACAGCCACATCATTCTTAATGGTAGATAATACATAAAGGGTCTTTGTCCAGGATACTCCCGGCATTTCCTTGATCTCCCGGTGAATCACTTCCAGCCTGCGGGAAGTGTTCGTAACTATTTTCAATAAATAATCCACATCCCCAGCTATATAATAGCACTCTGATACATTCGGATGACATGCGGCTTCACTGGCAAATTCTGCTCCGAATTTGGGATGCTCCAGACGCACGGATACAAATACAGTTAAGTCGTTTCCTAACTGTTTCTCATCCAGAACGACCGTATACTTTTGGATCATCCCTTTGGCTTCCATTTTACGAATCCGTTCAATCACCGCTGATATGGATAAGTTTATATTCTGACTTATCATCGACGCTGTCTGCCGGGAATTTTCTTTTAGGCATTTCAAGATACTCAAGTCAATACTATCCATTTTTCTACCTCCTCATGTTAAATCTGTCAGAGATTCCATTCTGACCGCCGCGCGGGGCGCATGCTGCGTTAGCAGCTAGTTTCCTTGTGCGCCTTTTCATCGGGCAGGGACACTTCCCTGACCGCCGCGCGGAGCGCATGCTGCGCCAGCAGCTAGTTTCCTTGTGCGCCCCTGCGCATGTAACAGACAAAGGCAGCCTGCTTTCGCAAACTGCCTTTGTCTACTGATGTAGTTATCATATCAGATATAAATTTTTTTGTCCAGAATTAAATTTAACAAAAATATATGGCAACCATGCAGTCTGATTAACAAGTGGCTCCACCTTTGAGATGCAATTTTGCATCCAGAATTTCTTGTTTTCTTTCTAAGAGATCATCTGAAAGAAGCTGCTTTTCTACATTTTCAAAGCCGAGACGCTCAATGGTTTTCGCGAAGCGCTCTCCTGTCTGACCCTGCTCGCGGAACAAAAGGATCGCTTTCTCTATTACGGCAAGCGCTTCTTCCTTGTCAGTAAACACTTTAGAAAGCGCCTGTCCCTGAGCCACTTTCTTGCCCCAGCGTCCTCCAATATAGATTTTATATCCGTAGGTACCGTCTTCGATGCAGTCAAAAGGACATTTGCCTACACAGCGACCGCAGTTATTACAGATATCCTTGTCGATCTCCATCACACCGTCTACCATTTTGGGAGCCTTGACAGGACATACTCTTTCTATTGCACATTTTTTACAGCCATTACATTCGTCCTCGTCATAGTTGGGTATTCTCTGTCCGATAATACCCAGATCATTCAAGTCTGGTTTTACACAGTTGTTAGGACATCCGCCCACAGCGATTTTGAATTTATGGGGCAGAAGAACCTGGCGGTAGCCCTCGTAAAATCTGTGATGAATTTCCTCAGACAGCTCAAAGGAATCCAAAAGGCCATACTGACAGGTAGTGCCCTTACATGCTACAACGGGGCGTACCTTAGATCCGGTTCCTCCTGTCACTAGTCCTGCTTTTCCTATGTACTCGCAGAAATCATCAATCTTCTCATAGGGGATTCCCTGTACCTCAATAGTCAAACGTGTGGTAAAGGTAACAATTCCATTGCCGAACAGCTCTGCTGCCTCTCCAATCACCTTCTGCTGTTCTGCGGTAATTTTTCCATTGACGGTGATGATTCGTCCAGAAAAATTGTCTGTTCCCTTGTTGCTTAAAAATCCCCTTGCTTTTACTTTCTTTTCATCTTCCGGGCTAATAGTAAGTGTTGCCATAATCATTGTCCTCCTGTTTTTATATCTCTTTTAGTCTTCTTCCTTTAGGGTATTAAAGGTAAGTCCGCCTTCTAGTGCTTTTGTGTTAGTATAGCCGTAATATTTCAGGCGGTTTTGGGTCATATAGGCACGCTTTCCTTTGGCACAGATAAGCAGAAGCTTCTCATCTTTGCCAAAGCCTTCTACCTCACCGTTGATCTTGCTCAGATCCATATAGGGCGCTGTAGGAATGGAGGGCTGCGGGGAAACGTCCACAATGCGATAATCCTCTGCTGCACCTTCTGCAAATTCCACTGGCGTCATACTATCAAATGCACCGCTCATTTTATTTAACAAAATGTTCAATGCATGAGCAAAGGGGTGAATGGCTGTGGAGAAAGGCGGAGCATAAGCAAAATCAAGATTCTCCAATTGATCCACTGTGGCGTCCAGAGAGATGGCTGTCACCGCAATATCTGTCACCTTGTCTACTGCGCCAGTTCCCAGCACTTGCAGTCCCAGGAATTTACGGGTGTTCTTGTCTGCTACCATCTTAATAATGAAGGAACCTGCCCCCGGATAGTAGTGAGCCTTGTCATCTACAACAGAAAGTGCTGTGATCACATCATAGCCGGCTTCCTTTGCCGCTGTCTCAGTCAGCCCGGTACGGCCAGTATTGAGCCCACCTGGAAGCTTTGCCACACCAGTTCCCAATACACCTGCATATTCCTTGCTGCCACCACAGATATTTCCTGCCAGAACGCGGCCTGCGATATTGGCAGTAGAGCCCATGGGAGACCATGCAGGCTTACTCGTCTCTCTGTTCGTCACCATGGCACAATCACCCACTGCATAGATGTCTTCTACATTGGTGCGAAGGTACTTGTCTGTGAGGATGGTTCCCTTGAACATTTCGATGCCACTGCCCTCCAGGAATGAAGTATTGGGCCGGATTCCAATTGCAAGTATGACTGCATCCGCTTTGATTGCACGCTTGCTTGTCTGAACTTTCTGCACCTTTCCCTCGCCTAAGATAGCTTCCAGTGCCACACCTGTCATGGGGTTAATACCTGCATCTGCCATCTTATTTTCCACATACTCACTCATCTCTGGATCCAGGAAATTCGGAAGTACATGAGGTGCAAAATCAATCACATTGACACGCACACCTTTTTCTGCCAGATTTTCTGCCACCTCCAGGCCGATAAATCCGCCGCCTGCCACAACTGCACGCTTAATGCCGCCTGCCTCTACGGCCTCCCGAAGGGCAATGGCGTCGTCAGGCGTGCGCATAAAAAATACATTTTCCAGATCTAGGCCGTCAATCTGAGGACGGAAGGGCGACGCTCCAGATGCAATTACCAACTTATCATAGCTATACTTGGCACTCTCCCCATTGTGGATAGCTGTCACTGTCTTAGCTACGGGATCTACATCTGTAACTTCTGTCTCCGTCTGTACCAGAGCGCCAGTAAGCTTAGAAAAGGACTCTGGTGTGTTCACAATCAGCTGTTCTCTGGAAGGAATTACGCTGCCCACATAATAGGGAAGCCCGCAGCCTGCATAGGAAATATCTTTTCCTTTTGTCAAAATTGTGACTTCACAGCTGCGATCTTCCCTTTTGATTTTTGCTGCCACTTTCGTTCCTGCGGCAACACCCCCGATAATTAAAACTTTCATCGGTATTTTTCTCCTTTCATCGTTAAGATCTTAACACTTTGATGTCTAATACTTTCCTGTCTTTATTACGTTCATTATATCACTTGATATACAATAATAAAAATGATATTATTTAATGAAAAACATAGGTAAAATCTATTAAAATTTTAATTTAGGAGCATAGATCATGACCATCCGCCATTTAAGAATCTTTATCACGGTAGCTGAAACAGGAAAAATGAGCCTTGCGGCAAAGAAGCTCTATCTCACGCAGCCCACCATCAGCCAGGCCATACGAGAGCTGGAAGAACATTATGACACCAAATTGTTTGACCGTCTGTCTAAACGTTTGTATATCACCGAGGAAGGACACCATCTTCTGGCACTTGCCAGAAATACAGTCCGTTCTTTTGATGATCTGGAACTGCGAATGCAGAGTGAGACAAAGGTGGAACATTTTCGCCTTGGTACGACTGTCACAGTAGGAGCCTGTCTTCTGCCCTCACTTACGGAAGATTTCCGGGCGAGACGTCCACAGGTTGATTTATTTTCTTTTATCGCCAATACACAGGTAATTGAAGAAAAATTGTTAAAATCCGAATTGGATGTAGGCGTTGTAGAAGGTGTGATCAAGAGCCCTGACCTAATCAGCCTTCCCATGGTAGATGATTTTCTTGTTCTCGCCTGTAGCGTCGATCATCCCTTTGCTTCCCTCGATTCTTTTACTCCTTCTGATCTGGAAGGTCAAGACTTTGTCATGCGGGAACAGGGCAGCGGCACCAGAGCCCTCTTTGAGGACTATTTGCGTGCAAATCATATTCAAATCCGCTGTCGTGTGGAAGCTCCCTTCCCGGAGGCCATGAAAAATGCCATTTTGTACAATCATTGCATGGCTGTTATTTCTGTACGCCTAATTGAGGAAGAACTTCAAAAAGGTACGATTCACATAATTCGCAATCCGAACCATGCATGGAACCGCACCTTTAACCTTGTCTATCACAAAGATAAATTATTTTCTGAATCTATGGTTGTTTTAAAAGAGCTGCTATATGAGTACAGAAAGCCTGAGATCTGTTAAGTTTAAAAATAAACCATCTCTTCCTCTGGCTTGTCCGCTGATTTCAAGGCCTTCGTATAGAGTACAGGCCCTTCCTCGCCGGAATACTCCTTTCGTACCTCTGACTTTACTTTTGCAGTCACTGTCAGCCACTGCTTATTGCGCAGCTTATCCAGGTTTTGGGACTTACAGAGAAAGCCTAAGAATACCGTGTCATCAGCGCAGCAGGTCATAGCTCGGCGGCCCGGCGCAAAAAATCCTGGCTCCAATCCCTTGGGCTTCATCACCATTGCCTTAAAACGCACGGTCTTTCCCTCATAATGCTCTGGGTGATCCATGGCGTCCAGGTACCAGATACCATAATCAATGTCTCCGATCTCTATGATATCGGCCTCCAAATCAAAGGGCAGTTCTTCTTCATACTCAAAAAGCTCTCCACCCTCTTTCTCAAACTCCACCTGTGCCCGGGGATTTGCCGCACGAATATTGCGCTTGTAGGAAGCAGCCTTCGTCCCCTCTACACAGCGATTAAAAATGACCAGATCGGAATCTTGAGCCATATCCATAAAAAGAGATTTCATATTCTGCATGTATAGATCAAACGTTCCCGCATTAACCAGCGTAATTCCCTGAGCCAGAAACCAACCTTTGGGCATCTGGATATCTCGAAGGAGCTGCATCCCCCACATACCATTGTACTCTATCATCACTTGGGTGGGTTTATATTTTTTCCTACAGTCCTCTAAAAATTCTACGGTAAACGCTTCTTTTTCTAAAGCGGTCACAAGCGTGACATCGTAAGACTCCAGGATGTGATCGTCGTACTCTTCTTCTCCCTCCTCACAGGCAATCAATAATGTATTTCCACCATCGGAAAAATAGGGATCGGAAAGTGTCTCCTGAACAAAAGATGTCTTACCACTCTCTAAAAAGCCATTCACTACATAAACAGGCACTCGGTTTAACAGACTCATTGTATTTCACCTTCTATTATAAAATGATCCGATTTACACATGAAAGAGCTTTTTCAAAGCTTCCTCATTGAGCTTAGATCCAATCACACAGAGACGCCCGGTATAATCAGGGCTTCCGCCTCTCACTTCATACTCCTCCGGTACAAAGTCAAACTGCAGCCAGCCTCCGTCCGTGCCGGCAAGAATTCCTTTGGCCCGCAGAATCAGGCCATAGTCCTCAGAATTGCTCAGTTCTTCCAGAATCTGCTGTAGCTCTTCCGTGCTGTACTTATGAGGTGTCTCCACACCCCAGCTGGAAAAGATCTCATCTGCATGATGATGTCCTTCATGGCTGTGATGATGATGGTGATCATGGCAGCCACAGGTACAGTCTTCTCCATGCTCATGATGATGGTGGTCGTGTCCTCCCTCATGGTCATGATGATGGTGGTGGTCCTCCTCATGGTGATGGTGATGACAGCACTCATCCCCGTGGTGATGATCATGATGGCCATGCTCTTCCATATTAAGCTCTGTGTGGTGCATAGCATCCAGAATCTGCTTTCCATTCAAGTCATCCCATGGAGTCGTGATCATAGTTGCTTTTGCATTGTGTTCACGCAAAAGCTCTACACATGCTTCCAGTTTTTCATCTGTCATGCTCTGGGTCCGGCTTAAAACAATAGTCCCTGCATGTTCAATCTGGTTGTTAAAGAACTCTCCAAAGTTCTTCATATACATTTTACATTTCTTCCCATCCACAACCACAATGGAGCTGTCAATACGGACATCCATAGAACCTGCCACGTTTTCCACGGCTTTGACTACATCAGAAAGCTTTCCCACACCCGAAGGCTCAATCAAAATCCGATCGGGCGCATACGTATTCAACACTTCTTTTAAGGCAGTGCCAAAGTCCCCTACCAGAGAGCAGCAGATACAGCCAGAATTCATCTCATTTACCTGGATGCCTGCATCCTTCAAAAAGCCGCCGTCAATGCCTATCTCGCCGAACTCATTTTCAATCAGTACAATTTTTTCTCCCTGAAAAGCTTCCTCCAGAAGCTTTTTAATCAAAGTAGTCTTTCCAGCCCCTAAAAAGCCAGAAATAACTGTAATTTCTGTCATTTTATTTTCCTTCTTTCTTTGAACACCTCATTAGCACTCTCACCTATACACTGCTAATCATTATAACACGTTCTTTGAATTTGTCAAACTTTTACATTTCTTCTGTGATTCTTTTGACTCTGTCTTCTCTGAACGCGTTGTCTTTCGCCTGTGACTCTGGGTTTTCCTTCCTGTTTTCGCCGCTGACCAGTATTTCCTTTTTTCTCGGAAGACTTTCTCACAGTCTTTTGTACTTTTGTGCCTTGAGCTCTTGACTTTTTCCTGTGCATTTTTCTTGCACGCATATTTCGAATTCTTTTTTTCTTTTTAGAATTTGAATTTGACACAATCATGACAGTTGCAAGAATAATAGCAGTCGTTCCGGCTATTGCAAGAAGTCCCCAGAACACCTTTGACCACACATCTGTGTCTAGAGAGGATATCTTTTCCTTCCAGAAAGCTACTCCATCTTCCGTCAAATGCTGATCTTCTTCCAGACTTGCATCCTCTGGTTCTGAACTACCCGCTTCCTCTGATTCTGTCTTCTCAGAGTTATTGTCATCCTCTGTTCCTATAGGGTGAAACATCTTTTTTGTACCAGCCACAGCTCCACCCGCCTTTAGGCTCCATATCTGCCTGCCATTATCTTTCTTTTGAGCTGACGTATTCCCAGAACTGTTATGATTTCCTCCATTGTTGTTTGTTACGGGGCCGTCGCTTTCTCCGTCAATCACTATATCATCCTTAATGTCTCCGTCTGTTCCTGAACCATTATTACCAGGAAGATCGCCGCCTTCAATCTCGCTATTATCGCCGTCATCTTTATCCCCTGGAGGATCTGCAGGCTTGTTATTCACGATCTGCCCGCCATTCCCAATATTAACCTCGCCTTCGTACTTGTCAAAGGCTTTGTTTACAGTTTTAAAGCTGTCTTTCTCCACACGGACAGAGGTATTTCCGTTGGAGTTTACGACTACTTTTCCCAAAGTGATGGTCTTTTGATCTCCATAAATATCATTTTTCCCAGAAATATAAATATTTAAAATCCCACTTTCCTGTTGATAGCGGTACTGGGTGACAGCACTGCCGGAAATTCCTGGATCGAATTCAAAAGACACATCACTGACACTTCCCTGTTCTGGCTCTATCTGAAAGCTAAGCTGTAGGGCGACGATTTCTTCCTTAGATGTTTCTGGCAATTCTAACGTTGCTTTTATTTTATCTCCTTCAGACTCTAAAGAAACTGTCTCTCTCACGTCTGCCCTCACTGACAGCACAAAAACTGTAAAAGAGATTGCCAGAATCCCTATGAACAAAGTAAGCTTTTTTGCCATGTTTGCCTCCATAGGTCGTTACTGCTTGATACTGATTGGGGGCAGATTTTGTGGCACATTTATAAATTCCGTATCACTGACAAGCCTCTGCCCCTGATTGTTCCATGCATTGTCCACCCGATAGAGCTCTGCTCTTACCTTTTTGGGCAGAGAAGTCATATCTTTAAGCTCCTCCGGTTCAATCCAGTAGATAAAGGTACCATCTGAAGTCTCTCCAAGCATTGCGTTTCCTGGGTCTTCTGCCAAAATAATCTGATGAGCCATCACATTTCCTTCTGTATCCTGGCCTCCCACAATCACACCATTTTCATCGTAGAGTACAACCACGTTATAGGCGGGATTTCCTTTATAATTTCCGGTAAATATCATGGATCCCTTTGGTATCTTTTTCCCAGCGGCCTTGTCATAAATATAATCACTGCTCAGGGTACCAATGCACGGATCTCCGCTTCCAGAAGACAAGAACTCTACATTATCCCCTGCTGGTCCGTACAATTCCAGCTCTGAGATAGAGATCTCTTTCCCCTTCTGCCCTACTGCAGTCAGCTTCACATAAGTGGCGTCGTAGGTGCACACCCAAGGATCCTGGCCATTTTCAAAATATACCATGGAACTTCCCTGATTTAAGTTAAATGTTCCAACTTTGACTTCACGGTAGCTCTGACCATCCTGGCTGATTTCAATCTTATAATCTGTAATGGCCTGACCGCTTCCAGACAGAATATAGTTCAAGGCTGTCACTTCCGTACTGTGACCCAGTTCCAGGATAATATAAGGATCTTCACCAGTCGCTGTTCCTGCAAAGGTTGTATCTTTCTTGTTGTCAATTGTTTTCACAACTGCCGAGATTGTCTCTGGTTCACATGGATTTTCCTCTGTTCCATCTGGCTTAGAGTCACTTGGAGATACCATATTCGTTTTTGCCGTCCAGGATGTCTTATCCTGTAAACCATCGCCTTTGATCTTGACGGCTCCTGCCTGGTATCCATTGGATCGGTTCAAATATTTGTCAATGGCAGTCACTTCGTATTGAAGCACATGATTAGACGCAAATGCCACATAATCTGTAAAGGTACTTTCCTGAGTAAATCCTGCAATTTCTCTTCTCTCTTTGCCGTCCTCTGTCCACACACGGGTAATCTCATATCCCTGTAAGAGATCTGCCCCAAAAGTCGATGTCATGGTCAGTGTCACTTCACTGTTGTTGGCTGAAATCTCCGCTGTCACTACATCTTTTTTCGCAAATCCATTTCCTCCGCTGTGCTCTATCTCGTAGACCCGGGCTGTATCATCCACATAGTAAATGGCCCGCTCTTCTTTGGCAAACTGGCCCATATAAGCTGTCGTTGCAGTATCTGGTACCATTCCCCAGCGAATAAAGAATTCGCTCAGATCCCGCTCTGCAGCCGCACTGGCCAGACGCATCAGGTTCTGGTCTCTGCTTTCCGTCAATGTGAGTCCAACGCCTCCTGGCTGAGGTGCCAGACTTGTATCTCTCGCATAGCTGTCCACTCTTGCAAAAAAGAGATTTTCAAAGGTATCCTGATAGGTTGGGTAAGTCTTATAGTTGTAGTCTCTGTCGTATGCCAGGTGAAGCTGCCAGTACATGCCAAGCTGTGTAAATACATTATTAGCGTAGCCGGTAGTCCCAGAAGTCACTTTCTTGAACACCTCCGGGTACTGGAACCGCACACTGGAATTGCTGTCTTTAGCCTGAGCCAGAACAGAGAAGTAATTGTTCGTCACTTCCGCATAGGCATAGGCTCCCTGGTTGATCTCATGTCCAATCTCATGAGCGATTCCCCAGCCATAGTAGCTGCCACTTTGATATTTTCCATTTTCATCGGATACTACGGGCACTCCGCCCATGAGTCCTGCTGTCTCATTCCACTCGATCCCAATATGATTACCTGCCGCATACATAAATGCCCCTGGGAACATTTTCATATAACGGATATTGAGATATTGATAGGGCAAATGGTTCTTGTCGATCACAGACTGGGCTGTCCCCTCTGCAAAAGAATTTGTCAGGCCTTTGTGCTGATAAAACAGGAGCATCATATTTTCCATAGCCTGAACTGTACTTGCCAGCTTATCTTCGGCGCCACCATCTCCCAGTCCCTTCCATACCTGGCTGGCAGGTATGGAGAGCATCATCTGATCCATCTGAATATCTGTCATATTCAGAATACAGTCTGTAGCCTTGTATCCATAATTCACATGGTCATTCTCATTTCCCTGATGTAGCTCTGAATGTTTGTCTTCTAATTCTGCCACATAAGTCCTTAATTCCTGTACATATGTGGCAATTCTCTGGGTGCGCTCTTCCCCTGTCACTCCATACAAATTCAAAATTGGATAGGTACTTCCTCCGCTGACACGAACTGCGTACTGGTCCTTAGGGTTATTTCCTGTATATTGGATATACAGAGCGCCTCCCCTTTCCTTATCTAAAGAAGTTATTTCAGGAACATCAATCTCATTTCTGCCAATTTTTAATGCCTTTGTGGCGCTGAGCTTGCCAGAATCCGCATGCTGCTGGGTAAATACCAGGTTCAGTCTGGTGGAAGCCCCTTCTTTCATCCCCTGGCCTCCCACATACACTACAAGCTTGTCGCCGGCTGCCGCCGTGACGCCCAGAGGCTGCCAGGAATTTAATCCTCCTACAGAAATACTTTTGTCTTTTTCCCTTGTGATACTTGGATTCACCTGAAGCACGCCGCCAAGTCCCCCTGTCTCCAAAAGCTTCCTGGCCGTATCCAACTCTTTCAAAAGTGTATCTCTCTCAGGATGGTATTCTCCACTTACCGGATCTTTTGTATCCAGACGGTTATTAAGTTCCTGAATAGTATCAATTGTCACATCCTCCCTCAGGAAAATATGGAGATCATCTGTATAAAGGTTCATGATATCCTGTTCAATCGTATCATACTCATAAAAGCGAATCTCAGAAATGGTGACTTTTCTCAGTCCTGCATTATATCTGCCGATTCCAAGCTGCACTTTCGAGGTGCGAATGGGATCTTTGAATTTGATCAAATAGTAATCTCTGTTATTACTTCTTTTCTTGAGAAATGTCACATTCGTGGCTGTATTCTTTTTTCCTGCCTCATCCCAGTACTGTACTGTAAGGTAGGAATAAGCTCCCAGATCCATTGGCTCCGCAAATGCAATCATACCAAGATCATAGACAGCGTCCAGTTCTGTGGTGACGCCTTTCACATTGTCAGGATAAGCTCCACCATAATCCCAATCCTCACACTGAACATAGGAAGAATAATTGTTATCAAAAAGTCCCAGCGCCTGGTTCTTTTCTTTATCCAATGGGCTGTCTACCATGACGCCCAATCCGCCGATCGTCGCTGTTTTAATATGGGCGCTCAAAACACCATTTCCATTGGAAGTATTGATCAGCTTATAAGCTGGAAGCTTTGCATCCACCAGACCACTAATTGTTTTGCCCTTGGCCACATCCGACTTAGCCCCCTCACCCACTTCATTGGAAGCTGTGAGATACACTGCATATGTCGTATTGTCCTTCAAGCCTTCAATATGGTAATAAAGTCCCTCAATCCCTGTAACTTTCTGATATTCACCTGCGCCGTCCTCTTTCCAAAACAGATTATAGTTATCTGCATCCTTTACATTCTTCCAGCGCACATCAATACTGCGATAACCACCGTTTATTGTTACTTCTGTGGGGGCCTCCGGCGCACGGTCTACCTTGGGCGTCACCGGAACTTCCGCAGAGTAGGCACTTTTCCACTCGCCGTTTGTAGATCGCACACATACAAGATATTCTGTACCATTCTCCATCTTGTCACCTGCAAACTGCCGGATATCAAGGGTGGTCTGAGTCGTCTTGCGATAATCTGTCTTTCCCCCACTGGAGATGAAGACCTCATAGCCTGTCACATTTGTAGCTTTATTCCATGTTAAAGTAAAGAACTTATTTCCAGCCTCTGCCACTAAACCTGTTGGAGTGTCTGCGGAGGGCTCTGGTATCCTGCTTGCCATATCATTGACAAACTCCACTCTGGAAATTTCTGCTAGATTCAAGTTGCTAGACGTCTTTGTAATTTTGAACACTACATATTTTACTGCAATCTGTGAACCCAAATCTATACATAAAGTTCCATTCTTGTCCCACTTAGCCTGAAAATTGTTAATTTGAGCTGGTGCGCTCAAAAGTCGCAGTCCTGCTGGAGCTGAAAAATCTATTGTCTCTTCTGTCTGCACACCATCTTTGTCGTATATAACTGTCACCTGGCCTGCCTCAATGAGATTTTCACTTCCTTTGGGAGACTCTATGACAATTCCGCCCATCTTAACGTCAGTTGATTTGGAGAAGTCAAAGCCTATCTCCAGGGGATTATCTCTAGATACAGGATTTCCCCCTTTTGTCATCAGTGTGACTCCGTCATTTTTTCCACTTAATAGGTCTGACAATTCCCCATCAATGTCTGTATTCTCGGCTAAAACTGTCTGAAAAGCCTCCTGTGGAATTAGCTTTTCCAGGGAAGACTTTGACTGCTCCATAGCTTCCATAGCTGTAAAGTAGTTCAAGTCTACCAGATCTATTTTTTGATCTCCATTTAAATCACAGAGAGCATTGTATGTTTGATTATTTGAGTATTGCTCTATAGCATCCACAATGATAGAGTCGTCTTGTTCATCCAGACTCCCGTCAGAATTCACATCTCCGCAGACAATCAACCCTGGCTTTGCCCCGCTGCCTTCTATCACTGGGACTCTCCCCGCATATACCTGTACCCGGTATCCCATATTCTCTACATTAATATTCTGTATGTAAGGCACATATCCTTTACGGGATATAGTAAGTACATATTCTCCATTATTCAGATTTGAAAATCTATGGGAGCCTTCAGAAGCCCCTCTTCCGTCCTGTTCTTTCAATCCTGTACGGCTGCTCTGCCCAGGAAGCGTAATCTGTGAAGATTCCCCCAACTCGCTTCCCTTGAGCTTTAGTCCAACTTCAAATGTCTGATCTACATTCACTTCCATTCCTGCAATCAGGCGCACTTCTATAGAGCCGCTGACAGGAGAAGCATTTTCATCCATAATATTTATGGAATTCGGCGTATCAGGCTGTCCTTCTGGGTCTGATTGCCCTTCCTCATTGGCTTCTCCATTTGGGTCTGTAGATTCCCCTGAGCCTGTCTGTCCATTCGTATCTAAGGGATCCTCTGAATCTGTTCGCACATTGTTGTCTATTGGGTCCTCTGTACCTGGCTGCTGCCCTTCTGTATTCGAGGGAGTATTTGGATCCGTCTGTCCTTCTGTCTCTGGGGTCGTACCTTCCGGCTGATCTGTGTCCGTATTTCCTTCCTCGGTTTTCGTACCCTCTACTGAGATCACCTTCTCAGATGCATATACCCTATAATCTCCTGAAGAAATAATACAAGCTGCTGCTAAGATTCCAGCAAGAACTTTTGATAGCTTCTTTTTCATAGCTCCCTCTCCTTCTCTACATTACTCGACAATATTCTATTATGAAACAATTATTTATGCAACACTTTTTATGTAATCTCGTCAAGCCAAAATCACATAATATGTGGTTGACACCACCACTCACATATGCTAAGATAGTCAAGTGACAGCAAGCAGAGTATCCACTCTCACCTCAGCGCAATCAGGCGACTCAGGTTTATATCGGATAGAACAGGTGGTATTTGTATACCTTGGATTCTGATAGGAAGTGGATAGTCTGACTATCCATTTTTTTCGTCGTCATATAAGAAAAGGCTGCTAATGACAGGTTTTCTCATTGCGGAAAGTTGGATATTTTCTTTAAGGAGGGTATTACTATTAGCGATTTAATGATTAACGAACAGATCCGGGATAGGGAGGTCCGCCTGATTGGATCAAATGGCGAGCAGTTAGGGATCATGTCTGCCAGAGACGCCATGAAAATTGCCAGAGAGGCAGAATTAGATCTGGTGAAGATCGCGCCGACAGCCAAGCCACCAGTATGTAAAATCATCGATTATGGCAAGTACAAATACGAAATGGCGCGTAAAGAAAAAGAAGCGAGAAAAAAGCAAAGGATCATTGAAATCAAAGAAGTTCGTTTGTCACCGAATATTGAAGAAAATGATCTGAATACGAAGGTAGGCGCTGCAAGAAAGTTTATTCAAAAGGGTGATAAAGTAAAAGTCACCTTGCGTTTCCGTGGAAGAGAGATGGCTCATGTCCAGCACAGTAAGCATATTCTCGATGAATTTGCAGAAAAAGTGTCTGATATCGCAGTTGTGGAGAGAGCTCCAAAACTCGAGGGCAGACAGATGATGATGTTCTTGGCAAAGCGTCAATAGATTTTGAGAATCACCTGCATGCAGGAATGATTTTATAGAACTATGGAAAAGAAATTATGATAGGAGGAGTATATAAAATGCCAAAAATGAAGACAAGCAGAGCAGCTGCAAAACGTTTCCAGAAGACAGGAACCGGCAAGTTAAAAAGAATGAAAGCCTATAAGAGCCATATCTTAACCAAAAAATCTCAGAAGAGAAAGAGGAATCTGAGAAAATCAACGATTACAGATGCAACCAATGTTAAGAACATGAAGAAGATTTTACCTTATCTGTAAATTGGTTTAATCAACTTCTATCTGTGAAAGAGTGTAAGGAGGAAAAGAAAAATGGCAAGAATTAAGGGCGGCTTAGGCGCCAAAAAAAGACATAACAGAGTATTAAAGCTGGCAAAAGGCTACAGAGGAGCCAGAAGTAAGCAGTACCGTGTAGCAAAACAATCTGTCATGAGAGCACTTACCAGTTCTTATGCAGGAAGAAAAGAGAGAAAGCGTCAGTTCAGACAGCTTTGGATCGCCCGTATCAATGCAGCAGCAAGAATGAACGGTCTGTCCTACAGTAAGTTCATGTATGGTTTGAAGAAAGCTGATGTCCAGATGAATCGTAAGATTCTGGCTGATATGGCAGTGAATGATGCGGCTGGTTTTACCACACTAGTGGAACTGGCTAAAAGTAAGTTGGCATAATTCGTATATTCGCTGATATGGTAGACTGATATAGAGTAGTTCTGGTATAAGCTACTGTATATCAGTCTTTTCATTATATGATATTTTTCAAACGTTCTGCTTCCATATGCTGCGCCTTGTGTTTCATAGCTCCAACAGATGCCCCACACAAAAACATACCATAGAAATCTAAAATGCCCTCTGTTATTTCTTCTCCCTCCCCCAGATTGGATATTTCTTTTAAAACTTTAAGCGCTTGAATTTTGCTCTGTTCTCCACGAGTTTCATTTAGATAACGATATACCGCCCCTGCTGTTCCCAATAAAATATATGCCGGAAAAATGCCCTGATCTATGCAAAAGCAGGAAGAACCAATCAGTCGATCACTATTCATAAGCTTCCTGGCAGGATCGCCACCTACCCGGGCACATGTATCGCCAAGAGCCTTATTAGTAAAACGTTCTAAAAGATCCTTTGTATGAAGAAGTATATCCTCCAGACTGACTTTATATTGTCTGGAAATAGCTCTTGCGCTCTCCAGCATAGCATTTTCCACTATATACTGTACGTTACTGTCGTTGATAGCCTGATAGATGTACTCTTTTCCCAAATAGTCTCCAAGGTAGGCACAGATTGCATGTCCCATATTGTGTATGTATAGCTTCCTTTTAATATAATATCCAAAAGGTTCATAGGGCACCATATTCCTGATCTTTGGTATCTCCCCTTTGAACGCCGATTTATCTACTGGTAAAAAGCTATACGGTTCTACACATACACGCAAGGGATTGCCGTCCTTCATTTTCTCTGTCTGAATAGGCACCATTCGTCCAATAGACGCTTCCACCAGACCTATATTTTTCTCAAACCACTCGAACTCTTCCCCCGTCAATTGCTCTTTCACCAGAGTTCTCACAAGTTCATTCGCATCTATGAGATTTTCACAAATAATAATATTTAAAGTTTTCCCTCCAGTCTGCATACGTTTACGTATGCCCTTTGCCAGATTAGGAGCTATCAATTTCAATACTCTTACGCCTACAGCCGTCGCCATAATATCTGCCTGTGCAATTACATCAGCAGTTTTTTTTGCATCATTACCATTCACTGCCCATACAGGCTCTACAAAGACATCCTCTATGCCTTTGGCAGAAACATAGCGAACAGGATATCTGTGAGCTTGATTCAAATTTTCAACCACTGTCTCCGCTACATCTATGAATGTCACTTCGTAGCCAGATTGAGAAAATAAAAGTCCGATAAATCCTCTGCCAATATTCCCGGCACCATACATCACTGCTTTCATATCGCTTTCCCTTCTTCTCTGTACCTTTCAATCAATGTTCTGAGCTCTTTTACCGAGCGCAGGCCTGATACAGAATCTACCGCCGACAAATTTGCAGCAGCAGCTCCATTGGCGATCATCATAGCCTCCTCAATCGGATATTCCTGATACAGAGAATAAAGAATTCCGGCGCAAAATGCATCCCCGGCACCTACGCTTCCTTTTATATATCCTTTCGGCAGTTTCAGGGAGGGGACAAAACCATGATTGCCATATCTATCCAGATAGATACCGCCTTCCGGCGCATGAAGAACTACCAGCTCTGAAACACCATATTCCATCAGCCTTTGGCAAATTTCCAGTAATCCATCCTGGTCAAGGATACCCTTATGACTTCTGGGTTCAACACCGGCCACCTTTCCACCTTCTATTTCATTTGCAATAAAATAATTGCAATACCTCAAGCTGGGCTTTACAATACACGCAAACCGTTCACTGTCTTCGCTCACTACATCCATAGACGTTTTTACGCCAAGATCCTGGATTCTTTTTAATACACGGGCCATCAAAGTCCCATATTCATTGTCCTCTCTGTCAAACTGATCTAACAGCAGCGCATATCCAATGTGGAACATATCATAGCAGCCGATAGCCTCAAAGTCCAAATCCTCCATTTCAAATACTGCATTTGCTCCTCTGGCCTGGAAAAAGGTGCGGGCCCCTGTCTCTTTTACAGTCATCACATCTGTAAAAGATGTCATATTTCCCGCTTTCACCTTGACACCCCTGGTTTCGATTCCGTTCTGCTTCAAAAAAGTCATAATAAAACCGCCTGCCTCATCATCTCCAATACAGCCATGACAGGAAAGCTTCATTTTGGGATCCATAGCCGCTATACACCCAAGAGTATTTGCAGCACAGCCACCCACGCTTTGAGTTCGGCTCATAATGCTGCAAAGCATGCCTGGATCCGGATAAATATCAATGATTTTTACATAATCCACAATTAGATTTCCAGCAATTGCAATTCCATTTTTCATAATCTTATCTTCCAGGTATCCCTTTCAAATCTATATGTTACACTGGATACTCATTACATAGGAGATGCAGCGGGAGCTCATCTTCTACAATTTCAGGAAAGCGGCCTACCTTATCATAAAAACGATTATCGTTTTTATCATCATTTGTCATAGAAACCTCTGCTACCAGTACACTTCCTGTACTCTCCTGGCCCCAAAATCTATGATAAAGTCCCTGAGTCAAGGTAATGCTCTCTCCTGGCTTCAGGCAAGCCACACCGCCTGCCGGAAACACATGTTTTATTCCATCTATCACTACATTCACATCTGTGTCAGCCAGCTCTCCGTATTCCGTAGAATTGTATAGCTTGATCAGTAAATTCCCGCCGCCGCGGTTGATAATGTCTTCCATTTTATTCCAGTGAAAATGCATAGGTGTCACCTGGTTTTCCCTGACCACCATTAATTTTTCAGCATAGGGCTTTGGATATTTTTCTTTCTCCTTTTGATTTCCGTTTCTGAGCGTAATCAGCAAAAGACCAATCTTATTAAAATCTCCTTGCCCGTAATCTGTAATATCCCATCCCAACATATTGTCCACAATCTCCCGAGCCTCGCTCCCTTTTTTCTTCCATTCCTCAGGAGTCCAAAGCACAAAGGGCGAAACCTTTATTTTGTACTCATCAAATAAATGAAGTGCTTCCTGCATAATTCTATTAATTTCACTTCTCTTCATTGTATCACTCTTTCTACCGTAATTTGATGGCGTATTGTGCAGACTTCTTTTGCCTGTAATTGTACCGCTGTCATAATTCCATTCTTAAGCAGCGGATTTTCATTTGCCGATATCTCCTCACCTAAGTCAAAAGCTGCCGTAACTGGCTCGATCCCAATACATAGATTCGTCCCATTCCAGGGCTGTGCCTTTCTTCCCCGGTTGCTGAACCACAGAAGACAGCTTTTTAGGACGCTGTTATCCCACTCTAAAATCACTCGGTATTTTTTTGAAAAATCATCAAGCATTACCTTGCCTTCCTCTACATTGGCTAACAGAACCAGCTCCTCTGTACAATAAGGTAAAGGAAGAGATGTGATATCACAGACATCACCACTGGCAAGAGGGATAGAATCTGCTTTCCGAGAAATCTGGAATGTCTCAAACATTGACGAATGATCTACTGCTCCCGGAAACGTATAAAGCCCTTTGCAGGCCGGCAAATGCAGCTTTGCTTCACCAAGTTTCTCCGGCAAACGAAAGATAGGATGAAGCCCCAGAGGAAGCCTCATTGATTTCTGCGGATATATGCTATCCTCCAGATATAAAATCCCTCCTTCTTTACATACGACTTTTCTTGTGACAGAAGAAAAATATGGAGCGTCTGTTATTTGCAGAAGTGCCCAATCTTTTCTCTGCTCCACAAGCTCCCAGACATGATGAGCAGGATATCCGTGTGCGAAGGTTGTCTTTGAAGCATGCTTTACCAAATTCTTCCACTTATCACTATAGCCGAAGGATGAGGCGGGTGTGCCCCCAAAAGGTGCACACACAAAATCGCCTCTCAAATTGTTCAAGAAAGAATCTGGCTGTGTTTCATCATACCAGGGGGCCCGGAAAAAAGGATCCACCCAACAGCCTCCCAGTTTAAATCTGGCTGTAGCCATAGCGCCAAATAATTGAATTTCGGCCCTTACACTAGCCGATGCAATAGCAACCGTCATTTTTCACTACTCACCCCTTTTTTAGCCGAATCAGAACAAGCATTGCATGGGCCCCATCCTCATTAATATATTCATGCCTGCCAAAGCCTGCCGGGATAATACATGCCTGAAGACGTTCAATTGTAGTAGAGTATTCAGGATGGTCAATGGAGCGAATCGTGATGCTTTTTCCTTCTGTCAACGTAACCATGTGCATATATTTTCCTTCTGTATCATTAAAGGCCTGCTTTTCCAAGAAAATTCTTTCAATATGGAAGGGCATTTCGCGAATCGTTGTATACTGATCCTTCCGGTATCTTCCGTTTCCGTCAACAGCAATCGGTCTGGCTCTATGAACGTCCTTTACTCTTGTTTCACGAATCCATTTCTGGTTATTAAAGCTGTGCTTCAAATGCATATTCATTGGTTTTGCCGTCATAGTCTTTGTTGTGTCGTCCCAGGTATGACGGGCAAAGTCAAAGGTAAAAAATGAATATTCTGTTCCGGCTACACTTGGACCTGTATCCATCTCCAAAATCATTTGATTTCCTCCATGCCCATGAGTTGTTCCGGGTGGAATCAGGAATAAATCACCCACATTTGTATCCCAGCGGCATACATAGTCCTGCCAGTTTGGAATCGGAATCTGATTCTCGGATTCACGGCACAGATGTTCCCATTCTTCCAAATCAGCCGTCTCCTTATAACCCATCCAGGTCGATGATCCTTTGTAAGACTCTACAATGTAATAGGTCTCATACCTGCCAAGAGGTTCATTGAAATTTCTTTTCACATAATCTGTAGACGGATGGTCATGCATAGGCATACTGGAACGCTCAAAGGGAACCTCCTCACTGAAATATCCGTCATCCAGCCATACCTGAAGGGGTAGCAAATCCGGCCACTCCTTTGTGGCATAAGGCCCAACTAATTGTTCCGGCCTCTGCATAAGGTTTTGACATGGAATATTGATATTTGCTTCTGCCCCAATGTCAATTAAGATTGACAATTCTATACCTGCCAGTTCATTCCATGCATTACACTCAAGGCCGTCTACCTTCCAAAGATCCTTATACCGGTAAGCTCCCCACGGCCCCGGCTGCAATATCTTTACCTGCTTCACCGGCTGCTTCACCACTTCATCAACCATATCCTGATACACATCTTCAGGCATCATTTTTAGCTCTTTTGCTTTCACGGCATCAATAAAAAAGTCTATCTTTTTCAATGCCTGTTTCTTATTGCGGTATAGAAGATAAAAATCGTTATAGTAATAAGCTTTCCAGCTATATCCATCCTTTGACAACTTTCTTCCAAATGTCTCAAGTTCTCCATCCCACATTTGCCATAGCATAGGCTGCATAGTAAAATCAGCGTATAAAACATAGGACGCCTTATTGCTCAATTTTTCAACTGATGCGCCGGGTCCGTAGATAATTGTCCCCATTCCTTCTTTTGTATTCTCTTCTGCCTGCTCGAGAAACCTTTCCACAGATGCTTCCTCAAGCAAATCCTCTAAGGTTCCCTCAGAATTCACCCATCCAAAGGAAGGATCTTCTCCAACATAGGGCTTTTGATATTCTTCTATCTTCTCAACAGGCAGATAACAATCATTAAAGTCCAAAAAATTCACTTTTATTTTTTGTTCCTGTGCAGATTGAGCTATCTCGTGAATCATATGTTGGAAATCAACGCCATACCAACCGTCTATCAGAATCCGTTTACCGTCCTTGCAAAGCTCTGCAATCTGTCTGCAGACCTTTTGCGTACCTATTGTTACTTGCTTAATCTGTTCTTCACGCAGGCGTACTTTATTTTCTGCATTTTCATAGTACTCGTAAAGCGGCATACTCGCACCTCCATCTTTGTATTTCATATATAAACTATTGGCTCTTTTTAGCAAGCTCGTCCTGAATCGCATTAACCAAAACTGCCACCAGGACTACAAGCCCTTTCACTACGTATTTGACATAATCATCCACACCGAGCAATGTCATTCCATTCATCAGAACTCCCAGGAACACAATTCCTATCATTGTCCCGGTCACTTTTCCCAGTCCTCCGTTCAGAGAGGCCCCGCCAATGATAACTGGCGCTATTACATCCATTTCATAACCGCGTCCAAATGAGAAAGAGCCAGAATACACCTGCGAGGAAAGAATGATACCGGAAAGAGCAGCCATAACCTGAACTATAATCAGCACAATTACTTTTACCCGATTGACATTGATTCCAGATAAGCGGGCAGCTTCCATATTTCCACCCACTGCATACACTTCACGTCCAAATCTCGTATAATTCATCACCACAAGGGAAATACCAAAAACCAGGACAAGCCATATGGCCGGCACCGGGATCTTCCCGAGCACTCCCGCTCCAATCACACCATACCAGGAGGGAAGTGTAGTGATTGGAAATCCATTCGAAAGAATAGCGGCCAAACCATATAGGCCATTTAACATTGCCAGTGTAATAATAAATGTAGGAATATTAAAACGTGTACGGATCTTACCATTTACCCAGCCTATCACTGCTCCGATGGCAACTGCGACCACCATAGCGATAATAACGGAAGATTCCAGCGGCATGAAGCCGGCAGCATCAAGAGAACCTGCCACCTTTGCCACAATCACAGATGACAATCCTATGGATGAGCCTACGGACAAATCGATCTCTCCACAAATAATTACCATAGTCATTCCAAAAGCAATAACACCTGTAATAGACACGCTACGCAATATCCCCAGCAAATTACCTACGCTCAGGAATCCCTTGGCAACAATTGAAAATACAGCAATCATCACCAGCAAAATACAGAGCATCATATTCTGGCTCATAAAATTCACAATGGATGTTTCTCTCTTTTTGCTCATACTTCTATCGTCCCTCCCATACATGTGGTATATAGCTGAGAAATCTGAATTTGATCTGCCATGATTTCTCCTGTAATCCGTCCTCCACGCATGATCAAAATCCGCTGACAGACTTCCAGCAATTCTTCTAACTCAGAGGAAACAACAATACTTGACACACCCTTTTTTGAAAGCTTCCAGATGATTTCAAATATCTGCTGCTTGGCATTTACATCTATGCCACGGGACGGTTCGTCAAAAAGCATGATCTTAGGATCTGTGTTGAGCCAATTCCCCACAATAACCTTCTGTTGATTTCCTCCCGACAAGCTCATCACTGATTGTTCGGGACCGGAGGCTTTGATCTGAAGTTCTTCCATCTGTTTTGCTGCCGCAGCCTCTTCCTTTCCCCGCTTCATAAAAAATCTACCAGACAGCTTCTTTAAGCTGGCCACACACAAATTGTTCTGAATAGACTGCACCTGATTCAGCCCTTCAAACTTGCGATCTTCTGGTGTCATTGCCAACCCCATATTTTTCATAATCTCCGGTGAGGCTTTTGCGACCTGCTTTCCTTCTACCGTAACCACTCCGCTGTCCACCATATCACTTCCAAAAATAGCCCGCAGCAATTCTGTTCGTCCACTGCCAAGCATGCCTGCTATCCCCAAGACCTCGCCTTTTTTCAATTCAAAGCTTACATCCTGGAAAGTATCTTTTCTGGTCAGCTTCTCCACCTTTAGAACTACCTCATCTGACGCCATCAAGTCATTCGGTTTTTTCTTTACCTTCGTATCACCAAACATCATGTGCAGCAATTCTTCGTGCGCAGCCGCTTTCATATCCGGGATTGCCCCTATATAATTGCCGTCACGCAGCACATGGCATGTATCGCATATTTCCCATAATTCCTGCAGTCTGTGAGATATATAAACAATGATAACATCCCGCTTTTTTAATTCCTGGATTAGTTCAAATAAGATCTGAGTTTCATGCTGGGCAAGAGAAGATGTAGGTTCGTCCAGCAAAAGCACTTTGGGTTCACTGCTCATTGCTTTGGCAATCTCTACCATCTGACATTGCCACATGCTCAGGCTTGATACCTGAGCACGTGGATTTACGGTAATTCCCATGCTGCTTAAAATCTCTTGCGCTTCCGCATAAGTCTGCTTCCAGTCAATCAATTTCCCTTTCATTTTAAACCGGCCCATTCGTATATTTTCAGCTACTGTCAAGCCCGGAATAAGAGATAATTCCTGATATACTGTGGCGATCCCCTGGGACTGTGCATCTGCAGGAGACGAGAAAGTCAATTCCTTCTCATTAAACAGCACTCTTCCTTCGGACGGTTTTTGAGTACCATTGATGATCTTAACAAGTGTTGATTTACCTGAGCCGTTTTTACCCACAAGCGCATTTACTTTTCCACTCTCAAATTGACAGCATACCTGATTCAATGCCAGAGTCCCCGGGAAAGCCTTATTCACTTTTTCAATCTTTAAGACACTCATACCATCTTCTCCTTTGTCAGGATGTCTTTTCCAAAAGATCCGCCAAATAGGTATCCAGCCCATCGGGATCATCGCGGCTCAGGAGAATACCAGGCACAATTGTAAGCTGGCCTCTGGAAGCAGATACATCCTTTCCTTCAATCGCATCTATGAGGGTCTGCATAGTCTGCATACCGATCTCATAAGGATCCTGTCCTGTAACTGCCTGCAAAATATTACTTTCATCTTTTAAAAGAGAAACCATCTGCTCAGAAGCATCTGTGCCAAAAACAACAATCTTCCCAGCATTTCCTGTATTCTGGACCGCCATTACAGTACCGATGGTTCCTCCATCATTTGCCGCAAAAATCAAATCAATCTCCGGGTGTGCCGTCAACATATCTGTCACCACTGTAATTGCCTTATCCTGGAGCCACGCGTCCTGGTCGTCCACCACTGTAACGCCTGGAAGTTCTAATACTACATCTAAAAATCCAGAGCTTCTCGCTGTACTCTGTTCAGAAAGAAGGCTCTTATACTGGATTACAGCAATATTAGCCGTGCCATCCAGGTTCTCTTCTATATAAGCCTTTGCCGCTTCTCCTGTGCTTTTTCCAAGTTCATAATTGTCAGAAGAATAGCACCCTGCAAAAAAGTCTCCCTCATAGGTTGTATTTGACAAGCTAATCTGAATTCCCTCATCAGCAGCCTTTTTCAATCCCGCTTCTGAGGTTTTCTCACTGAGTGGTGATATAGCAATGCCTGCAATCTTCTGTTCGCAATATGTATGAATCAAATCTGCTTCCTTACCCTGATCATTATTGGTATTTCCAGGTATAAACTCATAGCCGGCTGCTTCTGCTGCGTTCTGGTAGCCAAGTTGCAGAAGTTTCATAAACTGATCTTCCTGAAATACAACCCCCGCAACCTTGCCTTTTGCTCCTGAAGCTTCTGCCTCTGGTGCAGACTCCTCTTTGCTTTCTGGCTCCTCTACGGATCCCACAGGTGTGTCGGTTCCAGAGCTTCCACACGCTACAAGCATCCCCAGCATTGATGCTACAATTAAAGTAGATAAAAACATTCTTTTCACTTTGCAAATACCTCCCTTTACATTTTAATTTTGTTACCGCAGTAGCGCTCTGCCTGTATATACACTGTATCATCCATCCCTTCTAAAGTCAAGCTAATTTATTAAAGCTTTTAATTATTTTATTTTCCATTTTTTATATTTTATGTTTAATTTTTCCATTTAAAAATCTTTATATTTGTAAATATATACTTATTTATTATTATTATTCTTATTATAAAAATAATTTAATTGTTATAAATAAACAATTTTTATATTTAAATTTTTATATTATAATTATTTAATTAAAACAATTAATTAATTGACTTCTATTCGAATCCTGCGTTATAATATTCCAAACGGCTAAAATAACATTGGAGACAATGAAGAAATATGAAAAAAATTAACAATCATACAATGAAAGAAAATAATATGTGTATTCTTCTAAATACAGTACGAAAAAAAGGCCCTATCTCTAGGGTCTATTTAGCGCGGGAGCTTGGACTTACTTCCCCTGCCATTACAAATATTGTATCAGATTTGATTTCCTCTAACCTGTTAATGGAAGTTGGCACCAGTGATTTTAATAGCGTAGGAAGGAAGCCCATTCTTGTCGCCATCAATCCAAAAGCCTGTTATGTTATGGGTATTGTTTTAACCACAGAATCCATCACAGTTGTCATTGGAAATTTTAATGTCACTCCTATTTACCAGCATGTAACCCCTATTAAGCCGCTGTTTGGAAGGGATCAGATCATCACTCTTATGATCTCTGATCTGCAAAATGCATTGAACGAAACAGGGCTGGATAAAAGCCAGATCTTAGGACTCGGCATTTCGGCCCCTGGCCCTTTAGATGCAAAAAAGGGAATTTTGATTTCTCCGCCAAACTTTCCTGACTGGGATCATGTGAAAATCTGTCAGATTCTGCAGGAAGCCGTAGGGATACCCACTGTTCTGGATAAAGAGACGAATACAGCCGCTCTTGCTGAGTACTACTTTAGCAACCTGGAGGAGTACCCTATTTTTTATATTTCACTCTTCCAAAATAGTATTGGTGGCTGTATCATGGACAGCAACCGCATTATACGAGGTTTCCAGGATGGAGCTGGGGACATCGGACATATGCAGGTTGATATCAATGGTCCCCGCTGTGTCTGTGGACAATTTGGCTGTCTGGAAAGTATTGCCTCAGGTGATGCTTTGATAGCAAAAGCACAGGCAGAGCTAAAACTATTTTCAGATGATCGGCTCAGCTATGACTTCAATATTTCAGATATTACTTTAGAAACCATTTTCCGCTATGCCGACCAGGAAATCCCTCTCTTCGCCAATATTGTGGATTATGCTGCGCGTATGATTGCTGCCGCTATTGGAAATGTCATCTCTATTTTAAGTCCATCTCTGTTTGTGTTAGGTGGGACAATGCTGAAAATGAGTCCCGGATTACTTGATAAAATCTCACATTATGTCCATGCAAGAAGTTATCCTTATTGTGTTAAGGATATCAAAATAGTACCCTCCCACCTTGGCGAGGACAGTTTTATCTTAGGAGCCATGATGCTGGCTGTTGACCACTTTCAGACGACGCTCTGTGAAAAATAGCCATAAAACGGAGGCTATCGCATAGAGCGACAGCCTCTCTTATCTTTCACTAAAAAAATTCCTTAATTTCTCCGCAATGCCTCAATAGGACTCAGCTTCGCTGCTTTTTTGGCCGGATACATTCCAAAGAAAATACCGACACCGGAGGAGAACAGCGTGGCCAAAAGGATGGTGGCAATACTTATCTTAGGTTCTATTCCCAGCATGGGAAGAGAACAGACGGCCTTTGCCCCCAGGATTCCCAGGATTATTCCAATGACGCCGCCGATGGCGGTTATAATTGCAGATTCTGACAGGAACTGCAGCATAATAGATCCAGTTCTGGCTCCCAGGGCTTTTCGAATTCCTATCTCTCTGGTACGCTCCGTCACAGACACTAACATAATATTCATGACTCCGATGCCGCCTACCAGCAGGGCAATGGCAGCCACAAAGGAAATAAAGGCTGTCAGCATATCCAACACATCTGTAATCATGGAAATCTGGCTGTCAGCATCCTCCACATAGAATTTATCCTCTCCCTGGACCCGATATCTGCGCTCTAAGAGGCTCACAATCTCGCTGCTGACAGCTTTGCTGCTATACCCGTTCTCGGCTATGACATAGATACCATAAAATTCATCCAAAATATAACCAAATGCATAATTAGATGTGTAGGGCATATAGAAAGAAACACGATTACTGTTGTACATCATACTGGAAGTCAGATTACTCATACTATCCTCTTCTTTGATGACGCCGATAATAGTGACTTCCTGGGTAGCATCATAGATCTTGACCTCCACACTTAGCCCCACAACATTATCCGTTCCAAATATCTTCCTCGCATCGCTCTCTCCCACGACTGCCACAAGATTCATGGCTTCCACATCAGAATCGGTAAAATAACGGCCGTATTTCATCTCCGGGTTATGGGTGTATTCCAGATCTGCCGTTCCTGTAGATACGCCTAAGGCAAATTCTTCTCCCCTGGGAGTTAAAAGGGTTCCCGACATACTGTCTGAGGGAGTCGTTCCTTTGACACCCTCAACTTCTTTGATCGCTTCTAGGTCTTCGGGGGTCAGATAAATCTGATTGCTGTCTCCGTAAGCTCCGCTGATAAAGATCTGGCCTCCCACCGCAGCGTTCAAGTCATCGCTGATGCTGCTTTTGGCCCCCTGGCCAATGGCCATAATCATGATTACAGAAGAGATACCGATAATAATTCCAAGCATAGTCAGGATGGAACGGCCTTTATTTGCCTTGATGTTATCCAAGGCCATTTTTAAGTATTCCAATAATTGCGCCATTCTTATCCCTCCACAGCCGTAACCTGCATACCTTCCTCTACGAATTCAATACCATTGGTAATTACCTTATCACCAGTATTTAAGCCAGACAGAATCTCTACATACATCACAGAGGATAAACCAGTCTCTACTGGCTTCTTCACCACTACGCCTTCCTCGACTACATAGCAGAAAGTACCCTCCTGACCTGTGTTTACAGCTTCTGCAGGAACTACCAGTACATTTTCCACCTTATGGCCGCTGACTGTCACCTTGGCTTCCAGACCAAGATAGATATTTTCATCTGGATTGTCAATGTGAATCTCAGCGCTTACAACGGGAGTTCCCTTCGTATTCGCCTCTGCCAGACGGCTCAACTTGCTGACGGTTCCTGTGTAAGTATGACCTGCCAGGCTGATCTCAGCTGTCTGTCCTACTTCCAGCTTTTCCAGATCATAACGAGTCACAGACATATCCACTACTACATTTTCATTGCTGGCAATCGTAAACAGGCTTCCTCCCTTTGCCGCAGGGCCTCCAGTGACTGCTGTCACTTCCGTCACAACGCCGGAGAATTCTGCCTGAATCCCAGCCTTTCCTTCGTTGATATCATCCTTTGTCATCTGGGCGTTAAGGTCGCTTAAATTATTGTTGGTAGCTAATTCCTGTCTTGCTGCGTTGGTCAGCTTGGAAGCTTCGCTGGAATCCTTGATTCCCTCTTCCTTTGCCTTGTCACTCTGCAGTTCCTGAAGGTTCTCTGTGGAATCCGCCAGACGGTCGTTGTAGCCTTCCAGTTTACCCTTGATTTCATTCAGGTAATTCTGCTCTTCATCTACACTTTCCTGGGCCGCTGCATAAGCTGCCTGGGCGTCTGCCAACTTTTTCTCGGCTGCCGCCACATTAGCTGTAGCAGTGTCAACAGCCGCCTTTAAAGCCTGCAGATCAGTAGTTGGTGCGGCCTGTGTACCAGGGTCGGCCGTAGCGCCTTCAACAGTTGCTGCGGTGTCAGTACTTTGTGCTTTTGCAGCTTCCTCCTCGGCTTTGTTTAGATTATCCGTTGCCACCTTCAATGCTTCTTTTGCCGCGTCCAATTCTGCCTGTGCGCTTTTTACTGCCGCATCTTTTTCTGTCAACACAGCCCAGCGTTTCTCCAACTCGGCAGAAGATTCTGCCTGCATTTGAGAGTACTCTGAAATTCGACTCTGCACATGTTTATTCTCATCTTTTTCCGCGTCCAACTGCTGATTGATGGTGTTCAGTGCCGCAGAAGAACGATTAAACTCGGAGATGTTCTTATTATCCCTGGTAATGGCATCCTGATAACCGTAATTGGCTGCGGTTCCTGTAAGGTCTGCCTGCTTATACAGCTCTTCCAGTTCTGCTTCATTGTATGTAAGCAGCATATCTCCTGCTTCCACCGTGTCGCCCACATTCAAAGCAAAATTCTCCACGGTTGCCGATACAGGTGAAAAATATGTCTTAATCTCTTCTGATTTTACAGCGCCGCTGCCTTCTATCGTCTGCTCCACACTGCCCACATTTGCTTCTGTTACGGTAACACTGGGAAGTACTTCTGGTGCAAAAAACTTGGGCAGGACAAATACTGCAAGCAGCGCTACGACTACTACTCCAATGATAATACGCTTACGACGCTTTTTCTTCTGTTCCTTTGTCAGTGGCACCTTTTCTTTTTTCTCTTTCATCGGCTTATTCTTTCCTAATTTAAATGGATTTTTGGAAGGTTTCTCTTCCAGATCTGCAAATGGATCCTTTTCCTTTTTTGTTCCAAAGGAAAAAAGCTTTTTCTTTCCTTGCACCTGGGTATCTTCTGTCCACTCCTCAATAGGACTTCTGCCATGCTCGCCTGCTACGGCTGCCTCTCCGCCCCAGGCCAATGCTTGCGTTGCTTCCTGTTCGTTTTCTTTCTTAAACATCTCTATTCTCCTCATACTTATCATAGTCTCACTCTTACTGCTACTTTTCTTACAGGCTTAAGCATCTGTGATCTCTTCCTGGAGTAAAGGATCGGAATACTTACTATCCGATTTGATTTTTCCGTCTATAATACGGATGACCCTCTTGGCCTGAGCTGCTATTCCATTGTCGTGGGTGATTAAGATCACGGTTCTTCCACCCTCATACAATTCCTTCAAAATCTGTAAAATCTCCTTACTAGATCCAGAATCCAGGTTTCCGGTAGGCTCATCTGCCAGGATGACTGGCGGCTTTGCAGCAATAGCCCTTGCAATGGCCACTCTCTGCTGCTGTCCTCCTGACATTTCATTTGGCCTGTGGTTCATTCGGTGAGACAGGCCCACAATCTTCAGAGCATCTACAGCCAGCCGATTTCTCTCACGCTTTCCCACGCCCCGGTAGATCAGAGGAAGCTCCACATTTTCGATGGCAGTTAAGTTGCTGATCAAATTAAACCCCTGAAAGATAAAACCTATTTCCAAATTCCTGATATCTGACTGCTCGTCGTCGCTGAGGGTCGAGACATCTTTCCCATTTAAGTAATATTTCCCTGAAGTGGGGACATCCAGGCATCCCAACATATTCATCAGGGTAGACTTTCCTGAACCAGACTGTCCGATTATGGCTACAAACTCTCCTTTGTCTATGGAGAGATTCACATTGTCCAAGGCCCGAACCTCGTTTTCTCCGGGATTGTAGATTTTGCAGATATCCCTTACCTCTACTAATGCGCTCATACAGTTCTCCTCATTTCTGTATTATTACAATAATACAATAACACGTTTTTGCATAAGATCAAGAATCTTCATAAAATCTTAATTTTTTATTACATAAATTTTCATATGTATTTTTTCTTATTTTATAACGAAAAAAGCCCGTCTTTTTCTTCATTTATTTTCATATATTTAAAAAAATATTTTTCCGAGGTCTTTTCTATGAAAAAGCTCTTCATTGCAGGTTACAAAAATACTACCCAAAACTACCAGGATGCTTTTTCCCAGCTCCAGGTGCGCTTCGATACACTGCCCGACCAAATCAGTGAGCTTGTCCAACAAGGCGGGCTGCCTTTGTCTGTCTCTGACTACGACGGCCTGGTGCTCCCAGGTGGCGGGGATATTGATCCCTCTCTCTTCCATGCTGACAATCGGGGATCTTATGAGATTGATAAGCCTCTGGATCAAGTTCAATTACAAATGCTGGAAAAATTTCTTCAGGCTAATAAGCCAGTTCTTGGCATTTGTAAAGGCCTGCAAATCATCAATGTATATTTTGGCGGTACCATTATCCAGGATCTTCCCAAATATTCTCTGAGTGTCCACAAGTATGAGGGAAAGGATAAGGTTCATCTAACTAAGGCAGCAGGGGGAACATTTCCAGAAAAGCTCTATGGTTCTTTTCCTGTAACGAACAGTGCCCACCACCAGGGCGTTGGCTCCGTGGGTGATGGGCTGTTAGTCGCTCAATATGGCTTTGACTTTGTTATCGAGGCTATGTACCACAAAACACTCCCCATACTGGGCGTCCAATGGCATCCAGAGCGAATGTGTTTCCCTCATATCAATCCAGAGACTGTTGACGGTTCCCTGCTTCTTCATTATTTTATAACGCTTCTAAAATAGCGGAGGAAATTGCCCCCCAATATTCCTGTCAATGTCTCCTCCTTCATGCCACGCCCAAGAAGCTCTGCCGTCAGCATCACCATCTCCCCATGGTGAGACAGCAAATCATCCTCTTCCACCTGAAAATAAATCCTGGGAGTAGAAGCAGAAAGGCCGTTACATAAGTCAAATCCAAAGCCCACATGCTCTGATCCGGCCTGTGCTATGAGGTATTCTACATGCTCGCACAGACGGCTGAAAGCCTGCTTCTTGGGCAGCGGTGGAACGCCTGCAATCACTCCACAGGCATTGAGGCCAATCACCCCGCCTCTGACAGCCAGCTCTTCGATCTGATCATTCCTAAGATTTCGATAGTTGGGATGTATCTGCCATGCATTGGAGTGGCTGGCAATAAAGGGCTTCCTGGCACATTTGAGGACATCGGCAAAACCATCATTGTTTAGATGGCTCACATCCAGGTACATGCCAAGCTCCTCCATTTTTCTGATAGCTTCCCGGCCAAGCTCAGTGAGTCCTCCCGGGATTTCTCGCATCTCTCCAGCTTTGCAGCAGCCTTCCCCAAAGGCATTTCGCCGGCTCCAGGTAAGGCTGGCCCCTCGCACTCCCAGATCGTAAAAGGCTCGTAAAAGGCAGAGATCTGTCCCCACAGGATCCAATCCCTCCAGGGCTAAAAGCATGGCAATTTTCCCTTTCTCTAAAGCTGTATCCAGCTCCTTCTTTGATGTAACAATACAGATCTGATCTGTAATGGGATCTAAGTCATCCCGAAGAGCAGCTATCTGGCCAATGGCTGTATGCAGCCCCTTTTCCGGCAATTCCTGTGTAGGCACATAAACGGAGGACACGATTACGTTCAGTGAAGCCTCCTGAAAATATGACAGATAACACCGCTCCACCACATCTTTCTCTCCGTATCGCCGTCTTGCGTAGACCTCAGCCGCCAAATCAAAATGTGCATCTACAACCGGATTCTCTTTATGTATAGTCTTTGCCCATTCTAATAATACTTCTTCCAAATTTTTCTCCTACATTTAAGCTTCGCTACGACCCATTTCAGAACGCACATTCTAAAATGGGTCATAGCTCATAAAATTCTCTTATGCTTTCTCTATATTTTTATGCAAGGAAGGGCGCCCGGTTACTGATGAACCACTGCAAATTCCACAATCACAGTAAAGAGATCTGCATTCGTCTCCACCCGAAAGCTTCCCCCGCATGCCTCCGTAAAGCTCTTGGCTATAGACAGGCCCAGACCACTTCCTCCATCTGTGCGGCTTGTATCCCCACGGACAAAGCGTTCTGTAAAGTCTTTGGCGTCATCAAGTTCCATATCAGAAATATTTTTGATGCTGGCCACTGCAGCTTTTCCGTCGTCTGTCAAAGTCAAAAAGATTCGGGAGCCACTCAGAGAGTATTTCAGGGCATTTTGTATGAGATTTTGGAAGACCCGGTACAGCCGTTGTCCGTCCGCAAAAATCATAACTGGTTTTTCTGGAATGGATGTCTTAAGTCCCAGCCCGCTCTCTTCGATCTGTGTATTCATATCTGCAAGAGTCTGCCGCAGAAGTTTTCCCAGATCCAACCGTTCCATATTGACTGGAAGCTGATTGGAAGCCGCCTTGCTCACCTCAAAGACATCCTGTATCATTGTCTTTAATCGCTCCGATTTCTCACCCAGGATCTGTACATACTCCTTTACGTGTTCCGGCAATTCCTCTTCCTGCTTTAAAAGCTCCACATAGCTGACGATAGAAGTCAAAGGTGTCTTTATATCGTGGGAGACGTTAGCTACCAGTTCTACTTTCATCCGCTCACTCTTTGTCTGCTCCCGCAAAGCAGTTTCCATACCCTGCTGAATCTCATTTAAATTCTCTGCTGCCGCCTTTAGATCCGCATCCTCGGGAAGTTCCAGACGCTTTGTCAAATTTCCCTCCCGGATTTCCAAAATCTGATTCGACAATGCTCCCAGATCTTTAGCTAACTGCTTATTTTTCCTTAAATGCCAGGTTCCAAATATGAGAAGCCAAAGCCAACTGAATATAGCGAAGAGGAGCATCACAAGAGCTGAACTGTTCCATTCTCTGTAGCTATTTTCATATGAGACAGCCGCCGCTATGGTAAATACAGTTGAGAGCACAGCGGGAACCAGCACCTGGCAGTACCGCTCAACCATTCTTTTTTGTACCGGGAGCTTTAGCTCTCTCGTACGCAGACTTAGAACCAAAGGACCGAACAAGAATTTTCTATGTCCCTTATTGAGTCTCAGATCCACTGCACCCAGATAGATCATCCAAAAGACTGCCGTAAGAAATGTCCCTCTCATGATGAACATACCTGCATAATAGCTAAGCTCTTCGATTCCAAGATAAGCTTCGTCCTCCAGTATCCAGATAAGTTCCCGAAGCATCTCTCTTCCTCCAGTCAGGAGAAACAAAATGGGAATTCCCACGAATAGCAAGAGCTTTGGCTCCATCCAGATATGTCCCAGGAATCTTCCAATGGCCTGATCTCCAAGCCGCTTATCCTTGCGAAATAAAAATGCCAGAGTCAACAAAAGAAGGGCTGTAAGAAGTTTCCATTTGCAGGCCTGATACTGGTCGTAACGGTACTGCTGGCGCTGTTGTAAACTATAGAGCCCTCCCCAGTTTTGATTACTCCCATATTGGGAATAATTACCAGCTATATAAAGCTTTGGTTTTTTTGCTGCTGCTATGAAAACAACAGCTTCCTTGGTGGTTTCATCCACATTGAAGTTCGTATAGCCTGGCACAAACCAAAGGCTGTCTTCTGTGTATACGCCATCCCCATACACATCCAGATCTTGGCCGTCTTTATTAATCCGAACCTTGCCATCCCCCTTGTCATTAAACCACAGACAGAAATTGTACTCTTCATCCTGTGGAAGATAGCTCTGGAAATCTGTGTTCTTTAATTCCTCTCCAACCTGAGTTTCCAGTTGCTCCATGTTCGTATAGAGCAATTTCCCCTTATAAAGCACTGCATAACGAAGATTCTTGTCTCTGGCATATTCTTTCATATAAGAATCCAGATCAGGCTTCCGGTATCCATATTCATCGCCGTATATCCCAGACTCCTCCTGCCTCTCTCTCCAATACCCGTCTGAGTATGTGATATCCGAAGAACTAGCCTCTCCGGCATAGGCTGCTATATCTTCAGAAATCTCTTCTCCTACTGCCTGCTCTGCCTCTTGAACGTCTGTAGAAGTCTCCCACCACCATCCGTCATTATAATATCCATTGCCATAATAAATATCGCCGTTGCTATAGGTTACTCCATAACTGTTCCAACCCTTTCCGCCGGTGGCCACACCGAGAAGTTCTTCCAGACGGTTGGACATATACCAGCGGAAGTCCTCTTGCTCCTGATAATCTGTCCCCATCCGGGCAGACAGACTATCCCAACTGCTGCCTATCAGGTTAATCATAGATATAAAGTTATTGAGTAGCAAAGTCATTCCTACAAAAAATGCCGTAAAACTAAGAATGATTCTAAATTTTCTCCATTTTGTATCCAATTCCCCACACCACCTTTAAATATTCTGGCTCCTTTGGATTGAGTTCAATCTTTTCACGAATACGTCGGATATGCACCATCACCGTATTCTCTGGGGCAAAAGCATCCTCTTCCCAGACACGCTGATAGATCTCCTCTGCCGGAAAAATACGTCCCCTGTTTCGCATCAACAGATCCACAATCTTTGTCTCTGTAGCCGTAAGTTTTACCGGTTCCCCATCCGCATAGAGGGTCCGCTCTTCTATGCGATAGCAGAGACGGCCATTGTGTATCTCATCTGCCTGCTGCTGGGCGTTGATGTCTCCCAGGGAAGTGTACCTGCGTAGATGGCTCTTTACTCTGGCTGCCAGCTCCTGAGGGTTGAAGGGCTTGGACACATAATCATCGGCTCCCATGGAAAGTCCCAAAATCTTGTCTGTATCCTCACTCTTTGCACTCAGGACAATGATAGGAAGATTCTTCCGCTCCCGGATCTTCATGACTGCGGACAGGCCGTCCAGCTTCGGCATCATCACATCCATGATAATCAGCCGTATGGGCTGCTCTGCCACCAGTTCCAAAGCTTCCATGCCGTCATAGGCTTTCAGCACTTGGTATCCTTCCTTTTCTAATAGCAGCGCAATCGCTTTTACGATCTCACGGTCATCATCTACCACCAGCACACATTCGTTCATCATCTATTCCTCCTTCAAGCCTGAATCTATGATAGGAAATGTTTCTTACAAAAGAATCGTCGTATTTCTTACAAGAATCTTACAATTATATTCTAATAAATGAGTCTTATATCATCTACATTGGCCGGATTGACCGTAACTGTAACCTCCTCCACACCCACAGTATCAAATGATACAAGTCTGCCCTCTTTTATATTTTTTAGAAACAGATCCTTTGCCTCCATGAGCAATTTCATATCCTCATCATCATCGCCTAACCAGCTATATTGAAGGGAAATTTCCTGATTCTCCTCGTCCCAGTAAGTACGGGGAATCACACGTTTACTATTATAAGTCACATGAAAGCGAACTGTATTTTCTGGCACCTTTTCATCTGTCAGCACAGTATCCTGTCTCCACTGGTACCAACCTGTAATCAGGTATTTCTCATCTCCCGGCTCGAACTCCACATCAAGATTCTCCGTTCGTATGTCCGGCTCCCCCAGAATCTGTATCCCCCCATAGGCAAGGGAGGAAAATTCTGTAAATATAACTCCTGCACCAATCCCACACAGCAATACGCCGACGCTGAAAACTCCCAGTAATATCTTCTGCCACTTACTCATACTGCACCTCCCCATCCACTTTGTCTGTCACAGATTCTTCCCGTTTCTTTCGTATCATCAGGGTAAATGCTCCGCAAGTCAAGGCTCCAAAGCAACACATTCCACCCAGAGAGAGCAGCAAGATTCCAAGCAACGGATAGCCCTGAGGCAGGAGAACCAAAATGGCTCCGCAGCCGGCCAGCATTATCAAGGTAAAGAATCCGCAAAATACGGAAAACATCAGCCACCCACAGTTCCAAAGAAACACCAGCCACCAAATGCAGAAAGAAATGAACAGCTTCCATAAGCTGACGATTCCACGTCTGACTGTATCAAAAAATCCCCCTGTATGTATCCTCTCTCTTTTTCCTGCATCTATTATAGTACCCTGACGCATATTATTTATATTGGTAGAAATCTCATTGGAAGATTCCTTCTCTTTATCTGTTTGGAAATTCTCTGTATTTTCCAATGGCATCTCTATTTTTCTACTAAACAGATTTTTTATCCATTCCATCAAACTCTTCCATTTTTTCCCAATCCATTGAAATCCTTTGCCTATCGCCTGACCAGTCCTTTTTAGTTTATCCTTGATCCAGCAGCTTCCACGCTCAAGCGCCTCCTTACCGTCCAAAATCTTCACCTGCTTCAAATCCGGCATTTTGACTGAGGTTTTTCTATTATGAAACCCTGGCTTTACATGATAAGCTTCCAAAATCTCTGCTGCCAGCTCCTTTACTGATCCAAAGTCCCTGATAGCCTCCTCCTCGCTCAAGCCTTTCTGAATCTTCATATCAATATGCTGGGCATACTCTTCCATAATGTCCCGCTGCTCCTGATCCTCTAGAATCTGAAGATGTTCCCGCAGCTCTTCTAAAAACGTCTCTTTATTCATGTCCTTTTCCCTCCTTCAAAAATCTACTGACCCTTTCCTGAAATTCTTCCCACTCCGCTGCCATGGAATCCCGATACAGAATTCCTGCTGCTGTCAGATGGTAATATTTTCTGGGCGGGCCTTCGGATGATTCCCGCAGGTAAGTCTCAAAATAATGCTCATTGGTCAGGCGTTTCAGCAGTGGATAGATCGTTCCCTCATTTACGTCTATGACTTCTGACACTTCCTCTACCAGCTCGTACCCGTACATATCTTTTTTACGGACGGATTCCAGTACGATGAGCTCCAATACCCCTTTTTTGAATTGTGGATTCATTCATTCGCCTCCTCCTGATTATTAGATTATACCAGCTACTATGTATTGTCAAGTACTAATTTTTTAAAAATAGTTCTTTAAAAACATCTTGACAAATCAGGTCTATAAGTATAAACTCATAATCAAAGTTAGGTTTATAAGAATAAACCTACATATAAAGCAAAACGGAGGAATCTCAATGGATTACCACATCAGCGAAAGTGAATACCGCCTCATGGACATCGTATGGGATGTCCAGCCCATCAATTCCATGGAGCTGGTAGGGCTATGCCGGGAACAGTTAGGCTGGAAAAAGTCCACTACTTATACCATACTCCGCAATTTGGGCGAAAAACAGATTGTGCGGAACGAAAAAGCAGTCGTGCGCGCTCTGGTATCCCGGGAAGAGATCCAGAGGCAGGAAAGCCGGGAATTTTTGGACAAAAAGTTTCGTGGAAGCCTGCCTGCCTTTATCTCAGCATTTCTTCAGGATGAAAAACTGACGCAAAAAGAAGCCAGGGAGCTCCAGGATCTAATCAACCAGGTATCAGAGGAGGGCGAAAAATGACTGTATTCTTAAATCTGTTATTGCAAAACAGCCTGTCGGGGACGGCACTCATCCTTGGGATTCTTCTATTTCGCAAAATTACCGGGAATCTTTCTAAATTTTATGTTCGTATTCTCTGGCTGGCCGCATTTCTTGTGCTTCTACTGCCCCCAGTCACTTTAAGTTCCTTCTATACGCTGCGTAATCTGATACCAGACACAGAGTTTGTATTTTCCAAAAATCCAACTTCCTCAACTGATGGACAGAAAACAGCAGGAAATAAGGAACTTAATGCAGAAGCAAACATATCTGGGGAAGAAGCCGCAACACCCGAAATCAGCCCCGAATCGAAAGGAGCAGAGATAAAGCTCCTTGATCCAAGGCAAAGTAAAAATGTCTCTGCAGAAACTTCTGATACAGGACTGATAAAATTGCTTTTTATCCTCTGGGCTCTGGGAGCTACAACTCTAATAATGGCCGCGCTAACTCAATGGCTGCGTCTGAAGACAAAGATTTCCACAGCCGTCCAAATCCGGCGGGATGTGTGGAGCACAGAAATTATAGACACGCCATTTGTCATGCCAGGTCTGCCTTCCAGAATCTATATTCCCCAGGAGTTGGAAAAGGGAAAGGATCCGTTAAAAAATATCTTGAACCATGAACGCAAGCATATTCAGAATGGAGATCCCTGGATTAAATGCTTCTCTGCTCTCGTATCGATTCTGCACTGGTTCAATCCTTTTGTCTGGATAGCTTTTTGCATGATGAACCGGGATATGGAAATGTACTGTGATGAATGTGTTCTCCGTGGAAAAACCATTACAGAAAAAAAGTATTACGCTCAGACATTGTTGGATTTTGCCTGCAAAAGCAAAGGATTTTCCCTTGCAATCTACTTCGGAGAAAGCAGCACAAAAAGCAGAATCTGGCACATTTTGCATACAAAGCGCCCTCATGCAGTCATAAGCCTTCTGCTTCTTTTGATGATTAGCGGCTGTGGTCTCTCCTTTCTGACTGCAGGAGAAGAGCCATCTGGAAATTCGGTGGGAAATATGCTGCCCAAAGATCAAATAATGGCTGACATAGAACCAGAAATAAAAAATCAAAGCAACACAGAAGGCGGCAGTGACGAGGAAGTATTCTGGACAGACCAAGACATAGTAGGAATCGGACACCAAGGCATGACGAATGATTTTGATGAGGCAGCCATGAGTCTCATAAATGAGACTGAACACTTTTCCCTTTACAGTATGGAAGATGGAGAGGCCATGGTTGTAAGGACGCCAGAATGTCTGGTCTACGCCCAGGTTCCGGTCATTTCCAATTATGACATAGAACCTATGTTGTCGGAGCAGGATTTTGACGGTGACGGAGAGGCAGAGCTTGCTATGATTACTTATGTGCTCCACGGAACAGGCATCTCCATCCGTTCCCTGTTTATGGTCGATCACACCGCAGACAGCTCCTGGAAAATCTATCAGTATCGGGATCAGGATTACTTAAGTGAACTAAATTCTCATATTGATACTGCATATGAAGATAGTGGCGTTCGGCTTCTGGTTGATGAGGTACCCACCGGAGCCGTGGAGCAGGTGGAGCAGGAACAGTTGGACAGTGGATATCAGTATTATGCTGGCTCCCAGATTGATTTCTCCTTTGCAGCCGGAAATATATTCCTTCAGGCCCAACTGACCGGCCACTCAGACATTAGTCCGGCGGGTCTGTATACATGCCATGAGCTTGATAGTCAGGTACGCTATCTGGGCGAAGGGCGCTGGGAGCTCACAGATATCCGCTATGCCGATGCAGGGATCACAGAAGTTATCAGAGAAGCCATCCCTCTGTATCTCACAGGGCATACCAGTGATGTCCTTGAACATTTTACAGTTCCCGGTCTGCAACTAGAAAGCTTTCCAGGAACCATTGAGGAGATAACTATCGTTTCCATTACTTATCCCACTGAAGATTTGGACGGCGGGCAGGTAACTGCTTATGTCGCCCTTCTCTGGGATGAAGAAGACAGCTTTTATTATCTGTCTGTCCCTCTGAGGAGAGTGGAGCAGGATGCCAGATGGCTGATTGCAGGCGAGCTCTTTTTAGAAAAGTGAGAATCTTTGTATAATGCTCCTGTTTCCTGCGCATAATGCTCCTATGAAAAACAAATTTATCCTCTGTGGTCTGGTTGGCTGGTGTCTGGAAATCTTCTGGACAGGGCTGAAATCCCTCCAGCGACGGCAGATGAAATTAGAAGGGCACTCTTCTATTTGGATGTTCCCTATCTACGGAATGGCTGCCTTTCTCTCTCCCATATGCCACTGGATCAAAAACAAAAATATGTGGCTTCGAGGAAGTATCTATACTGGTGCTATTTTTCTGACAGAATTTCTGACAGGCAGCTTTTTAAAGAAACGTGGTATGTGCCCCTGGGATTACAGCAAGTCCCGCTGGAATATAGGCGGCGTGATCCGGCTGGATTATGCGCCTGTATGGTTTCTAACCGGGCTGTTGTATGAGCGTATTCTTGGGAAAGCCCCAACAAGAACCACCGGATCCTGACATGAAAGATGAGAGTGTTTTGTAAATTTTCAAGACGCTCTTATCTTTTATCTGCGTAGGGTGAAAGAATCTTTCTTGATAAGCCTCTTCAGGGCTTCTTAAGATTTTTTTTCAAAAAATTTAAAACCTCTGCTCGTTTTTCTGGTATAATCCCTTTAGAGGCAAACTTAGAAAGTAATAACCTTAACGGGAGAGTTTACATAATGGAAACAAAAATCTTAGTAGTAGACGATGAAAAAGAAATTGCTGATCTCATTGAGCTTTATCTGACCAACGAATCTTATCAGGTATGCAAATTTTATAACGGAACAGATACCTTGGCTTATCTGGAAACGGAGACGCCAGATCTAGCCATTCTTGATGTGATGCTTCCCGATATCAGCGGGTTTTCTATCTGTCAGAAAATACGGGAAACGCAAAATTTCCCCATTATTATGCTGACAGCCAAAGACGAAGAAATTGACAAGATCACGGGGCTAACTTTGGGTGCTGATGATTATATCACAAAACCTTTTCGCCCTCTGGAGCTGATTGCCCGGGTAAAAGCCCAGCTTCGGCGCTTTACCAAATATAACACGCTTCAACCACACGAGGAGGACACCAATACCATTTCCATTTCAGGCTTGGTGATCAACAAGCAGCACCACACCTGTACCTTGGACGAAAAGCCTCTGGCCCTTACCCCCACAGAGTTTTCCATTCTTTGGAGCCTGTGTAAAAACCGTGGCGAGGTTGTAAGCTCCGATCGGCTGTTTTTTGACGTGTGGGGAGAGAAATATTACAGCAGCAATAACAATACTATCATGGTCCATATCCGCCACCTGCGGGAAAAAATGAACGATTCCAGCGATAAGCCGAAATACATTAAAACCGTTTGGGGAGTGGGGTACAAAATTGAGTAAAAAAACTGTAAGAAAAAGCAGCTATATCCTCTTTGAGCGGAAAATGACGCGAAGAATGTTGTCTATGGTTTTCATTTCCATCGGCATTGTACTGGGGCTTAGGGAGCTGATTCGTGGGCGTTTCGGTGATGCTGTGGTGGAATTTCTGGCCAATACCTTTCGTTTGAATTATAGGGATGCCCTCTATATTTATGAGGCTACCTTCCGCCATCATCTGGAGACTATCATCTGCGTAACTATCATCATTGCCATGATCATCGTGTTCCGATATTCCATCCGATGGACCACAGAATATTTTGATGAGATTTCTGCCGGATGTGATGCTCTTTTGGAGGAATCTTCAGATTTGATTACCCTGTCCCCAGAAATGGGATTTTTGGAACTGAAGCTGAATGAATGTAAAAATATTCTGGACAAGAGGGAACGGGACGCCAGGCAGGCCGAACAGCGCAAAAATGATTTGGTGGTTTATCTGGCCCATGACATCCGAACGCCCCTGACCTCTGTCATCGGCTATTTGGAATTGTTGAAGGAGGCCCCAGAGCTTCCTCTGGAAATGCGAGCCAAATATCTATCTATTACTGTGGAGAAGGCTTACAGATTGGAACAGCTTATCAACGAGTTTTTTGAAATAACCCGGTTCAATCTACAGACCATACCGCTGAACAAAGAATCTCTTCATCTGTCCTATATGCTTCAACAGATGGTGGAGGAATTCTACCCCATATTGGCTCCTGGCGGCAAAAGTGCTCATGTGGATGTACCGGAAGATTTAATTCTCCCTGGGGATCCTGACAAGCTCGCCCGAGTCTTTAATAATATATTAAAAAATGCAGCCGCTTACAGCTATGACAACAGTGTGATAAAAATCCGCGCCAGAATGAATAAGGATCAGGACAAGATTCATATCACTTTTACCAATCAGGGACCTGTAATCCCGGCTGAAAAACTAAATTCTATCTTTGAAAAATTCTATCGGCTGGACAGTGCACGTTCCAGCTCCACCGGAGGCGCCGGTCTGGGACTTGCTATTGCCAAAGAGATTATCACCGCCCACCAGGGCACTATCTCTGCTGAAAGTGCAGAAAACGGAACTGTATTTTCTATCTGTCTGCCGGCTGAGTAAAAGAAAACTGGTTGACATCTGATCTGTCGTCCGGTAAAGTACATTAAAGGAAGGAAGGATAAATCATGACACATAAAACAGCAGTCGCAATACTATTCGGAGGATGTTCTACAGAATATGAAGTTTCCCTTCAATCAGCATACTCCGTTATATCTTATCTTGATCAGACAAAATATGAGGCTCATCTCATTGGCATTACCAGAGAGGGCACCTGGCTCTACTACCAGGGAGATATTGATCGTATCCCGGAGGACACCTGGTCTTCTTCTGATTGTTTTCCCACGATCATATCACCGAATCGGACGGAACACGGCCTTTACCTCATGCGTGGAGGAGAGATCGAGCTCATCCATCTGGATGCAGTATTTCCTGTACTTCATGGAAAGAACGGGGAGGATGGCACTGTACAGGGGTTATGTGAGTTGGCAGGTATTCCCATTGTGGGCTGTGGTATGGAAAGTTCCGTTTTGGGTATGAACAAACATTTAGCTCATACCTTAGTGAGCTTAGATGGCATTGAAGTGCCCAAATCCATACACTTTAAGCGGGTACCCACACAGGCAGAGCAGCTCTCCATGACATCTGGGCTTACTTATCCCCTTTACGTAAAGCCAGTCAAAGCCGGATCTTCTTTTGGTATCACAAAGGTTGGAAATCCCAGTCAGTTAGAGGAAGCTATCCATACGGCTTTTTCCCACGATGATACTGTGATTGTGGAGGAGTCCATACCTGGCTTTGAGGTGGGATGTGCAGTACTTGGCAATGAAAATCTCATTATCGGAGAAGTAGACGAAATCGAGTTGTCAGACGGCTTTTTCGACTATACAGAGAAGTATACTCTGAAAACCTCAAAGATCCATATGCCTGCACGGATTGACTCCCAGACAGCAGACCGTATCCGAGAGACAGCCGGGCGCATCTACCGTATACTGTCCTGTAAAGGCCTGTCCCGGGTGGACATGTTTTTGACGCCCGATGGGCGGATTGTATTTAATGAGGTCAACACCATCCCAGGGTTCACCTCTCATAGCCGCTACCCCAATATGCTCAAGGGTATTGGTATGACTTTTGAAGAAATTATTGACGCCTTAATTCGATTAGCAGTAGAGGGGTAGTATATCCCATGAAAAGTATAACCCTTACACCAGAAATGGCTTTCAGGGGAAATCTCATTTTAGTCAATGCAGATCATCCCCTGAGAGAAACTGTTTCGCCGGACAAGCTCAATTATTTTAAAAGTTCAGAAGTTCTTCTGGAGCGCAAGACAAGCCTTGTCCTGGACAATCTATTCAAGGCTATCAGTTGCGGTGCGTCCATCGTGCCAGTCAGCGGCTACCGCACTCTGGAAGAGCAGAAGGAGATCTATGCTTCATCTTTGGAGGAAAACGGGGCTGATTTCACACAAAAATACGTGGCTCTTCCAAATTGTAGTGAACATCAGACAGGGCTTGCTATTGACCTGGCTTTGAACCAGGAATCTATTGACTTTATCCGCCCCTATTTTCCCCGGGAAGGTATCTGTGAGGCTTTTCGCAGGAAAATGGCTGTCTATGGCTTTATTGAGCGCTACCAGGAAAGCAAAGAAGGTATTACAGGGATTTCTGCGGAGCCCTGGCATTTTCGCTATGTAGGCTTTCCTCATTCCTCTCTCATACAGGCTCACAACTTTGCACTGGAAGAATATCTGGACTATATTGGCCAGTTTCCCTATGAGGGCAACCACCTTAAAGTTCAGGTTGAAAATAAAAACTTTGAAATCTTTTACCAGAAGGCTGAAAACTGTCAGGTTCAGGTAGAATTTCCCGGGTATCTGCCTTTTCAGGTATCCGGCACAAATACGGGTGGTTTTGTCTTCACCCTTTGGAGGTGACTGGCTTTGAGCAAAAGGCACATTTATCCATGTATCAATCATTTTAAGCTTTGGGCCGCTCTTCTGGTGATTGCCATACACACGTCGCCACTGACCTCCATAAGTGTAGAAGCCGATTTTATTTTGACCCGGATTATAGCCAGAACAGCAGTTCCTTTCTTCTTCATGGTGACAGGATATTTTATTCTGCCCCGGGCTCTGAAGGACAACAAGATCGCTTTCACTTACTTAAAGCGCATCGGCATCATTTATCTTGTCTCCATGATCCTCTTTCTTCCTGTAGGAATCTACGCCGGCCATTTTAAAGGCGCCGGGCCTGTGGGCATCTTAAAAATGATCTTTCTGGACGGCACTTTTTATCATCTCTGGTATCTGCCCGCCCTGCTTTTAGGCTTTGTCCTGATGCTTTTCTTCTTGCGGACCCTGCCCATGCCGGCTGTAGCTATACTGACAGGTATTCTCTATCTCGTCGGCCTTTTTGGAGACAGTTACTATGGGTTGTTTTCAGAGGCCTCCCTGGTTCATACCTGCTACGACGGCCTATTTCATGTATTTGAATATACCCGAAACGGTCTCTTTTACACCCCTGTCTTCCTGTTTTTAGGTTGGCTGTTGTCATCAAAAGAGCGCCCTTCCGATGTGTTTTCACTGGTGGCTGTGGGCATATTCTCCGGTCTGATTTTAGCTGAGGGCATTACGCTTCGCATTTTTGACATCCAGCGTCACGACAGCATGTACCTTTTCCTGCTGCCTCTCATGTATGTCTTCTTCTCTGCGCTCCTGGACGGAGATGGGCCAGATTTCACCTCACGGCTTCCCAAAGATCTGCCACTTTTCATTTATCTGCTCCATCCCCTCTTTATCCTTGTAGTGCGGGCCGGAGCAAAGATTACAGGACTACAGATATTTGTGGATAACAGTCTGGTACATTACATGGCCGTATCTGTCTCCACCTTTCTTTTTTGCTGGGCCGCCCTCTTCGCCCTGGAGCGAATCCGGGCCAGGTTTAAATCATGATATGTCTAAATCAGCGAAAGCCCCTACAGCCCACAGAACAATTTACGGACGCATGCTTTTGTGGCCGGAAATTCGTTCTAGTTCCCCGTGGGCTGTAGGGGCTGTAGCGGAACTTATAATAGGAGGAACATATATTATGTCTCAAATCAATCAAGATTCCACAGAACAAACAGAGAAACGAGTCTGGGCAGAAATTCATTACGATAATCTGGAACGAAACGTACGTATGCTGGAAGACCTGCTCCCTGAAGGCTGTAGCTTTATGGCTGTGGTCAAAGCAAACGCCTACGGTCACGGAGCTGTTCCCGTCTCTTCCTATCTGAACAAACTTGGGGTGCACTCTTTTGCCGTGGCAACTCTCCAGGAGGGTATTGAGCTGCGCCGTCACAACATTCAGGGAGATATCCTTATCTTGGGATACACATCTCCTAAAAAAGCAGATCTTATTCATCAGTATGATCTAATTCAGACGGCCGCTGACTGTGCTCATGCCCTGGCTTTAGACCAGGCTGCTTTAAACCCCATCAAAATCCATATAAAACTGGATACAGGCATGCACCGACTGGGAGAACGGCCAGAGCATATAGAAGAATTGACAAAGCTTTTTTCCTGTCCCAATCTTCAAATCTCAGGTATGTTTTCCCATCTGTGTGTAGCTGACAGCTCAGACCCAGATGATATTCGTTTTACCAAGCTCCAGATCTCTACCTTTTTTGAGACAGTCAAAGAATTACAGAGCAGGGGATACAATCCAGGAAAGCTCCATCTTCAGAACAGTTATGGGGCTCTAAATTATACAGGTCTCCCTTTATCCTATGCAAGGTTTGGTATCGCTATGTACGGCGCCTTCAGCCAGCCGGAACCAGTGCTCTCCAAAAAATATACCCTCTTTCCTGTACTCTCTCTCCACGCAAGGATTGCTCAGATCAAGAATCTGCTGCCAGGAGAAAATGTGAGCTATGGACGTAACTTTGAAGCAAAACACCCCATGTGCATCGCTGCTGTCACCATAGGATACGCAGATGGGCTTCCCCGCAACCTTTCCAACCAGGAAGTTCCCGTACTTATCCACGGAAAGAAATCGCATATCCTAGGGAATATCTGTATGGATCAAATTCTGGTAGATGTGACAGACATCCCCGAAGCACAGGTTGGAGATGTTGTCACCCTTATCGGACAGGATGGTGAGGAAATTCTCTGGGTAGAGGATATGGCTGAAAAAGCAGGGACTATCACCAATGAAATTCTCTGCCGCCTGAATCTTCGAGAGGATTAAGTAGAGCAAAAAGACCTGTAAACTTTGCCCTTTGGCCTTCCGGTCGTATGGTAACAAGTTTTACAGGTCTTTTCTGTCTAAGTTTTTTACTTATTCTTCTTTCTATTATACTTCTCTTCGCAGTATTTGCAGCGATAGACTTCCTTTTCCGGGTCTGTAAGCAGGAAGATGTGATCCAGTTCCTGCTCAATAGAAGTAATACACCGGGGATTTTTACACTTGATAATGTTTCGAATCTCTTTTGGGAGGGTCAGTGTCATTTTCTCCACGATCTTCTCATCTTTCACAATATTGACTGTGATATTGTGGTCAATAAAGCCCAGCACATTTAAATCAATAAAATCAATGGGGCACTCAATCTTCAATATATCTTTCTTTCCCATTTTTTCACTGCGGGCATTTTTAATAATAGCCACAGTACAGTCCAGTTTATCCAGATTCAGGTATTTATAGATCTCCATACTCTTTCCGGCTTCAATATGATCCAATACAAAGCCTTCTGCCAACTGGCCAACATTTAAGATACTCGCCATTATACTTCCACCTCCAGCAATGTAAGAATCAGGGCCATACGCACATAGACGCCATACTGTACCTGTTTGAAATATGCTGCCCGGGGATCACTGTCCACTTCTACAGATATTTCATTGACTCTGGGAAGGGGATGCAATACCAGCATATTTTCATTTGCTAAAGCCATTTTTTTCTTGTCTAAAATATAGAAGTCTTTCAGTCGTACATAATCCTCTTCATTGAAGAAGCGTTCTCTCTGAACACGGGTCATATATAAAAGGTCCAGTCCGCCAATAACATCCTCCAGGCGCTCTACTTCCTGATAAGAGATCCCCTTGGCGTCCAGCACATCTTCACGGATATAGTCGGGAATCCGTAGCTCATCTGGAGATATGAATACAAAGGAAATATCCTCATATCGTACCAGTGCATTGATCAAGGAGTGTACGGTACGTCCAAACTTTAAGTCTCCGCACAGGCCTATGGTCAAATGGTTCAGACGGCCTTTCAGTGAGCGTATTGTCATAAGATCAGTGAGGGTTTGTGTGGGATGCTGATGTCCACCGTCGCCTGCATTGATCACAGGAATAGATGAGACGGCTGTAGCTACCATAGGAGCTCCTTCTTTTGGATGCCGCATGGCACAGATATCAGCATAACAGGAAATCATACGAATTGTGTCGGAAACACTTTCTCCTTTTGCTGCGGAACTGGACGCCGCATTGGAAAAACCAAGCACCTGGCCGCCCAAATGAATCATGGCCGATTCAAAACTCAGCCTGGTCCTCGTACTTGGCTCATAAAATAAAGTTGCCAGAACCTTTCCGTCACAGGCATGTGCATATTTTGCAGGATTTTTCTCAATGTCACTGGCAAGATCAAGAAGCTTGTCCAGCTCTCCCACAGAGAAATCCAGCGGACTCATTACATGTCTCATAGATACCTCCCAAAGTATTTTGTATTACAGTTCCTGTACTATACTACATCAAAACCAATCCAATTTCAATAAATATCTTTTGCAAAATGCTACTTTTTCTAGTATACTGTTACTATTCTCATATGACTGAAAACAGTCTATTTTTTGTATTTTATCTGGATGAAAGGAGAATCATATGGAATTTAGAGAAAAGAAACGCTGGGTCTTTCTGGGACTTCCCCTTACCTTTACTACATATACCGTCAAAGAGGAAATCCTCACAATCGAAGAAGGCTTCCTGAATCGGAAGGAAAACGATTGCTATGTATATAAAATCCAGGATGTCACATTAAACAGCAGTCTCTTTGAGCGTATCTTTAGTCTTGGGACAGTTGTCTGTCATACTGGTGATGTCACCCATCCCCGTCTGGAGCTTTTACATATTAAAAACGCCCGTGCAGTCAAAGACTTTATCCTGGAAAAGTCTGAGGAGCAGCGCCTGAAACGGCGGACTCTGAACACCCAGAATATTGGGGCTATGCCAGAGTTCGATCTGGATGAGGAGGAGGAAGATTCCTGATCAAAAAAATGGGCTGTCCTCCCTTTTACTTTCTAAAAGAGGAGGACGCCCTGCAGCTTCTTAATCTACTAATTCTTATTTATCAATCCTTTTTATATGTACCATACTTTTCAAAACATTCCAGCTCAAAAAGCATAGATTCTTTCGTTGTTCCAATAGCGTCCAGATAACCATACTCCACACCGATGAATCCACCCTTTGGTGTGGCCCATTTCTCGATAAGTTCCTTTGCTTCCCGCTCTATCTTCTCCTTATCTCCTGTTGGCATCGTAGTCTGAATATCTACAGAAGCCTCGAAACAGATACGTCCCTGAGCGACCTTAGACACTGCATCAATTCCTACCAGATTTGGCTGATGAATATTAATGATATCAACACCCAGCTCAATCAAGTCTTCCAGGATATCATTGATCTTTCCATCTGTGTGAAAACGAATATCCATTTTACACTCATGAGCTTTGTCAAAAATTCGCTTATACTGTGGTTTAAAAATCTCGCGGAATTTTCTTGGAGGAATCATCAGAGCAAGCTGTGTACCCCAGTCGTCCGTGGTATCGTAGCAATGAATCCTTCCTTTGCCCAGCCGATATGCCTCTTCGATAATACCAATCTGATAATCTGCCAGTTTTCGAGCAAACTCTGCCATTTCATCGGGAAGCTCCATAATATCACACAGAGTATCCTCAAATCCATGTAAGAAGTGCATACGCTCAAAAATGCACTGAGGGCTGTTTAACTGTACATAGAGCTGCTTTTCCTCTGCTACTTTCAAGGCTTCCTCTAACCCATCAAAGCGTCCTTCAGCCTTGGGATCTGGAAATTGAAAGCTCTCAAGATCTGTCTCGAGATCCTCCAGGGCAACATTACAGGGCTCTCCCATATTGGAACCTTTTCCATCGCTTCTCCACAGGCAGCCCCATTCATCATATTCATTATCGTTAGGGCGAACTTTTTTAGAAACGCTATAGGTTTTACTGTTATCTCTTTTATCCTTTGGGGGAAGTACAAAAATACGGCATACATCGCCTTTCCCTGCTATCCTGTCAAATCTCAGACCAATCCGATCGGGATTTTGGAAATGGATATTTGCTTTCATAATCTCATAACTGGTCATCCTGAATCTCCTTTTTTACCTAAATCACATTCAAATCTTCTTCCACCATCACATCTGGATGGTATTTTTGTATCTCATAAATCAGCTTTTTTAACTGATACTTTGGATAAAACAGCTTAAAGCGCCGCTTCTGTGTTGAGAACGTCACCACAAGCTTTGTCATCTGATAGGATGATATATAAACCTCTGCTACCTTACTCCAGGGAATCATAAAGCCTAATTTCAAAATTCCCTGTTCATTGATTCCTCGCTTTACAGCAAGAGAAAAAATGATCACCATTAAAATCAGCATATTGCGCATTGCCACCACAAAGCTTGCGTGTTCATCCGGGCGCAAAATCAAAGAAGCAAACAGCAAGACAAGGCAAAAAGTAAAGAAATCATCCTTTCCTTTTAAATCTATTTTGCGGTTTCTCTTTATTACTAACCATGTCTCATAGCCCAAGAGTACCAATGCTATCAGGCAAATCAAGTAGTTTATAACTATCATCCTATATTTACCCCCTTTTATCTTTTTCTATGCTATCTCATCGGGGAAGTTTTCTTTTACACATTTTACCAACAGCTCTGACACTTCTGCCTTGTTCAGCATATTGGTCGTTGCCACAATCTTTGCATCTGTGGGAGGAAGGAAATCAAGAATCTCAGGACTAGTCAATACAATATCTGTATTCATCAGAAATCCCAGGGCTTCTCCGTGTGCACAGGCTTCTACTGTAGCGCTGATTCCATTTTCCTGGCAAATATTAGATACATTGATTTTCAACAACATACTGGTTCCCATACCATTATGGCATACACATAAAATATTTAACATGATAAAGCTCCTTTCTTTTTTATCTCCGGGCAAACACTTTGCCTGCCCGGAAATTTTATTGATTAACATTCACAACAATCGACTTAGCCTGCAATCGGAATTCCAAACAGAGAACCGATTCCCTTAAAGATTGCAATAATTGCTACCCATACTGTGGCATAGTCGGCACTTCCTTGCCACCATGTCAGCTCCATCATAGATACAGCCAGCATAGAACCAAAAATCTGAATCAAACCATTGACCACGCAGATGCCTGCAGCTGCTTTCCAGCCACCGAACTTATTTGCAAAGATTGCGATGGTCGCATTGTCAAAGAACAGTGGAATAAATCCAGGTACTAAGAAGATAGGGCTCTTAAATACTAGGAGCAATACAAGACCTAAAATCTGTCCGATGGCACCAAAAATCAGACCAAGAACTACAGATTTGGGAGCAAAACCATAGATAGCCGCACAGTCAACACCGGCAACTGCACCTGGCAATAGCTTCTCTGAAATACCCTTGAAGGACATCATCAACTCGCCCACAAACATACGTACGCCAGCAAGAAGAACCCAGATATTTGCTGTCAAAGTGATAGAAATCCAAAGGAGGAATACTACGAAGTTCTTATATCCGCCCTGATTAAATCCATCAGCACTGCGCAGCCATTCCACACCGTCTTTGCCAATAACCAGCATGATAATAGCAGTAGAGATCAGCATAACAAGAAGTGTGGCAAGAATACTGTCCTGAAGGAAGTTCAAAGAGTCGGGAAGTTTTTTCTTTTCAATGTCATCCTTCTTGGGATCTCCAAGCTTGGGGGCTAATTTATAGGCTACAAAATCCATAAACATCTGCTGATGTGCAACTGTCAAATCTGCACCGCCTGTAATAATTTTCGTCGGTTCAATCAACAGAGTAGAGCAGATGCCCCAGTAGAGAGCAGTGATAAGAGATGCAATCAGTACAGTTGGAATCATGCCTGTTCCCAGGAATCTCCATACAATATAAGTACTGATACCACACTGTACAATCATTGCATTACCTGTTAAATATACGGCACGAATCTTTGTAAATTTGCGCAGGCCAACCAAAACCAAGTTCATAAGGAAGGCAACCAGTAGTACATAGATACCCCAGGTAGCACCTGTTCCCTCGCCCAGAATTGCATCCATTTTCTCGTAACTTGCTGTCATAGTCGGATATGTATTCAAACCAGCTCCCTGGATGCCTGTAGCATTCTGCAAGGCTGTCAGCAATTTACCAAAGTTTCCAATCAAAGCTCCTGAGCCCATACCCATTACCAGGATACCGATGGACGCTTTAAATGCACCGATAATAGCCTTAGATACTTTCTGCTTCATGGCCATATAGCCAATGAAAACGACAATGGCCAGCAGCAAGAAGGGCTGTCCGAAAATCTGTTTCAGTAGCAAGTCAAGAATATAATCCATAAATTCCCTCTCCTTTCGTATATACACCCTATCATTCAGGGCATATCTGTTACATGGTATTTATCTGATATAACAGGAAGCCGCATGCAATTCTTCCCGATTTATCATTATGAAATTATTGTAGCAAATTATCTTCTTTCCCGCTAATCGTTTTATGATTATTTGAGTATTTTTATAATCGTTTCATGGGATTTTGTGTATTTTCATTATATTTCCACAAAATTTTGTACTAAATTTCTTTTTCTTATAACGAAATTTAGGATTTTTGCACAACAAAGCTTCTTTTTTATTAACTTTTTGAACATTTATATTTTCTATTCTAATATTTTACAATTCATATCTCCTTTTCTTTCGCGTCTTATGATTGACCGGCTGTCATTCAGCAGATATAATTTAGGTAAAATCATCCGTAGAATTACGATATAAGTTTTAGGAGTGGAGGGAATCTCAAATGAAGTTTAAGAACTATGCAGGGCATATGACAGCCCCAGAATTTAGTGAAAAGATAAAAACTGCCCGGGGTACTATCCTTCTAGGAGGCTCCTGTGAGCAGCATGGCCATCATCTTCCTCTGGACACAGACAATTGTATCGGCCTGGAGCTCGCACTTAAAATTGCAGAACAGACGGATATGATTGTAATGCCTCCTGTCAATTATGGTCAGGTATGGTCGGCCAAGGGTTTCCCTGGAACCATCTGTCTATCTTCCAGTACATTGAAGCTACTTCTCAAAGAGATTATCCTGAATCTGGAACAGCAAAAAGCCAGACATATCATTCTTATGTCTGGCCACAATGGGAATTATCCTGTCTTCAAAGAACTGGCACGGGAACTTCTGGATGAGTATGGCTGGGAAAATGTCTGGCATTTCCCTCTGCCCATATCCAAAGAATTGATGGAAAAGGCACAGACCCCTCTACCTTCCCTGGCCAATCACGCAGGAGAAATCGAAACCTCTATGCTCATGTACCTTCGTCCTGATCTGGCGGATCTCTCTAAGGCAACAAAGGAATTTCCACAGCCTCCCAAGGACTACCCTTTCCGCCCAATGCATTGGAACGCTTTTCTGAAAAGCGGTTCTTTTGGAGATGGGGGTGCTGCCTCCTTAGAGTATGGCAAGGAGCTCTGTGAATATGCTGTAGAGACAACCGTTCAGAGAATTCGGGAATTTCTTAACTGAGTAAGCAAGGCGGTAAGCCGGGTTATGTCGTGGATGTTCATCTATCTAGTTCTGCTGTTGCCAGCAGAATCAAGCGACCAACCTGAAACAGCCGGGCCAGCTTGCGTTTCGTTTCGGTCTTGCTCCGAATGGGGTTTACATATGCCCTGCCTGTTACCAGGCAGGCGGTAGTCTCTTACACTGCCCTTCCACCCTTACCAGTCACCTGGCGGTACATTTCTGTTGCACTATCCTTGGAGTCGCCTCCACCGGACGTTATCCGGCATCCTGCCCTGTGGAGCCCGGACTTTCCTCACCTGACACCTTTCGGTCTGTCAGCCGCGAACACCTGCCTTACTTACAAGGTTTTATTTTATCATGTATCACCCTCTCTTGGCAAGGGCATATACCCATCAATCGCGATATTTCAATATACCCATCAATCGCGATATTTCAGATGCAAAAATCATTGGCTGCTTTTGTCCTTTGCTCTTCTACCAGATCTGCTAAAGTGACGCTGTCAACATAATCCTCAATGGCCTTATAAAATCCCACCCAAAAAGAAAGAGTTCCGCAGGAAGACTGTCTGGGACAGGTATTGACTTCATGTTCCAGGCAAGCAACCGGAGCCAGACTCCCTTCCGAACACCGCAAAATATCTCCTATGGTGTAATCTTTCGGATCCCTTGCCAAGCGGTATCCACCCTGAGGCCCACGAACACTGTCTAAAAATCCCAGCCGACTGAATTGAGCTACAATTTGTTCCAGATATTTTAGGGAAATCTCCTGTCTTGCAGAAATTTCCTTCAGCGGCAGATACTTTCCATCACTGTAAATGGCCAAATCCAACATAAATCGAAGTGCATAACGTCCCTTTGTGGATATCTTCATATTCATCCCTCCCCTACTAATTCCCACTTGAACCTGGAGCTGTGTATAAAAAACAAAGGATCTCCCGACTCTTTGGAGATCCCTTGTCTTGCTTCCTTCTCGCACTACTTCTTCATAATCCGGTCAAATACTAAATCATACCCATCATTCCCATAATTTAAGGAACGATTCACTCGGCTGATTGTCGCTGTCGAAGCACCTGTCTTCTCGGCAATCTCCAAATAAGTCTTCTGTTCCCTCAGCATCTTTGCTACTTCAAAGCGCTGAGACAGAGAAAGCAGTTCGTTTATCGTACACACATCCTCAAAGAATATGTAACACTCCTCTTTATTTTTTAAGCTCAGGATGGCTTCAAATAAAAAATCAACTGCTTCCGTCTTTATTTTCTTGTTCACGACTTTCTCCTTTAAGCATAAAAAATCTACTATAAATATACTAGCATAGTAAAGTTTTAAAGTCCAGAATTTTTAAAAAATTTGCTATGAACCCTATTATTTTCTGTTCACATGCTTCTTCAATTCTTCCACAGAACGGTTTACCACCAATTCCTCCGGGAAATCCAATTCTTCCAAAAGCTGCAGAGCCCGATCATGCCGCCCTACATCTGTGTCCACATGGGCATCGCTTCCTATTACAATTGAAACCTGATATTTTTTGCACAGTTCCAGCATCTCAATATCAAGAACTCTGGCATTTTTTCTAGAGCCGCCAGGACGAAGGGAGCAGTCATTTAGTTCCAGCAAAACCCCATACTCTTTTGCTGCCTGTACCAATGCAGGAAAGTCTACAGGAAACCTGGGATCGTCAGGATGTCCCAAGATATTGACATAAGGATTCTTCATGACATTGATACAAGCCTGTGTGTTAAACTCCCTGCTCCCTGGACAGATACAAGGCGTGTGCAGGCTTGCAATGGCAATGTCCATCTGCCGCAACGTTTTCTCCTCCAAGTCCACATTTCCCTGCTCGTCCAGAATATTTAGCTCCACTCCCAGCAAAAGCTCCACATCATAGGCGTGCCTGTCAACCACTCTTAAATTCTGGAAATAAATGGGATGGCAGCTTCCCACAAGCAAGGGAGCATGCTCCGTAATAGCCAGCAGTTCCAACCCTTTTTTTGCCGCAGCAGTTGCATTTTCCCGAATAGTACTGTAGGCGTGACCGCTTGCCAGCGTATGGGTATGGGTATCCAAAACGTCTTTTATCATTTTCATAATCTCCTCTTAAATCTCTCTTTGTCCACTAAGGGTATCGTAAATCATTTACAAAATATTTCGTCCTTGATACTGTACTGTTACAATATGAACGGTTTTATTAGGTTCGTCAATTCTAAAAATGGCAATATAGTTATCAATCAATAACTGGCGATACCCTTTCCCTGAATATCTACCTTCCATACGCTCTTGATGGGATTGCGGAAAGGTATCTAATCGTTTCAATGCCGTCCAGATACGGTCTGTCTGTCCTTGGGCAATTTCAGGAGACAGTTTTTCCAAAGCAATATATGCAAAAATATCATCAATGTCTCTAAAAGCTCTTGGGTTTAACTTCACTTTGTATTTATCCATAATATTTTTTATTTAACCGCTCGAATGAATCATCGAGATCAATAGAGACACCGCCTTCATCCAGCTCTTTTTCAGATTCATAAATTGCCTGGTCGATACGATTTATTCTTGCAAATTTATCATATAGTTCACTACTCATAACAACTAAATCACTGTAGCCGTTCTTCGTAATAAAAATCGGCTCCTGGGTTTTATGAGCCATGTCAGATATTTCACTTGTATTACGAAGGTCTTTGATAGGCATGATCACTGGCATAAATTTCACTCCTTCCTTTTTTATTCTACATAATTATAGCATAATTATGCTTTATCCACAATTGAATTATACAAAAAAATATTCTCTACTGTTGATGGCACCATTTCTCACGTTTTGTATATCATATAGTATTCAAAAAAGGAGGATCTCATTATGAAAAAGAAACTGCCTGCTATACTTCTTTCTGTAACAGCATTGGCACTGATTACCATTGGAGTCGTAAGTTGCGGAAAAGAGACCAGCGAAACGAAAGCAAAAGATTTGAAAACTGTCACTCTCAACGAAGTCGCCCACTCTATCTTCTATGCTCCCCAGTATGTAGCCATCGAAGAAGGCTATTTTGCTGAAGAGGGGATTGATTTACAGTTAGTAACAGGATTTGGAGCCGATAAAACGATGACTGCCGTTCTCTCCGGCGAAGCTGATATTGGTTTTATGGGCTCAGAGTCTTCCATCTATGTCTACAGTCAAAATCCCGATGACTTCATTGTGAACTTTGCACAGCTCACTCAGAGAGCCGGCAACTTTCTGGTAGCCCGGGAGCCAGCGACCGATTTCCAGTGGTCAGATTTGAAAGGGAAAAATATTCTGGGTGGACGAAAAGGCGGTATGCCACAGATGGTCTTTGAATACATCCTGAAGAAAAACAATCTGGATCCTGTCTCTGACATGACAATTGATCAGAGCATCGACTTTGGTTCCACAGCCGCTGCTTTCTCAGGTGGTCAAGGGGATTTTACAGTTGAATTCGAGCCTGGGGCCTCTACTCTGGAAAAAGAGGGCGCTGGCTATGTAGTAGCCTCTCTGGGCGTTGATTCTGGCTATGTGCCCTACACAGCTTACAGTGCAAGGCAAAGCTTTATGGAAGAAAATCCCGAGCTCATTCAGGGATTTACCAACGCACTTCAAAAAGGAATGGATTACGTACAGAACCATACACCAGAAGAAATCGCCAAAGTCATCGCACCTCAGTTCAAAGAAACGGAGCTGGATGTGATTACTACGATTGTGACAAGATACTATGAACAAGATACCTGGAAGGAAAATCTCATTTTCGAAGAGTCCAGCTTTACCTTACTGCAGGATATCCTGGAGGAAGCTGGGGAACTGGAAGCGCGGGTTCCCTATGAAGAGCTTGTGACTACAGAATATGCCGAAAAAGCTGCAAAATAAGTTTCTCAAGTTCAAGTCAAATACCTCGCCGCAACTAAGCTGCGGGGTATTTGCCTCTCTCTATCCTTTGTCTGTTCTATCATCAACCTCCCAGAAATCTTCCCAGAATCACCCCAATAATGGAATATACAAACAAATGCAGACAAAGCACCGGCATGGTATGTCTCCCCAACCACATTCCAGCCTTTCCAACAAAGCGTACACGCCTTTCCAGAAACAAAGACACCTCCATGCAGAGTAGCGCTCCCAAAGAGCCTACCACCAGATAAAGCAGCATAGAGCGTCCATAGATTGCCACTGACATGTTCACATCCCCATTCAGCACCGAAAGGCCTACAAAGGCCGCCGCAAGAAGTACAAGCAGCAAAGGCTTTTGATAAATTTTTTCTACCAAATCCTTATCTGCCGCAATTTTCCCAAAACAGAGAAAGGAGACTGCATACAGCGCACAATCCACACTCCAGGGCAAAAGAATCGGGCACAGATAATGTAAGAGAATCGCAGCGGCTAAAATCCCGCTGTTCAAAAGAAGTAATTTTTTATGCTCTCCACCGGCAGCCTGCATCAAAATCCAAAATACCAGAAGGCTCACAAATAGCCCCGTCAAAAACCAGGTGGGCGCATTTAAAATCTGCATAAAATACACATTATCACTGCTTCCCATGGGCCTGAGACAGTTTCTCGAGTACAAAATCCCCCACAGTGGAAAGAAAGACTCTTTATCCATCTGTCCTGCCAGAAGATGATTCTTCAAAAAAAAGAATAAAAACAGAAATAAATTATATCCTAAATACGGAATCAGCAGTCGTCTTGTCTTTTTCCCCACAAAAGTCAAAAAGCTTTCCCCAGGATGATAGGAAAAAGTCATACCGGAAAGGACAAAGAACACTGGCATATAAAACATTCCTCCCAGAAATGTCACAGGCCCCAGACTGACTTCCGTATGGACAATCAAAACGACCAAAATTCCCAATGCCTTGGAAATATCCATCCAGGCAATTCTTTTCTTATCCATTATCTCTCTCCTTTTCCCCTATCTTTGATGCGGCTTATCACAGCACTCTCCAGTCTCTTTCCCACAGGCTCCAGGTAACGCTGGCTGAGCAAAGATACGATAAGCACAAGAACGGTTGTCAGAAGGAAGTCAATTCCTACTGTTACATGATACCCTAGCCTTTCTGAAAATCCCAGGAAAAAGCCACAGGAAAACACTGCTATCACTGGAAAATGAAAGAGGTAGAGGGAAAACGAAATCTTTCCCAAGAAAAGACAGGGTTTCCAGGAGAAAAATTTCTGTAGACCATTACTCCCCAAGACTCCAGCTGTCAGAAAAAAGGCGCCTGCCACATGATAAATCACTGTATAGGCGGATGGCAGGATCCCATAGAGTGTTCCACTCATGTCAATCCCAATGGACGGATAGGAGCAGAGATAAAATCCTGCCAGAAAAACGAGAAACGGTACAAAAGGAACTTGTCTGTAGAGACGAATCCATTTCTCCTGTGTACAGAAAAAGTCACAGAGCACAAAGCCCAGAAAAATTGCTGTAAAGTAAATATCTGTTTTCACAGATACAAGAAGCATCACGCCGTAGGCCACATAGCGCAGACGGTTCTCTCCTACCAAAAATGCGGCGAAATATATGATCAAAGCTCCCCAGAACAAGTAGGGAATCGTCCACAGCACTCCATTGTAGTCATTACTTCCCCACACAAAGCAACCCACAAGGCTCTCATAGAGCATGCCCAGAAAATTTGGCGTAAACTGATTAAATCCCTGAAGCCACGCTTCTGATTTCGTAAAAACAGCCGCTTCCCCATTCTGGTAAAGACCAAGACTCATCAAGAGGAATATGAATAAATTCGCTGCAAAAATCAATGGCATCAGCCGGATATAGCGCTTAAGCGCACCCTCTTTCAGCCGATTCTTATCTCCTGTTCCATAATAAGACAGACAGAGAACAAAACCGCTGAACACCAGGAACAGACAGACTGCCCCATTGCCGTTATAGAAGAAGTTAAGAGGCGTCTTTCCAATCATGTTCTCTATCCCTGCCTCTGTGTGGGCGTGTTCCTTTAAGAGGCTATAGGCTCCATAGTAAAAGGCATAGACAAAATGGCACAGATATACCATCAGCGCTCCTACCCCTTTTAAGCCATTAATATACTCTAACTTTTTCATTCTTTTACTCCCACTGCAAGTTCTGTCTCAAGTTCCCTTTTTATCCTTCCGGCACACAACCCGGACCAAACTTAATTTTTCAATGCTTGACACAGAAGCCTCGTATAAGTCGTCCGCCCCTCTGTAGACAGATGAATCAGATCCTGATAATACCCAGGATTGGAATGGTCAAAATTCAACTCCTTTGAGAGGGACAAGATAACTGTGTCCTCCTTGCCTTCAGCCAGCCGCCGAATCTCTTGGATGCAGGCAGCATAAAGCTCCATATAATCCTCATCCTGATACATTCTCTCATACTTTGGCGTCTCCAAAAAGTATACCTGAATGTTGTGGCTCCCGGCTAACTCCAGGATCCTCTCATATCCCTCCACCTGAGCCTCCTGTAAGCCATCCCGTTTGCCCAGCATCCCCAGCGAGTCTAAGTACTCCTTTGTCTGTCCGCTGGTAATCAGAAGATTTCCCCCATTTCGAAACTGGGAGGATACCAGACGGTTATGGATGGGATATGTCAGGAGCTGCTCGTTATTTGCTGTGACAAACATCTCATAAAAATCCAGAAAGATTGTCTCACTGTTGGAGGCCATCAAGTTCCACGCGTCTATCTTAAAGGCTAGATCTGTATCAAGAAGAATCTTCGTGTCGCTCAGCCAGGGAGTGGCTGCCGCTGTATAGGGATAGAGATCCAGATACAGATTCTTAACCTCAAGACCTTCCTCCAGCATATATTCCAGTTCTCTTGCAATAAAAGCTGGCTGATTCCCGTTGTAGGACAGGATAAAAGAAGTTCCCTCAAGCTCCGACTCCAGGATATCAATAGAAAGACCCTGCCGGAACATGGAAGACCCGATAAATAAGTGATCCACAGATTTTTTTTGAATGGCAGCCTGCATCCCATAAGAGGACACAGGTAGAAGCCGGGCATATTCATTTTTCACTGCGATCAAAAGCAGTACTGCCAAAAGTGCGCCTGCCCCAATCCTTAAGATACGTTTCATACGGTTTCCTCAAAGTCAAAACTGTGCATACAAAAAACCTGATACACCAAAGACACCAAACAACACAATGCTTCCTATCATCACCGCCAGCCAAAAGGCAGAAAGGCAAAAGCCTTTCCCGTATTCCCCTTCCCCGGAATTACCCTTTCCTCCCCCATACGCTTGTCCCCACTCATAGAGAAATAAAAGAAGCAAAAAGGCACAGACAGTCAAAAAATAAGCTGCACAGGTATTATCTCCCGTAAAGGGCAAAATCGTTCCCTGAATCTCTGAAAAAGACAGAGAAAAGTTCAAAATCCCATGGCGCAGACAGGTAAAAGCCTTTCCAAGGCTGTCAGCCCGAAAGAAGATCCATGCAAGGGTGACGCCCACAAAAGTGACAAGCGTCCTCCAGCATATCCGAAGGAATCCCCCCTGTTCTCCCTTCTGTCTCCTGCTGCAAATATTCCAGATTCCATGAATCCCGCCCCACACTACAAAAGTCCAGTTGTCTCCATGCCACAGACCGCTGACAAGAAAGGTCGCCAGAACGTTTCCGTATTTCCTGATACGTGACACTCTGTTTCCTCCCAGAGGAATGTAGATGTAATCCCGAAGCCAGCTTGACAGAGAAATGTGCCAGCGGTCCCAGAAATCCCGAATATTCTTTGCAAAATAGGGATAATGAAAGTTCCTTTTGCTTCGGATACCAAACAAGTTCCCCATACCAATAGCAATATCCGAGTAGCCGGAAAAATCACAATAGATCTGGAAAGAATAGAAAAATGCTGCCAGCCACACTGCCAGTCCCGGATAGTTCTCAGGGTCAGCAAAAATCAAATCTACATATCCAGACAGACGATTGGCAATCACCATCTTCTTAAAAAGCCCCAGTATAATTCGCTGGAAGCCCTCGGAAAAAAGGCTGGAATCATAAATGAGATTCCCATGAAGCTGATTAAGAAAGCTTTCCGACCGCTCAATGGGCCCGGACAGAATCTGGGGAAAGAACAAAACATAGGTGAGATAATAGCCTAAATGTTCCTCTGATTTACGCTTTCCTGTGTAAATATCCGCCACATAGCTTATGATTCGAAAAGTATAATAGGAAATTCCCAGGGGAAGTATCAGTTTAAGGGTCACAGGGGACGCTCCAAGTCCTGCAAGGTTCAAAAGCTCTGCCACAGATACAGTGAAAAAATTAAAGTATTTAAATAAAAAGAGAATACCAAGAAGAGGCAGGACGCCTCCCAGCAGCCAGCCTCTTTTTGTCCCCGGCGTCTCCACCGCTTCTATTTTCCTCCCTGCAAACCAGGACCAGCATGCCGACGCTCCCACCATAAGCACCATCCAGGGATTAGCGCTGAGATAAAAGATCAAGCTTGCAGTCAGCAGGACTCCCCATCTTCCCCGGGGCGGCGACAGGTAGTAGGCTACCAGCACCGCTCCGAGAAACAGGAGCGTCAGCATAATATTTGATACCATTCTATTTCCTCTTTACCGACGGACCCATTTACCGAAAAGTGTCTTTTTATATTTGAGCAATTCTTTTTTGGCTTCCTTATTGTCTCCGGCTTTTTGGAGATATTCCACACCTTTTTTTATGTCCTCTGGAACTCCCAGACCCTGAGCGTAGATAGCGCCCAGCATATAGAACGCTTGCTTATTATTCCAATTTACTTGCTCCAGGAACTGGCGGGCTTTTACGTAATCTTGTTGGATCCCCCATCCGTTGAAGTAAGCTTCTCCCAGATAGTAGACGCCAAACGTTGTATTATTTTCATAGCCATAGGTCAAAAGCTGTAATGCTTTCGCGTAATCCTTCTCCACGCCCTCCCCGTCATAGTACAGAGCGCCCAGACGATTGGCGCAGCCAATCCGGTTTCCGCTGTTCTTCTTCTGGGTCAGTCCCTTTTCATAGCATTTTGCCGCATAGGCTACATCCTTCCCTACGCCCTCTCCATTTTCATAAGCGTAGCCGATACGGAACCAGCAGTCCAATTGTCCCCCTTCTGCCGCCATCTTATACCAGTGGAGGGCTTCCTCGTACCTTTTTTGCTCTCTCAGATCATCCGCATAGATCCACTGGAGGATGGGATATCCCATCTCTGCGCCGTTTTTATACAGATCCTTAGCCAGCTCAGGACGAGGTGCAATCAAGTCCTCGTCTCCCTCTCTATAATACTTGTTCAGATTATTAGCCGCAAAATACATGCCGCCACGGAGGGCTTTCTGGAACAAGTCCTCACACTTGGAAATATTTTCTCTCAGATATGCTTTGAATTCAGCATCGCTGGAAAAAGATTCTCGCCCCTTTCCCTGGATACGCAAGAAGTCCCACCAGAAATAAGCGTTTGCCGCTGTATATTGACTGAAGGCGTCTCCCATATTTGCCTTTTCCATTACACTGTCAAAAGCCTCCTGCAAGCTTCCAAAAGGCATCTTTTTCTCCAGAGACGGTGTCAGTTCTCCTGTACGCATGGCCACCATCACACCAATTGCACTGCCCTGCTCCACTGCCTTGTGGATCAGCATCGTTGCCTTGTCATCATCCTCTGGAAAATCATGACCACTCCATACATACTGGTTTCCACAGTAGCACCGGGCCAGGACGCAGGATGCATCCCCATCCCCTGCCGCCGAGGCTTTCTCTAAAAGAGCCAAGCCCTCTGCACCTTTTCCAGCGCGAAGATCGTAATAGATGTACTGAAGTGCCTTCTCCACCTCGTCACTATAACATTTTCCCATAGTTACTCATCCTCCTTGTTATAAGTTCCATGATAAAATTATGTTTTGCGGTTCATTTCCTTCTCTGCCTGTCTTGTGTAGTCAGTCCACTCTTTCCAGTCAGGACGGAAATTCCCCTTTGCAAACTCAAGTAACCAGGCTGCCGCCTGTCTGTGTGTACACAAATTCTTGAAGAAGCGCAATTTGTCAGAATCAGCTCTCGTGACAGATACACTACAGCGGCCATCCGTCTTATTCCCTGCCTGAATTCGCATCCACAGATAGCCGCCCTTCAGGGTCAAATCCACCGACTGATAAGTTCCGTCCACCAACCCCTCTGCTGCCACCTGTATATCCTCCAGGGTAAACCTGTCATGACTCTGATATACGCCTGATACAGACATAAGGCTTAGATGAGGCGGGTAAACTTCACGCTTTGGCTGCTCCCTGTTTCCTTGCTCCCAGAGGGGCGTGGCCTCCCAATCCTTCATGCTCACAAGCTCCCCCTGAATCCATTTTCTAAGAATTCCTTCTGCTGTCTGAATATCTGTGTGATAGACTCTGCCGGAATATAGATTCTTTCCCCCTTCTCCAGTAGCTGTCATTTTCAGAAGCAGCTCTGCCTCACCCAGATCTTCCATCTCCTCCAAAGAGGGGTCTTCTATATCCTCATAGAAGGTAACAAAGCACTCCATCTCAACGTAGCGGACACCATGTTGTTCAATAGGACATCCGGGAGCCAGTGAAAAGGTGCCCTCTCCCTCTTTCAGACATTTTAACATCATTTGGTGAATCAGCTCCGGCGTCACCCGGGAGGTTACACTGCCATCTGGAGCTGTGAGAATCATATTCTGGGTAACATTTGCATCTGAGTTTCCCAGCTGAAAGGAAGACAGCTCCCGCTCTCCCTGTTTTATCCGATATTCCCGAAGCATATTTTCCCATTCCATATCAGATTTACTCCGCCAGGTTGCATACTCTTTGTAGGGCCTTACAAGGGCGTCCGGCGCACGAAGGGCGATACAGTCCATAAGAGATTGGAGTTCTTTTGGATCGCGCAGGGTCATGATCTGAGTCTGCCTGCGGTCGTCTAATATGTAAAGCTCTATGATACGATTCGTATTGACTCTGTCTCCACTTCTATGGGTTCGGAACTCATCCCTTCCAAAAAATACCCGAATCCGTGGAATATAGCTTGCCACCTCCCCAAGGACCCATTCCTTTCCCACAGCTACCTTATCGAACCAGATTCCATTTTCTCTGATATCCTGATCCACCATGGCGAACAATTCTCTGACCCCTGGCGCAGCGTCGGGATAAGGGAGCTGAGATCGGATAGAGCGGGCAAGGGTGCTCTTTTCCGGGCAAAAGGTATCCCGCAGAGCTATGTAGGCCGTCCCGATACCACTGGCAAGAAAACCAAGACCACCGATAAGGCCTACTGCAAGCTCCAGGTATTGCCTTGCTTCCCATTCAGTCATATCTGATTGAATCAGTAACCACCCGTAAATACACAGACATACTCCCAAAAAGAGGAGTATGATTGCAATTCCCAGAGATGCCAGACGCTTCCTTGTCTTATCCAGACAATAGCCTCCTTCCGGCATATCTGGATTTTGTTTTCTACGCCAGGCAGAAATTCCCAGGGCTATAAGAAAACTCCAGAGATATCCGATAAAATATCCCGCTCCCACTACAAATAAGATGTAAAGAATCAGGCTCCATGGCCACGGAACAAATCTCCGGCCTTTCTTTTCTTTCAAATCCAACTCCTCCTCTTTATCTTTTATACCCTTTCCTTACTGAGGTGACGACCTCCTGATATATGCCTGCTCCCACATCTGTCAGCAAAATTAAAAGGATGACAGAGTAAAGAGGCATAGGCAGCTTCGTCTCTCCATTTATAATATTTGCATAGGCACTGTAAGATACAATCAAATGCAACATGGGCACATAGAACTTCTTTGGCCAGCGCATGCAGTAGACAAGAGCCGCAATATCCGCCGTAAGTCCTGCCCAAGCTGGCATGGAAGGCGCAAAATAAGGGATCAGCAAAGCCAGGAAAAGAAAGAGCCTAAGAGACAATTCTCTGGTCAATGTCACATTCTTCTTTACAAAAATATAAATCATAGTAAGCAGGATTCCCGTCAGACAAAGGACAGATACCTGATTATAGAGATCTGCAAACTTTTCTTTCCCGATAATCTCATAAAAATTGGGCCAGCCCAGAGTGAGGCTTTTGGTACTCAGCTCCATCCTTGCCAGAGCCATGACGACTCCCACGGCAATTCCCAGCAACCCCCGCCACTTCCTTCCTCTCTCCCAGAAATACAGGCCCACAAACAGGAAGAAGACATAATAGACACTGTTCTGTCCCCACAAAGCACTGTTTGCAATCATAGTAGGGTAAATGACAAGGATGGAATAAGTCAAAAAAGCACGGTTCCTGTGCCTGGTACTGTCATACACCAGCTCTGCACAGAGATAAGCCAGGATAAAATCTATAAACATTGCTCCCAGCTTATGCGTATTCGTCACTGTATATTCCACCACAGCCAGCCGCAGCATCACACCGGTTCCTGTAATACAGGCTGCAAGGAGGACATCCAGAAAGGAAAACGTAAAACGTCCAAATTTTCTCTGTTTAAAAACAAAATCTCTTAAAAAATCATCCATTCTATCATTCCCTTTCCTCAGTTACCACTCCTGCTTTTACTACTTGGGTTTGGTTCTCTGGATTCGTCATATACCGCCACATATCAAGGCCTACAATCACCAGAAGCCCCAGCTCCACAAAGGCCCAGACGCCGTAGTAAATGCTGGGTTCCTGGTTCTCCAGATGGCTTAAATATGCCATATAGCTATTAAAAGACATCAAAATATGCACTAAAGGAATATAGAACCGTTTTATATTCATCATTGCATAGATAACAGCCAGAATATCCGCCACACACCCATATCTCTCATGCATATGAGGCAAAAAATAGGGGGTCAGAATGGCAAAAAACAGCCCCATCTGTATCATGAATTCGCTGGTAATCCGATAACGCTTCTGAGCCATGGCAAACATCACACACATTAAAATCCCCAATATCAGCCAGGTTCCCGCCTCCGCATATTCCAGCAGGAAATATTGATTTCCGATAATCTGATAAATATTTGGCCACTTAATAGACAGAGACCACACATCCTGAGCTCCCTGTGCCATGTAAATATTGATCAGATCCATCAATGGGCGGCCTGCAATCCATGCAGGGATGATGCTGAGAAAATATAGTCCCGGAATCCACAAAAAATGCTGTAGCTTTATTTTTTTATTGACCCACAAGATTACCAGGAAGGGAAATATAAACAGGGACTGAAGCTTAAAAGCAAAAGCCAGACCGTAAAAAAATAGTGCCATATTGGGCCGTTCCTGAATGAGATAGTAAAAGCAAAATAGCAAAAAAGTCATAAAGATTATATCGCACTGGGCCCAAAGAGCGCTCTCCGCCCAAAGAGTTGGCACAAGTAACATAAACCCATAGGTGCAAAAGCTCTTTATCTTGCTTCCTGTAGTCTCCATGACAATCTTACCCATCACAGCTGCAGCCACAAAATCAATCACAATGTGGATAGCTTTATATGCCGTCATAGGATTGATAGGAAGCTTGCTGATCACCCAGAGAATGTAAACGAAAGAGGGGGCGTAGTCATACCGATCCGTAGCCAGATAAGCAAAGCCCATCTGTCTCAAGTCCGAGATCCAGGGATCCCAGTACACCTTCCAATCTTCTGATGTGACAACTCTCAAAATCACCCGGATAGCCAGACCAATTAGAGTGAGCGCAGCCAGATACAGAACGTCCGCTCTGTCAAGCTCATACTTTTTCAAGAATTTATTCATAAGGCCCTCCCGGTTCCTTCCTCTTTTTTATCCAATATTTTCTCTATGATATACTTGGGGCGCTCTTTGGTCTCCAGATAAATCTTCCCGATATATTCTCCCACAATTCCGATAGCCAGAAGCTGAAGTCCTCCAATGGCCCAGATGGAGACAATCATACTGGTCCAGCCGTGCACTGTATTCCCTGTAAAGTGAACCACCAGGGAATAAATCAACATAGCAATACTGACTAAAAAGATGAGAAAACCGCAGGCCGTAATCAGACGAATGGGCTTAATACTGAAGGATGTGATTCCATCTGTGGCAAAAGAAAGCATCTTTTTCAGGGGATATTTGGATTCTCCTGCAAACCGCTCATGACGCTCGTAAGACACTGTGTCTGAGGAAAAGCCAATCAGCGGTACAATTCCCCGGAGAAACAAATTCACTTCTTTAAACTCTGCCAGCCCTTCCAAAGCACGTTTGCTCATCAGACGGTAATCGGCATGATTGTATACAATATCCACTCCCATGGCTTGCATGATTTTGTAAAATCCCTGAGCAGTAAATTTTTTAAAAAAGGTATCTGTTTTCCTGGCGCTGCGCACTCCATAGACGATATCGTTCCCAGCATAATATCTCTCAACCATTCTGTCTATCACGTCCACATCATCCTGGAGATCTGCATCTAGGGAGATGGTCATATCTGCTCTCTCTTTTGCTATCATCAAGCCAGCCAAGAGCGCATTTTGATGCCCCTTATTTCTGGAAAGCTTGATCCCGGAATAAATGGGATTGGACTTATGAAGTTCCTCGATCAACTCCCAAGTGCGGTCTTTTGAGCCATCATTGACAAATAGAATCTTACTCTCTGGCGAAATAATATTCCTCTCGAACATAGAATTCATCTTCGCAAGAAGCTGTTTCGCTGTCTCTGGCAGCACTGCCTCTTCATTATAGCAGGGTATTACCAAATATAAAATATCATTTCCTGTCATCGGGTGTTCTCCTTCGAACTCTCTGTTAAGACTTTTATCCCAGCCATTCCTTCATATAGACTTCAAGGGCTTCCTGCCAGGTGGCAAAGGAAAAATCAGTAGTCAGCTTCAGCATATAATTTTCCAAAATGGAATATGCAGGCCGATCGGCAGAAGCCGGAAAGCGCCGTTTATACTCCTGCGACGTGATAGGTTCCACCTCAGTCTTTTTTCCTGCCAGGCGAAATACTTCTTTTGCAAATTCTGCCCAGTTGGTGTCGCCCTCGCAGGTTCCATGGAATATTCCATAATTGTCCGTGGGCAATAAATACTTGATAGCCTTTGCCAGCTCTGTGGCACTGGTAGGCGTTCCCACCTGATCCATGACCACGCCAATCTTGTCATTGGTCTCAGACAGCTTCAACATAGTCTTTGCAAAATTGTGGCCATCACCATAGAGCCACGCAGTGCGAATGATAAAAAATCGTTCTGCAAAATCCCGGACAAAATTTTCTCCTGCCAGCTTTGTGATTCCATACATGCTTTTGGGTGCAGGAGTATCAAACTCTGTCAAAGGTCTCAGAGACACATCCCCTGAAAATACATAGTCTGTGGATACATGCATCAGTTTTGCATGAACATCGGAGGATGCTATAGCCAGATTTCTTGCTCCCACAGCATTGATCTTGTATGCCAGATCTATATCTACCTCACATTTATCTACATTGGTATAAGCTGCACAGTTGATTATGGCATAAGGTTTTATCTCTCTCACAAAATCCAGGACATCTTCCACCTTCGTGATGTCCAGTTCCCCCACATCTGTATTCACAAGCTCATACTCTGTATTTCCTGCATACTGTTGGTTAATAGCTCTGCCGAGCTGGCCGTTACATCCTGTCACAATGATCTTTTTCATCTTCTTCTCTCCTAATTACAAGTTACTCTTGTTCTTCTGTCTCCTCCGGCTCTATCGGACGTATCAGCAGCATGAAGTCCTTATCATAATACTGACGCATCACATCGTTCCGGTAGTCGTTGGGATCGTTGGTCAATGTTCCATAATACAAAAGCTCCGGGCGAACAGTTGTATCGTCCACCACAAGATATCGAACCTCAGGGTCGTTATATAGGGCTTCTCTTGCCTTGATCTCTTTGTGATATTGGGCTGCTTCCCCGTATACGATAGACTTCAGTGCCTTAGCCCCATTGTTCTCTTCTATCTCTTTTACAATGTCTACTTTGACAAGGCAAAAGATCACGCTTACTATCACAAGGGTACCCTGGATTACCGGCGCCGCCTTTCGTAGCCATTCTTGCACTTGTTCCCCGCAAACCTCGTACTTCCTCCGCATCCATCCGGCATAATAGATGGCATTGGATGCATAGAAAAAAATCAACGCATAGAAGATCACATTATAATATCTTCCGCCGGAAATAAAGCGCACAGCATAGATTCCCGGCACCCAGAGAACCACGTACAGGCTGTAAGTCACAGCCGTGAACATCAGTGGACAGCGAAATCTTCCTTTTACCTCTTTCAACTGATAAAACATATACACAAAGAGTGCCAGGGTGGCCAGAATAATAATAGCATTGGTCCCTTCTTCTCTCAGATATTCAAGTGAGTGTGTATATGATTTATAGATGGCTTCCAGAGGCGTCCTTGGCTGAAAATTTGACTGCCGTATGGAATTTCCGGGGGCCAGCACATTGAATAAAAAGGAGGCCAGGTACCAGAGAAAAATCCCTGTATATTTGATCTTGAAGCTTTTATTATATTCTTTCCCAAATAAGGCGTCCAGAAACAAGAGAAAAATAAATACCGCCCCAAACAGTGCATTGGGATACATTCCCCCTGCTGTCACAAACTCTAAAAATAATATAAGAATCAGCCCTTTTACTGAAAGCTTCCTTTCATGGCTGGCCCACATAAGCTTTGCGCATAAGATACAGAGCACAGAAAAGAGCCCTGTATAGCCGATGCTTCCGCAGTACCAATAAAAGGCTTCCAGACCGATGGGCACATACTGAACGCACAAAATTAAAATCACGCTTCCCACCACTGCCGCCGTCTGCCTGCGAAGCCCCAGCATCTTATGAAGGATCACATGACAGCAATAATAGATGCTCCCCGTCAGGAGCCCCATCAAGATAAAGGTCTGTAAAAAAGTCAGCTTTTCCGAAAAGGCCGATGGACGCAATGCACAGATAAAGCTAAATGCGTATGTGCCCTGCCAGCGCCCCCAGTTGTCCATGGCACGCTGCACAGCGGCCCCTAATACTGCCGGTATCTTTGCAAGTCCTTCGCTCTCCCGAAGGGCATTTTTTACTAAAACAGAATAATTGAAATCATCCATGGCAGGATGGTTGTAAAATCCAAGAGCCAGCAGAGGTAAGATAGAAATCACAAATACTGTCACCATGAAATACATTTGATTATCCGGTTTCCTGATCCAATCTGTGAACTTGTCCCAGGCATACTGGCTAACTCTGTAAATGTTTTTCATTTTCTGTATGATCCTCCTTCGTTAGCATCTGCCTCTGCTCGTCAAAATGCTCCTTTTCTTCCAGAGCAATCTCCTGGGTCAGCTCCTTCACCTTATTTTCCAGGGCGGACAGCTCAATGGTCATAAAGAACATCTTCACCATAAGCACAAAGATAAATAAAAGGAAAATAAAGTTTACAGGAAGCTGCATGCCTATCATTCGGGTAAACATGGAGACCAGCCAGGGAAACAGGCTGAAAACTATCAGCACTCCAGAAAAGATAATCCAAAAAATCGCATATTCAATCTGCAGCTTTGACTGCCGGATTCGTTTTAAAATATAAGAAGTAGTAAGTAGTGATACAGTAATCAAAAGAATACGGAATACAAGTGTCATCGAACTTTTACCTCCCTGCGTTTTCTGAAATTCTGGATAAAGAGGATGGACAGCAGCATCCGCATCATATACATAACAGATTTGGAGATATTAAGATAGCTCTCTCCTGCAATCCGTTCATCCATCTGTGCCTGAACCTCCGCAATGGTAGCTCCCTGCTTCAAGAGATAGGAGATAGTATCCGGCTCTGGGCCGTAGTTCAGGTTTAAGGCAAACTCCGCTATCATTTTTTTATTGAACATGCGCATGCCGGAAGTGGGATCTTTCACCTTTTTTCCTGTGGTCAGCCGCATAGCCATGGAAATCAGATTGCTTCCCAGCATCCGCAGGGAATGGGGTTTTTTCTGTGTTACAAACCGGGAGGCAATTACGATGTCGTAGCCCTCCTGAATTTTGTCCAGCATAGGTCGGATAAATTCTGGCCGGTGCTGTCCATCTGCATCAAACTGAATGGCATAGTCATAGCCTTTTCGATAGGCGTATTTGAGGCCAGTCTGAAACGCTCCTGCCAATCCCAGATTCACAGGGAGATCAATTAATTCGTAATCTTTTTTTCTGCAAAGCTTAGCTGTGTCATCGGAAGAACCGTCGTTGATCACGACGTAATCATACATGGGATAGTTGTTCCTTAGATTATCAATGACACGTTCTATGTTTGCTTCTTCGTTGTATGCTGGTATAATTATTAGGCATTTCATGAAAGAATCTCCTTAATAGCTTTGCTTATTATAGCTTCTTTTGACAAACTGTGCAAGTACTCTCAAGGTTCGGCAAAAGTCTGTGAAGCAAGCCAGCTTAAATCCGTTTTCTTTCAAGGCACGGTGCCCTTCTTTCATTCCGGCTAGATATGCCCCCAGGCTATTGGTGCTGGTACCGCCGTGGGACATGTGGATCAGCACCTCTGGAATGTAGGAAAGCTTTACTTTTTTGTCTTTAAGTATCCGAATCATAAATTCGTAGTCTGCTGAGATCCTGTAATCTGTCTTATAGTAACCGAATCTTTCATAGACTTCTCTTCGCAGATAAAGTGTAGGGTGTGCCGGCATCCAGCCAAAACGAATCTTGCCCTGCCCCTGATGCCACCAGCGTACGATGCGATCTCCATCCATATAGTAGAGATCCCCGTGGACTCCGTCTGTTCCTTCCTGTTCTATGCGCCCCACCATCTTTGTAATGACGTCCGGGGAAGCAAACTCGTCAAAACAGCCTCCCAGAATTTCCCCTGTTCCCATCCGCAACCCTTTATTCAAGGCATCATAAATTCCCCGATCCGGCTCAGATATCCATTTTAGCCTTTCACCAAAAATGGCTTCTGCATCCTGAATCACTTCCAGAGTTCCATCTGTAGATCCGCCGTCTACAATAATGTATTCGATATTTTCATAATCCTGTGACTGAACCTGATGAATTACCTTTTTCAAGTTCTCCCTGTCGTTATAGGTAGCAGTCACAATGGATACTTTGGGATTTCCCATTCTTATTCCTCCAGCAGTTTCCGGTACAAGTGAAGATAGTCCTGGAATCTGTCGTTTTTATCATATTGCCTCGCTTTTCTTAAGCACGCCTCTTTTCTGGAAGGCTCTTCCTTCATGGCCCGGATAGCTTGAACCAATGCGTCTATATCACCTTTGGGGACAATTTTTCCGGTGGATTCGTCTACAGACTCCACACTTCCCCCTGTGGCAAAGGTGATTACCGGAGTGCCGCAGGCTAACGCCTCTAAATTCGTCGTAGGGAATGTATCTTCCAGAGTTGTATTTACGTAAACATCTGCCATCGAGTAATACTCTGCCAGTTCTTCCATACTGTTAGTTCGCATCACTCCATAAATCTTTGGGTGAAGCTTTTTCATCTTCTGTTTGGAAAGTCCGATAAGGACAATCTGAAAAGAGTCTTCCAGGGTGTCAGCTAACTTTTCAAAATAAGCATACCCTTTTCTCTCCTCCCACATGCTTGCAACACCCAGGAGTATATATTTGTCCTCCATATGAAGCTGCTTTCGAAGTCCATGTTCCACTGGATGAAACTTGTTAAGTGCAATCCCGTTTGGAATGACCTGGACGGGATATTTCCCCAGATAGGACTCTTTTACAAAATGAGCCAGCCAGGCGGAGGGAGTCACAATTGTCATATCTGGTACTTTGGTAAACGCTTCTTTCTTCCTCTGATAGTTCTCCCGGGAGTTATCCCTGAAGAGAGCGTAAGGGTAGACCTTCCTGTACTGAGGGCAATCCTCACAGCCTGTCTTCCATTTCATACAACCTATATAATCGAAATGGGCACAATGCCCGGTAAAGCTCCAACAATCATGAAGGGTCCAGACTACAGGCTTTCTGGCATATTTCAAATATTCAAAAAGCTGTTCCACATCCAGGTAAAAACCATGAATATTGTGCAGATGAATAATGTCAGGATTGTATTCTTTGATTCTTTGAATGAGTTTTACCGTCTGTTTTTGGGAGGCAAATCCATGCTCCCCTTTTAGAAAAGTATGGAGTACATGAAAGCCCAAATCCAAATCTGTTCCGAATTTATAAGCCGGCACATCCTCTGGTGCAGTTCTGCGTCCAAAAGCTATGAGGCCCTCGCTTCCTTCTCCTTCCAAAGCATGTACAATGTCCACAGTGATGCGGCCTACACTACCGCTGCCGCACACGGTATTAATCTGCAAAACCTTCAACGTTTTTCTCTCCTTCTCAAGCCGTCAGGAGAGCAGTTCGCAATCCCACACATCAACACCGCTATCCTGGAATACGCTGCGAATCCGATTGCGCAGCTCTTCTTTCGTACATCCCTTTTTCAAAATAGCCTGTAAAAATCCGCCTCCCCCTGCTCCGCAAATCATACGGGCCGAGAGCAAATCCTCACAGCTTAAGAAAATCTGATCAATACACGTATTGGTGCTGCCTGCATCCAGACGTTTTGACAAGCCCCAGTGCTTTTCCAGAAGAGCTGCAAATCCGTCAATATTTCCTTTTTCCAGTTCAAACTTCATCAGCACAGCCAGCCGCTGAATCTCATATAATACCTCTATGGAATTAGAATTTGAGCCGATGTAGCCACCCACGACTTCCCGTAAAAGATTTCGGGCCAGACGCCTCTGTCCTGTATAGATCAGGACAAATCGTTCTTTCAACTCCGCCATGGCTTCTTCTGGAATTCTGAGATGGTCTACCTGTATTTCCTGCAAAAGGCCTGGCTTGGTGGTTGCCATCTTAATTCCACCTGTCAGGCCGCCTACCTGATCCTGCCATCCGCCTCCGGTGCTCATTAACTGCTCCATACAAAGCACATGCGTATACAGCTCATTTTCTGTCACTTCTTTTCCAATGTATTCAAAAATCCCTTTGACACAAGCTCCTGCCAAAATACTGCTGGTTCCCAAGCCAGACCCCCTAGGAATTCCCATAACAGCTGTGGACAAATACAAACCTCCGCCCAGCTTCTTTAGTAAAGCCTCAAAGGGCAGTTTTTCACTCAGAGGAACGATTCCGCAGGCCAACAGCGCTGCTTTATGAAGGGCAAAGGTATCAAAAGGATCCCGGCAGCTCTGAAGCTTCTCCAGGCTTGTGAACTCCTCATAGGCTCCAGAATCCGTACTTGCCAGCGCGATACAGGGTCTGTCTATCCGACGGACTGTCACTACTACTGGAAGGATGCCATTCAGCTTCACGGCTGCATTTAGCACTGTGCCACCGTGCTCATTACAGTAAGGAGGTGTGTCTGACCACCCTCCGCCAAAATTCACCCGGACAGGAAGCTCAATCTTCACCTCTTCCTTTGTGATATGATAGACGCTTTCAGATGGAGCCTGGCCTATACTGGCATCATAGAGGCTGTCACAGATGTAACGAAAGCATTTATTTTCCAAGTCTTCACTTACATGCCCCTTTGTCATCCTTGACAGATAATAATAGAGTCTCATACGGATACTAAATTCTGACTGCTTAGCTATCTCCATCAGCCTTTCCACCTGGGCTTTTGTAATCCCACGGCTTCCAAAGACTGCCCCTGCTTCCTGTATATCTTTGCGCATTTCAAGAGCCAGAAGAAAACGGGTAATCTGTATCTGAGTCGTTAGCTTTGTCTGCCATGCCAGGATCTCTTTTACATTAGCCTGTTCAAAACTTTCCTGCAGACTTAGACGCCTCATAGAACGGTAAGCAGTACATCCCTCGTTTCTACCTGCTGCCAGATCCTGAATCATTATGGATGCTTTGACTGCTTCTACAATCGTATCACAAACCGGGAAGAGTTTAGCTGTCCACAAAAAATGTTCCTGGCTGTCCCAGACTTCCTCTGGTTTCAGTCCTGCTGTCCTCAGAAAGTCCTTAAGCTCTCTTCTTAGAAAAGTCGCCCCATTTTCTAACGTTCCTTTGGGATTGTCTTCCACCCCATAAGTACGCACTACAAATTGTCCATTTTTCTGCTTCAGTCCATGGAGAACCGTTCCGTCCAGAATCCGTTCTCCCCGCAAAGTCACTGCGGAAATAACACAATCTTTTCCCACCTGTGTGCCACTGTAAATATAGCTATCCTCGATATAAGAGGAAGCATCAATATCTGTATTTTTCTCAATATAGCTATTGTTGCAGGCACCGGCACTGGGATGTTCCTCCACACCCAGAACTTGTCTCTTCCAGTCCAGAAATTCATAGTTTTCTATGTCTTCTGTCATGAGAGCCAACAGCTCTCTTGTAGTCCCAAAGTGAATAAATTGTGCTGGAGAGAGGCAGAGCAGCTTCAGTGTATAAGTATGGATGGCTTCCCAGATCTCACGCCTGCACTCGAGAAGCTCTTCGCAGATCTCTCCCTCTGGCTTCTCTTTCAAATACTGCTCATAAGTAGATTTGGAGGCCAAAGGATACAGAAAGTCTCCGTAAAAGCTGATACGCGCTTTCTCATTTACAAACCGATTGTATTTTTCAGAAACAATCCTCCCCTTTTCTCCCACCAGGTCAAACAAACTTTCCAGCAAGTCACAATCCAGCATAATGGCTCCTGTATCCAAGTCCACGGCGCCGTGATCGTTGACTGCGCCCAGATTTCTTAACTGTTCCACGCTCTGCTTGTGCAAAAAATTTCCTACATTTCCAGTTTCATCGCTTAAAAAGACTCCATGATCCTTTCCAGTCTCCACATCCTCCTTGATAGAAATGGCAGCGGCCCCCCGGAAGGTAAAGTCTATCTGCAGGGGATTAAATAATAGGAGCACATCCCCGGAAAGTATGAGCATACCCTCCCGAAAGCGGGCCGGCATCCCTGACATCCCAATCATAAATTCATCAAAAAGTGTGGAGCGTCGCCCGTCTGGCAGCTCTCTGGGAACCGGGGAAAACAGCTTTCCACAGGCTGAATACTGAGGAACTCGCTTAGAATCTCCCCCTGAGTGAATTACAAGAATTCTTTTATTTCGAAAGCAGTGCTCGTCCTCTGACTGCTCGCTGATATATTTCATCACATGAAACGTAGCGCCACCGGATCCTACTCGTCTTCCTCCCGGATCAGGAAGCACTGCATAGGTTGTCTCCTGAGGAAGCCGTCCCTGGGCAATCCTGGCATCAATCTGGGACTGATAAGCCCCTGCCTGTTCTTCGTTAGAAGCCGTCAGGATCACATAGTCCCAGTGAATAAAATATTTTTTTGTCAGTGATCTCTCGTAGTCCTCCCATGCATCCTGATAACTCTGACGCAAAAAAAGATTTTTCATTTTTTGTGATTTCATATTTGCCTCCTATGTTTTCATATAGGGCTAAATGTGGTATACTACCTTTAACAACTATGTGGTAATGGAAAGGTTTACCATAGAGAAAGGCAGACCATACTATGTTAATAATACAACCTTCGGGCGGTTTATGCAATAGGATGCGGGTGATTAATTCGGCTTGGGAACTGGCGAAGAAAAGAAAGGAAAAGCTTTTTGTACTCTGGTATCTGTGTCCAGAACTGAATTGTCCTTTTGAAGCTTTGTTTCAGCCAGTGAGGGAAATTAAGATCATAAATATACGATCACTCATAGATCCCCGCAAACTATTTCTCCAGCTTACTGCCAGGCAGCGATTTGGCAATGACGATATTTTGGCAAATAAGACGGATGGTGTTTTACATGAGGACTTTTACGAAAGTCTCAAAAATCCTGTCTATATTTTTACATGGGAACATTTTTATCCTTCCCAGGATTACCATTTCTATGTGCCTGTAAATGAACTGCAGGCTCGCATTGATTCTATCACTTCCTCCTTTGGAGAGCGCTGTGTAGGCGTCCATATACGACGTACAGACAATGCTGTTTCTATGGGGAAAAGTACGACTGAGCAGTTTCTTACTCTGATGAGAAAAGAGTTAGAAGAGATGCCAAAGACACGGTTCTTTTTGGCTACGGATGATAAAGAGGAAGAAGCGCTTCTGCGTGAGACCTTCCCCGGAAAAATTTTGAGTAATGAAGAGCGGACTCTTAATCGCAACTCTGTGAAAGGGATACAGGATGCTCTGCTGGATCTTTTCTGTCTGTCGCTTACGGACAAGTTGATTGGAAGCTACTGGAGCTCTTTTACGGATATTGCGGCAGATATGAGAGGAATTGAGCGGGTGATCGCAGGGGATTGACAGAGTCTTCAATCTTTTTTATTCCTTTAGAATTCTTTTTATGCCCTTATCAAACTTCTAATTAAATATTGAAACAAATTTCAAAAAAGTGTTGACAATCTATCCCCAACTGCATATAATACCACTAACGTAATAAATGAAAAACCTGTGAAGAAGAATAGTAACTGACACATGGGAAGCTACAGAGAGCCCCGGATGGTGGAATCGGGACGCAGAACAGTCAGCGAATGGACTTTGGAGGGCGGCTTTGAACGAAGCTTTTCAAATAGAGGCCGACGGGACCCCACCCGTTATCCATCGGGGCACGTATGATGGTACGTGTAGCGAGTGGACATTTCGCAGGAAATGTCAATTTGGGTGGTATCGCAGAAGTATATGCTTTTGTCCCATGTTATGGGGCAGAGGCGTTTTTTTATGCAGAGACGCATAGAAACTTGATTTGGCATACATCTGCCACCTGAATCTAAAAAAGAAATGGAGATTTAAGACATGAAAAAAGAGACATTAAAGAAACTGTTAGCCTTAGGTTGTGCAACTATGATGACCCTGTCTATGATGGGCTGTTCCTCCTCCAAGGGAGAAGAGGCTCCCCCACAGAATCCAGCGAATACTACCGAAGATGCAGAATCGCAAGAAGAGACATCCACCGCTAATGGAACAGGAGAAGTTTATAAAATTGCTGTAGTTAAGCAGATGGACCACGCTTCTTTAGACGAGATTGCAAATGCAGTCATTGCTGAGCTGGATGCAATCGCAGCCGACAAAGGCGTCACCATTGAGCATGAGCTTTATTCCGGTCAAAATGATCAGACTACTTTGAAGCAGATTGGCGATCAGGCCATCGTTGACAACGTGGATGCCATTATTCCCATTGCTACACTGGCCGCTCAGGTCATGACTGTATGTGCAGAGGACAGCCAAACACCCGTAATATTTGCAGCTATCTCCGATCCTGCTGCCGCTGAGCTGACTGGTATTGACTATGTGACAGGAACCAGCGATGCTCTGAATACTGCATTTATCTTTGACATGATGCTTGCCCAGAACCCGGATGTAGCAAATGTTGGCCTCCTTTACTCTCTGTCCGAGCCAAACTCTGTTACCCCGATTGCAGATGCAAAGGCATATCTGGATGACAAGGGAATCTCATACACAGAGCAGACTGCCGCTACCAATGACGAAGTCATTTCCGCTGCCTCTGCCTTGATTGCCGAAGGTGTGGATGCTATCTTTACTCCTACCGATAATGTGATTATGTCTGCAGAGCTTGCTATCTACGAAGATCTGGCAGCCGCAGGAATTCCCCACTACACAGGAGCCGATTCTTTTGTGCGCAATGGCGCATTTACTACCTGCGGTGTCAATTACACAGATCTGGGAACCAAAACTGCTGATCTTGCCTACTCTGCAATCACAGAAGGAATGGCAGATATGGATGACTATTATCTGACAGAAGGCGGCATCATCACCGTAAACACTGAGACTGCTTCTGCTTTAAGCATTGACTACTCTGTATTTTCTGATATGGGCGAAGTAGTGGAAGTCACCACCACAGAAGATTAATCAGCCGCAGGCCCTTTCAGTGCACTGAACGAATGATGAACGCAGCTTTTTCACATTCATACATTCGTTCTAGACCTCCGTGTACTGGGAGGGTCAGAGCGGAACTTTAAATTAGGAGGACCTTTCCCTTGCTCTATATTTTGCAAACAGCCCTGGAACTGGGCTTTCTCTACGCACTTGTTGCAATGGCACTATTTTTAAGTTACCGTGTACTGGATATCGCTGATCTGACCACAGACGGCGGTTTTGTACTGGGTGCTGCTGTATCTGTAACGATGGCGGCGGCCGGCCATCCTATTCTGGCTGTTCCTGCTGCTTTGATTGCAGGCATGGCGGCCGGATTTGTTACAGCATTTCTTCAAACTCGTCTGGGCGTGCCCTCCATTCTGGCAGGGATTGTCACCAACACAGGATTGTACACCATCAACCTTATGATTATGGGATGGAGCGCAAATGTAAGTCTCTTGAAAACAGATACTTTGTTCACTCTGTTTCACAATACTGGAATTGGAGGAGACTGGTATGAAGTAGTATTAGCCGCATTTGTCACAATTCTGGCTGGTATTTTGCTGGTTCTGTTTCTCAAGACCCGTCTTGGTTTGTCCATTCGGGCTACTGGAGACAACATGGATATGGTACGCGCCTCTTCCATCAATCCCGCCTTTACCATTACTGTAGGGCTCTGTATTTCCAATGCTCTGACGGCACTCTCCGGCGCTATGGTAGGACAGTATCAAAATACCGCGGACATCAATGGAGGAACTGGTATTGTAGTCATTGGCCTTGCCTGCCTGATTATTGGTGAGACGATTTTAGGGCGGCGCACCATTATCAAAGGAGCCATTGCCTCTGTCACAGGCTCTATTATCTATCGGTTAATTTATGCCATTGTTCTCTATACGAAAATTGTTCCCGTTCAGGGGTTACGGCTTATTACAGCCATTGTTGTAGCCTTGGCCATTGCCTTCCCTACCATCAAAGAATGGTTTGCATTTCAGAAACGGAAAATGGCAGCTTCCAGGAAAGGGGGAAACTGATATGCTGGATATCCAAAATATTTCTAAGACCTTTAATCCCGGAACTGTCAACGCCAAGACAGCTATCTCTGGCCTGTCTCTTCATCTGAATGAGGGAGACTTTATCACAATTATCGGTTCCAATGGAGCTGGAAAATCCACTCTGTTCAATGCCATTGCGGGAGTCTTCTATATAGACGAAGGATCCATCGTACTGGCCGGGAAAGATATTACCTTTCTCCCAGAGCATAAACGCAGCCGTTCTATTGGTCGTCTGTTCCAGGATCCCTTAAAGGGAACAGCACCTAATATGACCATAGAGGAAAATCTTGCACTGGCTTATCTTCGCAATGTAAAGACAAATTCCTTTAGCCGCATTTCCAAAAAAGACAAAGCCTTCTTTCAGGAAAAGCTTGCACTCCTTGAAATGGGCCTTGAGAATCGAATGAGGCAGCCTGTAGGTCTCTTATCCGGTGGACAGCGCCAGGCCCTGACCCTTCTGATGGCTACCGTCGTTCCACCAAAGCTTTTGTTGTTGGATGAACACACGGCTGCCCTGGACCCGGGTACAGCAGAAAAGGTGCTTGCACTTACCCGTGACATTGTGGCTCGAGAGCACATTACTTGTCTGATGATCACACACAATATGAAGCAGGCATTGGAGCTGGGAAATCGTACTTTCCTCATGGCTGATGGAAATATTGTGCTGGATGTGGAAGGCGAGGAACGCTCTCACCTGACCGTGGAAGATCTATTGGCCCGCTTTAAGGCTGGTACAGGGCAGGAGCTTGATAATGATCGCATTTTGTTGTCGGAATAATTTAAAAATGCCACAAAATTACTAAATTGAAGTAATTTTGTGGCATCTCTTTTATCATATTTTTACTTAGTAAAAATTAAGCATCCTGACGCTCGCCAAATTCCTTTTTTATTTTCATTTGCATCCTTCCCCACTTCTTTTTTATAGTATTATAATACTCCACTTCTCCATGGATTTCAACTTAATTTTTCTTAAAAATTTATTTAATACTAAAGATATACATAATCCCATCTCCTGGTAAAATCCAGTCTTTAAAGGAAACACTGATACAGTTTCTATTCTGACTATAAGAAACTCTGTTCGTATCTAATTTTCTATCATTTAGTTTCCTATCTTTAAATGCAAAAATATCCGTAAAAACTTCTTTAATATTTTCATCATATACTAAAATAGCATCAAATTTTTTACATGGAACATATACACGATATGCTAAAGCATTATCTTCTATTGGAACAACTGTTTTGTACTTTATAAAAATTTTTACTATGTTTTTATCTTTGTTTTCAATATAATTCTTAGCTTTTCTTAAATTATCATTTTTAAAATCATAATAGTATGTAGTTGTATAAGTGTCAACGCTATTTTCAGCTCCATCTTTTTCTGAACACTTCATTTCAATTTCATTTATTAAATTTTTCCCATTTATTTGAAATTCTTCTATTACAAATGGGGTTTTTATCTCATCATTTTTTACAAAGGAACATTTTGTCATAAATGCAAGATCAATTTCATATTCTTGATTTACATCAAAATTACAGACAAATTCTCTAATAAAATCTTTCTCTATTTTATTTTGTTCTGATAATCTACAATTAATATTTAAAGACATAGATTCATAATGAATATTTTTAACTAAGCTTTGAATCTCTTTATTCACAAAATCGTATAAAGTATTTTCATCAGAGATTTCATATCCATATATCACTTGCTTCTCTAATCTTGATATAATTTCACGCTTTTTATCATCTGACAAATCATCTACATAATTATTTTCTATTACTATATTAATCAATATTTTCTTTATATAATTTACAAAATCATAATAGCTATATAGTACAGTTCCTGCACCTACAGTCATAATTGTCTTTCCTATATCTGCGATAAAATTAAATATTATCATATAACATCTATTATTTTCAATTGCTTCATAGACATTTGTCCCCCATAATGCAATTATAAATATTATAAGTCCAATAAGTATAATAATACTTCCAATGAAAACTATATTTTTATCACCTTTTTGTTTTTTATTGCCCATATTCTAGAATCCCTTTACCTATTTTACAAATTATAGCATATATTTCTAAATATGGACAGGTTATTCCTCTTTTTTATAGTATTTTAAAATATTACTTCACATTTTTATTAATCTCGGCATCTCTTTTTTACTGCCTCTTATACTCCCGCCCCAAATAATAATGAACTTTAAAGAAGACCAGCACCAGCCAGTAGCACAGACTGTAATGCCCCTTTTCCATGAGCCATAGATACAGCCGAATAGACAGGGACAATTTATCCATGGTATGGTTTTTCAAAGCCTCCCGCACCTGTGGATCCTCACAGATACGTCTCACATTTTCTGTGACAGCCTTTTTCCCTGCTGTGTAATTCCGGTAAATTTCATTTTTCACAGCCAGCACTGACATGCTCAGGAAATCATTGCGTATCTGAGGGATAAAATCATAGACTTGCTTCTCCTGGCTGATCGTCTGGAGGCGCTCTGCTAAAAGCTTAACCTTGTCCATATAATCTCTGTCATATTTCCCGGTAATAGAGTGATTGTTGATCCAGTAATGGTAGGGATAGAAATCTTTGATCACACAGAGCTTTTGTGTATCCAGAAGGGCTGGAAACGTAATCTGCATGTCCTCGCCCAAAGCTACCCTCTCGTCACAGAACTTCATATTTTCCCGAATTAGTTCTGTGCGAAACAGCTTCGTCACCCGGGCCGGCTGCAATGTCCGTCCAAAAAAGCAGCCATCATTGAGCAGCCTGGGAAATAAGGCCTCCAAAGCCTTTCGATCATAGACTTCCTCCTTAAAGTTGGAGATCTCCTCGCGCTTGGGAATCTTAGGATCTTCAAAATCAAAGACTAGGCCGCAGACTACCATATCTGCATCCTCTCTCTGAGCCATCTTTAGCATCCGCTCATACATCTCTTTATCAATCCAGTCATCGCTGTCCACAAATCCCACATAGTTTCCCTGGGCCAGCTCCATCCCAGCCTTCCAGGCGGAGGTCAGACCGCCATTCTCCTTGTGATGTACCCTGATCCGTGATTCTCTTTGCGCATATTCATCACACAGTGCCCCAGAACGGTCTGTGGAGCCGTCATCTACCAGGATAATCTCCAAATTTTCTTCTGTCTGTGCCAAAAGACTGTCTACACAGCGCTTTAGATATCTTTCCACATTGTAGACTGGTACGATGACACTGAGCTTACAATTACTGTTTTCCATTTTCACTCTTCACCTGATTTAATAGCTTTCGATAGATTCCCGGAACATCCAGAAATAGCCAATAACCGATTCTCGTGCGCAGTGGAAATCTCCCGTAAGCTTTCACCCGGGTAAGTCCCTGGCGAATCAGCCCACGTATCCACTCCTGTTCTTTCTTGCTCTCTGGCAAATGATCCCGAAGTCCAAAGTAAATATCAATACTTCCATCCGCAAAAGCCTGTAATGCCGGCACCATCAGCTCTTTATATCCTTTTTCCTCAAAAAAGTCGATCCGCTCTGCCACAGCCCTCACCCAGTCCAGACGCCTTGGATTAAATCCCCGGGTAATACTGGAGGGGGCCACAAAATACCCATACAGGGAGCGATCTACATAGGCAGCTTTAGAAACTTTATCGTATATCTTGTAGGTTGTGGCCTCGTCCTCGTGAATCCTTCCCATCGGATAGCGAATCTCTTCAAACAATTCCCGCTTATATAATTTGTTCCAGGCCACTACAAAGTAAGCTCCATCGGGAACATAAAAGTTCCCCATCATCTGTCGCCCCGTAAACACTTTTATTTCACCATTTCCTCTCTCTGGAATGGCCTCTCCCTTCACATACTCCCAGCGGCAGACACTCATATCACTGTCAGTCTTAACGCACGCCTCGTACAATTGTTCCAGATAATCTGGCGCCAGATAATCATCGGAATCTACAAAGGCCAGATAATTTCCTCCTGCCAATTCAATTCCCGTATTTCTAGCGCCGGAAAGACCTGCATTTTTCTGATGAATCACTGTCACCCGGGAATCCTTTTTTGCATACGCGTCGCAGATAGCCGGGCAGCCGTCCGGGGAACCGTCCTCCACTAGAATAATCTCCATTTTCTCATAAGTCTGAGCCAAAACAGAATCCATACAGCGCTGAAGATATTTTTCTACCTGGTAGACTGGAATAATGACTGAGATCAAGTCCTTTCTGTCTATTCCATCTCTTTCTCTATTTTTCAATGTTTCTCTCCTTATCTCCGGCCTTCTTTTTCCAGATTCTTCCGCCTCATCTGAACAAGTATTCCCCGCAGCACACACAATAGATAGGTCAAATGCTTCCACTTTCTGCGCATACAAAAGTGAATCGCACGATAGTCCAGCGCTTTCATGTTTACACAGCTTCCCACATCCTGTAGTTCCTGGTCAGAGCAGTAGCCTTCTATGACTGCCAGCTTTTCTCTCTTTGTCCGGCTTTTGTCAAAAGGCAGGCTTTCCACATCATCCAATACTTCCTGAATCAAACGGGCATTGATAACCCCGCTCTCATCCTGTGTTCCAGTCAAATTTTGATAAAATTCAGAAGTCTCCCGCCAGATCCGCTTTGCCAGCTCAAGCTTATCATCCCGCCGCATACTGGACAGGGTATTCCCTGTATCATTCTGAATGTAATGATACAGCGGCTTTGCCACTACATAGATCCTTTGGGCTCTGCTCAAATAATCCAGATTAAACAGGAGATCCTCACCCAGGCTTAACCTCTCGTCAAAGCGCCCTGTCAGTTCTCTTTTGAACAGCTTGTTCCAGGGCATATTCAGATATCCTTGTCCATAGAGGGAGAGAAAATCTTCCTTTTTTGTCTGCCCTGACACAGAAGGCACTTTCAGCACATCTTTTCCTATATAATGGTGATGAAACCCACAGATCACAAAATCTGCAGATTCCATTCCCTTTAAAAGTTCACTTAAAATAAAAGGCTCTACATAATCATCACTGTCCGCAAAAAAAATGTATTCTCCCCTGGCTTCTTCCAACCCCCTGTTTCTGGCAGAAGAGACTCCTCCATTCTCCTTGTGAATCGCACGGATCCGTCCATCCTCCCGGGCAAGAGCATCACAGAGAGCTGGGCAATCGTCCGGGGAGCCGTCATCTACCAGAATAATTTCCATCTCCACTCCCGTCTGCTTCATTAGAGACTGAACACAGGCCAAAAGAGAATCTTCACTTTTATAGACAGGCACTACTGCACTAATCATAGCAATTCCTCCACTGCTATCATCTGTGAATCTTATTTTTTACCTGTTCCAGCACCATTTCCCGTTCCCCTCTGCGCAAAACAATGAAAAAGTTCACCAAAAGAGCCAGGATCCCTGCCACAATTCCCACCGCGAACAGAGTAATCCAGCCATCAATCTTTACAAAAATCTGAAATGGCAGAATGACCAGGCAAAGGATGCAGATAGAAACCAGTTCCAGCAAAATGTCTCCGTAAAACGTATACCACTTCACTTTCAGACAGTGAGCAGCATACATGGGGGCAAAAAGTAAATCCTGTAAAATCAGATAAAAAGAACTGACTCCCGCGATGGCATATACACCCAGATTGGTAGTCTTCAAAAGGATAAAAACAGTTCCTACTGTCAGTACTCCACTGGTCAATACAACTACAGATGTCATTTTTACTTTTTTCATAATCAGAAACACATGGTAGAGAACCTGGACACTGGCACTGACAAACATGGTTCCTGCATTGAGCATCATCAGAAGGTACAAAACTTCCGGGTCTTGAGTTCCCCCAATCCAAAGCTGCAAAAATGTTCTGCCGAACACCGTCATAAAAGCAATGGGGATACTGATCACAAACACCACAATTCGGTTGGCGCTTCTGACAATCTCCAAAAGCCGATCCATATCTTCTTTCGCGTAGGCAATGGTCATCTGAGGATTAAACACGCCTGCCATGGTAGCCATCAGATTAGATATCACAGTGGGCACTTGATTGGAGATCGAGATGGTCGTCATAGCTGCCGGGCTGATCATAATGTTCGCTATGGAAGTGCGAAGGCCATCCTGAAGAAGCTGTCCCAGACGCGTGACAGAATTCCATGCTCCCAGAGATACCAGTTCTTTTACCTTCCCCCACCGGAAATAGCTTCTCTGTATCTTCATATCTGGCAGAAGTTTTCGGGTAAAATATACATTGACAATTGCCTGTATCACCGTAGAAGCCACAGAGGCACAGCCAACGTACCACAGATACGGGCGGAAAAAGAAGTAAGAAACGAACAGAACTGTCAACCGGATCACTTCCCCCAGAATCGTGGCAATGGAACTAAGCTCCAACCGATCCTTGCTAAAAGGCGCCACGCCAAAGACAGAAGTAGTGATGCTAATCAAAAAATTCAAAAATATAAAGAAAAATAGCATCTGGATATCCGGCAGGCTGGCCTCAGCCGGTATCTGGAAAATATGACCTAGGTAAACTACCACAAACATAGCAGGAAGCATGAACACCAGAGCCATCATAATATTGGCAAAGAATACAGAAGAAAAATACTGGTTGGCTTCCTCTCTGTCATTTCGGTGAATTTGGACTGTGATAAACCGGCTTGCCATCGTATTCAGTGCAGACACAACGATCTGTGCAGCCAGCACGAATTTATTGGCAATATCTGTAAATCCGTAGGCATTTGGAATCATCCTGTCAATCACAGGTACCAGAATAAAGCCCAGCAGCATATTGACTGCAAAGGCCAGAAGCTGTGCCGTCATATTAATTGCAATTCGCTTCTTATCCATTTCTCTCTCCTCAATTGGAAATCCTATAGCACTAGTACAGCTTTGATCAAATACATAACTGCTAAAAGCTGGCCCACAAAGCCTGCATACATTAAGCCGCGGTCTATGGGCTTTTCATACATCAGACGCTTGTTTCTGCCAATCAGGGAGAAGGCCAGCATAAAGGGAATAAAATACCGCCCCTGTACTCCTTCAATGGAAATGTAATCCTTTGGCGTCCAGGTCAGGAGCATGCCTGCCAAAATCATCCCTGTGCAAACCAGGCACACAAATGCTACCCACCATTTCTGCCAGGTCTTTACATACAAAGGCTCCTCCTGGGTCTTCAAAACCGAAAGAATCAAAAGCAGCCAAAAGAGCATGGGAATAATCTGGGACATCTCAATTTCCACCCATCCCATTTTCTGACCTACCAGAGACTCCAGATAAAATGCAGTCTTATCGCTGAGAGTATTAGCTAAAATCCGAACAAGTTCCAGTGGCTGTGACAGAAGGTACCCTATGGTATATCCTGAGGTTGTGGAGGACCCTACTGTACTTGTAGCCTCTGTAACTGTGGCAATATAATTGACGGTAGCTGTATTTTTATTTAGAAAGCTTAACACCGGAAGCAGCCACAGGCCAAGGATACAGAGCCTTCGAACCTTTTTACTGGTAAATCTTTTTGCTGGTATCAGCAGAGCTAGCAAGCACATGGGAAGATAGACTCCACTCTTTCCATAGATAAACACAATACTCAAGATGCCCATAATCAAGATATCCCTTGGTTTCACCGGCTCCTCGCTATAGGCATAAGCAATGCAATAACAGCTATAAAGCAAAATCGTTCCTGATATGACTGCATCATAAGAAAAAGAGGTGCACTGCTGTAGATTCATAGGCAAAAGTGCCAGCAAAAACAGAGTCATTTTCCCAAAGGGCAGCTTCTTCATGCCAAAATAAACCATCAGGGCAAAGAAAAGCAGACTGCACCACCGGGCAAAAAGCAACATGGGGATTGTACCCAGATGCAGAATCCTGGCCAATGTCATTCCCAACACAGCAGGAAGGTAGACTATCATAGGCGCTTCTGTATTTGAGGTGGCGTCTGCTTCCACCAGCCTTCCATCCTGCACCGTGGAAAATAGTCCGTCATAAATATTTTTATAATTGGTCAGACTTGGTTCTGAGGTAAAGGTTATCTCATCGTCGTCCACCCGTTTCAGGCATTTATTTTCGCCCACCTGCTCTATCCCTAACAGGGTATTGGAATGACGGTAAGACATATCAATATGATACTTTTCGTCTGGCGTCATATAAGGGGTCAAGATAAAATTATAAATCACGCCCAGACATAAGATGGTAAAGAGAAATACCTTCTCGATCTTACATTTTCGGATAAAAGCCAAATAGTAAAAGCCCGCCGTCATCAATTCAAAAAACACAAAAAGGGCAAAGAAGTACTTTTTGAGAAACAGATTGAAGTAGGTATGAGCATTCATGCTCAACCGGTTTTCTATCTCTTTTCCATCTGTATAGAGAGGATTTTCCTGGTAATATTCCTTCGGCGTCACTATCACAGAAAGCCCGCTGTCCCATAGCTCCGGGGAAAAATTCAGGCTTACTCTATAAGTATGTCCCTTCACGCCGCTCTGGGAATGGCTGAATATCAACCCCATATATTGGCCATCCAGCAGAGTAGACGCATCAATTTCAGCCCCACAGAGTTCTTCCCCTGTGGTAGCATCCTCCACTTGGGCATAAATCTTCCCTGAAGGAGCTATCCCATCTGCCAGATCCATTCGAATCCCCAGACCTACCAGCTCGTCCTCCTCTGTCGTATAGTACTGTACCATATTCTGGGTATATGACGTCACCGGAAGCAGCTCATTGTTGTCCTTCATCACCACAACCCGATGTGTGCTGTTCATAGCCTTTCGAACAGGCCCATCATACACATAGAAAAAGATAAGCGCCACCAGAAAAAGAAGAAAGCCCAGTCCCAGGATCTGGCGATATCTCTGATAGAAGGCTGTCCATCTTTCCTTCCACTTTTTGTCCCACACTTTTTTTATGGTTGATTCCTTTTCAGCGGCTTCTGTCACTTTTCCTGATACCAAAAAGAACATGCCGCCCAAAATCAAAAGCATGGTGGTCATCAGCAGCGGCTTTTTAAACTCACGCACCTGAACTTGATAGACAGCATTGTAGATAAGATTATTCTCCAAAGCCTGTCCATTCTCACTGGATACTCCTTCTGTCTTTCTCTCTGTATTCAGCCAAATGGAAGGTCCCTCTTTTAGATCATGGCCTGCAATTACTATCTCCAGTTCACGGCCCTTTATCTCCTCCTCAAAAATTACACCCCAGAAAGCCTCCACCTCTAAATTTATAAGTTCAAAGGTCTGGCTGCCCAACAACTCTTTCGAAGTCTTATCATATGCGTCAATCTGAATCTTACCCTGGGAAAATATATGCCCATTGTCCGTAAAATAAAAAGAAATCTGGTTCAGCTCCTGTTCACCCACAGGGTAATCAAATTTCAATTCTGTATCATTTGTGATTTCTTCTGTTTTTTGTTTGAGAGAGGGCTTACCCACCCCTTCCAGACCTCGAGGTTCCAATTTGACGTGGGGGATAAAAATAGACACAGCGAAATAGAGTATGCAGAGCAATGCATACCCTATCGCCAAATTTTTCTTATTCACCAAGGCCACTCTCCACAGCTTCCACCATAGCTGTCAATGCCGCCTGTTCGTCCACGCCTTCGCAGATAATTTCAATCTCATCACCTGATTTGACACAGGCTCCAAGAACACTTAAAACGCTCTTCGCATTAGCCGTCGTATTGTCAAAAGTAAAGGTGATCAGCGCCTTGAACTGCATTGCTGTCTTGCACAAAATTCCCGCCGGCCTTAAGTGCAGCCCTGTTGGATTTTGAATGACTACCTTCTGACTTACCATACGTAAAACCCCCTTTGATTATTCTGTCTCTTAATTACTGTTATTCGTATTGTTATTATTTGTATTCCCCGTGGATGTCTGGTTAGCCTTCACCAGCTTAAACTCTGCCTCTGCATCCTCCATAAGTCGAAGCTCATCTGGGAGTGTCACATCCAATTTTTTTGTATAAGTTCCTGCTTTAGAATATTCATCCAGATCAAGAGTGACAATAATCTCGTTCATATCTAGATTGTCAAGCTCTTCCTTGCTCCCCATTACTACAAGTTCAATCTCCTCCAATTCATCGAAGTCAATCTCCAATCCTCTTGGTATATTCTGAAACTCTATGTCAGATACAGGAATTTTGATGGGTCTGCCCTCTTTTTTCTCCAATTCTACAACTACTGCCACAGAGGCATCTGCGGATTTTGCAAGGCGGATACCTGCCGGCAAGTAATCTGTAATATCCAAATCTAACTGAAGATTCTCCGTTATCCCATCAATATTCACCGCCTCATCAGGAATCACAATCTCACTGATTCCTGCAATATCTTCTATATCCCCGGCAATCTCTACTGTCTCAGGCTTATAAAAGATTCCGTTGAACGTGTAATCAGCATGGGGTGTCCCTGTATATCCCACTTTTAATTTGACCGTTTTGGTCTTTAGCATGGTGACGTTTACATTCATCCCATCTGTCTTTCCATAATACTCGAGATAAGTTGTATCTACCGGAACATCTTCACTGTCCAGCACTTTCAACTGGCATTTTTGTGTCCTGTCAAAGGTGAAGCCTGTGACATTGATCTCTGCTACTACCCGCCGGATTCTGGCAACCACGGAAGCCGGACCGCTAATCTCTATGAGACTCTTTTCTGGAACCGCCGTTCCCACCACATAGCCGCTGCCTTCTGTACCCGACTGTGTCACCACTACATTGAACTGTTCACTTGCTGCATCCTCAATACTGATAACTACATTTTCCCGGCTCTTTGTGATATCTGTAGTCTTTATATTTCTATTGCTGCAGGTTACATCAATACCCACCAGATTGCCAAGTTTAATATTTTTTTGCAAATCAGCTGTCGCCGTGAAATCCTCACTGGTCAGCTTGCTCAGTACAGAGCGCTTTGCCGACACACGGACACTGATAATATCGCTGTCGTTTTCAATCCTGTATACCTTATCCTGGCTTATGACAGCATCTTCGTTAAGCATAGTGACACGAATACCTGTAAAGTCCTGGGAGATCACTGGATCGTCAATATTCACTACAATCAGCCAAAGCATAATTGCAGAAATCACTGAAAGAAGCTTCAGGCCCAGATTATTTGTCAGCACCTTTTTCACGCTTCTTCACCCGTCCTTTCCATAGCTTAAACTTTCTTGTATCCTGTGACTTATTCTGCGCGATAACCAACTGGCTACGCAGTTCATCCTGTGTTAAATTACGACGAAGCTTACCCTCTATGGCTGTGGATACAGCTCCTGTCTCCTCTGATACCACAATGGTCAGGGAATCTGTCACCTCGCTAATCCCTACTGCCGCCCTGTGACGTGTACCCAGCTCTTTGCTCAGAAACAAATTGTCTGAGAGAGGAAGGTAGCAGGTTGCTGACACAATACGGTTCTCCCGCACGATGACTGCCCCATCATGTAAAGGTGTATTATGCTCAAATATATTAATCAAAAGCTGACTGCTGAGCACAGAATCCAGCGTGATCCCTGTCCTCTCAAACTCATTCAGCGGCGTATTTTTCTCAATTACAATCAAGGCTCCCGTCTTAACCTTTGCCATCTCAAAGACGGCCTTAACCAGTTCGTTTACCGTCTTATCGCTAAATCTGGCTCCATCCTCCTTAGAACTGTCAAAATCAAAGACTGAATGTAAGACATTCTTCTGCCCCAGCTGTTCCAGAGCCTTGCGCAATTCTGGCTGAAATACAATAATCAATGCAGTAATTCCCAGGCTGAACACATTTTTAGCCAGCCAGAGAATCGTATTCAACCGGAAGCTCCAAGCAAGGAAGATAAAGACGAGAAGGAGTGCAAACCCTTTCATAACTGACCAGGCTCTCGTCTTTTTGATCCATACCATAACCTGATAGATCAGAAATGACAAAATGAGCACTTCTACGATGTCTGTTCGCTGAATCTTCAATGAATCCAGCGTCAGATATTTATTGATGAATTCCATCAGCGAATCCTGCATGTTGTCACTTCCTTTTTCTAAATTTTATTAATTAACGCAGACGGCCTGTCGCCCTCTTACTTATACTGCTTTTTTTCTTTCCAGTTCCCGCTTTTTTCTGCGTACTGATCTTCTTCACCGTCTTCTCAGGTACAACAATCGTAATCTTAGGAACTGCCTTTACATAATAATAGTATTCATCATCTTCGAATTGAACATACTCTGTTCGCGAATAATCCAAGCTAAAAATAGTAAATTGTAGTACCACAGCTATTAATGCAGATATAATATTTCCCATAAATACAGAAAAAATCTTAAGGGAAACATCCATAAACATACTTCCTGTGAGCAATACCACCAGATTTACCACAGCTCCCACACTAATGGCTATGGTCCAGGAATAGTCAATAGACATTCTCCGAATCACATAGACAACAAGAACTGTCAATGCAAAAGCTACCACCATTAAAAGCATTTCTTTATTTCTGATAACATTATCTATGAGATACATCAGCTTCTGCTTCATATCTTCACTTTCTGTGCCGCTTAGCATGGTTGTATTCATTTTCATATAATAAATCAAATAGTGAACAATGATTCCACATCCCAAAGGAATCGCCGCCAGTGGAGTGCCCAACAGTCCCATAGCCAGAGGTAAAATATAAGGTACCTTCAGAGCAAATGCGATAGGTGTCAAAACCAACAAGTATCCATATTGAGGCGCCATCCGAAAAAACATGGAGAATATCACCAGAATCATTGCCGCAGCAACGGCAAACACCTCAAGAGATAAAGCGTAAGCGTGAGCCAGAATCAAAACAGCTCCAAATGCTGCAATAGTATTCACCGGCAAGAAAGAACACATCAGCGCCAGAATTAAAGCAATGGCCGGATTCTTTAAGCTGGTCATAAAGCCAATGTTCTCATTAATCATCATAAAGGCTACAAGCGCCAACGTAAATTTCAATAAGGGAAACAAATAGATATCATACTTCCCCAGAAATATTTTTATCTTCTCCCTAAATTCCAGTAAAGTCGTCATCTCTTTTCGTTCCTCCTGAAGTAATACCGCCATTCCCATTCTTAGATTCCGTCTGATAAATATGAGAAATCTTTTTCAGAATATGATGGTATGCGGCCAGCTTTTTTCTGTTCTGTCGATAGCGGATATGGAATATCACATAATTAATAATAAGATAAGCTACCAACAGTCCCAAATAAAGGGAGGCAACATCCTTGCCCAAAGCCGGTAAATCCATTTTGTAAATATTATCCATGAAGTCATCCATATTGTAAAAGCCCCAGACTGCTACACCCAGGCAAAAGGTTATCGTATAGGATACCCAGGCAGCAAGCAAATGAATGCTAATATAGTCTCCTCGAAAATATCTATTGATTGCAAGCGCCTTTTTCCCTTCTCCAGCTTCAAAGGATGCAGCCTTTGTCATAAGCTTAATTTTTTCTTCGTTTAACATATGCCACCCCACTTAACTTTAAATTATACCACATTTAATAACCTCTTCCAATACAAATGCTCAAAAAATACACATTTTCTACACCATTTTCCAGAAGAATCCCTGCTGCTGCATCAATGGTACTTCCTGTGGTATAAATATCATCAACCAAAATAACCCTTTTTAATCTTACATCATTTTTCCTGACTTGAAAAGCATTTTTCAAATTACTCCTCCGCTCCCGGTCGGTTAATTCCTTCTGGGGCTTTGTTCGCTTTGTACGGACAAGGAAATCCGTATATACCGAAATTCCAAGCTTTTTCCCAATTCCCCTGGCTACAAGCTCTGCTTGGTTGAACCCACGCTTCCTTCTTCGGCTTCTATGTAAAGGAATAGGAATGATTGCGTCAGGATTCCAGTCTAAAATAGCTGATTTGCAGGTACACAGCAATTCCTGTACATAAAAGTCAGCATATTCTCTACGATTTTGATATTTAAACCGGCCTATGGATTTTCGCATAAATGTATCGTATTCAAGCGCCGCTCTTCCCCTTGTATAAAGGTGAGTTTTCTTGCTGCAATCCGGGCAATATTCCGCCTCTTCTTTTGACAGTGACTTCCCACACTTTTTACATAGAGGCTCTCTCACCGGACGCAATCTCTTTTTACAGTCATCACAAATTAATTTTCCATAAGTTCCCACTACCTCATCACAGATCGGGCATCTGCGAGGATAGATAAGATTTAATAGTCTCGGAAAGACCTGTATATCGTTTTTGTTCTGTCTCATTCTCCACCATCATTTGGAAAGCCTGGGGGCTTCCTACTAAAGTTACACAGGAACGGGCGCGGGTAACGGCTGTGTACAAAAGATTTCGATTCATCAGCGGCTTAGGGCCCGAGAGCAGTGGGATCACGACTGCCGGGTATTCACTCCCCTGAGATTTGTGCACTGTAATGGCGTAGGCCAGTTCCAGTTCTTCCAACTGTTTAAAAGGATAGGACACCATGCGTCCCTCGTCAAATTCTACTGTCAATTCTTCCGCAAATGTATTGATAGAGCGGATGATCCCCATATCTCCGTTAAAGACACCAACTCCCCGATCTACTGCAATGCCGAATCGGTTGCGTACCTCCCACTCCAATTGATAGTTGTTACGAATCTGCATGACCTTGTCACCCGTTCGCAAAATATTCTGGCCGTGGTGTTCCGTCTCCTCCTTATCTTTTGAAGGAGGATTTAGATAGCGCTGCAGGATCTGATTTAAATTCTCCACGCCTAAAACACCCTTCCGCATAGGTGTAAGCACTTGTATATCTGAAATTTCAGCATTCACATATTTGGGCATCTTCTCCTGGACAAGAGCCAGCACAACTCTCAGAATGATATTGGGATCCTGCCTTTGGAGAAAGAAAAAGTCACGGCTTTTATTGTCCAGCGTCACCTGTTCCCCCCGGTGAATCTTATGTGCATTTACAATAATATCACTCTCTGCAGCCTGTCTGAAAATCTTTGTAAGCCGCACAACTGGAAAGGCTTCCGATTCTATGATATCCTGTAGCACACTGCCTGGCCCCACACTGGGAAGCTGGTTCACATCCCCTACCAAAATCAAACGAGTCCCAGGCACAATTGCCTTCAACAGTGCTTGTATCAAGTGAATGTCTACCATGGATGTCTCATCTATGATAATCACATCTGCTTCCAGAGGGTTGTCTTCATTTCTGGCAAAGGTTGCGCGGCCGGAAAGATTTTCGGGGCCTCCTGACAATTCTAACATCCGATGAATAGTGCGGGACTCACAGCCAGTTGCTTCTGTCATACGCTTAGCCGCCCTGCCTGTAGGAGCTGCCAAAAGAATTTCTAATCCCTCTTCCTCAAAATAATGAATGATTGCGTTAATGGTTGTCGTCTTTCCCGTCCCAGGACCTCCAGTCAGGATCAATAGTCCATTTCTCACTGCTGCCACTACGGCTTCTCTCTGATACTCGTCCAGCTCCAGAGACAATTGCTTCTCGATTCTATGTAATTTTGTATGAACTTCTGATTCCATGGTATCTATCAAAAGATTAAGCTGGCAGAGCATAGCTGCCACGCCGAGTTCTGCATAGTAATAAGTAGCCGCATATACAAAACGTGTCTCTTCTCCATTCAGCCCTGGAATCACCTTTTGAACCACTTTTCGGTCAATTCCCAGATCCATTAAATGTTTTTCTACAGGTTCATGTAAGACACCCAACAATTCTACTGTTCGATCCAACAAGAGCTCCATAGGAAGGCAGGTATGGCCCTCTGCACTTGCTTGCAGTAAAACATAAAGTATCCCGCTTCGAATTCGAAAATCCGAATCTTCCCGAATCCCCACCTTTTTGGCAATCTCATCTGCTGTTCGAAAGCCAATCCCCGTAATATCATCTGCGAGGCGATAAGGATTCTCTTTTATAATATGATAAATTTCCTGTCTATACTGCTGGTAAATTTTTACAGACAAATTCACAGAGATTCCATAATCCTGCAGGAAAATCATAGCTTCCCGCAGATCACGTTTGTCCTCCATCTGTTCCGCAATTTCCTGGGCTTTGCGCTCGCTGATTCCTTTAATCTCTGAGAGGCGCTCCGGTTCCCGCTCCATGATCTCAAAGGTATCCTTGCCAAAACGCCGTACTATCCTGGCTGCCAGTGCTGCTCCTATACCTTTGATAGCTCCACTGCCCAGATAACGTTCTATGGCTAGTATATCTTTTGGGGCTTTCACTTCAAATTGCTCCACAGAAAATTGTTCTCCATACAGAGGATGCTCTGTATAGGAGCCTTCTAGCTCTAAGAATTCTCCTTCGTCCACATAGTGGAACACTCCTACTGCTGTGATTTCCTGATCTTCAGATATTACATTCAGAACAGAATAGCCATTCTCTGTATTTCGATATATGATATGTTCTACATAGCCTTCCAGCTTCATAAAAATCTGTGCCGCCTCCGCAAGAGAAAAACGGGCACGACGGACTACATCTATCCGTCATGCCCCTCTCATCTACTCGTCTCTTTTTCCTGCCATAAATTCCACAAATTTGCCAGTTCCTATCGCTACACATTTCATAGAATCCTCTGCAGTCATAGTATTGATGCCTGTCTTCTCTTCCAGAAGTTCTTCCAGGCCACGCAGAAGAGCACCGCCTCCTGTAAGTACAATTCCCCGATCTGCAATATCTGCCGCCAGTTCAGGTGGGGTCTTTTCAAGCACACTATGGACTGCCTCAACAATCTGCATGGTAGTCTCTTTTAAAGCCTCTTCTGTGTCCTCAGAAGTCACTTCTACTGTCTTGGGAAGACCTGTAACCAGATTCCGGCCTCTCACATTCATTCGATCCACTTCTGCCCGAGGGTAACATGTTCCCACTTTAATCTTAATATCCTCTGCAGTCCGCTCACCTATGAGAAGATTATGTTTTTTACGCATATAACGCACAATTGCCTCGTCAAAATCATCCCCAGCTACTTTGACAGATGTGCTGACTACAGTACCTCCCAGGGAAATGACAGCGATATCACTTGTACCGCCTCCAATATCTACAATCATATTTCCGCAGGGTCTTGAAATATCAATTCCTGCTCCAATGGCTGCCGCAATAGGCTCTTCAATAATTAAAACTTCTCTGGCTCCTGCCTGATACGTAGCGTCCTCTACAGCCTTTTTCTCCACCTCTGTGACGCCGCTGGGCACACAGACAGCAATCCTAGGCTTCCGAAAGGTCTTTTTGCCCATAGCTTTCTGAATAAAATATTTCAGCATCTTCTCTGTGACAGTATAATCAGAGATAACACCCTGACGAAGAGGCCTTACTGCAACGATGTTGCCCGGAGTTCTTCCCAGCATCAGGCGGGCCTCCTCACCGATTGCACGAATCTTATTTGTATCTCTATCAAATGCCACAACGGACGGCTCTTTCAGAACGACGCCTTTTCCATTTATAAACACTAATATGCTCGCGGTACCTAAGTCAATTCCAATATCTGTGCCTGCCATCTCTTACTTTCCCCTTTCACTCTTTTCTCTCTCTATGTTTCAGTCTTTTCCTAATTATCAACAGTTATTCAATTTTCTGGAAGTTCCAGCCATTTTATTGTGGCTAAAATCCATATCCATACTTGCGTAACCTATATTATATACAATTCTTGTCAAAAAGAAAAGGGTTTTTTTTCAAGCGCAGGAAATTTAAGGAATCCTTAAGAGGAATCTTAAATTTTATAATCATTTAGTCCCGCAATCCTGCCAACCACTGCACAACTTCTGCCAGTTTACTCATTTGATCTATCTCACACTCTGGCAGATCCTTTTCCAGATCTACATCTGCCATATCGTAGCGCTTTCCAAGAAGAAGCTTTTCAATCTTTCCAGGCAGTTCTACATCCAACATATCAGAAAAGACCATAATCTCGCTGATATGCATGGCGTTCAACTTCAGATAGATTTCCAATTCTCCCCAGTCAAAACGCTTCCTGTAGCTTGTCTCGCACTCTGGGGATTTTCCAAACTTCCACTCCCAGGAAGAATAGAGATCATACGTTTCCTTTACTTCTGGATTATCCAGAATTTTGAGATCCAGTTCCTCAAAGCTTCCGTACAATTCCTCAAAGCTCTCTTTCAGAGCCTTGCGCATATCATCTGTCGTCACCTCTGGATTCAGGTCTTGCAGGTTGCATACCCTTGACTGTACAGACTTGACGCCTTTAGCTTTCATCTTATCTTTGGATGGCGTCAAGTACTTTCCAAGCTGGGAGACATCTACATTTACCATCAAAGTACCATGCTGGATACTGCACTGTGATGTCTTTGAAAATGCATTGCCAGAAAACTTAAAGCCCTCTTCTGTAATAATATCGTTTCGTCCCGAAAATGAAGTCTCTATACCAAATTTCCGACAGGCATGTTGGATTACTTTAAGCTGCTTTTCCAGATCATACACTTCTGGCGAGGCCAGAAACGTGAAGCAGAGATTGCCCAGATCATGGTAGACAGCTCCGCCGCCTGTAGTTCGCCTTGCCAGGCATCCACCCTCCTCCTCCAAAAGCTGTGCCCGACATTCTCTGAGGGCATTTTGATTTCTTCCTATTACAACAGTGCGTTCATTCTGCCATAAATAAAGCATGATATCGCCCTTCTTGATCTGTCCGGCCAGATACTTTTCAACAGCAAGATTGTGCCATGGGTTCCAAGTGTACGTCTGTATAAAATAATTGCTCATGATGTCATATCTCCTTTTGTCCATTTTCTACATTGTACTGCAAAGTCAAAAATGAAACAATCCTTTTCCACATTTTCATACAGACGGAAAACAGGTTTCCATTTCTTGCAGAAGTGAAAACCTGTCTCTTGGCTTTTATGATTTATATAATTCTTCTAAACGTTCGCCCACGGCCCCTCCTGGATGAATCAAAGCAAATCTCTCATTTTGAAAACCTGTCTCCTCTATCAACGCTGCCTGAAGTGCATGAAAGAGCACACAGGCAGAGGTAGTGCTAGTAGTCCCCTGGCTATTATATTTATCCGTCTCCCGATTAATATATTGCTTTAAAACCGCATCAGATCCCTTTGCAAGGAGAGATTCCTCATTCTCTGTTATCGTAATCACATATACACCCTTTTTCCTACAAATATCTAAAATAGGAAGTAATTCTTTCGTCTTTCCACCTCTGGAGACAAACAGCATCACATCATTTTTCTTCAGATATCCAGTTCCTCCATGTACTGCCTCTGCTGGAGAGATAAAACGGGCTGGTCGTTCTATGCAACACATCAGGTGAGCAAAATGGCGACAAGCAATTCCCGAATGACCACATCCAGAAGCCCCGATTCGTTCCGCCTTTTTCAACAACTCTACCGCCTTGGCAAACTGCCCCTCATCGACTACCTCTGCTCCTTTTTGCAGACATTCAGCTTCAATAGCAAAGGTTTCTTTTAAATATTCTCTATCCATTAATCATTTTTACCCTTGAAGTAATCAATAAATACTGCAATCATAATCACGATTCCCTTTACAATATATTGCCAGGAAGCGTCAATGCCGTAAAGGTTCATAACATTATTCAAAATTGCTATAATGAATACTCCAAAAACAGTACCTGAAATACTTCCTGAGCCACCTGACATACTAGTTCCACCCAGAACTACTGCCGCAATCGCATCCATCTCAGCGCTTTCACCTGCCACGCTGGTTCCTGAAAACAAACGGGAGGCTGCAATAATACCTGCCAAAGACGCCAAAAGGCTGCTGTATACAAACACAAACAATGTAACTTTTTTTGTATTCACTCCCGAGTATTCCGCTGCCTGTATATTTCCACCAGTTGCAAGGATATGGCGCCCCAGCTGCGTGCGATTTAGAATCACTGCAGTAAGTGCCACAACAATGACAATATAAACGACCTGAATCGGGATAGGGCCTATATAAGTAGCAGCAATGGCTTTAAAGAAATCATTACTTACCGTAATCGTCTTTGTGGCACTGTACACCCTGGCAATTCCCCGTCCAATATTCATAGTCGCCAGCGTTATGATAAACGGTGGAATTGTAGTATATGCTGCTACTGCGCCATTAAACAGTCCCAGTACAACGCCTAACAAAACTGCCAAAATAATTGCCACACCTACTGGCATTCCAAGATAAGAAATAAATCCTGCCACAAAGCAGCCTACCATAGCAATGACTGAGCCTACCGAAAGATCGATACCGCCCAACATAATAACCAGCGTCATCCCACATGCAAGAAACATATTCGTAGAGAGCTGACGCAATACATTGGAAAAATTTTTCCAAGCAAAGAATGTATCCCCCAGTACCACGGTTGCTCCGACACAAAGCACCAAAAAAGCAACCAATAGTCCCATATTATTCTTGATGAGATCTAAATTTTTTTTCTCTTTCATTTTCCAGTTCCTTTCTAATCCTTTGATCCTACTCTGCTGTAGCCAGAGACATGATGCGTTCCTGATCTGCCTCATTTCGCTCCAAGACTCCCTTAATTCGGCCTTCGCCCATTACAACAATGCGATCACTCATGCCAATTACCTCTGGCAGCTCGGAAGAGATAATGATAACCGATACACCATTCTTTACCAGGTCATCAATAATCTGATAAATCTCTACCTTTGCACCTATGTCTACACCTCGAGTAGGTTCATCCAGAATCAAAATTTTGGGATGACCTGCTAACCAGCGACCAATAATTACCTTCTGCTGATTTCCGCCACTCAAACGAATGATCTTCTGGGAAGGCGACGCCAGCTTCACGGACATTTTTTGCACATATTCGTCCACAATGGCATTCTCTTTTTTCCCATCATAAAGTCCCAATTTCAGGAAATCATCCAGCACTTCAATGGTCATATTGTAGCGCACACTCTGATCCAGATACAAAGCCTCCTGCTTTCGATCCTCAGGAACAAGGGCAATTCCTGCCGCCATAGCGTCCTTTACGCCATTGATAGAAACAGTTTTTCCCTCCAGCGTAAGCTCCCCAGATGTCTTCTTTGTAACACCAAAGATACAGCTCATCAGCTCGCTTCGTCCTGCCCCTACCAGACCAGCAAAGCCAAGTACCTCTCCGCGATAGAGTTCAAAGGAGGCATCCTTTACCATATCACCATCACTGTAATTGCTAACCTTCATCACTACTTCATCGGATGGCGTATGAGTATGTACATAATAATCACCCAGCGTACGTCCTACCATTTTGGTAATTAATTCTTCTCGGGTTACTTCCTTTACAATCTCTGTAGATACATAACCACCATCCCGCATAATAGTTACTCGATCCGCAATCTCGTCCAGCTCTGACATTCTGTGGGAAATATAGATAATTCCAACTCCCTCCTCCTTCAAACGCCGAATTGCAGAGAACAAGAAATCAACCTCTTTATCCGAGAGCGAGGAAGTAGGCTCATCCATTACAATAATGTGCGCTCCAAAAGAAATCGCACGTATAATCTCTATAATCTGCTGCTGGGCAATTGGTAAATGCCCCAGCTTTTCTTTCGGATCCAAATCAAGCGAAAAGAACTTTAACATTTCACGGGTTTTTTCAATCATCTCACTGCGCTTAACAAACCCTTTGTTCTTATACTCCTGTCCCAAAAATACATTCTCATAAATTCTCATTTGAGGCAGCATCATTAGCTCTTGATGAATAATACTAATGCCGTTCTCCCGGGCTTCCTTTACATTGGAGATCTGAATCTGCTTCCCATTGATAAAAATATCACCAGAATCCTTGCTGTAAATGCCGCCCAGGATCTTGATTAATGTAGATTTACCCGCCCCATTTTCCCCCAGTAGGGCATGTACTTCTCCACTTTCCAAAGTTAATTGTACATCTCGCAACGCCGGAACGCCATTGAACGATTTGCAAATTCCTTTCATTTCCAGTAAGGTGCTCAAATCGATTCCTCCTAATTCCATTTTTGTCTCCATGGTCAACACCTGGATGCCATTTCCACATTACCTATTTCAGTATCACAGAGGGCTGCCTCAAAACACTCTATTCCGTGACAGCCCTCTATTATTCATTTCTTTTCAGTTAAAGCTTTTACCTTACTGCCATCCATCAATATATTGTTCTACATTGCTTGCATCAATAATGAAGGTAGGAATTGCGATCTCTTTCTCATAAGATTCTCCATTCAGGATTGCATAAGCAGTTTCCATGGATTTCTGGCCAATCATCTTTGGAGACTGTGCTGCTGTTGCAACAAATGCGCCTCCTTCCATGATGTACTCTTTGCCTTCAGGAGATCCGTCAACACCGAGAACGATAGCCTTGGAGCCAGCCTCCTTGATTGCCGCATAAGCGCCCTGTCCACACTGATCATTACATCCAAATACAGCTACGATATCTGGATTTGCCTGCAAAATATCCTGTGTCTTTTCAAGTCCAGGATCTGGCTTTCCTTCTGCATCCTGCTGAGCAACAACGGTAAAGCCCTTGCCCTCGATGGTCTCTGTAAAGCCCTGTACACGATCCAGGCAGGCAGAGTTAGCTGGGTAATCCAGAATTGCAATCTCGCCTCCGTCCGGGCAAAGCTCAATCAGCTTTTCGCCGCACAGAACGCCTGCACCGTAATTGTCAGACGCCACATAGGAAGCTACTTTGTCGATGCTTGCTACAGAAGTATCCACATTAACGATGGGAATTCCAGCTTCTGCCAGCATATCCAATGCAGGCTCAATACCTTCACGGTCTACCGGGTTCAGGAATACAGCGGAAACTCCCTGTGTAATGAAGTCCTCAATAATGCTGATCTGTTTTGCCTGATCCTGCTGCGCATCTACAATAATAACCTCATCGCCGTTCGCTGCTGCTGCCTCCTGCAGTGATTCACCAATGGTTGAGAAGAAATCAGATGCTGCCCAATAGGTGTAGCCGAACTTACGTCCGCCTGTTGCTTCCGTTTCTGCAGGTGCCTCTGCAGGTGCCTCTGCTTCTGCCTCTGTCTCTGCAGGTGCCTCTGCTTCTGCAGGTGCTTCTGCCGGCGGCTCCTTGCTTCCACATCCAGCCAGAAGTGTGAGTGTCAGTGCACAGCTTAACATGCATGCCAATACTTTCCTTTTCATAGTTATCCTCCTTAATAGAATGTTGTTGTATGTTCTCCGGGTTATTCCGGTTTGAACCTTAATTATTTTCCATAAACCATAGTCCTTACAGCCTTTAAATATGTAAGCCCTTGCTTAGATAATTCCTCAGGCGTCTTTGCAAACTGCCTTGTAAGATAGGTCAGAGAGCTCGTCTCCTCCAGTGTTTGAGGATTGAAGGTCTCAATACATCCTGAGCCTTCATAACCAATCTTCTTTAATGCCTTGAATACTCCTTCCCAGGGAATGTGCCCCATACCTGGCGTTCCGCGATTACTGTCGATTAAGTGCAGATAAGCCAGCTTTTCCCCGCACATCTCAATGGCTTCTGGAATATCCGCTTCCTCTATATTCATATGGAAGGTATCCAGATGTACTTTCAGATTTGGTTTCCCTGCCTGTTCAATCAGCTCTAATGCCTGAGATGCTGTATTTAAAAAATGTGTCTCAAAGCGCTTCACTGGCTCTAAGGCAATATCAATTCCATACTGAGAAGCATAGTCTGCTGCTGCCCGCAAATACTCAATATCCCATTCAATTTCCTGGATGCTGCGCGGTTTCCCTGTATGATAGCCAGAGCCTACATAATTTACGCCGCCTACTACCTTTGCACCCAGCTTGGCTGTTACATCCAAAAGGCGTTTCATAAAGGTAAGAGCTTTTTCCCTGACAGCAGAATCCGGGGATATCGCATTGTACTCCGGCGTCATCGCTGTTGTTACAATCGTGTCCATCTCATACTGTTTCATTCTCTCCGCAACCTCTGCAGTGGGAAAATTCCAGGGATCATTGATAGAAAAATCGATCGCCTCTGCCCCCAGCTCAGCTGCCTTATCGATGCAAAATAGATGTCGTGTTTCAAATTTATAGGCCCAAAGCCATGTATTTAACCCCAATTTAATCATAATATTTTCCTTTCTTAGCTCAGATTTTCATTCCAGATTCGCATGCCTTTGGAACATAGACTGTCCTGTTTCATGCCTCTGCTCCATCAGATCCAGAACGAGACTCTCAAACAACAAGGCTGACGCATCTTCGAAAAGAGAGCCCATGGGAAGCACGCTTTCCTTTTCTCCCTTTGCCTCATCTTTTTTGGGCGCTTGAATAAGAATTTGAATATCCGCTACCTCTCTCAGGCGGGAAGTACTATTGCCCGTGACAAGCGCTATCTTTGCACCATTCTTTTTTGCTTTTTCCGCATGAGAGATCAATGCCTCTGATTCTCCTGATCCACTGCAGACCAATAGCAAATCTCCTGGTCCCACAGCTGGCGTCATCGTGTCGCCTACACAAAAGCAATCCATTCCAAGATGCATCAAACGCATAGCGAAGGATCGGCAAAACAATCCGCTTCTGCCCAAGCCATCGCAAAATATTCTCTCTGCTTTCTGCAGTTCTTCTTCTAAAATAGAAATCTCTTCCTTTTTTATCCCTAAAAGGGTGATTTTCAATTCTTCCAATATCTCTTCATGAAACATAATGACAGGTTCCTTTCCTTCCCATTACAATTTTGCAAGCTTGGTAAAGTTAACCCTTAATGCTTCATACATCTCATCATAAATCTGATGAAATTGTTGATACTTATCTGCATCCTCCAGGGTGAAAGAAGTAGTATCCTTCTCTTTTATGAAGCGATTGCAGGCTTCTTGGATAGAAGAATAGATTCCCGTTCCTGCTCCTGCCAGAATTGCCGCTCCATAGGCTGCTCCTTCTTCCTTGTCCAGTCTATGGATCTTACACCGGAAAAGAGCTGCCAGCATCTTTCGATAAACAATACTCCGGCTTCCTCCTCCGCAGACACGCAAGGTATTAACCTCTATTCCCTGCTCCTTCAGCATATTGTTACAATCTGCCAGGCAATATACGACGCCCTCCATAATCGCCCTCAGCATATGAGCCTGGGTGTGAACTGTATTTAATCCCAGAAATGCTCCTCTGTAAAATGGATCCATATGAGGCGTACGCTCTCCCATCAAAAACGGAAGATAAATCAGCCTCTCACTTCCAATCGGAATCTGATCTGTCAGCTCCGTAACCATATCATAGAAGGACCGATTCTGCTCTTTTGCTTTCCAGACTAAATCCTGACAGAACTTATCCTTAAACCATTCTATGGATAATCCTGCGGACATGGGGCCCCCCATAGAATGCCAGCATCCGGGTACAGCACAGCAGCATACATGCAAACCGCCTTCCGGGATCTTTATGTATCGATTAAAATGTGTGTATACTACGGAAGATGTCCCAAGAGTTACAAAAGCCTGCCCCTCCTGAACAATACCTGTTCCTACTGCTGCACAGGCATTATCACTTCCTCCTGCCACAACTGCGGTCTTCACAGTCAGTCCACACTTTTCTGCAATCTCTGGAAGGACATGCCCGGTAATCTCCTGGCTCTCATATACTTTTCCAAGCATACGTTCATCAATCTTTAAAGCCTCCAGAATTTCTTTTGACCAGCATCTGTTCTCTACATCCAAAAGCTGCATTCCCGTTGCATCTGATACATCCGTAGCAAATTCTCCTGTTAAAACATACCGGATGTAGTCCTTTGGGAGAAGGATGTGTCTGCATTTCTCATAAACCTCCGGCTGATTCTCACGAATCCAGAGAATCTTTGCGGCAGTCCATGCCGCAAGAGGCGGATTAGCAGAAATCTCCAGCCATTTCTCCATGGGCAGCAGTTCCAACATCTCGTCAACCTGTTTGTCACTTCTTTGATCACACCAGAGAATCGTTCTTCCCAGAGGTTCGCCCTTTTCATCCAGCATTACACAGCCATGCATCTGGCCGGATAAACCAATCCCAACCACTTGCTCTGCTTTTACCTCTGCTTCCTTCACAACCTGGCTGATAGTTTCAAGCACTGCCCGCTTCCAATCATGAGGGTCCTGCTCGGCCCAGCCATTCTGTGGTTGATACATAGGGTAAGCATACTCCTTTGATGCTACGGTTAATCCCTTCTCATCTACTAAAATTGTCTTTGTAGCGCTTGTTCCCAAATCAACTCCCAGCACATACTTCATAAACATTTCCCCCTTCCGGTGATTGTAAAATGTTTCTCATCTGCCTTATATTTTCTGTCATATTTCCCTGAACAAGAGCTCTCCCAGATACCAGCACATTGGCGCCTGCTCTTGCCACCCTGCCTATACTCTTCATCGTAATATTTCCGTCTACTTCCAGATCCATTCCTGGCCGAAAGCTATCCAGTCTTTTTCGTAGCAGCGCTATTTTTTCCATGGATTCTGGAATGAAACTCTGTCCCTCTACTCCCGGGCATGTAGTCATGAGATGCACCACATCTACCTGCTCTAAAAGTTCTTCATTCAGCACCTCTAAAGGAGTCTCTGGATTCAAAGCAATACCTGCCCTTCTCCCATACTCACGAATACAGACAAGGTTTTTTTTCACATCCTCACAGGCTTCATAATGAACTGTAATCATGTCTGCTCCTGCCTGTACAATCCTTGGTATCAGCCTTAAGGGCTCCTGCACCATCATATGTACATCAAAGGGTAACTCTGTGGAGGAACGAATCCGCTCCATCAGTTTAGGTCCGATTCCCAGGCTTGGAACAAATGCACCATCCATCACATCAATGTGTACATAATCCACACCTGCCGCTTCTATCTCTTTTAAGCTCTGTTCCAAAAATCTATAATCCATCTCCAGTAGAGAGATAGCCAATTTATACATCGTTTCTATATTTCTCCTAAATTTTATTGAGATCTATTGCCTGTTGCGTATACTTAATATGTTCTTTATAATTATTGCCTATTCGAGTCTCATACCCCAGATACAATGCTTCCAGAATAAACTGATCGGAAATTCTTCTTGTAATTTTATCTCTGCCTACCGTTAAATCTTTGGCTGATACAAGCAACCGAATATCCGTATAATCCAGCAAAGGGGACTTATCTCTTCTTGTAATACTAATCGTAGTCGCGCCACGCTGCTTTGCAATGCGCATTGCCTCCACGACATTTTTCGAACGGCCCTCATAGGATACGCCAATCGCCACATCATTTTTTGTCAGATTACTAGCCGTTATCATCTGAAGCATAATGTCCTCTTCCGCAGAGCATTTGACTCCAATACGCTTAAACTTGATATAGGATAATTTTGCAGCCGTATAAGCATCGCCTACTGCAAAAAAATTAAGCGACCTTGCCTTCAGCAGAATGGAAAGCACTTTTTCATACGGGTTTTCTACGATTGCAAGGGTGTCGCTTAAAACCTCCATGTTATTTTTATATAGCTTTTCTAATATCACAGACATTTCATCCTGTGCCCGAATAGCCACCAGTGAAGAGGGATTCTGATGATTTTCCAAGATAAAATCCTCTTTTATGGCGGTGTATCCATCATAACCCATTCTTCTGCAAAACCGGATAATCGATGCTTCGCTAGTTCCAGATTCTCTTGAAATTTCCGCCAATGTCATCCGCTCAATGGCTTCTGGATTTTCCAAAAGCGCAGTAGCAATTGTTTTTTCAGCACGTGGCAACGAAGGTAACATTTTTGTTATTTTTTCTAATAGTTCATGCATACGTCATTCCTTCTTTCCCTATCCCTATGCTTGTATTCATCATATCCCCAAACTCAAAATGAAGTAAATATTCCACTTTATTTTGTATGTTTTGTACCAATTTTTCCAAAACTATGCTTTTATTTTTTTGTAGGTTTTTCACAAATTTCTCCGATTTTCACTTCATTTTGAAGTATGAATTTGACTTTTACTTCACTTTTGGGATTCGATTAAAAATTTTATTTTCTGTTCCATTATTTAAGTAATAAAAAGAGGCGCTTCCCTATAAAAGGGAGGCACCTCAATCAGTTCAATTACAATATTAAATTCCTAATTTCAACTTTCTGAGCTGTTCCTCCGCCGTCACATTTGTGGTTGGCTTGTAATCCTTCAAAGGAATCAACTTCTCGTTGATGGCATCCAGGATCCACTCTTTCTGTGGGAAGAAGTAGTGATCATACTCGAACGGAGGTGTAATCCAGTTCTGAGCGCCGACAATTGCAGGCGGTGCATCCAGATAGTCAAATGCAAGCTCTGTAATGTTCTTTGCTACTTCGTCTAAGAATGTTCCTCTTGCGCATGCGTCAGAAGTCAGAACAACCTTACCTGTCTTCTTTACAGACTCAAGGATCTTGGTATAATCCAATGGTACCAGGCTGTGAAGGTTGATAAGCTCTACAGACATGCCATACTTCTCTTCCAATTCCTTCACTGCATCATATGCACGGTAAAGTGTTGCGCCAACGGTCAGCATTGTGATATCAGAACCTGTCTTGATCACATCTACATCACCAAATGCAATTTCGTACTCTTCCTTGGGAACACCGCCTTCATGGAACTTCTCACCGATATCATAGATTCTCTGGCTCTCAAAGAATACAACCGGGTCAGTTCCGTTCAATGCGGACTGCATTAAGCCCTTTGCCTCATATGGGGTAGCCGGGAAACATACCTTCAGTCCTGGTACATGAGCACACATAGAGGTCCAGTCCTGAGAGTGCTGTGCACCGTACTTAGAACCAACAGACACACGCAGAATCAACGGCATTTTCAAAATACCAGCGCTCATTGCCTGCCATTTTGCCATCTGATTGAAGATTTCATCTCCGCAGCATCCGATAAAGTCTGCGTACATCAACTCAATCACTGCACGGCCGCCACACATCGTGTAGCCTACGCCTGTACCGACAATAGCGGACTCAGAGATCGGAGAGTTGAACAGTCTGGAGTAAGGAATTACATCTGTAAATCCACGATATACGGCAAATGCGCCGCCCCAGTCACGCACGTCCTCACCATAAGCGATGAGTGTAGGATCTTCATAGTATTTATTAAACATTGGCTCAAACACAGCATCACGGATATTGTAACGCTTCATTGCGCTTACTTCCTTGCCATCCATATAATGGGTGCGGACTTTCTTCTGGATATCCATGTAACGCTTGCAGTTCTCCTTTGGACCTGTCACAGAAGGCTCTCTGGTGGTGTCCATGCTGCGCTTCTTGTCATTGTTAAACATCATGCGCTCTACGATTCCAGGATCTTTGTCAAAGTCAAGGTATGGAGATGCCTCTTTGTCTGCTGCCAGACGGCAGATGCGAGCCATTCTCTCTTTGGTCTTTGCCCATATCTCTTCGAATTCGCTGTCCTCTGCCACGCCTGCATCTACGATAGCCTTGCGGAAGGTTACGAGTGGATCCTGTGCTTTCCAAGCTTCGATCTCTTCTTTTGTTCTGTATGCGTTCTGGTCAGAAGTAGAATGTCCAAGCAGACGGTAAGTAACTACATCCAAAAATACTGGTCCTTCTCCGTTCTTTACTAATGGCATTTTTCTGCGGTATGCGTCAATAACTGCCAGCGGATTGTAACCGTCAACTCTCTCTGCATGAAGCTGGCTCTCAGTTACACCAGCTCCCATACGTGCCAGCTCGCCATATCCCATGGTCTCGCCGTAGGTCTGTCCGCCCATACCGTAAGAGTTATTGTTGATATTGAAAATCAAAGGCAGGCCGCCTTTTCTTCCTTCTTCCCAAAGTGTTCTGTACTGATCCATGGTGGCAAAGGAAAGAGCCTCCCATACAGGACCACGTCCCATGGAACCATCTCCCAAGTTTGCCACTACAACGCCGCCCTGGTCATTGCATTTCTTATAGAGAGCTGCTCCAGTAGAAATTGTTGCAGAGCCGCCAACCAGCGCATTGTTTGGATATACGCCAAAGGGAAGGAAGAATGCATGCATGGATCCGCCAAGTCCCTTGTGGAAACCTGTCTCACGGGCAAACAGCTCAGCCAGAGCGCCGTATACGATAAACTCGATAGCAAGTTCCTTTACATCTCCATTTGCCTTGCTGACTGACTGGATCGCTTTCAGAGTCTTACCCTCAAAGAAGTTCTCCATATCCTCCATCAGCTCCTTGTCATCCAGCTTCTGGATACAGGACAGACATTTTGCAAGGATTTCGCTGTGACTTCTGTGGCTACCAAATGTAAAGTCGTTCTTGTTAAGTAAGTAAGCTTCTCCAACCGCTGCTGCTTCCTGTCCAAGGGAAAGATGTGCAGGGCCTGGGTATGTGGTATCTACGTCAGCATATTTTGCCTGAGTCTTGATCTGATTCAGCATATCCTCAAACTCACGGCAAATTGTCATATCACGGAAGATGCGGAGCAAATCTTCTTTTGTGAAGTTTCCTTCGTCTACTTCTTCTTTAACTGTTTTTTGGTAGGTGTTGATCGGAATATCTTTAAATGTAATTTTTCCTTCAGCACGCATTTTGTCAGGATCGATGTACAATGACTTTGGCATGATTTTAAATCTCCTTTTTTATATTTTCCGCTTTTAAGCGGATATTGTCTTAGATGGATGGGCCAGAAACCAACTTAAGGTTTCCAGCCCAGTTGGTAAGCTATTATCTATTTCATCATTAACAGTGAAATATTCTCAAGTGCAGTACACAGCTCTTTTACAAACTTGGAAGCTGGTGTTCCATCCAGTGCTCTGTGGTCATAGGACAGGCACAGGCCCATAGCTGGATAAGTCTTGATCTCGCCGTTTACTTCCTTTACACGTGTAGTAATGCCACAGACACCAAGGATACCTACCTGAGGTGGATTGACAACTGGTGTGAACATCTCTACGCCCAGAGAGCCTACATTAGATACGGTAAAGCTTGCCCCTGAAAGCATATCCGGTGTAGCTTTACCCTCCTGGCAAATCTTTGCAAGACGTTTTGCTTCCACACACAGCTCTGACAGGCTCATCTTATTGGCATTGAAAATGGTGGGAACCATCAGACCCTTTGGTGTGTCAACTGCCATGCCAAGATGTACATTCGTGTATTTGCGCAGTACATTATCCTCTGGCATAATAGCGTTCAAATCTGAATGATTCAAAATGATGCGGGATACAGCAAACATTACCATGTCGTTCAATGTAATATTTGGCATACCCATTGCGTCGCCATTGGCCTTGATCTGCTTTCTTAAGTTCATCAGAGCTGTAGCATCAAATGTATGGTAGTGTGTCAACTGAGCCATTGTGCTTAAGGACTTTACCATAGCTTTTGCTGTGGCTTTTCTCACACCAGAGAACTTCACATCTACATACTCTACATCTGCTGTTGGAGCTTCTTTTGCAGGAGCACTTGCTACTGCTACTGGGGCTGCTGTCGCTGGAGCAGGCGCTGCTGCCTCTACTGCTGGAGCTACTACAGGCGCACTTGCTGCATATGCCTTTACATCTGCTTCCAGAATACGTCCATGAGGACCGGTCGGTGTGGCTGCTGTGGCGTCTACGCCCAGATCCTTTGCTGCCATTCTTGCTCTTGGAGATACCTTTGCATCGGGATTTGCGGGGCCAGATGCCGCAACTACTGGGGCTGCCGGAGCGGATGCTACTGGAGCTGCCGCTGGGGCGGGCGCTGCTGTCGGAGCCGTTCCCTCTTTTAATCCTTCAATGCTATCGCCTGGTTTTCCAATAGCACACACATTTACAAGAACTGGCACTTCATCTCCATCTTCATAGAAAATCTCAAGAAGTTCACCTTCTGCTGTAGATTCGCACTCAAATGCTGCTTTATCTGTCTCATAAGTAAAGAGGACGTCCCCAACCTTTACCTGATCACCTTTCTTTTTTACCCACTCTGTAATTACGCACTCTTCTACGGTGATTCCTGCCTTTGGCATCAGTACTCCCTGTGCCACAGGGCCAGTAGGTGCTGCCGCTGCGGGAGCTGCTGCTGCCGGGGCTGCTTCTGCTGCTGGAGCTGCTTCTGCTACTGGGGCTGTTCCCTCTTTGATACCCTCGATGCTGTCGCCTGGTTTTCCGATAGCGCACACATTTACAAGGACTGGCACTTCATCTCCATCCTCATAGAAGATCTCAAGAAGCTCACCTTCTGCTGTAGACTCACACTCAAAAGATGCCTTGTCCGTCTCATAGGTAAAGAGAACATCTCCAACCTTTACCTGATCTCCCTTTTTCTTTACCCACTCTGTAATCACACACTCTTCTACAGTGATTCCTGCCTTTGGCATCAATACGCCCTGTGCCATATTTCCAGCCGGAGCTGACACCGCTGGAGCTGGTGTCGGGGCTGCTGCGGGAGCCGGAGCCGCTTCTGCTGCCGGGGCTGCCGTACCTTCTTTGATTCCAGAGATATCCTCTCCGGGCTGTCCCACTGCACACACATTTACAAGAACTGGCACTTCATCCCCATCCTCATAAAAGATTTCCAGGATTTCTCCTTCTGCTGTGGATTCACACTCAAAGGATGCCTTATCCGTCTCATAGGTGAAGAGAATATCGCCCACATTTACATGGTCGCCCTTTTTCTTCAGCCACTCAGTAATAACGCATTCTTCTACGGTGATTCCTGCCTTTGGCATTAATACGCCTACTGCCATCTTTCTTACCTCCATCTTTTTAATAATATATTTTTATTATGTAATTACTACCCCTTTAAAGAATTTCTGTCCCGGCTTCTTTTGCTCTCAGAACAACCTCCTCAGGAAGCTGATCGTCACTGATAATATAGTCTGCATCCTCAATATTTCCAAAGGTGTAGGGAAGAATCTTGCCACATTTGGAGCTATCCATCAGAAGTACCTTTCTGCCCGCCCGCCTCATCATCATACGCTTGACCAGCATTTCATCCTCTTTTCCACAGGTGAAGCCTGCCTCCTGAGTATAACCGGAGACTCCAAGAAATGCTGTGGAAATATTAATATGATCCAGCATATCTAAGGTACTCTGCCCGGAAACTGCCTGATTCATCCGGTTTAAAGTTCCTCCACACATATGGATTGTTGGAATAGACAATCTTCCCAGTTCCAATGCAATATTGGGACCCGTGGTAAAAAGGTTCACGTCCATATCCGGCAATGCCTGAGCTAACGCCATACTAGATGTGCCTGCATCTAAAAATACTGCACTGCCTGGCTCTATTAATTGCAGGGCTTTCTGTGCCATCTCCCGCTTAGCCTTCATATTCGTCTGCATCCGAGCTTCCAGCTTCATCTCTATGGGGCTGACCCCGGGTGTAGCCGATACTGCTCCACCTCTTGTGCGGATGATTGAACCTTCCTCCTCCAGCTTTTCCAGATCCCGGTGAATTGTCATTAAACTGACATCAGGAAAAAGAGCGCTGATCTCCTTGATGGTCACTACGCCTTTTTCCTGAATATATTTACCGATCTTCTCTTTTCGAAGCTGGTTCATATGATGTACCCTCTTGTTAGAATTTGTTATATCTCCTTGGTTTTCTATAACATAATATAACATTTCATAACATGGTTGTCAATCATATTTCACAGATTTTTGGCTGTTTTTCTATAAGTTAACAAACGGACGTCAGCCATGAAAGGGGCTCCCCAAGCGGCCAACATGCTAAGCCGCTTTAAACAGCACTTTGCGATATCTTACGAGAACCACAGACAATACAGTTCCCATCAGTCCACAAGCCAATATCTCACCAAGACCCACTGTACCCATTAACAGAGGAATCGGAAGGGCCTCTCCATATCCATAGTGCAACACAAAGGGCACAATCAATGTATTTGCCAGGATAGGTGGAATTGGCGCCAAATACTGGCTCTTATTCCTAAGCATATATGTGCCGACTGCTCCAATTAAAGTGGCTATGCTTCCGAAGATTACGTCCACTACAATACTTCCCCCAAGAATATTAGCAATCAAGCATCCAATAAAAAGTCCTGGAATGGCTGCCGGCGTAAAAAAGGGAAGCACGGTAAGAGCCTCTGCTATACGGGCCTGAATCCCGCCATAGCTGATAGGTGCAAACGCAATGCAGAGCACCACATAGATGGCTGCAATCATAGCAGCCTGAGTCATAAATAATACTTTGTTTTCTTTCATTTTCATTCTCTCCTTAGTTTTCTTTTACGTGTGGATGGTTTCGAACACACGGATTCCTCTGGAATCTATCCCATATCTTATAACTTTTATGATAAAAAAACAATACCCTGTCTCTATAATTTATCATTTCAATCGTCCTTGTATTTCAACCTTGAAATTGTTATAATAGCCGTATCTTAAGCTTACGAAGGATGATATCTGATGAAAAAATTTGTGACAGAGACATGGCTGGAGCTGTTATTTTTTGCTTTTATTCTCAGCGTGTGGCTTGTCTGGGCCTTTATCTTGCCTTTTAATGAAGGACCGGATGAGTCTATGCGTTCCCGGATTGTAGAATATATCATAGAGTATGGAAAGCTTCCTACCGGTTATCAGCAGGAAATTATGGACTATTCCTGGGGCTTTACTTATGGATTTCGTCCCATACTTCCGCAGATGTTGGAAGCTCTTTTTATTCGTGTGGGAATGTTTTTTACAAGAGATGCATTTTCACTGTTATTTATCGGGAGGCTGGCTAGTATTCTGTGCGGTTTGGTATTTGCAGGTTATGTATATGCCCTTGGTAAAAAGCTTTTTAAATCAGAGGAAATCCGTTGGCTGTTCCTTTTGATGACAGTATGCCTTCCTCAGGCCGGCTTTTTATTTACCTATTTAAATTGTGATTCTATGGCCCTGATGGCCACGGCTATGATTCTTTATTATCTTTTAAAGGGTATGGAGGATTCTTTTTCCATAAGCACTTGCATATGGCTTGCAGTGAGTCTTTCCATCTGTATTCTCTCTTATTATAATGCCTATGGTTTTTTGATCAGCAGCGTGCTTGTATTCGGCGGGACTTTTCTAGAAAGGAACCGCAGAGGAGAACCATGTTGGAAAGATTTTTGGAAAAAGGGAGTTCTGATTCTTGTCCTTGTCCTTGTGCTGGCGGGCTGGTGGTTCGTGCGCAACTATTTTCTGTATGATGGGGATATCTTAGGGCTGCGGACACAAGATGTGTATGCGGAGAAGTATGCTCTGGATATGTTGAAACCTTCCAACCGCCAGACTTTTAAAAACCAGGGGCTTTCTGTGTGGAATATGTTGTTTCACTCGGGTTGGGCCGCCTCTGTGCTGAAAAGTTTTATTGGAGTGCTGGGGCCTTTCTGGTATACGCTCCGTTGGTGGATGTATGTGGGTTATGAACTGTTGTTTCTGGCAGGTGGATTGGGTCTTGTGGCAAGTATTATTTTAAAGAAAAAACAAGCGGTTAATGTTGCTTCTCTTTCCCTGCATTTGGGACTTATTGTCGCTATCCTAGTTCCAAATTTTTTGAACTTCTGGTATTCTTATGCTACAGATTATCAGCCTCAGGGACGCTACAGTATGCCAATGTTAGTGCCCTTTATGTACTATGTGGTGTCGGGGCTTTCCTTTTTGATAGAAAAGCTCGCAAAATCTGGTGGGGAGAGCTGGAAACGTCTGCTTACAATTGGAGTTCGTCTTGTATGTCTATGGGTTGCAGGCGTATTGCTGTTCTGCGTGGTGAAAATTATGTGGCCGGCTTATCGGGATGTAGAGGATAAGTCTAAAGCGACCATTTATACCATCGAGGGCTCTTTTATTGAAGAATAAAGCTATATGAAAAGAGGAGGCACAAAATCATCAATCATAAATGATAGCGCCCCCTCTTTTATAATAGACTTCTTTCAATCCACTTCACCATATTCTATTTTATAATCCCTATTATCCTCCCGCACAACTCTATAACATCCCATGGACTCCTCGTCCTCCTTTTTTGTATACCTGTCAAAATCAGGCTGCATAATAAGCTCCTCTTTTTCTTCCATCCCCTCTGATGATACCTGCCTGTTTGTCTTAATCTCATTCGTAACTTCTTCCAGCTTCTTTTCCAGCAATTCGATACTTTCTTCTGAAGCTTCCCCATTACCAGAGCCGCCCTTTAGAAGGAGTAGTGAATTTTGAATGGATTGTTTTTTGGCTTCCAAAGCCTTTTGCCTTTTTTCATCTGTGTTCATCTTTCCCAAATGGAAATGTTTTTCCTGCTTGCTGCTTTTCATCATCGTTAATGGATTTACATAATTTTGTTTTACATGATTTACCATGGTTTTCTACCTCCGTTTTTATATTCATTCTATCTATCGGATCGTATTTTAACCATGACAACCATGTCTTCGCCAACGGTCAGTTTGCCTTCGTAAACGGTTGCAGACACAGTAAAATTGTCAGTCTGAAAGACCCTCCGCCCATTTCTATCTCCATGGTTCCCTCATACTTTTCAACCATATGCTGTATATTTTTCAACCCTGTTCCATACTTTAAGGTTTCATGTTCCAAGTGCATTGTATTTGTCACTTCAATAATCAAGAAATTGTGTCTCTTCCGAAGAAAAATTGATATGACAGGCTGTCCGTTCACGCCTTTCACACATGCCTGTACTGCATTGTCTATTGCATTTGCCAGAATCACACACAAATCCATATCCTCCACAGAGCAACCGGAAGGAATCTGCACCTCGTGTTTCACCTCAATATGATTGAGCTTTGCAAAGTTTATCTTTTCATTTAACAAGATATCGATCACTGGATTTCCCGTTTCTATGCCGACAAGCAATTTGTCAGATATTCTGTGTAGTTTCTCAAAATACTTTTCTGCTTCATCATAGTTCTTTTCATGAATCAATCCTGACAAGACCAAGAAGTGATTTTGGATATCGTGCTGAAACATGCGATATTGCTGGTTCCTCTTTTTTGCTTCTTCTAAATATGTATTCTGTTTTCTTATTTGAGCCTCCAGGCTCTTTTGCTCTGCTTCCTGAATCGATATTGCATTGATTCTGCTAACCAGATTTAAAAGAATAAAAAATATAGCGCAGGTTCCCAGAATCCACAGCAAAGCCCAAAGGTTGGTTGGATTCATGAAAGCCTGATTGGTTGACAAATTGCGATTCACCCACATATCCAGGCCAAGTCCGCTGCGGATCACCCATACTATAAAAATACATGGAAAAAGTAATAGATAGAGATGAGATAACATTTTTTCCTGACCTGTATGACAGGAATACTTTTTAGACACAAAGCGTAATGTCAGAATCAATAATAATGTTAATCCCCCGGATAAGAGCATCTGTACCGGGATCCCTGCCCAAGGCCCAATCTTTTGGTCTGCCAGCCAGCGCATAAAAACAGTCTGAAACCCTTCCATAAAAGTGAAGAGCGTTAAAACAATCATTGCCGGAGCAATCATGTCCCTCCACTTCATACCCAGCTGATATTTGGAAAAACCGAGGATAATCCCCATGTGCAGAATCAATCTTACTATCCCCGGGCTCTGGTAATACATGACCAAAAATGTGCATAGTACACTTATCCCAACATATAGTATCATATGCCTTTTTCCCCGAATTCCAGTAAAGCTCTGTATAAAATGGAATTCTGCAGTATAAAGGCAGCCATTCACCAGTAACCACCAGATATAAAATCCAACTGACAGAATTTCTATATCACCCATCTAAATGACCTCTTTTTTTAAATATTGTAATAACTTTTCCATAAACTCAGCTTGTTTTCTTCTTGATACAAATAATTTGTCTCCATTCGATATCATCGCCATTCCCTTTTCCTGTCCAACTATATGTCTCATATTCAAAATAACGCTTCTATGGCATCGAAAGAATCGCTCATCTAATTCCTTTTCTAATCCATTCAAGGTTCCCGGATAATCATAGGTACCCTGTACTGTGTGAATATATATTTGATGGTTAAATACTTCACCATACAAAATATCATGTAGAGGAATCACCTGAGTTTTTCCTGCTTTTTCAAAAATAAGTGATTTATTATCTGCCTGCTCCAATCGGTATACTGCCCTATCCAATGCTGAATAGAGATGTTCCTGGGTAACTGGTTTCAGCAAATAATGTACTGCATCAATCTCAAATGCATCCAGAGCATATTCTCCATAAGAGGTTATAAAAATAATACTACTCTTATTACAAAGCTTTTTTGCCACTTCCAGTCCTTTGATGCCTGGAAGGATCATGTCTAAAAGAACAATATCAAAATTTATTGTTTCTTTTAATAGTTCTTCACCAGAAATATAGGTATGAATATGTGCTTGCAAATGTTTTTCTTTTGTATATTTTTCTACCTTTTCAAACAGCTTTTTTAATATATATTTTTCGTCTTCACATATAGCAATCTTTAGCATCTATATTCTCCTCATCCACAACATTTCATAAATTGGATATTAAATTAAGCTTTAAAGTACCATGATCTTTCCCCAAAGTCAACAAATCATTTGACGTATCAACGCTTCTTTGTTATGATCAATCTGCATGCCGTGTGGTCAGTTGTGAATGATATATATCTCAAGGTTCTGACTGCATGAGCAGAGCAAAACAAAAAGGGAGAAAATGCAATGGAAAAACGTGAAAAATTCTCATCTCGGCTTGGATTTATCTTAATCTCAGCTGGATGTGCAGTTGGACTTGGCAATGTCTGGCGCTTTCCATATATCACTGGAAAATACGGAGGAGCCGCATTTGTACTGATTTATCTTGTGTTCCTAGTTATTCTGGGTATGCCCGTTATGGCAATGGAGTTTGCTGTGGGACGTGCCAGTCAGAAATCAGCAGCCCGCAGCTTCCATGTTCTGGAGCCTAAAGGTACTAAATGGCATCTGGAAGGCTATGCTGCCATGGCTGGAAATTACCTGTTAATGATGTTTTATACTACAGTCGGCGGATGGATGTTGGCTTATGTATACAAAATGATATCTGGAACTTTTACGGGGCTCACACCGGACGAAGTAGGCGCCGTCTTTACAGGTACCCTTTCTGAGCCTGTCCCTATGACTTTCTGGATGGTTGTCACTGTGTTATTAAGCTTTGGTATCTGTAGCCTTGGACTTAGAAACGGAGTAGAACGCATCACCAAGATTATGATGGCCTTTCTCTTTGTAATTCTCTTAATTCTGTGTGTCCGCAGCGTTACACTGGAAGGAGCCTCTGAAGGTCTGCGTTTTTACCTGGTGCCTGATTTTAGCAGGGCCGCTAGTTATGGATTCGGAGAAGTGGTATTTGCAGCTATGGGGCAATCGTTCTTTACTCTAAGCCTCGGAATAGGCGCTATGGCCATTTTCGGAAGCTATATCAGTAAAGAGAGAACTTTGATGGGAGAATCCCTAAATATTTGTATCCTGGATACCATAATTGCACTGATGGCCGGACTGGTAATATTCCCAGCCTGCTTTGCCTTCCATGTAGATCCAGGCGAAGGACCGGGTCTTGTATTTGTGACTCTTCCCAATATTTTTAACCAGATGGCAGGTGGAAGGCTGTGGGGAACTCTTTTCTTCCTCTTTATGAGCTTTGCTGCCCTGTCTACGATTATTGCTGTATTTGAAAATATTATCAGCTTTGCCATCGACCTGTGGGGCTGGAGCCGGAAGAAAGCTGTTATCATAAACTTAATTCTGATTCTGGTTCTTTCCATGCCTTGTGTCCTCGGTTTTAACCTTTGGAGCAGTTTTGCCCCTCTGGGAGCAGGAAGCACCATTCAGGATCTGGAGGATTTCATTGTATCCAATAACCTACTTCCTCTGGGAAGTCTTGTATACCTGCTTTTCTGTACCAGTCGCTATGGTTGGGGATGGAAGAATTTTATCGCTGAAGCCGATGCCGGAAAGGGCGTGAAATTCCCAAAATGGGCAAGATTTTATGTAAGTTACATTCTTCCGTTGATTGTATTGTTCATCTTTGTAATGGGGTATTGGCAGAAGTTTGGTGCATAATATTCTCTGAGACAATTACATTTTAAAGTTTTTGAGCCATAGGAAAACAATTCCTATGGCTCATGTTATCTGTAAATCACCACATATCCTGTGAAGCGTCTCTCATCACAGAATTCAAGCTCTATTTCTTCTCTTCGTGATACTCTTTCTCTGTATTCACATTCCAAATATTTTTCTTATCTGCCCGGCCACTCAATATATTACCAACCGCCTCAAAAGAAGTAGCCATGGAATGATCCATATTGTTATAACGGTGCTGGCCGTTACGGCCCACACAGTAGAGGTTGCTGAACTGATTTAGGTAGCCAATCAAATCATCCATATGATCATAGGTGTCAAAATACGCGGGATAAGCTTTTTTCACCTTTTCTCTGTGCGCATCCAGCACATCCCGTTCGCTGGAAATGACACCCATCTTAAGAAGCTCAGCCGTTCCGTATTTAACCCATTTCTCTTCACTTAACTTCCAATACTTATCACCCTCAGTACAGAAGTATTCTAGGCCAATCCAAACTGTTTTTTCTGGATCTGCCACCAAATAAGGAGACCAGTTATTAAAAATCTGGATACGTCCCAGTTTCACTCCCACATCCTGCACATAGATCCAACAGTCTGGAACAATATTGTTCAGAGTTTTTAACTTTGTCTCATTTTTCAAATTCAATTTATTTACCAGAAGGCCCACAGTTACAAAATCCCGGTAAGGAAGTCCTGCCGCAATCTTTGCCATATCATCCGGCACATTATTCATTCCTGCCACAAGATCTTTTACCGGCATGGAGGAAATAAAGACGTCTCCTTCTACAGTCACTTCCTCGCCATTACACTCATAGACAAGACTTTCTACCTTCCCATTAGCTGTGTTGACTTTTGTCACCTTACAGCCTTTGCGGATCTCTCCGCCCATCTGCTCTACCTCGGCTGCTGCTGTCTCCCAGAGCTGTCCAGGGCCGTATTTGGGGTAATTAAACTCTTCAATCAGGGAAGTCTGTACATGCTTTTTATCCTGTTTATTTGGAAATAGTTTTTGCAAGTTATCCTTCAGGATACCCATAATCGAAAGGCCCTTCGTCCTCTGAGCTCCCCAATCTGGCGCAATCTCTTTTGGGTGGCGTCCCCAAAGTTTTTCTGTATATCCCTCAAAAAACATGGAGTACAGCTTCCGTCCGAAACAATTCACATAAAAGTTCTCTAGGGAGTCCTCCGGCAGCTTATTAAACGCAGCTTTCAAATAGCTGAAGCCAGCCACGATAGCTGTCCCAAGCCCCATATCGCGAAAAAGCTTTATATTCAGCTTGATTGGATAATCAAAAAATCTTTTATGGTAGTAGATACGTGACACTCTGTTTCGAGTCAGCATCACCCGATCTTCCTTCTCAGGATCTGGCCCGTTTTTCTCCAGAGGAACAGTTCGTCCCAGTACTTTGTCATCGAAGGAGGGCTGTCCCTGACGGGGCATTAGCTTGTCCCACCAGTCTGTCACGCGCTCATCTTTGGAAAAGAAACGGTGTCCGCCGATATCCATTCGATTGCCATGATAGCGTACTGTCCTGGAGATACCGCCGATCTCTTCACTTTCTTCCAGAACCAAAACCTCATATTCTTTTGACTGTTTTAACAATTCGTATGCCGCTGTCACACCTGCAGGGCCGGCACCGATAATCACTGCTTTCTTCATCCAAAGCTCCTTTTTCTAACTTTATTCTTTCTGTTGTTTTTTATCTTTAATTAAATATTTATGTTACCTGTTACTTAACCTATTGTACACGATATATTCTGAACCGTCAAATATATATATTACACCGGCATCTAATCTTTCGCTTAAGCTTAGACCACTGACAAGATAATCCGCTTGAAGCCAAATTGCTCAAATGATATAATGTCCACGAAAGCAATGAGCTGTGCAACCTATATCACCAAAGAGGAGAACCCCCATGTACTATTTTATTGTAAACCCCAGTTCCCGTTCCGGTAGAGGAAAGCTGGTTTGGCGATCTGTAGAACAGATATTAGAGAAGGAAGAAGTAGAGTATCGGGTATTTTTTACCGCCTATCGTTATCACGCTACTCAGCTTGCGAGAGAGATCACCTCTCGGAACACACGCGTCATCCTGGTTGCAGTAGGAGGCGATGGAACCGTCGATGAAATTATAGGCGGTATTCAGGATTTTTCAAAAGTAACCTTTGCCTATATCCCAACAGGCTCAAGCAATGATTTTGCCCGAAGCCTGGATCTTCCCATTTCCCCAGAGGCAGCGATTCATAATATCCTGCATCCCTCTTATTACCGTACCATTGATTTAGGTTTGGCAAGTTATCGGGGGCGAAGGCACTATTTTGCCGTTAGCTGTGGATGTGGCTTTGATGCTGCTGTCTGCCATGAAGCCATTGCATCTCCTCTCAAGAATCTACTAAATCGCTTAAAGCTAGGAAAGCTTACTTACGTGGGAATTGCATTAAAGCAGATTTTAATGTTCCGCAAATTTCCTATGACGCTTCTTTTGGATGAAAACGGCAAATTGCACTTTAAACATACTTATTTTATCTCTGCCATGAACTGCTCCTATGAAGGAGGGGGATTAAAAATGTGCCCTGATGCTCAGACGGACGATGGACTTTTGGATCTGTGTGTGGTGGAAGGCTTGAGCAAGCTGACCATCGCTCTGATGTTTCCCACAGCTTTTTGGGGAAAGCATCTGATTTTCCGCGGTATCCACATTTATCGTGTCAAATCTGCTGAGATCTATTTTACAGGAGGTATCCCCTTCCATGCAGATGGCGAACCCTTTACAATCCATAACACTTTTCAAGTATCCTGTATCCCGAAAGTCCTGACCGTCATTGCAGGAAAATAACATAATAATTAATCGAAAATTTTTCTTAAAATATTATAAAGATTATTGTGCCAGAAAGTTCATTGTGATATACTCCTTTTCATATAATGAATGAGGTCATTGACTAAAATATGAAAAGGAAGATGAAAGTATGAAGTCATTTTTTCAGAGATATAAACATTCTTTCGTTTTGCTCTACGCACTGATTTATATGCCCTGGTTCATCTGGTTGGAAAGCCGAGCTAATCAACCTTATCATGTGATTCATACAGGGCTGGACGATATGTTACCTTTTATAGAATGTTTTATCGTACCTTATCTACTGTGGTTTCTATATGTTGCGGCTGTGTTTGTTTATCTGTTTTTCAAAAACAAACGAGAGTTTTACCAATACTCCATATTTTTATTTACGGGAATGACACTATTTTTGATCATATCTACTGTTTATCCCAATGGGCATCTGTTACGCCCTGCCAGCTTTGAGCGAAATAATATTTTCATTCTGGCTGTACAGATTTTGTATCAGGTGGATACAGCGACAAATATTTTTCCCAGTATTCATGTATACAACTCAATTGCCGCGCATATGGCAGTTGTAAAAAATGATAAGCTTGGAAAAAACATTTGGATCCGATGGGGTTCGTTCCTTTTAATGAGTTCCATTATTCTGGCCACTGTATTTTTAAAGCAACATTCTGCCCTGGATATGTTTGCAGGCATCCTTCTGGGAGTTTTGATGAATCGACTTATATACCACACAGATTTTTTTGCACTTCGCACAAAAGCTGAAGAAAAGAGAAGAAAGACCATTCGGCTGCCGAAAGTGTTTACATGACGTTTAAAGGCTATTGCAAATTAAGAAACCATAACTTGTTATTAGTTAAGTATTCTTATTTGCAATAGCCTTTTATTTTAATTAAACCCAATAAATCTTTGGGCCAACTTATACGCCATCTCAGAAATTTTTCTACCGCTTCTTCCCGGCAGATTCATGGTTCTACCCAGAATTCCCCATTTTAATTCATAATAAATTCTCGGGTCTTTCTTTTTCAGATATCTCCAAAGTTCATATTTTTTCTCCAGATTTTCCTTTGTTCCAGAACGAATCGCAAGTATGGAGGACACAACCATAATAATCTCTAAGTCATTTTTCATATAATGGCGCAGCTTGCGGCTGGGTATCTGGCGATTATCTGACAGTTTGTATGCATCTATCATAAGGCGGTTAACCTTAAGCTGTTGATCTAGCCTACTGATCATCACTTTCTCATTAACTGATTGATCTTCCCTGCCAATATAGTAGCGATAAAAATTCTCATCCAAATAATAGAGATACTTTACATAGGGCAGCGGATAGTAGGCAAATATATTATCCACATAAAAGGTGTGTTGCGGCAACTCCATTCCACATTCCCGCAAAAGCTTTGTGCGATAAATAATAGAATGCATCAGAATATACTGGCCCTTAAGAAGAAACTTGACATCATCCCAAGTAAATATTTTATTCTTGGGAAATGCAGAGCGATAGCTCATTACCTTTTTGTGTTTCGCCCCTTCTTTTTCGTAGACAAAATTACTGATCAGCATATCTACCATAGGTCTGGCCCCTGCAAGTTCCCCAAGAGTCTTCAGGATTTCCTTATATGCAGATATGGACACCCAGTCATCGCTGTCCACAACTTTAAAATAAAGTCCTGTTGCATTGCAGATTCCTGTGTTCACCGCTCCTCCATGACCACTGTTTTCCTGATGTATTGCCTTAATAATCGTAGGGTATTTTTCTGCATACTCATCTGCAATTGCTGCTGTCCCATCCACAGATCCATCGTCCACTATAATGATCTCCACTTCTTCTCCGCCTACCAAAAGAGAGTGGATACAGTTTCGCATATAAGCTTCTGAATTGTAGCATGGAATTGCTATTGATAGTAATTTCATAATTTTTTCTCCTATTTATAAGTTCCCGCTATGCACTGTTCGGGGCTTCGCTGTTTTATAAGTTCCGCTTCGCCCTCCAGTACACGAGGGTATAGACTAAGACAATGCTCTGGCAAGGGCTATGGCTTTGGCAGCCATAGCGTCAATGTTGTAATATTTGTATTCTGCCAGCCTGCCCAGAAGGTGGAAGTCGGATAGCTGCTCTGTTAGGGCTGCGTATTTCTGATACAGGGCATTGTTTTTTTCGTTCATAATGGCATAGTAGGGAATCTCTCCCTCTGCTCCCGTATAGGCAAATGGGTATTCCTTCACAATCGTGGTCCCATCAGCCTTTTGTCCTGTCAGATATTTGAACTCTGTGATCCGGGTATATTCCTCACTCACTGTATAATTTACCACACTGTGTCCCTGATAGTCTGGAAAATCATAGTATTCAAAGTCAAATCTCAGAGAGCGATAGGGCAGCCTGCCAAATCGGCAGTCAAACAGTTCATCCACCGGGCCTGTATAAATGACTGCACCGTCAAATACTTTCCCTTCCAGGAGGAATTTTCCTTCCTGTCCCATGGAAAGAACATCCTTCGCATCCGTTTTGGTCTTCACAGTAATCAGTGGATGTGATAATATCTTTTCAAACATGGCCGTGAACCCTTTGAGAGGCATTCCCTGATATTTGTCGCCAAAATAGCGGTTGTCATAAGAAATTACCACTGGAACTCTTCCTGTCACCGCCGGATCAATCTCCTCTGGCTTTTGTCCCCATTGCTTCATGGTATAGTGCAGAAAAATATTCTCATAAACATAGTCGGCAATAGCCTGAATCTCTGGATCTTTTTGTTCCCGCAACTTTAAAATCGGCACTCTTGCGCCCATTCCAAAAGTATCTACCAGCTTTTTCTGAAGCACTGCAGCCTTTTCTTCCCCATAGACTTGCTTTAATGTATTAAGATTAAAAGGCACTGGAATCAACTGTTCGCCTACTCTGGCTACGACTTCATGGCCAAAAGCATACCAGTCTGTGAACCTGGATAGCCACTCATAGACCTCTTCATCATTTGTATGGAAAATATGCGGTCCATACTTGTGAATCAGGATCCCGTGATCATCCTTTTCATCGTAACAGTTTCCTCCAATATGTTCTTTTTTCTCCAAAACCAAAACCTTTTTCCCTTGTTCCTCTGCAAGCACCCTGGCAGCCACAGAGCCGGCAATTCCAGAGCCTATCACTATCACATCGTACATTTTTCGCTTCTCCTTATTTTTAGTTCTGTATGAACCTTCGCTGTTTTATATTATCTATTTTTAAAATACTCCGTATAAGCCTCAAAAGCTGCCGGGATAGAATACCGCTCCTCCATCTGCTCCTTTTCTACAAAGAAAAAGCCTTCCGGTTCTTGGGTAGGTTCCTCAATCTTCACTTCATATCCGGCCATATGCCACTCCATATGGCTGAAAATATGCTTGGCATCAGGAAGCTTCTGAATTCGTATTGGAGATAATTTTAGCTGCTTCACAAAGACGAGAACTTCCTCCTGACTCAAATGGCCTTTCAAGTTCGGAAGCTCATACAGGCCAGCCAGCAGTCCCTTCTTTGGTCTTTTATTCAAAGCTGCCTTATTGTCTGATAAAAGTACCAGGACTGTTCTGTCTTCTATCTTCCTGGTCTTAGGAGGCGTCTTTTTGGGCAATTCCTGAGCCACACCGTCTATTCTGGCTTTGCACATTCCAGATAGAGGACATTCCTGGCATTTTGGCGCTCCGTTTGGCACACAGACAATAGCCCCCAGTTCAATCAGAGCTTGGTTAAAATCTCCCGCATGACCTTTCGGAATAACAGCCTGCACTTCTTTTTCCATTTTCCGGCGGACAGATTGCTTCATAATGTCCTCATAGCTTTTCAATACCCGGGACAATACCCGAAGCACATTTCCGTCCACGGCTGGTCGTGGGATGCCAAATGCAATGGATGCAATGGCGCCTGCTGTGTAACTACCAATCCCAGGTAAAGCCAGAATTTTCTCATAATCAGAGGGCATTTTTCCGCCGTACTGCTCCACAATCATGACTGCTGCCTTCTGCATATTGCGAACCCGATTATAGTAACCCAGTCCTTCCCAGAGTTTTAGCAACCGCTCTTCCTCAACCTGCGCCAAATCTTGAATCGTTGGCAATTCTTTCAAAAAATGTTGGAAATAGGGCTTTACTGCCTCCACTCTCGTCTGCTGCAACATGATCTCTGATACCCATACCCGGTAGGCATCCGGCTCATCCCGCCAGGGCAAAACTCTTGCGTGTTTCTTATACCAGTCCATAAGCGGAGTTACAATCTCTTTTAAGTTCTCCATCTATAAATGAACCTCTACTCTTTCGTCAATTTCAATCTCATCTGGACATACTTTACAGTCATAAGCCAGTACATGGACTCCTGCTTCTTTTGCCTTCCGCAAAGCGTCTCCAAAGGCGGCGTGGGTGATATCATTTGGTTCCATGATAGATACGCCTTTCATCTGAATGACAAACAGAATAAAAGCCTCGTACCCTTCCTGCCTGCAGGCCATCAATTCTCTGATATGTTTGACTCCCCGCTCTGTAGGTGCATCTGGAAATCTCGCGACCCCATCCTCTTCCAGCGTAACTCCTTTGATCTCTATAAAAGCCTTTCGTTCTCCATCTTCTATATAGAAATCAAATCGGGAATTCCCATATTTACATTCAGGGCGAATCCTGGCTGACTGGCTACAGAGATTTCCCTTTCTCAGCCATTCTTCAGCTATTTTATTCGGTATCTGAGAATCCATATTAATCAGTTTTTCGCCCTTTTTTACTGCTATCAGATCCAGAGCTGTCTTGCGAGCCGGATTGGATTGACGCTGCACATAAACGAAAGCCCCTGGTATCAAAAGCTCCTTGCACCGCCCTGTATTCTTTACATGGCAGATCTCTCGCCTTCCTGCCTGTTCCACATAAGCGATAAACCGATTGGGTCGTTCCAGGAAAATCGCTGGCTCTATATTTTTATATTTCATAATTCCTCACTTGTTATGAAGGAAGGTACAAAATAACTGTAATTATTGTATGACATATTTCTGAATACCTTACTATCATTTTATTAAGATTTTATAAAAACATGAATAAGAATCTTGTCAGCCAATGTAGTTATAGCTATTCTCTGCGTCAAATCCCACAGCCGTCACAAAGCTTTCTGTCTTATTATCATAAACTAAAATATTTAATCCATTTACCGTCTTAAAATAATTTTCTCCGTCTACAATCAACTCCACACCTGACAGTCCTTTTCTCACAATCCAGTCACATTTCTTTAACTCCAGATGGTAATTCACTTCCTCCTGACCGGAGAACGTTTCCTCCACATCCGGCCCATGTATCCAGATACCTCCCTGGGCAGCAATCTCCTCTGACATTCCTATGGAGGTGAGAGTTTCGTATAAGGGCTGTTCGCCATTGTCAAAGGTCCCATCCAGAGATATGAGATACGTATAGTCAGGGTTTTTTGAAATCAACTCCAGGAAATCATACCATCCCGCTTCCTCCTTTAGAATCTGGTTCTGGTACATCTGATCCCATACGGCTGCGTTCTGATCCCAGCTAATATAAAGTGCATCTCCCCTTCGATCTGGAAGCTGATATTCTTCTTTCAGGTATTGAGCCAGCCATGCACTCAGCTTTGTGGAACCACGATGATTTAGATGAGAAAATTCAGCCAAATCCTCTTTTGGATCCAGTCCCAATTCCTCATAGCACAAATTAAAATCCAGAAATGGCACATCTTCCTCCGCTGCGATCTCTTTTGCGCGGTTGAATATTTGCTGTTCGCTTTCAACAATTCCCTGATAGGGAGCAACCATAAAAACTAGCGGTATTTCTTCCTGCTCAGAAAGAGCAATGATCTTCCTTAAATACTCTTCTGTCTTTGGAGAAAGCGCCCTGCTGTCTGTCACCTGGCTCATATCAGAAAATGTCTCATATTCCTTAGTGGCAAAAAGGGGATAAAAGCCTTTATAGACATTTCCATTTGGATCGCCCAGATAGGGTTCAAAATCCTCTCTGGAAAGCTCCGCGTACCGGGAATGATAGACAGGGAATCCCAAAAGATAATCCACTAAGTGATCGGGTGTGCTGACCTGGATAGCTTCATACTTTTCCCTGGATAGCTTCATTCCAAAGGTATTCGTAATCGTTCTGGCTTCCTCAATATATTCCCGCTCCTCAATGGCACGCACCAGTTCTACCACCATCACTTTTGGGCGCTGATATTTCAGGCTTTCCTTCATATAATAATAAGTATTCCAAAGTGGTTGCAGGCTTCCCGCCAGATCAAAAGACGCGATTCCTTCTTCCTTCCAGAGCACTGCCGGATTAATATTGGAATATGCATGACTACTACCATAAAATATCACATCAATGCTGTCCTTTTCCTGCTCATAAAAAATTTTCACCGGATAGATTCCATCTTCCTGCTTGAGCTTGAAAATGTCATTGAGCCGCAGCATTAGCACAGACAGAATCAGCAAAAACAATACAGATTTTATAATCTTCTTATTCATTGCGCCCACCTAAAATTGAAAATAGATAAACTGCTTTGCATCATATGCTGGGCCATACACGCCAAAAATGGCAATGGCTCCAATCAAGCATAACAGAACTCCCCACCGAAACCACAGATTTTGTTCTGCCAAAAACACATCAAGTCTCTCTTTTCGAAAATACTGGATAAGATCTGTCAGGAACAAAAGCAGCAGCCCCAGGAGCAATATATGGATTTCCTGTCTCTCTAAGCCCAGAGAATAAATTTCTCCATTGAAAAAGCACCAAAAATCGGGCTTTGTAAACATTCTCTCCAGATAATAGAAGGCATCCCCCAAGGTATTCGACCGAAAAAATATCCAGGCAAGATCTGTGAGAAGGAAGGTGGTACAAACCTGCCCCAGCTTGTAGCTGATACAGTCTGTCTTCGTATGGAACTTTTGATTCAACCATTCTTTCACTCCTCTCAGCTCATACCCTATCACCTGATAAAGCCCATGGATGCCTCCCCAGACTACATAAGTCCAGTTGGCCCCATGCCATAATCCGCTGACAAGAAACGTAATCAAAATATTCCGGTAGCGGCAAAGCTTAGAACAACGGCTTCCGCCCAAAGGAACGTAGAGATAGTCACGAAACCAACTGCTCAGGGAAATATGCCATCGCCTCCAAAAATCCGGGATTGATTTAGCAAAATATGGTGTATTGAAGTTTTCTATTAACTGAAAATTCATAACCTGAGCTGCTCCAATAGCAATGGTGGAATAGCTGGCAAAGTCGCAGTAAATTTGCAATGCAAAAGTCACTGCGCCTACGCTGAGTCCGAAAAAACCATAGATCTGATAATTATCAAAAATCTGATCCACTAATACTGCGGCTCGATCTGCTATCACCATTTTCAGAAACAGTCCCCAAATCATCAAGATCAAACCGCCGGTCACTCGCTCATAGTTCCACAGCTTCTTTTTGGGCAACTCCTGAATCTGTGTCAGCAGATTGCCTGAACGCTCAATAGGACCTGCCACAAGCTGGGGAAAAAAAGACACAAACAGAGCATAGCGCATCAGATTCTTCTCCGGCTCAATTTCTCCCCTATACACATCTACTGTATAACTGAGAGCTTGAAAGGTATAAAAAGATATCCCCACAGGAAGAAGCACGTCAAAAGGCTTATCCACCACTGTCAAATGCAGGCTTTGAAGTATCGTGTTCAGATTGTGGAGCAAAAAATCAAAGTATTTGAACAACACTAGAATAGAAAGATTCAGAAAGAAGCTTCCTGCTACCACAAGCTTTTTTCTGTTCTCTGGAACCCTGCCCATCAATATCCCAGACAGCCAGGTAATGATTGTGGAAGCCAAAATCAAAACAGCATACTTTGGATTCCATCCCATATAAAAGAAATAACTGGCTACCAACAGCCATGGGCAGCGCAGTTTCCGGGGTATCAGCAGATATAACAGAACCACTGCCGGAAAAAACACTGCAAATTCTAAAGAGTTGAACAGCATAATACTCTCCCTCTATTGATATTCCTGCATCAACTTTTCAAATGCCGTCATAGAATTCTGTATGGTTTCTCTTGCCACACAATAAGCAATTCTCACATAGCCCTGACAGCCGAAATCGTCGCTGGGAACCAGAAGCAGATCGTATTTTTTAGCCCTCTCACAAAAAGTAGCAGCATCTGGTTCCAAAGCCTTCATAAACAGATAAAAGGCCCCCTGAGGAGTGACACAGGTATAGCCAAGCTTCGTCAAACCTTCTATCAGCAGATCTCTATTTTCCTTGTAGGCGGAAATATCCCCCGTATCCTCCACACATTTTGCAACCACTTGTTGGAACAGGGATGGAGCGCAGACAAAACCCAACACACGGGCAGCTCCAGCGATAGCTGGCGATATTCTCTCATAATCTGTCAGACGATCTGGTATCACAATATAGCCGATACGCTCTCCTGGCAAGGACAGGGATTTACTGTAGGAATAACACACAAGCGTATTCTCATAATATTTTGTCAAATAGGGAACTTCAATCTCATCATACACAATCTCCCGGTAGGGCTCGTCCGTGATAAGATAGATCGGTTTTTGATATATCTCTGATTTTTTCTTCAACAACTCTGTAAGTTTTTGAATCGTATCTAAAGAATATACCACGCCTGATGGATTATTGGGTGTATTTATAATAACCGCTTTTGTCCTGGGGCTTAGAATCTTCTCCAGCCCTTCAAAATCTATTTGGAAATCTGGTAAATGGGGCTGAACCACTTGAAGGGTAGCGCCGACTCCTTCCACCCAGCATCGATATTCTGGGAAAAAGGGAGCAAAGGTGACAAACTCATCACCTGGATTAGCCAGAGCCTTAAAGCAGATATTCAGAGACGCTGCTGCCCCGCAGGTCATAAAAATATTCTTTTCTGTAAAGGACTCGCCAAAACGGCGATTCAGAGAGTCAGCTATCATTTTACGTACTTTCGCATCGCCAGGAGCAGGAGAATAGGCATGGACTTCTTCCGCTGGCTGCTCCATCAGATCTATAATAGCCTGTTTGACAGAGTCTGGGGCTGGGATACTGGGATTGCCCAGACTAAAATCAAACACCTTATCTGCCCCCACCTCTGCTTTCCGCTGGAGACCAAAGGCAAAAATTTCACGGATTATAGAGCTCTTGCTACCCAGCTCATAACACTCTTCTGATATCATAATGCTGCTTCCTCCTCAACATGTCCAGATAATTCTTTTCTTATTCTACTATTTCACTCAAGAAAGCGCAAGGAGGTTTTTGGAAAACCAGAAAGAGCCTGCCCGGGAATACCGTGCAGGCTCTTTTAAATTTTCTACAGTTTTACACAAGCTCCAATACAACTTCCATAGCTGCATCGCCTTTACGCTGTCCAATCTTTACGATTCTGGTATATCCACCATTACGGCTTACATACTTTGGTGCAATCTCATCAAACAGCTTTGCAACCATATCTACTTTCTTTGTATTTTTCTTTCTGCCTGCTGCTGTGGCTGGAACCTCTTTTACAGGATAAAGAACTTTTAACATCTGACGTCTTGCATGCAGTCTGGAAGGCTGATCTTTCTTAATTGTCTTCTCAACTTCATCAAATACAGTCACTTTCTTGCCATCTACGACTTCTTTTACTCTCTTGCCATCTTTGTCTTTGCGTGGAACCTTTGCAGTTACAGTGACAGTCTCAAAATTATCTTTTTCTTTTACTGCAAGTGCAATCAATCCCTCAGCAATCTTGCGAACTTCTTTTGCCTTAGCTTCTGTGGTAATGATTTTACCATGCTGTAAAAGTGCTGTCACCTGATTTCTCAGTAACGCCTTTCTCTGACTGGAAGTTCTGCTCAGTTTTCTATATTTCGCCATCTTTCTTTCCTCCATTTGTGGAACCACATCTCCATGCTTCTTCGGTCTTACTGGAGAGGGCTATATTCCATCATACATCACCCAAGCGATTCGTTTCACTCATCGCCGAGTCTGTCGGTACCTTCCCGAAGCGAGTTCGGGAAGTAGCACCCAAGCGATTCGTTTCACTCATCGCCAAGTCCGTCGGTACCTTCCCGAAGCGAGTTCGGGAAGTATCACCCAAGCGATTCGTTTCACTCATCGCTTGGGTTTAACTGCAATCCAAGCTCTTTTAGTTTTGCTAGGACTTCTTCTAAGGATTTGCGGCCCAAATTACGAACCTTCATCATGTCCTCAGATGTCCTGTTGCAAAGCTCTTCAACTGTATTGATACCAGCTCTCTTGAGACAGTTGAAAGAACGAACGGAAAGTTCCAGCTCGTCAATGCTCATCTCAAGAACCTTTTCCTTTTCATTGTCTTCTTTCTCCACCATAACTTCTGCAGTCTTAGCGTTTTCAGACAAATCAATGAATAAGATTAAATGCTCACTTAATACCTTTGCTGCCAAACTAACAGCTTCGTCGGGCACTAAGGTTCCATTTGTATATACATCCAAAGTCAGCTTATCAAAGTCTGTCACCTGGCCAACACGTGTATCCTGAACAGTCATATTGACACGTTCAACAGGAGTATAGATTGAATCAATCGCAATCACCCCAATGGGAAGATCTGGATTCTTATTCTTCTCCGCGCTCACATAACCTCTGCCTTTTGTAATGGTAAGTTCCATGTACAGCTTGCTATCTGCACCCCCATTCATATGGGCGATCACAAGATCAGGATTCAAAATCTCAATATCGGGATCTGCTTGAATATCTGCTGCCGTCACTACACCTTCGCCGTCAAATTCAATGTAAGCTATCTTTGTCTCGTTCGTATCGCTTGTATTCCTGATAGCCAAATTCTTGATATTCATGATAATTTCAGTCACATCTTCCTTAACGCCTGGGATAGAACTGAATTCATGAAGAACACCTTCGATTTTGACCTGGCTAACTGCTGCACCCGGTAAGGAAGAAAGCATAATTCTTCTCAACGAATTGCCAAGTGTCGTACCATAACCTCTCTCAAGTGGCTCAACTACAAATTTCCCATATTTTTTGTCATTTGAAATCTCTGCAATCTCAATTTTTGGCTTATTAAAATCGAACACTACAAGGCCCCTCCTTCATATTTTGGGTTGGGTGGTGTTATGCTACGTTGTCATACTCCCGATTTATTTAGAATACAACTCGACGATAAGCATCTCATCTACCGGTACATCAATAGCATCTCTTGAAGGAAGCTCTTTCACGGTTCCTCTTAATGCTTCTAAATCAGATTCCAGCCATTCGGGAACTAGTCTTCCGCCAGTAGCCTCTACAATATCTTTGTATCTCTGAGATCCTTTGCATTTTTCTTTGATTTCAATTACATCGCCTGCTTTTACCAGATAGGAAGGGATATTCACCTGTTTGCCATTGACAAGAACATGCTTGTGATCCACAATCTGTCTTGCCTCTCTTCTTGTTCTGGCAAAACTCAGACGAAAGATTACATTGTCCAGTCTGCTCTCCAGCATGATCATCAGATTTTCACCTGTCATGCCTTTCATTCTGTCAGCCTTATCATAATAGTTACGGAAAGGCTTCTCCAGAACGCCATAGATGAACTTCGCTTTCTGTTTCTCGCGCAGCTGAAGTCCATATTCGGACATCTTTCTGTTTGCTCTCTTTAACTCTCTTTTAGATTTTTTATCAATTCCTAAAACTGTCGGCTCCAAACCAAGGGAACGACATCTTTTCAGAACTGGAACTCGATTGACTGCCATTGCTTTGTACCTCCTAAATTAGACTCTTCTACGCTTGGGTGGGCGACATCCGTTGTGTGGTACCGGAGTTACGTCGCGGATACTTGTTACTTCCAGGCCGCATGCCTGCAAGGCACGAATCGCTGCCTCACGGCCAGATCCTGGTCCCTTTACCATAACGTCTACTGTCTTAAGTCCGTGTACTAATGCTGCCTTTGTCGCTGTCTCAGCTGCCATCTGTGCAGCATATGGAGTAGATTTCCTTGAACCTCTAAATCCCAGACCACCGGCACTTGCCCATGATAAAGCATTTCCTTCAGCATCTGTTAGAGTTACGATTGTATTGTTAAAAGATGACTGAATATGTGCCTGTCCGCGTTCAACGTTTTTCTTTACGCGCTTTTTTGTCACTTTTTTTGTAACTTTCGCCATTTTAAACTAACCTACTTTCTTCTTTCTTTTAATAAGGTAACACCTATTTCTTCTTATTTGCTACTGTTCTCTTCGGACCTTTTCTTGTCCTTGCATTTGTCTTAGTCTTCTGACCACGTACTGGCAATCCTTTACGGTGACGGATACCTCTATAGCATCCGATCTCCTGCAGACGCTTGATGTTCATAGCAATCTCACGTCTCAAATCACCCTCTACCTGATAGTCAGCATCAATGACAGCGCTGATCCTCTTTACTTCATCGTCTGTCAGATCCCTTACACGGGTATCTGGGTTCACTTTCGCTGCTTCTAGAATCTTGTTTGAGCTGGCACGGCCAATTCCGTACACATACGTCAAACCAATCTCTACACGTTTTTCCCTTGGTAAATCCACACCAGAAATACGAGCCATTTGATTATTCCTCCATATTAAAAAATTGGGTTCCGGGCGTTTTTTGATAGGTGCCCGATGACACTTTCCTAAATGAGATGTGCATTTTACACATCCAGCCAGATAAATACCTGACCTTTCAGATACTCTGCAGATGCATTTCTCCGTTTTAAGCAATATCATTGTGAATAATCCTGGTCAAATATATTGTAAAAACATTGACATTCAATCATGTCCAATGCTCAGCCGCACAAATTATTGACAGGAAGAATCACAGTTTGCGACTTAGCCCTGGCGCTGCTTGTGCTTCGGATTTTCGCAAATTACTCTGATACTACCTTTTCTTTTGATGATTTTGCACTTTTCGCAAATAGGCTTTACAGATGATCTTACCTTCATCGTAAAAATCCTCCTTTCACATCTTTCGTTCTTCTGATCTCCTTAAGTCTTCTGGGTTTTGAAGCCTGTCAGATACCCGAAAAACAAGACATTCTAGTTCCCGCCCCTTTGGAATATGCGTATAAAAAATGGGCGCAATTATCCCATAGAAGCCATACGTCGAATATTATAGCATCCAATATTTGAAAAAGCAAGCGTTTTTTGCAAAAATAAAGGTAAAATTTTCTAAATATATTGCTATTTATTCTTCATAAGCGAAATAATTTTATGCTTTCTATTAAGTAAAAAATCATCCAAAAGAATATTGAAAGCCCTATGGCTTTGTATCTCTTGGATGATTTATATATATTTGAGCTTTTTTTACATTTTATAAAATTTATTTATAATTTTTTCTCTAAAGCCACCGGGTTCACTGCATAAGACATAGCCGTGTCTTTTGTGATCCTGCCTTCCTTGTAGAGGCGCAGAATGTCGCTGTCCATAGTTCTCATCCCTGCACTGGTTCCCGTATAGATCACATTATCCATCTGAAAACTCTTTCCCTCCCGAATCATATTCTGTATGGCAGGATTGACAATCATAATCTCAAATACAGGCTCCAGCCCTCCGTCAATGGTAGGAAGAAGCTGCTGGGAAACGACTGCTTTTAGCAACATGGAAATCTGTACCCGTGCCTGGGTCTGCTGATGATCGGGAAATGCGTCCACAATACGATCAATCGTTTTGGCAGCTCCCACTGTATGAAGAGTGGACAAAAGAAGCTGTCCTGTCTCCACTGCTGTCATAGCAATCTGAATAGTCTCCACATCACGCATCTCTCCCAAAAGGATCACATTAGGGGTCTGTCGCAGAGCTGCCCGAAGAGCTGCCGCATAGCTCTGGGTATCATGGTCAATCTCCCTCTGGCTCACCAGGCTTTTTCCATGGGAATGAATAAATTCAATTGGATCCTCAATCGTGATAATATGTCCATTTTTTTCCTGATTGATTCGGTTAATCAGGCAGGCTAATGTGGTAGATTTTCCGCTTCCTGCTGGACCAGTCACCAGAATCATACCATTCTTTATCTGAACCAAATCCATTACTTCCTGTGGTATGTGCATCTTTTCACTATCTGGCAGCCCAAAAGCCACAATACGGATCACTGCTGCCAGAGAATTCCTCTGCCTGTATGCATTGCAGCGAAAGCGTCCTGTTCCCTGCATAGAAAAAGAAAAGTCGTCATCCCCGGACAATAACAGCCCCTGAATATCTCTTCTGGCTATTTTGTAAATCTGACGGATCAGTTCTTCAGAATCTGCCGGCATCACTACTTCCTCTGAAACTGTAAAAATCTCTCCATTTTTTTTCAGACACACCCGAGACCCTGGAATGATAAAAATATCTGATGCTTCCTGTTTCTGTCCCTTTGTTAAAATTTCTTTGATTTGCATTTATACACCCTCCTCCATCTATTTATCCAGATTTTCTTCTGGTATCCATTCCTCTGTAAAAGTTAGCTTGTAACGTATCATCTCATACCGGCTACCTCTTCCCGGAGCAGGTTCTCCAAGGGCTGCCTGAATCTGTTGCCCTTCCTGTACATCTTCTGTAAATTCCAGGCTTTCATTCTCCGGGTATGCTAAAGTCCCTTCCAGTAAAGCTGCGTCCAACATTGCCAGTTGTCTCTCAACCCTGCCTTCTGCCGCATAATAAGCCACAGTCATCTCCTCTGCCTCACGACTTGTATCCAAATCTGATTTGGCTGAAACCAGTGACAAGACTCCAAAAACAGTAAAGGTTAATACCACTACAATCATCAGTATTGTTGCCATCCCCAGGCTCGCCTGATGTCTCAGAGCCACTTTCTCTCTCATGACATCACCTCCTGATGGGGTATATATTTTGCTGTCTCCAGCTCCGTTATAAGCTTATGATCACGGTTGCGTACAATTGTCACCTGAATCCAGTATAAAGTACCCGCTGTCCACAATTCTTCAGATATCTTTACCTGAATCTTACAACCTTCCTCTCCCTCCTGTGCAAACTGCATGCCGCTGTCAGCACTTATGAGATAATCTTCTGATTCTTCCTCGAAAGGCTCTTTTATCCAGCCTTTCTGTTCAGAAAATAATTCTTCTGGATCTGTCGGATCTGCTTTCCACTGCTCTATCAAATCCTGGGCGAGTATCATACCCTGTGTCTTTGCACGGCTCATTTCGCTCATATCTTTAGCCTTTACAAATACCTGAACCAGTATCACGGCAGACAATGAGAAGAATAGAATTACCAAAATTAATTCTACTAACGCCGGACTTCTTCTCCCAGCCGTTCTCATATCTACATTCTCACCTCTCCTTTAAGACTGACTCCCTCCAACTGATACCAGACGATTCAAGTGCATGCTATACTGCTTTCCATTGGCATCCGTCATGCTCAGAAGCAATTTACCTGGTTGCGTCTCCTCTATGGTAAAACTTTCAGCCTCCACAATCTTTTTTCCATCTTCCGGCGCAAAAGTATCTTCTGCAGCTACACATTCCCGCAGTGCGCCATCGTAATAATAAATCAGGGTTTCAAGCCCTGTTGTCTCAAAATCCTCAGTAATCACAAGCATGTCAATTCCATCCCGCTGTTCTACACGAATGGCGTCCAAACTATCTGAACTCATTCGAATCCTATTTGCTAAATACAGATAGGAAGTATGAAACTTAGTATTTTCTCTGCCTGAAGCCACTACCTGGCGGTAGATATTTGCCCCCATAACTACAAGGAACAGTGAAAATAGAGAAAACATTCCGTAGAGCAAAAATAACAACATTCCATTCACAGAGCTTTTTTGTCTCCTCATCCCTCAATCCCCTGTCAACCAATAGAGGCCATGATACTTAGAAGTGGAAGCATGACAGACAGCAGGATTCCTCCTACGACCAGTGTCAGCACACCCACTAAAGCTGGTTCAATCCAAGATACCAAGTCCTGAATTCCATCTTCCACTCTTTCTTCGTAGAGCAGCGCGATCTGTTTCATCACATGCTCAATCTGCCCTGATTCCATACCAACCCGTATCATTTTTAAATACAATGGTTCAAATAGACCCGCTTTTTCTATGGCTGCCACAAAATCTCCATCCTTTACCATATAGGATTTACACTCCCTTACCTTCTGGATATTTTGGTCCTCTGGCAGCAAATCAGGGATAAACTCTAATGCACTCTCCATATTGTACCCACTTGCAAGAACCATAGAGAGTGCAGACGCTAAATGCTGGGATATCTTTTTTTCCAGTAATCTGCCCACAGGAGGACAGATATGGCTTCCGAATGTGATCACTTTTCCCCAGCCACTCAGACGCCAGACAAGGTATAAAAGAAGGGCTCCCGCTAAAACCAGCAGAACAATTGCTAACATTGCCCGTCCCAAAATCACACCACAGGCCAAGACAATACCAGGAACACCCTGCAATTCCAGCCCCAGGCTTTGAAATACATCCGTAAAAATGGGAAGCACTTTGATAACAAGTACACTGACAACTACAGCCATCATTGTCACAAGTGCCAGGGGATATACGACAGCGCTTCGGATAGAAGCCTCAATCTTGTCCTCCCGCTCATAGTAATCACCCAGCATTTCTAATACTTCGTCAAGCTTTCCTGTCTTCTCTCCTACCTGCAACATGTATACCATGTAATCTGGAAATATCTCTGCCTCCTTCACGCTTTCATATAACATTTCGCCTTGTTGAACACTTTTATACAGTTGTTCAAAGATTGCTTTATATTCTGTGCCCTGATAATTCTCATACAGAACTTCCATTCCATCATATAGGGGAATTCCTGATTTCAAGAGCATCGCCGTCTGTTGGCAAAACAGTGACACTTCCATGGCAGGCAAGCCTTTTTGTCTTCTTCGTTTCATTTTTCCTCCATTACTTCTAAACTATAGCATGCATGTCAAAAAAAGTCTACTATCAAGCGCGCTCCAGTGCCAGAAATTTTAGATCAGATCTTATCTCTCTTCAATCTCATAAGCCAGTCCTGCTTCCTCCATCAAATCCATGTAGGGCTTCGCCGGAAAATATTCAGGTGAATATACTCCTGCATCCTTCCAGACTCCCTTTCCAAGAAGTTCAATTCCCAGAGCTGCCCCAAAGCCAGTTTGGCCTACCACAGCCTGCATCCCCCATGTTTTCATAGATTCTTCATTGTCAAAAGGCTGATAGATAAAGTATTCTTTTTTCTTTCCATCCTTTTTTCCAATACAGTGGACACCCACACACATTCCTCCTGTCATTCTGGCCCCTATATCCTTGGGCTGGGGAGCGCAGGCGGCCACCACATCTCTGGGAATTACTTTCACTCCATCCACTTCTACCGGATGAGTGCTGCGCAATCCCAGAGCATTAATTACCTTTAGCGCATTTAATAGGTTGTCATCCAAGGCAATCTTAAAGCTGGCCTTTTGAAGTCCATATTTTCTCAGATAGCGGGGCATAGTCACCACTTCCTCATGCTCTACCTTTACGAGTCGGTTCACTCCAAAGGGTTCCGGCATCTGAAATTCCTCTTCGCCTGCAAAGGCATCCTCTATCTGAAATCCCTCTTTCTCACTCCACTCTGCATTGGGGTTCATCACTTCGTCCAAAATTGTCCATACATTAAAGCCAAACTGAACAGTATCTTTCTCACCATCTGATTCATGAAGATTTCCTCCATCCTTTACATGAACCTCTAGCAATTCATCAAAGAGATATTCTGCCGCATATTTGGCAAATACATTTACAACCCCCGGATCAATACCAAGGCAGATGCAGGCTGTCAGACCCTTTTCCCGCCACAGCTCATGGCGGTCAAAATTATATTTTGTCATAGGCTCCAGGTAGCTTCCCTCAAAGCCTGTTCCAAAGGCCGGATGTTCTTTGGGCACAGACCAGGTTCCCATACTGCCATAAGATGCGCTGGCTTCATAAGCCGCATCAAAGATAAAATTACTTACAAAGGGGGAAGCTGCGTCCATCACAAAATCGATTCTGTGTTCTCTCATCAGGCGTACCATTTTTAATTTCTCATGTGCGTCCACACAGGCTGCCTCAAAGGATATGCCCTGCTCCTCAATATTGTACTCTGCTGCATGCCAATACTTTAAATGTTCCAAAACTTCCTGTGCCCGTTTCATGCTGTAATCCGTTATCAGCACATATTCCAGCCACTCTCCTTTTGGATCCCGCTTCTTGAGTACCTTTAAAATACATTCTCCCACGGCGCCTGCTCCCACCAGCATCATCCTCATATTTTCTGTCCTTCCTTTCAAATATTTCTCTCGGGGCCCGTGCGCATATAAAAAGAGACAAATGCTATTTAAGCATCTGTCTCTCTGTCCTTTTACCAGTTGGTTATAGCCACGTAGGCGGCGGTCTCCCGCTCTCTCCAGAGTTCCGTCGGACAACCTTCCTTTTGCCTGTCAGTTTCCACCAGGGAACCGATATACTCCCTCGTTTGCTTCTTCGGCGCTTTCTTGTATGAAAGTCTCTAGGGTTATCCTCTGCCGGTTTATATGATTGGATTCATTATAACAGTTTTAATAGTAAAAAGCAAAATTTTTTTGAAACTCATTCATCTAGTATCATGTCAAACAGTTCTTTCACTGCCGGATAAATCTGACGAAACTTTTGATACTGCTTCTCATACCGGGCAGCATTTTCAGGAATTGGCTCTACTGTATGTACTATTTTCACAATCTTCCAAGCTGCCTCCTCCACACTTTCATACTCTCCACATGCCACAGCCGCCAACATAGCGCCGCCCATAGCCGGACCTTCCTCACTCTCTGGAATGTCTACTTTAATATTGAAAATGTCGGCAATCATCTGGCGCCACAGGGGACTTTTCGCCCCTCCGCCACATATTTTAGTGCGAGCAATGTGGCTTCCCAGAGCCTTTGCCACCTCAAAAGAATCTCGCAAAGCAAAGGCTACTCCCTCTAAAACGGCCTGTGTCATATCTTCTCTTGTGGTATCCATAGTCATTCCCATAAAGGTTCCCCTTGCATTGGGATTGTTGTGAGGACTGCGCTCACCCATGAGATAGGGCAGAAAAAACACCTTGTTTTTTCCAAGCTCTTTGATTTCTGTTTGCTCTCCTACATAATCCTTTGTACGCAGAATTTCATCCATCCACCATTTATTGCAGGAAGCAGCGCTGAGCATACATCCCATCAGATGGTAATACCCATCCGCATGGGCGAAAGAGTGGAGTGCGTTGTTCTCATCTACACCAAAGTTCTTGCTGGAGATGAAGATGGTTCCCGATGTTCCTAGGGAAATATTACAACTTCCGTCACCTACTGTTCCGGTTCCCACAGCAGCAGCGGCATTATCCCCGGCCCCCGCTGCAATTTTTACATTTTCAGAAAGGCCAAGCTCTGCCGCCAGCTTTGGTCTCAAAGTTCCTACTACCTCATAGCTTTCAAAAATCTTCGGCAACTGAGTTTCCTTTACACCGCAGATCTCCATCATTTCTTTCGACCAGCACTTATTCTTTACATCAAAGAGTAGCGTACCGGAAGCATCTGACACATCTGTACAGAAAGTTTCTGATAATCGGTAGGCCAGGTAATCCTTGGGCAGCATTATCTTCTCAATGCAGGCAAAGTTTTCTGGCTCCTGATTTTTTATCCAGAGTATCTTAGGTGCTGTGAAGCCTGCGAAGGCAATATTTGCTGTATATTGGGAAAGCTTAACCTTTCCAATCTCCTGGTTTAAATAATCCGTCTCCATAGCCGTTCTTCCGTCATTCCAGAGAATCGCCGGGCGGATTACCTGATCCTCATGATTAAGAATTACGAGGCCATGCATCTGCCCTCCAAAGCTGATTCCAGCTACCTGAGACTTATCACAATCAGAAAGAAGCTCTCTAAGGCCTTCCAGAGTCTGTGTATACCAGTCCGCTGGATCCTGCTCCGACCAGCCAGGCTTTGGATAATACAAGGGGTATTCTCTTGACACTATTTTCTGAATCTTACCCACTTCATCCATCAACAGGAGTTTCACTGCTGAGGTTCCTAAATCGATTCCTATGTATAGCATAGCGCTCTCCTATATTTCACTATTGAAGAAAGTTCTCTATAATCACTGCCTCCGCCTCTTCTTCTGTCATGCCAAGGCTGCGAAGCTTCAGAAGCTGCTCGTCGTTAATACGCCCAATAGCTGCCTCATGAATAATCTGAGCGTCAATATTTCGAGCATTGATTTCTGGGATGGAGCACACTTCCGCCTTATCCATAATAATAGAATCGCACTGAATATGGGCATGGCAGCCTGCATTACCTACCGCCTTGGGGTGGAAGGTCTGCACGGAGCTTCCCTTGGCTACAGAACGGGAAATGATCTGGGCTGAGCTTCCGTCTCCGTTCATCTGTACTTCCATATTGGAGACTGCTGTCTGTTTGTCATGTGTCATAAGTCGCTCCGTCACCTGAAGACGGGCTCCTGCTCCCATCACTACCTCTGTCTCCCGCACAGTGGAATCTACACCTCGGATCTGAGCTGTGTCCAGGGTGAAAACTGCATCCTCTTCCAGATAAATTTTTGTCACTGGATTGAGAATCCTCTCTCCACTTCCTTCGCCCTCTCCGTAATGCTTTTCCTCATAACGCACGTTGGCACCCTTTCCAATGTGAAAAGCATGGATTCCATCGTGTCTTGCTGAATCACAGCCGGAATTGTGGATTCCACATCCGGCCACAATCACAGCCTGAGCTCCGGGTTCCACATAAAAATCATTGTATACAATATCTGTCATACCAGACACGGACACCACCACTGGGATATGTACCTGCTCTCCTCTGGCATCTTTATCAATATACACATCGATTCCCTGCTTATCTTCTTTTCGACGTATCTTAATATGCTCGCTGTCTCCATGGCATAGAGGCTGCCCATTGTAGCGCACATTGTAGGCTCCCTTCTGCTCCGTCACAGACTTGTCAATCACCTTTAATACTCTATCTGCTGCTGCATCCAGCTTCACACTCACAGCTTCCATCCTCCCTTCCGCCATTTTCATTTCTGCAGGCACAGCCGCTTTCTTCAGGGAACAGCTTGAGAAGCATCTCCTCTCTGCTTCCTTCATCCTGAATCTGCCCGTCATTTACCACCAGAATCCGGTCTGCCATACGGATAATCCGTTCCTGATGGGAAATCAAAAGAAGGCTTTCCTGCTTTTTCTCATGAATCTTCTCAAACTGATCGACCAACATAGAAAAACTCCACAGATCAATACCAGCCTCCGGCTCATCAAAAATACAGATTTTGTGGGATTTGGCCAGTACTGTGGCAATCTCAATCCGCTTTCGTTCTCCGCCGGAAAGGGTAGCATCAGCCTCTCTCTTCAAATATTCTCTGGCACACATGCCCACGCTGCTTAAAAGTTCACAGCAGACAGATTCTGATAATGTCTGTCCGGCTGCCAGGTTCAGCAAGCGCTCTACTGTCATGCCTTTAAAGGCCGGCGGCTGCTGGAAGGCATAGCCGATACCAGCATTGGCCCGCTCGTCTACATTCATTGCAGAAAGATCCTGGCCGTCCAATCGGATCTCCCCTCTGTCCGCTTTCTCAATTCCCATCAAAAGCTTTGCTATGGTGGATTTGCCTCCCCCATTAGGACCTGTGATAACTAGCATTTCCCCATCTTGTACGGTAAAGCTTACATCATCTACCAGCTTCCGCTCAACTCCATTTTCCATAACCTGATAGGCCAGGTGCTTTACTTCAAGCATTTTTCTCATCTTCTTTCTATCATTGTAAATTCGGATTATAAATCCGACTATTGCACTCGGATTTATTAATTATAACATATATAAGGAAATATGCAAGAATAAAATCACATCAAAGGGTTATTATTTGAACGGCCCTGGTCTCACAAAAGTTCTTCTACCAGAACTTCTCTTCCTTCCACTTCTTTCTGAGCTTTTGCCTTCATCTCTTTCTTCTTTTTAGTCATCAATCCTCCAATACGCCCAGTCTCTTTGGCTGAGAGAGATTTCCACCCGTCAGCCACTACTTTATCAAGCAGGCCAAGTTCCTCGGCAATCTCATATTTCAATTGCTCTTCCGGTTCCAGGTTTGTCAGATCTATTTTCTTCTTTTTAGACATAATAAATGACCATACCCCTTTCTATCTTCCATATATTAGGAGTATGGCCATTTTCCTGAGGCTTATGCATTAGTATTCTTCTGGTACAATAACAGATGCAATAATATATACGATGATACCCGTACCAAAGCTTCCGATAGACAAAACTGCCCAAATCAAACGGATGACTGTGGGATCAATGTTAAAATATTCTCCCACACCTCCACATATACCGCAAATCATTTTATTTGTTCTCGATCTTGTTAATCTTTTCTCCATTTTTCATTCCTCCTTAAAATTCCTTTTTAACTACTGCTCAAAATCTAATCGAATCTGTCCAATTCCACATTCCATGGATACCTTTTTGGATGCCTGGTTGTCAATGGTTTGGTCATGCCCCATGCCAGAATGACTTGTTCCATTTAGATTAATAATTCCAATGCCGCAAACCATAGAATAGTTGTAATCTTTCTCTGAACCTTTTGCTGTCATTTGGATGGATCCCACGCCACATTCCAGATACAGGTCTCCTCCTTGAACATTGTCTGCCACCATCTCAGCAGCACCCACTTCAAGGTCTGCCCTGTCCTGAACTGCCATCCCGCCAATGGTCAATCTTCCTGCTCCCAAATTAATGGAAATTTTATCACCTTCCAACGATTCTGTATAAAATTCACCTGCCCCCAGATCCATATCAATCTTTTCTGCGGCCAGTTTCTGTGCATAGAGCTTGCTGGCTCCCACATCCATTTCTATCTTCTCAAAGGTTCTCTCAGGCAAATATATTTCCAGCTTCAATGGCTTTCTCTTGCTTTTTCTGGTATCCCGCAAACGCAATGTATCTCCATCCTCTTCTATGCTAAAATAATTTTTTGCATTGCTGCCTTTGATATAGATATTTTTATCTTCATGAGTATAAATTTTTACAACGCTCTTGCTTAAATCTAATTCCAGCTTCTTGGTATTCTCGTTCCCATAGACCCCCTCAAAGGTGTCTACAGTCCATGAAGTCGTCTCTTCCCTACTCCAATTTCCCAATTGGTCTGTCCATGTGTCCAAATCATCCTCCCACGAATCTAACTGCTCATCCAGGTCATCTTCCAGACGATCCATCTGATCATCTAATTTATCATCTAAAGAGTCCATCTGATCATCTAGTTGTTCTGTCCAGGAATCTAGCTGATCATCTAATTCATCTTCCCAGTAGTCAAAGATATCATCATGATGCCAGGAAAAATTATTTCTATAGTAAACAGGTCTCAAAAACTGATTGGGTTTTGCTCCCATGGCCATTCCGGCAACTACTCCTATTAATCCAATTACAATAAACACTGCCGCCAACATCAGGCAAAATTTCATCAATGATTTCATTTTTTCGCACCTGCCTTTCGAAAGGGATAACTAATCAGCCCAACAATTCCACGTATGAGTCCTGGTATTATTTTGACACAGCACCATACAGTAAATATAGAAAATAGAACTCCTATTGCAAATATCAGACAGCCTACGCCAGCCATGGCTATTCCTACGGAAGGAACTGCAAATATCTGGGCAATCCCAACTCCAATTACTACAATTCCCACTACCAGAAGGGAGAATCCCGCTGCAACAATTCCAATCGCTGCGCCAATCAGCCCAATTACAATGGCTACTAAAACAGCAAAAACCGCAGCACATATAGGGATGATAACTGGAGCTACCACAATGCACAGCAAGGCGATCGCAAGAATCTTCCAAAAATTTGTTCCATATGATGCACTTTGGTTTCTTCGGTCTACCTGTCCCTTATGTTCCTGGTCTATATTCACCTGTTCTCTCGAAATGACTTCCTGAGAATTTTGAAAACGGGTATCCTCATAACCTCTTTCTGAGTATTCAGATGCCGAATCTGACAGGCCCGCCTTAATCTTTTGCGCCACCTGTTCTGGGCTGACCAGTTCTTCAATTACTCTTGCCTCGTTTTCTTCCCCTGCATCGTCAAAATAGTCATTATAATACTGTAGGGCCTCCTCACGTTCACTGTCAGAAATATTCCAGAGGAGCTTTTCCAGCCTTTCCATAAATTCCTTTCTGTTCATTACACACCTCTCCCCGCAAATAATTTCGCAATCTTAGTGGAATATTGCTTCCACTCTGTCTTATACAGATTCAGCTGCGCTGTTCCTGCCTCTGTTATCCGGTAGTATCTGCGATTCCTGCCACCATATTCCATATCGTATGTCTCCAGACAACCATCTTTCTGTAGTCTGCGCAGAACTGGATATAAGGTGGACTCAGATATCTCGATGGCCTGGCGCACGTCCTGGGTGATTTTATAGCCGTAAGTACCATCTATATCATTAGATACAACGGCCAGTACGATTGCGTCCAGGAGCGCCGCTCCCGTGTTAAATACCATGCAACCCTCTCCTTATCCTGATTTTTGTATCTTAGGATATAATATTATATGTCATATAATATTATAAGTTACTTATACTATATAGCGTATAATATGATGTTGTCAATAGTATTAATAGAATCTTAATATTTTTTAAAAAATAAAATGGAGCCTGCTCTCTGCAATGAGAAAGTACAGGCTCCATTCAAATCCATATACGCTTCAGTCAATTTTTTAAATCAATCCAAATTGCTGCCATTTGAGACAAGGGTAGTTTAAAAAACCAGCCCCTGCTCCAAGATGTAATTCAGCAAGGCTTCACATCCCTCCACTATATCATCATAAGTGACATCAAAATTCCCAGTGTACCAGGGATCAGCAATGTCGCGGGGATGTTCTGCAAAGTCCAAAAGCAGGGATACTTTGTTCTGCGGATCCTCCCCCAAAATTCGCAACATATTTTTTCGATTCCACCGGTCCATTCCCAGGATAAAATCGTATTCATCATAATCGGCGCGTTTTAGCTGAACCGCTCGATGGTTGAGTAAAGGAACGCCTACTTCCTTAAGCTTTCCTCTCGTTCCATAGTGGACGCCATTTCCGATTTCTTCCCTGCTGGTGGCAGCGGAGTCAATGTAGAACTGGTCGGAAAGGCCCCGCCTGTTGACCAGATCCTGCATTACGAATTGAGCCATTGGGCTTCGGCAGATGTTGCCGTGGCAGACGAAAAGTATTTTTATCATAATAAAAATTCCTCCTAAAATGCGTTGAATTGCCGTGTTTTGGCACGTTTTGCGAGGTTTATTTTTCCAAAGAAAATTGTTAAAAAAATCACAGAATGAGCAAAACGGAGCAAAATGTGGCAAGTTGAAGCCGTCAATCGTAGTAAAAACGTAGTAAGAATTGAAGGTTTTTACTACTCTGGTATTTTATCACAAACCTATGTTCCAAAACAATGTGGCAGCGGTTCTAATATTGATAAAATGTTTTTAAATGTTATACCCTGTTCTAATTCTTCATTCCACCGCCCAATCTCCATCTAAGAAGTTTGGAATTTCGTCCATTTGTATAGGTTGATACTTCATTCCAAAAAAGTTGTCCGGTTCTAAAAATCCAAGATTGGGATAACCTGTATTTTCCTGAGCAAGTTGTATCAACTTTTCATTCGACTCTATATCTGATTGAATTTTTTTAGAAATAAAATAATTCTCTGCGTATGCAAATATAATATAATTCAAAAACTGGAGAACTTTCTGTTTTGATGAACTATTTAGTTGATGCCTTAATTTTCTATACGATTTATCTCTTTTATGACAAAATGCTAAAATGACGCTTTCTTCTTTCAAAGGCAAAATCACCAAATGCATAAACTGCATCCTCACTGTGTCTGACATATCAAAAACATCATTAACTTCATTCCCTTCTAAATCTTTCGCCAAAGCAATAGCGCTTTGAATTGCAATAGGAACTTTATATGGTAACACAGACCAATATAATATCTGATATCCACCCCTAACATTTTTATCAGCAATATCTTTATGGAAATATAGTTCTTCTGTATAATCTCTTATATCTAATTCCTTAATCCCTTCCAGATTCTCTAAATTAGTATAAGCATGAAATTCTTTTTGCAATTCACGATATAACTCTTTTTCTTGTCCTCGTTTACTTAATTGCAATAGTATATTCTTTACTGCAATTTCCGCAAGCATTTTATCAGTGGGCATTGCTTTTAAATTCTGTTCATTCTCATAATCTTGAAAAAAAGTCCCATCACATTCATTACAAATAAAATGAAATGTACCTGAGTTATTTACCCCTTTTTCAATATCTATAACATCTATTCCCATCAACACTGATGCATGTAATACTTTCCCATTCTCAGCAATATTTTTAAGTGCTAATTGTGGAACCGAATGCGAATTACAAAAACTGGTTTTATCCTCTCCACATAAAATACATTTTCCTGGCTTTGCACTATTTCTTGCTTTTGAAAGCAATTTATTCACCTTTTTACGAACGTCAATTACATTCGTTCCTTCAGGTATATCAATTAACTTGGGCATAAATTATCCTTTCTTATCCTTCACGATTTTTCACAACTCTTTCTAATCACTTATTATAAAGCCTCTATCCGATATGTACAATATATCTCTTTACTATTTCATCAAAAACGCCCTGCCAAAGCAGGACGCCTTACCATTTCTCTTAAATTGCCCGAAACATCTTTTGTGACACTAGCTTTTCACCCTTCGCCTTTTCCAGCTCCTTCCTCGCTACCTCCAAATCCTCCATCCGCTTCAGTTCATCCGCAGCATCCTCCAATCCAAGGTGCGTGTATGTATTCAGCGTCACCCCGATGTCGCTATGCCCCATCAGGTACTGGAGGGTCTTTGGGTTCATGCCCGATTTCGCCATGTTGCTGCAGTAAGTGTGGCGGCAGACATGAGGCGTGATGTTCGGCATCTGCACCCGGTAAATATCATTGTACCGCTTAACCATATGGTTAAAACGGTGTTCCCAATGCATCGCCACCAACGGGTTGCAGTCCTTATCCACAAAAAGGAATCCGCTGTACCCGTCAATCACCTTTTCAAACCTTGGCGGCTCCCTATCCTCAATGATGCCCCGGAAACATTCGGCAACATCCTCCGTCATGAGCAGCTTCCTCGTTCCCGCATTTGTCTTCGTGGATTCAATCACCAGCTTCATATTCGCAGTCCGCTGGAGTTGGTGGTCAATATTGAGGATTTTGTTTTCCAGGTCAACATCCCGCAAAGTCAGCCCGCAAAACTCCGAAATCCGCAGCCCCGTATGGAAAAGAATATAGACCACTTCATAATATTTACAGTAGACATTGTCATCATGAACGAACTTGAGGAATTTCCTCATCTGCTCTTTGGTGACTGCCTCCCTTGTCACGCTGTCATTCACCACCACCGTTGCCAGTTCAAAGCCAAATGGGTTCTTATGCAGCACATCATCATCCACCGCTATCTGGAATGTCGGCCGGAGGACTCCCCGGACTGTTTTGATGGTGCTGTAGCATTTCCCATCCTGCTGCAGCTTTATTAAAAACATCTTGGCATCCGATGTCTTAATCTGTGAAATCTTTTTCTCACTGAAAGTTTCCTTCTTTAGAAGGTTCTGCACGAAATTGTAATTGGCGAGCGTATTCGGCTTTACCCCTGTCTTGGTGCATAAATAGCGCTCCACCAGTTCCCCGACGGTTATATTCTTCCCCATCAGGTCTGAAAGCGTGTCAAGATCATACCCGATCTGCTTTTCCAGCTCCCGTAACGATAGGCATGGCTTTTTCCCCACTGGCAGCTTATCCGTCGGTTCCAGTGATTATTATCAGGCTTGGGAGCCACCTTGTTTTTGATATAATTCTCATGCTTGAGAGCCACTTTAAACACTATATGTAGTATTGTTATAAATGGCATGACTGTTACCGCAGCCATGCCATTGCTATCATAAATATATGATGTTATCTTAAGGAATCCATTACAGCTTTTGCCTTTTGGGAATCATATAGTTTTCTTAAATTGTTATCTGTTGTTGGTTTTGCATAAGAATTATGAATGATTCTATCCATGATCGAATCTGCTTGTGTTCCTCCGCCCAGTCTCTCATGCCAGTCCTCCACATCGTACTGCACCACAAAAATCGTTGGACTGTTTCCGTATCTCTGTTCTATGAGTTCATATATAAACTTCGATTCCCTCTCGTTAATTTTATAGTTCAACCATTCATCAATGATCAAAACCTTGTAATTTCCAAGTCTTTTTCTATACCGGACCTGCTCTCTGAGATTATCTTTGTGATTTTGAAAATGCCCCAGCATATAAGGCATTCTGATATAACAGGTCCGCAAAGTCTGTTTACACGCCTCCACTCCAAGTACACATGACAGATATTTCTTCCCAGCACCTGTCGCCCCTGTAATAATCAGATTCGTGGCAGCACTTACAAATCCCATGGAAGCCAGATTGACAATCGTATCCCTATTGATTCCTCTTGCTTCACAATCAAGGGTTTCAAGACTTGCATTTGGATACTTTAACTCCGCATTCTTTGTAAGTCGTCCTATCAAACGGTTCTGTCTTTCTGTTATAAGTTCCGTAAGAAGATGCTCTAATCTGTCATTATAGTTTAAATCCACCAGTGACACATCCTTCTCCTGATTTTCTATAACAGCTGCCAGATCCCCCAGTTCCAATACCGCTAATTGTTTTCGGATCTCTATATTCATTACTTTCTACCATCCTTCCTGTAATAATCTGCACCTCGTACGATTCCACGTTTATGCTCCTTTCCGTTCTCGGAGTTCAGTTTATTCTTTTTGCTTTTCGAGATATCCTTTATATAAGCAATCAGCGTATTGTATGTAATCATATGGAAATCTTTTAAAGCCCTCCTGCAGGCTTCCTCCAGTATTTTTTCTCCATAGATACTTGCTATGTCAAGAACGGATCTGGCATCTATAAGAGCCTGTTCTTTTATTTTTGCATTTTCATAAATCCTGCCTATCACAGTAGTTGTATTTGTGCCAATCTCTTCGGCTTTTGCAATCGTTGATTCTACGGTTTCGGGAGTGTATTGTGGATAAGGAAGGGGCGATGCTTCTGTTCTCTTGCCGTTTTTGAGTCCGGAAGGAAGACGTTTATGTTCTGCAATGAGTTTATGTGACGAATAAATAGAAATCATTGCATTGTTGTATCTCACATCAACGTATTGATTCAGATAGCCGCTGGGAACAGAATATTACCCTTTGTCAAACCATTATGAGAGTTTGGTCCCACCTTATGGTGATAGGACCACTCACATATCTCAAAAGGGAGCAAAGGCAAAGCCCTCAGCATTGGCTTCTCTTCGGTTTTAAAAAGAATCTTTCTACTGCCATTTCTCTTTTGAAATTCCTTGGAATTAAGCTTCGTAAGAGCATTCCTTATGCCGCGATTCAAAGATTCCAGAGAATAAAATGTTTCATGTCTTAACATACCTATAATTTTTCTTGCAATCTTGCCTACGAAGCCTTCCACGCTTGGTTTCTGTTTGGGTTTTCTGACTTCAGCCGGCATGATTGCAATTTGATAATGTTCAGCAAAAGATAAATACGCATCATTTAAGACGATTTCTCCATGTTTTGGATGAGCGATAACTTCGGTTTTCAGGTTATCACATACAATCTTTACAGGAGAACCTTCAAAGAATTCAAGCATATGTACATTACAATACAACCAGTCAGACTGATTCATAGACGCTGCAGCTTCAACGTATGTATACTGACTATACGGAAATGTTGCAACAAAAAGATATGCCGTACACTGTGTGTTCTTATCCGGGTCAATATAATTCATTGTTGGCCCCGACCAGTCAACTTCAAGTGTAACACCTGGTTTATGTTCTATATGGCTAGTAAGAAACGATATAATTCATCATCCGTCATCATGAGAAGCTCCTCCCACTCTGCGTTGCAGCCATCAGAAGCTTGTCTGATTCGTGCAACGGAATTTCGGGAAACACCAAGAACAGTGGAAATCTCCCGGTCACTTAGATTCTTTTGAAGCAGTTCTATAATCTGCCTTACTCTTGTTTTCTTAAACAGAAAGAAAACCTCCTTAAAAATGTATTTGAAAGATAAAATCTTTCATGAAACACAGTTTAAAGGAAGCCAAGGTGCTGTATCAATCTCTTCTATTCATAACCCTATATATAGTGGTGGTTCTCAAGCTTGATAATGTAGATTCTCGATGAACTTATTGAGTTTATCTGATTTTACCTGTGAATGACATACCTTTACACACAGAGAGCCGAGCAGATATTTCTGCCCGGCTTTATTGGTTATCCTCTAACAACATTTATTCTGCCTTGCTCATCCACTTCAAAAACTTTCACATCCCGTAGCAGATGTCCATCAATACGGACATAGTATTCCGCCAAAGTCTCCTGTTTCTTGGGATGTACGGCTTCCTTTATACATAACACTTTCGTGGTGTCCTCCGGCAGATAACTCATGTAAAACAGAGCCTCGTTCATGCCCATCAACTTCGCACTCGGAACATTCCCGGTATCCGTCCATGTGTAGCACTTGCACTCTACCACTATCTTCTTATCATCCGAAACGCAGTCAAACTTATGGTTCTTGGAAGGATACCCTACCGGGATTGCCACCTCCAGATCAAAGTCTGTCTGAAAATATTCTGACACGCTTTTGCAGACCATTTCCTGAAAAGTCTTTCCCACCTTCGGATTTTCGCTGTTGGTATTCATTCTTTTTTCTCCTCGTTTACTTTTTGTGACAGTAACGCTTTACCGGGCATTCCGTACATTTCGGAGATGCACCACAGATTTCTCCATACTGCTCGGAACAGAAGCTCCAGATGATATTGTCTATTGCAGCCATTGAAAGACCACTCTCTTTCGACAACCTCTTGACGGTATCAATGACCTCCGACACCGTTGCTGTTTCGTGGTTGCCTGTCCCCATCCGTTCCGAGCCAAGGAATCTCCTCAAGTGGACATCCGGCTTTGCACTGTCAATACCTACATTCCGCAGATATTCCCAACACAGAGCCTCTCCCATATTCCTTTTCTATGGAACGTAGTGTCGCAATATTGTCCGGCAGATACTTCATCTGGTCATGTATGTTCCTATTCCCACATTTTATATCTCTGATGCGGTCTACAAAATATGTATCGGTCTGTTCCAGTATCTTTTTCGCATCATAGCCAAAGAAAATACCGTCTATCTCGTCCAAGTGCTTCACGACCTCAGCCCACGGTCTCTGGGCGCTGAGAAGGGAATACACCATCGCCTGCAGATGTTCCGAAAAGCCATAAGTTTTGCTAGCCTTACGAGCCGTCACTTTATTGTCAATGGTCTCAACATATTTCATGCCATGTTCAACAAAATAGTCTCGCATGACGAAAAGGTACTCACTCTCCCTGCGAACACGGACGCATCCCGGCTCGTCAATCTCCTTCAGCCGTTCCAGCCATTTTTTATACAACCTTTCTTAAAAAATCCGAGTAACGCACCGTCACAGAACCGCTCCGCCCTAACAGCACCCATCATCATCGCCATGACGCATTTACCATCCAGTACGGACACATCTTTAGCAGACATGGAATCCATCCCCCACTCAATACCGTTAGCCTCCAAAATACTACTATAACGGTTCAGTCCATACTCCGGGTGCATCTGCTCAAAATCATATATAGCATCCTCAACCTCCTGGACGAGTCTTGAGTAATTTGGGTGTTCCGGCGTTCCATCATTTACACGGTCAATCGCCCAATCTCCGATTTTATCTTCTTCAAGCATCGGCAGGAAGTCCGTAAGTAATTTATAAACTCCGACCATTCTTTTACACCTCTACTTCCACTCTCCTGTATACAAGTCAAGAAATTGTTCTAATTTAATTTGACTTTGGAACATTTCTCCGTACTCTCCAGCCCTTGTTTGGTCATCAAGTTTAAATGAAATATTATAAAGTTTACCTGTTTTGGTTTTCTGTATCATATCATTGTCCAAGAAAAATTGGATAACCTTCTTATGACTTTCCATATCATCACATTCAAGATAAAAACATGAAACGCCCTCCGGTGCATCACTATGCTTAGCCTCTAAAACAATTTCCTGCTCCACTGCGGCTTTGCAAAACCCTGCCACACTCTCTTTATCCTTGAAAAAATACATCCACTTTCCCACCTTATGCTCGTCAAACTGAGGCTTTCCCTCAATGTAGAAAACCCAAGGTCCTAAATTAATGATTCTCATTATAACAGTCTCCCTTCTCTCCTTTAATAAGAGCAGTCTATTACACCAAGTATCCTAAAAAACGGACTCGTTATTTTTCTACACATCTGCCCTTGTATAGAATGTCGCTTTTCCTTTTCCATGCCTGTCAACAACCCCATCCTTCATCAGCTGTGTCAACGAATTTTCTACGGAAGCCTTAGACAGGGACGGCACAAGTTCCATGATCTCGCTCTTCGTAAATTTACCGATTTTTTCACAAACTGCTTTTCTGACTATTTCTATTGCGGGCAGTTTATCATCCACAAGACTGATCCGGGTCTCAAAATCTCTATAAGCTGCCAGCACAATTCCAAGCATATATTTTATAAATGGTGCCGGATCATTTTCATTCTCGTGCCAGCCATTCCCGCACTGTTCCAATACATCGTAATAATTTTCCTTGGTCCTTTCTATTTTACTCTCCAAGCTGATATATCTCCCCACAACATACCCGCACCGATATAAAAGAAGTGTGGTGAGCAGGCGCGACATCCGGCCATTTCCGTCATTAAATGGGTGGATGCATAGAAAATCATTGATGAAAATTGGAATCAATATCAGCGAGTCCACTATGCAGGCATCTATTGCCTGATTGAAATTATCGCAGATGGAATCGATTGCCCCCGGTGTCTCATAAGGCGCCAAAGGAGTAAATCGCACTGTCTGAGATCCATCCAGGTGATTTTCGGCTATCACATTCTGCGTATTCTTAAACTTTCCCCCTATATCCTTCTGTGAATATTGATATAAATCCCGGTGGAGCTGCAAAATATAAGAGGAACGAATCGGGATATATTCATAGCTCTCATGGATCGTATTTAAAACATCCCGATACCCCATAATTTCTTCTTCATCTCTATTCCTTGGTGTCGTCTTTTCCATAACAAGCTGCTGAAGTCTAGTGCTTGTCGTAACAATACCTTCAATTTTATTGGAAGCCTCAGTACTTTGTATTTTTGCTATCTCAACAAGTTTTTCCAGTGCGGCCGGTTTCTGCTTAAGATATAATTCCTGTTTTCCTTTAAACTCATGGATCTGTGCTACCAATCCAAGAATTTCCGAATCCCATCTGTGATTTTTTAAATTAGCATAATTAAAAATCCGCATTCGCCTAGCTCCTCTCTTTTCGCCTAATTATACCACCTCTTTAGGCAATAATCAATATTTTGCCCCAAATTCGCCTAATTCATTCTTAAATTATGCGAAAATTTAATCATTAGGCGATTTCAATATCAAAAAATATATATCTTTATTCAATCAAAATTTTAGTCAAATTAAAATAGCCAGCACCTTTTACGCTGACCGCAGTACCTTTAGTACGATTATTACATAATTTAACAACTGACTCCTAAATTTCAAACCCTTTAACGATACCTCTACTTGATAACGATAGTCTCTGAAAATTCCTACTTTGTAACGTTTCCCCCTACTATCTTAACGATAGCTGTAAAATCCGTAGTTTTCCTTTCCTCATTCGTAGTCTTATCGTAGTCCATATTTTGAATAGGAAAAGTTATGCCCCCACTTTGCAAACTTATACCAAGATATGCTTCTCACACCACACCCCTGCCATGGCAGACAGAGAGTATTTTTATCATCTTGAATATATCCTTTCATAAGCCTTAAAACCTTTATATATCGGGCTCCTTGGCACTTTTCTTTAATTTTGCATTTTGCATTACCTCAAGCAAATCTATATAAATCTACGCAAATTTATAGGCAAATGGTGTAGTAAGTGGTGTAGTAGATTGGTGTATTTTCAACTTGATTTTCTTTGTTTTCCTTGCATATCGGTATCTTTACACGCAGGATTCTCCTGCGTTGTATGCCATTTGAAAGGCTGGCTTGACAACGCCCCGGACGCTTGTGATTGTACTGTAACCTTTGATGTCCCTTATTTGGATTGTCTTTTCGCTTCTCGGACATTGTCAAACTCCTTTCCGTGATGGAAAGAGCCTTGATACGACACATCCATTGTATCATAATAAGCCTGTTCTACATTGCAAATATACAGATAGTGGTCGCCAACCTCGTAATATTCTTTTAAACTACATTGAATTGCCACACGGCTATGAAAAGGAATTTTGATACTGTTTCCCTCTATCTCCGCAAGTTCAATACCAAACTTCTCTGCCTTATCCACGTTGCGCCCCGTAGTGCTTCCACACCCCATTACTGCGTCTGCAATTTCCGCACCGGGAATTGTAAGGATAACTTTTTTTGTATTCCGTACCATCTCGCCGCTGTATGAGGTCTTTGCCATTGCATAAGCAATCATATTCGGATTAAAGGAAAGATAAGTCCACCATGAAACAGTGGCAAGGTTGGTTGAACCGTCCGGCTTCATGGTGCATACGACACTTACCGGATTTGGAGAAGTTAATTTTGCAGCTTGGGGTAAATTGATTTTATTCATAGTGACAAATTCCTTTCTTTATTGAATTGATTTTCCTAAATTGTAGGCTTCCTGTAATTCGGGTTTTCCGGCAATATCCCCCATAGCCATTACACCGCCGCAAAGCACTTTTCCAATGCTTTTCCACCCTAAATGTTTTTCAAGGTGTTCATACCAATAAAGAGTTTCTTCAAAACCATAACCCTCGGCTGCCATAATGAGAACACTTTCCTTTTTAGGGTTTCGATAATTAGGGTCACATTCCGCAACAGCAAATAAGCGGTCAAAGGCAGTTTTTAATTGACCGCTTATAGTCCAATAGTAAAGCGGTGTTGCAAGAACAACTATGTCCGCTTTCTTGTAAACAGGATAAATTTTATCCATATCGTCTTTTTGGACACAAGGGCTATCCGGGTTTTTGCCGCCGCCAAAACAGCCTTTACAACCATTTATGTTCATACCGTCAAGAAAAAACTCTGTCACGGTGTTTCCGGCTTCCTCTGCGCCTTTCTTAAATTCTGCTGTTAATGCCGTTGTATTTCCGGCTTTTCTTGGACTTCCATTGAGAATAATAATTTTTTTGCTCACAATTGCCTCCTTAAATTGCATTGGCTAAATCAGCCGCTTTTTTGCAGCCTTCAGTTTTGTCTATATCGCCAACATTTAATACGCCGGGAATTAAAACCTCGCCTACCATTTTCCATTTATTCAATGCCGCCATACGCTCAATAGGAATACGAACGCCGTCCATGACGGACATATCATCTTCTTCACAACAGGTAATCAGCGCACATTCCTTTCCGGCAATATCCTTGCCGCCTACAACCATAGAAAAAATACGGTCAATGACACCTTTAATCTGCGCCGGGATAGAATACCAGTAGACAGGCATAGTAAATACGATAACGTCCGCTTCAAGAATTGCCGGTGCAATCGTGTTGAAATCATCATCAAAAGTACAGGCTTTTCCAGTAGAAAAACAGGTTTCACACGCCCGACAGCCACCCACTTTTTTTAATGCAGCGTCAAACCGTGTGATTGTGTGCTCCTTTGCTTCGGCTGCCTTGATGAAAGCGTCTGTCATAGCAAAGCTATTCCCGTTTTTCCGAGGGCTTCCCGTTATTACAACTATTTTTTTGCTCATAAAATATGTCCTCCTAATTCTGTGAGATTGACTTTCTCTGCTTTTGATATTATAATCTTAGCAAGAATTGAAACAAAATCAAGTACGCACATATAAGTGCGATACTTACAATAAAGTTATATACTTACTTAAAGGAGAGTGTAAAATGAGTGAACGCTGCATTTCAAATGAATGTCTTGAAACAACAGGTTTCAGCTATACATTGTCATTAATCAATGGCAAATATAAAATGACTATTTTGTATACTTTAATGGAGTTCGGAGTCGTTCGTTTTAATGAAATGAAAAAATATATCAGCGAAATTTCGTATAAGACTTTAAGCTCCACTTTAAAAGAATTAGAAGCAGACCAATTAGTGCATAGAAAAGAATATCCACAAATCCCGCCAAAGGTAGAGTATAGCTTAACAGAGCGTGGAAAATCTTTAATTCCTATTTTAGACGGAATGTGTGAATGGGGTGATAAAAACAGGTTATAAAATGGAATGAGAGGGATACCGTAGTCGTCGGCATTATGCTGTAATGTGTATAACTGGCCAGCATCATCAAGTAACTATCCAGTCTGCAAACTTAATGTCAATTGGCGGATATCTAAACGCCCCGATCCTCCCGCTTATCCGCCAATACAAGATAGTGTATCTGCTTGATGATACTCTCCGATAACGGCATCTGTTCTTTTACCAAATCCCGAACAAAATCAAATGCCTCTTTATGCCTGACTGCTTCCATATGATCTTTTAACGGCTTTCTGTATATAGTTGTCAGTAAACTTTCTGTTGCTTTAAAACGTCCATCCTCTGGTTTTTTCGCATCTGATGGTATCATTCAGCTGCAACAGTAAGCCTACGGTTTTGTAAATATTTATGCATTGTAATACCTGTTTACTCTGTAAAAATACGATTAAGATAGAATTTGGAATAACCAATACTTTTTGATATATTATCTAAGTTGATTTCTTTCTCTAAATTTTTCTCGATATAATTATGACTTTTTTACAACTTCTTTTTGGTCTTTCATTGTATATCCTCCTTGCGTTCTTATCTACTATAGCAAGTTTAAATATACATGTCTTAATAAAAAAGCTATTTTGATACCACATTTTAAAAGTTGTTCTCTTTGATATAGGAATATTGGAGATTCCTCTCACTCTTTCGTGATTTCTTGATATGGATTTACATAATCCGGGCATAGATATTTTTCGCTCCAAGTCATCATTGTTTGAAGAACAGGGATAAAGCTTTGTCCAAATTCTGTTAGAGAATACTCAACCTTTGGAGGTATTTCTTTGTATATTTCTCTGTGTAGAAACCCGTCATACTCTAACTCCCGAAGCTGTTTTGTCAGTGTGGATTGCGTTATGCCATCAAGACGACGCATTAACTCTCCAAACCTTTGCACTTTATAAAAAGCAATATACCACAATATCAAAATTTTCCACTTGCCACCTATAACTGATTGCAGTTTACTCATTGGCACACAGCGAGCTATTACATTTTTGTCTGTGAACTTGTTTTGAGACATAGAAACACTCCGCTCCTTTCCGCTTAAAGTATATTGAAAAAAAGAGGGAAAATCAAGGTACGGTCTTTTAACATTCTAAGTATCTAAAAAAGTACTACTACTAAAAAAAGACAGTACTTGAAGTGCACGAGGCATTGAGATATTTTAGTTGAAAACAAGATTGACAATATTTAAAAATCAAGAGAAAAGGAGCGATAAAATTATGCATTACACAGGAACAATATGGCGACCACCTTATGAAGCGTCCTCATTACTTTTGGAAGCAACCGTAGGCTGTACACATCATAGATGTAAATTTTGTACATTATATGCTGATTTGCCCTTCAAATTCAAAATGTCACCGCTTTCAGATATAGAAGCTGATTTGAAAGAAGCAAAGGCACAGATGAAGCTATGGAAAAATAGCAAAATTTCACGAACATTTTTGACAGGTGCAAATCCATTTGTACTGAAATTTTCACAGTTAATGGCCATTGCAGACCTCATAAAAAAATACTTTCCGAGCAATAAAACGATTGGCTGTTTTTCAAGGGTAACTGACGTTTCCTTGAAAACAGATGAGGAACTATCTGCATTAGCGGTAGCCGGATTTGACTTTTTAACAATAGGAATTGAAACAGGTGATGATGAAGCATTGGAGTTTATGCACAAAGGGTATCTTTCAAAGGATATTGTCACTCAATGTTTAAGGCTTGATAAAGCAGGTATCGGTTATAACTTCTTTTACCTTACAGGCATTTCCGGCATGGGAAAGGGTGAGCAGGGAGCAAAAGCTACTGCCCGGATATGTAACCAGCTCCACCCTCAAATTATAGGAGCGAGCATGTTGACAATTTATCCCAATTCAGAACTTTATAAGGATATACAAAAAGGGAACTGGCAGGAAGAAGCAGAGATTGAAAAATACGAGGAATTAAAAACCTTAGTTGAACACTTAGAAATTCCTGTCTGGTTTGGAGCATTAGGAGCTTCCAATCCGATACCAATTCAAGGCACATTACCGAATGACAAAAAGAAAGTATTATCTATTTTGGATAAAATCATAGAAAGTGTGAGCGAAGATGAACTGCGGGATTACCGTAAAAATCTCCGTCACTTATAAGGAGTGATTGTATGCACTTCATTGGAAGAACATGGCGACCGCATTATGAAGCTGATTCCTGCATTATTCAATTAACCTCTGGCTGTACTTATCAGAAATGCTACTTTTGTAATCTATATAAAGATGAGCCCTTTGCAATGTCACTACTATCAGAATTTGAAGCAGGTTTAAACGAGATTAAATCATATCAACCTCATGCAAGAAGAATTTTCATTACAGGTGCTAACCCATTTGCATTGAGCTATGAAAGGTTAAAACCGTATATTTTAACTGTCCGTGACTATCTGATTAAATGTCAAAGTATAGCCATGTTTGCTAGTATTCGGGATATAAAAAATAAGGAAGTATGGCAGTTACGAAAGTTGCGGGCTATGGGTATAAATGGGCTTAGTATTGGCGTTGAAAGCGGTGATGATGATACGCTAATTTTAGCAAATAAAGGATATGCTTCACATGATATTTTGGAGCAGTGCCACAAATTAGATGAATCAGGAATAGAATATTATTTTGTATATATGACAGGATTGGCCGGAAAAGGGGCGGGCTATCGAAATGCAATAAACAGTGCGAAAATATTCAGCCAACTTAACCCTTATTTTATCTCTGTTGATTCACTTACGCTCTTTCCTGGCACAAAACTTTTTGAAATGGAAAAAAGAGGTAAATTTATCCAGGCTGGAGAAAAAGAACGTATTCAAGAATTGCAGTATATTATTGATACGGTTGAAGAAAAAGAAATGAGACAGTTTCGGGATACATTAAAATCATTGGAATGAAAAAGATAATTAATTTCTCATCTAAAAATTCCCTTCTTCCCAGCCTATCTCGTCAAAACAGTCAAAGAATTCTCTGTTATCCCAAACAGATGTGGGCCGGTAATCATAATAGATACCATTTATTCCAAAGTTTGGACAACTGTCTGTAGCAATCGATAGACAAACCTTTTCGCCGCTTTCTAAGGTCAGCTCAAGACAGGCATTCTGATTTCCACAATCTGCGCCGCCGAGAATATATTCTGCATTACTGAACCACTCCTCAAACTTATTCAATGTTTCCTCATCCGTAATTGTTTGGCTATAGAACTCATTCCCTGTCAAGTAGCCGCAAACATCCAGTTTTGCAGATACAATGTTATCTATGTCGGCAGGCTCAAACGGATCATAGTCCATATTTTCCTGCAACATAATCTGTATATAATCGCACAATTTAGGGGCTTCTATTAGATACTCCATATCTGTCCCCGAGCTATTGAGATCATATAAGTATCCTCCCTTAAGTACCAAGAAAAACTTATCCTGCCAGATAATCTTCCAACCTGTCTCCTTCATGTCTTTCGTCATTCCTGTATAGGGCTTTCCCTCTGATGGCAAAGTATCCATAAACTCCTGAATCCATTCCTGATCCTGGTCTTCAGGGATATAATAATAAGATAGATAATCCCGCAATACAGAAGGCTCAACACAGATGCACACTTTATCCATTTCTACCTGTCTATATAAAGTTGTTTCCCCGTATATCAGATTATCTGAGTTTTCTATAATACTTTTCTGTTCTGTCTGTGATTTACTTTCCGTATCCTTCTCAACCGTCTCATTGCTTCCATCTTCTGTATGATTTTCATCTGTAGTATTTACCTGTACATTCCCTGCATCGCAGCCTGCCAATGCCAGTACGCACACTATGATCAAAAATACTCCTGTCACCTTTTTTATCATTGTATCCCCATCTCCCTTAAATATATTTTAGTCTTTACTCATCATCGAAGTTATATATCCATATACATGGTCTTATTATAGATTTCGAACAATTATCACTTTTAGTTAACAGCTAAAGCATGAGATGCCGTTTTTTATTTATATTAAAAAGTTCTTACTCGTGACGTAAGGTAATGGGATATACTATGAGAAGGAGGTATCTTAATTATGGAAAAATTCAGAGCTATCCCAAAAGGATATATGACCACAGGCCAGGTTGCAAAGAAAATGGGGGTGACTGTGCGAGCTTTACAGCATTACGATAAAGAAGGACTGCTCTCGCCGTCTGCTCTGAGTGATGGAGGTCGCAGGCTTTATACAGACAAAGATATTGTTAAGCTTCACCAGATACTTTCTTTGAAGCATCTGGGCTTCTCCCTGGATGACATCCGAAGCAGACTGATTCCCCTGGATAACCCGGCTGATGTGGCAAAAGTTCTTTCAGAGCAAGCTTCTATGATCCGCGAAAAGATAGTAAGTCTGACAGAATCCTTATCGGATATTGAGGCGTTACAAGCGGAAGTTTTAAAAATGAAGTCCGTAGATTTCAAAAAATATGCAGATATTATTGTCAATTTAGAAATGAAAAACGATTTCTATTGGCTTATTAAACACTTTGATAATGATACACTGGATCACATCCGCAGCCGTTTTGACAGAGAGAGCGGCATAGTCTTCCTGAACAAATTTCTACAGCTTCAAGACCAGGCGGTTCAGATGTTAAAGGACGGTGTCCCTGCCAAAAGCCAAAGAGGTCTGGAATTTGCAAAAGCCTATTGGAATTTGATTATTGAGTTTACAGATGGAGATGCAACTATGCTCCCGAAACTGATGGAAATGGGGCAAAGCGATGAATTTGACCAGGAATGGAAGCAAAAACAGGTTACGGCTAATGCCTTTATTGAGCCGGCATTAGACGCCTACTTTTCAACTTTGGGTATAGACCCATTTCAGGAGGTAATAACATGACAAGTGCATTGCAAGTGAAAGGATTGCGAAAAAGCTATGGGGAAAAAGTCGTATTAAAGGGTATCGATCTGTGTGTGCGAAAGGGGGATATTTTTGCTCTTTTAGGCGTAAATGGTGCAGGAAAAACCACAACCCTTGAATGTATTGAGGGACTTCGAAGGTATGATGGCGGCAGCATATCCATAAATGGAAAGATCGGAATTCAACTGCAATCAGCCGCATTGCCCGCACATATCAAGGGTTCAGAAGCGATACGTCTTTTTGCAAAATGGAATAAAACATCCCCAGATCCCACTATGCTAGCAGTCCTGGATACAGACAGCATAACTAATAAACAGTATCAGCAAATGTCCACTGGGCAGAAACGGCGGCTTCATTTGGCTCTGGCTCTGATCAGCGACCCCGACATTGTGTTTCTTGACGAGCCAACTGCGGGGCTTGATGTTGAAGGTCGTATCTCTCTACATAACTATATCCTTCATTTGAAAGCACAGGGAAAGACGATCCTTTTAGCTAGCCATGACATGGCCGAGATAGAAAGCCTATGCGACAGCATGGCCATCCTAAAAGACGGCCGCATTGCCTTTTCAGGAAGAGTTTTGGAGCTAACGGAAAGGATCCAGGTAAACCAGGGTTCTCTGGAACAACATTTTCTAAAAATTGCAAAAGGAGAATAGATCATGAACGGATTCTTATATGGAGTTATATTACAATGGAAACTGGACTTGCGAAGTCGGACCATGCTAATCACCTGCTATGCTGTTCCGCTGTTATTCTTCGCAGTCATGGGAGGAATTTTTGTGTCCATCACACCTGAGAGCAAAGAAACTCTGATACCGTCTATGACCGTATTCGCAGTGACAATGGGGACACTGATTGGACTGCCGCCCTCTCTTGCAGAAATATACAGGAGTGATATTAAAAATGCCTATCAGGCTAACGGCGTGCCCTTGTCCTTAGGATTAATTTTGACAAATATTTCTGCGTTTGTTCATCTGCTGATTATGAGTTCCATTCTTTATGTGATTGCACCAATTGCTTTTGACGCAAAAGTCCCAGAAAATCCAGGAATCTATTTTTGCTCACTGACTATCCTCATCTGCGTATCCCTCAGTATTGCCAGTATCATCGGATTAGCAGTAAAAGATGTGGCGAATACATCTATGTTTTCTATTTTGCTTTTCCTTCCATCCATTATGTTGTCTGGGATCATGTTTCCAGTTGACTTGCTCCCCAAGCCATTTAAGCTTGCCGGAAAGCTGTTTCCTGCGACCTGGGGATACCAGTTGATGACAGACCATGCTTTTACCGGACAGCTCCTCTGGCCACTCATCCTTATTTTTCTCGTAGCTATCATGCTGTGTGGTGCTCTGTTAAAAAGAATACAGGCGCGATGAGTTTTCTGATTTGCTTAGCACGATTCAAAGGCAAAAGTTGTAGCGTAGAGGCAAGGCTCTCGGATGCTCGGGCCACATAGGGGTACTCGTCAATAACCAGGATCAGCCGTTCTTTTTCCGCCAGTTGGAACACATACTCTAATGCAGACTGAAAGGATAAAAAAGCTGTCTCCGCCTGAATACCCACTCCTTATCCTTTTAGTCAATTTAATATTAGTAATTTAAACTTTACTAAAATTAATCTCACCAAATTTATGAGATTATAAATTAGCAGCTGTTTGACAGATTAATACCCATATCTCTTTCTAAATTTCAAAAACAGTGAGGCAGACAAAGCCAGTGCCATAAGCTCTGCCATAGGTGTCGCCAGCCAGATTCCATTCACCCCCAGAAATATGGGCAGCACAATCATAGTAATCAGCATAAATACAAAAGACCTGGAAAATGCCAGCACAGCCGAAACAATCCCGTTGGATAATGCCGTAAACATCCCACTGGCAAAAATGTTGAAGCCTATAAAAAATAATGCTATGGTACATATTTTATTTCCGGTTACTGCCAAATCATATACTGGGTTATCCGGTCGGGCAAAGACAGATACCAGGGGCTTTGTAAGCATAAAGGAGGCCGCAACTGTTATCACAGAAATAAATGCAATCACCCTTAAACTGGTGGCTACAAGCTTTTTCAGCTTCTCATGATTCTGCTCCCCATAATAAAAACTAATCATGGGAGCCACTCCGTAGGAATACCCCGTATACAGGGAGCTTGCAAACATCAATACATACATAATGATTGTAACAGCAGCAACGCCATTCTCTCCCACATAATGAAGCATCGTCCAGTTGAACATCATTGTAATGATTCCAGTGACAAGGGCTGTTGCCATTTCTGAGCATCCGTTTGTGGTTGCGTTTACAAGGACTTTGAATCGGAAAACTGGCTTCATAAAGTGCAGCAAGCTTTTCTTACTGCTAAAAACAAACAGGCCTACAACTGCTGTCACAGAATACCCAAGACCTGTTGCAATTGCCGCCCCACTGATTCCCATGTGGAGCCCTGCAATAAATACATAGTCCAGTATCATATTCAGGACGCCGCCTGTCACAGAGCAGATAAATGAGAGGGTCGCCTTCTCACTGGCAATCATGTAGAGGGTAAAGTTGTTCATTAAAAGAATGGGTACGGTAAATACCAGATAGCGGCTTAAGTATTCCACACAGTACCTTTCTACATCTACTGAAAGATTCATCCCGGAAAAAATGAGATCCATTGCCAGATACCCAATGGCGCACATGATGATTCCCACAAACACATTCACCAGGATCAGGAATGTAAAATCTTCTTTTGCCTCCTTGCTTTTCTGTTCCCCCATTTTTTTCATAATGACTGCGCTGCCTCCGGTAGCAAGCATGGTGGAGATAGCGGTGACAAGCTGAATGACAGGCGCTGTCAGGTTGATGGCTGAGAGTGCGTCTGTGCCAATGAGATTTGATACAAATAAGCCGTCAACCATTGTATAAAAAGACATAAATACGGTCATAGCAATGGTCGGAACAGCAAACTTTAAGATATTTTTCAAAGTTACTGGTTTTAAATATACATTTTGATTATCCATATGTTTTTTCTCCTCTTGCATTTACTTTCTGCAAAGAGTATCATATACCGTACAGTAACTGTATGGTCAATAGGGGAGCAAAAATAATTTATGTGATTTGGGGAGAAATAAAATGGATGAACAAAACAAACTGCTCACAATCGGTCAGTTTGCAGCTCTGCACGGTATCAATAAAAAAACTCTGATGTGGTATGACGAAATTGGGCTATTCAAGCCTGCTGCTATCAATCCAGTCAACGGATACCGCTGCTATAACTACCATCAAAGTCCTGTTCTGGAAACAATCCTGCTGCTGCGGGAGCTGGATGTATCCCTTACAGAAATACAAAATTTTATGAAAAACCGATCTGCTGAAAACATGAAATGTCTTCTGGATGAAAAAATTGCAGACCTGGATCTGCAAATCATGCACCTTAAGGCAGTCAGGAAAACTTTATATAACCATCATCAGAACATGGTCACTCTCCTGACCATGGACTTGTCAGAAATCACTATTGTGGAAAAGGAAGAACACTGTCTGGTGACAGTGGATATTGATCCGAATATTACTTTTGAAAAAGAGGTAGAGCTGATCACCGCCGAAACGGCCAGATACCAGCTTGGCCGACTGCATGATGCCTCCTATGGATCCATGATCCCTGTCACCAGCCTCCAAAGCGGTAATTTCGATGATTACACGAAGCTCTTTATAGAAATCCCTTTCCTCAAGCAGGAAGCCGGCCTGCATATACAGCCAAAAGGGAAATATATAAGAGCGTTTTATAAAGGAAATTGGGATGGAATGTCCCTGCGATACCAGGCAATTTTAGATTATGCCCGTATGCAGGGACTGAAACTTTCTGGTTTTTCCTATGAAAAAGGAATCAATGAAACTGTCATCGACCGGATAGAAGATTATATTGTACAGATTGAAATTCCCATCATTTCATCCAATCAAACAAGCTCATCTGTGTAGCACTCTCCTGCTGCTTTTTCACAGATGCATCCTCACAGTGGACCAAGTCTTCTGGGATCTCATCTACAAATTGAGAAGGTTCTCCCCATGTAAGGAGGAACAATTCCTCCCTGGCCCTTGTCATACCCACAAAAAAAAGTCTCCTCTCTTCTGGCAAATCTGCCTGCCCTGCCCCGTACTCCAGGGGGAGAGTGCCTTTTTGCAGTCCGGCTATAAGAACTACAGGAAATTCGAGTCCCTTTGCCCCGTGAAGAGTCATTAAAGTCACGGCGTCCGAAGTATAATGCCTGCTTGGGCAGCGTTTTAAATCGCTCTCCACTCCGAGAAGTACATGGTTCAAAAACTCCTCCATAGTCCCGGACAGACAGGCCATATCCATTAACTTGCCCATAGATTTTTCCCGTTCCAGTTCTAAATCTTCTGCCCATTGCTTCAAAATCTTCTCTGGTTTTCCTTTTTCAATGAGGGTTTCATATTTTTCCAGAATGGAAGAAAAATCCTCTCGGTTCTTCCAGAGAAGAGTCTTACAAATGTTCTCCGACCGTGTATCGCCTGGATTTAAAAGGAAACGGAAGAAGCTCAAAGTCCCCCGAACTACAGGTTCAGACAAAAAATCATCTCTTCCTCCTATTACACAGGGGATCCCCTCCTGCTTGAGGCAGCGCTCTATCAGCTCTGCCTGTCTGTGTGTCCGGTAAAGTACTGCTATATCTCCAAAGCTTCGATTTCCCTCTTTTCCATCCAGCTTCGCAGCCTCATGGGCTTGCAGCATATCTACGCCGCCCACCTGACGCACAATCTCTTTTGCTGTAAATACAGCTTCCTCCCAGGCCCCCTCCGCCTTCACACGGTGAACCATAGAGCCAGTCGGACAAAAAGGCTTAAGTTGTCTCTCCGGCCCGGGATTTTTTGAAATAACCGGGAGGGCTGTCTTTAAGATCTCTGGCGTGGAGCGATAGTTCCAGGCCAAAGTTATCTCCCGAAACTCTGAGAAATCATCTCGAAGCTGTTCAAAACATTTCGCGCTGCTACCTCGAAATCCATAAATAGACTGATCGGGATCTCCTATGACGAATAACTGCTTTCCACCCTGGTTCCAAAGTTTGAGCAGCTTATATTGAATTGGGTTGATATCCTGAAACTCATCCACCAGAAGATACCTGTGAGCCTTTGACTCCTTCGTCTCCTCCTGGAGCAAACGACAAGTCTCTGTAAGCAAATCATCATAATCCCAAAGTCCATTTTCCTTCAGCCTACGATTATAAGCCTCATATATCTGGAGCTCCTTTTCTTCCAAAGCGGGCTTCTCATCTGTAGTCTTGTAGAGAGAAATAAGGTTTTGAAGCTTCTCTGGCTTTCTTCTCACACCTACTTCCTTTGTAGCCTCCTGAATCAGCTCCAAAGTCTCTACTCTATCTATCAGGATTCCTGTCTCTCCTTTCTCCTGAAGATAGGAAAGGCAGAGAGCATGAAAGGTACCAGTCTGGAGCTTCTTCAATCCCCGCTTGCTTTCCATACGGTTCTGCAATCGCTCCCTCAATTGTCTGGCCGCCTGATTCGTAAAGGTGACAGCCGTAATTTCTGATGGCTTTGCGCCGCACTCCTGAATCAGATAATGGATATGGGAAATTAGCGTGAATGTCTTTCCCGTTCCAGGCCCTGCCGTTACTGCAACTGCCCGCTCCAAAGCCCGAACCGCCTCCTGCTGTTCTGAATTCTCCAAAGGCGTCCTCACATGAGTTCTTTTTTCTGGCTCACTCTTTTCTTCTGGCTTCTTTTTCTGTTGCTCTCTCTCTTCCTTTTTCTCACTCTGCGGCCATTGAATATTGTCCAGAAAGCTCATCTGGCCATCAATATTCTCCAGTTCGCCTGGCTGGAACAAAGAAATCTTTCCATACTCTCCGTCAAACCCTGGCCTGCGATCTACCTTTCCCTCACGCAGGCGCTGGATTCCCTCTGCTATCCGTGTCCCGATCTTGATGCGTATCTCTTCCAGAGGAACATTTCGCAAAATCTCAAATTCCGGCCCTAACTTTTGCAGCATAACTTCATATTCACTCATGGTCTTTACACTGGTGGCCGGCCGGCCAATGGAGGAGCCAATCACTTCTGGCAATGGCACCAAACTTTCGAACCTTTTCGCCCCAATTTGCACAAAGCCCTCTGGACGATCAGAAAGCTGTTCAATGCGATGGGAAACGCCCGTGGTCATCTTCCTTCCACATACAGGACAGAGCCCATTCTGATGTTCCGCCTCCACAGGGCTCAGACAGATCCCGCATTTTCGGTGTCCATCAAAGTGGTATTTGCCCTCCTCCGGGAAAAACTCAATGGTTCCCTGAAGGCCCTCCCCCTTCTGTATGGCCCCATACAAGCCCTCATAAGACAGTTCTATGTCAAAAAGGTTGGCTTCTCTCCCAAGCTTTGCCGGAGAATGAGCGTCAGAATTGGAGATAAGCTGGAACCTGTCCAAAGCCGACACCCGCCAGTTCATAGGAGGGTCGGAGGAAAGTCCAGTCTCCAAAGCATGAATATGTGGGCTTAGATCCCCAAAACATTCCTCCACAGTATCAAAGCCAGAAAATGCTCCAAAAAGTGAAAAATGAGGCGTCCAAATATGGGCCGGAACATAGATAGCTCTGGGGCACAGCTCCAGCACAATCTCTAAAAGGTCATGGCAATCCAGGCCAAGGATAGGTCTTCCATCTGAATGAATATTTCCGATGGTCTCCAATCTGGCGGAAATCACATCCGCGTCCTCAAGGCCAGGGAGCAGAATCAGGCTGTGGACCTTTCGTGTCCTGTCGTATTTTTTATAAATAGAACTGATCTCTCCGCTTACCACAAAACGAGGTTCCCAAGACTCCCCATCTATGTGATCCGAAATCCGATATTCTTTCTTCAGCCGATACAAGCCTTCCTCTGCTGGTTCTAACTTTTCGTTTAATTCTTCTCTCCAGGCTTTGTGGGTAAAGTCTCCCGTTCCCACTAAGTGAATTCCCTTCCGCCTTGCCCAAAGATCCAGATGTTCTGGCGTACAGTCACGGCTTGTAGCCCGGGAATATCTGGAATGGATATGTAAATCTGCAATATACATTGTTTCCTCCAAAGTAATTCTTTTCTCTTGCTCACCTCCCTATCATTATAGTCTAATCCGATTGATTTCGCAAATTTATCCGATCGATTATTTCATAGAGCTATGCTTTTAATTTCTTAATTTTTATCACTCTTTCCTGCTTTTTTCTTTTTCCGACACACAATCTCAAACTCGCTCCCATCTAAAGTGCTAATAGTAAATGTATTATTTCTCTCATCCACAGCAATATCCAAAATGCCCATTTCCTCGCTATCATTCAATAAATCAAAGAGTTTATCCTTAAAATAATTCAGTTCCATTGCCTAATTCTCCTTCCATGAACTTTTGTTGTCTATCAGCTTATACTATATAACCTTTTGGAAGCTATTTCCATCTCTATGAATGATATAGTCTAAAAGCGTACAAAATAAATGTTGATAGCTTATGAAATAGGTGAGTAAATGAAAGAAAAAGGATTAGGCAAACGTATCAACATGGTAAGGAAAGATCGGAGATTTACAGCTGACAAGCTTTCAGAATTGTGCAATATTAATGCAACATATCTCCGTCAGATTGAGGGCGGAACAAAAGTTCCCAGCCTGCCTGTATTCATAAATATCTGCAATGTACTGAAAATCTCTCCTGACTATCTTTTACAAGATACTCTTGATGAAAATGAAATCAGCAAAATCAATGAGCTGGCTGATTTGTGGGAAAATGCTTCACCCAGCCGGCTAGAAATTGCTGCCGCCATGATTCATGCGGTGTTGGAATTCAAAGAAGACTAGAATATTCAAATCCCTCATGCCTGAACCCCCGATACCGCCGAAAGCATAAAAAGAGAGTTAGCGCTGTACGAAGCAGTGCTGCGATCAGGAGCAGTCCAGACAGTATCAGTACTACACTTCCTATGGACATGGGCCAGGTACATCTCCTCCTCAGCCGCCGATTGGCAGGCAGGATTCCCTATGAGCAGGCAGGCATGCCGCCAAATCTTCTGCTATCTGCCCATGTCCCAGTCTCATAATAACAGTAACGATGAATTTCGTCGTACTACGTTCCAATGTTTCAGATATAACCCCTCCATTCTCAAGTTCCAATGCCTTCATTAGACAAGTCAGCCTTACTAAGGCAATGTACTTTATCTTATAAAATTTAACGTATGGAATTGTAAAAATATGCGGCTTTGTCAAGAGAGGATAATTTTGACAAAAATAAATTTCTATGATACATTCAGCTATATCGGGGATATATTAAAAAGAGAACTTTGGAGAAAATGGTATATGGAAAAAGATTATCTTCTAAAAGAACGCCCAATGCGGGCTATACTCATGTTTGCCTTACCTATGATCATCGGAAATCTGTTTCAGCAATTCTACACCATGGCTGATTCTATGGTGGTGGGCCGCTATGTGAGTGAAAATGCCCTGGCCGCTGTAGGAGCTTCCTACTCTCTGACAAATGTGTTTATCTGCATTGCAATCGGCGGTGGCGTTGGCTCTTCTGTCCTAACCAGCCGATACTTTGGTGCCCAAAATTACGACCGGATGAAACGCTCCATCTCCACAGCGCTTCTGTCCTTTCTGGCTATCAGTCTGTTTCTGGCTGTTCTTGGGCTTCTCTTTGGACGGGAATTTATGATTTTTTTGAAAACGCCAGAAGATATTCTTGATATGGCTGTGGAATATCTGAACATCTATTTTTTAGGACTGCCTTTCCTGTTCATGTACAATGTGCTGTCCTCCATGTTCAATGCCCTGGGGCGTTCCCGTATTCCTCTGTATCTTCTAATCTTCTCATCTGTTTTTAATATTGTACTTGATATATATATGGTGCGATCCCTGGGGCTGGGGATCGCCGGAGTTGCGTGGGCCACACTCATCGCCCAGGGCATCTCTGCCCTATTCTCCTTTTTGATTTTCCTTCGGGAATTGCACACATATCCGGGCCAGGCTGTGTCCTCCCAGCAGGCGCTCTCCACCCTTTTTGAGTCACAAAACCCCTTCATGGAGTCAGAAAAACGTTGGTCTTTGTCTCAATGGATCCATAAATATTATAGCGTTGATGAACTCCTCTCCATGTGCCGGGTCGCCCTACCCTCTATCTTTCAGCAATCCACCGTCTCCATAGGAATGATGCTGGTTCAGTCTGTAGTCAACAGCTTCGGTCCCCAAATGCTGGCAGGCTTTTCAGCCGCAATGCGTGTGGAAAGTATCTGTGTCGTTCCCATGCTGGCTCTGGGCAACGCCATGTCCTCCTACACTGCTCAAAACCTGGGCGCCGGGCAAAAAGACCGTGTGGTAAAAGGTTATCATTCTGTTCTGCGTCTAGTAGTCTTTTTTGCGGTTCTTCTATGTCTGGTGCTGGAATTCTTCCATCACTCCATTATCTCCTCTTTCCTGGGAAGTGATGGAACAAAGCTAGCCTTGGACACAGGAAGTGGTTATTTAAAATTTATAGGCTTTTTCTTTACTCTCATCGGCATGAAAATGTCCACAGACGGCCTTCTGAGAGGAGCAGCCGATATGAAAATGTTCACTGTCGCCAACTTTGCCAATCTGGCCCTGCGGGTAATATTTGCCGTAACCATGGCCCCTCGTTTTGGAATTGCCATGGTCTGGTATGCAGTACCCTTAGGCTGGCTGGTTAACTTTTTGATTTCTTATTGCGAATATCGGACCGGAAAGTGGAAGACTGCATTGGAGGCCCGACAATCCGCCTCTATCGGGGGTTCCCCATAAAAAACAGCGCTATCGTTCCCGGACCGGAATGGGCTCCAATGGTGGGGCCCACATGGTTAATAATGAAAGACTCCACTCCAAAGCGCTCTCTCACCAGCTTTTCTACATACTGAGCGTCCTCCAGGCAGTCCCCATGGCTGATAAAGACCTCCTGATTCTCAAAACCTTTTATCTGCTCTCCCATGCGATCCACCAGAGAAGCGAGGGATTTTTTCCGCCCCCGAACCTTACCAATAGCAATCAAATGCCCTTCATCGTCTACATGAAGAATCGGCTTAATATTGATCATAGTACCAAGAATCGCTGTGGCCTTCGATACACGCCCGCCGCGATGCAGATGGAATAAGTCGTCCACTGTAAAATTATGGCATAAGTGCAGCTTATTTGCCTCCACCCATGCAGCAACCTCGTCTAAAGATTTACCAGCTTCCTTCATTTGAACTGCCTTGTGTACCAGAAGCCCTTCTCCCAGGGAAGCGCTGAGTGTATCCACTACTACTATTCTTCTGTCAGGATATGTGTTCTCCTCCTGAATCTCCTGAGCCGCTATCTGTCCACTGCCATAAGTTCCGCTTAGGCCTGAAGAAAATGCAAGGTAAAGCACATCTTTTCCGGCCTTGAGACAGGAAGCAAATGCCTCCTTTGCCTGCTCTGGGTTTACCTGGGAGGTGGTAGGCATAGAACCATTTCTCATTTTATTATAAAATTCTCCCACCTCTAATGGGTGATCTCTATCATAAGTTTTCCCGTCCAGAATGTAGCTCAAAGATATTACTTCCAAGCCATGCTCCTGAATATAACTCTCTGGCAAGTCTGCCATGTTATCTGTCATAATCACATAGGAATTCATAACTAAACCCTCCTCATCAATATTTATTAATAATTACCCAGTATTTTTAAATTCAATGCCTCTTCCCGTATTCCCCGAAGAGCATTTTTGACAGCACTGTCATTTAAATTCCCCTCAAAATCCACAAAAAAGTGGTATTCCCAGTTCCGATCCACAATAGGACGAGATTCAATCCGGCACATATTCAAATTGTTATAGATAAAGTGAGAGAGAACATTATACAGGCATCCGCTTTCATGTGTCACCTCAAAACAAATACTTACCTTTTTGGCATCTCTGCAAAAAATCCGTTGATTTGTCACAATGAGAAAGCGAGTGGAATTCTGATCGCTTTGATTAATACACTCTCTGAGCACCTTTAGACCATGTTGCTTTCCAGCCAGCACACTTGCAATGGCTGCCTGAGACTTATCTCTGTCTACCGCCACCTTTTGGGCTGCCACAGCCGTATTCTGCAGGCTGATCTGCTGCCATTGACGGTTGTCATCCAGATATTTTGCACACTGCATCAGACCCTGGGGATGAGAATATACCGTACGGATATCGGAAAGCTCTGAATCCTGGATTCCCAAAAGAGCATGCTGTATGGTAAGAATCTGTTCTCCCACAATGTAATTATCAAATTCCTCCAGTAAATCATAGTTATCATTCACAATTCCTGCTGTAGAATTCTCAATAGGCAACACTGCATAATCCGCCATGCCCTCTGAGATGGCTTCCATAGCATCCCGCCATCGCTCCACATGAAAATGGTTTACATTCTCTCCAAAATACTCAAACATAGCCTGCTGGCTGTAAGCGCCCTCCACTCCCTGGTAGACCACCCGGACATGGTCTGTCTCAAGCCGATCTACCATCACAAAGGGCAGCCTTCCTATGGCCTGCTTCTCCATCATCTGATACTGAAGCTTGCGACTCATGGCCATAATCTGCTTGTAGAGCTCCTCCGCCCCATGACTGTTAAAATCACTGTGGGTCATGGATTTTACTGCCTGAAGCTTTACATTTTCCCGCTCTTTGTCCAGAATCCGTTTTCCAGTGGCCACCTTATATTCTGCCACTTCTTCCGATATAGCCATTCTCCTCTCGAAGAGTTTTATCATCTGCTCATCTATTTCATCAATGTCTCTTCTCAGTTCTGCCAAATCTCTCATATGTTTTCCTTTCTCAGATGTACCTCCCGAACCAAATCTCCCAGATAGGACAGGGAGCCAAAAGCCAGGATCAAATCATCCTCTTTTGCATAGCTTTCTGCCCGGCGTACCGCATCCTTTAAACTGTCTGCCGCCTCTACCCTGGAATTGTACCTGCGGATGGCTTTCGCCAGATCTTCTGCCGGCAAAGCCCGTGTATTATCTGGCGTCATCAGTGTAATAATTCTCTCTGCCAAAGGCGCCAGGCGACTCACCATGTAATCATATTCTTTATCTGCCAAAACTCCAAGAATAAAAATCTTTCGCTTTTTGGGAAAATACAATTCCAAGGTCTCCAAAAGCCTGTCCGCCGCATCCCGGTTGTGAGCTCCATCTACCACAAAAAGGGGATTCTTGTCTACTGCAGTAAAACGCCCTACCCATATAGTCTTGGAAAGCCCTCTGCGAAGCTCCTCCTCTGTCACTGGAAAGCCCTGTTCCTTTAGTGCTTCCATAACTTCCACAGCTACAGATGCATTTCCGATCTGGCAAGTACCCACCAAGCCCGGCATCAGACTTTTTAAACCTTTATAAGAAAAACTTTGCTTCTCAAATCCATAACAAATATCTGTGATCTTCTCTTCCTCTACCTCACGATATTCTACATTCTGACTGCTGCACATATCCTGAAGTACTCTGTGGACTTCCGGCTTTTGCGGCGCACTCACTACTATGGAATTGGGTTTGATAATCCCTGCTTTGATCCTGGCAATCTCCTCCTGTGTCTCTCCCAGAAAGCCCATATGATCCATGCTAATCGATGCGAACGCCGCTACCAGTGTCGTCTTAACTACATTCGTCGCATCCGTCAGGCCTCCCATGCCTGTCTCAAGTACCACGATGTCACAGTTCATTTCTTTAAAATAGAGAAAAGCCATGGCTGTCTCCACTTCAAAACAGGTAGGATGAGAAAGTCCCTCTGCCAACATACTTTTTCCGGCCTGCTGTACCTGCTCCGCAAGCCTTGCAACAGCCTCCTCTGTAATATATTTCTCATTAACCTGAATTCTCTCCCGATATTCAAAAATTGTGGGAGAAATATACCTTCCTACCTTATATCCCGCTTCTTTTAAAATCGTAGACACATAAGCCAGGATAGAGCCCTTTCCATTTGTCCCTGCTATATGCGCAAACTTCAAATCATCCTGAGGATTCCCAAGCCGTTTTAACAGCTCTGTCACTGTTTCCAAGCCCAGAATATAACCATACTTCGTTGTTTCATCAATGAAAGCTCTTGCTTCTTTATATGTCATAACTTATCCACCTTAAACTTCTTTGGTTTTTTATTATAGTATAGAAATAAGGGTATTTCAATAAAATTATCAATCCTTCAAAGTTCCAGCTTCTTTTCCAGACATACGAGCTGTACATTGGGAATTCCGTTAAATACACAGGGAACAATGCCTACCTCTTTATATCCCAGATGCGTATATAGTCTGCGTGCCGCCACATTTTTCGCATTTGTATCCATACGCAGATAAGGGCAATGGTGCTTCATTGCGTATTCTTCATAAAAATTTACAAATTCTGTCCCATATCCCTTTCCGGCACAAGTCGGGTCAACTACTAATGTATGCAGAACCATAATCTGCTCAGGCAATATATCCTTATAGATCCAGGAAGCATTTTTATATTCCGGCACCTGTTCCTGATTAATTTTGGCCGCTGCAACCACAGCGCCATTTTCCTCCATTACAAATAGTTCTCCGGCCTCCAAAGCCTCGCGTGCTGTCTGTTCTGTAGGGTAGACACCTTTGATCCATCCCGTTATTTCATTGCCGTTTCCCTCCAAAATATGGTCGTATATCTGAGCAACCTGTGGTATATCTTCCAATTTTCCTTCCCGTACTGTAACCATTTTTATTCTTCCTCCCTTTTCCACTCTAAAATCTTCTCAAGCTTCTCCTTTACTTGCCGCTCCTGTCCTTCCTGGGTAGGCTGATAGTATCTGCGCCCCACCAATTTATCCGGCAGGCATTGCATACGGCTCAACTTCTCTTCTGTGTCATGGGCATAGATATAGCCTTCCCCGTAATGTAAATCCTTCAACAGACTTGTGGTAGCATTGCGTATCTGAAGGGGAACCGGCTCTGCAGGCATGTCCCGCACGTCTGTCTTGCAGCCTTCACAAGCCTGGTAAACAGCATTTGATTTGGGCGCCATAGAAAGGTAAACCACTGCGTGAGCCAGATGGACATTACACTCCGGCATCCCCAGAAAATGGCATGACTGAAAGACAGCCACTGCAAGAGGAAGCGCCTGTGAGTCTGCCATTCCCACATCCTCGCTGGCAAATCGAATCAGTCTTCTTGCAATATAGAGCGGGTCTTCACCCCCATCTAACATTCGGTACATCCAATAGACTGCCGCGTCAGGATCGCTGTTGCGCATGGATTTGTGTAGTGCAGATATGAGATTATAGTGCTCCTCACCACTTTTATCATACAAAAGAGACCTTCTGTTCATACACTGTCCCAGAATTTCCTGGTCCACCACAAGTGTGGCCTCTTTATTCATCTTTCCGTTCAGAACTGCCATTTCCAGGGTATTTAATGCTGTTCGGGCATCTCCATTGGAAAATCGGGCAATGGCATTAAGTTGTGTGTCTTCTATAGCAATCGTGAGATTGCCAAATCCTTTGGGGCTCTTCAGGGCATGAAGCAAAAGTTCTTTTAAATCCTCCTCCTCCAAGGCCTTTAAAATAAATACTTTGCATCGTGATAAAAGCGCAGAATTAATCTCAAAGGAAGGATTTTCTGTAGTGGCTCCTACCAGAATAATGCTACCTTTCTCCACAAAGGGCAGAAAAGCGTCCTGCTGAGCCTTATTAAAACGGTGAATCTCATCTGTGAACAGCACGGTGCGAATTCCCATTCGACGGTTTTGTTCTGCCTGATTCATCACTTCTTTTACTTCCCGTATTCCACTGGTGACAGCGCTGAATTCTACAAATTCTGCTTTTGTCTGTTTTGCAATAATTCTGGCAAGAGTCGTCTTTCCCACTCCAGGTGGCCCCCAGAAGATCATAGATGAGACCTGATCCTTTTCAATTAACTGCCGCAGGATCTTTCCCTCTCCAATGAGATGCTTCTGTCCCACATATTCATCTAAAGTCTCCGGGCGAAGGCGGCTCGCCAGAGGGGCCGTCTGCTCCCGATCGTCAAACAGACTTAGTTGTTCCATCATTTTTGCCCTCCTAATGTCTCAAGCGAACTTGCTTTTTTCCATACGCAACCATATCAGTCAAAGAAACCGAACACCATTTCAAAGAATTTCCCATAACCTCTTCTATATTTCTACAGGCACTGTCCAATTTTACCATGCTATGCCCTCCCGCATCTTCCACTCAGTAAAAATTGAAGAAACGTCCGGGGTTTGATCATCCTCAACCTTCCTTTTTTGTTCATGAGAAATCATTTCCTCACTATCTGCCATATTCGTATCAGACGCTACGCTGCTTGTATCAGAAACTAGAATTTCATTCCCTTCTTTATCACGTTTAAATAGCGGATTTCCTCTCTTATCATGGCCTATCTTCTCAACCATGGCCATAAAAATATTATAATCTGCCATTACGCCGCTCTTTTCTTCCATATCTTTTTGTTCCTGTGTCTTCTTTTGTAAAAACAAAACGGAAGTCTGTGTACCGTTACGGGGCTGAAAGGTATCTGCATGCAAATCTATGCTTGCAACGATACGATGATTTTTAATGAGCCATTCACGAATATACCCCAATCCTGGCGCCCCTAGAATAGAGTCGGGCAAAACGATTCCCATTCTACCACCAGGGACAAGCAATTGTGTACAGCGCTCTATAAATAAAATTTCCGGTGGAACAGATGATTGCAACTTGGGTGTTTTTATCCAGGAGCCTGCCTTCTTATCGTTAAGCCAGATATGCGCAAGCTCATATTGTTCCAATATATTTTTATCTTTAACAGGGATTTTGCTGCCAAAGGGAGGATTTGTTATGATTACATCAAAGCATCCTATTGTTTTATGATTGCGCAATTCCGTTTTATCAATCCCTAAAGCCTCTGCAAGCTTAGACCTAAATTCTTCTGTCCATTCATGAGGTGGAAGCAGTGAATTTGTCTGTAAAATATTCCCACTCCCGTCATTATTCATAACCATATTCATTTTTGTTGCTTTAACAAGGTCTGGATTAATATCAAATCCAAAATAATTGGATGACGCCATTTCAGAGATTTTGTCCTGAAACACACGTACTGTATCACTATCCCATTCTTCCCTTTTTAACTCCATAGAATATGCAAATTCTTTTTCAAGCTCCATAATCGCATGAGTCATAGCTGTTACCAAAAAACCACCTGTTCCACAGGAACTATCCAATACTTTTTCATTCATGGATGGGTTAATCATTTCTACAACCATCTTCATAACATTTCTCGGGGTAAAAAATTCACCTCTGTCCCCACGAAGATTAGCACCTACGATCTCTTCATATGCTTTTCCTTTAATATCAATATTTGTATTAAGCAAGCTATATTTTTGCAACTCACTGACTATGTAGGCTAAACTGCGTGATGAAAGCTTAATTTCATCATTTGCATCAAATATCTTACCCTGCTTCCTCTTAACTCTTTCAAAAATTTTAAAAATACGTTTCTGAACTGTAAGCTGTCCATCTGGATTGGAACGCTCTTCAGAGGTAGTATAGAATTCCAGGGGTTCCGGTATATTGCGCTCATCCTCTATTTTGCAAAAAATCACTTTTAGCAACTCAAAAAATGCCGCTTGCTTTTGTAAACCGTCATTCACATGAATATGATTATGACAGGTTTTAAACACGAATAGTAAATTATCATCATATGCGTTTTTTAATGATGTTCTTTTCGGACGGTTAATATCATCAAGATTCCCGTCAGCCGATGGAATATCATTATAATCCATGAACTCAATCTGTCCTATATCATTGATATATTTACGAAAAACTTCTTTCTGCTTACCATTTGTCCACATACCCCACTCGCAATTAGGGCATACCGACATATACGATTTTAATTGTTCCACACCATCCTTCGCATTTTGAACATCAACCGTTTCCTTTTTACATTCAATGATCAACTTGATATTTTCCTGGATGCGATTCGCACAGTTTTTATCAAAGATAACAATATCTGCCCGAGGTCTTCGCGATCCCACTCGTAGAGTATACTCAACTGAAATCTGTGCCGGTAAATATTTATGCTCATTAACAAGGCGCTTTTCTATTGTCTGCCTTACATACTCTTCAGGAGTGTCATTGCGAAACTTTCCATCTATATAGTCACATATTTTCCCATCTGGAATAACAATTATTTTAGTCTCATCCATGCTTGCTCCCCTTTTCATTCAATAATAAACTGATCATAGCACATATGTTCTGTGATTTCAATTATGTTTTATATGATAGAGCACTATTTTTTTAAACGTACACAAGGGTGGAAATCCCCTGCTGTTCTTTGAAAAACATCAAAAACAGAATGTATAATTATTCATATATGTGCATTTTATACGTCGCACAGCCACATGGAGAATATAGATATCCAAAGAGTTATCTCATTTGCATTGGATGCCTATACTCTCTATATGGCATCCGCCATAAAAACCAATAATTATCCCTGAATATTTTCTTCTAATTATGTATAAAATTTCACTTGCAACTTTACAAAATATGATGTATATTAATTGTCAGTGATAAAACCCTGGAAATCATAAGCATTTTCAGAGGATCTATGATAACTATCGAGGAGGATATGAAACAATGAAGGAGAAAGTTGTTCTGGCCTATTCAGGTGGTCTTGATACGACTGCTATTATTCCATGGCTGAAAGAAAATTTTGATTATGAAGTAATTTGCTGCTGCATTGACTGCGGGCAGGGAAATGAATTGGATGGACTGGATGAGAGGGCAAAGCTGTCTGGTGCTTCCAAGTTATATATTGAAAATATTATTGATGAGTTCTGTGACGATTATATTATGCCCTGTGTACAGGCTGGCGCCGTCTATGAAAACAAATATCTTTTGGGTACCTCAATGGCTCGTCCTGTAATCGCAAAACGCCTCGTTGAGATCGCCCGCAAAGAAGGGGCTTCCGCTATCTGTCACGGAGCTACCGGAAAAGGAAACGACCAGATCCGCTTTGAGCTGGGTATCAAAGCCCTTGCTCCTGATCTGAAAATTATTGCTCCTTGGAGAATGACTGACATTTGGACCATGCAGTCTCGTGAGGATGAGATTGAATACTGTAAGCAGCATGGAATTAACCTTCCCTTTGATCACAGTCAAAGTTATAGCCGTGACCGGAACCTGTGGCACATCAGCCATGAAGGTTTGGAGTTGGAGGATCCTGCGAGCGAGCCCAATTATGAACATATGCTTGTCCTGGGCGTGACACCTGAAAAGGCTCCTGATGAGGGCGAGTATGTCACAATGACCTTTGAAAAGGGAACTCCTGTCTCTCTCAATGGGAAGGAAATGAAAGTTTCTGAGATTATTACAGAGCTGAACACTCTGGGTGGAAAGCATGGTATTGGTATCGTGGATATTGTAGAGAACCGTGTTGTGGGCATGAAATCCCGTGGTGTCTATGAGACGCCGGGTGGAACCATCCTCATGGAGGCACATCAGCAGTTGGAAGAACTTGTTTTGGACCGTGCCACTATGGAAGTCAAAAAAGATCTGGGCAACAAGTTTGCTCAAATTGTATATGAAGGGAAATGGTTCACTCCCTTGCGGGAAGCTGTCCAGGCATTTGTAACCAGCACACAGGAATATGTAACTGGAGAAGTGAAATTCAAGCTTTATAAGGGCAACATTATCAAAGCTGGAACGACTTCACCTTATTCTCTATACAATGAATCCTTAGCTTCCTTTACTACTGGAGACCTGTATGATCACCATGATGCGAGCGGCTTTATCACTCTGTTTGGCCTTCCCCTGAAGGTTCGCGCCATGAAGCTGGCTGAGGTAGAAGCATCCAAAAAATAATATTATATTTCTGACTATTAAATTAATATAGTATAAAGCAGAGCTTAAAAACATAAAAACCCACGGAGTATGATGATAAATATGCCATGCTTTGTGGGTTTTTTATGGGTCGTAGTAAAAATGACAGGCAGGCTTGAAGAAAAGATAAATGTAAAAACCAGAATAGCAAAACCAAAGGCTCTGGATTGATAAAAATTATACAAATTACACAAAAATCATGCGGGGTTTATTATAAACCAATTGACATCCAAGTTTTATGACCTTATAATTCATACTATAAACTTTGTGTGAAAAAGTTAAAGGAGGAATAGTTAATGAAACTGAAAAAAGTCATTGCACTTGCAACCATGTCTGTGCTTCTGATTAGCAGCTTAGTAGGATGCGGTTCCAAGGGCGGCAGCTACCCCAGCAAAAATGTAAACGTTATTGTACCCTTTGGTGCAGGCGGAAATACGGATATGTCTATCCGTGCACTTTTGAACACTGCTACTGAGCAGGTAGATGACAGTTACACCTTCGTGGTAGAGAACAAAACTGGTGATGGCGGACTGATTGGTATGGAAGCACTGGCAAACTCTGATGCTGACGGATATACTCTGGGCGCAACCTGTATCGACTTGATGCTTCATATCTGCTTTGGACGTACTGAGAAGACTATGGATGACTTTATTCCGATTGCAGCTACCATGGCTGACCCCTATGCATTAGTAGTAAGCGCATCCAGCCCGAATTATTCCACATTGGAGGAGTTTGTTGACTATGCAAAGGCAAATCCTGGAACTATTAAGGTAGGAGATTCTGGTGCAGGCGCAGCTCCCAATATTGCTGCTAAGGCATTTGAGATGTACTTTGGTGTAACATTTGACATCTATACATATGATGGATCCGCTGACTGCATTACAGCTATTGAGAGTGGAGAGATTGATGCAACCTTCACACAGCCTTCTCCTGCAGTAGCTTCTCTGAAGGCAGGAACTCTGTCTATGCTTGGCGTATTGAGTAACGAACGTCTTAGTGGATTCCCGGACTGCCCGACTGTTAAGGAAACCTTTGGTGATGAGTATGATCTGGTTATGATGGGATGGGTTGCCCTGACAGCCCCGGCTGGCACTCCCGACGATGTAGTAAAGACCTTAAATGAACTGATGGGCAAGGCTCTGGAGACTGATGAGTACAAAGAACAGATTGAATCTCTTGGTATGGAGTACATGGTACTGTATGGTGACGAGCTGAATACATTCCTGGATGAGCAGATGAAATTTTATGAAGAAGTTTGCGCAACCATCGAATTGTAAATAATCGGACGAATCTAACAGATACGGTGCTTATGCACGTAATGTTGAGGAGAATCAGCCGGGCATCGTGGCAATACCTCGATGCCCGGCTGATTTAGGTATTACTGGAGGTTTAAACTTGCATGAAAAAATATAACTACATTGTGTCGGTGCTCATGATGGTACTGAGCGGTTACATCTTATTTGAAACTGGCACTTACGAGATTGGGCAGAGTGCTCAGAAGAACCCAGCCGTATGGCCGCGATTTTTGGCTATCGCGTTGATTGTTCTGTCTGTTGTACTGATTATAGAGACGATTTTTAGTCACGATCCAGAGATGGAGAACTTCTCCATTGACTGGAAGGGTCCAGGAATGAAGAAGGTATATATGATGTTTGGATTTACCATTGGATTTGTGATCGTGATGAAGATTTTGGGTATGCTGATAGCTCTGTTGCTTCTCATTCCAGCGATTGAATGGCTGATGGGATGTCGCAGCCGTGTGATGTTGATTGCATTGCCTGTGGGACTTGTTGCTTTTGTGTATGTATTCTTTGGAATTATTATGAAGCTAACTCTTCCCGGACCGTTTTGGGCATAAAGAAAGGAGGAATATAGATCATGAATGTAGATGCTTTGATGATGGCGTTTTCAGCAGTATTTACTCCTTATAATGTGTTGGTAATCTGCGGCGGTACGATTCTGGGTATCTTTATTGGAGCTATGCCAGGCATGTCTTCCGTTATGGGATTGTCAATTATGTTACCTTTTACCTTTCAGCTGAAGGGCTATGCTAGCATTATGATGTTGCTGGGAATCTTTTGTGGTTCCATTTATGGAGGTTCTATCTCAGCTACACTGATGAATACGCCAGGTACAGCGGCCTCTGCCGCCACCTGTATGGATGCTTATCCTATGGCGGTTATTAAACGGCAACCGGGACGTGCGTTGGCGATTTCCACTTTTTCTTCTCTGTGTGGTGGATTGTTTAGCTGTGTAGTATTGGTATTTGGTGCTACGGCGCTGGCGAAGGTGGCTTTGAACTTCACTTCCCCGGAATATTTTGCTTTGGCTTTTTTTGGAATCAGTATTATTACTGGCGTTTCTGGAAAATCCATTGTGAAAGGACTGATGGGGGGTATCCTGGGGCTTCTGTTTGCTACTGTGGGAGTAGATAATTTTACGGGTACAGCTCGTTTTACCTTTGGCAGTTCCTTTATGAGAGGTGGACTGGCTATGGTTCCTATCTTGATTGGCGTTTTTGCTTTTGCACAGGCATTGAAGACCATTGAGGAAAAGTATAATGAAAAGCCATTCACAGAGAAGGTTGTAATTGAGCGTGTATTTCCTATGAAAGAAGATTTGAAGCGAATTGGATCGACCGTTTTTCGTTCTGCAGTTCTGGGAACCTTTATCGGAGCTGTGCCAGGAACTGGTGGAGATATTGCTTCCTGGGTAGGCTACAATGAGGCAAAACGATGGTCTAAGCATAAAGAAGAGTTTGGTCATGGTGCGCCGGAAGGAATTGCAGGATCTGAGGCGGCGAATAATGCGATTGCAGGAGGAGCGTTCGTCCCCCTGTTGGCGCTTGGTATACCAGGAGACGCAGGTACAGCCGTTATGTTAGGTGCATTGACGATGATGGGAATCGTAAGTGGCCCATTGTTGTTTGTAGAGAGCCCAGAACAGGCTTATACCATTTTTATTGGTCTATTTGTGGCAAATGTGTTGATGGGAATTTTTGGATTCCTGATGATTCGTATATTTGGAAAAGTAATTAACATTCCGAACAAGTATCTGGTGCCGGTTATTGTGACTTTCTGTATCACAGGAACCTTTGCCCTGAATCGTTATTTGGAAGAAGTATTCCTGATGCTGATTATGGGTGTAATTGGTTATTTCTTAATTAAGCTGGAGTTTTCCATGCCGCCTGTTATCCTGGGGTTGGTTCTGGGAACATTGGCAGAGAAGAATGCCCGCCGAGGCTTGGATATCCTGTCTGGGACAGAGTCTGTGTGGGATCATCCCATTGCAATTGCCTTTGTAATTCTGGGAATTATTTCTTTGGCATCGCCGGCAATAAGTGCTATGATGAAGAAGCGTAAAGAAGGGAAGGCTCAAAATACAGGGGCTTAATAAGGAAGGAGTTTTATGGCTGAAGTTTGTATGTATTGTCAGGCAGACGATGAACGTCGGCTGAAGCTGATGACTAGGATTGCGGATCTTAAGGTTTCTACACTGCACTTTTATCGGGAGCAGTCTTATCCTGGAAGATGTGTTTTGGTATATCATAAGCATATACAGAAACTGACAGATTTGACGCCAGAGGAACATGCTACATTCTTTGCAGATGTGGCATATGCTGCCCGTGTATTGACAGAGCTGTATCATCCAGACAAAATTAATTATTTAGTTTTAGGAGATCTATGTCCTCATCTGCATATTCATCTAGTGCCTAAGTACCAAGGAGGAACAGATTGGGGAGGAATCTTCCAGATGATGCCAGAACCTCAAAAGTATCTGACAGATGAAAAGGAGGCTGAGGAGATCCAAAAAATTCGTAAGAAACTGGAGGAACTATCATATGGATTTTAAGAGAAGAACAGAAATTGGTGAGAATCGCTTACCTGGCCGTGTAGTGCAGAATGCAGTAGGACGTAACAGTGCGGTATCCAGCGAAAAAATGACTGTAAGCTACTGTACTTACTCCGCAGAGAGTGGTCCTATGGCGCCACATAATCATGCAGAGGAGACCGTAGTAGTTCTGGATTGCAAGGATGCTTATGTAAAATATGGCTCTGGTCCAGACAGTCTAGAGCATACTGTAAGACTGGAAAAAGGCGACCTGATGCATTTTCCAGAATTAGAATGGCACGTGTTTGGGTATGATGAGGGAGGCTTTTTAGATGCCTTATGTATCTATGGGCAAGTGACCAATATTCGCCCGGAAGAGATTCAGAGCGAGAAGTAATTGGGAGTAAAGAATTTTAGATAACAAGAAAGCGGCTTCGGATATGACTTCCGATACCGCTTTTTTGTTATCTAAAGAATAAATCAATCTACCATGCCATTCTTAAACAGCTGGATCTTTCCTTTTACCAAATTATAGACCTCTGCCTTTCCGGCATTGGCTATAGGATAGAAATCTCCGGTACTAATAGCAGTCGTGATTCCCTTCACATAGGCTAAACGTACCTCAGTAGCTACATTAATTTTGCGAATTCCAAGCGATATAGCTCTCTGAATCATATCTGCAGGAATACCGGAACCACCATGAAGTACCAAAGGAACTACTGAGATATCATTTACTTCAGCCAGACGTTCAAAGTCCAGGTTAGGGAGTCCTTTGTAGATACCATGAGCATTTCCAATACCTACAGCAAGAGCGTCTACCGTTATGGCTTCGTTGAAAGCCTTTACATCTTCTGTGCGTACCAGAAAAGGTTTGTTGTCATCATGGCTGATGTCATCCTCTGTACCCAGAATACAGCCCAGCTCCGCTTCTACACTAGCACCTGCAGCTCTAGCCAGTTTCAAGGTTTCCTCTGAGATCCGAATATTTTCCTCAAAAGGCAGCTTAGATCCATCAATCATAACGGAGGTGAAGCCACAATCCAAAGCCATACGAACCTGCTCTAAGCTTTGACCATGATCCAGATGAAGAACAACTGGGAAAGAAGACTTTTCAGCAAAAGTGCGAGCGGATGCAGCTAGCAGAGCCATACGTCCATCTTTAATGGCAGCCTGCCCAACAGCCAGAATTAAGGGATATTGTTCCTCCTCAGCGGCCTTGAAGATACTTTGAACAATTTCCATGTTGTCAATGTTGAAGGCTGGTATAGCGGCCTTTTTTGTCTCAGCATATGCGAGAACCTCTTTTAAGGTGGTAAGTGACATATTAGGATTCCTCCATTCTTATTATAATTATATAATTTTTTCTATTATATATTAATTACTCCTGCACCTCTGCCCCAACTGTAGAAAGATACTCATCTAAGGCTGTAGAATCAATCTCTACAGTAGATGTATCTGGCCTGGTGACTGTATCATATACAGAATACCCAATCCAGCACACCAGTGCCAATGCAATCACCCCTGCGCAGACTTTCATAAGCATCTGTTTCTTTTTTTCCTTCGCCAATATCTCCTTACGGTTCGCCTTCTCCTCTTTATAGCGGTTTACTTTTTCCTGACTCATTCTGTGATATCCTCTCTATTTTCTGATTTTTATCTATGTCCGGCAGTTTGGTTCCGGCATAATATTTGAGTATATGAAATCATGAATCTACGATTCATGATCGTCATTCGCCGCTCGTCGAATGTGCAAGCATACTTTCCTCACTAACGCTCATTATATCACAGATTTATGAAAAAGCCATGAAATTTTTATATTTTTGTACCAGCTAATGAATTTATTGAGAGCTACCATTATTTATGGACAAATAGGGAACTGCCCAGCGACAGTTCCCTATTTATCATAATATATGAAGTTTTTCTCTTAAACTACCAGTATCACTCCGCCATCACTTGCATAAAGGCTGCTGATACCCGCCGTGTCCAGTATCAGAATGTCTTTCACCTGAACCTTCTTTTTCACTTCATCCCTTACCATCTTTGCACGCTCCAGGCAGTTGCAATGGGAAATAGCGAGAATTTTCTCGGAAGGATTCTTTATTCCCTTCACTGTGTAATCCACCATTTTTCTCAGAGCACGATCGATTCCTCTAGCCTGATCAAGCTGACAGATAGTACCTATAGGAGTAGCGCCCATCACAGGCTTAATATTCAAGGCATTCGCTACAAATGCCTTAAGATTGCTGAGACGACCATTTTTGCGAAGCGCTTCCAAAGACTCCAGTACAAAATATGTGTTTTGCTCTTTGATATATGCCTCCACCTTCTCAACTACATCCTGAAACGGAAATCCTGCTTTTTCCATCTCTTCTATCTTCAGCGCAATTAATGTCTCTCCTATAGAAGCAGAACAGGAATTAAATACATAAATGTTTTTCTCTCCCATCTCTTCCTGATAAAGCTTTTTCCCAAGCATTGCGCTATTGTAGGATCCACTCAATTCTGCCGAAAGAGTAACCACATATACATTCTCTGCCTCACAAGTATAGGCCTCCATATAACGTTGGGGAGACGGGCAGGAAGACTTTGGACAATTAGGACTTTTTTCCACTCTCTTAAGAAAATCTGCCTGGTCAAATGTCTCATCATCTATAATATGATAGCCATCTATATTCAATTCCAATGGCACACTCTCAAAATGTTTATCCTTTTTATAACTCTCCGGCAGTTCGCCGCAGCTATCCACAATAATTTTGTAGCTCATGATTCCCTCCCGTTGCTTCAACTACCATTAAATGTAGTTTTCAATACTACTTTAGATGGTAGCATACTATGCAACGGTTTGCAAGGCTTTTCTGAAATATTTTTAAGCCCTGATTACTCCCATCCATAAAAAGCTGTCACTGCGCGAACCAAGCTCTCCTGATCTTGTGTCCCCATCAATTCTCTGCTGGAGTGCATGGCCAGAAGTGGAACGCCTATATCTACTGTTTTTACAGGAAGAAAGGAAGATGCAATCGAACCCAAAGTACTTCCGCTGGTTCCGTCCGATCTGTTGACAAACTTCTGATAAGGAATCTTCTCTACCTCACATATTTGCTGCATAATTGCCACAGCTTCGCTGTCTGTGGCATAAGCCTGTGTGCTTGCCTCTTTGATGCAGATCCCCTTTCCTAAAATATCTTTGTTGGTGGGATCATTTTTGTCCACTTTATTGGGATGGAGCGCATGTCCCACATCCACAGAGAGTAGCATACTATCTGCAAAGCTTTCTAGAAACTTCTCCCGTCCCCGTCCATAGGATAAAAGGATCCGCTCCAACACTGCAGAGAGAAGCATGGATCCTGCCCCCTGCTTTGTCTTGCTGCCAATCTCCTCATGGTCAAAAATAGCCGCCACATTTATGCCTCGCTTGCGAGTTCCCTCAATCAAAGCCGTCGTCACTGCCTGGACGGAAGTCAGATTATCCAGCCGCGGAGAAGAGATAAATTCCTCTGACATTCCCAGGAAATCTCCAGCCTCTGCGTTGTACAAGCCTAATTCATATTCCAGGATTTTCTCCTTATCCACTTCAAGCTGCCTTGCCAAATGTTCCAGAAAGAAATCCTTACTCTCCTCTCCGTCCAATCCAAGAATCGGAAGCATATCCTTCTGCTTATTAAGCTCCACTCCCTTATTCATATCTCGATTGATATGAATAGCCAGATTGGGAATGGTCAAAAAGGGTTTTCGGAAATCCACATATCGCATCTTCGGGTGGAACGCGTCATCGCTTCTTAAGGCCACCCGTCCAGACACAGAAAGGGGACGATCCAGCCAGGTATTTAAAATTGCTCCTCCGTATACCTCCACATTGAGCTGCCGATACCCGTCCTGAGTGATCTCTGGTCTTGACTTTACCCGAAGTCCTGGAAAATCCGAATGGGCTGCCGCGATCCGAAATTCATCGCCATATACAAAGTTCTCTCCTATGGTAAATGCTACCAGGCTGGAACCATTATAGTTCAGATAATATTTTCGTCCATTGTCTAGTCCCCAGTCACGTTTCATACTCAGCTTTTGAAATCCAGCCTTACACAGCTGACGCTCCACACTGGCCGTCACATGAAAGGGTGAGGTTCCCTCTTCCACAAGCTGAAGTAATTTTTCTGCATGTTCCATTGTCGTCATTTTCTGTTCCTTCCTTTCCTTAATTATTACTATTTACAATTGATCTCATCCAAAAATAATTGTATACTTTATTAAAACCTAAAGGAGTCTGCCTTCACAATGATATCACTACAAATTCAAGACATCAAAGACTTTATGAACAAACTGCTTCTCCAGCATATATTTGACCCCTTCCTGCTCATAGAATGTACAATCACCACCTACAACACCTTTCACATAGACGGCCGCCTGCACCCTGATTTTTATACCAAGGAAGAACAGGAAAACCTGGGCATTGACAGCCGTTCCTTCTCCCGCTGGCAGGAGCTTCGCCCCTTCTGTCTGGAGCTTATCAAAGGAACACATACACCCTTAGGCTTCCATTTTGTCTTTCAGCTCTCTGAGGAAAATACTGCAAAGCTGTTAGAGCAGACTAGCAGCCTCTTTTCCCTGAGTGATGTAAACGGGTTGGTTCTGAATCTTCGTTATGATAGCACTAGCTTGTACTGCACCACCGGCACCTCTTTAAGCCTGTTTACTCTGGACAAATCCCTGGAGCAGTCCTGGGATCAAATGGTTCAAAAGTTCCTCCTTCGTCAGGATATCGCCTTCACTCCTCTGTAGGCGGTTGCTCCAGCACAAAATGCAGGACATCATCCTCCAGAAAGGTGTTCAGATTGTAAAGAAACAATACGTCTGTAAATTCTTTTTCCTGAATCAGTTCTTCCAGCTCTCCATAATAGTATCGGGGATCCACTAACACGATTTCCCGAAACTGGGAAGTAAGAAACGGCACAAAGCAGTTTGCATAAGAATCCTTGATCAGCAATAACTTTCTCTTGCTCTCTGCCATAGTCCTAATATTTACCAGAGGGTGATTCCCATTCAGGAACACACCATACTTATCCTTGCCCTTTAGCTTTTCAGATGCATATAGGGTGGCTGACTTTTGTTGCTCTTCCACATAGGTTACAACCAACCTTTCCTCTTCCTTTGGCCAGTAGACAGAAATAGTATCTGGCTCCGCTTGATATCCGCTTCTGGAAGATAGGGTCCCCTCAAAAAAGTGGGTCAACACATAAAAGGATTCCTCTGGCGACTCTTTCACTCCTTCCAGTCCCATTACCTGCTGTGCCTTTTCAAAAGCATAATACGCCCCAAGAGTTGTCCAGTGATGATCGGTCCGGTAATATATATATTCATTTGCACGCTCTTTTAACGTATCACACACAGGAATCTTCTGTATAGTCTCTCCCAGATATGTATGGATCTCATCCAATTGAGCCGTCTGATCTTCTACAGGGGCAAAAGGAGGAAGCTCCTCTGGTGTAATGCCGGCTGCCCCGGGAACCAGCATCAGATAGCGATTCATCTCTAAATGGTGTCCAGAAAATTCCCGAATAGCGTCAAGGTTTTTCCATACCTGTTCCTGCATTTGGGCAGGCGCCTCATAAAGCTGTCCATTCCTCCCCAGATAAACTCCATCTGATTCATTCTTTCCCAGCATTTGATCCGCCGCCGTCCTCACCTGTATCCATGCGTCCCGGCCAGCAAACTGGTCTGTCAGGTAATTTTCAAAACTGCGCATAAATCTCCCGTCAAAAATCCCGGAAAGCTGTACTTTGGGGCGCTGTTCCAACATTCTATTTTCCGTTTCGGAAAAAGTACGATCCTCATAAAGTAAATTCATGGCTCCAAATCCAAACAACAGAAGAAGAAACAACAGACCCATTCTGGAATAGACAGAAGTACTTCCTGATTTTCTTTTTTGTCTCATTTCTTACTCCTCTAAAAGCGGAAATACAAAAACGGATTGTATGTATCATGAATCACATAAGATGTAGCTATAAGAAACAGAATGAAATGCAGTGCAAGAAGCAACTCTTCCTTATAGCCACCCTCCTCAAGCTTTCGCACACAGACCCTGCCGGGAAAGGGTGTGGAATACATCCATGCAAGCCAGAGCACTATCAGGTTTGTAAGCAAATAATAAATCCCAGCCTTATCCACAAGTGCGTAACTACTCATTCCAAACATAACTCTTAAATATTCTCCTGCTTCCCCAATGGTATTGCTGAAAAATAATACCCAGCCTATCACAATCGCCAGCATAGTATAAAAAATACCCAACACAGGAATACGCTCTGTTACTCCCCGGAGAATATATTTTTCAAAAATTAGCAAAATTCCATAATAAAGGCCCCAAATGACAAAATTCCAGCTGGCCCCATGCCACAGTCCTGTCAGCGCCCATACAATCAGCAGGTTAAAAATATGTCTGGCTGCTCCCACATGATTGCCTCCCAGGGGAATATAGACATAATCACGGAACCAGGCGCCCAGAGAAATATGCCACCGTCGCCAAAATTCCGTAATGCTTCTGGAGCAGTAGGGATGGTTAAAATTCTCCTTTAATTCAAAGCCGAACATCTTTCCAAGTCCCACAGCCATATCTGAATACCCGCTGAAATCATAGTAAATTTGGAAGGTATAAGCCAGAGCTCCCACCCATGCAGAGAGCACAGACAGAGAAGGCAAAGCTGTCACTGTCTCAAAAACGGCTCCCAAATGATTGGCCAACAGCACTTTCTTTGACAGCCCCCAGATAAAATAAAAGACACCTTGGCCAAACTTTTCCATAGACATTTCCCGTCTCTCAAGCTGAGCCTCCATATCTGTATACTGTACAATGGGCCCTGCTACAAGCTGAGGAAACATAGAAATATACAGGCCAAAATTCACAATATTTTTTTGAGGCTTCGCCTGTCCCCGGTATACATCTGCTAAGTAGGAAAGGGACTGAAATGTATAAAAAGACAAGCCAACAGGCAGTGACAACTGAAGCTTTGGAAATTCCACAGATAGTAGCCTTCCCAAATTTACTGCCAGAAAACCATAATATTTAAAAAAGCCCAGAAGCAATAAATTCACAAAAATCCCTAGAAGCAAGCTGCCTCCTGCCCATCCTTTTCCCGACTTCTTATACGCAATGTCAATGCCAATTACATAGTTAAACAAAATGCTATAAAGCATAAGAAATAAGTAAATTGGCTCCCCCCATGCATAGAAAAAGAGACTCGCTAAAAGCAGAATCCCATTGCGCAATTTAACAGGGGTCAGATAATAAATAGCAATCGTCACCGGAAGAAATGTAAATATAAAAATAATACTGCTGAAAACCACAATGCTTGTCCTTTCCTCAAAGACTTCTCAAAAAAGCAGTTTTTACAGTCTCTGAGTCCTCAGATATGACAAATAGCATATAAGGCCCCTCTACTCTGAGCACATTCTTTGCAATCAACTGCAACTGCTTCGGCCCGTATCCTTCAAAATTTTTCTTCTGTATCTCTATCCTTTTTTCTGCGGCCTTATAAGCCGCATCTATCTGTTCTTCGCTTTTGACTTCCAGCAGTAGAACCTCTTCCACATCCATATTATCCCTGGCTGTATAGAGAACCCAGTGTTCCAGTTCATCTCCATTCAGCCCATAAAGGCGGCGAAGAAGCAGTTCATCTCCCTGCTGCATCTTTTCTGGTTCCAATTTCTCCAATACCTTTGCAGTCAGCTCACTAAAATCTACTTCCCGTCTACCAGCCTTCACAATCCCCACCAGAAGCAAAATCAGCAAGCCCACCAACAGAATCTTTCCCAGATTCAACAATCCATTCATCTACAAACCCGCCATTTCCTCCATATAGTCCAGCCATATAGGATAAAACATGACCTTCAAATGTACTCGGTCCTTCTGGTACCATTCCTCTCTTCCTGTCAGAAGATCGCTGCTGTCAATGTAGACCACATCTAAATTCTGACACATCCTTTTCAATGCTCTGTTGAACGCATCCACATATGCCAAATCTTCTTTTTCCTCTACAGCTTCTGGTAGCACTGGAAGAATCCCATTTACATAAATCGAAAGCTCTGGGGCTATCTCCCGAATCTCCAGAATCCGCTTCTCATATTCTTTCACAAATCTGCTGCTGTCTCCCTGGCAATATTCCAGATCGTTCAGTCCAAGGCACAAAAATAAATGAGCGGGCGAAAGAGCAAGAGCCTTTTCGATATCTTTTCCTGCTGTATCTGCACGAAGTCCTTTCTTGGCAATAATAGAATCTGCCTCAAGAATTTCATAGTCCAGAAAGCCTTCTGCCACCGAGTCTCCTACTATCACTGCCGTCCCAAACCGTTGGCGCAGCTCCTGTTTGTCCAGGGATTTTTCCTTTTCTTCTCTCTGTTTTTCCTCTTGCTCTGCCTGTTGTGCTTCTATAGCAGCCTTTTCTGCCTGCTCTCTTGCAGCCCATTCCCGCTCAATCTCTCCAGTATCTGCCTGTTCCTGGGCCTGGATCCATGCCACTGCGGGCATTTCCTCTTTCGTACCTTCCGTTCCTCTGTCAAACATCAGGAATCCACACACAAAACACACTGCTGTCAGGATTCCATACAAAATACCGCTTCGTTTCCGTTTCATCTGATGTTCCTCTGATATTTTTAAAGCCAAAACTCAATCAAGTGTTCCGCCTGGTAAAACCAGTGGGGATTAACCTCCTTTACCTGATCATATACATCCGTAAAAATTGTCAGAAAGTTGAACAGCATACATTGCGCAAACAAGATTAAAAATAGGGTGTAGCCTGTTCTCCAGTATGCTGTCCTCTGAAGTTTCTGCCCGGCTGCCAAAAGAATCATCGCCGCCGACAAGAACAAAAGCCAGGTAAAATCTACCGTATAGCGTGGAATCAGTCCTCCTGCCTGAATATCAAAAAATGCTGTCAATATCCCAAAGCCTGTGAAAAGACATGCTGTGCAATAAGCACTTTTATGTTCCATGATCCCTTTAAAGCGGAAAGGAATCAGACTCACCAAAAGAATCAGATTTGTAGCCACAACGCCGCCAAAGCCAGATTCCATGAGTGCCTGCCCGTAATACTGATTTTCCAGCATTACATGATGGTAATAGGGGAACAAGCCAGTCATATAGGGCGGCTGGAACAACATAGTAAAAAAGCCGAAGGCTGTCCTGCCTATTTCCATCTTGTTGTGAGTCATATCATGAATGGTCAGATTGTATTGAGCCCCAAACTCGAACACAGATCCAAAACGAATGGCATTATAGTACATGATACCCAGGGCCACAATCAATATAGGAACACCAAAGGCCGCCAGATCCAATGCCTTTTTATCCCCCAGAAGGCGCTTCTCCCTCACTGCCTGCCAATAGATTGGAACGGCCATGAACAAAAGCACAAGCAGCTGGGGACGGCAGCCGGCAATCATTGCCACAAGCAGAGAGCCGATTCCCATTTTCACTCTGTTGATCCCCTTTTCACCCAAAGAGTCCAGCCAAAAGCTCAATCCCCAGCCCCCCACGACCAGGGCCGAGAGAATGGGAATCCCGTAAAAGAAGGGATTTCTCATAAGGCTCCAAATTCCACATCCATTGGCTACCAAAAGGGTCAACAGAAAATAGGCGGAAAAAGAGGTCTTTGGATACCATCGCCGGATGATTCTGTCCATCAACACAAAGATCCCCCCAATGCACAGACACCCCAGAATTAGTATCACCGTTATGGTTGACAGATCTTGTCCCGTTACCAAATAGTAGGGCAGGAAAAAGAGAAGCTCCGGCACAATTCCAAAATATACATAATACCGCCCCTCATAATAAGCAGTATCCCATAAATAACTTCCTCCCTCTGTCTCCATGACCATACTGCGGAGGCGATAATCGTAGGGATTAGATAGAGACTTTAAGATCTCGTCCGGCTCTGTATCAAGCCAGGTCCTTCCCTCTGCCAGAGAATGGGCAAGCCTCTGGTACTGCTGAGAAACCATATTCTCACTGTTTTTCTTGGCCTGGGGATCACTTGTGCACACCTTTGCGACTGCAATACATTCCAGGCACAGGACAACACCTATCAGAACCTTTCCTTTCCAGGTACTATTCAAATAAGACTTTTTATGTAATTCAGAAGAGGGACGCAAGTAATAGCCCGCCACAAGAAGCACAATGATAAACAGCAGCCGACCCCAGGAAAAGAACATAGGAACATGGACATTCCCACTGATGTCGTTGATTCTTATCAAATCTCCCTCATGGGCATGAATTCTTAAAAAGACCTCCTGGGTCTTCCCAACCGTGTGTAGGCGGACATATTCACTTTTGGGAACGCTGGTCAAAACGCCTCTCTTTGGAAGGCGGAAGTATTTCTCATGGGCCGCATCTGTAACCTCCAACTGGATGTCCACTACCTCATTCTCAAGGGACTCCGGCTCCAGAATTTCCAGACTCACATGTATATTATGCAGCTTGCGGCAGACATTCAAAAGTTCGATGGTCGCCGTCTTTTCGCCCTCCCGCTGCACGACTCTATATACCGCTGGTCCTTCCTGCTTCAGGCCTGCGCCCACCAGCCATTCCTGCATGAAAATATATTCATCGCTCCACAACAATGACTCCCAGTGCCTGAAGTTAAATACAAACAGCTCCAGCAGGATTCCCACAAGGCACAAAATGCAGACCACAGGAGGCTTTTTCATCTCTCGTATCTTTTGTATCATCACTTTTCCCATTAATTTCCTTATTTTATGTACTTATTATTATGCATCCATATTATAGCATTTTCGTATAAAGAAATCCAGCCTCTATAAGAAAAGAAGCTGCCTTGTGGGCAGCTCCCTATATTTATTTTGCTTGTGCCATTGAAAATAAGGTTTCTTGTAAAAGTTTAGAGAAATTGATATTATTTTTTTCAGCAAAAGTATTCAGCCATGCAGGAATCGTAAGGTTTTTCCTTACAGCTTTTTCACCATACTTTTCTTCATAGGCATCAATGTCTAATAATAACATATTTATCATACACCCATTTTCAGCAGTTATTTCAGAATAGTCGGAAGCACGTGGAATTTGTTCCCCATCTTCAAGTTCGCCTAATATCCAACCACTCGCCGCGTCAATCCCCATTTCAATAGCCTGTTCTAAGTCTTTTCCCTCTGTTACACAACCGGGTAAGTCAGGAAATTCTACTACATATCCACCACTTTGATCTGTAAAAGGCTTAAATACAGCCGGATAAATTAATTTCAATATATTCACCTCCATTTATATAGATTGAGTAAATGGGGCTTAAAGCCCCGCTTGTTTCATAATTGATTTAACTGTATCAGGATTCAAATCTCCTCCATGTTCTGGGATTGTGACTTTTCCAGGCTTAGTTGGGTGAATGTATTGGTGGTGTGAACCCTTTTGTTTCACTTGATACCATCCGTTCTTTAATATTATACTCTAAATTTCTCTAAATTTCATTCAATACCTCCTTATTCATTCATGGCATCTCTCCTTTCTTTCCGTTTGTTTGATTATATTATAATACGCATTATGCGCATTATAAATCATTTTGTTATCTTGTTAGCACTCGCATTAAAAGAGTGCTAATTTCCTATTGACTTTTGTCCATCTGTGTATTACAATGTGTCTCAGAAAATAAAGATCATGAATTGTTTTGAAAGGAATGAGCAAAAATGGCAAATATGCATGGAAGTCTTTCCATTAACAGTGAAAATATTTTCCCGATTATCAAGAAGTGGTTGTACTCGGATCACGACATTTTTTTCCGGGAATTGGTGTCCAACGGCTGTGATGCTATCACAAAGTTGAAAAAGCTGGATATGATGGGTGAGTACACTTATCCAGACAATTTCAAAAACAGCATCCACATCGTTGTAAATCCAGAGGAAAAGACTTTAAAATTCATCGATACAGGTCTCGGTATGACTGCTGACGAGGTGGAAGAATATATCAATCAGATCGCCTTCTCCGGCGCCACCGACTTTTTGGAAAAATATAAAGATAAAACAAACGAGGATCAAATCATTGGTCACTTTGGTCTGGGCTTTTACTCTGCCTTTATGGTTGCAGATGAAGTGCATATTGACACTCTTTCATATCAGAAAGATGCAAAGCCAGTTCACTGGGAATGTGACGGCGGCACAGAGTACGATATGACTGAGGGAAGCCGTACAGAGGTCGGCACGGAGATCACCCTGTTCCTGAACGAAGATAGCCTGGAGTTTGCCAATGAATACCGCGCCAGGGAAGTCATCAGCAAATATTGCTCCTTTATGCCTGTAGAAATCTTCCTGGAAAAGGCCAATGCAGAGCAGGAGTACGAGACGATTGACGAGGCTGATTTAAAAGAAGACGATGTAGTCGTTGAACATATTCACGAGGAAGCAAAGACAGAAGAGGTAGAAAATGAGGATGGCACCAAGGAGACGAAAGAGATCTCTCCTGCCCGGGACAAAGTAAAAATCAATAAGCGTCCCGTTTCCTTAAGCGACACAGCGCCTCTCTGGACCAAGCATCCCAACGAGTGTACAGAAGAGGAATACAAGGAGTTCTACCGCAAAGTATTCATGGACTACAAGGAACCCTTGTTCTGGATTCATCTGAACATGGACTATCCTTTCAACTTGAAAGGTATCCTGTATTTCCCGAAAATCAACACAGAATATGATTCCATAGAGGGAACCATCAAGCTGTATAACAACCAAGTATTTATCGCAGATAATATTAAAGAAGTCATTCCAGAATTCCTCATGCTGTTAAAAGGTGTCATTGATTGCCCGGATCTGCCTCTGAACGTATCCAGAAGTGCCCTGCAAAACGACGGCTTTGTAAAGAAAATTTCTGATTACATTACAAAGAAAGTAGCCGATAAGCTGACTGGGATGTGTAAGACAGACAGGGAAGCCTATGAAAAATACTGGGATGATATCAACCCCTTCATTAAATTCGGTTGCCTGAAAGATGACAAGTTCTGTGAGAAAATAATGGACTATCTGCTGTTCAAGGATCTGGATGGAAAATATCAGACCATCAAAGATTTAGTTCCTGAAGAGGAAGCACCAGAGGTGGATGTGGTAGAGAATCCTGATGATGCTGATAGTTCTTCAGAAGATGAAAAAGAGCCGGAAAAGACTACCATCTTCTACGTAACGGATGAGGTTCAGCAGAGCCAGTATATTAATCTCTTCAAAGAGGAGGGCAAAAATGCTGTTATTCTGAAGCACAATATTGACTCTCCCTTTATCTCTCACTTGGAGATGAAAAATGAGCATGTGAAATTCCAGCGCATTGACGCTGATTTGACAGAAGATTTTGTTGAGACTGCTTCTGAAGAAGAATTAAAAGACACCACTGATTCCCTGACAGAGATTTTCCGTAAGGCATTAAATAACGAAAAGCTTGATGTAAAGGTCGAAAAGATTAAAAACGAAAGTATTTCTTCTATGATTACCCTCTCTGAGGAGAGTCGGCGGATGCAGGAAATGATGAAGATGTACAATATGTACGGCATGGATCCCAACATGTTCGGAGGCGGAGGAGAGACTCTGGTACTGAACGCCAACAATAAGCTGGTACAGTACATTTTGAATAACAACGAGTCTGAGCATATAAACCTCTTCTGCGAGCAGCTCTATGATTTGGCGCTTATCAGCCATAAGCCATTGGCGCCGGAGGCTATGACAAAATTCATTGCCAGAAGCAATGAAATCCTGATGTTGTTGGCAAAATAATATTCAAAAACATGGAAATCCCAGGAACTTTTTGATGGTTTCTGGGATTTTTTTACATTACATCAGTAATAGAAACAGACCTTCTGATTCTGTAACATCTCAAAATTCAAAAATTCAGATTATGGCAACCCTTTTAATACAGCTAAGATATAGGGTGCCCCAAATACATTTAATGATTTCGGGCCTGTGATTTTCTCTGGATTTTCTTTCATCTTTTCCAGAGCACGCTGAAAGGTTGCTTTGGTGATAGACTTGGATCTTCTGTCTACGAACATTTCTCCGCCTCGAATCTCGTAGGTAAAGGGCAGCTTTTTCGCTGTTAAAAACTCTTTGTTTTGATGCTCCTTTAAAAGCTCCCACAGCTCATCAATCGTGAGTTCCAAAATACCTGCTTCTACATTTGTTTTCACTGATACTCCTTTCTAATGTGAGGAATCATCCAATGAACAAAAGGGATATTGATTACTTAGATCCAGTATACCGCCTCTTGTCTTTAAAGTGCCAGCTTATATAATGCCAATTGATTAAGGCTCACGCCTTCCTTGTCTGCTTCGATAGCTAATCGCTGATGTAAGGACTTGGGCAATCTTACCACAAACTTTCCGCTATAGCTTTCTGCTGTTTCCGGGACAGGAATAGGCAAGTTGTTTTCTAACTTTACTTCTATATACCCTTCCATAGCTTCGTTAAGACTTGTGTATAGTTCTTCCAGCGTATCGCCTGTACTTTGGCAGCCATCCAGTTCTAAAACTCTGCCATAAAAATAATGACCGCTTTCATCGTTCATCTCTTGTACTAATCTTGTATAAGGCAACTTCATATAGTCCTTAACTTCCATTATTCATGCTACTTCCTTATCTAAATTTTATTCTATTCAAGATAGACAATTGCTCTCCTATCCTGTTAAGTATATTCACTACATATATTAAGTACTTTTTCAGCTTCTTCTGGGCGTATTCCATTTGGCTGCCGCTTTATTTTTTCTATACTTGGCACTTATCACACCCCTTTTTCATTATAGTACTGTATTTAGTACTATTTGTCAATAATTTCGTATTAAAAAAAGGAGTCGCCTGCGCAACTCCTATTCCATATACTCATTTAACCAAACTGCTCATCCTCATATTTCTTGAAATTCGCATCTCCGTTTTTAATCCGCTCAACACGGAATTCCGGCAGTCCTTCTCCCCATTCAGTAGCTAAAAATACATCGATCATGTCATTTGCCATCCGCTGAGTAACCAGGGTTCCGCCTAAGGCAATAATATTTGCATTGTTGATAATGCGGCTCTCACGTGCAGTATACCAACTCTCACAGAGTGCGCAGCGAGCTCCTTTATTCTTATTCGTGGCAATGCTGATACCCATGCCTGTGCCGCAGGCAACAATACCAAAATCTGCTTGTCCGCTTGTCACTGCCTCGGCAACTGCCTTTCCCACATACATATAGGGAACTACATTTGTCTCCATATCAGTCGTGCCAAGATCCATTACCTCATGGCCGCACTCTTTCAAATGCTCCAGAATTCCCTCATGAAGAGGCCATCCGCCCGGATCCACACCAAATGCAATTTTCATTGTAAAGCCCTCCTTAATATTTAATCTTAGCTTTATTATATGTCATAAGTGATTGAAAGTCAATGATAAAATGATTATAACAGATTATATTCTGATTTATATTGTTCTGTAATTGTTGACAAATGAAATATTCGTCAATATAATAATCTTATAGACACTTTAAAACGTAAGAGTGAAAAGAAAGAGGGTTTTACTATGGAGAAAAACACAATGAAGGCACTGGTTTACCAAAAGCCAGGCCGGGCAAACGGCGGTGTCATAGACGTTCCCGTCCCAGAGTACAAGGATGATGAAATTCTTATCAAAGTTATGGCAAGCTCTATCTGCAAGCCTGCGGACAAAAATCATGACGGCAAAGGTTCCGTCATTGGCCGCTATCCCGTGACGCCAGGTCACGAATTTGCAGGTATTGTAGAAGAAGTGGGGGCAAATGTCACCAATTTCAAGCCAGGTGATCGGATTACCGCAGACAATGGAACTCCCTGTGGAAAATGTTATTACTGTCAGCGGGCCATGTTCACTTTTTGTGAAAATTTTTCTTCCATGGGTCAGAACACCAATGGCGCCATGGCTCAATATGCAGTGGTAAAGGAGTGTAATGCTGTGCATGTGCCTGAGCATGTATCCTTAAAGGCCGCCAGCCTCTGCGAACTCATCGGCTGTGCTATGCGCTGTATAGAAAATGCAGATTTGAAAGTAGGCGATGTGGTGGCTATCTTTGGCGTCGGAGCAAGCGGCAATCTGATTACCCAGCTGGCACTTCACTCCAACGCCCAGAAAGTTGTTGTATTTGATTGTATTCAGAGCAAGCTTGACCGTGTGTCTGCAAAAGGCGCTATTCCTATTCTTGTGGATCTCGATGATTACAGCAAGCACGAAAAGGAGTTCCTGCGCATGTTCCCCCACGGAGCTAATGTAGTGATTGATACAACGGGTGATGCAGAGCTGATGAATCGCTGTCCAGACTTAATGGCCTGCGAGGGAAAATTTATCGGTTATTCCTTCCCAACCACATCAAAACGCCATGTAAAGCTGGATATGGGAAAATTTATCATGAAGCAATTAACTTATATGGGGTCCAATTTTCAGTCCCATCATTTTCAGCGCTGTGTAGATGCCCTGGCAAATGGAGTGATCGACGCATCCATTGTCATCACACATACCTACCCACTGGAAGATTATTTTGAAGCACTGGATACCAATATCCAGGATCCAGAATGTGTAAAGGTGACGATTTTGCCCAATGGATCAATAGAATAAAATAAGAGCCTGAAAGTCAGGGATTACGACTTTCAGGCTCTTATTTTGAGAAAATATATAATTAGGTTCAAAATGGGCTTAGCTAAAAATAACGATTATTTCAAAAATTCCATTACACTATTACAAATACTCTCAGGATCCAGACCGCAATATTGAATCATATCATCGTAAGGCCCTGCGCTGATGTAAGTAAATGGAACGCCTATCTTCTTAACCTTTACTGGACAATTCTCAGCCGTGATTTCTTCTACGATAGTTCCCAGGCCTCCTACTGTGAAATGTTCCTCCACCGTTACAAGGCGTCCTGTCTTTTTCGCAGATTCCACGATTATATCCGTATCAATGGGGCTGATAGTCGGCAATCCCACTACGCGGACACTGACGCCCTTAGCCTTCAAAAGTTCCACTGCCGCCAGAGTATTTACTGTAATCTCTCCTGTAGTGAGAATGGTCACATCTTCTCCGTCCTCAATCAGGTTTCCCTTCCCAATCTCAAAAGGCTTTTCCTCAAAAATCTTCGGCAATTTCGCTGTGGACAGGCGCAGATATACAGGTCCCACATAGTCTAGCATGGCCTTGATAGCGCCCTTAAGCTCAGAAGCATCCTGGGGAGCCAGAATTACCACATCTGGAATCATTCTCACCAGTCCATAATCCTCTAATCCATAGTGCGTGGGTCCAAGATCAGCATAATTAAACCCACAGTTACGGCCGATTACTTTCATATTCTGATGCATATATCCCAAGTCCACCTTAAAGAACTCAAAGGGACGTGCAGTACAAAAAGGTGCAGGACCACACCATACAGGGACTTTGCCCGCCACAGCCATACCGGCGCCCACGCCAATTGCAGCTTGTTCCATAATGCCCAGCTCATAATATGCTTCTGGCATTTTTTCAATAAATGTGGTAAACCCTGAACGTGGAGCGCTGTCAGTGGAGAGAAGAACGATATCATTTCTCTCTTTTGCTACCTCGTAAACCGTATCGCCCAGCAGCTTTTTTGCGTCAAACATTTCATAACTCATTGCGCAAGCACCTCCTTAATCGCATCTTCCAGTTCCTTCTCTGCCCGAGCCATCGCCTCCTGATCCGGCGCCCAGTAATGACACCCAACCTGATCCTCAAGTTCAGAGAATCCTTTTGCCTTTATATCATGGGCAACAATCAAATTGGGCTTTCCTGATTCCAGCGGAAGCTTGTCAAAGGTTGCCACCACTTCTTCCATATTGTTGCCGTCAATCTCTGTTACAGCCCAGCCAAAGCCCGCGAAATGATCCGTAATGGGCTCATAGCTCATCACGTCTTTTGTGTGACCGCTGATCTGAAGTCCGTTTGCATCCACAATAACACACAGATTATCAAGCTTATACTGTGCAGCGATTGCTGCTGCCTCCCAGTTGGAACCTTCCGCCAGCTCCCCGTCGCCCATGAGAGCAAATACCCGGGATTTCTTTTTGTCCTGGCGAAGTGCCAGAGCCATGCCGCAGGCCAGATTTAAACCATGCCCAAGGGAACCTGTGTTTACTTCAATACCAGGCAGCTTGTGCATATCAGGATGGCCTGGAATTCTACATTTAAACTGACCGAAGGTGTCCAAAATCTCTTTTTCAAAGTATCCCTTTTCTGCCAGCGCAGCATATTGAGCCATTCCTTTATGTCCGGCAGAGAGAAGAAACCGATCACGGTCCTCTTTGTCAGGATTTTTGGGATCCACATCCATCACATGGAAATACAGAGCAGTCACAATGTCCAGACAGGAAAATGCCGGTCCCAGATGTCCGCTTCCATTTGCTTTGATCATACGCAGCACATTCTGTCTGCAGTGAAGCGCTGTCACTTTTAATTGTTTTAATTCTTCTTTATTCATCTTTCATACCTCCCAGTAATCCTAAAATCGTCTGCGATAAGCTTCTATCATCAGTTCTTTTGTAAAAGGTACATAGCTGGCAGCCAACAGCCTTTGCTTGGATTCAATCAGGCTGTCGCAGAAAGTCTCAATCTCTTCTTCTTTCATACCTGCTTCGTGAAGCTTCCGCATGGGAAATACTTTATCAAGCATGGCTTCCATCTGATCAAATACATTCGTATCACTGACCTGGAATCCGGCCCGTTCTACAGGCTTTCTCACGATCTCTGCCAATTCCTGAATGATTTCTCCCTGAGGATTTTCCCGCAGGTAGATGGACATAACTGTACCTAAGAACTGGTATACAGATTCCCCGTGAGACATGTGATATACCTCACCCAGAGGGTAAGCCAATGCGTGGGCGGGACCTGCACCACCATTGTTCACAGCCAAGCCTGCCATACAGCTTGCGCTAATGAACTGCTTGCAAATCTTTTTCCGATAATTCTCTCCGTTCTGAAGGATATCTGCATAACCATTTAAAATCAACTTAATGGCCTGGGCGCCCATAGCCCTTGCAAAATCATTTCCACGTGTTGCAGATACATAAGACTCCATAGCATGAGCCAAAGCATCTACAGAACAGTGAACAAAAATACGGAATGGCAGATTTTCAATCAGCTCCGGCACTAGCACTGCATGGCTTGAAGTCATCCGATCACTCATGAGAGCCGTCTTTAAGCCGTTCTCCTTCATGGTGTAAATACCGCCGTAAGTCACTTCAGAGCCGGTCCCACAGGTAGATGGCAGCGTAATCAACTCTTTATCACACTCAACTGGAACTTCACCCTCAATCAAACGCCTGCAGGGATATACGTTCTTATTCAGTAAAATTTTCGCAATATCAATCACAGAGCCGCCACCGATTGCCACGATACGTTTCACAGTCAAATCCTTCATTGCCAGAGTGATGGCATCTACCACTTCTTCCTTTGGTTCCCCTGGATCATACTCATCTTTCAAAATGATATGACAGGGCAAGTTTAGCTTCTCCACAAAGGAAGAAAACATAATTTTTTCAGTTAAAATCAAATCCGTATCAGAAAGCGCAAATTCTTTGGCAAACTCCGCAAACGTATCGAAGTAGTGCACTCTTGCGCGACAATGGAACATTTGCATAATCTTCCTCCTATTTTAATACTGAAACTTTATTTCTTGCCACCAATTACAGTCTTAGCCGCTGCCGCAATGTCCTCTGGGGTCATGTGCATTACCTTCTGAAGATCAGGAATCTGGCCTACCTCGCCGAAGCGGTTTGGCACACCGATACGTTTCATGGGAACAGCACAGAACTGGTCAACGAGCACTTCTGCCACAGCGCTGCCCAGGCCGCCGGTGATGGAATGATTCTCCACTGTCACGATTGCTCCCGTCTCATTTGCACATTTTACAATGGTATCCACATCAATGGGCTTGATGGTAAAGATGTCTACTACCCGGGCGGAAATTCCTTCTGCTGCCAATAAGTCAGCCGCTTTTAAACTGGCATCCAGCATGAGATTTCCCTCTGCAATCAAAGTAACATCATTGCCCTCACGGATGACATTTGCCTGGCCAATCTTGAATTCTGCATCGTCTGCGTAGATGCGCTTCTGGCCGTAGCGCTCTGCGCGAATGTAATATACGCCAAAGTTTTCTGCTGCATTTTTTACTGCCCAGCGCATTGCCGCACTGTCTGCCGGCTCCATAATGGTGATATCTGTAATTGGGCGAACCAAGGCAATATCCTCATTTGCGTGATGGGTACCCCCATTCTCACCAGAAGAGATACCAGGTGCAGAAGCAACAATCTTTACATTATTTTTTGCGTATGCACAGGAAATGTAGTTCTGATCGCACATTCTCCGGGATGCAAATACTGCAAAGGTATGGCAGAAGGGAACCATTCCCACTGCAGACATGCCCGCTGAAACACTGGAAAGAGACTGTTCGCAGATTCCTAAGTCTATGTAACGCTCCGGGAACTCCTTCTGGAAATTTGGCCCGAAAATGCAGTTTGCCACATCTGCCTCCACATCTACCACATTGGGGTTCTCTTTTGCCACAGCAATTAATGCTTCGTTATATGCTTTTGTCAGCTCAATATCATCCATATTTTCGTTCAATATAAGTTTCATTTTTCATCCTCCTATTTTAAGTTCCACTGTTTTTAGTTCATAGCGGCAAGTTCTTTGCGCATGTTCTCCAGAACTTCTTCCACGCCTTCGAAAGCAGGCCCGCGCAGCGCATGGTTTCCATTTACACCTTCTTTGGCTGGCCAGCCTTTGCCTTTGACAGTCTCCAGGTTGATGAAGCCCGGCTTATCAGAAGCCTTACACTCCTCAATGGCTGCATTGATAGCCTCTACGTCATGGCCGTCAACCGTTACCGCATGCCATCCAAAGTCCTCTGCTTTCTTACGCACATCTCCCAGAGGAGAAATCTTCTCAACAAAATCATCCAGCTGCTGCTTATTGTTATCCAGCATTACAATGAAGTTCTTCACGCCTTTATTGGGGGCGATGAGTAATGTCTCCCACACCTGGCCCTCCTGAGCCTCGCCGTCGCCGATGATAGAATATACCATGTTGTCCTTGCCCTGAATTTTTAAAGCCAAAGCCATGCCTAAGGCGCAGGATACTCCCTGCCCAAGGGAACCTGTAGTCATGTCAATGCCAGGGGTCAGATTCTTGTCTGCATGGCTGGGAAGGCGTGTTCCAATTTCATTGATAGTGAGAAGTTCTTCCCTTGGGAAAAATCCTTTGATAGCCAGGGCAGAATAGAGCGCCGGGCCGCAGTGTCCCTTGGAAAGTACCAGATAATCTCTGGCCTCCCACTTGGGATTCTGAGGATCATACTTCATCTGTTCACCGTACAGAACAGCAATGGCGTCAGCGATAGAGAGAGAACCGCCCACATGGCCAAATCCGTGCTTTGACATCATATTCAGCGCTTCAATGCGAATATCCAGCGCAAGTTTTTTCACTTCATTTACATTCATTACTAAATTCCTCCTATTTTAAGTTCCGCTTCGCCCCTCCAGTACACGGACATCTAGAACGAATTTCCAGCCACAATTCTTGTGTCTGTAAATTGTTCTGTGCACTGGGTGGGGCTTCGCTGTTTTTAAGTTCCGCTTCGCCCCTCCAGTACACGGACATCTAGAACAAATTTCCAGCCACAGTTTCCTGTGTCTGTAAATTGTTCTGTGCACTGTTCGGGACTTCGCTGTTTTAAGTTCCGTAATTTATAGTTATTCTACATGGATTACTGCTTTGACGCAGTTTACTTTGTTGTCAGTTGCTTCTTCAAATGCGGCCTGGCTGTGTTCAAAGTCAAACTCAGCAGAGACTATTTTCTTTACATCAATGCGGCCGCTAGCAATGGCCTGAATGGCAATGGGGTATGTATTGCAATAGCGGAAAATGCTCTTTAATGTGGCGCCTTTCTTGTACATATTGCGGAAGGAGAATGGGGTCTCCTGCATAATATTCCCCACCATGATAATAGTGCCGCCGCGACCCACGATCTCACTGGTCTGAGCTGCCGTATAGGGTGAGCCCGCCGTCTCAAATACCACATCAACGCCTTTCCCTCCGGTAAGCTCCTGAATCTTGGCCACAGCATCTTCGTTCTTGGAGTTCACCACATCCGTTGCTCCCAGCTCCAAAGCTTTCTCTAAATGGAAATCAAACAAATCCGTAACTATAATTCTTGTGGCTCCATAAGCCTTAGCTGCCAGCAGTGTACATAGTCCAATACATCCTCCTCCTAAAATCACTACAGAGGAGCCTACTGTCACCTCTCCGGTCCGCACTGCACTCAATCCCACAGACAATGGCTCGCAGAGAGCCGCCTCCATAGTGGACATATTGTCTGGGATTGTATATACCGAATGAGCCGGGTAAGAAATATAACGTTTCAGGGCTCCCTGCACTGGGGGAGTGGCCAAAAAAACCACATCCGGGCAGAGATTGTAGCGTCCGCTGCGGCAGTAATCACATTTTCCGCAAGGTACACCAGGCTCAACCGCTACCCTGTCGCCTATTTTTACATTTTTCACATTCTTTCCCACAGCATAGACTTCGCCTCCCACTTCATGCCCCAAGACAAAGGGAAGGGCCGTCTCTTTTGGAAAAATACTATATGCCCCGCCGTCAAAGAAATGCATATCGGAACCGCAGATACTTACATCCTTTACAGCAATTCCTACTTCATCATCTCCAATCTCTGGCATAGGAACATCCTGAATCTCGAATACTCTCGTATCTGTCATTACAACAGCCTGGTTTTTCATTTGAATCACTCCTTGTACTGTTTTTTACATATAAAAATCATAATTCAATCAGTTATAATCACTTATAATCATATACTACCCTTTTTTCTGAAAAATGTCAATACATTTTTCTACTCCGTTTTCGAAAAATCCTTATACGAAATCTACATGACTGAGTAGCCTAGTAATTGCGGCAGCCATTCACAGATCTGTGGGAAGAATACCAGCAGCAGCAAGCCTACAGCATCAGCCGCAAGGAAGGGAGCCACGCCCTTGAACACCTCCGACAATTCCATATCCTTAACCATTCCCTTCAGGAAGAAGCACGTCATTCCCATGGGAGGCGTCAATCCACCAATATCTCCCATACGAGTCAGGATAATACCGAACCAGACTGCGGAAAAACCACAGGCCTGAATGATTGGAAGGAAAATGCCAACTGTCAGCAATACCATTGACATGGTCTCCACGAACATTCCTAATATGATGTACACGATCAGAATAATAAAGATAAGCAGCAACGGAGGCATATTCAATGCGGAAATCGCACTGGACATTACATAAGGCAGACCAGACAGTGCAATCATCTGCTTCATAACCATAGCACAGGAAATAATCATATAAATCATACCTGTAAGGCCTGCAGAGGAGATAAGTACCCGCTTAAACGTCTTAAAATTCATCTTGTGCTGGATACAGGCAATCACGAAAGCCAAAGCAGCGCCAAGAGCCCCCGCCTCTGTTGGCGTACAGATGCCAATGAGGATACCACCCATTACAAAAACAATGACCAAAATAATTGCCCAGCAATCTTTCAGCGCCATCAGTTTCTCTTTTCCAGATGTCTTGGGCCCTTTGGGGCCTGCCTTTGGATTCACTTTACACCAGACAAAGATTACGACACAGTAGAGAGCTGCCATCAAAATACCTGGAATAATTCCTGCAATCAGCAGAGAGCCAATAGAAGTTCCAGATACCATACCATATGTAATGAACATAGAGGAGGGTGGTATCAAATCTCCCAATTCTGCGCCGGCTGCAACAGAGCCAGTGGCCATTTTCTTGCTGTAACCATAGCGCATCATTTCTGGCAGAGCGATTGCTCCTACAGCCATGATAGACGCCCAGGGAAAAGCCGTAACTGCCGCAAAAACGGCACAAGCAATAATCGTTGCGATACAGAGGCCTCCGTCCAGATGTCCCAGCCAGGTCCGGCAGGAGGCATACAAATCCGTCCCCATTCCCGTCTCCGTGATAATAGTGGCCATCAGCACAAACATAGGTAGCACCGCATAATCGTAACTGGAAATCATAGAGAAAAGGGCGGTTCCTACAACCGAGAGGGCCCCCTTCAAACCATTCATTAAAATCAAGCCAATCAGGGAGCATCCAAGCAAACTGTAACAGACTTTAACCCCCATAAGGGAAAGGGCAAAAAACAAAACTACACACAGCACTCCAATCCAAGCAGAAGCAGTCATCTCTCTTCACTCTCCTTTCCCGGAACCATTCCCTTTTCCAGGGCTTCCAGCTCTTCGCGTGTATTTACAACCGTCTCGCCTTTTGCTATACGGAACATATCAATCATCTCCAGTAGAGCGGCAATAGTCGTCAGAATCAGTCCAATCACATACAGCCATCGGAAAATCCAGGTAGGCATATGAGACGAGGTGGTGGATTCCAACACCAATGTCTTACTATAAGCAAAAATCGAACACGCATAGATCGTAAATACCATAATCAGCAATGTAATAATTCCCGAGACAGCCTCGCTAACAGCTCTCACGCGAGGTTTTAAATGGCTGAGAATCGTGTCAATATTAGAGTGTTGTCTGGTAAAGGTCGCATAGGGAATACTGAAAGATGCAACCACAGCCGCACACAAGCCGCACAAATCATAAATCCAGCGGAAATTATAACTTGCAACTGTACGGGTAATCATATTTAAAAACATGAAAAAAGTTGCGATTGTCAGAAAAATCCCACCGAACAGCGCAGAACCATTTCCTATTTTTTCACCAAAATTAATCTTCCATTTATCATATTTTAAATTGTACATAAAACCTCCTGAAACCTCGTCTTTGTCAGTCCGGCTCTCACCAAATGCATGTCTGCAGGCGACACCCGCAGGAATAAAACTGGGGGCGGCTAAGCCGTATCCCCCAGATTTAAACTCTTATAGTTTTCCATTCAGCTTTGAGTCTGCGGATTTATTTTTACCATTCAGTCGTCCAGCTAGCCAAAGATTCTACAATCTTGCTTCCCGGAAGTCCCTGTGCATCAAGCTCTGCTGCCTTATTCAAATTCGCCTGCTGTACCAGCGCAGTAAAGGCATCATGCTCTTCATCAGTCAAAACAATCTCAACAGTACCATAGTTTTCTTCCGCCCATCCCATGGCCTCTTCTTCTACTGCGGCAAATCCTTTTACATTCGCCTCCTCTACGACGCCAGAGCAGGAATCAATGGCTTCCTGAATATCAGCTGGCAGACTGTTCCATGTATCCAGATTCATTAAATGGCCTGGAGCTGAAGTATAGCAGAGGTTCAGCTTAACACAGTATTTAACAACCTCAGCAAAGTTACAGGACTTCAATGTCTCTGTGGGGATCATCATGCCGTCGTACATATTTTTCTGAAGACTCGAGTAAACCTCTGAAAAAGGAGTATTGACCGGGGTAGCGCCGCATGCCTCCACAAATCCATTCCAGTCAGCCTCACACCAGATGGTAAGACCAGCCATATCAGCCGGGCTGTGAATTTCCTTATTAACAGAAAGCAGTTGATACATGGTTCCACCGTTGAATCCCTGGGCCAAAACCTTTACATCCTTGTACTCGTCTGCAATTTCTGGGAACTCCTCATATAAACGATAGGAAAAGTCTACCACTGCATCCTCAGGCACGCCTGATGTCAGGCTCTTCCAGTTCTCAGAAATTACAAATCCGTCACTGGCGTAACGATGAACATCGGCAATATCCGCAATTCCAGCAACCAACTGCTGGTATTCTGCATTTGCGTCAATCAGAGTGTCATCATAATAGAAGGTAAAAGCAACGCGTCCGTCTGTGGCTTCTGTTACAGCATCCGCCCAGGTTCTCCATGCCTCTGCCTGGAAGTTGGTATCAGAAACTGCCAGAGAAAATTTCAAATTGTACTCTGCGTCTTTCGAGGGGGCAGATTGTTCTTCCTGGCCTTCTCCCTCTGCACTGTTATTCTCTGTAGTTGCACTTTCCGTTCCTTTCGAAGATCCGCCACATGCTGCCAGAGAAACCGCCATAGTCAGCACTAATGCTAAAGCTACAAGTTTTTTCATGTTTTTCATCCTCCACTTTTATGGTTTTGAGAAATTGACCTGTCATTTGCCGTATATGTAAAAACACCGTCGTATTTATCACATATAATCAATAAACGTCATTTTCAACCTCCCCATTTCTTATACTTTCATTATATTATCTAGTTTAAAATCGGTCAATATGACATTTTTCATAAAATAACTTTCATTTTTTTAGTTATTTTTCCCTTAAAATATTTATTTATAATCATTTATAATCGTTTATATTCTTTTATCTATATGCGTTTAGGGTATAAAAAAAGATGCCTTTTACCTTCAAGTAAAAAGCATCTAAACTATCTTATTTCATCAAGGCTCTGCGACGATCAACCGGGTTCCGATCCTCTCCAAATGCCTTACTAATTCCTGGGATTTCAGGGGCCGATCCACTACAATTGTGTCTATCTCCTCAAAAGAAGCGAACTGCCGGACTGCATCCTTTTCAAACTTAACCGCCTCCGCCAAGAGCACGCGCTTCTCTGAGGCGCGGATAAATGCGCTTTTCAAGCTCGCCTGTTCCGGCGTCACACAAGAAAGTCCGCTCATGCCCCGAATACCCGTTGTTGTCAAAAACAAATATTGAACATGCATGTTGCCAATATATTTTTCTGCATCCGGTCCCAGCAAGCAGTCTTGTCTGGGGGCTACTTTTCCGCCAATTCCATAAGTCTCTACATTCGTAGTGGCCATCGTCTTCATTATCAAAATAGAATTTGTAATAATCGTCAAATCTGTCCGCTCCTGAAGCTGGTTGGCCAGGGCAATCGCTTCTATACCAGAATCCAGACACACGATAACATTTTGTGGAATCAGCGATGCTGCCACCTTTGCAATCGCATAGTCACTGGCTGTAAAAGAAATCTCACCCACCTGGGCAGGCAAGATATACTTGACATACCCTCTGCTGCGGGCTATGATTCCCTGTTCTTCCAAAAAGACTAAATCCCGCCGGATAGTTGCTGGAGAATCTTGAAAATGATCCAGCAGCTCCTTCGTTGAAACAGCATTAAACGGCTTGATATACTCTATAATTTTATCTCTGCGCTCAACAATATTCATATACCTTCCCCTAAATCCATCATTTTTCCCATAATTTCCAATTGCAAACATTGTAAATAATTATACAATAGATGTCCTGACCTTGTCAATGACTGTGAACATTTCGATCTTTTGTACAACTTTCGCCACCGCATATCACCTTTATGTCACACAACTTCTATAAATCCATCATTGACACATAATGATTATAAATGATATTATATAATCATATAAATTCATTATTTTCAAAATTTATGATTTTTATATTTATGGAAAGTGGGGTGTAAGTAATGAAAATGATGAAAGCTCTTGTACACGAAGCTGCTGGCCGCAAAAACGCAAGTATCCGCATGGTACCTTATCCTGTATGTGGCGATGATGAAGTCGTTATCAAGGTAATGGCATGTGGGATCTGTAAATGGGCTGAGATCAACCATGATACAGAAGGGGGCGGCGGAACACTGGCAAAATATCCGGTCATCACTGGCCATGAATTCGCCGGTTATATCGTGGAAGTTGGCAAAAATGTGACAGAATACAAAATTGGCGACCGTGTAACGGCTGACAATGCGATTCCATGTGGGAAATGTTGGTACTGCAGAAATGGCAAGCCCTTACTCTGTGAGCATTTTGGTTCTCATGGTCACAATATCAATGGGGGCTTTGCCCAGTATCTGAAAATTGTAGCCAAAAATGTGGTGAAGCTGCCTGACAATTTATCATTTGATGAGGCAAGTGTGGCCGAGCCTGTGGCCTGTGCAGTGGAAGCTCTCGACCGGGCAAATATCAAACCAGGAGAAGAAGTGATCGTCAGCGGTATGGGTCCCCACGGTTTGATTCTGGCTCAGTTGTGCCATTTCTCCAGCGCGCAGCACTCTGTGGCAATCGGTCTGGTAGAATCCCGGCTGAAGACTCTGGAAAGCTACGGCGTTCCAACTATTTTGGCTGAGCGCAATGATGCAAGCGTACACGAAGCAAAGCTCCGGGAAATGTTCCCCCATGGAGTGGACTGTATTATTGATACTTCCGGCGCATGGCCTATGGTTCAGAGCCTGTTAAAATTCCTCCGCAAGGGAGGTCGTTTCGTACAGTACGGAAGCTATCATTCCAGCATCCAGATTGAGAACCCGGCAAAATTCCTCAACGATCTTCATTTCAACAATCAGAGCTATGTGGGAGTAAGCTGCCAGGTAAATAATTTCCCCCGGGCCATCGAATATATGGCAAATGGAAAATGTAATGTCAGCACTCTGGTCACTCATACCTTTGATCTGGATGATTACTTCCTGGCACTGGACACAAATAAGACAGATAAGTCCACTTTAAAGGTTGTCATACATCCAAATGGGGATCCTAATAAGGAGACTGATCTATCATGAAAATGTATGTTCTTGACAACGGAAAAATAGTCATGTCAGCAAACAATCAAGTTACTACAGATTCCGGCGAAGGCGAGGCGCCTGCCATCCCCGTTCATTCTTTTTTATTTGATACAGAAAAGGGGTGGGTACTCTTTGACAATGGCTGTGATCCCCAGGGAATGACAAAGAACTGGCCTGAACATATGCGGGCAAATCCTTACATAGCCGGAGAACAGGGTTCTATGGAGCAGCAGCTTGCAATCCTTGGTTTGAAACCGGAGGATATCAGCATCGTAGTGATGTCCCATCTTCACCTGGATCATGCCGGATCTCTGGGGTTGTTTAAAAATGCAAAGGTCTATGTCAGTCAGGAAGAGTTCAATAAAACTATGCACGCCTACGCAGACAAGGATTTTTCTGGCTTTCACATGGAGACAGACATCAATAGCTGGTTGCGTGCTGAACTAAAATGGTGTTTTCTTCCTTCTGATACCCGGGAATTCGAATTGTGCAAAGGTCTCACTATTTTGAATTTCGGCTCTGGCCACTCTTATGGAATGTTGGGCCTTTTCGTGGAACTAAAACAGGATGGAGTTTTCCTTTTAGCCGCAGACACTATCTATACAAGCGATCATTTCGGACCGCCTGCAAAAATGGCTGGCATCGCTTACGACTCAGATGGCTATTTTGCTACAGTAGAATACATCCGCACTTTAGCAAAGGAACGTCATGCTACCATTCTCTTTGGCCATGATATGGAACAGTTCCAAACACTGAAAAAAGCTGGAGAAGGATTTTACCAATAATAAGTTCCATTTGATACAAAACTGGCAGCCCAATGAAAAAAGGCTGCCAGTTTTAGGAAATAAGGAGATACATAGATATGACAAATAAATTTGGTATCTGTGAATGGTCTTTGCCCGAACGGGGCGTCGAGGCCATTCATCACGCCGCCCGCATTGGTTTCGAGGGAATCCAGCTGACAGAACTGGGCGGCTGGGAAACTGGTTTCCCACTGCTAAAGCCAGAGCTCCAGGACGCCTACCGTCAGGCCCGTGAAGAAACTGGTATTGTCTTTCAGGCATTGCATTTGTGGAGCCTCTGTCGTCTGGCCAGTATGGTTCACCCTGTAGACAGCGTAGCTGGGCAGATAGCTGTACAAAGCATCAAGGCTGCTGTACAAGCTTGCTGTGATCTGAATATTCCAGCCATCATGGTAACATCTGGTTTTCTATGTTCCATTAAAAACAGATTGGATTTTGAAACCTTTGCATCGCACTTAAAGATAGCATGTGAAATTGCCGGAGAAAAAGAAGTAAAGATTGTCTTTGAAAGCGCTCTGTCTGCGTCGGAATTGTTGGAAATGCGCTCCATTGTAGGAAATGCATTGCACATCTGTTATGATACCTTTAATCCCGTGCGTTTTCATATGGAAGGTAAACCAGAAGATGACATTATAAATCTTGGAAAAGACTTTATCGATCATTTTCATTTAAAAGACGGCCCTGAGCATATGGTTGGCTGTAGTCTCCTGGGTCAGGGAGCAGGCAATTTCCAGTCTGTCGTCGAAGCTGTCCATTCTGTCGGCTATCAGAATGGGTGGTTTATTACCGAAAACTATTACGATATGTTCCCGCTGAATCAGCAGGGCAGCTTTGATGAGCTGGCGGCAAAAGATCTGGCCACAATGAGGGCTTCCTTTGCCAAAACTGGCAGAATGGAGCGCTTATGAATATCCTCCAGCGAAGGCGACTTGTAGCTGCAGGAGACATTCTTATGCTTCTTTTTTCCGGTCTGGTCTACTCCTGGTCTCTCTTTGTGACGCCTCTGGAAACAGATCTCGGGTGGACTCGCTCCCAGACCAGTATGACTTTTACCTTCTGTTCTATCGCCAACACACTTTTTGCCCTGCTGTCTGCTATTCTGGCAAGGAAAATAGGGAGCAAACGGGTGACACAAATTTTTGCCGTCCTTGCCTTTGCCGGTTTTGTCGGCGCCTCCCGTACACAGAGTCTATGGCAAATTTATATCTGCTACGGCATCCTCTGCGGTGGCTCTATCGGCGCCATCTACAATCAGGCTCTTGCCACAATTGTGACCTGGTTTCGGGATAAGGCCAGTCTTATGACAGGAGTTATGCTCATGTGCTATGGCATGGGAAGCGTTCTCTTAAGCCCACTCATCTCTTACCTGATTTCTGGCTTTGGCTGGCGGGGCGCTTTTCTTGTTCTGGCTTTTATGGCTCTGATTATTATGTTATTCGGGTCTTTCCAGACACGTATCCCCACTGCGGAAGAGGCTGCTCTATTGCCTCAGGGCGCGAACTTGAATCAGCCCTTTACGAGCCAGGATTCTGTGATAACCACCAGAGATTATCTGCCCCAGGATATGATTCGCACAAAATCTTTCTGGTGCTTTGTGGTATGGAATCTTTCGATTGCTATCATTGGTCTCACTATGTCTGGACACGCAGCTCCAATTGCTCAGTCCATTGGCGTTGCCGCCGGAGCTTCTTCCATATTCGTCAGCTGCTACTCTTTGTTCAACGGCTTAGGGCGGGTGACTTACGGTATGCTCTTTGACAAAATCGGGCGTAAAAAGTGCACCATTATAGTAAGCATCGTCGGTATCTGCGCAGGGCTCTTACTGTTTTTCTCCTGTATCTCAGCCAACTATATTCTTTTATTTGTAGCCTTTTTATTACTGGGTTTTACCTTTGGAGGCGGGCCTGTATGCAGTGCAAGTATTGTAAAAGAGCTGTTTGGCGAGAAGAATTATGGAGTCAACTTAGGTTTCGGCAATCTGGCCGTTCTGGGTTCTGCCTTTGCCGGACCTTACGCTGCCGGAATTGTCTATCAAAACTGGGGCTATTTGGCTGTTGCCCTTTTCCTTACAGCCGCTGCCGGTTTAAGCCTCTTCTTTGCAGTGACGCTGGCAATCAGAAAATCCATCTGACGCTCCCTAAACCTATATATGCACAGCGGTGCACAACCACACATTAAGGAGATTTATTTATGGAAGAAAAAATTGCAAAAACCAAACAAATCTTTCAAGTAGTATGTGTTGTGAACAACTTGGATGAGACAGTTAAAAACTGGATAAAGTACGTAGATTTTAATCAGGATTCTATGAAATTTTCCTCCTGGAAAGATTTGAAATGTATCTACCATGGAAAAGAGATTGCATATCGGGCGCGTTCTGTCCGTTTTGATCTGGGAGGTGTGGATCTCATGCTGGTGGAACCAGAAAGCAAAGAAGGCGGAGATCCCTATTCTGACTATCTAAAATCCCACGGTCCTGGCTATCACCACATCAGTGTCAGTCTCCACAATCGGGAGGAGGCAATGGAAAAATACCAGGCGCTTGGCTATGAGCCTGCTGCCGTAGAAATCTGTGGAGATACAGAACGCACGCTATATAATTTCGAAAATGAGATGGGGTTACTGCTGGAGTTTTCCAATCAGGTAGTAGGTCCCCTGGGCCCCCGTGATTCGGAGGGCAGGACGTTTTAATGAAAGGAGAAGAGAATATATGATGTCAAATGTAAAATTAAAACTGGATCTCGTTTGCCAGGTAGCCGTCGTCGTACGCGATCTGGATGCATCTCTTGCCAATTTCCGCAAGCTTGTGGACATTGAAGATGATTCCATCTCACGCCACGATTCTCTTCCTGCCATTGAAGACGGCTCCCTGTCCCCTCAGATCTACAAGGGAGTAGAAGAGAAATACGGATATCAGCAGGTAAATTTTTTCTTTGGTGGAATGGATATCGAAATGTTTGCTCCCATTGATGACAAGCCAGGAAATCCTATGGTAGATTTCCTCAACGAGCACGGCCCGGGAATCCATCACTTAAATATCCGCCTTGCTAACCGCCAGGAGGGTATTGATTTCCTGCAGCAGGATCTGGGCATTGTGCCTCTGATGGAATGTTGGAGCTTCGGCCGTCACTGCGCCTACTTTGATATGCGCGAGCAGCTTGGAATCGTATTCGAGATTGGCTCCCGGGTCGTGGGACCGCGGGCCAAGATGTCGGCCGAGGAGATAGAGGCCTTGTGTCGGTAGGAAAATGTAGAATTATGCAGCTTTGCCACTATAAAAGAAAACGAAGAATCCCTCAACTGTGATACCGCACGGTTGGGGGATTCATTCTTTCGTCAACATGGACATCTTATCTATTTCTCATTTAATTCTTTCAATTTCCTCTCATCTTCCTCCGCTTCTTCTATTCGATTCAATTTGCGATATGTCTTCGCTCTCAATCTATACGCCTTTACATAAGCAGAATCCAGCCTTATGGCTTCTGTAAAATCCTGCAAGGCTTTTTCATTTTCTTCACTAACGCTGTAAACAAGCCCCCGGTTAAAATATGCAATTGCATAATCAGGCTTCAGTTCCAAGGCTTTTTTATAATCCTTTAATGCTTTCTCATAGTCCCCCAAATCATAATAGATAAGCCCCCGATTGTTATAAGCCGCAACATATTCTGAATTCAATTCTATTGTTTTTGTATACGCTGTTATTCCATCCTCATAATTTTTTGTACGATAATAAATACGCCCTTTTTGGAAATAGGCCTCCGCTGTCTCCTCTTTCTCCGCTTCCTTTAAAAGCTCCTGATTCAGAGAATCCATTTGACTGACCGTCTCTTTAATGATATTGTCGGTCGAATCACTCTCCTGAGACTTTTCACGCATACTCGCCTCAAATTCATCATACTGCAAGTTGTATGCTTCAATCCTTTTCTCTGTGACGGCTCTCATTTCTTTTTCAGGGTTCTCAATCTCTAATTTTCTGGAGATCATAAACATAATCTGGTCAAAACTCTCAATTGGCACCAGGCAGCCGTCTTTACTCTGAACCAGATCTACAATCTCTTTCGAAGGCTCTTCCTTATTCCAATAGCACCAGTACAGCCCATTCATTTTTACATCTTTATCACACAAAAATTTCATAAGGCTCTGGTCGCCGCCTGCATATCCGATTACCACCGGGGTATAGACCATAAATACTTCTTTCAATGTATTCTGCCACTCTTTAGCCAAATCATGAATCTCCTTCTGCCGGTTAAAAGGATGGTAATACAGGCTTCTGTGAATTTTCGCAACAATCGGCCTGTCAATATTCAAATTGATAAACTGCGCCAGAGATTCATGCCCCACAATTAAAGGGTGTTTATTCGTATAAATAAAAAGGGCATCCTCAATCAAACTGTCAAAATTCGTAGTAATGACCAGGTTGTGAACTTTTCCCGCTAAGATCTTAGCCAGCACATGATGCCCCAGGCTTGGCGTTCCCTTTTCCAGTTCCCGCTCAAAATAAGCATACCCCTCCTGATAGTCAGGATAAAAGCGCAAATCGTAAATGCCAAAATAATTTTTGCTGTTCACCTCAATACTATCAATTCCATGCTCCTTCATAAGAGCTTCCAGCTCTTTTTCTTCATACTTTTCCTTTAACTGTCGGGCCCATATTTCAGCCATCTCAATGCCTGTTGAAATTCCCGCCTGGCGAGACGCCCCTGAGCCCAGAATAAAACAAAATCTGCGATTACATTTATCCGCTTCTCCGAATACATGGGTAAAGGCTTTTGGAGAAATCTTTTTAACTTTCGTATCCATCTCTTATCTTCTCTTTCTAGTACCTTCTAAAACAGATAAGTATAGTATACAATATTTTCCATTAGCGCGTCAATCAAAATGGCTGTATCGTACCCAATCAGGCACAATACAGCCATGTCTCAGTCAAAAACCTCGCTGGAATCAGGAAAACGCCTTCCTGAGCGTCTCTACATCTTCCTTCGCCAGTGATATATAATCACGTCCTCCAAAATCTGTGCTAAAATAAAAACTCTCTGAAATCACCCATCCCTTATAATCCAGCCGCTTTAATACATCTGCGCAGTCCCAAAAGCCGCTCTTGCCATGGCCAATCAGACGAAATGGCGTCGTATACCGGGTAAAATACCCATTTTCATTCGCTACACAGTCTTTCGAGTGGAAATGATCAATCAGGTCAAATCCATATTTCTCGATCAATTCACTGGGTTCACCCATGCCATACACCTTCGGGTTCATCATATCAAAGCAAAGCTTCAGACCATCGCCTACCTGTTCTCGCAGGCGATGGAATTGTTCTGGATTCAAATCAGTTTCCATGACTAGTTGAATTCCATTCTCCTGGCTGACATTAAGGCCGTATTTCAGGGAAGCAACCAGATTGTCAAACTGTTCCTGGCTGCTAATCATTGTGCCCGTCACCATAATTACTGGAATTTTCATCTGACGGCAGGCCATAGCCGCAGTTTTTAGGGATTCTCTGGCAATCTTCGCCTTTTCTGATCCCGGTGTCTCCAGCATAAAACGGCTGTTAAACAAAGCTTGCAGATGCATAGCCTGAAGCTCTATCTGGTTCTCCTCTGCTTCCTTTAAATATTGCTCCTGGATAAAAGGATCTGAGAAGGGAAAGCGCTTTGCCGCCCCTCCCAGGTCTCCAAGCTGCATGCCTTCAAAACCCGCCTCATGGGCCATGCGGATAGCCAGGGTTCCCTCACAGGGCATACAGAACTCACATACTCCTATTTTTACTGAACTCATACTCTATTTATCCCTCAAAAAATTTCTTTGGATTCTCAATTGTCAAATTCCACAGGTAATCTGGGTCTACACCCATGTCAGCCAAAGCTGGGAATACATGCTTTTTAAGAAACAGGAAGCGATCTGGTATCTGAGCCGCTACATATTCCCGCATCTCCTCTGGTTGGTTGTCAAAGAGTGTTGTGGCAGAGGTATAATCATGAGAGAACAGTATCCGGTCTCCCATGTCTGCATCCAGCATTTGTTTGATAAACTTTATACGTGTTTGGATGCCTACAGAGTACTCTCCCGGGAATGAAATGCATGGCAGGCGATCAAGCCCCAGCCAAGCACCCTGGTCATAAATCCACTTTACAAAATCCAGGTCTGTAGTCTCTGGGATGTGATCCACTGCAACCTTGTTCATATCCACGCCCACTTCTTTTAAGAGCTGCAACTGATGGCGAGGCGTCTCTGTAGGGCAATAAGTATGCAGGAAGATATTTTTTCCCGTCTCTACAGCAGCCATACCCACTGCACGGTGAATCTTCTTTTTCCACTCGGTAGGGCCGTCCTTGTCCATGGCTGCCTTCAAAATACCAGCTTTGATATCTGTGCCGTCGCATCCTACCGTCAGGTCGTCAATAAAGCAGCGAGCCCATTGTTCCTCTGAGCTAGGTCCCAGATAAGGCGGCTCACAGCCCCACCATCCTGTCGTGGCAATGATATTCATGCCTGTCTCTTCACTGACCTCTTTTAATGTTTTCACATCCCGGCCCAGGCACACGGGAGTTGCCTCTACTAAACTGCTAAAGCCATTTTCTTTCATAGCTGTCAAATCCCCTACAATAACCTCCTTATAGTTCGACCGGTACATCTGAGGGTAATGGGTGGCAATTCCCATACTGGAGCACACAAGGTGCTCATGCATTAAGGTTGAACCTAATTCTTCTGTAGTAATCGTTCCAGTCACTGTCTGAATTGTCTTCATCTCTATCCTCCATTATAAGTTCCGCTTCGGCCCTCCAGTACACGGGGATCTAGAACGAATTTCCGGCCACAATGGCTTGTGCCCGTAAATTGTTCTGTGCACTGTCTGGGCCTTCGCTGTTTTAGATAAGTTCCGCTTCGGCCCCTCCAGTACACGGGCCTTCGCTGTTTTACATCTTTTCTGCTTTTAAAATGACTCCAAGCATATCCCGTAAATCATAGAAGTAGCTGTCTTGGGGGACGCTGTCTGGCAGAGCCGCTCCCTGGTAAGTACGGGGCAAGGGCAGGATTTCAAGCTTCTCCATATTTTGGACAAATTTTTCTCTGTCCCGAAATTTAACGCCAATGTGATGAACGCCATTTCCCCCATTTTCAATCAGGAAATCAGAATAAGGATTGCCAGGCCCTTTATCCAACGGCTCAATGATTTCAAAATCAATACCGCCCAAGTCAAAACGGCAATACTTCTGATCCCATCCGTATTCCTTTGAATTTCCACAAGTAATGGTTCTCTCATCAATATTGAAATACTTCTTCCAGTTATGAAGGACAGCATCCATATTGCTTACACAAACGCTCACCTGATATATCAGATCCAGATCCATTTTCTCAACCCTGTCATCCAGTTCCACCTTGGGAAGCTCCGGCCGGGCTGCATAAGAGTTCAGCCTTGCCAATGCCGCCTGATCGCCGGCACGGGGATCGGTGGCTAGAGGGCCTACTACGGCGCCGCCCGCCTCAAACACCACCCCAAGCATGTCTCTTAAATCGTAAAAATAGCAGTCAGAGCGAGCGCTCATGTCCTCTGTCTTTGGCCCCTGGTAAGCATAAGTCATAACCGGAATCTTAAGCTCTTCCATATTCTTTACCAGCTTATCTCGATCCCGGAGCTTTACAGCTAAATGGTGGATACCGTTTCCGCCTTTTTCCAGAAAGTCCGTATAGGGATTTCCTGGCGCCCTTGTAATAGGCTCGATCATCTCAAAATCCAGTCCTCCCAAATCAAAACGGTAATATTTGTGGAAGTATTCACAGGGCTTTCCCATGTAGTTGCCGCAGTGATATTCCCCGCGATCATATATTTCTTTTGTACTTTTGCGAATGATACTGTCCTCATTAAGATTAAAATACTTCCGCCAGTTATGTAAAGTTGCATCCATATCATCCACACAGACGCTTACCTGAAAAATCAGGTCTAAATCCATTTTTTCCATGATAAAACTCCATTCCGCTGCCGAAAGGCAGCTTAAGCAACATCTCTCATCCTGTATGAGCCGAACGTGACTCTGCACCGTTAAACAGTACAACTCCTAAAAGTACAACGCCATTTGCCACATTCTCAAACCAGAAGGGAACTCCCTGCAAGCCAGCCAAATTGTACACGACTCCAAGGGTAATCAGGGCAATCAGGCTTCCCACCACATTATAGCGTCCAACCTTGTGTGTGGTGATAGACAAAAAGGCAACGGCCAGACAAGGCATCAGATAGCTTGGACCTGTGTTCACGTATGCATTGCCGGACTGTCCCAGATTGAATAGAGCGGCTATACCCACAATCCCGCCGCACATGACAAATGACAACATTTTAATCATGTCAGATGAGATTCCTGCCAAATGCGCCACCCGGGGAGAAAATCCTACAGCATAAATCTGATCTCCCAGAGGTGTAGTCTCCATCATCCAAAAGGCAATCAGAAACAAAAGGAACATTCCCCAGACACAGGGCTGTAGTCCCAGAATTTTCGTTTTAAACAGAGCTGTCACCTCTGCAGGCAAAATACCTGTGATACTTTTTGAATTGTTGGTCCACATGCTGATTGCGTACATGATCATACCAGACCCCAGGGTCACAATGGTAGATGGAATCTTCACCACCACTACCAGCAGGCCATTCATAGCTCCCAGCACAATTCCTGCCACAAGGGCCACTAACAGAATCACCCCGGGAGACGCTCCCAAAGATCCAACCCATGCACCAAGCATCACGCAGGTTCCCAGCATATAACCAAGAGAAATATCCATCTCACCGGCTGCCATACATATGGTCATGGCCACGGCCAGAAAGCCAACTGTCACCCGGCCAACAATCATAGAAGTCAAATTCTGCGGGGCCAAAAACACAGGCTTCCAGACAGCTCCAACAATGGCCAGAAGAATCAGCAGCCATAAAAGACCGTACCTGGCCAGCCAGCTTTGTTTTAAATTTTTCATCATGTATAGCACCACCTTGCAATTGAAGTACGATCCAGCATGCCATCCTCTTCCCGAAGTTCACTGACAATTTTTCCTGCGTGAAGAGCAATCACCCGGGAACACAATCCTGCCAGCTGTTCCGGCTCTGTGGAGAACACAATCATAGCCACATTCTGCTCGGCTGCCTCTCTCATGGCATCAAAGATGCGCAGACGTGAGGCCGGATCTACACCGTAAGTCGGGTCGTCCAGGACAAATACTTTGGGACAGGTGGACAACCATTTTGCCATAATTGCCTTTTGCTGATTGCCCCCGGAAAATTTGCCAAACAATGTTTCATTGGAATTTCGCGGCTGAACATCAAAAATATCAACGCACAAATCCATTGTCTTCCTGGAAAGCTTCGGTTTGTTCCAAAACTGGATAAAATTCGGCATAAACACATTTTCCCGCAAGGTACAGCTCATAATGCCGCCACGGACCGGGCGGTCACAGGGAAGGACATTTACACCCTTTTTATAACAGATCCTGGGGCTTAGTTTCCCTGTCAGCTCTTCACCATCTACCAAGAATCGTCCTGATTCTATCTGCATATCTCCCCCCAGAATCTGAGGTAACTCCCGGACGCCGCTGTCTGGATTTCCAATTATCCCCAATATTTCCCCCGGCTGGACAGAAAAACTGATTCCATTTAGATTCTTCGCCACCAGATCTTCCATAGCCAACGCAGGCTTTCCATTCTTCTCATGGGTCTTTCTTCCCAAAAGCTCCCACAGCTCTGTCAAATGATGACGAGAGGTAGTCGCCCCCTCTTTTTCTACATTGTCGTTCTGCTGCCGAATCATCTTAGATACAATAAATGTCTCATCTACTTCTGATTTCTGTCCGTGATAAACAAGCTCTCCTCCATTTAGAATCGAAATATCATCACAGTGAGACATAACCTCTTTCATGCGATGCGTCACCATCAAAACAGGAATTCCCATTTCTGCAATCATACGCACATGGGCCAGGAATGTATCTGTCTCTGCCTCAGGGATAGAAGCATCGGCCTCGTCCAGAATCAGCATCTTTGTGGACTCCCGCTCTGTCTCATCTCCCATAGCCATAGCCATGGCAATCATATTGCGATCTGCAGCTGACAAATCATCTGTCAGAGTATCCGGGTCCACTTTAATATGATAAAGCTCCAATAAATTTTGACAATAACTATATACTTTCTTCCAGTTGATTTTCATTCCGTTAACTGGATAACCCTTAAACAGAGCGATACATTCTGCCACAGAAAAGGAGTAAATCAGAGGACTTTCCTGATGTACTACACGTATCCCCAGATCGTGGGCCTCATTGGGTGTAGAAATGTCCTTCACCTTCTGTCCTGCAATCTCCATAGAGGCATCGCTGTCTTTATCTGCGTGATAAATGCCCGTGAGCACTTTTACTAATGTGGACTTTCCACTTCCATTGGCGCCTAACACTCCGTGAATATGTCCGTCTTCAAAATGTAAGCTGACGTCATTTAAAGCTTTTACTCCCGGGAATGAAACGGAAACATGATTTACTGATACTGACATGCGCTCACTCCTTCCCTTTCTTTTTCGCAATCTGATTGGCCGTCATACTTGTGTGTGTAGAAAGCCACATGGAGAACATCAGGATAATCCCCTCAAACAAGTATTCACTCCATGTAGGAGCGCCAATAAGCTGCATACCATTTGTGCCAAACAGAATCAGCAATACGGATACAATCACTCCAGGAACATTGATATATCCAGGTTTAAAGGAAGCCTTGCTTAAAAATACAACTGCATAGGCAGGTAACAGGAGAGACACGCCATAGGAGGAACTGGCAGAACCTAATTGTCCCACCATAATCAGTCCGCCCAGGGATGCAAAAAAGCCAGCCATTGCAAAAGCAATCATGCGGATACGCGCTGTATGAATCCCTGCTAAAAACGCCGTTTTTTCTGAATTGCCCACAGCAAACATTTGCCGTCCAAGAGACATCTGAGTCAAAAAGAAATGTAGCACAATTCCAGCCAGAAACCAGATAATCGCACAGATAGCGATCTGGCAAAAGCTCTTTCTTGTAAGGTACAAAAGCCATTCAGGCGATGTGAGATATAGATTACCGCCATTGGTGATTGCCTGGGCAATCCCAGAAAGAGTCAGCCCAACTGCCAGCGTAACGATCATGGAGCTGATTTTTAACTTTACTACAATCAGCCCATTAATAAGTCCATAGCAAGTGCCCAAAATCAGGGGCAGCAATACAGTGACGATTCCAGGCGCACCCATAGTGTCTAAAAATGCAGCCGTACACATAGAAAGGCATAGATTGTATCCCAGGGACAGGTCAAATTCATTTACGACCAGTATAAAAATACCTCCAAAGGCCAGATAAGCGCTGGCCATGCCCCCCAATAGCATATTGCTAATATTCGAAATGGACAAAAATGGAGGCGATATAAGGCCAAACACTGCGATCACTGCAACAAACACGATCAGCAGTGCATATTTGTTAAATATTTTTTTAGCATTTGCAATAGCTGACATAGTTACCTCCCTTTAACAGAGATTTTTATTTTCCCCACAGGCTGTAATATTCACCTGCATAGTCGAAGGATGCTACCCAGCCAGTCTCTTCATTATTTGGCAGATTCGAAGAATCAATTACCACATAAGGAACATTCTCACCGTGAGGATCAATCAGGCTCTCACCATTCAGTACACGAAGAATCTGGTCAATTGCAGCATAGCCCATATAAGTGTTATCATAAGCAGCTGTCGCAGAAGCCACACTGCCCTGGCTGATCAGTGCACACATTTCACTGTTGCCCAGAACACCGATAACCTTAATGTCTGTATAACCATTCAGATCCAGATATTCAGATACAGGAACAGAAGCCGGATCAAATGGGAAGAACAGGAATTCTGTATCTGGATTGTTTGTCAAATAGGTAGAAACGGTACGGTTCAAAGTATCACCCAACTGATCAAAGGTAAAGCAGCCGTTATCTTCATACTCAATATTCAGTTCTTTTAATTTGTCATAGAGACCGTCACGACACAGAGCGATGGAATACTCACCCTCGAAATCCCAGCAACCAACCTTGCCGGAGCCTGTGGTGTTCGCTGCAATCCACTCACCGATAGACTGTCCCAGTCCATAGTAGTCAGGTCCGATATCAAAGGAATAATTGTATTCTGCCTCAATCACATTGTTAGGTGTATCTGTACCGCAGGAAAGAGAACCGCAGGCAATCCCTGCCTCTGTAGCCGCTTGAAGGCCGGACTGTACATTGCTGGCCTGCACGCTGGCAGTCAGAATCACTTCTGCTCCCCAGGAAATCGCACTCATAATCGCTTCATTCTCTTTGCCAGGATCACCCTCGCCATCCCAGGTCTGAATTTCCCATCCAAAATCACCGCAGATTTTCTCCACTGCTGCACAGGGAACGCTGGAGCCTGACATGGATGCATTACCCATAATAAATGCTACCTTTAACTTTTCTGGGGCTGCTGTGGGTGTAGTCGGCACGCCACTTGTAGTGTTTCCAAATTCACCAGCCGGCGCACTGTCGGCAGGCGCAGCATCTTCTGGCGTCTCCGCTGGTTCTGCCTCCTGCGAAGCCTCAGGTTCTTCTACTTCGTTACTGGCAGGCGCTTCTGTAGTTGCAGGAGTAGAGTTAGAACCGCTGCAAGCAACCAAGGATGCTGTCATGGTTAGAGCTAAAAGCCAAACAACTAGTTTCTTCATTATAATTCCTCCTTAAAATATAAAAAAAATTTTTATTTTTTTATTTCAACATTGCAGGAAGTGCAACAGTTAAAGCAGGTATAAAGGTTTCTAATAACAGCACCACAATACAGCAAGCAAGAAACGGCCAAATATAATGTACTACTTCTACAAATTGCGCTTTTTTCATCTTACTTGTCACAAAGATATTGACACAGAACGGCGGTGTAATAGAGCCCACTCCCAGGTTCACAAGGATAATGCCAGCCATTTGAACCAAATCAATTCCATAAGCTTCTGCAACTGGAGTCAGTAACGGAACAAATAACAAAATGGCAGCATTGCAATCCAAAAACATACCACAGACTAAAAATAGCAAGTTCACAATCAGTAAGAATATGTATTTGGAATGGATATGGGTGGTTATCAAATCCACCAGTTGAGTGGACACGCCAGAAAACGCTATTGCTTTACAGGCCACGTTTGCCAATGCCATAATCAGCAAAATAACTCCGCTTAAGCTGATAGTGAAAAGCATCATATCTTTTAATGAGCCGCCTACGCTACCTGGCTTGCGCCATTTCTTTATAAAATAGTATCCCAATCCATAGAGTGCAGAAATTGCTCCTGCCTCAGTAGCCGTAAATACGCCTCCATAAATTCCACCAAAAATAATAATTGGCATCATCAATGCCCAAACAGCGTTTTTGGTTCCCCGCCCAATCCCACGCACATATTCACTGGCACTGAACGGCTCTGTAATCTTTGGCTCTACTTTAATCCGATGGAAATAATTTACTATGCAGTACAGGATAGCAAGAAGTATTCCAGGAATTAATGTGGACATCCAGACATCTGCTATACTCAGTCCAGAGGATGTGGCATAGACGATGCCAGTCATACTGGGTGGAATGAGTTGTCCCAGGAAACCAGCCGAAGCCATTAGCGCTGCCTGGTATGCCGGCTCATAGCCCCGTTTATCCATCTCAGGAAATACAATCTTTCCGATAGATGCGATGGTAGCCTGTGTGGAACCTGTCAATGCACCAAATAAGGCACAAGCTAAAATTCCTACGGTACCCGTGCTGGCGCGAACCCTTCCTATAAAGGAATCTACGAAGCCAAAAATTCCTTTTGATATACCCGAGTATTCCATAATCGCACCTGCGAACAGAAAAAATGGAATTGCCAGCAAAGAGAAATTATCCAGCCCATAAAATGCTGATTGTGCCAGCGCCGTCATTTGATAGTTAAACATAACAAATACAACCGCTCCGCCAATTCCAATGGAAAAGGCAACAGGCACTCTAAGCACTAAGGATGTAACCAGGAAAACAATCAAAAATATGATTAATACATTCATGACTTCTCTCCTTTCTCTGCTGGCTTCTTTTCTTCAACATCCGTATCATTCCAGAACTCATAAGGAAGTAATATCTTGCAAAAAGTATGCAAAATCAGCAATACACATCCAATCGTAACTAAACTCATGGGCAAAGTCATGGGAATGGGAATCGCCGTTGCCATTTTCCCCATTGTGCCAATCTTACTTACAAATTGAGTATATATATAGGTAAAAAAGATTAGAAAAGCCAATACTAATACTTGGGCAAAACGATCAATTACAGCAAGAATCTTTTGAGGGTCCTTGCTATGCTTGTTGACAATGCTTCCAACCAAATCAATTTCCAGGTGATCGCCTACAGAAGAAGCATAGGATGCGCCAAACCAGCCCAGAGCGATCAAAAAATATCGTGCAAGCTCATCAGCCCAAGGAGTAGAAATGTAGAAGATAAATCTGCAAGAGATGAACACAACAACGACAATAATTAAAGCCCACAAAATAATCATGGACAAAATTGATTCTATGTGCCCCAAAATCCGATTGCAGTTAAAAAGAATTCTTACAAAACCATTGGGGAATTCTCTATCTTTCATCGCATTACGCTCCCTTCTAAAAATGGGATAGGAGCAGAAGAAATATACCCCTATCCCATTTACTTTTTCTTTTTTATAAATAATGTGAATCCTTACTGTGTATATTCAGACAAGATGCGTTCCATAGCAACTGGATCAAACTGATCTGCATATTCTTCCCAAATCTGATGTGCTATTTCTTTCATTTTTGCCACCATTTCTTCAGAGGGTTCATACACGTTAATATCTGGATTATCTTTGCACATCTGCAGCCAATCTTCACCTATCTTACGCATCTCCTGGCGGGTAGAAACTGCTGTCTCCTCACATGCTTTATAAATATAATCTCACGCTGTTCATCTGTAAGATTAGATGTGAAATCTGCATTGGCAACCCAGTACATTGTGCCATAAATATCATTCAGCTCCATAATCCATTCACAGACTTCATCCACATTAAACAACTCTAAAGCCCAGGGATTGTTAGGAATTCCATCCATTGTTCCCTGCTGCATGCCAGTATACTGGTCAATACCGCTGATGGGCATTGCTCCTAATGCTGTATAATAAGCATGATGGAATTTAATATCAGGAACTCGCAGTACCATGCCTTTGAAATCTTCAAGTGTCTGTACTTCTTTTCCGTTTGCTATCAGAACCTTAAGACCATTTTCAATAGGAGCTACCAGGTCAAGACCTGCCTCGCGAGCTACCTCTTGCTGACGCTCAAACATCCAGCCATTGACAAATTCGCTATCTACATCCTCATAACTATCAAAGAGGAAAGGCAGGCAGATCCAGGACATTCCCACATTTGCAGTAGCCATATCAACACCGTCAATGGACAGTAATGTTAAATCAATATCTCCTAGCTGAAGCATATCGCCTGTCTCTTTCTCTGCTCCCAGCGTTCCTGCCGGAGTAATATCGCAAGTAATTGCGCCATTAGAATAATCAGAAACTAATTGAGAGAAGTTCTCAATCATTCCATCTGTGGTCGCACCACTGACAGGATTGTAGATACGAATGGTGACTGGATCAACCTCTGCTGCCTCTGTAGCGTTGGTTTCATCAGCGGCGTCTTCTTTGCCTTCTTCTTCAGCCGGTTCTGCTTCCGCTGTTGGTTGATTCGTTTCTTCCGCCGGAGCCTGTGAACTGGGACTTCCGCACGCTGCCAGCGACATTGTCATGCATAGCACTAGCATAAAAGCTAACATTTTTTTCATTTCTTTTACCTCCCTATTTTCATACATTGTGATTTATATCCATTTATAATCATTTTATTGATTATAAATGGATATTTTAATCAATTTATGTGATTATTATTGTAATAAAATAATATCATCACCTGCTTGTTTTGTCAAAATGTAAATCTGAACAAATATATAATCATATTTTTGTTCAAACTGCATAAGTTCTCGCATTTATACTTATTTATAATCTGCTATTATTTTCTATTTCTGTATTTTTATTCCATTAATAATCATTCCCCTCCCTTGACAAGGGCACACACGGTCAAGGGAGGGTATCCTTTTTAATTGTGGATAAAAGCTTCTTTCCTCTTGTCACCCCACAGCCGCCTGCCGGGATTCAGCACCATTAAAAAGTACAACTCCCAATAAGATAATGCCATTCACCACACCTTCAAACCAGAAGGGAGTGCCTACAATATTTAGGCCGTTGAATACCATTCCCAGCAAAAATATGGCTACTACTGTACCCACTGTATTATACCGGCCGATTTTATGTGTTGTGATGGAGAGAAAGACCGTGGCCAGGCCAGGCATCAAGTAACTTGGCCCTGTATCCGGCATGGCATTGCCGGAGGTACACATGAAAAGAGCTGCCCCGATTCCAATCAGCATGCCGGCAATGGCAAATGACAGAAAGCGAACGAATTTTGTGCGGATTCCGGCCAGGTGAGCCACGCGTTCTGACAGACCGACTGCGTAAATATGTTTTCCAAAAGGAGTCCGCTCCAGCACATAGTAGAGACAGATGGCAACTACAATCAGGATATATACCATAACGTTGATTCCAAGAAGCTTTGTCTTGGCAAATTTTACGACTCCATTGGCCAGGCAAGTTGAAAAACTTTTGCAGTCGTTGGTCCAGAGTGTAATTCCATAGAAGACCATGCCGGAGCCCAAAGTTGATATGGTAGAGGGAATTTTCAGCACTACCGACAGAAGGCCGTTGAAGCATCCCAGCATCGTGGCCGTCAGGACTACCGTAATCAGTACCATTGCAGAATTAAAGCCCAGATTTGTGGCAGTCCAGCCTCCTATCATAATACTGGTTCCCAGCATATAGCCCAGGGAAATGTCAAACTCACCGGCAATCAACGGCAGCATGGCAGCCAGGGCAAAGAAGCCCACTGTCACACGGCCCACAGCCCACACATTCACATTGCGAACTGTGGCAAAGTTGGAATTGTAGATAGAAAAGGCAACAAACAGTATGACAAAAATCCATACAGCATTGTAACGGGAAAAAGGAGAATTCATATATTTTTTCATCACATATAACACCACCTTACAATATTTTCACGGGTCAACGTGCTATCTTCTGCTTTTAGTTCGCTTACTTCTTTCCCGTCGCGCATAGCAATCACACGGCTGCAGATATTTACTAGTTGCTCCGGCTCTGTGGAAAATACAATCAATGCCACATTCATTTCTGCCGCCTTTTGCATAGCATCAAAGATGCGAAGCCGGGATCCAGGGTCAACTCCATAAGTTGGATCGTCAAGAATCAAGACCTTTGGGCAAACCATTAGCCACTTGGCAAGAATCGCCTTCTGTTGATTCCCACCGGAAAACTTTCCAAACTGCATATTGATATTGTTGTCTGGCTGAACATCGAAGACATCTACCGCCATTTCCATTGACTTTTTCGCCAGTTTACCTTTATTCCAGAATTGTTTCTCATTGGGCATCAACACATTGTCCCGCAAAGACAGGGACATAATACCTCCACGGACTGGGCGGTCACAGGGCAGGACATTGACGCCTTTCTGGTACATCATGCGGGGGCTTAGGCGTGTCGGCATCTCCTCCCCGTCTACCAGAAATGTCCCGCTTTTGCGCTTCATATCGCCACCCAGGACAATGGGCAACTCATTGATCCCGCAGCCGGGAACTCCCACTATCCCAAGAATTTCACCAGGGCGCACAGAAAAGCTCAGACCATTGATGTTTTTTGCATAGAGATCCTTCACCTCCAGAACAGGCTTTTCATCTGCCTCCGAGACTTTTTTGTCAAGAAGATCCCAGAGCTCTTTTAATGTATGTTCTGCAGCTGTCGCCTCGTGAGCATCATCACTTTTTTTATTTTCCACACGCATCATTTTGGATACAATAAAGTCTTCTGATGTCTCCGAAACCAAACCAGAATACACTAGCTGTCCACCGTTCAAAATGGATATATCATCGCAGTAAGCAGCCACTTCCTTCATACGGTGTGTCACCATAATCACAGGAATCCCCATGTCCGCCACACGACGCACATGAGTCAAAAAGGCTTCCGCCTCTGATTCAGGTATGGAGGCATCTGCCTCATCCAGGATAAGCCCTCGTGTATTTTCAAGTTCCTCATCCTTTCCAATGGCCATAGCCATGGCAATCATATTTCGATCCGACGCGCTTAAGTCTTCTACATAGGTATCGGGATTTACCTGAATTTCAAATACTTCAAATAATTCTATGCAATATTGTTTTACTGCTTTCCAGTCGATCATTCCATGTATCTTCGGATAGCCTTTAAACAACGCAATGCACTCTGCAATGGTAAACGTATTAAGCAAAGGACTCTCCTGGTGTACCACCCGGACCCCCATATCATGGGCAATGGTGGGTGTCTCAATATTCTCCACCATACTTTCAGCAATATGAATCTTTGCACCAGTACCTTTGTCAGGGTGATAAATACCTGTCAGGACTTTTACCAGAGTAGATTTACCGCTGCCATTGGCTCCCAACAATGCATGGATGCGTTTATCTTTAAATTCAATGGAGACATTCGCAAGTGCTTTCACACCGGGGAATGAAACGGAAATATTTTCTACACTTAATGACATTTCTTATACCTCCTGTTAAAGTCGCTGCGCGACAGCACGAAAGGGTAAAGTCTTTGCGACTTTACCGTCTATTCTCCTCCCAAGAAGGAGACCCGGGAGAACCGTGTAGACAGCCACATAGCGAAGATTAAAAGCAAGCCCTGAAAGACATTGCTCACCGCTGTATTACCGCCGATCATCTGAACGCCGTTGGAGCCAAAGGTAACAATCAGCATAGACAAAATTACCCCTGGAACATTGATATAACCAGGCTTAAAGCTAGTCGTACTTAAAAATACAGTAGCGTAACCAGGCAGCAGATAAGAGGTTCCGTAGGAGGGACTAGCAGCACCTAACTGGCCCATCAGCATCAACCCCCCAAGCCCAGCAAAGAAACCGGCAGCAGAAAATGCCGAAATACGAATCTTATCTGTCTGAATTCCTGCCAAATGGGCGATTTTTTTTGAAACACCCACAGCATATAGCTGACGTCCATAGGCCGTATGAGCCAAAACAACTTCCAGGATGGCAAAAAAGAGCAGCAGTAGAATCACACAGTAGCCAATCCCATTTTTGCCGATGGTCCCGCGAGTAAAATTGATAATGGACTGAGGCTGGGAAATATATAAGATACCGCCGCCACTGACTGCCTGGGAAAAGCCGGATAAGGTTAACCCTACTGCCAAAGTGACAATAAAAGAGCTAATCTGTAATTTTACAACCAAAATACCATTCAAAAGCCCAAATATGGTCCCTGTTAAAAGCATAGCCAGAATCACTCCGGGCGCAGGCCAACCCTGCCCGCAAAAATAAGCTCCAATAATCATACAAAAGCACAGATTATAACCTAAAGATAAATCAAACTCATTCGTAATCAGAATGAACATGCCGCCCATTGCAAGAAATCCGGCTGCCACCTGAGTGATCACAGTATTGCTCAGGTTGGACACAGTAAAGAAATTTTTACTATTGACTGCGAAAATAATCATCATAGTTGCAAAGACAAAAATCATGATGTATTTTCGGCAAAATGAAGAATGAATAAAACTTGTTTTCTTGTTCATCAGACACCCCCGTGAAATCGAGCAGGGAAAGCTTCCCTGCGCATAAAAATCGGCGGCAGGATCAGCCACGCCGCCGTTTCTATATCATCCATTAATCCCAAAGAGCATAGAACGCATCTTTGTATTCAAAATCAGGAGTCCAGGCCTCTCCCTGAGCAGGGAGATTGGTAGCATCAATCATTGCATAAGGCAGATTTTCTCCATGAGGCACAAACAATTCCTGGCCGTTCAACAGGCGAAGAGCCTGATCAAACTGAGCGTAGCCCAGATAAACATTGTCATAAGCGCAGGTACCAGCAGCAATACCTCCCTGGCCAATCAAAGTACACATTTCTGTATTGCCTAAAACGCCCAGAACTTTCACATCATCAAAGCCTGCAGTCTCCAAACCTGAAATCAAAGATACAGCAGCTGGGTCAAAAGGCATATAGATAAACTCTGTGTCAGGATTATTGGTCAAGTAGCCTGCCACAATACGGTTCAGCTCATCGCCCAACTGGTCAAAGGAGAAATCCGTATCTTTCTCATAGGGAACATTCAGTTCGTCGAGACCTGCAACCAGACCCTGATAAAAATAATCTACAGAATAGGAACCTGGGCAATCATACAAAACTACCTTGCCAGAACCTTCTGTATTGTCATAGATCCACTGAGCCATAGCTTTGCCACATCCCTTATAATCAGGACCAATATCATAAGCAAAGTCATACTCCACATCAATTCTTGGGTTCGGATCATCTGTGCCGTTAGAACCGGACACTACAGGAATACCAGCTTCTTTAGCTGCCTGCAGCGCTTGCTGAACGCCAGAAGCCAGTACAGAAACACAGCAGATCACATCTGGTCCCCAGGAAATCGCATTCATAATAGCCGCGTTGCATCCTTCTGAAGTGCCCTCTCCATCAAACACCTGATACTCATAGCCATAGCGATCGCAAATCTCCTGCATTGCCTCCACTGGAACAATACACCCCGATAAAGCAGCAGAGTCAGGAACAAATGCAACTTTCAGATTATCAGGATGCTTTGCCGGCTCTGTGGGGCCCTCAAATCCCTCAAAAGAAGCTGTTTCTGCCGGTTTGCTCGTGTCTTCTGCTTCTGTCGTATCATTCGAGTCCGTGTCATCCTTTGCCTCTTCAGTTGCCGGAGCATCTTCAGAAGAATTCTCAGGAGCCGGATTCTCAGGTTCCGAAGAGCTGCACGCAACCAATGACACTGTCAAAGTCACAGCCAAAAATAATGCAATAAGTTTCTTCATATGTATCCTCCCTTAGATAAATTTAATTTTGTTTGCATTAGCCTTGATTTATTTTCTCTTATATTCAATCATATAAAATCATTTTATACATTTATTATGATTATATTATTGACATTCTTTGCTATTACAAACATATTTTGTTCTTTAATAATAACATACACTGATAACTTTGTCAAAATGACGATTTTACCAAAAAATTTACATAATTTTTGTTCATATTATACATTTTATAATGTTTATTTACAATCACCCCCCCCCCGAATTTTTTTCATTTAAAATCTTTTATAATCATTTTTTATCCTGTGCATAAAAAAAGAGCTATTACTTCATAGCTCCTTTTGGTCTATCATGCAACAGCTCTATAGATAATTCCACGAATCATTTATTTATCTCGCCATATAATTCTACCCTTAGACAGATCATAGGGGGACATCTCTATGGTCACTCTGTCTCCGGGCAAAATCCGAATAAAGTTCATCCGAAGCTTTCCACTAATATGGGCCAGCACCTGATGTCCATTCTCCAACTCTACCTGAAACATAGCATTTGGCAGTTTTTCCACTACAGTTCCTTCAATTTCGATAACATCTGCTTTTGACATCTTTCTCCTCCACTCTTATCAGATATTAGGCTGTGCAGACTCTTTTTCGTATTGTCTGACGGCCCTTTTTACATCGTCATCACTTATTATTTCTGGATTCCAATCTTTTAAAATCTGGTGTATGATCTGAATATGCCTGCACTTTTTCTTTTTAGGCTTTGCCAGGGGACGCCTATCTCCATCTATCAGATATACATATTCGCCTTCTGTCTTCCATACGAGATACAGGCTTCCCTTATCGTGTCCCGCTTTGGATCTGGCAAACATGCCCGTCTCAATCCTCTCCATAGACTCCTCCTAATCACTCCAGGGAAGATAAGGTCAAAATTTCTGGATCCCCATCTGTGATCAGTATTGTATTTTCGTAATGTGCAGAAAGAGAACCATCATCTGTGACAACCGTCCAGTCATCGTCCAGCCAGGATACCTCCCAAGTACCTGCGTTAATCATAGGCTCTATGGCTAAAGTCATTCCCGGAACAAGCTTCATTCCTCTGCGCCTCTGCCGAAAGTTAGGTATCTGAGGATCCTCATGTAGTTTCTCTCCGATCCCGTGGCCTACCAGATCCCGAACTACACCGTATCCAAATTGATCCACATAATTATTAATAGCTGCGGAGATCTCATGAAGGTGATGTCCTGCCCTTGCATATTTGATGCCCTCAAAAAAGCTTTGTTTTGTCACAGCTATGAGCTTTTTTGCCTCTGGGCTTATATCACCCACAGCATAAGTTCTGGCCGCATCTGAATGAAATCCTTTATAAATCAGTCCTGCATCCAGGCTTACAATGTCACCCTCCTGAATGATGTGGTCTTCATGAGGAATTCCATGAACCACCTCATCATTGACTGATACACAGATGGAAGCGGGGTATCCATTGTAGTTCAAAAAATTAGGAATACAGCCCCGATCCCGTATGAGACGGTCGCCATAACGATTGATATCCATGGTAGAAATGCCAGGCTTTACAAAGGCTCCCAGCTCCTGGTAGACCTCCTCCAAAAGCCGTCCTGCCGTCCGCATCAATTCAATTTCTCTGGTAGATTTGATTGTTACTGACATTGTATTATGCTCCTAATATCTTAATGATAGCTCCAAATACATCTTCCATAGGCTGTGTACCATCTACCTCTACTAGTTTCCCCTCTTGAGTGTAGTACTCAATCAATGGCTGCGTCTGACTGTGATATACATCTAAACGCTTCTTTACAGTCTCTGGCTTATCATCATCTCTCAAAACCAATTTCTCGCTACAGCGATCACAAATCCCCTCTTTCTTTGTGGGAATATGTACAATGTGATAAGTTGCACCACATCCAAGGCAAGCTCTCCGACCAGACATTCGATTAATAATGTCCTCATCTGGAACTTCCACATTGACTGCATAATCAATGGATTCGCCCTTTTCTTCCAATGCTCTGGTCAGGGCTTCTGCCTGAGGAATGGTTCTGGGAAATCCATCTAAGACATAGCCATTGACACAATCTGGATTTTGAAAACGATCCATAATCAACTCCAGTGTCAATTCGTCAGGTACCAGAAGCCCCTGATCCATATAAGCCTTAGCCTTTTTGCCCAGCTCTGTTCCATTCTTTATATTTGCTCTGAAAATATCACCTGTAGAAATGTGAGGAATTTGATATTTGTCAGCTATTTTCTTTGCTTGTGTACCTTTACCGGCGCCTGGTGCACCCAACATGATTATTTTCATTAGAGTCCTCCTGTGTAACAAAATATCAGCTCTGAATAGTATACCATATTTTTTCCAAAATTATACAAATATGCAAATAGTAACCTACAACTTCTTGTAGCCCATGTGGAACACGTTCCACACAGGCTAGAAGTCATTTCATTTTTAATCATTCAAAAAGCCTTTGTAATAGCGCACTGCCATCTGTGACTCAATCTGTTTCAAAGTCTCCAGAACAACACCGACGATAATGATAATGGACGTTCCACCAAAGGAAACATTAGCTCCAAACACTCCATTAAACAAGATCGGAATTACACATACGATAATCAGTCCAATTGCGCCAACAAAAACGATATAATTTAAAATCTTTGTCAAATATTCTGTGGTAGGCCTTCCAGGACGAATACCTGGAATAAAGCCACCTTGCTTCTTCATATTATCCGCAATCTCCATAGGATTAAAGGTAATGGATGTATAAAAATAAGCAAAGAATACAACCAGGATAATATAGAGCAACAATCCAAGGGTATAAACTGGTTCTTTGGGATTACACCAATTTGAGGAGCTTAATGCTCTCAAAATCTTGCCTCCCATTCCTGTCCCACCACTCTTGCCAAGTAAGGCTACGATGACGCCTGGGAAGGACATCAGGGAAGATGCGAAGATAACTGGAATTACACCTGCAGTATTGACTTTCATAGGAATATGAGTACTCTGTCCACCCACATATTTTTTCCCTTGAAGCTTTTTGCTGTACTGAACAGGAATTCTCCTCTCCCCGCCCTGTAAAATGATGACAAACACGACTGTCATAAGGACAACTGCCAGGATAATCAGAGCTGCAAGAGCTCCTTTCGCCACAGTATTATTCTTCATAAACATCTCGTACAGTCTTACAAAATCATCTGGAATACGAGAGACAATATTGATGAGCAGTACAATGGAGATTCCGTTTCCCACGCCTTTCTGGGTGATTCTCTCACCAATCCACATCAAAAATGCGGATCCAGCTGTGAGTGCAGCAACGACAACTGCCATATTATACCATACTGCATTTTCCAAAAGCCCCTGTCCGCCAAATCCAACAGTCATAGCAACGCCCTCTATAAGAGCTAGAACAACTGTCACATAGCGGGTAATTGTCTGAATTTTCTTTCTTCCGTCCTCACCATCTTTTTGCATTTCTTCCAGCTTTGGAATCGCAATGGTAAGGAGCTGCATAATAATGGAGGACGTAATATAAGGGTTGATACCTAACGCAAATAATGACATGCTGGCCAGTGATCCACCAGTAAACGCATCAATCAGATTAAACGCATCCCCAGTTTGATTCTGAAGCCAATTTGCCAGAAATGTTCTGTTTACTCCTGGTACTGGGAGTACGGAACCAAAACGAATCACAATCACCATCAGAAAAGTAAAGATTAACTTCTGACGGATTTCCTTGATTTTAAATGCGTTCTGTAATGTTTTGAACATTAAATCACCTCAGCTTTTCCACCAAGAGCCTCAATTTTGGCTTTTGCACCCTCAGAGAAAGCATTCGCCTGAACAGTAAGCTTCTTCGTAAGTTCTCCATTTCCAAGAATCTTTACTCCGTCGCGAGGATTCTTTATAATTCCCCGCTCTATCAATGTCTCTACAGAAACAACTGCGTCATTTTCAAACATTTCCAGAGCGCTCACATTGATTCCCACAATATCTTTGGAATTTCTATTTGTAAAGCCTCTCTTCGGAATTCTTCTGTATAATGGCATCTGGCCACCTTCAAATCCCGGTCTCGGTGCACCGGAACGTGCTTTTTGACCTTTGTGTCCTTTACCAGCTGTCTTACCATTTCCTGAGCCGTGTCCACGACCCCTTCTGAAGTTATTGCTCTGTTTGGAGCCTTCAGCGTACTGTAAATTTGATAAGTCCATTGTGACACCTCCTATTCCGTATTAATTAAATCTCTTCTACCTTAACTAAATGTCTTACGTGCCAAATCATACCTCTAACTGCTTCGTTATCCGGCATCTCAACTGTCTTGTGCATCTTTCTTAAGCCAAGTGCCTCTACAGTCGCTCTCTGCTTAGGAACAGCACCAATAGGAGATTTCACTAACGTAATTCTTAACTTATCTGCCATGTCTGTTTCCTCCTAGTTTGTAATCTCATCTACAGATTTGCCACGGTTCTTTGCAACTTCTTCTGGAGTTTTTAGAGCCTTCAGACCTGCAATCGTTGCAAGCACTACATTCTGCTTATTGTTTGATCCCAGAGACTTTGTACGGATATTCTTGATTCCTGCCAGCTCCAATACGTTACGTGCAGGACCTCCGGCGATAACGCCAGTACCTTCCGGTGCTCTCTTCAGCAGCACAGATGCGCTGCCAAACTTTCCAATAAAGTCATGGGTTATACTGTTATTCTCATCAATTGCCACATGAATCAGCTTCTTCACTGCATCCTCTTTGCCCTTGCGGATTGCTTCTGGGATTTCAGTTGCTTTTCCAAGACCAGCGCCAACATGACCATTGCCGTCTCCGACAACAACCAGGGCAGTGAAACGCATGGTACGACCACCCTTGACAGTCTTACTTACACGCTTAATTGCCACTACTTTATCTGTCAACTCTAACTGGCTTGCGTCGATAATTTCATGTCTCATGTGTCTTTCCCTCCCTTTCCTAGAATTCCAATCCAGCCTCGCGGGCTGCTTCTGCTAATGCTTGAATCTTACCTTGATATATAAAGCCGCCTCTGTCAAAGACAACTGTTTTGATTCCTTTTTCCAGAGCCTTCTCTGCAATAACTTTTCCAAGGTATGCTGCCGCATCAACGTTATTCGTCTTCTCCAGCTCTGCCTTTACACCCTTTTCCAGAGTGGAAGCAGCTACAAGAGTATTTCCGACTGTATCGTCAATAATTTGAGCATACATATGATTATTGCTTCTAAACACAGCCAAACGTGGTCTTTCAGCTGTACCGCTGAGATGATTACGTAATTTTCTATGTTTATTAACGCGAACTTCGCTTCTTGATTTTTTACTAACCATTTTTATACTCTCCTTACTTATTTCTTACCAGTCTTACCAACTTTACGTCTGATTACTTCATCAGCATACTTGATACCCTTGCCCTTGTATGGTTCAGGTCTTCTCTTATCTCTGATTTCAGCTGCGTATTGGCCAACTTTTTCTTTATCGATACCTTTTACAGTGATCTTGTTACCTTCAACTACAGACTCCAAACCTTCTGGATCCACCATCTCTACTGGATGAGAATAACCCAGGGACAATGTCAGCTTCTTGCCGGACTTTGCAGCTTTGTAACCTACACCGTTTACCTCAAGAACCTTCTGATAACCTTCGCTTACGCCGACTATCATATTATGAATCAGGGTTCTTGTCAGACCATGTAAGGATTTCATTTTCTTCAAATCATTTGGTCTCTGAACAACCACATGACCATCTTCCATTTTGATATCCATTTCTGCAGGTAACACTCTTTCCAGAGTACCCTTCGGACCTTTTACAGTCACTTTGTTGCCCTCAGCGATGTCCACTGTGACACCTGCTGGGATTGCAACTGGCAGTCTTCCGATACGTGACATACCAATTTACCTCCTAAACTTAAATTTTCGGAAGGAGTCCTCTGCTCCCTCTGTTTTCAGTTCCTTATAAAAATTCTCTGACAATCGACGGGTATGTTCGCTCCACTAACCTCATGCGGCGCTATGCGCCCCATTTGCTAAGGGTCGCGAACGACCTCGCACTAAGTTCAGACTTCGCCTTTCGGCTCGCCTTCACTAAGTTGCTTTCGGTCACCATACAAATGCCAGTACTTCTCCGCCAACGCCCTGTGCCCTGGCCTCTTTGTCTGTGATTACGCCTTTATTGGTAGAAATAATAGCGATTCCAAGACCTCCGAGCACTTTGGGAAGCTCTTCCTTGTTTGCGTATACACGCAAGCCCGGCTTAGAGATTCTCTTCAAACCAGTGATAATCTTCTCGTTCTTATCTTTTCCATATTTCAAGGTAATGCGAATTGTCTTAAAAATGCCGTCTTCTACCAGATCATATTTTGCAATGTATCCCTCGTCTACCAGGATGTTTGCGATAGCAATCTTCATCTTGGAAGCGGGAACGTCAACTGTATCATGTTTAGCGGTGTTTGCATTACGAATTCTTGTAAGCATATCCGCAATTGGATCATTCGTTGTCAATGCCATTGTAATTGCCTCCTTTACCAGCTTGCTTTCTTAACGCCTGGGATCTGTCCCTTATATGCTAACTCACGGAAGCAGATTCTGCAGATTCCGTATTTTCTCAGATATGCGTGCGGACGACCACAAATTCTACAGCGGCTGTATTCTCTTACTGCAAATTTTTGCTTACGCTGCTGCTTGATTTTCATTGCTGTCTTAGCCATGAAATTTCCCTCCTAAATAACTATTTTTTGAACGGCATATTGAATAATGTCAGTAATTCACGGGCTTCTTCATCTGTCTTGGCGGTCGTCACGAAGATCACATCCATGCCTCTCACCTTATCTACTTTGTCATATTCAATCTCAGGGAAAATCAACTGTTCCTTGATACCAAGAGCATAGTTGCCTCTTCCGTCAAATGCATTTGGATTCACACCGCGGAAGTCACGCACACGGGGAAGCGCCAGGTTGATGAGACGGTCAGCAAACTCATACATCTTCTCACCACGCAGAGTTACTTTGCAGCCGATTGCCATTCCTTCTCTGATCTTGAAGTTAGCAATAGAATTCTTTGCTCTTGTCACTACCGCTTTCTGACCTGTGATTGTCTCCATATCTTTCATGGCAGACTCCAGGATCTTGGCATTTTCCTTGGCTTCGCCAACGCCCATGTTCACGACAATCTTATCCAGCTTCGGAACTTCCATAATGTTTTTGTATCCAAATTTCTTCATCATTGCGCTTACGATTTCATTCGTATACTTTTCTTTTAATCTACTCAACTTCTGCAACCTCCTTCCTCAATTAATCAATCACTTCGCCAGTGGCTTTCGCATAGCGGACTTTCTTTCCGCCTTCCTCCTTGAAGCCAATCCTTGTAACCTTACCCTTTAAGCTGTACATAACATTGGAAAGATCAATAGGAGCCTCTTTGTGGATGATTCCGCCATTCTGGTTTGCCATGGAAGGTTTTGCATGTTTTGTGATGATATTCACACCTTCTACAAGAACAGTATTTTTCTTATGATTGACGGCAATTACTTTGCCTTCTTTGTCTTTATCTGCCCCGGCGATCACCTTAACCGTGTCGCCCTTTTTAATCTTAACTGTTGACATCTGGCACCCTCCTATAATACTTCTGGAGCAAGTGAAACAATTTTCATAAACTGCTTTTCACGAAGCTCTCTTGCTACTGGTCCAAAAATACGCGTTCCTCTTGGATTCTTGTCATCCTTGATAATAACAGCAGCATTTTCATCAAATCTGATATAAGAACCGTCTTTCCGACGAGCGCCTTTTACTGTACGAACAACTACGGCCTTTACCACATCACCCTTTTTAACAACTCCGCCTGGTGTTGCATCTTTAACGCTGGCAACGATGATGTCACCGATATTTGCATATCTTCTGGTTGAACCACCCAATACACGGATGCAGAGCAATTCTTTTGCACCGGTATTGTCGGCAACTCTGAGTCTGGTTTCCTGTTGTACCATGTCCGTGACCTCCCTACATTATTTCGCTTTTTCCATGATTTCAACAAGTCTCCATCTCTTGTCCTTAGACAGAGGTCTTGTCTCCATAACCTTTACTGTATCACCGATATGACACTCATTGTTCTCATCGTGTGCTTTCAGCTTGTAAGTCTTTTTTACAATCTTTTTGTAAAGCGGATGTTTTACGTGATTTTCTACTGCAACTACAATAGTCTTATCCATTTTATCGCTTACAACTTTGCCTGTACGCGTTTTTCTTAAATTTCTTTCCACGACAATTCTCCTTCCGCAATATTATGCATTCGCCTGCTGTGCGATAACAGTCTGGATTCTGGCGATGTTCTTGCGAACCTCTTTAATTCTGCTTGTATTCTCCAACTGATTTGTCGCGTTCTGGAATCTCAAATTGAAAAGTTCCTTTTTCGCAGCTACTAATTCTTCATTTAATTCAGCAGCAGATTTTGCCCTTAATTCTTCTACATATTTATTAGTTTTCACTGTTATCACCGCCTTCTAAGTCTGCTTTAGAAACGATCTTACACTTGCAGGGCAGCTTATGCATTGCAAGGCGAAGCGCTTCTCTGGCTGTTTCTTCAGGTACACCAGCGACTTCGAACATAACTCGACCTGGTTTTACAACTGCTACCCAGTATTCCAGAGTTCCTTTACCGGAACCCATACGGGTCTCAGCAGGTTTTGTAGTTACCGGTTTATCCGGGAAAATCTTGATCCAGACTTTACCGCCACGCTTCATGTAACGGGTCATGGCAATACGGGCAGCCTCGATCTGATTTGATTTGATCCAACATGGTTCTGTAGCGACGAGACCGTACTCACCCATGGTAATCTTGTTTCCTCTTAAAGCCTTACCAGCCATGGAGCCACGGAACTGTTTACGACGCTTTACTCTCTTCGGCATTAACATTATTTATCGCTCCCTTCCTTGTTTCCTTTCGTGGGAAGTACCTCGCCTTTGTAGATCCAAACCTTGACACCAATCTTGCCGTAGGTTGTATCTGCCTCTGCGAATCCGTAGTCAATATCTGCTCTCAGTGTCTGCAGCGGAATCGTTCCCTCACTGTAGAATTCTGTACGAGCCATATCGGCTCCGCCAACACGTCCTGCCACTGCCGTCTTGATACCCTTTGCTCCGGCCTTCATAGTCCTTGACATAGTGGACTTCATAGCACGTCTGAAGGATACACGGTTCTCCAGCTGCAATGCGATATTCTCTGCTACTAACTGTGCGTCCCTGTCTGGTCTCTTGATCTCTTTGATATCCACAATGAGCTTTTTATCTGTGTAGTGTGCAAGCTCTGCTTTCACTTTCTCAATCTCAGAACCACCCTTACCGATGACTACGCCCGGTTTTGCGGTGTGGATAATTACTTTTACTCTGTCGGAAGCGCGCTCAATCTCAATTCTTGATACTCCCGCACTGTATAATTTTTTCTTCAGGAATTTACGGATGTTATAGTCCTCTACAAGATAATCAGCGAAGGAATCCTCTGCATACCATCTGGAATCCCAATCTTTAATAATGCCTACTCTAAGGCCGTGCGGATTAACTTTCTGTCCCATGCTTTACCTCCTATCTCTCATCAAGCACGATTGTAATGTGGCTCATTCTCTTTTCGATTCTGTATGCCCGGCCTTGTGCTCTTGGTCTGATTCTCTTCATGGTAGGTCCTTTGTTTGCGTAGCACTCTGCCACATAAAGGTGATCCCGGTTCATTCCGTTGTTATTCTCAGCATTTGCGATTGCTGATTTTAATAGCTTCTCAATCAATGTGGAAGCATATCTAGGATTGTACATGACAATACCAAGTGCTGTCTGTACATCCTTGCCTCGAATGGCATCTAATACAAAGCATGCCTTCTGAACAGATACGCGCGCGTAGGACAGCTTTGCTGACGGCCGTGTATCCTTCTGGGCATTTCTCTCTCTCTTTATTTGACTTCTATGTCCCTTAGCCATTAGATGAGTCCTCCTTTTATAGTATAGCGATTAACGTTTGGATTTCTTCTCGTCTTTTCCATGTCCTCTGTAGGTTCTTGTAGGAACGAACTCTCCCAGTTTGTGTCCTACCATATCCTCTGTTACATATACCGGAACATGTCTTCTTCCATCGTGAACTGCGAATGTATGACCAACCATCTGCGGGAAGATTGTGGAACGACGGGACCAAGTTTTAATCACTGTTTTATCACCCGATTCGTTCATCGCATTTACTTTTTTCAGCAGGCTTTCATCTGCAAATGGTCCTTTTTTTAATGAGCGAGCCATGTGTATTCCTCCTTACTTTAATGTTCTGCCGTCTCTTCTTCTAACGATCAGCTTATTGGATTGCTTGTTCTTCTTTCTTGTCTTCAAACCAAGAGCGGGCTTACCCCAAGGTGTACATGGACCAGGGCGACCGATACCAGTCTTTCCTTCTCCACCACCATGTGGATGGTCGTTGGGGTTCATAACAGAACCACGAACTGTAGGACGGATACCCATGTGACGTTTACGTCCTGCTTTACCGATGTTGATCAGGTTATGCTCTGCATTTCCCACCACACCAATCGTTGCTCTACAATTCAAAGGAACCATTCTCATCTCGCCGGAGGGAAGACGTAAAGTTGCGTACTTTCCTTCCTTTGCCATCAACTGTGCGCTGTTTCCTGCAGAACGAACCATCTGGCCGCCCTTGCCTGGATGCAGCTCGATATTGTGTACCTGAGTACCAACAGGAATCTCAGAAAGTGGCAGGCAGTTTCCGATACGAACTTCAGCTTCCGGTCCATTCATAACCTTCATTCCATCTTTCAGTCCCTGAGGAGCAAGAATGTAAGCTTTCTCACCGTCTGCATAGCAGATCAAAGCGATGTTAGCTGTTCTATTCGGATCGTACTCAATGCCAACTACAGTTGCTGGAATTCCATCTTTCTTTCTCTTAAAATCAATAATTCTATATTTTCTTCTGGAACCGCCTCCGCGATGCCTTACTGTGATTTTACCTTGATTGTTGCGACCAGCGTTCTTATTCAAAGATACAAGTAACGCTTTTTCTGGCTCATTTTTTGTGATTTCAGAGAAATCAGAGCCTGTCATATGTCTTCTGGAAGGTGTATATGGGTTATACGTCTTAATTCCCATTACAGTTCACTCCTTTCATTTCCGATTAATAATTTGTCATCAGGCTTTTCTGCCTATAGAATTTATATTTTACAGTCCCTCAAAGATCTCAATATCAGCACTCTCAGCTGTCAGCTGTACGATAGCCTTCTTTGTCTTGGCTGTCTTGCCCACTACCATGCCCCGTCTCTTCTTCTTTCCGTCCAGGTTCATGGTGTTTACGCTCTTTACCTTTGTCCCTGCGAACATCTTCTCAACAGCCTCTTTTACCTGAGACTTGGTGGCATCTGTGTGAACCAGAAATGTGTATTTCTTCTCGCCCATAGCAGCCATACTCTTCTCGGTGATAACCGGCTTCTGGATGACATCATAATATTTCAAATCTGCCATTATGCGTACACCTCCTCAATCTTTGCCACAGCGTCCTTTGTGAGGATAACTGTGTTGTATTTCAGAATATCAAATACATTAATGGTATTTGTCAGAGCTGTCTTTACTGTAGGAATATTTCTTGCGGACATTACTACATTTGCATCATTCTCATTCAAAACTACCAATGCTTTTTCTACCTTAAGATTGTTCATGGTATTCTTAAAGCTCTTTGTCTTAATCTCGTCAAACTTAAGCTCATCCACAACAATCAGCTTATTCTCCAGAACTCTGGAGGTAAGAGCAGACTTAAGTGCCAGTCTCTTTTCTTTCTTATTTAAGCGGATTGTGTAATCTCTCGGTGTGGGAGCAAATACAACTCCACCACCCGTCCACTGAGGAGCTCTCGTTGAACCCTGTCTTGCGTGACCAGTTCCTTTTTGTCTCCAGGGCTTCTTTCCACCACCAGATACTTCAGAGCGAGTCTTTGCTTTCTGTGTGCCCTGACGCTTATTTGCAAGCTGAGCAACAACGGCCATGTGTACCAGATGTTCGTTAACCTTCACACCAAATACAGCATCGTTTAATTCCATTGTGCCAACTTCTTTTCCTTCCATATTAAAAACAGATACTGTTGCCATCTGTAAGTCCTCCTTTCCGCTAAAGATTATTTGCTAACCTTTACTGTCTCTTTAATTGTAACCAAAGATTTTCTAGGTCCTGGAACTGCTCCCTTAACCAGCAGCAGATTCTTCTCTGCATCTACCTGTACAATCTCCAGGTTCTGGATGGTTACACGCTTATGTCCCATCTGGCCCGGCATCCCTTTGCCCTTAAATACACGACTCGGATCGGAACATGCGCCATTGGAACCCTGATGACGATGGAACTTAGAACCATGAGTCATAGGTCCTCTGTGCTGCCCATGTCTCTTGATAGCGCCCTGGAAGCCCTTACCTTTGGAAATAGCAGTTGCATCAACCTTATCTCCAGCAGCAAAGATGTCTGCCTTAATTTCCTGAGCGAGCGTATAGCTCTCAGCATCTTCCAACTTAAGCTCTCTTACATATCTCTTATAAGAAACGCCGGCTTTGTCAAAGTGCCCCTTTAAAGGCTTGTTCACCAATTTTTCTCTCTTGTCAACAAAGCCAACCTGCACTGCACTATATCCGTCGTTCTCTTTCGTCTTAACCTGAGTCACCACACAGGGGCCGGCCTGAAGCACAGTCACGGGAGTCAGCACTCCATCTTCGTTGAAAATCTGTGTCATTCCAACTTTGGTTGCCAAAATAGCTTTCTTCATTTCTTTTCCTCCTTGTTTCTCTACAGCGGAACACGCTTGTGTTCATTCTAGCTGAAGGATTACTTTGTTTTCATTTTAATATCAATGTATACACCAGCCGGCATCTCCAGTCTGGATAATGCATCGACAGTCTTCTGAGTCGGTGTAATGATATCGATCAGTCTCTTGTGAGTCCTCTGCTCAAACTGCTCTCTGGAGTCTTTGTACTTGTGTACAGCTCTTAAGATTGTTACCACTTCTTTCTTTGTGGGAAGAGGAACCGGTCCACTCACCTGGGCCCCATTCTTTTTTACAGTTTCGATGATCTTCTTCGCGGATGCATCAACCAGCTGATGGTCATACGCTTTCAATGTGATTCTCATTACTTGACTTGCCATAAAAAAAGTCGCCTCCTTTTCGTACTTTTAAGACCAGTACGACAAGCGGTGACTGTACACTCTCCCGTGTGTATCCTATACTTAAAAATACTCAGAATCCCACACGTTGTTTCCACTCGATGATGGACAGTTATTTGGTACAGTGACTTGTCGCCAGTTTCATAACTTGACATTCGCTCCACGGAAAACCTGCCACATAGGGCAGCAACCTCACGCTTCAACGCTATCAATGTCACAACATTTGTGATTATACAGGAACATTCAGGGAATTGCAAGGGGTTTAGCAAAAAAAGTGCGAGAAAGTTTTTACGAATTGTACAAAGTTTTTCTCTGATTTTTGTATAAATTTACTATAGTATTTGTTTGACGGAAGGATGTTTGCTTTGTCGGTGTACAGCGACAAGGAAGGGATGGATATCCAACGCCAAAGCCTGCAATCCTTCTATCTCTTGACAGCCACATGCAAAACCACTATCATAAGGAACAAATACAAAAAAGGCGGTCTTGGACATGGAAAAACTTATATCATTGGAATCTGCAATTGAAACATTCAATAACGGCGAATATGCCGACGCGGCACAGGACCTGAAGTTTTTGCTTGAACAGGAACCGGACAATTTCCGAATCCGCCTGTATTATCTGGTGAGCCTTGGCCTTTCCGCTTCCCCGGTAAAAGGCGAAGATCTGACAAAAGTCTGGAACCAGGCAGAAAGTCTTTTAAGGCAGACAGAAGAATACAATCTTATGGAAGAGGCGCGCCATCTCCTGTCCATCTATGCCAACGCAGTCTATATCCGTTGCAACGACTGGCAAAAGATGGAGTACGCCCTCCTGCAAAAAGATGTCAGCTTCGAGAAAAAAGAGCTGGTACTGAAAGAGTTCCAGAGAATTCTTTTGGAGGCCGATGTGGAATATCGGGCAGTTTTAAATGTCCTTTATGGTTATGCCGCCCTTTGCGCAGAGCGGGCCTCCAAGCCTGGCACTCCGTCAGCCTTCCTGGAAGGAGCTTTAAAAACCATGACAGAAGCTGCCCAGCTACAGGGAGAAATCGGCCTGGAGGAGGACTTTGCTCCCATGAACCTTGCGCTCTTCGCCTGCCGTCTGCATCTGGAAGAAAACATGGCGGAAGCCTGGGAAATGCGCCGTAACCTGCTGGATCTGTGTCTTCACGGAGAAAAAGCCCTGTCTCAGTGGGAAACGTTTGCGCCTTATGCACATGCCGGCAAGCAGAAAGAGCTGGAGGCAGAGGTCAAAAAGATCCGCAGGCGGGAAAAGTTCAAGGTCTGGAAACGCCCAGACAAAAAGCAGCATTAAATCAGCAAAGGTATGGCAGTACAATCTCCGCAAGATATGCCAACTCACTGGCTGGAATAGATACGCCAAATACCTCTGAAATATAATTCATATGGCGTTCTATAATAGCAATCAACTCGCTGTTCTGATTCACAAAAGCTTTCAATCCATCATATTTTAAAGAATCTCCGCTAATCAAACGTTCCAGCATATGGGAACCGTGAAAAATAAATTTAACTGCTATTTCATTTGATTTGATAATATCAAGCTCCTTCAGAATGGCGTCCAAAGCTGTGCTCAAGGCGTCAATGGCTTTATTCGGATTCAGGAAGGTAAGAGAAGGCGTGAGTATCTCATTAACAGTGCGATTCAGGAAGGTTGCCTCTGTCATGGAGGTATTTATGTTCATAGACTCTATTATTTCCTGGTGAAGTTCATACAATGTAATCTTTTCTCTCAGAGCGAACTTTGCCATGGAGAGAAGAGAGGAGAGTCCCACATTGGAAACCGTCTTTCCGCGAATTCCCGTACTCTGAAATACATACTCATGGAGGCTGCTCAGAGATTCCATATCCACTGCAAAAAGAATTCCATATCCCTGGTCAAATCTTCGGACCATATCAGAGACTCGGTTCAGCAGTTCTTGAAAAGATTCTTCCTCCAAAACACTTACGCCTATGACCACAGGACGCCCCAGAACATGATTTACATAATCTGCCATGGCTTCTGCAATTCCATTTCCATGTGCCACTGCCAGAATAGGAATCTGACAGAATTCATTATGAGCCCGAAACTTATGTAAGCAAGCCACCAAAACCATTTTCTCAAAGTCTGACACTTCTCGCTCTACAATTTTGCAAAGTGCTTTGGCGCAGGTCGTCTCCAAAGGACAAATTTTTTCTATAGAAGTCCGAAGTTCATCCCCCTCTTCTGAGAGGGGCATCTTTCCCTTTAAAATATCCGAAACACAGCATACCAGCAGATAAAAATTTTCCTGTTCCTCAGTCATAGCTACAAATGTAGGAAAATTGCTTATAGTTTCCCGTACGGCAGAAACAAGCTTCCTGGAGAATTGTTTTTCCATCATTCGCTGTGTTATGTCCCCTGTAATCTGGTGAGTCTCCATCCAGGGACGGACCGCAGCCATAACTGCGGAAATCACAACTGCATCCTCTGTGCCAGTACTTTCTACGATGTCTGGTTCCCGGTGCAAAAGCTTCAATAGCTGAGGGGCGACCAAACGGTTTGTAAAGAATCCATTTGGATGAAAGATAAAATACTCCAAATCCAACTCCTCAAAAAATTGAAGAAGTTCAAATTCGCCCTTAGAATTTGGCCGGATGCTAGAGAGAAGTTCTGCCTGCAAATGATGTGGGCGAATTTCTATCATCTTTGGCCGGGGCAAGGTAGTAAAAAATTCCTGGACAGCCATAGCGCAAGTCGTACGAACCGAACTATTCAAATCTCCCAGATTTCCCGGATAGGAAGCTCTCAGGAAAGCGGCAAAGGTCTCTTTGGGAACCCGAAAGCTTAAGCTTGTAGAAGAGGCTTCCTTTTGAAAAGCCTGGACGAGAAGCTCCGCAATCTCCCGAAGGCTCCAATCGCTCAGATTTGGTATATGAATTCGCACAGAAAATCTCTGGCGTAAGGCTGCAATAGATGCAGCGTCCGGTTCCTCCGTAGTACTGGCTATAAGCATTGTACTGGAATAGCGAACAACAGAGGCCTCTCCCATACGAGTGTAAGTATTTTTTTCCAACAGTGTAATCAGGGCATCCTGCACCACAACCGGAAGGCTTTCAATAGAATTCAGATACAAAATTCCTCCGGCCGCTTTCTCAATCAAGCCTCTCTGAGCCTTTTTTTCCTTATATGCCGCATCCCTGGTGCATCCAAAAATCTGATTCATCAAAAGTTGTGGCGACACATTCTGATCCCTGCAATTAACCGTGATAAAAGGCGCGTCAGCGTCAATCCCTTGCTTGCTGACAGCATAAGTGTACATCTCCTGGGCTAAAAGCCCCTTTCCCACACCCACATTTCCTGTAATCAAAACATGCAGGTCATGAGACGGGTACATAACTGCCGCCTTGGCGTGAAGAATGGCTGACTTTAGTGTCTTATATGCTCCAGCCATAGTCTCCAGGGAGGATGTAATCTCTGTGCTCGGCGTCTCTACAAGTGTCTCGGGCTGTGCAGATGCAGAGATATAGTCCAAAAGTCTTCCTCCCTTGGGCAGTGTAGAGGGGAAAAAAACTTTCGGATACTTTCTTGACAGCACAGAACGGCAAATGTAAAGCGTTGGCTTTCCCTGAATTTTAATCAACTGGCCATTTCTATATAAATTATTTAGTTCTCTGGCCACATTAGCCCGATCCATATGTAGGATTTCTGCAATTGTTCCTGCATGAATTCCGGGAAACTGTTCAGAAGAGTCCTCCAACATTATCTGTGTATTCTCCTGAACAGCCCCCAGAACACGGGCTTGTCTGCTTAGGCGATCTGCTTGAGACATAGTAAACCTCCAAATTCTTAAAAACTATTAAGAAAAAATTTATATTTTTTTTACAAATCACTGTCAAAACCACAAGATAACACGACACAAAGATTTTAAATATAGTTATTTGTGTCAAAAATACAAGCCTCTGATGACACAATATATTTTATATTATTTCAAGGACAAGTTCTACCGTTGAAATATATAAATTTTGAAAATGTCAATATTAAATGCGACATTTTTTTAAATATAAATTTCACCATTATAAATAATCACAATTGTATATTTTGACTAATTACACAGATTCAAGAATGAAATTTTTCGGCAAAAATTTGACAATAGTGTTTTTATTGGATAATATGTGTGTCATAAGGCGATTGTGAAAACAGCAGACGTCCTCTGTTATTTCCGTGAAAGCATCAAACCTTACATAAAGTTAGAAAAGATGGGGCGAGTTTATGAACATTGTTCTTAATCGAATAGATGAACGCCTGATCCATGGGCAGATACTGGCATCCTGGGCCAAAAAGTTGCAGGTTCATCAGATTCTTGTCATTGACGATCAGCTTGCCAACGACCAATTTGCGGAGGCTGTCTTAACTATGGCGCTTCCAGCTAACATAAGCTTAAAAATTTTTGATATCAACAAAGGTATCATTTATATTCAGGATCATGCAGATGAGACATCACCAAACACAATTTTACTGGTAAAATCGCCGGAGGTTATCAAACGTCTCTGGGATCTGAACTATCATCCAGACTCTCTGAATATTGGGGGGATGTCCGCTGGACCGGCAAGAAAACATCTCTGCCGCAGTTTATATGCTACAGAGAAAGAGATTTCCATATTTCAGGAACTAGAGAACAATGGGACAGAAGTTTATATTCAAGTTGTTTATGGAGAAAACAAAATTTATTTCCGTGATCTAATTTAAGGCACAAGAACTCAACAAGATGGGAGGAGATCAAAATATGCTGCAGGATACAACACTTGTTAAAAACAAAACTGGTTTACATGCCCGTCCCGCGGCACAGCTTGTAAAACTGTGCAGGACATTTGAAAGTGATATTACTATTTCCAGTGATAGCACGGTCTGTAATGGAAAGAGCGTTTTTAGCATACTCAGTGGCTGTCTGAAACAGGGAACCACAGTCCAGGTTTCCGCAGAAGGCCCTGACGAAGCTCAGGCTCTGGAGCAGATCATTGCATATATAGACTCTTTGGATGAGTAAGAGACATACGAGGGAGGTGGTGTTGCAATCAACAAATTCAATGTAGTCGTTAACAACAAACACAAAAAGGAGAAAAACTATGATAGTTCGTGCAATTCTCGTAGCACTTATCGCTACATGCAGTACATGGTGGTTTAGCCATGTTATTACAAGAACCTGGCTTTATCCTATCTGGTCTGGTTTTCTTGTAGGTATCGTAATGGGTCGTCCTATGGAAGGTATGATGCTGGCAGCAGCAATCAACCTGCCTTATGTAGGATTCATTACAGCCGGTGGTTCCATGCCTGGCAATGCGATGTTCGCTGGTTCCGTTGGTACAGCTCTTGGTCTGGTGTCCGGTTTGGACGCAACTACGGCTACTACCATTGGAGTTATCCTTGGTTCTGTGGCAGTTATGATCTGGAACGCTTATATGTCTATTAACTCTGTGTGGGTACATATGGCAGATAAAGCTGCAGCAAAGGGCGATCTGAAAATGATTCGTTTCTACAACTATGTGCCATCTTTCTTTGTATCTCTGATACTGAACGGTGTTCCGGCATTTGCCATCGTTATGAAAGGCGCCGTTGTAGGTGATTGGCTCTCAGCTATGCCTCAATGGCTGATTGATGGATTTGCAATGGTTGGCGGTATCCTTCCTGCACTTGGTATTGGAATGTTGTTGAACTACCTGGGACAGACGAAAAAGCTTCTTCCCTTCTTCTTCCTAGGCTTCTTCTTAGCACAGTTCCTTGGACTGAGCACTATGGCAATCACTGTATTCGGTTGCATTATTGCCTTTATCCTTTATTTCTTTAGTAAAGATAAAGCCGAGAAGGAGGTGGCATAGTTATGGCAGATAGACAGCTTAGAAAATCCGATCTGGTAAAAAACTGGCTACTGGGCTACTCCAGTGAAACCTGTTACAACTATGAGCGTCTTCAGGCACTTGGTAATGCCAATGCATTTATTCCTATTATCAAACGTCTGTATGAGCCAGAAAGATATGCAGAAGAAATCTCAAAGTATCTAAACTTTTTTAATACAGAGCCTTCCTACATGGGTACAGTAATCCACGGTATCACAGCCGCTATGGAAGAAAAGCGTGCCATTGACGGAGATATTACCACAGATGAAATTCTCTCTGTTCGTTCCGCTCTGATGGGACCCCTGGCTGGTATCGGCGACGTTGTCTCCCAGTCTATTGTTTACCCGATTCTGGCTGGTGTCTGTATCCAGTTAGCATTGGCAGGCAATTATGCCGGCCCAATCTTATTCGAAGTTATTTATAAAATTATCATGCTTACCCTGGGCTACAATATGTACATGATGGGTTACAAACAGGGTAAGAGCGCAATTATCACTTTCCTGAAAACAGGTGTTTTGAATCAGATTCTGGATCTTGTCAGCATCGTAGGTTTGATGGTTGTGGGAAGTATGGCCGTCAGCAACATTAGCTACAATCTATCCTTAATTGGTTGGGAAGTTCAGAACGAAATCGGTTCTGTTGCCTTCAATCTTCAGACAACTGTATTTGACGCCTTGCTGCCAGGTATGATTCCTCTGGCTCTAGTACTCGCAGTACGTTCTCTGCTGAAGAAACGTATAAAGCCCAACACCATTATTTTACTGATGTTTGCTCTGGCATTCATTACAGTTGCTCTGGGTGCTCTGTGCGGTGCATATTAATGGCGAACTAAGTATGATTCCCAATCCTATCTATAAGTTTACATAAGGCAAGGTAATATGGCAGTAAGGTTTTGGGCCTGCTGCCATATTACGTAAAAAAGGTTAATTACAACGAGGTTAATTATGAATCAGAAAGTTATCATCTTACCATCAATTATGTGCAGCACACCTCAGAACATGGGGGCCTTTGTCCAAGCCTTTGAGCAGAATGAAATTCCTGCTATACATTTTGATGTTATGGACGGGCATTACGTGGCCAACGTCATGATGGGTGTACGGGATTATCAGTTTTTAAAATCTATTACCCATATACCTATCGACCTTCATCTGATGTGCACAGAGCCCGAGATGTTTGTAGAATATATGAACCCACAGCCTGGAGACTGGGTAAGCTTTCATCCTGAAACTGCTCGAAATCCTTACCGCCTGCTTCAGGCTATACGCGACAGAGGATGCAAGGCTGGTATCGCTTTAAGTCCTGGTATTCCAATCGCCTATATAGAAGAAATGGCCGGTGTCCTGGATTTTGTACTGGTAATGTCCATAAATCCTGGATTTGCAGGCCAAAAGCTCGTTCCTGATCATCCAAATAAGCTAAAGCGCATCCATGAAATGATTGTCCGCTCAGGTAAATCAATACAGGTCTTCATCGATGGAAATACAACCATCCAAAACGCTCGCATGATGCTGGCAAATGGAGCTGACGGTCTTGTAGTAGGAACTTCTTCTATATTAAAAGGTGGGCCGGAATTCTTCACGGAACAGTATGCTGCATATATAAAAGAAATCTGTGAAGAGAAAGGAGAATAGAGAAATGGTTGGTGTTCTTATAGCTACACACGGTCGTCTGGCCGAAGAATTTCTCAATAGCGCCGCTATGCTGGTTGGCGAAGGCGAGCAGATCGACAGTGTATGTGTTCTTCCAGGGCAGTCTCCCGATGAATTTCGGGCAAAGACGGAGGAAAAGCTCAGTCAATTAGACTCTGGAGAAGGCGTTGTCGTGCTGGTCGATATTACCGGCGGTACTCCGAATAACACCGCTTTCCGTCTAAAGATGGAAAAAAATCTGAATCTTCGCATTGTAACTGGCGTCAATCTTCCCATGGTTATGTTTTGTGTTCTGGACCGCTATGATGGTATGACCATGGAAGAGCTGGTCGATGCCCTTCAGGAAAATGGAAAACAGCAAATTACCGAATTTGGTAACCGCAAATAAAAACTAAGAAAGGACGAAGTTTAAATATGAATAATCTGAATTTTACACGTATTGACGATCGTTTAATCCATGGTCAAGTCTGCACAGCATGGCTAAAAAGTATACCGTCCATCCAACATATTTTAGTTGTAGACGATAAAACTGCTCAGGATCCTTTTATGGGAGAAATGTTCGCTCTGCTTATTCCAGAGCACATTTCCATTGAAGTTCGCACCATCGAAGAGGCAACGCAAATTATGAAGGCAGGTCTTCCTAAACCTACTATGATGATCGTAAAGGTTCCTGATACCATTAAGCAGCTCATTGAAAATGGGATTGACATTGATTTCGTGAATATCGGAGGCATGGGATTGACTAAAGGCCGCAAGAAATTATTTCAGAACATATCTGCATCAGATGAGGAACGCCAGATTTTTAAAGATTTAATCGCCAAGGGTGTTAAAGTAGAAGTTCAGATCATCCCGGCAGCAAAACAGGTAGATGTGTCCAAATTGCTGTAAGTGCAAAAATCCGTTTATTCTGAAAGGAGTATTGAAATATGAAAGCATCACAATTATTTAAGATTGGTGATTTCCGTACAGTAGAAGTCGATGTTCCAACTCCGCACGGGAAGGAACTGCTCGTCAAAATCGGCTCATGCGGTATTTGCGGCTCTGATATCCCCCGCATTTTTGAACTTGGTACCAGCAAGCAAAAATATCCTCTGACCCTGGGTCATGAGTTTGGCGGCGAGATTGTGGCTGTAGGCGAGGAAGCCGACTCATCTCTCGTAGGGAAAAGGGGCGCTATCTTCCCCTGCATCCCTTGCCGAAATTGTGAACCCTGTCTGAGCGGCGACTATGCCATGTGTCTGGATTATGACTACTTGGGTTCTCGAAGCGATGGAGGATTTGCTGAGTACTGTCTAGTGCCAAGTGAATGGCATTTTGTAGAGTCCACCAACCCTGACCTGTCCGATGATGCACTCGGAATGGTAGAGCCCTGTACCGTAGCACAGCATGCCATCCGCAAAAGCGGCCTGACTGCCGGTCAGTCCATTATTATCTTTGGTGCTGGTCCTATTGGACAAATGGCTGCACGATGGGCAAAAATTTTCGGAGCATCCTTAGTGGTCCTTGTAGATGTGTTGGATGAAAAAGTCGAATTTGCAAGAGAACGTGGAAATATTGTTCTCAACTCTATGACCACAGATATTAACGAAGAATTCAAAAAGATGAACCACGGCAAACCAGCAGATATAATTATTGAAGGTACTGGTGCCGGAGCTGCTTTGGGACTTGGTATCGAGTGTGTAAAGACATTCGGAACTGTAGTTATGATGGGCAATCCCCACAGAGATACTACTATTAAACTGCATCAGCACAGCCAAATCCTTCGCAAAGAGCTCAAAATCCAGGGGATCTGGAATTCACACTATGCAGATACTCCTATCAATGAGTGGCATTATACTGTCAAGATGATGGATGCTGGCATCATGCAGGTAGAGGATCTCATCACCCATCGCAGTACTTTAGAAGATCTTCCAAAGCTGTGTGAAGATATCTTTACTCATAAGGTTTCTATCTGTAAGGCCCTGTATTCCAGTGGCAAGTAAAATAGAACTTGTAATCCGCTGCAGTCCAGCCAGGGCTGTGGCGGTACTTTAAATAAGAGGTTTTTATTATGAAGAAAGCAGCACTACATGCGACACTTCGATTGTCCATGAAAGAATATATAGAGACAATCAGCAGCTTAGTCCTTGAACATTACCAGAGAGCCCTCAGTGATGAGGTTCTGTTTCAGGAGCTGGCTATGACGCCGGAAGGCGAGGCCTGTTTCTCTGTAGAATACAGCACTATGCTTCTAGTCATAGCCGCCCTCTCCTTTAAGCAAAAGCCTAAGATGACTGCCGAAAAACATTTGAAGGAAATTCAGGATAGTGCTGCCAAAAGCACTTATCAGAAAATATTAGAAAACGCTGATGAAGAAACCTTGATGGGCTGTATGAATTTTTTTCATTCCAAGCTGGCTGTCTTTGAACAGATCTGCAGCAACATCTACCAGACAGATGGCAACGCCCGCCAAAAGGACGTTATCGGAATAGCCAGATACCTTGCCTCACAGGTCAGTCCTCTAAAAGAGCATCAACTCACCCAAGCTTTGAAGCATCTTGGCATACTGCTTAGCATGGCAGCCGACACCTTCAACACACTTGTGTACAACACAGTACAAGACACAATGGGGCTGAATCGAAAGCCCAGCTTCACTGTCCAAAAATAAGTCGCTGGTCAGGAGCAGACCTTGAAATAGGAGAAGATAAATTATGAAAGCATTCGTTTTATACGGAAAAGGCGACGCACATATGACTACGGATTTCCCAGAGCCTTCTCTGGAACCAAATTCTGTAAAAATCGCTGTGTCCTACTGTGGGCTGTGTGGAACAGATTTACACAAATATGAGGGAAAGGGCGGTTCCCGCCCTGTAGTCTATCCAGTTCCCCTGGGGCATGAAGCCTCGGGAATCCTTGTGGAAGTGGGTGAAAATGTCCGGGATTTCCGTCCAGGTGACAGAGTGGCAGTCAATCCTAACTGGTACTGTAAAAAATGCTATTTTTGCAAAAATGGACAAAATCATCTCTGTACCAATTCCAAAGGCGTGGTTAAGGGCTTTGCAGAATACATCTGCCCGCCCGCAGAAAATGTACATAAGATTCCAGATACCCTCTCTCTGAAGCATGCAGCCCTGGCAGAGCCTCTTTCCTGCTGTATCCACGGAATGGATTTGCTTGACATGAAAATGGGACAGACAGTTGCCATCATTGGTCTTGGTTCCATTGGTTCCATTTTCCTTCAACTCTGCCGGATAGCTGGAGCTGCCAACATTATTGTCATCGAGCCTCAGGAAAGCAAGCGAAAATTGGCTGAGGCCCTTGGCGCCACACTGTTTCTCAATCCTTCAGAAGTAGACGTTTTAGAAGAAATTCACTCTGCTGGTATTCCCAACGTAGATCGGGTAATCGAGTGTGTGGGATTCCCCGCTACCATGGAATCTGCTTTGGAAATTGCAGGGCGGGGCGCGGTTGTGGTTCTCTTTGGCCTCAGCCCTTCAGGTTCTTCTTTCCCGTTCCGTCAGTATGACGCATTTCAAAAAGAGCTTGTAATCAAAACTTCCTATATTAATCCTGACTGTACAGAGCGGGCAATTGCTTTGCTGGATTCTGATTTATTTTCCCCAGAACCACTGATCAGCAAAGTTCTGACCATGGAGGAAATGGAGGGAGAACTGGTCACAAGAAACTATTTTAAAAAAGGAAAAGTTTTAATGGCTGTATCCGGTCAAGAGAATGGAACCCCTATATGATTGGAGAAGAACTAAGATGTGGAATTTTGAAGAACAATATACAAAGGCGAGTACACAGGTGTTAGACGAATTAAAAGCAACACTGGAAAGTATCAATCCTGCACAGCTGGAACGTCTGGCTGAGGAGATCCTGAAAGCGGATCAGGTCTTTTTTGTGGGAGTTGGGAGGGTACTTCTGGCATTACAGTGTGTGTGTAAACGACTGGCACATTTGGGAATAAAGACACATTATGTCGGTGAAATTACAGAGCCTGCTATTAAAAAGGAGGATCTGCTCATCGTAGGCTCAGGCTCAGGAGGCTCTCTATTTCCACTAGGCATTGCAAAGAAAGCCCGCTCTGCCGTAGACTGCCATATCGTACATATCGGGTCTAATCCAAATAGTGAAATGAAAGAGATTGCCGATTTTATGGTAAGGATTCCAGTCCGCACAAAAAATTATCTGGAGGACGAGATCGATTCCTGCCAGCCAATGACCTCTCTATTTGAGCAGTCTGTACTTTTAGTTGGAGATATCCTTGCAAAAATGATTGTTGAACAGAAAAAGCTGGACATGAAAGCTCTCTGGCAATATCATGCAAACCTTGAATAAAACAATATAAAACAGGGGCGTTCACCAGAACAGCCCCTGTATCTTTTAAAATGAAAAGGAATTAGATTTCCCCTTTCTGCACATCCTCAAATTCTTTCAAAATCTCATCTGATGGAGCTTTTGTGGCCAGGCTGACGATAACAATGAGAGCCAGGCTAAGCACAAAACCAATTGCCAGAGAATAAAGCCCTGTGGCAGCTCCAAGAGTCTGACCATTTACCAGAGGAATATAATCCCATATAATGACTGTCAGTGCTCCTGACACAATCCCCGCAATGGCTCCGGGAAGATTTGTCCGCTTCCAATAGAGAGAGAGAACAACCAGCGGACCAAAAGCGGCTCCAAAGCCTGCCCAAGCATTTGATACAAGCCCCATTATGCTGCTATTGGGATCGAGGGCAATGATATAAGCCAGTACAGCCACTACCAGTACAGTAATACGGCTGATGTTTAAAACCTTCTTGGAAGACGCCTTCGGGTTCATCACCTGGTGATACAAGTCCTCAGACACCGCAGAAGCCGTCACCAAAAGTTGGGAATCGGCTGTGGACATAATCGCCGCAAGAATACCACAGAGGAATAATCCGCCGATAAAAGGCAATGCCAAATCCTGTGTAAATACTTTCGTAATCATTTCAATAAATACATTCTCTGCAGAGCCTGTTCCCTCTGCTCCCAAAACCACTGGGTACAGATAAGCCCGTCCAATAACACCCAAAGCACAGGCAAAGCCAAGAGAAAGGGTACACCAAATAATGGCAATCCAGCGAGACTTTTTGATTTCCACCTCATCTCGCACAGCCATAAAGCGCACCAGAATGTGAGGCATACCAAAATATCCAAAGCACCATGCAAACTGTGAAAAAATCTCCATTCCCGTATAAGCTTTGCCACCGCTGTGCATAACATTTAAAAAGGAGGAGGAACCTCCTGCCACACCACTAGCATCCAGTAAGGAGGTCAAATTTCCACTGCCTATCAGGAAAAGAGCAACAATCGGGACTGCAAGTATTCCTACCAGCATTAACATCCCCTGAATAAAGTCAGTCACACAGACTGCCATAAAGCCTCCCATAAAAGTATACAACAAAATAACTGCTGCGCCAATTGTAAGGGCAATCCTGTAGTCCAGTCCAAATACCAGGTGGAACAGCTTTCCTCCAGCAGCCAGGGCAGAGGCCGTATATACCAGGAAAAAGATAACGATAACAGCAGAAGATACCGTCAGCAAAATCCGCTTTTTATCGTGAAATCTATTCTCAAAATAAGCCGGCAGAGTCAGGGAATTATTCGCACGTATGGTATACCGGCGAAGTTTTCCAGAGACAAAGACCCAGTTTAAAATGGTGCCGGTCAAAAGTCCAATGGCAATCCATGCCTGTCCTGTCCCGTAGGCATAGATAGCCCCGGGAAGTCCCATTAAAAGCCAACCACTCATATCAGACGCCTGAGCTGACAGAGCAGCTACCCAACCTCCAAGGCCTCTTCCTCCCAGGAAATAGTCTTCTGAGTTATTGGTTCTCTTCATGTAAATAGCGCCAATTACAATCATCATAATCATATACGCCGCAAAGGCGATGATAATCCAAACTTTAGAACTCATTCTTAACACTCCTCCATTTGATCCTAAAATTAAGGTTGAAAGATTTTCTTCCAACCTTGTCACTGTTTATGATTATAACAGCTAATGAACGACAAAACCAGACCCGAAAGAAAAGCTAGACTAAAGTCTATACGTTATTCTCTACAAACAGCGAAATTCCTTGTAAATTCAAGGGATTTCAACTATACTTTATATTATATTTTTTACAAAACACAAAAAGGGTTAAAAATTTTGTATAATTTTATCCTTTCGTATTTTATGCAAAAGCATGGGCATAGTCTTAGCCCCATATTCTTTCAGAGAATATTCCCCATTACAGATACACCAGTCATAGAGCAAAGCCCGCTCACACAGTGCATACAATTTTGTGATCTCATAGGAAGACATTGCTGTCGTCAGTTCTCCCCTCTTCTGCCCGTCTGACACAATCTCATTCAGCAGGCGATAGTAAAGACGGTTCTGATCCAGAAGATGCTTTTCTCCTCTGGTGATAAGCTGAGAAGAATAGAGGGATGCCAAAAGCTCCCTTGAGACGCTGGTTTCAATCATTCCAAACAGTTCCCGATTTAAATACATCATTTTCCCAAAGCTGTCACCTTCTTTATCCAGCGTAGGCAAAAGTTCTTCATATTTGTCGTCAAAGAGGTAAGAGAGTGAACTGAGAAGAGCATCCTTTCCATCAAAATAATGGTAAAACGTCCCTTTGGAAGTTCCTGCCTCCCGAATAATCTCGTCTACCGTCGTGTCATCATAGCCCTGCCTGTAAAAGAGCTTCCAGGCGGCAGTTACTATCTTTTTTTTCGTTAGCTGTTTCTTTTGCTTTGCCATTAACTGTACCTTTCTTTCTGGGAGAGGGTATCTTGAATTTAGATTAACATACGTTAGCTGAATTTTCAATCCTTGACGCACTCCTTCAATCCTAGTATAATTCTACTAATATATGACAATACACGCATAAGCTTTTTAAAGCATGTTGCAAGAGAGGAATCAATATGTGGGCGGCAGACAATTGGAAAGATTATGAAATATTGGACACTTCGAAAGGTGAAAAGTTAGAGCGTTGGGGCCCTTACCTTCTGGTTCGTCCTGATCCTCAGGTTATCTGGGATACTCCCCGCCTACATAAGGGCTGGAAAAGGCGAAATGGCCACTATCACCGCAGCAAAAAGGGGGGCGGTGAGTGGGAATTTTTTGATCTTCCCCAGCAGTGGAGCATCAACTATAAGGGGCTAACCTTCAACCTGAAGCCCTTCAGTTTTAAACATACAGGCTTATTTCCAGAGCAGGCTGCCAACTGGGACTGGTTTGGAGAAAAAATCCGCTCTGCCAACCGCCCTATAAAAGTATTGAACTTGTTTGCCTACACTGGCGGCGCTACACTGGCGGCAGCAAAAGCAGGGGCTTCTGTGACACATGTGGACGCTTCTAAAGGCATGGTTGGCTGGGCCAAAGAAAATGCCCGCGCTTCTGGACTGGAGTCTGCTCCCATCCGCTGGATTGTGGACGACTGCGTAAAGTTTGTAGAGCGGGAAATACGGCGGGGCAATCGCTATGATGCCATTATTATGGATCCGCCTTCTTATGGTCGGGGTCCAAAAGGAGAGATCTGGAAAATTGAAGATGCCATTTATCCTTTGATTCAATTATGCTCCAGGCTTTTAAGCAAGGATCCTCTGTTCTTTCTGGTGAATTCCTATACTACGGGATTGGCTCCTGCTGTACTAAGCTATATGTTATCTGTAGAGTTAAAGTCTTTTGGCGGCGTCGTGGATGCCCAGGAAGTGGGACTTCCCGTCTCCTCCACTGGTCTCTTCCTCCCCTGTGGCGCCAGCGGACGCTGGGAAAATAATTAGATTAGGAGAATCTTATGAGCGAAATTTACATTGATCCAAATTTATACACTACTAAACCGGAAGCGGAAGGGCGTCTCCCAAAAGAAATGGCAGTCTATGAACTGTTGGAAGAGCTCCAGATCCCTTTTACCCGTATCGATCATGAAGCGGCTGAAACAATTGAAGCCTGCCATGGAGTGGATGCCCTGCTGGGCATCGAAATGTGCAAAAACCTCTTTCTCTGCAATGCACAAAAAACCAAGTTCTATCTTTTGATGATGCCTGGTGCAAAGCAATTCAAGACAAAGGAACTATCCAAACAGATCAATTCTGCCCGCCTGTCCTTTGCCGCTCCAGAGTTTATGGAAGAATTTCTCAATATTACTCCCGGAGCTGTCAGTGTTCTTGGGTTGATGAATGATAAAGACAACCGGGTTCAACTTCTGATGGATGAGGCAATTGCGGCTAATACATATATTGGCTGTCATCCCTGTGTCAATACTTCCAGTCTGAAGCTGCGCACGGAAGACATTCTTAAAAAGCTCCTTCCGTCCATCAATCATACTCCTGTGTTTGTGCAATTATAGTTACAATTCATAGCCCCAAAACACAACACAAAAAAGATCCGAACTGCAACAGAGTCGGATCTTTATTTATTTCCATTTGTTTTTTAATAATAGGTATCCATCATAGATGCCATAGAAAGTCCCATAACAATAAAGAACACAATATAAAGTGCTAACACAATTCCTGCAAAAATCAGAGATGCCTTAAAGTAATTGGATTTGCTCTTCTTCTCTTTGCTGCTGAAGGCCCACACAAACATCATAATAATATTAGCACAAGGAATGAGCATAATAAGCAGGCTTATCATCCACTCACCCATAGTCACAGGCTCTTCCAATTCATCCTGAGGCACTTGATATTGATATGTAAGTTGATCGTGTACTGTCACATTAGGCTGCTGATACTGTTGGTTCTGATATTGTGTGTTTTGATTCTGACTGTTCTCGTAAGAATTTCCATTCTGATTGTTGTAAAAATCATCCATATTATTCCCTCCTCATAAAACTCATTTTATAATTATAAGATTTTACTGTATTGTATCACTTTTTCTCAAAAGCTGCAAGATCTTTGAAGGGATGGATAGTGTAAGTTTATTGTAGGAATAGGACAGACAGAATAGCCCCTTGATCCGGTCAGACTGATTGACCTTCTTTACTATACCTGTTCTTTTCTCTTCCTACAAGCCCCAGATATGATTCTTTAGCGCCGCGATCTTTCTGATCTGTGTATACGGTATCGTGTAGACAGGCAGCTCTGACAGCGCTCCCTGTACCTTCCGGTTCTTTCGCTCGCTCTTTAATACTTCTTCCGCTGAACAGATCACTTCTTCCATCCCCGCAGCCCTTGGCAGTTCCTGTTTCTGGTATCTTACGAGCGTCAGCATATCCCCGCCATTCTTTTTATACACCCTAAGGCGCGCCATCTTATCCGCTCCTGTCTTTGAACACCCAAGGGGTCTTGAACTCATCCTGTCCGCATAGATGTGGCTGATATGCCCTTCTGCTCTACAATGGATGTCATCCTCTTTGTTCCTCACCCCGTTCATGATCGCAGACCAGTTCCCCAGGATATAATCCCTGGATGCCCCTACCGCTTTCTGTTTGCTCTCTGTATCTGTGATGCCGATGATCCTCTCAAAGACCTCCGCCGCATCCTTTTTCCTCTTCCCGTTTATCGCACCCCATATCTCACTCCGGGCATCCTGCGCACTGTCCCCCAGATGGGAGGTCGCCGCCATGATGTACTTATGCATGTGGTATCTGTCAAGCACAAACTTCGCCTTGGCATGTACCTTCGCCCCTGTCTTGATCCATTCTGCCCCGTCCCCGTTCACATAGATGCGTTCCAGCACTTCTTCATCATAAGTCCCTGCTATATAGTCATATACCTCTCTCCATAACCGCTGCGTCCCCTCTGTCCCTTCACAGCCGCCGCCAAAGTATCTTACTCCAACAAGTTCATGTCTGTCTCCCTCTGCCCGTATGCCTTCGTAGACATACACCAGTTTTGGCATGAAGGTATGTTTCAGGGCGCTTTTTGTATCTCCCTTTTTCTCCAGATACTGCAATGCCACATGGTCTTCATCCGCATCTATGTAGAGTACCTTTACCTGTCTCTTTTCTTTTGTATCTTCTGCTTTGGGAAACTGTAGGCAGTGCAGCTTTTCCATCACGGTCTCCTTGCTCACTGCCACACCTGATATGCTGGCATTCATGCCGCCTTTCCTGTAACTGCTGTCCGCCGCCTCTTCGTAGATCCTTGCCACGGCATCCTCTGTCATGCGTTCCCCTGATCCTAATCCCATCAGCCTGTCTAACAGGTAGCATCTTTCCCCCGTCTGAGGATTATGAAAGTAAGTCTTTTTATAGGTCACTTCGCCAAGGGATGTCAGTTTGGACACTTCATCCCTGCGCACCACCCGCCATCCCGGTCTCAGTTCTTTCCTGTCATGGAGTAGGGTATCATAGAACTCCCATTCCTCCACAATCATGGACAGTCCCAATCCAATGACACTGTCCGTCACTCCCTGTACCATCTCCGCAACCTTTGTCATGTCTGATGCATAGCTGTTAAAAACTTTTTCTAACTTTTTTACCCCTTCTGCCTGAAACTGTTGTATACTGTTGATCATGGAAGCACCTCTTTCTTTAGATTTTTTTCGCCAATTAAATCCTAACACAGAAAAAGGTGCTTTCCTATTTCTTTCTATTCTGTTTTCCTACAAAAACTTTACCCTAGCACAATAGCGCCTCAATGCTATAGTGATAGTCTATCCTCAGTGAACAAAGGAACCGTGTGTCCCTTTGTTCACTGAGGATATGATGACAGTAGCGATATATTTTTTGGCGGCCACATGTGTGAAATGGGACTGCGGGAAAAGGAGGGCGATCTTTTGGAAAAAGACTGGATGATTTTATTACAGCAGCGAAATCAACTGGCAAAGGTGATGGAGACGAATCAAATGACAGCCAAATATGGACTTGTTCTGAGTGAGCAGGATGCCGAGCTACTTGTGGAGGAACGAAGCCATGTGCTGAGAGAGCAGAAAAGGGTTGAATTTGGGGCAGGGATTTTACCCAAAATCATTGAAGAATTCTGTGATTCCGATTTTATCGATCAGAATAGTTATGTGGACACGCTGATTCGACTGCAGGAGATCTTTTACTTGTATAAAAATGAAATGCAGGATGAGATTTCAGATGAAGAATTGCTCCATTTTATGCGGGAACAGTTTGAGGAGGTATGCTTGGGGGATTTGGGGTACCTGGAAGGAACCTGCCTTTGTATTTTTGCTGAGGCCATTCGGGCAGGATACAGGGGATATCAGGCTACGGAAGGGTATGGAGAATACTCCAAGTTTGATGAAGTACAGCGCTGGGATCGACAGGTATACCTGGAGGCATTGGATCATCTTTTTTGAGGCGGCTATATTTGAATGTAAAGAGAGGGTAAGATGGAGGGATATAAATGAACTATGAAATGGAAGAATTGCTTCCGATTGTGGGAAGGCTGGCTGAGAGATATACAGGGATTGACAGCACATCTATTTCTTATGAAAAGGCAGAGCAATTCATGGGGGCTGTGCTTTACTGTATTCATGAAGGTGAGATGGAGGAGGAAAATGCTGTAGCTGTGGTACAGGGGATTTCAGCCCGGCAGGCTTATGAAAATGGGAAGATAAACGTGGAAAAGAAGGTAAAAGCGGCATTGGAGCTGTACCATAAGATTTTGCCAGATTTTTGTGCCTATGAGAATCCCTATTTGTCGGATACCTTTTTGGAGGGGCTGCCTCAGTTTTTCCAAAGGTATGATATGGAATTTGAGCCTCAGGATACGATCCTGACCTTGGATTATCCAATTTTAGAAGATTTGTCCAAGTACACAGGAATAGACAAAATTTATGATTATGTAGTATGTATTGGTCTGGAACAGGATTTCTTAAGGATTTTTCCTGAGAGTTATGTGAGAAAAGTATTACGCCAATATTATACAGAAAAGCTGGATATGGTTGATAATATCTGCGAAGTGCTTCTTATGGATGTTGCAAAACATATTTTTGCCCAAAAGCCGCTTTCCGAGCAGAATTTTCAGGAGCCGGACTGGCAGAAGCTGCAGTATCATCTTAAGGAAATGGATTCTTTGGAAATGGAGAATCAGTTGAGTGAAGCTTTGAAAGAACTGGCAGAAAAATATTGTGAGAATCCATTTGGCATTGTGAGATATCTTAAGAGTGGGATACACAATGTTGTAGTTCGGCTAAAAAATTTTTGCTTGTAACTTCTTTCTCTTTGTGGTAGAATAAAAGAACAAACGTTCGGAACAAATATTCGCCACAGAAGGGAAGAAGCAAGATGCAAGTTCGTGTGCCAGAGAATCTTACACTAATGGAAAAGCTGAATATCCTGTCGGATGCGGCAAAATATGATGTGGCTTGTACCTCCAGCGGTGTGAACAGGAGCAATACAGGCCGGGGAATTGGGAATTGTATAGAGGCTGGGATTTGTCACAGCTTTTCTGCAGACGGACGGTGTATTTCTCTGCTAAAAATTTTATTTACAAATGAGTGTATTTACAATTGCAGATATTGTCTGAACCGGGTTTCCAACGATGTTCCCAGAGCTACCTTTACCCCTCAGGAGATCTGCGATCTGGTGATAGGATTTTACAGGAGAAATTATATCGAAGGCTTATTTTTGAGTTCCGGTATCCTAAAGAATCCCAATTACACCATGGAGCTATTGTATCAAACTTTATTTAAGTTGCGCACAGAATATCATTTTGGCGGCTATATTCATGTGAAGGCCATTCCGGGAGCAGATGAGAGATTGATTGAGAGGACGGGCTACTTGGCAGATCGTATGAGTGTGAACCTGGAGCTCCCCACAGCGGAAGGGTTGAAGACTCTGGCGCCCAATAAATCCAGGAAAAAGATTCTGACTCCTATGAGGCAGGTACAGATGCGAATGGAAGAGAATCGTAATGAGCTCACATTATATCGAAATGCGCCCCGTTTTGTGCCTGCTGGCCAGTCTACGCAGATGATCATTGGTGCTACGCCAGAAAATGATTTTCAGATAGTATCTGTGGCCGAAGCTCTCTATAAAAAGTTTGAACTAAAACGAGTCTTTTACTCTGCTTTTGTGCGGGTCAATGAGGATAGTCTGCTTCCAGCTCTTCCTGGAGGGCCGCCTCTCCTACGGGAACATCGTCTGTATCAGGCAGACTGGCTGCTGCGTTTTTACGGCTTTGAGGCAAAAGAGCTGCTCTCTGAGGAAAAGCCTAATTTTAATGTGCTTCTGGATCCCAAATGTGATTGGGCTTTACGTCACCTGGAATTATTTCCCGTGGAGATCAATCGGGCAGAGTATGGAATGTTGCTGAGAGTTCCGGGGATCGGTGTGAGATCGGCCAACCGTATTGCAAAGGCCAGGCGAATGGGAACTCTGGACTTTGCAGATTTAAAGCGCATGGGAGTCGTGCTAAAAAGGGCCCTTTATTTTATTACCTGTAAGGGACGCACTATGTACCCCATTAAAGTGGAGGAAGATTATATTACAAGGAATTTATTGAACGTAAAAGAGAGACTTCCTTTTGAACTGGGACAGGATATCACATACCGTCAGTTATCCCTTTTTGATGATATGCATTTGACGAAGGAAACAGGATGAGGGAATCAAAATGGAAAATACAACGATATTTCTATGTGAAGACAGCCTGGATGGGATTCTCACTGGTGTATACGATGCCTGGGACAGTCGCCTGGGGCATAAAAATGTAAGATTAGAGACAAGGGCAGAGTCCAATCTGGAATTGTTTTGTGAATACAGGGATGTGGAGAGAGATCTTGCAAAGGCAGAAAAGGTGCTGAATACTGTGCGAAAGCGCATGGGTGAAGAGGGGGAAGAAGCTGTCTGCTATGCCGCCGCCTGCACAGACAGACGGAAAGCTGACGCTATCTATCGGATTATTGTACTGGGCCTTCATCTGAAGAATGGCAGGGATGCGGTTAACTGTCTTCAGAATGAAGATGTGGCCCTGGTCATGAAACTTCGTCAGAAAGCGTGGCACGAGGCCCACCGAATGATGGGGTTTGTGCGCTTTGAGGAATTACAGAATGGTATTTTATATTCTCAGATCCAGCCGGCTTATGATGTGCTTTCTTTGATGGCTCCACATTTTGAGGACAGGTACCGACAGGAAAACTGGATCATTCATGATATCCGACGGAGACAGATGGCTATTCACAGGAAGGAATATCCCTGGGTACTGGCAGACGCCGAAATGTTGAACCCAGACTACAAAAAGTATTATTCAGATCAGGAGGATGAATTTCAACAGTTGTGGAAAAGTTTTTGTAAGAGTATTGCCATAGAGGAGCGAAGGAATCCCAGATGTCAGCAGAGCCTTCTACCGTTGCGGTTTCGCTCTTGCATGACAGAATTTATAGTTGACAAATAGTGGAATGTAAACTTAAATATATAGTTGTACCCTCAGAGAACAGGGAGACATGAGAGAAAATTTTAAGTACAGGGAGAATTTCCAGTATTTGAGGAGGAATTTATGGATAAAAAGTTTATGAGAACTCTTTATGCAAGCTATTTGGGCTATATTGTACAGGCGGTCATTAATAATTTGACTCCACTTCTGTTTGTCACCTTTCAGAGAGAGTTTTCACTGACCCTGGAACAAATTGGTTTTCTAGTAACATACAATTTTACGATTCAGATGGTAGTGGATATTGTATCGGCTCGATATGTGGAAAGGGTTGGGTATAAAAGATCCATTGTAATTGCCCACTTTTTTTCTGCCGCAGGACTATTGGCGCTTCCTGCCCTACCAGGATTTTTGCCGTCTCCCTATTTGGGGCTACTGGCAGCCATTACTCTTTCAGCCATAGGCGGCGGATTGATCGAGGTTTTGATAAGCCCTATTGTTGAGGCTCTTCCTACAGAGGAAAAGTCTTCTTCCATGAGTCTTTTGCACTCCTTTTATTGCTGGGGCCATGTACTTGTGATTCTTGTGTCCACCCTATTTTTCCGTGTGATAGGGATTGAACACTGGCGCTATCTGCCAGTCGTTTGGGCCATTCTTCCTCTGTGCAATGGGATTCTTTTTATGAATTCTCCTATTAGAATGTTGTGCAAAGAGGAAGATTCTCTTCCTGTGAGGAAATTGTTCTCTATGAAGCTATTCTGGCTCTTCTTTTTACTGATGATTTGTTCAGGCGCCTCAGAGCAGGCTATGAGTCAGTGGTCCTCCTACTTCGCAGAATCAGGGCTGAAGGTGTCAAAGACATTGGGAGATCTTCTGGGACCAGGTATGTTTGCTGTATTGATGGGGACATCCAGAGCATTTTATGGAAAATACGGGGATCGGATTCCTCTGAAAAAATTTATGGTTCTCAGCAGCATTGTCTGCGTTATAAGCTATCTGATAGCAGCCTTTGCTCCTCATCCTGTTCTGTCACTGGCAGGTTGCGGCCTCTGTGGACTTTCTGTGGGAATTATGTGGCCGGGCAGCTTTAGTCTGGCGTCTGCTCATTGCCCTCAGGGAGGAACAGCTATGTTTGCTCTTTTGGCACTGGCTGGAGATGTGGGCTGTTCAGGTGGTCCATCTGTGGTGGGAATTATTTCAGAGCGTGTGAATGGCAGCCTCAAAATGGGGCTTTCGGCTGCAGTCCTCTTTCCGATTCTGCTTTTTTTGCTGGTTCAGACACTGAGGGAGAAAAAAAGATAAAAAGTTTTTTGACATGACTATAAAATCATAGTACACTGAAAATAGATTGAAAAAAGAGTATTTGAATAGTAAATAGAACTAGAATTAGCAATATTGTAATACGGAGAAAAGATGATGAATGGAATTCCAGAAATGAAAATCGCACTCCTGGGTGCGGGGACTGTCGGAGGAGGAGTATACCAGATTCTTCAGTGGCAGAAGGATGAGATGCCCAAAAAGCTTGGCGTCTCTGTGAATATTTCTAAGATTTTAGTGCGCGATACAAAAAAGGAGAGAGAAGGAATAGATTCTTCTCTTTTTACAGATAATTGGGAGGAGATTGTAAATGATCCCAAAATCCAGATTGTAGTAGAAGTGCTGGGGGGTATCGAGCCAGCACGGACCTATATTTTGGAAGCGTTACGGGCGGGAAAGCATGTGGTGACAGCCAATAAGGATTTGCTGGCAGAGTATGGAAAGGAATTGCTGGATACCGCCCAGGAATATGGTTGTGATTTGATGTTTGAAGCTTCGGTGGCAGGTGGTATTCCCATTATACGGCCTCTTAAGCAATGCCTTGCAGCCAATCATATTACGGAGGTAATGGGGATTGTAAATGGAACCACCAACTATATTTTGACGCGTATGACAGTGGACAAGATGGAGTTTTCGGATGCATTGGCTTTGGCCACAGAGCTGGGGTATGCAGAGGCGGATCCCACTGCCGATGTAGAAGGCCATGATGCAGGGCGGAAGGTGGCTATTATGGCATCCATTGCCTTTAATTCCCGAGTAACTTTTGATGATGTATATATGGAGGGAATTACGAAAATTACAGCCGCCGATATTGCTTATGCCGCAGAACTGAATACGGTGATTAAGCTTCTTGGAGTGGCAAGGAATACGCAGGATGGTATTGAGGTAGGAGTTTACCCCATGCTGATTCCAAAGGATCATCCACTGGCTTCCGTGAACGATTCATTTAATGCAGTATTTGTACACGGAGATGCAGTGGACGATGCCATGTTTTTGGGAAGGGGAGCAGGAAAGCTGCCCACAGGAAGTGCAGTAGCCGGAGATATTTTCGAGATTGCCCGCAATATCCAGGCAGGATGTACAGGTAAGATTCACTGTACTTGCTATAAAAGCCTTCGGGTGAAACCTATAGATGAGACTGGCAATCGCTATTTCCTGCGTCTGCAGGTGGAGGATCGCCCAGGTGTTTTGGCAGGAATCGCCTCTGTGTTTGCTAACAATCATGTGAGCATTGCCCAGGTGATCCAAAAAAATAAGTATGGTGAATTTGCAGAACTGGTAGTGATTACAGATCATGTATTGGAGCGTCATTTTAAGGATTCTCTTCTGGTACTGAAGGAAATGTCTATGATCAAAGAAATTTCCACAGTACTTCGGGTATATGGGTGACTCGTAAAAGGCTGGATAAGCAAAAACAGGGGGAATGGATGAGGGTGTCAATGACAGTATTGGATCATGCGATTATATTTGCAACCAGGCAACATGCGGGAACTACACGGAAAGGGACAAGCGTACCTTATATTATGCATCCTATGGAGGCCGCAGCTATTGTCTGCACTATGACGGATGATGAGGAAGTGATAGCCGCAGCAGTTTTACATGATGTGTTGGAGGATACAGACGCTACAGAAGAGAAGCTGCTGGCTCATTTTGGCCGTAGAATTACGGAGCTTGTTCTTGGGGAGAGCGAGGATAAAAGACGCAATCTTCCGCCAGCTCTGACGTGGAAGACGCGTAAGCGTGAGACCATTACGTTTTTGGAGACAGAGGCATCTACAGAGGCAAAAATGTTAGCTCTGGCAGATAAGCTCTCAAATCTTCGTGCCATATACCGGGATGTGAATGTCATTGGAGACGCAGTGTGGGAGCGTTTTAATGAAAAGGACAAGAAGATGCATGGATGGATGTATCGGTCTGTGGCCGAAGCTCTCAGAGATTTGCAGGAATACTCTGCCTGGCAGGAGTATGATCGCCTTGTTAAGGCAGTCTTTGAATCATGAAAGAGAGAAATTTGTTGACAAAAGTTATAAAAAGGGATACTCTGCTACAGAGAAGCGAAATTAAAACAGCAAAGGACCGGACAGCACACAGAACAATTTACGGACGTATGTATTTACAATCGGTAATTTGTTCTATATCCCCGTGTGCTGGAGAGCTAAAGCGGTACTTAAAATAGGAGGTAGATTATGACAGCATATGGTAAATTAAGCAGGGAAGAACTCCTGAAGTTGAAGGCAGAGTTGGAAGCAAAATACCAGGAGGTAAAAGCGCAGAACCTTCATCTTGATATGTCACGGGGGAAGCCAAGCGCAGAACAGCTGGATCTTTCAATGGAAATGATGGATGTTCTACACAGTGGTGTGGACCTGAAAGACTCAGAGGGAGTGGACTGTAGAAATTATGGTGTGCTAGACGGAGTGAAAGAGGCTAAACAGCTTCTGGGCGAGATGTCTGAGGTATCTCCTGATAAGATTATTATTTATGGTAATTCCAGTTTAAATGTGATGTACGATACAGTGGCCAGGGCTATGACACATGGAATCATGGGCCATACTCCCTGGTGTAAGTTGGACAAGGTGAAATTTTTGTGTCCCGTTCCTGGATATGATCGCCATTTTGCAATTACAGAATATTTCGGGATTGAGATGGTAAATGTGCCCATGACTTCTGAAGGGCCGGATATGGATATGGTGGAAAGGCTAGTCAGCACAGATTCAGCTATCAAAGGTATCTGGTGTGTGCCCAAATATTCCAATCCCCAAGGGATTACTTATTCGGATGAGACAGTACGCCGTTTTGCAAAGCTTAAGCCCGCAGCAGAGGATTTTCGTATTTTTTGGGATAATGCTTACTGCGTGCATCATCTCTATGACGACACGCAGGACTTTTTGCTTGAGATATTGGACGAATGTGAAAAAGCTGGAAATCCTGACCTGGTCTATAAATTCTGCTCCACATCCAAAATCAGTTTTCCGGGTTCTGGTGTAGCCTGTATTGCCACCTCCCCCAATAATCTAAAGGATATCAAGAAGCAGTTGACGATTCAGACTATTGGTCATGATAAGGTGAACCAGTTGCGTCATGTAAGGTTTTTCAAAAATATTGATGGCATCCATGAGCATATGCGCAAGCACGCAGCAATTATGCGCCCTAAGTTTGAAGCCATTTTGGATACCTTTGATCGGGAGCTTGCAGCACTGGAGATCGGAAGCTGGATTCGGCCAAGAGGCGGATATTTTATATCTTTTGATGCCATGGAAGGATGCGCAAAAGAGATTGTGAAGAAATGTAAGGAAGCTGGCGTCGTAATGACTGGCGCAGGAGCCACATATCCTTACGGGAAAGACCCGAAGGACAGTAATATTCGTATTGCTCCTTCTTTCCCCACAACGGAAGAACTGGCAGTTGCCACAGATTTGTTTGTGCTCTGTGTGAAGTTGGCCAGTGTGGAAAAGCTATTGGAAGAAAAATAAACAGAAATTATTTATTAAATAAGAAATGGGGCTGCTTTAGCAGCCTCATTTTTATGTCGAGTTTAAAATTCTTTTATGTCCCGTTTAGATTTCTAGCCCAGAAGAATAAAGTATGTTAACACAAGAATACCCAGGATAATCCGATAATATCCAAAGACTTTAAAGTCATTTCTTCTGATATATCCCATGAGGAATCGGATAGCCAGAATAGAAATCACAAAAGCTGTCACCATACCCACAAGCAATATAGCAATCTCTGTACCTGTAAAGGCAAAACCAAACTTTACCAGCTTTAACAGGCTAGCGCCAAACATAACTGGAATTCCCAAAAAAAAGCTGAACTCTGCGGCTAAAGGACGGGAAAGTCCAAGAAGCATAGCGCCTAAAATCGTTGCACCAGAACGGGAAGTGCCGGGAATCAGAGCTAATACCTGGAATGCACCGATAAAGAAGGCCATGGAAAAGCTTAGTTGGCTGAAAGTTTTTACCCGGGGGTTTTTCCCTTTATTACGATTTTCGAGAATAATAAAGAGAACACCGTACACGATCAACGTGACAGCCACAGTCTGATAATTGTAGAACATGGCATCCAGCTTGTCGTCAAAGGGGAGACCAATGATGGCGGCGGGAAGAACGGCAGCCAGGACTTTGAACCAGAGGAGCCAGGTGTCTTTTTTGATCCATCCCTTGGAGGGAGTGGTAAAAGGCCACAGTTTGCCGAAATAAAGCACAACTACTGCCAGAATAGCTCCCAACTGGATGACTACCCGGAACATTTCCATAAATTCATCGCTTACATTTAGATGTATCAATTCCTCAATGAGTATCATATGTCCAGTACTGCTGATGGGAAGCCATTCTGTCACGCCTTCCACGATACCTAGTAAGAGTACTTTTAACCATTCCAAAATATCCATATTGTAAGTTCCTCATTCCTTTTCAGATTTTTGTTCCAGTATATCATATTCGAGTTTAAAGTCAATGTAGAAGCTTATAACCTATAGAATCGAAAGCTTTCGCAGAAGGGGTACTGTATAAATAAAACTAAAATTTATGCATAAATAGTTAAAATTTATACGTCTTGTCTCTTGCTTTTTTCTAAAATAATGATAAAATGTAGCGTAGGTTTAAGCCTATTATTTATTATGGGAGGAAAAGAATATGAAAAAATTAATTGCAGTATTCATGGCAAGTCTTATGTGTATTTCTTTGGCAGCCTGCGGTTCCAAAGGAGAGGAGCCTACAGAAGCGCCAGCTCAGACAGAAGCGCCAGCAGACAGCGAGGAGCCGGCTGAGGCAGAAGGAGCAGAGGCGCCTGAAGACAATGGAGAGGCGGCTGGAGATTTTACGACTGTGACAGAAGGCGTTCTGACAATGGGAACCAATGCTACCTTCCCACCTTATGAGTTCTATGACGGGGAAGAGATTGTAGGTATCGATGCAGAGATTGCAGGTCTTTTGGCTGAGAAGTTGGGATTGACCCTGGAGATCCAGGACATGGACTTTACAGCCATTGTTACATCTGTTCAGACTGGAAAGATTGATGTAGGTCTTGCTGGTATGACTGTGACAGAAGAGAGATTGGAGAATGTAAACTTTACCAATACTTATGCAAATGGTATACAGGTAGTTATCGTGAAAGAAGATTCTGACATCCAGTCTATCGATGATCTGGAAGGTAAGCTCATCGGCGTGCAGGAAGGAACTACAGGACATACTTTTTGTGCTGACGACTACGGCGAGGATAGTGTGGTAGCTTGTACAAACGGTGCAACAGCAGTGCAGAGCCTTCTGACAGATAAAGTGGACTGTGTTGTGATTGACAAACAGCCAGCGATTAGCTTCGTGGAGGCAAATGAGGGGCTGAAGATTCTTGATACAGAGTATGCGAATGAAGACTATGCAGCGGCAGTGTCTAAGGATAATGATGCCCTGCTGAACGCGTTGAACACTGCGCTGGACGAACTGATTGCCGACGGTTCCATCCAGGCAATTCTGGACAAGTATATCAAAGCAGAATAAAGGAGCATCAGAGGATGTGTCATTTTGAGACATCCTCTTTTTCTCTGCACAGGGAAAATGTAAGGGGTAAAACGAAAGGGGGCCGGGAAACGGCGTGGGAGCTTGGATGGAAAAACTGCAGGCAGATATTTATCAGACCTTCATTTTGAAGGATAATTATTTGTATTTTATCAAGGGATTGAGGATCACTTTGATCGTGACGGCGCTTGCCCTGATTCTGGGGGTGGTATTGGGCCTGCTGGTGGCGATTGTGCGTTCTGCCCACGATCAGCAGCCTATGAATAAGCGTGGTCTTGTGCTGCGGGTGCTTAACGGCATTTGTAAGGTTTATCTGACTGTCATCCGTGGAACGCCTATGATGGTGCAGCTTCTGATTATGTGGTTTGTTATCTGGAATACAAGAGCCACAGACGGGAACCTGATTTGTTGCGCAGTGATATCTTTCGGTATTAACTCGGGTGCTTATGTAGCAGAGATTGTGCGCTCCGGTATTATGTCTATTGATAAGGGACAGATGGAGGCTGGTCGCTCTCTGGGCCTGAATTATGTGAAAACCATGCGATTTATCATTATTCCCCAGGCTTTTAAAAATGTGCTTCCTGCTCTGGGAAATGAGTTGATTACCCTGTTGAAGGAGACTTCCATTGTGACAGTCATTGGACTTAAGGATCTGACAAAGGGGGCCATGATTGTTCAGGCAAATACATATCAGGCTTTTGTGCCCTTTTTTGGTATTGCAATTATGTATCTGGCACTGGTTATGCTTTTAACCTGGCTTCTGGGTAAGATGGAGAGGAGGCTGAGACAGAGTGATATACGTTAAGGATTTATCGAAAAGCTTTGGGAATAATCAGGTTATTTCTCATATTGACACTCATATTGAACCGGGAGAAAAGGTGGTTATCGTAGGACCTTCCGGCTCTGGCAAGTCTACCTTTCTGCGATGCCTGAACCTCTTGGAGGAGCCAAGCAGCGGAACAATTACCTTTGACGGGGAAGAGGTTACATCCCCAAATACAGACATCAATAAAGTGCGTCAGCACATGGGAATGGTATTCCAACATTTTAACCTTTTTGCCAATTTGACGGTGAAAAAGAATATTATGCTGGCCCCTGTCCAGTTGAAGCTGATGACAAAGGAGCAGGCAGAGGAGGAGGCCATGCGTCTTCTGAAGCTGGTGAATCTGGAAGATAAGGCAGATGTATATCCTATCCAGCTTTCCGGCGGCCAGAAGCAGCGTATTGCTATTGTGCGCTCCCTTGCCATGAATCCCAAGGTGATGCTCTTTGACGAGCCTACCTCCGCTCTCGACCCAGAGATGGTTGGAGAGGTTTTGGAGCTGATGAAGCAGCTTGCCAGAGACGGTATGACTATGGTAGTGGTGACACATGAGATGGGATTCGCCAGAGAGGTGGGAACCAGAGTGGTATTCATGGACGAGGGTGTGATTAAGGAAGAAAATACGCCTCAGGAATTCTTCGAGCATCCCAAAGATCCCAGGCTTCAGGACTTCCTGTCAAAGATTTTGTGAGTTGATGGGATATACTTTACGGCGCGGTATTTTGTTTTGAGAAATTCTTTTGCATAATTTACAGGTGTCTGTGTGGACAGACGCCTGTTTTTTTATTATACTGAGGTTAGTGTCAGTGAAGGGAATTTATAATATGGAGGTCTATATCATATGAAGGATCAAGTCTTAAAAAAATTTGCAGATATCTTTGGGGGAGAAGGGGATATCCGCACTTACTTTGCACCAGGCCGTGTAAATCTGATCGGAGAGCATACGGACTATAACGGTGGCCATGTGTTTCCCTGTGCCTTGACAATGGGAACCTATGCAGCAGCCAGAAAGCGGGAGGATCGCAACTTACGTTTCTATTCTATGAATTTTGAACAAGAGGGTATCATAGAGACAAGCCTGGATGATCTGGTGTACAAGGAAGAGGCTGGGTGGACCAATTATCCCAAAGGAGTATTCTGGGCGTTTGGTGAAAAAGGCTTCTCAGTGCCCCGGGGAATGGACATTGTTATCTCAGGAGATATTCCCAATGGCTCTGGTCTCTCATCTTCTGCATCTTTAGAAGTGCTGATTGGCGTGATACTGCGGGATATGTTTGACTTTGATGTAAGTCAGATAGAGATCGCACTGATTGGACAATTTTCTGAGAATCATTTTAATGGCATGAACTGTGGCATTATGGATCAGTTTGCCAGCGCCATGGGGAAAAAGGATTGCGCCATCTTCCTAAATACGGCAGATCTTTCCTACGAATATGCATCTGTAAAACTTAATCATGCGAAGATCGTGATTACAAATAGCAATGTAAAGCATAATCTGGTAGGTTCAGAGTACAATGTGCGCCGCCAGCAGTGTGAATCAGCCCTGAGACAGTTGCAAAATGTAGTCGATATTCAGACACTGGGGGATCTGGATATTGAACAGTTTGAACAGTATCAATCCTCTATTGCAGATCCTACGGAACAAAAGCGGGCAAAACATGCAGTCTACGAAAATCAGAGGACGCTCCAAGCAGTCAGTGCCCTGAAGGAAAATAATATTAAAGCTTTTGGAAAGCTTATGAATGATTCCCATGTGTCACTGCGGGATGATTATGCAGTTTCCTGTCCTGAGATGGATATTTTGACAGAGGAGGCATGGAAGGTGCCCGGAGTCATCGGATCCCGAATGACTGGGGGAGGATTTGGTGGGTGTACTGTGAGCATTGTGGAAAATGACGCAGTGGATTCCTTTATTGAAAAGGTAGGCGCAGCTTATGAAAAGCGTACGAAAATCAAGGCTGATTTCTATGTGGTTGACATTGGAGATGGCGCAAGAACCCTGTAAAAATGCAATTTTAATTCCCGCGGGCAACGAGCCAAGTGGCTGCTTGCAGACCTTTGGCGAGGGCCTGCCCCGCTTTATCGGGTACTGCCCCGAGGGTCGAAGCCCCGCAGTTTGCTGGGGCTTCGACTTTTTTTCGTCTTTCATAAGAATTTCTTAATCTACTTTATTCTTTTTTTATAAGATGGACATAAAATGGTCACAATTCCTTGGTATATTAAGAATGTAGCAAGAACACATATCAGTATTTCATTCATAACACTCGGGGGTTTCCGAGAGGAGGCCCCCACTCCCTCGAACTTATAGGTTTCTGCCTTGGCAGGAACCTTTTTCTTTGCCCTTTATTCCCAGATCATGTATAATAACAATTAGATTGGCCAAACCATATTTAAAGCTTCGGTATTAAGATTTATGAAAGGTTTTAAAAGCATGTATACAATCGTAATTGCAGATGACGAGATGGAGCTTCGGCAAGCATTAATACGCCGAATTGATTGGGAAAATATTGGATTTCAAGTAGTGGGGGAGGCTGAGAACGGTGCGGAAGCCCTGGAACTGGTGGAAAAGCTGGAGCCTGATTTATTGCTGACAGATGTGCGGATGCCTTTTATGTCAGGAATCGATCTTGCCCGGGAGGTACGAGAGATTCGACCTAACATACAGATTGCATTTTTAAGCGGCTATGATGATTTCACTTATGCACAGCAGGCTATCCAGTATAATATTATCAGCTATATGTTAAAACCTATTTCTGCCCGGGAATTAACGGAAGAGTTAAAAAAAATCAAGAAAAAAATCGATGATAAGTTCGAGGCATTTACAAAGAAAACGGCTCATGAAGAGGAGCAAGCTCTCATCAACTTTTTGATGCCTTTACTTTTGGACTCCTTTCAGGGAGAGAAAAGTAAAGAGAGAGAACAGATTCTGTGTAAGGAGGCCATCGAAAAAGGATTTTTAAAAAGCGATCAGGAAGACTTGTACTATACGGTTCTTGTGACAAGCTTTTGGGATGAGCAGGGGAAAAACTGTACCATTGAGACAAGGGCGAATGCTATTCATTTGATTTTGGACAAGTACATGGACCATATATGTTTTTATGCCAATGGACGCATTGTTTCACTTCTGAGTTCCACCCGTCTTGAGCTTGAGAAGTATCTCCACATTATTGTGGAGGATATTTCTCAAAGTGTAAAACGAATTATGAATCTTTCGGTGTCAATTGGCGTCAGCCGTATTGTATCGGGACTTAGTAACTGCCACGAAGCATACATTGAGGCTATGGACGCAATCAGCTATTCAAAGCGCAGCGATCAGGGAGCCTATTTTATCGCAGATATTGAGCGGTCAGGATCTTTCGACCAGGAGGCAGTGCAGGCATCCGTGAACGAAATAGAAGGATTACTGCGCAGTGGCCAGGAAGAAGAGCTTTCCGGTTATCTGAGAGGGCTTTTTGGGCAGATGGAACAGAAAGAAGTGCCCCCCATGAACATGCAGCTTGTCATGGTTCAATTAGTTGCAGCTGTCTTTCGGGTAACATATGCAGTAGTGGACAGTGAAGCAGTTATGAATCTTCAGCGCCTATCTCCTCTCCAGGGCCAGACATTTTTCGAAAATGTCCAGGAAATGCAGGAGCGCTATCTGACGTTTTGCCTTGCGGCTAGGGATCTGGTGACAGAACATCGAAAAAAGAGTGGTTCTGTAATCTGCGACAAGGCTCTGGCTATGATTGAGCGCCAATATATGGATCCAGAATTATCTCTCAATTCTATCAGCAGTGTAATTTCAGTCACACCCAATTATCTGAGCGCCCTGATCAAACGTCTCACAGGGAGTACCTTTATTGATCTACTCACGAAAAAGCGTATGGACACAGCAAAAAAGCTACTTTTAGAGACATCCATGAAGATTCGTGAGGTATCGGAAAAATGTGGCTACAATGATCAACATTATTTTAGCTATTGCTTTAAAAAGTATGAGGGTGTTTCCCCAAACGCCTGCAGGAGGCAGCATGAGGAAGGGTAAGCAGAAAAGCAGAATTTCGATCTCTATTCTGATGACAAGTGTAGTAGTGGGGCTGGTGCTAACAGCGCTTTTGGCAGTACTTCTGTTTTCTGCACAGCTATACGAGAACTCTGTAGAACAAAATGCAAGAATTAGCAGTGAGCAGGCTGTGGTGCAAGTAGTAAATACAGTGGAAAATTATATAGAAAATATGGCAGAGGATATGGAACTGATCTCTGGATATATGAGAAATTCTGAGGAGGAGCGGGACGAATTCTTTCAAAGTTTTATGGAGATACGTTCGGACGTAGTGGCTGTTATGACTTATGACAAAGAAGGAGCGCTTGCAGACTGTTGGTCCAATGGACGAAAACAGAAAGAGCAGATCTTAAAAGATTTATCTTATATAGATAGTTCAAAGGAAGGTGTCTTAAGCATTTCTAAGCCTCATGTGGAATCCCTGTTTGAAGAATATTATCCCTGGGTAGTGACTATCTCACAGAAGATGAAAGATCAGACAGGAAAAGACTTGCAGGTCTTTATGGATATCCGTTTTTCTAAAATCACCCATTATGTAGACGATGTGGGAATTGGCCAGCATGGTTACTGCTTTATCGAGGATACAGATGGAAATCTGGTGTATCATCCCCAGCAGCAGCTTATATATTCTGGGTTAAAAGAGGAGATGACAAAAGAGATACATTCTCTTTCTGATGGATCCCATACCCGATCCAATGTGATTTATACAATTCGCACCCTGGAAAATTGTAATTGGCGTATTGTGGGAGTCAGCTATGTGGATGAACTGATTACAGGCAGGGTAGAGAATATGATGCGCATCTGTGGTATTCTGCTGCTGCTTGTATTTTTGACAGCTATCCTCATTGGAATCCTGTTTTCCAGAATGTTTGCCAAGCCTGCCAACCGCCTGACAAAGGCTATGGGAGAATTTGAGAAGGACGCAGAGAACTTTCAGTTTGTTCCAGTACAGGGTACCCGAGAAATATCTTACCTTTCCAGTTCCTTTGGTCATATGGTAGTGCGGATTCAGCAGTTGATGGAACAGGTGAGAGAGGAAGAAATTTCCCTGCGAAAGACGGAGCTAAATGCATTACAATCCCAGATCAATCCTCATTTCTTGTATAATACCTTAGATTCCATTGCCTGGATGTGCGAGGAAGAGCGGACGAAGGAGGCTGTGGAGATGGTAAATGCTCTTGCACGCCTGTTTCGTATTAGTATCAGCAAGGGACATGAACTTATCACCCTGGAAAAAGAACTACAACATGCTCAAAGTTATCTGAAAATACAAAATTACCGCTATAAAAATCAATTTACCTATGAATTTGATGTGGATAAAAGCTGCCTCTCCTATCTGTGCAATAAGATTACCCTGCAGCCTATCATTGAAAATGCTATCTACCACGGGATTGATCGAATGGTAGATGAGGGTAGAATTGAAATTAAGATTCTAGAGGAGGAAGATGCAATTCTAATGGTGGTTACAGATAACGGAGTGGGAATGTCCAGAGAGCAGTGTGCAGAGATCTTGCACAGGGAAGCAGGAGATCGAACGGGAATTGGAATAAAGAATGTAAACGACCGAATCCAAATCTATTTTGGTGAAGAATATGGGTTGCATATTACAAGCGAGTTGGATGTGGGAACGACAGTGGAGATTCGGATTCCAAAGATACAGGAGGGTGATTATGGACATAAATGACAGGAAGAGATTTAAAATGAATCTACAGAGGTATTATTACCTGTTGATGATCTTAGGAATGTTCTTTCTGGCAGCTTGCTACTTCCTGGGGGTTCGCTATATTATCCGAAATGTAGAAGGGAAGGAAAGTGAGAACAAAGAGGGCAGCAAGCATTACGTTGCAATGATTACCAAATCCACAACTTCATCTTTCTGGAAGTCTGTATTCGCAGGAGCCAACGCAGCGAGCACAGAATACAACTTGACGATTACGATGGATGGACCTGAAAATGAAGAAGATTTCCAGACACAAAATCAGATGATTGAGGAAGCAGTGGAGAATGGCGCAGAAGTGATCGTGTTTTCAGCTGTAGACTTTCACGCCAATCGGGAAGCCATTGATAAGGCGGCAGAAAAAGGTGTGAAGATTGTAGTAATAGACAGCGATGTGAACAGTGATAAGGTAAGCTGCCGTATCAGTACAGATAATTATCAGGCAGGACGGATGGCTGGGGCAGCCGTACTATCCTCTGAGGAGGATGAGCTGAACGTGGGAATTGTCAATTTTGATAAAAATTCTGCCAACGGACAGCAGAGAGAGAAAGGATTCAGGGATGAGCTTGCAAATGATACAAGAGTTCGGATTGTAGATGCGATCAATGTCCTTTCCACCACAGAAGATTCTCTGGAAGGTACCTGTCAAATGTTAGAGGAGCATCCTGAGATCAATGTGATTGCCACCTTTAATGAGTGGACCAGCCTGGGAGTGGGTTATGCTATTGAAGAATTAGGACTGGCAGAGGAAACTATGGTAGTGGCCTTTGACAGTAATGTAGTTTCAGTAGGTATGTTAGAGGCAGGGGAAGTGGATGCTCTGATTGTTCAAAATCCGTATGCCATGGGGTATCTGGGAGTAGAGTGCGCTTACAATCTCATCAATGCTTTGCCTGTAGAGGCCTCCCAGGTGGATACGGCAACTACAGTTATTACGAGAGAAAATATGTTTGATGAGGAGTGCCAAAAAGTACTATTTGTCTTTGATTAAGGAAATATGGAGTAAAATTTGTACAAAAAACATAAAATTTTTAATGGAATTTCCCTATTTTTGTGTTATACTTATAATGCAACGTGAGTTGTAAATATATGTTTAGGGAGGATAATCCAATGAAAAAGAAAGTTTTAGCTGCACTGTTAAGCGTAGCAATGGTAGCAACTTTACTGGCTGGCTGTGGCAGCAAGTCAGAAGAGCCTGCAGCAGCACCGGCACCTGCAGAGGAAGAGGCAGAAGCTCCTGCTGAACCAGCAGAGTCTGAAGAAGAAACTCCGGCAGATGCACCGGCAGCAAGCGGTGATTTAGCTGACAAAAAGGTGGGCGTATGTATTTATCAGTTCTCTGATAACTTTATGACCCTGTTCCGTACAGAGCTTGAGAATTATCTGATCAGCCTTGGATTTGCAAAAGAGAATATTTCTATTCAGGACGGTCAGAACGACCAGGCTACACAGACGAATCAGATTGACAACTTCATTACTGATGAGGTAGATGTTCTGATTATTAACCCTGTAAACTCTTCTTCCGCAGAGACTATTACTGACAAAGTAGTAGCAGCTGGTATTCCATTGGTTTACATTAACCGTGAGCCAGATGAATCAGAGCAGAAGAGATGGGAAGAGAATAACTGGGATGTTACCTATGTTGGATGCGACGCTCGTCAGTCTGGAACCTTCCAGGGAGAACTGATTGCAGATCTGGGCCTGGAGAATGTGGATAAGAATGGAAACGGCAAGATTGACTATATCATGATCCAGGGCGACCCAGAGAACGTAGACGCTCAGTATCGTACAGAGTTCTCTGTTAAGGCTCTTCAGGACGCAGGTCTGGAAGTAAATGAGTTGTTCAATCAGGTTGGAAACTGGCAGCAGGCAGAGGCACAGACATTGGTGGCAAACGCACTTGGTCAGTTTGGTACAGATGTTGAGGTTGTATTCTGCAACAACGATGCTATGGCTCTTGGAGCATTGCAGGCAATCAATGAGAAAGAACGCAAAGTAGGGGAGGACATCTTCCTGGTAGGCGTAGACGCTTTGTCTGAGGCTCTGGAGAATGTTCTGAATGGAACTATGACTGGTACCGTATTCAACGATCATTTTTCACAGTCCCACAATGCAGCTGATGCGGCTGTAAATTATTTGAATGGTACAGGAAACGATCATAAGATCAGCTGCGATTACGTAAAGGTAACAAAGGATAACGCTCAGGAAGTTCTTGACATGGTAAAATAATAACGGCTAATCCGTAGAAGCAGTATAAGACGGTGCGGGTGTTGGAAAACGGCACCCGCACTTTTCATCTTGCTTAACTTGGAGTATGTGTGAGATTGAGATACGTATGGATGTGTGATCTGGGCAAGTGAGTTTGAGTATAACAGATTGCGATCTGTATGAATAGATAAAATATAGAAGGAGGAGCAGAATGGCTGAGTATAAGCTGGAGCTAAAGGGAATCAGCAAATCATTTCCGGGTGTAAAAGCCCTGGATAAAGTACAGTTGTCACTGCGTCCAGGTACAGTACATGCGCTGATGGGGGAAAATGGCGCAGGTAAGTCTACGCTAATGAAATGTCTCTTCGGCATCTACCGGATGGATGAGGGAGAAATTTTTCTGGACGGGAAGAAGATTGAGGTGGGAAATCCTGATGAGGCTATGAAGTATGGAATCGCCATGGTGCATCAGGAGCTGCAACCCGTACCGGCGAGAAGTGTAGGGGAGAACCTGTATCTGGGAAGATTTCCGGTGAAAAAATATGGGCCGCTGCAGATCATTGACCATAAGACCATGTATGCGGAGACGAAGAAATGGCTGAAAGAGGTCAAGATGGATTTTGACCCCAAGGCTCTTTTGGGAAGTCTGTCTATGGGACAGATGCAGTCAGTGGAGATCGCCAAGGCTGTCTCTCAGCAGGCGAAAGTAGTTATCTTTGACGAGCCCACATCCTCTCTTTCCGACAACGAGGTGGAAGCTCTGTTCCGCATTATGAACGATCTGCGGGACAAAGGGGTAACTATGGTTTATATCTCTCATAAGATGGATGAAATCAAACGCATTGCGGACGATATTACGATCATGAGGGATGGAACCTATGTAGGAACCTGGCCGGCAAATGAGCTGACTACGGATGAAATCATTGCTAAGATGGTGGGCCGGGAATTGACAAATGTGTATCCTGCTCGGGGAAATAAACCGGGTGAGGTGGTGATGGAGGTGAAAAACCTCTGTTCTATTCATGCAAACTCCTTCCAAAATGTAAGCTTTACCCTGCGAAAGGGAGAGATTCTCGGATTTGGCGGACTGGTAGGCGCCCAGCGAACAGAGCTGATGGAGGGAATCTTTGGTATCCGCGGTGTAGAGTCTGGCGAAATCTACATAAATGGAAAACAGGTAAAAATCAAACGTCCCATTGACGCCATGAAAGCAGGAATTGGACTGATCACAGAGGACCGCCGTGGGAATGGCATCTTTGGCTGTCTGTCCATCAAGGATAATGTGGGTGTGTCTATATACAATAAGTATTTAAAGGCAGGAATTGTTCTAAATCATAAGAAGATTGACAGTATTGTGGATGAGAGTATCCAAAAGCTCAGAATTAAAACACCAAGTATGAAAGAGCATATTTCCAATCTCTCTGGTGGCAACCAACAGAAGGTAATCGTTTCCCGATGGCTGGCGAACGACCCGGATGTTTTGATTATGGATGAGCCTACCCGCGGTATCGACGTAGGCGCAAAGCATGAGATTTACGAGATTATGAACGAACTGGCCAAGCAGGGCAAGGCTATCATTATGATTTCTTCAGAGATGGCAGAGCTTTTGGGCATGTCAGACAGAATCTATGTAATGTGCAACGGAAAGGTGACTGGCGAGATCACAGAACAGAATGAAATGAACCAGGAAAGCGTTATGGGCTACGCAACGAAGTTCTGATGGTGAAGGAGGATGGAAAGAATGGAAAAGACGAAGAAAAAACAAATTACAGATTTTTTAATTAATAACGGCGTGATTATCGTTATGTTTTTGCTGGTTATCTATACAGGATTTACCGCAGATAATTTCTTTAAGGGCAGTAACCTTCTGAACCTGCTCATGAACATGAGCTCCCGTCTTGTGATCGCGCTGGGAATTGCAGGCTGTGTTATCACTGCAGGCTGCGACCTGTCGGCTGGACGTATGATTGGTTTCGGAGCTTGTATCTCGGGCGTTCTACTGCAGCGTATAGATTATTCCCAGAAGTTTTTCCCGGATATGGAGCCAATGAATGTGGTTCTGGTAGCCGTAATTGTTATGTTGATCTGTGCAGCTTTCGGCTCTGTGACAGGTTTCTTTATCGCATACTTGAGTGTTCCGCCCTTTATTGCTACTCTTGCAATGATGGAGATCGTATACGGAATCAACATGATCTTCACCAATGCGACGCCTTTGGGGGGCTATGTAACAGAATATACAAATGTGGCAAGCGGAAAGTTTTTGGGAATCAGTTATCTAATCTGGATTGCGATTATTGTAGCGCTTGTCACTTGGTTTATTTTCAATATGACCCGCCATGGAAAGTATATGTATGCAGTAGGAGGTAATCCCCAGGCGGCAGAAGTAGCAGGTGTTCCCGTGAAAACAACCCTGATTTTGATCTATATGAAAGCTGCAGCTATGTATGGTTTGGCAGGTTTCATGCTGGGAGCAAAAGCCGGCGGCGCTTCCGTGAACTTAGGGCTGGGCTATGAGATGGAGGCTATCGCGGCATGTACCATCGGAGGAGTATCTGTTACTGGAGGCCGGGGCCGGGTTTCATCGGCCATTGTTGGCGTGGCTGTATTCGAGCTTTTGAAGATGGCACTGCAATACTTGGGCATGGATTCCAACGCACAGTGGATTGCAATCGGCGTTGTAATCTTCATTGCAATTTCTCTGGATATCAGAAAGTATATTGCTAAGAAATAAGAGGGAAAAAACATTTTAAGAATGAAATATTGAATATCATAGCGGCAGCCGCAGTTTAAGCCATCTGGCTCAAGATGCGGCTGCCACTTGCCTGTCTGTGGACTATACAAAGCGATTACTCTCTTTATCATACTGGTAATCAATCTCTTCAAGAACAGCTTCTACAGATGTCTGATCCAAATCAAAAGACTGGCATAAATCTGTAAGACTGGGGTAGAAGTCTCTCAACTGGGTATTTAGCCAGCTTAGTAGCATATAGGGATCTTTTGGGGGCATGGGTGTACTCCTTTCTGTGTATGGGTTATATAAGACGTACATCGCGCCTAGGCATCATTCCCTGCCTGGACCCGGCTGTTGGTCTATAAGCTACCCATTATTCCGTATTTTTTTGCGAAAGCATATAATGAAGCTGAGATTAGAATTCGAAGTTCATTCTAATACAATCCATTATATTTGGGCAGTGGATAATCCATTTCATAATTTCGACACAAATCAATAAAGGCTTTAGCGGATGAAGTAAGAAATTTTTTTTTATGATAGACAATATGGAACTTTCGTTTGAAACTAAGTCCTTTTACATGGACAGCAACAACAAGTCCACGTTCTATCGGCCCGATTACCATACGATGTGGTAATACGGCAATTCCAAGCCCGTTGATAACAGCATTTACTAAAGCCGTGGTACTCATGGCTTCCCAGATAGGGGAAACAGAAAACCCCGCTGCTTCAACTACCCGTTCAAAAGTTTCACGTGTGCCGCTTCCATGCTCACGTAGAAGAAAATTCTGTTGGCGAAATTCTTCAACAGAAAGCAACTGGCCCGGATAAAAGCTGCTGTTTGTAGGGCAGATAACAGTCAGACTGTCTTCCATATATTCCTCTGAAACAAAAGTCGGTGTATGGGAAATACCCTCAATCAGTATAAAATCAAGTTCATTGTTCAATATTTTCTGTTCCAACTGCTCTGATGGACTGATGGTTACTTTTACCTCTGTACCAGGATAACGATTATAAAATGCTTTCACATAGTAAGGAAGAAACTGTGAACCAATAGTTATACTTGCCCCGATTCTTATAACGCCAAAAGAATCCCAGTTTTTCATTCCTTTTTCCATATCGTCAAACATGGAGGTGATATGTGCAGAATACTCACGAAACCGTTGCCCCGATTCTGTGATTTTAAGTCTTTTTCCAATTCTGTCAAATAGAGGCACACCATAATACTGCTCTAGTTCCTTGATGGTAATACTTACTGCGGGCTGTGTCATGTGAAGTTCTTCGGCAGCTTTTGTTATATTGAAATTATTTTTGCAGACCGATAAGAATATTTTTAAGTGCCGTATTGTCATATTTTATTCCACCCTTATATGAATTTGCTTATTATATAGATAAAATTATATTATTTCTCTTATTAAAAAGCAAGTGTTATACTTTTGTACATAAGGAGGGAAGCACATTGAAACAAAAAATATTTATAAAGCTGTTTTTATCTACTTTTCAGTTAAGCGCCTGTACGTTCGGTGGTGGATTTGTAATTATACCTTTAATGCAGAAAAAATTTGTTGATGAACTACATTGGATAGAAGAACAGGAAATGATGGACTTAACAGCAATCGCACAATCCTCACCCGGTGCAATCGCAGTTAATGCGTCTATTCTTGTAGGCTATCATGTGGCAGGGGTGATGGGGGCTTTGATAACGGTATTAGGAACAGTGCTACCGCCACTCATCATTATCTCTGTCATTTCCTTTTTCTATACTGCATTTCGTGATAATGTGATTGTCAACATGGCTATGACAGGTATGCTTGCAGGAGTAGCTGCTGTAATTTGTGATGTAGTAATTACAATGGGAAAAAGCATTTTCCAAAAAAAACGAGTTCTGCCGATTGTTGTTTTCTTTGCATCTTTAGTTGCTGTCCGTTTCATGAAAATCAATATTATACTGATTATTCTAATCTGCGCCGTAATCGGTGCAGTTGATACTTTGTATCCTGGCAGGAAAGGGAGGCAGGCATGATTTATTTTGAACTGTTGTGGAGTTTTTTTCAAATTGGGTTATTTAGTATAGGCGGTGGCTATGCTGCCATGCCGCTGATTCAAAATCAAGTTGTTGATGTTCACCCGTGGCTGACAATGACCCAATTTGCAGATATTATGACGATCGCGGAAATGACTCCAGGACCGATTGCCATCAATTCAGCAACCTTTGTAGGGATTCAGGTTGCAGGAATTCCGGGAGCGATTATAGCCACCATAGGATGTATTCTCCCGTCTTGTATGATTGTAATAACGTTTGCCTATATTTATTATCGTTTTCGCGGATTAAAAATGGTACAGGGGGTGCTTACAGGTCTTCGCCCTGCTGTTGTAGCCATGATTACGTCTGCTGGTATTACCTTAGTAATCATGGCTTTTTACGGGGAAAGAATCCTGCCGGTTGATTTGAGTGGAATCAACATAATTTCCGTAATTATTTTTGCCGTTGGCTTTTTGGTTTTGAGGAAATGGAAAGTAAATCCTATTTATGTAATGTTGGGGGCAGGTGTAGCCGGAGTATTGCTGTATTCTATTGTTTGATACGAGGAGGCATAACATGAAGTACATAATGAAAGCAGGAACTTTATACTTCAATGATATAGTGTCAGCCCGAATAAAAGGTGCCTTTATAGGTTCGGAAAAAAAGATATATTCTGCAAGCGGTTCGATACTTATGCGTACGGATATAGCAAACTTAGAAGTTCCACCAAATGAAACGGGGAATGTCCGTTACCGTCAATATATCTTGTTTGACGGTAGTGGTAATACATGTGCAGTCGCAAATCCAGACTATGCAGAGTGGGATGACCCAACTGTAGTTGGTTGGCCTTTATGCCGTATACCGAGAGTAGACCATGCAAAAGTTGTATATGATAATAACGAATATTTGCTAGTAATGCAGAACGACCAAAATTATTTATTATCCGATAAGTTTAGCAAAGCAGTTATTCAAATTTTCCACCGGGGATTAGTCGGTGGTTGGAACATAGAAGTTATGAACGATTTTGCTCCAGAAATAATATGCGGTATTTTTGTGTTCTGCAAGTATATTGAGCAGGAAAATGAATTTTTAGTAGTATAAAAGAGGTGATATAGTTGCCTCCATACATGATAGAAAATCTATTTGAAATAGAAGGCTGTCCGTGGTGGGTAGGAAAAATAAATTTTCATAAATCCACGCCTATTCCGGCTTGCGCGGTGTTGCAAGTACATTTTATTTCTGGTAAACTAACATTAGGTTCACAGAGAGATTAAAGGAGAAGAACATGGAAAAATCAACGATAGACGAAACTCGCAAAAAGCAAGTCCAGGGCCTGACTATCAAAGTGATGATTGGAATTACAGTCATCGTTTTGCTCTATGTAGCATACACCTTTATAACAAAAGATGTAAATATGCTGGTCTTTCAGATCTTGTTGAGCATTTTCGTGATTTCCTACACCTTTCTGGCAGATGTGGTAGAACCCTACCGCCTGGGAATGTTAAACGATATGACCATTGGCCAGCGGACAGGCTTTATGAAAATGATGGTGGCTGATGTGGTTGGTGTAGGTGCGCTGCTGTATTGGATTATAGGTATGGGGTCAGATACGAACCGTGATATTTTGCTCCCCCTTTTGATTTATTTCTTTGCTTCTCAGATGAAGCGGAAATTCCGTCCAGAGTTTGAGGGGATCACGGAGGAGGAAGAAGAGGCAGAGGAAAAGGCAGAAGAATAGTAAGTTTAGATGAGAATGTGCTAAAGCATATTCTCATTTGCATATAATAGGAGAAAGATATAAAATAGATGGAGCCTTTAAGGTGGAAAAAGGAAGTAATTGGAATATTACAGCCTGGAAAAGAGGATTACTGGTGGGAATTTTGGGACTTGCGATGGTTGGAATGGCGGCCAGTATACGTGGAAGGCAAGCCGAAGATGACAACAGTATTGATGTATTATCAGATGTATCAGAGAAGAAGGAGATACAGAAGCAGGAACCGAAAAAGATTGCACTTACATTTGACGATGGTCCACACAAAATCTATACTGAGAAATTACTAGATGGTCTGGCGGAGCGTAATGTGAAGGCAACATTTTTTTTGCTTGGAACCAATATAGAGGGGAAGGAAGACATTGTAAAACGGATCGCGGAGGAAGGGCATCTGATTGGAAATCACACGTATTACCATGTGGATATTACGAGACTGAAGCAGGAGGAGGCATGTAAAGAAATTTTGGATACGAGTGAAAGTATCACAGAAATCACAGGACAGCCTGTGGAATACGTCCGTCCACCCTTTGGAAACTGGGATAAAGAGCTAGAATGTGAAGTTATGATGATTCCTATTTTTTGGTCTGTGGACACTTTGGACTGGACAACAGGAAATGTTGATCAAATTGTCCAAAAAGTAGTGACGGATGTGGAAGAAAATGATATTATTTTAATGCATGATTCTTATGACAGCACTGTAAAGGCCGCTCTTCGGATTATCGATCTTTTACAGGCAGAAGGGTATGAATTTGTGACAGCAGATGAGTTGATTTTGGAATAATTTCAGAACTGGGAGAATACAAATGGACCTGTTTGACTATATGAGGGAAAATACACAAAAGCAGGAAGCCCCCCTGGCTTCACGCCTCCGACCCCGGACTCTGGACGAGATTGTGGGTCAGCAACATATTCTGGGGAAAGATAAGCTGCTCTACCGGGCTATAAAGGCAGATAAACTGGGGTCCTTAATCTTTTATGGGCCTCCGGGAACGGGTAAGACTACCATTGCCAAAGTGATTGCTAATACTACACAGGCTAGTTTTACACAGTTAAACGCTACAGTGGCAGGCAAGAAGGATATGGAAGCTGTGGTATCTCAGGCTAAAGACAACCTGGGAATGTATGGGAAAAAGACGATTTTATTTGTGGACGAGCTTCACCGCTTTCATAAGGGGCAACAGGATTATCTTCTACCCTTTGTTGAGGATGGCACTCTGACTTTGATTGGCGCTACTACAGAAAACCCTTATTTTGAAGTAAATAGCGCTCTGATTTCCCGTTCTGTAGTCTTTAAGCTAAAGGCGCTGGAGCCGGAAGATATTAAGCGTTTAATCCATAGGGCAGTCTATGATGTGGAACGAGGCATGGGAGCCTATGGAGCAGAGATCACAGAAGAAGCCAAGGAATTTCTGGCAGATATTTCAGGTGGGGATGCGAGAGCCGCCTTAAATGCGGTAGAGCTTGGAGTGTTGACTACCCAAAAGGAAGAAGATGGAAAGATACATCTGACTATTGATGTGATATCTGAGTGTATTCAGAAGCGTGTTGTCCGCTATGATAAGGCAGGGGACAACCACTATGACACAATTTCTGCATTTATCAAAAGTATGCGTGGTTCTGACCCGGATGCAGCTGTGTATTATCTGGCGAAAATGATTTATGCCGGAGAGGATGAGCGATTCATTGCCCGCCGGATTATGATCTGTGCCTCTGAGGATGTGGGAAATGCAGATCCTATGGCATTGACAGTGGCCGTGTCAGCAGCCCAGGCTGTGGAACGCATAGGGTTTCCAGAAGCACAGATTATTTTGGCACAGGCAGCGGCCTATGTAGCATGCGCTCCAAAAAGTAATTCAGCAGTAATGGCTATCAGTAAAGCCATGGAGTCTGTGAAGAAGTGTCGTACCAGTGTTCCATCTCACTTGCAGGATTCTCACTATCCGGGGGCAAAGAGTCTGGGACATGGCATAGGCTACAAATATGCTCATGATTATCCCAATCATTTTGTGGATCAACAGTATCTACCTTCAGAGATAGAAGGAGAAGTCTTTTATGAACTCTCAGACAGTGGCTATGAGAAGCAACTGAAAGAACATTTACAGAAAGTCAAAGGGATTTTGTGAGTTCTGCGGGAGACCGGCTCCCGCAGCCTTGATACCAGCGCCAAGTCTTACATGGTCTCAGGCTCTGGAAAATCCATACCAAAGGTCTCTACCGTTACAGACTTCATGACTTGAGGCGTCATAGGACGGTCATCGTAGTCGGTGGGTGTCTCCGCAATCTTATTCACGATTTCCATACCCTCAGTTATCTTACCAAACGCAGCATAAGCTCCATCCAGATGAGGACTTGTCTTATGCATAATGAAGAATTGAGAGCCTGCGGAATCAGGATGCATAGCTCTTGCCATAGAGAGTACACCAGGTGTATGTTCGAACTGGTTGGTGAAGCCATTTTGAGAAAATTCGCCCTTAATAGTATAGCCGGGGCCACCCATTCCATTGCCGTCAGGACAGCCGCCCTGGATCATAAAGCCTTCAATTACCCGATGAAAGACTAGTCCATTGTAAAAGCCCTTGTTTACCAGACTGATAAAATTATGGACTGTGTTGGGAGCAATTTCAGGATACAGCTCAGCTTTCATGATATCACCGTTTTCCATCTCAAAGGTTACAATGGGATTCTGTTCCATATTTTCATTCTCCTTTTGTCGTTTTGTACTATTCTAGCGGAAAAGGAGGAATTCGTAAAGGAGTTTATAAAAAAATGCTGAAAGGTCTCATAATTGCAGCTTCCAAAACAGAACTGTTGAAGGAGAATTTGACAAAAGAAGGCTTTCCATGGATAGAGATTGGAAAGCGGGAAGAGGAAGATTTCTTACAGGCTTTATGGATGCTGAAAGCAGATAAGAAAGAAGTTCTATGTTTGGTAGAGACAGATCAAGATGAGAAGACAGCTCTGAAACTAGGGTTGATCTGCGTAGGATATCTGAACCCGACAATACCGGAAGAGAATTTGTCAGGATGCCGAATTCTGTTGGAAGGCTTTCAGGAGATTGACCATATATTTTTACAGAATGTTCATACGAGAGCCCTGGGGCTACCAGTTCAGATTGCTGAGACCAAGCGCCTTTTGATCCGGGAGATGACGTTGGATGATCTGGATGAGGTAAATGCCCTCTATCAGGAGGGAGACTCAGCCTGCCCGATGCCGGAACTCTTTCTGGAACGGCAGGAGGAAGAAGAGAAGATCAAAGCCTATATTGCTTATATGTATGGGCTGTATCAGTTTGGAATGTGGGTTGTGATTGAAAAGAAAAGCCAGAAAATGGTTGGCCGGGCCGGATTCGGGTTTGCTGATTATCTGAATTTTTCAGAGATAGATATGGGGTATCTGATTGGAAGGAGCTACCGGCGCAGAGGCTACGCGGAGGAAGCCTGCCGAGCGGTTCTGTCCTATGCCAATCAGATACTTGACTTTCCGGGCGTAAGTGCCTATATTGACAGAGATAACCTGATCTCCCTGCACTTGATTGAAAAGCTGGGCTTTTGCCGGGAAAGGGCATTTGCATATCATGGGAGAAATATGTATCGTTATCAGTTGAATTTCAAATAATTATTGTACTGTTTTTGGCTTTAGAAGCTTTCGGCTGGGAATTCCAGGTTCGGTCATATGGACAGGATCCAGAATTTCATCCAACTCTTTTTCATTGAGGAGCTGTTCTTCCAGGATCAGAGAACGAACAGACGCACCTGTTTGAATTGCCTTTTTGGCAATATCAGCGGCCTTTTGGTACCCTACATGAGGACAGATAGCTGTGATAATTCCCACGCTGTTCTCTACAAGATAACGGCATCTCTCCTCATTGGCAGTGATTCCCGATACGCAGTTATCCACAAAAGTATGGACGGCATAGGCCAGTGTATCAATGGACTGGAACATACAGTAGAAGATTATGGGCTCGAAAGGGTTGAGCTCCAACTGTCCTGCCTCGGAAGCCATGGTGATGGTGACGTCATTTCCGATGATATTGAAAGCTACCTGATTGATAACCTCAGGGATGACAGGATTCACTTTCCCGGGCATGATGGAAGAACCGTTCTGCTTGGCGGGCAGATTGATTTCGTTGAATCCAGCTCTTGGACCAGAGGACATCAGTCGAAGATCGTTGGCAATTTTGGACAAGGTAACGGCGCATGCCTTGATTGCCCCGGATACAGCTACGAAGGAATCCAGATTCTGTGTGGCGTCAATCAGGTCAAAGGCTTGTACAAAATCCATATCAGACACTTCAGATAAGTTTGGAACGATTCTCTGCAAATAAGCTTCATCAGCGTTGATACCTGTACCGACAGCCGTTCCGCCCATATTGAGGGAGCGCATTTCATCCATGGCTTTTTCCATACGGTGGATATCGCGCATGATAGCTACAGAGTATGCTTTGAATTCCTGGCCGAGACGAATGGGTACAGCGTCCTGCATCTGGGTCCGGCCCATTTTGATAATGTGATTAAACTCTTCAGATTTCTTGCAGAGGGCCTTGTGGAGACGCATCAGTTCACTTTTTAGATTTTTTAGCAGACGCAGAGACGTCATCTTACCGGCAGTTGGGAAGACATCATTGGTGGATTGGCCGCAGTTAACGTGGTCGTTCGGGTTCACAATGCTGTAGTCGCCCTTTTTCCCTCCCAGAATTTCAATGGCCCGGTTGGCGATGACTTCATTTGCGTTCATGTTTAAAGACGTTCCTGCTCCTCCTTGAATAGGATCTACGATAAAGTCATCATGGAACTTTCCGTCAATAATCTCATCACAGGCCTGTACAATGGCCTCTGCCCTTGTTTTGTCCAGCAAGTTAACCTCACAGTTGGTAATGGCAGCAGCTTTTTTGATATAGGCAAGGCTGTTGATGATTTCAGGGTGCATGTTTAAACCGGTAATATGAAAATTCTCAGCGGCCCGCAGAGACTGTACGCCGTAGTAGACGTTCTCAGGTATATCCTTTGTGCCGATTGAATCTTTTTCAATACGAAAATCTGATATTTCTTGCTCTTTCATAAAATAAAGACCTCCCAGGTGAATTTATATTGAAGTTATTATAGTCAGAGGTTATAATATAATCAAATACATAAAAATATATAGACAGTATAATTTAAAAGTTATATTAGATGGCGAGGGAAGAATTCATGTTCCAGGGAATGGAGTATGTCTATGCAGTTTATGCGGAAGGCAGCTTTTCAGAAGCGGCAAAAAAGCTTTTTGTTTCTCAGCCCTCTCTCAGCGCAACCATAAAAAGAGCGGAGGAGAGAATCGGATATCCTATTTTTGACAGAAGTGTACGTCCGTTGAAGCTGACAGAATGTGGGGAAAAGTATATTCAGGCAGCTGAGCGAATTATGTCTGCAGAGCGGGAATTTTCGGATTTTGTAAATGATTGGTGCGGACTGCATACAGGAAGGTTGACGGTGGGAGGCAGCAGCCTCTTTTCATCCTGGATACTGCCGCCACTGATTGGAAAGTTTTCTCAAAAGTTTCCAGAGGTGGAAATTGAGCTTGTGGAGGAGAGCACTGCAAAATTGGCAGGGCTGCTACAAAATGGCAGAATTGATCTGTTGATTGATAATTGTAAGTTGGAGAATTCTGTATTTGGGAGCAGTGTGTTTCGGAAGGAACATTTGCTTCTGGCAGTTCCAAAGCAGTTTGCCATTAATCAGACATTAAAATCCTATCGGATTCCAGCGCGAACTGTCTGCACGGGTGAGTTTCTTGATGAGACTGTTGCCGTTGTGCCTATAGAGCAGTTTCAGAATGTAATGTTTATAATGTTGAAGCCGGATAATGATACAAGGAAGCGAGCCGATGAGATTTTCCGTAAATTTCATATAACCCCGGAAATTGTATTTGAGCTGGATCAGCAGATGACAGCTTACAATGTCACCTGTTCGGGGATGGGGGCTTCTTTCATCAGTGATACACTGATTTCCAGTATTCCCTCCCACGAGAATGTGGTTTATTATAAGCTTCCAGAAGAATACTGTACAAGAAACATTTATTTTTACTGGAAAGCGGGGAGGTACTTTAGTCGTGCTATGGAGGAATTTCTGGCAACCGTGCAACCCCTGTCAAGAGAGGATACCGTCAGTGTCCCTTTGTCCACGGAAGGCAACTTGCATAAAGACAGCAAAAAATATATAATTTGAGAAATGGTACATAAGAAGCGGGTGATGGTGTGGGGATTACAGTAAAGGAAGTATGGGAGCTGAAAGAGTTTCAGGCTTTTCAATTAGTTGCAGGAGAAGAGGGACTGGATAACAGGGTTGAGAGAATTGGAATTTTAGACTATGAATTTGCCATGCAAAATGACAGGGAGCCAAGAAAGTGGACATTTCGAAAATATGACTTTGTAATTAGCAGTCTGTTGTTTGCAAAGGATCAACCAGAGTTACTTCTGCCTGCCATTAAAGAATTAAGAGAAGATGAAGTCAGTGCGTTGGCTGTGAAGAATGTCTGCTATCTAAAATTGCCTGAAGAGGTTTTGGAATATGCGGACAGGCACAAACTGCCCATTTTTATGTTCGGTCGTGACGACGCCTACTTTGAAGACATTGTCATGTCTTTAAAAAATAAGATTCAAGAGAGAAGCAATCTGGAATGGTTGGAACATAAGATAGCACTTTTTCTGAATGAAGAGTTAGATCTGAAAGGGCAGAGAGAGTTGAACCGGAAAATTCTCGTAAACAGGACGCAGTTCTATCGGTTTGCCTATTGCTTTATTCGGGAGCAGGAGGGAAGGATTCGGGACTACCACAACTATTATTGTCTCAAGGAGGACAGTAAGGAGGGGCAGAATATCTTTTACTACAAAGGCGGCTGTTTTGTGGTCATGTACGGTCAGGATACGGCTGAGGGCGAAAGGGGATTTCAGAGATGGAAGGAATACCTACAGCCTATGCTACGCATGCCAGTAGAAGACTACTGGGTTGGCTTTGGAGAACTTCATGAGGATCCGGAACAGCTTCTTCTGGCTATGAAGGAGAGCCTGGCAGCTCAGCAGTATTCTCGGTTGTTTGATAAGCAGAGAACTCATTACCACAATACAGGTATTTATAAGGTTTTGCTGCCCTGCTATCACAATGAATGGATACAGAAATACAGCTCTGATATTGTCTATAAGATTCTACAATTTGACAGGGAATATGACGGAGATCTTTATAAGACAGTAAAGCAGTATGTGAAGAGTTATGGAAACATTGTTGAAGTGGCAGAGGAAATGCATTTGCACAGGAATACAGTTCGCTACCGAATCAATAAAATACGGGAATTGCTGGATATGGAAGAAGATGGAAGTTTTGATTTGCAGGTATCAGTGGCTATCTTGATCGATGAACTAAACCAGTGGTTTGACTAAAAGTACAGGATATAGAGTGCAAGGAGACAATTATTAGACATAATTGTCTCCTTTTTCGTAATATTTAATTATCTTTTGTACATTATACAAAAATTGATTCCTATATTTTGTCCAATAGACGGTGAAATTGTACATATGGATTGATATAATTCAAATGAATAAAGTATTAAACTATAATTTTGTATGGAGGAAAAGTGATGCAGAAGTTATATGGGACAGTAGTACCGATTGTTACACCGCTGACCGATAAAGATACGATTGATACGCAATCCCTCAAAAATCTTGTGAATCATGTGATTGACGGTGGTCTCCAGTGCCTGTACCCTTGCGGGACTACGGGAGAAATGATGTATCTGACAGTTGAAGAGAGAAAACTGACTGCAGAAGTGACAGTTACAGAGGCAGCAGGAAGAGTGCCTGTCTTTGTGCATGTGGGCGCCTGGAATTTAAAGGATACCATAGAGCTTGCACAGCATGCAGAGAAGATTGGAGCTGACGGAATTGGCGTAGTTACACCATCTTTCTACAAGTTGAGTGATCAGGGACTGATTGATTTCTATGTGTCAGTGGCAAATCGTGTGTCAAAGGATTTTCCGGTTTATATGTATGCCATCCCGCAAAATGCTATCAATGACGTAAATCCTGCTGTATGCGAAGCCGTAGCAAAGCAGTGCCCCAATGTGGTGGGGATCAAATACAGTTATCCTGATTTTACTAAACTCCAGCAGTTTATGATGGTAAATGATGAGAAGTTCAGTGTCTTGGTGGGACCGGATCACCTCTTTGAAGCTCTCTGTGCAGTGGGGGGCGACGGCGTGGTTTCCGGCAATGCCATGATTATTCGGGAGCACTATGCTGCTGTCTGGGATGCAATTCAGAAAAAAGATTTCGATTTGGCTACAAAATACCAGCGTCGCACCAATGTACTCAATGCTACTATGTGCGCCATTAATAATATTGCAGCCTACAAGGTGATTTTGAAAGAGGAAGGAATCATAAGGACGAGCAATATGAGGCGGCCTATGGAAAATCTGACGCCAGATCAGGAAAAGGCTCTGCTTAATGAGATGAGAAGATTGGATTATAAACATGTGCTGATCTAGACAGCAGGAAAACATACATAAAAATGATTAGCAGGAGGAAAGAGATGAAAGAGTTATCTAAAATTATGAGAAATCTTCCACAATCAGGAATCAGAAAGCTGCAGGATGCCGCAAGGGAAGTGCCAGATGCAATTAGACTGGAGACAGGGGAACCTAATTTTAAGACACCCGATTATATCTGCGAGGCAGCTACCCAGGCTATGAAGGACGGTTTTACAAAGTATACGGCCGTACCGGGGATTAAGACACTGCGTGATGTACTGGCGGAGGATTTCACAAAAAGACTTGGCATTGAGATTACAGCTAATCAAATCGTGGTGACAGGCGGCGCCACAATGGCCCTGGAGATTACACTGGGTTGCCTTGGCAATCCAGGAGACGAGATCCTGATTCCAGATCCAAGCTGGCCTGTGTATGAGATGCAGGTACTATCTCACGGGCTGACGCCAGTTCCCTATGTGATGCCGGCAGACAATGGATTTGAACCGAAACGTGAAAATATTGAGCCATTGATCACAGATAAGACTAAGGCAATTATGGTGAATACTCCATCCAATCCTACGGGAGCAGTGTTCAGCCAGGAGACGGTGCAGATGATTATGGATCTGGCCAAGAAATATGATCTGTACGTACTTTCAGATGAGGTCTATGATTATCTCACTTTTGAAGGGAAGCATTATTCTCTGAAAACATTGGATGACGACGGACGGGTAATTCTCATCTCAGGCGCATCCAAAAAATATGCCATGACAGGCTGGCGGGTTGGATATGCCATTGCGTCAGAAGAGATTGTGTCTCTCATGAATCAACTGATGGTTCCCACCATTGGAAATGCTACAGCTATTGCACAGAAGGCCGTGGAGGCGGCTGTCACAGGGCCACAGGATTTTGTGGAAGCATCCTTCCAGGATTACAAAAAAAGGCGGGATGCGGCAGCAGCTATATTCCAGGAGGAGCATGTGGGCTTCTACTATCCCCACGGAGCATTTTATATGATGGTGAATATTGCCTGCTGTGGAATGGATTCAGAGGAATTTGCGTTGAAGTTGTTAGCAGAAGAGCATGTGGCCGTGGCGCCAGGCGGAACTTTTGGGCAGTCGGCCAAACAGATGATACGTATTTCTTGTGGGACGGAGATGGAAGAGCTCTGTGAGGGAATTCGCAGAATGTGCCGTTTCATAAAAAAATATACAAAGTAACTAATAAAAAGGAGGATATGAACATGAAAAGAACACAAAAATGGATAGGGCTTTTACTTGCGGCTATATTGGTAGTGGCAACATTTGCAGGCTGCGGTTCTGGCGGCGGTGGAGAAGCTTCTACATCACTTTCCAACTACGGAGCAGATTATCTGGAGGCTATCAAAGAAGAAGGCAAGCTGGTAGTTGGATGTGACCCTACCATTGAAAATGTATGCTATCTAGATCCCCAGACAAATGAGATCACAGGCTTTATTCCAGACGTGATTAACGGATTTGCAGAGCAGATTGGTGTGGAAGTTGAATGGGAGATTCTTGAGTGGTCCGCAATGCTGACAGCTGTAAACAGTGGCAAAGTGGACATGATTGCAGCAAATATGAATATGACGCTTGAGCGCGCAAGCCAGATTGTATTCAGTGATCCTTATTTTGTAGATCACGGGAAAGCATGCGTGAAGGCAGATACTTCTTATCAGAACCTGGATGATCTGCAGGCAGCAGGCATCAAGATCGGCGTGACAGAGGGAAGTGCTTATGAAGAGCTGATTCCAACATTGTTCCCAAGCTCTGAGACAGTTACCTTATCAGCAGGTACCTGGCAGGATGCACTGGAATCCGGTATTATTGATGCAGCCTTTGACGATGGCGTAGTATTTGCAGGACCTCTTGCAGTGAACAGCAATATCCGTATGCTGGATGGCAATGGACCCTCTTACCTGAATGGATGTGCATTTGCCGCTGGCAACTATGTAACCCGCGATGTATTCAATCTGTATCTTAAGAGACTGAAAATTTCCGGTGATTACGCAACTATCTATGCTCAATATATGGGCACTGAATGGGTACCGGATGCAGACGTAGTTAGCTATTAATTACAGATGAGAGTAAGGCGGCAGGCATTTTGCTACCGCCTTCTTCGCTTTCAGAATAGGGGGTAAATTATAGTGACTTTTAACTGGCGTGTTTTTCAAACAACGTTCCCTGATTTTATGAGAGCCACAGGGGTGACGATACAGTATGCGGTGATTGCCATTGTAATTGCTGTTATCTGGGGAATATTTATAGGCTCCATCAATTTCAGACGACCAAAAGGAATCTGGCGAATAACAAGCGCCTATGTATGCTTTTTTAGAGAGACACCTCTTTTGGTCCAGATTTATTTTCTGTTCTATGGCTTGTCAAGGCTGATGCCGGTCTCCGCCAGCATCATTGCAGTGGCGGCCCTTGTCCTCAATGACGGAGCATTTATAGCAGAGAATGTCCGTGGAGGATTGCAGAGTATCAATAAAGGTCAGGAAGAGGCAGCCTATGCCTTGGGTTTTTCAAAGTTTCAGACCATGATTTACTTTCTGATTCCACAGGCAGTTACTAAAGTTCAGGATTCCATTATGAATATGGTATCTATTATTATCAAAGATACCTCTCTGCTTATGTGGATTACGATTACAGAGCTTACCTATATGGCGCACAGAGTAAATTCCAAGTATTATCAGCCAGTGACAGCATATTTGACTGCAGCAGTCATTTATATGGCTCTGTTCCTGTCAGTGCAGGGAATTAAAAAATTGATGGATAGGAGGTCCCAGAAGAAGTATGAGCTTAGCGAGTCATAAAATGTTATTCTTTGATACACTGATAAAGTCCGCACTTCCTGTCACTTTGCAGTTGATCCTGGGTTCCTTTGTGGGGGCCTGCCTGATTGGGTTGATCGGCGGCATTATCCGGGGTATGAAAGTGCCCGTGTTAAGTCAAATCCTGGGTGTCTATGTACAGCTTTGCCGTGGAATCCCCGATATGCTGGTACTGCTCTTTTTGTATGCGGCTATGACCAAAGGTAGTACATATTCTATTGCAGTTCTAGGTATTTCTCTTATACAGGGAGCTTATATTATGGAAATCATCAAAGGAGGAATCCTCTCTGTTGATAAAGGACAGTGGGAAGCGGCCAAGACCTTGTCCCTTCCCTTCCTGACTACCTTATTCCGAATTGTGATACCGCAGGTCATGTTGGTTGCCCTGCCTGCACTCATTGGACAGCTTGTCTTGCTGATCAAGGGGACCTCAGTGGCCTCCACAATCGGATGTCTGGAGTTGACAAAGCGGGCGGTTATTGCCATGTCTGGTTACTCAAATGCACTAATTGTATACGGTTATGTCCTGGTAATATTCTTTATCATGTGTCATGCTCTGACTGTAGTTGGGAAAAAGCTGGAAAAGTATGTAGTAGAAAGGATTATGGGTGATAAATATGAGCGATAATAACAATATAGTGCTTTCCTTAAAAAATGTAACAAAGAAGTTCGGGGATTTGACTGTACTTGATAATATGAGCCTGGACATTCATGAGCATGAGATTGTGGTACTCTGCGGACCAAGCGGCGGTGGAAAGAGTACACTGTTGCGTTCCATCAATGGGTTGGAAAAAATTAATAGTGGCGAGATCTATTATCGGGGAGAACTTGTCACAAATAAAAATATCAAATCTGTTCGTTCCCACATAGGCATGGTATTTCAGAGTTTCAACTTGTTTGATAATTTGACTGTCAGGGATAATCTGACCATAGCGCCCATAAAGATTCTGAAAAAGACAAAGGCTGAGGCAGTGGAGAAGGCTCAGTCCTACCTGGACACTTTTGGAATCGGCGATAAAATGGATCACTACCCCCACCAGCTTTCCGGCGGTCAGAAGCAGAGGGTGGCGATTGTACGCTCCATGATGATGGAGCCGGACGTCATGCTTTTTGACGAACCCACATCAGCTCTGGATCCGGAAATGATCAAGGAAGTGCTGGATGCCATCCGCCGTCTGGCTGAGATGGGTATGACGATGGTGATTGTTACTCATGAGATTGGATTTGCCAGGGAGGTGTCAAGCCGTATGCTGTTTCTGGAAAATGCCAAGATCCGTGTGGATGCGTCTACGGAAGACTTCTTTACGAATACGGAAGATGAGAGACTCAAGCAATTCCTTTCTGTTATATTGAAGCATTAAATTAAGAGATACCCTCCTCGGAGATTACTTAGAACTCTGAGGAGGCTTTTTATTGTATTATACTTTGGCAGTGGACGCAGGAGCGGGAGGGAACTGCCACGTTTGCGTTGAACATCCCGCCCCTTCAAATAGCGTCCCCTGCCAATAAATAAAATGATTTTCCTAACCTTGCCTTGACCATTGCCTCCAGAACAGCTACAATCATTAGGAAAGGCAATGAATTATAAGTCAACGTAGTATTAACAGGAAGGAAAGCAGTAATTTGAAGGACTATTTTGAACATATTAGAGAAAACCAGGATGTTCGGCAAAACCTGATTATTATAAAAGGAGAGATGAAAGATCCTCAGAAAATGGCGGAACTGAGAAAGCTGTCTGAGAAGGAGCCAGCAGTTTTACTTTCCTGCCTGGAGCAGGAAGATGCAAAGGTTCGCAAAAACGCCGCCCTCATCTTAGGAGCTCTCGGTACAGAAGCAAGCAGGGAAGCTTTGATTGCAGCCTATGAGAGTGAAAGCCAGCGCTTTGTTAAAAGCGCTTACCTGACAGCTTTAAAGGGATGCGACTGTGCTCAATATCTGAATCACTTTCGGCAGCGCAGGCAGGAACTTTTGAAGCAGGAGCGGACAGAAGAGACAGAGAAGCACCTGAGAGAAGAGTTGGGGGCTTTAAATGCTTTGATTTACCAGTATGAGACAAGCACAGGCCATCAATTCATCGGTTTTCGAAAACCAGCCAATGTAGTTCTGATCACTCACAGAAATTATCGGGAGTGTACGACAAGACAGATATCCACCGGAAATATCGTTCTTTTGAGGGCAGGAGTGAAGATCCTGAACGCAGATCTGAGAGAACTTCTAACGATTCGTACGTTTCATGAGCTATTATTCTGTCTGGATATTCAAGGAGAATTGTTGCCTGACAAGGCGGCAGAGATGCTGGCGAGTTCAAACCTGATGGAGCTTTTGAAAGAATTACATGTGGGTGCGGGACCATTTCTTTTCCGAATTGAGTGCAAGAGCCGTATGTCTCTGGAACAGCGGAGCATTTTCACAAAAAAGCTGGCGTCAAAACTGGAAGTTTTGACTGCTGGACAGTTGGTAAATACTACATCTGGATATGAGGTGGAATTGCGCCTGATTGAGACGAAGGAGGGCGGCTTTTATCCTTTACTAAAATTATACACTCTGCCGGAAAAGCGTTTTTCTTACAGGAAGAATCATGTGGCAGCCTCCATTCGTCCGGTACAGGCAGCGCTTATGATGGAACTTGCCCGGCCCTATCTCAAAGAAGAGGCCCGTGTTCTGGATCCCTTCTGTGGGGTGGGGACTATGCTTCTGGAGCGAAACTATCTGCTTCATGCAGACACCCTTTACGGTGTGGATCTCTATGGAGAGGCCATACAGGGAGCAAGAGAAAATGCACAGATAGCCAAAGTTCCCATACACTTTATTCATCGGGACTTTTTTACCTTTACTCATGAGTATCCATTTGATGAGATTGTGACGAATCTTCCCGTCAAAGGGAAAAACTGCACTGGTCATGAGTTGGATTTTCTCTATCGGAAGTTTTTTGATCAGGCGGAAACACTGTTAAAACCAGGGGGACATCTCTTTCTGTACTCTCACGACAAGAGCTTTGTGAAAAAGCAATTGCGGGAGCATAAGTCTATGAAGCTTCTGAAGGAATGGCAGATGAATGATAGAGAGGATAGTTGGTTCTATGGGATTCAATATTTGGGTAAATCGTAATACCTTAAGGATTGCTGCATTGTTGGCCCTGGCCTTAATTCTGGGGGGCTGTGGCAAAACGGATATAAATAAAGAATATTCGGTGAAAGAAGAGACAGAGGCAGAAAATGTGAGGTCCGGGGAAGCGAAGACACCCGCCATTGGCCTGATTCTCACCAGCGAAGATGATGAAGAAAATGAAGCTGTCATTGCCGGCTTTCAGGAAGCAGCAGGGGCAGCAGGAGCAGAACTCATGGTTCGTATCCCAGATGTCACCTGTGAGGAAGCTCAGGAAGCGGTGAAATTAGAAGGGAGCTTTGTGCTCTGCGATGTGAATCCCATTGAATATCAGATGCTGCTTATCAATGATTTGGTAATGGAAAATGTAGATGTGATTGCTATTCACTCCAATCACAGAGAGGCATTGGAGCCAGTTCTCTCGGCTGCTAGGGCAGTTGGGATCCGGGTTTGCGCTTTTGGCTGTGATGTGGGAGAGAAGAGCTGCGATATATTTGCAGATACAGAGGAGGCACCCCAGAAGACAGTGGATTTGCTTAGAGAGGCAGAATCATATTATTAAATAAATCCCCCACAACATACAATTTAGCCTACAACGGCTGTGCATGTTGTGGGGGATTTGATTTCATTTTGCAGGGCATTATTCCAGGTTCAAACGCTTGGTCATAAAGTGGTTGGTGATAAGGAAGGCTCCCACACCCATGGCCACAGAGACGATGGAACTGAACCAGAAGGAGGGCCAGAAGTAGTTGTACATGCCTGTCGAAGCATAAGACACCATGAACAGAGTGGATTTTCCAATCGTACTGACGCCAATCAATGCTGTGAAAATAGAAGAGATCAGGCTGGAAACAATCTCTATTCCCACATAGACACCCACAGAAGCCAGAATGCGGTGGCTGTTGAAGCTGTGCCCGATAGCCATACACATATAGATAATCAAAATGCTACTCGTGGAGCTTAACAGCCCCATGATAAGGAAGACGGGGAGACCTACACCGGCAGGCACTCCAAATACGTCTGGGAAAGAAGTTATAAGCTCCGACCATATTTCCCCGAAATGTCTTAGGAAATCCATATTAATGAACATGGTAAGAACAGAGAGTACAATCAAAATACCATCAACGGTGGTCCAAACCAGGGCTACGATGAGTTTACTGAAAATATGCTCAGTCGCGGAGACCGGCAAGGTGTGTGTCAAATAGCCCTCATCTGTAAAGAAATTTTTCCGCGGGCGTAGAATCATCAGGTACAGTTCGGTGACAATGAGTATTGCAAGAAGGGCAACAACATAGAAGGAAATCAATGTAAAATTGATGATACCTTCCCACACATTGTAGCTGTAACCGTGAAACATAGGGCTTCTCATAGCAAACTGTACATAAAAGCGTCCCACAATGGTAATCAGAATCAGTCCCAGATGAATAGGAATCATTAGGCGGTTGACTGCCTTAAATTCATGCTTTATGAGTTTTCCTAACATTTGAACACCTCCCTGAACAGTGCGTCTACAGACTTACCCTCCTGTTCCCGTATCTCATCCACAGAGGCGGCCAGGCGGATATGACCGTTTTGAATAAAAATAACATCGTCCAGCACATTTTCAATATCAGAAATCAGATGGGTGGAGATCAAAACGGACGCATTTTCATTATAATTTGTGATAATCGTCTGTAAAATATAGTCCCGGGCTGCCGGATCCACACCGCCGATAGGCTCATCCAGGCAGTAGAGATCGGCGTTCCGGCTCATCACCATAATAAGCTGAACCTTTTCTTTTGTTCCCTTGGACATAGAGCTTAAACGATCCTGCTCGTTGATATTCAGGCGGTGCAGCATCTCCATGGCTCTGTTCCGGTCAAAGTCAGCATAGAAATCACAGAAAAAATCAAGAATATCTGTTACTTTCATCCAACTGTTGAAATAGGTTCGCTCTGGCAGATAGGAGACTATTTTTTTCGTCTCAGGTCCAGGCTCAAAACCGTTGATGGTGAGAGCTCCCTCTGAGGGAGATAACAAGCCGTTGATCAATTTGATCAGGGTGGTTTTCCCGCTTCCATTTGGACCCAGAAGACCGATAATGCGCCCCCGGTCAATGTTTAGATTAATACTGTCAAGCGCTGTTTTGTAACCATAGCGCTTTGTCAGATTTTCGCATTTAAGAAGCTGTTCCATTACTTATCCTCCTTCAATTCTCTCTGTAGAAGTCGTCGGATTTCTTCTTTCGTAAAACCTAGCTGCTCCATGTTTTTTAAGAATAGTTGGATTTGTTCTCTTGCAAGTTGTTCTTTAATCTCTGTCATCTTCACAACATCCTCCGTTATAAATCTTCCGCTGGTGCGCTGGGTGTAGACCAGTCCACTCCTTTCCAGTTCTGTCAATGCCTTCTGCATGGTATTTGGGTTTACGGATGCCTCCATAGCCAAATCTCTTACGGAAGGCAGTTTATCACCTGGGTGGTAGACACCGGCTATAATATTTGTTTTGATGAGGTCCACAATCTGAAGATAGATGGGACGGGAATCATCAAGTATCCAGGCCATATAATCGCTCCTTTCCTTGGCTCATCTTGTGCTTTTGTAAAAAGTCCATTTTTTTCTAGGGGGGGGGTAAAAAGGTATTGTTTTACTCTTCCCTGAACCCTCCTATAAGGAGGTATATAGACTGTTGCCCATTTCCTGGGCGTGTATCATTGTATTACTTTAATAATACAATAGGGTGTTTTGATGAAAATGTCAATAGGGATATGGAAAATTCAGAATTTCTTAAGAAACGAAATGGGATGAGGGAACCAACTTGTAGAAATTTTTAATGAGTGGTATGATATATGAAATAAAATATGTATTTAGCCAGAAAGTAAAGGAGTTTGAGATATGTATCAAGAAGTAGCAAAGCTGGTATTATACCGGGACTTGGGAGAGGATAGCATTTTGCTGAAGCTCTCCGGCATTTTCAGGGATTTTGATATGGGAGAGAGTACGAGAGAAGAACTGACAACACGTATTTATGAACAGATGAAGGCCCTTTTGGATCTGTCCACTTTATATGGGTTTGATAAAAACCTGTGGCACAATTATCTGACCTTTATCTTGCTGACCAATGAGAATTCCTTCAGCATGACAAGTGAAAAGGTGGGGGCCAACGACGGAAGTGTGAATCATTTTGCCAAAGGAGACTTCCGAATATTTAAAAAGCTATTTGATTTTGACTTTACACCCATTGAAAAGAAATTGGACATCGACTGCTTCTCTACGATCTGCCATTATAAAGCTATTGGGAAAAAAGAGAGAATGTACAATAAAAATGTCAGCGAAAAAGTCCAGGCGGTCAGCGAGCAGATCGAAAAGGCCGGGGATGAGGATGAGATATTTCGGATTATCACCGATTTTTATAAGGCCTATGGGGTAGGAATGTTTGGGCTGAACAAGGCATTTCGCATCAAAAGCCTTCCCGATGGAGTAGAATTTCTTCCCATCAATAATACGGAAAAAGTGATGCTGAAGGATTTGGTGGGCTATGAGCTTCAGAAAAAGAAGCTGATTGACAATACAGAAGCCTTTGTCAAGGGATTGCCAGCCAATAACGTGCTGCTGTTCGGCGACAGTGGCACAGGAAAGTCTACCAGCATTAAGGCCATTCTGAACGAATACTACGATCAGGGCCTTCGGATGATTGAGATATACAAGCATCAGTTTCAGGATCTGTCTGCAATTATCTCCCAGATTAAGAATCGCAACTATCGTTTCGTGATTTACATGGACGATCTGTCCTTTGAGGAATTTGAGATTGAATATAAGTATTTGAAAGCTGTGATAGAGGGAGGTATGGAGACAAAGCCAGACAATGTACTCATTTATGCGACCTCCAACCGCCGTCACATTATTCGGGAGACCTGGGGGGACAGAAGCGATGTAGAGCAGGACAACGGCATGCACCGCTCAGACACTATGCAGGAAAAGCTGTCTCTTGTAGCCCGATTTGGCGTAACCATTAGCTATTCCAAGCCTTCCCAGAAAGAGTACTTCCAGATCGTGGAAGAGCTGGCAAAGCGCTACCCGGAAATCACCCTTTCTCAGCAAGAGCTCCGGGCAGAGGCCAACAAGTGGGAATTAAGCCACGGGGGCATCTCCGGTCGGACCGCCCAGCAATTCATCAACTACCTGGCAGGCAGAATCGATACTTAAAACTTGCAATTAGGAGGAGTTTATCATGAAATCTTTATTACTTGTGATAGATATGCAAAATGATTTTATTGACGGCGCTCTGGGCACAAAAGAAGCTCAGGCAATTGTACCCGCTGTTATCAAACGTGTTCAGGAATTCGACGGGGATGTTCTCTATACCAGAGATACACATTTTGAAGAGTATATGAACACTCAGGAAGGCAAAAATCTTCCTGTTCCTCACTGTATCAAAGGGACAAAGGGATGGGAGATTCAGGCAGATCTGGATAAGCTTCGTCAGGAAAAATCTGCAGTTGTTCTAGACAAACTTACATTTGGCTCTAAGGAACTGCCGGGCTACCTGGAAGAACACTATCCAGAGGGGCTTGCATCTGTAGAGCTCGTTGGCCTGTGTACTGATATTTGTGTCATTTCCAATGCTATGCTTTTAAAAGCTTTCTTTCCAGAGCTTCCTGTCAGTGTCAATGCTTCCTGCTGTGGAGGAGTTACACCGGAGAGTCATGAAAATGCTTTGAAGGCTATGAAGATGTGCCAGATTGCAATTAAGTAGGAAGAACCCCCTTGCTTTTTAAATTTCTTTCCTATATAGTAGACTTTATGATAATTTCACAGAATAAAATTAAGCTCTTTCGATGTCTATGCATGATATTTTTGGTAATACTTCCGCTCATTGTCTTACCAGGAATATTTACAAAATTAAAATTTTTAGAAGTACTAAAGCAAGATAAAATAGAAGAAGCCCTTACTTTTGGATACAGGGGAAATCGGCATACTACCTGTTATAGTCCAGGTTCTGAGGGAAACAACTGGGACACAGACACGATGTGTTATGTGTTCCTGCCTTCTTATGCGGATTTGGAAGCCATAAGTGTGGAGACACAGGCGCCCCGTGTGGAGTTTGAGAGTGAACATGAGGTGATTACTGTATCGAATAAAAAGGACTCTCTTTGCGCTTTTGAGGAAAAAATTCCATATATTGTGCATTTTTATGATGCGAGCGGACAAGAGGTGGGGACAAAAAGTATCACCTTTTTAAAATCAGGGAAGCTTCCAACCCTATACGTGACCACACAGACAGGCAGTATGGAATTTTTGGACGCAGATAAAAGCTATAAAGAAAAGGGGTATGCAGAACTGGTAGACGCAGATGGGCAGACGCTGTTCTCAGATGAGCTGAAAAATATTTCAGGCAGAGGAAATCACACGTTTACCTTTGACAAAAAATCATACCAGATGAAGCTGCGGGAAGCGGCAGATTTATTGGGCATGGGCAAGTCTAACACTTGGATCCTGCTAAGTAATGTATTTGATAATTCTTATATCAGGAATAAATTGACTTATGATATGGCCCTGCAGGCCGGTATGGAGGGAAGCCCAGAGTCTAAGTATATTGATGTTTATTTTAATGGAAGTTACCATGGTATGTATTTGCTGACAGAAAAAGTTCAGTTTGGCGAAAACCGTCTGAATTATCCAGATTTAGAAAGTCAGAACCGGGATCTGAACGGAGATAATCTGGATCAGGCCAATCCTTTTGAGGATGAGAAGGAAAACCAAAAAGGGGTGGAACTTTTCAGAAACCCAGATGATATTACAGGAGGATACCTTATAGAACACGATTATGGGCCCAAGTATGAGGAAGAATTCAGTGGTTTTATAACGGACGAGCAGGAAAGATTTGTGCTGAAAAACCCGGAGCATGCCTCACGGGAGGAGGTCGCTTACATTGCCGGGCTTATGAGGGACATTGAGGCTGCAATCAAGTCTGAAGATGGATATAGTCCTCATACGGGGAAACATTTTACAGAATATATCGATCTGGAATCTTGGGCAGACAAATATTTGGTGGAGGAGATCACTGCAAATACAGGCGGTGGCTGTAGCAGCTCTTATTTCTATAAGCTTCCCAATGGCGTCAGTGAAAAGGTATTTGGGGGACCTGTATGGGATTATGACAAGGCTTACGCCCGCTCCTGGGATTATAGCCAAAATCCCAGGATCCTTAGCTTTCTCACACTGCACGGAGAAGATAGTACAAGATGGTTTTATTATCTGTATCAACATGAAGAATTTGTGGAAGCAGTCAAAAAGGAATATAAGGAAAAGTTTTCAAACTATCTGGAACAGATGGGAAGTGAAAAGGCGGATGAATATCTAGCCGAGATAGGAGATTCCGCAGCGCTTGATTTGGAGAGATTTTCCTATATATATCGTGATTATGGCAGTGACCTGGACTACTTGTCTGCAGCACAGTCCATAAAGCAGTTTATTTTGGAGAGAAAACAGTTTTTTGATAGCGTATGGCTTCAGGATGCCTCTGTCTGTCAGATCCATTTTCTGGAGGAAGACGGAAGAGAGATCCGTGATCTCGGAGTCATCCAGGGAGAATCTATCGTGAACCTTCCTGAAGAGATCAGTCCAGGAGAAGAGTTTGTGGGTTGGCAGATAGAAGGGACAGAAGAACTTTTGACAGAACAGACTGTGATTACAAGGGATATGACTGTGATTGCTTTGTGGAAATAACAAAAGAGGGAAGAAAGAGGGAGAGCTATGGATGAAAAAAAGGAGATTTTTCAAAAGCTGGAAGAAATGAAAAAAGTGATCAGAGGCTACGAAAGGGCAGCTATCGCTTTTTCCAGCGGAGTGGATTCTACCTTTTTGCTTAAAGTGGCCCATGATGTATTGGGAGATCAAGTCATTGCGGTGACAGCCAGCTCTCATTTTTTTCCGGGGCGTGAATTGGAGGAGGCAAAGTCTTTCTGTGAAAAAGAGGGGATTAAGCAGATAATCTGCGAGATCGACGAATTGGAGATCAAAGGGTTCTGCCAAAATCCTGCCAATCGCTGCTATCTGTGTAAAAGAGAGCTTTTTCAACAGTTTCGGGCTGTTGCACAAGAGCATCATATGGCAGTACTGGCTGAGGGCTCCAATGTGGACGATGAGGGAGACTATCGGCCAGGACTTCAGGCTATCGCAGAGCTGGGGATAAAAAGTCCCCTTCGGGAGGCAGGACTTACCAAGCAGGAGATCCGGGAGCTGTCAAGAATCTTTGGATTGCCTACCTGGGAGAAGCCGTCTTTTGCCTGCCTTGCATCTCGCTTTGTGTATGGGGAAAAAATTACGAGAGAAAAGCTTTCCATGGTAGAGCAGGCAGAACAGCTTCTGGCGGATCTGGGCTTTTCTCAAGCCCGGGTGCGGATACACGGAACAATGGCCCGCATTGAAGTCTTACCAGAAGAAATCCAGGGATTGACGGAAAAAGAAACCCGCCTTAAGATTACCAAAAGGTTCAAACAGTACGGGTTCTCTTATGTGACAGTTGATCTCCAGGGATACCGGACGGGGAGCATGAATGAGACGTTAAGTGTCGGACTTCATTAGAAGCTCTATGGGGCAATGATCTGATCCGAAGATATCTGTGTGGATTCTCGCATCCAGGAGCCTGTCCGTCATTCGCTCAGACACAATAAAATAGTCGATTCTCCACCCGGCATTTTTTTCACGGGCTTTAAACCGGTAAGACCACCAGGAATAGATGCCTTCTGTGTCAGGATAAAAGTGACGGAAGGTATCCAGAAAGCCTGATTCCAGCACATGAGATATTTTTTCGCGCTCTTCATCTGTGAATCCTGCATTTTTCCGGTTCGTTTTTGGGTTTTTCAGATCAATTTCTTTGTGGGCCACATTCAGATCGCCGCAGTAGATCACGGGCTTCTTCTCATCCAGGCTTTTGATATAGCTGAGGAAATCATCCTCCCATTTCATTCGGTAAGATAGCCTTGCCAGGCCATCCTGAGAATTGGGGGTATACACTGTGACCAGATAAAAGTCGGGAAATTCCAGGGTGATTACACGGCCTTCATGGTCGTGTTCTTCCACACCAATTCCATAGGAGACAGATAGAGGTTCCTTTTTTGTGAAAATAGCTGTGCCGCTGTACCCTTTTTTGTCTGCGTAATTCCAATACTGAAAGTACCCAGGCAGATCAAGTTCAATCTGGCCTTCCTGCAGCTTTGTCTCCTGAATACAGAAAATATCTGCGTCTAATTTCTTAAAATCCTCTATAAAATTTTTGCCCACACAGGCTCTTAATCCGTTGACATTCCAGGAAATAAGTTTCATACGTTCCTCCAAAACAAAAGGTTTGATTTTTCCTTATATTTTACATATAATGATTATATTATCGTGGGAATAAAAAGTAAAGGAGGAAGGGTCAGGAATATGGAAAAAGTATATGATGTGACAGCGTTGGGTGAGCTGTTGATAGATTTTACAGAAAATGGGGTTAGCGGTCAGGGAAATCCATTGTTTGAAGCAAATCCCGGCGGAGCGCCCTGTAATGTGCTGGCAATGCTGAATAATCTTGGCAAAAAAACGAATTTTATTGGTAAGGTGGGAGAAGACCAGTTTGGAAGGACACTGAAGGCTACCTTGGATGAGCTGAAGATTGGCACAGAGAACCTTCTTCTGGACAAGGTTGTACATACTACATTAGCATTTGTACATACCTTCGAAGATGGGGATCGTGACTTTTCCTTCTACCGGAAACCGGGAGCGGATATGATGCTGGAGACTTCAGAAGTTCAGGAGGAACAGATTGCAAAGAGCCGTATTTTTCACTTTGGAACCTTGTCTTTGACGGATGAACCGGCCAGGGGGGCTACAAAGTATGCCATAGAGCTAGCTGCAAAGCACAATGTGATGGTGACGTTTGATCCCAATCTGCGGCCGCCCCTGTGGGACTCCATGGAGGATGCTAAGGAACAGATTTGGTTTGGACTGTCTAAATGTTCAGCTGTAAAGATGTCTGAGGAGGAGCTTACATTTATCACTGGAGAAACGGATCTTGATCAGGGTGTGAAGGCAGTGCGCGAGAGGTATGATATTCCTCTGATTTGCATTACTATGGGAAAAGAGGGAAGCAGGGCTTACTACAAGGATCTCATTGTGGCTCAGGCTGGCTTTGTTCAGGAGCATACTATAGAGACTACAGGAGCAGGCGATACCTTCTGTGCAAGTATGCTGAATTACATTCTGGATCATGGTCTGGAAGCATTGACAGAGGAGAATTTAAAGGAAATGTTGACTTTTGCCAATGCCGCAGCATCTATCATTACCACCCGTAAAGGTGCGCTGCGAGTTATGCCCAAAAAAGAAGAAATACTTGAATTATTAAAATAAAAAGAGGGGAACTTTTGTTATGAAAAAATTGCTGGATCTGATCACAGAAGAAGTGGCCCAGGCTTTTGAGACCTGTGATTACGATAGAGGATATGGAAAGGTAACGATATCCAACAGGCCAGATTTGTGTGAATATCAGTGTAATGGAGCAATGGCGGCAGCCAAGGCGTATCACTGTGCACCTATTCAGATAGCATCCAAAGTCGTGGAAGCGCTGAAAAAAAGCCAGACATTTGAGGAGGCCTCCGCGGTGAATCCCGGCTTTATTAACCTGAAGCTCTGTTCTGACTTTGTGAGGGAATATTTGCAGAACATGCTTAAGGATGAGCGGTTGGGATGTGAAAAGGCCGAAAATCCCCGCACAATCATCATTGACTACGGCGGACCTAATGTGGCGAAACCTCTTCATGTGGGCCATCTGCGCTCCGCCATTATTGGAGAGAGTGTTAAGCGTCTGGGACGTTTTGCAGGACATAAGGTCATTGGCGATATTCATCTGGGGGACTGGGGCCTGCAGATGGGGTTGATTATTACAGAATTGAAGCACAGAAAGCCGGAACTTGTGTATTTTGATGAAAGTTATGAGGGAGAATATCCCAAAGAGGCGCCATTTACCATCTCAGAGCTGGAAGAGATCTATCCTACGGCAAGCGCCCGTTCCAAGGAGGATGAGGCTTACAGGGAAGAGGCTATGCAGGCCACCTATCTGGTACAGCACGGACACAAAGGATACCAGGCAGTCTTAAACCACATTCTTCAGGTGTCGGTGACAGATCTGAAAAAGAACTATGCCAATTTGAATGTGGAATTTGACCTGTGGAAAGGTGAGTCTGACGCGCAGCCTTATATCCCTGATCTGGTGGAATATTTGAAGGAAAAGGGCTATGCCTACACAAGTGAGGGAGCCCTGGTAGTAGATGTGAAAGAGGAGACGGATACCAAGGAAGTGCCGCCCTGTATGATTCTTAAGTCGGATGGGGCATCCCTGTATACGACCACAGATTTGGCCACAATTGTGGAGAGAATGAAGCTCTATGCTCCCGACGAGATGATCTATGTGGTGGACAAGCGGCAGGAGATGCATTTCGTTCAGGTATTCCGCTGTGCAAGAAAGACAAAGCTTGTGGAGGAAAAGACAGGTCTTAAATTCCTGGGCTTTGGCACTATGAATGGGAAAGACGGAAAGCCCTTTAAGACGAGAGAGGGCGGCGTTATGCGTCTGGAACATTTGATTGCGGATATCAATGAAGAGATGTACCGAAAGATTATTGATAATCCTGAGATCTGTGGGGAAGAGGCAAAAGAAACAGCGAGAATTGTGGGCCTTTCCGCCATTAAATATGGGGATCTGTCCAATCAGGCCTCCAAAGATTATGTGTTTGATGTGGAGCGCTTTACCTCCTTTGAAGGGAATACAGGGCCTTATCTTCTGTATACCCTGGTGAGGATTAAGTCTATTTTGAATAAGTATCGGGATTTGGGGAAAGACCCGGAGGAAGGAGAAATCCTGGAGGCAGAGAACGGGACCCAGAAGAGCCTGATGCTGGAGCTTTCAAAGCTGAATGGAGTCATGGAAAATGCTTTTGAGGAATTGGCCCCTCATAAAATCTGCGCTTATATTTATGATCTTGCCAATGCATTTAATAAATTCTATCATGAGACGAAAATTCTGGCGGAGGAAGATGAAGAGAAGAGGAGCGGGCTCATCGCCGTACTGGTGCTGACGAAGCGGGTGTTGGAGACTTGTATAGATATTCTGGGGTTTGAGGCGCCGGAAAGGATGTAAAAGGAATCGGCAAAAAAGAGCCAAACGGTGGAGAAGTATATAAATCAATCCAGTCGTTGGGCTCTTTTTTATGCGTAGGGGCGCATAAGGAAATTAGTAGCCAAAGGGTAAGCCGTATTCTTAAGCTACTGCCATCTGCTTAACCTGAGCAAATGCCTTATTTACAGCCGGGATAGCTAAGATGATCAGAGTGAGAGCCGCCTCGATTCCCAGATAGCTGCCATTATAGGCCAAGGAATAGACAGGGGCGCTCATACCGCTTCCCTCTGCATAGGAGGCGAAGAAAATCAGCCCGGATAAAAATGCAAAGACATAGCGACCCAGCACACCGGCAATATAACCTTTGATCAGTCCGTTCTTTTGGCTGTGGAACAGACCAGAGAGCCCAAGGGCGCCGAAAGCCAGGAAATAGTCGGTGATTGCCTGGGGAAGACTGATGATATAAGGATCGGATATGAGTTGTAAAAGTCCGTAGGCTATGCCAGTCATCAGACCTGTGCGCAGGCCGTACCAGTAGCCAATGCAGCAGATGAACAGCATGGAGAACAGTGTCACCGATCCGCCCATGGGAGCCTCAAAAATTTTTAAAAATGAGGTGATCATACCCAGAGCCATAGCAGCGGCAGCAAAGACAAGAGGCTTTGTCTGAACCTTGCGCTTTCCTCCGGTGAGATAGCAGGCAACGAGAAGTAAGACCAGAATAACGGCCACAAGGGCGCCATAGCCCAGACCCGTCAGAGTGTAAGAAGTTCCCCATTCATCGGTGACTTGATTGACAAAAAGTGACATAAAAAATCCTCCTTAGATAAATGTACTTTCACAGGAGGGGATACTTAAGTTGCTTCCTTACGCCGGCATTAACCGGTTCAAGTATTGAGGGTCAGTACAGATTCTATATGAAATCTGAACTTTCTCAGCCTTAGGCTCCCCTAGCATTACGCTATATGTGATTATTTTGACTATATCTCTATAGGACAAAAATGTCAAGAAAAAACTTTTTCTTTTGTGGCGGGGGTGATATACTGTTATTATTCTATACCAAACCAGAATGGAGCATAAAAAGCAATGATGAAAGCGCAAAACACAAAAGTGATTGTGCTGCTGAGCGCCCTTTGTTGTGTGTTCATTGCAGCATTTAATTTATATCAGAAATCCTGGAGGACCATGGATGTAATCCTTTTCATGGGCCAGAGTAATATGAGCGGGGCCAACGGAAATGCGGCAGAGGCCCCAGACTTAATTGAGGGAGCTGGATATGAATATCGGGCCATTACCGATCCAGACAGCCTTCATGTGTTGGCGGAGCCCTTTGGTGAGAATGAGCACCGGGAGGGGGCCATTGATGACAGGGAACTATTAGAGCGCCGGGGCACTTTGGTCACAGCCTTTGTAAATGCTTACTATGAGAAGACAGGGATGCCGGTGGTGGCTATCTCAGCTTCCAGAGGCAGCGCCTCTATGAATTCCTGGCTGAATAAAGGCTTGAAGGAGGACGCCAAAGAGAGATTGAATATGGCAAAGGCCTGCCTGAAAAAAGAGAAAGTTCATATCCGTCACACATATATGGTATGGTTCCAGGGAGAGGCGGATGCGAACCTGAAGCGTACGAAGGAAGAATATAAAGCTGATATGGAGATTCTTATGGCTGCTATGAAAGACAGCGGCGTGGAGAAATGCTTCGTGATTCAGATTGGACAGAATAATGAAAATTTGGGCTCACAGGAGGAGATCATGGAGGCACAGGAGGAAATTTGTCAGGAATCAGAGGATATGATTCTGGTATCTGAGCTGCCTGCTACCCTGAATGGAGAAGATATGAAGGATGAAGGGGGCGTCCATTTTACCCAGGAAGCCCTAAATATGATTGGGACGGACGCGGGGACAAGCTCAGGGGACTATGTGGTAGAGCAAGGCAGGAGTAAGGGCAGTGACTGAAAGAACATTGGCGGGAACAGTATGGGGGGTATTTTCCCCCATACTCATTTATTATCTATTGGCTATGAGTTTTCCCCAGATTCTTGGAAGGTTGGCAGGGAATCTACTTCTGGCGGAAAATGCTATGTGGCTTTTGGCGGCTTCTAATGCTTGTATGCTCCCTGTATTTGCCTGGATGTATCGGCAGGAGCGAAGCTTCCGGGGATTGCTCTGGGAGAGTGAAAGTAGCCGGACAGGAGGGGACTGTCTGGAAGAAGGTAGCCAGAGGCATAGAGGCCGAAAGTTTGGCGTCTTAGACTTTTTTCTGGTGATTTTGGGGGCTGTGTGCATTTCCCAGGTGATGAACAGACTGATTGGACTGACGCCCTTGCCTCAGTATTTTCCTGGCTATCAGACAGTTTCGTCAGAGATTTACAGCTGTAGCCTGTTTTCTCAGGTGGCAGCCAGTGTGGTGAGCGCGGGACTTTTGGAGGAAACTCTCATGCGGGGGCTGGTCTACAATCGTTTGAAAGGCTTTACTCACAATTGCAGATTTTCCCTCATAGGAAGCGCGCTGATTTTTGGTATTTTTCATGGAAATGTGGTACAGGGGCTTTTTGCATTTATGATGGGGCTCCTTTTTGCATGGATTTATGAGACTTATCATTCGCTAATTCCTGCAATTGTTGCTCATATGGCCGTCAATGGAGCTGCTATTTTCTGTGAATATATGAGTTTATAAAGAAATTATCTAATTATCTGACAACTTTGGAAAAAGTTACTCTTTACAATTAGGATTTGGCGGTGTATAGTACCAGATAAAGCAACTGAAAATAGAAAAAGCATAAATCTTAAGATTCTGGAGGGATGGTATGGGCCAACAGAGTAAGGGATTGTATGACCCGCGATTTGAGCACGATAACTGCGGTATCGGTGCAGTGGTCAACATCAAAGGAGCGAAAACCCACGAAACGGTGGCGAACGCATTACAGATTGTAGAAAATTTAGAGCATAGAGCAGGCAAAGACGCCGAAGGTAAAACAGGTGATGGAGTAGGAATACTGTTACAGATTTCCCACAAATTCTTCTCCGAAGCTGTGAAACCTCTCGGCGTCTTTTTAGGTTCTGAGAGAGATTACGGAATTGGCATGTTTTTCTTCCCGCAGGATGAATTAAAGAGAAATCAGGCCAGAAAGATGTTTGAGATTATTGTAGAGAAGGAGGGCATGACCTTTCTTGGCTGGAGAGAGGTTCCCACAGTATCAAAGGTGCTGGGAAGTAAGGCTCTGGAGAAAATGCCCTGTATCATGCAGGGATTTGTGAAGCGCCCAGAACATGTAGAAAAGGGGCTGGATTTTGACAGGAAGCTCTATGTGGTGCGCCGTATATTTGAGCAGTCCAATGATGATACGTATGTGGTGTCCCTCTCCAGCAGGACAATCGTATACAAGGGAATGTTTCTTGTTCACCAGCTTCGGTCATTCTTTGTGGATCTGCAGGATGTGAATTATGAGTCGGCCATAGCGATTGTTCATTCACGCTTCAGCACGAACACGAATCCCAGCTGGGAGCGGGCACATCCCAACCGCTTTATTGTACATAATGGCGAGATCAATACGATTCAGGGCAACGCAGATAAGATGCTGGCCAGAGAGGAAACTATGGAATCTCCTCATCTGAAGAAGGAATTGCACAAAGTGCTGCCGGTAGTGAATGTCTCCGGTTCTGACTCTGCAATGCTGGACAATACGCTGGAATTTCTTGTTATGAGTGGTATGGATCTGCCTCTGGCTGTCATGATCACCATCCCAGAACCCTGGGATAACAATAAAGCCATGTCTCAGGCAAAGCGGGATTTTTACCAGTACTATGCCACGATGATGGAGCCTTGGGACGGCCCGGCGTCTATTCTGTTCAGTGACGGAGATGTGATGGGAGCCGTGTTGGATCGGAACGGTCTGCGTCCTTCCCGGTATTATATTACAGACGACGACACTCTGATACTTTCTTCTGAGGTAGGCGTCCTAGATATAGATCCGGCTAAGATTCAAGTTAAGGAACGGCTTCGGCCAGGGAAAATGCTTCTGGTGGATACCATCCAGGGAAAAATCATTGATGACGACACTCTGAAGGAAACATATGCTACCTCCCAACCCTACGGGGAATGGCTGGACCGAAATATGGTAAGGCTGGGAGAGCTGAAGATTCCCAATGAGCGAGTGCCGGAATTTACAGCAGATGAGCGGAGAAGGCTGCAAAAGTCCTTTGGATACAACTATGAAGAGTACCGCACTTCCATTCTGCTGATGGCAAAGAATGGATCTGAGTCCATTGGGGCAATGGGAATTGACACTCCCATTGCGGCTCTGTCTGAAAATCACCAGCCCCTATTTAATTATTTCAAACAGCGGTTTGCACAGGTGACAAATCCGCCTATTGACGCCATTCGGGAAGAGATTGTCACCTCTACTACGGTTTATGTGGGGAAAGAGGGAAATGTGTTGGAGGAGAAGCCGGAAAATTGCCACCTTCTTCGTATCAATCATCCCATCCTGACCAACACGGATATTTTAAAGATAAAAAATATTAAGGTACCGGGATTTAAGGTAGAGGTAATTCCTATTATTTACTATAAAAATACAAGCTTGAAAAAAGCTATGGATCGGCTATATGTAGAGGCAGATCGGGCCTATCGTGACGGGGCAAATATCCTGATTATTTCCGATCGGGGCGTAGATGAAAACCATGTGGCAATTCCCTCTCTTTTGGCAGTATCGGGACTCAACCAGCATTTGGTGAAGACGAAAAAGCGCACTTCTGTGGCGCTGATTTTGGAGAGCGGGGAACCAAGGGAGGTTCATCACTTTGCCACGCTGTTAGGCTACGGGGCCTGCGCTATCAATCCTTACCTGGCCCAGGAAACCATCCGGGAGCTGGTGGCTTCTCATTTGCTGGATAAGGACTACTATGCGGCTGTGGATGATTATAATCATGCAGTTCTTCACGGCATTGTAAAGATTGCATCCAAGATGGGAATTTCTACTATTCAGTCCTATCAGGGCTCCAAGATATTTGAAGCTATCGGTATTGACCCAGGTGTGGTAGATGAGTATTTTACAGACACGGTGAGCCGTGTGGGTGGAATTACGCTGGATGACATTGCAAAGCAAGCGGATGAGCTACATTCTGCTGCCTTCGATCCGCTGGGACTGAATGTGGATCTCACCCTGGAAAGCGTGGGGCGCCATAAGAGCCGAAGTGGAGGGGAGATGCATCTGTACAATCCGCAAACCATCCATTTGCTGCAGGAGTCAACAAAGCGTGGGGACTATAAACTCTTTAAAGAATATACAGCTCTAATCAACGGGGAGAACAACCGGGGATATTTGAGAAGGCTGATGGATTTCAACTATCCCAAAAAGGGAGTGCCCATAGAAGAGGTGGAGAGCGTAGATTCCATTGTGACCCGCTTTAAGACAGGGGCTATGTCCTACGGATCTATTTCTCAGGAGGCCCACGAATGTCTGGCTGTTGCTATGAATACCTTACATGGGAAGTCCAATTCTGGTGAGGGCGGTGAAAGCCTAGAACGCTTGAGCCTAGGACCGGATGGAGTGAACCGGTGTTCGGCTATTAAACAGGTGGCCTCCGGCAGGTTTGGGGTGACGTCCCGTTATCTTGTAAGTGCAAAAGAGATTCAGATTAAGATGGCTCAGGGTGCGAAACCCGGTGAGGGCGGACATCTGCCGGGGGGAAAGGTTTATCCGTGGATTGCCAAGACGAGACACTCCACTCCTGGCGTAGGCCTGATCTCTCCACCGCCTCATCACGATATTTATTCCATCGAAGATTTGGCTCAGCTGATTTTCGACCTGAAGAACTCCAACCGGGATGCCAGAATTTCCGTGAAGCTGGTGTCTGAGGCGGGCGTCGGTACAGTAGCGGCGGGCGTGGCAAAGGCCGGAGCGCAGGTAATTCTCATCTCGGGATACGATGGAGGAACTGGGGCGGCTCCTAGAAGTTCTATCCACAATGCGGGACTTCCCTGGGAGCTGGGGCTTGCAGAGACTCACCAGACCTTGATTATGAACGGTCTGCGCGGCAGAGTTCGCATCGAGACAGACGGAAAGCTGATGAGCGGTGAAGATGTGGCCATAGCTGCTATGCTTGGAGCTGAGGAATTCGGATTTGCCACCGCTCCTCTGGTGACTATGGGATGTGTCATGATGCGCGTCTGCAACCTGGACACTTGCCCGGTAGGCGTGGCTACTCAAAACCCGGAACTTCGCAAGCGGTTTAAAGGAAAACCCGAATATGTCATAAACTTTATGAGATTTATTGCAGAGGAGCTGCGAGAGTATATGGCCCGCCTGGGTGTGCGCACCTTAGATGAGCTGGTGGGGCGTTCGGACCTGCTGAAAGTGAAAGAAGGCCTGACAGGCCGTAGAGCCGCCATTGATCTGAGCAGGATTCTCAACAATCCATTTACAGGAAAAGGCCAAAAAGTAACCTTTGATCCCAAGCAGGTTTACAATTTTGAGTTGGAAAAGACCCTGGATCAAAAAGTACTCATGAAGAAATTAAAGTCGGCTCTGGAAAGCGGTCAGAGGCACAGTATTGAACTGGATGTGGGGAACACAGACCGGGCCTTTGGCACTATGTTTGGCTCAGAAATTACTAAACTTTACCCGGAAGGGCTGGAAGAGGACACTTTCACCGTCAAGTGTAACGGTGCAGGGGGACAGAGCTTTGGCGCCTTTATTCCCAGGGGATTGACTTTAGAGCTTACAGGCGACAGCAACGATTACTTTGGCAAGGGACTTTCCGGGGGAAAGCTGATTGTTTATCCGCCAAAGGGAACCAGATTTAAACAGGATGAAAATATTATCATCGGAAATGTGGCCCTTTATGGGGCGACCAGTGGTAAGGCTTACATCAACGGTGTGGCCGGAGAGCGTTTCTGTGTCCGCAATTCTGGCGCTATAGCAGTGGTGGAAGGCGTGGGCGATCACGGCTGTGAGTATATGACAGGAGGCCGTGTGGCAGTCCTGGGCAAGACTGGCAAGAACTTTGCCGCAGGCATGAGCGGTGGAGTGGCTTACGTGCTGGATGAAGACAGGGATTTATATACAAAGCTGAACAAAGAGATGGTTCTCATTGAGGAGTTGACAGATAAGTATGATGTCCTGGAACTAAAAGAGATGCTCAAGGAACATGTAGCCTACACAAATTCTGCAAAAGGAAAGGAAATCCTGGATCATTTTGGGGATTACCTGCCCAGGTTTAAGAAGATCATTCCCTATGATTATCAGAAGATGCAGATGGCCATAGTACAGATGGAAGAAAAAGGGCTCAGCAGCGAGCAGGCACAGATAGAAGCATTTTATGCGGTGCAGAGAGTTTGACAGAAATAATATTTAAGATTTTTGGACTACACGGTAAAGTCGCGAAGGCGCACGAGAGGAACTTTCATGAGTGCCCTTTCGAATGAAAGTTTCTCTCATTCCGTGTGCGCCGAAGTGACTTTACCCTTCAGTGCTGTCGCGCAGCGACTTAAATAGGAGGATTTTTATGGGAAAACCAACAGGATTTATGGAATATAACCGGGTAGAGCCAAAAGGAGAATCTCCCAAAGAGCGTATCAGACATTTTAATGAATTCCACACTCCTTTGTCCAGAGAAGAGCAGCAAAGGCAGGGAGCGCGCTGTATGTCGTGCGGCGTCCCCTTTTGCCAGGCAGGAATGGTGATCGGCGGTATGGCTTCCGGCTGTCCCTTGCACAATCTCATTCCTGAGTGGAATGATTTGTTATATGTAGGAAACTGGGAGCAGGCATACAAGCGGCTGAAAAAGACCAGCAGCTTTCCAGAGTTTACAGGAAGAGTGTGTCCGGCGCTCTGCGAGAAGGCTTGTACCTGCAACCTGAATGGAGATCCGGTAGGAACAAAAAGCAATGAGCTGGCCATTATAGAAAATGCCTACAAAGAGGGCTATGCCAAAGCAGATCCCCCAAAGAACCGGACCGGGAAAAAGATTGCTGTGATTGGAAGCGGCCCCTCCGGGCTGGCAGCGGCAGATCAGCTCAATCATCGGGGACATTCTGTAACAGTATTTGAACGCTTTGACCGGGTAGGCGGCCTTCTGCGCTATGGGATACCAAACATGAAGTTGGAGAAGCATATTATTGACCGCAAAATTACTATTATGAAAGAAGAGGGCGTAGAATTTGTGGTCAACGCCAATATTGGCAAAGATATCAAGGCAGATAAGATTTTGAAGGACTATGACAGGGTGATCCTGACCTGTGGCGCTTCCAACCCCAGAGATATTAAGGTTCCGGGACGGGAATTGGGAGGCATCTATTTTGCGGTGGACTTTTTGCGGGCAACCACTAAGAGCCTATTAGACTCTAATTTTGAGGATAAGAAATACATCTCTACCAAGGGAAAACGCGTTATGGTTATTGGAGGCGGCGATACAGGAAATGACTGTGTGGGAACCTCCATCCGGCTGGGGGCCAAGTCTGTAGTCCAGCTTGAGATGATGCCGAAAGCACCGGACACGAGAGCCGAGAACAATCCTTGGCCCCAGTGGCCTAAAGTCTGCAAGACAGATTACGGCCAAGAAGAGGCTATCGCCATGTTTGGAGAGGATCCCCGAATCTATACGACGACTGTGAAGGAATTTGTAGGAGATAAGTCGGGCAATGTAAAGAAGGCCATCTGTATGAAGCTCCAGAGCCAGAAGGATGAAAAGACTGGACGGATGATGATGGTTCCTGTGGAGGGGAGTGAGTTTACCTTGGAGGTAGACGTGGTATTGATTGCAGCAGGATTTCTGGGAAGCCAGGATTATGTGACAAAGGCCTTTGGAGTCCATGTAGATGCCAGAACGAATGTGAGCACGGAGTCAGGCGGATATAAGACAAACGTGGATCGGGTATTTACTGCAGGCGACATGCACCGGGGACAGTCCCTGGTGGTGTGGGCTATCCGGGAAGGCCGGGAGGCGGCCTGCGAAGTGGATTTTGATCTGATGGGATATACGAATCTACAGGTGCAGTGAGAAAAAGAAAGAGTGAGGAAAACCTTGCGATTGTTTCGGCAATTGCGGGGGTTTTCTTTGGCCTGACAGAACACGATTTCCCATTGCAGCCCAAAATAGAATATGTTAGAATTATGATAAGCAAAGAACAAATCAAAGATTCTTATTCTATCATATCAGACAGCTCTATCCGTATCTATCAGACCAGTCTCTGTGAGAACTCCTTGCTTACAACTGAATAATGGCAGGGGAAGAGACTAGACCAAATCTTCTATGTCTAATGAAAGAAAGAGAAGATAAATGGTACAACAAAAGGAGGTAAATAAATGAGAAAAATCAAATGGGGTGTTTTGGGAACTGCTTATATTTTTGAGCGGGACACAGCAAGAGGAATGAATCTTGCCGAGAATTGTGAGCTGACTGCAATCGCGGGACGCAATATGGAGAAAGCAAAGGAGTTTCAGAAGAAATATGGATTTCTAAAAGCATATGGAAACTACGAGGAGCTTTTAAAAGATAAAGAGATCGAGGCGGTATACATTCCCCTTCCAAATACATTACATTATGAATGGACTATAAAAGCACTCCGGCATGGAAAGCATGTGTTATGTGAGAAGCCCTTGGCGCCCAGTGCAAAACAGGCAGAGGAGATGTTCCAGGTAGCCAGAGAAAATCATGTGTTTTTGATGGAAGCTTTTGCATACCAGCATAGTCCATATATCAAAGAAATCAGAAATGCGATTGAAGAGGGACTGATTGGAGAGCTTCGATATGTGGAAGCCGCCCTTATTACATCAGATTATAATCACAGCAACATACGAATGAGAAAAGAAACTCTTGGCGGTTGCACCTATGATTTAGGAGTGTATGCCTTAAGCTTTCTTCAGCGGATGATCGGGACGGAAGCGAATAAAATCAATGCGACAAGTAGTTTTTCAAAAGAGGGGATTGACCTCTATACCACAGCTATACTGGAATACGAGAATGGAATAAAGGCACATATTGACTGCGGCATGGTGCTGGAAACAGAAAAGAATCTTTCTTTAGACCGTTTTCAAATTCATGGATCAAAAGGTACCATCATTTCTGGCGATTTTGGCTTTAATGCGCCAGGGACATTAACCTACCGTGTACATACTTTTGATGGGCTTGACGAGCTGAGAAAAGTGGAAGTTCCCAATAATTACTGTCTGGAAGTAGAACAGTTCGGGCGCTGCGTTTGTGGCGAAGAAATGCCGTATTTGACAGAGAAATTCAGTGTGGCTCTGGCAAATACGACAGATCGGATTTTAGAAGGAATTGGATACTTATTTGTCTGCTAAGAATTCCTCTACCTCCTGAACTACAGGAATGGACGGCGCAGCACCGGCCCGGGATACAGCGATGGAGGAAGCTGCAGAAGCTCTGCGCAAGCACTCCTGGGCACTGCGGTCCTGACAGGTTCCAGCTAAGAAATATCCACAGAAGGTATCTCCTGCGGCAGTTGTATCCACAGCCTTTGCTTTGAAAATAGGATGGGAAGCTCTGCCGGATTCGTCCTCATACAATACGCCCTGGGATCCTAAGGTCAGAACAATTTTTGAATGTGGATATCTTTGGCGAAGAGCAGATAAAATAGTTTCAAAATCTGAAGTTTCAGCTTTGATACCAGCAAGGGAAGCACCCTCGATCTCATTCAGAATTAAATATTCTACCTTGTCCAGAGGAAGCTCAGAAAGATTTTCCGGGATGGGAGAGGGGTTAAATGCGATTTTCAGTCCCCGATTTGCAGCCTGTTCCATGATATAGGAAATATTGTTTGTCTCATTTTGGAGCAGGACAATATCTCCTGACTCGCCAAGGTCAAGAGCAGTATCAATATGTTCGCAGGTAAGCATCTGATTAGTACCGCCATAGATGATGATACAGTTTTGCCCCTCCTGATTTACCTGGATAATCGCATGACCGCTCTGAGCGTCTAGAGTCCGAACCATAGAAACGTCAACGCCTGCATCTTTTAATAATGCTAAAAGAAAGTCTCCGTCTGTTCCCACAGCTCCTGCATGAAGTACAGATACCCCCGCCCTGGCGGCTGCAATGGATTGATTCAATCCCTTTCCTCCAGCAAAGATATTGAGGGCTTTGGCGGAGATAGTTTCTCCGGGAGTTACAAAGTCTGAGAGTTCATAGACTTTATCAATATTGAGAGAACCAAAATTTATAATTTTCATACTTGTAAACCTCCTTTGAACATACTATAACACAAGGACTTTGGACCTGCAAATACTTCTATTGGAAAATATTGCGATCAAATTTTCTTGCAAAGAGATGTGGAAGCTTTTTCAGAAATTCCCGATCTTTTTCCTGAAAAATATAGGGGCTGTTTTCAGTACCCTGCTCCCAGTCCACATAGCGCAGATTGGACATTGAATTATCATCGCCATAAAGGTTATAGACTGCATTGATAAAGGTTGAGTTGGCAGCCAGAGTCTGTAAAAACATTTCGTCTGCACAGACAGAATGAGCAAAGGTTCTAGAGATCCAGTCTTCGCGCTCAAGAACATATTGAACAAAAGCATCCGTAATACTAAACCAGTTTGCCCCCTTTTGAAGCTTCAAAGAAGAGCCCTTCAGGCGGTCTACATGCAGGAATCGTTGAAGCTTTGTAAGAAAAGTATCGACAGGCTCTGCCATCGGACAGCGGCTTTCACGAAAAAAATGATAGAGGGAAATACGTTCACGTACCCTGGCAGGGACAGATGGAGAATCAAAATCAAGGAATTCGGTATCTGCATGATCTTCAAAAAATTGGTGAATCTCATCTTGGGTTTTCAGCGGAAAATCAGAGCCTGAGAGCAGATGATAAAAGGAATAGTGTTTTGGGGCAGCAGCCTTTAAAAGTGTCATTTCACAGGCAATTTGACTATAACCTCCCCAAGTGACACTGATGCGTTCCGTAAAATACAGGTGGGATTTTTGCAGAAGATTAGAAAAATCATCAAAATCAAACTCTTTTACTTTTTGATCAATATGCAGATAAATATCGTTGCGCTCATCTTCTAAAGCGAGAAGCAGATCTTTCAAAAAACCAAATTGGTGATGTGCCATGATTAAATAGGCATGTCTATTCATAAGAAATTCTCCATATTTCTGTCATCTTAAAATTAAGTGTATCACATCAACATGGAAAAAGAAATGGCGTGTTAATCATTTTCTGATAGATAGTCCAGGTAAGAAAATAGTTTTTCTTTGCCTTTTGGAGATAATGTATTAAAAACATCAAGCAACTGTGCCTGCTCTTCGGTCAGATCTCGTGAGGAACGTTCGAAAAATTGAGAAACAGAAATTCCACAGGCAGAACAGATTTTATCAAGTGTTTGTATATGCGGCTCTGTATTTTTCTCAAACATGGATGTCAATGTGGAAAGAGCAACCCCAGACTTTTTTGCAAGACGATAGGGATTATAATTATTTTTCTCCATTAGCTCCCGAATTCGTTTAATACAAAAATTTTCTTCATACATAGAAAAGACCCCGGTGCGATTATTATACGTACTATTCTATAATATTATACGGCGCACACGAAAGATTTATAAACCGATGAAAAAGATAGATTATACGTTGTAGTTGTAGTATAATGTCCATGTAAGCGAGACGAATTCGAGAATGGCACTGCAGATTCATGAATTCTCAAAACTCTAAGGTGGTGGTACATTGAATCGAAGGCTGAAAAAGAAAAAAGGATTCACCAGCAGCCTGTCATTTAGAGAAATCAAGCAATCAATTTTTAACCAAATGGAAAAAGAAGCACTTGAGTTAGAAAAACATAGTGAATGGGTGGAGTTGCCAGAAGAGATGGCAATGTCAAAGCTTATGACAAATAAGTCTCCCAAAGGTAAGGAATAAATGGATCATACCAAAAAATAATTTTGATCTGTTTCTGATTTTAAAATTTAAAGTGATTGTCAACTGAATTTAAAATATAGTTGACAATTTGATTTTGGTTCTTTATACTTTTGAGAAGAAACGAGAATTAGGACAATGGAATACCAAAAGGAGTGTCAGAACTATGATTCAAAAACTGGAACAGGAGATTTATGATGGAAAGCTGATAGAAAAAGATACAGGGATGCTTTTATGGGAAGCGCCTATTCAGGAACTCTGCCAGGCAGCTAACAGGATTCGACGTCATTATTGTGGAGAACGGTTTGATCTCTGTACCATTATCAATGGGAAAAGCGGACGCTGCACGGAGGATTGTAAATATTGTGCCCAATCAGCCTGTTATCATGCTGAGGTAGAGAGTTATCCTTTGCTTGCTACAGATATTTTAACGAAGGCTGCGAAGGAAAATGAGAAAAAAGGTGTCCTCCGCTTTTCTGTCGTCACCTCAGGAAGAGCGCTGACAGATCAGGAGATTGAAGAGATGTGTCTGAGTTATGAAGTTATAAGAAAAGAAAGCGGCATCAGGCTGTGCGCCTCCCATGGCCTTTTAGCCCTGGGGCAGTTCAAAAAGTTGAAGAAGGCAGGTGTGGTTCGATATCACAATAACCTGGAAACGTCCAGACGGTATTTTCCCCAAGTCTGTTCTACCCATACATACGATGAGAAAATAAAAGCCATACAGGATGCCAGAGAGGCGGGGCTGTCTGTCTGCAGCGGCGGTATCATTGGTATGGGGGAGACACTGGAGGATCGAGTGGATCTGGCCCTGACTTTGCGGGAGCTCTCTGTGGGCTCAATCCCCCTCAATGTACTGAATCCTATTCCAGGCACACCTTTTGGAGGACTGGAACCCCTGAAAGATGAGGAAGTCTGCAGAACAGTCGCCATCTTTCGGTTTATTAATCCGAGGGCAGCTATACGCTTGGCAGGAGGAAGAGGGCTGCTGGGAGATAAAGGGCGGCAAGCCTTTGGATCCGGCGCTAACGCTGCCATTTCTGGTGACATGCTGACTACCTCTGGAATCACAGTGCAGACAGACATGGAATTACTTAAGGAGCTGGGATATATACCAGCAGCCTGTGACTTTGATTAATATATAAATGGAACTTATATTTCAAAATTAGGAGGAACTAACGATGCACGCAATGGTAAAAGTAAAAAAACTAACGATTTATCAATTGGCCCTAATCGGCCTTATGACAGCAGTTACTTGTATTTTGGGGCCGGCATCCCTAGCACTCCCATTTAGCCCTGTCCCTATTTCCTTTACAAACCTTGCTATTTATTTCACAATCTTTATTCTTGGCACAAAATTCGGTACGATTAGCTATTTAATCTATCTTTTGCTGGGCACTGTGGGCCTCCCAGTATTTTCTGGCTTCAGCGGAGGTCTGGGCAAGCTTGTAGGACCAACAGGCGGGTACTTGATTGGATTTATTCTGATGGCATTAATCTGTGGTATTTTTATTGAGCGATTTCCCACCAAAGGAATAAAAGATCGTGCCATGCAGGTATTGGGTATGATTCTGGGTACTCTGGTTGCTTATGCCTTCGGAACAGCCTGGCTTGCTTATATGGCCAATATGGCGCTTTCGGCGGCTTTGGCGGCAGGTGTGATACCCTTTATACCAGGAGATTTGGCTAAAATTGTGATTACTGCGGCTGTGGGACCAGAGATACGCAGTACCCTGGTGCGGACAGGATTACTGGAGAGCAAATGACAGAGAACAAGTGCTTGCAAAAGGACAACAGATATTATACAATAAGACAAAATATCCAAGATAAGTAGTAACAAAGTATAACCCAGAGAAAGATAGAAAGTTTCATGGAAGAAGAAAGAGAGAGCGCACAGGACAGCAAAATGATTCAGGCTGATAGTTTAGTATATGAATACACCAGGTATGATGAGGAAGGCAGAGAGACGGATGTTACCCGTGCGGTAGACCAGGTTAGCCTGGATATCAAAAAAGGTGATTTTGTGGCGATTCTGGGACACAATGGATCAGGAAAGTCTACTTTGGCCAAGCATATGAACGCGATTTTGACACCTACAGGAGGCACTATGTGGGTGGATGGGAAGGACACCAAAGAGGAAGAAAATATCTGGGAGGTCCGTCAGAGCGCTGGTATGGTCTTTCAGAATCCAGACAATCAGATTATCGGTACCGTAGTGGAAGAGGATGTGGGTTTTGGCCCGGAAAACATGGGTGTGCCTACAAAGGAGATCTGGGAGAGAGTTGAAGAAAGCCTGAAGGCTGTAAAGATGCTGAAATACAGGCATCATTCGCCCAATAAGCTTTCCGGTGGGCAAAAGCAGAGGGTAGCTATAGCAGGTGTGGTTGCTATGCATCCACAGTGCATTGTTCTGGACGAGCCCACAGCTATGCTTGACCCAAACGGCCGCAGAGAAGTCATCCGTACAGTACGCGCCCTGAATCATGTGGAAGAGATCACGGTGATTCTGATTACTCATTATATGGAAGAAGTGATTTATGCCGATAAGGTCATTGTCATGGATCAGGGTAGAATTGTCATGAAAGGAACGCCCAGGGAAATCTTTTCTCAGGTGGAGAAGTTAAAGTCCTATCGTCTGGATGTGCCTCAGGCCACACTTTTGGCTTATGAATTGAAGAAGGCAGGGGTAAAATTGCCGGACGGAATTCTGACCAGAGAAGAGTTGGTGGAAGAACTATGTCGATTAAGCTAGAACATGTGAATTATATATACAGCCCAGAGACAGCCTATGAGATTCATGCTCTGCGGGATGTGAATCTGGAGATTGGCCAGGGGGAATTTATCGGCCTGATCGGTCATACAGGTTCAGGTAAATCTACACTGGTGCAGCATTTGAATGGATTGGTGAAGGCCACCGACGGCCATGTCTATTTTCATGGAGAAGATATTTATGCTCATGGCTATGATATGAAGAAGCTTCGAAGCCGGGTAGGGCTGGTGTTCCAATATCCAGAACATCAGCTTTTTGAAGTGGATGTATTGAGTGATGTATGCTTTGGCCCCAAAAACCAGGGGCTTTCCAGAGAAGAGGCAGAAGAGCGGGCAAAAGAAGCTCTGCAAATGGTAGGGTTGTCGGAAGAATTTTATAAGCAATCGCCTTTTGAGCTTTCAGGAGGCCAGAAGCGCCGGGCAGCCATTGCCGGTGTATTGGCCATGGAGCCGGAGGTGCTAATTCTGGATGAGCCTACAGCAGGGCTTGATCCCAAGGGGCGGGATGAGATCTTAGATCAGATTAGCGCATTGCACAGAGAAAAGAAGATCACGATTGTACTTGTCTCTCACAGTATGGAGGATGTGGCAAAATACGTGGGGCGGATTGTAGTGATGAACCAGGGAGAAGTGATGTATGATGATACTCCCCGAGAGGTGTTCCGCCATTATAAAGAGCTGGAAGAAGTGGGACTTGCAGCGCCTCAAGTGACCTACATGATGCATGCCCTGAAGGAAAAGGGGTTTGCGGTGGACGAAGATGCCACGACCATTGAAGAAGCCCGTGATACGATTCTGAAATCCCTGAGAGGGCGCTTATGATACAGACAAAGGAATATTAAGAGATGATAAGAGATATTACGCTGGGTCAGTATTACCCGGCAGATTCCATTCTTCATAAACTGGATCCCAGGGTGAAGCTGGTAACAACGATTTCATTTTTGGTGGCATTATTTTTAGTAAATAGCTGGGTGGGGTATGTGGTTGCCACTATTTTTTTGGTGTCAGTCATACGCTTATCCAAAGTGCCCTTTCCATTTATGGTCCGTGGATTGAAAGCCATTTTTTTGATTTTGATGATCACGGTGGTGTTCAATCTATTTTTGACTCCTGGAGATCGGGTGTTGGTGCATTTCTGGAAGCTTCAGATCACAGACAAGGGATTGCGCACAGCTATTTTTATGGCCATCCGCCTTGTCTATCTGATTGTGGGTTCTTCCGTGATGACGCTGACTACTACGCCCAATGATCTGACAGATGGAATGGAGCGACTGCTGGGGCCATTGAAAAAACTGCATGTGCCCGTACATGAAGTCGCTATGATGATGTCTATAGCTCTGCGGTTTATTCCCATTCTGCTGGAGGAGACAGATAAAATTATGAAAGCTCAGATTGCCAGGGGAGCAGATTTTGAGAGCGGCAATCTGCTTCAGAAGGCAAAAAGTCTGGTGCCACTGTTGGTGCCATTGTTTATCTCTGCCTTTCGCAGGGCCAATGATTTGGCTATGGCTATGGAAGCCCGCTGTTATCGGGGCGGCGAGGGGCGTACGAAAATGAAACCACTTGTATACGCCAGAAGAGATTATCTTGCCTACGGAACAGTAATGATTTTTCTGGCTGTCATTATTGCAGTGAGAATTGTGTTATGATGCGGGTATTGTTGATGGTGGCCTATGACGGCACCAATTATTGTGGCTGGCAGGTACAAAATAATGGGGAGACTATAGAGGGAGTGCTGAACAGGGAACTATCTGCCCTTTTTGGAGAGGCCATTCAGGTGATTGGAGCCAGCCGCACAGATTCCGGTGTCCACGCTCTGGGAAATGTGGCTGTTTTTGACACAAATACCCGTATGCCTGCGGAAAAGATTTCGTATGCATTGAATGGACGGCTGCCAGAGGACATTCGGATTCAGAAATCCTTTTCTGTGGCGGAGGATTTTCACCCTCGAAAAGCAGCCTGTACAAAAATGTATGAATATCGCATTTTGAACAGAGAGTTTGAACTTCCCAATCTTCGTTTGAACTCTTATTTCTTTCGGAGAAAGCTGGATGTGGAAAAAATGAGAGCTGCCTGCCCGTTTTTGTGTGGGGAGCATGACTTTAAAAGTTTTTGCAGCATCCACACTCAGGCAGAGACAACCGTGCGGACAATCTATAGCCTGAAGGTTGAGAAAGAGGGAGAACTCATTCTGATTCGTGTTATGGGAAATGGATTTCTTTATAACATGGTGAGGATTATTGCAGGCACACTGATTCAGGTGGGGCTTGGCACGTATGAGCCCAAGGAGATTGCTTCTATGCTGGAGGCCAGAGATCGGCAGAAAGCAGGCCCTACGGCTCCGGCCAGAGGGCTGACACTGGTGGGAATGGATTATCAGGAACTGAAAATAAATTCTTCATTGACAACTTTCTAGGAAGGTATTATAGTAGAGAAGTAGAAAACATAATTGAATATAGAATTAGAATTCTAGGGGAACTCTTCGGAGCTGAGAGGACGTATGTCCGACTCTTTGAACCTGATCTGGTTAGTACCAGCGAAGGGAAGTAATTCTAAGTGACAGAACTGCTATTGGGCAGTGATAACACAGGATGCTTTTTTTCGCGGAGAAAAAGGATCCTTTTTCTTTTTTCTTTGCACAGGTGAGATTCCTTATTCAATTGGAAAGGAATGGTGATTTTTATGAAAACAATGAATTGTGGGTGTGGATGCAGCCGCACAGATTTACCCTGGGAAGGCAGAGGAACGAAGCTTGATATTTCTGGCTGCCGTTTTTCTCTGTATCCTATGACGAATGATTTTGTCTCAGTGATTTTAGGCGCTTTGGAAAAGACAGACACTTCTGCTGTATGGAGCCAGTCGGATGCATTGTCCACCGTATACAGAGGAAAGCTGTCTTATGTGGCAGACGCAGTGCGGGGGATCTTTGTCCATGCCTGGCGTTCGGATGTACATATGGCTCTGGAGGGGCAATTTTCCAAAGGGTGCCCGGGAGACACAGACGGAGACAGTCTTCTTGGCCGGGAAGAACCCCTTCCCAATATGCCAGGGATTAAGGACAAGCATTTTCCTGTGTTGTGTAAGCTGGCGCTCTATCCTATGTCCACAGAAAATTATATTGATGAGATTGCAAAGGTCTGGAGGATGGCAGAAGAGGCAGGCTTAAATCCTGTGTCCATTCATTATGCCACCCGTATCTGCGGCGATGTGCACGCAGTATTTGACTATTTAGAGTCTGTCTGTCGCCTTATGGAGCAGTCTGTACCCCACTATATTTTGCATTTTACATTATCTGTGAACAGTCCTACCAATGAGGAGTAAAAAATGGAAAAGAAAAAGAACGTATGGAAATTAAAAGAGATCATTCTTGTTGCTATGATTTGTATTGTATTCGGAGTGGCATATTTGGCTGCTGTTTATCTGGCTTCTTTTATTGCAACAGCGCTGACACCGGCGGGCCTTTCCCCTCTGGGAAATGAGATCGTGTTCGGCGTGTGGTTTATGGCTGCTACTCTGGCAGGATATATTCTGCAAAAACCGGGTGTGGCGATTCTCGCAGAGGTAATTGCCTCTGTGATAGAGGTTCTACTGGGAAACTGGTTTGGGCCCATTGTCATCGTGGCCGGGATTATTCAGGGAGCAGGTGCGGAGCTCGTATTTGCATCCTGCAAATACAGAAACTTTGACGGAAAAGTGATGTATCTGGCTTCTGTGGGAAGCTGTATCACCAGCTTTCTGTGGAGCTTTGTGCGATCTGGTTATGGAAAGTTCAGTATACCGTTTTTGATTCTTCTGTTCTGTATCCGCCTGGTAAGTTCTCTGATTTTCTCGGGATTGATCTGTAAGCTCATCGGCGACGGATTGGCTAAAACCGGTTTGCTGAAAGGGTATGAGCTGGGGCGCAGCCATGAGTCATAGAGAAGAAGAGATGATTTCCTGCAAAAATCTGAGCTTTCGTTATGCTATGGGAAAAGAACCTGTATTTTCGGATCTGTCTTTGACAGTGAAGAAAGGAGAGGCGGTTTTGCTCATGGGGCCTTCCGGCTGCGGAAAGAGCACCCTGGCTTACTGCCTCGCCGGGCTCTACCCGGAGTATGCAGGAGAATTAGAAGGAGAAATTTTATTAGAAGGAGAAAATCTATCCTCCTACGGTCCTTCAAAGCGGTCCCAGACAGTATCGATTCTCTTTCAGAATCCAGACAATCAGTTTTGTATGGACCGGGTGGCTCATGAGGTATTGTTTGCCCTGGAAAATATAAACTATGAGGGGAATTTGCAGGGGAGGACAGAAGAACTATTGTCTCTTGCAGAGTTATCCCATGCGGCGGAAAGCCCTATTTACACTCTTTCTGGTGGAATGAAGCAGAAGCTGGCTCTCTGTACAGCCCTGGCTACAGGGGCAAACATGCTGATTCTCGATGAGCCTTTTGCCAATCTGGATAAAGAGGCTTGCGCTTCTCTCTCGGATTTATTGAGGCGTATGAATGAGCAGGGACTGACCCTTTTGGTAGTGGATCATCGTCTGGACTGGTGGAAGCCATTCCTGTCCAGGATTATTCTCTTTGAAAAGACAGGATCTTTGGATGAGGCAGCAATCACCCCAGAAGAGATCTGGAAAAAGCGGGAGGAGTTTACTGCACGTGGTTTATTTTATGATGACAGTTGGCTGAAAGACAAGCACCCGCCTGAGATTTTGCAGGGAGCAAAGCCAATGGTACAGGCAGAGAATTTGACCCTCTTCCACGACCGAAAGCCTTTTTTGTCGAATCTTACTTTTGAGATGGCTCAGGGAAGTGTGACGTCCCTGGTGGGAAGCTGCGGAAGTGGAAAGACCACATTGCTTCAGACGATAGCCGGGATCGGGCGCTGCCGGGGAAAGCTTCTGATAGGAGGGAGGGCCGGACTTGTATTCCAGAACCCCCGCTTTCAGTTTCTGAGCCTGTCTGTGGAGGAAGAGATCTTAATGACGCTGCGGGTGGCAAAACCAAAGGAAACACAAGAAAAATTAAAAGAAGAGACAGAGAGTTTTCTAGTGGAATTTGGACTTTTAGAGTGGAAAGAGCAGTCGCCCTATGCCCTGAGCCAGGGACAACAGCGGCGTCTGGCTCTGCTTGCTATGCTGGCAGGAGATTGTCCGCTGATGCTTCTGGATGAACCTACCTATGCACAGGATGAGCGCTCTACCCGATTTATTCTGGAGCTTTTGGAGCGGCGTGTGGCCCAGGGGCTTACGGTCGTGATGGCCACCCATGATTTGGCGCTGGCAAAGGCTTGTTCCAATCAAATGCTGTTGCTGGAAGAGGGAAAACTGCGTCCACTGTGAGGAGTATTTATTTTATGAAACATTTGAATCCTGGATATAAATTATTAAGTTTGATGATAGCTTCACTTTTATTATCAGCGACTTTTCATGTGAGGCTGAATCTGTTGATAACTGCTGTTTGCCTCATTGTTACCTTCTGTACGCCAGGAGTTAACCGGAAACGACTGCTGTTGGGCCTCTTTCCCTTTTTTCTGGCGGCCCTTGGAATGTTTACAGCAGGCTTGTGTTTTGGAGCAGAGGGAGGCACTCAGGGGGTGGAGGTGACAGTCTTTGGCCAGAGAACCCTCTACGCCAGCAATTTGACCACAGCCATGCAGCTTTCTTCCCGAATTCTGGCTTATGGAAGTCTGGGTATGCTGTATGCATTTACCTCAAATGCTTTTGAGCTCATTATGAGTCTGATGCAGCAGTTTCATCTGCCGCCCAAATTTGCCTATGGAATTCTGGCTGCCTATCATTTTTTCCCGGTGGTGCGGGAAGAGTACGGGATTGTGGGAGCCGCACTCAAAGTCCGGGGAGTGAAGGCGGGGCCAATCTCCACGAAGCGCCTTTTCCCTATGCTGGTACAGGCTATGGAGCGCTCGGAAAGCCTGGCTATGGCTATGGAGTCCCGGGGATTTGAAGAACAGGTGCCCAGGGCAGTGGCATTTCAGGTAACATTGCGCTGGGTGGATTTTGCATTTTTGTTTGGGGTGAATGGGTTGATTATCGTGGGGCTGATATTTGTCTAGAAATAACAGCGTATTAATACAGGAGAAAATTATGAAGAAAAAACGAGAAGAGTGGGAAAAACTCTGTAGGACTTACCCTGATTTATCACCCTTTGTTCTATTAAAAATAAGTATGGTGTGGTATGGAGCTGTGCTCACAGAGACAGCTCTAGATCGGCTGCAGGAGCCGGACTATTGCTTTGGAAAGCTGGAACCCTTTGCGATTCAATTCGATGGAAGGCCTGCGAATAAAGTGATGCCCGGAGGGATTTTATTGAGAGACGCCACTTATGTATATATTAATTATGGTGAAACCTATGAGAATCCATATCAGATAGACTGGGATGACGAACAGGGAGAGTTTTTGCTCAGAGATGAAGATGGGATCATTGATACAGTGGATTTTGTTCCCCGGCCGGATTTTTTTGGAAAGATCACCAGCAAGGGAACGCCGATGGAGGCGGTGGCTGACGCCAGGGCTCAGAAACTGATTTTCACGGCTTTTCAAAAATGTCGTCTGTGGGAGGGCAAAGACCAATGTCATTTCTGCGCTTTTTTCACAGGGAGATATAGCTTAGGCGAAGTGGATTGTGAGGAAATCTATGAAACGGTAAGGGAGGCTCTGAAGGAGCCGGGACGATTTTCAGAAATCTATTTGTCCGGGGGAACGGATTTTAGCGGGGAACCGCCCTTTTCTGTAGAGATAGAGCGCTATATTCGGGTCCTTCAGGCAGTGGGGCGCAATTTTCAAGGTCGGTTTTCCAGCCAATTAATGGCTCCTGCATATCCACATCAGGCTTTAAAGCGCATCTATGAAGAGACAGGACTGACCAGCTATTGTCCAAACATTGAGGTTTGGGATAAACACTTATTCCAGACTCTTTGTCCGGGAAAGGAAAAATGGATTGGCTATGAGGAATGGATTCGCCGAACCCTGGATGCCGTTGAGATTTTTGGAAAGGGAAAAGTCTGTACCCAGGTGGTAGCTGGAGCAGAGCTGGCCAGACCCTATGGATTCAAGACTGAGGATGAGGCAATTAAATCGAACTTTGAGGGCTGTGAATTCTTTGCAAAAAATGGCGTCATCTGCCTGAGCACCATCTGGCGTCCCCACCGGGCGTCCCGTCTGGGCTTTCAGCCCATGCCATCTCTTTCCTACTATGTCCGTCTGGCGAAAGGGTTTCATGAAATACGCAAAAGCTATGGACTTATTTCAACAAATGATGATTATAAACACTGTGGAAATCATCCAGACAGTGATTTAGAAAGGTTAGACGTATAATGGGAGAGATGTGGAAAGGCTTAGAACTGCCAGATAGATGGCTGTCGCCATTGTCAGATACAAATACTAAAAAATATATTCGGTTCCCGGACAGTCAAACATTTTTCTGCCCGTCTCTGGACAGTTTTGATGGACGTGTTCTTGCCCTTGCTCTGGAAGAGGAACACACAGATTTTGGCAGGGCACTGGTGGCTGCTCTCTGGTTTGACCGGCCGGTTCAGATGATCTTAAAGACCGGAAAAGAAATCATGGGGATGGAGGCATGCGTGTACCGTTGCCATATTGCAGGTCCGCTGTTTACAAAAAAGCTTTTGGAAATCCGCAGCGAAAATCCGGATCATGATATGGCCTCCGCCTGGGAGCTGCGTTTTTTGAAAAATATCGAAGTAAAAGATATCTCTGAGGTCAAGAGGCCGGATCGTGCTTTGGAGCCGGAATGGCACCTGGATTGCATGAAATATACAAAAAATGGTTGACACACACGGGGGAGTATAATATAATATTTCAATGCGACAAGATGTGAAAATGTCTAAACCATAGCCCCGGTAATGACATTTTTCCAATATAAAATGTTGAATAATTTTTCAGGAGGAAAACCAATGAAGAGTTACATGGCTAGTCCGGCAACAATTGAAAGAAAATGGTATGTAGTAGATGCTACAGGATATACATTAGGACGTTTGGCTTCTGAGGTAGCTAAAGTTTTAAGAGGTAAGAATAAGCCGATTTTTACTCCTCACATTGATACAGGTGATTATGTAATCATTGTCAATGCAGACAAGATTAAAGTTAGCGGCAAAAAGATGGATCAGAAGATTTACTATCGTCATTCTGAGTACGTAGGTGGCATGAAAGAGACTACTCTGCGCGAGATGATGGCAAAGAAACCTGAGAGAGTCGTAGAGCTTGCTGTAAAGGGTATGCTTCCAAAGGGACCGTTGGGAAGACGGATGTACACAAAGCTTCATGTATATGCTGGTCCAGAGCACAATCATCAGGCTCAGCAGCCGGAAGTATTAACATTTTAATTGAGAGAAAGTGAAAGAAGGAGGAAATCTACAGTGGCTAAATCAAAATTCTACGGAACAGGCAGAAGAAAGAAATCAATTGCCAGAGTATACTTAGCACCTGGCACTGGAAATATTACCATTAACAAGAGAAGCATTGATGAGTATCTTGGACTGGAGACATTGAAGGTTATCGTTCGTCAGCCCCTGGTTGCTACAGAGACTGTTGATAAGTTTGATGTACTGGTGAATGTACATGGAGGCGGATATACCGGACAGGCAGGAGCTATCCGTCATGGTATCGCAAGAGCCCTTCTTCAGGCAGATCCAGATTACCGTCCCATCTTAAAGAAAGCTGGATATCTGACACGTGATCCAAGAATGAAAGAGCGTAAGAAATACGGCCTCAAAGCGGCTCGTCGCGCTCCGCAGTTCAGTAAGAGATAATTATACAGTCAAATATGGATTTCAATCCCCGGAACCTATGTGTTTTGGGGATTTTTTCTGTTTTTTGTATAAATCCCGCAAAACGCTATTCAAATACCGTGAGGGTGGTAAAACTGTTGGTTCAAGACATGTGGCTGCTATCATCGAGCAATCTATATTGATTATATTTTACAAAAGATAGGAAAACAAAGCAGAACAGGAGGTGAGATTTTGGAGGACAGAGAGTACATACGGATTGCTCGTCAGTATTTGGACACTGTATACCGGGTTGCCCTAAGCAGTTGTAAGAATCCCCAGGACGCGGAGGATATCGTTCAGAGTACTTTTCTGAAGCTTTTAGAAAGCAATAGAGAATTCCAGGACGACGATCATATCCGCAAATGGCTGATTCGCGTGACGATAAATGAAGCCAACAGTCTGTGGCGATCCTTCTGGAGAAAGAAAGTCATTTCTTTGGAGGAAACGTTAAGAGAGCCCGAATTCTTTGAGCTGGAGCAGAGTGAGCTTTTCTGGGCAGTACAAAAATTGTCCCCAAAATACCGGGAGGTGACTTATCTCTATATATTATGAAGAATATAGTATAAAAGAGATTGCAAAGCTCTTTCATATCTCTGAGACTGCTATCCAGACCCGCTTGATGCGGGCGCGTGAAAAACTAAGACAACAATTAAAGGAGGCGTGGAAATGACAGACGAAAATGAAAACAGAAGATATTACAAGGATACCTTTCGGGAAGTACATGCTTCTGAAGAAATGTTGAGAAAGGTGGAAGCAATGGGAAAGGAATATCAAAAGAGAAACGGAACATGGATTTTGCGCAGGAGCTGTGTGGCTGCGGCCGCTTTGGCCATAGGGCTGATTTCCAGCAATATCATCTCTTATGCGGCTACAGGAAGCCCTTGGATCATCACTTTGATTGCAAGGGATGGACGGGAGGTACCGCTGGAGATGGAGCGGCGTACGGAAGATGGAATCACATACTATACCGGCTTTGTAGGAGAAGACGAGATTCCGGGGACAGATTTGTCAGATGCATGCCGTACGGTGCGGGAGGAGGAACATTTATATTTGGATATCAATGGAGTTTTTAAAATAGATATTACGGAAGCTTTGACAACGGGAAACCATGAGGGATTCTTTGAAATAAACGGAAAGAAATATAAATATCTTGTGGGAGGAACTCTAGAGGACAACACGCTCCAGGTAAATGCTCAAGAATAAAAAGTATAAAATAAAGGGGGCTATCGGGAAATTGATAGTCCTAAACAGGGGCCAGTCGGGAAAGACGAAATCACCTGACTGGCCCTTTCATACATATGTTAAAAATTTTTAATTAAGCTCAACAATCTCATACTCCCGTGTGCCCAGCCCAAGCGCAGCGGCAGCCTCAATGGTATGAATTCCATTTCGGGATTCCATACGCTCAATCAGAGCGGCCTTACCTGGATCCGGGGAAGCGTAGACAGCGTCCACACAGGCCTGATCAACGGCTACTGGATCGAGAGAAGCGAAGATACCCAGATCTGCCATCTCTGGATCATGGGGATGAGCGTCACAGTCGCAGTCTACAGACAGGCGGTTTGCCACGTTGATATACAGCATGTTCCGGTTCCCCAGATAATCAATGACAGCGCTGTCTGCATCCGCCATAGACTCTAAGAAGGAATCATGATCTGCTGTAAACATGTCTTCAAATTTTGTACAGGGTACGCCATTACAGTGAATATATCCTTTTCCAAAAGAAGAGGCAATGCCGATGGCTACATTTTTCAGCGCTCCGCCAAAACCACCCATAGCATGCCCTTTAAAATGAGACAATACCAGCATGGAATCATAATTAGCCAGATGGCCTCCCACATAATTCTCTTTCAGATGTTTTCCATTGCGGACAGGCAGGATCAACTCGCCTTCCTCATCCATTAAATCACAAGGAGCAATGGCAGCAAAACCGTGATCTTTAAAGGTTTGCCAGTGAGCCTCGTTCGTATTTCTCCGGCCCTCATAAGCAGTGTTGCACTCTACAATGGTTCCCTGAAGCTTTTTGACAAGCTTTTCAATCAGGGCAGGTTGAAGAAAATTGTGACCGCCTGGCTCGCCGGTGGAGATTTTGACAGCTACCTTTCCATGGAGCTCTCTGCCAAGAGCCTCATAAATCTTAACAAGACTTTCTGGAGTGATTTCTTTTGTAAAATATACAGTTGCTTTTTTCATAATCACTAGTCCTTTCTTGAAATAAAATGAATGTTCTTTTATTATCTTAAATTTTCCAGTTCCTTCTGTCAAGAATTTCGTTCATAAATCCTCCTAAAGTTTTATCGACGAATCCTCCTCTCTGTGCTATAATGGCTAATTATAGATGGCAGAAAGGGGCATTTTCAATGGGTAATACACCAGAAAATAAGCCTGAAAAATATATTAGTATCGGTTTGTTGGCCCATGTGGACGCAGGCAAAACTACCCTGGCGGAAAGTATCTTGTACCAGAGCGGTAAGATTCGCAAGCCCGGAAGAGTCGATCATGGAAATGCATACCTGGACACTTATGAGCTGGAACGCAGTCGTGGAATTACAATTTTTTCCAAACAGGCCAAACTTGCGCTGGGTGACTGGGACATGATTTTGTTGGACACGCCTGGTCATGTGGATTTTTCGGCGGAAATGGAAAGGACACTTCAGATACTGGACTATGCCATTCTCGTTATCAGCGGCGCTGACGGCGTGCAGGGGCATGTGCGTACTCTCTGGCGCTTGCTTTCCTGCTATAAAGTACCTGTTTTTTTGTTTGTGAACAAAATGGATCAGGAAGGAACAGATCACCAGAAGCTATTAGAAGAATTAAAGCATAAACTGGATGAAAGATGTGTGGATTTTACAAGAGAGCAGCAAGACAGCCTGTGGGAGGAGATGGCAGTCTGCAGTGAAGAGCTTTTGGAAAGCTATCTGGAAAAAGGCTTCTTGGAGACAGGAGAGATTGCAGCGCAGATTGGAGCCAGGAACATCTTTCCCTGCTATTTTGGATCTGCGCTGAAAATGGTAGGCGTGGAGGAGTTTCTGAAAGGAATATCCTGCTACAGTCAATGCCCAGAATACCCTCGGGAATTTGGGGCTAAGATCTATAAGATCAGCCGGGATGCCCAGGGAAACCGGCTGACTCATATGAAGATTACAGGAGGGTGTCTCAAGGTGAAGATGCCTCTGTCTGGAATCAGCGGCGGGGAGGCATGGGAGGAAAAGGCAGACCAAATTCGTGTTTATTCGGGAGCCTCTTTTGAGACAGTGGAAAAAGCGCCGGCGGGGGCTGTCTGCGCGGTGACAGGCCTTACACATACGCGGCCTGGGGATGGACTTGGGAGAGAGACGAAAGGGAGAGAGCCTTTGCTGGAACCAGTATTGGCTTATCAAGTCCTGTTGCCTGGAGATTGCGATGTCCATGAAATGCTGAGAAAATTGCGCCGCCTGGAAGAAGAGTTGCCGGAGCTTCACATTGTATGGAAGGAGCAGACAGGGGAGATTCATGTTCAGGTCATGGGCAAGGTACAGCTTGAGATATTAAGAAACTTGATTCAGGAGCGGTTTGGCCTGTCGGTGGAATTTGGCCCGGGCAGTATCGTGTATAAGGAAACTATAGAAAATGTAGTGGAGGGAGTGGGCCATTTTGAGCCCTTACGCCATTATGCAGAAGTACATCTTTTGCTGGAGCCGGGTGAGCCGGGAAGTGGACTTGTATTTGAAACCACCTGCAGTGAGGACGTATTAGATCGGAACTGGCAGAGGCTGATTTTAACTCATTTGGAAGAAAAAAGGCATCTGGGCGTCCTGACAGGCTCGGAACTAACAGATGTCAAGATCACTCTGGCTGCGGGGAAAGCCCATTTGAAACATACAGAGGGAGGCGATTTCCGGGAGGCTACTTACCGGGCAGTGCGCCAGGGGCTAAAGCAGGCGAAAAGTGTACTGTTGGAACCTTTTTATGAATTTCGTCTGGAGATTCCCACAGATAAGGTGGGGCGCGCTATGTCAGATATCCAGAAAATGAGCGGTAGCTTTTCGGAACCTATGCAGGAAGGTGGGATGGCTATTCTGACAGGGAGCGCTCCCGTTTCTGCTATGCAGGAATATCAATCAGAGGTCCACGCTTACACCCGGGGAACCGGCAGACTTTCTTGCACTCTGAAGGGCTATGGACCCTGTCACAATGCCGGGGAGGTCATAGAGGCCATTGGCTACAACTCTGAGCAGGATGTGGAGAATCCCACAGGCTCTGTATTCTGTACCCACGGGGCAGGCTACTATGTGAGCTGGGATCAGGTGCCTTCCCACATGCATCTGGAAAGTGTTTGGAAGACAACAGACTCAGACGTTTCAAAGTCTATTATGGGGGAAACACGGACTTCTGAGAGGGAGAAAACCTCAGGATGGGCGGACGAAAAAGAATTGGAGGAGATTTTTGTCCGAACTTATGGGCCAATTCGCAGAGACAGGCAGGGGGTGGGCCGGGTGGAGCGAACATTTCGCTCAGAGCCAGAAGTACCATTGGCTTACAGGAAAAAGTCTCAGAAATCAGAAAAAGAATATTTGCTGGTGGACGGCTATAATATCATTTTTGCCTGGGAGTCCTTAAAAGAATTGGCAGAGGTAAACCTGGAAGCGGCCAGAGGAAAGCTGATGGATATTTTATGCAATCTGCAGGGCTATCGAAAATGTACGCTGATCCTCGTCTTTGACGCCTACCGTGTGGAGGGAAACAGGGGAGAAGTCCTGAAATACCACAATATCCATGTAGTCTATACAAAAGAAGCAGAGACGGCTGATCAGTATATTGAAAAAGTGGCTCATGAGCTGGGACGAAAATATCAGGTAACAGTGGCTACTTCAGACGCTTTGGAGCAAGTGATAATCCTGGGTCAGGGAGCCAGAAGATTGTCTGCCCAGGGGCTTTTGGAAGAGGTTGAGTCTGTCAATGAAGAGATACGGGACAGTTTTCTCTCTCAATACCAGGGGAACCGTCAATATCTTTTGGAAAACCTGCCTGAAGAACTGGCAAAATTTATGGAAGATGTACGGTTGGGAAAAAAGAGTTTTCATTAACAATTATTATAATTAAGGAGATGCTACATAGAATGAATAAAAAAGAGATATCTGAAATCAAGAAGCAATTTACCCCGGAAAACTGCGCGCTCACAAGGCTGTGCGGCTGTTATGTGGATGGAGAGAAGAATAAAAAGGCAGAGATGAAGGAGGCTTTTTTGTCCCTTCCTGAGGAAGAAGCCTTTAAATATTTTGAGATTTTCCGCAAGACCTTTTCCGGTACCATTGGGAAAAATCTTTTGAACCTTCCCTTTCCTCTGAATACGGAGATGGAAGGAGGAACCCAGGATTTTCTCATGAAGCTGAAGCAGAGTCGTCTGACGGATGACACGCTTTTGGAATCCTTCTATGACCGTATTATCGAGAACTTTGAATATGGAGAAAACTATCTGATTTTAGTGGTCCATGGAGTTTACGATATTCCTGGAAAGGCTTCCGATAATGCGGAAATGTTCGACGCCTCTGATGAGATCTATGAATATGTGCTCGCTGCCATTTGTCCAGTCAAGCTCTCAAAGGCAGGCTTAAGTTATGATGCTGAGAGCAACCGCTTTGGGAACCGCACCCGCGACTGGCTGGTAGAGCTGCCCCTGGTGGGATTTTTGTTTCCGGCCTTTCAGGATCGCAGCACAGATCTCCACAGTATGTTGTATTATTCCAAGAACCCTGAGGAATTAAAGGAAGACTTTATGGAGGGGATGTTTGGCTGTCCGGTGCCTCTGTCGGCGGGAGGGCAGAAGGAGACCTTTAACGCTCTCATCGAAGATACATTGGGCGAAGACTGCGATTATGAGGTGGTACGCAATCTTCATGAAAAGATTCATGAGATGGTGGAAGAGCGAAAAGATGAGCTGGAGTCTGTGACTTTAGACAAAGCAGAGGTAAAGCATCTTCTGGCCCAGAGTGGCGTAGAGCAGGAAAAGCTGGAGGAATTGGAGGAGCACTATGAGAGGGCTGCAGGGCAGGAGACGGAATTTTTGGCTTCCAATGTGCTGAATATGAAGAAGTTTGAGATCAAGACGCCGGATGTAGTGATTCAGGTGAACCCGGAACGCTCCGATTTGGTGGAGACCCGAATGATCGACGGTCGCCAATGCCTGGTAATTGCTGTGGATGACAGAGTGGAGGTCAATGGAATTTCTGTAAAGTCTGTGAAGACAAATTTAAGACAAGAGGGATGATAGGATGCAAGAGCAATTGACAAAAAGCGATATAAAGAAAATAGAGGAAGAGATTGAATACCGGAAGCTGGTAGTTCGCAAGAACGCTATCGAGGCAGTAAAAGAAGCCCGCGCTCACGGGGATCTGAGCGAGAACTTTGAATATTATGCAGCAAAGAGGGACAAGAACCAGAACGAAAGCCGGATTCGCTATCTGGAACGAATGTTGCGCACAGCTCATATTGTTTCTGACAATTCAAAAGGTGATGAAGTGGGCTTAAATAATCTGGTAGAGTTGTACTTTGAGGAGGACGACGAGACGGAAAAAGTAAAACTTGTCACCTCCATTCGGGGAAATTCTCTGGATGGGCGCATTAGCATTGAGTCACCATTGGGAAAGGCCATTTTGGGGCACAAGGTAGGAGAAAAAGTCCATGTGCAGGTCAATGACAAGTATGGCTATGAGGTGTTGATCCAGTCCATTGACAAAACAGGAACGGATGAGGATGCTATCCGGGGATTTTAGAGAAGGCCCTTTAGTGCTGCCGCACAGCGACGGTAAAGTTGCGAAGGCGCACGAGAGGAACTTTCATGAGATCATTTTCGAATGAAAATTCCTCTCAGCCAGTGTGCGCCGAAGGAACTTTACCCTTCAGTGCTGTCGCGCAGCGACTTTATATCAAGAAAATTCCCTGCTTACACAGTATTGGAGAACGGATTCCATCTGGGGAGATACCCATTTATCCCTGTGGTATAGAAGCTGTTTCCATACCTCTACCTCAAAATCAACCACATCAACATAGGTGATTTTGCCTGCTGCTATTTGAGCTTCTGTCACATAGTCTGGTAGAATAGAAACACCAACTCCCTGTTCTACCAGAGAACAGATCAGGCGGGCGCTTCCTATCTCCAGGACGGGCTGAATTTCCAGAGAGAGTTCAGCCAATTTTTCTTCCATGATTCTGCGGTAACTCATCCCCTTTTCTGTGAGAATAAAGGGCTGGCGGATCAATTCCTGAACAGAAATAGGACCATTTAATGCCAGCGGACACTGTGAACTGGCTACAAAATGGATACCTGCCTTTTCTTCTCTGACAATTACATATTCTGTATTGTAAATATGGCTGTCCAGAGTCAGGATAGCATCTACCTCATTGTGGTTTAGCAACCGGAACATTTCTTCTGTTCCTGCCGCAATGATTTTCAGAGAAATACCGGGATATTCCCTTCTAAAATCCAAGAATTTTTCTTTTAACAGGGAATCACACAGAGAGTCGGCCATAGCAAGCCGTACATGGCCGCTCACAGCTTTTTTATCCTGCATGGTATCTTCTAATTCCTGAGTTAGTTTATTGATCTGGTGGGCATAATTCAACACTTCTCTTCCCTTTTCTGTCAGGGCTACTGTGTGATTGATCCGCTCGAATAGCTGAGAATTCAGCTCTTTTTCCAATTGCTTGATCTGAAAGGATACGGTGGACTGAGAATATCCAAGACTCTCGGCTGCCTTTGTAAAACTGTTTAATTCTGCCACATGAATAAAAGTAATTAAATTTTTAATGTCCAACTGTGTTCCTCCATACATCTAATTTTTCGATTCTTTGTATTATAATTATTAATTTTACAGATGTTACTTTCTACTATATACTATATAGTAGAATTTTGCCAGCATAATCATACAAAAGAGGTGTGGGGGGAGCTTACTATGACAATATTTGATGCAATTGGACAATTCATTGTGACAGTGATTCATGTAGTTTACAACTTTTTATGGGGAGATCTGTTTGCGATCCCTTTGCCAGGGGGAAGCTCTCTGGGAATTTCTCTTCTGGTCTTAATTCTGATCCCGTCTGGAATCTATTTTACAGTTCGAACAAGGTTTCTTCCTTTCCGGCTATTCCCTGAGATGTTAAAAATCGTAGTAGAAAAGAGAAATAAATCCCAAAAGGATGCGATTTCCGGCTTGCAGGCATTGATTGTGTCCACGGCCACCAGAGTTGGGATGGGAAATCTGGTGGGAGTTGTGGCTGCTATTTCCATGGGAGGTGCGGGCGCTGTCTTTTGGATGTGGGTGACGGCTCTTCTCGGCTCCTCCACAGCCTTTGCAGAGGCAACCCTGGCACAGCTTCACAAAGAAAAAGATCCCCTTTACGGAGGATACCGGGGCGGGCCCGCTTATTATATTCACCATTTTTTTGTAAAAAAAGGAAGCAAGCGCAAGCGTTCTGTCATAGCGGTATTATTTGCCCTCTCTGGACTGCTTTGCTGGTGTGGTATCAGCCAGGTGATTGGAAATTCTGTTTCTTCTGCCTTTACGAATGCCTTTCAGATTCCACCTCTCTATACGACCATGATTCTGGTAGCTTTTTCAGCAGTGATTGTACTGCGCAAAAATGCCACAGTAAAAGTACTGGATGTGATAGTACCTATTATGGCCGCTTTTTATTTCCTGATTACCGTGGTGATCATTATTAAAAATGCAGGTTTACTTCCCTCTGTCTTTCGTCAGATATTTGAGGAGGCCTTTGGATTACGACAGGCTGTGGCAGGAGGTTTTGGAGCTGTGATAATGAACGGGGCCAAGCGCGGTCTCTTTTCCAACGAGGCAGGTTCCGGCTCTGCTCCCTGTGCGGCTGCAGCTGCTGATATCAGTCACCCTGCAAAGGAAGGGCTCTTACAGGCTCTTGGGGTGTTTATTGATACTATTATAATCTGTAGCTGTTCAGCCATGATTATGCTGTTGACGCCGGCGAGCCTGACAGAAGGACTGACTGGTATGGATCTGCTTCAGACGGCCATGCGCTATCATATCGGTGGCTTTGGAGTTGTTTTTATCGCGGTGATTCTGTGGCTGTTCAGCTTCTCTACCTTTATTGGCATCCTGTTTTACGCCCGCTCCAATGTGGCTTATCTGTTCGGAGACAACTGGCTTTCACAGACATTGTATAAAATTCTGGCTCTGATTATGCTGTTTATCGGCGGATTGGCAGCCTATACCTTTGTGTGGGATCTGGGGGATATCGGCGTGGGACTTATGACTGTATTTAATATGATTGCTCTGATACCCTTAGCTCGTCAGGCAATTGATTCCCTAAAAGATTATGAAAAGATAAGGAAATTAACAAAATCTTAATGTCTTTTGTCCTCTTTATCTATAGTATGATAAAAGTGGAGCCTAAAATAGGGTGCTTAAATTTAGAGGAGTTTCATGAGACATAATCAACTATTAATGGAGAAAGTATATGAATCAGTGGCGCCAGTAGCCCCCATTACGGCAATCGTGCCGTTCTTGAGCATTACGATTGCCCAGAGCCCTCAGAACTGGATGCTGGTTCCTTGTACCAGGATACGCGTGCTCTCTAGTTATGACCTTTTTTGTGCCACAGATCTTTACAGGTATTGCCTTTGACTCCGGTGGGGTGGCCAGCGGCCCTATGACTGCTACCTTTTTACTGCTATTGGCCATGGTTGTCATGACGCCATTACTCACCATTCAGATGCTTGTATTCAACCAGGAGGAGAACTTTGGGCTTTGGAGGAACCGAGAGAGCCATAATCTTTGGCCTGGGAGCAAAGTCTTCCGTGAAGCAGCTTATGTATGCATTGGAGACAGTCAATATGAAGTATGGCCTGAAGTCAAAAGCCGGAGCTATGATTTGCTCTGTGGAGGTTGACTAGATGGTCCGTCTGGGATAGTACTATAAAAGCATAGAGACAATTACTGTCACCAGTCCGCAAACTCCAATGGCAAGTCCGCTCATGGCGCCTTCTGTCTCGCCCAACTCCAAAGCTTTTGAAGTGCCGATGGCATGGCTGCAGGCTCCGATGGAGAGCCCTGCGGTGATTGGATCTTGGATTCGAAACAGACGAATCAGATAGGGAGCCAGAATACTGCCCAGGATTCCGGTGAAAATCACAGCGATGACTGTCACTGGGACAATTCCCTGATGGCTCTGACAGACCTCAACGGCGATGGGAGTGGTGACAGATTTGGGCAACAGAGAAGCAGTCATGGCCTCATCCAGCCCAAAGAGGTGGCAGAGCAGCCAGACACTTCCCATGGAGGAAAGAGAACCCACAGTGCATCCTACCAGAATGGGCAGCCAGTTATCCTTTAAAATCTGAATCCGGGTGTAGATAGAGACAGCCAGACAGGCGGTGGCCGGAGCCAGGAACATGTTGATGACAGAGCCGCCTTCGTTGTAACTCTCATAAGGAATTTTACAGATGGAGAGCAGCAGGACAATCAGCAGGATAGCAATTAGTAGGGGATTTAAGAGGACAGACTTCAACCGTGTCTGAATCTTAACTCCGATCCAAAAAGTCAGGATGCTTAAGGCAATACCAAAAAAGGGAGAGGTCCATAAATCATTCATGTCGTGCACTCCTTTCCCGCTTAAGAAGCCGCATGGTCAGACGGACGCTGTATGCGGTGACAGCAAATGTGATAAGGGTAGTCAGGCTGCAGATCAGGATAAGGGTCAGCCAATGGGCTTTCAAAATATCCAGGTAATTGATGACATTGACACCTGCCGGGATGAAGAAGAAAGCCATGTTGGACAGTAGAAAGTCTGATTTCTCCCGAATATGATCCACCTTTAAAACTCCCGTCAGCAGGCAGAACAGCAAAACGATCATACCAATGACACTGGAAGGAAAGGAAAAGGGCAGGAAATGCTCTATCACAACACTGAACCAGCAGATTGCAAAAATAATTCCGAATTGTTTGATGATTTTCATACTTATATCCATCCTCCATCTAATTTAATAATCTGTCCCGTAAGGTACGGGGACTGGTGTGCCAGAGAATATACAAACTCAGCCACTTCCCTGGGGGTTCCAAAGCGCCCTGCGGGAATTTCATCAGCAATAGCCGCTTTTTCTTCTATACTAAAACAGGAGTTCATGTCTGTATCAAAGGCACCACAGGCCACGCCATTGACAGTAATTTTGCTGGGGGCCAGTTCTTTGGCCAGGGCCATAGTAAAAGCATTGAGTGCGCCTTTGGATGCAGAGTAAGCCACTTCACAGGAAGCGCCCACACAGCCCCAGACAGAAGAAATATTGATAATACAGCCGGATTTCTGCTGTACCATAAAAGGCAGCGCATGCTTGGTGCAGAGAAATGCTGAGGTCACATTTGTCCTCATAATCAATTCCCAGTCCTCAAGAGATAGGTGATCTAAAAGTCCTACTCTGGAAATACCAGCATTGTTGACTAACACATTGAGACCGCCAAAGGCAGTTTCGATTTTTTGAAAACAAGCCTGAACATCTTGCTCCACTCCCATATCCCCAAGATAGGTCAGGCAGGTGACGCCGTAGGAGGTGTGAAGCCGTCTGGCCAGCTCTTCCAGGCGTTCTCTGGAGCGGATACAAGTCATTACTAAATTCCAGCCATTTTCGGCAAATTTTTCCGCAATAGCTGCGCCGATGCCCCGGGAAGCACCAGTAATCATTGCACATTTTGATTTCATAGAAATAGGATCCTTTCTGCCTTACAGATAGCAACTGTACCCTTTGGCCACTTAGGGTATATTACTACATTTTTTCCCTTTTCTCAACTGTTCGTTTTGCAAATCCCAGGGCCTTATGATAGAATAGCAGACAAAGAGTAGCGTTGGCCCCGCCAGGTCTTTGACTGGGACCGGATTATATTAAGAGAAAGGAAGGCATATACAGATGACAAAGAAAAAATTGGCCCTGGAAATGATAGAGAGACTGAAGAAGGAATACCCAGAGGCAAGCTGTACCTTAGACTACAATGAGGCATGGAAGCTTTTGGTGAGCGTGCGCCTGGCTGCTCAGTGTACAGACGCAAGAGTCAATGTAGTGGTAGAAAAGCTGTATGAAAAATTTCCTGACGTCAATGCTCTGGCAGAGGCCCAGGTAGAGGAAATCGAGGAGATTGTAAAACCCTGTGGTCTGGGGCACAGTAAGGCAAAGGATATCAATGCCTGTATGAAGATCTTGCGGGATCAGTATCATGGAAAGGTTCCAAAGACTTTTGACGAGCTTTTGAAACTTCCAGGAGTGGGACGGAAGAGCGCCAATCTTATCATGGGAGATGTGTTTGGAAAGCCGGCCATTGTGACAGATACCCACTGTATTCGTTTAGTGAACCGAATGGGATTGGTAGATGACTGTAAGGAGCCAAAAAAGGTGGAGATGGCTCTCTGGAAAATCATTCCCCCAGAGGAAGGAAGCGATTTTTGCCATCGTCTGGTTCACCATGGAAGAGACATCTGCACTGCCCGTACAAAGCCCTACTGTGACAAATGCTGTGTCCAGGATATATGCAAGAAAAATGGAGTAGAGGGTAGGATTGATTGAGGGAGAGGCGAGATGGAAAATGCGATTGTCACACTGAAAAAGGGAGAAGGAAGAGCGCTGAAAGCCGGCGGCCTTTGGATCTATGACAATGAGATAGCTTCTATTATGGGAAGCTTTGAAAACGGAGATCTGGTGATTGTCCATGATTTTGACGGGTATGGGCTGGGAAAAGGCTTTATCAATCTCAATTCCAAAATTCGAATTCGCATGATGACCCGAAATCAGGCTCAGGAGATTGATGGAGAGTTTATCCGTATGCGTGTAAAAAATGCGTGGAAGTACCGCAAGCATACAGTGGATACAGAAAGCTGTCGGGTAATTTTTGGGGAGGCGGATTTTCTGCCGGGATTTGTAGTGGACAAGTTCTCAGATGTGCTGGTGGTGCAGTCCCTGGCCCTTGGCATCGACAGGTGGAAAGAGGATATCATTTCCAGCTTAAAAGAGATTTTGAAAGAAGACGGAATAGAGATTCATGGGGTTTATGAGAGGAGTGACTCCAGGGAGAGGGAAAAAGAAGGTCTGGAACGACGAAAAGGTTTTCTGGGAGAACCCTTTGACACTAAGGTTGAGATAGTCGAAAATGGCATACATTACCTGGTGGATGTCCGGGACGGACAGAAGACAGGCTTTTTCCTGGATCAGAAATATAACCGCCAGGCAGTGGGAAGGCTCTGCCAGGGTGCAAGAGTGCTGGATTGCTTTACCCACACGGGCTCCTTTGCCTTAAATGCGGGAATGGGAGGGGCAAAAGAGGTTTTGGGAGTAGATGCTTCGGAACTTGGAATCAACCAGGCCCAGGAAAATGCCAGGCTAAATCACCTGGAGGATAGAGTAAAGTTTCTCTGCGCCGACGTCTTTGATCTACTTCCCAGGCTGGAGCAGGAGGGTGAGAAATATGATGTGGTGATTTTGGATCCGCCTGCATTTACTAAGTCTAAAAGCTCAGTGAAGCAAGCCGTCAAAGGGTATCGGGAAATTAATATGCGGGGAATGAAGTTGGTCAGGGACGGAGGCTTTCTGGCTACGTGTTCCTGCTCCCATTTTATGACTTATGAATTGTTTACCCAGACTCTTCACCAGGCGGCAAAGAGCGTTCACAAGCGTTTGCGCCAGGTGGAATACAGGACACAAGCTCCTGACCATCCCATTTTGTGGGCGGCTGACGAGTCCTATTATTTAAAATTCTATATTTTCCAGGTGTGTGAGGAAAAATAAATGACATTGCCGCAGGAATTTCAGAAAAAAATGCAAAAGCTTTTGGGAGAGGAATACGGGCAGTTTTTGGAGAGTTATCAGCGGGAGCCCCTACAGGCTCTTCGGGTCAATACCTTAAAAATGCCGGTGGAAGAATTTCAGAGCATAAGCCCTTTTTCCCTGCGCCCTGTTCCCTGGGCGTCGGAGGGGTTTTATTATGAGAAGGTAGATCGGCCTGGCAAGCATCCCTATCACGAGGCGGGTCTGTACTATATTCAGGAGCCCAGCGCTATGGCGGTGGGAGCTTTGGCCCTTCCAAAGCCTGGAGAGCGGGTGTTAGACTTGTGCGCCGCCCCAGGGGGAAAGACGACACATTTAGCATCGGCCATGAAAGGACAGGGACTTCTCATATCCAATGAGATTCATTCTGCTAGAGCTAAGATCCTCTCTACCAATGTGGAGCGAATGGGGATTCCCAATGCTATTGTAACGAATGAGACGCCAGAAAGCCTGGCCGGGCGGTTCCCCGGTTTTTTTGACCGGATTGTGGTGGACGCCCCTTGTTCCGGTGAGGGAATGTTTCAGAAGGAAGAGCAGGCCATTCTTCAATGGAGCCCGGAAAATGTCTCCATGTGTGCCGGCCGCCAGCAGGCTATCCTGGAGGAGGCGGCAAAAATGCTGCGGCCAGGAGGAAGCCTTGTCTATTCTACCTGTACCTTTGCCCCAGAGGAAAATGAGGGTACTGTCAGCACATTTTTGAAAAAACACTCAGAATTTTCCATTTGTCAGGTACCCGTATTTCAGGGGTTCTCTCCTGGCAGGCCTGAGTGGGTGGATGCACTGCCTGAGACAGCAGGGACTTTTCGGCTCTGGCCTCACCATTTGGAGGGACAGGGTCACTTTGCGGCGGTGCTGAAAAAAGAAGGAGAAGCCTTTAGCCAGGAGTACTCCCGGAAGCTTCCCCAAGTGGACCGGGCAACTTTCCAACTTTACGAAACATTTACCTCGGAAAATTTGACAAAGCGGCCGGAAGGGATCCCAGTACTTTTTGGGGAACAGCTGTACTTTTTACCCTGTGCCATTTCCTTAAAAGGCTTGAAGGTGTTGCGGGCGGGCCTTCATATGGGAACTGTGAAAAAGAACCGTTTTGAGCCGTCCCATGCCCTGGCTTTGTCTCTTAAAAAGCAGGATGTTCTGCGCAGCTTTTGCCTGGACAGCAAAAGCTTGGAGACGGCTGCTTACTTGCGAGGGGAATCTTTGCAGGCAGAGGGAGAGAAAGGATGGCGTCTGGTACTGGTGGACGGATTTTCTCTGGGCTGGGGAAAGCAGACAGGAGGAACTCTTAAGAATCATTATCCCAAAGGGCTTCGCTGGACTTGAAATGGTGAGAAAGGAGTGAGAAATCTATGAAAATCATGCAGCTGCGCTATTTTATGGAGGTCTGTAAATGGAAGAGCGTCACCAGGGCGGCCAAAGAGCTCTATATCTCACAGCCCTCTGTGACATGCGCCATTCATGAGATAGAGAAAGAATTCGGCGTGAACCTTTTTCACCGGCAGAAGAAAAATATGATTTTGACCACAGAGGGGGAATACCTGTACCAGCAGGGGCAGGAGATTCTCGACCGCCTGGAAGAGCTAGAACGGACTATGAAGAATTTCGGCGGCAAAAATAATAACATCAAGATTGGGGTTCCGCCTATGATCGGTACTTTTGTATTCCCCAGTATGTTTCGGGAATTCCGGGAATGTTATCCAGAACTGAATCTGGAGATTCAGGAATATGGAACCATGCAGACCCGGCAGCAGGTACAGAGCGACTTACTGGATGCAGCCATTGTAATTCTGGACGAGACCACAGAGAAGGACTTCTACTGTGTGCCGGTGATGGAGACCCAGCTTGTACTGACTGTGGCCCGGAACAATCCTCTATCCGGGATGGAATCTGTCAATATGGATCGACTGCGAGAGGTGCCTCTCGTTTTGATGAAAGAGGATTCCTACCAAAATGTAGAGATCAAGAAGCGTTTCCGGGAAGCTGGAATTCTTCCTGATATCATCCTTTATTCCAGCCAGATCTATACCATCAAGCAGTTTGTCCACTATAACAATGCTGCAGCCTTCCTGTTTCAGGATCTGGTGTGCAATGACCCAGAGCTGGTGGGAATTCCCTGTGATCCGCCCATTCCCATTCGGATCGGCCTTATCTGGAAGCGGGGAAAGTATACTTATAACGGGACGAAAAATTTTATTAAATTTACCAGGGAGTACGACTTTCACCAACAATAAGAAAAAACTATGGACTAATAAAAAACCAATATTTTACCAATTGACAAAAACAAATTATGATAAGAGTTAGAAAGTTAGGAACTTGAGATGAGCAGAGATTGGAAGGAGCATGTTATTATGGGAGAAACAATGTCAATTGGCGAAAAAAGTCTGAAGCTGCACGAGGAGTGCAAGGGAAAAATCGAGATTAAATCCAGGGTTCCGGTTAAGACAAAAGAAGATTTGTCGCTGGCCTACACACCGGGGGTGGCACAGCCTTGTCTGGAGATTCAAAAGGATATCAGCAAATCTTATGTGTATACGAACCGCTGGAATAGCTGCCTGGTAGTGACAGATGGAACGGCGGTTCTGGGGCTTGGAGATATCGGCCCGGAAGCAGGCATGCCTGTAATGGAAGGAAAATGTGTATTATTTAAAGAGTTTGCAGATGTGGATGCTTACCCTCTCTGTATTAAAAGCAAGGATGTAGACGATATTGTAAATACCATCTATCTCATTTCCGGGAGCTTTGGGGGAGTCAATCTGGAGGACATCTCCGCGCCCCGCTGTTTTGAGATCGAGAAGCGATTAAAGGAAAAATGTGATATCCCTGTGTTCCACGATGATCAGCACGGGACAGCAGTGATTACCCTGGCGGGCCTGACCAACGCTCTGCGCCTTGTGGGAAAGAAAAAAGAGGGGATCAAAGTGGTGGTAAACGGCGCCGGCGCAGCAGCAATTTCAATTACGAGACTGCTTTTGACTGCTGGAATTCATGACATCACCCTCTGCGATCGGACTGGAGCCATTTATGAAGGCCGGGAGAAGGGTATGAATCCCATTAAGGATGAGATGGCAAAGGTTACAAACTTAAAAAAAGTACATGGGGGTCTCTCCGATATTATTAAGGGGGCAGATGTATTCATCGGTGTAAGTGCTCCAGGCAGTCTGACGACAGAAATGGTAAAGACCATGGCAAAGGATGCTATTATCTTCGCTTGTGCCAACCCGACGCCGGAGATCTTCCCGGAGGATGCAAAAGCGGGAGGGGCAAGAGTCGTCTCTACAGGAAGAAGCGATTATCCAAACCAGATTAATAATGTGCTGGCATTTCCAGGTATTTTCCGTGGAGCCTTTGATGTGAGAGCCAGTGACATCAACGATGAGATGAAGCTGGCAGCGTCTAAAGCTTTGTCCGAGTTGATTTCAGATGAGGAGCTCTCTGAGGATTATATCATACCGGCTGCTTTTGACCCGAGAGTGGGAAAAGCTGTGGCGGCAGCCGTGTCTGAGGCGGCAAGGAAGAGCGGCGTGGCCAGAATATAGAAGAGAAAGCAGAAGCTGTTTGATGAGAAAACGTAAGCCAGGGAGGCTGTGTAAGCAGTATTTCCTGGCTTACTGAGTATACAGTAGGATTGCATATTTTAACGATTGTATTTCTGCATCTTTGCCAGAAATTCTTCTTCTGAAAGCTGTACGCGGGAAGCCGCGACTTGGAGGGATAGCAGCTTGTCGTTGACAAGGCCAAAAAGTGTTTCCAGAGTTCCCTCCAATTTTCCTTCCAGCTTACCTTCTTTTCTTCCTTCTTTTCTCCCTATAGATAAGCCCTCCTGAATTCCCTCATTTTTTATGGTTTTAGCCTCATATTCCAAAACTTTTCCACCCATAATAGATTCCACTCCTTCCCTGACATTTTTATGCTTTTGTGCAATGTGTCTTAAAACTTTTTTGGACATATCAATTATGGTACATTTTGTGTATTCATTAATGATGTGTTTGTATGTTAATTGTCCCAGCATACTTATAATATATTGATATTTCGATTCTAAACGCGCCAATTGAACAATATTTTTATCGTATTTATCAAAATATTCTTCATGCGTAAATATATAGAATGGGATCAGAAACAGTAAATTCTTTTCAAAAATTTCTTCTATAGTATAATGTTGTGACTTCATAACTGGGATGTCGTAAGTGACCCTTCCTCCGGGAGTCAGAATTTCAATCTGCATTGTGTCCGGTGTGGCGGCGTTACAGAGGAGAAACAGTACTGCCGAGTGTGGGAGTGTGACAGAGAGGAGATTCTTCCGTATTGCGCCGCTATCCAAGGCGATTTGAGTATCATATTCGAAAAACCGAATCAACATGCTGCTGTCATCCGTGCTCTGACATTCCCAATGGTACTTTTTCGCTTCTTCCCCCAGTATTTCAAAACTGGTATCTGTGATTCGTTCATGTTCCTCTCCATTCTGCCGGTTCAGGAAATGTTCGTTGGGCGAGAAGATGATTTTTTCATCTCCAGTATAATGCTCTTCAAACACTTCGTTAATGACAGGAATGATGAGGCTGCTGCTGTCATTCAGGAGAGTGCGGAACGCGTCATCATAAGGTGTGTTGTCTAGGCTCATAGTCCTTCCTTCCCGCAGGCGGCGAAACATTCCTCCAGAAATGAAAAAGACAATCCAAGCTAAGTGAAAATGGTATCGGCGCCTGCCAACATATAAAATTTCATTGTGTGAAAATGTCAGCGAGATGCCGGGAATTCTGTCTGAGGAGAATGATATTCTGCGGAAACAGACAGAAAGATTTTCACTTTTTCTTTTATTCTAAAGGTTGGGAAAGGGAATGTCAATGTAAAATAGCTGGGGGTGATAATGATTTTCAAGAAGTATCTCCCTATTATTTCCAAATGATTTTATTTTCTCTCATACTATAATGTAACTGATTTCCATGCCGATATATATAATATACTATCCATATATTTGACTTCTCTACCAAATAAGATATTCCTAAAAAAATCCTGTAAAAACGGGAAAAATTAGCTAATTAGGTACTTTCTTTTTTGGGGGATTTCTGATAAAATAAAAGTAATTTGGATATATGTCAGCTGTTCTGCAAAGGAGGGCTGATTTGCCCGTTCGAGCATATAATGATACATGCCCAGAATAGGTTAATACAAATGAACAGATTATAAAAAGGAGCGGAGTATTTATGAAAGAATGGGGAAAATGGTTGAGGCGGACAGCTCTGTTGACACTAGGAATTGTCGTTCTCAGCAGTTCGGTAAATTTAACCGTGTTGGCGACAGATATGTCAGATAAATCTGATACCTCAGATACTACCACACCAGGTACTTCTGACACGACGACAGATCCATCAGGTAAGACTGACGCAACGGATCAGACAGATTCTGCGGATCCATCTGACACAACAAATCCGTCAGATCCTGCAAATTCATCTGACACGACAGATACGACTAACACGCCAAATGAATCAGATGTGCCGGATGGAAATGATGATACAACGACACCAGATTCAGAGGCACCAGATAAATCAGATTCTAATGATAATTCTAGTGAATCGGACGAACCGAATCAATCCGATGTGTCAAATGAACCAGACTCATCCGATAATAATTCTGCGAATGGGGAAGGGGAAAACAGCAAAGGAACTACAACAATCAGGGAATTTGCTCCCTTGCCATCTAATATATCTTTTCAGACACTTGCAGAAGGGAGCAATCCAGAACTGCCGACGACCCTGAGTATGAAGGCTGTCACTGTGAAGCCTCATGAAGTATCAGGTACTTTTGCAGCTACAAAAGCAATTTTTTCTGTTGCGAAGGTATATAATTCAGATCCCAATAATGAAGAAATCAGTGGCTGGGAGTGGAAGATAGATACAACAGGCGATAAAAGTACATATGGAACCTTCCGTTCCGAAAGTGGTACTCGCTATACATTTGTTGCCACACCGCCAGCTACAGACGCACAGGGGAATACACTGGTTGTACCAACAGGATTACAGCTTCCAACTATCTCCGTACAGGTGGTAGGTGGTGCCCACAAGGCGCCGGCCAGGGCTAATGCAAGTACTCCGGCGGATGCGGCGGGGACACCGGCGCCGCAGGCGGATCCAACATGGGGTTCTGGTGCAGCAGAATTTGGTGGAGTGGAAGTAGTCGGGGAATCTGGTACAAAGTATGAAAAAGTAGATGAGCATATAGAGCTTAAAAGTGCTGGAAGATATTATATTACAGGGACATGGGTAAAACCACCTACAATACAAGGAGCTACAAACCCACTGCTTCAGTTGACCGGCGAAGAAGGCAATGGGGAATATGATATTGAATTGCGTGATCTTAATATAGATATCAGCGACGCTACTTTTAGGTCCATATTTTCTATTGGCAGTAATGTCAAAAAAGTGACTTTGAGAACACCAGGCCAAGCATGTACATTAGTAGTTAATAAGAGCAATGAGATTAATTCAGGAAGGGATATCATAACAGTTCCCAACGGTTGTATTCTGAATGTCTACAATGCAAAATTGGAAGTCTCCGGTGAGATTATAAATGAAAAAGGCGGTACATTAAATATTGAAGGAAGTACCATTACGAATACTGCTTCCGGCTCAGCTCCAGTTTATAATAAGGGTACACTGGTAATCACTCATGATACAGCGTCAACCAGTCCAAGTGGAGTTACGACAGGTTCATTTATCAATGAAGGGACAGTGACTGTCAGTGATAGAAGTGCGCTGACTGTTAATGGAAATTATTTCAATCGTAAGGAATTAAAGCTGGCAAATACCGCCACTATGGTGGTTAATAAGACGCAGGTTCCAGTCAGAGATCCCTCTACAAACAATATTACTATGGTTGACAATACATTTGTAAACAGTGGTAATAGTATTGTAGATATTGGCGATGGATGTAAACTGGATGTTAAAACTGAGTTCAACAATGAGGGAAAAGTACAACTGGCAGAACGGACAGTCAGCAGCTTCACAGGTCAGGAGCTGTCTGTAGATGGTGCGTTTAACAATACAGGAACTTTAACGCTGAATAAGAAGAACGAGGCCATAATTACAGGTGCTTTTACCAATGATGGTAAGCTCGCACTGGCGGAAGATGCCAAGATGACCGTTAGTGGTACTTTCACCAATCGTCAGGAGGATTTGACGATTGTAAATGGCAGTACTCTGACTCTTGGTGGGGCTGTGAATGAGGGAACGATCATCATACAAGATACAGGTACATTGTCTGGCACTGGAAGTACAACTTTTGCCAATAATGGTGTTTTGAGAACAGCGGCTCGAAATCGTCTGCAAGCTCTTACCTTTACATCAGACAGTGCTGGAGAGTTTTATCTCACAGGTATGGAGACGGAGATTATCATTGTTCCAGATAAGCTTGCTTATGACGGCGAGGATCACTATTCAGAGCTGTTGAAAGGCGGTTACAAAGAAGAAATAGAGGATACTACACTAAAGGCTACATTCACTGTAGATCTTGATCCAGGTTGGAATCCTGATGTTTACAAAGATAATATTGACAGTGGCATGAGGGAAAAAACAAGTGAAGTAAAGTGGTCAGGTACCTATTATGTAGGTTACACAAAGGGTACTAGTGTAGGGCCAGTATATAGTGTTGCAATCAAAATGGATCCTGCTTCTTTGAAGATTGATACAGGCGCTCCTGCTATACCAGAAGGTCATCCATATCTCGAAAATATTCCTGAGGATCAGAGAGAGGGAGCGACAGCATATGAGCATGGCAGCACAATCAATCTTGCTATTAATATGGCAATAGAGAGCCGAGGAAAGACGGGAACACAAGGCGTAAGTGATGGTTTAAAGGTTAAAGTTGAGCATATAGAGGATGAAAGTGGTAATGCGCCAACAGGCCAGCCTCCAATAAAAGATTCTAACTTAGCTTCAAGACCAAATCTGACTACGGAAGTACCATATACTGTTGAGTTCAAGCAAAATGGTGCGATTACAACTGTAAAAATTACGATCCCAACTACCTCTGGAGAAGGATATTTACCTCTTGGCAAATATCAAGTGTCAGTTCACTATGAAGAGGATGCCAATCATACGCTGGGACCAGGTGAAGACGCTTGCCTGACAAAGGAAGAGGAGATTCTTGTTATCCGAGGCAAGTTAAACGTAGACCTGAATAATTTTTCTGGTACTTATACCTATGGGGATGAGATAAAAGAGCCCATAGAGAACAGAGACTTTACTGTGGGTATTGGAGAATCCAATAAGGGAGGCACAGGACACGGTTCCCTTACGTATGAGTGGTATAAGGCTGAATCCATAGAAGCTGTCGAAGCTGGAGTGGGAACTCTGGTGAGCAGAGGAGTCGAAGGACAGGGAGACTTCCCCTCCTGGCAGGATGTGAAAAATGCGATAGGAGGAGAGGACGCCACAGGCAATTATGTGCTTAAGATCATTGTAGGCCAATCACCTTATTCGACGGAAGGAATAGGCTATAAGCTGATTAATATTAGTAAAAAGGATCTGTCGCTTAAAGTTAAGGGAAATCCACACAAGATCTACGGCACCTTTGATGCTGACGCGGAAGAGCCCATGGAACTCGACGAAGAGAGCATGGCCGATCTCGTGGAAGGAGATACACTAGCTGGTGATTTGGGCCGTGAGCGTGACAAGGATAATACTGTAAACGGCGGCAAAGATCCTGGAGAAGATAGGTTTGACAAGGTGGGAACCTACAAGATCAATCCTGGTAATGTAGCTAATCCCAATTATAATATAAGTTTTGACCAAGAGTATAAGTTTGAGATTCTTCCAAAGCAGTTGTCCTGGAATACAACGGATATCATTGTGGCAGACAAGGACGGAAAATACTCTGTATATGGAGGATTGAAGCTCCATGGTCTGTTGGATGAGGATAAAGGAAGAGTGGTTGCCACATACGGCGGTATGTCATTGAGTGAGGACGGCGAAAAACTGATTGTTTCAAATGCGAGACTGCTCAATGTCAATGAAGCCGGCGCTGATTATGCAAGCAATTATGCAAGCCCTGCCACTCCTGAGGACGGAATTAAGCTTACAAGTACTGCCTATTCACTGCATGTGACAGAGGATAATGTGGTTCATCAGCCAAAAGCTCTGGAAGGTATAGAGACTACATTAAGCATGAAGAACAGGGTGATTTCAAGTGTTAAGGATCTTCGTGCGGAGCAGCTTGGTAATAAATCAGAAGAAAACTATAAAGTTTTTGACGTAGAGGTGAGGGATAAAGACGGAGTTACAGTAGAGGCCTTTGACAAAGGCGGATTGATCCTAACACTTCCCTATCCAGAAGGCACATCCAAAAACAATCGGTTTGTGGCAGTGCATATGATTACCTCAGAGATTGAAGGAAAGGATTATTCAGGCGGAAAGCTTGACCCAGGAACTATAGAACAATTTGTTCCATCAAGTCCCAATGCGAATAGTGGCACATTATCTGTGCTGGAGCAGACGGATGAAGGCATAACAATTAAAGTAACGGGTCTGTCACCTGTAGCCATTGCTTGGGCACCGGCTAACAGTACAAATCCAGGTCCAAATGATCCAGATGATCCAAATAACCCGGATAATCCGAATAACCCGGATAATCCGAATAACCCGGATAATCCGAATAACCCGGATAATCCAAATAACCCGGATAACCCAAATAACCCGGATAACCCAAATAATCCAGGTAACACAAACAATGGGAATACAAACAACGGGAACACAAACAACGGGAATACAAACAACGGGAACACGAATAACACAGATAATAAGTCAGATGATAATAAGTCAGATGACAAAAAGACAGATGATAAAAAGACTAGCACAACGACTACCACAAAGACGCCTACGACAAATACAGCCAATACAACTAAGAAGACTTCTACTACGACACGGGCGGCAGGTGCCAAGACTGGCGATACTGCACAGATAGCATTTTATGCCATTTCCGCAGCTGTTGCATTAGTACTGTTGATATTGATTATCTGTTTGATTCGGGCTCAGTTTAAGAAAAAAGACTAGTCGGAGATTACTGGAACAAGATTTTACAACCAAGCCCCGCCAAAGAAAATAACCTTTGGCGGGGCTCATTTTATAATATAGTTGCGGCATAAAAAAGAATATGCTAAAATTATTCTAAGCAAAGAACGATGAAAGATTCTAATCATATCTAAGTGGACAGCTCTGTCCATATCTACGCAGAGTATTCTCTGTAAAACTCCTTGCTTACAACCGAATAACGGCAGGGAGGAAGAGACAGCAAAAATATCCTCTCTGCCCTATAAGAAAGAGAGGTAATATTTTATGCAGCAGAAGGAAGAAGAAAAGAAAGCCCAGATGGAGATCCTTGAGGACTATCAATTTAATTTAAGTGATTTTGCCCTGTTTTTGTCAGTCATGAAGGTGAAAGAAGCTTACCAGGGAGTGCTCAGCATCATACTGGATGAGCCTGATTTGATCTTGAAGGAAGTCAAAGTAGAGCAGGTGGTATTGAACAAATCAGGCAAGCGAGCTATACGCTTGGATGCTTGGGCACAGGATATGGGGAATAGACAGTTTGACATGGAAATGCAGAATGATTCAAGTGGGGATGATATCCGCAGGAGATCTAGGTTTTACCAGGGATTAATCGATACACCCATTTTGAAATCAGGGAAAACTACCCGATATAAGCATTTGCCGTCAACAGTAATTATATTTATTACCCAGGAGGATATTTTTGGAAGAGATCTGGCAAGATATACTTTTAGTGAATGGTGCGAGGAAGTACCGGGCCTGCCTTTGGAAGATGGCACAAGTAAAATTTTTCTGAATATGACAAGCAAAAACGGCAGGGCAGAACTGGTCAGCCTGCTACAATATATGAAAAATACGACGTTAGAAAATGAAGAAATCATAGTAAAGGACAAGCGGATTCTGGAACTGGACAGAATCGTGGGAGAGGTAAAAGAATCAGAAGAATGGGAGGCTGTGAAGATGAATATTCTTGAGATAGGGTTAGAGCACGGCAGGGAACAAGGATTAAAACAAGGTGTGGAACAAGGCATAGAGAAAGGCAGCCTCGTAACCTTGGTGAAAAATGTAGAATTATTTATGAAAAATTTTGATCTTGATTTGGAGAAGGCTTGTGAGGGTCTTGAAATATCAGTAGAAGAGTATGAAAGAGCAAAACAGCAAGTTGCCTTATGGGAAAAAGGAGAGGATTAGTGTATAAGGAGGATGGTTCTATCTCTTCACCATAAACCGAAACATTTGTTTTGCCTCACGGTTGGTCAGACATATTTCATAGTTGAGGCATCTATTAGATCCAACCTTCTTCATTTGCATTCAAATCTCCATAAACAATCTGCTCATCTAAGGGGGCATAATTGTTACTCACACACATGTTCCAATCCCTGAGCCATAATTGTAGCTACATGGTCATCAGCCAGGGAATAATACATGGTCTTCCCGTCTCTGCGGAATTTCACAAGGGACATCTGTTTTAAAATGCGAAGCTGGTGAGAGATAGCACTCTGGGTCATTTCCAGTTCCTTAGCAATGTCCTGGACACATAGCTCTTGCCCAGAGAGAGTATAAAGGATCCGGATTCTGGTTGGATCTCCAAATACTTTAAATAATTCTGCAAGGCGGTAGAGTGTGTCCTCATCAGTAAGATAATCTGTTTTGTGAATATTCATCAGGAAGCCTCCAACTAGTAAGGTATCATCAATGGTTACTTCTTTATTTTAACGAAAAAAAAGAAATTGGTCAAATTAATTTGATAGCAGCGTTGGAGATTCTTGTATGAGAGCCATATAATTATGTGCCGCATACATCTAAATTGCTAGATTTTTGCAGCACATTTGTCTCATAAACCATCTTCCGTATTTCTAAAGTCTTAAATACTAAGCTGATTTTTCTTAAAATTTCTTTTTATAGAGAACCCGAATAGAGTTCAAGACACAGAGCATAGCCACGCCTGTGTCTGCAAACACAGCAAGCCACATATTTGCAAAGCCAATGAGTCCAAGAATCATGACAGCTACCTTAATAATCAGAGCAAAGACTACATTCTGTATTGCGATGCTGCCTGTGATACGGGCAATAGAGATAGATTCTGGGATGGCCTGCACACTGGAGGTCATAAATACTGTATCGGCAGCCTCAATGGCGGCATCCGCTCCGCTTCCCATAGCCGCTCCCACATCAGCTCCGGCCAACACAGGCGCATCATTGATGCCGTCGCCCACGAACATGACAGTACCATGTTCTGCCCGCACTTTGTTCAGAATAGTCAGCTTATCCTGAGGGAGAAGCTTGGCGTATACATCGTCGATACCTGTAACTTTGGCTACGGCTTCCGCGCTGGCTTGAGAATCTCCTGTCAACATAATGGTGTGAAGACCCATGGCTTTTAGGCTGCGGATAGCAGGTTTTGCATCGGATTTAATGGTATCAGAGATGATGAGATACCCTTCAAATGTTCCATTGACTGCTAAGAATACTTCAGCTCCATAAGAATTCTCCTCTGAATTTTCAAGAGAAATTTGGTATTTGTCCATCAGTTTGCGATTTCCACACAGGACTTTTCCTTCTGGCAGAGTAGCAACAATGCCATGGCCAGCAATTTCATCCAGAGAATCAAGGGCTTCCAGTGCCAGATTCTTTTCTCGGGCAGCAGCTACTATACTGCTGGCTATGGGGTGAGTGGAATGTTGTTCACAACTTGCACAGATACGAAGCAATTCATCTTCAGATAAGCTGCCGATGGAAACTGTTTTTTGCAACTGGAAGTTTCCTTCTGTGATGGTTCCCGTCTTATCCATTACAACAGCGCCCAAATGGCTTAAGGATTCCATTGCCATGCCACCTTTGAATAGGATCTTCTTTTTAGAACCAGCTCCGATTCCTGAGAAGAATGCAAGGGGAACACTTAAAACAAGTGCACAGGGGCAGCTCATAACAAGGAAGGTGAGAGCTGTGTAAATCCAATAGTACCAATTTCCTGCTACAAGGGAAGGAATGATTGCTGTAGCCAGCGCGGTCAAGACAACACAGGGAGTATATACTCTGGAAAAACGCGTAATGAAGCGATCGATTTTCGGCTTGCTTGCCGCAGCATTTTCTACAGAATCCAGGATTCTTGTAACCATAGATTCCTCTAATGGCTTTTCTACACGCATTTTTAACTGCCCAGAAGTGTTGACACAGCCAGAAGTGATTTCATCCCCAGAGCCTACTGCCACAGGTACAGGCTCTCCGGTGATAGGAGATGTGTCCAGACGACTGTCGCCTTCTATGATTATTCCATCCAGAGGGATCCGATCACCAGGACGGATGAGAAGAATGTCGCCTATCTGGGCATCTGCCGCTGGAATAGTCTGAATCTCATTTCCGATCAAAAGATTTACCATTTCTGGGCGCATATCAATGGCTTCCATAATCTGCCCGCGGCTTCGCTCTACAGCCCTGTGTTCAAAGTATTCGCCAACACGATAGAACAGCATAACGCCCACGGCCTCAGAGGCACCTGAAGCGTCCGGGATGCCCATAACCTCTGAGTAAAATTGAAGGCCAAATGCCCCCAGGGTAGCAAGGCTCATGAGGAAGTTTTCGTCAAAAATCTGTCCGTGTAATATGTTTCGGCCTGCTTCTAGTAAAATTTTCCCTCCTAAGATTAAATATGCAACTATAAGGATGGGAAGTGTAACAGTAGTCTCAAATCCAAAATGCTCTAAAACCTTTCCGGCGATAAACAAGAGCGCTCCTAGGATAATCAGGTTTAGCTCCCGTCGCTCTTTGGATGCAGATTCCCGGGAAGAAGACTCCTCAGTCTTTAAAGGAAGCGCATCAACACTTTTCGGTGTCGCATCTTTTTCCAGTACCTTTACCTCTGATTCTATGGAAGTACAGATATCGCGGATATCAGAAAGGTACTGTTCAGGGTTTTCGGCTGTGATACGAAGCTGTTTTGTGGCAAAAATGATGGTGGCATCTGCCACACCCTCCAACTTTCCTATCTTCTCCTCCATCTTGGATGCACAGTGGGCACAGCTCAGATTTTCCAGGATATATACGGCTCTTTTCATGCCATTTTCGGGCATTTTGCAAGAATAGTTGGCAAGACTCTGCCCGCAGACATGGCAACATTCTTCGTGCTCATGCTCACAATCACAGGAACCGCCGTGATGGTGGTGATGTTCTTCATGGGTATGCTCATGTCCACAATCACAGGAATCTTCATGATGGTGGTGATGCTCATCATGGGTATGTTCATGTCCGCAATCGCAGGAATCGCTGTGGTGATGGTGATGCTTATCATATTCGTGCATGTCTGATAAGGGATGCAGGGTATCTTTCTGTATATCGCTCATGCTTGATTCCCTCCTAAAATATTATATATTAATATATGAATAATTGTTCATACAAGTATTTAAACATATATTAATGAGAATGTCAATAAGAAAATTATTTACATTACCCTATAATTTTAATATAATAAAATTTATAAGGATAGAATTACTTTAGAGAATACTCTATATTGCGCAGGAGGGTAAACATGGCGAAGGGACAACTCAAAAAAGCGCAGATTCAGGCGGATAATATGATATTTGCCCTGGATATCGGAACGCGAAGCATCATTGGAATGGTGGGAACTGTTGAAGAGGATAAGGTTAAGATCATTGCTGTTGAAAAAGAGGAACATACCGAGCGGGCAATGATAGATGGACAGATTGAGAACATAGAAAAAGTGTCAACGCTGGCTGGAAAGGTAAAGAAACGGCTGGAGAGCAAAGTGGATTGTAAGCTGAGTCGTGTCTGTGTGGCCGCCGCTGGACGTGCTCTGAGAACAAAGCGGGCAGATTTTGAATTAGAATTGCCTGGCACACAGTTGATAGATGATGAAATTATCAGCCGTCTGGAAGCAGGGGCCATCACCAAGGCGGAAGAAGCATTTGACGCGGAAAACAGTGCAGAGAATGACAACCGTCGCTTCTATCTGGTAGGCTATACCGTATGTCAGTATTTTTTGGATCGGTATATGATATCCAGCTTAAAGGATCACCGGGGAAAGCAGGTAAAAGTGGATCTCATTGCCACATTCCTGCCCAGTGAAGTCGTGGAAAGTCTGTATACCACCATGAACAAGATAGGTCTGGAAGTGGCCAGTATTACTCTGGAGCCTATTGCTGCTATCAATGCAGCGATACCTGCCAATCTGAGATTACTGAATTTGGTAATGGTTGATATTGGTGCCGGAACCTCGGATATTGCTGCTTGCACGGATGGAAGCGTGACAGGCTATACCATGGCCACCGTGGCAGGAGATGAGATTTCAGAGACAATTATGAAGGAATACTTAGTTGATTTCAAGACTGCGGAAACCATGAAGCGGCAGATAGAGCAGGAGGAAGAGACAGAGATTACCTTTACAGATATTCTTGGATTTGAGAGAAATGTATCCCGGGAGGAGCTTATCCGGTCTATTCAGAGTACCTCTGATCTTTTGTGCAAAGAAATCGCAGGCAAAATATTGGAGATTAACGGTGGGCCTCCTTCGGCACTGTTTTTAGCTGGAGGCGGTAGCAAATTGACTGGCCTGAAAGACGGACTTACCGTAGCCCTTCAAATGGACGATAAGCGCGTGGCTATTGCAGGAAATAATTTTCGAACAAATGCTTTTTCTGACGAGATTGACTTGAATAATCCAGAGTATGCTACTCCACTGGGAATTGTCATATCTTCTGGACTGAATCTGATCAATGACGGTTTCCGGGTGATTCTGAATGGGAAACCAGCAAAGTTGTTCCGAAGCGGCAGTTTTACTGCATTAAATCTTTTGATGATGAACGGCTACAGCTTCCAGGATATCATGGGACGTTCTGGATTTAATCTGGCAGTGACAGTGAATGGAAGGCGGAAAGTATTTTACGGCACTCTTGCCCAGCCTGCATCCCTTCTTATTAATAAAAAAGAGGGAAAGCTTTCCGAGATCATCCATGCTGGCGATGTGATAGACTTTGTACCTGCCATTTCCGGTGTATCCGCAAAAGCCTGTTTGGGAGACATCGAAGACGCCAGGACTTCCCAGGAGATCACTTTGAATGGAACCTATGCATCTCTGGAAACACCTCTGAAAAATGGTGATATCATCACAATGAGGATGCCAAAGCCACAAAAACCTGAAAAAGAAATAGAGGAGAAGCCAGAGCCGGAAAAAGTTGAGCCGGAGGCAATTGAACCAGAAGTAATTGAGCCAGAAACAAGCCCTGATTCGTTACCAGAAATCCAAGAGTTGGAAACAGCTGAAATAACTGAGGATCCTGAATCAGTGAAGGCTGCTATGACAGATATGCCTTCTGAAACGGGCCAAATTGTTATGCCAGAAACTGCTGTGCAAAGAGAAGAGTCCGATCCAGTAGAAAGGCCAGTGCAAGAACCGGATCTGGTACAGTCTATTACATCAATACAGCCAGAACCGAAACCAGAACCGGAGCCCGTGAAACCAGAAAGTATCCTGTTTTATTTGAATGACATGCCCCTTCGCTTGCCGGTGAAAGAGGATGGAAGCCCTTATTATCTCATGGATATGATTCAGTATTCTGGGATTGATCTGCGTCAGCCTAAAGGAACCGTCAGGCTGACTGTGAACGGAGCGCCGGGAGTATTCCAGCAGACTCTGAGGGCAGGTGATCAGATTTCTATCAGGGAGGATGAGAGGTAAATTCATTCAAATACCATATTGTCAATCAAGGGAGATGCGATGAAAAGTTTGTGTTCTGATCAGACTATTGACGTTCCACAATCTGAAGGAAGCCGTATTGCTACTACTGATGAAATTCTAACCCTTTACCATGGATCCAAGTCAGGGATTCGTGGCGCTATTTCACCAATAAGCCGGGAACGCTGCGATTTCGGCAGAGGTTTTTATATGGGTACAGATTTTGACAGAAAAAGCCTGAGAGGGATATGATTGTCCGGCATTTATTGAATCTTTTATGAATAGCCAAGCTGCCGCTGCTCTTGACAATGTGTATGATCGACTACAATGGGCCGGTGAATGAATGTTGGCTTGGATTCCACACTCTGGACGTCGAGATGGCGATTGATGATTTGAAGGAGATTAATAAGCAAAAAATAAGCTTGCATACAACCAAATAACCAGTTATAATGACCTTTATAAAAAGATCAATTCTTCGGGGCAGGGTGACTTATATGGGAACTTCATAGTTTCCTGGGCAAGAATTCCCTACCGGCGGTGATAGTCCGCGACCCGTTTCGGCGGCTGAATCGGTGAAATTCCGATACCGACAGTATAGTCTGGATGAGAGAAGAAAGAGAAGGTCTGTGATTGGATCAGTATTTTGCCCCGGATACGCGTGTGTCCGGGGATTTTTATGCGCGGGGGGGGGAGATATGGATTTTGCTGTTAACACAGCATGCGCCCCACGCGTTGAGTAGGGAAACTCTTCCCTGCTCAATTACGCAGAATTCAAAAAGGAGAACATAAATCATGCAAAACTTAATTCAAAGTGCAAAAGAAAACCTACAGTTTCTAGGCGTCTGCCTGCTTATTGTTATTGCTATCTTTGTGGCCGCCTCTCTTATTGAGAGATGGATTCGCAGGAAAAACCAGCTTCCCCGCAGTATTTCCCCAGCAAGACGAGTAGCTGTAGTAGGCGTTTTTTCTGCTATCTCCGCCGTATTGATGCTATTTGAAGTGGCTCTCCCATTTGCCCCAAGTTTTTACGAGCTTGACTTCAGTGAGATTCCCATTATGATCTGTGCCTTTTCCTTGGGACCGGTGGCGGGAGTGACGGCAGAGCTGTGCAAAGTTGTGCTGAAACTATTGTTAAAAGGGACGACTACGGCCTTCGTGGGCGATTTTGCCAACTTTGTGGTAGGCTGTACGCTGGTACTGCCTGCTTCCATCATTTACTACATAAAAAAGAGCAAAAAGACGGCAATGGCTGGACTGGTGACAGGGACTGCTACCATGGCGGCTTTTGGAAGTATCTTTAATGCCCTTTATCTGCTTCCTAAGTTCTCTGTGCTTTTTGGTATGCCAGAGGATGTGATTATCGGGATTGGAACTGCTATCAACAGTCACATTACCAGTTTCTGGACCATGGCCCTCTATGCGGTGGTGCCCTTTAATCTTTTAAAGGGAGGGATCGTGTCTGTGATCACTTTGCTCCTGTACAAACATATCAGCCCAATTCTTAAGGGCCGCCACTAGACAAATATACAATCTGATGTTAAGATTTAGAAAGAAATGGAGCAAAGCAATGACCATAGAGACATTTTCAGAAACGGAGACAAGAGCCCTTGGACAAACATTAGGCTCCAAGGCAGCTCCAGGAAGTATTTATACCCTCACAGGCGATCTGGGTACAGGGAAAACCATCTTTACCCAGGGTTTTGCTTCCGGTTTGGGAGTCAAAGAACCTGTGAACAGCCCTACTTTTACCATTGTACAGGAATATTACAGCGGCCGTATTCCTCTGTATCACTTTGACGTATACCGTATCGGCCATGTGGAAGAAATGGAAGAAGTGGGATATGAAGACTATTTTTACAGTGAAGGGGCATGCCTCATTGAGTGGGCAGATCTGATAGAAGAGATCCTCCCTGAACATCGTTTTCGGATTGTCATAGAGAAAGAATTAAAGAAAGGATTCGACTATCGGAAAATTACAGTGGAGGAGATAGGATGAAAGTTTTGGCCCTTGACAGCTCAGGCCTGGTGGCCTCAGTTGCAGTTGTAGAGGATGACGGTGTGTGTGGGAATTTGCTGGCAGAGTACACCGTAAATTATAAAAAGACTCATTCTCAGACACTGCTTCCCATGCTGGATGAGATTGCAAAAATGATTGAGCTAGATCTGAATACCATAGACGCCATTGCAGTGGCGGCCGGGCCAGGATCCTTTACAGGCCTGCGCATTGGATCTGCCACAGCAAAAGGCCTGGGGTTAGCTCTGGAAAAGCCCTTGGTACACATTCCCACAGTAGACGCTCTGGCTTATAATCTGTATGGCACAGACCGTATCATCTGTCCTCTGATGGACGCCAGAAGAAACCAGGTCTATACAGGGATTTACGAGTTCTGTGACAATGCTCTGAAAGTCATAGAACCTCAGACAGTGGTCGGTATTGATGATATTACGAAAAAACTCTGTGAGCTGGAAAGGGAAGTGATTTTTCTGGGAGACGGAGTTCCCGTCTATATAGAAGCGCTGACAGAGCGATTGATGGCTGGCCAGAAGTTTTCCTTTGCCCCGTCTCATTTGAGCAAGCAGAGGGCGGGAGCTGTAGCCGCACTGGCTGTGCAGTATATTCGTGAGGGAAAGACGGAGAGCGCCGCAGACCACCGTCCAGATTACCTGCGACTTTCTCAGGCAGAGCGGGAACGGGCAGAAAAGGAAGCTCAAAGACATGAATAATCTAATCCTTCGGCGGATGGAAGAAATAGATCTGGACATGGTATGCCAGATTGAGCAGGAGACTTTTTCCCTGCCCTGGTCGAAAAAATCATTTGAAGAAAGTATTGGTCTGTATCACACCATATTTCTTGTGGCAGAGATGGATGGGGACGTGGTAGGCTACTGCGGCTGTTATCAGAGCCTGGAGGAAGCAGAGATAGTCAATGTGGCAGTGAAAAAGGGGATGCGGGGACTTGGGATTGGCAGAAAAATGCTGACAGAGCTTATGAACCTTGGAAAGGGGCAGGGCGTATTTGCCTATACGCTGGAAGTGAGGGTGAGCAATCAGGCAGCCATTCACCTTTACGAAAGTCTTGGCTTTGAAAGCATTGGCATCCGCAAAAATTTTTACGAAAAACCAACAGAAAATGCCATGATAATGTGGCGGCAATGGCAGATATAAACATGCCAATGCTGTCAGCAATTCCCACTATCTGTGAGGATAAAAATCCGTTATACTGTTCACGTAGCACATGATGTGGCAGAACAATGGTACAAGCCAGATTCAATCAGGGAGGAAAGTTATCATGCGTGAATATAAGAACAAAGAAGGAAGAATTCTACACCGTATCATCTGCAACGGCTGCGGCAAGATCATTACAGTACAGAGCGGGATGCCTATGGAAGGGGTATTCCAGGTACGCCAGGTATGGGAATACATGTCTGGAAAAGATGGAGAAATAGATAATTTTGATTTGTGTGAGGAATGTTATGACAGAATGACAGCTCAGTTTCAGATTCCTCTCACTAGAACAGAGATGGTAGAGATGGTTTAAGAAACAGCCATTCTATGGAGGCGAAGATGTTAGACGTATGTTTGTTGGGGAGCGGCGGAATGATGCCGCTTCCCTATCGCTGGCTGACAGCATTGATGACCAGATATAATGGAAGCAGTCTTTTGATTGACTGTGGAGAGGGGACACAGATTGCCATTAAAGAAAAGGGGTGGAGCTTTAAGCCCATTGATATTATTTGCTTTACTCATTTTCACGGGGATCATATCAGCGGTCTTCCGGGCCTTTTGCTGACTATGGGAAACGCGGAACGGACAGAGCCTCTTACCTTAGTAGGACCCAGGGGATTAGAGCGGGTGGTCAATGCGCTTCGCGTCATTGCGCCGGAGCTGCCATTTCCAATAAACTTTATAGAATTGTCAGAGGCAGAGGAGGATTTTAATCTGGGAGGGTATCACATTCATGCCTTCCGGGTCAATCACAATGTTACCTGCTATGGGTATTCTCTGGAAATTGAGCGGGCCGGAAAGTTCCAACTGGATAAGGCTCTGGAACTTCAAATCCCCAAACCCTTTTGGAACAAGCTTCAGAAGGGGGAGACGATCACAGAGGGAGACAAGATTTACACCCCGGATATGGTAATGGGAGCACCCCGGAAGGGCATTAAGCTGGTATATTGCACAGATACACGGCCCACAGCCTCCATTGTGGCCAATGCTAAGGATGCGGATTTATTTATCTGCGAGGGAATGTATGGGGAAAAAGGAAAAGAAGAGAAAGCTGTGGCCCACAAGCATATGACTTTTTACGAAGCTGCCAGGCTGGCAAAGGAGGCAGGAGTGAAGAAGCTCTGGCTGACACATTACAGCCCGTCTCTTACCAGGCCGGAGGAGTATATGGAGGAGGTACGCCGTATTTTTCCAAATGCATCTCCGGGAAAGGATAGAAAATCGGTAGAACTGGATTTTGAAGAATGATTGGAAGAGGAAAGAAGTAAAATGAGCACAGAAAAGGATATTTATATTCTGGCAATTGAAAGCTCCTGCGATGAGACAGCGGCATCGGTGGTAAAAAATGGCCGGTGTGTGTTGTCTAATGTGATTTCATCCCAGATCGAGCTTCATAAATTGTACGGTGGGGTGGTGCCGGAGATTGCGTCCAGAAAGCATATCGAGAAAATCAATCAGGTGATTGAAGAGGCCCTTAATCAGGCAGAAATGACCCTGGATGATCTGGACGCCATAGGAGTAACCTACGGTCCGGGCCTGGTGGGAGCTCTTCTGGTAGGCGTGGCGGAGGCGAAAGCTATCTGTTATGCAAAAAGGCTTCCTCTGGTAGGCGTTCACCATATCGAAGGACACATTTCAGCCAATTATATAGAAAATCCAGATCTGGAGCCGCCTTTTATTTGTCTGGTGGTGTCTGGTGGACATACCCATTTAGTGGCAGTAAAAGATTACGGAACATATGAGATTATTGGGCGGACAAGGGATGACGCAGCAGGAGAAGCCTTTGACAAGGTGGCAAGGGCTATCGGGCTGGGATATCCAGGAGGACCTAAGATCGACAAGCTTTCCAGAGAGGGAAGGCCGGACGCCATTCAATTTCCCAGGGCAAAGCTGGAAGACTCCCCTTATGATTTCAGCTTCAGCGGCGTGAAATCAGCAGTGTTAAATTATCTGAACAGTTGCCAGATGAAAGGCGAGGAGGTAAATCGGGCCGATGTGGCGGCGTCCTTTCAACAGGCTGTCTGCGATGTGCTGGTGGAGCATGCCATGCTGGCAGTGAGAGATTATGACCTGGACAAATTCGCCATTGCCGGCGGCGTGGCGTCCAACTCTACACTGCGCGAAGCTTTTGCCAGGGCCTGTGAAAAGGAAAAGATTCAATTTTACCATCCGTCGCCGATTTTTTGTACAGACAATGCAGCTATGATCGGAGTGGCGGCCTACTATGAATATATAGCCGGGACCAGGCATGGCTGGGATCTCAATGCAGTGCCGAACCTGAAGCTGGGAGAACGATAATGGAGAAGAAAAATAAAAAACCGTGTACAGCCATTGTGGTGGCAGCAGGTCAGGGAAAGCGAATGGGAGGAAAAGTAGAGAAGCAGTTTTTAGAGCTTCAGGGTAAGCCTATCGTATACTATTCTCTGGCGGCTTTTCAGCATTCTCCTCTCATTGATCATGTGATCCTGGTGACAAAGGAGGAGCAGATTGCTTACTGCCAGAAGGAGATTGTAGAAAAGTACGGCCTGTCAAAAGTGGATTCCATAGTTGCTGGGGGAGCTGAACGATATTTTTCCGTATGGAAAGGCCTGAAAGTCATGGAGGATGAAATGAGTCAGGAAGACAGGGAAGGATATGTCTTTGTCCATGACGGAGTTCGCCCCTTTGTAGAGGAAGAAATGCTGGAAAGAGCTGTGGAAGCAGTAGAAAAATATCAGGCCTGTGTCATTGGCATGCCAGTAAAAGAGACCATTAAGGTGTCTGACGAGGAGGGATTTGTGGATTATACTCCGGCTCGAAAGCTGGTATGGTCTATTCAGACTCCTCAGGTCTTTCAGTTTCGGATCGTCCGCGACGCCTATCAGGCTTTGATAGACAGCGGGCGGAGCGATATGACGGACGACGCCATGATAGTGGAGACTTTTGCAGATGTGAGAGTGAAAATTGTAGAAGGGGATTATCACAATATTAAGCTTACTACGGCAGAGGATCTGGAAGTGGCAAAAGTGTTTATGAGGCAGTAGACTGGGAGTACATATAGGAAAAGACGTAAGTACGGGGATTCAAATTTCCCCAATACGAATCAAAATATGCGGATACCGCCCTGTCTCGCAGTCCAGATAAGCCTGAGTAGCCTCCTCCATAGGGTAAACTTTTGAGATGAGAGGAGCCAGGGAGAGCTTATCAATGGTTTTCTCTATCAGGGGAAGCTTGTAAGGGGCCATGTGAAAGGGCATAAGTACGGCCTCTTTGATAAAAAGCTCCGACAATTTAATGGGCGGTTGTTTGTTTAATCCATAGACACAGCCATAGGCCAACACACCCTGCTTGGCCAGCAGAGTGGCGGCAATGGACATCATGTCCAGAAGCTGGCTTGTCTCAAAAATAATATTATAGCCCAGATTGTGCGTCACTTTTAACGTGTGAAAGGCAATATTTTCCGCCGTGGGATCAATGCAATGGTCAGCTCCAAGCTGGCGTGCGATCTCACGGTTTTCCATATAAGGATCCGCCACAGTGACTGTGTTGGCGCCGCTCATTTTAGCCAACTGGAGCAGAATCAGGCCGGGAACCGTTCCCCCGATAATCAGTACATTGTCCCCCAGATGTATGTTCGCCCTTGTGAGACCGTGTAGGGAAAAGCCGATGGGATCCGTCAGAACAGCTTCCTCAAAAGTGACAGAGTCCGGCACTTTGATAAGCTGGGACATATCCCAGACGATATATTCTGCCATGGTGCTCTGGGAGGGCTGAAGATTCAGACAGAGATTTTCCTTCCCACTGCGGCAGTAATGGCATTGCCCGCAGTGCTTCCAGGCATAACCGCTGACCCGGGTGCCGGGGGTAAAGCCAAATTTTAAGGCGTCTCTGCCAGCTTCCACAACGATCCCGGACATTTCATGGCCCGCCAGGGGAAAGATCACAGAACCCCAGGCCAGCATATCGGCGTCACGCCGGAAAAAGGGTATTTCATCTGAACAGACCCCGGAGAAAGCAACCTTGATTTTCACATCTCCGGGAGCTGAGATCTGCGGCTCTGGGGCGATAACTAAATTCATTTTTCTTGCTCCGACTAGTTTGACAGCTTTCAATAGCGACCTCCTAAAGTGAGAGTACCGGTTTTCTGGAATTTTGGAGAGAATAGCAGGAACGGTATTCCGTAGGAGTAAGCCCGGTGTGCTTGCGGAAGGTGTTGCAAAAGTACCGGTAGTCGGAAAAGCCACAACGTTCTGCTACTTCAAAAATTTTCTGTCTGGTAGATTTCATTAGACGTTTTGCAAGAGTTATGCGCAGATCCATCTGAAAATCGCTGAACGTGACAGAGATATCCTTTTTAAACAGATGGCTTAAATAAGTGGGCGTAATGTGAATGACAGCGGCCACTTTGCTGAGGGAGGGAGCTTCGCTGCAGTGGATGATACAATAGAGGACTGCCTGTAAAATCAGTTTATTTGGTTTGTCCAAAGTTGTATTGGCAAAGGAATTCATTTCCGCAAAAAGCGGATATAATTTTTGATACTCGTCCTCCAGTGTCATGTACACCGTGTGAAAGGCCTGCTGTGCCTGACCGGCGCTTTCCTTTGTAGAAAAGGAAGGGTAGAGCAGACAAAAGGACTGATACAAGAGTTCCAGAAGGCAAAAAATGTGAAAACAGGCTTCCAGAGAAAAGGAATATTTTAATGTTTTCATATACATGGTATGGAAATGTTCCTCAAAACAGACGCCATTATCCTGAAACAGAGAGAGGAATAGTTGTACCAGGGTTTCTTCTGATATGGAAAACTTTTTGGAAACCGTTGCAGGCTTTGAAATGCGGGTGCGCAGCAAGCTGATTTCTTTACAAAAAAAGCCCTGCTTGTAATATTGTAGCAGTAGTTCATAAGTATCGTTCAAATCATTCAGAGAACATTCATTCCCAAAGAAAAATATAAAGTGAATATGATATTGGCTTCTGGTCAGATGCTGCAGTTTATTTAGAATGTGGCTGTAGGGATCAAAGGAAAGGGCTTCTTGAGCCGGTGAGGCTGAGTTCAGTAAAAGACCCAATACATTCTCCTGGCTGAGAAAAACAGCGCCTCCATAGCTGGAATCCAGAATTTCCTGCATGTGCATTAACATTTCCCAGGAGATTTTTTTGATCTCATGAATGGGGTAAAGCAAAAGAAAATGGATGACAGGAGTCAGCTTCCAGTGAAGATTTTTTTGAAGCAGCTCTCTGTTTTTCGATGAAAAACCTCCATTGGAGAGAATATCAATGATTTTGGAAAAATATTCCTCATTGTATACAGAAGAAGATAAAGCAGCCGTTTCCACATCAAAAAGCTTAATAATAGATGTCATGTGATCAATTAGTAAAGCAGCCGTCAGATCAGTTTTTGGAATGTTCTGATAGATGTGAGGTAGAGCTGAATCTGCCCCAGAGCCGTTCAGTAGAATAATGTGAAAGTTGGAAGAATAATCCTGAAGCATTTCTATAAAATCCTGGAGACGAATGAGAACCATAGACGCGTCCAAAATGATAATTTGAGGGAGAAAACGGCGGAACTTTTCTAGACCGAGCGCACAGTTACATTCGATCCCAATGATTTCTATATGGCTGGATCCACATTCAATCCAATTCTTTAGTTCCTCAGCGAACATATAATCTTTTACCATAATTAAAGTCTGCGTATTCATTCGTAAGTCCCCTGTATGATAAAGACCACAACAGTTTTCTATCAGCATACCAAATTGGCAATCTTTCGTCAAGAAAGCACACTGTGTAAAATTTTGCTATTTGTTTTTAGTATATAGCAAAATTTTATACATTTTTTTGAAAAATAAAGCTTTTTTATGTAATTGTGCACAATTATGGAAAATGATACCATAAAAACCGTTAAGGGTAACAAAAAATAATGTAACAGAAGAAAAGGGAGGTATTTTCATGAGGAAAAGAAAATTGTTTATGGCACTGTTGTTGACGGGGGTAATGGTTTTGACAGGATGCTCCTCAAAAGAGCCAGAACAGGAAGCACCTGCGGCGTCTGAAGAACCGACCCAGGAAGAAGAACAGGCAGCACCTGCCGAAGCTGATGCTTCCTCAGAAGGGGCAAAAGCATCCATTTATGATTCAGCCAGCACGATTTATAAGGCAGAAGGCGGAAACAAGATTGGAATTACCGTAATTGATAATGTAATTCCCCACTGTCAGGCGTTTATCGAAGGGGCCAAGTCTGTGATTGAAGAAAACGGCGATACGGCAGTGGTTCTGGATCCCGGCTTTGACGCAGTGGTTCAGGCCAGCAACTTAGACGATTTTGTGGCGCAGAACTGTGTGGGAATCGTATGTGAGACCATTGACGGAAATGCATTGATTACAAGCACACAAAACGCCGTGGACGCAGGCGTTATGGTGGCGTCTGCAGATTTCCCTTTTGCGGAAGGATATGAGCATCTCGTATGTTCTCAGGTCATGACACCGAATCAGGAGTCGGCTGCAGTGCTGGCTGAGAAAATGGTCGAGGACATTGGAGAAGAGGGAAACATTGTCATTCTCTGCAGACCGGACGCAGGTTCCCAGGCAAGGGCGGACGGATTTAGGGAAGTATGTGCCAAGTACGGATTAAATATTATTTTTGACGGCGATGGAGGCGGAGAAGTAGAAAAGGCTAATTCTGTGATGCAGGATTTACTTCAGGCAAACCCACAGATTGATGCTGTTATCTGCTCCAACGACGAGCAGGCCATCGGCGCTTATACGGCGGCAGAGGCAGCAGGACGAGCAGAGGAAGTTCACTGCTACGGATTTGACGGCGCTCCAGAAGCTTTGGAGTTCGTAAAAGAAGGAAGAGAGTCGGCAACCCTTCAGCAGCGCCCTTACGAAATGGGAAAACAGGCAGCTCTCGATCTCTATAAGGCTATGAGAGGGGAAGATGTGGGAGCAGCCATTAAAAACGTTCCCTATCAGGTTGTAACTGCTGACAATGCAGACGAAGGAATTGATACTTATTACACAGGAATCCCGGATTACAAATTTGAATAGGAAATCGTATGGATAACAAAATCGTTGTTCGCATGGAACAAATTACAAAAATATTCGGCATCGTGAAAGCCCTGGATCAGGTGGACTTTGAACTTCGGGCGGGAGAAGTCCACGCCCTGTTGGGAGAAAACGGATCGGGAAAGTCCACTCTGATCAAAGTTCTGGGTGGTATCCATAAAATGGAGGCCGGACAGATTTACCTGGAAGGAAAGCCAGTGACTATCGAGGATGTGTTCACAGCAAATCAGCTTGGAATCAGTATTGTGCATCAGGAGCTTTCTTTTGCCCCCAGAATGACGGTGGCCGATAACATTTTCATGGGAAAAGAATGTAGGAACAAATTAGGTTTGATTGATGTCAGGAAGATCATGCAGGAGTCCCAAAGACTCCTGGATGACTTCGGATCGGACATTGATCCTGGAGAACTCATGTGCAATCTGAGCATTTCACAGCAACAGGTGGTGGAGATTGTCAAGGCCTTGTCCAATCAGACCCGGATTCTCGTTATGGATGAGCCTTCCGCATCTTTATCCCTCACAGAAGTAGAGCATCTCTACGAGGCAGTGGACAGGGTGAAAAGTATGGGTATCTCCATTATCTATGTCTCCCACAGAATGGAAGAGCTTTTCCGGCTGGCAGATAGAGTGACTGTACTAAGAGACGGAAAATACATTGGAACTGTCAATATTGAAGAAACCAACGAAGACGATCTTGTCACAATGATGGTGGGACGGGAGATTGAGTCCCATTATGGAGAACACAAGATTTATCAGAATGTGGTACTGGAACTTAAGCATCTTTCCCGTGGAACTGCGGTGCATGACATTAATATGCAGGTACGCCGGGGGGAAGTAGTTGGGATCGCCGGGATCGTGGGAGCAGGCCGAAGCGAGTGTGCCCGTGTGATAGCTGGAATTGATAAGGGTTATGAGGGACAGATTATTTTGAACGGCCAGGAGATCAAGATCCGCAATCCCCGGGACGCCATTTCCAAAGGCATCGTGCTCATACCGGAGGATCGGAAAGAGCAGGGGCTCATCCTGATGCAATCCGTCAAATTTAACGCAACCCTCTGTGTGCTGCAGAAATTTATCAAGGCTATAGGAGTGAACCGGGCGAAGCAGAATGAAATCACAGATGAAATGATAGATTTGCTCCACATTAAGGTATCTGGAAGAGAGATGGAAGTGGGCAAGCTCAGCGGTGGAAATCAGCAGAAAGTGGTGCTTGCAAAATGGCTAGCCACGGATCCAAAGGTACTGATCCTGGACGAGCCGACCAGAGGAATCGATGTGGGAGCAAAAGCGGAAATCTATAAATTGATTGACGAGCTGGCCTGCAAAGGAATGAGTACAATTTTGATTTCCTCGGATTTGCCAGAGATTATGCGTGTGTGCGATACAGTCTATGTAATGCGTAAGGGAAGCATGGGAGGAAAAATCAGTGAGGATGAGCTGGTTCAGGAAAAGATTATAAAATATGCAACGGGGGTTAACGCATGAGTAAGATACAAAAGAAAGAAAGGTTCCAAAATGGAAATATATGGAAAACAGTAAAAAACAATCTTGGAATAATTCTCAGTCTGCTGGTATTGTGTGTTGCCCTGACATTTGCAACGGAATACTTTCTTACCACAAAAAATATTTTAAATGTTTTGCTACAGATATCAACCAATGGAATGATTGCTTTTGGAATGACTTATGTCATTCTCCTTGGAGGGATTGACCTTTCTGTGGGATCTGTAGTGGCTCTCTCGGGAACCATCTCCATGGCTTTGATGGCCAGAAATAACTGGCCTCTGGTGCCTGCCCTTCTGGTAGGGCTGGGATTAGGCCTGGCTGTGGGGATTATCAACGGGATTCTTGTGACTAAAGTGGGGATGCCTGCTTTTATAGTGACACTGGCCATGATGAATATTACCAGAGGTCTCGCCTTGGTAATGACAAGTGGAAAGCCCATCTATGTCCAGGATGAGCGCCTTTTGATTATCGGAAACGGAAAATTTATGGGAGTCATTCCCCTTCAGGTTATTTATATGCTGATCATGTTCCTGATACTTTTCTGTATCCTGAATTACACTCGCTACGGAAAGCATTTATATGCCACAGGCGGCAATATAGAGGCGGCAAGATTTTCGGGAATTGATGTAGATTTGGTGCGGATCATTGCATACGTCATCTCGGGCCTGGTTTCAGGCATTGCCGGTGTGATGACAGCAGCCAGACTTTATTCTGCTCTGCCGACGATGGGTGAGGGGGCAGAGATGGATGCTATTGCATCTGTAGTTCTGGGGGGAACGATGATGACGGGCGGCAGCGGGACCCTGGGCGGAACCTTGATCGGAGCGCTGATCATCGGAGTGATGAATAATGGTTTGAACCTGCTGGGAGTAAACTCTTACTGGCAAGATGTAGCCAAAGGCTTCATTATCATTTTTGCTATTGTGGTGGACATTGTGAAAAACAAAAAGAAAAAATAATTTTTTGAGCAATGAGGAGGAGACTATGAAATTTGAGACAATGACGTTGCCGGAAAGTGTAGAAGAGGGATATCTCATTGGAACCTATTATATGAAATCCGAGAGAGAGCCGGATTTGTATGACTGGGTGAAGCTGGTGGCAGCAGACCAGAGTGCAGGAACCTGGACCCATGTAGAGGGTGAGACGCCGGAGGTAATTGCCAAATATGGAGCCAAGGTAATCGCTGTCTACCCCATGGCAGAGGAGAGAGCCTGCATTGCCAGGATTGCATTTCCCACGGCAAACTTTCCGGCATATATGCCTATGATCATGAGTACAGTGGCAGGAAATGTCCTGGGACAGGATGGAATTCGTCTGGTGGATATTGAATTTCCAAAGAGTATTCTGGATGAACTTCCCGGGCCAATGCTGGGGATTGAGGGGATACGAGAACTCCTTCATGTACCGGAACGCCCTCTGGTGGGAGCTATTTTAAAACCCTGTATCGGTGTGGAGCCGGAAGTAAGTGCAAGCGGCGCCGTGAAAGCCGCTCTGGGAGGAGCAGATGTAATCAAGGACGATGAACTATTGAGCGATCCTGGTTATTCCCCTATGGTAGAGCGGGTCAGCACAGTGATGAAACGTCTGAGGGAAGTGGGAAAAGATAAAAGCTGTCTCTACGCAGTGAATATTACAGGAGAAAATCTATTAGAGCGTGCAAAGCGTGCCATTGACGCGGGAGCCAACGCCTTAATGATTAATTATCAGGCAGTGGGCTGGGGTGCATCGGAAGACCTGGTTCGGGCACTGAAGCGGGAAGGATTAATCTATCCTGTCTTTGGCCACTGCGCCGGGATGGGAGCTTACTATCGTTCCCGGACAAATGGAGTCGGGACTGCCCTTGCCTGTGGAAAGCTGGCCCGGCTGACAGGTATGGATATGCCTCTGGTATACCCGGACAGCGGAAGATTTGGAATCGACACGGACGCTTTGGTGGAAGCTCACGCCCACTGTATCGCACCTGTGGGAAATATCAGACGGGCTTTTCTCACAGTAGCAGGAGGCGTACACCCGGGTACTATTGAATATCTCATGAACCTGCTTGGGAATGAGACGATTCTCATGGCGGGGGGCGGCATCTATGGACATCCCATGGGGGCAGAGGCCGGTGCGAGAGCCATTCTTCAGGCCATTGAAGCAGTAATGAGAGGAAATACAGTTGCAGAGGCATCCCGGGAACACCTGGAATTGGAAGCAGCGCTCACACTCTGGGGAAGTAAGTAGCGGGTAGGAGGAAAAATAAGGTGGAGAAAAAAATATTGCTGGATGCTTACCGCATGATGAATCGCATCCGGGAATTTGAAAATGAGGCTATTGAACTGGCCAAGGCAAATGCAACGAGGGCTGCAGTGCATACCTATCAGGGAGAGGAAGCTATCGCAGTGGGAGTATGCGCCCACATGACCCGGGAGGATTTTATTACTTCCACCCACAGAGGCCACGGACATTGTATTGCAAAAGGAGCCCAACTTGATCGGATGTTTGCGGAGCTTTTGGGCAAAGGGGAAGGATACTGCAAAGGAAAAGGCGGTTCCATGCATATCGCAGATTTGACCACAGGGAACCTGGGGGCAAATGGCATCGTAGGCGGAGGCATCCCCATTGCAGTAGGGGCAGCTCTGAGTATGCAATTAGATGCAAAAGGACATTTTACCGTAAGCTTTTTTGGTGACGGGGCGGCTAACGAGGGAAGTTTTCACGAGGCATTGAATATGGCGTCTATCTGGGATTTGCCGGTGATCTTTGTCTGTGAGAATAATCAGTATGGCATATCCACTCATGTGAGTCAATCTATGCATGTGAAAAATATTGCCGACAGGGCTATGGCTTATAATATGAAGGGCATGGTAGTGGACGGCAATGATATCCGGGATGTCTATGACGCCATGGGGAAAGCTGTGGAGTATGTGAAGGCGGGAAAAGGCCCGGTGCTGATGGAGATGAAAACCTACCGGATGGCAGGTCACTATTTCGGGGACAACCAAAATTACCGTACCAGAGAAGAAGTAAATAGCTGGAAAGAGAAAGATCCAATCCTTCAATGTGGGAGCCTTCTTTTGGAAGAGTACGGTGTACAGGAAGAAGTGCTAAAACAGATCTGTAAGGAAGAGCGACTGGCAGTACAGGAGGCGTCAGAGGATGCAAAGAAAATGAGCGAGCCTAAGATTGAAGATTTGACAGAGGATTTATATGATCCAGAATTGGCTCCTATCACCTGGAAGACATTTTTGAAGGCAGACAACGGAGGAAAAATGCGATGAGAAAAATTTCAATGCGCGAGGCAATCAATGAGGCAATGCATATTGCATTTCATAGTGATCCGAATGTTTTCACCATGGGAGAGGATATTGCAGTCTATGGCGGCCAGCTCCGTTGTAGTTATGGCCTGGTGGAGAATTTTGGAAGCAATCGTGTCCGGGATACGCCCATTTCAGAGATGGCCATTGTAGGAGCAGGCGTAGGCGCTGCATTGCATGGGAAACGCCCCATTGTGGAATTATCTTATTCCGATTTTATCGGAACAAGCTTTGACCAGATCTTGAATCAGGCTGCCAAAATTCGATATATGTACGGAGGAAGCGTAAATATTCCCCTAGTCATTCGGACTCAGGGAGGCGCCGGGTTGGGAAACGGCGCTCAACACTCTCAATCTCTGGAGGCAATTCTGGCACACATTCCTGGAATTAGAGTGGTAATGCCTTCTAACGCCTATGATGCCAAGGGACTTCTCCTGCGTGCTATCCGCGACAATAATCCGGTGGTTTTCTACGAGCATAAAGCACTTTATAAACAAAAATGTGAAGTGCCGGAAGAGCCATATGAGATTGACTACACTTCCGATGTAAAACGGGAAGGGGAAGACCTTACCATTGTTACTTACTCGGCCATGGTAAACCGATCTCTGAAAGCGGCAGAAGAGCTTGAAAAGGAGGGGATCTCGGTGGAGGTGGTAGATATCAGAACTCTGGAACCTCTAGATATCGATCCTGTGATTACATCTGTGAAAAAGACAGGGCGCGCTCTTGTAGTTCATGAGGCATGCAAAAAAGGAGGCTTTGGAGCGGAGATCGTAGCTCAGATACAGGAACAGGCATTTTTTGATTTGAAGTCTGAAATTGTCAGAATTGGAGCGCCCAATGTGCCGGTGCCCTTTGCCGTGAATCTGGAAAAAATGTATGTACCGGAAGTGTCTCTGATTGTTGACACAGTGAGAAAGATGATGAAAGGAAATTAGGTGAAAGGATTATGAAGCTTTTAGTCACTACTTATATGGAAAGCCCTTATTTTGAGGAGTTTCGCGGGATGTTTGATACCATAGTCTACAAAGGTATGATGAAAATCGGCCGTGTACTGACCGAAGAGGAAATGTGTGAGGCAATCAAAGGATGCGATGCCGTAGTGGCAGAGTTCGACCCCATTACAGCCAAAGTATTAGAAGCGGCGGACAACCTGAAGGTAATAGCCTCTCCAAGAGGCGGCGCTCATGCCAATGTGGATGTAAAAAAAGCCACAGAGCTGGGAATTCCCATTCTTTTCGTGCCTGGGAGAAATCAGGATACCGTAGCTGATTTTACAATCGGCCTGATGATTGCTGTCAGCCGTCATTTGGCCCAGGGAAATCATCTCATTAAAAATGGCGTCATTACAGATGAAAAGCCCTATAACGAGAACGGATTCTGTGTTACAGATGTGAACTGGGTTGGATCTACACCGGAAAAATTTGCTTATCTGCAGTTTAAAGGCCCTACATTGAGCGGCAAAAAGCTGGGACTTGTGGGATATGGAGCTATCGGGCGGGAGACGGCAAAACGTGCCCTGGCATTTGATATGGAAGTAGTAGCCTTTGATCCTTTCGTGAAACAGGAGACCGTGACCCAGAATGTAAAGCTGGTAGACCTGGCAGAATTGATGAGTACCAGTGACTTTGTGTCGGTACATCTTCCCGTAAATGATGGCACAAGAGGAATTGTCAGCGTCCAAATGCTCAGCCTTATGAAACCCACTGCTTATATGATTAATACAGCAAGAGCGGCCGTTATGGATTATGATAAATTGATTACCATGCTTAAGAATAAGGAAATTGCAGGGGCAGGGCTGGATGTATACCCCATTGAACCTTTACCGGCAGACCATCCTCTGCTTTCTCTGGACAATGTAGTTCTTACACCCCACATTGCAGGCTGCAGCTACGATCCTTACGACCGTTCTTATCAAGTGCTGGCTGAGGACTTAAAGCTCTTCTTTGCAGGGAAAAAGCCTGTGCATCTATATAATCCAGATGTATGGAAGGATTAATCAGAATGAAAGCATTGTTTTTAGGTGTTGATATTGGGACAACAAAAGTGAAGACTGTTTTATTTGACGAGGAAGGGCGGGAGCTTAAGCTGGCAAGGCGGGATACGAATCCTGACTGCCAAAGGGATGGAAGCGCCTACCAGGACATGAATCTTCTCTGGGATATGGTGGCAGAAACCATAAGAGAAGCCGTACAGTCGGCCGGGGAATACGGAGAAGTCAAATCCATAGGAATCACAGGTCAGGGAGACGGGCTTTGGTTGCTTGATAAGGATAAGAATCCTTTGGGCAACGCCACCTTGTGGATTGACGGAAGAGCCGCCTCTTATATAGAAGAGTGGGAGAGAGAAAAAATTATCCGAAGCAGTGGAAGAATTGCATTTTCCGGCTCTCCTCTGGCCCTGGGAGCCTGGTATTACGATCGGGAACCAGAGAAAATGGAAGAGGCCAGATATGTAGTATTCTGTAAAGACTGGATTAAATACTGCCTTACGGGAGAAATTGTCACTGATGCGTCGGATCTGTCAGATGCGTCCCTGGTGGACGTGTGGAGCCGGACCTACAGTAGAGATCTCCTGGCCAAATTTAAGATGGAACAGCTCTGTGCTCTCTTACCTCCCATCCGGCCCAGCATGGAGATAATAGGAACCGTAACTAAAAAAGCTTCCGAAAAGACAGCGCTTCCACCTGGAATTCCTGTGGTAAATGGAATGATCGATGTAGCCGCCACAGCTTTTGGAAATGGGATCTTTCACGGTATGGATAGCTGTTCCATCGTGGGAACAACGGTTTACAATGAAATGGTCGTGAATTCTCTGGACTCTTTTCATGTAGAGGAAAGTTCTCCCTCTATTGTATGCTACGCAGAAGAGGGAAAATGGCTGATGACTATGGGGACGATGCTGGGGACGCCAAATCTGGACTGGTTTACCCATACTTTTTATAAGGGTGAAGGATGCGCCTTTTCTTTTCAGGAAGAAGAAGCGAAGATGGAACAAGTTGGAGCCGGCGCAGGAGGAATTATTTTTCATCCCTTCCTTGGACAGGGAGGAGAGAGGGCCCCCTTTGTAAAACCCAGCGCCGCGGGCCAGTTTTTTGGAATCAAAAGTAATCACACAAAAGAACATCTGCTGCGCTCTGTATATGAAGGAATTGCATATTCCATGAAAGACTGCTATGAGTGCTTTCCAAATCAACCTGCCGCCGTGCGGATAGCCGGGGGAGGCAGCGCCAGCGAATTCTGGTGCCAGATGTTTGCAAGCTGCCTGAACAAAACCATCCAGGTTACAAGCGGCAACGAGATTGGAGCCAGAGGCTCCGCTATACTCTCGGCAATAGCTTCAGGATATTTTGACAATATACATCAGGGCATGGAACAAATGATCCATGTCACAAAAGAATTTGAACCAAAGCCAGAAGAAAATAAAATCTATGAGATGAACTATGAGCTGTACAAAGAGCTGTACCATGCCAACTGGAACCTCTGGGATAAACGAGCGGAGGTGAAAAAAATTATAGAGGAGCTCAGCAAGTGCTGAAGGGCCGGAGCGGAACAAAAAACAGCGAAGGCCATGAAGCGCACAGAACAATTTACGGACGCAGGAAAATGCGGCCGGAAATTCGTTCTATTGTCCCGTGTGGTGAAGGGCCGGAGCGGAACAAAAAATAGGAGGATATGATAATGCGGAAAGAAGTAATTATGCCCAAAGTTGGACTGGATATGGAAGAAGGAATCATTCAGGAGTGGCTAAAAAAGGTAGGAGATCATGTGACTGCAGGTGAACCTCTGATGTCTATTGAGACAGATAAGGCAGTGACAGAGATTGAAGCGTCTGTCAGCGGAACCCTGGTGGAAATCCTGGTTCCAGAGAATGAAGAGGTGGAGATTGCAACGGTAGTCGCTTATATTGAGACGGACGAGGAGTAAACTTAAGGGTATCCTTATACAATAGAAAACGAAACATGTAGTCGTTTGTCAGGAAATGAAAACAGGGGTTGTCGGAAAATGAATGACAAGCAAGTTGTCTTGGTTGCAAATGTTTCCGATTGCCCCTGTTTTGCAGAAAATGTCTTGATTTTTCCCCTTCGTTATTACATAATAAAAAAGCAAAAAGGGGAGGTGGAAAGCGCAGATGCAGGAAGAAAAATATATAGGACCAAAGCTGACAGAGGCCCATGCTGATATGGGGAAAATTATATTCCAGACATCTCTTCGCATCCTGTTAGCTGGAGTTATCATAGTTGCTGGAATCAGAGGCAATCCACCCAAAGGAGGCCCCGTTAATCTATTAGCAGGCATAATCGTTACTTTGATTATTCTAGGCGCCGCTGTGTGGGTGTTTTTCCCGCTTAAACACTGTAAAGATTTTATGGCTTTTCATGAAAATGGCATTGTATTCTACAAAAGAGCGTGGACGCTTAAGGAGCTTGGGAATATTTCCTTTGTGGATTCAAAATCAAATCGGGCTTTGTTTACACGCACTTATATGCGTACTCAGGCAAAAGTTTTTGACATTACTTACATAAAAGACGGGAAAAAGAATTTTAACCGGGCCTATTATAATTTTATTTAAAGATAGCATGGGTAGACAGGGGGAAACACACCTCAAAGTGGAAGCATTTCATTATTTTGGACCGTGTTGCCTCCGGCCGCCAATGAGAGATATAGGGAAAGGAGAGAGGAATTTGTCGCAGTATATGATTATAGGCGGGAGTGCCCTAGTCATTCTTTTTATTATTTTTTATATAAAAATGTCAATAGATGAAAAAAAGGGTATGGACAGTGAAGAAAAGCAGAAAATCAAAAACATTATAAAAAGAGTAGTGCCTGATGGAGAATCCTATATGGCTGCTTATGGCACTAGAGAAGAGCTTACACTGGGAGGCGGAGGCAGGATGATAACTACGACAACTAGTTATTGGTATTATGCAGTTGCTTTCAGACCAGGTGACTTGTATCTGGTACCCTTATCCTTTGACGGTGGGGATATGAGCTATGGTGATCTCATTCATTTTGGGAAAGATGATCTTGGTATGGTAGAGGCGAAAAATGGTTATGTGACATTATTTGATAAGAATAGAAAAGAATTGTTCACCCTCTTTGTTGTAGCAAGTAATACGAAAGATGACAAGTATCACCCAGTGAATATTCAGCAGAAAGAAGAGGCGGAGGCGTTCCGGCAGTATTCCCTCAGGCTAATGGAGGAAGTAAATGCAGCCAATGGCATTACGGATATAAAAGCGGCAAAGAAAGAGGCTAGAAAGCAGCGGTAACAATAGTTACTATTCACCATCCGTCAGCACACATGCACTCTAGTAACAATTTATGATAAAATTCTTGGAAAATCAGTAAAAATCTGTTGACATTGAAAAATAAAGATGATAGAATACAGATCGTCGCCACGCAAAGGCGGTACAAAAAGTCAGAGTGTGGAGAGGTATCGAAGTGGTCATAACGAGGCGGTCTTGAAAACCGTTTGTCCGCAAGGGCGCATGGGTTCGAATCCCATCCTCTCCGTTTACTACCACTAATTGATATAGTATGTGCTTAGAAAATCGAGCATCTTGGAGAAGTACCCAAGCTGGCCGAAGGGGCTCCCCTGGAAAGGGAGTAGGTCGTTAATAGCGGCGCGAGGGTTCAAATCCCTCCTTCTCCGTTAAGCTTAAATTTATTAAAAATAATAGTTGACAAATTTTCCTGACTATGGTAATATGTTTAAGCTGACTTGTTGGACAGACAGCGAGGGAACCTTGATAACTAAACAGTGAGAAACCTTGAAAATTCAAGAAGAGAAACAAAGAACGTCTTAGAAATAAGCGACCAAAAACAGTAAGAACGGGAAG
>CAJTAT010000003.1 GCA_910574475.1 Clostridia bacterium | reverse complement strand
CCAAGATATCTCCAGGGAATAAAAGTGGGCTTTGTCAGAGGTTCGGGAAAAAGTTTATAATTTTCAAAAATTACCTCTTGACAAAAGTCACTTCATAACGGAGGTAGAATATGAAAAGAGTTATTGCGATAACTTTGACAGTTTTATTGTTTGTGGGAATGATAGCTTGTGGAAAAAGCGAACCGCAGCAGGTTGCGCCAGAGCCTGATAAGGCGGAGGATACACAAGAGGCCCAGGTAGAGGCAGAGCCCCAGAAGGAAAGTGAAGAAATCATCATTGGTATCTCTCTGGATAATCTTGACGATCCCTTTTGGGTAGGTATTAAAAAAGGAATTGACGCTGCCACAGAAGAATTAAGCGGAAAGGCAAAAGTGGAGATTCAGGTCTGCCAGGGGGATGCGAACCTTCAGGCAAAACAGATTCAGGATATGGTGACGGCAGGTGCGAAGGCGATTGCCTGTGTCTATGTAGATCAGGAAGCCATCAAGCAGTCCGTAAAACTTTGCAATGAAAAGGACATCCCTTTTGTATACATTGACAGAACCTTAGAAAGTACAGAGGATGCAAAAGTGGCATGGGGAATTGCCACAGACAATCTGGCTTTGACAGAAAATGGCTGGGAGTACATGGTGGAATATGCCAAGGAGAACAATATCAAATGGAAAGTTTTGGAGTTAGTAGGTTCCCTGACTGACAATAATGTGCTGAGGCGTACAGAAGGATTTGAGAAAGTTATGGAAGAGAACCCAGAATATATTGAGCGGGTACAATCTGTGCCCACAGAATTTAACCTAGAAAAAGCTTTAGCAGGTGTGACCAATGCTATGCAGGCGAATCCTGAGATTAACTGTATCTTTATGCATTCCGATTTTCTACTTGCCCCAACCATCCAGGCTCTTGAGGCGGCAGGAAGATATACAAAGATTGGAGAGGAAGGTCATGTGGCTCTGATGCCATTCTCAGGAAACACAGGAGCCGTAAATGCCATGAAGGAAGGGTATGCAGAGATGTGCTTTGGCATGGATGTTTACAAAGAGGGCTATGAAGGCGTGATGGCCGCTTACAATCTTGTGATGGGAAACACCGACGGATATGAGGCTACTCTGGATGATGCGGGATTTATCATGACACAGGACAACCTAGATGAGACAGCGCCGAGAGCATATGGATCTTTCTAAAATAAGATAACTGGTAAAGGGCGTCTCGAAAGTTAGATAGCTTGTGAAGGAATAGCAAAAAGTAACTTTTGAGGCGCCTCTTTTATAACGGAGTGATGACATGAAAATTGTAAAACAGCTAAGAAAAATATTGGTGGAACAATCCGTTGTAGTTCTCTTTCTTTTTTATTTTGTAGTTTGTCTCCTTTTTGTCCCCAAATTTGCCAATATGGAAAATCTTTTGAATATTGTGGTACAATCATCGGATCTTATCATTCTCTCCTGTGGAATGACCTTTGTTTTTTTAAACGGAGGGATGGATTTTTCCATTACAGCAGTTTTGGCATTGACTAGTGTAATTGGAGCAAAGATTTTGACAAGTTCACAGCCTGTAGTCTTGGCGATATCAGAAGCAATTTTGGCTATGCTGGCTATTGGGCTGATGATTGGATGTATCAACGGATTTTCGGTGACAAAGTTAAAGATCCCCTCTTTTATTGCAACGATGGCCACACAATTGATTTTTTCCGGCATTGCTCTGACTATGACCCAGAGTAATACCATTGGAGGTATCCCGGCATCCTTTAACCTAATTGCCCAGGGAAAAATTCTTGGAATTCCAGCCCCAATTCTGGTGACAGTCGTCATCGTTTTTGTATCTTATTGCCTGTTACATAGTATGGTCTATGGAAAAAGAGTATTTTCTGTGGGGACAAGCCATATGGTTTCCACAATTTCCGGTTTACCAGTGAAAAGAACGATTTGTTCTCTGTTTTTGCTCTCTTCACTGTATGCAGTCATTGCAGGAATTCTGATGACGGCCCGTCTGGGGGCAGGCGTTCCTTCTCTGGGGAAAGATATGATGATGGATGTAGTGGCAGCCGTTGTGGTAGGAGGAACAAGTGTGAGCGGCGGAGAGGGAGGAATTCCGGGAAGTGTGATTGGTGCAATTTTGGTTGTTATGCTGAACAATAGTCTGAACCTGCTGGGGATAGACTGGTACTATATTATGGTAGCCAAAGGCGGGCTCATTCTAATCGTTTCTGTATATGCAATCCTCAAAAAAAGCAGTGGAAGGGAGGTTGCAATATGGACAAAGAAATCGTCCTAAAAGTGGAAGATCTGTGTAAAAATTTTGGCCCGGTAAAGGTTCTGGAAGAAGTAAACTTTACTTTGAAAAAAGGTGAGGTTTTAGGACTGGTGGGAGAAAACGGAGCTGGAAAATCTACTTTGATGAATGTTTTGGGTGGGATCCATCCAAAGAGCAGCGGCTATGTAGAATTATTTGGCAGGCAGTACGAGCCGCAAAAGCCGGAGGATGCTACAAATGCTGGAATTGCATTTATCCATCAGGAGTTAAATCTATTTACAAATCTGACGGTTGCAGAAAATATCTTTATAGACAAAGGAAGAGCGAACAAGCCTTTCTTGTCCAGAAAAGAAATAAATGAAGAAGCATCCAGGATACTGGGAAAATTAGGCTTGTCTGTAGATCCCAATAGTAAGGTGGAAAAACTGACCATGGGTATGAGACAGATGGTTGAAATCGCAAAAGCTGTGGCGAAAGACGCCAAAATTATTTTTTTTGACGAACCTACCACATCTCTTTCTCCGGCAGAAAAAGGAACTCTATTTGAATTGATTCAGGAGTTTTCTAAAAAAGGGATTTCCATGATCTATATATCCCATGCCCTTGAGGATGTAGTCATGCTGTGTGATGAGATTCTTGTTTTACGGGATGGAAAAACCATTGGCGAGCAAGCAAAAATTGATACGGTTACGTTAGATGAAATTGTCAGCCGCATGGTGGGAAGACGAATGGAACAAATGTATCCCTATGTAGAAAAAAACGTAGGTGAAACCATTCTTTCCGTCGAACATATCTGCCAGGGGAGGACACTTCAGGATGTATCTTTCCAGATAAAAAAAGGAGAAATTGTAGGTCTGTTTGGGCTTATGGGGGCAGGAAGATCCGAATTAGCGCATGGGATTTTTGGAACGGAAATCATCGACTCAGGGGATATTCAATATAAAGGAAATCCTGTAAAAACCATAAATCCACAGAAATGGGTGCAAGAAGGTGCAGCTTTTATTACAGAGAACAGAAGAGATGAAGGGTTGCTTTTAAAAAAATCGGTCAGTGACAATTTGGTTCTCTGTAGCCTTTCCCAATTGGGGAAACACTTTGGAGTATTGGATAGCAAAAAGCAAATTGAGGTCAGCAAAAAGTTTGTGGAAGAACTGAGGATTAAGACAGATGATGTGATGAATCAGAAGGTATGTAATCTTTCTGGGGGAAATCAACAAAAAGTGGTGATTGGAAAATGGCTGATGATTGAACCCGAATTTATTATTTTGGATGAGCCCACACGAGGAGTGGATGTAGGAGCAAAGGAGGAAATCTATCATCAAATCAACCACATGGCATTGCAGGGAACGGGAGTATTGTTTATTTCCAGTGAGATGGAAGAACTCATAGGCGTCTGTGATCGAATTTTAATTATGCATAAAGGACAGCTAACAGGGGAGCTGAAAAGAAATGAGTTTACCCAGGATACGCTGTTGAAGTATGCAATTGGAGAGCTGAGCGATGGAGAAAAGGAGGGAGAGCGTGAGAGGGCTTAAGACAGAAAAATTGGATTGGTTTCTGGAGAAGTTTTACAAATATGGGCTCTATGTGGTCTTTATATGCCTTGTTCTTTTTTTTACCTCCAGGAACTCGAATTTTTTTAGTTTCGATAATGGAAGAAATCTATTACAACAGACAGCTTCCTCTGGAATTGCGGCGGCAGGTATCGTCTTCGTGATGTTGACAGGAGGAATTGATATTTCTATTAGCTCCGTCATGTTTATTACAGCCGTTATATCTGCAGTGCTGACAGATGCAGGGCTGGGATTTGGCGGAGCCCTGTTGGTTTCCTTGGCCTGTGGGGCGGCAGTGGGATGTATCAACGGATTTTTGGTGGCAAAATTACATATTATGCCTTTGATTGTGACACTGGCCATGCAGTATGTAGTGCGCGGTGTGGCTATAGGGATTGTAGGAATTCAGACGTTATTTTTTAATAATGAAGTGGGAAAATTCATTGTAAAAACACAAGTTGCAGGAGTGCTCCCTTTGATCGTTTTCCTATTGCTTGTGATTATGGCGCTGGGACAGTTTTTGCTCTCCAAAACATGGTTTGGCAAACAGGTCTATGCAGTAGGCAACAATAAGCTGGGGGCGGAGCAGATGGGAATTAAGACCACAAGGATTGTATTTTTATCTTACGTTATTTGCGGCGCTTTGGCCGGACTTGCCGGTCTGGTTTCAGGCGCTCAGGTAGGAGGAATCAGCCCTACGTTTGCCACAGGACAGGAATTCATTATTATCAGTTCTGTTGTTTTGGGCGGCGTCAGTCTGTTTGGCGGCAAGGGGACGATTTTTCCCAATGCATTTTTGGGAGTTTTGATTATGATGTGTATTGAAAATGGACTGGTTATGGCCAGAACGAATATGTACGCATACACCATAGTAAGAGGATGCGTGATATTTGTGGCTGTTTTGCTGGACAGTATTAAAAACCGCGGAGAAACACGCTAGAGAAAGGAGCAATAAGAAATGTCAAAATCAAGATTATTTAATGATACCCCCTATCTTCCCTTTGCAGCCCACGATACGCAGCAGGATACTTCTTTAGAGATCCCAGATGGGGATATTCGGACTCTGCGGGAATTGGCTCATACTTATGCCGAGATTGCATATTTACCAGAACAGAAGGACCGTATGAACCGATGGAAAGCCATCAATGATTTAAAAGGTGGAAGACCGGTGTTATGGGCCAATGAAGTCTGTTGGCATGAGATGAATGTAGAGGATGAGCTTACCATGCGCTGCCAGAGTGAACTGGGACTGCGGTTGGAAAATATGATGCGAAAGACCATTTATCAGTGGAGACATTTTGGAGGAGATATGGTGGTAGAACCTGTGATAGATGCGCCTTATATTATTCAGAATACAGGGTTTGGTATTGAAGCTGTGGCAGATATTGCAGAGACAAACAGTGAGAGTACTATCGCATCCAGACATTTTCACAATCAAATTCATTGTATGGAGGACCTGGAGAAAATCAAAACACCAGTAATTCAAGTGGATCACAAACGCACAAAGGAGTTTTTAGAATGTTATCAAATGATTTTTGACGGGATTCTTCCAGTAAGAACGAAGGGATGCAGCGGATTTTGGTATGCCCCCTGGGATGATATCGTACTTTGGATGGGAGCGCAGGATGTATTGACCATGCTCTATGACGATCCAGACTTAATGCATGCATTGATTGAACGGCTGACAAATGCCTACGATGCAGCGTTGAATCAATTTGCTGAATTGGGACTTCTCGCTTCCAACAACTGTAATGTACGGATTGGTTCGGGAGGGTATGGGTACACGGGTGAGCTGTCGGAAGACAAGGGATTATTTACTCCCACAGAACAAATGTGGGGAAGCGCCACGCCTCAGATTTTTGGTTCCGTTTCACCTGCCATGCACAGAGAATTTGGTGTGAACTACGAGATGAAATGGTTGAAACGGTTTGGACTTAACTACTATGGCTGTTGTGAGCCTTTACATAACAGGACGAATATTTTAGAGGATATTCCCAATCTGAGAAAAATTTCTGTGAGCCCCTGGGCGGATGTATCAGTGGCGGCAGAACATATGAGGGGGAAGTACGCCGTTTCCCTAAAGCCCTCTTCTGCGTATCTGGCCTATGATTCTTTTCCAGAGAGCTTGGTGAGAGAAGAGCTGGAGACAAAATTTAAAGCTCTGCAAGGGTGCTGCACAGAAGTTATCATAAAGGATATTTCTACAGTGAGGAATGAACCTGAGCGATTGTGGAGATGGATGGAGATCGCTATGGAAACAGCGGCAAAATATGAATGAACAGGGCAGTTAAGAACCCCTAATTAAGCTCTCCGCCGTACTACAACAGACTGATGTTCCGTCTGTGATAAGGAAGTGAACTTCGCCCCATATACCTTTATAATGTAGAAATACATCAAAAGCAATAATCCTCCGGCCAGAACCCAGGCTGCAGGACTTGCCATGCAGACTCCGAAGTAGCTGAGATGCCGGGCGGCAATGACAGCCACCACACCCCTGCCGATGAGCTCGGCGATACCTGCAGTCATAGGAAGAAGGCCAAATCCCATACCCTGTATTCCATTTCTATATACATTCACAATGGTCAGCGGTATAAAGAAGGCAGCAGAGCATTTCAGATAGAGATCCACTTGGCCAATAATATCAGATACATGTTCGGATACAAAGAGGTAGGTCAAATATTTGCCTGATGTTACCACAAAGGTTGCCGCTGCCAGAGAATAGGCCAGGCCAAGGAGGGTAGCAGAGCGAAAGCCTCTGCGGACCCGTGTCAGATCCCCTGCCCCTGTATTCTGGGCACAGTAGGTAGCGATAGTAGTGCCGAGAGCTACATAGGCCTGAGTGACGACTTGCTCAATCTTCGTAGCGGCCGTAAATGCAGCTACCGACAGGGAGCCCAGAAGATTCAGGGAAGCCTGCATCATCATGGAACCAATAGCGGTAATCGAATATTGAAGAGCCATAGGAAATCCAATGCCGATCTGGATGTGAGCCAGATGCGGATCCAGGTGCCAGTCATGCTTGTTCAGGTGCAACAAAGGTACCTTCTTTCTAATGTATACAAGGCAAAGCAGGCCGGAAATACCCTGGGAGATGACAGTAGCCCATGCGGCTCCGGCCACACCCATCTGGAATGTTACAATAAACAATAGATCCAGGACAATATTTAAAAGGGCCGATAAAATCAGAAAATACAGAGGCGTCTTACTGTTGCCCAGAGCCCGCAGGATACAGGAGAGCAAATTGTAAAGTACCTGAGCAATGATTCCTGCACAGATAATCATAATATAGGTGTAAGCATCTGCAAAAATATCCTCCGGTGTATTCATAAACAGAAGCAAAGGCTTCATACCTAGCATACTGGCGGCTGTGATAGCCAGGGAGGCGAAAAGAGAGAGAAGGGCGGCGGATCCTACAGTCTTTCGCATGCCATCCATATCTCCGGCTCCAAAACGCTGGGCAGTCAGCACGGTGAAGCCCACAGTCATTCCCATAAGAAATCCCAAAATCAAAAATGAGATAGTTCCCGTCGATCCAACTGCGGCCAGTGCGGGAGTCCCCACAAATTTTCCCACAATAATGGTGTCTACCATACTATAAAATTGTTGAAATACATTTCCGATGAAGACAGGCACTGTGAAGCTGAAAATAATCTTCATAGGACTGCCTTTTGTCATATCTTTTTCCATAATCAATCTCCTCCAAATATTGGCGCTATTATAATAAAATGAGAGGGGAAGTGCAAGAGATTTTTTTGATATTTGCCATGTTTGTTAAAATCAGATAAAATAGGAAAAAGGGCGCTTTCACACAGAAGATAAAATAGCAAAAACTATGCCGGAAAGAGTACTGTTTTTCGGCGGAAAGACAAAGGAAAAGGCAGCGGGAAGGGAAACTACATGGAAAAGATAAAGGCGATCCATCTATTTGCAGGAACAGGGACGTGGACACGAGCATTTCAAAGTCAGGGGATTGAGGTTGTATGGGCACAGGAAGAAGAGAAAGATCCGGCGGCTATCTACAGATACAATTTTCCCCAGGTGCCATTTTACCAGGGAAAACTGGATGAGGTTATGGACAAAATCCCGGCTCATGATTTGCTTTTAACATCTCTAAAAATTCCATTCAGCAAGAAAAGCGAAAATCCATACACCTTTGAGGAAGATCAGGAAAATCAGATTGGCCGGATTTTGGCAAAGCATCATCCCCGCGTGGTCTTAATGATGCTTCCTGTAATGGCGGCTATAAGAAAAAGTAAAATCTTTGATATATTAGAAAAAGAAAATTATGCTTTCACCTATAAGATTTTAGAAAAGACCCAGGACGGAGGCATACCGGTTCGCGGAAAAAAAGCATACCTGATAGGATTTCAGAAGGATAGTGACTTTCTCAAATTCCAATTTCCGGCATCCTGCCAGCATATTGCATCCATAGATGAGCTGTGGGAGGGGAGCAGGCAAAAAGAAGAGCTCTACACCCGGGTACCCCAATCCTACCAAAGACTATTTGAGAATCAGAAGCTAAGTCTGGGAAAGATTTATCAGGTAGTACATAAACGGAAGCCGGAAGGTGAGAGAGAGCTTGTACTCCAAATGTGTGAACTGTGCCCCTCCATGACGGCAAGAAACTACAGGGATGTATTTACAGTGGATTCCAGGGGGATTCGCAGGCTTACAGCGGAGGAATACGTCTCACTGTCAGGCGACAGAGAGACGGTATTTCCCTCTCAGATGTCACAGGACAAGATTTGGCGGGCCATAGGCAGGATGGGGGTCTATGCCATTGAAAAGAGACTTGCAATTCAGACGAAAAAGGCCCTGGGAATGGAACTTTCTTATCATCAGACAGAATATCCTCTGCATGAATTTTTTGGAGATCAATTGTTGCGCTCTTTTGACCAATTTCTCTATAAGAAAAAAATAGGGCTTCTATGTATGCCTTCAGGGACAGGTAAAATAAAGACGCTGGAATATTTGATCCCGGAGATGATAGAGAGAAGCTATGGCAAGTGGAAAGTAGTGATTTTATCTGCTTATTTGCATACTGTGAGACAGATAGAAATAATATTCCACAAAGCTGGAATTGAGGCCCGGGTTGCCACATCCGGGCAGGATTTTAATGATTTCCTGACAAATGACAGTCAAATCCTCTTGAGTTCCTATTTAAAATGGGGAAATTTTATACAGAGCCGACATCTTCGGGGGTTCCACACAAACCTGATTTTGTTCGGGATGGAGGCGGATTGTGGCTGGAAATATTTGACAGACACTAAACTGATCTTGCCTCAAATTATTTATGCGGGAATGGTATCCAGGAAAGACTCAGGAGCAGAAGAAGTATTTGGCCCTGTCCAGTATGAATATACCCTGGCTCAGGCGATTCGGGATCACCGGATGGTTCCTGTGTCTGTGGAAGAAGAAATCTGGGGGCAGTTTCCAGAGATGAAGGCAGGTCTTTTGGAAGAGAACATGGGGGCTTTGACGGACTGTATTTGGAGCTATCTGTCCAGATTCAAGGAAAAGACAGTGATTATTGCAGAATCTGTGGTTCAGGCAGATAAGCTATATGAGAAGCTAGAACAATTAGCCAGGGAATTTTGGCCGGAGCGGAGAATCTATCTATGCGTTTCTGGACAGGTGGAAAGAGAGCAGAAGGAACATTTGAGAGGCTTTAATACTTGTGCTAGAGGCGTCTTGATTACTGTCCATATGTGGCGGGAGATCTCTGAATTTAATGTCTCCCAGGTAGTGATTGCAGGCAAGACAAATAGCAGAGATCTGGCAGAAATTATGGCTCTTGTAGCCTCAAAGGGACCTGGAAAATCCTCTTGCAGACTTTTGATATTTGATCCTCATGTGAGAGAGGAAGCTCATCTTCTTCTGGAAATGGAAGAAGAGAATGAGGCATTGCAGACTTTCTGCGAGTGTCTCTGGAAAGGGCAGTATCAAGAAACTTCTGTGATTCTTCAGAGTCTTTATAAGAATTCCGGGAATTTGGCCAAATGGCTGGAAAGAGAGCTGGGCGATTTGATTTTGGCATCAGTAGAATCAAAGAAGAGTTTACCGGGCATGATTGACGGTGGGCAAATGTCAGAGCAGGAAAGAAAAACTCTAGTACAGCTCTGGTTGCTGCTGTCAAGAGCAGCTCAGCCCTGGAAAGGCCTTGAGGACAGGAAAGAGGTACAGGAAGAAGAGCAGGAAATAGTTTCAGAAGAAAAGAGAGAAGGAGACCAGGAAGAGTCAGAAAACTACCAGATAGCAAAGCGGGATGAGGGATATAAAAGTTCGGCAGAGAAAGGACAAGTGCTGGAAGAGGCATTGCTGCGTCTCTTAAAAAATCTCTTTTCCTGGGAGTGGTCGGGACACCCTGAACTGGGGGAGGCATCCTACGAGGCTTTGGAATTTTTACAGCGAAAACCTGGGGGCACACAGGGCGGCCGGGATCTGGATCTGGTCTATGTAGATGAGACGGGCCAGAGAAGACGTTGCTATTTTGAGTGTAAATCAGCTTATTCAAGGGCTTTGAAAGAAGCAGAAATACTGGCGAAGATTCGTCAGGCCCAGAGAGATACCAGGGAAGAGATTGAACACTGGATTCTTGTAGCGCCAAATTGCAGGCTGGATACTTATTCCGTAAAGCTTTTTCAGGAGGCAGAAAAGATACCAGGACTTTATGCCCCCATCAAGAACATTCAGGTGTGGAATGAGGAAAATCAGATACAGGAGCTTATGGGGCTGGAACCAGAATTATATGAACGATTTTTTGAAAAGCCACAAAAACCGGAACAGGATCCAAGAACCTGGAGTCAGGAGAATAAACAGAGAATCATACAGAAGTGGAAAAAGAAGCTCATGCCAGTCTTGATGCTTCCCCAGGGACTTCGTTTCTATCCCTTTCAGCCGGAGACGATTATGTATGATCTCCAAAATGATCGGGAGATTCGCAAGCAATATGAAGAATTATTCTGGTGTAGGTCAAAGCTTCGGTTTTATGAAGAGAATGGGACCTTATCTCAGAATTATCTGGAAGAAAATACCATAGAGTGGCTTGAATCAGAAGGAACAAGGGTAAGGCTGATCCTGGGAGAGTTTGGAGATGGAAAGACTTTCTTTTTATATTGTCTGTGCAGGAGACTTTTAGAAGAGTTTGTGAAAAATCCTCAGAAACACTATTTGCCAATCTGTATCTCCTTAAAGAATCTGGAAGATTCCCCGTCTCCCAGAGATTTCATTGAGGGAAGGATGAAGGAGCTGAAATGTGACTACGCTGATTTTTTGAAATTAAAAGAAGACTTCCATGTACTCATTTGTTTGGATGGATTTGATGAAATGTCTTCTGTCATAGATCACCGTACCATCCATAAAAATATAAAGCTCTTAAAAAAGTGTATGGATCATATGACAGGGGCAAAGATTCTCATCACATCCCGGACACAGTGCTTTCGCCAGAGCAGCCTGAAAACATGGCTGAGCGAGAGAGAAGGCGGCCTGGAAGTCCTGACCCTGGCGCCGGTAGATGCAAGTATGCGGGAAGTTTTCCTTCTGTCTGGAATGGAAGAAGAAAAGCAGATGGAAAAGCAGGAACAGCTTTTCATGGACGGGAAACTATTTTCGCTGATGGGGAAACCCTTCTTTTTAGACATGATGCGGCAGCTCCTTGCCACAGAAGAGAGTGTGGGAAAGAGTGCGGTGTCTATCTATGAGCATTATATCCGAAAATGTTTAAAGAGAAAGTTTGACAGAAGCTTTGAGCGGGATACCCAGATGCTCTTAGACGAACAGGAAACCATAGAGCGTATCTACCATGCTCTCTGTTCTATGGCATATGAACTTTGGCAGCAGGAAAAAGAAACACTGTCTGTTAGGGCGTTTGAGGAATACCTGGGAAAGACTACAGCAGAAGTTTTGTGGGAAGAAAAGAGCAAAGAGCCATCTGTCCGAGAGGATGCAGATCACCGCTTTTCCATGAGAACTCTGCTGAAATATGCAGGAGAAGATAGGGTGGCATTTTCCCACCGCTCCATTCGGGAATACTTTGTGGCAGTTTATCTCTGGAAGGCTCTGTTGCAAAAGGATAAGAGCTTTGAAGAGATGATGAAGAACGAGTATTACAATGACGAGATTTTAAGCTTTCTGGCCCAGATGATTGAAGGAGCATCGAGAGAGAAGGAAGCTATCATACAAAAGCTGAAAGAGATGTTAAAGAGGGACAGAAAGGAAGAGCGAAAAGTCAGGAAGGGGAAGAGCTTGTCCGGGAAAATCATGCAGCTTCTGTATAATTTGGATAAAAAAATTCCTGAGGCTGACTGGAGTGGAAAAGATTTAAGTGGTATCTATATTCCTGGAGCAGATTTGTCTGGACAGAGCTTTCATCACTCCTTGTTTATCAACGCCAATTTAAATAACGTTTGTCTGGATGACTGTGACTGCTCTTACTGTGACATGACAGGTGTGCGTCTGGAAGAGACTTGCTTCATCTCGACTCTTACATATGAAAGGGGAGAACTGATTTGCCTGTATCAGGACGGTAGTCTGCGAAAATGGAATATGAAACGCCAGGAGGAGATCTCCTGTGTCCAGGGACTTCCTCTTTTGGAAGATAGTTTTTTCATAGAACAGGGGGAAATCTTTACTCAGAGTAAGGACAGACTGAGAGTGCTTCAGATTCAGAACGGTGAAGCCTCTGTGGGCCAGGAATATTTAAAACGAAAAGATCGAAACCTTCTTTCCGTCTCTGGACAAATGGCTCTCATAAAAGAAAGAGATGGAGAGACCACCAGGCTCCGCTTGATCCATATGCAGAATTCCTGTATTGTGGAAGAGTGGTTCACAGAGAAAGAGAGTAAGGGAAAAGTTCTGGGAAACAAGTATGTAGTCATTTATGATGGAGACAGAAAGGCAGAGATTGCTACCATAGAAGGGCATGACAGAAGAAGAAAAGAGTTTGAACTAGAGCGGCAGGGACAGGCCGCCACTTTCGATGCATGGGAAAACGAGGGCGAGATTACCATAACCTTTGGCTATTCTTCCGGGGACATTATCCTTTATCAATATGCGGATGAACACGTGAAATTTGCAGCAGAGGGATATCTGCGTGGGCTGGTACATGTAGTATTTTGCGGAAATGAAAGACTGGCAGCAGTGGATCTGGAAGGTACGATTCATATGATGTACTTGAACTGGCAGAAAGGGGAACTGTGTGAAGATACCTCGAAAGCTATGAAGCTGGGGATTTATTGCAGACATATCAAAACAGAAGGACTGATACCGGAGAGTATCTGTGAGAGGCTGAGAGAGCGGAGATAGGGGGGATTCCTATGCAATATAGAATCGATGACCACAACATTCAAGCCTCGGTGTTACAGAATTGCTTGTTCTTCCAGAGCATTACAAACGGTTTTAAATATTATACATTGCCCCCTTGCCCTCCATACTGGCGGTGATGGGGCAAATGCCCCTCACCGGGTAAGTCTCAAAACAGCCTGTTGTCAGGGTTGTTCGAGAAAAATTTTAGAAATTTTCTGCGGACGGCTTGGATGCTCTCATAAACGGATTCCTTGGAACAGCCTTGCAACATTCCAATCTCGGTACAGCCGGTAGACAGCGAGAAGCAGACCAGCACACACGCCAAAATCATTATAATTTTCTTCCTTACATTTCCTTCTCTTTCAAATGCCCTCGTTTAATTTCCAACACCACATCCGCCTGCTTTGCCACTTCACGGTCGTGCGTCACAACTATCACACACTTCCCAAAAGCATGGGCGCTCTCTTTCAAAATCGCTGTGATTTCATCGGCGGTGTCGGTATCCAGGTTCCCGGTAGGTTCGTCCGCCAGAATGACCGGAGCATCGGAGGCCAGGGCACGCGCAATCGCCACCCGCTGCTGCTGTCCGCCGGACAGTTCCAACACATTCCGGTGTGTTTCGTCCTTTGTAAGCCCCAGCCGTTCCAAAATGGGGGCGGCGTCCAGCTTGGCAGTGAGCCGCACATTCTCAATGGGCGTCATGTAGTCGATCAGGTTGTAGCTCTGAAAAATCAGCGAGATATGGTTCCTGCGATGGTGTTCCAGTCCCTTTGCTGAGATGTCCTCACCATCAAACAGGACGCTGCCCTGTGTCGGCACATCCAACCCGCCCAACAAGGACAGCAGCGTGGTTTTACCAGACCCAGACAGGCCGAGGATGGCGTACAGCTTCCCGGTTGCCAGTTCTGCACAGACGTTCTGCAAAACTGCCTTTCCCCTCTCATAGGCATAGGAAACATTTTTTACTTCTAATGTAGGCATAATAGTCCCTCCTTCAGCTCATTTTAGATAGTATTTCACGGGGGTTCAGTCGCATGACCGTAATGGACGATGCGCTGACGGCCACAGTGATAATGGCAAGGCCAATCAGGTAGAATTGTGCAAGATTATCCAGCCCAACGGACACTTGGATACCATCCTCCGTAGGCAGGGGCTTCTGAATAAGGTTATCTGCGTCTACATCGACCGCAGCGGCGGCAGTTACAAGGTTGTTATCGTCCTCCGATTCCGTCTGCATACTCTGCTCCAACAGCTGGTTGCCGATCTGTCCCGCTATGGCGTTGCTGGTGAAGTAGGACAGGCCAAAGGCGAGGACAGCGATCAGCAGTACCTCAATCAAATACTGCCCGATGATGGCCGGTTTTCTGATACCCACGGATAGGAACACGCCGATTTCATGGATGCGGGTCTTTGTCCAAAGGGTCAAAATCAGGGCCAGAATGATGGCGCTGACACCAATAATTACCACCAGCAGGGTTACAACCAATTCATTCAGCGCAGCCAGCGGAGCGGCGGCGTTTTCGTAGGTTTCATTGTCCACCTCAACAGTAAAGGCTTTCCAGTCAATCCCCGGCAGGGCCTTGACTTCGGCCAACACCCGCGCCATATCCTGCGGGTCGGCTATGGTGACATGGAGGGCGGAAAAACCGTAGTTGATTTCTCCACCGTCAAATTCTTTCGAGGACTGCAAATCTACAAATACCCGGTTCTGGATTTTGTCGTAGGTGGTGACGGTTTCACCAAACTGCTCCACCGCGTTCGGGGTAAACAGTCCGATGATCTGCACCTTAATTTTTTGTCCGGTAAAGCCTTGATCTTCTATGCTGTAACAATGTGCGGTGAGGTAGTCCCCGATCTTCAACTCGTTTCTCTCCGCCAAGTCCTGGCTGATGATCGCCACATGGGTATCGTCGGCAGAGACATGCCGTCCTTCTGTCAGCGTCAGTGTGCCGGTGATGAAAAGTTCATCATCCTCCGTGTTGCAGACGCCCAGTGCCTTTGTGTAGCCTTGATATTTTGCATCGGTTGAGATCGTTCCAGGAAACAGGGAAAGCCCCTCAAATGGGAGAAGATTGTCCTGCCTTGCGCTGCAATACTTTACGCCAGAAACGTCCTTGATGGCCGCAATGTTCTCCGGGGTAAATTGTACAGTGGAATACATGATAAAGCCGTTGCTGGTCTTTTTGGTATCCTCGTCATATTCCTCTTTGACAGTTTCTTTGACAACATAGGGGCTGTTGTTCCAATCCACAAAAACATCGAATTTGCCGCCTAAGCTCTGTCGCAAATCAAATTGTACAGTCTCGGATGCTTTCCAGATGGAAAGACCCGTCAGGACAAAGGTTGCCATAATCAGCAGGATAGTGAACAGGAGAATTGTTTTCCCCCGTTTTCGTGTGACGTATAGAAACGCCCTCTTGAAAATGCTCATGGTTCGATACCTCCATATCATTGTGTTGTTCTTCAGAACGCCCCCGTAGAATAGCACCACAATGTGGAATGGGTATGAAACGTATATGGAATTTGAGCAGAAATGAAAAACTCCCCAGCCAGGGAGTCTTCCGCATTTATAGATGAATTGTAAAACACATCCCAGACGGGGATTTCATAGGCGCAAAGGAATAGGGGATGTTCATAGAGGTCAAGAGTGTGTCCACAATATAGAGGCCCAGGCCGTTGCCACCGCTCTCTCTGCTCCGGGAGAAGTCTGGACGATAGAACGGTCCAAACAGGCGGCAAATTTCACAATCAGGGATAGGGTCACATTCGTTTTTAATGATTAGATGGTTTTCGTCCATATAGACGGAAACAGTTTTCCCTGCCTCCGTATAGGTAACTGCATTTGCAAGGACATTTGATACTGCCTTACTGAAGGGGTCGACAGGTAGCACAGTGGGAAAATGATCTGGCAGGTCAAGAGAGAACGTAATTTGATGTGCTGCCGCAATCAGTTGGTAGGGTTCACATAGTTCCGCCAACAGTTCAGACACATCAACCTGCTTTGGCGGTTCGACGGTCAAATTCAGTTTGGATGTTTCCAGGATTTCATGTATCATCCCGGAAAGCTGCTCGACCATTTCTTTACATTCTGGGAGATAGGTTGCATAGTCCTGATACTTCCCAACACCTAAAATCATGTTTTCCAAGGTGGCATTCAGCGCGGTTACAGGTGTTTTCAACTCATGGGATGCCGCTCGCAGAAAGTCAACCTTGGCCCGCTCCATATCCCGCACAGCGTCTTTTTCCCGCTCCAAGTGTTCAATCGTGGATAGCAGATTAGAATACAGGTCGTTGACGTTCTGCGCCAGTATACCAATTTCATCCTTTGTATAAATAGAACAGTTTGCCCCGTGGTCCAATTTCATCATCTGTCCGGTTGACGCTGAAATCTTTTTGATGGGGTCGGAAATCGCCTTGGAAAACAGGAGTGAGCAGATAATGGAAATCAATAGGGAGCAGCTTAAAGAGATAGGAAGAGCCTTTTCTACTGCCTCGTTTACAAACTGCTCTTGTCTGATGCTGACAACAACATCGTCTTGGGTACTCAATGCAAGCTGCATCCGTGGGGCAAGCAGATAGATCAGCCCGTGTGTGACTACAACAACAAAGAGCATGATACTCAGGGTGTAGAAGAATATCTTCGGAAACAATTTTAATCGTTTCATGGCTATACCTCATATTTATAACCAATACCCTTGACAGTCACAATACAATCAAGTCGGAGTTTTTTTCGCAAATTTTTAATGTAGGTGTCTACAGTTCGGTCAATGATTGGATAATCAGCACCCCACAGCTCGTCTAAAATCTGTGAACGGGTTAACACCAGCCCCTTATGTTCCACCAACAGCCGGAGTAAATCAATTTCCTTGGGCATGATGTCGATTTTCCCAGTGCTATCGCTGGCAGTGTAACCGGAGAAATCAACAGTCACATCGCCAAAAGTTATAGTTTGGGGTAGCGGGGGCTGCCCGCTCCGCCGCAATAGGGCGGTGATCCGCCTCCCCAGCAATACCATAGAAAAGGGCTTTGTCATATAATCGTCGGCCTGCCCGTCAAAACTTCTAACTTGGGTATATTCGTCCTCAATAGCTGTGAGCATCAAAACGGGTGTTGTGCTTGTCCGCCGTATCTCATGCAGAATAGATAGGCCGCTGATGTGGGGCAGCATAATGTCCAGCACAACAAGATCGATGCCGTTCTCACGGAATATCTGTAACGCTTCCCCGCCGTCATAAGCCGGGATAACATTATGACCTGCGGGCTTTAGGTATTCGCAAATTGCTTCATTGGTCTTATAATCATCTTCAATAATTAGTAATGTTGCCATTGACACACCTCCTTTGTGGGTCAGTATAACATGAGAATATGGAATGTGTGTGAAATAGCTTAATATTTTTCAATTCTTTTTTCCAGAGCGGCACAAAGGAAGTAAGCGTATATTCCAATCCTCAGCCAAGTCAGCAGCTTGCATCAGTTGTGGCAGGAGCGTGTCCCTGTTCGTGAATATTTGAGACAAATAGTCGGTCGTTTGTTTTCTGCTCCCTATATCAATCGAAATGTTTTTCATTTGCGACAATAACGCATAAAAATCTTCTCATTAAAACCTTTTTGCTTCCCATGTTTTTCTGGAATACGCTTAAATTCCTCAAACCCGATACTCGTATAACATTTAATAGCATTATTATTTATATCAGTAACATCAAGCACAAAATCTTGATAATTTGTAAGCAACATACTTTCTTGAAGCATAGTTGTAGCAATACCTTGTTTGCGGTATTTTTTTCGTACTGCTACAAATTCTATGTATCCAGTTGTAATAGGATACTCAAGCTGCTTTTCAAATTCTTCTTTCAAAACGAAAGTACCAATAATTCCTTTAAAGAACCCAAAATATTTCTTCAAAGATGCTTTCTCTGCTCTTGCAGCTCTGCCATTGCAATCAGAAATTGCCAACACTCCCGCAATATTTCCCTTTATATCTGCCACATAAAATCTTTCCATATTCAATCCCGTGGCGATAGCATCTGCCACTTTTTGGTTATCTTTACATAATATTGAAAAATCCTTTTCAAATCCTTCTGCAATACATAAAGCTATATTATTACGGTCTGTTTCTTTTGCTTTCCTTATATGCACCAACTTAATATCCTCCAAACTTTGAATATTTATTTGAATACCTTTATAAACCAATGGTTCGTTCTTTGATCTGGTTTATACCTTGCGTCTTTTGGCGGCTGACAGCGTTAACGTCAATCGGCGTACGTCCAGTACGCCTCAATCCCTTGCCTTGATTTGTTAAAAAAAGAGTGAGCACATAACGTTATTGTACTCACTCTTAGGAACTATCTTATTTTTATCTCAAATTTTATTAAAATTTACCAGCCTTAGCAGCCTCCTCAATGGATACAGCCACAGCCACAGTCATACCAACCATGGGGTTGTTGCCGGCACCGATAAGACCCATCATTTCCACATGAGCCGGTACGGAAGAGGAGCCTGCAAACTGTGCGTCAGAGTGCATACGTCCCAGAGTATCTGTCATACCATAGGAAGCTGGTCCTGCCGCCATGTTGTCTGGGTGAAGGGTACGGCCTGTGCCGCCGCCGGATGCAACTGAGAAGTATTTCTTTCCTGCTTCCAGTCTTTCCTTCTTGTAGGTACCCGCTACTGGATGCTGGAAACGAGTGGGGTTGGTGGAATTGCCAGTGATGGATACGTCCACATTTTCCTTCCACATGATTGCTACACCCTCTGGAACGCTGTTGGCGCCATAGCAGTTTACTTTTGCCCGAAGACCTTCCGAGTAAGCTTTGCGGAATACTTCCTTCACTTCATTGGTGTAAGGATCGTAATCAGTTTCTACATATGTAAATCCATTGATTCTTGCGATAATCTGAGCAGCGTCCTTTCCAAGACCGTTCAGGATGACACGAAGAGGTTTCTGGCGAACTTTATTGGCTTTCTCTGCGATACCGATGGCGCCCTCTGCTGCTGCGAAGGATTCGTGGCCTGCCAAAAATGCGAAGCACTCTGTCTCTTCCTCCAGAAGCATTTTGCCCAGATTTCCGTGTCCCAAACCTACTTTCCGTGTATCAGCTACTGATCCTGGGATACAGAAAGATTGCAGTCCCTCACCGATTGCTGCTGCTGCGTCTGCTGCTTTGCGGCAGTCCTTCTTGATTGCGATAGCAGCGCCTACGGTGTAAGCCCAGCATGCGTTTTCAAAGCAAATAGGCTGAATTCCCTTGACCTGATTGTATACGTCCAGCCCGGCATCTTTTGTGATCTTTTCCGCCTCTTCCAGAGAAGCGATGCCATAGCTTTTTAATACCTCAGTGATTTTATCAATACGTCTTTCATAAGATTCAAATAATGCCATCTTTGTCTACCTCCTCGATTATTCCTGTCTTGGGTCGATGATCTTTACTGCGTCATCCACACGTCCATACTGTCCCTGTGCTTTTTCCCAAGCTGTGTTGGCATCGTCGCCCTTTTTGATAAAGTCTGTCATCTTGCCTAAATTCACAAACTTATAACCGATGATCTGATCCTCTGCATCCAGGGCGATACCAGTCACATAGCCCTCTGCCATCTCCAGGTAACGAGGTCCCTTTTTCAGGGTTCCATACATAGTTCCAACCTGACTTCTAAGACCTTTGCCAAGATCCTCAAGTCCTGCACCAATGGGAAGTCCATCCTCAGAAAATGCTGATTGGGTACGTCCATAAACGATCTGTAAGAACAGCTCTCTCATGGCTGTATTGATTGCATCACAGACAAGATCTGTGTTCAGTGCTTCCAGAAGCGTTCTTCCAGGAAGAATCTCAGAAGCCATTGCTGCGGAGTGGGTCATTCCAGAGCATCCCAGGGTTTCTACCAGAGCTTCCTGAATGATACCTTCCTTAACATTTAAAGTCAGTTTGCAGGCGCCCTGCTGGGGAGCACACCAGCCAACACCATGTGTGAGGCCGGAAATATCTTTGATTTCTTTTGCCTGTACCCACTTTGCTTCTTCCGGGATGGGAGCAGCGCCATGATTTACGCCCTGTGCTACCGGACACATTTTCTCAACTTCATGTGAATAAATCATTTTAAAACTCCTTTCAAGTTAAGTTAAAATCTTAATGACAATCAAAGACTTAAGTCTAGGAAATGTCATATTTAAAGACATTTTCTCATAATTTCTAGAATTAGTCCAGAAGTTTTTTGGATTTTTCACGGAAATAAAGGTTTTCTTTTCTAGCGATCCACAGTCCTCTCTCTTTACAAGGAGATGTCTAAGGAAAAGATATATTTTTGCGGTTTTACGTTGGTTTTCTTGTGGCTGGCCAGGGAGGGCGACACTTGACAGAGAATGGGGGGCTTGCTATAATTATTTCCATAGATAATAACTTCTTTGTTACAGAAAATAGGATCCGGGAGCTTAGGCAGAATCTTAGGAGGGCTTAGAAGCTATGGCAATAAAAAAATCGATACTATCTCGTCTGTTTCGGTCTAATATAGAAGAAACTGAGAATAAAACTGAGGATAAATTTGAGGATGAAGGCCTCTCCAAAGAAGAACAGGATGCGGAGGCTTCTCTTTCATTGCCCGATCCTCTCTGCTTGGAGCTTTCTCCTGAACATGCCATAAATGAATTGTGGAGATTGCGGTGTGACCAGGCTGGATGGCTTCCGGTTCCTGTGCTTCGGCTGGAAGGCTCAGCAGAAGAGAGGGAGATTTTGCCTGAAAATCAGCTGGAGCGTGAGCTGGGACGCTTAAAGCAGCTTGTGACTTCCACAGCCGATGAGCGACTTTCTTTTATTAAGAATGAACAGGAAAAGGTCAAGGCGGCCAGAGAGCAAGAGAAGGAATTAGAGGAAGCAAAGAAGCAGGAAGAGTCCTTGCCGGAGGAAAATGATTCCAAAATAGTCCTGGAGAACAAGGAGGAGTATCTTCCAGATCTCGATGCTCAGGTGCAGGTATTCCTTACAGGTGATAAGATGGCTGCATGGCTGTTTATCTATCCTCCCATGGGAAAAGGGAGAGACATTAATCGTAATATATTGAATCAGGCTCTAAAAGAAAAGCATGTAGAGTTTGGCATAGAGGAGACTTTACTTGAAAGTCTTTGTGAAAATACAGAGAGGTATTTTCGGTTGTTTCTAGCTGCCCAGGGAAAACGGCCTGTGGACGGAAAAGACGGACAGATAATTGATATGTTTCCTAGAAATAGGGAGATGGAAGCTAGTGTAGATGGATTTGGAAATGTAAATTATGCTGAGCTGAATTTTGTCCATAATGTAAATGAAGGGGATGTGATTTGTCAGATTCTTCCTCCTGCTGCCGGTATAGATGGCAGGACTGTGACTAACCAGGAAATTTCTGCCAAAAATGGAAAAGAAGCCAGGGTTCCCCAAGGCCGGAATACGGAAGTGTCTGAAGATGGCAGCAGATTGATAGCGACTCAATCAGGCAATGTGGAATTCAGCGGACAGAATTTCCAGGTGAAGCCAGTGCTGAATGTGGGTGGAAATGTGGACTATTCCACTGGAAATATTAATTTTCTGGGTGATGTGCATATCAAAGGAAATATATGCAGTGGTTTTCAAGTCAAAGCCACAGGGAATATCACTGTGGATGGAGTGCTGGAAGCTTCCAATGTAGAGGCTGGTGGGGATCTCATTGTAAAAAAGGGCGTAAAAGGAGATAATGAAGCTATTATCCGGGCTGGCCGGGGCCTTTATGCAAAGTATTTGGAGAGCAGTGTTGTCTGTGTCAAGGAGCATTTGGAATCAGACTGTATTATTAACTGCGATGTGTACAGCGACGGTGTGGTTCAGGCCTGCTCCGGTCGTGGAATTATTATAGGGGGAGTTACTCGGGCTGCCTGTGAGGTGCGAGCGAATACCGTGGGTTCCAAATCAGAGCATCTTACAATCATCAAACTTGGAGGATTGCCGGGAGAAACTTTTGAGTATGAATGTCTGGCCCGGGAAATCGAAAAACTGAAAGAAGAATATGAAAAGTTGTTGCGCCAGCCAGACAGTCCTGCAAAACTCAAAAAAGTACCTATGATGCGGATGAAATTGGCTGTGGATAAAAATAAATTGGAGCAGTTTGGAAACTACTTAAAAGAAAGAAAAGAAGATTTGCAAGAACAAGAGGGACAGCGATTGGTGTGCAGTCTTGCTTATCCAGAGACAGAAATAACCATCAGTGGTGTCACCCTACGTTTGGATAATGAAGCCAGGCATTGTACAGCAATGCTGATAAGAGACGAGATTTGTCTGATGTAATGTTTAGTTTGAAAGGGGATGTTACTGTGGAGACTGTTATGTCTCAAGAAAAATTGATAGAATTGTTTGATCATATTACAAAGGAAGTGACGGAAAAGGTAGCTGGGATACGATTATATGAAGGTGAAGTTTCTTCTGGGAAGGATCTCTGTACAGTGTATACTGTTTTTGAGAGAGGGTTTCATTTCAGCTTATCTCTTTGTGTAGAGACCTCTTTATTTATCAGATTAACTCAAAATATCATGGAGGAAGAAGAAGTTTCTTCCCAGGATATAGAAGATTTTAGCAAGGAATATTTTAATGTGCTCTGTGGGAATATAGCATCCAAATTGTTTCAGGCGACAAAGATAGCGTCCCGTTTTCGTATACCTAGTTTTTATCGCGGACGATATGAACCAGAGAATCATAAAAATCAATTTGTGCTCCATTATTTTAGCGATCAGAATGAAGACGCGCAATTAACTTACCACATGCCTGTGTAGGTTATGTGAAAGGACTTAAGGCAAGAGTGATAAAGAATTCTAAATTAACCTCCATAATTTCTATGGAGATAAACTTTAATTGAAATGAGGAGATATATGATGGGAAAAAATATCATGGTAGTGGACGACTCGCGAATGCTTCAATTACAGATTAAAAAAGTATTGGAAGGAACGGACTATGAAGTCGTTGCATACTGCCAAGATGGAGAGACGGCTGTTGCCCAGTATGGAGAGATTGCTCCAGATTTGGTAATGATGGATATTGTGATGCCTGGCATTGACGGCCTGGAAGCAGCCAGAGAAATTATAGAAGATCACCCAAACGCAAAGATTGTAATGCTGTCCTCTCTGGCCTATGATGATACCATCAATGAAGCGAAAGCTATTGGCGCGAAAGCGTTTATTTATAAGCCCTTCGAGCGGGAACAGATCTTAACCACTCTGGAGCATGTATTATCTGAGTGACAAATACAAATTTGTTCTAGATCCCGTGCGCTGAAAGGGCCGTAGCGGAACTTAAAACAGCGAAGGCCCAAACAGTGCACAGAACAATTTACAGACACATGTTTCAGTGGCTGTAAATTAGTTCTAGATCCCGTGCGCTGAAAGGGCCGTAGCGGAACTTAAAAATAGGAGGAAAAAACAATGGTTTATGCAGAGTTTGACGAGAATTTAGTGACAGGAGATGAGCTGATCGACTCCCAGCATAAAGAGCTGATCGAGCGGATCAATGGTCTCTTGGAGGTCTGTGAGAAGCGGGATGGAAAAATGGCTGCTTTAAAGACGCTGAATTATCTGGCTGATTACACAGATTTTCATTTTTCAGCAGAGGAGAAGCTTCAGGAAGAGATAAGTTACCCAGGCATTAAGGAGCATAAAGAAAAGCATGAAGAGCTGCGCCAGGTGGTAAAAGATCTGTTTGAAATGCTGGAGGATCAGGAAGGGCCTACTGACGAGTTTGTGGAGCAGGTGAATAAAAATGTGACCCAGTGGTTATATTACCATATCAAAGGTTTTGACCGCTCTGTGGCAGAATATAAGAATATGCGCAATAATCCAGATCTCATGTAAATTCCATGAAAAAATCCCTTTTTCCTGTATTTGGCAGGTAAAAGGGATTTTCCATATCTTGTGACTGGATCAAACCTTCATAATCCGCTATGATTACCTTCAGCGGACAAAGTAGTATACGATTATCTGCTGGCGGAGAGTAAAACAGAATAACTACTGAAAATATTTTTCCCGAATATGTTCTACAGGCATCTTTTGTCCAGTCCACAGTTCAAAGGCCTTTGCCCCCTGATGGAGCAGCATATAGAGTCCATTAAAGGTGGGACAACCAGCTTCCTGGGCAAGCTTGAGCAGAAGGGTTTCCCTGGGATTGTAGATAACGTCTCCTACGATTAAGCCTCGAGGAAACATAGAAAGATCGGTAATCAGGGAAGCATTTTCCCTGGGAGACATACCTACAGAGGAAGCATTGATAAGACAGTAGCTTTCCTCCAGGCTTTGTTTGAGACGTGACTGATCTCCTAAATCATACATGGTAAGCCTACAGGAGGTTTTGAGGCGTATTAACTCTGCTTCCTGTGCAATCAATTGTGTGGAGGCGCTGGAAGAACGGGAAAAGATATCAATAGCCTCTACCCCGTCCAGGGATGCCTGGGCGATGATAGCGGCAGCAGCTCCGCCGGAACCCAGGATGGTAAGCTTTTTGCCAAAAGCATGAAAACCGGCGTCAGCCATAGCCTGCATAAAGCCATATCCGTCTGTGTTGTCCCCGTAGAGAACTCCGTTTTGATTGACGACTGTATTTACAGCTCCAGTTAGAAGGGCCATGTCGGAGAGCTGGTCCACCCTCTGAAACATGAACCGTTTTAAAGGCATAGTACAATTCCAGCCTGCGACGCCCATGGCTGTCAGACCATCCACTGCTTTTAGAAAAGTCTCCTCTGTCACATCAAATGCCAGGTAGGCATAATTCAAACCTAGCTGCTCAAATGCTTCATTGTGCATAGCGGGAGAAATGCTGTGAGCTACAGGACTGCCTAAAAGGGCAGTCAGCTTTGTATGACCAGTGATAGCAAGTTTCAATTTTGAGTCCTCCATAAAGATTGTGATACCTAGAATTGTCTGTTAAGGGTAAATATGAAGCTGTGCTTATGGTACTAGAGTTTTGGATGAAAGTCAATCAGCAGTAATTCTCCTTTGTACACTGAGGGTACCCTGGACGTACGCCGAGCGACAGTAACGTAGCAGAATCGCAAATCTGTGGTGCAGAACCGTGTGTCCCTTTGCACACTGAGGGTAAGAATGTACGAAAAAAAAAGCAATTCTATCAGGGAAAAGGAAGAAAATGAACTTGATAAAATCCCCTGTGTGGGGTATAATAAAAACAAGTTTGTCAGGAAATTAACAGTATTATGAATAGAGTAAAGGAGAGAGTAGGATGCATATCGTAGAAGGAGAACATGCACATGGCCACAACCATGAGCACACCCATGAATATACACATACACACGAGCACAACCATGAGCCAGGTCATGAGAATGTGCATACTCACACTCATGAGCACCATGAGCATAGTCATAGTCATGGAAGCTGTGAGGGCTGTGGTGGATGCCAACAGCAGGATAGACCGGCCAACGAGCAGGAAGCAATTCTTGCCTACATGCTAGAACATAATAAGCATCATGCAGCAGAGCTTTTGGAAGTGGCAAAACAGATACGGGCGGCAGGAAAGGATGAAGCTGCCATGCAGATTGAAAAGGCTGTAGAGAACTTTGATAAGGGAAACTTATACCTGAGCGTTGCTTTGTCTCTTGTAAAATAAGAGAGGTTACAGGCGGTCCCTGGTATATATTTGGGTAACAGAGAATAGCTTGGTATGACTGGAAAAGGAGGCAGAATACTATGTGTTTGGCGACTGTTTATAAGACAACAGAGGATACAGAAGAAGTTGTTTTGAAAAATGTCAGCAAAATTTATGTAGAGGGTCATAGTGTCCGGCTGGTTGATATAATGGGAGCTGAGACTGTCATTGAGGGATCCATATCCTTTGTGGATTTGACTGGTTCAGTAGTAAAGCTGGATTGTCCTTCTGCTTGAAAACAAAAGCCTAACAATTGAGAGAGAAAACTTAGAGAGAGAACTTAGAGAGAACAATTTTGATGTTATGACGATGATTTATGGTCAGACATGAGATTGAAAATATTATGAGATGGAGGTTGGTTAAAAATGGTAAGGTTGGCAGAGGTAATGAGGCAGCATGAGACGCTATCTTTTGAGGTGTTTCCCCCCAAGACAGATGTGGGGATGGAAAAACTGCCCAAGGTGTTGGAGGAACTGTGTAAGTTTAAGCCGGAGTATATTTCCTGTACATATGGTGCAGGCGGAACCAACGTGGGGAAGAACAGAGAAGTTCTCCAGATGGTGAAGCAGGCAGGAACCATACCGGTAACACATTTTACTTTGATTAAGAATACCAGAGAAGGAATCAAGGATCAGCTTCAGCAGTATCTGGACGAGGGTGTGGATCATATATTGGCCCTTCGCGGTGACATTCCCAGAGGCGAAACTACTACATGTGGAGACTTTGATTATGCTACAGACCTGGTTGCTTTTATCCGTAAGGAGTTTGGCGATCAGTTTGAGATTGCAGTTGCAGGCTCTCCTGAAGGCCATATCGCCTGCCGCAGCCTGGATTCTGATATTGCAGTTCTAAAGCAGAAGCAGGATAACGGAGCAGACTATATCATGACACAGCTTTGCTGGGATATGGAACAGTTTGACCGCTGGCTGGACAAGATTCATAAAGCAGGTATTACCATGCCAATCGATGTGGGCATTATGCCGATTCTTGATCAGGCAGCTACCATCAACATGGCCCTTTCCCGAAATGGCTGTGTAATGGAGAGAGAACTTTCCCGTCTGATTTCTAAATACTGGATTTTCCCAAATCCTTTTGACAAAGAGCCCTTTGATGATGCATTGGAGCAGAAGAAGGCGGACTTTAGGAAAGCGGGAATTGAATATACAATTAAGCAGATTGACAAGTATCGGGCTCTTGGGGTTCACGGAATCCATCTGTATGCTTTGAATAAGTCAGAGGCAGTTTCTGAGATTATTGAAGGATGCGGGCTCCATACACTTGTTTAGACTAAGACATGATTGATTAATTTTAGGAGAGATGACACATGGCACATACAATTGCAGTAGCTGGTAAGGGAGGCGTGGGTAAGACCACGCTCACAGGTCTTTTGATTGAATACTTGTGTCAAAAGAAAAATGGCCCGGTGCTGGCTGTAGATGCGGATGCAAATTCCAACTTGAACGAAGTACTTGGCGTGGAAGTGGAGACAACGTTAGGGGAGATTCGTGAAGAAATTGCCCAGGCAGAGATTTCCAATTCCAATCCCATTCCACTGGGTATGTCCAAACAGGATTATGCAGAGATGAAGTTTAGCTCTGCCTTAGTGGAGGAGGACGACTACGATCTTCTTGTGATGGGGCATACCCAGGGCAAGGGGTGTTACTGTTTTGTCAATGGGCTGTTGACAGCTCAGATTTCCAAGTATGCTCAAAGCTACAAGTATGTAGTGGTAGATAATGAGGCTGGTATGGAACATATTAGCCGGGGTATTTTGCCAAAGGTGGATACGATTATTCTGGTTAGCGACTGTTCCAGAAGAGGCGTTCAGGCAGTGGGGCGCATTGCGAAGCTGATTCCAGAATGTGGACTGAAGCCTAAGAGTGTCGGACTGATTATCAATCGTGCTCCGGGCGGCGTACTGAATGAAGGAACCAGGGAAGAGATTGAAAAGCAAGGTTTGAATTTGCTGGGAGTTGTGCCTCAGGATGAGCAAGTGTTTGAATTTGACTGCGATGGGGTGCCGACAATTAAGTTGCCGGAGGACTCACCGGTACGCAAGGCACTGTATGAAGTGATTGATAAAATTGATTTATCATAAAATTTTTAGGAGGTTTATAATGGGAGACTTTAAATTGACAACGGTGGAAGAATTTGAAGCCGCAACAGCCAGACTGTTGGAGACAGGGGCGAAGGTAGGCGCTGACGCATGGCAGCTTCGTGTAAAGAACCAGACCCCACACTGTAAGTTCGGTGAGCAGGGTGTCTGCTGCCGTATCTGTTCTATGGGACCCTGCCGCATTACTCCAAAGGCGCCGAGAGGTATCTGTGGATGTGATGTACACGGTATCGTAGGACGTAACTATCTGAAGTTCACGGCAGGCGGAGCTGCTACACACTCTGATCATGGCCGTGAGATCTGCCACACTTTGCACTGTACAGCACCAGATGGAAATTACAAGGTGAAAGATCCAGAGAAGCTCATCCGTATTGCCAAGGAATGGGGCATTGAGACAGAGGGCAAGGATATTTATGATCTGGCACACGAGGTGGCAGTTGAGGGCCTTATGGAGTATGGTAAACCCTTTGGCAATCAGAGATTCTTAAAGAGAGCACCGCAGCATACACAAGAGATTTGGCAGAGAGAGGAAATTGCTCCCCGCGCAATTGACCGTGAAGTTGCAAGTTCTTTACATATGACGCATATGGGATGTTCCTCCAAGCCTGAAGCGCTGATTCGTCAGTCTTTGCGTACGGGTCTTTGTGATGGATGGGGTGGATCCATGATGGGTACTGAATTCTCAGATGTACTTTTTGGAACACCAAAGCCCATCGACACAGAAGCGAACCTGGGCGTTATGGTAGCTGAAAATGTAAATATTGTAGTTCATGGACATGATCCATCACTCTCTGAGATGATCTGTGAGTATGCAGATGATCCTGAAATGATCGCATATGCTAAGAGCGTAGGAGCAAAGGGCATTACTATTTCTGGTGTCTGCTGTACCTCCAATGAAGTTGCAATGCGCCGTGGAATTCCTATGGCTGGTAACTTCCTGCAGCAGGAGAATGTGGTGTTGACAGGCGCTTGTGAAGCTATTGTTGTGGATGTTCAGTGTATCTTCCCTGCTTTGGGACCATTGAGCAAGTGCTTCCATACAAAGTTTGTTACCACATCCAAAATTGCACAGATGCCAGATTCCGAGTTTATGCATTTCACAGCAGAGACTGCAGGCGAGAATGCAAAGGCAATCGTAAAGATGGCCATTGACAACTTCAAGAATCGTAAGCCTGAGCTGGTTTATATTCCTGATATGAAACAGAAAGCAACAGTTGGATACTCCGTAGAAGCTATCAAGAAGACACTGGATACAGTTACAAACTCTTATGTAGATGAGACTGGAACTACAATGCCACTGGTAGAGTGTGTGAAGTCTGGTGTACTCCGTGGCGCTGTTGCCATGGTAGGCTGCAACAATCCGAAGATTCGTCCAGATGTTGCACATATTGAATTGATGAAGAAGCTGATTGCCAATGATATCATCATCATTGCATCAGGATGTTCTGCACAGGCGGCTGCCAAAGCTGGTCTGATGAACAAAGAGGCCAAGGAGCTTTGCGGCGCAGGCTTAAAGAGAGTATGTGAGCTGGCCAATATTCCTCCTGTATTACATATGGGTTCCTGCGTGGACATTAGCCGTATGATGATTCTGGCAGCCGATATTGCCAAGGATTCTGGATGGAACATTTCTCAGGTTCCTGTTGTGGGCTGTGCTCCTGAGTGGATGTCTGAGAAAGCTGTATCAATCGGCAACTATGTAGTAGCAACAGGTATTGACACTTTCCTGGGTGTAGATCCTTATGTATGCGGCTCTACAGAGGTTGATAACCTTTTGAAACATGGCATTAAGGATTGGGTAGAGGCTTCCTACACAGTAGAGAAGGATATCGACAAATTGGTTGACGCTATGATTGACCGAATCGAAGAAAAGAGAACAGCTCTGGGAATCTAATGAAACAGTTAACCAGACTGTCAATAATAGCTAGAAATGGATAGAGCGTCCTAAAGGAGTGTATAACAGATGAAAATTGCGATTACCGGTAAAGGTGGAGTGGGTAAGACAACGTTTGCGGCAACGCTTGCAAGACTCTACGTGGAGGAAGGCAGAACCGTGTTGGCAGCAGATGTGGATCCAGATGCAAATTTGGGGTTGGCCCTGGGATTTCCAGAGGAGATCCTGGATTCCATCATTCCCATTTCCAAGATGCGCAAGTTGATTGAAGAGCGGACCGGCGCAGGGGCCGATAATACTTTTTACACGCTCAATCCCAAAGTGGATGATATTCCAGATACGTACAGTAAGACGCACAATGGCGTGAAGCTTTTGACTCTTGGTACTGTGGAAACAGGCGGAGGCGGCTGTGTCTGCCCGGAACACGTGATGTTAAAACGGATTTTAAACTATCTGAGCCTTCGGAGCAAGGATGTGGTCATCATGGATATGGAGGCAGGCCTGGAACACCTAGGCAGGGGAACCTGCGAGGGTGTGGATCAGTTCGTGGTAGTTATTGAACCGGGAGCAAGAAGCGTGCAGACCTACAAGAATGTGAAACGTCTGGCTGTAGATCTGGGTGTGAAACGTGTGCGCGTGGTAGCCAATAAGGTGCGCGGGCCGGAGGACGAGGAATTTGTCCGCACAAAGATTCCCTCTGAGGATTTGCTTGGCTTTATCCATTATAATACAGATGTGATTGACGCTGACCGGCAGGGAAGATCCCCTTATGACATCAGCCGTGAAGCGACAGAAGAGATTCGTGCAATCAAAGAAATATTAGAAAACTAAAAGTTTCCGCAGTGCGCAAGCACCCCATTCAGTTCTCAAATTTTCTGCCACGCACTGCTTGTAGCTAATAAAAAATAGGAGGTTTATACCGTGACATTATTTGATAGAGTATTCAGCGGTTCAAATGAAATGTATGCATGGGCTGAGAAATCTGTGGCCGATGCACTGGAGAAATACGGCGCTGATGCGGCAGTATCCCTGCCAAGCACCGCATACTCCCTGCCCTGTTACTATGCAGTAACAGGTGAGAAATTGACAAATCTGGGTGAAGTAAAGGCGGCTCTGGAAGGAAGAATTAAGGAGATGATGACCAGAAAGGAACGTTTACATAATGTATTCCAGTCTGGTATTGCAACGGCTCTGGCAGCAGAGATTATTGAAGCTATGAAGTATATGGACGGAGCGCAGCCTTACGAGGAGCCATATGTGGGACATTTCACAGACGCTATGATCCGTGAGCTTGGTGTTCCCCTGGTAACAGGCGATATTCCAGGTGTTCCTGTTCTGATTAATGCAGCTCCTTCTGTGGAAGAGGCAGTGTCATTAGTAAAAAGCTATCAGGCACAGGGTAACTTTGTAACCTGCGTGGGCGATATCTGCGATCAGCTGATTGAGGCTGGATACAATACTGGATTTAATGTTCGTGTTACTTTGATGGGTAAAGACATTACATCTGCAGCTCACGTTGTGTCTATTGCCCTTCGTGCAGCTCTGATTTTTGGTAACATCACACCAGGCGACCTGCCAAATCTGATGAAGTATACCTTTGAACGTGTATTTGCATTTGTCAATGCCTTTGCTCCTGTTGATGATTTGACAGTAGGTTGTGGCGCTGGCGCTATTGCTTTTGGATTCCCGGTTATTTCCAACGATCTGGAAAGCTTAAAAGGCATGAATGTTCCCAAGAGTCTGATCCTTCAGGGAGACACAGAGAAGTTCAATCCTACCTCTATTGAGGCAAGAGATGTTAAGATCAAAGTTACCAATATTGATATTCCAGTTGCATTTGCATCTGCATTTGAGGGCGAGATTATTCGTCGTGGCGATATGCAGGTAGAGTTTGACGGCTCCCGTGTGGACTGCTTCGAGCTGGTACAGACCAGAGAAGCTTCCGAGGTGGAAGATCACAAGATCGAAGTAATTGGACCAGATTTGGACGAATTCGAAGTGGGTACCAAGCACAGCATTGGTTATATTGTGGAAGTTGCCGGAAAGAATATGCAGTCTGACTTTGAGCCAGTATTTGAGCGTAAATTCCACAGCTATCTGAACTGTATCGAAGGCGTGATGCATACAGGCCAGCGTGACATGATTCGTGTGCGTGTGGGCAAGGCTGCTTTTGAGGCAGGCTTCCGTGCAAAGCATATCGGTGAGGTTCTTTACGCAAAGATTAAGAATGAATTTGATGCGGTAGTTGACAAGTGTCAGGTGAAAGTAATTACAGATCCAGAGAAATGTACGGATCTTCGTCACAATCTGGCAATCCCGTCCTTTGACAAACGTGATGACCGCCTCCGCACTTTGACAGATGAGTCAGTAGACGTTTACTATAGCTGTATTCTCTGCCAGGCTTTCTCTCCATCCCATGTCTGCGTGGTGACACCGGAACGTCTCGGTCTGTGTGGTGCTGTATCATGGCTGGATGCAAAAGCTACAAATGAGCTGGATCCTCAGGGCCCCTGCCAGGTAATCACCAAAGAGCGTGTCATCGATGAAAGAATCGGTGAGTATGAGGACGTAAATGAGGCTGTGAAACTGTACTCACAGGGAGCACTGGAAGAAGTTTCTCTCTACTCCATTATGGAGAACCCCATGACCTCCTGTGGTTGCTTTGAGTGTATCTGTGGTATTGAGCCCTTCTCCAACGGTGTTATTATTGCCAACCGTGAATATGCAGGTATGACACCTCTTGGAATGACCTTCCCAGAGCTGGCTTCTATGACAGGCGGCGGCGTGCAGACTCCAGGCTTTATGGGACATGGAAAGCACTTTATTGCTTCTAAGAAGTTTATGAAGGCTGAGGGCGGAATTGAGCGTATTGTTTGGATGCCCAAGGAGCTGAAGGAGACTGTGGCAGAGCGTCTGAATGAGACAGCTAAAGAGCTGTATGGCATTGAGAACTTTACCGACATGGTAGGCGACGAGAGCATCGCAGAAGATCCAGAGACTTTACTGGCATTTTTGGAAGAAAAAGGACATCCGGCACTTGGCATGGATCCCATGATGTAGTATAATATTAATTAGTATTTTGGTTTTAAGCATAGGAGTAAAAAGTCCTATGCTTAAAACCGTGTAAAAGATAAAGGAGGTAACTAAGAAATGCCGTTTAATGGAAAATCAGGAAAGTTTAACGCTGCTATCCGTACTGTAGAGATTGGTACTGGTGACAAGGCAGTGAAGCTTGGTGGAGAAAATGTACTGCCATTCTACACATTTGATGCGCCAATCGAGAACGCACCCAAGGTAGGAGTTATGATCACAGACATGGGTCTGGAAAATGAAGTTGCAGGGATCAAGGACTATTATGCTGGTGCTACAAGCTTTGCAGAGATTGCAAAGAAGGCGGAAGAGATGCCAGGTGCAGACTTCGTTGTTCTTCGCTTTGAGGGCGCAGATCCCAACGGCGAGAATAAGTCTGTAGAAGACTGTGTAGCTATTGCAAAAGAAGTTGGCGATGCTGTTACAAAACCCCTTGTAATTGAGGGCTGCAAGCATGTAGAGAAAGATGCGGAACTGTTTGCAAAAGTTGCAGAAGCACTTCAGGGCAAGAATGTACTTATTTTATCAGCAAGAGAAGAAAACTATAAGGGCGTTGCAGCAGCAGCCGGACTGGCTTATAACCAGAAGGTAGGTGCTGAGTCTGCAGTAGATATCAACCTTGCAAAGCAGCTCAATGTACTTATCGGACAGTTAGGCGTAGATCAGGGCAATGTTGTGATGAATGTAGGCTCTGCAGCAGCCGGTTATGGTTTTGAGTACGTAGTATCCACCATGGATCGTATTAAATCTGCGGCTCTGTCCCAGAATGATGCACAGCTTCAGATGCCAATCATCACTCCCGTTGCAGAAGAGGCATGGAGTGTAAAAGAGGCAATGGCTTCCGAGGCAGATATGCCAGAGTGGGGAGACCAGGAAGTGCGTGGAATTGACATGGAAGTAGAAACGGCTGCAGCAGTATTGGCATCTGGATCCAATGCGGTAATTTTGAAACATCCAACATCGGTTGCAACTATTTCAAAATTAATCAAAGAACTGGTTTAAATCGAGGGAAGGAGGATAAATTACCATGGCATTAAAAGGCTTAGATATTTTTAAATTAACACCAAAAACAAACTGTAAGGAGTGCGGAAGCCCTACCTGTATGGCATTTTCTATGAAGGTAGCTCAGGGCGCAGTAGATATCAGCAAGTGTCCCCATATGTCTGAGGACGCTCTGGCAACCCTTTCTGAGGCAACTGCACCGCCAATGAAGACCATTAAAGTAGGCACTGGAGATGAAGAGTATACACTGGGTGGCGAGACTGTACTGTTCCGTCATGAAAAGACTTTTGTGAGCAAACCCCGCTATGCTGTTTCTGTATCCTGCTGCGAATCAGAGATGGATGCAAAATTTGAGGCTGCAAAGGCAGTAGATTATGACCGTATCGGCGAGCGGATGCATGTAGAGATGCTTTATCTGGACTACTGTGGAGAATGCGACGCAGCAGGTTATGCAGAGTTTGTAAAGGTGGCAGCTGCTACTGGAAAGGTTTTAGTACTTGGATGTACAAACGTAGAGGTTGCTAAGGCAGCTCTGGATGTATGCAAAGATACAAAGCCAATCCTGGATGGAGCAGACGCTACCAATTATGAGGCAATGAGCAAGCTGGCCACAGAGGCTGGAGTAGTTCTGGGAGTTCGCGGAGCAGATATTAATGAGCTCTACGATACAGTTGCAGCTCTTGAGAAATTGGGCAACAAAAATCTGGTATTGAATGTGGGAACTGCTTCTGTGAAAGATGCATTTGCAACCACAGTTCAGATTCGTCGTGCAGCTTTGAAGAATACAGATCGTACATTCGGATATCCATCTATTGTAAATGTGGCAGCACTGGCGCCTGGAGATCAGGCAATGCAGGCAGCATTGGCATCTCTGTTCACTGTAAAATATGGTTCCATTATTGTAATGGAAAGCATGAGCTATGCACAGGCACTTCCTCTGTATGGCTTAAGACAGAATGTATTTACCGATCCTCAGAAGCCTATGAAGGTAGAACCAGGCATCTACGCACTGAATGGAGCAGACGAAAATTCTGTATGCCTGACCACAGTAGACTTTGCTCTGACCTACTTTGTAGTATCTGGCGAGCTGGAGCGCTCTGGTGTTCCATGTAATCTGGTTATCAGTGACGCAGGCGGACTTTCTGTACTGACTGCCTGGGCAGCAGGCAAGCTTTCTTCCACTTCTGTATCCAAGTTCATCATTGAGAACGTTGAGCCGAAGGTAAAAAGTAGAAAGCTGATTATTCCTGGTAAGGTAGCTGTCCTGAAGGGCGACATTGAAGCCAAGCTTCCAGGATGGGAAGTAATCGTGGCTCCCAACGAGGCAGTTCAGCTTGTGAAGTTCTTAAAGGACATGCAGGCAAACGGAGATATTTAATCAAGATTATAAATAAAGGAGAAGAATTATGTCAAAATTCGTAGTTATTGGAGAGAGACTTTCCACTACTGCACCAGCAGTAAACCGTGCATTTACCAGCAGAGATCCAGAGCCGATCCTTCAGCGTGCAAAACAGCAGCTGGATGCAGGAGCTACTTACCTGGATGTAAATATCGGACCTGCTGAAAATGATGGAGCAGAGCTGATGAAATGGGCTGTAGAGCTTTTACAGAGTCATTTTGACAATGTACCTTTGGCACTGGATACCTCCAATGTAGCCGCTATTGAGGCTGGTATCTCCGTTTATAACCGCTCCAAAGGAAAACCCATCGTTAACTCCGCAGATGCTGCAGGAAGAATCGAGTATATCGATCTGGCAGCAGCAAATGACGCTATTGTTATTGCTCTGTGTAATGGCGAGGGAATCGCCAAAGACAATGACGAGCGTATGATGTATATGCAGACTATGATGGAGCGTGGCATGGAGCATGGCATGGCAGTTGACGAGGATATGTGGTTTGACCCGCTGTTCCTGGTTATCAAAGGCATGCAGGATAAGCAGATGCAGGTTCTGGAGTTTATTAAGATGATCTCTGATATGGGTATGCAGAGCACAGGCGGACTGTCCAACAACTCTAACGGTATGCCGAAGCACATTCGTCCGATTATGGACTCTGCAATGGTTGCTATGGCTATGATGAATGGCTTGACATCTGCTATCGTAAATCCGAACGATCTGCGTCTGATGGAGACCATTAAGTCCTGCGATATTATTAAGAATAATAATCTGTATGCAGACTCCTATCTGGAGATCTAATCAAAATAATATACAGTATATGTGTAGGAGAGGGATACCTGGTGATGGGTATCTCTCTTTTTATGCAGAGAGGTATATGTGGAAAGTAGCAGCTGTCATAGCATGTGCCCCGCAGTGAGAAATCTCCTCTACTCGATTGAAGTACAGTTTAGTTGGAATTTTCTGATTTTTTTATTGTGATATTGCGTTGCTTTAATTCTCGGTTAAGGGTAAAATATATTTGTATCGTCCATATCCTTGTCAAAAGAGGGTATAGTAAGTACAAAAGAGAAGGGAGAACTACAATGAGTGTTGCAGAGATTGTTCAGGCATTGGTATCACCAGCAGAGAAGCTGATTGACGCAGTATCAGGGGCTATTGGGAAAGCTTATGAACCTAGTCATATAAGAAAAATGGCAGATTCCAAAGCCTATGAGCTTCAGCAGATCTCAGATGCTGTACGAAATAACAGTGATGTTCCAATAGTTTATAATTCTACAGGAGTTTCTATAGATACCAGCAATTTTGAAGAAATTACAAAGCGTGCGTCAAGCCGTCTGGCTTACCAGGAAATTACAAAACAACAAAATATAGAGGCTGTTGCTGATAATGCATACCAGGAATTAGAGAATGTTGCAGAGGTAAGTAGCGAACCAGTAAATCGGGATTGGATGTTTCGGTTTTTTAATTCCGTCGAAAATGTTAGTGATAAGGAATTGCAGAAAATCTGGGGGCGCATTTTAGCAGGAGAAATTAAATCACCTAATACATACTCCTATAGAACTTTAGAAAAATTGAAAAATATGACTCAACAGGAAGTGGAGTGCTTTCGGCTTGTAGCACCTTTTGCTTTGTATCAAAACAAAAATAGATTTATTATAAATGCTCATTTTTCAAGGGACAAATATGGTATAAAATTTGATAGTATTATGAAGCTTGAAGAATGTGGCTTAATGTTGAGTCGTTCTCTGTATTATTACATTGATTTTGGAGAGGAAGTAGAGCCAACATCTATTTTTAATAATAAAATTTATGGAATGATTGAACCAACAAATAGTAATACTCCCAGAATAGAATTACCAGCTTATGCTTTTACAGAAAGTGGAAAACAATTGCTGGATGCCATTTGCTTAGAGGCGAATGAACCTTATACTTTGGACTGCCTTGAATATATATGTAAAAATAGTAAAAATGTCAAAGTTACTGCTCATCGGATAAAGTCTATAAGTAAATGCGGCATTGACTATGATAATATAGATATTTTAAAGAACAGGTAGATTTTGGAGTGTTTTGTATGGAATGTACAAGCTAATTTTAGAAGTACGATAAAGAAGGGCGTAGTTTCTACAAAACAATATAGATTCCCATCACTAGAAATATTGACATAAATCCATCCGATTGGTACAATACAATACAGATGGATCCCCTGTTTTTGCGGCAAGACTGGGGTTTTGATAAAAATCAGTTGATCTGTGCAGGCGTATACTTAGAAGTGCTACAGACCATGGAGGGATATTATGTATCATTGTCATACACGCATTTATTTGATTGGTCATCGGCAAGAACCATATAAGATCATCAGGGAAATACCGCCCTTTGAATCATTTACATATGAATTTTTTGAAAGTGAGGAACCTGATAAGCCACTGACAGCTCGGGCTGATATGATTTTGGCCAATCTGGAGGATATGGATGCACTTAAGACAGCTCGGACACTGATTGCCAGCAAAAAATCAGGAGTGGATCTGATTCTTCTGGCAGATAAACGACAAGTGAATGAACTGATGGAGAACCTTCCTGAAATGATATCTGAAGTTACAGACTTGTGGACTTTGCCTATGTCCAACCATGAGATGAGCTTTCACTTTCTGAGATGGCAGAGGTCTCTTAAAGCACGTAAAGACAGTTGGCAGACGAGCCAGTATTTGGAAGCCGCAATCAATAGTACTCCGAATCTCATTTGGTATAAAGACAAAAACGGTATCCATGAGAAGGTAAATGACAGTTTTTGTTCTACAGTTAACAAGTCGAAAGTTCAGGTAGAGGGGCGTGGCCATGCCTATATTTGGGATGTGGAGCAGGATGATCCTGCATGCATTGAGTCAGAGCGCATTGTCATGGAGCGAAGAGAGACTTGTATATCAGAAGAGATTATTCAGGCAGGCGGAGAGACTAAGACTCTGACTACCTATAAGTCACCTCTTTACGATCTGGACGGAAGCGTCATGGGTACTGTGGGTGTGGCAATTGACATTACAAAAGAGCGTGCTTATGCTGAAGAAATTATTCGTAAAAATCAGACCTTAGAGACTCTTTTTACAACTATGGATTGCGGAGTTATCTGCCATACGATGGATGGCTCTAAGGTTATCAGCATCAACAAGGCAGCTCTCCATATTTTGGGGTATAGCTCAGAGGAAGCCATGATAGAAGATGGCTTTTTCATGGTTGCACAGACTGTATTAGACGAGGATCGGCCAAAGCTGAGAGAAACGATTCAGTCTTTGAAAAATGTGGGAGATAATGTAAGCCTTGAGTACCGCGTACAGCATCCAAATGGAGATATTATCCATGTGATGGGTAACTTTAAGCTTATAGAGAAGGATGGGGAGCTGTATTGTCAGCGTTCTCTCTTAGACTGCACTGTGCAGAAAAAGAAGGAAGAGCAGAAACGCTTAGAGGAAGAAAGACGCCAGATGGAGCTTATTCATGCTCTCGGTATTGAATATAATCTAGTTTGTTACTTTGATCTAGATACAGGAATAGGTAAAACTCTGCGTATTAACGAGTGTAAGAATCATATATTAGAGAACATTTTTACTGGAGAACTGTTGCTAGAGGATTGTATAAGCCGTTACATAGAAGCAGGTGTTCATGAAGATGACAAGGAGCAGATGCAAGAGGCTGGAACCCGGGAATGGCTGGAAAAAGAGCTATCAGAAAAACTCATGTGCTATATGAATTACCGGATGACCTGCTGTGGCGATATCCGTTATTTTCAGATAAAGGCTGTGCGTGCAGGAAAGTGGGATAAGAGCCATGGGATTGTTCTGGGCTTCCGCAGTGTAGATGAAGAGACTCGGGAAGAAAGAGAAAAGAAGGCTATGTTGGAGGATGCACTTTCTCAGGCCAACCGTGCTAACAGGGCTAAAACTACCTTCCTCTCAAATATGTCTCACGATATCCGTACACCAATGAATGCGATCATTGGTTTTACAGCACTGGCGATAACTCATATTGATAAAAAAGAGCAAGTGGAAGAATACCTGAAGAAAATTATGACATCAGGGAACCATTTGTTGAGTCTTATTAATGATGTGCTTGATATGAGCCGTATTGAAAGCGGTAAGATTCGCTTGGATGAAGAACCCTGTAATTTGCCAGATATTTTACACGGACTGCGCAATATTATTCAGGCAGACATTCACGCAAAGCAGTTGGATCTGTATATGGATGCAGTTGATATTCAGGACGAGGAGATCTGCTGTGACAGACTGCGGCTGAATCAGGTGCTCCTGAACTTGCTGAGCAATGCTGTAAAATATACAAGCGCAGGCGGTATGGTCAGCATGAAGGTTATCGAGAAAGCTGGTGCGCCCACAGGATACGCAAACTTTGAGTTCCATGTGAAGGATACAGGCATAGGCATGGATGAAGAATTTTTGTCTCATATATTCGAACCATTTGAGCGGGAGCGTAACTCTACTATTAGTGGAATCCAGGGGACTGGGCTTGGAATGGCAATTACAAAAAATATTGTGGATATGATGGATGGTTCTATCGAGGTAAAGAGTAAGCAGGGAGTTGGCACAGAATGTGTCGTTTCCTTCACCTTCCGTCTGCATTCCGGGAAAAAGGAACCTCAGATGATTCCAGAATTAAAAGGTTTTCGAGCCCTGGTAGTAGATGATGATTTCAACACCTGTGACAGTGTATCCTGGATGCTCCAGCAGATTGGGATGCGGGCAGAGTGGACATTGTCAGGAAAAGAGGCTGTTCTTAGAACCAGACAGGCGATTATGCGGGACGATCATTATTTCGTCTATATTATTGACTGGTTGCTACCAGACATGAATGGAGTAGAAGTAGCTCGCAGGATTCGTCAGGAGACAGGGAAAGAGGTTCCAATTATTGTACTCACAGCTTATGACTGGTCAGATATTGAGGAAGAGGCCAAGGATGCTGGGGTTACGGCCTTCTGTAGTAAGCCTCTGTTCTTGTCAGAGCTGCGGGGATGCCTCAACTCCATTGTAAATAAGAGTCAGAAAAATGAGAAAGAAAATGAAACGTGGAGAGCTTCCTACACAGAGCGTATTTTGTTGGCAGAGGACAATGAGCTGAATCGGGAAATCGCCACTGCAATTTTAGAAGAAGCAGGATTTTCCTTGGAGATAGCAGAGAATGGGCAAATTGCTGTTGATATGCTGAAAAATTCAGAACCAGGTTATTATCAGTTAGTATTGATGGATGTTCAAATGCCGGAGATGAATGGTTATGAGGCTACAGTGGCGATCAGAAAGCTGGAAAATAAAGATTTGGCATCGATCCCAATTCTGGCCATGACAGCGAATGCATTTGAGGAAGATAGGCGGCAAGCACTGGAATGTGGTATGGATGGGCATATTGCAAAGCCTATCGATGTGGAAAAGCTGATGGAGACTCTAGATAAGATTTTGAAGCGAAAAGAACAACATTCGTTTGTGACAATTTGATAAAATAGGGTTATATAGGAAATGCAGATTCGTTTTATTCGTCTGGATGAATCTAAATTTAAGATGTAGAAAAAGCATTGGCAGTTAAGCCAATGCTTTTTTGAGTATGAAAATCATAAGGGAAAAATTCGTTAAATTTTCACAAACCTTTTCAGGTACATTTCAGGTTACAACTTTATAATTTGGTTGAAAGGAGATGTAAAAGTGAAGCAGACAGAATGTTATCGACATGAACTGAAATATGAGATTACATATTTACAGTATCTGGAACTGAGAAACCGCTTAAAGCTTGTAATGCAGGCAGACCCATATACAAACTGTAATGGATGTTATCTTATACGAAGTATCTATTTTGACAATTATACAGATCAGGCATTGCGTGAAAAAGTAGATGGAATTTCCAGTCGAGAAAAATTTAGAATCCGGTATTATAATGACGATTTTACATTTATCACCCTGGAGAAAAAAATGAAGGATCATGGGCTCTGTATCAAATATGATGCTGAAATTAAGAGGAGAGAGTGTGAACAATTACTGCAGGGAGAGTTGGACTGGATGCGAAACCATCCCTCCTCTTTAGTGCAAGAATTATATGTAAAAATGCATACCCAGGTGCTACGCCCCAGAGTCCTGGTATCCTATATACGGGAACCTTATATTTACTCAGCAGGAAATGTAAGAGTGACGTTTGATTCTCATATTCGAACTACATTGTACCACAGAACATTTCTAGAGGATCATGTAAAGGATATTCGCGTCTCTCTTGGAATGCCGGATATGGTATTAGAAATAAAATATGATGCATTTCTTCCAGACGTCATTAGAAAAATTATTCAAATGAATGGGATACGGCTGCAAGCCTTCTCTAAATACCAGGTTTGCAGAAAATTCGGATAACAAACTCAATGGAAAAAAGGAATCAATAACAGCGAAGATTCGAAACAGAACTTTTAATAAGGAGGTACTATATGACATTTCATGACATTTTTAGATCGAGTTATCTGGAAAGCGTGATGGAATTTTCTATCATTGACACTTTAATAGGTATGATATTCTCACTGGTGCTTGGCCTGTTTATTTTTATGGTTTATAAGAAGACTTTCAGCGGAGTTCTATATTCGAATAGCTTTGCCATGACACTTGTGGGGCTCTCTCTTGTGACTACATTAGTTATCATGGCAGTGACTTCCAATGTAGTGTTATCGCTGGGAATGGTCGGAGCTCTTTCTATTGTACGTTTTCGTGCAGCAATAAAGCGAGAAACCATATATTTTAATTTTAAACTGCGACAATGAAAAATCAGAAAAAACAGCTCTGGAATTGATAAAAAAATCAGTAGAACAATTTGTAGTAAAATCCAAGACTGTAAATGCAGAAGGGATTGAATTAACTGCTGAGATTCGCTTGAAAGATCTGGGGACCTCTTTTGTCAATAAAATAAATGAGGTTCAAGGAGTAAGAGGCGCCACCCTTGTGAGCTATAACGGGGAATTTTTATGATTACCAATAAGCACATAACGCAAATTATCAGCTTGCTCATGGCGGCAGCAGTACTTATCTGTATTCTGGCTATGGTGCTTTCACAGAGGCTGGCAGTTGCAGTTGGGGGAACGGCAGTATCCATGCAATACGATACAGAGCTGTTTGATCACAGCGAGCTGATTGAAATTGATATTCAGATGAAAGACGAAGAATGGGAGGAGATGCTTAACCGTGCCTCTGAGGAGGTATACTTTTCTTGCGATGTAGTGATTAATGGAGAGAAAGTAAGAAATGTTGGAATCCGTCCCAAAGGAAATACAAGCCTGTCAGCTATTGCTATGGATCCCGATACAGACAGATTTAGCCTGAAACTGGAATTTGATCACTATGTAGAGGGACAGACCTGCTATGGTCTAGACAAGCTGATATTGAATAATAATTATGCTGATTCCACAAATATGAAAGAAGCAATTGTCTATGACATGTATGAATATCTAGAAACGGATGCCTCTTTGTATAACTATGCCAGAATATCGGTAAATGGGGAATACTGGGGAGTATACTTGGCTCTGGAGGCTGTGGAGGACAGCTTTTTGCTGCGAAATTATGGAACAGTTAATGTCGCCCTTTATAAACCAGAAAGTATGGACATGGGGGGCGGTCCAGGGGCTAAAGAAGCTACTTTTATGCAGAGGCCGGAGCCCCCAAAGGATATGGAAAATGAACCCAAGCCTTTTGAAAAAGGAAATTTTACTCCCTCTGGAAGGGATGGGAAATTCTCTATAAGTGGAAAAGGAGGGGATCTGAACTATACAGATAGCAGCCTTGACAGCTATACTACCATATGGGAAGGAGAGGTGACAGATACGAATGAGAACGATCATAGAAGAGTTGTCACTGCCCTGGAACATATCAGTAAGGGAACCGATCTGGAACAGTATTTGGATGTAGAGAATATATTAAAATATATGGCAGTTCACACTTTTTCTGTCAACCTGGACAGTCTGTCCGGCGCCATGGCGCATAATTATTATTTGTATGAATCCGACGGAGAGCTGAATATCCTGCCTTGGGATTACAATCTGTCTTTTGGTGGAATGAATGTGGGAAAGGATAACAGTGCGACACAAATGATCAATGATGCCATTGATACACCCTTTCAGGGAACTCGATTTTTTGACGCATTGCTGGAAAATGAAGAATATTTATCCAGATACCATGCATACCTTAAGAAACTGACAGAAGAGTACGTTTTTGGCGGAAAATTTGAGGAAACCTATGAGAGAATCCGCAATCAGATAGATGGTCTGGTAGCAACGGATCCCACAGGGGTCTATTCTTATGACGAGTATGAAGAAGGAGTTAATATGCTTTATACTACTGTAATGCTGCGGGCGGAAAGTATTCAGGGACAGTTAGAGGGGACGATACCCTCCACGGATGATGGACAGAGAGAGAATTCCTCAAAGCTGGTGGATGCGTCAGGGATAGAGATTGATATTATGGGAGAATTTAGTATGGAAAGATAAGCTTCTCATAAAGAATTCAAGGGAATTTTCGATAGAAAATATAGAAGAGAGTGCTGCGCAATCGTCTGTTTTGATGATTTTACAGCACCCTCCCTTTGTAGTTTATGGACGTATAGTTTTTATTCCTGCCAGCAATTGACTTTCAGGAGAATTTTCGGAAACGCCGTATCAGAAGAAAGATTCCTAGCAGAAGCAGACCGGCTCCAATGCCACAGCCTATCCGCACAGCGGTAAAGCTTCTTGGCTCTGCCATTAGAAGCGTCATCTGACTGATCTCGCTGTCAGTGAAACCATAATAATCTCTCAGTTCTTCCTCGAACATATCTTTAAGCTCTCCCGTCATTTTCACAATGCGGGTATCCATGACAAGCTCTGCTGAGGGGCTCGCTCCCCCTGCCAGATAGCCGTAAGTTTGGTCTGCCAGCTCCTTCGCTTCGGAGGCGAGAGCAGTGCCCACCGTAAGTCCCATATAGGCGTCGCCATAAGGTATAACATAATAGTAGTGAGAGTTTTTCTTAGGTGTGACAGAATTGTTGGATCGGTTCTCAGTCCACGTCTGCTCTGTTGCGAAGGCGTCAAGAAGAAAGAGGACGGGGCCCTCCACCCGATCACCCGCAGTCACGTCGCCGTTTAATACATCTTCAAAATTCTTTGGGCTTTTGAAAGAGGTTATGGTATCCATAGTACATTCCCTGAGGAAAAGGATCCCCAGTAAAAGAAAGACAATTCCTGGACGGCTGATTTTTCTTAATAATCCACTCATAATAGTTTTTACTCCTCATTTTTGTATGATTTGGTGATACATTCTCCACCCTCACGGGTAAAGGCGCTTATGGTGCTGTCAAGGCTTATCCAACCATTGGAGCCTGCAGTAATGCGGTCACTTATAAGCCCCATATTGCTCAGTGCGTAGGTACTGGCATTTTCCATGTCCACGCCAATGGTAAGCAAAATATTTTGATCCTGGATCGTGGCACTGGCAATCACTCCATCCATCATATTCATGGATTCCTCAAAACTCTGTACAGTGGCCTCCAGATCTTCCTGAGTGTACTCGGCATCCATGGGAACAAGTTCCGTGTCTATGATGGCTGTGATCTCGTCACCCATGGACAGGATATTCCAGCCTCCTTCCTCATTGGGGAAGGTACAGGTGGTAATGGTAGCATTCAGATAAGGCTTCAAGCCTCCACAGAGCATAGCGAAAAACTGGCGGTTGGTATTGGTATCCATAACATTATTTCCATCACGATTTCCTACATGGAGTTCAAAAGTCTCCTCATACATCTCGCCCTCACCCTGCAGAGCGCTTTCCATCCATTTCGGCATATCGTAGAAGGCAGTGCTTCCATTTTCCACTTGGTCAGTCAGAGCATCCACCATAGCGCTGTGTAGGGCCTGGGAATAGTCCGGCATGGATATAGTGACATTTACTGTGCCCCAGGCTTCCTTTCCCTCCACGGCTTCCGCAGTATAAGTAATGTTGTCCTTCAGGTGCTCATGCATGGCCTTGTAGGCGGCGGCCATCTCACCTCCCACCGCTTCATCCATACCTCCAAAGAACAGGTGCAGAGGATTGTCATCGCTGATATAGGGTTTCAGCTCCTCATAATTACCTTGCTGATAGGCCTCCATCAAAGCGATCACCACTTCTTCATCCGAGAGCTCTTTGGTACGGCCTTTGGACAGATTTTCTGTAAGTCCACAGCCGATCAGTCCAAAGCACAGAATAAAAGCAACAGCAAATGAAATAATTTTCTTTCCTTTCCTCATTATTCAGGAACCTCCATTCTTATGTAAATTACCCCTATAATTTTAGTACTTTTTGTCTCATATTTCAAGTATATTACCCTAAGTGAACAAAGGAGCCCTCGGTTGTTAACCACAGATTTGCAATTCTGCCGGGTTCCTCTACACAGAATAGACAGGAACAATATTCGTAACATTTTCACAAAACCCCCTCCGGGGGGATATTGACTTCCCTATACAAGAGTGATAAAATTTACAGTATATAAAGGTATCAAAAAACATAAAACCCAAGGAGGGACAGATACTATGAGCGTATTAACAGATTTGATTTATGGTGGCTCCAATGCTGTTGCAGGGCTTACAGAAAATGCAGTCAATGAGGCCATTGCAAAGCATGGAGAGGACAAGAAAGTTGCAATGCCGGATACGGCTTACTTCCTGCCAACTATCTATGCGGCAACAGGCGTAAAGGTAACAAAACTTGGAGATCTGCCGGCCTGCGTTGGCGTATTAAAGAGCCTGATCACCAACAAAGAGGATTTGGGAGAGGCTTTGAACGCCGGCCTTGCCACAGCGGTGGGAGCGGAGATTATTGAGGCGTTGAAATATGTAGAGAGTGAGAATCCTTATGCAGAGGACAGCGGAATTGGCTTTGTTCCAGACCCCATTATTCGTTCTCTTGGCGTGCCCCTGGTAACTGGCGATATTCCTGGCGTGGCTGTCGTGCTCGGCAAGGCAGACAATGGAGAAGATGTAGTCAATGTAGTAAAGGATTACCAGAGTAAGGGTATTATGACCTTTCTGATTGGGGATGTCATTGAGCAGTGTGCAGAAGGCGGCGTTAAGATGGGACTGGACTTCCGTGTAGTTCCTCTGGGACATGATGTGACTTCTGTAATTCACGTAGTAACCGTTGCTATTCGTGCGGCCCTTATTTTCGGCAATGTAACTCCTGGGGATCTTCCGGGACTTTTGGCCTATACAAAAGAGAGAGTACCCGCATTTGTCAATACTTTTGGCGCTCTGAATGAAGTTGTAGTATCTGCAGGCGCTGGCGCGATTGCTTTGGGATTCCCAGTAGTGGTAGATGTGGATCTGGGGGAGAATCAGGTACCTGGAGCCCTGGAGTCTGTGACAGATCATACAGTTACAGTAAAGAAGTCCTTAGAGCTTCGCAATATTAAGATTAAAGTAAAAGAGCTTCCTATCCCTGTTGCATTTGCATCCGCATTTGAGGGCGAGATTATCCGTAAGGGCGATATGCAGGTAGAGTTCAGTTCTCACAAGCAGCCCACCTGCGAGCTGGTTCAGACAAGAGCAGATAATGAAGTGGAAGATCACAAGATAACGATTGTTGGCGGTGATCTGGATGCTTTGGAGGCAGGTGGAACTTATGCCCTGTCTACTTTTGTGGAAGTTGCAGGAGCAAAGATGCAGGCTGACTTCGAGTCTGTAATTGAGCGTAAAATTCACGCTTGGTTCAATTATATGGAAGGCGTGATGCATACAGGACAGAGAAATCAGATTCGTGTTCGTATCAACAAAGAAGCTTTTGAAAAAGGGCTGCGCCTGACTCATTTTGCAGAAGTTCTCTATGCGATGATTATGGACGAGTTTGATATTGTGGTAGATAAATGTCAGATTACTATGGTTACGGATGCCACAAAGGTTCAGGAAATCCTGGATGGAACGGCCATGCCAGCTTATGCAGCCAGAGACCAGCGTCTGGAATCTTTGACGGACGAGAGCGTAGATGTATTCTATACCTGTACCTTGTGCCAGTCCTTCGCACCTTCTCACTGCTGTGTTGTGACACCAGAGAGACTGGGACTTTGCGGAGCCGTATCATGGCTGGATGCAAAGGCAACCAAGGAGCTTACGCCAACTGGTCCCTGCCAGCCTATTTCGAAAGAGGGATGTGAGGATGAAGCCAAGGGTGTATATCCTGACGTAAACCGCATGGTAGAGCAGGCTACACAGGGTGCGCTGAGCAAAGTGACACTGTACTCCATTATGGAAGATCCAATGACATCCTGTGGATGCTTTGAGTGTATCTGCGGCATCGAACCATTCTCCAATGGCGTGATTATTGCCAACCGTGAGTATGCAGGCATGACGCCTCTGGGAATGACCTTTGGCGAGCTGGCTTCTATGACAGGCGGCGGTGTCCAGACACCAGGCTTTATGGGACATGGAAGGCACTTTATTGCTTCCAAGAAGTTCATGAGTGCAGAGGGAGGCTTTGAGCGTATCGTATGGATGCCCAAGGAGCTGAAAGATGATGTGGCTGATCGTTTGAACAAGTCTGCAAAGGAGAAATACGGCATTGATAACTTCTGTGATATGATTGCAGATGAGACCATTGCTACAGACGAGGAGACTTTGATGGCGTTCCTGAATGAGAAGGGACATCCCGTATTAGGACTGGATCCGATTATGTAAGGGTTGCTTGTCTGATAGAAAATCATATATCATATAGTAATGCTTGGAATCCCCCATTTGCAGAGATGCAGGTGGGGGAATTTCTTTGTCCGATTAATTTCGTGAATACACCAGTTGTAGAGAATCAGAATTCATGATAAACTAGATCTACCATCTCTTGACAAGGACATTGATGCCTCAGCCAAGAGATGCAGCTTGTTACGTTGAGACATAAGAAGGATGAGGGAGGAATTGATAAAAGTGAAACATGTGGTACATAAAAAGATAGGTTTTGTTTTAGCTTTAATCGTAGCTGTCATGTTTGCTGGATGTAAGAAAAGCAATCAGGATAGTCAGAATGAGGAGGCAGAGCTGGTGCAGGACCTGTCGCAGGATACGCAGTTGGCGGAGGAAGAAACAGATCCCAGGGAAGAAGAAGCGGCTGAGGCCCGGGTATTTTATTTGGAAGTATTGAATCGCCTCCTTGTCCAAAAACAGTGGCCAGATGGAACCGAAGTATATTTTGATGGCTTTGGCAGTATGGAGGATAATCATTTTGCCATCTTTGATGTGGATCAAGATGGAAGAGAAGAGCTGATGCTTCAGTATACCACAACGAGTATGGCAGGTATGACAGAGGCTATCTACGATTATGACGGAGAATTAAAGGAACTGCGGGAAGAATTTTTGCAGTTTCCCATGACTACCTATTATGAAAATGGAGTGATAAAGGTAGGTTTTTCTCATAATCAAGGCTTTGGCCCTGATTTTTGGCCCTTTTTCCTCTACCAATACCAGGCTGATACAGATGACTATACATGTGTGGGCTTAGTTGACACCTGGGATAAATCCTATTATCCAGAAGCTTATCTGGGTGGGGAGCCAGTACCATTTCCAGAGGAAGCAGATACAGACGGAGACGGAATCTTGTATTACCTTTCTGACAGTGAGGAATATCAGTTGGAAGATCCCGTCAATAAAGGAGAATATGAGGAGTGGGTTACTTCCCATGTTGGAGAGGCAGGGGAGATGGAGATTCCATGGCTGCCCTTGAGTGAAGAAAGCTTTGCACAATTCAGATAGAGAAGGGGGGAAAGATGGATGCGCGCCAAAATTTTAGTTGACAATTTAACAAAAGGTAATTTGCAGCCGGAATGGGGGCTTGCGGTCTATCTGGATTATGAAGGACACAAGATTTTACTGGATACAGGGGCATCCGGCCGTTTTGCAGAAAATGCCCAGGCTTGCGGGGCTCCTTTAGAGCAGGTGGAATTTGGAGTCCTGTCTCACGCTCACTATGATCATGCAGATGGAATGGCTGCCTTTTTTGAAAGAAATGGGACGGCACCCTTTTATCTTCGGAAAGGAACGTTAGAAAACTGCTATGGGAAAAAATGGATCTTCCATAAATACATTGGAATCCATCGGGGATTTTTGAAGAAATATGAGGATCGGATTGTGTATGTAGAAGGAGATTATGAAATAATTCCTGGTGTAAGCTTGATTCCTCACAAGACAGAAGGACTGGAAGAGATTGCCAAAGGCGTGGATTTATATATTAAGAAAAATGGCAGGTTATATCCAGATTCTTTTCTCCATGAGCAAAGTCTGGTATTTGATACAGAGCGAGGGCTTGTGATATGTAATAGCTGTTCCCACGGAGGAGTGGACAATATTATTCAGGAGATTGGTGCTGTATTCCCAGACAAACAGATTTATGCCATGATAGGGGGCTTTCACCTCTATAAGGATTCAGAGGCGGCCGTTCGGGCTCTGGCAGATCGAATTCGAAAAACAGGAGTTCAGAAGATTTACACAGGTCACTGTACAGGAGACAGAGCTTTTGCCATTTTAAAGGAGGAGCTTGGAGACTGCGTCAGCCAGATTTATACGGGGATGGACATTGAACTGTAGTACTAGGGGAGGCAAAAATGAAGATAAAAGCAGCATTTTTCGATATTGATGGCACATTGATGGATCAGGGAGTGATTCCTGGGGATACCAGAGAAGCTTTAAGGCGCCTTGGGCAGCAGGGAATTCTTATATTTGTGTCATCAGGCAGGCATATTCTGGAGATTGAAAATCTTCCTGTCAATGAGATTACATTTGACGGCTATGTGCTTTTAAACGGACAGATATGCCTGGACAGAGACAGAAAGCGCCTCTATGCGTCACCCATTAATCTAGAAGATATCCAAAAGGTTCTGCCTATCTTTGAGAAAAAAGAGATTCCACTAATGTTCGTAGAAGAGGACAGAATCTATATTAACTGTATCAATGATAAAGTGAGAACGGCTCACAAAGCCATTACGACGGAACTGCCCAGGGTGGAAGCATATGAGGGAGCCCCTGTCTATCAGGCAAATGTATTTTCGGATAAGAAAGATACAGACTATGTAATGGCTCAGATGGCACATTCTAAAATGACGCGCTGGAACCCCTATGCAGTGGATATTATTCCCAAGAGCGGTGGGAAAAAGAGTGGAATGGATGAGATCTTAAAGCATTGGGACTTTTCCTGGGAGGATGTTATAGCATTTGGCGACGGAGAGAATGATATCCAGATGCTTAAGGCAGCAGGACTTGGGATTGCCATGGGAAATGCGGAAACAAGCGTCAAAGAGTGTGCGGACTATGTAACCGGAGACGTAGACAAGGGCGGTATCTTGGATGCATTAAAATATTTTCAAATTTTGAATTAAATAAGAAAGAGAAGAAGTGGGGGATTGGGATGTTATCATTTGAAAGCGATTATGTGGAGGGCGCTCATGAAAAGATTTTAAAGCGTCTTCTAGAGACGAACTTAGAAAAGGTATCTGGGTACGGAAGTGATCCTTACTGTGAAAGCGCCAGAGAGAAGATTCGAAAAGCCTGTGCGTGCCCCCAGGCGGAAGTATTTTTCCTTGTGGGGGGTACTCAGACAAATATGATTGTGATTGACACCATGTTAAAGCCCTATGAAGGCGTGGTAGCAGCGAAGACGGGTCATGTGAGCCTTCACGAGGCAGGTGCCATTGAGTATCATGGCCATAAAGTGCTTGAGATTCCCGGACATGAGGGAAAGATCAAAGCCCAGGAGCTGGAAGCTTGTCTCAGGGAATTTTGGCAGGACAAAAATCACGAACACATGGTATTTCCTGGGATGGCATATATTTCTCACCCTACAGAATATGGAACACTCTACAGCAGACAGGAACTTGAAGAGATCTCGGCCGTCTGTCGTAGTTATGAGATCCCTCTGTATGTGGACGGAGCGCGTCTCGGCTATGGCCTGGCAAGTATGGAGACAGATGTGACCCTCCCCATCCTTGCAGAATGTTGTGACGTGTTTTATATTGGAGGTACCAAGGTGGGAGCTCTCTGCGGAGAGGCTGTAGTGTTTACGAAACATAACATGCCCAAATATTTTATGACTATGGTAAAGCAGCATGGAGCACTTCTGGCAAAAGGGCGCCTTCTGGGGATACAGTTTGATACACTGTTTACAGATCAGTTGTATTTTGAGATTAGCCGTCACGCGATTGAGATGGCGGAGCTGATGAAAAAAGGGTTTCTTGAAAGAAACTATCCCTTCTACCTTCAGTCCCCCACCAACCAGCAGTTTATTATCTTAGATAACAGGGAGATAGAAAGCCTCCAAAAGGATGTGGTTTTTAGCTTTTGGGACAAACTGGGAGAAGAACGGACGGTTGTTCGTTTTGCTACCAGTTGGGCTACAAAAGAGGAGGATGTACGGGCCCTGTTTGCTCTTTTAACATAACGCTTTTTCGGAGATCCAGCCTTCAAAAAATGTGCTCTGGGTCTCTTTATCTACCATCTCTTCTGTCAATGCAGCAGGAGAAGTAAGTTCAAAGTATACGTATTCCCCATTCCCTGTCTGGGCATAGCCGCAGGCTGTGTAGACTGTTTTCTCAGGAAATCTTTTTTCCAAGAAAAGATAGGTGTGCGTACCTTTTTCCATCCAACCTTTGATCTCATAATCCACGCCTGCGTCAGCTAATCGAACGACTTCTTCTGATACGTAATCGCTGAGAATTTCATCCAGAATGTTTTTTTCTCTCTCATCCAACTGTACATAGGATAGTTGAAGGTCTTTCTCTTCTTTTGTGAGGGTTGCTTCTGTGGGAAGGCCAGTGGCAGGGATGAGTCCTGCGGCCTTTACATCTCTTGGTCCGGGAAACATAGAAATAGAAACCATTATAAGTCCTGCCGTACACCAATGTAGAAGTTTTTTCATAAGCACACCTCGCTTTCCAAATTTTGTTGGCTAGTTCCATCAGATACAATTTTGTTCTAATTATTATATACAATAATTATTACAAAAAAATGAATAATAATTTGTAATTATATTTAGATTATAATAAGATTTTGAATATTCAGATAAAAATACAAATCAGAACAAAATAGTGGAAAAGGTGACTTGCAAAATGCAGGAAATGATTGGACGGATTTCAGGGAATATGATACAATTGCAGTAAGGGATTATGTTCAAGAAGGATTGTGAGAGTACCTTACCCTCTCTTGATAAGGGGACAGGTGCGCAATTTAGGATAGTGAAATTAGGAGGTTTAGAATGGCAAATGTAGTATTTCAATTTGAAAATGGGGAGAAAGTGGCAGTATCCACCACACTAGGAGAGAATTTGCTGGAAACTGCGAGAAAGTCGAATGTTGTAATTGACGCTCCTTGTTCCGGCAATGCTTCCTGCGGAAAGTGTAAGGTTAAATTTTTAAAGGGAAAACTGGATTCTAAGAAAACACGTCACATCAGCGACAGCGAGTATGAGGAAGGATGGCGTCTGGCCTGCGTCAGCCATATTGCAGGGGATGTGGAAGTATTGGTGCCGGATATTGCTTCTGCTTATCGCAGCCGTATGAAAGTGGCAGATTTGAGCTCTCCTGAAGAGGTGGCAATTTTTGACGAGTCCAAGAGAAAGATTGAGGAAGCAGAGCTTCCTCTCCAAAATAACTTTGAGATTGTGAGAATTAAGATGGATCCGCCGAGCCTTAATGATACCATGCCGGATATTGAACGCGTGATACGGGCTCTCCAGGAGGAAACGGGAATCCAGTATATCCGTCTGCCCTATTCCTGCCTGCGAAAGCTCCCCAACGTTTTGCGGAGTGGCAACTTTGAGATTCAGTGTATAATTGGAAAAGCGAAACGTCATGTATTTGTCTATGATATTTATGGAAGAAACGAAGATTTGATTGTGGGTGGACTTGCTGTGGATATCGGTACGACTACAGTTTCTGCTGTGATTGTCAATATGCTGGACGGCCGGATACTGGCCAAGGCATCCACAGGGAACGGACAGATCCGTTATGGGGCGGATGTGATCAATCGAATCATTGAATCTACCAAACAGGGTGGGAGGACACGCCTGCAGGACGCCATTGTGTCTGAGACACTGAATCCTATGATTCAACAGATGTGCCGCTCTGCCGGAATCAGTACCCGACACATTTACCGTCTGGCCATTGCCGGAAATACAACCATGAATCACTTGCTTATGGGAATTAACGCGGATCCACTGCGTATGGAACCGTATATTCCAGCCTTTTTTAAGACAAACTCTTTCTATGGATCGGATATTAACCTGAAAGTGCATCCTGATGCCCATATTATTATGGCTCCTAATATTGGAAGCTATGTGGGCGGCGACATTACAGCAGGAACGCTGGTGAGCATGCTCTGGAACCAGCCAGAGTTTTCTCTGTTTATAGATCTGGGGACTAACGGGGAATTAGTATTTGGAAATTCTGAGTTTATGATGAGTTGTGCCTGCTCTGCAGGACCAGCTTTTGAAGGCGGAGATATCAGTTGTGGTATGCGCGCTACCGATGGAGCCATTGAGGCCTGCACCATTGATGCAGAGACTATGGAACCTACCTTTACCATTATTGGGGATGAGGGAGAGAAGCCTGTTGGTCTGTGCGGCTCTGGAATCATCGATGTGATTGCAGAATTGTTCCGCTGTAACATTATCAGCCCTAAAGGCAAGTTTATCCGGGAGGGGCGCAGGATTAAGCGTGACGCTTATGGTATGGGCAGCTATATACTGGCCTTTGAAGAAGAGTCTGGCTCTGTTAAGGATGTGGAGATCACAGAAGTAGATATCGACAACTTTATTCGGGCAAAGGGAGCGATTTTCTCTGCCATCCGTACCATGCTAAAGACATTAGATTTTGACATCAGTATGATTGAACAGGTCTATGTGGCTGGCGGTATTGGAAGTGGGATTAATATGCAGAATGCCATCAACATTGGGATGTTCCCGGATATTCCTCTGGAATGTTATCACTATATTGGCAACTCTTCCCTGTGCGGAGCGTACGCCATGCTTTTATCCACGAAGGCGGAGCGCAAGGTGTATGAGCTTGCTCAGAATATGACTTACCTGGAACTTTCCACAGAACCGGGATATATGGATGAGTTCGTGGCCTGTTGTTTCCTGCCCCATACAGACAGCTCTCTGTTTCCCTCTGTGGTACAGGAGACTTAGGGAGAAGCAGACTGAATTTGACTAAAAAGGAGTAAGATAGTGATGGAATTACCTTACGAAAAGGATAATAAAGAGCGGGTTCCTCTGGAACATTATCTGGAGGAATATCGTAACATTGATCCAAAAGAAGCAGCTCTTCGCTGTGATGTACCCTACGACGAGGAGAGACAGCAGTTTCACATTCGCCTGATGGGATACCATTATCTGGTAGATTTTCCAGAGTTTGCTGTACACAAAGAAGAAGAGGGAGAAGAGGGAGAAGAGGGAGTCCATCTTTTACTGGATCTGGTTCCAGCCAAGATTATTGTCCTTCGTTTCCTGATTTCAGGGCAGGCAGTAAAGAGCAGCGGAAAGTATTTGACCTACCGGGAGGTTCCCTGGGGAGAAGTGTATTTTCGCCAGTTTGAAGGGCGTTGCCTTATGCGTCTTAAGTTCAGCTTTGGATTTAAGCTGGAACAGTTTGCAAAAGCTATGGAAAAGCTGGGAGCAGAGAAGATTTCCATGGGCGATGTTGCATATGAATTTGAGTTTATCAATGGCCTCCATGTGCGCTTTATTCTCTGGGCAGGGGATGAAGAGTTTCCGCCCTCCTCTCAGATTTTATTTGAGGACAATTTTCCCTATGCCTACCAGGCAGAAGACTTGGCTGTGGTGGGAGATATCTCCATCACCACCCTGAAAAAGTTGGCGGAAGTATGAATTGACGAGTCTCGTTTAAAACATGAAAAAACAAAACGGCAATCCACTCTTGAGTATTGAGGTTCAAGAGTGGATTTTTTACTTTATTTATACCCTCCGGGTATCCCGTAATTCAAGCTCCTTCGGAACGGGCGAACTTCATTCGATAAAGTATAAATTTTTATTGCAAAGAAATGGGAAGAATGTTATGCTGGATATGTCCTTGGATATGTCCAGATATAATTTATAAGGAGGAATTTCTATGCACTTATTAACAGCAACAGAAGCCGCTGTGGAATTGCCAGGTGTTATAAATCTGTTTGTATCTGCAGCAGAGGGATTGATGAACTTCTTCAATGCGGCGGGGGAAGCAATCGTAAACAATGCACTTGGAATTTTGCCTATGGCATTGGTAGCACTGACCGTTTTAAACGCATTTGTAGGGCTTATAGGGCAAGAACGTTTTGAGGGGTTTGCCCAGAAGCTGACAGGCAATTTTTTTACCAGGTACACCATTCTCCCGTATCTGGGTAATTTCTTCCTTGGAAGTCCAGTTGTATTTACCCTTGGAAGATATTTAAAAGAAAATATAAACCTGCCTTTTATGAGATTGCCAACAGAACGAATATGGCTCCTATGATGTGCCTGTTTCCACATGTAAATCCAGCCGAAATGTATGTGTGGCTTGGAATTTATAATGGTGTGGTTGACAAATATGGTACTCATGCAGGAAGTGTTCTGGCTGTATGCACCTTTATTCTAGCACTGTGCACCTCTTCTTTTGTAGGCATTGTAGTTGAGAAAATGACATTATTCTTAGGAAAACGTCAAGGCATCGACTGGGATGAAATGGAAGCCAGAAAGGCTGAATAATAAGGGAGGATAAGAATGGGTATAGCAGTTGTTGTAAAGGGATCAGGAGGATTTGGGACTCCTTTGGAAATTAAAGTTGAAGGGAAGAGAACAAAAGTATCTTGTATGACAGGCACAGGGATTCACCCGGTTGCCGTGAAAATTGCAGAAATTATTGGTGGGGAGGCAATTGATGGCTTTCGGCATCCAGTGCGTGATGATGAGGTTGCCTGTGCGATTATCAATTGTGGTGGAACCCTTCGCTGCGGTATGTTTCCCAAAAAAGGGATTAAGACAATTAACCTTAACCCAGTAGGGCCAAGCGGACCTTTTGCCATGTATATTAAAGAGGGGATTTATGTTTCTGGTACAACGGTTAAAAATATAACAGAAAAAGAAGGATAGTTATGAGGTGAAGTAGATGAATGTGATAAGTAAAATGATGACCGCAGTTGCGGAGTGGGTTGGCAGATTTGTGATCGTAATTGTTACAGCCGCAAGAAACTCATTTAAGCTGGTTCTTGAGCAGATTGTTCCGTTTATTATCTTTGTTTCCGTGGTATTTACGTTCATTTCCAATACCGGACTTGGGAACTTGATTGCCGGTGCGCTTTCGACCCTGGCCACAAGTCCCATCGGACTGATTTTAATGGGATTGATTATTACATTCCCTATGATTTCCCCGATTATCGGTCCTGGCGCAGTTATTCCTCAGGTAATCGGAGCACTGATTGGAGGCTTGATCAGTGCGGGAAGTATTCCGCTTACTATGGCTCTTCCGGCTGTATTTGCCATTCATCAGCCATGTGGCGCTGACTTTATTCCTGTAGGAATGTCTTTGACAGAAGCGGAGCCGGAGACTATGGAGATAGGAGTGTCTGCCGTTTTGTTCTCTAAATTTATAATTGCTCCCATTGAAATTATCCTTGCCATTCTTATTGGCCAGCTGGTATTTTAAAATGGTTAAATATGAGAGCAAGATACATAAAGTTGGGAAACATCTGGACATGTGCAGAGAAGAAAAGATGTTGATTACTTTTGGTGATATTCCAGATGAGAGCCTTGCAGACTATTGTGTGATTATTGACGTCCCTGAAAATAATAAGGACATTCAAGTGGGAAATCAATTGGTGATAGGATCTGAGATATATTTGATCACAGCCGTTGGAGATGTGGCAAACGAGACGTTTGCCCACTTGGGACACGTTACCATTCGGTTTGACGGGGCCAAAGAACCTCTGTTGGAGGGTACCATACATGTGGTCGGTGAATTTCCGGGGCAAATTCACACAGGAGATTTTATAAAGATTTGTGTGGGGTAAAGAATACGGATGCAGTTCTTGAATAATGCCTATGGCATTGCATTTATACTGATACTGATGGTTTTTTTGCAGCGTTTGCTAGTCATTCCACAGGCACGACATTTGAATAAACAGATTAGTGAAATCAAAAAGACTGGTCCTGTATCAAGTATTGGATTATCAAAGCACTGGTATGGGAATCGAATTTATATACTTATTACAGAGAGAGATGGTACCATTATCCAGGGGTATAAGATTAAAGGAAAGTCTGTATTTGCTGATTTTGAAAAGGATATTCAGCTGGAAGCAGCTACTTATGTGGAAATTTTAGAAACATTACATGCAAAAAAGAAAAGGAATGGTACGGAGCAGGCCTTATTGATGGCAGCCACATATTTGGAAAAAGGCCTAAAGGCTCAGGAAGATTAAAAAAACACACCAGGAGACTGTCTTTGGATAGGACAGTCTTTTGGTGTGCAAAGGTGTAGGAGAAAGACTTGCTTGCCCTATGACCTTTAAGATTTACTAACGATAAGCCTGGACTACCAGACTATATTTTTTCGGGTTTTTATAAGAGATGGAATATTCAAAAGGCTGTCCATCAGAAAAATAGGCGGTCATAACCACTTTAATAATGGGATCGCTGGTACTTATCTGAAGTTCCCTGGCTATATCTTCGGTGGGAAGAATTGCGTCAATGGTCTCTCTCGACATAGCAGGTTTGAGACCTTTTTTCTCTTCTATAAAAGAATACACAGAATCCTGAACCTCTTCTACTGTAATTCCAGAAATGGATGCAGGAGTAAAATAGTTAATATCGTAGATAACAGGATCGTTATTTTGAGATCTGACCCTTATGGTCTTATATACATATCCGCCGGTGGAAATGTTTAAAGCGGAGGCAACATCCTTTTCTGCTTCTATTTTTTCGAATAATAATACTTTTGTAGAAGGGATATAACCATTGGAAAGTGTATCCTCTTTAAAACTTTGGAGTGAATTTAAGGACTTGCGAAGACGGCGTTCTGTGACATAGGCACCCTGACGTGGAATCCGATAAATAAGGCCTTCTTTTAGAAGATCATTCAGAGCTTTTTGAATGGTTGGGCGTGAATACTGAAATTTTTTGACTAACTCCCGCTCACTGGGCAGCTTTTCATTTCCCTCCATTTTTAAAATGATTTTTTTGAGTTCTTTTTTTACATCGGCTGATTTCATAATATTGTCTCCTAATGTCTCAAGCAAACACGTTTGCACGTTTATTTGCTTTATTAGTTTAACAGTTTTGATTATTATAGTCAATGGTGAATGGGTGAATTTGGGTGAAGATAAAATTTTTATATGGGTATTGCTTTATACACAAGAAACGTATATAATAATTACTGGACATATCCAGGAGAAAAGTGATGGAGGACTGGAATATGAAGATTATTGTAACAAAGGACTATGAAGAATCTTGTAAGGTAGTTGCTGGATTCCTGATTCAGCAGGTTCAAAAGATTCCTGAATCGAAACTGGGTCTTGCCACAGGCGGGACGGCTGAAGGCGTTTATCCAATTTTAGTAGAAGCCTGCAGACAGGGTGAGGTTGATTTTTCCAAGGTAACAACCGTAAACCTTGATGAATACGAAGGGATGGATCCAGATAGCGAACAGAGTTACCTGACTTATATGAATAAGCGCTTCCTGATTCCTGCTGGGATTGACAGCACAAAAGCATATGTACCTTCAGGAATGAATGATCCAGAAAAAGAAATAGCTTTATTTAATGAAAAACTATACGGGGATGACCATCTGATTGATATTCAACTGCTGGGCATCGGCGTGAGTGGACATATTGGCTTTAACGAGCCGGCAGAAGAATTGACAGCCGGCGTTCATATTCAAAAGTTGGACGAGGGAACCATTCAGGCAAATTCCCGATTCTTTGAAAACCCAGATGATGTTCCGAGGGAGGCTATCACTATGGGGGTAGGCGACATTATGAAGGCCGCCAAGATTGTATTGATTGCGACTGGTGAAAACAAAGCGTCCGTAATCAGAAAACTATTAATGGATGATCAGATTACTTCCAGTGTACCGGCAACCGTTCTTAAGATGCACAGAGACGCCACAATTGTGATTGACAAAAGCCTGGCAGAAAGTGCTGGATGGAAAGACTGAGTAAGGAGGAAGAGAAATGATATTTCCTAATTGCGGCGATAAGTTCCATATTATCTACGGAAGAGGACTTCTTCCAGGATTGACGGCTGATCTGGACCATTATTTGGTAGTAGCTGACGGCTTTGTGCTCAGTCAGTTTAAGGAGCAGCTAAAAAATCACTATACGGCTTATACTGTAAAAGATGTAGAATTAGCTACTCTTAAGGAAGATGTAAAAGTCTATGAGGGCACAGAGATCGTGGTGGCCATGGGCGGTGGAATGGCAATTGACGCGGGAAAATGGATGGCAGAGCATTTAGGCGCTAAGTTATATAGCATACCAACTGTCCTTTCTGTTAATGCGGCATGGTGCTACAAGTCAGCAATCCGTGTGAACAATGTTGTAACTTATATGGGACGCATTTTCCCAGAGAAGCTTTTTATTGACTATGATATCATTCAAGGGGCTCCTAAATATTTAAACATTTCAGGAGCTGGAGATCTTCTGGCCTGTCTGACGGCATCTTATGACTGGAAGCTAAATGATATGGTTACAAGAGAAAAACCTTTCTCCCAGGAAATTTATCAAGGCGCTCAGTATCTGATTGGTATGCTGGCAGAGAATATTGATAACATTAAAGAAGTGAATGATAATGGAATCTATTTTATGTGTGAAGCATATGGCTGGATTGCCGAAAATGCAGCCAAAATGAATCATACTATGTGGGAAAGCGCCAGTGAACACCTCCTTTTTGACACTTTGGAGTACGTTTGCGGTCATGGATTCCTTCACGGACGAATCATCAGTCTGACTGTATACTTTATGTCTCTGTTCCAGGAGAATCAGCATGAAAGGGTCTTGTCTATGTTAAAAAGGCTTGGAATTGATATCAGCCTGAAAACCCTTGAGATTACAGAAGAACAACTTCGGGAGGGACTTCATATTGCAAAGCAGTTTGCCGTGGAGCATGGGATTCGTTACACAATTATACAGGCAAAGCCCATGTCAGAGGAATGGATCCATATGGCTGTAGAGAAATATAAGAAGGATTTTAACATAGAATCATAATTGGCTAATTGCAGGAAAGAAGGCCGCCACATTTAAAATTTTATGTGGCGGCCCTTATGTATTATCAACCTTTATCATCCCGCAGCCCTCACAGGCTTCAACCAGCTGGGAGAGGATACTGCAGGTGGGAGTACATGACTTTAGGTCTTATGACTCTGCTGCTTTTGCTGGTGTATGCGTCACATTTAATACCTTAGAAAAGGCCTTTAAAAAGACATAGAGCAGGATAGCATAAACTACAAATGAAATCATATTCTTAAAGATACGGATGGTCAAAAGGTATTTTAAATCCATACCGTACATTAAGTATAGCCAGCATGTAGTCAGGGTGCATGATACAAGAAATTCTGCCAGACTGGCAAAGACAGCGCGCAAGGGCGTGATTTTAGCCCGATACAAAATAAGGCCGAATAAAAAGCCCAAAAGCGCATAAGTCAACGTAAACCCAGGGAAAAAGGGAGCAGAATTGGGAACTACAAAGTAACTGATGATATCTCCTGCAATGCCCACAGACATTCCCATGATAGGCCCCCCGTAAAAGCCGGCTGCCGCCAGGGCAAGAAAGCCGATACGAAACTCCAGAAATTCTGAGATACGGATATTGAAAAGGGACAGTACTACATAGGAAGCTACAAAGAGCCCGCAGAGACAAATGCCCTGAACATTTCGAACAGTTTTTAGCTGTTCTTTGAATTTGAATACATCTTTTGCAAATAATTGCATAAAAAATACACCTCCTAAACGTGTGTTAAGAAATTGGCTACAATAAATAATATTGAGGCTGATCACAGCTTTGGTTCCCTCCACACATGAGATGTACTCATCTGTAGCAACGGGTGCGGATAATATATCGTAAGACGAAGCCTCACGGCTTTCACTTTTCGTTTCGAGGCGACTCCCCAGCCATCGAACACTTAACGCATAAAATCCTACTTCGCTATTATTTATTTAAGGCTATTATAGCACAAATGAATCAGATTGCAATAGAAAATAATTAAATTATTAACAATCTTTTAACAGTAAAATATTAACATTAACTATCTCTTCCCGTATAGTGGTCGATATGATAGGACATTTCCAGTAAAAACCGTTCCTTGGTGTCGCTTAAATCCACTTGCGTCAGACTTTGAATCCGATCCAACCGGTAATTTAAAGAGTTTCGATGGATAAATAATTTTTCAGCCGTATCCTTGACACTGCAGCCCCAGGACAAGTAGGCTTCCAAAGTATGGTAGAAGTCTGTTCCATTGGCGTGATCATACTGGTTAAGAAGAGCCAGAGCCGGATGGCAGTACAGTCCTAAGACATCCTGCTCCTTTGTATTACTTAACAGATCATAAAAAGCGTAGTCGGAATAGAGACTTACAACCTCTTCTGGATGCAGTCTCAGAGAGAGCTCCAGGGCCCGCATGGCCTGGGCGTAACGTTTGGCAAAGGTCTCAATCTGAAAAAAGAGATTGGAGACACCGATACGCAAATGCTCCTTTTCAGCTAGAACTATCAGCTTTTTTTGCATATCAAGGCCCAGTTTCGGGGCGTCGCCCAGAGGAACCAGAGCGGCGATCCCTTTTTCATGAAAGGTAAAACGAGTGTCAGGAAGGCAGCGGACCAATTGTTCTGCCACTTCTTCTTTTAAATGTTTTTGACCCAGATAGCGGCTTTGCCGGATACAGAGGGCGCATAAATGAGGCGAAAAAGGAAGCTCTGCAACCTGTGGAGCAATCATTTCTGGAGGAGCGCCAATTAGTAAATCATACAGAAGCTTTTGATAAATCGTATTGTCCGAGATGAGGAACGGCGCATAGCGGGGGATTGCGTCTCTGGCAGCAGCGCTAATCACAGGGAGAAGCTGAAAATGCAGGGGCGAGATAGGAGTTTCCTTTTCCAACATGAGTACAATTCCCACAAAGTTTTCGCGGATAAAGATTTTACTGGACAGCTTGCGAAGGGGAGAGGCATAACAAGTGACAACCACAGGATCCGAATTTCTGGCAGCATTTTTTACAGCGTCAAGATTTTGTACCGCATTGACAAACTCATATGTACAGTAACCCAGACGTATATTTTCTTCCCAGAGTGGATCATCAATGGGAAATATAGTGGAATAGGCCAGGATTTTAAAGCTGGAATCTAAAAGAACAAGGGAATTTCCCAATTTTGCTGCTGCCAGATTGATCACAGGTTCTATGCTGTGAGAGTGGGCGGCGCAGTCCATGAGTTCCCCATAAAAGCCCTGGGTGCGGGAGGCATCCATAAGAGCTTTGGCAGCGTTAAATACAAGAAAAAGTTCTTTCGCGTCCACCAATGCCAGACTGACTCCGATTTTTAGCGAATTCAGGAATTGTTCATTGGGGCTTCGCGTCAGAACACAGTGGGGCGGCAGCTTATTGTTGGTAAGCTGTTCAGAACATCCAAAATAGAGTATTTCATTTTCATACTCTGTCTGAGTCCCGTCGATAAAGGCTACATCGGTCAAATTGAAAATATCATCAGAGTGAACAATCTTAATAGAAGTCTTTGGGGAAATCTGATTGATTAGACTTGTAAACAGCATAAAACCACCTCTTTTTTACTATAGTGCATTGTGCACAAATTGTCAATTTCGATTCAGTCAGCAGAACCGTTTTCTAGTTCCTTTTTTCTGCTTATAATAGAGACATTATAAAAGAGAAAAGGAGAGATCACATATGAAATTTCAGGATAAGGTTGCAATCGTGACAGGTTCTACAAAGGGTATTGGCAAGGCTACTGCAATGTTAATGGCAGCAGAAGGCGCAAAAGTGGTGATCGTAGGTACTACAGAGGAAGCAGGAAACGCAGTAGTTGCCGAGATTAAAGAAGCGGGAGGAGAGGCCTTCTACCAGAAGACAGATGTTACTTCCCCTGAGGCATTGGATGCGTTGGTAAAGGCTACCTTAGATACATATGGAAAGATTGATATTCTCGTAAACAATGCAGGCGTAGGCGGCAGCCTGGCCAATATGGATCAGATCACAGACGAGGAGTGGGACAAAGTGCTGGCTACGAATCTGTCAGCTCCTTTCCAGATGATGAAACGTATCATTCCCATTATGGAGCAGGCTGGAGGCGGCACCATTGTAAATGTGGCTTCTATGGCTTCCACAGGGGCTGGCAGAGGTGGAATCGCCTATACGACTGCAAAACATGGATTTTTGGGACTGACCCGTCAGATTTCTCTGGACCATGGACACGCAGGGATTCGCATCAACGCTGTGATGCCCGGCCCGATCGATACTCAGATGATTGCCAGAGTCTTGAGCATCCCTCAGCATCCAGTTAATATGAAGATAAAAATGAGTCCCTCTGGGCGCCCCGGTAATCCTGAGGAGGTGGCAAAAGCGATTGCTTTTCTGGCCAGTGACGAGTCCAGCTATATTCATGGAGCAGCTTTGGCTGTAGACGGCGGCTATACCATTTTCTAAGATTGTGACAGACAGGAGAAAGGAGTGTTTCGCATGTATGAGAAACTATTTTCAGAAGGAAAAATCGGAAGCGTAGTCCTGAAGAATCGTCTTGTCATGTCTCCTATGGGGATCGGCCTGGCGAATCTGGACGGCACGCCCAGTGAAGATATGATTGCCTATTATGAAGCTCGGGCTATGGGCGGAGCAGGATTGATTATACCGGAGATTACCCGGGTCAATGATGTGCATGGACCTGGCCTGATGCGCCAGCTTTCCGTTACACAGGATAAGCATATTAAGCCTTTAAGCCGGCTGGCCAGCGCCGTACATAAGCATGGCAGCAAGATTTTTATTCAGCTTCATCATCCCGGGAGAGAGACGGTGACAGCGCTCCTGGGGGGAGCGCCCGTAGTCTCTGCCTCAGATATTCCATGTAAGTACCTGAATCAGCCCACCAGAGCTCTTTCTACGGAAGAAGTAAAGGAACTGATTGGCCAGTTTGTGAATGGCGCTGTTCGGGTGAAAAAGGCAGGCTGTGACGGAGTGGAGCTCCACTGCGCTCATGGATATCTCCTTCAGCAGTTTTTGTCCCCCTATACGAATAAACGGACGGATGAATATGGCGGAAGCTTTGAGAACCGCCTGCGCATGGTCTGCGAGATTATTTCTGGTATCCGAGAGGCCTGTGGAAAGGATTTCCCCATTGGCGTGCGTCTCTCTGTAGAGGAATTCCTGGATAAGACAGGAGTTACAGAGGATTATATCCACATTCAGGATGGAGTAAAGATTGCCGTGGCCTTAGAAGCGCAGGGGCTTGATTTTATCGATGTATCTGTGGGAATGTATGAGACGGGTATGACTTGTGTGGAGCCTGTGTCTTTCCAGCAGGGATGGCGCCGGGATTTGATTAAGGCCGTGAAGGATCATGTGAAGGTCCCAGTAATTGGCGTATCTGTGATTCGGGAACCTTCCGTGGCGGAAAAATTCCTGGAGGATGGCGTGGAGGATTTTGTCTCCATGGGACGTAGCTGGCTGGCTGACGAGGAATGGGGGAAAAAGGTACAGGAGGGCAGAGAGAAGGAACTGTGTAAATGTATCAACTGCCTGCGCTGCTTTGAAAGTCTGAATGAATACAATGCAGCCGGCCTGCCAGCAGAGTGCGCCCTGAATCCACGTCTTGCCAGAGAGAAAAAGTATGGTGAGCTGCCTTATGATACGGCTCATCACTATGTAGTCGTAGTTGGCGGCGGCCCCAGCGGCATGATGGCTGCAAAGACCCTGGCAGAACGGGGATGCCGTGTCACCCTTCTGGATGAGGGAGAGACTCTTGGCGGAACGGTCAATCAGGCTAAGAAACCTCCCCACAAGGAGCGCATGGAATGGGTGATGGATTACTATAGGGCTGCCTTTGAGCACTTGGATGTGGAAGTTCGTTTGAAGACGACAGCTACAGCAGATATGGTTGCAGAGATGAAGCCCGATGCAGTCATCGTGGGCACAGGTTCCAAAGCAGTCGTTCCCCAGAGAATTCCCGGAATAAAGGGATCTCATGTATATACGGTTCGGCAGGTTCTAGAGGAAGGTGTGGATCTGTCCGGGAAGAAGGTCACGATTGTGGGTGCAGGAATGACGGGAATTGAGACTGCAGAATATCTTGCCTCCCGTCAGTGTACCGTCACAGTTGCCGACTTGCTAAGTCAGGTGGCGCCTACAGCCAATCATACAAATGTGGGAGATGTCTGTGGACGTCTGGCAAAGTATGGAACAAAGTTCCTCCTGGGCCATGCCCTTCAGGAGATCCGGGAAGATACGGTAGTACTGGAAAAGCAAGAGGATCACACGGTTGTCACCGTTCCCTGTGATGCCGTGGTCCTGTCTATGGGTTATCGGCCGGATACTTCTCTGGCAGATGAATTAAAGAAAAGAGGAATCCCAGCAGTTGCCGTGGGCAGCGCAGTAAAGGATGGCACCATTGCTCCGGCAGTGAGAGCCGGCTATGAGGCGGCGCGTGAATTGTTTACCGAGACAAAGAAAATTTCATCCTTCCGTACCTCAAAAGAGGATTTGCCTAATTTTGGTAAGGTTTCCCTTATGGATGAGCAGGAAGGCTTGTACCTGGCCTATTTGACGGATCCGGCAGCCATTGCCCGGGTTCTGCCCCCACCTTTGAAGCCATTTTCCATGCCGGTGGTTACGCTTTCTGTTTGCCATATTCATAAGCCAACCTTTGCGGATGATTATTATGAAGCGATTCTTGGGGTTTATGCCACCTATGGAAAATCCCTGGGCCTTTATCCTCTCGGTCTGGTTCTGGGAGGCCCTGGGGCTGAGATGGCAGTTCAGTGTGGACGTGACAATGGATCCATTCCAAAGAAACTGGGCGCGGAGTTTGTCATGCGAAGAAATGGCAGTACTGTGACGGCAGGCGTCACCCGCAGGGGAACACAGCTTGTAAATGTGACAATGGAATTAGGGCAGTATAATAGCCCTTTGACCCATGCGCTCTATCAGGCGCCGGGAGCAGGTAAACAGGTATTTGGCGGAGGCTTTTACTTCCATTTTGACCGGATGCCGGATGAACAGGGAGTGTCTCATTTTGTAAATGGTGCTTTGCTTCAGAATTTATGCGAATACAATTATAAGTCCTGGGAGCCGGGTACAGCGTCTCTCGTGCTGAAATCTTCCATAGATGATCCGTGGGCAGAGCTTCCTATCAATACCATAGTAGGCGGCGCTTATTCTCAAAACAGTCTTCTGGTACATAAGCTGAATCTAGTAGAAAAATTGGATGCAGAAGAAATTGTGCCATATCTTTTGACTGGAAGGTACGATCGGACGGCATTTATGGAGACTGGGAGAATTTAAGCTGTCAATCATCACATTATGAATCACCTCTAGTATGCTCCTTTCAGGTCACAATTTAAAATTGTGACCTGGGAGGGGCATATTTTACTTGCCAATTTGTATGAAAAATGATATATCTATTAAGATTAACTTTTTGAAATCCAACACGAAGAGGTAAGAGAATGATTCTGGATGCTTTTCTGGATGCAGTGCTTGATACGGCCAAGACACTTCCGTTCTTGCTGGCAGCTTTTTTAGCAATAGAGGCCATAGAGCATTATTCCAATTATTATATGAATCGAATGTTGTCTAAAGTGGGAAAAGCAGGCCCTTTTCTGGGCTCTGTCTTTGGCTGTGTCCCCCAGTGTGGATTCTCTGTAGCGGCGGCGAATCTGTATTCTGGAGGGCTGATTACCCTGGGAACACTTTTGGCAGTTTTTCTCTCTACTTCTGACGAAGCAATTCTGATTTTGGTGAGCCATCCAGGTAGCGGGCGTTCCATTTTGCTTTTATTAGGCGGTAAAGTAGTGATAGGAGCTGTGGCCGGTTATTTGGTGGATTTTCTTTTCAGAAAAAAGAAAGAAGAGAAGCACATTGAGGATATGTGCCGGAATTGTGGCTGCAGCGATACGAGCGGCGTCTTTCATCCGGCCTTTTTGCACACCGTGCGCTTGGCCATGTATCTATTGGCTTTTACTTTCTGCCTAAATCTACTTTTGGAACTGGCAGGTGTGGAAAATATGGCACGGATTCTTGGAAAAGATACGCTGTTTCAGCCATTTTTGACAGCTCTCCTTGGCTTGATTCCCAACTGTGCGTCGTCTGTTCTGATTACAGAGCTCTACCTGACGGGAAGCTTAAGCTTTGGGGCGGCCATGGCTGGCCTGTGCGCCGGAGCCGGAGTAGGGATGGCCGTCCTTTTTCGCTCCAATCATTCCTTGAAAGAGAATTTAAAGATACTTTTGCTGTTGTATGGGATTTCAGTAGCTGCAGGGGTGGTTTTGAGCATATAAACTCACCTGTCTGGGTGCTCCCGTTTCCATTTCCGAAACATGAGGTAAGAATATAGCTCCAGCCATGCAACGCCCAGAAGGATGCCTGCAAAGGAGACCTTTGACATCCAAGATGTATGCAGAAAACCGCAGAGAATCATAAGAATCCCCATCACACAGAAGACAATGCCGGCCATTTCATGGGTCTTTTTCCATACCCACTCATTATCCAGAGTCCAGGGAGTCTTGATTCCAAGAGTATAATTGATTCGAATCTGGGGCATATAATTGCCGGACACGAGTAATATAATGCCTACTCCAATGGGGACAAATTGTTCCATATGGATATCATAACCAAAAATGGCAGCGTTGCTGATCCATAGTGCCACAATCAGGAAGAGCACCATGATGGTACAGAAAACGTCATAGGCTTTTTGATGCTTTTTATAATTCTCTCCTCTGGGATCAATCCTGGGGATGAAATGAAAGAGAAGAAGCATAAACAGTGGCAACAGGGCAATAAAAATCGTGGAAAGCTTATTGGAATATCCATTGATTTCCCCGTTCAGATCCCAGTGAGACGGTACGACGTCCGGCATCATTGGAAAGATGAAGAGATGTCCGACAAAGGAAAGGATACAGAGGATTAGTAAAAATAGAGTCTGTTTTTTCATAAGATTAGTTCCCCCTTTTGGAAAAATCAAAAAACCATTTCATCAGATCTTGAAAAACGGTCATATTCAGGCTGTAGATGATATTCTGCCCTTTTCGCTCGTCTAAGATCAGACCAGCCGATTTCAGCGTGTTTAAATGATGGCTGATAGATGGTTTTGAAATATCAAAATATTCAGCAATCTCACCTGCTGTCATATCCCGATCAGACAAAAGTTCCAAAATTCTCCGGCGGGTAGGATCTGATAAAGCCTTGAAAGCATCATTCATAGTCTTAGCCTCTTTTTTTGATTAGATATTTAGAAAATAATCTAAATATCTAATTGGATAATAACATAAAGAAAAAGTAGAAGTCAAGGAATTTGTACAAGAAAAGTATTGTACATTTAAGGAAGAAGTGATTATATTATTAAGAGAGAGTTATTTCCTCTCGGATTGTACGAGACCCTTTGCCCACTGAGGATAAGAGAGGGGAAGATAAAGATAAAAGAGAGGGACTTTTTATGGAAGATAACAGAATTCAAATAAATAGAGAACGGCTGCTTGATACCTTTCAACGGCTGGTATCCATTGACTCCCCTACATTTGGGGAAAGAGAAATGGCAGATACTTTAAAGGAAGAAATGGAAGTATTGGGATTTACAGTGACAGAGGATAGAGCTGGAGAGATATATGGGGGCACAGCAGGCAATTTATATGCATTTCGAAAGGGTACCCTTCCCGGAAAGCCTCTTCTTTTCTCCACTCACATGGATACAGTAGAACCCTCTAGGGGAAAGCGCGCTGTCATACAAGATGGACGAATTACCAGTGACGGTACGACAGTTCTCGGGGCAGATTGTATGTCTGGTACCACTGCAATTTTGGAAGCCCTGCAGGCGATATCTGAGAAAGGATGCCCCTGCCGGGATCTGGAAGTGATTTTTTTTGTGGCGGAGGAGAAGCATTTGCGGGGAAGCGAGGTATTTGATTTTTCCCAGGTAAAGGCTGAGGAGTCCTATATACTGGATCTGAGTGGCCCTGTCGGGACAGCTGCATGTCAGGCCCCTACGCTGGTAGACTTTCAGATTGATGTGTATGGAAGAGCTGCCCATGCAGGCTTTGCACCAGAAAGGGGAGTCCACGCCATTCAAGCGGCGGCAAGGGCAGTGGCACGGATGGAGCTGGGCCATGTGGGAGATGAGATGACCGTCAATATTGGGGCAATTCAGGGTGGTGGGATAACAACAAATATTGTGCCGGAACATTGCCAGATGATCGGAGAAGTGAGAAGTTACGTTCACAAGCAGGCTTTGAGAGAGATAGAAAAGATAGAAAGGATATTCCGGGAGGAGGCAGAGAATGTAGGAGGCAGTTGTAAAGTGACTTATACAATCCCACTCCATGCCTACTGTATTCCAGAAGGACACAGTTGTATCCAGCGGTTTCAAAGGGCTTGCAGAGTACTTGGCCTGCCGGGGACACTCACAAGGACTTTTGGAGGAAGCGATCAGAGTAATCTGACTCTTCATGGAGTTCCTGGACTAGTACTTGCAAGCGCTATGGAACAGGTCCATTCCTGTGGGGAATATATGGTAATTTCGGAGTTAGAAAGGTTGACAGAACTCGTGGGTCTGCTTATGCAGACCGATTAAATAAGGCATACGGGTTTGAGGTGGAAAAAATTTGTATTTTAGAATGTGAAATTTACACTTTATAGGCTGTCTATGCCCTTGTCAAGAGAGGACAGTCATGTTATACTTAGCAGTAAGTAATGGTGTCAGTAAGACACTATTTGACAAATTGTGATAGAAGAAAGGATGTAGATTCATGCGAAAGAGCATTAAAAGAACAGTTTGGATTCGGGTGGCGGCGGCACTCATTTCCGTTATTTTATTTAGCTGTGTGACAACAGTTAATATTATGCGTATTGATAAAGAGCAGGCTTCTAATGCAAAGATGACAGGAGTGTTGAGTAAAGCCCAGGCGGCTGAGGCTGCACATTATCGTTGGTCCAGTAATTTGAGCAATGCTTTGTATGCTGGCACAGAATTTACAGGAAGCACAGATCCCACGACTTGTGTCCTGGGGCAGTGGCTTTATGGAGAGGCAGGTACAGATGACCCGACAATTATGTCTCTGAGATCTGAAATGGAACCTTTACATAAAGAACTGCACGAATCAGCAATTTCGACTCTGGAGCTTTTAAAGACAAATCCTCAGGAGGCACAGGCCTTTTATCAGGAGACAATTTTATCAAATCTTTCCACGCTGGTTGGGCTATTGGATGAGGTGGTGGAACAGGGAACTAAGTTGAGCGAGGAAAGCACAGAGCAGATGGAGCAGACGATTTCTCTGATGCATATACTGTGCCTTATCTGTCTTACTTTGGCGCTATTATGTCTGATCAGTCTGGTACAGTATGTACTGCGCCAGGTGGTAGGGCCAATTATGGTTATTACAAAGAACAGTAAACCTCTTCAGGAGGGAAGGCTGGATTTGAAACTGAATTATCACTCTGAAAATGAGCTTGGTGAATTAGCGGTTACATTGGAGAAATCCATGAGACTGATTCGCAATTACGTAGAGGATCTGAATCGTATCATGGCTCAGTTATCCCTTGGGAACTTTAATGTCTATACGTCCACCCCTTATATTGGGGACTTCCGTTCCATTGAGGAATCCTTAGACAGCCTCACTTCAACGCTTTCTGGGACGATCGAAAATATATACCAGGCTGAACAGAAGGTATCTGGAAATGCCGAGCAGCTTTCCAGCGGCGCTCAGATGCTCTCTCAGGGAGCGACCCAGCAGGCAAGTGCTGTGGAAGAGCTCTATGCTACTCTGGAGGAGCTTTCCAAGAATGCAGAGAAAAATGTGAAAGCGGCTTCCGAGGCTCAGGAAAATGCGCGCTTGACAGGAGAGCAGGTGTCTGTCAGCAGCGGACAGATGGAAGAGATGGTGGCTGCTATGGAGGATATCAGCCAGGCATCCCAGCAGATCAGCAATATTATTGCAACCATCGAGAACATTGCGTTCCAGACAAATATATTAGCGCTCAATGCAGCGGTAGAGGCAGCTCGCGCAGGTACAGCAGGCAAGGGGTTCGCAGTAGTATCTGACGAAGTGCGTAATCTGGCGGCGAAGTCAGATGAGGCGGCCAAAGCTACAAAAGAGTTGATCGAGAATTCTGTCCAGGCTACAGAGAGAGGAACTCACATTGTAGGTGAGGTTTCTGAGACTTTGAAAAAGACACTGGATCTGGTAGTAAAATCTAACAGTACGATTGGCATGATTGCTCAGGCAGTAGAAGGGGAGGCCATGTCTATCTCACAGGTAACAGAAGGAATTGGTCAGATTTCATCTGTAGTACAGTCGAATTCAGCAAGCAGTGAGGAATCGGCAGCAGTGAGCACTGAACTATTTGAACAGGTTAATATCCTGGAGGCACAGACGAAAAAGTTTAAGCTGAAGGGATCAGAAAGCATATAATAGCTTAACGAGGTAAAATTAGCGGGTGAGGGTGTTTGGGAAAAGATTTAAAGATCAAATACCCTCGCCTTTTTTGTAATGTTACAGGAAAGGAGATTGGGCCGTCATGTATGATATCATGATAATAGGAGGAGGGGTATCTGGTGCAGCGTGTGCCCGGGAACTGTCCCGTTATAAAGTGAAAATCTGCGTGATAGAAAAAGAAGAAGACGTCTGCTGTGGTACATCCAAGGCAAACAGTGCCATTGTACATGGGGGCTTTGATGCTGCTACGGGATCTCTGAAAGCAAAATTGAATGTACGAGGAAATGAGAAGATGGGTCAGCTTGCAGAAGAACTGGATTTCCCATTTCGCAGAACAGGTTCTCTAGTCATTTGTCTGAACCAGGATGAGCTGCCTAAGCTTCAGGAGCTTTATGAGCGAGGTATAGATAACGGTGTCAGAGATCTCTGCATCCTGAACAGAGAAGAGACACTTAAGATGGAGCCAAATCTTACAGACCAAGTATATGCTGCTCTCTATGCACCTACGGCGGGAATTGTCTGTCCCTTTGGACTAAATATCGCATTGGCAGAAAATGCTTATACAAACGGAGTGGAGTTTAAGTTTGATACAGAGGTAAAAGAGGTCAGAAAATTGAATGAAGGTTATGAACTTCATACAACCCAAGGGATTTTTCAGACCAGGTATGTAGTAAACGCAGCGGGGATCTATGCAGACAGGCTTCATAATATGGTAAGCAAGAAGAAAATTAAGATCACTCCCAGACGAGGGGAATATTGTCTCTTGGATAAAGAGGCAGGGGACTATGTGAGCAGAACTATTTTTTCATTGCCAGGCAAGCTGGGAAAAGGAATTCTGGTTACACCCACCGTACACGGGAATCTTCTCATAGGCCCCACAGCCATGGATGTGGAGGATAGAGAGGGGACGAATACCACAGCAGAAGGCCTTAAGCAGGTCATAGAGAAGGCAGGGATGAGTGTGAAGGAGTTACCCGCGCGTCAGGTGATCACATCCTTTGCCGGGCTGCGGGCACATGAGGAGCATGATGATTTTATCATCGGGGAAGTAGAGGATGCAAAAGGATTTATAGATTGTGCTGGCATTGAATCTCCGGGAATTGCAAGCTGTCCTGCAATCGGCGAGATGGTAGCAGAATTGTTGAGAGATAAGATGAAATTGGAAGAAAAAGAGGATTTTATACCCACAAGAAAGGGAATCCTAAATCCAAATACCCTCGGCAAGGAGGAGAGGAATGTCCTGATCCGACACAATCCTGCTTATGGCAATATGATTTGCCGCTGTGAAATGATTACAGAGGGGGAGATTGTGGATGCTATCAGCCGTCCTTTGGGGGCAAAATCCCTAGACGGTGTAAAGCGCAGAACCAGGGCCGGTATGGGACGATGCCAGTCAGGCTTTTGTATGCCGAGAACTATGGAGATTTTGGCACGGGAGTTGAATCAAAGTATGCCTACCATAACAAAATCTGGCGGACAGTCCCAGGTTCTTGCAGGGAGGAACAAGAATGAAAAGCTATGATGTGGTAGTTGTGGGAGGAGGTCCTGCTGGCCTTGCCGCTGCTATTTCCCTTAGAAAAAATGGGATTGATGATATTTTGATTTTAGAGAGAGATCAGGAGCTGGGGGGTATCTTGAATCAATGTATTCATAATGGCTTTGGACTTCACACCTTTCAGGAAGAGCTTACAGGGCCGGAATATGCCTGGCGCTTTATCAGGCAGGTGGAAGAGCTGGGGATTGTATATAAATTAAATACTATGGTGCTCAGTATTAGCCCAGAGAAAGTAATCCGTGCAATGAATCGGGAAGAAGGATTGTTCGATATTCAGGCAAAAGCAGTGATTTTGGCAATGGGATGTCGTGAACGCTCCAGAGGGGCCCTCAATATACCGGGATATCGGCCTGCGGGAATCTTTTCAGCAGGCACTGCCCAGAGATTGGTAAATATAGAAGGTTATCTGCCAGGCAGAGAAGTTGTCATTCTCGGCTCTGGAGATATTGGGCTGATTATGGCCAGGAGAATGACCTTGGAAGGGGCAAAGGTTAAGGTAGTGGCGGAACTTATGCCATACTCAGGCGGGCTGAAAAGAAACATTGTACAATGTCTGGATGACTATGATATTCCTCTGAAACTGAGCCATACTGTATTAGAGATCAAAGGAAAAGAGCGATTGGAAGGCGTCACTTTGGGAAAAGTGGATCCACAGGGAAAGCTCATTCCGGGAACAGAAGAGTTTTACTCCTGTGACACACTTTTACTTTCCGTGGGATTGATACCTGAAAATGAGATTTCACGGGGAATGGGTGTGGAAATGAATGAAGTCACATCAGGGCCCAAGGTAAATGAAAGTCTAGAGACGAATATAGAAGGTGTATTTGCCTGTGGAAATGTGCTCCATGTGCATGATCTAGTAGATTTTGTATCCCAGGAGGCAGAGATGGCAGGAAAAAATGCAGCAGCCTATGTGAAAGCTCACGGTAGAAGGGATGACAAAGGGCAGGTAATTGCCTTAACCCCAGGGGAGGGACTCCGCTATACAGTTCCAGAGACCCTTCGGGTTACTCATATGGATGACAAACTCAAGATCCGTTTTCGTGTCCGGGATGTATATAAGAATTGCTATGTAAGTACCTATTTTGACAGGGAGAGAGTGATGCACAAAAAGCATCAAATTCTGGCACCGGGAGAGATGGAAGAGGTGACACTCACAAGAGACTTACTACTTCTCTATCCGAAGCTTAAGACAATCGCCATAAGGATAGAGGAGGACTGACAGGAATGGAAACAAAACATTTGATCTGTATCAATTGTCCCATGGGCTGTCCTCTCACAGTGGAGATGAATGGAGAGGAAGTAGTTCGGGTAAAAGGAAATACTTGCAAACGGGGAGAGGTGTATGGGAGAAAGGAAGTGACTTTTCCCACCAGAATGATAACCTCTACAGTGAGAGTTGTAGATGGAATATCATCTGTGGTATCAGTAAAGACAAGGGAAGCTATTCCAAAAGGAAAGATTTTTGACGGTATGAAGGAATTGAAAGGGATTAAGATAAAAGCTCCTATTCAGATAGGAGATGTGATTCTTGCCAATCTTGCTGATACAGGAATCGATGTGATTGCTACAAAAAATGTAGAAAAGAGATGAAGATACACATGAAAAATGAGCTTGTTGAAGATAATTTTGTATTGAATGAGGAAATTACATCAGAACTTGTAACGATCCTGGAACATCCACCAACAGGAGTGAAACAAAAGGCCATTCACTTTGTGGATACTATGGTAGAATACAGGGAACTTCTTATGATATATAACTGCGCAATTAAAGAAGTGAAGACAAAATTTGATGTATTAAATGCAGAATTTAGCGTACGCTATCAGCGCAATCCTATTAGCTCTGTTAAAGCACGTTTGAAGCAGACCAATAGTATCATAGAAAAGCTGGCCAGAAAAAAGCTGGCTTTTACATTGAAAAATATTGAAACTTATATTAATGATGTGGCGGGAATACGCGTCATATGCTCTTATGTAGACGACATTTATAAGATTGTGGACTCTCTGCTAAAACAGGACGATATTACATTAATAAAGCGCAAGGATTATATTGCAAACCCAAAGCCAAATGGTTATCGCAGCCTTCATTTGATTGTTTCTATCCCCGTATTTTTTGCTGAGGATAAGAAACAAGTAAAGGTGGAAGTTCAAATCCGCACCATTGCCATGGACTTCTGGGCGAGTCTGGAGCATCAGTTGAAATACAAGCGGGATGTGGCGAACCATCAGGATATTGTGGACCAGCTTAAAGATTGTTCAGAGGTTATCTCTGCCACAGAGGAAAAGATGCTGGATATCAGAAAGCAGATTCAGGAGGCGTCAGATGCGCCTACGGAAGAAGATATTCTCTTGGAAAAGCTCAGTAAGGTAGATATGCGGATTATTTAAGTAAAAACCAGCCAAATTCTTTGCTGGATGATACAAATATGAGAGAATAATAAAATCAAGGAGGATTTACATGAGTTATTTGGGTGAAGACATTAAAAAACTGGGATTTGGTTTGATGCGTCTGCCTCAGAAAGATGGTGTGATTGACGTTGAGCAGACAAAGGAAATGGTAGATCTATTTATGGAAGCTGGCTTCACTTATTTTGATACTGCCTGGGCATACGCAGGTTCTGAAGACGCCATTAGGCAGGCTCTTGTAGAGCGCTACCCCAGAGAAAGTTATCAGCTTGCCACTAAAAATGCTGCCTGGATTGACTGCAAGACAAAAGAGGAAGCCTATGCACAGTTTGATATTTCTCTTGCACAGACAGGAGCTGGGTACTTTGACTTTTATTTGCTTCACAATCTGGGAGAGGCCAGAACAAAATATTTTGATGAGTACGACATGTGGAGTTGGGTGAAAGAAAAGAAAGAAGCAGGTTTGATTAAGCATATGGGATTCTCTTTCCATTCCACACCCGAAGAGCTGGAAGAAATCTTGACAGCACATCCTGAAATGGAATTTGTGCAGCTACAAATCAATTATGCAGACTGGGATAATCCTGCAGTTTTGTCAGGGCGTTGCTATGAAGTGGCTAGAAAACATGGAAAACCAGTGATTATCATGGAGCCAGTAAAAGGTGGGATGCTGGCAACACCGCCTGAAGCTGTGGTAAAACTCTTAAAAGATGCAGAACCAGAATCTTCTGTCGCATCCTGGGCAATACGCTTTGCGGCAGATATGGAAGGCATTATCACCGTTTTGTCTGGCATGAGTTCTGTGGAACAGATGAAGGATAATCTCTCCTATATGAAGACTTTTACCAGCCTGACAGAGCAGCAGAGAGGGGTTTTGAAAAAAGCTCAGGCAGAGTTAAAACGTATCCCGCTGATTCCCTGTACCACATGTAATTATTGTGCAAAAGTTTGCCCTCAGAATATTGGTATCTCAGGATCCTTTACGGCAATGAATTATCTTACTTTATACGGCGACAAAGAGAGAGCTATAAGCCAGGAGAGATGGCTGGTAGGACAACATGAACTAAACCGGGCAGATGAGTGTATCAAATGTGGTAAATGTGAGGAGGCTTGTCCACAGCATATTACAATCCGTGAAAATCTTGAAAAGGTTACAGAGGCCTTATTAAAATAATCATTTGAGTTATACTAATTACATAATCTAAAAAAGGAGAAGCAATTATGGAAATTATAGAGATTACAGAACAAAATTTTGAGAAGGAAGTATTGAATTCCGATATTCCCGTGCTGGTAGATTTCTGGGCAACTTGGTGCGGGCCCTGCCGGATGCAGGCTCCTATTATTGACGAGCTGGCAGGAGAGGTATCTGGTGTGAAGTTTGCCAAGCTGAATGTGGATGAAAATGGCAGTCTGGCGCAGCAATATCGGGTGATGAGTATTCCGACCCTGATTGTGTTCAAAGAAGGCAAAGTGGTTGCCAGTGCTGTGGGCCTTCAATCCAAAGGGGCTGTAAAGGAAATGATAGGAGTATAGGAGCGAACAGTCATGTATGATGTGGCGATAATTGGAAGTGGTCCAGCTGGTTTGTCGGCTGCCCTCTATACAAGCAGGGCAAACTTAAAGACCCTCGTGATTGGAAAAGACAGGGGGGCTTTGGAGAAAGCCGATCGGATCGAAAACTATTTTGGGATGGCAGAGCCTATTTCAGGCTGTGAACTTGTGGAAAATACTAGGACACAGGCTCGCAACCTGGGCGTTGAACTAATAGAGGATGAAATCTTTCACATTTCTTGGGAGAATGGATTCCAACTGGAGGGAAAGGAAGGCGCTTACGAGGCTAACGCAGTACTTTTGGCCACCGGAACGGGCAGGCAGACTGTAAAGCTGAAGGGCATACAAGAGCTTGAGGGAAAAGGCGTCAGCTACTGCGCCATCTGTGACGCCTTTTTCTATCGGGGGCGCCAAGTGGCGATTCTGGGAAATGGGGAATATGCTCTGCATGAGATGAGCCAGCTTCTTCCTGTAGTCCAGTCGGCAGTTCTATTAACCAACGGGGAGCCTTTGAAAGTTCAAGCTCCTGAAGGAGTCCAGGTGATTGAAACTTCCCTGGCATCTGTAGACGGGCAGGAGTATGTGGAAGGCGTCACATTCACAGATGGTACCTCACTGGCAGTAGACGGAGTGTTTATAGCCATGGGAAGCGCAGGAGCTGCAGAGCTGGCAAGGAAAGCGGGAGCTATGATAAATGGGCGGCATATTCAAGTAAATGAAGGGATGGAGACGAACATTCCAGGATTGTATGCGGCTGGAGACTGTATTGGAGGACTCCTTCAGATTTCTACGGCTGTAGGGGAAGGGGCTAAGGCAGCAATGTCTATGATAAAGTTTGTCAGGACTGTGCAGAAGTCGAGTTAGAATATAGGGGCTGTTGTATTAGAGTATGATCGTGCATCATGCTAACTAGAATATGGCAGCTCTTATTCTTTGCCTTAACGGTCACCTGAACAGAAAAGGTCTCTTAATTTTTCTTTAAATTTATTCACAATTCCCCCAGAATGTGGTAAGATCGAAAGCAAAGATGTGTTAAAATTTTGGAAAGAAAGAGGAATGAAAGGTGCGAGGAGTCTATACAAATGTAGTACAGATCCGTCAGAAGATTTTTACGGAAGTAGCGCGAATGGCTTATGAGGGAGGAGATTACTCCCGAATCATTGATTTGCCTTACAAAATTATCCCTGGAGAAGTGGCAACCTATAGGGAGAGTGTCTTTTTGGAACGTGCAATTGTGGAAGAGCGTCTGCGCTTGGCTATCGGCCTTCCTCTGCGGAAGATGACAGAGCATGCACCTGTGTCCCAGGGTATTGAGGAGAGTGCTATCGCCGAGAAGTATTATGATCCGCCTCTTGTGAATATTATTAAGTTTGCCTGTCATGCCTGTCCTGACAATGAAGTGAAGGTGACTGATGCCTGCCAGGGGTGTCTTGCCAACCCCTGTAAAGAGGTCTGCCCCAAAGATGCCATTTCCATCGTCAATGGCCGCTCTGTGATCGATCAGGAAAAGTGTATCAAATGCGGAAAATGTATGAAGGTATGCCCATATGGGGCGATTATGAAAATGGAACGGCCCTGCGCCAAAGCCTGTGGAGTGGATGCCATTGGCACAGATGAGCTGGGAAGGGCCGATATCGATTATGACAGATGTGTTTCCTGTGGCATGTGTCTGGTGAATTGTCCCTTTGGAGCTATTGCGGATAAGAGTCAGATATTCCAGACGATCCATGCAATCAAAAGTGATAGTCCTGTCTATGTGGCCCTGGCCCCAGCATTTGTAGGACAATGGGGAAAAGAGCTGCCCTCAGAAAAGGTGAGAGAGGCATTTCAGATGTTGGGCTTTGCCGATGTGGTGGAGGTGGCTGTGGGAGCCGATCTCTGTACGATTGAGGAAGCCCGGGATTTTATGGAAGAAGTGCCAGAAAAACAGCCTTTTATGGGAACCTCCTGCTGTCCCGCCTGGTCTGTTATGGCAAAAAAGTTATTCCCCGAATTTGCTCCTTATATTTCCATGGCTCTGACGCCGATGGTTTTGACAGGACGTCTCATAAAAAAAGAGCATCCTGGCTGCAAAGTAGTCTTTGTGGGACCCTGTGCGGCGAAAAAGCTGGAAGCCAGCCGTAGAACCATTCGAAGTGATGTAGACTTTGTCCTGACTTTTGAGGAAGTGATGGGGATGTTTGAGGCTAAGGGTATTGACTTTGGAGAAATTACAAAGCCCGGAGTTCTGTCAAATTCCAGTGCGGATGGCCGGGGATTTGCTGTCAGCGGCGGTGTGGCCAGCGCTGTGGTTAACTGTATTCATGAAATGGATCCCAACAGGGAAGTGAAGGTGGCCAATGCAGAAAGCCTTCGAGATTGCCGGGAAATGCTGGAGCAGGCGAGAAAGGGAGTATACGATGGCTATCTGCTGGAAGGCATGGCCTGTCCCGGCGGGTGCGTGGGCGGAGCAGGCACTCTGAAGAGTCCTACCATGTCGAAAGGCCAGATAAAGCTGAATATGAAAAAGGCCAAGTACCAAAATGCATTGGCCAATCATTACAAAGAACATCTGGAAAGTCTGGAGGAGAAAGAATGAAATTAGTGATTGCGTCTGATATTCACGGCTCAGCCTGCTACTGTGAAGCGTTTTTAGAAGCTTATGAAAAAGAGAAGGCAGATAAGCTTCTTCTTTTGGGAGATATTCTTTATCATGGCCCGCGCAATGATCTGCCAAAGGATTATGCCCCTAAGAAGGTGATCGAAATGTTGAATCAGAGAAAGGAAGAGATTCTCTGTGTGCGGGGAAACTGTGATACAGAGGTAGATCAGATGGTACTAGAATTTCCCATTCTGGCAGAATACTGTATTCTCTATGTAGGAAAGCGTATGATTTTTGCCACCCATGGCCATCATTTTCACGAACAGAATCTTCCTATGTTGAAACAAGGAGATATTCTCCTTCACGGCCATACCCATGTGCCAGTGTGTAAGGAGACGGACCACTATATTTATCTGAATCCTGGTTCTGTATCCATTCCCAAGGAGGAAAGCTGGCATGGGTATATGACATTGGAGGATGATGAATTTTTATGGAAAGATTTGGACGGGACAGTAAAGAAACAGTTTCAGATAAAATAAAACAGAAAAAGCCACTTCTGTTGAAGAAGCCGCGATTTTCAAAAGTACAGATTATAGCATTAAGCTTTCTTGGCATTATTTTTGTGGGAATGTGTCTTTTACTGCTACCTTTTGCGACCAGGGAGGGACAGAGTACAACCCTTTTAGATGCAGCATTTACGGCGGTAAGCGCTACGTGTGTCACCGGACTTGTAGTCCATGATACCTACCAGCACTGGACTTCCTTTGGGCAGATTGTGATTCTACTGATGGTTCAGCTTGGCGGACTGGGACTTATGGTATTCAGTGTCAGCTTTTCTCTGCTCCTGCGACGGAAGATAGGCTTAAAGGAGAGAGGAATTCTCCAGGAGAGTATCAATACTTTGCAGATTGGGGGAATTGTAAAACTGGTGAGACGGATGCTCCTGGGAACCTTGCTTTTTGAAGGACTGGGCGCTCTGCTTCTTTCCTTTCGGTTTGTAAAAGATTTTGGACTGGGAAAAGGTCTTTATTTTGGAATCTTTCATTCCATATCTGCTTTTTGTAATGGAGGCTTTGACCTGATGGGAACCAGGGAGGCATTTAGCTCTATGACTTACTACAGAGGAGATCCTCTGGTGAATCTGACACTGATTTCTTTGATACTAATTGGCGGCATCGGCTTTCTGGTATGGGATGATCTGATAAAAAGCAAGTGGCACTTTCGACAGTATCGCCTCCACACAAAGCTTGTGTTGTCTATGACGGTGATTCTTCTGTTCGGCGGAGCTTTACTTTTTTATCTGCTGGAAAAGGGTGGAGTACTTGCGGGAGAGCCAGTAGGAAATCAAATCCTTTTAAGTTTGTTTCAGTCAGCAACTACACGCACGGCGGGATTTAATACAGCAGATACGGCAGCCTTAAGGGATAGCAGTAAGCTTTGGATGGTAATGCTTATGTTTGTGGGCGGAAATCCTGGCTCCACTGCCGGAGGGATCAAGACAACGACTTTGGCTGTTCTTCTGATTTACTTGCGCTCAACTCTGCGTCGGAGAAAAGGGGCAGAAATCTTTGGCCGCAGACTGGAGGAGGATGTAGTCAAGCGCGCAGCAGCGATTCTTACCTTAAGCCTGATGTTGGATTTGCTGGGAGCTCTGACGCTGACAGCTATAGAGCAGCTCCCCCTGGCAGATGTACTTTTTGAAGTCTGCTCTGCTCTTGGCACGGTGGGGATCTCAGCAGGGATTACAGGAAGCTTAACGGTGATCAGTAAGTTGATCTTAATGTTTTTAATGTACTGTGGCAGAATGGGCAGCTTGACTTTTATGCTGATTTTTACAGAGAATTGGCAGACGCCGCCTGCCCAGCGGCCAACAGAGCGAATTCCAGTGGGATAACCGGAGGAGATTAGTATGAAGTCAGTTTTGATGATAGGAATGGGAAAATACGGCCACTTACTGTGCAGGGATATGGCAGAATTAGGGAATGAGATTATGATTGTGGATCAGAAGGAGGAAAGTATAGAGGATCTTTTGCCTTTGGCCACAAGCGCTCAGATTGGCGATTGTACCAATGTGGAGGTGTTGAAAAGTCTTGGCATCCAAAACTTTGACATTTGTTTTGTATGCCTCAGTGGAAGTTTTCAAAATAGTCTGGAGATTACCAGCCTGTTAAAGGAGCTTGGAGCAAAATATATCGTAAGTAATGCGGAGCGTGATATTCAGGCTAAGTTTTTGCTGCGCAATGGTGCAGATGAGGTAGTTTACCCTGATCGCGATATGGCAGAGCGGGTGGCAAAGAAGTTCAGCTCCGATCATGTCTTTGATTATGTGGAATTGACAGATGACTATGGAATCTACGAGATACCCCTTCTTCGGGAATGGCCGGGAAAGAGTATTCGGGAGCTGGACTTTCGAGCACGGTACCAGGTGAGCATATTGGGAATTAAGACTGGGGAAGAATTAAGTCTACTCCCGCCGGCAGATCATATATTTCAGAAAGAGCAGCACCTAATGGTGATTGGAAAGAAGAAAGATGTCGATAAAATCTTACACAAAATCTAAAGGAAATCAAGAAAGGCCTCGTAAAAGAATCAGCAGAAAACAGCGTAAACGACAGAAAATTCTAGTTCGATGTTTTGCCCTGTTTGTGATATTGCTGTTTGTTGTGGGGATGGGGTTTGGCATTTACGAAGTCTACCGGCGAGCCAAGAGAGAACCTGTGGAGCAGCCAGAGCTTACAGTAGACTATCTGACAGAAAATCCCTATTCTCGCCCAGGCGATGAGCTGAAAAAGGTAAAAAATATCTTTGTACATTACACGGCAAATCCAGGGACCTCTGCAGCTCAGAACCGCAGTTATTTTGAGAATCTGAAAGATACTCAGGAGACTTCAGCAAGTTCTCATTTTATCATTGGATATGAAGGAGAGATTATTCAGTGTATTCCTTTGGAGGAGATCGCCTACTCAGTGAAAACCAGAAATGAAGACTCTATTTCCATAGAATGTTGCTATGTGTCAGAAGACGGAAAATTCACAGAGGAGACGTATCAATCCTTGATACACCTGGTGAAATGGCTTCTGTATGAATACGATTTAAAACCGAAAGATGTTCTGCGACATTATGATGTGGGCGGAAAGCCTTGTCCCCTTTATTATGTGGAGCACGAGGATGCATGGAAGGCTTTTTTGAAGGAACTTTAATTATTGGGACTATTGTAATATAATGGTTCACATAAAATGTTCTAAAATTCTTGTAATATATTAGAACAGCAGCTATAATAGAATTTAGCCGGGAAGTTAGTTTTATGTTTAAGAAAGGATATACTATGAATAGACAAAAAAGCAGATATACAAGAGTAGTTGCCATAGTTCTCAGTCTGTGTCTCTGCTTTCCGATACAGACTTATGCCACAGAGGCAGAGATTAAAAAGCAGCAGAAAGAGACACAGAAGCAGCTGGATGAGATCAACAAGCAGGTGAAGTCTATTGAGGGGCAGAGAAACCAGGTGTTGAATGAGATTGATGCATTGGATTCTGAACTGATAGATCTGGTTTTGAATTTGGAGCTTTTGGCAGCAGATCTGGAGGCAAAGCAGGCAGAACTTAATCAGGCAGAGATTGATTATCAGGCAGCCAAGAAGCGGGAAGAAGAGCAGTATGAGGATATGAAGCTTCGTATTCAGTACATATATGAGGAAGGGAACCAGGATTATTTGACATTACTTCTGACAGCGGAAAGCTTTTCGGACTTTTTGAACAAGAAGGATTTTTCACAGGAGATTCATGAACAGGATCGCAGTCTTTTGATTGCCTACCAGGAGACTAAACAGGAAGTAATCGAGCTTTTGGATCAGCTGGAGCAGGAGAAAGCGGATCTGATGGATCTTCAGGATGAATATGAGACAGAAAAGGCAAATGTAGAGGCTGCTTTAGCACAGAAGCAGGCTCAGGAGGCAAACTTTGAGAGCCAGCTTGCGGACGCCAGATCAAAGGCCCAGGCATATAAGAACAAGCTGAATGAACAGGCTGCGGAGCTGAAACGCTTAGAGAAAGAGAGAAAAAGAAGAGAAGCAGAGGCTGCCGCTGCAGCTGCTGCGGCAGCAAAGAATAACTCAAGCTCTGAATCAGGAACAATTTCCAATTCCAACACTATTACGAATCCGGGGAATACTTCGAACTCCGATCCCGGGGAATCTTCTTCCGGCGGCGGCACAGTTTCCTCTGGGGGAAATAACGCTACAGGATCGGCTATTGCAAACTATGCCCTTCAGTTCGTGGGAAATCCGTATGTGGCAGGAGGGACAAGCCTGACAAATGGGGCAGATTGTTCTGGGTTTACCCAGTCTGTATACCGAAATTTTGGTATCTCGATTCCACGAAGCTCCAGCGCTCAGCGTTCAGCAGGCCGGGAGGTGAGTTATTCGGAAGCCCAGGCGGGAGATCTCATCTGCTACAGCGGACATGTGGCCATATATCTTGGAGGCGGAAGAATTGTACATGCCAGTACTCCGGCTTCCGGTATTAAAACTGGAAATGCCCAGTACCGTCCGATTCTGTCTGTGCGGCGGTGTTATTAACAAAGATCGGATTCTTTGATTACCAAAGATAATTGCGACAAAGTGCTATTGCAAAGACTTACAGTTTTTTGCAATAGCCTTTTTATTGTATATAAAATTATATATTGACAATATTGTTTATATATGATATATACATTATATAAACATAATGAGATTTATAGAAACCCAAATATAAGCGCGCGCAGGTGAGGAAAAGAATGAATATTATTATCAGCAACTCAAGTGGAAAACCTATCTATGAGCAGATTACATCACAGATCAAGTGGATGATTATGAATGGCTCTTTAAGTCCAGGAGATCCTCTTCCCTCTATGAGACTGCTAGCCAAGGAGCTTCGAATCAGTGTGATTACCACAAAGCGGGCATACGAGGACCTGGAGCGAGATGGATTTATCACCACAATTGTGGGAAAGGGCAGCTTTGTCAGGGAGGCAGATCGGGAATTTGTGAAGGAAGAGCAGTTAAAGATTGTGGAAGGACATCTGCAGGCGGCTGTGGATACGGCAAGGCAGTATGGCATGGAAGAACAGGAGTTAATCGATATTGTAAAAATGCTTTATGAGGAGATGTGAATATGGATTATGCAATTGAAGTAAAGGGACTGACAAAAAAATATAATGGATTTACGCTGGATCATGTAAGCTTTCAGATACCTACAGGTTCTATTGTGGGATTTATCGGAGAAAATGGAGCAGGAAAAAGCACGACCATAAAAGCCATCCTGGATTTGATTCAGAGAGACAGCGGAGAGGTTCAGCTTTTCGGAAAAAAGGATGGCGCCCAGGATAAGGAACTAAAGGAAGATATCAGCGTCATTTTTGATGAATGTTATTTTCCAGACGGACTTCGGGTCTTAGACGTAAATCAAATGATGAAGCAGATCTATCGCCATTGGGAACCGGCAACTTTTCTGGAATACTGCAGGAGATTTGACCTTCCCGATAAAAGGCCGGTGAAAGAATTTTCCAGAGGTATGAAGGTGAAGCTGTCCATTGCAGTAGGCCTTTCCCATAAAGCAAAGCTGATTATTTTGGATGACGCCTGCGGTTCCCTGGACCCTATTGTCCGCAATGAAATTCTCGATATTTTTATGGAGTTTATTCAGGAGGAGGATCACACCGTGTTTCTCTCTTCTCACATTACAAGCGATATTGAGAAAATCTGTGATTATATTTTGCTGATTCACAAGGGGAGACTTTTGTTTTTTGAGAATAAAGATGCTCTGTTGTATGATTATGGAGTGGTTCGTTGCAGCGAGGAACAGTATCGTGAGATAAATCCAGAACTGATTGTAGGCGTCCAGAAAAATCGATTTGAAGTAGAGGTGCTTGTGAATAACCGCCACATTCTGGATGAACGGCCTCATGACTATGTGATTGATCAGGCGTCTATAGAAGATATTTTGCTGTATGTGGTCAAGTGCAATTTATAATACATGGGCAAATTAAGATAGGAGGAGATAATAGGATGAAAGGTTTATTATTAAAAGATATTTATAATTTGAGAAAGGTGTCCAGGCAGTATTTGCTGATTTTATTATTCTTTACTTTATATTGCTTTTTTTTAAAGAACCCAACCTTTTTCCCCATGATGACAATTTTGAGCTTTTCCATGCTGATCCTCACCAGTTTGGGATATGATGAGGCAGTATCTTTTGACAAGTATGCCCTGACTCTTCCAGTCTGCCGGGAAGATTTGGTGCGCACCAAATACGTTATGTTTTTACTGCTACTAGGTACGGGCAGTGTCATAGGGATGCTGGGGAACCTTGCTATAAACTTCCTGATACCTGATGTGGAGTCTTTAGCCGAACAACTGGTATCCATTCTGTCAGTGGTGGCAGTGTTTCTCATTGTTTTTTCCACTATGCTGCCTCTTGTATTCAAAATGGGTGTAGAGAAGGCCAGAATGCTGCTGATGGTCTGCTATATTGCAATTTTTGGTGTGATTTACCTGGGGATTACTTTGATGAAGAAGTTGAATCTGGAAGATATTTTGACAGAGCCTATGATGATTGGCCTGGCGATAGGCGGTATTGTGTTGGCTGTTCTTTATGTGTTTGCGAGCTATTGTATGTCTGTGCGAATTATCCGAAAGAGAGAATGGTAGTAACAAATGGCAGATGAAAAGCCAGGTTCCTCCTTGAAAAGCCTTTTGTTTTATACTATACTAAAAAGCAGAAGTACCGGCAGAGAGGAACAAAGAACGAATGAACAGACGGCAAAAGCAAAAAATATTAAATGTGATAACGAGTGTTGTTATGTTCTTGACTGTGGGAATTTTGCTCAGTGTCGTTTACACAAAATATTTGGAAGCACAGGCAAAAGAGCTTCTAGAGACAGAGCTGACATTTCCCAGTGCATCAGAAGAAGCCCGGGAAATGTTGGCGGCTGCTATTGCAGAAGAGGAAGAAGCCCAGGAACCTGAGGAAAATCTGCCGGACGACTGGAACCTCATACTGGTCAATTATTCCCATACCATACCAGAGGACTTTGAAGTGGAATTAAAGTCCATTGGGAATGGCCATCAGGTAGACGCCAGGATTTATGATGATTTTCAGGCAATGCTCAAAGCTGCCAGAAAAGACGGAGCTTACATTTATGTGATTTCCTCTTACCGGGATATGGATAAACAGATTGACCTACATAGCAATAAAATAGAGGAATATATCCGGGAGGGATATGCCTATGCAGAGGCAAAAAGGCTGGCAGCCCAGGTGGTTGCAGTTCCGGGGACGAGTGAGCATCATTTGGGCTTGGCGCTGGATTTAGTATCTTCTGAATACAGAGGTTTAGATGAAAGGCAGGAGACCACAAAGGGCTTCAAGTGGCTGGAGGAAAACTGTGCAGAATATGGCTTTATCCTCCGATATCCCAACGGCAAGACAGATATTACGGGAATTATCTATGAACCATGGCATTTTCGTTATGTGGGAAAGGAAGCAGCCCAGGAGATTATGGAAAAGGGGATTACCTTCGAGGAATATCTTGGGGTAACGTCCCACCAGGAAGACCTGTCATAGTTAGGTAAGAAGGGAGATACAGAAAATGGCAAAAAATAAACTGGTTGCCCCAGTGGTAAAATGGGTGGGCGGCAAGCGTCAGCTTTTGGATGAGATTATACCTCTTCTTCCCAAGCGAATTACAACTTACTGCGAACCCTTTCTGGGCGGTGGTGCAGTTTTATTTTCTATCCAGCCATCGAAAGCGATTGTAAATGATTTGAACACAGATCTGATAACGGTATATCAGGTGATACGGGACGACGTGGATACTTTGATTGAGCTTTTAAAAAAGCATGAAAACACATCGGAGTATTTTTATACCATAAGAGATGTGGATCGGGACAAGGCAGCCTATGAAGCCATGCCACAGGTTGAGAAAGCCTCCAGATTACTTTACTTGAATAAGACTTGTTTTAACGGGCTCTTTCGGGTGAACTCTTCCGGGGAGTTCAACTCGCCTTTTGGACATTATAAAAATCCCAATATTGTCAATGAACCTGTGCTGCGGGCTGTGAGCAATTATTTTAATGCTAGCAATCTTTCTTTCTACAGTGAAGATTTTGCCATAACACTTGACCGAGTTAGAAAAGGCGCTCTGGTGTATTTGGATCCGCCCTACGATCCCGTTTCTGATACAGCCAGCTTTACAGGCTATAATAAGGGAGGCTTTGACCGAAAGGAACAGATTCGACTAAAGGAGGCCTGTGACAGTCTCACCAAACGGGGGATAAAATTTATCTTATCCAACTCTGCCACTGACTTTATCAAAGAGCTGTATCAGGATTATCATGTGACCATTGTGAAGGCCAAGAGAGCCATTAATTCGGATGCCAGTAAGCGGGGAGCCATTGAGGAGGTGCTGATTACAAACTATGGGACTGAATGATACTGCATGGGAAAGACTGTTTGAGCAGTACCATATTCTTGACGCCATTAGGCAAGAGGGACAATTTGTCATCTCAGCCAGTCAGATCAAAGAGTTTCGTGAACCGAGACTGATGACGAAGTTTGATCACAAAGTAAATCTTCCTGTAATCTTTGCAGACAATCATCTGGCTATTCTTCCAGTTTCCCGTGGGGACTATGTGATCTCCTCCTTTACTGCTTATGAGGAGTTTTTAGCGCCCACGGCCAACGTTCAGAGAATCTCCATTCCCCCACACATTCAAAGTCTTATGCCCAAGTTTCTTGTCAGTGAGGCGATTGCTCTCAACTGTGCAAATGCCTGCGGAATTCTAAGGGATTTTCTGGAGGATGAGGAGCTTGTCTCCACAGTCAGCGGGCGTATGAGCTCAGGCTCCTTTGATTTTCAAATTTGTACTGACGGAGGATTAAAGACAGTTTCCGTCAATCATTCCCAGATCGAGATTGATGCAGCCTACGAAGGCGTTCACTATCTTTCTCTGTTTGAAGCAAAAAGAGACTTATCCGATGATTTTCTTGTGCGCCAGCTCTACTATCCGTTTCGGGTTTGGCGGGACAGGGTAACAAAGCCTGTAAAGCCAGTCTTTTTGATTTTTTCTAATGGTGTTTTTTATCTCTACGAGTATGAATTCCAGGATCCTATGAACTATAATTCTTTAAGACTGGTAAAGCAGAAAAGCTATCTCATTGCCACAGAGATTTCCCTGTCTGATATAGAATCTCTCTTGAGAACCGTTCCCCTTAAGCCGGAACCTCTTATTTCTTTTCCTCAGGCGAACAGTATGACCCGGGTAATTAACCTTACAGAGCTGTTGCACGAGAAGTTAATGACAAAGCAGGATATTACATCGGAGTACGCATTTGATGAACGGCAGACCAATTATTATACGGATGCTGGACGTTACCTTGGGTTGATAGAAAAGAGGCGGGACAGGGAAGGCTCTATCTGCTTTTTTCTCTCCTCTCTGGGACATTATATTATGGAATTAGACTACAAGGAGCGTCAGTTGGCCCTTGCATCCCAGATACTAAAACACAGGCCTTTTCGTGAGACCTTGAAGCTTCATCTGAAAGAGGGGAAAATGCCCGACACACAGACTATTGTTCAGATTATGAAAGAGTCCCGTATCTATCATGTGGAGGCGAACAGTACTTTTTTAAGGCGTTCCTCCACAGTTGTCGGTTGGATCAACTGGATATTGCGTTTGATTGAGGAGTAGAGAAATGTATCGCATTTTTATGATAGAGGATGACAATGGAATCCTGGAAGCAGTGAAAAACAAAGGAGAAAAGTGGGAGCTTAAGATTTTTGGGGTAAAAAATTTTCGAAAGATTCTCTCAGAGTTTTCAGAAGTACAGCCCCATTTAGTGATTATGGATATTAGCCTGCCTGCTTTTGACGGCTATCACTGGTGTACCGAGATTCGTAAGATTTCCAATGTTCCCATTCTTTTTCTCTCTTCTGCCTCGGACCGTATGAGTATGGTGATGGCTATGAATATGGGGGGAGATGATTTTGTGGTAAAGCCCTTTGACATTGATGTGCTTATCGCCAAGATTCAGGCATTGCTGCGCCGGACCTACGACTTTGCTGGAACCATGCCGATTCTGGAACATCGCGGCGCATTTTTGAACATGGAAAGCAGCATTCTGACTTATGGAGATACAACCATTGAGTTGACAAAAAATGAGCATAGAATTCTCTCCCTGCTGATGGAACACAAGGGACAGATCGTCAGCAGAGAGCGGTTGATGGACGCCCTTTGGGAATCGGATTGTTATGTGGACGACAACACTCTGACCGTTAATGTGGGCCGTCTTCGAAAAAAGCTGGAATCCTATGGACTTACAGAGTTTATCCAGACAAAATTTGGAGTAGGCTATTATATTCCCATGAACAACGACTCAGACAACCGCACTTGCGCGGATATTTGACTGGGACTTTAGATAGGAGAATTCAGCATGAAGTTTATATTCCAATATTTACGGGATCACCGAATGGTTATTTTCAGGGAGCTTATCTTTGCTGCTGTCTTTGCGATTACCTTTTACCTGTACCATCTGCCAATGGCTGCCGTCCTCTACCCTACAGGAATTTGCTTTTGGATTGGATGCTTGTTTCTGGGATATTCTTTGTATCAGGCATATAAAAAGCATAAAAGCTTGATGGAACTTTCGTCTTTTCATGGGGAAGTACTTAAGGGGACCCTCGTGGATTCTGGAAGCATTTTGGAAAGGGATTATCAGCAGGTGATTCGAAAATTATGTATGGAAATGCAGTCTCTGGAAGAAAAGATGACATACTCTTATCAGGAAATGATAGATTATTTTACTATATGGGTCCATCAGATTAAAACACCGATTGCCTCAATGAGATTACGTCTGGAAGAGGAAGATTCCAAGCTTTCACGGAGGCTTAAGTCTGATCTGCTCCACATTGAACAGTATGTGGAGATGGTTTTGACTTATTTTAAGATGGGCTCAGAATCCACAGACTACGTTTTTCGCACTGTTTGCCTGGATAAAATCCTGCAGGAAAATCTGCGAAAGCTGCGGGGAGATTTTATCATGAAGAAGCTTCAACTTAACTATGTCCCCTCCGGCGAGACGGTGGTATCGGATGAAAAATGGCTATCCTTTGTAGTCGGACAGATCCTTTCTAATGCATTGAAATATACGAATGAGGGGTCCGTGACCATATCAGTGGAAGAACCGAAGACTCTCTGTATCAGTGATACAGGAATCGGGATTGCTTCAGAGGATATTCCACGAATTTTTGAGAAAGGCTATACAGGTAGCAACGGCCGCAAAGACAAGAGGGCCAGCGGGCTGGGCTTGTATCTCTGTAAGCAGATTTGCCATCAGTTGGGGGTCGGGATTTCCGTGGTTTCGAAAGTGGAAGCAGGGACAACAGTCAGGATTGATTTGAGCCAGGAGCATTGGATGAAAGAGTGAGTATGAAGTAGAAATCTTACAAAAATGTTAGAAATTAGAGGGAAATGTAAGCCAAAGCAATGGAATACATTTCCCTTCGTTTGTTAAGATAAGGGTGTAAAACTTAAAAGAAGCAGCAAAACTTATAATAGGAGGCATAAATTTATGAGTATTTTGGAAGTAAAAGCATTAAAGAAGATATACACCACAAGGACAGGAGCCAATCAGGTTATGGCTCTTCGAAATGTACACTTTTCTGTGGAGGAAGGAGAGTATGTGGCAATTATGGGAGAGTCTGGATCAGGGAAGACGACTCTTTTAAATATTCTGGCAGCTTTGGACAGACCTACAAGTGGATCCGTGCTTTTGAATGGAAAGGATATTACTAAGATTCCTGAAAATCAGATTGCAAAATACAGAAGGGACCATCTGGGATTTGTCTTTCAGGAATTTAATCTTTTGGATACGTTTACTCTGGAAGATAACATTTACCTTCCCTTAGTCCTTGCTGGTACTCCTTATCAGGAAATGTGCCACAGACTTGAGCCCATTGCAAAAATGCTGGGAATCAGAGAGTTATTGAAAAAGTATCCCTATGAAGTGTCAGGAGGGCAGAAACAGAGGGCCGCCGTGGCAAGAGCGCTCATCACCTACCCTCATCTGATTCTGGCAGACGAGCCGACAGGCGCACTCGATTCCAAGGCATCTGATGAATTGTTGCGCTTATTTGCAGCAGTGAATCAGGCGGGACAGACGATTTTGATGGTGACTCATTCGGTGGCTGCGGCCAGCAAGGCAAAGAGTGTCTTATTTATCAAAGACGGGGAAGTATTTCATCAGATCTGCCGAGGGGAAGATACGGATGAACAGTTATACCAGAAAATAACGGACACACTGACAATACTAATGACAGGCGGTGAGGGCAAATGAACAGAAGACTTTATCGAAAACTGGCATGGACAGGAATTAAGAAAAACAAACAACTATATGTACCATATTTGCTCTCAGGAGTCGTCATGGTTATGGTATTTTATATCCTTTCTTTTCTGGCGGCATCGGATATGGTACACAATCTTCGGGGCGGGGAGGCTATGACTTCTCTGCTTCTCTGTGGGGAATGGCTTATGGGGCTCTTCTCTCTGCCATTTTTATTTTATACCAGCACTTCACTGATGAAGAAGCGAAAGAAAGAGTTTGGCCTGTACAATATTCTTGGTATGAACAAAGGCAATATTCTTACATGTATCTTCTGGGAATCGCTGATGGCCTATGGAATTGTGGCTGGGGCAGGTATCTTTTTTGGTATTTTGTTCTCAAAAGCAGCAGAATTGGGTTTGGTCAACATTATGGAAGAGGAGGCTAATTATCAAATTTATATAGAGGGAAAGTCTGTTTTAACAGCTGTTGTGCTTTTTGCGGTAATATATTTTCTCATTTTTTTGAACACGGCACGTCAGATTCGCTACAATAATCCCATGGAACTTCTTCAGAGCGGTTCAGTAGGAGAGAAGCCTCCTCAAGGGAAATGGGTATTGGCTGCTGCAGGTATCGTATTAACTGCCTTTGCCTATGCGTGGGCGGTACGAATCAATAATCCCCGGGAAGCTATGTCACAGGTGTTTTTGATTGCAGCTATTATTGTGGTTGGAACTTATCTTCTCTTTATTGCCGGCTCTGTATTCTTGTGTAAGAAACTCCAGGAGAATAAGCATTATTATTATAAGACTGCTCATTTTGTCACCATATCTTCTCTGTCCTACCGGATGAAACGAAATGGAGCAAGTCTTGCATCTATCTGCATACTTGCAACAATTATTCTGGCAATTTTGGTGACGACTGTGGGATTTTATACGGGAGTAGACAGTATTATTGAGAGCCATTATCCTTATGATATAGGGATTACCATAGAAGCGCCAAATGGACAGAAAAGTGGCTATGGCAGTCAATATGACTTAGAGATAGAAAATAAGCTGGAGGAGATGAACGTAAATGTATCAGAAACAATAGGAGTCTATGAGGCAGGGCTTAGCGCATATTTTGAAAACGGCGTCCTGGATTTAAGCGTGGATATCTACAAAGATGCGCCGGAAGAGGGAAATGTGGAGGAGTGGAATAAGTATTTGGAAAATTTTGTAAGTGTACGTGTTCTGTCTCTGGAGGATTATAACAATCTCTGCCATGTGACAGAAGAGTTGGGAGAAAGGGAGGTACTTATTGCAGGCGGAGTCAAGACGAATGAGGCAAAATACATTCGAAACTGGGATGGAAGCGAGTATACTGTCAAAAAAGTATTGAAACAAGCGCCTAAACTTTCTGGATTTAAACTGTATTCTGGATTTGTGGATATGATGTTGGAATCGCCTACTCTTGTAGTGCCGGATATGGAGTCCTTCTGGGGAAATTTTGACCCTTCTGAGTGGCTTGATAAGAACGAAGTTTTGTTTTTTTGGGAGTATGATGTGAATCTTCAAGAGGAGCGTGACAGGCAGTTTGCTATCGGCGACGCAGTCAGCCAATGGGCACAAAAGCTGTCAGACACAAAAGAAGATCAGAACTTCACCTACTATTCGAAAGTTGAGAGATGGGCCAGCCTAAAGAGCCTTGCAGGAGGCGTACTGTTTCTGGCCCTTGTAATTAGTATGATATTTGTCTTTGTGGCAACTCTGATTTTATATTATAAGCAGATTTCAGAAGGCTATGAGGATCAAAAACAATTTTCTATTATGCGAAAGATTGGTATGACGAAAAAAGAGATTCGTCGAAGTATTCATTCTCAGATGCTTACTGTGTTTTCTCTGCCATTGATGGTGGCAGGAATTCATCTAATATTTGCAGTGCCCGGAATTTACCAGGTGATGAAGTACAGCATATTGGACGATAAACCCTTATTAATAAGAGTGGCAATTATTAGTTTTCTCTTGTTTAGCGTGGCTTACTCCATTGTATATCTTTTGACAACTAGGACTTATTATCGGATTGTGAATCGGGGGGCAAATGAACGGTAAGTTCTTGACAAATGAATACCTGAAAGGTATACTGAACCTATAAATTGAATAAAATCTTCAGGGCAGGGTGACTTTTTTTGAACATTAGCAGTTCAAGAAGTAAGAATTCCCGATTGGCGGTACAGTCCGCGAGCGTGAGAGCGCAGGATTTGGTGAAATTCCAAAACCAACAGTATAGTCTGGATAAAAGAAGATGGTGGAACGCAGAATTTATATTGTATTCTGTGTTTGAGGTTATTGCCCTGGATTGTTTTTACATTCCAGGGCTTTCTTTATACATAGTGGCATACAGAGAGAGGAATTTTGATAAATGTGTGCCCTGTTTTATGGAATTTGCCTGGATCTTTATACCCTGAACGATTTTGTTCGGGGTTATTTTTATGCAGATATGGAGGCGAAGATATGAATGACAGAGAATATATGGAGCTTGCCTTAGAGCTTGCAAAAAGAGGCTGTGGGTGGACTGCGCCAAATCCTATGGTAGGAGCTGTCATTGTAAAGAATAGTAAAATAATCGGTCAGGGCTGGCATGAGAGGTACGGCCTGCCCCATGCAGAGCGCAATGCGCTTGCATCCTGTATGGAGCCGCCAATAGGTGCGACCATGTATGTGACCCTGGAGCCCTGCTGTCATTACGGTAGACAGCCACCCTGTACAGACGCTATTTTGGAGGCTGGTATTCGCAGGGTAGTAGTTGGATCTAAAGATCCAAATCCCCTTGTGGCAGGAAAAGGAATTCAGATCTTACAGTCTCATGGTGTAGAGGTGACAGAAAATGTTCTGGGGGAAGAATGTGATAAGCTGAACGAAGTATTTTTCCATTACATTCAGACAAAACTTCCTTATGTAGTGATGAAGTATGCCATGACAATGGATGGAAAAATTGCCACCTGCACAGGGGCCTCAAAATGGATTACCGGGGAAGAAGCTCGCAGTCATGTACAGCGGCAGCGCCACCGCTACACTGGGATTATGGCTGGTGTTGGGACCGTTTTGGCCGATGATCCTTTATTGACCTGCCGTATTCCTGACAGCAAGAATCCTGTTCGTATCATTTGTGACACTGCTCTTCGGACTCCTCTGACTGCCCAGGTAGTCACAACGGCCCACGAGATACCCACGATTCTTTCTACCTGCTGTACAGACCAAGAAAGGTGGCAAGAATATGAAAAAGCGGGATGCCGTATGATGCTTGTGGATAAAAAAGACGGCCATGTGGATTTGCAGCAATTGATGGAAAAATTGGGGCAGGAGCAGATTGACAGTATTTTGCTGGAGGGCGGCGGTACACTGAACTGGTCTGCCTTGGAAAGTGGGATTGTACAAAAAGTCCAGACTTATATTGCCTCAAAGTTGTTTGGAGGACAGGAAGCCAAGACTCCTGTAGAGGGAAGGGGCATCTTGAAACCAGATGATGCATTTTTCTTAAAGCCTGGCACCGTAACACGGCTGGGGGAGGATTTTTTGATAGAGAGCGAGGTGGTGAATCATGTTTACAGGGATCATTGAAGAAGTAGGGACAGTAAAGCAAATAAAGGGGGGAAGCTATTCTGCCGTACTGACAATAGGCGCCAGGAAGGTTTTAGAGGACACAAAGATTGGCGACAGCATTGCGGTAAATGGGATTTGTCTGACCGTTACCTCCTTATCTTCAGACCGTTTTTCCGCGGATGTTATGCATGAAACTCTGAATCGCTCCTCACTGGCGAAGCTTACATCTGGAAGCTATGTAAATCTGGAACGGGCCATGCAGGCAAACGGGCGGTTTGGCGGCCATTTGGTATCCGGCCATGTGGACGGCGTTGGAAAAATTACCCGCATCCAGAGGGATGACACTGCTATTTGGTACACAGTGCAGGCAAAACCGGAGATCATGCGTTATCTAGTAGAAAAAGGCTCTGTCGCCATAGATGGTATCAGCTTGACCGTGGCAGAGGTTTCCTCAGCAGACTTTTCCATCTCGGCTATTCCTCACACAGTAAGCCAAACCATTTTGCGGGAGCGCAAAGAGGGAGACACGGTCAACCTGGAAACAGATATCATTGGGAAATATGTGGAAAAACTCCTGCGTCCCGCTCCAGAGCAGCAGGGGAACAGTACAATCACAAGAGAATTCCTGAGCAAATACGGATTCTGAAGCGGAACTAAAACAGCGAGTGCCTGAACAGCGCACAGCGGAACTTAAAATAGGAGGACAAAATGATACAGTTTAACACAGTAGAAGAAGCTCTTGAAGAGCTTCGAAATGGAAGGATTATTCTAGTAACCGATGACCCCAATCGGGAAAACGAAGGTGATTTTATCTGCGCGGCAGAGTTCGCCACTACCGATAATATTAATTTTATGGCGACTCATGGCAAAGGATTAATTTGCATGCCTATGTCTGAGCAGTATATCAGAAAGCTAAAGATTCCCCAGATGGTGCAGGAGAATACAGACAATCATGAGACAGCTTTTACCGTGTCCATCGATCATGTAAAAACCTCCACAGGTATCTCTGCTGCGGAGCGCTCTATTACAGCTCTTGGCTGCGTGGCGGATGATGTGAAGCCAGAGGACTTTCGAAGACCGGGGCATATGTTCCCTCTTCTGGCGAAAAAAAACGGCGTGTTGGAACGCAATGGCCACACGGAAGCCACTGTGGATTTATGCCGTCTGGCCGGACTAAAAGAGTGCGGCTTATGCTGTGAAATCATGCGGGAGGACGGGACAATGATGCGCACCCCGGAGCTTGCGAAGCTGGCAAAGAAGTGGGATATGAAATTTATCACTATTCAGGATTTGCAAAATTACCGCAAATGCCATGAAAAGCTGGTAGACCAGGTGACGGCTGTGAAGATGCCTACAAAATATGGTGATTTTATGGCCTATGGATTTGTAAACCGATTGAATGGGGAGCATCATGTGGCCCTGGTAAAAGGAGAGATCGGAAACGGAGGGGGCGTACTGTGCCGGGTTCATTCGGAATGTCTGACAGGCGATACCTTTGGTTCCCTGCGATGCGACTGCGGCCAGCAATTAGCTGCGGCTATGACGCAGATTGAAAAAGAGGGCCAAGGGATTTTGCTCTATATGCGCCAGGAAGGCCGGGGAATTGGCCTGATTAACAAATTGCGAGCCTATGAATTGCAGGAGCAGGGGATGGATACACTGGAAGCAAATCTTGCTTTGGGCTTTCCAGGGGATCAACGGGAATATTATATTGGCGCTCAGATCCTGCGGGAGCTGGGAGTAAAAAGTATACGCCTGTTGACAAACAACCCAGACAAGGTCTATCAGCTTTCTGAATTTGGCCTGGAAATCATGGAGCGCGTACCGATTCAGATGGATGCCACAGAATATGATTTGTTTTATCTTAAGACAAAACAGGAGCGTATGGGACATATTTTACAATATTAAATCATCTATAAAAGGAAAGGAAGAGCAAAATGAAAACATTGGAAGGAAAACTAGTATCAAAAGAAATCAAAGTGGGAATTGTAGCTTCCCGTTTTAATGAATTTATCACATCAAAGCTTCTTTCAGGAGCTATGGACGGCCTTCTCCGTCATGATGTAGAGGAGAAGGATATTCATGTGGCATGGGTGCCAGGAGCGTTTGAGATTCCATTGATAGCCTCTAAAATGGCAAAGAGCGGTAAGTATGATGCGGTCATTTGTCTGGGAGCTGTGATACGCGGATCTACCAGTCACTATGATTATGTGTGCAATGAGGTGTCAAAGGGGATCGCCTCTGTCTCCCTGGAAAGCGGCATACCCGTTATGTTTGGAGTCCTCACTACGGAGAATATTGAACAGGCGATTGAGCGGGCCGGCACGAAGGCTGGCAATAAGGGGTATGACTGTGCGCTGGGGGCAATTGAGATGGTGAATTTGATTCGGGAAATTGAAGGAGTGTAAAAAGGGGAAAATACTGGATAGTATATGGGAATTATGATAAGATAAAACGAACAGGAGGTGTAGAAGGATGGCTTTTGAATTGGGGTTAGAAGGAAAGGTAGTTGTAATTACAGGAGGAGCTTCTGGAATTGGCTTTGCTACAGCTGTGGAGTTTGCGCGTCAGGGGGCGAAGGTTGCGATTTGCGGACGAACCGTTGGCAAGCTTATGAAAGCAAAGGAGCAAATGCAGGAGCAGGGACTGGATGTCTATACGGAAGCTCTGGATATTTGTGATGTGGAAAAGTTTTATGCTTTTGGAGATCATGTCTGTGAGAGGCTTGGCAGATTAGATATATGGATCAACAATGCCGGTGTTTCTATTACCAAACCATTTTTGGAGTTTACAGATGAAGAGTGGGATACTGTGATGAACATTAATCTCAAGGCAGTGTTCCATGGCTGCCAATATGCGGCCAGAAAAATGATTGATCAGGGCCATGGAGGTGTGATTTTAAATGCGGCCTCCTTTCAGGCCGTTATGCCGGCAGCAGCAGCGGTTCCCTATGGAGCGTCGAAGGCAGCAGTGGTGAGCTTAAGCCGTACTCTGGCCGGAGAACTGGCTGTCCATAATATTAGGGTTTTGAGCTATATTCCAGGCGTCATTTCTACACCGATGGCAGATGAATGGCTGAATGAGACGAATCAGATTCAGAATATTCCCTCTGACCGCTATGGACGCCCGGAGGATTTGGCCAATGCTCTTGTATTTGTTGCCTCAGATCGGGCCAGCTATATCAATGGAGTGCATATTGATGTCACAGGCGGTAAATTCTGTGTTCAGAATCCGCGTTTTTCTTATACAAACCAGACATGAATGCCTTATATAAGAATGAGACAAAAGGCCCTGGACTCGTATGATTTGGAAAGATTATAAGGTAAAGTAAGGAAAGGCGGCGACTTAGAGTATGGTGAGAGTTGTAGGAATTGGACTTCAAAGTTTTGAAACCATAAGAGAAAATGATTGCTTCTATGTGGATAAAACAAAGTTTATTGAAGAATGGTGGGAAAATAAAGATGGTGTAACTTTAATAGCCCGCCCAAGGCGCTTTGGGAAAACGCTGACTATGAGCATGACGGAGCAGTTTTTTTCTGTAAAGTATGCTGGGAGGGATGATTTGTTCCAGGGACTTTCCATTTGGAAGCAGGAGGAGTACAGAAAGCTTCAGGGAACTTATCCGGTGATTAGTCTTTCTTTTGCCAATGTAAAGGAAAATAGATATAAAAAAATTCGTTATAGAATTTGTCAGATATTAATGAATCTGTACTTGGAAAACCGATTCCTTTTGGAAGGGGACCTCTTAGATATTAGAGAAAAGGAATATTTTAATCGAATATCAGAGACGATGAATGATGAAGATGCTACGATGAGTATTCATTATCTTTCTTCCTTTTTGTCCCGTTATTATAAGAAAAAGGTGATTATTCTGCTGGATGAGTATGATACCCCCATGCAGGAGGCTTATGTAAATGGGTATTGGGAAGAATTGGTGTCCTTTACCAGGAGCCTATTTAATGCAACCTTTAAAACAAATCCGTATTTGGATAGAGCTATTATGACAGGAATTACAAGAGTAAGCAGGGAATCCATCTTTTCTGATTTGAATAATCTGGAAGTGGTGACAACTACGTCGGAGAAGTATGCGGATAGCTTTGGATTTACAGAGGAAGAGGTATTTGTAGCACTGGATGAATTTGGAATGTCAGATAAAAGACAAGAGGTGAAAAGCTGGTATGATGGTTTTACTTTTGGGAGCTATACTGACATTTATAATCCCTGGTCTGTTTTAAACTATTTGGATAAAAGGAAAGCAGGCGCCTATTGGGCCAATTCCAGCTCTAATAGTCTGGTAGGAAAGCTGATTCGGGAGGGAAGTGCAGATATTAAGAAGGAATTCGAAGATTTAATTTCCGGTCAGTCAATTATAACTCCTATCGATGAACAAATTGTGTATGGGGAATTGGATGGGAATGAAGATGGAATCTGGAGTCTTTTGCTGGCCAGCGGCTATCTGAAGGTGCTTCATTACGAGGAGGACTGGGAATCTATAGAGCCTCCAGACTATGAGCTGACCCTTACAAATCGTGAGGTGAAGCGGATGTTTTATATTATGGTGAGGGATTGGTTCCGCAGCAGTAGAAGAGAGTACAACGAATTTATTAAAGCGTTGCTGGCAGACGATTTAAAGGTTATGAATTATTATATGAATAAAGTGGCACTTGCTACCTTTAGCAGCTTTGATGTTGGAAATAAGCCCTCAGAAGCTATGGAGCCGGAGCGCTTTTATCATGGCTTTGTATTAGGCCTTCTGGTGGAGCTGGCCGACCGGTATATCGTAACCTCCAATCGGGAGAGTGGTTTTGGACGATATGATGTAATGCTGGAGCCAAAAGGGGATGACGATGGAATGATACTGGAATTTAAGGTTCAGGATGCGGAGGACGAGAAGGATTTATCCGATACGATAGAGGCAGCTTTGCAGCAGATAGAGAAGAAGAACTATGATGCTATTCTTATAGAGAAAGGCGTTTCAAAGGAGAAAATAAGAAAGTATGGATTTGCTTTTTGTGGAAAAAAGGTTTTGATAGGGAAAAACTCTTGAGATAAGAACGTAAGTTTGTAAATAAAAACTACTTGACACCCTTATGTTTTTTGTGTATGATAGTCAAGCAGGTGATTCATATGGAGAAAATTTTGGAACAGACGCTGCTCTTTGATTTTTATGGAGAGCTGCTTACAGACCATCAAAAGCAGATATATGAAGATGTAGTCTTTCGCGACTACTCTTTTAGTGAGGTGGCATCTGAGCGGGGAATCAGTCGCCAGGGTGTCCATGATTTGATCAAGCGCTGCAATAAAATTTTGCAGGAATATGAATCCAAGTTACATCTGGTGGAGCGGTTTCTGGCAATAAAAGGCAGAGTGGAGAAGATGGAATCCTCCCTTCGGGAAACCAAACAGCCAGATAAGGAAAAACTCATCCAGCAGTTGAACAGCATATTGGAGAATTTGTAGATGGCATTTGAGAGCTTATCCGATAAATTGCAAAATGTATTCAGGAATCTGCGGGGAAAGGGTCGGCTGACGGAAGCGGATGTGAAGGCTTCTCTGAAAGAAGTAAAGATGGCTCTTTTGGAGGCAGATGTCAGCTTTAAAGTGGTCAAGCAGTTCATTAAGTCTGTGGAAGAGCGGGCGGTGGGAAGCGATGTGCTTAACAGCCTGACCCCAGGACAGATGGTGATCAAGATTGTACATGAAGAGATGATCCGCCTGATGGGAAGCGAGACGACTGAGCTTAGGCTAAAGGGCGGCAGCGATGTAACAGTCCTGATGATGATGGGACTTCAAGGAGCAGGTAAGACGACCACGGCTGCTAAAATTGCGGGCAAGCTGAAAGCGAAGGGCAGAAAGCCCTTACTCGTAGCCTGTGATGTTTATCGGCCGGCTGCTATCAAGCAGCTTCAGGTCAATGGCGAGAAACAGGGCGTGGAAGTGTTCTCCATGGGAGAAAACCAGAAGCCAGTAAATATTGCCAAGGGTGCATACGAACATGCCCGTAAAAATGGCTTTAATGTAGTAATTCTGGATACGGCTGGCCGGCTTCATGTGGATGAGGATATGATGGCGGAGCTTCAGGAGCTCAAAGAAAACCTGTCCATTGATGAAGCTATTTTGACTGTGGACGCTATGACAGGACAGGATGCAGTCAATGTAGCCAGTGTATTTGATGAAAAGATAGGGATTGACGGAGTCATTTTGACAAAGCTGGACGGTGATACCCGGGGCGGGGCGGCACTTTCTATAAAAGCAGTGACTGGCAAGCCTATTTTATATATTGGTATGGGGGAGAAGCTCTCCGATCTGGAACAGTTTTATCCTGATCGTATGGCATCTCGGATTCTGGGAATGGGCGATGTGCTTACGCTGATTGAGAAAGCTCAGGAAAATGTGGACGAAGAAAAAGCCAAGGCCATGACGCAGAAGCTTAAGAAGGCTCAGTTTGGCTTTGACGATTATCTGGAAAGCATGAACCAGATGAAAAAAATGGGTGGTATGGCCAGTGTTTTGTCCATGATGCCGGGATTGGGCAGTCAGATGAAAGACCTGGAGGCGGCTGTTGATGAGAAGAAAATGGCCCGGATCGAGGCTATTATTCTTTCCATGACCCCAAAGGAAAGGGCAAATCCCGATATTTTAAATCCATCCAGGAAGCACCGGATTGCCAAAGGTGCAGGTGTGGATATTGCAGAGGTAAACCGTCTGGTAAAGCAGTTTGAGCAGATGCGCAAGATGATGAAGCAGATGCCCGGCCTGATGGGCGGTAAAGGATTCGGTAAAAGGGGACGTTTTAAGATGCCCTTTTAAATATTAAAAAAGATTATTTTGGAGGTGAAAGAGATGGCAGTAAAGATTCGGTTGAGAAGAATGGGTCAGAAGAAAGCTCCTTTCTATAGAATTGTAGTAGCAGATTCCAGATCCCCGAGAGATGGCAGATTCATCGAGGAGATTGGTACTTATGATCCAAGCACAGACCCCAGCACATTCAATGTAGACCTTGAGGCAGCAAAGAAATGGCTGGCAAACGGCGCACAGCCTACAGAGGTAGTAGGAAAAATCCTGAAGGCCGCTGGTGTAGAAAAGTAAGCCACAGAGCTTTTGAAAAGCAGCCCATTCGGAGGTGAAAAATGAAAGAACTAGTAGAGGTGATTGCAAAATCACTGGTGGAGCATCCCGAGGAAGTTGCTGTTACAGAGACAGAGAATGAGAAGTCCATTCTAGTTGAGCTTCGCGTGGCTCCATCGGATATGGGAAAGGTGATTGGTAAGCAAGGCCGTATCGCCAAAGCCATACGCTGTGTTGTAAAAGCAGCAGCATCAAAGGAAGAGAAGAAAGTTGTAGTAGAGATATTACAGTAAAAGCAAGGCGGGTGGAGACACCCGCTGTTCTCGCTTTACAGGAGATTACGGAGGGGTTATGGAACCATATTTGAGAGTAGGCGTCATTGCTTCTACACATGGTTTAAAAGGAGAAGTAAAGGTATACCCTACCACAGACGACAAAGAACGCTTTTGTGATTTAAAACATGTATTTCTAGACACTGGAAATGAATATAAATCCCTGGAAGTGACTAGCGTGAAATTTTTTAGGAAACAGGTCATTTTAAAGTTCAGGGAATTTAATGATATAAATGAAATTGAAAAATATAAAGGAAAGGATCTTTTGATCGCCAGAGAGCAGGCAGTCCCCTTGGCAGAAAATGAAAATTTTATCGTTGATCTTTTGGGTATGAAAGTATGGACAGATCAGGGAGAGCTTTTGGGCGTCCTGACAGATGTACTAAAGACAGGGGCCAATGATGTCTATGTGGTGGAGACAGAGGAGAAAAAAGAAATCTTGCTTCCTGCCATTCCCTCTTGTATTTTAGAAGTAAAGGTAGAGGAAGAAAAGATGACAGTGCATCTGTTGGAAGGGTTGCTGGAATGATGAATTACCATGTGCTTACCTTGTTCCCAGAAATGATTTTGACAGGCTTAAATACAAGTATTATTGGACGGGCAATTGAGAATGGCTCTATCAGGTTGGAAGCTTTCAATATTCGAGACTATTCTGACAACAAGCATGGAAAGGTGGACGACTATCCTTATGGGGGCGGCGCCGGTATGGTCATGCAGGCAGAGCCTGTGTATCAGGCATGCGAGGCTTTAAAGGAGCGGATCGGACATGAGGCCCGAGTGATCTATGTAACTCCCCAGGGAAGCGTATTCAATCAGAGCATGGCCCAGGAGCTTGCTAGGGAGGAAGATTTAATCTTTCTCTGTGGTCACTATGAAGGAGTGGATGAAAGAGTTCTGGAAGAAATTGTCACAGACTTTATCTCCATCGGGGATTATGTACTGACTGGCGGGGAACTGCCAGCCATGGTTATGATTGACGCTATTTCCCGTCTGGTTCCAGGAGTTTTGAACAACGCAGATTCGGCAGAGCTTGAAAGTTTTCATGATAATCTGCTGGAATACCCTCAGTACAGCCGGCCAAAAGAGTGGAGGGGGAAAGAGGTTCCTCCTATTCTGCTTTCTGGTGCCCATGAAAGTGTGGAGGACTGGCGTAGGGAGCAGTCTATTTTGAGGACGAAAAAATACCGCCCGGATCTCTATCACATGTTTCAGAAGGAACAAAAACAAAAGGTCCTGGAATCTAAAAAGCCTTCCAGAAAAAAACTGAAAGGGGTTTTGTTCACCCTGGAAGCGATTGTGGATGGTCAATTTTTGCGGCCCTATTTAAAAGAGATTTTTACCCTTGTAAAAGAAGAAAAACTATTCCTGGGATTGATAAGTGAACAGATGAGAAATCAAACAGAACAAATCTTAAGACAGGATGGAATTCGCGAGATGATTGATCTTATCATCTGCAAAGAGGAATCAGAGGAAGAAAAATCAAGAGCTGATTTGTACTTACTGGCCTTGAAAGAGAGTGGCCTTTCCCGAAAGGAACTGCTGGTCTTTGAAGGGACAAGGAGCGGTGTTCATGCTGCAAAAGAAGCTGGTATTCGCATTGTTTATCTCTCTGATAAAAAGCAGGAAAAAAAGTCTGAAAATCTGTCTTACTACAAAAAGATTTTTGATTTTGTAGAAGGGATGGCCCTGATTCGCAAACTGTAAAGGGCAGGGGGATTTGCAGGATAAATGTAGTGGCTGAGGTTTTTAGAAGAACCCATTGACAATATTTTTGCAAATAGATATAATTATGAAGATATAAAATACTTGATGAGGTATGGTTTCATATGGAAGAAAGAGAAATTTCTAAGGCAGTGATCAAAAGGCTTCCTCGTTATTACCGATACCTTGGGGAGATTCTGGAAAGCGGTGTGGAAAGGATTTCATCCAGTGAACTGAGTGCACGGATGCATGTGACAGCATCGCAGATCCGGCAGGACTTGAACAACTTCGGCGGCTTTGGCCAGCAGGGATATGGATATAATGTAGCATATTTGTATGAAGAGATTGGTAAGATTTTGGGATTGGACAAAAAGCACAATATGATTATTGTGGGAGGAGGCAATCTGGGGCAGGCTTTGGCGAATTATGTAGCATTTGAAAAGCGGGGGTTTGTAATCAAAGGTATTTTTGATGTAAATCCAGTGCTGAAGGGACTGAGTGTTCGAGGAATTGAGATTCATATGCTGGAAGATCTGGAACGGTTTATTCCTGAGGAAGAGATTCAGATTGCAGCGTTGACACTTCCCAAATCCAAGGCGTCAGAGATGGCTGACCTGCTCGTGGCATATGGGATAAAAGCAATTTGGAATTTTGCCCATGTAGATTTGCGCGTTCCAGAGGGTGTGTTGGTAGAGAACGTACATTTATCAGAAAGCCTGATGCAGTTATCTTATAATATTACAAGATATGAAAAAGAACATTCCTGACGGATGAAAAGAAACAATCAAAACATCTATGAGCGAAGGTGATTGTTTCTTTTTTTATGCCCAAAAATCTTGTAAGACCCAGTGTGTCTCTGGGCTGACATCCGAAAAAGCAACATCATATACTATAATTAGCGGGGAATTACGATTCACAGATTTTCTGTCTATATGCGCACTCTTAAGAGATAGTAACCACGGAATAATAGATAACTTGAATACTCTAGGAAATTTTGGAAATACTTCAGATGTGGCAAATAAAAAAGCCAAAAGAATTTCTAAAATCGGAGTGTGAAAGTATTGATTATTCGACGAGGAGATATTTATTATGCAGATCTTCGTCCCGTGGTTGGTTCTGAGCAGGGAGGAATCCGCCCTGTTTTGATTATACAAAATGACACGGGAAATCGCCATAGCCCTACTGTGATTGTGGCAGCCATAACATCCAAAATGAATAAAGCGAAGCTTCCCACCCATGTGGAACTAAGCACTAAGCAGTGTCAGATTGTAAAGGATTCTGTCATACTGCTGGAGCAGCTTCGTACAATAGATAAACAGCGCTTGAGAGACAAAGTCTGTCATCTGGACGAAAATGTACTGTCCCGAGTAAACGAAGCCCTACGCGTAAGCCTGGAACTGGATACATAATAAACCTTGCCATCTCCAGCAAATAATGATAAACTACACGTAGGCAATGAGCAGTGCGAAAACTGCCAGAGCCAAATTGCCTGCTTGCAGGCGAATTTGCCTCTGGCAGTTTTCATAGGGCGAAGCCCGTGAATGAGGGAAACCGAAGGTTTCGCGAATGACACTGCAACCCGCACAAAAGACCAAGAGGAAGAGGAGTGTTTACATGTCAGGACATTCAAAATTTGCAAACATAAAGCATAAAAAAGAAAAAAACGATGCAGCAAGAGGAAAAATCTTCACAATCATCGGTCGTGAGATTGCTGTAGCTGTAAAAGAAGGAGGACCAGATCCAAATAACAATAGCAGACTCCGCGATGTAATTGCCAAGGCAAAAGCCAACAATATGCCAAATGATACCATTGAGCGGGGAATCAAAAAGGCCGCAGGCAATGCCAATGCTGTAAACTATGAGTACGTTTCCTATGAAGGCTACGGTCCAGGAGGGACCGCCATTATCGTAGATGCTCTCACAGACAACAAGAACCGGACAGCGGCCAATGTGAGAAGCGCTTTTACCAAAGGGAACGGTTCTGTGGGAACACAAGGGTGTGTGTCATATATGTTTGATCAGAAGGGCCAGATTATAATTGACAGGGAGGAATGTGACAAAGATCCCGATGATCTGATGATGCTGGCGCTGGATGCAGGAGCAGAAGATTTTTCCGAGGAAGAAGACAGCTTTGAAATTCTTACGGATCCCGATTCTTTCAGTGAGGTGAGACAGGCCTTAGAAAATGAAGGTATTGTGATGGCACAGGCAGAAGTGACCATGATTCCTCAAAATTATGTGGTACTGGCAGATGAAAATGATAGAAAGAATTTACAGAAAACATTGGATCTTCTGGATGAGGACGATGATGTCCAGAACGTGTACCATAACTGGGAGGAAGCATAAATGGATGTGGTTGTATATGGGCAGTATTATAATCAGGCAATGCAGGGAATCGAAGATATGCTCTTTCAAGCAGGCAGTCCTATGATATCTTTTAAAAAAGATAAGTACCCGGAAGGGTTTCAGGCTTATCTTCGCAAATACATAGAAGTGATAGATGCCATTGAAAAAGTCTACGAGATGGAGGAGAAGCCTCAGGAGTGGCTGGAAAAATTGGCAGAGCACTTGGTAAATGCGGCTGGAGAAGAGTTGGATCGTATTCCTAAAAAGGGAAAGAGGAGTGAAAAGCTCATTGATTTTAATATGACATTAGCTGTGTTCCTGTTTCCAGCCATTTTAGAGCAAAAGGGGCAGTCTGCAGAACCATTGACTGATCTGATTGTAGAAAAATGGAATGAGGCCTTTAAAACTTCTGTGGGGAAGGCTTCCTACGAAAAGATAGAAAGTGGATTTCACAGAAAATTGTGCTATATCACCACGGCAGTTTGCGAGAGTCAGGGAAAGCCTGATGACTGTTATGAACTTCAGCTTCTTCGAGATTACCGGGATCATTACCTTCTCTCCACAGAAGAGGGAGAAGCCCTGGTAAGGGAATATTACAATATTGCCCCCACGATTGTGAACCGTATTGGGCGCTTGACAGATTCCCAAGCAATTTATGAGGAAATCTGGAGAGCATATTTATCTCCTTGTGTTCAGATGATTGAAAAGGGAGACGAAGAAGGCTGCAAAGGACTATATATGGACATGGTTTATGACCTAAAAGGAAGGTATATGGCATGAGACAGGATACAATCTGTGTACAGGGAGGATGGAAGCCCAAAAAAGGTGAAGCACGGGTCCTTCCCATTTATCAGAGTACTACATTTAAATATGATACCACAGAAGAAATGGGACGTTTATTTGCCCTGGAGGAAAACGGCTATTTTTACACGCGCCTTCAGAATCCCACCAATGATTGTGTGGCAGAGAAGATTGCTGAGCTGGAGGGAGGCGTGGCTGCTATGCTGACAGCTTCTGGTCAGGCGGCTAACTTCTATTCTATCGCCAATATTTGCGAGGCAGGCGATCACATTGTCTGTTCGGCAAAGGTATACGGTGGCACTTTCAATCTGTATGCGGCAACTATCAAAAAGCTTGGCATAGAATGTACTTTTGTGGATCCAGACGCATCAGAGGAAGAGATTGAGAAAGCGTTTCGGCCAAATACTAAGGCTGTCGTGGGAGAGACCATTGCAAATCCGGCTCTGGTAGTTCTGGATATTGAAAAGTTTGCCAGGCTGGCCCACGAGCATGGATGTCCACTGATTGTAGACAACACTTTCGCCACCCCTATCAACTGCCGTCCATTTGAGTGGGGAGCAGACATAGTAACCCATTCTACTACAAAATATATGGATGGCCATGCCATGGCAGTAGGCGGCTGCATCGTGGACAGTGGTAACTTTGACTGGGATGCCCACAAAGATAAATTTCCTGGTCTTACTACCCCGGATCCCACTTATCACGGTGTGATTTATACCCAGCAGTTTGGAAAATTAGCCTATATTACAAAGGCAACTTCTCAGCTTATGCGGGATTTGGGAAGTATCCAGGCTCCTATGAATTCGTTCTTGCTGAATGTGGGGCTAGAGACTTTGGCTCTGCGTGTGGAAAAGCACTGCAGCAATGCAAAGGCAGTGGCAGAGTATTTGCATGTTCATGAAAAAGTAGAGTTTGTAAACTTTGCAGGATTAGAGAGTGATCCCTATTACGAATTGGCACAGAAATATATGCCCAATGGTACTTGTGGCGTGATTTCTTTTGGACTAAAGGGCGGAAGAGAAGAAGCTGTATGCTTTATGGACAGCTTAAAGCTGGCGGCTATTGTAACCCATGTGGCTGATGCCCGTACCTGCGTTTTGCACCCGGCAAGCCATACCCACCGCCAAATGACGGATGAACAGTTGATAGAGGCAGGAGTGACACCTGGCATGATTCGCCTTTCAGTGGGAATAGAAAATCCCCAGGATATTATTGATGATTTAGAGCAGGCGCTTGAAAAAGTGTGAGACAAGGCTCTCAGGAATAAAAATCAGTCTTATTTTCCATACTAAGCATAAATACCTTTCAAAACAGGGAAAATGCGGGAAAGTGAGGCTGGTTTTATTTTTATGTACAAAACACAAAATGTAAAAGATCAGGAAGAAAAAAAGACAGAGGAACAGCAGGAACAGCGGGACAAGCAGGTAGAGGAGTTTGGTCAGCTTACACTAGAGGAGGGGGACACAAAGATCCATCTTCTGAACATTATTGGCGAGATTGAAGGCCACGAGTGCCTTCCGTCCAATTCCAAGACAACGAAATACGAGCATGTGATTCCACAATTGGCAGCTCTGGAGGACAGCAAAAACACTCAGGGACTTTTGGTCCTAATCAATACAGTTGGAGGAGATGTGGAATCTGGTCTTGCCATTGCAGAGATGATTGCCTCTTTGAGTAAGCCTACGGTCTCTCTGGTTCTGGGCGGAAGCCATTCCATCGGTGTTCCCCTGGCTGTGTCCACAGATTATTCTTTCATTGTTCCCACAGGAACGATGATGATCCATCCTGTGCGAATGACAGGACTCATTATAGGTGTGGCTCAGACCTTTGACTATTTCCAGAAGATACAGGACAGAATTGCCGGATTTATCACCGCTCACAGCAAGATTTCAGAGGAACGCCTTCTAAAACTCATGCTGGAGACAGGGGAACTGACAAAAGATGTAGGCTCTGTACTGGTCGGATCTCAGGCTGTGGAGGAAGGGATTATTAATGAAGTCGGCGGAATCCGTGAGGCTTTTGAAAAGTTGCGGAAGATGATTCAGGAAAGCAGCTAGTGATAGCGGGAATGGGGCAAAACGCCCTTATTAACGGCGGATAAAGGGTGCGTAACCCTTTGTCCGTCGTTTTAGATAAACAGAAATATTTACAAGTCCTCAAAAAAATGCTATACTATCCTCAATTGCGTAAGTAGGAGGGGGCTGACAAGAATGGCATCAAATACGTCCAGCGGACGCCGGAAGAGTACACAAAAGAAGTCATCGCCAGCTAAGAAGACAGCTGCAAAAAAAAGAGCAAAAGATGAATTTATCCGGGATGAGATCAAGGTTTTGATTCTTTTTGCGGTCTCTATTCTGCTGCTTATCAGCAACTTTGGCGTGGGAGGAGCTGCAGGCGGCTTCGTAAGCAGTGTCATGTTTGGGCTTTTTGGCTTGTTTGCATATATATTACCTGTAAGTTTATTTCTTGTGGCGGCATTTTCCATCTCAAACCGTGAGAATGCCATTGCGTCCATCAAGGGAGTGGCCATGATTATCATGGGATTTCTTCTCTGCGCCATTATCCAGCTGGTAAGCGGGGAGAAGGATGGAGCTGGGACAGCTAAAGCCTTCTATACATATTCTATTGAGCATAAAGCAGGTGGAGGGTTTTTTGGAGGCATTATCTGCAAAGTTTTGAAAGGAGCCTTTGGGACTGCAGGAGCCTGGATTATTCTGCTAGTGCTGCTGATTATTTGTGTTGTGGTGATTACAGAGAGATCATTTATTAGCGGAGTCAAGACGGGTAGTAAAAAAGTATATGATACAGCCAGGGAGGATGCCCAGAGACATCGAATTCTTGCGGAAGAGCGCCGGGAGGCCCGCAGGAAAGCCATAGAAGAACAGAAAGCAATAGATGCTGAAGAACAGGAGCAGAAGAAGAGCCGTGTGGAGCGTAAAGTTGCCGGGGTGGCCTTAGTGGGCACCACAATTAAGAAGGAAGAACATACGGATGAAATGCGGGAGATTACTCTTGATTCTGAACCGGAGCTAAAGGACCTGGATGAGATGTTCAAGATTCCTGTTCAAAGGCAGCGGGAGACAGAAGCGGTGTATGAGGAAGAAGAGATCACACCTGTACAGCCGCAGCCTCAGGAGACTTGGCAGGAGGAAGTTAAGGAAGCTTCCCTTCAGGAAAAATCAAAGTCAGAGGATTCTTTTGAGGAGGAAGAATCTTATCAGGAGCCTCAGAACTTTAGTATTGAGAGAGAGAGAATTGAAACAAAGACAGAGAAAAAGGATACAGATGTTAGGGAGATCCGAAACATGGGGACACCTGTTGCGCAGACAAAAAGAGAGTCAGGCCAGGAAATACAAAGGCCTTCTCTTTTAAAGAGGCACTCCTATGTGTATCCCCCTCTGCGCCTTTTACGCCAGGTGAAAAATGCCGAGAATAAGGATATCGATCGAATTTTGCAAGAGACAGCTATACATCTACAGCAGATACTGAGAGATTTCGGTGTGGGAGTGACGGTGACGAATGTAAGTCAGGGGCCTGCTGTCACCAGATATGAGCTGCAGCCGGATCAGGGGGTTAAAGTCAGCCGTATCGTGTCGCTTGCGGATGACATTAAGCTGAATCTGGCAGTTGCAGATATTCGAATAGAAGCACCCATTCCCGGGAAAGCGGCTGTGGGGATTGAAGTGCCAAATGCCGAAAATGCCATTGTTTCTTTCCGGGAGTTGGTATCTTCCCAGGAGTTTAAAAGTCATAAGTCAAACATAGCCTTTGCAGTTGGGAAGGACATTGCTGGAAAAATTATAGTGACAGATATCGCCAAGATGCCTCATCTTTTGATTGCCGGGGCTACTGGGTCTGGAAAGTCTGTGTGTATTAATACGCTCATTATGAGTATTCTTTATAAGGCAGATCCTGAGGATGTCAAACTTATTATGATTGATCCCAAGGTGGTGGAATTAAGCTCTTATAATGGAATTCCCCATCTTATGATACCAGTGGTGACAGACCCCAAGAAAGCTTCTGGAGCCCTCAATTGGGCAGTGGCAGAGATGGATAAGCGATATAAGCTTTTTGCAGAGTATAATGTGCGAAATCTTCAGGGCTACAATGAAAAAATCAAGGCTATTGAGCATATTGAGGACGATACAAAGCCTCAGAAGATGCCTCAGATTGTCATCGTAGTGGACGAGTTGGCAGATCTTATGATGGTCGCTCCCGGGGAGGTGGAGGATGCCATCTGTCGCCTGGCACAGCTTGCCCGGGCGGCGGGAATTCATCTCATTATTGCCACCCAGCGTCCCTCTGTAAATGTAATCACTGGGCTTATTAAGGCAAATATGCCCTCCCGAATTGCATTTGCAGTGTCCTCTGGTGTGGATTCCCGGACGATTCTCGATATGGTTGGGGCAGAAAAGCTTCTGGGAAAGGGCGACATGCTTTTTTACCCCTATGGCTATCCTAAGCCAGTTCGCGTTCAGGGAGCTTTTGTCTCCGATGATGAGGTGGGAGCCGTGGTAGATTTCCTTTCTCAACACAACGAGGAAGTTTCTTACAACAATGAAGTGGAGGATCATATCAATACAGCCCAGACTGCCTCTGTAGAGAACACAGCTCAAGGCTCAGGGCCTTCCAGAGATGATTTGTTTGTGGAAGCCGGAAAATTCATTATTGAAAAGGATAAAGCGTCCATTGGTATGATTCAGCGCTGGTTTAAAGTTGGGTTTAACCGGGCTGCTAGGATCATGGATCAGCTTGCACAGGCTGGAGTTGTTGGAGAGGAAGCAGGTACGAAACCTCGGGAAATTTTGATGACCCTAGAGGAATTTGAGCACTACATAGAAGAGTGTGTATAGGTAATTGTAATGGAGGCAAGAATGACATACCCTTGGATGAAGAAAGAGGAACAGAGTGATGCGATGTCCGAATTGTGGTGAGGAATTGGATCCTGGTAATGTCTTCTGTAAAAAATGTGGTCAGGAAATGCAAATGGTTCCAGACTATGATCCACTGGATGAACTGACGATTGGCGACGACAGTCAGACTAAGATAGAGGATCAGATAGAAGATAAGAAAGAGGAAGAAGAAAAAGGTTCTTCTCAAAAGGAAGAGGCCAAGAAGCAATATTCCATATGGCGGCGCATTGGAAGGTATTGGCGGATATGGCTTATGCTGGGAGGAATCTTGATTTGCTTTGTAATATTTTTAAACTTTTATTTTTCCTTCCGACGGGAAAATGATTTTAATTATCAGTTAAAAACGGGAATTGAGTTGATGGAGGAAGAAAGGTATGAGGAAGCTTTATCCTATCTGAAGCATGCACAGAGCCTACAAAGTAATACAGAAGGGGCGGATACGAAGCCTTTGCGGTGTCAGGCGGAGATTTATGTTGCTACTGGAGCAAAAGAGCTGGCAGTAGAGTGCATGAAAGATGCAATTTTGATAGAGGCGGCGGCCAGGGGGGAGAACTATGAACTTTTGGAGCTTTATCAGGAATTGATGGATATTTTAAATGAGACAAATCAGACTGGCCAGATAGAAGAGGTAATTAAGGGCTGTGAATATGAGAAGATACGGGAAAATCTTCTTCCTTATCGGATAGAAAAGCCTGTATGTGATATACCAGAGGGAACGTATTCCTATTACCTAAGCTTGGAACTGACAGCGCCTTATGGGATGATATATTATACACTGGACGGTACAGCACCTACAGCAGATAGTACCCTCTATGAAGGAAAGATAGGGCTTATGTCAGGAGAGACACTTTTGCGAGCTGTGGCTATCAACAAAAAGGGAATGGTCAGCGATGAACTAGTTCTTGTATACAAACTGGAGTTTAAAGAAAATTCAATATTAAATGAGGAGGAATTATAATGGTAAAACATGTTGTAATGTGGAACTTCCGGGAGGATTTTCCAGAGGAGAAAAAGGAGGCTATGGCAAAAGAGGCAGATGATCGCCTGAAAGCTTTGGTGGGCCAGATTAAGGGACTGACCTTTGCAGAGATGAAACTCAACCGCCTGCCAGGAAGTAATCGTGATCTGATGCTAATATCTCATCTGGATACGCCGGAGGCTCTGGAAGATTATCAGGTACATCCTTTGCACGTAGCGGTGGCCACAGAGGTAATCAAGCCGGCTACCTGTGACAGAGTCTGCTTTGATTATGTGGTTGAATAAATTTACGGATTGTAGTTGAAATCTTTCTTGATTTGCATTATGATAAAAAGGATGAGTAAATATGCACAGTACAGATTATAAATGACTGTGGTAACGTGCACAGAGGTTTGTAAGCTGTGCAAAAATTGTATACTCCAGGAGGAAGCTTATGTTCAAGATTTTGAAGGCAGAGCAGCTCTCTGCAAATGTCTACATGAAGGTTGTCCATGCTCCAAGAGTGGCAAAAGCCTGCGAGCCAGGACAGTTTATAATTGTAAGATTAGACGAGACAGCAGAACGTATTCCGCTGACTATCTGTGATTACGACAGAGAAGCTGGAACTGTGACGATTGTATTCCAGCCTATCGGTGTATCTACCTCGAAGATGGTTGATTTGAAAGAAGGAGACGCATTTTTGGACTTTGTAGGTCCCTTAGGTCGTCCCTCTGAATTGGTTACAGATGATTTGGAAGAGGTAAAGAAGAAAAAAGTTGTGTTCATTGCAGGCGGTGTGGGGACAGCTCCCGTATATCCCCAGGCAAAATGGCTTCACGATCACGGGATTGAGTGTGACATTATTGTGGGCGCAAGAACAAAAGATCTCCTGATTCTGGAAGAGGAGATGGGAAAAGTGGGAAACCTCCATCTGTGTACAGATGATGGAAGTTATGGATTCCACGGCGTTGGAACAGCTATGCTGGAAAAATTGGTGAGTGAGGGAAATCATTACGATCTCTGTGTGGCCATTGGTCCTATGATTATGATGAAGTTCGCCTGTCTGACCACTAAGAAGCTGGGAATTCCCACCATTGTCAGCATGAATCCTATTATGGTAGACGGAACTGGCATGTGTGGAGCTTGCCGTGTACTTGTGGGCGATGAAGTGAAGTTTGCATGTGTGGATGGACCAGAGTTTGACGGACATTTGATTGATTTCGATCAGGCTATGAAGCGTGCAGCCATGTACAAGACCGAGGAGGGCAGACGGCTTCTGAAATATCAGGAGGGTGATACACATCACGGCGGATGTGGAAATTGCGGAGGTGACAAATAATGGCAGACGTATTAAAGAAAGTACCAGTAAGAGAGCAGGATCCAAAGGTTCGTGCCACAAATTTTGATGAGGTTTGTCTTGGATATAATCAGGAAGAGGCTGTAGAGGAAGCACAGCGCTGCATTGGCTGCAAAAATGCAAAATGTATGGAAGGATGTCCTGTCCAGATACATATACCTGACTTTATCAAGGAAGTAAAGGAGAGCAACTTTGAGGCGGCTTACAAGGTAATCAGTAAAGCTTCTTCTCTGCCGGCCATCTGCGGTCGTGTATGTCCTCAGGAGAGCCAGTGCGAGGGACGCTGTATCCGTGGAATTAAGGGGGAACCTGTATCCATCGGAAAGCTGGAGCGCTTTGTGGCTGACTGGGCAAAAGAGAATGGCATTAAGCCAGTGGCCCCCACAGAAAAGAATGGCAAGAAAGTGGCTGTCATTGGTTCTGGCCCTGCTGGCCTTACCTGTGCCGGCGACCTGGCAAAGCTTGGCTATGATGTGACGATTTTTGAAGCACTGCACAAGGCAGGCGGCGTATTGGTGTACGGTATTCCAGAATTTCGTCTTCCCAAAGATGGGGTAGTACTTCCAGAGGTGGAAAATGTAAAGTCTCTCGGCGTTAAGATTGAGACAGACGTTATCATTGGAAAGTCTGTTACCATCGATGAGTTGATGGAGGAAGAAGGCTTTGACGCAGTATTTATCGGATCTGGTGCAGGTCTTCCAAAATTTATGGGAATTCCTGGAGAGACTGCATGTGGTGTGTTCTCAGCCAATGAATATCTGACCAGAAACAATCTGATGAAAGCTTTTGATGAGAATTATGACACCCCTATTGCAAAAGGCAAAAAAGTGGCTGTAGTCGGCGGTGGAAACGTAGCTATGGATGCTGCCCGTACAGCGCTTCGGCTGGGGGCTGAGGTACATATTGTATACCGCCGTTCCGAGGAAGAGCTTCCTGCCCGTGTGGAGGAGGTTCACCATGCAAAAGAAGAGGGCATTATCTTTGACCTTTTGACCAATCCTACAGAGATTCTTGTAGGCGAGGATGGTTGGGTTAATGGAATTCGCTGTATCCGTATGGAGCTTGGAGAGCCGGATGCCTCTGGAAGAAGACGTCCTGTGGAAGTTCCGGGATCTGAGTTTGATATTGAAGTGGACACAGTAATTATGTCTCTGGGAACATCACCAAACCCGCTCATCTCTTCTACAACCAAAGGTCTGGATACAGACAGAAGAAAATGTATTGTTGCCAGTGAGGATGTGGGAGCCACTTCCAAGGAAGGCGTTTATGCAGGTGGCGATGCTGTGACAGGCGCTGCAACTGTAATTCTTGCTATGGGCGCAGGTAAGGATGCCGCAAAGGGTATCCATGAATATTTAAGTCAAAAATAAGAAATAGGATTTGAATAAAATGAAAATGAATAAAATGAAATTATGGGCACTCTGCTTATCTTTCATACTGGTGTTTGGTGTACTGCAGGGATGTGGCTCAAAATCGGCAGAAAATACAGATTCAAAGAAGACAGAAGAGGCAGAAAGGCCAGATCCAGAGAAGAGGGCGCCAGGTATGGACGTAGGAACTTCTGGCAGCAGCATGTCAGAAGGAGGCTCTATAGAAGGAAGCTCTGTAGAAATGTCTGACACCATTCGCTGGTTTAATGCAACGTACGCAGTTTTGACGGATCTGAACGGCTGGGACTACAATCTGTTTGGCGGACTGGAACCCACAGAGAGCAATCAGAAACTGGAGCAGCAGCTTCTGGTAGAGTGGTGGGGTGTGACTGATCGGGCAAGCGCGGACGAGACACTTGACTGGATATTGACAGAAGGTCATCGGGTAGAATTTGTAGATACGATGGTTTATCTGGAGGAATATGAGATCCAGAATGTTGCAGAAGATGAGCGAGTAGATTTCATCCTGGAATATTTTGATATCAGCGAGGAAGAAGCGAAGATTTATGCAGACGCTTATACCAAATACGAGACTTATGGGGAGAATACCATTGCTGGCTGGGATTACTGCCGCGCTATGAATTTGATGGGGTATTATTACCTGGCAGGATATTATACAGAGGAAGAAGCTCTCGATAAGTCCCTGGAGATTGCAGAGACGATGCAACCTATGTTTGACTCCTGGGATGCCCTGATAGATAGCTATATGTGTGGCTATGAGTACTGGGCAGAGGAGAGCAGTGAGGAGCGCCGGGAAGTCTATGAGGATTTGAAAGGCAGAGAGGATAATCCTTATGCAGTGGATTATCAAATGACACTGGAAAAGACCTGGTAAAAAGTGTATTATAATGAAATGGCTGTTGTAAAGGATATCTTTACAGCAGCCATTTTTCATGAATTTCTTTGCAGACTATTAGATTTATAAACGGAAAAGGTAGCCAATTACTCTTCCTCACAAAAATCTGATGTCAATTTGTCTAAAAGTGTCTCATCTAGTTCAGGAAAATGAGTCTGGATTCCTTGACGAATCATATCATATTTTTGGAAATAAAGAATTTCCTGGGGAAGTTCCTGATTAAGATTAGCCAGGCTCTCTAACTGAGCACCCTCCTTTTCGTACCAGGCACGTACTTCAGCTATCAAAGAATTTTCGACCTGGATGGAATCCTTGATCTTACTGGAGTTTTTGAAGGACAAGACACCAATATACAGGAAAACAACAAAAAGAGCCAACATTACTACCAGAGCAAAATCGTGGAAGGGGAATGTGAGTACGCCAGCCAACGCCAATGCCATAATCAGGATTCCCAGACCACCCACAAACAGAAAGGTGTAAGCGGAAGAACGCATATCTTGGTAGCGTTCCTCAGGACTTTTATAGGTTTTAGAGGGGACAGGCTTTGCCTGATTTTCCTCCAGAATTTCTTCTGGACGAAAATCTTCAGGAAATTCGTAATCCTCCGGGATATCTATAGATTCCTCTTCTTTTAGGGGAAGTTCCTCTACAAGATCTACGTCACAATCTGGACAATGAGTTTTTCCCTCCACATATTCATTTTTACATTTTGGACACCAGGGCATACCGTTTCCTCCTTACCAGGGGTAGGTGATAAGGAATCCTCCCACAATGTGGGTCCCTCCTTACCAGGGGTAAGTGATAAGGAATCCTCCCACTACGTGGGTCCCTCCTTACCAGGGGTAAGTGATAAGGAATCCTCCCACTACGTGGGTCCCTCCTTACCACAAAAAATGGAGCATACGGGATTCGAACCCGTGACCTCCACACTGCCAGTGTGGCGCGCTCCCAGCTGCGCTAATGCCCCATTACAGATAGTATAGCACAAAGATAACAGAGAGACAATAGGAATTTTTCTTTCATAAATCTTCCATTTTTAGATGGGCTATGATATACTATTGAACGGAACCTTTTGTCCATTGGTTGAATGAAAGACGGTTAGAATTCTATCAATGAGACAAACGGCTTTTATTATGTTATTAGCAAAGGAGAGATACAAACGTGGACAGAGACAAAGTGGACTTCCACAATCGAGGGCTCAGACAGAGCCTTAACAGAAGGATATTGAGAAACACTACTCTCAATATTTTAGTACTAGTTATTGTATGTTGTGTGATTATGGCTTTTTCCATGCAGTCACTGGCGAACAATATTTTGCTGGACAGCTTGCAGCCTATGGCCCGACAGTCGGCCAAAACTGTGGAGGCTAATATCCACATGCTGGCAGATAGGATGATGACTATTGCAGGTGATTCCCGAATGAGTTCAGATATTTCTGTGAGCAATGGGACGGAGGCTGCTCAACCTGACACGGAGGCGGCGATCCGGATGAGACGAGAAGAAGTTTTGACGGAGGCTGCTGAGATATATGAGCTGTACACCATCGCTCTCTATGACTTGAATGGCCAACTGGTTCAAGGTATTAGTGGGGCTCCAGAGAGTTTGGATGGTGGTTTTTTTAGCCTCCTTCAGGAGACAGACAATTTAACTACATATTCATCCACTATCTTTCAGAATAAGCTAGGTATCACTATGGGAATGCCAGTCAAAGAAAATGGTGAGACCATACTGTATGTGGTAGGCGTTTATAAATATGATACACTCAATGATGTGATTAGCAGTATTAATCTGGGCAAACATGGTACAGCTTACATGGTCAACAGGGAAGGAGTTGTAACCGGCCATCCAGACCAGTCTGTAGCCTTAAAAGGAAGCACTCTGACACAGATCAGCGATGGAAACCAGGAGGCCCTTAGCCGCGTGACCACTGGCGAGACTGGTTCCACAGAATTTCCTATTGATGGTGAGATTATGCTGGTGGCATTTTCTCCTATTCGAGGTACCCAGTGGTCTCTGGTCATACAGATTCCAAAGTCAGACTACAATTACTTGATCAATGGAGCAATGTTAGTCTCAATCCTGGCTACATTGGCAGTGTTGTTAGTCTCCATCTTGCTTGTTTTACGCCTGGCACGCTCCATTTCCCGTCCAGTTAAAAGCGTGACAAATCGTATGGTAGCTCTCTCAGATGGCGACCTGCATACAGAGGTAGCCCTTGTCCACTCCAGAGATGAGCTGGAAGTGCTGACTCAGACCCTGGATGCTACAGTAGAGAGTGTCAATCGTTACATATCTGATATTCAGCAAGTACTCACACAAGTTGCAAAAGGAAATCTATGTGTGGAACCTCAGGTAGATTATAAAGGTGACTTTGCCATAATCCGAGCAAGCCTGTGTACGATTATTCAATCTATGAATGAAACAATTGTAGGATTTCGTGCAGCAGCAGCCCGACTTTCTGATATGTCTGAGGAATTAAATGGGCAATCTAGCCAGTTACATCAGGCATCCATGGAACAGAATCAGTCTACAGAGGCACTGGTTCATGAAGTATCTAATGTCAAGGAAAGGCTGGCCAGTGTCACAGCGAACAGCAGTCAGACCAGAGCTAAGACAGAAGAGATTGCGCAGTGTATCCAGGAAGCTAATACCCGAATGGCATCTCTCTCCAATGCAATGGATGACATCAGCGCCAATGCTCAGGAGATCACTAAGACAGCCAAAGCAATAGAGGACATTGCTTTCCAGACTAGTATTTTGGCTATTAATGCTTCTGTAGAAGCAGCTCGGGCAGGAATAGCCGGGAAAGGGTTTGCTGTGGTGGCTAATGAAGTGAAGCAACTGGCTTCCAGAAGTGCCGAGGCCGCACAAAGTGCGACAAATATGGTAAGCAGCACCAGGGCTATTATCCAGAATGGTGTGGAACTGACTGCTGATACAGCCAGTTCCCTTCAGGCGATCTCTTCTGTATCTGAGCAGATCAGCGCCATTTCAGATCAATTGGTGGTGGCAGTACAGGGGCAGGAGAGCGCCCTGACCATCATGGAAGAGCGAATAGAGACTATTTCTGCTATTGCTGACCGGAACTTACAAAATGCTGGTGGAACAGAGCAGTCCAGCGGATTGTTGGCGAGAGAGGCAGAGGATCTTCAGGCTCAGGTGAATAAGTTTGTTTTGAAGGAGGAACAGAACGGATGAAACGAATCTTATGTTTAGTACTGCTTCTGTTGATGATAATGCCAATGACGGCCTGTGGCAGTAAAAATGAGCTTCAGGATGGGTACTATACAGCGCAGGCAGCCCAGTTTAGTCATGGGTGGAAAGAATATATTACAATTATGGTTAAAGGTGGGAGCATTGTATCCGTGGAGTATAATGCTGAGAATCCCAGCGGATTTATCAAAAGCTGGGATAATGCCTATATGCAGAACATGCTTCACTCCAACGGTACGTATCCCAATGAGTATACCCGCGATTATGCCAGCCAGTTTCTGGAGGCGCAAAAGGTAGAAGGGATTGATGCTTTGACTGGAGCCACCTCTTCTTATAGTTCCTTTCAAAAGTTGGCAGCAGCAGTATTGGAACAGGCCCGACAGGGGGATTCCAGCATAGTGGTTGTTGATACTTCTCATTAAAAATAGTTTACTTGTGATAGGGCTCATGTCTTATAATTCGAAAGCTTCGATAGAGCTGTTCTAACAGAATTACCCGCATCAATTGATGGGGAAATGTCATTCGTGAGAAGCTAAGACTTTCATTGGCTCTCTGAATCACTGCAGGTGATAATCCCAGGGAGCCGCCGATCACAAAGATGATATGGCTGCTTCCCCCCACAGTAAGTTTTTCTAGTGTTCGGGACAACTCTATAGAATCTGGCATGTGCCCCTCTACTGCAAGTGCAATCACATAAGCGTCCTCTCGTAGACTCTTTAAAATCCGTTCACCTTCCCGGCTTTTGATAGCGGATTCCTCTGTGGGGCTGGCCCCTTCAGGGGTTTTCTCGTCAGGAACTTCTACAATCTCCAGCTTACAGTAGCGACTTAAACGTTTCACATATTCTTTGATAGCATCGGTCAAATAGTTCTCTTTTACTTTTCCCACACAGACACAAGTTATTTTTACCATACGCTCTTCTCCCGGATATACTTTCTGTATTTAGCTTACCATATCTACCTGTTTTGTGCTATACTATGTTAAGAAAAGAGGTGGGATTATGAAAAAGAGTGTTTCAATATGGGTGATTGCTACCCTTGTTATCATGCTTTTATTGCCATGGCTAGCTGCTACATTTGTAAAGAGCGATGCAGGTATGGCAGTCTGCTTGTTGCTGTTTTATGTGGTGAATCCTATATATTTTATAGTGCTGGGGATTGCTTCAGGAAAAAATATGAAAAGTATGTGGTGGCAGCCTCTGCTTTCTTCCTGTATGTTTTTGGCAGGGATATGGCTTTTCTTTACTGTGGAAGAGACAGCTTTTTTTATATATGCAGGCATATATTTGGCTCTTGGAGGGATAGCTATGTTGATTTCTTCTCTTATAGGCCAATTACGCTACAATAATAAAGTAAAATGCTAATTAAGGTGAGAAAAATGTAATTTTCCCAGAGTTGCAATTCACGAAAAACTAGTATATAATTTTGAAAAGAAACAAGCAAAGTAAGTGAATTTTTAAGAACGGATTGAGAGGAGTAAGAGAGTTCGATATGGAAACAAATGACAGATATGATTCTCTGGGACCTGGATTTGAGCAGGAAACCCACAGAAAAAATTCTCCTGTCCCTATATGGGTGCTCCTATTTTTGGTGATATCCTTGCTGTTGACAGGCGTGTCAATGGTACGGTTCCCAAAAGTTTTTGGAGAATACAGGATTTATGTAAAGGCTGAACAGCGTATGAGAGAGGGAGAGACCTCTGATGCTTTAAATGATCTGTTGGGAGTGGTGGAAACTCATCCAAACTCGGTTCCTCTAATTGTCAAACTGATAGATCTTTCTATGGAAGCTGGCTATTATGATTCAGCGGCTTATGCCCTCAATGAATTTTTGGCTGGGAAAGAATTAAATGACACTCAGTATGCCAGAATGATGCGACATACAGAACGGCTGGAGGCATATTTCCTTACTTATGATGTTCTTGACAATCTGTTTGCAGATATGGCAGAGATGACAGAGGAAGAGGCCAGCCAACAGCAGATAGAGGATATTTGTGAGGCGCTTAAGTCTCTTTTGTATGATGAGAATCAGGATCAGGCCATGCTCTATTATTATCTTGCGACATTTTCACAGAGCAGTGAAGAATATTATACATACATAAAGCAGGGCTATGAACTGGATCCAGAGCTTTTTGATATCCGTGTGCAGCTTGGCAATGCTGCCAGAACAAATGGATATACGGAGGAAGCAAAGGAGTATCTTCTGGAGGCCCTTGCCAAAGATAAAAAGGATTCTGGAGCCCTGCGGGGACTGGCTGTACTGTCCCTTTTGGCAGGCGATGCAGAGGAAGGACTTGAATATGCCATGGAGGCATATGAGCTTTATCCTGACGGAACATATGTGAGAGATACCTGCCTCATTGCCCTCCATGTAAATGGAAAATCAGAAGAAGAAGCTGCAATGCTGGCAGAGATTCAGGAGATAGAGGGAGAACTGGAAGAGGATACGAAGCAGTTTCTTGAGGACGCCTGTACTTTACAGGAATATTATATAAGAGATTAGAGGAGGATGGACATGATAATACCAGGATTTTTGATTTCTATCATAACCTTTCCAGGTGTAATTATTCATGAGTTAGCCCATCAGGTTTTTTGTATGCTCTGTGGTCTTCATGTCTACGAAGTGAAATATTTCCAGTTCGGAAATCCCTGCGGCTATGTGATTCACGAGACCTCAAATCAGCCTTCCAAAGTATTCCTGACCTCTATGGGGCCGTTTCTGATTAATACGATTTTGGGCATGTTGATTCTCCTTCCAGCGTCTGTGGAGCTTATCTCTTTTCGGGAATTTTCCAATCCTTTGAATCTACTTTTGGGCTGGTTGGGATTTTCCATTTTGATGCATGCCTTTCCAAGTACGGGGGATGCAAAAGTGATGGTGAAATGGATTTTGAAGAACCCAGATGTGAGTATTATCTGGAAAGTTCTTGTAGCGCCCTTTGTGGGACTGCTCTATGTGTGTTCCATAGGATCTGTTTTCTGGCTGGATGCACTGTATGCAGCAGGAATGGGAATTCTAATTCCTTATCTGTTGGCACATATTTTTTAAAAATAGAACAGGAGAAATCCATCTATGGCAACCTGGAATTCCAGAGGACTTCGGGGATCCACTCTGGAGGAGCTCATCAATCGTACAAATGAAAAATATCGGGAACAGGGTTTGGCGCTAATTCAAAAGGTGCCCACACCCATTACCCCTATTCAGATAGACAAAGAGAACAGGCATATTACTCTGGCCTACTTTGAACAGAAAAGTACAGTGGATTATATTGGCGCTGTTCAGGGGATTCCAGTCTGCTTTGACGCCAAGGAGTGTGACAGCGATACTTTTCCACTTCGCAATATCCATCCTCATCAGGTGCAATTTATGGAAGAGTTTGAGCGCCAGGAGGGAGTTGCCTTTTTGATTGTAATGTATTCTCAGCGCAATGAGCTGTATTATCTGACTTATCAGAAGATGCGGGAATTCTGGGATCGTGCACAAAATGGAGGGCGCAAAAGCTTTCGCCATGAGGAATTAGATAAAGAATTTGTCCTGTGTCCCCATGGAGGTTATCTTGTACCTTATCTGGATGGGATTCGAAGGGCAATTGACAGTTGAGAACAATTGTTCTATAATTGAACACAATTGGACAGAAAAGAGGATTTACTGACATGACGAATGAAAAGCAGCTTTTTCACACCCCAGAAGGTGTCCGGGATATCTATGGCAGTGAGTTTGTGCAGAAGTTTAATATGCAGCAGCTCTTATATCATGTAATGGCAGAGCATGGATATCAGGGAATTGAGACTCCAACCTTTGAATTTTTTGATGTGTTTTCCAGGGAAGTGGGAACTGTTCCCTCCAGGGAATTGTATAAGTTTTTTGACAAAGAGGGCAACACTTTGGTGCTGCGCCCGGATATGACACCTTCTATTGCGAGAGCTGTATCCAAATATTTTCACGATGAGACGCCTATTCGCCTCTGTTATATGGGAAATACCTTTATCAATTATGACAACTATCAGGGACGCTTAAAAGAGACGACACAATTCGGCGCGGAACTTATGGGCGATGGAAGTGTGGAAGCTGATGTGGAACTCATTGCCTTATTGATAGAATCGCTTCAAAGGGCTGGACTGAGGGAATTTCAGATTAGTGTCGGCCAGGTTATGTTTTTTAAAAGCCTGTTAAAAGAGGCTGGAATTGACAGTGAAATCGAGAAAAAGCTGCGCCAGCTCATCTCCGACAAGAATTTATTTGGGGTGGAGGAATTACTCTTAGATTATCCCCTGTCTCCGAGATTGCGCCAGGTCTTTTCAGAGATGACAAGTCTTTCTGGAACAGAGGAGGTTTTTGCGCGGGCCAGAGAGTTGACAGAGAATCAAGAGGCTTTGGAGGCCATAAGACGTCTGGAAGATATTTATGAAGGGTTAAAGCTTAAGAATTGCCAGCAGTATGTCACCTTTGACCTTGGCATGCTGAGTAAATACAATTACTATACAGGAATTATTTTTCGGGCGTACTCCTATGGATATGGAGAACCCATTGTAAAAGGAGGAAGGTATGATACCCTCCTGTCCCATTTTGGACGGCAGCTTCCTGCTGTAGGGTTTGCCATTGTCATAGATCAGTTGATGCGGGCTCTGAATCAGGGCTCCCGTGTAGAACAGGACAGGGGCCAGGCAGGAGAACGGTATCTGACAATTGCTCTGACCAAAGGGCGCCTGGCAAAGAAGACCTTAGAGCTTTTTGAGCGCATAGGTATTACCTGTGAAGAGATGAAGGATCCAGACAGCCGAAGGCTAATCTTTGTCAATGAGGAGTTAAAGCTGAAATTCTTCCTGGCAAAAGGCCCTGATGTGCCCACCTATGTGGAGTATGGCGCTGCAGATATTGGTGTGGTGGGCAAGGACACTCTGACAGAAGAGGGACGAAAAATGTATGAGGTTCTTGATCTGGGCTTCGGAAAGTGCCGGATGTGTATCTGTGGGCCAGAGTCAGCCAGAGAAAAGCTGAATCATCAGGAGCAGATACGAGTGGCTACAAAATATCCGGCTATTGCTAAGGATTACTTTTATAATCATAAGCATCAGACTGTGGAAATTATTAAGTTAAATGGATCTATAGAGCTTGCTCCCATTGTGGGGCTATCTGAGGTGATTGTGGATATTGTGGAGACAGGTTCTACGCTAAAGGAGAACGGCCTGAAAGTTTTGGAAGAGATTATGCCACTTTCTGCCCGGATGGTAGTCAATCAGGTAAGCATGAAGATGGAGACAGAGAGAATCAGTAAGCTGGTTCAGGAGTTAAAGTCTGTATTATAGATGGGCGAAATGGAGATGACTATGAGAATTGTAAAAATAAATGAGGCCAGTCGAAAAAATCTCTTGGATGAGCTTTTAAAAAGGAGTCCCAACCACTTTGGGGAGTACACAGAGCGTGTCAATACAATCATTGAAGAGGTAAAGCGGGATGGCGACGAAGCGCTCTTTTCCTATACAGAGCGCTTTGACGGAGTAAAGCTTAGTGCAGATACCATCCAGGTCACGAAAGAGGAGATTGACGAAGCCTATGATTTGGTGGATCCCAAACTTTTGGAAGTAATCCGAAAGGCTCTTGTCAATATTCGCAGCTTTCACGAGAAGCAGCGCCGCTATAGTTGGTTTGACAGTCAGGATAAAGGTGTGATATTGGGGCAGAAGATTGGAGCGTTAGCTTCCTGTGGTGTCTATGTTCCTGGGGGTAAGGCCGTCTATCCCTCCTCTGTACTCATGAATATTGTGCCGGCTAAGGTGGCGGGGGTAGAGAGGATTGTGATGACAACACCGCCTGGGAAAGACGGAAAAGTCTCTGTAAATACTCTTGTGGCAGCTCACGAAGCGGGCGTTCGGGAGATTTATAAGGTGGGAGGCGCTCAGGCGATTGCAGCCCTGGCATTTGGAACAGAGAGCGTTCCCAAGGTGGATAAGATTGTTGGGCCAGGCAACATCTACGTGGCTCTGGCGAAGAAAGCTGTGTACGGCTTTGTGAGTATTGACTCCATTGCAGGCCCCAGCGAGATATTGATTCTGGCAGATGAGACAGCGAATCCACGGTATGTGGCGGCAGATCTACTGTCTCAGGCAGAACACGATGAGATGGCGTCAGCCATACTTGTGACCACCAGCGAGGAGTTGGCCCGCCGGGTATCGGAAGAGGTGGGGACTTTTGTCCAGAGACTTTCCCGAAAGTCTATTCTAGAGAAATCTTTAGAGAATTATGGATATTTGTTAGTGGCTGACAATATGGAGGAAGCCATTGCCACAGCAAATGAGATTGCATCGGAACACCTGGAAATTGTCACCCGGGATCCTTTCCAGGTGATGACAAAGATACGCAATGCGGGTGCCATTTTCATTGGTGAGTATGCCAGCGAGCCTTTGGGAGATTATTTTGCAGGGCCAAATCATGTGTTGCCTACCAACGGTACAGCCAGGTTTTTCTCCCCTCTAAGTGTGGATGATTTTGTGAAAAAGTCCAGTATTGTATATTATTCAAAGGAGGCCTTGGAGGAGGTACATGAGGATATTATCCGTTTTGCCACGGCAGAACAGTTGACAGCTCATGCTAATTCCATTGCTGTACGCTTTGAAGACGACAGAAGGAGTGATGAGTGATGAACCGCAGGGCTGAGTCTGTGAGAAAGACAAAAGAGACAGATATCTCTATTTCCCTGAATCTGGATGGGAGCGGGAAAGCTGACATTTCAACTGGTATTGGTTTTTTTGATCATATGCTGAATGGATTTGCACGCCATGGACTTTTTGACCTGGTATGTCATGTAAAAGGGGATCTGGAGGTAGATTGCCACCACACCATTGAAGATACTGGAATTGTGCTGGGCCAGGTGATCAGGGAAGCTGTGGGAGACAAAAAGGGGATTGTCCGCTACGGGAGTTGTATTCTTCCTATGGATGAATCTCTGGTACTCTGCTCACTAGACTTGTCAGGGCGTCCCTATTATGTATCTGATGCTGTATTTCTCACAGAGAAAGTGGGAGATATGGATACTCAGATGGTAAAGGAGTTCTTTTATGCTATTTCCTATAGCGCAGCTATGAATCTCCATTTTAAGATTCTGGAAAGTGGGAATAGCCATCATATGATAGAAGGTATGTTCAAGGCTTTTGCAAAGGCACTGGACATGGCAACTGCCACAGATCCCAGGATCGTGGATGTCTTATCAACGAAAGGAAGGTTATAAGTATGAATGAAAGAAATATTGCTGTGATTCATTTACCCAAAAAGAGGCTGGAAGAAAGAAAGGACGCCGCTGCACTGGCGAGATATTATAATGAGAATGGCGCTGATGAAATTCTGATCTTTGATCACTCAGATACGGAAGAAGAGTGCAATAATTCTCGTTCTCTCATCAAAGAAATCTGTCGGGCGGCAGATATTCCAGTTAAGGCGGGTGGGCATATTTCCTGCATGGAGGATGTAAAGAAGGTACTCTATGCGGGATGCAGCAAGGTAATATTGAATTTCGCCAAACAGAGCAATATTGATCTGATAGAAGAGGCGTCCAAACGCTTTGGAAAAGACAGGATTTCCGGTGCTGTGGACAGTGCGGATATTGTGAGTGCTCCTGCTGAGCTGGTAGAGAATTATGTAAGCGAAATCATTTATCTGGATGATTTGCAACTTTTCTGTGAGCGTGTCCGTCCTCTGGAATGTAATATGGAGTGGTCAGAATTTAAGCTGAACGCTGAAGGCCTGGTACCTGTAGTGATTCAGGATCACTATACAGATGAAGTTCTGATGGTAGCCTATATGAACGAGGAATCTTTCCACAAGACCATTGAGACAGGTAAGATGACTTATTTTAGTAGAAGCCGTCAGAGATTGTGGACGAAAGGCGAGACTAGTGGGCATTATCAGTTGGTGAAAGAATTAAGAATTGACTGTGATTGTGACACAATTCTGGCGAGGGTTTCACAAATTGGAGCTGCCTGCCATACGGGAAGCAGATCCTGCTTCTTCCAGGAAATTGCCGCTGCAAAATATAAGACTCAGAATCCTTTAAAAGTATTTGAGAATGTATATAAGGTGATTGCAGATCGCAAAGCACATCCCAAGGAAGGCTCTTATACGAATTACCTATTTGAAAAGGGAATTGATAAAATCTTGAAAAAGGTGGGCGAGGAGGCTACAGAGCTTGTGATTGCAGCTAAGAACCCAGACCCGGAAGAGATCAAATACGAGATGGCCGATTTCCTGTACCACGCTATGGTTTTGATGGTGGAGAGAGGTGTGACCTGGGAGGATATTACTGGGGAACTGGCCAATCGTTAGAGAGTCTGTCTGTTCGTGCTGAGGCTAATGTTCATATTTCTTGCTTTTATTTCATAAAATAAAGTAAATCTTCAATGGGACTTGGAGCGGGGATTTATGGCAAAGGCCGAAAGGCGCGGTGGACAATATCGGCAGATGCTTCTTCAGCAAAGCGGACACATGCCGGAGACGGAGGAGCCTGTCAGTTTTTTTCGAATTAAGTTTTACATCTGTCTCAGTCTTTTTATTTGTTATGTTCTCCTTGACTATACAAAGTTTTCTGTATATTCTTTTGACAGTAGCCGGATTTATGCGGCTATTGGTGAGGATATGACAGCAGATTTTGATTTGGAGGAGACTTTTGCCCAGGTAATGGATTCTATCTGGGTTTCTGACGACGCCAAGGATGAGGCGGTGGAGACAGAGAATTGAAATACCCTGAGAGAGTAAGAGAAAGTACCCTCAGCAGACAAAGGGCTTGCATTTGGTCACAGCTTTTGGCGGGCTTTGCTTGCCGGCTTAATATCTATGCAGGCCCCATTTAATTTGTCCAGATCAGCTTCCCTGGAGATGAGACAAGCCTGCCTGTGGTTGCTTTCTATTATTTTAGCGAAACGGTTCAGAAAGGGGAAAATATGTACCAGACCTTGCTTTTAGATGTGGACGGAACACTTCTGGATTTTGAAATGAGTCAACATATGGCCTTGGGTCAGGCTTTCCAGAGATTTGGCTACCCGTTGACAGAACAGACCAGAAGCCTTTACAATGAAATCAATCATGCTCTGTGGAAGCAGTACGAAAGAGGAGAAGTGACCCGGGAGACAGTAATTTACAGTCGCTTTGAGAAGCTCTTCCAGGCCATCGGGGTAGAAGAGGATTGCGTTGCCTTTGAGGAGATTTATCAGGATTTGCTTGGAAGTGGCGCATATCTTTTGGAAGGCGCTATGGAGCTGGTGGAGTATTTATATGGTAAGTATGAACTGTATATTATCACCAATGGTGTCTCAGATACCCAGAGACGGCGGCTGCGTGACAGTGGTTTGGCCCCCTTTATGAAAGACTTCTTTATTTCCGAAGAGTTGGGAGTACAGAAACCTCAAAGAGAGTATTTTGATGCCTGCCTGGCCCGAATGGGAAGCTTTGTGGACAAGCAAAAGCTTTTAATTATTGGAGATACTTTAAGCTCAGATATACTGGGAGGAATTCATGCTGGTATTGATACTTGCTGGTACAATCCGGGATACTTGCCGGCAGATTCACAGATTCCAGCGACCATAGAGGTGCATAGCTTTCAGGAACTAATGGAGCTATTGTAGAATTATGTGGTGGAAGACTATGGGAAAGAAAGAAAAAAAACGGATATGGGGCCTTGGAGCAATTGTGATTGGATGGCTGCTGCTGTGTATATTGCTGACACCTGTTTATACAACGGTTACACTTACGTTTGCAGAAGATCCAAGTGGTGAGGTAATCACTACCATTTATGCAGGAGCCAGAACAAATGTAAGCCCTTCGGATGCCAGGAGTCGCGTGGTGAACGGTGGAATTGCCCGAATCTCTTTTCTGGATATCCAATATGGTAGTCATTGCTCCTTAAAGCGAATCGATCCAGTCGATCAGGCCTATGAGGCAGGAGATCTCACCATTACCCATATAACAGTCCGGCAAAATGGAATCCTCACTATTTCTTTAGAGGGGGAAGAACTGGGAAACTATTTTACTGGAAATGAGCACGTCCAGTTTATCAATGAGACAGATTTCACATTTGCTGTGACTGGTGAGGACCCACAATTGCTGCCCAATGAGCAGTTTCAGAAGCTGTACGCACAGCGTCATTGGATGGTGATTTTGGCAGGAGCCCTTTTCTTTGGCGTGGCGGGTCTCTTATTATTTGCATTGCTTGTTTGGTTTGGAAAAGAGATTCAAGGGGAGCCTTTTCCCAGAAAAATCATTTTTACTGTGTGTCTGGCAGGGCTCATTGGCGCTGCCTTACTGTGTGTCTATACAGGTCTTCGCAGCCCCTTTTGGCTGAATCCAGATGAATATGATGTGAGGGCGGCAGTAAATTATTATTTTACTCATTTTATGCCGCCGGATATCCGCAGCGATGCGATCAACGACAGCTATCCTGTATATGGGACATCCCGTCACTTTGAATGGAACCTGTTTTATTTTTATGCAGGAAAGCTTGGCCAATTTTTCAGCGATGCTGCTGTGCGGATTCGCCTCTTTAGCTTGATTCTATTTTGTGTAATGGTTGGGATTGTGATCGGGAAGATGCGAAAGCATTTCTGTCTGCTGTTCGTGTTGCTCTTGACGCCACAGGTGTGGTATATCTTTAGCTATTCCACCTCTGATGCGTTAGATTATTTTGTGGGATTTCTCAGTCTGTATGAACTGATAGAAGAGAACAGTATGCTGAACCGACTGTTTCGCGAAAAATTCTGCAGGCGGCACATCCTATATTATGGTCTGCTCAGTATTCTCTTTATTCATCTGATGTGGGCTAAGGCTACTTTTTATCCGATCCTTTTATTTCTCTTCCTGATTCTTCTGATTCGTCTTTTGTATCAGGAAAAAAAGGAGAGAGGACCTTTACTGAAAAAGTATCTCATTCTGGTGGGATTGACACTGACAATTTTTGTAGCTCGCTATATGATTACAGACTTTCCTTATTATGGTTTTAATAAGCTTGGGGTTGTGATTGAAGTCACTGAACAGCATGCAGAATATGGATATAAGCCTTCTACACCGCCTATAGAGCAGGCTTATTCCATGAGTTTTTATGGAAAGGGTATTACTTTAAAGGAATTACTGACTCAATATGAATTTAATAAGAACTTGTTTCGAACCTTTGCAGGATTTTTCGGAAGCTATGCTTTTGGAGAGAGAGATTGGTACTATCTGGTAATGGGACTTTTGTACCTGATACTTTTAGGCTATCTCACCTATCGGTTTTGGAGGATGAAGAGCCGCCAGAGATGGTGGGAATATGCGGCTTCACTTTTTACCTGTTTGATTCAGTATGCGCTTATCGTCTTTAATTCCTGGTTTATTGATTTCCAGCCTCAGGGGCGCTATTTGCTTCCTATTCTGTTCTTCTTTGCCTTCCTTATTTCCAGAGTGGAGAAGGCAAGGGAGGACAAGATTTTGCAGGGCATCCTTTTGTGCACCTGCCTGTTGTCCCTGTATGCGTTTTGGCATGTGGGGATACCAAATCTTGTCCCGCAGAGAGTGGTTTTGCCGTAATAAGAAATATGTTATTTATACAACATTGATGGTAGTGAAATGGAGAATTTTATGAGAAGACTAGCCTTAAATGATGAGATATTACTAAAAATAGAAAAACCAGCACGCTATATCGGCAATGAGATCAATGCAGTGCAGAAGGATAAATCCAAGGTACAGGTACGTTTCTGTATGTGTTTTCCAGATGTGTATGAGATTGGCATGTCCCACTTAGGAATCCAGATTTTGTACGATATGTTCAATCAATGGGAGGATGTATGGTGTGAGCGTGTCTACTCTCCGTGGCTTGATCTGGATCAGATAATGCGAGAGAGGCAAATTCCCCTCTTTGCGCTGGAATCTCAGGATCCAGTGAAGGACTTTGATTTCCTGGGCATTACCCTTCAGTATGAGATGTGCTATACGAATATTTTGCAGATTCTGGATCTGAGCCGGATCCCTCTTAAGGCCTCCCATCGGACAGAAGAAGATCCAATCGTCATTGGAGGAGGCCCCTGTGCTTATAATCCAGAGCCTTTGGCAGATTTCTTTGATCTGTTTTATTTGGGAGAGGGTGAAACCTCTTATGAGCAGTTGATTATGCTTTACAAAAAGAATAAAGAGCAGGGCAAAGGCCGTCAGGAATTTTTGCAAAAGGCAGCGGAGGTTCCCGGCATTTATGTTCCTTCACTTTATACAGTTACGTATCACTCAGACGGAACCATTGCTTCTATGGAGCCAAATGACAGCCATGCCCCGGCACGTGTACAAAAACAGCTTGTTAAGGATGTGACCGATACTTATTATCCCAGGAAGCCTGTGGTTCCTTTTATTAAAGTAACCCAGGACCGTGTGGTTCTGGAAGTACAGCGGGGGTGTATCCGGGGGTGCCGGTTCTGTCAAGCGGGTATGCTGTATCGTCCTACGAGAGAGCGGGATCTGGAAATGCTAAAGTCCTGTGCAAAAGAAATGCTGAAAAATACGGGGCATGAGGAGATCTCGCTGAGTTCTTTAAGTACCAGTGATTATTCACGTCTTGGGGAGCTTGTGACATTTCTCATAGAAAATTTTGAAGGGAAGGGAGTGAATATTTCTCTGCCATCCCTGCGGATCGATGCTTTTTCTCTGGACGTCATGGGAAAGGTTCAGGATATTCGAAAGAGCAGTCTGACTTTTGCTCCTGAGGCAGGCTCCCAGCGCCTGCGTGACGTGATCAACAAGGGACTGACGGAAGAGGTTATTTTAGAAGGGGCAGGACAAGCCTTTGAGGGGGGATGGACGAAAGTCAAGCTGTATTTTATGCTGGGACTTCCCACAGAGACAGAAGAGGACCAGAAGGGAATTGCCTGGCTGGCAGAGAAGATTGCGAAGCGATATTATGAAATTCCAAAGGATCAGAGAAATGGAAAATGTCAGATTACGGTCAGCACTTCTTTCTTTATACCCAAGCCATTTACACCCTTCCAGTGGGCTCCTATGTGTACAAAAGAGGAATTTCTGGCAAGAGCGCATGTGGTTAATGAGGAGATGAAAAGTCAGCTCAATCGAAAGAGTTTAAGATATAACTGGCATGAGGCAGATGTGTCCGTGCTGGAAGGAGCTTTTGCCCGGGGAGATCGAAGAATGGCCAAAGTTCTTCAAAAGGCTTATGAAAAAGGATGTCTTTTTGATTCCTGGACAGAATGTTTTCGCGGAGAACGGTGGGAGGAAGCCTTTTGTGAGACAGGCATCGATCTGGCCTTTTATACTACACGCGAGAGGAAGGCAGATGAAATCTTCCCCTGGGATTTTATAGATATTGGTGTGACAAAAGAATTCCTCTATAAAGAGTGGGAGCGGGCACAGACAGAAGCTATGACGGCTAACTGTCGTCAGCAATGCCAGGGCTGTGGGGCAGGGCGCTACAAGTCTGGAGTGTGTCGGGAAAAGGCTGAAACATCTGCCCTCCAAAAGGAATCAATAAAACAATCTGCTCTCCCTAAGTTGGAAAAGCAGAAGGAAGAGCCCCATGAAGTCAGAAAAATCCGGGTGAAATTCCGAAAAAATGGGGAAATGAAATTTATCGGACATCTGGATTTGATGCGCTATTTCCAGAAGGCGATACGTAGGGCGAATATCAATGTTCGGTATTCTGAAGGGTTCAGCCCTCATATGATTATGTCCTTTGCTGCGCCTCTTGGTGTGGGGCTCACCAGCGACGGAGAATATCTGGACATTGAGATTGAGGGAGCGTGTTCTTCTGCATCGGCCGTTCAGGCTCTAAATCGTGTTATGGCGGAGGGAATGGAAATCATATCTTTTCGGAGGATTCCTGAGGGAAAGGCTTCCAATGCCATGTCCCTGGTAGCTGCCGCTGACTATGAGGTTCGGTTTCGGAAGGGTTACGAGCATAAAGAAGGCTGGGAAGAACGCCTGGATGCATTTTTTGCCCAAAAGGCAATCCCTGTGGTAAAGAAGACGAAAAAGAGTGAGCGGGAAATAGATATCCGTCCCTTAATTTACCAGGCAGAGCGCCGAAAAGATACCATTTTTCTGCGGCTTTCTGCGGGGAGTGCTGATAATTTGAAACCGGAGCTTGTTATGGAGGCCTTTGCTGCCTATGAGGGAATTTCTCTCTCAGAGTCAGATCTTTTAATTCATCGGCTTGAAATCTATGGAATAGTTCAGACAGAAGGAGAGAGTCGTTTCATTGCCCTGGAGGATTTGGGCAAGGATATTGTGATGTGAGGAGACAAGAATAGATGGAGATAGATGGAAAGCTGTTAATTACCAGACTCCATACAGGAGAACAGGAGCAAATTGTATCTGCCTTCTATGAAAATGGAAAGGCAGTGGAGATTTCCTGTACAATGGCATCTGAAAAGCAACTCTTGGGAAATATTTATATTGGTAAGGTGAAAAATATCCTGACAAATATAGAAGCTGCATTTGTTGAGATTGCCGGAGGAGTACTTTGCTACTATTCTTTGAGGGAAAACAGACATCCTATTTATATTAAGGAAAAAAAGAATCAAAAGCTGGCACAAGGCGACGAGCTTTTGGTTCAGGTAAGCCGTGAGGCTGTAGGAACAAAAGCGCCAACTGTCACCTGCAATTTAAATTTTTCTGGAAAATATCTGGTATTAACGACGGAAAAAAAACAGCTTGGTCTCTCTTCTAAGCTTTCAGCAGAAGAAAAGCACCGCCTGCGCCTAATTGCGGAACCATTTCTGACAGAGGAATTTGGTGTGATTGTTCGCACAAATGCGGCCGGAAGCCTTGAGGAAGAATTAAGAGAGGAGTTGAAGCGCCTGACGGAACAGTACAGGAGTACGGTTCTCTATGGAAAGCATCAGTCCTGCTTCTCTCTTATCTACAGGGATCCACCTGGATATGCAGTGGGAATTCGCAATCTATCTAAAAATTGTCTGTCAGAAATTGTAACAGACGATCATGAAATATATGGTGTATTACAGGACTATCTGACAGCAAATCAGCCGGAAGATTTGCAAAAGCTTCGCTTTTATGATAAGGAACAGCTTGGCCTTGACACTCTTTACGGCATTTCCCGTGAACTGGAAAATGCTTTGCGGGAGCGCATATGGATGAAATCAGGAGCTTACCTGGTGATTCAGCCCACAGAGGCATTGACTGTGATTGATGTGAACACAGGAAAGTATGTGGGTCACAAAAAGATGCGGGAAACTTTTTTTAAAATTAACTGTGAGGCAGCGGCTGAAATTGCCAGGCAGCTTCGACTTAGGAATCTGTCAGGGATTATCGTGGCTGATTTTATCGATATGGATGAGGCAGAAGATCGGGATCGTCTGATGGAATTTCTGGGAAAGGAATTGAAAAAAGATCCAGTGAAAACTGTACTGGTGGATATGACGCCTCTTGGATTGGTGGAGATTACTAGAAAGAAGGTGCGTAAATCTTTGAGGGAGCAGGTGAGGAAGGCGAGGGGCTTTCTTTTACCAGGAGACAAGGGGCTGTCCTGAAAACATTTCAGGAACAGTCCCTTTCTACAGTGAAGAGCTGCCTCTTTTATTTCTGTGAGAAATACCCAGCAAAGATTTCAATTAATTCTTTTGGATAAGGTTTCTTATCCTTCCAAAACTCACAACCACTTATTTCTACCAGCATTTCTCTGCCGCCATTTTTCATCATTACATCCCGAATTGTACGAATATTCTTTTCTACATTTGCCACATTGGTGTGATATTTTATGGCAACTGGAAGGTAGATTTCTTTCTGGATGCTTTGCAATCGTTCCGGATCCTCTACGACTAGAAACACAGCCTCTTCCAGGTAGCTGTAACCGCAATAATGATGTAGTACTCCCATGGAGTACATGGTGGTTTGAAATTGTTTTTTCATAAAAGTAAGTCCTCCGTTAAATGGTTCCTCCGTTCTAGTTTTCCTTTCATTCATAGGGGATATGGATTAGATCGAAAAGAAAGAAGCTCGACAGAATTCGACATAGAAATAGATACAAAATTAATACGAAATAGAATTGTGAAATCGCATGGCAATGTAAAATATTTCAAATTTTTGGGAGATGCTATTCTGATAAGAATGAAAGACTTCATATGGAAAATAATGTAGTAGTAAATGAAGTAAAAGTAAGATTAGAATGTGTAAGAAAGGCTTATTTTTTCTTAGAGTAACCTACTCTGCGACGGCAGAAGATGTTTATTCTCTGCCAATTTCCCTAACATCATAACACATTTAATTTAAAACGTAAATATTTTTTGTCAGCTCTTGCATTTTTTGTAAGAGTTTCTGGTGATATTTCTTGTTTTACTCTAGAGTTTGTCTATTTTTCTATAAAAATATTCCATTCTGTTCTTTTGTTTGTCAAAGTTGTCTCTTAATTTCGCAGAGTAGGTTACTCTACGAAAAAGTTGCATGTTTCAATTTAGCTTTACGGCGGGCATGCCAACTATTGCAGAAAGGGGTCCTTCATATCTGGTACGTACTCTATAGTCCCAATCAAAAGGAAGAGGAATTGCTCTATGCCTGTAAGCAGCATTTGACCAAAGAGGCTCTGGAGGATGCGTTTGTCTTTACTTATGACCGTATGCGCCGCTATAACGGAGCCTGGCACCTGGAGCGTCAGCCCTTGTTTCCTCACTATCTGTTTCTGGAAAGCAGAGACGAGGAAAAGCTGACAGAAGAGCTAAAGAGGTATTCCAATGTCCTTTCCGTACTGGAAAGCGATGGGAAGCTGGTTCGGGTGGAGAAAGAGGAAGAGAGTTTTCTTCGTATGCTCTGTGGAGCAGGTCATCATTCTCAGATGTCCCGGGGATATATCCGGGATGGACAGACGGTGGTGACAGAAGGGCCATTGCGGGGAAAAGAAGGCCTGATTCGAAAGATTGACCGTCACAAGCGGATTGCGAGAGTTGGGATGGCGTCTATGGGACGGTTTCGGGAGATGCAGGTGGGATTGGAGATTGTGTCGAAGAGCTAGGGGAGTAGACCTGGCTGCTCATCTGTGAGAAAAAGTATGATGTCTGTTCTACAGTATTAGACTGCGGGATGGGGAGAAATACGGGATAGAGAAGAGGAATGATTTGGGGTATGGGCCGCAAAGTGGCGAAGCATGCCCATTTTTATGGATAGAAATGTCCGAATGAGCCTGTATCAAGGAAAATGTGTATAGGAATCGGACAAGCAAGGACAGTTGCGTGCAGAAAGGGAAGCAGGATATGTGGTATGCCGTACAGACCATCACAGGGAATGAGGAAGAGGCAATCGAGAGTATTCGAAGGATGGTGGACAAAAGTGTTTATGAGGAGTGCTTTCTTTTGAAGCGGGAGGCAGTCTGGAGGATACAGGGGGCGTGTAAGGTACATGTGGAACGGCTGTTTCCGGGATATGTGTTTGTGTCTACAGAATCCCCAAAGGAATTATATCAGCAGTTGAAGGGTGTTTCTTCCTATACAAAGATACTTGGGAAAGAGGAAGAGGAGTTTTATCCGGTATCGGCGGAGGAAGAAGGATTTTTAAAGGAGCTGCTGAATGGAGATGAGGAGTATACGGTGCGTCTTTCGCCTGTGGAGGTAGATGAGCAGGGGGAGATCGTGGAGTGTGGAAGGCCCTTGGAGGGATATTTGGATCGGGTGATAAAGAAGCGGATCCGATTGAGATATGTGATTATCCGGGTGCATTTGTTTGGACGGGATCGGGAGATTTTGATGGGGATTCGGCTTGGTGGGGATGAGAATTTGAAAAAGGATTATAACAGCGAAGGTATTCGAGCTATCAGGAAGAAATAGAGGTTGAGGAGATTAAAATGGAGTTTCATGATAACAGTGATTTGACGGACAGGAAAATGAATATATCGTTTTCCCCTCCAGATATTTCGGAGGAGGAGATCCACGAGGTGATAGATACTCTGCGCTCCGGGTGGATTACGACGGGGCCAAAGGTGAAGAAGCTGGAACATCTGTTGGTGGACTATGTAGGGGCCAATGGATGTGTCTGCCTCAACAGCCAGACGGCAGCGGGAGAAATGAGCCTGAGACTTCTGGGAATTGGCAGAGATTCTTATGGGATGGATGGAATCTATGGAAGTGAAGAGGACGAAGTTATCACCTGTGCCTATACGTATACAGCCTCGGCGTCTGTGATTTACCATGTAGGGGCAAAACCGGTCCTGGTGGACTGCCAGAAAGAAAGTCTGGAGATGGATTATGATGCCCTGGAAGAGGCCATCAATGAGCATACGAAGGCGATAATTCCCATTGATCTGGGAGGGATTCCCTGTGATTATGACAGGCTCCTAGAGATTGTGAACCGAAAGAGGGGAATGTTTCATCCATCGAATCAGCTTCAGGAAGCCATCGGACGGGTAGCTATTGTAGAGGATGCGGCCCACGCGTTGGGGGCTTCTTACAAAGGGAGAATGATAGGCTCTGTTGCGGACTTCACGAATTTCAGCTTTCATGCGGTGAAGAATTTTACCACAGCAGAGGGAGGAGCCCTGGCTTGGAAGATAGAAGGAGTGGGGGATGAGGAGATCTATCATCGATTACAGCTATTTTCTCTTCATGGTCAGAGTAAGGATGCCCTGGCTAAGACGAAGCTGGGAGCCTGGGAATATGATATTGTAGGGCCCTGGTATAAGTGTAATATGACAGATATTATGGCAGGGATTGGGTTAGCGCAGTTTGAGAGATATCCTGGCATGTTGAACCGCCGCAGAGAAATCATAGGGATGTATGATAGGGTAATAAAACCGTTAGGAGTGGGGGTATTGCCACACTATACGGAGGAGCATAGTTCTTCTGGGCATCTTTATATGACGCGAATTCCAGGGATAGGCTTGAAGGAGCGTCAGGAAATCATAGAAAGACTGGCGGGGGAAGGAGTATCGGCAAATGTGCATTACAAGCCGTTGCCTATGCATACAGCATATAAAAGGCTGGGGTTTGGGATAGAGGATTATCCGAATAGTTACAGGATGTTTGAGAATGAGGTGACACTGCCGCTGCATACGAGACTGACGGATGAAGAGGTTGGATATATTTTGGAGAAGTATGGTGGGGTGGTGAAGGAATATATAGGCTGAGACAGAGGTTTTATGTCTGGCTTATTTTATTTAAAGCGTTGGTGTACAGAGAGGTGTGATAGCCCTGTACACTTGTATGAATCAGGATTGCTTTCAAAGCTTTAAAGCCATAGGAAGAGTAGTCTTAAGAGGGGCGAAATGAAAGAACTATGAGATTGAGAAGATGGGAAGACTTGCCGGAAGCTATGCGGGTGGAAGAGATAAGGAAGTACTATGAGGTTTTGGAAAGAAAAAAGAGTAGTCTTTTAATGAAGCGTATTTTTGATATTGTTGTATCTCTAATCCTGTTGATTCTGCTTTCGCCTGTTTTTCTGATACTAGCCATAGCCATTAAAGCAGATTCAAAAGGCCCGGTATTCTACCGTCAGGTGCGGGTGACTCAGTATGGGAAGAAATTTCGGATTCATAAGTTTCGTTCTATGGTAAATAGGGCGGATGAGAAGGGGAGCCTTGTGACAGTAGGGAATGATAATAGAATCACGAAGGTTGGACAAATGATTCGTGATAAAAGATTGGATGAGATTCCCCAGCTTATCGATGTGCTCCAGGGAAATATGTCTTTTGTGGGAGTGAGGCCGGAGGTTCCAAAGTATGTGAAGGAATATACGCCGGAAATGAGGGCTACCTTGCTATTGCCGGCAGGGATTACGAACCTGACATCTATTTATTATAAGGATGAGGCAAGGCTTTTGGATGGGGCGGAGGATCCGGATCGGGTTTATGTAGAGAAGATACTGCCGGAGAAGATGAAATGGAATCTGAAGGGGATGAAGAAGGTTGGATTCTGGAAGGATATCGGGGTTATGATTTTGACGGTGTTTTCTGTGTGTGGGAAGAACAATACAGATGAGAGGTAAGAGATCATGGAGCTTTTAAAGGTATTAGAGGAATATCAAAACTCAGAACGCCTTGCAATGATAACAGGCGAAAAAAAGATAACCTACAATCAGTTATGGGAGCAGTCGGATAAACTTGCTGCCTATATCAAGTCAACATGTGGACAGGATAAGTCCCCGGTGATTGTATATGGCCATAAAGATCCATTGATGCTAGTTGCATTTCTGGCCTGTGTAAAGTCAGGCAGGGCCTATGTACCAATTGATATCAATGTGCCCAGAAGCAGAATAGAAAATATCATAGATTCCGTATGCCCCAAACTTATTCTGGTAACGGAGAAGTTTACGCAATATAAGGAATATCCCTGTGTAAATATCGTCCGCGATGCCAGCATTTTTGAAATAAGTGCAAACAGGGATTCTGATTGCAGAATAAGCTCTTTGGACTATGTGAAAGAGGAAGATGTCTATTATATTATTTTTACCTCTGGAAGTACAGGCAATCCTAAGGGGGTTCAAATCACTTATGGAGCCTTGAACCGGTTTACTGAATGGGCCTTGAATTTGGGATATGGAGGTATAAAAAATCACAAACACCAATGTTTTATTAACCAGGCGCCTTTCTCCTTTGACCTGTCCGTGATGGATTTGTATATGAGCCTTGCCAGCGAATCCTGTTTGTTTGCCCTGGAAAAGCAGGTGCAAATGGACTATAAGAAGCTGTTTGAGCAGCTAAAGAAATCCAACGCAAATGTGTGGGTTTCCACACCCTCTTTTGCGGACTTGTGCCTGGCAGACCTTTCCTTTTCGAAAAACCTGCTCCCTAATATGGAGCTGTTTTTATTCTGTGGAGAGATATTGACAAACAAGACGGTGGAACAATTGCTGCATCGCTTCCCAAAAGCGCAGATATATAATACATACGGGCCCACAGAGAGCACGGTAGCAGTGACAGAAATCTGTGTGGATGAAGAGATTAATGAGAGATATAATCCATTGCCCGTAGGAGTTGCAAAGCCAGGAACAAGGATTAAAATCCTGGATGGGGACAGAGAATTGCCGGAGGGAGAAAAGGGAGAGATTGTCATCATTGGAAATACGGTAAGCAAAGGGTATTTCAAAAATGAGAAGGAAAATCAAAGAGCGTTTTTTTCCTATGTGATCGATGGAAAGCCTACCCCGGCATACCGGACTGGGGACAAAGGCTATTTTCAGGACGGATGGCTGTTTTATTGCGGGAGGATCGATTTACAGATCAAGCTCCACGGCTACCGGATGGAACTGGAAGATGTAGAAAAGAATCTGATGAAAGTAGAGGGGATCACAAAAGCGGTGGTGGTTCCTGTATATGAAGAGGAGAAGGTGAAATACCTGAAAGCCTTCTGCATCTATGAAAAAGAGTTTGAAAATTCCCACAAACTGCAGAAAAAAATAAAAGAAGAGATGTCAGAATTTGTCCCTGAGTATATGATACCCAGAAAGATTACATTTGTAGAAGAAATCCCGATGACTGCCAATGGAAAAGCGGACAGAAGACGGATACAGGAGATGAACTGATGTCTTTTTATGATGGATTAACCTTTTTTATTGTGCTTGTATTGGGAAGTGTTCCAGCGGTGGTACTAGGGTTCCGGGAAAAAAGAATTGGAAATTATACATTGCTTTTTTCCCTGGTGCTTATTTTTATCATATACCGCAAAAACCCAATGGAGCTTTTTTATCTGCTCCTATATCTATTTTTGGTTTGGCATCTGATTGCTCTATATCAGTACAGCCTGCGGCGCTTTGGTAAAAGGAAAGCTATCTGTTTCCATGCTGTCCTATTTGCTTTACTGCCTCTAATTATTGCAAAACTGAGTGGGATGTTTGGCCATCACTGGTTTTCCTTTTTAGGGATCTCTTATATCACATTTAAAGTACTGCAGATTATTCTGGAAAGCTATGACGGAATCATTGAAAAAAGTAGCTTTACTTCCACAGTGGGCTTCCTCTTGTTCTTTCCGACACTCTGCTCTGGCCCCATTGACCGGAGCAGAAGATTTGAAACGGATTTGGGGAAGAGATGGAGCAGGGAGGAGTATGGGGGGCTTCTGCAAAAGGGGATCTGGAAAATCCTTTTGGGAATTCTGTACAAATTTGTTTTGTCAGCCATTGCTTATGGATTTTTAGAGAAAATAAGCGGAAGATATGCACCCCAGTTTTTGATTCTGTATGCATACCTTTATGGCCTTTACCTGTTTTTTGATTTTGCTGGATACAGCCTGATGGCTGTTGGGACAAGCTGTATATTTGGAATCTGCACGCCGGATAATTTTAATAAGCCTTTTATCAGTAAAGATATCAAGGAGTTTTGGGACAGATGGCATATCACTTTATCCCACTGGCTGCGGGATTTTTTGTTTTCCCGCTATGTGACAGATGCCATTCGGAAGAAAAAGTTCAAGAACCGGATGGATGCGGCGACCGCAGGATTTATGGTGAATATGGTTGTGATGGGCATGTGGCATGGGCTGACGAAGGACTACCTGCTGTATGGCCTATACCATGGGATACTTCTAGCAGTGACAGAGAGGTATCAGAAAAAGAAGTGGTACCGAAAGGTTAAGAACAAAAGATGGTACCAATTGCTTTCCTGGTTTGTAACTATGAATCTGGCGATGTTTGGATTCCTGATATTTTCAGGGAAATTTCTAGAGACCGTAAAGGTAATGTTGAACTATTTCTAGAAAGTGTATCAATACAGAAAGGGATAGGAGAAAAATGGAAGAAAAACTGTTAGAGATACTGGAGAAGATTTGTGATGACGAGGCAGTAAGAGAAGACCTTGAAATGGATTTGATGGAAGAAGGGCTGATGGATTCTATTGCAGTGGTGGAATTGATCGTGGCCATAGAGGAAGAATTCGGAGTGGCACTGTCGCCCACAGAATATGAAAAAGAGGACTGGTCTACGGTTCGTAAGATTGAGAAAATATTGAAGGAAAAGGGCGTTCAATAGATGAAGAAGTTGTATGGGATATTGGGAGGATTTCTTCTGTTTGTGATAATTGTTTTAGGGTTTAATCAGTATCTTAATATTCAAATAACAAACAATGCAGCGATTATAAGAAACCACAGATCCTATGAACGATTTTGGAGCAGTGAGACACAGAAGCTAATTATGGATGAAAATACATTAGTTATTTTTGGGTCGTCGGAGCTGGTTGCATTGGGAAACTATGAGGAAAATGTGTCAAACTTTTTAAATGCCCCTGATATGAATGTGGTAACGATGGGGGCAGGGTATTTTCAGTCTCTCAGCCATACCATGGAATTGGGAGCAATTTCAGGAGATATATCAAGTAAAAAGGTGGCGTTGTTCTTATCGCCTCAATGGTTTCAGACATCAGAATTTTCTCAAGATGCATTTCCTCAGAGATTTGGAGAGGAGAATTTATTAGAATTTTTAAATAATGACAGGATTAATGATATAGATAAAGAATATGTTCTTAATAGAACACTTAGTATGCTTTCAAATAGTCCTGTACAGTATGCCAGAGTAGAAAAATATAAGAGAGCATTTATAAATGAAATTAGCGTAGATGAGATCTATACAGATATCATGTGCCAATACTGGAAATTGAAAGGGAAATATTCGGTAGTTAAACAAATAGAAGAAATGAATTGTGAACTTCCAGTAGTGGATTTGGAACATATGGACTTTGAAAGAATGTTATTGTTGGCACAGAAACAGGGAGAGGCAGGCTGTACCAATAACGATTTTGGAATCAATGATGACTATTGGAATACTTATGTAAAAGAAACTTATGAGAAGGGAGAAATAGAAGAGAAAAGTGAGGTATATACAGAATCTGTAGAGTATGAAGATTTGAAATGCTTTTTAAATGTGGCAAAAGAGTTAGACATAGAGGTAATTTTAGTCAGTATTCCAGTAAATGAAAAATGGTATACCTATCAGGGGATGCTCTGCGATGACTATTATGAGAAGATAAGATCAATTGCGCAGGAATATGACAATGTTGTGTTGGTAGACATGACAGAGTATGCAGATGAGATGTATTTTTTTAGAGATGTGATGCATCTGGGATGGAAAGGCTGGGTGAGAATTAGTGAAGCAATTTATAGAGAATTTAAAAAACAGTGAAAAAGCTCAGACTGTAGGGTACTTATTGGGAACATGCCTGATTTGCACGGCGATACTGTTATACCTGTTGAATACAGATATATCCCAGGCTCCAGTATATATTTACAGTCAGTTTTAGTGTCAAGGGATGGAGGTTCCGTCCCTATTATTTTGTCTGAAAATAAAATACAAAAGTTGCAGGAGAATAGAGTATGGAAGCTGGTTTGGTCTCTATTATTACGCCAACATATAACTGCGCAGAATTCATAGGTGAGACCATAGATTCTGTTCAATCACAGACATATATAAGTTGGGAAATGATTATTGTGGATGACTGTTCTACGGATAATACCAAAGAAATTGTAGAAAAGTACTCAAAAAATGATAAAAGAATTAAATATTATTGTATGATTTCTCAATCTGGCGCGGCAAAGGCAAGAACTAGAGCGATGCAGTTAGCTCAAGGGGAATATATAGCATTTTTGGACTCAGATGATTTATGGATTTCAGATAAATTAGAGAAACAACTTACTTTTATGAAACAGCATGATGTAGCTTTTACATGTACAGCGTATGAGCAAATTGATGAGGAAGGAAAGCTTCTAAATCGAATTGTCAAAACAGTACCAAAAGTTAATTACAACAGGGTACTTTTAGACTGCCCTATAGGCAATTCTACAGTCATGTATAGTGTAAAAAAGATGGGAAAGTTTGAAGTACCAAATATTCGAAAAAGAAATGATGATGCACTTTGGCTACAAATGCTTAAAAAGGAGGAATATATATATGGTATGAGAAACGTATTGATGCGATACCGTATTCGCCAGAATTCTATCTCAAGTAATAAATTAAAATTAATTAAATATCATTGGATTTTATATCGAGATATTGAACATTTAAGTATTTTAAGGAGTATATTTCATATAGCATATTGGTGTGTAATTAAAATTCTAAGAATTAAATGATAGATATAAAAATATATGGTGTAAAAGATGATACGTATATTACAAATTATGGATAATATTGCAGTAAGCTCTGGAGTTTCTTCAATTGTTTTAAATATATATAGAAATATTAACAGACAACAAGTTCAATTTGATTTTCTAGTATCGAACCATACGAAAAAATCCTATGAGAGTGAAATAATACAATATGGTGGGAAAGTAACCTATATTGGAAATCCTTTATCAATGCAATCCTTGGTAATTGCGTGTAGAAATAGTAAAAGATTTTTTGAAAGACATAGTAGTGATTATATTGCTGTACATTTACACTCGCCAACGATAGCAGAGATGACAATTCGTTATGCGAAAAAAAATGGGATCAAAAATATAATTGTTCACAGCCATTCTACGATGTTTTCAGATAATCCAATTAAGAGAATTTTAAATTCAATATTAGTTGCCAGATTAGGATTTTTTACAACACATCATTGGTTTTGCTCAGAAGAAGCAGGAAAATTTTTATTTGGGAAGAGATTTTATGCTAAATCAAATAGTCAATGGATTAGAAATGCTATAGACATAGAGGATAAACAATTTAACAAAGAAATTCGAAACAAAGTTAGAAATAAATATAACATTGAAGACTGCAAAGTTGCATGTCATATATCAAATTTTAGTCCAATAAAAAACTTGAAATTTTTATTAGAAGTTATACGTCAAGTAGTCAAACAAGATGAAACTTGGCGATTTTTATTTGTCGGTGATGGACCTTGGAAATTAAAATTGGAAGAAAAGTTATATAAGATAGGTTTATCCAAGTATTGTATTTTTGTTGGATTCTCTGCTCAAGTAAATGATTTTTTAAATGCAGCTGATATTTTTCTTTTACCTTCTATAAAAGAAGGGCTTCCTGTTGTATCAATTGAGGCACAAGTATGTGGACTACCCTGTTTGCTATCACATACGATAACCGAGCAAGCGAATATAGGCGGACTTACGTATCTGCCGTTAGATAGAGCTCTCTGGATTGAAAAATTAAATAGCTTTGAGGCTAAAAGTGAATCAGAGCGTCAGGATATATCTGTAAAACTTGTAGATTCTGTGTTTAATATAAAAACGGAAGCAAGAAGGGTAGAGAGACTTTACCTGGAAATGCTAATAGTATAGGAAGGATGAAATAAGCATGCAAATATTTAGGAGGTCAAAAGAAAAAGTCAATCCAGGTATTGCAATAAAGATATATAGAAAAGAAAGATGGCTTTATACACACCATTTGCATATAAGCGCAAAGATTTTGTATCGATTAAATTTTATCCTTTTTAACTGCTCGATTCCACCAACAACAATTCTGGAAGAAGGTGTTGTTATGCCCCATAGTACGGGAATAGTTATTCACCAAAATTCTATTGTTGGCGCTAATACAACAATTTACCAACATGTTACTATCGGAAACGCAAATGGACCTAAAATTGGAAAGAATTGCGTGCTGGGTTCAGGTGCTGTTATTTTGGGAAATATTATTGTAGGTGATAATTGCAATATTGGGGCAAATGCTGTGGTGCTTACAGATGTTCCAAGTAATTCAACAGCAGTTGGAATACCAGCAAGGATAATACAACACTAGAAGGGAAGAAATAGATCTATGAAGATTCAAGTCAATAGAATGATAACCCTTTTTGTCATATTCATTACAATTTCTTATACAGGAGCTTTTGCTGGTTATCATGGTTGTATGGCCTTGATTTGTTGCTTTACCTTCCTGTTTGTATTGTGCCTATTTACTGGACTAATTCGTATAAATGTTAAATCATGTTCACCTATTTGGCCTATGCTATTACTATATTTATGTTTAAATAGTTTACTGAATATACCAAAGTCATTTTTGTACATTATTCTTTTTAGCGGAGGACTTTTCGTGATGCTTAGGGAGATTAATGCAAAAGAAATTCAGTTTACAATAAAATTATTTAAAATAATAGCAATCATTTTAGCAGCAAGTATATTACTGCAAGTGTATCTACCTAAACTATTTTATGATTTCGCCAGTAGGTGGTTTTTTTACTCAAATCAATATGATATGCTATGTCATTTAGGAATTGTATGTCATCAGTATTCTGGATTATTTTATGAAGTTAGTTTTTCTGGGCTTATACTTTCACTGGGATGTATCATTTGTTTTGTAGAGTTTAATTTAAAAAAGCACGAAAAGATAATAAATTTTCTTTTAGGTGCTGTAATGTATTACTCTGTAATTTTAACAGGAAAAAGAAGTTTTATTCTAATTGTTCCTGCATTACTTTTCATATTTTGGTTATTTGGGAGCTATAAACAAAAGAACCTAGTAAGATTTGTTACACTAGGTATACTTATCTTTTTGTTAATTTGGCAGTCAAACACAATTTTGGAATTGATAAGCAATATATTGACAAAAGGACAAGGAAATATGATTCAATTGTCTTCAAGAGAACATTATTGGGAATTAGCATTAAAAATGTTTAGAAAGGACCAACTTTTTGGACAAGGGCTAAATAGTTTTGACATTGTATTTAATATGTCAGGTATAAAAAAGGTTGCAGTCGATTTTGCAGGAGCACATAATGCATACTTTCAACTTCTGGCTGAAACAGGAATGATTGGTGCATTGTTGTATCTATCTGCCATTTTGGGAACTGTTTTTAGAGGAATAGGGGAAGTGATGTTATTCAGAAAAAATAAAGAGAAACATAAAATGATGTATAGCATTATTTCGGTTTTGGCACTCCTCTTACTGGCAATATATGGGGTTTCTGGCAATGTGCTTCACCAACCACAACAGGTTTTTATAATATTCTTATTTTTGGGAGTCATTATGAATCTAAATAAAATTAGTGAATCAGATTTTAAAGAAATACAAAAAGTTAGAATAGTCCTGAAATAAAACTGTTCATTTCTTATTTATTTGCGGAGGATATTAAGTTGAAGGTAGTTTATATATTAAAAAAGGGATTCCAGTTCTACCCCCCATGTCTTGCACAAGTACTCTTCTTACATGATTTAGGGGTAGATCTAGTAGTATATCATGGTAAGAATTCTGAATATATAAATGAACTCTTAAAAAAAAGAAATATAGAAAACTATACGTTTAAGTCAGATAGAGAAAGTAAAAGTGTTTTTGATAGTTATTGGAATTTTATATCTTACACATCAGAGGTTAAAAAAGTGATATCTAAAATATCTAAAAATACCGTTCTATGGTTCGGCAATTGTGAATCAGCAATGACTATTGGAAAAAGTATTTGCCATTATAGGTTTGTATTAACTGTATTGGAATTATATGAATTAAATTCATTACATGATAAACTTGTAGCAAGAATAATTCCTTATGCTGAACAGGTAATTTGTTGTGAAAAACATAGAGCAGTGATAATGAAAGACAGATACTCACTTAAAAGTGTACCTCATGTTATTCCTAATAAACCTTATTTAATAGAAAATAAAGGAATAGGTGAGTATAAAAAATGGGATTTGTTAAAAACTAAATATGGCGACAACAAGCTTATTATTTATCAAGGACTGGTACAATCAGATAGGCCAATTGATAATATTGCTCTGGCATTAAAGATAATTGCTGATAAAAACTTGGTGCTTGTGATTTTGGGAAAGTCAGAGGAAGATTATGAAAAAAGGATTAAGAGTATATATGAGAAGACATTGTTTTTAGGCTATATCCCAGCACCAGAACATCTTGAGATTACAAAATATGCACATATTGGTATAGCTATTTATGATGATTCTAATTTAAATAATCAATTTTGTGCACCCAACAAGATATATGAATATGCTTCCTTTGGTATTCCAATGATTACATCAGAAAATTTAGGGCTAACGGAAACCGTTGGTATATATAAAGCTGGTAAATGTGTGGAATTTAAAAAAGTTGATATAGTTGTGGAAGCATTGAAAGATATATTAAATCAACATGACGAATACTCATTAAATGCAAAAAAGTTTTATGAAGCTGTTGATTGTGGAGAAAGAATAAAAAATATAAAGAATATTATGGGTATATAATTGGTTGGTTTTTGATTATGGAGGGATTATGTGAAAAAGATAGCCATATACGGAATATCTGGTCTTTATAATTTTGGTTGTGAAGCAATTCTGAGAGGAACCGTAAGTTTTGTTAGACGATTATTTGGTGATAAATGTATTATAGTATATTATTCGAGAAATTATCATGATGATATAAAAATAGCAGATGATCTTGGGATTTTTATAAAAAATATAGATAATAGAACAAATTTTGCAACAAAATGTATTTCTAAAGCAGTAGATATATTACAAATTCAAAAAGTTCTGTTTTTTAGAACTGAATTCAAACAGATTATTAAAGAATCTGATATTATGATACTTGTAGGAGGAGACCTCTATACTTTACCTGCATATCTCAGAAGAAGAAAAAGGTATAGGTATGTTAATTATCTTGTAGAATTTGGTAATAAAGCGATAAAAAGAGGAAAATCTATTATTATTTATGGCGCTTCCATTGGTCCTTTTGGTGAATATAATAAAGCTCTTTTTTATTATGTCGAACATTTAAAAAAGGTGAATACCATTATTTGCAGAGAACATGTATCTGTTGACTATCTCAAAAGTCTGAGTATAACAAATAATGTTGTAATGCTTCCAGATCCAGCTTTTTTAGTGCCAGATCCAGAAAAAAATATTCAAACAGAAAAAAAGTTTATAGGAATTAATTTGAGTGAATTTTCATTGCGTGAATTATTTGGAACTGTTGATGAAGAACAAATTTCAAAGCTAGCTACTTTGCTTACTACATTATATTTAAAAACAAATAAACCATATATGTTTATACCTCATGTAATAAATTCAATGGAAAAGTCGGATGATGACATACTTTTTTTGAGTAGGGTATTTGAAAAACTACCTAAACAAGTAAAACAAAATTCAGTGTTTGTTAAGCCAAAATCTTTTCTAGATGCAAAAGGTTATTTGAAACAATGCATAATTGCAGTTTGTGCAAGGATGCATTGTGCTGTAAATGCTATTACTGTAAACACCCCAGCATTGTTTTTAGTTTATAGTAATAAAGCCTTGGGAATGGCGGAACTTGTATATGGCAATAGAAAATGGTGTGTGTCATTATGTAACGCTGAGGAGGAACTTGTAAAGAAGGTTTTAGAAATGCTAGAAAATTTGGATATACTGAAAGCACAAATTTCAAATTGCCAGCAGATAGCATTTGAAAAATATGAAGAGTATATTCGCAGATGCAAGGAAGAAAAGTAATGAATGAAGTAACTATAAACAATACAACATCAAAGCTTAAGTGGGGTATATTCTGGAACGTATTTGGCTCTATAGGGAGTAAAATGTTGGTGATGCTTGCATCAATATTGACAGCACGTCTTCTTGGAGCAGATCGTAACGGTGAGTTTGGTATGATATATAATACGGTAGGAATGTTCTCTACTTTTGCAGCATTGGGATTGGGCACAACTGCGACACGGTTTGTAGTTGAATTCAAAGAGAATCATAAAAAAAGGTGTGGAAATGTGATTGCAATGGCCTTTTCAGTTGCGTTTATTTCTTCTCTAATTTTTTCAATAGCTTTAATATTAGGGAGTGATTGGCTTGCAGAACATACCTTAAACAATAAAACCCTTTCTCTTGGCCTTAAGTTATCAACTCTTATGTTAATATTCAATACCCTTAATACAATCCAAAATAGTATTTTGGCGGGTTTTGAGGATTTTAAGGCTGTTGCTAGAGTTGCTATTATACAAGGCATTGTGTCTTTACATGTATTTATTATTCTTACATTATTTTTTGGTGTTAACGGATTAGTGACAGGATATGGCCTTGTGGGAATAGTAGCATTTATATTAGCAAATATATTTATTAAAAAATCATGTAAAAAAAATATGATTTTTATTACTTATAGAACTTGCCTATCAGAATATCGTCTGTTATTTAAATTTGCCGTACCAGCTATGTTAATGAATATCGTTGTCATACCTATTACATGGCTGGGAAATACAATTGTGATTAACGCCCCCAATGGATATTATCATTTGGGGGTTTTTAATGCAGCGAATCAGTGGAGATCTGCAATATCATTATTACCTGCAGCAATTGGGAATGTAATTTTACCATTTATTATAACGAGAGATGATGATGTTGTAGAAGATGTAAATATCCTACTATCATGGTTTATTGTACTTATTTTATCTTCAGGAGTTACGTTATTTTCAGGGTTTATTACGATATTCTATGGACAGAGTTATGATTATATAAGTCTTAATCGTTCGATCATCATTATTTGTGCGATTTGTGGCTTCCTGGCCTTTAAAGAAGGAATTGCAAGAAATCTTATAAAACATAATTATATGTGGTTTGGTTTTTTTAGCAATTTTTTATGGGGAATATGTTTTATAATTTGTATTTTCCTTTTTAAACGTTGGGGGGCTATTGGGATTTCTTGTGCATATCTATTAGCATATTTTATTACGACAATAGTTTTTATCCCCTTTTATATTAAAGAAAGAATAGTTGATAAAAAATATTTTTTCAATATGAGAATATTAACTATATGGTTAGTATATATCATGTATCTGGTAGCTTCTTTATTTCTTGATAATATATGGATAAAATGTATATTTTTTGGGATTATGATGTTCATGGTGTACTGGGGATGTGAGACTTTTTTTGGCATTTCAAAGAAAATATATTATGTAATAAAAAGAAAAAAAAGATAAATAGAAAATTTATAGATCATTTGAAAAAAGAATTTATGATAAAAATAAAGGAAAAATTTATGTGTGTGGGGTGTGGTTCTTGTGTTCAGAAATGCCCTTTAAAATGCATATCTCTACGAACAGATGAAGAAGGTTTTTATTATCCATATGTAAATACAAAAAAATGTGTTGATTGTGGAAAATGTGAGAGTGTATGTCCGTGTATAAATTCACTAAAACAATTTAAGGAAAAAATAGATGTATGGTGTGTAAAGCACAAAGATAATGTTGTTAGGTTTAATAGTTCATCTGGAGGTGTTTTTTCTGCCCTTGCAGAATGTATTATTCATCAAAATGGAGTAGTAGTTGGAGTAACAATGTCTAACAACTGCAAATTAGCAGAGCATATTGTGGTTCAATCATATGAAGACATAAAAAAAATCAGGGGTTCTAAATATTTGCAGAGCAATATAGGAGATATTTATTTGAGGACGGAAAAATATCTTGAACAAGGCAAAAAAGTTTTGTTTTCAGGAACGCCATGCCAAATCAAGGGGTTGAAATTATTTTTGAATAAAGATTTCGATAATTTAGTATGTGTTGATGTTATTTGTCATGGTGTTCCATCACAAAAACTATGGGCAAAGTATATAGAGTATTTGCAGGAAAAGTTAAAATCAAGGATTATAAATGTAAATTTCCGAAGTAAAAAATATGGTTGGCTAGATTTTGAAACAAAATATTGGGACAATCAAGAGCATCAGTATTTCAGATTTAATTTTGAAGACCCCTATTTTCGTATGTTTAACAGCGTATTTTGTCTTCGTCCTTCCTGCTATCAATGTCAGGCTAAAGATGGCAAAAGTGGGGCTGATATTACACTTGGTGACTTTTGGAATATTGAAACGATTCATCCCATATTTAATGATAGTAAAGGTTTGTCTATGGTCCTACTCAACTCAAATAAAGGAAAAAGATTATTTGAGGAAGTTAAAGAGAATTTTTATTCAATAAATAAGGGACTAAATTATGAGTTGGCAAAGAAGTGTAATCCAGCTATTTATAAATCCCAGTCATATCATCCTGCTCGTGATATATTTTATAAGGATATGAATAAGTTGTCTTTTAAGAAATTGTCAAAGAAATATACACCCAAAACGCTCAAAATTATTTTGAAAGGGGTGTTGTTGAAAGCTGGGGTATGGGATTGTATCAAAAAATGTTTAGGGGAGGGTATAACCGATAGTTATGGTATGTTACTTACTTATAAAAAGTGGAAGAAGGTGGAGTAAATAAAAACAGTTATGCTAGTTTTTGGCACAAGGCCAGAAGCAATAAAAATGTGTTCTCTTGTAAATGAGTTAAAAACAAGGAAAAAGATGAAAACAATTGTATGTGTAACAGGACAGCATAGACAAATGTTAAATCAAGTATTAGAAGTTTTTAAAGTTGTTCCTGACTATGATTTATCTATTATGAAGGATAAACAGACATTGTTTGATATTACTACGAATATTCTTGACCGTATCAAAATAGTGTTAGAAGATACAAGACCAGATGTTGTATTAGTTCATGGAGATACATCAACCACTTTTGCTACAGCATTAGCTTGCTTTTATATGCAGATTCCAGTAGGCCATGTGGAAGCAGGACTTCGTACTTATAATATATGCTCTCCATTTCCAGAGGAATTTAATCGTCAGGCAGTGTCAGTGATTTCACAGTATCATTTTGCCCCTACTTTGCAGGCTAAGGAAAATTTGATTAAAGAGGGGAAAGATGTAGATAAAATATGGATTACAGGAAATACTGTAATTGATGCGTTAAAGACAACCATTTGCGAGAATTATAGTCATCCAGAATTAGATTGGGCCCAAAATTCTCGGCTAATTTTTATTACAGCGCATCGCCGGGAAAATTTGGGAGAACCAATGCATAATATGTTTCGCGCTATACGTCGTGTTATGGATACATTTTCAGATGTAAAGGCACTGTATCCAATTCATATGAATCCTGTTGTTCGAAAAGCAGCAGAAGAAGAGTTGGGTGGATTTGATAGGATTCATATAATTGAGCCAATTGAAGTTTTTGATTGCCATAATATTATGGCACGCTCTTATTTAATTTTAACAGATTCAGGCGGAATCCAGGAGGAAGCACCATCTCTTGGAAAACCAGTTCTTGTTATGCGTGATACAACAGAACGACCTGAAGGTATAGCAGCAGGGACATTGAAGTTAGTCGGAACTGATGAAGAGGTGATTTATCATAATTTTAAAGAATTGCTTATGAATGAAAAAGCATACGATGCCATGGCAAAGGCGATTAATCCATATGGAGATGGGTTAGCCAGCAAACGCATAGCAGATATTTTGGAAAAGGGATATACAGAAGTATAGTTTGAAAGCGAGTTTTATGAAAATGACAAATCTGTTGAAAAAATTTTTAAAGAGAATTATCTTTGGAAAAAAGTGTGATCAAGAGACATTTATTCGATTTTTGAGAGATGGTGGAGCAAAAATTGGAGAGGATGTAAATTTTTTCTTGATCCAGGAGTGCCATATTGACTCTTTAAACTTACATTTACTTACAATAGGAAATCATATTAATATTGTTTCATCTATGATTCTTACTCATGATTACTCTTGGAGTGTTCTTAAAAGGAAATATGGTGAAATAATAGGAAATCAACGTCCTGTAAAATTGGGAAACAATATTTTTATCGGGGCTGATAGTATCATACTTGGAGGAACTATTATAGAAGACAATGTTATTATCGGTGCACATAGTGTTGTAAGTGGTTTCTGTGAACATGATTCTGTCTATGCGGGAAATCCTGCTAGAAAAATAATGAGCTTGGAGGAATATTATGAAAAACGAAAGAAAAAACAGTTTAAAGAGGCGAAGACTTTTGTAAGAAAATGGATTGATGCGTATGGGACTGAGCCGGATGAAACGAAATTACATGAATATTTTTATCTATTTACTAATGCGAATCAACCTCTCCCACCTACTCTGGACGAAAAACTAAAATTGTGCGGAAACTATGAACAATCAATAAATTATTTGAAAGAACATACACCTACATTTAAAAACTTTGAAGAATTTTTAAACGCTTGTCGTTAGCTATTTTCCAACATCCCTTCGATTTGATTTACAAAAAATCAACCTTCCCCACAAGATACAAAGGAACATTCATGATCCGCTCATCCTTTAGATACCTATGCTCTGAAAGGCGAAGCACATGCCCAGGCTCATGCAGAGAAATATGTCTTTTAAAGAAAGGCGCAGATTTGTCTTCTTGTAAGTGTCTCAAAAGATGGCGTAGTAGTAAAACAGTCTGTGTCGCTATACTACCGGTATCATCTTTTGAGGCTCGTTCAATTTCTGCTTTAACCTTTTCATTCCATGGTGACAGAAGGTCTAACTCCTCATCACTCATCCTATCATTTGGCAGCTTCTCAAGCAGATAGGTAAGATACTGATAGACGTTTACTCCATTTGCCTTTGCCATTTCTATCATCGTGTACACAACAACACTGGCCTGGGCTCCGTTCGGTGTGTCACAGAAGAGCCAGTTTTTGCGGCCAACTGTAAATGGGCGGATTGCATTTTCGCTGAGATTATTGGAAAAACTACAGCGTCCATCTTCCAGATAGGTGGTAAGATAAGAACGGCGGTTTTGAATGTAAGTAACTGCCTTATCCATTCTTGTACCACGGGTAGGTGATTGCTGGTCAAGCCACGACAAAAAGCCTTCCACTATCGGCTGTTCTTTTTCAAGACGGGCTTTTTTAATCGCATCGAAGGCGGTTTGTCTTTCCTTTATAACATCTTCCATATGGAAGAGTTGGTTGATATACAACATTCCTTGTACCGAAGGCTGGGTGTAATCCAGAGCTTTTCCTTTTGGAATGGCATCTGTCAGGTATCTTCTGATGTGTGCCCAGCATGCGGTCTGCTTTGCATCCGGGACCTTGTTGTATCCGCTGTAGCCATCGCACATCAGATAACCTTTGAAGCCATGCAGAAAATCCACGGCATTGTCCCCCGCACGGGTCTCCGAATATTTATAGAGGATGATCGGCGCTCCCCCATCTTCACCGCTGCGGAACAGCCACATATATGACTTGGTCTGTGCACGGCGTTCCGGTTCATGCAGGACCTGCAGTGGCGTCTCATCTGCCATAGCGAATTCCCGCTCTAGAAGCTTCCGGTGGAAGTATTCATACATTGGAAGGAAAAATGCTTCTGAATTCTGGATCACCCAGTTTGCCATAGTCGCCCTGGTGATAGAAACGCCATACTGCTTCCAATCTTTTTCCTGGCGGTAGTATGGAAGTCCGTTACAGAACTTCTGGTACATTACCCAGGCAATCGTGCCAGCGGAAGCCATTCCATAGAGCATATGGGCTCTTCCTTCTTTTCCTTTTTTAATGACCGGGAGAGCCTGATATCTGCATTGCGGACATTCATAGCTTTTGCTATAGTATTCATATACTTTCAGCCTGGCAGGAACAAAGACCAGTTCCCGGCGGACAAACTCCTCGCCGATCTCTTTCAGCGCAGTCCCACAGACAGGGCAGAGTTTTTCTTCGTCAGAAAGAGAAAGATACTTCTTTTCGAAAGGAACCCCAACCCCCTTAAATCGCTCAGCATCTGTAGTTCTTGCTTTGCGTTTCTTTCCTGCTTTTTCAGAAAGGCACGCCTCCAGTTCTTCCACTTTTGCGGCTGCTGGATCCTGTTCTTTCTCTGCCTCATTGAAAAGGTTTAACTGGCCCGGAATATCGAGAGCCCGTTTTTCACTGGAAGAACCAAACAGTTTTTTACGGAGAAGCTCTGCCTCTTCTTTCAGGTTGTCTCTTTCCCGGGTAAGAGCTTCTTCCCGTTTATTGGCTGCATCGACAGTTTCCTGAAGTGTTTTTATCATTTTTCTGAGATCATGGATCAGATCCTTCAGCTCCCGCAGTTGGATATCTTTGGAACTGTCAGCCACTGCTTTTTCCTCCTGTTTTTGATACTTCTATTATACCAGAAAACAAGCGATTTTCCCAGTAAAACGAATGATTTTCAGGCCTTAAAAATACCGAAAATGCAAGGAAAACAGCGTGTTTTATGTGCATCTTTTTCTTCTGGACTTATGTGGCTTTGATGGCTTTGGGCTGCTCAATGTCAATCCCTGACATCAGCCAGTCAAACTCCCGCCATGTCAGGTCGCGGACTTCAGATTTATTTCTGGGCCACCGGTAGGAACCCTGGGCGGTCAGTCTTTTGTATATCATGACGATCCCATCAGGCTCTTTTAAGATACTTTGATCCGGTCACATTTACGCCCGCAGAAAAGGAAAAGTGCATGGTTAATCTCCATTGAGAACTGTTCCTGGATGATTGCGCATAATCCGTCAATAGATTTACGCATATCCGTTCTGCAGGGGAAAACTCCGGCCCTATGGCAATCTGAACCACATCCTGTTTGTGGGATGTAAGATCAAGAGTGTTGGCTTTGGGGGCAGGCTCCGGTATCTGGCAGGCTTTTTTTCGCAACCGGGTAACTGCATTGTAAAAACAACTGGGAGATATCCCATGTTCATTGCACCATGCAGCATCTGTCAGGCCACTCTGTCTGCATGCAGTTACCAGTTCCATCCATTCGTCCAGGGAACGCCCCGGCGCAAGTTTGCTACCCATAATGAAACCTCCAAGTGTAGTGAATTTCTATCTCCTATCAAAAGGAGTGTAGTAAAAATCTATTTACTATCACCATTATGTGTCGAAACATGGCGGATGTAAAGCTACCCAAGATTTAAGCGCTTACCATATTCGGGCTCATGCAGAGAAACATACCTTTTAAAGGAAGGCGCAGACTTGTCTTCTCCGCTTTTTACTTCCACTGGAATGATTTCTGTCCCATATTGGAGTACAAAATTTATCTCACTGTTTTTATCGGAGAAATAGCGCGGCTCAACCTCAAACTAGCCGCGAAGCTGCTGCAAGACAAAGTTTTCCGTCAAGGCTCCTTTTTGAGATTAAAATAATAAGCATACAAAACTGCGTCTGTGGTATCTAAAAATTCATCAAATGTTAAAGGATAAATGTTGAGAAGATTGATCATACCAACAGAGTAGGATTTCGGCTGCGCCAACAGCGTTTCAAGCAGGCTGCCAGCAGCAATGACATGAGTTCTTCACTGGATTTCCACTTGATCAAACCCTGAAGTGCTCTGCGTTTCATAGGAATAGCCGCCTTTTTGGTAAGGATTGATCATAGAATAACACATTTATCTTTGTTTTTCGATAATAAAAACCACATTTTCCTGAATATAAAAGATATCATTCACATTTTTGATGAATATAGAAAATTAAAAATAGAATTATAATGAAAATTTAATTATAAATTTTCGGATTTTTTATTGATATTTTCCCCTGGACTGCTTATAATATAATAAAAAAGTCAGAGGTGATATTTATGACAAACACAGCAGAATTTTTACAGTGTTTAGTTCCGATTTCACAGTTTAATAAAGGAAAAGCGGCAAAGATTTTTGACAGACTCCGTACAGAAAAGGAGTTGATAGTATTAAAGAATAACCAACCCTCTGCAGTTATTTTGTCACCAGAGGAATATACGAGACTTACAGAGATAGAAGAGGATTATTTACTGCTTCTTGAAGCCAATAGAAGGTTGGAGGCAAATGCTGATAAGCCTGCAATTCCCTTTAAAGATGTTCTGACGAACCTTGGGATCAGCGAGGAAGAACTTGATGAGACAGAGGAGGTTGAGATTGAATGACTTGGAACATCGAATTTTTGGATGAGGCAGAAAAAGATATAATCAAGCTTGATCATTCTGTTCAGTGCCAAGTTATGAAAGGGATTCAAAAAGTTAGTCAGAATCCACTTTCTGTACTAGAAGGTGGGTATGGTAAGCCATTAGGACACAAGCCAGGAATAAACCTTACGAATCTTTTAAAGATCAAGTTTAAAAATCTGGGAATTAGAGTTGTTTATAAAGTAGTGCAGATTAATAGAGTTATGAAAATTATTATCATTTCAGCAAGAACAGACAGATAAAGGAGAAAAATTGTGGCAGCCTATATGTTTCAAAGAGAAGTATCTCATAAGGGATTGAATAAATACCGCATTGTCAAAGCAGCCACCCAGTACGAAGCAGATCAAAAAGCAAATGCGCTGAAGGCCCGATGGGACGAGCAGTGGGCCTGGATCGTGGAGCGGGAGCAGAGAAAAAAGAATGAAGAGGATTCCATTCTTTATGCAAAAGAGCTGTCACAGAAGGCAGAAGATGAGCAATCTGCGTTGGATCAGATCCTTTTGAACAGTCTGTACCCAGATAAGCTTGACCTGGATGAATTAAAAGACTTTTTAGAATACCCGGAATCATCGCCCGAATATCCGGCGCTCCTTCCTGTGCCAAATGAACCCTGCCGTTCTGATGAAAAATACAATCCCCGCCCATCCTTTTTTACAAAGCTGTCAAAGAAAAAGATGGCAGAATTTACGGAAATGAATCAGACAGAATTTGAAAAGGATTTTGAGGTGTGGAAAAGGGAGAAAGCATCAATTGAGGAACGCAACAAGGCTACACTTGAGACCTATCATACGTCTGTAAAAGAATGGGAAGACAGGCGGAGTGCCTTTGAACAGGCCCAGGCAGAAGAAAATCACAAGGTGGATTTATTCTTTGAAAAGTACATCCAAGGAGACAGTGCGTCTGTGGAACGCTACTTTACACTTGTTCTGGAAAACATCGAACTGCCATTTCTCTACAACAGGTCAGTTGAAATAGAATATGACTCCGCAGGAAAAACCATTGTTATCAATCTGATGCTGCCAGTCATGGATGACATTCCCAATTTAAAAAATGTAAGCTATGTGAAATCAAGAAAAGAATTTAAAGAGACCTTCTACCCAGAGTCCTATATGAAAAAGAAGTATGACAATGTCATATATCAACTAGTACTGCAGACTCTGAATTATATTTTCTCCCTCAGTGCAGAGTATTCTCTGATAGAATCGGCGGTTGTGAATGGAAAAATAGAAACAATAGATAAAGCAACAGGAAAAAATATAGAGCCCTACCTACTTTCCGTGAGCGTATCAAAACAGGCGTTTGATGAAATAAATCTGGAGGGCGTGGATCCAAAGGCCTGGTTTAAGAGTGCAAAAGGAGTATCAGCGGCATCCTTGGCGAACGTCACGCCTGTCGCTCCCATTGTAACCATATCCCGGGAGGATAAACGGTTCGTTGAGGGATATGCAGTTTCGGAAGCACTGAATGAAGGCGTGAATTTAGCGGCCATTGACTGGCAGGATTTTGAAAATCTTATCCGGGAAATATTTGAGAAAGAATTCAATGTAAACGGAGGAGAGGTGAAGATTACGCGGGCCAGTCGTGACGGTGGTGTTGACGCTGTGGCTTTTGACCCGGATCCGGTTCGCGGCGGAAAGATTGTGATACAGGCAAAAAGATATACAAATGTTGTAGGCGTCTCTGCAGTCAGAGATTTATATGGGACAGTTTTAAATGAAGGAGCAAATAAAGGGATTCTTGTTACTACATCAAACTATGGAAGCGACGCATACAGCTTTGCCCAGGGAAAACCACTTACATTGATGAATGGAGCGAATTTGCTGTATTTGTTAGAAAAGCATGGTTACAGGGCAAAAATAGATTTGAAGGAAGCGAAAGAGATATTAAGATAAAAGCTTTACACCCCTGATATAGGTTGCTATAATAATGATAGGTACATGTAAAACGGATACAGAAAGAGGTGATCAAATGCCAAATGGTGCAGAAATTATAAGGGATGCATTAAATGATTTTCAAAAAATTCAGGTGCATATGTTAAATGCAAAGAGTGAGAACGCTACAAAAACGTATGCAGGTTTAAAAGATGATTATATATCATTAAAAGCATTACTCACAAGCTTGGGTGTGAATCTTACTGAGATTGACAAAATAAAAGAGTAATAAATCTATGGCAAAGGCCATAAGAAAACCAAACTGGAGGTTTCTATGCAAAAACCTCCCCAAAAATCCCTTGCATTTCCCCACCCCATATGCTACAATAATCTACGTTGTGATAAAAGAGATGGTCCTCTGCTGGCGTTTGCCTGACGTTTCTGGCAAGAACATCTGAAGAATAAGGAGGAGCAACATCATGAATGAGATTATCAGGAGCATTGAAGCAGCCCAGTTGAAGGCAGAAGTGCCGCAGTTTCGGGTAGGCGATACCGTTAAGGTGTACGGTAAGATCAAAGAGGGAAACCGAGAGAGAATTCAGATCTTTGAGGGAATCGTACTGAAGAGACAGAATGGCGGAGCAAGAGAGACCTTTACCGTTAGAAAGAATTCCAACGGTGTAGGTGTGGAAAAGACATGGCCATTACACTCTCCCAATGTAGAGAAGGTAGAAGTGATTCGCCGCGGTAAAGTTCGTCGTGCTAAGTTGAACTATCTGAGAGGCCGTGTAGGTAAGCGTGCAAAGGTAAAAGAATTAGTAAAATAACCGAGACTGGGGGAGAATGAAAATTCTCCCTTTTCTTTTCATTTTATATCCCGAGGAGAGATGCGATGAAGGGTTTAAGCTTTCGACAACGGAAAAAGAGAATCAACGTTGCGGCACTCCAGAGTGGTCTGATATGGATCGGGGAAGTAGTGCTGGCCTTTGCGGTAGCCTGTATATTGGTCTATTTTTTTGGTACCTCTTTGAGCAATGTGGGCCAATCTATGGAGCCTACCATACACAGCGGAGATAAAGTTCTGGTGAATAATTTGATTTACCGTGTGAAACCACCAGGGTATGGAGATTTGGTGGTTTTTAAACCCAATGGAAATGAAAATTCCCACTATCATATTAAGCGTGTAGTGGGGCTGCCTGGAGATACCGTTACCATTGAGAGTGGGCGCGTGTTTATAGATGGAGAATTGTTAGCAGAAGAAGTTTTGACAGATAAAATGTTGGATGCAGGTGTGGCTCAGACAGAAGTGAAGCTTGGCGAAGATGAGTATTTTGTGCTGGGTGACAATCGAAACAACAGTGAGGACAGCAGAAGCGCTGACATTGGAAATGTCAGACGGGAGAACATTCTGGGACAGGCATGGTTTATTATTACTCCTGGAGACAGGTTTGGCTGGTTAAAGTAGAAGACGGATAGTAGAAGAGAGGAAGCAACATGAATATTCAGTGGTATCCTGGTCATATGACAAAGGCAAAGCGTATGATGCAGGAAAATATAAAGCTGGTGGATCTGGTGATCGAGTTGGTGGATGCCCGCATCCCCTTAAGTAGCCGGAATCCTGATATTGATGAACTGGGAAGACAGAAGGCCCGCCTCCTTCTGCTGAACAAGTCGGATCTTGCAGACGAAAGAATGAATGAGGCCTGGAGCGCGTATTTTAAGGAAAAGGGACTTTTTGTGGTAAAAGTCAATTCCAGGGCTGGGACAGGAGTGAAATCTATCAATACTGTGGTTTCAGAGGCTTGTAAGGAAAAGATCGAACGGGATCGAAGGCGGGGGATTCTAAATCGTCCCGTCCGGGCTATGGTGGTAGGAATACCCAATGTGGGAAAGTCTACCTTTATCAATAGCTTTGCAGGGAGGGCTTGCGCCAAGACAGGAAATAAGCCTGGGGTGACAAAGGGAGCCCAGTGGGTGCGCCTGAATAAGCAGTTGGAGCTTTTGGATACCCCAGGAATTCTGTGGCCAAAGTTTGAAGACCCTCAAGTGGGAATTCATTTGGCTATGATAGGATCCGTCAAAGATGATATTTTGAATACAGAGGAGTTGTCTATAAAGCTTTTGGAATTTTTACATGTACAATATGAAGGGATTCTGACACAACGCTTTGGCATCCAAGAGTCAGAAGAAACATTTTCCATGCTGGAGCAGATTGCAAAGAACCGTGGCTGTCTACAAAAAGGAAATGAGCTAGACTTGGGAAAGGCAGCGGGAATCCTTTTGGATGAATTTCGCAGCGGCAAGCTGGGTAGAATTACACTGGAAGTCCCAGAAGAGAAAGATTAAGATTGTGAGGATAAATCATGTTCGGGAAAAGTAGTAAGGAATATGAAGATATCGAGAATGACATGATGGAAGAAGAGGAGCAGGCCAGAAATCCGGTGCGGGAAGTAATGGGCATGGTCTTTTACATTGGAATTGTACTGTTGATTACATTTCTAATTATTACTTATGTAGGACAGAGGACTCACGTGAGCGGCGAATCTATGGAAAATACCCTTGCCCACGGAGATCAGTTGATTGTAGATAAGATTACCTACCGATTTCAGGATCCAGTTCGCTATGATATTATAGTATTCCCCTTTAAATACAAAGAAGATACCTACTATATCAAACGCATTATCGGCTTGCCTGGGGAGACAGTTCAGATTGCAGATGGGGAGATCTATATAGACGGCCAGGTTCTCTCTGAATCCTACGGCCGTGAGGTGATCCGGGATCCGGGCCTGGCTGCCGATACCATCCAGCTAGAAGAAGACGAGTACTTTGTATTGGGAGACAACCGAAATGAGAGTGCTGATAGTCGGGATCCCAGCGTAGGCGTGATTTATGGAAAGGATATTATTGGCCGGGCATGGCTGCGGATTTGGCCACTGGACAAATTTGGAATTCTAAAGCACCAGTGAGAAGAGCACTGAGAAGATTTGCTCCTGACGGACATGGAGCATAGGAGAGAGATTGTGACAAAAGCGGAACTTCTGAGAGAGCAGAAACGACAGGAAAAGTTAAAGGCTGAGCGGGAACGCTTAGAGACTATGAAGGTATATGAGTATCAATATGCAGACAGAGGTTATCTGTGTGGAATTGACGAGGCAGGCCGGGGGCCCTTAGCAGGTCCGGTGGTGGCGGGAGCTGTGATTTTGCCCAAAGATTGCGAGATTCTCTATCTGAACGATTCGAAAAAGCTTTCAGAGAAAAAGCGGGAACTGCTCTATGATGAGATTATGCAAAAGGCAGTTGCCACAGGAGTCGGCATCGTAGGGCCGGAACGGATTGATGAGATTAATATTCTTCAGGCTACCTATGAGGCTATGCGTATGGCCATTTCCAATCTGGCAGTACGCCCTGATTTACTCTTAAATGATGCAGTGACGATTCCAGAGGTGGAGATTGGGCAAGTACCCATTGTCAAAGGAGACGCTAAGAGTGTGTCTATTGCGGCAGCCAGTATTCTTGCTAAAGTCACAAGAGATCGAATGATGGTTCAGTATGAGAAGACATATCCCGGATACAGCTTTGCGTCCAATAAAGGTTACGGTTCTGCCAAGCACATTGAAGCCCTCAAAACTATAGGGCCCTGTGCAATTCACAGAAAAACCTTTATCGGCCATTTTGTACCTGTGGATGGGAGGGAAGGCCTCTGAACAAACGGGAGACAGGAAGCAGATATGAAGCGATTGCAGCAAATTATCTGACAGAACATGGATATAGGATTCTGGAACAAAATTATCGGAATTCATTTGGAGAAGTAGATATTATCGCCGAGAAGAACAGTGTGCTCATTTATATCGAAATCAAATATCGCAGCAGTAGCCGGTATGGAGATCCCCTGGAGGCAGTAGATGTGAGAAAGCAGAGGCGAATCTGCAAAGTTGCCGCATATCACTATGCCCAGCATGGGAGGAGAGAAGGAAGGCCCTGCAGATTTGACGTGATTGGAATCTATGGGGATGGAAGGATTAAGCATATTAAAAATGCATTTGAGTATCAGAGCTCATACAGAGATTAAATATAAACTTAGCAAAACTTAAAACAGGAGTGAATATGAAGGTTATAAAAAAAGAAGGGACACCGACAACCGAGATGCGCAGGGAGAAGGGAGTCCCTTTTCTAATTTTTCCAAAACTGGAATCTACAGAGATTGTAACCCATGGTTTTTCCACACGGCTGGGAGGAGTCAGTGAGGGGATATTTTCTTCTATGAATTTAAGCTTTACCAGAGGGGACCAAGAGGCGCATGTGCGGGAGAACTATACCCGATTGGGAAAAGCCATGGGATTTTCCTGTGAAAATTTGGTCTTTTCCGATCAGACTCACACTACGAACATTCGCGTGGTGACAGAGGCAGATCGGGGAAAAGGATTTGTGTACCCAAGGGATTATACAGATGTGGATGGTCTGGTGACAAATGTTCCAGGGCTTGTATTGGCTACTTTTTATGCGGACTGCGTGCCACTTTTTCTCGTAGATCCCGTTCACCATGCCGTGGGTCTGTCTCACTCTGGATGGAAGGGGACAGTGGGGAAGATCGGTAAATCTACAGTAGAGCGGATGGGAGAGGAATATGGGACCCAGCCGGGAGACTTGACTGTGGCTATTGGTCCTTCTATCTGCCAAGACTGCTATGAGGTTAGCCAGGATGTGATTGAGCAATTTCAGGATGCCTTTGACCACAAGGTTTGGAAAGAACTGTTTTACCAGAAGCCCAATGGAAAATACCAGTTAAATCTGTGGCGGGCAAATGAACTTATTTTTATAGAGGCAGGGCTTAGACCAGAACAGATAGTCACCTCAGACATCTGCACCTGTTGTAACCCTGACCTCCTGTTTAGCCACAGGGCATCCCATGGAAAACGGGGAAATCTCGGAGCCTTTTTAATGCTGCGGGAGAGATAAGACAGACTGTTGGAACATCCCTGGCTTAATAAAGAGTATCTCTTTTGCTTCAAATTTCCTCCGCAGGCTTATACAATTTATTTTCCTTTCGCCAAGTACTGGGCGGCAGTTCAAAAATATTTTTAAAGGCTCGGGAAAAGTGAAGCTGATTGGGATAGCCCACCAATTTTCCTACTTCCCCCACTGTCATGTCGGAAAATTTTAAAAGCTCAGCAGCCCGGTTCATCCGGTAATAGATAAGAAATTGCTGGGGAGTCTGATTCAGCTCATCTCGGAAGAGTTTGCCTAAGTAACTTCGATTCAGGTTACAGAAGATAGCGATATCTTCTACAGTGATAGAATGGCTATAATTTTGCTCGATGAAAGAGATCGCTTCCCGGATATAGAAGTCCTTCAAACGACCAGTAGAGAGTTCCCTGTGGTTGAAGGAGGATTGGATCAACAAATCTAAAAATAGGTACAGATGCCCAATCTGATACAGGGAGGAATGATTTTCATGATGCACGATAGAAAGCATTTCCTCCTTCATTTGATTGCGTAGATCATGGCTGCTGCTTCGGTAGATGGGAGATTCACTGGTGAGGCCAGCAGTATCCAGAAATTCTTTGGCCCGTAGGCCGTCAAATTCAATCCAGGTATATTCCCAAGGATCTTCTTTGTCTGCAATATATGTATTTACCTGCTGTGGGGAAATGAGAAAGCCCTGATGGCGTTTCAGATTGTAGAGGTGGGTTTCGCCGCGCTCATTCGTATTGTAGAGAATTCCTTTTCCTTTGATAATATAATGGAAAAGAAAATGATTGCGGGCTGCAGGGCCGTAAGAGTGAGCGGGAGCGCATTGTTCCCAGCCATATTGGTAGATAGTTAGATCCATGTAGCGTTCATTGGGAAAGATGTTAAACAGGACGTTGCTCATGGTGAAATCTCCTTTCATAGGGGGTGGAAGCAAGATTTTTAATAATGGTGTCGAGAAAAGGTATCTGCCATATATCAAAATATTATCATATATTCCTTTATTTGTATATATCTACCCTTAATGGATAAGAGAGACATACATTAGGCAATATTCCCAATTTTGTATCTGTAAGATTAGTGATATTGCCAATTGCAATTTACACATAAAAGCAGTATTATCATACGTAGGATGTAGGATGGATGTAAGGAGGAGCAATGGCACTTGAATATATTAAACCAATTGGTACAAAATCAACGGTGGATCGAATTGTAGATGAAATGATAGATGCAATTATATCCAGGCATTGGCAGCCGGGTTCTAAGATCCCCACAGAGCTTGAGCTTGCGGAAGCCTTCCATGTAGGGCGCAATTCCGTGAGAGAAGCAGTTCGCGTTCTGGTGACACTGGGTATGCTGGAAATCCGCCGTCCAGATGGTACTTTTGTGGCGAATAAATTTTCTGAAAAAATGTTAAATCCCTTGATTTACAGCTTGGCTTTGGAAAATGATATGTCTGTTTCCCTGTTGGAGCTTCGCAGTATATTTGATGCAGATTGCCTGAAGCTTGCAATTAAAAATGCACAACCAGAAGATTTTGAAGCAATTCAGGAAGCTTGTGATGCTTTTGTTCTATTGCTGAAAGATCCAGAATCTACTTCAGAGATGTTGTTGGATGCTGACATTAGATTTCATGATGCAGTCTGTCAGTCAACTCATAATATTTTATTTCAGAGAATACACCAAGTCATTACCCGGCTGAGTCGTCAAAGTCGTATTAAGACTACAGATTATATTACGGAACATAATGAGCGGGATTTCTTGATTCAAATCCATCAAAAAGAGACACAGATGATATTAGAGCGCTCTACAGAGCAGGTGTATGAGACGATTGAAGATAGCTTTCGTTACTGGAAGATCAATATTCAGTTGGAAGATACGAATTCCATTGATATTTGAAAATTCTGTCCATGCAGGATTGCTGTATATTTTTATCCTTAAACATCCTACATTGAACATAATACAAAGGTGGTAAACAGATGGTAAAAGTAGCTTGTGTACACACAGGTGCCAGTCCAGGAATTTTTGGAATCATGGAGGCAGAGTTGAAAAAGATTATGACGGTGCCCTATGTGGTGACGCATATGACAGATCCAGATTTAATTTCACGGATTTCAGAGCACCAGGAAATTCAGAGTCAGGATGTAGCAGAATTGATTCGCATGTATTCAGCTTGTGTAGATAACGGGGCAGATATTATTCTGAATATGTGTTCATCCATTGGAAGTATTGCGGATGCTGCACAGCCCCTTTTTGAACTGGCAGGTGCACATCTTATTCGCATTGATCATCAGATGTGCAAAGAGGCGGTGGCAGAGTATGGGCGTATTGCTGTAGTTGCCACCTTGGCAACTACCATGAAACCCAGTTGTGATCTAGTGAAAAAATGTGCAAAAGAGCAAAATAAGACACCAAAGATCAGAGAGATTTTGTTAAGTGGTGCTTTTGGACTCAATCAGAAACAGTTGACAGAACGGATTCTTAAAGAACTTTCTGGCTGCCTGGAGGAAGTTGACGCAATCATATTTGCACAGAATTCTATGGCAGAAAGCGCGGAGGATGTAGTAGAACAGACAGGAAAACCTGTATTTGCAAGTCCCGTTTATGCGGCAAAAGAAGTAGCTGAGACAGCAGCCAAAATCTACGTGTAATTCCATCGGGGATGGTTTACAGAAAAATAAGAATTGGAGGATTACCATGAAGAAGAACATTGCATTATTACTTATTACAGCTATGCTGGCTGGTACACTTACAGCCTGTGGTTCCAAACAGGAGGCCCCTGCTGCCAGCGAGAGTGAAACAACTGTGCCTGAAGCTCAGGAAACACCAGCAGACAAGGATGAGGAAGAGAGCACAGAAGAACCCATAGTCATTCGTATCGGACACGCTCAGAATGAAGAAGGGGACTGGCAGAAAGGCCTGGAAGTATTCAAGGAGCAGGTAGAGACTTTGAGTGAGGGCGAGATGAAGGTTGAAATTTATGCAAATGAAGTACTGGGCGCAGAGGTTGACAATATCACTGCCATTCAGCAGGGTACATGTGAAGGTGTTCTCTCAGGAGATACCATGTCTAACTGGACACCTTATGCAGCATTGGTGGCAATGCCCTATGCAGTGAACAGCCTGGATGACTTGATTACAATTGCAAGCTCTGAGGAAGTGGGCGGTGTTATTGAGCAGCAGATTGTTGAAAATGTGAAGCTTCATCCCATTGGATTCTTTATTCGCAGTGCCCGGAATCTGACCACGAACAAGAAGGTAGAAAGCATGGACGACTTAAAAGGAATGAAAGTTCGTGTGCCAAACAATAATCTCCATTTGGCTATGTGGAACGCTTTTGGAGCTTCCGCAACCCCTCTTGCATGGAGTGAGACATTTTCTGCATTGCAGAATGGAACCGTGGATGCCCAGGAAAACCCTTATGCAAATATTATTTCCGCAAATATTCCAGAAGTTCAAAAATATCTCATTAAGACAGAGCATGTCTATAGCTGGATTTATGTATTGATAGGGGAAGAGTTCTGGCAGTCTTTGACAGAAGAGCAGCAGGAGATTATCAATACTGCGGCAGAAGAGATGGAGAAGTTTCAGTGGGATTATCTTAAGGATATGGTGGCAGAGCAGGAGGCGACCCTTCAGGATCAAATAGAGTTTGTGGAAGTAGACAAAGCCCCCTTTATTGAAGTGGCAAAGAGAGTTCTGGAGGAACAGTTAGAGCCGGAGATTTACGACCTTTATCTGAAGATGATAGATATGAATAAATAAGATTGATCATTCAAGTCAAAATATCTGAGACTGCTGTAAAACAAGTAGTTCATGTAAGCTTACTTTACAGTAGTCTCACAGAGAAAGGAAGATTATGAAGAAGGTTCTTGATTTTATTGCGAAGGTGTGTGAACTTTTAGTAATTAGCCTTGGAATTGCATTGATTTTAATTGTATTACTTCAGATATTCGGACGGGTATTGGGGAACGCTGTGTCCTGGACAGAAGAGCTATCTAGATATATCCTGGCGGGAATTGTTGCTTTTGCAGCGCCCTTGGCAGCCAGAAGAGATTTGTATATTCGAGTGGATATCCTCCTTAACAGATTTCCACGAAAGGCGCAGAAAATCTGGCTGATGGTGCTAGATGCTATCGTGGCTGTCTTTTTGATTTTAGTGGCCTATCACGCTTACAGCCTCGTTGGAGTGGGAGCTTTGCAGAAATCTTCTGTTTTACGGATTCCCATGTCTTGGCTCTATATGACTGTTTTAATAGGTCCGGCGTTGACAGCATTGTTTTTTCTGGAGAAGGCAGTCAATGGATTTCGGGAGGTTCTTAGGGGGAAAACGTAATGTTTGGATTTATTTTAATTATTTTAGTAATCTTATTATTTGCTGGTGTCCCAATTGCGCAGGCACTAGGGATGGAATCTTTTATTTATATGGTACAGAGTGATATTGCAGTAAATGCGATTCCTCAAAAATTTTTCTCCGGGATAGACAGTTTTACCATGCTTGCCATTCCAGGATTTATGCTGGCCGGTAATCTTATGAGTAATGGTGGGATTACAGAGCGGATTGTGGGTTTCTGCAAACGGCTGTCTGGTAATTTAAGAGGTGGCTTGAGCATTGCAAATATTGTGGCTTCTATGGTTTTTGCAGGGATTTCAGGATCGGCCACAGGCGATACAGCGTCCATTGGCGGGATCTTAATTCCAGCTCAGAAAAAAGAGGGGTATACCTCAGAGCATGCAGTTGGCGTGACAGCGGCATCTTCTTGTCTGGCTCCCCTGATCCCGCCTAGTATTCCCATGATTGTGGCAGGAGGTTGTGCCTCTCTCTCTGTGGGGCGTCTCTTTGTGGCAGGTGCAATCCCGGGAATCTTTCTTGGCCTAGGACAGATAGGTTTGGTATTGTATCTGGCATACCGGTTTCAATATCCCAGAGGAATCAAATGTTCTTTTCGTGAAATGATTAAATCTGCCGCAGATGCTTTCTGGTCCCTTTTGATGGTGGTAATTATTTTGGTCAGCATTTTAAGTGGACTTTGTACCCCCACAGAAGCTTCGGTGATTTCCGTTGTCTATGGGTGGGCTATCGGGACTTTTGTATACAAAGACTTGAAAATGCGGGATATTCCTAAGTTGGTTTTAGATTCTATGATACAGGCCACAGCAGTTCTGGCCATTACTGGCTTTGCAGCGGGATTTGCCTGGGTACTTGCCAGAGAGCAGATCCCCACAGTGATTGCCAATTCCATTACATCATTTACTACAAATAAATATGTCTTTTTACTGCTGGTGAATCTATTACTGCTCTTTGTAGGGATGTTCATGGAGACTCTTTCGGCCCTGCTGATTCTGCTTCCGGTATTATTGCCTGTGGCCACCTCTGTCTTTGGAATTGATGCCATTCAATTTACAACCATGAGTGTACTGAATCTTGTCATCGGCCTTGTGACGCCGCCGGTGGGAGTGTGCCTGGCAACGGCCTGCGGCATTGGAAAGGTATCCCTCTCCCGGGGAGTAAAAGGAATCCTGCCTTTTTATCTGGTAGCGCTTACCATCTTGCTTCTGGTCACATTGGTTCCAGGTTTTACCACCTGGCTGCCGAATCTCATTTATGGATAAAAACAGCGAAGGCCTATCTATGCACTTAGGGCCCGAACGAAACTCAAAATACAAACTGAAAATAGGAGGTTTATGATGAAGGTTGATTTATCTGATCGCATTGCAGTTATCACTGGCGCAGGCGGCATTTTAGCCAGTAATTTTTCCCTGCATATGGCCAAATCCGGCGCGAAGGTTGCGGTGCTTGATATCGATCAGGCGTCTGCGGAAGCGACAGCCCGTCAGGTGCGGGAAAATGGCGGGGAGGCTGTGTCTATCGCCTGCGATGTACTCAGCCGGGAAAGTATGCAGGAGGCTGAAAGAAAGATTGTGGAGAGCTACGGCGGGTACAATATTCTCATCAATGCAGCGGGAGGCAATAATGTGAAAGTCTCTACCAGCAGTGATGTCTATACCCCAGAGGACGTGAAGAATCCTGAAAAAATATCCTTTTTTGATCTGGATCCCATTCTTTACAGCCGGGTACTGAATTTAAATCTAATGGGTACTTTTATTCCCACTCAAGTCTTTGTAAAAGGCTTGATGAAAGCAGAAAATCCCTTGATTATCAATATGTCATCCATGACTTCTTATACAGCCCTGACCCGGGTGGCGGCTTACAGCAATGCGAAGGCGGCTGTGAACAGTCTGACCCAGTGGCTGGCCGTACATTTGGGACCTTTGGGGATTCGGGTAAACGCAATTGCGCCGGGATTTTTTATTACAAAACAGAACAAGGCAATGATGACGAACCCGGATGGAACCTTGACGCCTCGTTCCCAGAAGGTGATTGCCCACACTCCTGCAGGACGGATGGGGGTACCGGACGATCTGATTGGACTGCTTTTATTCCTCTGTGACACAGAGGCATCTGGTTACATCAATGGTGCGGTGATTCCTGTTGACGGTGGTTTTATGGCTACTCCGGGAGTGTGAAAGGAAATGAATATGTTAAGCAAAGATGAAATTTTAAGATTGAATCTGTTTTCGGCAGAAATACGAAAAGCCACCATTCATGCTCTGAGTACAGCGGGAAGCGGGCATATAGGCGGAGCCATGAGTATGGTGGAAACTCTTGCTGTACTGTATGGCAAAGTAATGAACGTAGATCCGCAAAATCCTCACAGAAAGGATCGGGATCGGTTTGTACTCAGCAAAGGACATTCTGGCCCATCGCTGTATGCGGCACTGGCGTTAAGGGGATTCTTCCCTTTAAAGGAGCTTGAGACATTGAATCAGGGAGATACTATTTTGCCCAGCCATGCAGACAGGAATAAGACACCAGGGGTAGATTTTTCCACAGGCTCCCTGGGACAGGGAATTAGCATGGCGGCAGGCTCTGCACTGGGAGCTCGCTATATGGGAAACTCTTATTATACTTACTGCATATTGGGAGATGGGGAGTGCGACGAGGGACAGGTTTGGGAGGCGGCTCTGTTCTGTGCCCAGCATAAATTGGATCATCTTATTGCTTTTGTAGACTATAATCAGCAGCAACTGGACGGGAGCGTGGAGGAAGTCTGTCATCTGGGAGACTTGCGTCTGAAGTTTGAGCAGTTTGGATGGTATGCCCAGGAAGTAGACGGACATGAGGTATCACAGATTTATGAAGGGATCAGGAAGGCACAGGGGCAGACCGGCCGGCCATCTATGATTATCCTGCGCACACAAAAAGGTTGGGGATGCGAATATGCCTTGGCGCAGCCTATCTGTCATCATCTTCCGATATCAAAAGAAATCGAACAGCAGGAAATTGAGCGACTGGATCGGGAGATAGAGGAAATGAAAAGGGGGATGGCATGATGGTTCAGGAATCTGTGTCTTTTAAGGAAATAATAGGAGATGCATTGATTGATTTGGCAAGAGAAGATTCACGGGTACTGGTGTTTGACGCAGATCTGGTAAATGCCAGCGGCCTGCGCAAATTTGCGGAGAAATACCCAGACCGGCTGATAGACTGCGGAATTCAGGAGGCGAATATGGTCGGTATGGCAGCGGCGGCCTCAGAAGCCGGCGTCATACCCTTTGCCCATACATTTGCCGCTTTTGCAGCAAGAAAATGCGTGGATCAGATTTTTCTTGCCGCCTGTTACTCAAAACTGGATTTAAAGCTGATAGGCTCCGATCCGGGAGTCACTGCGGCCACAAACGGAGGCTCTCATCAGGGGATGGAGGATATGGGGATCCTCATGGGCCTGAACAATATTACCTTGTTGGAGCCCTCAGATGGTATTCTTTTCCGATGGATGTTGCGAGAAGTGAAAAATACTCCAGGAGTCTTTTATATCCGCACGAACCGCAAGGAGGAGCGGAAGCTCTATGAAGGAGACACAACCTTTCAACTGGGAAAAGGTAATGTGCTGCAGGATGGACGGGACGTCACAATCATAGCCAGCGGTATAGAAGTATATGAAGCGCTGGACGCAGCAAAACTTCTGGAGGAAAAAGGAATCTCGGTCCGGGTAGTTGATATGTTCTGCTGGCGTCCGGTAGACAAAGAGTTGGTAATAAGGTGTGCCAAGGAGACAGGGGCTATTGTGACAGCAGAAAATCATGCAACCTCTACAGGACTTGGAAGTGCAGTTGCAAACGTAGTGGTGAACAATTGTCCGGTGCCAATGGAATTTATCGGTGTCACAGAACGGTTTGGGGAAGTAGGCAGTATTGCATTTCTACAGAAAAAGTTTAATATGGACGCTCAAAGTATTGTGAAAAAAGTAGAGATTGTGATTGGGCGAAAAGGAGGCAGACAGGCTTGAAGACAGAAGAAGTAAAAAAATTTGCAGATAAGCTTCGTTACGAAGCGTACCGTATGGTATATGAAGGAGGAGACGGTCATCCCGGACCTGCATTTTCCATTGCTGATATCATTGCCGTCCTATATGAAGATGTGATGAAAATTGATCCTGAAAATCCTGACTGGCTGGACAGAGATCGCCTGATTCTCTCCAAAGGCCATGCCTGCCCGATTCTCTATGCTGCCCTTTCGGAGAAAGGATATTATGGGGAATCTGTAGAACATTTCAATCTCCGTAAGTTGCATACAACCTTTCAGGGACATCCAGTCATGGGGAAAACGCCAGGCATTGATATGACATCCGGTTCTCTGGGAAACGGAATTCCCATCGGCACAGGAATGGCTTTGGCTGCAAAGCTTCAGAACAAAGATTATCGAACCTATGTGATTACTGGGGACGGAGAGCTTCAGGAGGGCGTTGTGTGGGAAGGCGTTATGATTGCCGCCCACCATCAGCTTGACAATCTGACAGTTTTGGTAGACCACAATGGATGGCAGAGCGGTGGCTCTTTAAAGGAAACAGGGGGAGTGGATGAGATTGACAGCAAATTCGCATCTTTCGGGTGGAAGATTCTTCATATTGATGGCCATGATCACGCAGCAATTAAGGCAGCGCTCATGGAAAGTGCTGGACAAAAGGGAAGTCCCACAGCCATTATCTGTGATTGCGTGAAGGGCAAGGGACTTTCGTTTATGGAAAATAATAATGACTGGCATAAAAAGGTTCCTACCAAAGAACAGTTTGAGGCAGCCAGGGGATTGATTGAGGAGGAGAAGCATGAGTTATAAAGGGACAAGAGAGGCTTTTTCGGTTGCACTGACAGAACTTGCGACAATAGATGAGAGGATTGTGTTTGTTTCCAGCGATTCGCTCAAGGCAATGCGTGCAGTGGCATTTGCAGAAAAATTCCCGGAAAAATACATTGAGTGTGGTATTTCTGAGCAGGGTTCTGTGGATGTGGCAGCAGGGCTGGCCGCCTGCGGGCAGATTCCTTTTGTGGGTACCTATGCGGGCTTTCTTACCATGCGCGCCTGTGAACAGATGAGGACCTTTGTAGCATATCCCAATCTGAATGTAAAGTTTGTGGGAATCAATGCAGGGCTGGTAGGAGGAGAGCGGGAAGGCGTTACCCATCAGTTTTATGAGGATTTAGGTATTTTATCCAGTATTCCTAATGTGACCATCTTTACCCCTGCCGATGCACAGCAGACCTATGAGGCGGTGAAGGCGTCCATAGAGATCAATGGTCCTGTGTATATCCGTGCGGGAAGCGGAAGAGAGGAAGATATTTATCCTGCAGGTACTCCCTTTGCAGAGGAGGGGTTTCGGGTACTGAGAGACTATGGAAAGGACCTACTGATTTGCGCCAGTGGGTTTATATTGAATCGGGTGATAGCTTCCGCGGAACTTCTACAGAAAGAAGGAATCCATGCTACCCTTGCAGATGTTAATATTTTGCAGAACCGTTCCCCAGAAAAGCTGATAGAATTGTTGAAAAAATTTGACAGGGTATTGACGGTAGAGGATCACAATGTAAACGGTGGATTGGGTTCTTATATCTGCACTCTTGCCTGTGAGCATCATCCCATGTATGTGGAGAGAATGGGTTTAAAAGATACCTTTGGGGAGTCCGGCGGAGCAGAAGAGCTGGCAGATGCCTATGGATTTTCGCCGGAGAATATAGGGAAGCAGGTTCATAAGTTGATGGAGAGGGGGAGATAGGATGAAAATCGTTGTTCTGGATGGATATACAGAGAATCCTGGAGATTTAAGCTGGAAAGGGCTTGAGGAGCTGGGGGAACTTACGGTATATGAAAGGACGAGCCTTACAGATGAGCAGGAAATCATAGATAGGATTGGGAATGCCGAGATTGTGCTTACGAATAAGACGCCCATTTCCAAGGGGATCTTGGACGCCTGCCCTAATATCAAATTCATTGCCTTACTTGCCACAGGGTATAATGTGGTAGATGTGGCTTATGCAAGGGAAAAAGCAATTCCTGTCTCCAATGTGCCGGCCTACGGGACCGCGTCGGTCAGTCAGTATGCTATCGCACTTTTATTGGAGGTGTGCCATCATATTGGACATCACAGCCAGGCGGTTTTGGAGGGGCGTTGGGAAAGCTGTAAGGATTTTTGCTTTTGGGACTATCCTCTCATTGAACTGGAGGGAAAGACCATAGGGATCATTGGATTTGGACGTATCGGCCAATCTACCGGTCGTGTGGCAAAGGCTCTTGGCATGAAGGTTTTGGCTTATGATGTGTATCCCAGTGACAGGGGAAGGACTATCGGGGAGTATGTGGAGTTGGATATGCTGCTTGGCTCTTCTGACGTGATTGCTTTGCACTGTAATCTGACAGAGGAGAATGTGGGGATTATTAATAGGGAAACGATTGAGAAAATGAAGGATGGGGTGATTGTGATCAACAATGCCCGGGGACAGTTGATTGTGGAAGAGGATTTGGCAGATGCGTTGAATTGTGGCAAGGTCGCTGCTGCAGGGCTGGATGTGGTTTCCACGGAGCCTGTCCGTGGGGATAACCCTTTGTTAAAGGCGAAGAATTGTTTGATTACGCCTCATATTTCATGGGCGCCGGTGGAGAGTAGGCAGAGGATTATGGATTGTAGTGTGGAGAATGTGAGGGCGTTTTTAGCAGGGGAGGAGGTTCATGTGGTGAATTGAGTGGGGAATAAATAAAATGGTTTGACGGACTCTCTGCCAAGCTTCGCTTGGCAGAGGCGCTCGGGATGGGATAGAAAAGACTTTGAGAGACGTACGGGCAGAGCCAGATAGACAGCCAAAAGTGACCTGCTTCAAGCAAGCTTGAGAGGTCATTTTTGGCTGTCTGCCTGTCTCTGCCCTGGACGGATATACCAAAATTTCACTTGAGTATGTTTTATTTGTGGAGATCTAGCATTTTGATATATAGAAAATTAGGAATGATATTTACCGAGATTGATAGAGAATGTTATAATTCTGTTGAAAATTAGGGTAAAATTATCTAATTTACCCAAATTAATTCCAATACCTGGCCAGGATGGAATTGTTTTATTTACTATTTTTGTGCTGAATCCATAAATATTTTTACAGAAATAAGCTGTGATTCAGAACGAATATATCTATATGTAAGGAGGGAAATTTGTGAGGAACATGAAGAAATTACTAGCAGTATTTCTGACTCTTACACTGGTCTTTGGAATGGCTGCATGTGGGAAAGCCTCAGATGGAAAGACCCATCTGACCTTCCAAATCTGGGATGTAAACCAGAGAGATGGTATGCAAGCAGTCTGTGATGCTTACACAGCACAGCATCCAGATGTAGTCATCGAAGTCCAGGTTACAAGCTGGTCAGAGTACTGGACCAAGCTGGAAGCGACAGCTATCAGTAATCAGATGCCAGACATTTTCTGGATGCACACCAATGAGATCCTGAAATATGCAGACTATGGAATGTTGGCGGATCTGACAGATCTGTATAATGATGAGGATCCCAATTACTATCAGGAACATTTCTCTGATATTTCTTTAGGCAATATCCAGGGAAGTGATGGACGGTATTATGGAATCCCCAAGGATAAAGATACAGTTTGTCTTGTGTATAATAAGGAAATGTTTGACGCAGCAAATGTGCCTTACCCAGATGAGACCTGGACTTGGGATGACCTGACAGAGGCATCTCAGAAGGTGTATGATGCTACAGGAAAATATGGTTACATGGCATATGGCGATGATCAGCTTGGATACTGGAACTTTGTGTATCAGAAGGGTGGCTACATATTAACAGAAGATAAGACAAAAGGTGGATTTGATAATCCGGCTACTCAAGAAGCAATGGAATTCTATATCAATCTTCAAAAAGAGGATTGGTGTCCTAAGCAGAATTATTTTGCGGAAACTTCTCCTGGAACTGCATTTTTCTCTGAGCAGGGTTCTATGTTCTTAGAGGGAAACTGGAATCTTCTGTCTGAGATGCAGAATTATCCTGAGATGCAGGGAAAATGGGATGTAGCAGTCCTTCCGTATTGCCCCAATCCGGTAGAGGGTGACGGAAAAGCAACGATTTCCAACGGTCTGTGTTATGCTACAAGCGCTAAAGGAAAAAATCTGGAGATTGTAAAGGATGTTCTTAAGTTCTTTGGCTCTGAAGAAGGGCAGCGTGTTCAGGGAGAATCTGGTGCAGCGATTCCTGCCTATATAGGTTTGGAAGATACTTGGGTAGGTGTCTTCGACCAATTTGACTATGTATTAGACGTACAGAAATGTGTAGATATGTTTGATTATGGTGTTCAGAGTGTCAATAATGCGTCTCGCTCTGTCTGGAAGACAAAGGTCAGTGACGAGTTGTTGCGCATTTATTCCGGCACGGTGTCCATGGAGGAAGGTCTTAAGAATATGCAGGAATATATCGACACAGCTGAAGCTGAGTAGAAGGGAGGCTTATCAATGGCAAATACAAGTGCAGCCAAAGCCAACAAGCATGCCCGTTCGGAAAATATGTGGGGATATATTATGGTGGCTCCAACCATCATCGGCTTGCTGGTATTGAATCTGTATCCATTTATTGATACTTTGAAGTTAAGCTTTACAAAGACAAAACCCTTTGGTTTTTATGAATTTAATGGTATCACCAACTATCTTACCATGTTTACCAATGGGGACTTCTGGAGAGCCAACTGGAATACGATTTATTTCTGTATTTTGACTGTTCCTCTGGGTATTTTCCTGGCTTTGGTAGTGGCAGTTATGCTGAATACGAAGATTAAAGGGAGAACATTCTTCCGAGCCGTATTCTTCCTGCCTATGGTTGTGGCTCCAGCAGCAGTAGCTATGGTGTGGAAGTGGATGTTCAATACAGAATATGGTATTATCAATACTCTTCTTCATCACAACATTAACTGGGTGACAAATCCCAATGTGGTTATGGTGACTTGTGCAATCGTGGCAATTTGGAGCGCCATCGGTTATGATGCTGTGCTTCTCCTGTCTGGACTTCAGAATATTTCCAAGTCTTACTATGAGGCGGCTAGTTTGGACGGAGCGACGAAGATTCAGCAATTCTTCCATATTACACTGCCTATGGTTTCCCCCACTTTGTTTGTGGTAATGATCATGCGTCTCATGTCTTCCTTAAAAGTTTATGACCTGATTTACATGATGGTGGAGGAGTCGAATCCGGCTCTGACCAGTGCCCAGTCTCTGATGTTCCTGTTCTATCGCGAATCATTTGTGGCAGGCAATAAGGGATACGGTTCAGCCGTCGTAATCTGGACTGTATTACTCATTGGTATTGTAACTGCATTCCAGTTCTGGGGACAGAAGAAATGGGTGAACTACGAAGTATAGGAGGTGGAATATATGAACAGTAATTCATTAGAGCGGAACCAAAAGTTAAGGACTGCAGGTACCTACCTGTTCTTTATTATCGGTTCTATCATTATGATTTTTCCATTTATATGGATGCTGCTGACCAGTTTTAAGACAGTAGCTGAGAGCATGCAGATTCCACCGGATTTTTTCCCAGCCCAGTGGATTATTGACAATTTTAAAGATGCCATGGCAAGCCTTCCATTTGGAGCTCTGTACAAAAATACAGCTCTGTTGATTTTCTGGCGTGTAGTTTGTGCAGTGGCATTTAGCTCCATGGCAGGCTACGCATTTGCAAAGCTGAAGTTCAAAGGAAAAAATCTTCTGTTCTCCATTGTTTTGGTACAGATGATGCTTCCTTCGCAGATTTTTATTACACCTCAGTATCAGATGCTGGCAAAGCTTGGAATGACAAATACGATTTTTGCCCTGGTGTTCCCAGGACTAGTAAGTGCCTTCGGTACCTTTTTCCTGCGCCAGGCTTATATGGGTATTCCAGACGAAATTTCAGAGGCAGCCTATCTGGATGGATGCAATCACTGGCAGACATTTGTGAAGGTAATGGTTCCATTGACTACATCTTCCATGGCAGCATTGGCAGTATTTACAGCCGTATTTGCCTATGGAGATCTGATGTGGCCGTTGATTGCTAATACAGATCTGAAGATGATGACATTGTCTTCTGGACTTGCAACCTTGAGAGGACAGTTCAACACAAACTTCCCTGTTATGATGGCAGGTTCTTTGTTGGCTATGATTCCTATGGTGGTACTGTATCTGTTCTTCCAGAAGCAGTTTATTGAAGGTGTTGCCATGACTGGTGGAAAATAAAGATTTATAATTTATTTACGGTGGAGGACTTTTAAATGTCAGTCAGATATATAGAAAGCAAAAAAACCTTTATGTTGCAGACCAGAAACACTACATATCAGATGAAGATCAGTGACTATGGCTATCTTTTGCATTTATATTATGGAGAGCGAATGGAAGATGAGGACTTAAGCTACCTCATCCAGCTTCAGGATCGCGGCTTTTCTCCGAATCCCAATGAAGCGGGAAATGACAGGACATTTTCATTGGATGTCCTTCCCCAAGAATTTTCAAGTGATGGATGCTGCGATTATCGTTTGAGCAGCATAGAAATAAAAAACGGGGATGGAAGCTATGCTTTTGTGGGCAAGTTCGTAAAATATGCTATTTATTCTGGCAAATATGCCTTAGAAGGTCTTCCGTCCTTGAGAGTAACAGAACAAGATACAGCAGATACATTAGAGATTTGGCTTGAGGATAAAGTGTCCCAGCTTACTGTTGTTCTCTGTTACTGTGTGTTTGAAGAAAAAGATATCATTACCCGGGCAGCTATGGTCGTGAACCAGAGTGCGGATACCATTTATCTGAATCGCCTAATGTCTGTGACAATGGATTTTATGGATTCGGAGTATGATTTCATTCATTTGGATGGGCGTCATACGATGGAACGTGAACTGAGCCGCAGCCCTCTTTCTTATGGAATTCAGACCATTGGAAGCTTCCGGGGTGCATCCAGCCATCAGCACAATCCTTTTGCAGTACTGTGCGATCGGGATGCCAATGAAGACTATGGACGATGTTATGGCTTCTCCTTTGTATACAGTGGCAACTTTGTGTGTAAAGTGGAGAAAGATCAGTACGATCAGGCGCGAATCATTATGGGAATTCATCCCAAACATTTTTCCTTCCAGTTAAAATCTGGAGAGAGCTTTACAGCGCCGGAAGTAGTATTGGCCTATTCAGGAAAAGGTTTGACACATTTGAGTCATATGTATCATAACGCGTACCGGGAGAACCTCTGCCGTAGTCCTCTGGCAAAGGAAATGCGCCCCATTTTGATTAATAGTTGGGAAGCGGCATATTTTAATTTCGATGAGAAGAAGCTCCTTGAGATAGCAGAAGCGGCGGTTTCCATGGGGGTGGAGATGTTTGTCTTGGATGACGGTTGGTTTGGAAATCGCAACAGTGATAACGCTGCCCTGGGAGACTGGGTAGTTAATACGGAAAAACTACCTGGAGGCTTAAAAGGGCTGTCTGACAAGATTCATAACATGGGTTTAAAGTTTGGAATATGGATTGAGCCAGAAATGGTTTCTGAGGACAGCGAATTATATAGGCAGCACCCAGATTGGTGTCTGCAGATTCCCAGTCGTCAGCCATCCAGGGGCAGGTTCCAGCTCGTGCTGGATTTGTCCCGGGCTGACGTAAGGGATTACATTGTGGAATCCATCAGTGAAGTGTTGGACAGTGCAAAAATTGAATATGTGAAATGGGATATGAACCGTTTTATTACGGATGCCTGGTCCTCCATCGCTGAGAAGGAAAAACAAGGAGAGATTTATCATCGCTATATTTTAGGACTGTATGACATTATGGAGCGGATTATTCTAAGCCGCCCCCAGGTGTTGTTCTGTGGATGCTGTGGCGGAGGCGGACGATTTGATCCGGGGATGCTTTACTATCAGCCACAGATCTGGTGCAGTGACAATACAGATGCGGTGTGCCGGCTGAAGATTCAGTATGGAACCTCCTTTGTCTATCCCATATCGACCATAGAGTCCCACGTATCGGTCTGCCCCAATGAACAGACGGGAAGATATGTTCCTATGAAGACCAGGGGCGTGACGGCCATGGATGGAATTCTGGGTTATGAGCTGGATTCTACCAGAATGACAGATGAGGAGAAACAAATCTGCAAAGAGCAGATAAAGAAATATCGAAGTTATTATCCCTTGATTGCAAAAGGCGATTACTACCGACTGACAAATCCCTACAGCTTTTCCCAGTATGTAGCCTGGGAGCATGTGTCTAAGGACAAAAGGGAAGCTCTTTTAAGTCTGGTTCTCACTGAGAAGGAGTCTAACGATGCACAGCAGTATGTAAAAGCCAAAGGTCTGATTCCTGATATGCGTTATCAGGTAGATGGCCTTGAGGGAAGCTTTTCTGGCCAGCTTTTGATGAGCGCCGGAATTCCGGTTCCAAGTAGTTTGCTGCAATATGAAGCCGTTCAGTATTATATCAGGGCGGTGTAAGAGGAGGAGAGGAAACATGAAAGATGTGGTGCTGGAATGGTGTATTCCATATGTAATGCCTCCAGGCAAGCGCCTGTTAAAGGCAGTTATGACAGCAGCCATTGTAGTTCTATTGGTGGATATGATTTTCTATCCCATGATACTGTTTTTACCGTTTCTGATCTATCTTGTTGTGGCAATTCTGGTGCTTCGGAGCTGGAAATACGAGTATGAGTATGTGTACGTGAATGGAGACCTTCAAATCTCCAAGATCATCCGCAAGGAAAAGCGCAAGGATGTCTATCACTGCGAACGCAATGAAATTGAGTATGTGACAGAAGGAAGAAAACGCATAGCCGGGTGTAAATCCTACGATTTTACATCAGGATGGGAAAAAGGCCGCGTATACACCATGAAGATAAAAAACGAGCTGGTTTATCTGGAACCCAACGATGAATTCCTAGAAGAGATGAGCCGGTATCGGAAATTAGAGAAAAATTAGAGTTAATTATGTTACAGATGTAAAGAAACAGTGAGACCCCGCGCGCTGAAAGGCTGAAGCGGAACTTAAAACAGCGAAGGCCGAGAAGCGCACAGAACAATTTACAGACGCAAGATATTGCGGCTGGAAATTCGTTCTAGATACACGTGCGTTGAAAGGCTGAAGCGGAACTTATAATAGGAGGGATGGAAAATGGCACAGTTATCTTTAAAGAATATATGTAAAAAATATCCCAATGGATATGAAGCAGTAAAGGATTTTAATCTGGAGATCGCTGACAAAGAATTTATCATCTTTGTAGGACCGTCTGGTTGTGGAAAGTCTACAACCCTGCGTATGGTCGCAGGGCTGGAAAGCATTTCTTCCGGTGAGTTTAGAATTGACGGAGAATTGATGAATGATGTGGAACCCAAGGACAGAGACATCGCAATGGTATTTCAGAGCTATGCTCTGTATCCTCATATGACAGTGTATAACAATATGGCATTTGGCCTGAAGATGAAGAAGGTACCAAAAGATGTGATTGATCAGAAGGTTCGTGACGCAGCAAAAATCCTGGATTTGGAGAAGCTTCTGGATCGGAAACCGAGAGCACTGTCTGGTGGACAGCGTCAGCGTGTAGCTATGGGACGTGCAATTGTAAGAAATCCAAAGGTATTCCTGATGGATGAGCCTTTGTCCAACTTGGACGCGAAGCTGCGTGTGCAGATGCGTACAGAGATTTCCAAGCTGCATCAGAGACTGGGCGCCACAATCATCTATGTAACCCACGACCAGACAGAGGCTATGACTCTGGGAACAAGAATCGTTGTTATGAAAGATGGAGTAGTTCAGCAGATTGACAGCCCACAGACTTTATATAATCAACCAGGCAATCTCTTTGTGGCAAGCTTTATTGGCTCCCCACAGATGAACTTTTTAGATGCTGTCTGTGAAGTAGAAGGGAACAATGCATTTTTGAGAGTAGGAGAGTACCGCATTGCACTTTCTCAAGAAAAATCCAAAAAACTGATTGACAAGGGATATGCAGGAAAAGAAGTTGTCATGGGAATCCGGCCTGAGGATGTGAGTGACGAGTCTTCCACAAGAGCAGAACATCAGGCTTTTGTAAAAGGAACAGTCAATGTATATGAGCTTTTAGGGGCAGAAGTTTATCTGTACTTTGATATGTGTGGCACACAGATGACTGCCAGAGTAAGCTCCAGCACAGCGGCAAAAGAAGGAGATAAGGTTGATTTTGTCCTGAATACAGATAAGATTCATGTATTTGACAAAGAGACAGAAATTACGATTACAAATTAGGATATCTTAGCTGAGTGGTAGCTTGATATCGTTTACACGGCCGGGGCATTGGGTTTATTCCAGATGCCTCCGACCGCTTTTTCTGTGCGTAAAATACCTACCGGATAAAGTGTTGCTTTGCATGGAAATCTGCAAAGAATAGGAGTATAATTTAACAGCAGGCGAATATGCAGAAAACAGAAAATTTGGAGGTGATAGATAATGAATATAACTAATTTTAAATGGACCAGAGAACCACTGGATTATAAAATCGAAAACGGCAGAGTTGAGATCATTACAAAGCAACATACGGATTTATGGCAAAGAACCTATTATCATTTTCAAAATGATAATGCCCCAGTGTTTCAAATGGAGACAGAAGAGAAATATTTCAGTTTTGTTGTAAAAACAGAATTTGTGGAAAGCTGCCACAGATTTGACCAGTGCGGAATTGTGATGTATCTCGACAGTGAAAACTGGTTAAAAGCATCGGTTGAATATGAAAATGAAGAATATCAGCATTTAGGTAGTGTTGTAACAAATGGAGGCTATTCAGATTGGGCAACTACGGTTATTGATGCTTCGGTAAAATCCATGTGGTATCGTTTCAGCCGCCGGGAGGATGATTATTGCATCGAATGCTCCGCAGATGGAATTCTTTTTAACCAGATGAGAATCTGTCATATGCAGAAGGGAAATGGAAAGATTCAATTTGGCATCTATGCCTGTTCGCCAGAGGAATCTTCTTTTAAAGCAGTATTTACGGATATACAGATGATGGAGTGTCAGTGGAATGCCCACGATGGACAGCAGCCAGACGCAGACTAAAAATTTAGCTTCATCCTATCTGATAAAGCACACGAATCCCGTGATCATCAAAATATTTCTGGTAATCGACAGGTACAGGTCCGTCTGTAACGATTGTGTGAGCAATGGTTAGGGGGCCGAAAGGCGCCATGGCACTTTTGCCAAACTTGCTGCTGGTGGCGCAGACAATGATCTCAGTAGCCTGTTCCAGCAACTTGCGAAAAATGCGGGCAGTGATGTCGTCCAACACAGAAAATCCCCTGGAGAGAGAGACGCCGTCCATGGTAAGAAAAATTTTATCAAAATAAATATTGGAAAAATAGTCAATGAGTACAGAACCTGTCACATAATAGGTTCCATTTCTTCTAGTAAAATCTCCAGGCACCATCATAACATTAAACTCTGGGGTGTCTGTCAGCTCTATGGCTGCTGACACGTTCATAGTTGTGATAGCCAGTCTGTTTTTTGTTTTCAGATTCTTAGCCACTTCCAGGCAGGTATATCCCGGACCAAGAAAAATAAAGTCTTCATCATTGACCAGAGAGGCAGCAAGAGAACCGATGGACTGTTTGCGGTCGTAGTCATTGAGAGATTCAGGGGGAATAAAACAGGAACTGCCCTGCTTTCCCTGTTCCTTATACAGGGCGCCTCCAAAGGTACGAGTGAGACTTTCCTGTTGTTCCAGGTATTCCAGGTCCTTTCGTATGGTTACTTCGGATACTCCCAGAAGATGACTGAGCTCTGCTACCGTGATTTTCTTTTTTTCTCCTAAAATTGTAAGGATTTTAGAGTGTCGTTCATTTGCAAACATGACTTGTCTCCCTATTTGAGGTATCAGCCTACACTGTTTAGATTAATTTGGTTTCATTTAATTTTGAAATAAAATATACTCGTAAGTATATAGTAATTATATCATAGTTTATTCAAAAAACAAGTAAATAATTATAAAACAAAAGAAAAAGAAAGAATTAAAAAATTGACATAGAAATAAAACGAAAGTATAATCGAGATGAAAAGGAAAATAAAAAAGGTTTTAAATGCTTTTGAGAGGGGCAGCCCCAAATAGGATGCTTATCATGGCTGCTTCACTCATTGTTTCTAGAAATAAAAAAGGAGGGTAATAACATGGCAGACGTTATGATCATGCCAAGACTGTCTTTGAATGAAGAGACAAATCTGTTGTCCCAGTGGTATGTCTCCGAAGGCGATAAGGTGTCTGTAGGTGACAAGCTGTTCTGTATTGAGACAGACAAATCTACTCTGGATGTGGATTCGGAATTCGAAGGAACAGTTTTGAAAAAGTATTATGAGGATTATGCAGTTGTCTCCGTACTTACACCTGTCTGTGTGATTGGACAGGAGGGAGATGAGATTCCTGAATTAGAGGTCGTGTCAGAGGCAGCCCAGGAGGCATCAGAAGGAGAGACAGACTCTAAAGTACCAGAGGCAGACTCAGTAAGCCAGGGAGCCATGTCTGCAGGAACAATGACAACAGGTGTGGAGAAAGGAATGAAGGGTATCTCTCCAAGGGCCAGAAAGCTGGCAGAGCAGAATGGGATTGTGAATTATCAGGCCATATCTGCCTCTGGTGCGGAGAATCGTATTCTGGAAGAAGATGTGATCCGCTATATGAGAGAGAGAGGAGCAGAAGTTCCCCAGGCCACAGGAGAGAAGAAGACCATAAAGCTTCCGAAAATCCGCAAGGTAATTGCAAAGAATATGATGAATTCCCTCCAGTCCAGTGCGCAGTTGACTATGACTTCCATTTTTCATGCAGGTGGAGTACAGGCTTTAAGGGCAAAGTTTAAGGCAGAACAGGGAGATATGAAAAATGTAACCATCGGCGATTTGATTCTCTTTGCCACAGCTCGCACTTTGGCAGAATTCCCCTATATGAATTCCTGGATGGTGAGTGATGAGGAAGCCATCGAGTTTGCAGATGTGAACCTGGGCTGTGCAGTTGACACAGAGCGGGGACTGATGGTTCCTACAATTATGGCTGCTAATGTAAAGAGCCTTTTGGATATATCCGACGATTTGAAAGAACTGGCAGGACAATGTCGTAAAGGAAGTATTTCTCCAGATAAATTAAAAGAAGCTACCTTTACCGTGAGCAATTTGGGAGCTTTTGGAATCCGAAGCTTTACCCCTATTTTAAATCCGCCCCAAGTAGGCATCCTGGGTGTGGGCGCTATTGATTACATGGTGAAGCAGACGAAAGAGGGGATGCTCTGTTATCCAGCCTGTACCTTATCTTTAACCGTAGATCACCGTCTGGTAGACGGGGGACCGGCTGCAAGATTTTTAAAGAAGCTTTGTGAGAACCTGGAACATATAGAAGAGCTCATATAATTAAGGCAGTACTTATAAGACAGTGGTACATAAAACAGGAGGACGTAAGATTGAAAACTTTTGATTTGATTGTAATCGGCGGCGGCCCAGCCGGCTATAATAGTGCAGAATATGCGGCTCACAAGGGCCAGAGCGTACTTTTGATTGAGAAGAAAAAAGTCGGAGGGACCTGCCTCAATGCAGGCTGTATTCCCACAAAGACCTTTTTGTATGCATCCAAGCTTTATCACTACGCCAATGGAGCTGGTAAGCCCTATGGGGTGGAAGCAGGAGAAGTTTCCCTTAATCACAAGGCAGTAGTTCAGAAAAAGAATGAAGTAGTAGATGCGCTGGTACAGGGCGTGGCAGGTGGACTTCGCAGGAAGAAAGTTCAGGTAGTGACCGGTACAGCAAAAGTTGCCAGGAAGGATGGAACCATTGTTGTGTCTACAGAAGAGGAATCCTTTGCCGGAAAGAACCTCATTGTGGCCACAGGCTCCTCTCCAGCTGTTCCTCCCATTGAGGGTGTAAAAGAGGAATTGGCAAAAGGAAACGTTGTCACCAGCGATGAAATATTGAATATGACAGAGGTTCCCCAGAAGCTTGTGATTGTAGGAGGAGGCGTCATTGGATTTGAGATGGCAGCTTATTTCCAGGAGGCAGGCTCTAAGGTGACAGTTGTAGAGATGCTTGACAAAGTACTTGGACCCAACGACCGGGAGATCAGCGTTTTGCTTCAGAAAGAAATGGAAAAGAAAGGCGTTACTTTCTATCTCTCCAGCAGCGTTACGAAAATTGCAGACGGAGTTGTGACTTTCACAAAAGACGGAAAGACAGAAACTGTAGAATATGACAAAGTTCTCATGTCTGTAGGCCGCCGTGCCAACAGCAATATAGAAGGACTTGCCGATATGGGCGTGCAGGTAGAGAGAGGCGCCATTGTCACAGATGACTGTATGAGAACGAATGTGCCAGGCGTCTATGCCATCGGTGATGTGAATGGGAAAGTAATGCTGGCTCACGTAGGATACCGGGAAGGAGAAGTGGCTGTCAACAACATTCTTGGAAAGCGTGACACCATGAGCTACGATGCCATCTGTGGCGTCGTATACACCAGCCCGGAGGCAGCTTTTGTGGGAATGTCAGAGGAGCAGGCCAAAGCAGCGGGAATCACTTACAGCGTGAAAAAAGTCTCTATCAATTTCAGCGGACGCCACATGGTGGAAAACGGCATGAGCGACGGACTCTGCAAACTGATTGTGGACACAAAGAAGGATATTATCATTGGCGCAGCCATGATGTCCTCCTACGCGTCAGAGTACATCTACTCCCTGGCTTTGATGATTCAAAACAAGATTCCAGTGGAGAGCATACAAAAGACCGTATTCCCTCATCCGACTGTGTGTGAAATCATCCGTGAGGCCCTGTTTTCATAAAACAATAACAAAAAACAGCGAAGCGGAACTTAAAATAAGGAGAACTAATCATGGCAAAACAAATATTTATTGATCCAAACGAGAGAAGGAAACCCTCTCAGGTAACTTTTGAGAATATCCCAGTGAACCAATACCAGAAAAGAATGAAGGATGTCAGGGGAGAATTTACGGACGAACAGTTGAAAAACATTTTGTATGACATGCTTTCCATCCGTGAATTTGAGACCATGATGCAGGATCTGCGTCTTTCTGGCAAATACAGCGACATTGCCTACAATTATTCTGGTCCGGCACATCTGTGTATCGGCCAGGAGTCTGCGGCTGTAGGCCAGGCATTTGCTTTGGATGAAAATGACTTTATCTTTGGAACACACAGAGGTCATGGAGAGCTGATTGCAAAGGGCTTAAATACCCTGCGAAAAATTGATGACGATGCGCTGATGGAGATTATGAAGACATCCGGGGACGGAGCTCAGCTCAAGGTAGTAGAGAAGGATTTCCAGGGAACCACAAAGGAGCTGGCAACACGCTTTTATATCTATGGAATTATGGCAGAAATCTTTGGCCGTGAAAACGGATTTGCAAAGGGACTTGGCAACTCCATGCATGCATTTTTCATTCCCTTTGGCGTATATCCCAACAACGCAATCGTAGGAGGTTCGGCCCCCATTGCAACAGGAGCGGCTTTACATAAGAAGGTGGCTCATGAGAAGGGTATTACCATCGCCAATGCAGGCGACGGTGCGGCTGCCCGGGGGCCAGTGTACGAGGCAATGTGCTTTGCAGCTATGGATCAGTACAAGAAACTGTGGGATGAGAAGGGCGGTCTTCCCATTCTCTACAACTTTAATAATAATGGCTATGGCATGGGCGGTCAGACCTGTGGAGAGACCATGGGTTACGATGTGCTGGCTCGTATTGGTGCAGGAATTAACCCAGAACAGCTTCATGCAGAGCGCGTGGATGGATTTAATGTGTTTGCAGTGATTGACGCTGTCACCCGGAAAAAGAAGCTTCTCCTGGAGGGCAAAGGTCCGGCACTTCTGGATGTGATCACTTACCGTTTCTGCGGACATTCCACATCAGATGCCAATCCAAATCGTACAAAAGAAGAGATTCAGGCATGGGAAGAGCAGGATGCTATTGCAGATTACGAGAAGCAACTTGTGGAAAACGGCGTTATGACAGAGGCTGAGATTCAGGAGATGAAAGCAAAGGTTCATCAGATTAACCTGGATTCCTTTAAGCTGGCTACAGACGACGAGATTTCTCCGAGAATGAATATCCGGGAGAAACAGGATTCCATTGAGAAATATATTTTCTCTAATACACATACCTTGAAGATGACAGAGGAAGAGCCAAAGATGCTTGCGCCGAAGGAGGAGAACCCCAGATGGCAGCAGATTCAGAAAAAGAGCCGTACGGGAATCAAGGGCGGCAAAGAGCTTCCTTCTGCGGCAGTGGTACAGATCCGGGATGCAATTTTTGAAGCAATACTGGATAAGTTTTATGAGGATCCCAGCCTGATTTCCTTTGGCGAGGATCTCCGTGACTGGGGAAGTGCATATGGAGCTTATAAGAGTCTGGAAAAGTCAGTTCCCTATGAGAGATTGTTTAACTCTCCCATTTCCGAATCTGCAATTATCGGCGCTGCCGTAGGCTATGCCATGCTTGGAGGCCGCAGTGTACCAGAGTTGATGTACTGTGACTTTATGGTATGTGCAGGAGATGAGATCTTCAATCAGTTGGCAAAATGGCAGGCAATGACGGCTGGACAGTTGAAGATGCCAGTGACTGTCCGCATGGGTGTGGGATCCAAATACGGCGCCCAGCACTCTCAGGAATGGTCCAGTATCTGTGCTCATGTACCCGGACTGAAGGTAGTCTATCCTGTGACGCCTTATGACGCGAAGGGACTTTTGAATTCGGCAATGGCCGGAACAGATCCTGTGATTTATCTGGAAAGTCAGTCTCTCTATGGACAGGGCGAGCTGTTCCACGGAGAAGAAGGCGTTCCTGCAAAATACTATGAGATTCCTATCGGAGAGCCAGATGTAAAGCGCACAGGTTCCGATCTGACCATTCTGACTATTGGTGTCACTCTGTACAGAGCTTTGAAAGCAGCAGAGCGCTTTGAGAAAGAGTTTGGCATCAGTGTGGAAGTGATTGACGCGAGAAGTATTGTGCCATTTAATTACGAGAAAGTAATCGAGTCTGTGAAGAAGACAGGCAAGATTATGATTGCCAGCGATGCATGCCAGAGAAATTCTGTGATCAATGATTTTGCAGAGAATATTACGAGTATGGCTTTTGACTATTTGGACGCCCCGGTTATCACTTTGGGAGCTCGCAACTGGATCACTCCAATCTATGAGCTTGAGCAGGAATTCTTCCCTCAGGCAGAATGGTTCTTAGATGCTTATCATCAGAGAATCAAGCCTCTTCCGGGATATACGCCTACCTATACCTTTAACAAGGCAGAGGATATGAGAAGAGGAAAGCTAGGAGTATAGTTTTTATTTGACATTTTCAGTTATTTGTAATCCTTCTATACTGCAGGGCCCCAGGAGGGGCCCTGTATTTTTATACACAGAAAGCTTTCAGGAACTTTCCTCAGCAGAATTTCGGACAACCTTTACCTTAGCGTTGAAAAAGTATAACTATTTTCACTGAACCGGCGGCCGTATTCCCTGAATCATAATCATAGGCTTGGCTTCCTCCACCAGATCATCCATGGGCGGAATCTCCCCCTCGACATTGTCCAAAAGCCAGTCCATGGTGATAATTTCTTCAGGAGACAGGCTATTTCCGGGCTGACTTTTTACAGTCCCATCCTGGGCGGTAAGTGTGCCGGAGAAGGGATTGTAGCCAAATGAAGCCATTTCTCGCTTAATAAGCTCCAAAAGCCACAGGGAGCCAGCAGGAAGGTTTTTGGAACAGATGACATCGATCATGCCAGAGGAAATGCCCCACCAATAATGTACAGCTTTGCTCTGAACTTCTTTTTTCTTCCAGGCTCCATTTAAGATATCACGAACGATCCGTTCATAAAATTTTCCCCAATGCCAGATAGAAGAGGCTACATTGACCATAGTTCCCTCCCGGATATCATAAAGGCCGAACTTTCGCGAGGCGTGGCTGGGAGTTATAAGATCTTGGCCGGATACATAGGAAATGCCTCTGTAACGGAAATTTTCATCTGGATTCTGGCCTTTGACAGTGGCCCATTCCAGGTGAACCTTTGCCTCTGGATTTGTCATTTTTACACCCAGAGCAAAGGCATTGATATTGGCTGTGGCTCCATAGATGGGGTAATCAGCCAGATAACCCACTTGAGGGGTGTCGGTCAAAATGCCGGCCAGGGCTCCGGTGAGAAATTTGGCCTCATAGAGCCGGCCGTAGTAGGTCCGCAAATGTCCGCTGTAGGTATGCAGGGAGCAGTTTAGAAGCTTCACATCAGGATAATGGATGGCAGCTTTGATGCTTGCTCCCAAAAGCTTTGGGGTAGTAGTAAAAATAACTTTGCTTCCCTGAGATACAGCCTCTTCTATAGCTTTTAACCCCAACTCTTCTGTATTGATGTTGTCATAGCAGAGGGTTTCTATCTGCTCTCCGAATACCTGATTTAAATGCTGGCGGCCCAGCTCATGACCGTAGGTCCAGCTGGAAGTTTCCATGGTTTTGTCGTGAATAAATGCAATTTTTAAGGGAACAGGGGCTATGGGAATCAGGCGGCTGATCACAGGCTTTCCTGTCATTGCCCCTGGCTGCATACTTAGTTCCAGGGGGAGCTTACCTGGATAAAGCTGAAAATCTTTCCAGAGTTTGCTCATTTCACCGCGAATTTGGCTGTGAGATTTATCCCACAAGTTTTTATAGCCATAGACTTCCAGGTAGATGAGAAAAGCATCTCCAGGAGTAAGCATGAGTTTGCGCCCGCCCTTTTCCTCAAACACATCGGTAAAATGAATATAGGCAGAGTGGAAATCCAGCTTTTCATCGTCTGTCCATACATGATCTGGCTGTGAGCCAAGGAGCTTTAATAGCTTGGGAAAACTGCCCTCCTGGCTGAACCACAGATAGTTGATAGCAGTCAGCTTATAGAAGTCCAGGAATTCATAGTAGATTCGGACTTCCTTAGAATCATTTTTGGCGGGAAGGATACGGGTTACATGGCCAGTGATACTGACGGCTCCAGAATATTTTAAAACACTGACCCGCTTGTTCCCCTCAATCACGTAAAAGCGGTTCATAAACTCGCAGGCTTTTATGGGATCACGTATCCCTTCCTCTAAATGGGCATGATAAAGAGAACTCCATTTTGCGGCAAATTCTGTATCTTCAGAGAGAAGGGGCATAAAGTTATTGGAGAAGGCTGTGGTTCTTCCAGAGGTCTTAGTCCCTGCAATCTGCTCTAAAGGGATTTCTACCAGGCCCAGATCCACTTCTGAGCTGGTCTTGGTAAAGGAGAGAATTTCATCCAGTACTTGTAAATAGGGATAGCTTCCCTTTAACAGGGCAGTTCTATATGCTTTCTGTGCCAGTTTTCTGGCCTTTGCGTATTCTTCCATCATCATTTAGATACTCCTTTCCAAAGGATTGGGAAATTCAAAAAGTGCCCGTTCATAGGCGTTGACCACTGTAGTTTTTTCGTAACTGCAAGTGCGAGGAGCCCGATAATTATAAGTAAGATGCACATGACCGTGGACGAAATAAGAGGGCTCATATCGCTCCATCAGTTTCAGGAAGCCCTGAAAACCCTGGTGGGGTAAATTTTCCTCGTCATTGAGATGATATGCAGGAGCATGGGTCAAAAGAATATCAAATCCTTTGTGACGCTTCAGGGAGAACCACAATCGCCGGATGCGGTGATTCATCTGTGCTTGCGTATACTGATGAGGACCCTCCTTATAACGCATAGAGCCCCCCAGACCAAGAATACGGATTCCCTGATGGACATAGATCTGATCCTCCACACAGATACAACCATAGGGAGGGGAGACTTCATAGACTCCGTCATGGTTGCCGTGAACATAGAGGATTGGTCCATGAAAAAAGGTGGCCAAAAAGGACAGATAGAGTGGACTTAAATCTCCACAGGAGAGAATCAAATCAACCTTGGCCAGCTTTTCTTTGCTGAAATCATCCCAAAGATATCGGGACTCTGTATCTGATATTGCTAAAATATTCATTCTATTTGCAAAGTTCCCCTGACTGCCGGGGCAGGATAAGAAAGAGATTACTCCATTATAGACTAATCTCTCAGTTTTCGTGCATTTTTGGTAGAGCCTTAATTTAAGAATGTTTTGAAATCATAGTTCGGATTTTATCTGTGGGATCGTTGATCTTTCCCACTGGGGTGTCATGATTCAGGGTATCGATGATAGTGGCCATAAATTTCGTCATATCTGCTTCTGTGTAGTAGGGTTTGGAAAGAAGCTCTGGAGAACGATAATTCAAGTTTGTGGTGACAACCCGGGTAATATATCCCTTATCATAATACTCATCAAACTTGTCCAGCCCATCTGTGAAGAGGCCGAAAGTACAACAAATATATACATGTCGTGCTCCCCGTTCCTTCATCTGCTTTGCCACATCCAGCATACTCCCCCCAGAGGATATCATGTCATCAATGATAATCACATCTTTTCCTACCAAAGTATCGCCCAGAAATTCGTGGGCAACAATGGGATTTTTTCCATTTACTACAGTGGAATAATCACGGCGCTTATAGAACATACCCAGATCGATACCAAGTACATTGGAGAAGTAAACTGCCCGTTCCATGGCTCCCTCGTCGGGGGCAATGATCATTAAACTTTTATTATCCACCTTTAGGTCTGGCTCTGTGCGCATAAGAGCTTTCATAAACTGGTAGGGCGGCTGGAAATTATCAAAGCCGTTCAAAGGAATGGCATTTTGTACACGGGGATCGTGAGCGTCAAAGGTAATGATATTCGTCACCCCCATATTGTGAAGCTCCTGAAGGGCAATGGCACAGTCCAGAGACTCCCGGTTGCTCCGGCGGTGCTGGCGTCCTTCATAGAGAAATGGCATTACCACGTTGATTCGGTGGGCTTTTCCTGTAGCAGCAGAAATAATTCGTTTTAAATCCTGATAATGGTCATCCGGCGACATATGGTTTAAATGGCCACAGACTGTATAAGTCAGGCTATAATTACAGACATCCACCATAATGAACAAGTCGCTTCCCCGAACGGACTCTTCCAGATGACCCTTGGCTTCTCCCGTACCAAAACGGGGGCAGGAACATTTAATCAAATAAGAATCCTGTGAGTAATTTTGAAAATAGATATTATCTCTATGCTGAGTATTTGCTGTTTTTCGAAATTTTACAAGATACTGATCAACTTTTTTAGCAAAATCCATGCAACTGTCCAGTGCTGCAAGTTTTAGGGGAGCTACCGGTAAAATGTTATCAAATTGATTGATTTCTGACATATTTGTCCTCCGAGTGTATATAATATATTTCTTTTGGAATTCCTCTTATTTTAGACGATTATGCAAGTAAAAATTTCGTAAAAAACTGTCTAATAATTTTATACCATTTTACAGGGTATATCGTCAAGATAGATTGCTTTTTATTTTTAAATCAGTTATCATAAGTACATACTTCATTATAAAAAAGGAGTTTTGTTTATCAATTATGGAACAAAAAGAACATAGAATCAGCCGGGTAGAGCCGGGAAGTATAGGGGAAGAACTGGAACTTAGGCCGGGGGATGTGCTGGTGTCAGTGAATGGGCAGGAGGTTCGGGATGTCTTTGACTATCACTATTTGATTAATGAGGAATATCTGGAGATTCTCATTCGCAAACCCGATGGGGAGGAATGGGAGTTAGAAATAGAAAAAGAGTTTGAGGATGATCTGGGTATTGAATTTGAGAATAGCCTGATGGATGAGTACCGTTCCTGCCGGAATAAGTGCATGTTCTGCTTTATTGACCAGTTGCCGAGAGGCATGCGGGATACTTTGTATTTTAAAGATGATGATTCCAGGCTTTCTTTTTTGCAGGGAAATTATGTAACTTTGACGAATATGGATGATGAGGATGTAGATCGGATTGTAAAATACCATCTGTCCCCCATCAATATCTCCTTTCACACCATGAACCCGCTCCTGCGCTGCAAAATGTTGAATAATCGGTTTGCGGGGGATGCCTTGAAGAAAGTAGACAGATTCTATGAGGCCAGGATTACTATGAATGGTCAGATTGTGTTGTGCAAAGGTGTCAACGATGGGGAGGAATTAGAGTTTAGTATCCGGGAGCTTACAAAATACCTGCCCTATCTTCAGAGTGTGTCGGTAGTGCCTGTGGGCCTTACAAAGTATCGGGAAGGACTGTATCCACTGGAACCTTTTACAAAAGAAGATGCGCTCAAAGTGTTGGCTCAGATTCACCGCTGGCAGGAGAAACTATATGAGGAGTATGGAACTCACTTCCTCCATGCCGGGGATGAGTGGTATCTCCTGGCAGAACAGGACATTCCCAGGGAAGAGACTTACGATGGATATTGCCAGCTGGAAAATGGCGTGGGGATGGTTCGGCTCCTGGAAAATGAGATTCAGGAGGCCCTTGGTAAGGTTGCCGGAGATGAGAGAAGGCGGAAAGTTACGATTGCCACAGGTAAACTGGCAGCCCCATTGCTTAACCGGGCAGCCATAGAGATACGCCGGAAATATCCAAACCTGGAAGTACAAGTGTTTCCCATAGAGAATCATTTTTTTGGAGAACGCATTACGGTGGCAGGACTTTTGACAGGACAAGATATCAGGGAGCAATTGTCTGGCCTGGATTTTGGGGAAAGATTGTTGCTTACAGAGCACATGATGAAAGATGGAGAGCAGATTTTTTTGGATGATATGAGGCTGGAGGAGCTTGAGAGGACTTTACAAGTTCCTATAACTATAGTAAAATCAGACGGAAAAGCCTTTTTGGAGGCTGTACTTGGGATAGGAGAAAATTAGATGAGTAAACCAATCGTAGCCATTGTCGGACGTCCTAATGTGGGCAAGTCCACCCTGTTTAATGCTTTGGCAGGGGAAAATATTTCGATTGTAAAAGATACGCCTGGTGTCACCAGGGACAGGATTTATGCAGATGTCAATTGGTTAGATTACAATTTTACCTTAATAGATACAGGGGGAATTGAGCCGGAGAGCAGTGATGTGATCTTGTCCCAGATGAGGGATCAGGCTCAGATTGCCATTGATACGGCAGATGTGATTGTTTTCCTGACAGATGTACGCCAGGGCTTGGTGGATTCGGATTCTAAAGTGGCAGATATGCTGCGCCGTTCGAAAAAGCCTATCCTACTGGTGGTCAATAAGGTGGATAGCTTTCAGAAGCTGATGCCGGATGTATATGAATTTTATAATCTGGGAATCGGGGATCCCATTCCTATCTCTGCATCTTCCCGCCTGGGGATCGGCGATATGTTGGATGAGATTATTAAGTATTTCCCTAATAAAGATAGCGAAGAAGAGGAAGATGATCGCCCCAAGATTGCAATCGTGGGAAAGCCTAATGTAGGGAAATCTTCTATTATTAATAAACTGATAGGGGAGAACCGGGTGATTGTGTCAGATATTGCGGGAACTACCCGGGATGCCATTGATACGAATGTTCGCTACAGTGGACGTGACTATGTCTTCATTGATACAGCGGGATTACGCCGGAAGAGTAAGATTAAGGAAGAGCTGGAGCGATACAGCATTATTCGTACAGTGACGGCTGTGGAGCGGGCAGACGTGGTGGTGATCGTGATTGATGCGGTGGAAGGCGTCACAGAGCAGGATGCCAAGATTGCAGGAATTGCCCATGAGCGTGGAAAGGGTATCATCATTGCTGTCAATAAATGGGATGCTATTGAAAAAAATGATAAGACGATTTACGAATATACGAACAAGATTCGCATGATTCTGGCTTATATGCCATATGCAGAGCTGATTTTCTTATCGGCAGTTACCGGACAGCGCCTGCCCAAGCTTTTTGAGCTGATTGATATGGTGATTCAGAATCAAAACCTGCGCATTGCTACAGGCGTGGTCAATGAGATCTTGACCGAGGCAGTGGCCCTGCAGCAGCCTCCTTCCGATAGAGGAAGACGACTGAAGCTTTATTATATCACACAGGTGGCTGTCAAACCGCCCACCTTTGTAATATTCGTCAATGACAAAGAGCTGATGCATTTTTCCTATACCCGGTATCTGGAAAATAAGATACGGGAGGCTTTTGGCTTTAAAGGAACTGCACTGAAATTTTTGATTCGTGAGAGAAAAGCGTAGAAGTATGTCAGAACAATAGAAAGGAGTGGAAATGTGCAATGGTACGTCTTGTCTGTGTACTGATTGGCTATGTGTTTGGATTGTTTCAGACTAGCTATCTCTATGGAAGAATGAACGGAATTGATATTCGGGAACACGGAAGCGGAAATGCAGGGACGACAAATGCTCTTCGTACCCTGGGAAAAAAGGCGGGAATTATCACACTGCTGGGAGATTGCTTCAAGTGTGTCTTTGCTGTGCTTCTTGTGCGGGCGCTTTTCGGAGATTATGCTTCTTATCCGGGGGAAAGGATTGGTGTACTTTGGGGAATGTATGCAGCTTTCGGTGCGATTCTGGGGCACAATTTTCCTTTTTATCTGAAATTTAAAGGGGGAAAGGGAATTGCAGCCACGGCGGGCCTGTATCTCAGCCTGGATCCTGTATTGACATTGATAGCCATTGTGCTTTTTGGAGGCGCAGTAGCCCTTACCCGATATGTGTCTTTAGGCTCGCTTTTGGTTGCGGCAGAATTGCTGATTGGTGTGATTCTTTATGGCGTCTTAGGCAAATGGGGGCTTTCCCAGGGACATCTCTATGAGATGTATGCAGTTACAGCCTGTATGGTGGTGATGGCCTTCTATCAACATAAGTCAAATATCAGACAGTTGCTGAATGGGACAGAGCGCAAGATTGGGGAAAGAGCAGATTAAATTTTTAACATATACTTATATTTATTTACATCACATTTATCTTAGGTAAAGAATGGAGGTTAAAATGGAATTAAAAAAGCTTGCGGAATCTGTATGTAGAAAGGCTGTGGACTGTGCGTTACCGGATGTGTCTGTTCAGCGCGCCCTGGCAGACTTTCATCCAGGTAAGGGGAGAGTCCTTGTGGTTGCTGTGGGAAAGGCAGGATGGGAAATGGGAAATGCTGCTGCTCAGGTACTTGGCGACAGGATGGATCAGGGAATTATCGTTACGAAGCATGGCCATTCTAGAGGAGAGGTTCCTGGATGCGAGATATTTGAGGCAAGCCATCCTGTGCTGGATGAGAGCTCTCTGATTGCCACGGAACGAGTACTGGAAATGACCAGGAATCTGTCTGAAGATGATACCGTACTGTTTTTGCTGTCAGGAGGCGGATCGGCACTGTTCGAAAAGCCATTAATTCCTCTGGAGGAGTTGGCAGATATTTCTAGACAGCTATTGGCATGTGGCGCTGATATTGTGGAGATCAATACCATAAGAAAACGGCTGTCAGGGGTGAAAGGGGGACGATTTGCTAAGGCCTGCGCTCCGGCTTTGGTGTATTCTGTGATTCTCTCTGATATTGTGGGGGATAATCCGGGAATGATTGCATCCGGCCCAGCCTGTGAAGATGTGTCTACCTGCAATGAAGCGTTGGAACTGGTGAGAAAATATAAGCTGAAACTCTCAGAGAGAGCGATGGAACTTCTGGGACAGGAGACGCCGAAGAATTTGACAAATGTACGTACAGTTGTGACAGGAGGCGTAAGCCTGTTGTGTAAGTTTGCGGCGAAAGAGTGCGAGAACCTGGGGTATCGTCCAATCATTCTGACAGACAGTATGGATTGTGTGGCCAGAGAGGCAGGCTGGTTTATGGCATCTGTCGCCCGCTACCATGCAGGAAAAGGAGAGCGGGTAGCCCTCATAGCCGGAGGAGAGACGATTGTGCACCTGACAGGTAAAGGGCTGGGAGGGCGCAATCAGGAATTGGCTCTCGCGGCTGCTGAAAAGATAGCAGGCTATGACAATCTTGCAATTGCATCTATGGGCTCTGATGGCACAGACGGTCCCACGGACGCCGCTGGCGGCTGTGTAGACGGAAAGACGAAAGAGATTCTTGAGAAGCAGGGAATCCGAATTTATGAAGTACTTCAGGAGAATGACGCCTATCATGCACTGGAGAAATGTGATGGTTTGATTATCACCGGGGGAACCGGAACCAATGTAAATGATGTGACAGTTGCTTTGGTAGAAGGGTAATTGAGAAAGGAGATGCAGGATCATGAAAGTAAGTGTAATAGGAGCAGGAAGCTGGGGAACGGCGCTGTCTTTGCTGCTTCACCATAATGGACACAAGGTTACGCTCTGGTCCATCATGGAGGCAGAGGTGGCCATGCTGAATGAAAAGCGTGAACATGTGGATAAGCTTCCCGGGGTTAAAATTCCAGATGGGATTGAGATTACTACGAACCTGGAAGCTAGTATTAAAGGTGCAGAACTTCTAGTCCTTGCCGTGCCATCTCCTTTTACCAGAAGCACTGCAAAAGCAATGTCACCCTTTGTGGAGGATGGCCAGATTATTGTCAATGTGGCAAAGGGAATTGAGGAAAAGACTCTCATGACTTTGACAGATATTGTGGAGGAGGAGATTCCAAACTGTCGGGCAGCAGTCTTGTCTGGTCCAAGCCATGCGGAGGAGGTAGGCAGAGGGCTTCCCACGACAGTAGTAGCTGGAGCCCGTGACCGGGAGACTGCAGAGCTGATTCAGAATGTGTTTATGAATCAGGTGTTCCGGGTGTATACAAGCCCGGATATGCTGGGCATTGAACTGGGGGGAGCCCTGAAGAATGTGATTGCGCTGGCGGCTGGGATTGCAGACGGGCTGGGTTACGGCGACAATACAAAGGCAGCGCTGATTACTAGGGGAATTGCAGAGATGAGCCGGATTGGCCTGGCCATGGGAGGCCGGATAGAAACATTTAGCGGTCTGTCCGGGATCGGAGATCTCATTGTGACCTGTGCCTCTGTTCATAGCCGCAATCGGAAAGCCGGATATCTGATGGGCCAGGGAAAAACCATGAAAGAGGCTATGGATGAGGTGAAAATGGTTGTGGAGGGAGTCTACTCTGCCAAGGCAGCCATGGGTCTGGCAAAGAAGTATGGAGTTGAGATTCCTATTATTGAGCAGGTGAACGCAGTACTCTTTGAGGATAAACCTGCGAGGGAAGCTGTGAATGAGTTGATGCTGCGAGATAAGAAGATTGAGAATTCGTTATTACCTTGGGAGTAGTAGTATTCGTCCAGAGAAGGGCATAGCCCTCTCTGGACGTTTCTGTCTAAGGCTACCGCTGAGATGGGACAATTTCAATCCAGTAACCATCTGGATCTTGAATGAAGTAAATTCCCATGTCAGGATTTTCGTAACAGATGCAGTCCATTTCCTGATGCTTTTTGTGGGCGGCATCCATATCGTCAGTGGTAAAAGCCAGATGGATTTCATTGTCACCCAGATTGTAGTGGTCTTTTTCCCAGTCTCTGAGCCAGGTGAGCTCTAGCTGGAAGCCAGTTTTGCCGTCTGTAAGGAAGCAGAGAATGAAACTACCATCCTTTGCTTCATTTCTGCGGGCCTCTTTCAGGCCTAAAGCCTCCTCATAAAAACGAAGGGATTTTTCCAGGTTAATTACGTTGTAATTGTAGTGTGCAAATTCAAAATTCATACTGTTCTCCTTATTTTAAGTTCCGCTCCAGTATTGCCAGGATACAAGGCTCTAGAAACTTCTTTCTGTATCTTACTATAACGTTCTTTTTTGTTTTCTGCAAGACATAAATTAGCACAATTAGGCGAGATTCGTTGAAAAAAGTCAGGTGATATGGTACCATTATAAACAAAGTATAGAAAGATTAGAGTGTTGGTTTTGCAAGGGGGAGAAGATGAAACGTAGTTATTCAATGTTCGTAGGAATACTCAGTGTGATTCTGCTTTTGGTGTATGTGGGAGTTTCGGAAGCCAAAGCATATGGGGAGAAAGAAGTGGAACCTCCCAAGGGAGAATTTTTCCTGACATATGAGGAGGTCATTATTCGTCCGTGGGAGAGCGAACACAAGATCTGCTTTTTCCTGCCCTCCTATTTTGAATGGGAAAAAGCAGAGCTGGTAGCTTTGAATGGAGAATTGACGGTTGATGGGAAGAAAATAGTCCCTTCTGAGGATCCTATAAGTTATGACATGGAGAAAGAATATAGTTATCACTTTAGTTGGGGAGATGTGGAAAGCAGTGGAACTCTTCAATTCTTGCAGTCTGCAAATGTTGGGACTGTCTATCTTGAGACTGAGAGCGGCTCTATGGAAGGAGTGGATCAGGACAAAGAATATCGAGAGGGCGGCTTGATTCTTGTGAAAGATGCCCAGGGGAATTCTTCCTATAGCGGCTTCTTGGAGTTTGTGAAAAGCAGAGGAAATTCTACCTGGAAGGCGGAAAAGAAGTCTTATTCTATTAAGCTTGCCAAGGAAGCAGAGCTACTTGGAATGGAAGAGAGCAGAAACTGGATTTTATTGTGCAATGTTTTTGATGGAAATAAACTTCAAAACAAACTGTGTCTGGAAATGGCACGTGACATTGGCCTGGCTTATACGGTAGAGTCCGAGTGGGTAGATCTTTATCTGAATGGGCAGTACTGGGGAAACTATCTTCTCTGTGAAAGAGTTGAAGTTGGTGAAAATAAAGTAGCGGTGGAAGACCTGGAAGAGGAGACTATGGCCCTGAATGGCGATATGGAAGAATTAGAGCTATTTGATACTGGAACTCAGAAAGGAGTATTGGCAGAAAAAAATCCAGAAGACATCAGGGGAGGATATATTATAGAAAAGGATTATTTTTACGATAGTATTAGCGGTTTTGAGACTGAGGATGGAAATCCTTTTTCTTTTAAGTCCCCGCAATATGCTACACAAGAGCAGGTTGAATATATGGCGGACTATGTTCAGCAGATAGAAGATATGATACTTTCTGATGATGAAAGACTGTTTGACTATATTGATGTGGACTCTTTTGTGTTGCGTTATTTGGTGGATGAAGCAGTTTTAAACTCTGACTTCGGAGTTACCAGTATGTTTTTTTATAAAGACAGAGAAGATGAACGACTGTATGCGGGGCCCATATGGGATTATGATGGTTGTATGGGAGCCAGTGATTTTACCAACTCAAAGGTTCTGGCAGCTTTGGATATCCAGCAATACCGAAGAGAAGGCAGCCTGACCTGGTATCCCTATCTCTATGAAAATGAGACTTTTTATAAAGAAATTGTTGAGAGCTATCAGAACATTGTAAAACCTTATATTCTGGATATGATCAAAACGGGCGGCAAAATTGATACTTACGCCGAAAGGATTCGCGACTCAGTCAAAATGGATATGGTTCGCTGGTCCTATACAGACTATGGGGCAGGCCATTATGAAAGCTTTGACAATAATGTGCGGTATGTAAAGTATTTTATGGCAAGGAGGCTCCGGTTTTTAGATCAGGAATGGCTGGAAGAGGATAATCATTATGAACCAGAGGGTACAGGTGAATTACATACAGTCACTTTTATTGGCAAGGAGAGTGCAGAGAGGGTTGAAGTTCCAGACGGGGAAGTGATAGTGGAGACGCCGGAACATTTGCTTGGAGACCAGGAATGGTGGTATACAAAACGAAGTCAGGAGCCATTTTACCCTGATATCCCAGTCTATGAAGACGTGACTTATCAATCTGGAACAGGAATGTAAATCGGATAAAATTGATGGATTGACAAATGGATAAGTTTGTTATACAATTTGTAAGGTAGGTCGATACTTTAACGCGCCACAGCATTGCGGCACAAAAGTGTAGGGCCGAAGCGGAACTTATAATTTAGGAGGAAAAGTATGAAAAAATTATTAGCGATGATGCTAGTGTTGACCATGGCAGTATCTATGGCAGCATGCGGCAGCAAAAGTGAGGAGCCGGGAACAGCTCCGGCAGAGGAAGAACAGACACAGGGTGAGGCTCCCGCAGAGAGTGAAGACGCAGAGCCTGCAGATGGCGAAGGCTATACAGTAGGTATCTGTCAGCTGATGCAGCACGAGGCACTAGATGAGGCAACCAGAGGATTTATGGAAGCGCTGAAAGAGGAGCTTGGAGATCAGGTTACTTTTGATGAGCAAAATGCTTCTGGTGATCCGGCAACTTGTTCTACGATTATCAATCAGTTTGTATCCAATAACGTTGATTTGATTCTTGCAAATGCAACTCCGGCCCTGCAGTCGGCAGCAGCAGGAACAGACACAATTCCCATTTTGGGAACATCCGTAACAGAGTACGGTGTAGCCCTTGATATTGATAATTTTAATGGAACAGTAGGCGGCAATATTTCTGGTACTTCTGATCTGGCTCCACTGAAGGATCAGGCAGCTATGTTGAATGAACTGTTTCCAGATGCAAAAAATGTAGGATTGCTCTACTGCTCCGCAGAGGCCAATTCCCAGTACCAGGTGGATACGGTACAGACATATCTGGAAGAGCTTGGCTATACCTGTAAGCAGTACTCCTTTTCAGATTCCAATGATTTACAGGCAGTTACCACCACAGTTGCCAGCGAGAGCGATGTGATTTATGTTCCTACAGACAATACGGCAGCATCCAATGCCAATATTATTAAAGATGTGTGTGAACCTGCTGGAGTTCCTGTTATTGCAGGAGAGGAAGGCATCTGTGCAGGCTGTGGCGTGGCTACCTTGTCTATCAGCTACTATGATCTGGGTGTGGCTACAGGCAAGATGGCAGCAAAGATTCTGAAAGGTGAGTCTGACATATCAACCATGCCTATTGAGTACGCGCCTCAGTTCACAAAGAAGTATAACAAAGAGCTCTGCGAATCCTTAAATGTTACAGTTCCAGATGATTATGTAGCAATTGGAGAGTAAGTCCAAAGAAAGCACAAAAAGTTAATAAAAGCGGCAAAAAGGGTCTTTCCTTTTCTGCCGCTTTTTGTTATACTTATGAAGATTGTGTGCATTTTTGAGAAAGCGCAGTGGAATTTATAAATAGGAGGATGTGATATGATGAAATTTATCAGTGCCCTAATGAATGCTCTGCCAGGGGCCTGCGCCCAGGGATTGATCTGGGGAATCATGGCGATTGGCGTTTATATTACTTATAAGGTGCTGGATCTGGCAGATTTGACTGTAGATGGAACTATGGCCACAGGAGGAGCTGTCTGTATTATGATGATGTCCAGCGGACACTCTGTGGGCGTTTCTCTGTTGGTAGCCTTCGCAGCGGGAATGTTAGCTGGTCTTGTGACGGGAATTTTTCATACAGTTATGGGAATTCCGGCAATTCTGGCCGGTATTTTGTCACAGCTTGGGCTTTACTCTATCAATTTGCGGATTATGGATGGAAAGGCCAATCAGGCAATGGCCTTCGGAAAATATGACCAGCTTGTATCTTTGCGGTGGGTTAGGGATGTTCCTTTTTATCAAAATACGAATTTTGTAGTAGCCCTTTTTGTGCTGGTAATTATTGCTGCCCTGTATTGGTTTTTTGGAACAGAGCTTGGATGCTCCATTCGTGCCACAGGCAGCAATGAGCAGATGTCCAGGGCCCAGGGTATCAATACAAATGTGACAAAAGTTTTAGGTCTTATGCTGTCCAACGGCATTGTGGCTCTTTCCAGTGGACTTTTAGCTCAGTATCAGGGCTTTGCGGATGTAAATGCAGGCCGTGGTGCAATTGTAATTGGCCTGGCTGCTGTTATTATCGGACAGGTGATTTTTGGGAAAATCAGCAAAAACTTTTCCTTCAAGCTTTTATCTGTAGTTTTGGGAGCGATTATTTACTGGATGGTTTACCAGGCTGTTATTTCAGCAGGTATGGATGCAAATGATATGAAGCTGATTTCAGCTCTTGTAGTGGCTGTATTCCTGGCTGTTCCCTATCTGAAAGGAAGGTATTTTACAAAGCCTGTCAAGAGGGGAGGCGTGGCCAATGCTTAAGGTGAACAATATCTGGAAGACGTTCAATGTAGGAACAGTAAATGAAAAGACTGCACTGCAAGGATTGACTTTGGAGTTGAAAGAAGGGGATTTTGTAACAGTTATCGGCGGCAATGGTGCAGGAAAATCTACCATGCTCAATGCAGTGGCTGGGGTGTGGCCTGTGGATGAGGGAAACATTTTCATTGATGGCGTGGATGTGACAAAGCTGCCGGAACATAAGCGTGCAGCCTACCTGGGACGTGTATTCCAGGATCCTATGACGGGAACGGCAGCCAATATGCAGATTCAGGAAAACCTGGCTCTGGCATCCAGGAGAGGAACTTTCCGCTTCTTAAAATCAGGGATTACGAAAGCAGAGCGAGAAATGTATCACGAAAAGCTGAAAGTACTGGACCTGGGGCTGGAAGAGCGAATGACAAGCAAAGTAGGCCTGCTCTCTGGTGGACAGCGTCAGGCTTTGACGCTCTTGATGGCTACCCTAAAAAAGCCTAAACTATTGCTTTTAGATGAGCACACAGCAGCTTTGGATCCTAAGACGGCAGCCAAAGTGCTGGACGCTACCGATCGAATTGTTGGACGTGATAATTTGACTACACTGATGATTACTCATAATATGAAGGATGCCATTGCCCACGGAAATCGCCTGATTATGATGTATGAAGGAAATATTATTTTCGATGTATCTGGTGAGGAAAAGAAAAAGCTGAAAGTTGCGGATCTTCTTGCGAAATTTGAACAGGTCAGCGGTGGAGAGTTTGCCAATGATCGGATGATGCTTACGTGACACATTTATATTCAGTACGAATTGACAAGGCAGGAAGAACTTGATAAAATCAAAAGAACGATTTACAAATTATATGGAATGTCCAGAGAGGCAGAAAAAAGAAGGGTGTTTGACATGAGACGAGTAGTTTTTTCTATTTTAGTAGACAATACTTCTGGCGTGCTGAGCCGAATCGCTGGCTTATTCAGCAGACGTGGCTATAATATTGACAGTTTGACAGTAGGTGTGACAGCAGATCAACGTTTTTCACGGGCCACAGTAGTTGCCAAAGGTGATGAAATTATTCTGGATCAGATAGAAAAGCAATTGAATAAGCTGGTAGATGTGCTTGATATTAAGCGGTTAGATCCAGAAAGCTCTATTTGCCGGGAATTAGTGATGATTAAGCTGAAAGTGAATGAGGAGAACCGCCAGTCTGTGATCTCTGTGGCAAATATTTTCCGTGCTAAGATTGTGGATGTAGCAAGAGAATCCCTACTGATTGAGCTGACTGGCAACCAGTCAAAAATAGAAGCTTTTATTGACCTTCTGAGTGGTTATGAGGTTCTGGAGCTTGCAAGAACTGGAATTACAGGACTCTCCAGAGGAACCTTTGATGTGAAGATCTATGATGAGGAAGGCAGGCTGATGGATTACGATTTCAGTTGATGACAAAGTATCATTTGATTACTGAGAACGAAGTGAACAGTGACATGATTTGGTATAGTCCGCAGAGCGGGTTTCTCATGAACGCTCTGCTTATAGCTATAAAAATAAAGATGGAGGAATGAAAAAATGGCAAAGATTTATTATCAGGAAGACTGTAACCTTTCCCTGCTGGAAGGTAAGACCATCGCAGTGATCGGCTACGGAAGCCAGGGACATGCGCATGCGCTCAATGCGAAGGAATCTGGATGCAACGTGATTATCGGACTTTATGAGGGAAGTAAATCCTGGGCTCGTGCAGAGGCACAGGGCTTTGAGGTGTATACGGCCGCAGAGGCTGCAAAGAAGGCAGATATTATCATGATTTTGATCAACGATGAGCTTCAGGCAGCTATGTATAAGAAAGATATTGAGCCAAATCTGGAAGAGGGAAATATGCTGATGTTTGCTCATGGCTTTAACATTCATTTCAATCAGATCGTACCCCCGAAGAATGTGGATGTAACCATGATTGCACCAAAAGGACCTGGCCATACAGTAAGAAGCGAGTATCAGGCTGGTAAGGGTGTTCCCTGTCTCGTAGCAGTACATCAGGATGCCAGTGGCAAGGCTTTGGAGAAAGCTCTGGCTTACGCACTGGCTATTGGCGGTGCAAGAGCAGGTGTTTTGGAGACTACATTCAGGACAGAGACAGAGACAGACCTTTTTGGTGAGCAGGCTGTTCTGTGTGGCGGTGTCTGTGCACTGATGCAGGCAGGCTATGAGACATTGACTGAGGCAGGCTATGATCCGAGAAATGCTTACTTTGAATGTATTCACGAGATGAAACTGATTGTAGATCTGATTTATCAGTCTGGATTTGAGGGCATGCGTTACTCCATTTCCAATACAGCAGAGTATGGTGACTATGTGACAGGGCCAAAGCTGATTACTGAGGAAACTAAGAAGACTATGAAGAAGATTCTGAAGGAGATTCAGGATGGCTCTTTTGCTAAGGAATTCCTGCTGGATATGTCTTCCGCAGGCGGCCAGGCACACTTTAGAGCTATGCGGAAGCTGGCAGTAGAACATCCTTCCGAGAAGATCGGCAAAGAAATTCGTAAGCTGTATAGTTGGAATGGAGAGGAAAAACTTCTGGATAACTAAAAGCACAGATACAACATACAACATACAATATAGTATCCAAGATTTTGAAGAGACATTCAAAAGGAAATTTTGAATGTCTCTTCATCTAAATTTTAAACAATTGGATTGCATTGCCAATATACTGTGGTATAATAGATAGCAAGGTATATTTTATCTGTAGTAAAGGAGGATTTAAGATGGATACCCAATTTGTATGGCGGGATGAACTTAATATCGGAGTAGAAGTCATTGATAAAGAACACCAAAGACTTTTTAAAATTATAAACAAGCTTTTTGCATTGAAAGAGGAAGAAAAGAACAGTCAGTGGGCATGTCAGGAAGGAATTAAGTTCTTTAAAGGACATGCAATGAAACATTTTGCAGATGAAGAAGCCTATATGATGTCGATTCATTATGATGGAGTTGAACAGCACAGAAGGATCCATAAGGGATTTCGGGAAAATACACTTCCGGCACTGGAACAGGAATTGGAACAGACAAATTATTCTCAAGACGCAATGGAGCACTTTCTGGGTGTTTGCGCCGGATGGTTGATTGGACACACCTTAACGGAAGACCAATCGATTACAGGAAAGTGTATAAGAAAATGGGAGAATCTTTTGCCGGGAGAAGAGATTACGGCAATGAAAAAAGTGATTGTTCAGCTATTGTTTGATATGTTTCATCTGGAATCCCAAATGATCAGTGATGCTTACAGTGGAGAAAAGTTTGGAAGAGGGGTATATTACCGTCTGGCTTATGGGACAAAGGAGGATGAAAAAAGGCAGGAGATTATACTGGTATTTGAGGAAAAGCTCCTGATCAACACAGTTGGAAAAATTTTAGGTATCCAGACGAACAAGTTAGATAACATGCTTGTCCATGCGGCAAGATATACAGCGCGCCAGTTTGTAGGACGTGTTATGGAACATTTCCCAGAAATGGAAGGCCATGAGCTACAAGAAGAGAACCTTCTTTCTTATGAAGAATTCCAAAAAGTGTTTGAAAGTGAGACACTCCAAATAAGCCTCTTATTTAATACAGGGGCAGGGTATTTTTCCTATTGTGAGATTGCTCCTCATTTGCTTCAAAATGGTGTGGGAACTCCAATTGAGCATGAAAATGCCATGGATGAAGTAGAAAAATATCTTATGGAACGGGAAAAGCAGGAGAACACAAATTCAAAGAAAAAAGTGCTTATAGTAGATGATTCTATGACCATACGTGAAGGAATCAAGCAGCTGTTGGGTGAGGATTATGAGGTGGCAGTGGCTGAGTCTGGTGTGGCGGCTATTCGAACGATTACTCTGAACAGACCAGATCTAGTTCTGCTTGATTATGAAATGCCAGTCTGTGATGGAAGACAGACCTTAGAAATGCTTCGTTCAGAGAAGGCATTTTCGGAGCTTCCAGTTATTTTTCTGACGGGAAGAAGAGATACAGATACGATGATTAAGGTCATGCCCTTAAAGCCGGCAGGCTATTTGCTAAAGAATTCAAAACCAGCGGATATTAAGAAGGAAATTGACGCTTTCTTTGCAAAGACAAAAGCTTGACAACTTATAAATAGTATACCCTCAGTGAACAAAGAACCGTGTGTCCCTTTGTATACTAAAGGTAAGTAGTACGATAAAGAGACTGCTGTTTTGTCTTTAGAACAGCAGTCTCTCATTGTACTTTTCACAGACTGCTTTTTCAACTGAAGGCAACTGTTCAGGTTGTATTGAAACTTAAAGTAGAAGACTGCAGCGAATATATTGTGACAAGGATAGATGAAATTATTGTGAAAAAGATTATTAAGTGTTGTGTTTGGGCATTATTTCTACCGTGTATGTTAAATGTTATCTTGCTGTTTGACTGTATCAGACAGAGATTTACAGCAGACGGAGGCTCTCTTGCTGTTCTGGCTGTATGCTTTAGCTTGCTGGGAATAAGTTTTGGGGGAATTTATCTTTGGCTTCTTGTGATGCCTGTTTTCGACCGTGTGAAAACGGGGCTTCGTGTCCGTATGATGATAGGAGGACAAAGATTAGTTTACTATGGCCTGTATGGCATGACAGCACAACTATTTATTTTTATACTATTTTATATACGCAAAGCGGGGCCATATGATTTTAGTCTTGGAGTTTTGATTGCAAATGGAATTGTGGCAGTAATTGGGGGCTTTCTTCTGGTGGCAGTGGGAGCTGTGCGAATTTTTTTTACCTCCCGTCGCTTAAGCATTGCCCGTCGCCTTGTGATGCTTCTTACCATGTGGATTCCTCTTGTCAATCTTTTTGTGCTTCTCTACGCATGTCGCTTGGTTTATGAGGAGTATGATTTTGAACGGGAAAAAGTGCGTCTACGGGATTTGAGGATTGATTCTGAACTCTGTAAGACCCGTTATCCTCTTTTGATGGTTCATGGCGTAGGCTTCCGGGATCTGCGATATTTTAATTACTGGGGCAGAATTCCTTCAGAACTGATGCGAAATGGTGCTTCTGTCCATTATGGCAACCAGGAGGCTTTTGGAACTATTGCATATAATGGAGAAGATATTCGAACGAGAATTTACCAGATTATGGAAGAGACAGGGGCTCCAAAAGTAAATATTATCGCTCATTCGAAAGGGGGACTGGATGCTCGTTACGCTATTTCCACTTTGAAAATGGCGCCTTATGTGGCATCATTGACCACCATGAGCACGCCTCACAGAGGTTGCCGTTTTGTAGATTATGCTTGCCGACTTCCAGAGGGACTTTACCGTTTGGTTGCCCGCTGTTTTGATCACACGTTTGGAAAATTGGGGGATCAAAATCCTGATTTCTATACGGCAACTCATCAATTTTCCACAGAGGCCAGTTACAGGTTTAACAGGGAGACTCCAGATGTGAAAGGTGTGTACTATCAAAGCTATGCTTCAAAAATGAAATATCCGTGGAGCCATCTGCTGCTTAGTATTCCCTGGTGCATGATTAAACCTTTGGAGGGGGATAATGACGGACTGGTCAGTACAGAGTCTGCAAAATGGGGAGAATTTCAGGGCGTTTTTTCCAACCAACATATGCGGGGGATTTCTCATGGAGATATGATTGATCTAAAACGACAAGATTATAAAGGGTTTGATGTGGTGGAAGTATATGTGCAGATTGTGGCCAAGTTGAAAGAACGGGGATTTTAGCTATGGACGAGCAGATGAATTTTTTGAGAAGTTATGGGTTCAGATACTGCAAAAGGAATCGGCTAATGCCTAACTCGGGATGAAATATTATAAGTTATACTTATATTAAATATTTATAATATATATTTTAATTATATTAATAATTATGGTACAATCATTCATGATAGAAGGAAAAGCAATGAATCATCCACGTAAGCGCGACTGCTAGGTGCGTTGGTCGTGGGAATTTAGAAAGTAAATATGAGGAGGAGTATCAGGAATGGGAATGACAATGACACAGAAGATCCTGGCGGCTCACGCAGGACTTTCAGAGGTAAAGGCCGGACAGCTGATTGAGGCCAATTTAGATCTGGTATTGGGGAATGATATCACCACTCCAGTAGCCATCCGTGAGATGGAGAAGCTAAATAGCCAGGAAGTATTTCATAAGGATAAAATAGCGTTAGTAATGGACCATTTTATACCCAATAAAGACATTAAGTCTGCTGAGAACTGCAAGTGCGTGCGGGAATTTGCCTGCAAACATGAGGTGACGAATTATTTTGATGTGGGAGAGATGGGTATTGAGCATGCCCTGCTGCCGGAGAAAGGTCTGACAGTAGCGGGAGACTGTATTATCGGAGCTGACTCTCATACCTGTACATACGGCGCTCTGGGAGCCTTCTCCACAGGTGTGGGAAGTACAGACATGGCGGCTGGAATGTCTACAGGTAAGGCCTGGTTCAAAGTACCTTCAGCCATTAAGTTTCATGTAGTTGGAAAGCCTTCCAAATGGGTTAGCGGTAAGGATGTGATTCTGCATATTATCGGCTTGATTGGCGTGGATGGAGCTCTCTACAAATCCATGGAATTTGTGGGAGAGGGAATCAAGAACCTTACTATGGATGATCGCTTTACCATAGCAAATATGGCCATTGAAGCAGGCGGAAAAAATGGTATCTTCCCTGTAGATGATCTTGCCATTGCCTACATGAAGGAACATTCCACAAGAGAATACAAGGTTTATGAGGCTGATAAAGATGCAGAGTATGATGCAGAATATACCATTGATCTAAGCACCCTGAAATCAACAGTGGCATTTCCACATCTGCCAGAGAACACAAAGACAGTGGATGAGATCCCAGAGGAAGTAACCATAGATCAGGTGGTGATTGGCTCCTGTACCAACGGGCGTATGGATGATTTGAGGGCCGCTGCCGAAATCCTGAAAGGCAGAAAAGTGAAAAAAGGCCTTCGCTGTATCGTAATCCCCGGAACCCAGAAGATTTATATGGACGCTATGGAGGAGGGACTCTTAAAGATTTTCGTTGAAGCAGGGGCAGCCGTGAGCACACCCACCTGCGGACCTTGCCTGGGCGGCTATATGGGAATCCTGGCTGCAGGCGAGCGATGCGTATCCACCACCAACCGGAACTTTGTGGGGCGAATGGGTCATGTAGACTCTGAGGTTTATCTTGCAAGCCCGGCAGTAGCGGCTGCCAGCGCAGTAACCGGCAAAATCTCTGCTCCGGCAGAGCTTGGACTATAAACAGCGAAGAGCCGAAGCACTACTAAAATAGGAGGATTAAGATGCAAGCAAAAGGAAGAGTTTTTAAATATGGAGATAATGTAGATACAGATGTCATTATTCCAGCCAGATATCTGGCCATTGCAGACCCAAAGGAGCTGGCAGAGCACTGCATGGAGGATATTGACAAAGAATTTATTCACAAAGTACAGCCAGGAGATATTATGGTAGCCAATAAGAACTTCGGCTGCGGTTCTTCCAGAGAGCACGCGCCCTTAGTCATTAAGGTGTCTGGCGTCTCCTGTGTGATTGCAGAGACATTTGCCCGGATCTTCTACCGAAATGCTATCAATATTGGACTTCCCATTATTGAATGTACAGAGGCTGCTCAGGATATTAAAGACGGCGATCAGGTAGAGGTAGATTTTGACAGTGGTAAAATTTTTAATCGTACCACAGGAAGGGAATACCAGGGGCAGGCCTTTCCTGAGTTTATGCAGAAGATTATTCGGGCAGAAGGACTGATTAACTATATTAATGAGAAGTAGAGAGAACGAAAACCGCTGTAAATACCAAACTTTAAGGGTTTACAGCGGTTTTATATGAAAAAGGTATTGTCACCAAGAACAGAGCAGTGTATAATGCAAAGAGTGACTGTAAATATCTATTTTTTGAGAGAAGTGATTTCTGTTGGATGACACTAAAAATCGAATTATTTATGCGGCTATAAAGGCTGTTCGGCAATACGGCCTGGAAGGAGTGCGCATCCAGAACATCAGTGATCTGGCAGAGATTTCTCCCGGAGCCCTGTATCGTTATTTTGATGGCAAAGATCAGCTGATGGTGGAATGTTTTACTTATGTGGATAAGCAGGCGGCAGCTATCTTTGAAAATTTGAAATTCAACCCTCTGATGATACTCACCGATCCTATGGGAGCGGTGAAAAAATTGTGGCTTCCCTACTTTCGGTTTTGGGTGTCTCACCCAGATGAGACCGTCTTCTACCATCGCTTTCGTGATAGTGCTTTTTTTCCGAAATACGATAAGAGCCGGGATGTGGCTTATTTTAATACTTTTATCAGAATGGTTAACACTTTTCAAAATGTATTTCCCCGCCTGAAACGGATGAACCAGGATCTGCTCTGGCTTCATGTACTTACGACCACTGTACTGTATGCCAAGTATGTGGTGGAGGGAGTACTCCCCGATAATCAGGAAACAGAGGACACAATATTTCAACTGTTGACGACTGGCTTGAGTAGCTATCTAAAATTGGGAAAGCACTTAAAAGTAAAATGAAAATAATTAACTAAAAATGATTTTTTGAAAATAAGTAAATAAATATTTATTTACATAAAGAGATAGTAGATTTAGGAGGAATTTTTATGAAACTTTTTAACTTATTTGGAACGCGGGGGAAAGAGGAACCAGTTCAAAGCGAAGAAGAAAACAACGCTGAGGAACTTAAGGCTTATTCTGGCATGCGAGTGGAGATAACAACAGAAGATGGACGTCTGCTTTTTGTGGCAAAACTGATGGGACTAAAAGGAAATCAGGCAGAACTGCATCAATACTCTGAAATTGAGATTGCTCAGGAAGAAGAATCTATCCATGTCAGGATCCGTGGATACAGTGACCATGAAAGAAAAGCAGTCTACTTGGAGGGGGTTATTACACCCAAGCAAAAGCATATATGGCAGGTAGATGAGTTGACAGTTGTCAAAATTGGAAATGACCGTGCCTTTTTCCGGCTAACCACAGATCTTGATGCCACTGCCACCATGTTTAGCGGCCTGGAGATGGGAGAAAAGCCCTGCAAGCTACTGAATATCAGTGTGGGAGGAGCCTGTATCGGATCGGAGTATAGATACCATAAAGATGATAAGTTCCTGTTGAAAGTTAAACTGATCGAGGATAGGCCAGTTTCTGCTATGTTTTGTCAGGTGATCCGTATTATTGAAAAAGAGGATGAAAAGTTTGAATATGGTTGCCAGTTTTTAGAGTTGACGGAAGACGATCAGGAGAAAATTACACAAAACATTTTTGAAGTTCAACGTCAAAGGAGGAAGGGAGTTTCCTGATCTTGTACCAGACAAATGAATATGGTAAAATAGCACAGAGAAAAGCTTGGAAAGAGAGGTCATCTTATGCGTCAATTTGAAATAAACCCACGAGTGGAAATGTTTTCTACCTGCAAAGAATTTTCTGAATCTTATGAAATAGGGTCAGAGGACCTTATTATCACAAATGAGTACATTTTTCAGCCCATGTTTGGTTCGTTACACCTGGACTGCGAAGTGATTTATCAGGAAAAATTTGGATCCGGCGAACCTTCTGATGACATGGCAGAGGCAATCTATCACTCCATGAAGAGAACTCCAAAACGAGTCATTGCAATTGGAGGAGGAACCGTCCTTGATATTGCAAAATTATTTGCCTTAAAGCACGTATCTCCAATTCTCGATCTGTATGATGGAAAGTTGCCTTTAGAAAAGGATAAAGAGCTGATCCTGGTACCCACCACTTGCGGGACTGGATCAGAGATGACAAATATTGCAATCTTAGCTTTGAACAGCCGTGGAACGAAAAAAGGACTTGCAGCAAAGGAACTATTTGCTGATTCGGCTGTGCTGATTCCTGAACTTTTAAACAGTCTTCCCTTTCACTTTTTTGCCACAAGTTCCATTGATGCTCTGATTCATGCCATAGAGTCGAATCTTTCACCAAAAGCAAATGAATATACAGATCTTTTTGCATGCCGGGCAATTGAAATGATTCTTCGGGGATACATGGAAATCAGGGAGAAGGGAAACGATGCAAGGGTACCATTGCTTCAGGACTTTTTGATTGCGTCTAACTATGCGGGGATTGCATTTGGCAATGCAGGCTGTGCGGCGGTACATGCTCTGAGCTATCCTCTTGGGGCTGCTTACCATGTGGCTCATGGAGAGGCGAATTATGCTATCTTTACAGGTGTGATTAAGAATTACCTGGAAATAAAGAATACAGGGAAAATTGCAGATTTAAGCAGGCTTCTTTCTCATATTCTTTGTTGCCCTGCGGAACATACATTTGAAGAGCTGGACGCTTTGCTGGGGGGATTAATCCCTAAAAAAGCTCTGCATGAGTATGGAATGACGGAGGATGAGATTGAAACATTTACCGATTCTGTCCTTGAAAATCAGCAGCGTCTTCTGGCAAATAATTTTGTGCCCCTTGACAGAGACCGAATCCGAAAGATATACAGGGAGTTGTATTAAATGTGTCTTAGAGCAGATAAACAGGAAAGGACTTAGGGCTGATGGCAAAGATACTCCTTGTAGAGGATGACAAGAACATAGTAGAGAACTTGAGTGCAGTGCTTAAAGGGGAAGGATTTCAGGTCCAAACGGCTTCCGGGCAGAGAGAAGCCTTGGAAGCTGTGGATGAGGATACCTTTGACCTGCTTCTTTTGGATGTGTCACTCAAAGATGGGAATGGCTTTGCTGTCTGCTCCGCTGTAAAGGGAAGTAGAGATCTTCCTGTCATTTTTCTCACAGCTTCCGGGGATGAATACAGTGTAGTGACTGGATTGGATCTGGGAGCAGAGGATTACATCAGCAAGCCTTTTCGGCCGAGAGAGCTGGTATCCCGCATACGAAGTGTATTGCGCCGCTGTGGAAAGACTCAGGCTGTATTGGAGATTGAGGATTTGCGTGTGGATACAGTGCGGGCTTTGGTGACAAAGGGTGGTCAGGAGTGCTTTCTGTCTGCATTGGAGTATCGGCTATTGCTGTTTTTTCTGAATCATAAGGGAATGGTTCTTTCCAGAAATCAGCTTTTAGAGGAAATCTGGGATGCAGCCGGGGAGTTTGTTAATGATAATACACTCACAGTATACATTAAGCGGCTGCGGGAAAAGATCGAGAAAGACCCGCAAAATCCCCAGATAATCCGTACAGTTCGGGGAATGGGATATAAGCTGGGAGAGTAGTGAAATATAAGACAGGAGTTGGCTATGAGTATTTTTCGGAATCAGGAGGTCAGAAAACAAGTGGCAGTTTCACTGGTGTTTCTCCTCCTTTTTGGTGGCCTTGGATATTTTTTCTTTCCAGGGAATGTAGCCTGTATCGCTTATACGATTTTTTGCAGCCTGGGAATGTGCCTGGGCTGGTTCTTTTTTACAGAAAAGCGTTATGACAGGCTGAAACACCTTGGAGAAGATATGGATCGGATGTTGCATGGTGAGAGGAAGCTGAGTCTGACAAAATACAAGGAAGGAGAGCTGGCGATTCTGGCCAATGAGGTGGATAAGTTATTGCTGCGTCTGACAGAGCAGGCGGACACTTTGCTTAGAGAGAAGCGCTATCTGAGTGATTCTCTGGCAGATATATCCCATCAGCTTCGAACGCCCCTGACATCTCTTCACTTGCTTCTGGCAAGGATTCAGAGGGAGACGGATGAGATGGAGAGACGGCGTCTGGCTTACGAGGGAGCTCAGCTTTTGGAACGTCTGGACTGGCTTGTGAACGCTTTGCTCAAAATCTCACGTATTGACGCGGGGACGGCCGTCTTTTCGAAGGAGTGGATAGAGGCAGACAGGCTGGTGGAAAAGGCTTTAGAGCCCTTGCGGATTCCCATGGAGCTGCATGGACAGGGAGTTATCGTAGAGATAGAGGAGCATATGAGGTTTCGGGGTGATTTTTCCTGGAATGTGGAGGCGTTGGGAAATATTCTAAAGAACTGTATGGAGCATATAGGAACAGAGGGAACTCTATGGATTCGTGGATCAGAAAATCAATTGTATACAGAGTTTATGATTGAGGACAATGGTAAGGGTATTGATAAAGAAGACTTGCCACATATCTTTGAGCGTTTTTATAAAGGAAAAGAAGCATCCGATTCCAGCGTGGGAATTGGTCTTGCTCTGTCCCGTATGATTGTGAGTTCCCAGAATGGAACTTTGAAGGCAGAGAATCGGAAAGAAGGTGGGGCGCGGTTTACCATGAGGTTTTATAAAGGGGTCGTTTAGAAAAAAGTGACACTTTTGTCATCATGCAGTCACCGGAATGTCATTTGCTCCCATTATACTTTAAGATAGAAAATAGAGACGGAGGAGTACTATGGAATTATTAAAAGTAGAACATCTATCAAAGGTATATGGAAAGGGAGAAAATGAGGTTCGGGCCCTGGATGATGTGTCCTTTCTGATTCAGCCAAGGGAGTTTGTGGCGATTATCGGGCCTTCAGGTTCGGGCAAATCTACTCTGCTACACATTCTGGGCGGTGTGGATCACCCTACTTCTGGCCATGTGTATCTGGACGGAAAGGATGTCTATAGCCAGAATGAAGAGCAGCTTGCTATCTTCCGACGCAGGGAAATTGGCTTGATCTATCAGTTTTATAACCTGATTCCTGTGCTGGATGTGGAGGAAAATATGACCTTGCCAGTGCTCATGGACGGGCGGGAGGTGAATCAGGAACGGCTAAAAGAGCTTCTTCATGTACTGGATTTGAAGGGGAGAAAAAAGCATCTCCCTAATCAACTTTCCGGTGGCCAGCAGCAGCGGGTGTCTATCGGAAGAGCTCTTATGAACGCGCCGGCTATTGTGTTGGCTGACGAGCCCACAGGTAATCTGGACTCAAAAAACAGCCAGGAGATTATGGAACTTTTAAAGATCTCCAATCAAAAATATGGGCAAACCCTGGTAGTCATTACACATGATGAAAACCTGGCTTTGCAGGCGGATCGGATTATCTCCATTGAGGATGGGAAAATAGCCAGAGATGAGGTGATCCGCCGATGAATGTATTTACACGGACTACCATAAAAACATTACAAAAGAATAAAACAAGAACACTAGTGACGATTATTGGTATTATTTTGGCAACGGCTATGTTGACGGCTGTCACCACCTTTATTTCTAGCCTTCAAAACTATATGACAGAAGCAGTGATTTATCAGATGGGAGACTGGCAAGGAGCTCTCTATCATTTGGGAACAGATAAGGTAGAGGAAATTCAAAATTCTGACGAAGTGGCAAAAGCTTGCGCCTTTCAGATGCTGGGCTATGCCAATCGCCCCGGAACCACAAATGAGAATATTTCCCAGACAGGGGTACCCTATCTTTTTCTTATGGGTTTGTCAAAAGAATCCCAAGAAATGCTTCCCATCCGTCTGCGGGCTGGGAGGATGCCAGAAAATAACAGTGAACTGATCGTAAGCAGCGCAGCCATCACTTCTGGAAAATCTGACATAGAGATAGGAGACACCTTTGACCTGGAGATAGGAAAACGGTGGATTATAGGAGAAGAGCCACGGGAGGAACTTACCCTTTATAATCCTTTGATTAAGAAGGTAGAAGAAGGAAGCTCAAAGGATTCAGAGATTGGTGAGGAACTGATTCCAGAGGAAACACGTACCTACACAGTGGTGGGGATTATAGAGACACCAAGATTTGTAGATCTCAGTAATCCTGCCTATTATGCAGCAACTCTTGCAGATGAGATACCCAAAGAGGGTAGCCGCTATGCCTGTTATTTTAAGCTTTACAAATCATCAGAGATCTATAAGTTTACAGAAGAACATATGGAAGGAATGTCCTACGCCACCTACAATTCGGAATTGCTCCGCTATCAGGGAGTCTCTAAAAATCGGCCTTTTATGCGGATGCTTTATGGATTGTCGAGTATTTTGATCTTACTGATCATGACAGGTGGAATATCACTGGTGTACAATTCCTTTGCTATCTCAGTCAGTGACAGAACAAGACAGTTTGGACTTCTGGCATCCACAGGAGCCACGCCCAGACAGCTTCGGGGTATGGTGTTTCGGGAGGCATTCCTGGTCAGCGCAGTGGGAATTCCAGTGGGGATCCTAAGTGGTATCATTGGGATTGGGATTACCTTACACTTTACAGGAAGATCTTTTTATTATCTCTACGATTCAGAGGTGCTTATGCATCTTCATGTTTCCTGGCCGGCAGTCCTGATAGCCGGAGCCACTGCGCTGATTACAGTTTTGATTTCCGCCTGGATTCCTTCCAGACGTGCAGCCAGGATATCGCCTATGGAAGCTATCCGCCAGTCAGGAGATATCCGGGTTCCCAAGAAAATTGTACGAAAGGGAAAGCTATCTTATCGCTTTTTCGGACTGGAAGGAATGGTTGCCCGAAAGCATTTCAGCCGAAATAAAAAACAGTATCGTGCGACAATCTTTTCTTTATTTATCAGCATTGTGCTGTTTATTTCGGCCAGCTCTTTTTCTTCCTATGTTAGGAGCAGCATTACTACTGTCCATGAGACACCGGAAAATGATATCTCTATGTATATTGAGGATGTAGAAAAAGAAGGAGAACTGGAAAAGGTACAGGAAAGAGTCCGAAATATAGAGGGCGTTGACCGAATGGTTTCCATACAGGGAGTCAATATGGATGTACCTTTCGATCCAGAGCAGATTACAGAAGATTACAGAGCCTTATTAGATACAGAAGACAGAGACACAAGTCTGGGAAAGCTTTACCGGGAGGATGGAAAGCTAATGCTGTATGACTCCCGCATCCTGATTGTGGAAGATAAGGCTTATGAAGAATATGTGGAAGAACTTGGACTTCCTAAGGAAGAATATCTCGGATCTGACACGAAGAAAGTGATTGCATTAAATCAGGTTCAGGGATATATTCAGAAAGAACAGCGTTTTCGGCTCTATGACATTCTTAAAACTCCCGGAGAGGACATTGAAATGTTGCTTACGGACTACACAGCTATGAGAGAGACCCAGGAGAAAACGGGAGAGGAGCAGTCGAGAGAGGATTTCCAGAGTTCCATAAAAGTAACTATAGGGACATTTGCCGAAAAGGCGCCTATGAATCTCTATGCTGAGTGGGGAGGAGGATTTTCTGTGATTCTATCAAAAGGTATGTTTGAACGCCTGGCAGGAAAAGAGAACTTCTGCCTGCAAGGTGCGCAACTCTACATTCAGGCAGAGAATCACAGAGAGGTGGCAGAGCGTCTGGAGACTCTCTCTCTGGACGGAAGCTTTGACAGTTACTTTTTTGTAATTGATGAGGCGGAAAGCCGTCAAACATATAGGAGTATGCTGTTGACTGTAGATGTATTTACCTATGGATTTATCACGCTGATTTCTCTGATTGCTGTAGCCAATGTCTTTAACACTATTTCTACTGGGGTGCTTTTGCGTCGGAAGGAGCTTGCAGTTTTAAGCTCAGTAGGTATGACGCCAAAGGGGATGCGTCGGATGCTCAACTATGAATGTATTCTATATGGAAGCAAGGCTCTGCTATATGGATTGCCGGTGTCCCTCTTTATTACCTGGCAGATATACGGGGTCGTGCACAGAAGTATGGATACAAACTTTTATATCCCCGCTGCCAGTATTCTCATTGCAGTATCCAGTGTGTTTTTAGTAGTTTTTGCTACTATGCTGTATGCGAGAAGCCGTTTAAAAGGAGAAAATATTATTGATAGTATCAGGCAGGAAAGCGTGTAAACCTGCTGATCTTTCAAAGCCGCCGTTTTGAGCATAAAAATTCTGCTCTTGTACGACGGCTTTTCCTTTTTGCATTGTAAATTATAAAAATTTAAGAATTGTTTCATACTTCTTTCATTGATTAACTGGAAGGAAAATGATAGACTTCCCTATAGTCAAAATCTTACAACAGGAAATATGATAAAAGGGTTACACAAAAGGAGATAAAAGTGAAGGAAGTTAAAAATTCAAAAAAACCGTTTCTGTTTTATTATGTGGCTGTTTTGCTCATTATGGTTCTATTAAATACTCTGTTTATCCCCAGGGCTCTATCTCCCAAGGTGACACAGGTGGGCTATGATACTTTTCTGGACATGATTGATGCAAAACAGATCAAGGAAGTTCAGGTGGAAGATAACCAGATTATCTTTTCTGATACGGCAGAATCCACAAACTACTATAAGACAGGTGTCTTCTATGATCCTGGCCTGGTGGATCGTCTTCATGATGCAGGGGCTGTTTTTGGAACAGAGATCGTGGAAGAACCTTCCCGGTGGATGTCTTTTCTGATTTCTCTGCTGCCTTTTATTATTTTAATTGGCATCGGACAGCTTTTTATGCGGAGTATGACGAAACGCATGGGTGGCGCCATGGGAAATGCCATGACTTTCGGCAAGAGCAATGCGAAAATATATGTAGAATCTACCACAGGGATCAAATTTACTGACGTGGCAGGAGAGGATGAAGCAAAAGAGATTCTTACAGAGATCGTAGATTTCTTGCATAATCCACAGAAATATACGGAAATAGGCGCCTCTATGCCTAAGGGAGCCCTTCTTGTAGGCCCTCCTGGAACGGGAAAGACGCTGCTTGCAAAGGCTGTGGCCGGGGAAGCAGAGGTTCCTTTCTTCTCCATTTCTGGTTCAGAGTTTGTGGAGATGTTCGTAGGTATGGGAGCAGCCAAAGTGCGTGATCTCTTTAAGCAGGCCAATGAAAAGGCTCCCTGTATTGTATTTATTGATGAGATTGATACCATAGGCAAGAAACGTGATGGCGCAGGGGTGGGAGGCAATGATGAGAGAGAGCAGACTCTGAACCAGCTTCTTACTGAGATGGACGGCTTTGACGGGCGCAAGGGCGTCATCATTCTGGCTGCCACGAACCGGCCGGAATCTCTGGATCCTGCATTACTTCGTCCTGGCCGGTTTGACCGGAGAGTGCCGGTAGAGCTTCCTGATCTGAAAGGCAGAGAAGATATTCTGAAAGTACATGCCAAAAAGATCAAGCTTGCGGAGGATGTGGATTTTAATGCCATAGCCCGGGCGGCCGCAGGCGCCTCAGGCGCTGAGCTAGCAAATATGATCAATGAGGGCGCCCTGCGAGCTGTGCGTCAGGGAAGGAAATATGTAATACAAAGCGACCTGGAAGAGAGTGTGGAGGTAGTGATTGCCGGATACCAGAAGAAAAATAAGGTACTGTCTGATAAAGAAAAGCTGATTGTGGCTTATCATGAAGTAGGACACGCTTTGGTGGCAGCATTGCAGAATCACTCGGCGCCTGTGCACAAGATTACGATTATCCCCCGTACTTCGGGAGCTCTGGGCTACACCATGCAGGTGGAAGAAGAGGAGCACAATCTGATGACGCGTGAGGAGCTTGAGAATAAGATTGCGACTTATACTGGCGGACGGGTAGCGGAAGAATTGATCTTCCACTCTATTACTACAGGAGCTTCCAATGATATTGAGCAGGCCACGAAGCTTGCCAGGGCTATGGTTGCACGCTTTGGTATGACAGAAGAATTTGATATGGTGGCCATGGAGACAGTGAATAATCAATATCTGGGCGGGGACACTTCTCTTGCCTGCTCCAATGAGACAGCAACCTTAATTGACAAAAAAGTGATACAGGTTGTGAAGGAGCAGCATGAAAAAGCCAGGAAGCTTTTAAGCGACAATTTGTCTAAGCTCCATGAGATTGCCAAATTCCTTTATGACAAGGAGACGATTTCCGGTGAAGAATTTATGGAGATCCTGGACGCAGAGCCAGAGTATAAGGGGATTGCTACAGAGGAATAAGCCAAAAATATCTTGCACCTTTTCTAAAATAGAGGTATAATATTTTCGACATATAACGGAAATGAAACGGAGTGACTGTATGGCACGACCAAGCAAATGCAGGAGAATCTGTATGGAGCCTGCTTATGAGAGCTTTACACCTCAGGGAATATCCTGTGGGGAGCAGATTATTTTGACAGTAGATGAATATGAGGTGATTCGCCTTGTAGATCTGGAAAAGCTTACCCATGAGCAGTGTGCAAAGCAGATGGATATTTCAAGGACTACGGTGACTGAAATCTATGAGGCTGCAAGAGGAAAGATAGCAGACAGTATTGTGCATGGGAAGACCCTTTTGATTGCAGGGGGAAATTATCGGCTCTGTGATGGTGCAGCCCTCCGTTATTGCCAGAAAACTTGCAAAAAAGCAGGGGGTACAGTCCCAAGACAGATTGTACAGAGGAAAGGAGCAGACAATATGAGAATCGCAGTAACTTATGAAAATGGATCTATTTTTCAGCATTTTGGACATACGGAGCAGTTTAAACTCTATGATGTAGAAGATGGAAAGATAGTAGGAGAAAAAATTGTGGATACCAATGGACAGGGCCATGGAGCTTTGTCAGGGTTTCTCACAGAAGCAGGGGTGGATGCCCTTATCTGTGGAGGAATCGGCGGAGGTGCACAGATGGCTCTGGCAGAAGCGGGTATACAGCTTTTTGGTGGAGTGTCAGGAAGTGCAGATGATGCAATCAAGGCTTATATTGCCGGAAATCTGGAATTCAATCCAGATGTACACTGCAACCATCATGGACATGATCACGGTCATTCTTGTGGAAGCCACCATTGTGGGGAACACAAGCATGGTTGTGCGGGGCATGAAGGGTGAGGCCGATCATATAGATTACTGTATTTCCCGATAAAAATAGAAACTGATAGACAACATAAAGTACACTTTATGAGGATTATATCTTTATCCTCATAAGGTGTACTTTTTTGTTTTTCCTGCTTATTCCTGATTTTCCAGATGACTATATTGATTTAACAAATAAAGATCAGTTGCTTTCCGTATTAAAAAGGTATATAAGTAACTATATATTATTTTTTGTGTAAATGTTCCACAACCTCTGCTTCAATGACGGCAGTATCTTTGATTTTTCTCCTCTATTTTCATTTTTTTACAACATCCCCAATAATATATGGTAAAATGAAAAATAAGAACGTAAAGGAGTGAGGTCATGTTGTCGAATTTTGAATTTTTAGAAAAGAAATTTCCAGTACTTTCAAAGTTTGGTGAATTGGCAGAAGCATATTGCTATTCCGATTCTAATTATTGTTTGATAAAGTTGGGAATGATAGGAGAAACGATTGTGAATCTAATGTTTACCTATGACCACATTCCTTTGCCGGAAGAGAATACTGCTGCCAGGCGAATCAGTCGGCTTCAAAGGGAAGAACTGCTCACACCAGATCTGGTATCTATCCTTCATGAGTTAAGAAAGAAACGGAATCTTGCAGCGCATGAAAATTACGAATCAATAGAAGAAGCGAAAGCACTTCTCCAAATGGCATACAATCTGTGTGAATGGTTTATGATGACTTATGGCGATGATACATATGAGCATCATGAATTTCACATGCCAGCAGAAAATATAGCAATCGCGTCTATAGACAGGGAGAAGGAACAGGAAAAAGAAGAAAAGCTGACAAGACAGGCAAAGAAAGCAGCAGAAGATGCACCTGATATAGGGAAAGAGGAACGCAGAAAACGTGCCTGTGCAGCTGCCAGTCAACGTCAAAAATCAGAGGCAGAAACGAGACTTTTCATTGATGAACAGCTTAGAAAGGTGGGCTGGGAAGCTGATACACAGACCCTTCGATATTCCAAGGGAGTACGGCCCAGGAAGGGACATAATATGGCAATTGCCGAATGGCCTACGAATTCACGTGTTGGGAAAAAAGGGTATGCAGATTATGTCCTGTTTGTGGGGACAAAGATGGTTGCTGTCATTGAGGCAAAAGCTGTTCACAAAGATATTCTTTCTGTGATTGATTACCAGGGAAAGGACTATCCAAAAAATATTCGTCAGGAGGATGAAATTTATCAGATAGGTATATGGGGAGATTATAAAGTGCCATTTACATTTGCCACCAATGGCAGGCCTTATCTAAGACAGTACGAAACAAAATCAGGAATCTGGTTTTTAGACTTGCGTAATCCTTCGAATGTACCTAAGGCTCTCCATGGCTGGATGAGTCCGGTAGGTATGATGGAGCTGTTGGAAAAAGATTTGGAAACTGGGAATCAGAGGCTTCAAAAGATGCCTTATGATCTCCTTTGTGATAAAAATGGATTAAATCTGCGTGAATATCAGCTTCGGGCTATACAAGCGGCGGAGAAAGCAATATTAGAAGGAAAACGGGAAATCCTATTGGCTATGGCAACAGGGACAGGTAAGACAAGAACCATTTTGGGTATGATTTATCGTTTCCTGAAAACAGAACGTTTTCGAAGAATATTGTTTCTCGTTGATCGTACAGCGCTAGGTACTCAGGCAGAGGATGTATTTAAAGAAGTAAAGCTGGAAGCTTTCATGACATTAAATAATATTTATAGTATAAAAGACCTGGAAGATAAAACAATAGAAAAGGAGACACGTATTCAGATAGCTACTGTTCAGGGTATGGTAAAGCGGATTTTGTACAATGAAGAGGAGAACATGCCAGCTGTCACAGATTATGATTTGATTATATGCGATGAAGCTCATAGAGGCTATATTTTGGACAAGGATATGGGGGAAACGGATCTGCTTTATCGGGATCAGAAGGATTATCAAAGCAAGTACCGCACAGTGATAGAGTATTTTGATGCAGTAAAAATTGCCTTGACAGCTACACCAGCATTGCAGACGACTAAGATTTTTGGACAACCAGTGTTTAAATATACTTATCGCGAGGCTGTTATAGAAGGTTATCTGGTAGACCACGATGCGCCCCATGAGCTGACTACAAAGCTGAGATCTGAGGGAATCCATTACTATAGAGGTGATGAGGTGACAATCTATGATCCGGCAACGGGTGAGATTGCAGACAGTGAATTGCTGGAAGACGAGCTGGATTTTGAGATTGAGACTTTTAACAGGCAGGTGATTACAGAAAACTTTAACAGGACAGTATTGGAAGAGATTGCAAAAGATATTGATCCTGAGGTGCCAGAAGAACAGGGAAAGACATTAATCTATGCAGTAGATGATTCCCACGCAGACTTAATTGTAAAATTGCTAAAAGAAATCTATGGCAAGACTGGTGTGGATAATGGTGCTATTATGAAGATTACAGGAAGTGTGGGCGGCGGTAATAAAAAGAAGGTCTTAGAGGCGGTAAAGCGTTTTAAAAATGAGCGCTTTCCTAGTGTAGCCGTTACGGTAGATCTTTTGACTACAGGAATCGATGTGCCGGAGATAACGACATTAGTATTTATGAGGCGTGTAAAGTCACGTATTTTGTTTGAGCAGATGTTAGGGCGCGCCACACGCCTCTGTCCTGAGATTCATAAAACACATTTTGAAATTTACGATCCTGTAGGCGTCTACGAAGCCTTAGAGCCTGTGAATACGATGAAGCCTGTTGTGGCGAATCCCACAGTGACATTTACACAACTTTTAGACGGGCTGGAAGTGATGGAAAACGAAACCCAGATACAGAATCAGATTAATCAGATTATTGCCAAGCTGCAAAGGAGAAAACGCAGCATGAGTGAAAAGACAAAAGAACATTTTATTGATATGTCTGGCGGGCTTAATCCTTCACAATTCATTGCACAGATGGAGCAAAGAAGGCCTGAAGAGGCGAAAAAACAGCTCTTAAACTATTATGAAATGTTCCAAATGCTGCAAGAAACAAAAGCGAATGGCTCCCATCCTGTTGTAATTTCAGACGCAGAGGATACATTGATTTCTCATGAAAGGGGTTATGGGGACAGCAATAGGCCAGAGGACTATCTGGAAGCATTTTCTGATTATATTAAAAACAATATGAATGAAATTGCAGCTTTGAACATTGTCTGTACAAGCCCCAAGGAGCTTACAAGAAAAGGCCTGAGATCTCTTCGATTAACTTTGGACAGAGAGGGCTTTACACAGCAGAAATTAAATACAGCCATTTCCCAGATGACAAAGGAAGAAATGACAGCAGATATTATTAGTCTGGTACGCAGATATGCCTTGGGTTCTCCCCTTGTTAGCCATGAGATTAGAATTCGAAGAGCTGTAGATAAATTAAAGAAGGCTCACAATTTTACAAGGCAGGAGCTGAATTGGTTGGTGAGAATAGAAAAATATCTTATAGAAGAATCTGTTCTGAATATTTCAGTATTTGATGAGGATGTACGATTCAAAGCCCAGGGTGGGTTTGTCAAAATGAATAAGGTATTTCAGAATCAACTGGAAAATCTTGTACTGGAACTAAATGAGTACTTATATGAGGATGGCAGACGAGCGTAATTTGAGAAGGCAGGAGAACAGAAGATGACGACACAGGAAATTGTATCTAAGCTTTGGAATCTATGTAATGTTTTGCGTGATGATGGTATTACATACCATCAGTATGTGACGGAATTGACGTACATTTTGTTTCTAAAGATGGCAAAAGAGACAGACAGGGAAAGTCAGATTCCTGAAACCTATCGCTGGGATCAGCTTATGGGTAAAAGTGGAGTGGAGCTGAAAAATTTTTATAAAGAACTATTGAATAACTTGGGAGAAAATTGTACTGGGCGTGTGCAGGAGATTTATCAGGGGGCCTCTACAAATATTGATGAGCCAAAGAATCTGGAAAAGATCATTACTACGATTGACGGCCTGGACTGGTTTTCCGCCAGAGAAGAAGGATTGGGAAATCTGTATGAAGGATTATTGGAGAAAAATGCGAGTGAAAAGAAATCTGGAGCAGGGCAGTATTTTACGCCCCGTGTGTTGATTGATGTTATGACGTATCTGATGAAACCGCAACCAGGAGAGCGGTGTAACGATCCGGCTTGCGGAACCTTTGGATTTATGATTGCAGCTCATCAGTATGTATGTGACCATACAGATAATCTCTGGGATTTGGATGCGGATCTGGCAAAGTTTGAGCGTGAGGAGGCATTTACTGGTTGCGAGCTGGTACACGATGCTCACCGACTGGCACTGATGAACGCTATGCTTCACGATATGGAAGGAGAAATACTGTTGGGTGACACCTTGTCCAATATGGGAAAAGGTTTGAAAGACTATGATCTGATACTAACAAATCCGCCTTTTGGTACCAAAAAAGGAGGAGAACGTGTAACTCGAGACGACTTTACCTTTTCTACAAGTAACAAGCAACTTAATTTTTTGCAACATATTTATCGCAGCCTGAAAGCAGATGGAAAAGCGCGTGCAGCTGTGGTTCTTCCTGACAATGTTCTGTTTGCTGATGGCGAAGGCGAAAAGATTCGTGTGGATTTGATGGATAAATGTAATCTCCATACAATTCTTCGCCTGCCAACAGGCATTTTCTACGCACAGGGTGTAAAGACGAATGTTCTGTTTTTTACAAGAGGAAAGACAGATAAGGACAATACAAAAGAAGTCTGGTTCTATGATCTACGCACCAATATGCCCTCTTTTGGAAAGACAAATCCATTAAAAAGAGAACATTTTGCAGAGTTTGAGAAAGGGTATGAAGCGAAAGATCGCCGTAATGTACCAGATGAAAGGTGGAATGTTTTTACCAGAGAACAGATAGAAGAGACAGGCAATAGTCTGGATTTGGGCTTGATTCGTGATGACTCCGTTTTAGACTATCAGGACTTGCCGGATCCGCTGGAAAGCGCAGAAGAGGCTTTGACACAGCTAGAAGAAGCACAAAATCTGCTGAACAGTGTAATCAATGAACTGAGAGCGCTGACGGAGGTGGGCTAATGGCTAGAGGGAAAAAGTTGGAAAAAGCTCTTCCTTTGGAGGAAATGTTGGAACTTGCGTTAGTGCCAGAAGAAGAGCAACCGTATGAGATTCCTGGGAATTGGTGTTGGGTAAAATTAAAAAGTATCTGCGAATTTGAAAGGGGAATTACGTTTCCTGCGACTGCAAAAGAGAATAAGGAAACAAAGAAGAATATTGCTTGTTTGAGAACAGCGAATATTCAAAACGACTTACAGATAGAAGATCTTATTTATGTGAATAAGGAATATATGAAAGGTAATGATGCAAAACTAGTTCGAAAAGATGATATTATTATGTCCTCTGCTAACTCAAGGGAGCTTGTTGGAAAAACCTCCTATGTATATACCCTTCCATTCCCTATGACTTTTGGCGGATTTGTTTTAACTATTCGGGCAAAACATGTATTAAGTAAGTATTTATTTTATTATTTGCGCTTACAATTTTTAACTGGAAAATTTATGGGAGAATCTACTCAAACAACAAATATTGCGAATATTAATACAAAAATATTAGGCAATTATGCTTTAGCGCTTCCACCATGTCCAGAACAAATACGCATTGTGGAACGCATTGAAAAACTTTTTAACCAATTAGAGGAAGCAAAGGCAAAGATTCAGTCAGTGCGTGATGGTTTTGAGGGGCGGAAGGCGGCAATTCTATATAGAGCCTTTACTGGTGAATTGATTGGAATAAAGAATAAGGGGACGGTGCCATTAGAAAATATTGTGGATGCTATCAAAATAGGACCTTTTGGAAGTGCACTTCATAAAAAAGACTATATATCAGATGGTGTTCCCGTTATCAATCCAAAGCATATTTGTGCCCAAAAAATTATTTCAGAAGATAAAGTGTCAATTACAATAGAAAAGGCAAAAGAATTACAAAGCTATAAATTGCAGGAAAATGATATTGTTATGGGGCGGCGTGGCGAAATGGGTCGATCTGCTCCAGTAACAAAAAGAGAAGCTGGGTGGTTATGTGGAACAGGAAGTTTAATTATTAGGCTAAAAAAAGGTTACATTGCATCTTTTTATTCACAAATAATAGCAAGTCATTCTGCAGTACAGTATTTAGAAGAGCATAGTGTAGGCTCGACTATGAAAAATTTGAATGAGAAAGTCATAAAAAGTTTACCTGTGCCGAATTATACAATAAAACAGCAAAAGGAAATAATAAATGTTTTAGATCAGATTCTTTCCAGGGAGCAACAGGCGAAAAGAATAACAGAAATTATTTTAACCCAAATGGAAACGCTTAAGAAATCCATCCTTGCCCAAGCTTTTCGCGGACAGTTGGGAACGAATGATCCTATAGAGAAAAATATTTGTTCATATAATCTACTTGAAATACTATAGAAATATGATATGATAAATAAGAACATATGTTTTGAAAAGGTGTTGTGCCTGTACTTTTCAAATTACAACCTACTACACATCGTAACTAGAAAACCACATGAGAATATGGTATAGTCCTTACCAGGAGGAAAATGTTATGGCCGTAGAACAATATACAGAAAGCTTAACATTAAGAGAAATGAAATGTTCAATAGGAGAAAATCTTTTTGGATATGTTTTTCCTCAAGGAGATGTTTCTGGAATTGACAGAATTGAAAAACTGCTTAAACAAGCTGGAGGGAAACCGAAAGAGTGTAAATTAGATGATTATTTGCAGAGAGGAAATGGGAAAGCAAAGCCTGAATATATCATAACTTTTCATGATGATATCCATACAATTTTGGTTATAGAATGTAAAAATAGCGTGAAAAAACATTCCAGTACAAATTTTGATAAACCAAGTTATTATGCGGTAGATGGAGTATTATATTATACAAAATACTTAAAACAAGAATATAATGTGATTGCGCTTGCTGTCAGTGGAACAGATACTCAAAATATGAAAGTAGACACCTTTTATTGGATTAAGGGACAAGATACCTATATAACACTAAAGAAAGCGAAAGATATTATATTAGAGCCATTGAATTATATAGAGCTAATCAAAGGGAATACCCTTAAAAAAGCGTATTCATTAGATGAAATTAGAAATACAGCAATTGATATGCACAACTCCCTTAGAGAAATCAAGGTGACAGAAGCGCATAAGCCAATTTTTATTGCAGGAATTTTAATTGCATTAAATGATAAGGACTTTTCAAAAAATTATTCTGTATTGACATCCTATAAATCTGTAATGCAAAATATTGAAAATGCTATTGGAAATGTTCTGAAAGAAAGTGATATAAAAAATAGCAGAATTAGTTACATAAAGCAGGTTTTTTGTACCTTACAAGAGAATACAAAGTTTTCAGAAATTCCTTTAGGCCATTCAAAATCAATAACCTGGTATATTGAGCAAATGGAAATGAAAATCAAACCAATGATGGATTACGCAGACAGTACAGTAGATGCGCTGGGGGTATTTTATCATGAATTTATCAAATACTCCGGTGGTGATGGAAGCGGATTGGGGATTGTTTTAACCCCTCAGCACTTAACGGAATTTATGTGTGATTTGGCAGAAGTAAATAAGAACAGCCGGGTTGTGGATATCTGTTGCGGCTCAGGTTCATTTTTAGTAACAGCAATGAGCAAAATGTTTAAGGATGCAAACCCAAAAGAAGTTGAAAATATTCGCAATACTGGATTATATGGTGTAGAATTTGATGACGGACTTTATACACTAGCAATCGCAAATATGATTATTCGTAAAGATGGAAAATCAAATATTTATAAAGGAGATTGTTTCCATAAAGACATTTCAAAAGAATTAAAAGAAAAAAATATAAATATCGGTTTGATCAATCCTCCATATTCTCAAAAAGATGTTTCTGAGCTGGAATTTGTTGAACATTTGCTGGATATACTTGCTGTGGGAGGCACAGGTGTGGTAGTTGTTCCTATGAGCTGTGCAATAGGTACAAAGTTTAAAGAAGTCAGGGAACGGTTAATGAAGAAAAATACATTAAAAGCTGTTTTTTCTATGCCAGATGATATTTTTTATCCTACTGCTACGAATGTTTGTGTTATGGTTTGGGAAGCGCATACACCCCATAATCCAAAGCAGGAAACATTCTTTGGATACTGTAAAGATGATGGGTTTGTAAAACGGAAAAAATTGGGCAGGATAGATGCTTTTGGAAAATGGAAAGAGATAGAAAAGGAGTGGTTAAATTTATATAGAAATAGAGATGTGAAGGATGGCTTGTCAGCTAGGCATTGCGTAAATTATGAAGATGAATGGTTATGCGAAGCGTATATGCAGACAGATTACACAAAATTGACATCTGATGATTTCCAGGCTACACTTAATGATTATCTTGCTTATTTGGTTAAGGAGGGAAGTATTTATGAACCTTGATGCAGATAAGTGGAGTAAATATAAAGTTTCTGATATATTTAAACCATTTATAAATGGAAAAGGGATTACAGAGCAGGAAATAAAAGACAATCCAGGGCAACTTGTTGCGGTCCAAAGCAGTTCTGAAAATAATGGCTGTATGGGTTTGATAGATGAACAATATTGCAGGGAGATGAAATATAAAATTATCACAGGACCATGTCTCACAGTGGCACGTTCTGGAAGCGCTGGCTTTGTATCATTCCAGCCGGGAAAGTGTGTTGTGGGAGATTCGGCAAAAGCCTTAATTCTTCACAAAAAGGATGCAAATATCTACCACTATTTATTTCTTCGCACAATCCTTCTGGCAAATATGTATAGATTTAACTATGGCCGAAAAGTGAAAGCAAGCCAATATATGAATATGGAAATTGCACTGCCAGCAGATTTTAATCAGGAACCAAATTGGGATTTTATAGAAAAATATATAAAATCTTTACATTACAAACCTATTATAACTGCCATAGAAAAGAAATCAAATTTACAAATTTTTGTCTCTGAATGGGGAGAATACAAGCTTGAGGATTTATTTAGTATTAAAAAAGGGAAACGCCTTACAAAAGCAGATATGATAGAGGGAAATAACAATTTTTTGGGAGCAATTGGAAGTAATAATGGGGTGAGACAAAAGATATCAGCAAGTAAGTTGTGGGAACCCAATTGTATTACTGTCAATTATAATGGAAGCGTTGGGGAGACTTTTTACCAAGCAGAACCTTTTTGGGCCTCTGATGATGTAAACATTTTGTATGCAAAAGATTTTTGGATAATGAATAAATATAATGCATTGTTTCTTGCAACAGTCATAAAAGCAAATAAATATCGCTTTAGCTATGGAAGAAAGTGGACTTTGGAAAAAATGAAAGAAACAATAATCAAATTGCCACAAAATAAGGATGGTATGCCAGACTTTGACTATATGGAAACCTATATGAAATCCTTATTATATAGTGATAGAATATAAAAAATAAATAAAAGAAAAATCAGGAGGATTACATTTCATGTCAATTAAACTAGTAGTAGATTCAGCTTCCGATATTGATATCACCGAGGCAAAAGAGCTGGGAATCCATATGATACCCATGTCCATACAGTTTGGAGAGGATACATATTCTGATGGGGTAGATTTGACTCGCAAACAATTTTTTGAAAAATTGATTGAGAGCAGTGAATTGCCAAAAACGAGCCAAATTAATATGTTTCAGTTTGAAGAGTGCTTTTCCTCCCTTACTGAGGACGGAAGTGAAGTAGTGGCGATTACTATTTCTTCCAAACTCTCAGGAACTTATGCCAGTGCAGTACAGGCGGCTCAAAACTTTAAGGGAAAAGTATTTGTGGTGGACAGCCTCAATGCATCTATTGGAGAGCGCGTTCTGGTACAACATGCAATCGCTCTTGTAAAAGAAGGGATTTCGGCCCAGGCTCTTGCAGAAAAACTGGAGGAGGCCCGCCATCATATTAAGCTGATGGCTCTTCTTGGAACCTTGGAATATCTTCAGAAAGGTGGCAGGATCTCAGCAGTCACAGCAGTTTCAGGAGCTATTTTACAGATCAAGCCTGTGATTTCCATTGTAGATGGGGAAGTAAAAATGATTGGAAAGGCTATGGGATCTAAAAAGGGCAACAACTTTTTGATGCAGCTTATCGGTAAATCTGGCGGCATTGATTTTGACATGCCCTATGTGACTGCCTATTCTGGTTTAGAGGATAGTCTGCTACAAAAGTACTTACACGACAGCGCTTCTCTCTGGCGAGATAAAGTAGAAGAAGTGCCTTCTTATTGTATAGGCAGCACTATTGGCACGCATATCGGCCCAGGTGCTATTGCAGTGGCTTTCTTCGGAAAACAAGGATAGTAAAAGAGAGATACGGGAGAGTAAGAAAGAGGTTGATTTCTTATATGATATTTAGTATGATGATAAAGAACTTAGCAGACAGGAGGATTTGTCTGCCCTGAGAAAGCTAGGAGGAAAATTCATGCAGGAAATGATCAAGGTTGCGGTAGACGCAATGGGCGGTGATAATGCACCAGATGAAGTGATCAAAGGTGTAGTGGAAGCCGTAGGCTTACGGGAGGACATCAAAGTATTTCTTGTGGGAAATGAGGAACTGGTTCGGGAAAAATTAAAGGCTTATACTTATAAAGAAGCACAGATAGAAGTAGTGGGAGCGACTGAAGTGATCGAGACAGCAGAGCCACCCGTGGCAGCCATCCGACAGAAGAAGGATTCTTCCATCGTAGTCGCTTTGAAGCTTGTGAAAAATGGCACAGCAGATGCTTTCGTCTCTGCGGGAAGTTCAGGAGCTGTGCTGGCAGGAGGCCAACTGTTAGTGGGGCGCATCAAGGGAGTGGAACGGCCACCACTGGCGCCTTTGATTCCCACAGAGAAGGGCGTCTCCCTGTTGATTGATTGCGGCGCCAATGTGGATGCCCGTCCCTCCCATTTGGTACAGTTTGCAAAAATGGGTTCCATCTATATGGAGCATATAGTAGGAATTAAAAATCCCAGAGTGGCGATTGTAAATATCGGCGCGGAAGAGGAAAAGGGAAATGAGTTGGTGAAGGCTACATTTCCACTGTTGAAAGAATGTAAAGATATCAATTTTATTGGGAGTATTGAGTCCAGAGAAATCCCCCACGGACAGGCGGATGTGATTGTTTGTGAAGCTTTTGTGGGAAATGTGATCCTGAAGTTATATGAGGGTGTGGGAGCCGTTCTGATCAGCAAGATCAAAGGTGGAATGATGAGTTCCCTGCGCAGCAAGATTGGAGCACTCTTAGTAAAGCCAGCCCTGAAAGAGACATTAAAATCTTTTGACGCTTCTGAATATGGCGGGGCGCCGCTGCTTGGGCTTAAGGGACTTGTAGTTAAGACTCATGGCAGCTCGAAAGCTCAGGAAGTGAAGAATTCCATTATCCAATGTGTTACATTTAAGGAACAGAGGATTAATGATAAGATTAAAGAGAATATTTTAAGAGAGGAAGGGTAAACAGATGGAATTTGAAAAACTGGCAGGGATTATTGCGGAGGTCATGAATGTAGATGAAAATGAGATTACCATGGAGACTACTTTTGCAGATGATCTGGGAGCAGATTCCCTGGATGTAGCGCAGATTCTTATGGGAATCGAGGAGGAGTTTGAGATCGAGATTGAACAGGAAGAAGTGGAAAAGCTTGTATCTGTAGGGGATGCAGTTGAGGAGATCAAGAAGGCAATCGGCTGATATGACCAGACATAAAAGCATACCGTATAGAGTTACACACTCATGAAGAAAGGGGCTGTAAAGCCCCTTCGGTATGTATCTTCAAATAGGAGAATAGAATGAAGCTGGAAGGATTAGAGAAAAAAATAGGGTATCAGTTTCAAGACAAGAGTTTACTAAAACAGGCTCTGTGTCACAGTTCTTATGCCAATGAGCACCATTGGGACAGGCTTAAGAACAACGAACGGCTGGAGTTTTTAGGGGATGCAGTCCTGGAACTGGCTACCAGTGAATTTTTGTATAAAAATTATCCCAAAATGCCTGAAGGAGAGGCGACCCGCACGAGAGCCAGCATTGTGTGCGAACAGACTCTTGCACTCTGTGCCAGAGAGCTTGGGCTGGGAAAGTGGCTGTTTTTGGGAAAAGGCGAGGAGTTAACTGGGGGCAGAGAACGGGATTCTGTCACATCCGATGCCATGGAGGCACTTTTAGGCGCCATTTATCTGGATGGTGGTTTTGCTAATGCAAAAGAATTTGTAAAAAATTTTATTTTGAATGATATAGAACACAAAAAACTCTTTTATGATAGCAAGACTATCCTCCAGGAGACGATTCAGGGAGAGACAGAAGGAGAGCTTCATTATAAGCTGGTGAAAGAGGAAGGACCGGATCACAATAAGCGATTTACAGTTGAGGCATATCTGGGAGAAATTGTCATTGGGACAGGCAGTGGACGGACGAAAAAAGCAGCAGAGCAGGAAGCAGCCTACTATGCCTTGGTAGACAGACGGAAAAAGGGATCATGGAGTAAAGAATGTATTTAAAAAGTATTGAAGTACAGGGCTTTAAGTCCTTTGCAAATAAAATTGTATTTGATTTTCACAATGGAATCACAGGAATTGTAGGGCCAAATGGCAGTGGTAAGAGCAATGTGGCTGATGCTGTGCGCTGGGTACTGGGAGAGCAGAGGGTAAAACAGCTTCGTGGAGGAAGCATGCAGGATGTGATCTTTTCAGGTACTGAGAACCGCAGGCCCTTAAGCTATGCCTATGTGGCTATTACCCTGGATAATTCTGATCATCAGCTTCCCATCGATTATGAAGAAGTGACCGTGTCACGCCGCCTGTATCGCTCCGGTGAGAGTGAATATTTATTGAACGGAACTACTTGCCGGTTAAAAGATATTAATGAGCTATTCTATGACACAGGTATTGGCAAAGAGGGATATTCTATTATTGGCCAAGGCCAGATTGACCGGATCTTGAGCACAAAGCCAGAAGAATCTCGTGAACTTTTTGACGAAGCCACTGGAATTGTGAAGTTTAAGAGGAGAAAGAACACAGCCCAAAAGAAGTTAGAAGATGAAAAACAGAATATTTTGCGCATCAACGATATTTTGGCGGAGCTTGAAAAGCAACTTGGCCCCCTGGAGCGTCAGTCGGAGGTGGCAAAGCAGTACTTAAAGAAAAAAGAGACATTAAAAGTATATGATGTGAATATGTTTCTTTTAGAGACAACCCGCCTTAAGGAGCAGTTAAGTGAGGTGGAGAAAAAAGCCTTAGATGCCCAGGCGGAGCTTTGCGAGACTGAAAAAGCCTACGAGGGGATTAAGCAAGAGTATGCAAAGGTGGAAACAGATCTGGAAGAGCTAAATACAGATCTGGACGAGACAAAGGAATCCTGCTCTCAGGCAGGGCTCAATCGCCAACAATTGGAGGGTCAGATTGAGATTCTAAAAGAACAGATACACTCTGTTCAGGTGAATGGGGAACATTTGCAAGGACGCCTTGATTCCATTGGCGCAGAAGTATCAGAGAAAAAAGAAGCCAGAGAAAATCTGGCAAAAGATCAGGAGCAGTTAGAGATACAGAGAAAACAAATTGCTTCTGCATCCAGAGAAGCAGAAGAGCGTTTAAGCCATCTTAGAGAGGGTATGGACGATCTGAGCAGCCGTGTGGAGCGGCACAAGAATATCATTATCAGCCTCTTAAACGAGAGGGCTTCCACCAAAGGAAGGCTGCAGCGTTATGACGCCATGCAGGAACAGGCTCAGATCCGAAAGGCAGAATTAAATCAGAAGCTTCTCATAGCTAAAAGTAGTGAGGCAGAGCAAAAGACACTCTATGAGAATTGCCAGAAAAGCTTAGATGAGCTTGATTCACAGATTTTGGGGCTTGTCGACTCCCACCGGGAAAAAGAGGAGGAGATCGAAGGGCTGCGCAGGCAGCTTGGCAGACTGAATGAACAGTTAGAGATTGGCCAGACAGCCTTTCACAGGGAGGCATCCAAGCTGGAATCTCTTAGAAATATGGCTGAGCGGTATGACGGCTACGGCAACAGTATCCGAAAGGTTATGGAGTGCCGTGATAAGAATCCGGGGATCTATGGCGTAGTAGCGGATCTCATTAAAGTAGATCAAAGATATGAGGTGGCTGTGGAGACAGCCCTGGGAGGAAGTATCCGAAATATTGTCACAGACAATGAGACGACAGCCAAAGAAATGATTGCTTACCTGAAGAAAAACAAGTTTGGGCGTGCCACCTTTCTTCCTCTGACCAGTGTGGGAAACCGCAATTCATTCTCAAGAACAGAAGTTTTATCAGAGGAGGGAGCCATTGGCCTTGCCAGCAGCCTGGTCAATACGGAAAAACAGTATGAAGGGATCGTCACCTATCTTCTTGGGCGTACACTGGTGGTAAAAGAGATAGATGCTGCCATATACATTGCTAAAAAATATGGACATTCCTTACATATTGTCACTTTAGAGGGCGAATACTTAAGTCCGGGAGGCTCCATGACAGGAGGAGCTTTTCGCAATTCTAGCAATCTTCTGGGAAGACGAAGGGAACTAGAAGAGTTAGAGGAAAATGTAAGCCGCTTAGAACAGGAATTGCAGGGAGCCAGGAATCAGATAGAGACTGTAAAGGATCTGCGCCGACGTTGTCGTGGAGAGGCAGAGGAGTTAAACAATCGTTTGCAGGAACTTTATCTTCTTCAGAACACAGCCACACTGAATGTAGATCAGGCAAAGAAAAAGCTTACAGAGATAGATACAGAGTACCAGGGATTACAGACAGAGCTTGCCCAGCTTGAGGAACAGTTTTCAGACATTCGCGAGAGCCGTGAAACGATCCAGCAGGAGCTGGCTTCTTCTGAATCCCAGGAAAAAGAGTATGAGGAGAGTACTCTGAATGCACAGCAGGAGTTAGAAGAACTGCGTGACAAAGAGGACAGCTATGTACGGGAATGTGAAAAGATTCGTTTGGAGATAGCGAATCTCACTCAGAAAATAGAGTTTTCCAATGAAAACATTGCCCGCATTGACAGAGAGCTGGCACGTATTCAGATAGAAGAAAAAGAGCTAAATGCGAATGTTCTTCAGGGAGAACAAGATGTCAAAGGGAAAGAAGCAGGTATTTTAGCTCTGACAGAACAGATTGAGAAGCTCGCGACCCAGGGAAGTGCCCTGGAACAAAAGATCCAGGAGCTTACGACAAAGCGGGAAGCTTTCTTAAGTGAGCAGAAGAAGTTTTTTGCAAGGCAGGAAGAACTGGCAGAACAGAAGGGGCGCCTGGATAAAGAAGTCTTTCGGTTGAACAGCCAAAGAGAAAAGCTGGAGGAGACGGCGGATTCCCAGGCAGATTATATGTGGGAAGAGTATGAACTGACCTACAACACAGCTCTTTCTATGCGAAATGAGGAGTATCAGGATCAAAATCTCTTGAAAAAGCAGATCTCTGGTTTAAAAGATGAGATTCGAAAGTTGGGGGATGTGAATGTAAATGCCATTGAGGACTACAAGAATGTCTCTGAGCGCTACGAGTTTATGAATAATCAGAGAAACGATCTGGTGACGGCGGAGGAGACGCTTCTTGGAATTATAAATGAGTTGGATGCGGGAATGAGAAAGCAGTTTCAGGAGCAGTTTGAACGTATCCGCACAGAATTTGACAAGGCATTTAAGGAGCTGTTCGGAGGCGGAAAGGGAACTTTGGAGCTCAATGAGGAAGAAGACATTCTGGAAGCAGGCATCCGAATCATTGCTCAACCCCCAGGAAAGAAGCTTCAGAATATGATGCAGCTTTCCGGCGGAGAGAAAGCCCTTACAGCCATCTCCTTGTTATTTGCTATTCAGAACTTGAAGCCATCGCCCTTCTGCCTGCTGGATGAGATCGAGGCGGCATTGGACGATTCCAATGTGGGACGATTCTCAAAATATCTTCACAAGTTGACAAAAAACACACAGTTTATTATTATTACTCATAGGAAAGGTACTATGGAGGCCGCCGATCGTCTGTACGGAATTACCATGCAGGAAAAAGGCGTGTCCGCCCTGGTATCTGTAAACCTGATTGAGGAGCAATTAGACTTATAGATAGGGGACGTAGCGGTATTTGAGACAGACTCTGTGTGCTGGAAAGCCGTAGCGGTACTTTAAATAGGAGGAGTAACAGTGTCAGAAGACAGAAAAGGATTTTTTGGAAGGCTGGTGTCAGGCCTGGCCAAAACCAGAGCCAATATTGTGGCTAGTATGGATAGCATTTTTAATGGCTTTTCTGCCATTGATGATGAATTTTACGAAGAGATAGAAGAAATCCTAATCATGGGCGATATAGGAATCAATGCCACCAATGCCATTCTTGAGGATTTGAAGGCAAAGGTAAAGGAACAAAAATTAAAAGATCCTTCCCAGTGTAAGGAACTTTTGATTTCTGGTATAAAGGAACAAATGCAGGTTGGAGAAGTGGCTTACCGGTTTGAAAAGGAAAAGTCTGTGGTTCTCATGATAGGCGTAAATGGAGTGGGTAAGACCACCTCTGTGGGCAAGCTGGCCGGAAAGCTGAAAGATCAGGGAAAGAAAGTAATTCTGGCAGCGGCAGATACCTTTCGGGCAGCCGCCGGGGAGCAATTGACAGAGTGGGCCAACCGGGCTGGCGTAGATATTATCAGTGGATGCGAAGGGGCGGATCCGGCATCTGTAGTCTATGATGCTGTGTGCGCGGCAAAGGCTAGAAAAGCAGATGTACTCCTCTGCGACACGGCGGGACGGCTTCACAATAAGAAAAACTTGATGGAAGAGTTGCGCAAGATCAATCGCATCATTGACCGGGAATATCCTGACGCCTACCGGGAGACCCTTGTAGTTCTGGATGGAACCACAGGTCAGAACGCTCTGGCCCAGGCCAGACAGTTTAAAGAAGTTGTAGACATTACAGGAATTGTCCTGACTAAGCTGGACGGAACAGCCAAGGGAGGCATTGCTGTGGCCATTCAGGCAGAGTTAGGAATTCCGGTGAAGTATATTGGAGTGGGTGAGAGCATTGATGATTTACAGAAGTTTGATGCGGATGAATTTGTAAATGCTTTATTCCATACCAGTTCAGGTACATGAAAATAGAGAAGGTTTCTAAGGCATAAGAGGAGAAAAAAATGTTGACATTAGAGAAATTTGAAGAAGCTTCAGAAGTGGTAAAAAACGTTGCTATTGAGACAAAATTGCTGTACAGTGAGTACTTTAGTGATCAGACAGGCAACAAAGTATACTTAAAGCCAGAAAACATGCAGGTGACTGGAGCTTATAAAATCCGTGGCGCTTATTATAAGATCAGCACCCTGACAGATGAAGAGAGAGAAAAAGGTCTTATCACAGCCTCTGCGGGCAACCATGCTCAGGGTGTGGCCTATGCAGCGAAGGCATATGGAGTAAAGGCAGTGATTGTGATGCCTACGACGACCCCTTTGATGAAGGTCAACCGTACCAAGAGTTATGGGGCAGAGGTGGTTCTGTATGGAGATGTCTATGATGAGGCCTGCGCCCATGCTTATGAACTGGCAGAAAAGGAAGGCTATACTTTTATTCATCCTTTTGATGATCCGGCTGTGGCTACAGGCCAGGGTACCATTGCCATGGAAATAGTCAAAGAGCTGCCTCTGGTAGACTATATTCTCGTTCCTATTGGAGGTGGCGGATTGTGCACAGGCGTATCCACGCTGGCAAAGATGTTGAATCCCAACATTAAAGTGATTGGAGTGGAACCTGCCGGGGCCAACTGTATGCAGGTTTCCCTGAAAAATGGTAAAGTAACCACACTTCCCTCTGTTAACACCATTGCAGACGGCACAGCAGTCAAGACACCAGGAGAAAAGATCTTCCCCTATGTACAGAAGAACCTGGATGATATTATCACAGTCCCCGATGATGAGTTGATTGTAGCCTTCCTGGATATTGTTGAAAATCATAAGATGGTAGTGGAGAACTCAGGGCTTTTGACCGTGGCGGCTCTGCGCCACATGGATGTGAAAGGAAAGAAGATTGTATCCATCTTAAGCGGAGGAAATATGGATATCATTACCATGTCCTCTGTGGTTCAGTTTGGCTTAATTCAGAGAGATCGTATCTTTACAGTATCTGTATTACTGCCAGATAAGCCAGGTGAACTGGTGAAGATCGCTCAGCTCATTGCCAATGAGCAGGGCAACGTAATTAAATTGGATCACAATCAGTTTGTAAGCACCAATCGAAACGAGGGTGTGGAACTGCGAATTACCATAGAAGCATTTGGAACAGAACATAAGAACCGGATTGTCAGCCATCTGAAAGAAGAAGGGTATCGGCCAAAGCTTGTGAAGATAATGATGTAAGCGATGATTTTACACACTTTTGATTGAAAGTTGGGCTAATTATGAGACTTGAATTAAAAAACATTGATAAATCTTTTGGCGAAAAAGAAGTTCTCAGGGGTGTTTCTTTTTCTGCTGAAAGCGGCAAGGCGTTTGGTTTGCTTGGAAGAAATGGTGCTGGCAAGACAACGACGATCCGTATTCTTATGGATGTGTTTCCTGCAAACAGCGGTGAAGTTTTAATTAACGGAAAACCAATTGATTACGATAAAATCGGATTTGGATATCTTCCAGAGGAAAGAGGGCTATATCCCAAAAAATTAATTGTCGATCAATTGGTCTACTTTGCGGAACTCAAAGGAATGAGCCATAAATCAGCAGTTAAATCCGTTGATTCTTGGCTCGAAAGACTTGGAATGAGTGAGCATCGCAACAAACGCCTTGATACACTTTCAAAAGGAAACCAGCAGAAAATACAACTGGTTACGGCTCTTGCTCATGACCCACAGATAATAATACTCGATGAACCGTTTTCAGGTCTTGATCCTGTAAATGCTATGTTGTTGAAAGATGTAGTAAAAGAGCAGATTGTACAAGGTAAAATTGTTCTGTTTTCGAGCCATCAAATGAGTTACATAGAAGAATTTTGCGACAGTATTGCAATTATCAACGCAGGCAAGGTGGCTCTTTACGGTGATTTACACGATATTAAACGGAATTATGTGCGCGACCGTTTGGTTGTCAGCACGGTAAAACCTCAAAAAATACAAGATGACTTCAGTTCGACTTGTACTGTAACTGACAATGGGGCACTGATGATTCAACTTGAAAGCCCTGCCGAAAAACAAACAGTGATGAAACGCCTTGTTGATAACTACGATATTGATGAGATTAAAGTGTTTGAACCTTCGCTCAATGATATTTTTGTAGAATATGCTGGCGAACAGGTGTAAGGAGGTAGGGAAATGAAGCAATTTGGGAAAATACTTAAATTTGAACTTAGCGGATACTTGAAAAATAAAGTGTTTGTGGGTATAACCGCATTTCTTGTAGTTGCCATTGCCATCGCTATGTTTATCCCAAATATTATGGAAATGTTCAAATCCGATGATGCAGCTACGGATGTGGACAAGCTTCCCATTATGCTGGTATATGCCGAAAACGATGAACTTTCATCTCTGGTAAAACAATATTTTGATAATGCATTTTCTGATTATAATGTAAAAATTGCAGACTGTACACTGAATGATGTAAAGGACCAAATTACCAGTGGAAATGCAGAATGTGCTTTTGCAATAAACAGTGCTTTCTCCTACACTTACTATGTAAACAACCTTTCTATGCATGACTCCAATACAACAATTGCTGATACGGTACTGCAAGAAGTTTACAGAGTAACAGCTATGGTTGAGAATGGAATGTCCCACGAACAGGCTGAAGAAATTATGTCTGTGCAGATTGAAAGTGAAACCACAACGCTTGGCAAGGATCAAATGCAGAACTTCTTTTATACATACATTATGATTTTTGCTCTGTATATGGTTATTTTGTTATATGGTCAGATGGTGGCAACCAATGTTGCAACAGAAAAAAGCTCAAGAGCAATGGAGGTTCTTATTACAAGTGCTAAGCCCACCAGTATGATGTTCGGCAAAGTATTAGCTTCCTGCATTGCGGGGCTTGTTCAACTTATAGCAGTTTTCGGCACGGCTCTTGTGTTCTACAATCTTAACAAGAATGCTTGGGGTGGAAATATGATTATTGAATCTATCTTCAATATTCCTGTTGAACTGTTTGTATATATGCTTGTTTTCTTTGTGCTTGGCTTTCTCATTTATGCATTTTTGTACGGTGCGATCGGCTCGACTGCATCAAAGCTCGAAGATATCAATACTTCTGTAATGCCGATAACATTCTTGTTTATCATTGCATTTTTGGTAGTAATGTTCTCAATGGCTAATGGAAATGTTGACAATACATTGATGATGGTTTGCTCATATATTCCGTTTACTTCGCCAATGGCAATGTTCACAAGAATTTGTATGAGTACGGTTGCTTGGTATGAGATTGTTATTTCAATCGCTGTTTTGATTGCCTCCACTGTTGGCATTGGATTTATTGCAGCAAAAATATATCGTGTTGGTGTATTGCTTTACGGAACAACGCCTAAAATTGGTTCTATTCTTAAAGCGGTATGGAAAGCATAATATGTTCTGAACGGAAAATAGGGGAAATTCCCCTATTTTCCATTTATCTCTTATTCAATTTCACATATTTTCGTTTCTTAGCTACATTCTTATATGCAGGACGAATGATCTTGCCATTATTGGCCAACTCCTCAATGCGGTGAGCACTCCAGCCTACGATACGGGCCATGGCAAAGATAGGAGTGTAGAGTTCCAAAGGCAGATCCAGCATACTGTAGACAAAGCCGCTGTAGAAGTCTACATTAGCGCTGACGCCCTTATAGATTTGACGTTCTTCTGCAATCACTTGTGGGGCTAAATTTTCCACCATGGAGTAGAGCTGGAACTCCTCCATACGCCCCTTTTCTCTGGAAAGACTCTCTACGAAAGATTTGAAAATATTGGCACGTGGATCCGACAGGGAGTAAACAGCGTGTCCCATTCCATAGATCAGACCGGCATGATCAAAAGCGTCCCGATTCAAAAGCGCCTTTAAATAAGTACGAACCTCCTCCTCGTCTGTCCAGTCTTTGATTTCTTTTTTCATATCCTCAAACATGCGTACTACTTTTATGTTTGCGCCGCCATGCTTTGGCCCTTTGAGAGAGCCTAGAGAGGCAGCAACTGAGGAATAAGTATCTGTGCCAGAGGAAGAAACTACATGGGTGGTAAAAGTAGAGTTATTTCCGCCGCCATGCTCCATATGAAGAACCAGAGCAATATCAAGGATTTTGGCTTCCAGCTCTGTATAGGAACTATCTGGCCGGAGCGTATAGAGAATATTTTCTGCGGTAGACAGCTCATTTTGTGGCGCGTGAATATACAGACTCTTTCCATCATGGTAGTGGCTGTAGGCCTGATAAGCATAGACAGCCAGAATGGGGAAAAGCGCAATCAATTGAAGGGACTGGCGAAGTACATTGGGAAGAGAGGTGTCATCTGCCCGATTGTCATAGGAATAAAGGGTCAGTACACTTCTTGCCAGAGTATTCATCATATCTTTGCTGGGAGCTTTCATAATAATATCTCTGACAAAGTGAGTGGGAAGTGAGTGATAAGAGGCCAGAAGCCCAGAAAACATCTCAAGCTGTGCTTTGTCCGGCAATTCTCCGAAAAGCAGAAGATAGGTGATCTCCTCAAAACCAAATCGATTTTCTGAAACAAAACCATGTACCAGCTCCTCAATATCCATACCTCTATAAAAAAGTTTTCCTTCACAGGGGACCATTTCATCATCCACGATGGTATAAGAACGAATCTCCCCGATCTCGGTTAAGCCAGTCAGGACTCCTTTTCCGCTGATATCACGGAGACCTCGTTTGACGTCATATTTTCTGTAAAGTTCGGGGTCGATTTGGCTCGCCTGTTCGCTTAACTTGGCAAGATTCAGGATCTCAGGAGTGATTTCTGAAAAAGTGTTAGTATGCATAAGTATTAGCTCCTTTCCTTAATAGTAGTGTTAAGTGTTGGTAAGTCAAAAAGTCAATTTAAATCTTATCATATCATAAAACGATTGAGAAATGGAAAAAAAGAAAAAAAATTAACACTTATTTAATATTTGTATATAAAAAGTGCGATTCTAACATATTTTTTTAACATTTTGTCGGCTTGACATTTATTTATCAAAATGAGATAATAAATAAAACTTTGAGAAAAAAAGAGGAGGATTTGTAATGTCAACCAAGGCTTATTATCCACTCAGTGAAATCGGTGTAGGAAAAGTAGGATTTTCCACAACCAGAGCTATCATTGAGGGAGCATTTTACGGAAACAACGTAGTAAAGGTTAACACTTTAAAGGAAGCATATGAATTAGCTAAGAATTCACCGGGAACAATCATTACCGATATGCCAGTTTATAGAGGAGAAGAGTTTGGTCTTGAGAAAGATGCAAAAGTACTTCTGTTTAATGATGGTGCGGTTACAGGCCGTTATGCTGTGGCACGCCGTATCAAAGGAGAGCCAGGCGTAGATGAGAAGAAGCTTGACAAAGTAGCTATGGACGCTATCTATGAGTCTCGCTGGAAAACTATGTACCACGCAGAAGTATTTGTGGGCTTAGATCCAGAGTTTATGGTTAAGGCTCACCTCCTGATTCCAGAAGGAGAAGAGAATGTAATGTACAACTGGATGTTGAATTTCCAGTATATGTCTGATGAGTATGTAAAGATGTATAAGAATTCCAAACCAGTTGGCGATGGAAAAGAGCCAGATATCTATATCTTCTCCGATCCGCAGTGGACACCAGGCAATCGTCCAGATGTAGACTATAGTTGTTTAAGTGATCCTCTGACACTCTGCTATTTTGATACCAATCAGAACTGCGCTTGTATCTTAGGTATGAGATACTTCGGAGAGCACAAGAAGGGCACTCTGACCATGGCATGGGCTATCGCTAACCGCAATGGCTATGCATCCTGTCACGGTGGACAGAAAGAGTATACACTTTCTGATGGTTCAAAATATGTTGCTTCCGTATTCGGTCTGTCTGGATCCGGAAAATCCACTCTGACACATGCAAAGCATGACGGAAAATATGGCGTTACTGTTCTTCATGACGATGCATTTATCATTAATACGGATACTTGTGCATCTATTGCTCTTGAGCCTACCTACTTTGACAAGACAGCAGATTACCCCACAGGCTGCCCAGACAATAAGTACTTGCTGACAGCTCAGAACTGCTCTGCCACCTTAGATGATGAGGGAAAAGTTCAGCTCGTTACAGAAGATATCCGTAATGGTAACGGACGTGCTATCAAGTCTAAACTGTGGTCTCCAAACCGTGTAGACAGAATCGGTGCCCCAGTAAATTCCATCTTCTGGATTATGAAGGATCCTACAATTCCACCAGTAGTGAAACTGAAAGGTTCTGCCCTTGCATCTGTGATGGGTGCTACACTGGCTACCAAGACTTCTACTGCAGAGCGTGTAAAAGCTGGAACAGACTTAAACGCACTTCGTATCGTACCTTATGCAAATCCATTCCGTACTTATCCTCTGGCACATGACTATGAGAAGTTCAAAAAGCTGGTTGAGGAGAAGAACGTAGACTGCTATATCATCAACACAGGCGATTTCATGGGCAAAAAGGTAAAACCGTCTGATACCCTTGGAATTCTGGAAGCTATTGTAGAGAAGAGAGCAGAGTTCAAGGCATGGGGACCATTCTCAGACATCGAGATTATGGATTGGGAAGGCTTTATCCCGGATCTGAACGATGCAGATTACAAGGCTCAGCTGAAGAACGCTATGGAGAATCGTGTAGATGCAGTTGAGAAGTTTGCAACAGCTAAGGACGGTTATGACAAACTGCCAGATGAGGCTCTTGAGGCAATCAAGAAGGTTGTAAGTGAGTTATCATAATTTAGGATAGCAATTTAAGAAAGTAAGATAGAAAAACGCTGTCAACAATCATAAGAGATGTTGGCAGCGTTTTCTTATCATAGGAAAATTTGTCTTATGGGATATTACTGATCATAACATAGAGGAGAAATGGGGAAAGAGTAAATTTATGTATTTTATGGGTATTGATATTGGAACATCAAGTGCAAAAACAGCAATATTTGATAAGGCAGGGAATATGGTTTCGTTGTCATCAAAAGATTACAATCCTGACGCAAAAAAACCAGGATATGCAGAGCAGAATCCTGAAATCTGGTGGGATGCAGTGGTGACAACAATCCAAAAAAATCTTGCGAATTTGAAAATATCCCCCAAAGAAATTTGTGCAATTGGTCTTTCCGGCCAGATGCATGGGCTGGTGCCACTTGATCAAGAGGGAGAAGTAGTTCGAAAAGCGATTTTGCACTGTGATGTACGGGCAAAAGATATCGCAGAAGAATTGATGGACCTATTTAACGGGACAAGACTTACAGATATTGTAATGAATCCTATATTTCCTGGGTTCCAATTGGTATCTCTCTGCTGGATCAAAAAGTATGAGCCAGATATCTTTCGCAATATAAAAAAGATTATCTGTCCAAAAGACTATATACGTTACCGGCTTACAGGAAAAATTGGCTCAGAGCATACAGATGCATCGGGAACCCTTTTGTATGATATGATGCATGAAAACTGGTCAAAAGAAATTTTTGAGACCTTGAGGCTCCATATGGAACTTGTACCCGAAGAAATTCATGATTCTTATGATGTGGCAGGAGCAGTATGTCCAGAAGTAGTTGAGCTTACAGGTCTGTCCCCAGAAACGATAGTTGTATATGGCGGGGCAGATCAGGCTATGCACTCCCTTGGAAACGGAGTCTTTCAGCCGGGAACCATGACAGCGACCATCGGGACAAGCGGTCAGGTGCTGAACATCAATCATAAACCAGTGCCCAATCCACATATGAATACGCATACGTTCCGCCATGTGAATCCTCATACCTGGTATGGCCTGGGAGCAGTCTTGCACGCAGGATCCACATTAAACTGGTTTCGCAGAAATTTTGCAGAAAATAGCTCTTATGATGAATTGAGCGAGATGGCAAGCCATGTGAAACCCGGATGTGAAGGGCTTGTATTTTTTCCCTGTATGGGAGGAGAGAGAACCCCATATCTGGATTCAGAGACTAGAGGAATGTTTGTGGGAATGAGTATGAGCCACAGCAAAGAGCACTTTGCCAGGGCAATTATGGAAGGCGTCAGCTTTGCTATGAAAAATAGTATTGAGATTATGAATCAAATGTATGGAGAAAGTGGACAGCTTATATGTGCGGGGGGCGGGGTGAAGAATCCTGTCTGGGCGCAGATGCAGGCAGATATTTATGGAAGAGAAATAGAAGTTTCAAATATTTCTGAGCAGGCCTGCCTGGGGGCTGCGATTGTAGCGTCCGTTGGGTGTGGAGCATTTCAAGATCTTGAGAGTGCCTGTGAAGCTATGATTCAGAAAGAACATTTGATCATCAGGCCAAATCTGGAAAATACAAAGAAATACGAGACCTTGTATCGAGAGATCTATTCGCAGCTTTATCTGCAAAATAAAGAATTGTTTCATAAGATGAATTAATATTAGGTTATCTTTTCCATCTTATATTTTCTAGTTGCCAAAAGGTATAGAATGAAGTATAATAACAAAAGATAAAGAAGCGAGTAATTCCTGGGGTGTTCGTGAAACCGCTATTTTGAACCTACATTTACGTTCATGGGATTCCAATATCTCAGTCTGGATGTCAAGCCTCCGTTTGCAGTGGAAGGCAGAAGGGCTGTTGAGGTTACCCACCTAGCTTTGGCTAGGCGTCAAAATCGCGGAAACGGCATTTTGGGTATACTACAGATAAAAAGCAGCTGCATGTCGGCTGCTTTTTCATGTTAAGGGAAAGTTCTGGAATCTCTGACAACTTGTTCTGAAACCACCCCACTTGGAATAAAGTAGTGATGATAGAGGTAAGTATTTAATCTGAAACAGGCAGCTTAAAAAGTGAGGATAAGAAAATGAGAAGACGGATGGACCCGCTTATAAAAATGAAATTGTATTTGCTGGCAATAGGTATTCTCATTTTAGCTTTGCTGCTGGTTCGTGTAAAAAAAGAGGAGAAAGGACCAGTGCAAGAGGAAAAGGAAACGGGGCAGGAAGAAGAAGTTCAAAAGCCGGAAAATCCGCCAGAGGAGGTTAAGGGAGAAGAACCAGAAATTAAAGTTCCTGCCTACAATGGTCGAATTCGGGTTCTATTAAAGACAGAGGGTTTTGCTTCTGAATACCATCATGAGGTGAAGATTCTATCTGACTGTGAATTGGTAGTAAAAGGACGTGAAGACAAAGAAGTCTATGGAAGTGGTCAAGAGCTTACTTTTACCCGTGGGGAAGAGGGGGTGCTTCTGAATGGAGAGACTTTAGAAGATACACCCGTCTGCTTAATATTGGAACCGGAAAATTCAGAGGAAGAGGGAAGATTCACATTGGAATCTTTACAGCGCAATTATGGGACTCCGGTTTATGAAGGAACGTTAGAAGTCTGGAACAGTGAGGAAGGTTTTGTACTTGTGAATGATCTGCCTTTGGAAGATTATCTGAAGTATGTGGTACCAAGCGAAATGCCTTCAGGCTATGAGATAGAAGCCTTAAAAGCTCAGGCGATTTGCGCCAGAACATATGCTTACAAGCATATGCAAAGCTATGGGTATCCAGAATATGAGGCTCATGTAGATGATAGTGGGCGTTATCAGGTATATAATAATTCTGGTTGGGCAGACAGTACCACTCAGGCAGTGGCAGACACGCAAGATAAGATTCTTACCTATGAAGGAGTTCCCATTACGGCCTATTATTTTTCCACATCCTGTGGATATACAGGAAACGAAGAGATATGGCAACAGGGTTCTGTGGAACAGACGCCTTATTTAACTGGGAAAACGGTGAATGAGTCTGGTGAGATATTGGAAATGACAGAGGAAGAGGTTTTCGCTGATTTTATATCTCAGACTGACGAAAGCTGTTATGATGGGGATGTAAGCTGGTACCGCTGGGAAACAAAGGTGGATATTGAGACTTTGTCTGACAATCTGAATGAGGCTTTAGAGGCACGTTGTAAGGCAAACCCAGAGGCAATCCTTACGAAAAGGGGGAGAAACTATTACAGTAGACAGCTTAAAACCATAGGAACCATACGAGAACTGGAAATTTTGGAGAGAAATGAAGGTGGAGCTATTCAGAAGGTACGCATTAAAGGAAGTAAGCGGACCATTCAGGTAGAGACAGAGTACAATGTGCGAGCCTTGCTCAATGTAAAAGGCTCTACGATCACCCGAAAGGATGAGAGTACTGTGATAGGGGGAACACTTTTGCCCAGTGCATATATGACAATTACACCAGTTTTCAATGAAGAGGGTGAATTGACAGATTACATATTTCAGGGTGGAGGATACGGCCACGGTGTGGGAATGAGCCAAAATGGAGCTAACGGAATGGCAAAGCAGGGAAAGACCAGTGAAGAAATTCTGTCTTTCTTCTACACAGACGTGGATTTGACGGATATTGGTAGTTTGTGATAGAATAAAAAAATCACAACTAGAAATAAGGTATTCTATGATTTTGTTAAGTAAGTCAGTGAAGTTAATACGAGGATTTTTAAAATCAATGCAGGAAGATCATGTGGGAGCCTATGCAGCTCAGTCCGCATATTTTATTATGCTTTCTTTTATTCCATTTATGCTTCTTCTGCTTACACTGATACAATATACTACGTTGACAAAAGCAGATCTCATGTCTGCTGTACAGGTCATTCTGCCCAGCAGTATGGATGCCTTTGTCATTGGAATCATCAATGAGGTGTATAGCAAGACGGCTGTCACCCTCTCCCTTTCTGCTATTATGGCTGCCTGGTCTGCGGGAAAAGGTTTTTTGGCTCTGATGCGTGGAATGAATTCTATCTATGATGTGGAGGAGAACAGGCATTATATCATTCTGCGGTTTCGCTCTGCGATTTATACTATTATATTTGTGATCTCCATTATTCTGTCTCTTGTGGCTCTCGTCTTTGGCAATTCCATTCACCATGCAGCTATGGAATACCTTCCTTTTCTTGCGGTGATCACAGGTATGATCATGCGTTTAAAGGATGTGGTGGCCATTGGCTTTTTGACCTTGTTTTTTATGTCCCTGTATAAGTTTGTCCCCAACCGAAAGGCAAAAATGTACAGTCAGGCGCCAGGAGCTGTATTTTCTTCTGTGTGCTGGTATCTCTTTTCCATTGGATTTTCCCTGTATGTGAATTATTCTCCGGGTCTTGATAATATGTATGGGAGCCTGACTACGATTATACTAGTCATGCTCTGGCTTTATTTCTGTATGTATATTATTTTGCTGGGGGCAGAAATCAACTCCTACTTTGAAGAACAGTTTCGCAGTATTACACGTTATCGGCGGCTGTTTTGGGGGGAGAAGTAGTGAGGATGAGAAAGAAAGATTAATCGGTTTTAACAAATAATATAAGTCTGTTTGATTTGGTAAGTAGCAAGGCAGGCTTATTTTTTGTGCCCAAAACTAACTTGACAGGAAATGAAAACTATATTATTTTGTTAATAAATATTAAAATAATATAATAAATTTTACATAATATAGAATTAAATACCAATAAAACATAGAAACTTCTACAAAATCATAAAAAACTATAAATATTATTGGATGAAGAATTTAGGAGAGTTCATCAGAAAAAGATGACGCCGAAGGTGAAGTCGCGATAAACTCTCAGGCAAAAGGACTGAATTTGGACAATACCCTGGAAAGCTTAAAAGAGCACCAATGAGGCAAGCTTTGTGAACGCAGAGAAAATCTTTCAGGTAAAAAGACAGGGACGCACAAAATATACAGCTTATCTGCTGTTTTATATTTTGTGCGTTTTTGTAATTGATTTGCAAGAAAGGAGAGGATAACCATGGCAACAGTGACATTCAATCATATTGAAAAAACGTATGCCAACACAAAAAAGAAAAAGAACACCCAAGATCCCCCCAATCATTTTGCAGTAAAGGATTTTAATCTACATATTGAGGACAGGGAATTTGTAGTACTTGTGGGGCCTTCTGGCTGTGGAAAGTCAACAACCCTGCGTATGGTGCCAGGGCTGGAGGATATCTCAGGGGGAGAACTGCTGATTGACGGAAAACAGGTGAATGATATGGAGCCGAAAGACCGGGACATTGCAATGGTGTTCCAAAGCTATGCCCTTTATCCTCATATGACCGTATACAATATGCATTTCCTCTGAAACTGAGAAAAATGCCAAAAGAACAAATAAGAGAAAAGGTGATGGAAGCAGCCCGCATCTTAGACATTGAAGCCTTTCTGGAGCGTAAACCCAAAGCCTTGTCAGGAGGACAAAGACAAAGAGTTGCCATTGGCCGCGCGATTGTGCGGGACCCCAAAGTTCTCTTGATGGACGAGCCCTTGTCAAATCTGGATGCAAAGCTAAGAAATCAAATGAGGGCTGAGATCATAAAGCTTCGCCAAAAGATTGATGCCACCTTTATCTATGTCACCCATGATCAGACGGAGGCCATGACACTGGGAGATCGGATTGTGATTATGAAAGACGGGGAAACTCAGCAGATTGCAACGCCCCAAGAGGCATTTGACAAACCGGCAAATATCTTTGTGGCAGGATTTATTGGAACTCCACAGATGAATTTCTTCGACGGTTCAAAGCTGATAGTTGAACAGGATACCTATTATATGGAAGCATTGGGAATGAAAGTGAAGCTTCCAGAGGAAAGACAAAAGACTTTGCAGGAGAAAAAAGTCCGGGAGCAGACAGTAACAGTCGGGGTGCGGCCTACCCATATCAGTCTGAGCCAGGATGAGGAAGCCATAGAAGCAGAGGTGGAACTTTCAGAACTAATGGGATCTGAGATCCATTTACATGTAAAAGATGGAAGTGATAAAAGTATTATTATTGTGGCACCGACAGTAGATTCTTTTGGAAATCATGCAGGCACCTTTGAGCGTGGAAAGAGAGTAAGATTTATGCAGACGCAGTAATGATATTAACTTTTGAGGTATCGCAAAAGGTCTTTCTTTCTTTGCAAAATTGCTGGGCGCCAACAAGGTCTGCTGTGCAGGACATCACGACGAAAAATTGAAAGATATTCAAGCGTATGCTGCAGTGGATTTGATCATTAATACAAAGAAACAGGAAATGAAAGAGGCGCTTCACGGACAGAAATTTGATATGGTGATTGATGCGGTGGGAAGTATGTCTGTCATAAAAGAAGGGTTCCAGTACTTGAAAAATGATGGAAAGCTCTGCGTCTATGGTGTGTTGCCAAAAGAGACAGCCAATTTGAATCTCTTTGATATGAAGAACAATACCTCACTTCATCTGCTTACCTGGCCGGAGGATGAGCACCGCGTTCACGATGAGATTGTCCGTTTGATCCAGGAAGGGAAATTAGTTCCTTCTGATTTCTACAGCCACATTATGCCTTATACCGAGATTCAAAGAGTTGTTGAAATGATTCGGGATCGCAAAGCCACAAAGATTATATTAGACATGGAGTAGTGGAATTTATATTTAGGGAGGAGAAAGATGCTTAATTATTCAGTGAAAATTTATGGTGAATTTAGATTATCTCTTTAGAAGTTCTTATATGTCGGTATAGCCCGTATTTTCGGGCTTTCCCGGCATTTTAGATATGGGGAGAAGTTCTTATATACCCTTAAAACTTCTTAGGTTTTCCCTCTGGGTGGTAGTAAAAGAAGTAGTAAATCCGTCTGCGGCTATGCTGCGATCAGCCTTTCCATTTCAGCCTTTGCGGAAGCGAAAGTTGCGTGTGCGTAATAGTTCAGCGTCATGGTGATGTTGGAATGTCCCATGATATACTGTAACGCTTTCGGGTTCATGCCCGCATTGGCTAAGTTGGTGCAGAATGTATGGCGCAGGGTGTGGGGTGTCATTACTTTGGGTAAGGCTTCCTCATGGCACTTGTTGTACTTCTTCGCAAGCCCCCGGAACATGGTAGCATAGTTCACATTCGTTTTCGGGCAACCGTCCCGGTTGAGGAAAAGGAAACTGCTGTAACCGTCAACGGTGATCAGTTTCGTTCCTTTGCGGTTCTCCAACACGCGCCCCAACGCTTCATACACTTTTTCACTCATTGGGATTTGTCTGATACCGCTCTGTGTTTTGGGCTTCTCTATGTAGTAGCCTGTTTCCGCGCTCCGTAAAAGCTGGTGGTCTACATTGATTACCCGGTTTTCAAAGTCAAGGTCGGTTTCAGTCAGTCCGCAGAGTTCGGAAATCCTAAGCCCCGTCCCCAGCAGTATGATAACCTCGTCACGGTATTTCTGATAGACGCTATCACTCTGCATAAAGGATAAAAGGCTTTCTTCCTGTTCTCCTGTGAGGGGTACTTTCGGCTCTGTGTCGTCCTCGATCACGGTGTTTAGCTGGAAGTCAAAGGGGTTCTTCCTTATACAGTCGTCCTGTATCGCTGTGTAAAAAGCAGCTTTCAGAGAACGCTTGTCATTGCTTATGGTCTTATAAGATATTCCCTTTTCTTTCATGCGCAACGCCCATTCTTTCGCGTCGGACAGCTTCACACTGTCAATGGGGCAGGAACCAAGTTTATCCGCTTCCAGCAGCTTCATCAGCCGTTCGCGCCCCTTTGTGGTGTTGTGCCTTACGTTCCCCCGGTGGCGGTTCTGCTTTGCGTAAAGCTCGCAGACGGTCATTTTCTTTCCGATTGTGTCTATCCCGTCGTCAAGGTCTTTCTGTATCTCTTTTTCCTTTTCTCTAAGGGATATGTCGTCACGCTTCCCGGCTGGGGTCTTGTCCGTAGGTACTAACTTCCACGCATAGACAAATTGCACTTTACCAAAAGTATCGGTATATTTGTAAGCATATCTCCCGTCTTTTCTCTGGCTCTCTCCCGAACGCAAAATGCGGTTTCTATTATCACGTCTTTTCTCCGACATTGTTTTTGCTCCTTTCCGTGTCGGAAAGAGCCTTGATATGCCTATATCTATTATAGCACATTCAAGGCTCCTTTTCACTATCTTTTTCGCTAAATTGCGTCCAGCGTGTCAATGATTTTTTCAAACTGTTTCCTCTTGATCTGAATACGGTTGCCGTTCAAGATTACCCAGCCCGCCGTAGGGTTTTCCTCTGCAAGTTTCCGCAGCTTGTTTTCCCCAATGCGGAAATATTTTGACGCTTCCTCAATGGTAAGCGTGTACTTTTCCCAAATAGGCACATCAGCATTGCTCATTCTATAAATCCCCCTTTCAAAAATGGGTAAATGGTTAATGGTGAAAAAAGGGGCTGTGATCGGACGGTTAATAGCGTAACCTCACGGGAGTTTCACCCCTGCATGGTTCTCATGCAGCCCTACCCATTGCCTGTGACGCTTTGAACGCTCGGACTGTGGCGGTAAGGGAGTATCATTATATATTCTGCGCTTTCGTCGCCCGCAAGCTGCTAAACTTGCTCCCCGGCTCGGTGTTGGTCGCTCGGCTGTCCCGGCAGGGAAAAGAAAACCCCGCCGGGATAGTGTCATGGCGCACCCGCCGTATGGCTCGGCGCAAAAGGGACGTATCCGATCTGCCCTATGCTGCGCCGCCGTTATCTTGCGCCGCTTTCTTTGTCAAGGTGCTGGAAAGGTTCTGCTGGGGGGCGGGCAGCGGAAAGGGGGACGCTGCCTGTCCTAAATCAGCTTAAACCTCGAATGAAAGGACAGCCCGCATAAGCCGTGACCGTAAACGGTCGCGTATGTCCTCGTCTATGCCCCAATATACATTTCCCCGCTCGTCGTAGAGCTTGCGCATAGACAGGGACGTTATGTAGCTTTCGTAGTGCTTGACGACAATCGCCATAGCTTCCGGGTCGCCCTTTGTTGCGGCTATGATTACCGGGTAGGGTAACAAGCCGCGTTCGGCATTTTCATTGTTACCAGTCTGTGCAGTCATAGGCGCGTTCCTCCAAATAGCGTTTTAGTAGCTCAAAAGAGCTGTTGCGGCGATACTTCACTGTTGTCCTCGGAATGTTGCAGAGCCTTGAAATCTCGGTTTCGCTCATATCGAAGAAATAATACAGCAGGATAGTTTCGCGCTTTTCTTCCGGCAAGCTCCGCAGGGCTTCGGCAAGCAGCTTTGCGGTTATCTCTTTTCCCGCAATAATGAAAGACTGTTCAGCTTCATCATCTGCAAAATATCTGTTGTAGGTAACAAGCTAGCTTTCTTCCAGTGGTGACAGATCGGAGAATGTTACTTCCCTTGACTGCTGCCGCTTTGTGTCCCTGTGGGCGTTCATTGCTTCGCGCTTCAATGCCTGTTTGCAAAAGCCATTAAAAGCACAACGGATTTGCCATTGGGTACGGTTCGGTTCATTCATGTTCTCACCTCCTTTCGCAGCCGCGAAAGCGGGTGATTTTTTCTGATGTCCCCTTTCATAAACCCTCAAAACCGCGCACCCCCGAATAGGCGGTGATTTTGCAAACTTTTTGAAAAAATTTTGCCGGGGGAACACAAAACGCCCGTCTACAAAGTTGCAGACGGACGTAGAGGAATTGTAAGCAGTATTCAGTTGATTAGAGAGTTCGTATTCATGGGTAGAATTTCCCCCGGCGGTGGACGGGCTTTTTTTGATATGTCAATGACCGTCGGATTTTGTCGATAGGGTATGTGCTTCATGGCGGCTACCTCCTTTAGCCGCCGCTTTTAACAGTGAAACCGCGTCATTCCTTGAGAAGATAAAAAAGAAACGGCGGCTTTGATTTTTCAAAACCACCGATTATGTTGATTCTTGAAAATGAACGCAAAAATCCTACCTGTCAGCGGTTTTTGTCTTTTCCCGCATTGGCAGGTATTTCCATTTCTTTTGTTTTATTTAGATATTATCAAGTCAACATCAAATCCAATATCTTGAAATTGTAAAATCCATGTAAAACAAAAAAGCTGCCGTATGCAGCTTTTTTGAAAAATGGTTATACAATTTAATGTTTCATTTTGGAAATGTTACAATAACCGTCGTGCCTTTTCCGACATGACTTTTTACATCAACTTTAGCATTATGGATTTTAGCGGCGTGTTTCACAATAGAAAGCCCAAGCCCGGTTCCCCCTACTGCCTTAGAATGGCTCTTATCAACACGATAGAAACGCTCAAAAATCCGCTCTTGATGTTCGGGTGCAATTCCTATCCCCGTGTCCTCCACTGATAAAACTACCATGCCGTTTTCATTCTGTATGTTCACCATTACTTTTCCGTTTTCATGGTTATACTTAATCGCATTGTCACAAAGATTATAAATCACACTGTATAAAAGCTGTGGTATGCCGTTAAGGGGAGCCGGAACGCCGGAAAGCTCCAATGCAACACATACGGTATCTGCCTGTGGCTCTAAGCTCTGTACCGCCTTTTCTGCCAATGTGTATAGGTCGATATTTTCTCTCTGCATATCGTCCGCACCTTCGTCAAGGTGCGAAAGACTGATAATGTCCTCCACAAGCCGTATCATTCGTCCGGCTTCATCATAAATCTTTCCGGCAAAGGGTATTTTATCATTCTCCTTTACCATATCGTTTTTCAAAAGCTCCGCATACCCGGAAATGGAGTGAAGCGGGGTTTTTAATTCATGGGACACATTAGCGGTAAATTCGCGCCGTATCTGTTCCGCTTTTTCTTTTTCTGTCACATTGAAAAAGAAAAGCGCGGCTCCTTTCACAATGTTTTCAGAAGTGATCGGGTCAGCGTCAATTTGATAGCTTTCTCCATGTAGCCGGATAATGTTTTCGCCCCGTTCTCCGTGCAAGGCTTTCGTAAGGATTTCCTGCAATTCAAGATTACGGCATAAGGACAGCATATCAGAACCGATACAGTCTGTGCCAGCGTCCAACAGTTTTCTTGCCGCAGGGTTTATACTGATAATTTTCCCTTTTTGATTTAGGAGAATCATGCCCTCATTCATGCTGCCGATAATCGTATTTAATTCATTCTCTTTTTGGAGAAGCTCGGCTTTCTGCCCCCGTAGCTGTCTTTGCTGGCTGTCAATACGCCGTAAAAAAGGGGAAAGCTCATCATAGCCCTCATTTGACAACGGATTATCAAGATCAATTTCATTTAATGGCTTTACTATTTTTTTTGAAACTTGAATAGCTAAAACAATGGAAAGAATCAGCGCGATCACAAATATAATGCAAATCGGCTGTGTCATACCTAAAAGGAGCGTCAAAATAGAATTTTGAGATATGGAAAGCCGTAATACAGTGCCATCATCAAGTTTCTGCGCGGAATAAAACGAACGCTCCATCAAAGTAGCAGAATACCGTTTACTTTCACCATAGCCCGAAGAAAGGGCTTCCCGCACTTCTTCCCGCTCTAAATGATTTTCCATTTCCGCAGTATCAGACGCACTATCAAAAATAACATTTCCCTCTGTATCAATCCATGATATACGATAATTTTTCACTTTCAAATCATGGAAATAATCAATGCCCTCATTTGTAACGCCCTGTGCGGCAAGGGTTGTCTGCATTTTTAGCTGTGTCTGTTCAACATTTGAAAAGTATTCATACAGAACACCCATGAACAGGACAACAGACGCAAGAAAAACAGTCAATGCGACAAGGCAGATTGAACGAAAAATTCGTTTCGTCATACTTCCCCCTCCATTCGATACCCAACTCCCCGTACCGTTTCAATATAGCTCCCACATTCGCCTAATTTTGTTCGGAGTGTTCCAATGTGAACATCTACGGTTCGGGTTTCTCCTATGTAGTCAATGCCCCATATCATTTCAAGAAGCTGATCGCGTGTAAACACCCGTCCGGGGTTTTCCATAAAAGTATGGAGCAGCTTATGTTCTTTCAGTGTCAACTGAACCCGTTCGTTGTTTACAAGTACAATATATGTTTCCAAATTCAATTCTAAATTTCCAATTTTTAGCTTTTTTGTTTCTTCTTTCGGGCTTGTACGGCGCAATACCGCTTTCACACGGGAAATCATTTCCATCATGCCAAACGGCTTTGCAAGGTAATCATCAGCTCCCAAGTCAAGCCCGGTTACTTTGTCGTATTCGGTTCCTTTGGCTGTTGCCATAATAACAGGAATATCCTCTGTCGTCCCCTGCATACGCAGCTTTTTCAATATGGAAATGCCATCTTCGCCGGGAAGCATTATATCAAGCATAATAAGCTGGGGTTTTTCTGTCTGCAAAGCGTCAAAAAGGGTGTCCGCGCCGTCAAAACCTTTTGCTTCAAATCCGGCAGAATTTAATGTGTATATCATCAGATCACGGATAGAGCTGTCGTCCTCAACACAATAAATCATGTAAATCTGCTCCTTTCTTTCCTGTGGCAATATTCCGAACTCAATCATACCATATTACCTATATTTCATCAATGGCGGTATGTTCACCCCTCTTTGTTCCCTGTGATTGAGAACAGAACCCATTTTGCAATATTGACCGCATGATCTCCGATACGTTCAAAATATTTTGCAATCATTAACAGGTCTATGGCATACTCACCGTCTGTTTCGGGCTTGCTGAAAAGTTCAATCAGCATTTTCTTCACCTTATCGAAAAAGGAATCCACCACATCATCATAATCTATCACGGCTTTCGCCATCTGCATATCCTTTTTCACAAAAGCGTCAATACTGTCCGTTACCATTTTAATGACAGCAACCGACATATCATGGATAACTTGTGTGTCGTCGGTGGCGTGGATATTGGCTAATGTGATAATTTCCGCTATGTCTGCGGATTGATCTCCGATTCTTGCCATATCTGTCACCATTTTCAGCGCGGACGATACAACCCTCAAATCTTTTGCCACGGGCTGCTGCTGTAAGAGTAGCTTTAGACACATAGTTTCAATTTCGCGCTCCTTGTGGTCTATCTGAACAGAGAGATCGGGAACAGCCTTTGCAAGCGCGGGATTCCCCTCTGTCAGAGCTTTTGCGGACATAGCAATCGCATTTTCACAAAAAGCCCCCATTGTAATCAACTCTTTATTTAATAAATCTAACTGTTCATCAAATTTTAGGCGCATTATCCAAACCTCCCCGTAATATAATCCTCTGTCCGCTTGTCCTGCGGCATGGAGAATAATTTTTCTGTTTCTCCAAACTCCACCATTTCCCCAAGCAGGAAAAACGCTGTCCTGTCGGAAATTCGGAGTGCTTGCTGCATATTATGTGTCACAATGACAATGGTATAGTCCTTTTTTAATTCTGCGGCAAGTTCCTCTACCTTTGCCGTAGAAATAGGGTCAAGTGCGCTAGTCGGTTCGTCCATCAACAAAACTTCCGGCTCCACTGCCAAAGCGCGGGCAATGCAAAGACGCTGCTGTTGACCGCCCGACATACCAAGCGCAGATTTTTTCAGCCTGTCTTTTACCTCGTCCCAAATTGCCGCCCCTTTTAAGGAACGCTCTACAATTTCGTCCAGCGCAGCTTTAGAACGGATACCATGCGTCCTTGCTCCAAAGGCAACATTGTCATAAATGCTCATAGGGAACGGATTCGGTTTTTGAAATACCATTCCCACACGTTTACGCAGTAGGTTAATATCCATATTTCCATAAATATCTTCACCGTCTAAACGGATAGTCCCTTTGATGTGGCAGCCCTCCACCAAGTCATTCATTCGGTTCAATGTTTTTAATAATGTCGATTTACCGCAGCCCGACGGTCCGATCAGCGCGGTAATTTCGTGTTCCTTAAACGCCACATTTATTTTTTTCAAGGCTTGAAAGTTTCCGTAGAATAAATCCAAATCCTCAACCACGATTTTATCCATCTGTGTTTTTACCTCCTATCTTTTTTGCCACAAACCCAGAAAGTGCATTTATCAGAATGACAACAACCAATAATACAACCGCAGTTGCGTAAGTCTGCTTGATATACAGTCCCTCACCCGAAATAGAATACATATGGACGGATAAAGTTCTTGCCGACGAAAAAATACTTGTTGCTATTTCTGCAACGGTTCCGGAAGTAAAGATCAGTGCCGCCGATTCCCCGACGATACGCCCGATTCCAAGAATAACGCCGGACAAGATACCCGGAACGGCGCAGGGCAGGACAATAGAGAATACGGTTCGTAGCTTTCCGGCTCCAAGCCCGAAGCTGCCCTCGCGGTAACTGTCGGGAACGCTTCGCAAGGCTTCTTCTGTTGTCCGCATAATAAGCGGCAAAATCATAATGCTTAATGTCAAAGCCCCGGACAGCAAAGACAACCCCAGCCCAAGATATTTCACGAAGAAAAGGGAACCGAACAGCCCATAAACGATTGACGGAATCCCGGACAATGTTTCAGCGGTAATACCTACGATATGAACCAGCTTATTTCCCCGTCTTGCGTATTCTGTCAGATAAATTGCAGCACCAATTCCTACGGGAACCGCAAACAGCAGGGAAAGCAGCATAATGAACAGTGTATTGATAAGTGCCGGAAGCAGGGACACATTTTCTGTTGTATATTTGCTGTCAAATAAATCCAGCGTTAAATTTGGAATCCCTTTTATCAATATGTATGCAATAATAAAAATAAGCGCAAGCATTGTAATCAATGCTGCAAGGCATACAGAAAGAAAGAGAACAAAAGATTTAGGGTCGCGTCTGTATGCGCACCATTTCCGTTTCAATTTTCCAACCATTTATTTCACCCTCCTTCCCCACAGGGAGAGGGACAGATTGATAATGAGAATGAAAACAAACAGGACAACAGCCGTACCAATTAACGCTTCACGGTGTAAATCCGTAGAATATCCCATTTCCAATACAATGTTTGTGGTCAGTGTCCGAACGCCGGAAAGCATACTGTCCGGAATGGCCGGTTGATTTCCGGCAACCATCATAACCGCCATTGTTTCACCGACTGCCCGCCCAATCCCCAATACAACCCCGGCAAAGATTCCGCTTTTCGCCGCGGGGAGAACTGTAAAGAATACGCTTCTTTCATGGGAAGCTCCAAGAGCAAGCCCGCCCTCATAGTAGCTTTCCGGGACAGCCTGGATCGAAGCTTCCGAAACGCTGATAATGGTAGGTAAGATCATCAGCCCCAACAGGACGGAAGCGGTAAGGACACTCATCCCGCCCTCGCCAAAGGTTTCCCGAATGAAAGGCACTAAGACTACCAATCCGAAAAAACCGTACACAACTGACGGGATCCCCGCCATCAGATGAACCGCAGCCTTCATAGGCCGATAGATACTTTTCGGAGCAAACCTTGCCATGAACACTGCTGTCAATATTCCAATCGGTACGCCAATGATCAGTGCCCCGGCTGTTACATAGAGAGAGCCGACGATCATAGGGAGAATCCCATAGAGATTATTTGCGGGTTTCCATCTTGTACCCAGCAAAAATTTGAAAACGCCTATTTCTTTTATTGCAGGGATACCGCTTGCAAACAGGAATATGCAGATTAGAATTACCGCTGCTATGGAAACAAGGGCTGTCAAGAAAAAAAGCAGTTTCATCACTTTTTCTTTTATATTCTTCATAATCATGCTCCTTATTGAAAAGGGGCGGCGGCTTTCTTACCGCAGCCCCTTAAAATCCTACTGTGATATTTCACTCCAACGAATCGCATTACCCATAAAAATATCTTTTACCTGTTCACTTGTAAGATTATTTATGGGACAGTCATTATTAACAATCACTGTAATACCGTCCATTGCAATTACGGTAGCGGTCAGTCCTTTTTCCATTTCGGAATCTTTCAGCTCACGGGAAGCCATGCCTATATCGCAGGTTCCGTCTATTGTGTCAGACATACCAGTAGAAGAATCATTTTGCTGTATCTCAATCGTAACGCCCGGATTTCTCTCAAGATAGGCTTCTTTGAGTTTTTCCATAACCGGGGTGACAGAGCTGGAACCCGCTACAATAATTTTGCCCGAATCCATTTCCCCGCTGTAACTTCCCGCGTCAGATACAGAAATATATCCATTTTCTTCAATCACTGCTTGACCGTCCGCACTCATAATGAAGTCGATAAAATCCTGCGCTGTGTCACTTAAACCGTCCTTTGTCGCAATGTTAAAGGGACGCGCAATCTTATATGTACCATTTTTGATATTTTCAATCGTTGCTTCGCAGCCGTCGATCTGAATCGCCTTTACAGTATCATTCATGGAGCCAAGAGAAATATATCCGATAGAGTATAAATCCCCGGCAACCGTTGTCATCATAACAGACGTAGAATTTGTAACGGCGGCGGTGTCTGCTGTATAGTCGATTTTTTCTCCCGCTTCATTTTTCTGCTCGATTCCAAACAGCTCTATGAACGCGCCGCGTGTCCCCGAGCCATCTTCGCGGGTAAGTACATTGATCTCTCTTGCTGTGTCAAATTTGGCTGAATCGCCCTCGTTCTTATTACTGCACCCCGTTAATGCAGACAGCATTAGAACACTCATAAGGGCAAATGCCAAGTATTTTTTTGATGTTTTCATTTTTTGAATCTCCTTTGCTTTTTGTTTTTCTTGAAGTTTACAGCTATATCATACAGGACAAAAATCAAATCCAATATCGCGGCATTATAAAATTGATGTAAAGTTTCTATGCAGAAATAGGAATTATTTAAGCTATTGATAGGTACTGTGTAGACATATCCAAAAAGAAAGGTGAACAGTAAAATGTAATAGGGTGAATGAATATGGCAAAAAGACCAGTACCACGATACGACTTTAAGGCTTTTGGGGAAGCAATTAAGACAGCCCGGAAAGGGCGCAAGGAAAGCCGGAAAAAGGTATGCGACGAAATGTCATTCTACATTTCGGGTTAAATTATGTGAATGAAACATAATTTCAGTTTTAGTAGTATTTAATTTCGCCATTTTTGTTGACAATTATAATAAACAAAAGTATAATATGTTTATAAGAAAGGAGAAGAAATATGGACTACGGAAAAATGACACTTGATGAAATCAAAAAAGGGTATAAGTATGACAAGGAGCAAGATGCTTTTGTCTGCAATCATTGTGGGCAGGTATTTAATATTGGCCAGGTGTTTCAAATTGAGGGAAACTTTTTTATGGCTGAACCTGCGGTAATGAAACACATTAGTCAGTCCCACGATAGCAATTTGACACAGTTGCTTTGCTCGGAGTCAAAGTATAATACTCTAACCCAAAACCAGAGAGATTTACTTGCTATGTTCTATTCAAAAATGTCTGATAAGGATATGGCAAAAAAATTAAATGTAACAGAGGCTACAATTCGTAGACAACGCTTTACATTTAGGGAAAAGGCAAAACAGGCTAAATTCTATTTAGCCATGTATGAATTAGTGTTTGAGGATGAACCAACAACCACTGAACAGATCATTCCCATTCATAATAATGCAATTTATGTGGATGATCGCTATCTTATCACAGAGGATGAAAAGCAACACATTGTTGAGACTTTTTTTTCCAGTATTCAACCTCTTGTACTAAAATCTTTTTCGCCCAAAGAAAAGAAAAAGGTTGTTATCCTTGGAAAAATAGCTGAACAATTTGAATATGGAAAAAAATACAGTGAGCAAGAAGTTAATGAAATTCTCAAGCCTATTTATGCTGATTATATGACTATTCGACGATACCTTATTATGTACGGATTTATGGAGCGTACCAGAGATGGCCGACAATATTGGCTCACAAATTAGAAGGAGGAAAGGATGAAACCGATTATTGACCATATTCAAATTACGGTTAAAAATATGAAGATCGCAGAGCCGTTTTATGACAAACTTATGCCCATTTTGGGATATAGTCTGACGGACAAAATAAGCGCCGTTATTGAAGAACACGATTTATATGTGGTTGAATATTTGAACGAAAGTTTTGATTTTGCTATATGTTCACCCCGTACAACTTTCAAAAGTGATACTATACACCGAAGAAAACCAGGAGCATTTCACCATATGGCATTTAGAGCTAATTCAAGAAAAGAAGTGGATGAGCTCTATTTGCGTATCAAAGAAATAGGGGCAAATATAATTTATACTCCACGAATTTTTGAAGAACACGGTCCCTATTATTATGCGATGTTTTTCAAAGATTTAGAGGGGATCAAATATGAAATTGTGTTTAACAAACCGGAAAGTGAGGTGGTTTAATGTCTGGACGGGTATGGTTGTATTGTCCAGTGTGTAACAGCAAAACCCGCATACAACTTAGAGCAGATACTATCCTTGAAAACTTTCCCTTATTCTGCCCAAAGTGTAAGCATGAAACTGTAATAAGTGTAAAATACCAAAAAATCTTAACACTAAAAGAGCCAGACGCATTGACGCAGAGCCGATAAATCGTGAACCTGTACCCCCCGGGAGGGAACCTTTAATTGGGAGCGTGCAGAGGAGCGTTGTGCTGCTGCAGTTTCCTATGTAAAAGAACATTTTACAGACGAACACATATCTTTTGTAGATCTGGAAGGCATAAACCCTGTAAGTGTTCTTTTCGAGGAAAGTGATGTACCAAAAGTGGTGGAACGCTTTTGGCAGGAAAAAGTGGATGCCGTATTCTTTATTGCAGGAAATTTTGGAAACGAAGAAGTAGTGGGCATGGTGGCAGAAGAAGTAAAGAAGCCAGTATTGCTCTGGGGACCTCAGGATGATGTATTTGAACCGGATGGCATGCGCTATACAGATACCCAGTGTGGCTTGTTTGGTATTAGTAGGCAACTACAACGGTTGAATGTGGCATTTAGCTACATAGAAAATTGCTACATCACAGATTCACTCTTTACTGAGGGATTTGAAAAATTCTGCAGAGTTGTATGTATGGTAAAGAATTTTCATGGTATGAGAGTACTTCAGGTTGGAACGCGGCCAAAGCCATTTTGCTCTGTCATTGTGAACGAGGGGGAATTGATGCAGCGTTTTGGCATTAAGATTATCCCTGTTAATATGGCCATTGTTCTTGAACGCTATGAACGGATTCTTAAGGAGAGGGAGGAAGAACTGGTTGAGGGGGCTAAGCTACTTGAGTCCCGCTATGAAGTTGTGGGTGCAGACATGGAATTGTTGAAAAAGATGTATGCGTTTGTTCCTCTGTATCAGGATTTGGCAAAAGATTATCAGGCAGACGTGATTTCTTCTGAATGTTGGACTTCCATGGAACTGGGTATGGGTGCAGTCCCATGTACAGCCTATAGTATTCTGGCGGATATGGGGTATATTCTTGGCTGTGAAAGTGATATTCATGGCACTATCACTATGGCGTTGCTCTCTTGTGCGTCCATGGGGAAAAAGGTTCCGTTTTTTGGAGAGTTTACAAACCGTCACCCTACAGATAGAAATGTGGAAATGCTGTGGCATTGTGGACAGTTTGCATATTCCTTGAAAAAAGAGGGATGCCCCTGTAAAAACGTTGATATGTATGAATGGTTCCAGGTGAAAGATGGTTTCTATACCATTGCACGCATGGATCAGGAAGATGGGGATTACCGCCTTCTGAATGGAACCTTTGAATCGGCAGATGGCCCCTATACCTTTGGCACTTACATTTGGGCTAAATTTGACAATCTGGATCAGTGGGAACGTAAACTAATTGAAGGGCCGTATATCCATCATATGGCTGAGATTGAAGGTGATTATACAGCAGAATTAAGAGAATTCTGCAAATATATCAAATATTTATCATCTGATACTGTGGAGTAATCGGATTTAGAACATAAAATGTGGAGGTATGGCAGTGCTGGAACGTATCTTTGATCCGGAAAATGGTTTTTGGACTTTAATCTCTAAACTATATAAAGTATGTGCATTAAGTATTCTTTGGTTTATTTGTTCCATCCCTATCTTTACGTTTGGCGCTGCCACTGCTGCATTTTATGATTTTACACTCCGTCTTGTTGTGGATCAGGAAGGTAATCTCTTGAAAAGCTTCGGGAAAGCTTTTGTCTCTAATTTCAGGAAGGCTACCATTAGCTGGCTGTTACTTTTGGGAGCAGGAGTTATATTGGCTGTTGATGCCTGGCTATGTTTTCATAATCTGGTATCCACAGTTGTGGCAATCCCTCTTTTGGCCATGCTGGCCTTTGTTTTATTGCTCTGGATTCTTGTGTTCTGTTATCTTTTTCCTGTTCAGGCCAGGTATGAATTAAAACTTTCTCATTTATTTCGCAATAGCCTTCTTATGGCAATCGCATATTTTCCCTTTACCATTTTAATCTTATTTGTGATGGGTATATTTTTGTATCTTTCCCTGCACTTTCCTCTGTTTTCTGTTTTTCTAATAGGCATTGGTATGTTTGTCAATTCCTATCTTTTTTATTTTATATTTGAAAAAAATGAAACTCGTGAGTAGTATAGTAAAATATAGTTCTGTATGCTTGTAAATTGTGGAAGAGGCACTGGATAGTATGTAGCAACTATGGTAAGATATCCTTAGTGTTGAGGAACTGGATTTTGAGGGGGAAACGAGGTGATACTATGTTGCGCATAGCGGTTTGCGATGACGATAGGGGAGCTGTCCAAACCCATAAGAGAATTGCAGAAATTAGTCTAATGCAATGTAAAAGCATTGGAAAAATAGAAACTTATACTGCCAGCGACAATCTACTTTACGATATTACCGAGGATCATTTTTTCTTTGATTTGATTTTGCTGGACATAGAAATGCCAGGAATTACAGGCATGGAAATTGCAGAAAAAATCAAGCCGTGTCTGCCGAATGTGAAAATAATTTTTATTACTTCTCATATGGAATATGCCATAGATGCTTTTGAATTATCTGTTTTTCGTTATGTGCCGAAAGATGATATAGATAAACGGCTTCCCGTTGCCATCAAGGACGCAGTTAAGCTTATTGAATTGGAAGATGGAAAAGCCTATACCATTCAGACAAACAGCCGCCTTGAAAAAATTCCTTACCGTGAGATTTACTATATTGAACGCGATGGGAAAAATGCCAGTATTACCGCTGTCGGCGGAGTATCTAAGGTACGGAAAAGTTTACAGCAGGTTTATTCAGAATTGGGAGCAGAGGAATTTATTTATATTGACCGGGGTTGTATCGTAAATATGATATACATTATGCAGATTAAAGACAGCATGGCGGTACTAAAAAACGGCGAAGCCCTTCCTATAAGCCGTTCTCATTTACAAGAAGTGAAAGAGCAGATAAACAATTATTGGGGAACACATATATGACAGGCCTATTCATCTTATTTTCAAACATTGCAACAGGAAGTATAAGAGCTTTTCTATGCCTGTTTCTTATTTTTTGGTTACTGTCAACTAAGAAACCAGACAAGAATCGTGTGACAGCAGTACTAGCTGGTATTGTTGCTATTTCTGTCCTATGTTTTGCAGCAGGATGGTCAGGCTTTTGTTGTATCGTATTAGAAACGATCTGGATTGCTGTCTGTGCCAGCTATTTTCAAGGTATGGATACTAGAATGAGCATGTTTATCAGTGTATTTTGTGAGATTGCAGTTTCCTTATGGCATTTTCTTATGGCGGCATGGTTAGGTGTCTTATTCCATTCGCCGACGTTTCTTGAATCTGGCACAGGTGACAGTCAAATTGCTGTCTGGCTGCTTCATGTACTGCTGATTGCTACTTCACGATATCTTTGGAGAAATTCAAATTTGCCAAGAAAAAAAGTGTTTCATTTTGTGTCCATCATTGTTGTGTTTGGTTTCATTGCAGTTATAAGTTTATCACAACAGACGATACTCACGATTGCAGACGATATACTGGATACGTGGACAATTTTATCCGTTGTTCTAATGATGTCGGTTTTGATATTTAATATGAACCGGCAATATGAGGTTGAAAAAGAACTTGCAAGGTTAAAAACGGAACAGGCTGAGTTATTGGAGCGGGACTATACTGCTTTGAATCATGCTTATGCAATCAACGCAAAACTGTTTCATGACTTGCATAATCATATCGGTATTTTGCGCCAGTTTCTTACACATACGAAGCTGGAGGAAGCAATACAGTATCTTGACGAACTGCAAGCCCCAGTACAGGAAATGATGGATACTGTATGGACAGGCGACGAAACCGTAGATTATCTCATTAACAGCAAAGCTGTGACAGCTAAAGAAAGTGAGATACAATATCAAGCACAGGTTGAGTTTCCGCGCCATACAAATTTGCGGAGTTCTGACTTGTGTGCAATATTAGGAAACCTCTTAGATAATGCGTTGGAAGCAGCACGGCAGGGATCAGAAAAAGAGGAGCGGTTTGTCCGGCTTACAATTCGACGCATCAATCAAATGTTAGTTATAAAGGTAGAGAATAGTTTTATAAATCCACCTGTCAAGGAAGATGGCGTACTAAAAACATCAAAAGAGAAAAATGGTTTGCATGGATGGGGATTAAAAAGTGCCCAGGCTGCTGCCCAAAAGTATGAGGGTACAGTGCAGACTTCTTACACAAACAATATATTTCGAGCTGTTGCTACGTTGTCCTATCAAGGCGTACCAAGCAAACAATAGAAAACACACTCTGCGTTAAGCTGTAAGGCGTGTCAAATGCTTTGCAGCTTTTTTGCGGTCAAAAACCTACCGATTGCGGACACTTGCGCGCAGGCGTTTCTTTTCAGCTATGATATAGATACAACAAAACAAACAACAAGTCGAGGAGGTAACAATATGCGTCATGTATGTATTCGTGGAATGATTAGTCTGGTGTGGTTGATAGCGGCTGTTGTAAGCGGCATATCTGGAAATTTAGAAATAACTGCTTTCTATTGTTTTTTAGGCGGCGTATTCTTATATTCTGCTTATTCAATATGGAAAAAGGAAAAGGGCATCAAAGGAGAAAAGTAAAATGGGAGATGCATTTTTAACGGTCAAAAATCTAAGTGCGTGGTACAGCAATAGGAAAATGGTATTGTCTGATTTTTCGCTAGAGTTGGCTGAGCAAGAAGTGGTAGGATTAATCGGGTTAAACGGAGCCGGGAAAACAACATTTTTGAAAGTGATATCCGGCTTGCTCTCCACTTTTCGGTCCGAGGGAATCTGGCTTCATGGCAAGCCTGTCAAACTACGGGAACGTGATTTTAAGCTTTGCCGTTATACTGTGTTTGCTGAGGACAATTCCTTTCCGTATTTTACATTTCGAGAATACTTGTCCTATGTGTTTTCTGCTTATAGAAAGGAATTGCCTGATATTTCAGAATTGATAGAAGGATTTCACTTTGAAGACTATATGGATATTCTGTTAAAAGATTTGTCAACTGGCAACCGGAAGAAAGTATTTCTGATTACTGCCTTTGCATTAAAGCCTGAATTACTTTTCCTGGACGAACCAGTCAATGGATTAGACTTTCAAAGCACAGAATACTTGTATCATCAAATTGCCAGCTATAAGGAACATGGAACAATCCTGTTTTCTTCCCATATTTTGGAGAGTATTACGCTGACTTCTGATAGGGTATTCTTTTTGGAAAACGGAGAAATTCGGAAGACATTTGAATGTGGGCAAGTAAGCGCCACAGACATTCGGGAGGCTCTGAAGATTGAAAATGATATTTAAGGCTTTTGTTAAAAAACTTTTTGGAGCAAAATATGAGAGCTTGGCGCGTACTCTCCCTATTTATCTAATTATATTTTGGGGGTTATCCATTGCTAATTGGAGAGTGCAGATTGCTCCATTTATTCGATACCTAATGGTAAGTACCTTTACTGCTGGTGTCATGTGGCAAGCTCTTTCTTCGGAGGAGCATGGCATCCATATGCAGAATATGTTTATGCTTCCTTTTGACAGCCATGAATTGATCTTTTCCTATATTGCCGCTTTGGGAGTCTATACGATTTTGACAAAGACAGCGGCACTTCTGGCGATCTTACTGGCTGTTTCCGTTTGGAGCCTGGCAGAAATTTGGGGGAGTGCGGTCTGTTTAATCAATGCAATCCTTATGACTGCTGCTATCTATTCCCTAAAAAAATATTGGTATGTGAGTAGTCTTTGGGTCGGCGCCATAATTGCCATCTTTCTGCTTTTTAGAGAGAAGCCATGGTTTCTATTGGCGTTGATTGTCAACAGTATTTTTACTGTTATATTTTTACAAAGAGCAGACGGATATACTTTTTATCTTCAAGATAGTATAAAAAGTCACGCGGTAAAGAGGCATAAACATGGTTCTGTGTGGAGGTATCTTTTTCGATATTTGAAATACCACAAAAACTATTTAATGAATACTGTTATTATGTGGTGTGTAGCTGTCATATTGCCAAATTTTTTGAAACAAATGGGAAGTCTCTTCGTTGTTCCCATTGGCTTTGCTATATTATCCTTAAATACTCCTATCTGTATCTTACTGTCTTGTGACCTAGATTTAGAGCAGGCTATCCGTTTTTTGCCTGGTCAAAAGAAAGCATTTTGTATGCCTTATTGTCTATTTATATTTCTATGTAACATGGCCGCAAATGTAATTTTTCTTTTCAGTTGGAATTGTCAAAATAGCAACGTTACGGTCCTTATGGTTGCAACTGGTGTTTTTTTTGCCTTGCAAAGCGCGATTTTGTCTGTTCTGCTGGAATGGTTTTTTCCTATTCGGGGATGGGAAATTGAAAGTGACTTATGGCACCACCCACGAAAGTATATTGTTCCAATAATTATGTTATTCCTGGCAGGAATGGTTGGAGCATTGCCAAAACAAATGCCTTTACTGATAACTTTGTTAGCGATTGAAATTATAATATTAGTTTTTGCTTGTTGGAGGTATTCAGAATGAAAAATGAAAGAAAATGCCCAAAATGCGCTTCCCAAAATGTAGTTCGTGTTCCAGATAATTGCTACCGACATGCCAGCGGTAATAACATTTATACGACTACTGTAACACTGATAGGGAAAATTCCTGTTATCCGCTATGTGTGCTGTGACTGCGGATATGTAGAAAATTGGGTTGAACATAAAAATGAACTTGAAAAAATCAAGCGCACTTTCGGATAACTAGCAGTTTGCCGTCCAGATACAGCCTCTTTGAAAGAAAAGGAATATATTAATTATAGAAAAAACGCTTGACAATTTTTAAAGACTTGTTATAAAATAAACTTCAACATAGAAAATGCAAGGAAGGTGCAAAGTAGATGGTTCGTCTTCTTCCAGAGAGGGAATGTCACCGGCTGAAAGCAATCCCAAGTTCAGAGAACCATTGAATTTCTCACTGGAGCAGCATTGTTGAAGGTTTTCTGGTAGACAATGACGCAGGCTGCACGTTACGCAGAATGAAGTGCCTGTCGGTGACAGGAATCAGGGTGGTACCGCGGATATGAACTTCGTCCCTAGAGATAGTGGCGAGGTTTTTTTATGCCCTGAAAACACGGGCAATAATAAGGAAAGGTGAATGTGATGAAAGAAAAGTTGCAGAAAATTCGGGAAAATGCAATAGAGCAGATTCAGGCAGCAAAAAATCTGAGTAGTCTGAATGATGTGCGCGTGGCAATTCTCGGAAAAAAGGGAGAGCTGACAAGCGTATTAAAAGGAATGAAGAATGTAGCGCCAGAGGAGCGGCCTAAGGTGGGCCAACTGGTCAATGAAACTCGTGAACAGATTGAGAAAGTGCTGGAAGAAGCCAAGACAAAAATGGAAGCCCTTCTTCGGGAGGAAAAGTTAAAAGCTGAGGTTATCGATGTAACTCTTCCAGCCAGTAAAAATAATGTGGGACATCGCCATCCCAATACCATTGCCCTGGAGGAAGTGGAACGCATTTTTATTGGAATGGGCTATGAGGTAGTGGAAGGCCCGGAGATTGAATATGACTTATACAATTTTGAAAAGCTGAATATCCCAGAGGGACATCCAGCCAAGGATGAGCAGGATACTTTTTATATAAATAAGGAAATTGTACTGCGCACTCAGACTTCTCCCTGCCAGGCCCGTGTTATGGAGCAGGGGAAGCTTCCTATTCGTATGATTTCCCCGGGACGTGTATTCCGCTCTGACGAAGTAGATGCGACACACTCTCCATCCTTCCACCAGATAGAAGGATTGGTGGTGGATGAACATATCACCTTTGCAGATCTGAAGGGTACTTTAGAGGAATTTGCAAAAGAATTATTTGGAGAAGAGACAAAGACTAAATTCCGTCCTCATCACTTCCCATTTACAGAGCCCAGTGCGGAGGTAGATGTAAGCTGCTTCAAATGTGGCGGAAAAGGCTGCCGCTTCTGTAAAGGCAGCGGCTGGATCGAAATCCTCGGCTGCGGCATGGTACACCCCCACGTACTGGAAATGTGTGGCATTGACCCAGAAAAATACACAGGCTTTGCATTTGGCGTAGGCTTAGAGCGAATCGCTCTCCTAAAATACGAAATAGACGACATGCGCCTCCTCTATGAAAACGACACCAGGTTTCTAAAACAATTTTAACACCTATCTACCCATGCACTTAGCATGGCGGTCGTTAGAGAAAGCCAAGAAGAGCTTAGCAATATATAAAACAGTAGAAAGGAACAGCAAAATGGATACATCATTATCATGGATTAAAGCATACGTGCCGGATCTGGATGTGACAGCACAAGAATATACAGACGCAATGACGCTCTCAGGAACAAAAGTAGAGGGCTATAAGGCTCTGGATGCAGATTTGGAAAACATCGTCGTAGGCCAGATCTTAAAGATCGAGCGCCACCCAGACGCAGACAAACTGGTAGTATGCCAAGTAGATATCGGAACAGGCACTCCCATTCAGATCGTGACAGGTGCCCCGAATGTAGAAGAGGGACAAAAAATACCCGTAGTATTGGATGGCGGCCATGTGGCAGGCGGTCATGACGGAAAGATGACCCCAGGAGGAATTCGCATCAAAAAAGGAAAGCTGCGCGGTGTGGAATCTAACGGCATGATGTGCTCCATCGAGGAACTTGGACAGAGCAGAGAACTATTTCCTGAGGCACCAGAACTTGGAATTTATATATTCCCAGACAGCGCTGTAGTGGGAGAGAGTGCCATCAAAGCCCTTGGACTGGATGACGTAGTGTTTGAACATGAAATTACATCCAACCGCGTAGACTGCTATAGTATTATTGGAATTGCAAGAGAGACGGCAGCTACCTTCCACAAAAAATTTGTACCTCCCACTGTCACCGTCAAAGGTTCCGGGGGAGATGTGAACGATTATATCAAAGTGGATGTGAAGGATGCAGATCTCTGCCCACGTTACTGCGCACGCGTGGTAAAAAATATCAAGCTGGGACCATCCCCAAAATGGATGCAGAGACGCCTGGCTGTTAATGGGATTCGTCCTATCAACAATATTGTCGATATTACCAACTATGTTATGGAAGAATATGGTCAGCCCATGCACGCCTACGATCTAGACACCATTGCTGGACATCAGATTCTGGTTCGTCGGGCAGATAAAGGAGAAAAATTTGTGACTTTGGATGGCCAGGAACGCACCATGGATGATTCTGTCCTGATGATCTGCGACGGCGAGAAAGCAATTGGCGTTGCTGGAATCATGGGAGGAGAGAACTCCATGATTACTGATGATGTTAAGACCATGCTTTTTGAGGCGGCCTGTTTTGACGGTGTAAATATCCGGCTCTCTGCAAAACGGATTGGCCTTCGCACAGATGCTTCTGGAAAGTTTGAAAAGGGACTTGACCCTAACAATGCCCAGGCAGCCATTGACCGTGCCTGCCAGCTAGTAGAGGAGTTGGGAGCAGGAGAAGTGGTAGACGGCATGGTGGATGTATATACAGGTGTGAAAGAGCCAGTCCGCGTGCCCTTTGATGCAGACAGGATCAATGCTCTTCTGGGAACTCACATCAGTAAAGAACAGATGTTGGAATATCTGAAAACGGTAGAGCTGGAATACGATGAACGCACCAATGAGATTGTGGCTCCCACCTTCCGCCAGGATGTTTTATGCCTTGCAGATTTGGCAGAAGAAGTGGCGCGCTTTTATGGATATGACAATATTCCCACTACACTTCCCAAAGGCGAGGCAACCACTGGGAAGCTGCCATTTAAGCTTCGTGTGGAGTCAGTGGCGAGAGATATCGCAGAATTTTGTGGTTTTTCCCAGGGCATGACTTATTCCTTTGAAAGCCCAAAGGTATTTGACAAGCTGTTGCTGGACAAGGAGGATCCTATTCGTAATGCCATCACGATTTCCAATCCCCTGGGTGAGGATTTCAGCATTATGCGGACAACATCTTTAAATGGTATGTTAACTTCTCTGGCTTTTAATTATAATAGAAGGAACAAGAATGTCCGTCTGTATGAACTGGGTAATATTTATCTGGCAAAGGAACTTCCTCTTACAGAACTGCCTGATGAGCGCATGCAGTTTACGCTGGGCATGTATGGGGAAGGTGATTTCTACACTATGAAAGGCGTGGTGGAAGAATTCTTTGACAAGATTGGCATGCATAAAAAAGAGGTCTATGATCCCAATGCAGGCAAGAACTTCCTTCATCCCGGCCGCCAGGCAAATATTATTTACAGCGGCAAGGTGGTGGGGTACCTGGGTGAGCTTCACCCGGCAGTGGCAGATGCTTACGAGATTGGAGATCGCGCTTATGTGGCTGTCCTAGATTTGCCGGCAATTGTTCCTTTTGCCACTTTCGAGCGGAAATACGAAGGCATTGCCAAGTATCCGGCTGTTACCCGGGATATCTCCATGGTAATTCCCAAAACTGTGCTGGCAGGCCAGATCGAAGAGGTCATAGAGAACAAAGGCGGCAGCTATCTGGAAAGCTATCACCTCTTTGATATTTATGAGGGAGAACAGATTAAAGAAGGTTATAAATCTGTGGCATACTCCATTGTTTTCCGGGCTAAGGATAAGACCCTGGAGGAGGCAGATGTGTCCTCTGCCATGAAACGCATCTTAAAGGGACTGGAAAGTCTTAATGCAGAACTTCGGCAATAAGGAGGCTTAGGGGCACTGTTTCAGTGCCCCAATTGGATCTTCGGAACAATTGATACAAGTATTTCCCTGACAGAGATAGTATTGGCTGTCTCTTTCGGGAAGAGGATAGTAGGCAGTGTAAGGGGCCAGACATGACAGTTTTTCCCTGGTTTCCGGGGAGAGAAGCAGCACAGTCAGGTGAGGTATCAAGTGTTTTCTCAGATAATCCTGCAACTCCTCAGACATCGTATTTTCCGGGGAGACGCAGAGAAGTTCCCGGGATGGATAAAGTACGGTGCACATTGCCATCAGCGCAAAACAATGACCAGAAGGGTAATGACTGGACACATCCGCCAGAAAATTCATCTGTCGATCCCGTTCTTTTCGCCATTTCTCTTCTCCTGTCAGGGCAGACAGAAGAGACAGAACCCATCCTGCTACAGAATTTCCTGAAGGAAGTGCCCCATCATAGGTTTCTTTGGGACGGCTGATGAGTTGTTCTGAGTCATTGGCATAGAGAAATAGTCCCTGTTCGGAAGGCTCAGAAAACAGTCGAAGCATTTGGTCTGCTATTTGAATTCCTCTTTTTAAATATGTGGTGTCCCAGGTAGTCTGATATAGCTCCAGGAGGGCATAGGCGTAATAGGCATAATCTTCCAGATTTCCCGGATAGGCAGCTTCCCCCTGGCGATATCTCACATAGAGACGATCTTCAGAGTGAACAAGATGATTTTCCAGAAATTCACAAGATTTTTTTGCAACGGTAAGCCATGACGGCTTCTGACACACAAAAGATGCTTTTGCCAGGGCTGCAATCATCAGGCTATTCCAGGAGGTTAGAATCTTGTCATCTCTGTGAAGGGCAGTACGCCTTCTGCGGTATTGGAGCAATTTGTTACATGCGGCCTTGACTCGTTCGTCCTTCCATTCCTGCCCTTTAAACAAATGAGGAATGTTCTTTCCCTCAAAATTTCCCTTTTCTGTGATCTGAAAAAAGCTGCAAAAATAAGCCCCCTCTTCTTCTCCCAGAACAGATAAAACTTCCTCTTTGGTCAAAGCATAGTATTTCCCCTCAACTCCGTCGCTGTCTGCATCCTGTCCACAGTAGAAACCGCCATTTTTATCTGTCAGTTCCCGAAGTACATAGTCAATGGTTTCCTCAATCACCTGTCGGTAGAGAACCTTCCCGGTCATCTGAAACGCCTCAGAGTAGATGGATAGGAGAAGAGCATTATCATACAACATTTTTTCAAAATGAGGAATCAGCCATTTTTCATCTGTAGAATAACGGGAGAATCCACCTCCAATGTGATCATAGATCCCACCCTGTGCCATATGCAAAAGCGTCTTCTCTACGATATCAAAAGCCTGAGGTTCCTGTTCCAGGATAGCGTAGCGAAGGAGGAACATGAGATTGTGAGGAGTGGGAAACTTGGGAGCATTTCCAAAACCACCCCATTTAGAGTCAAAACTTAGAAATAACTCTTCTGCACCTTGGCGGATGAGCTCACGAGAGGGAAGCTTGTCTGAAGTTTTTCGGGAGGTTTTAAGCCATGCAGCGATTTCATTTCCTGTATGGATGAGACGTTTTCGCTCCTTTTTCCAAAGCTCTGCTACCTGAAGGAGAAGATCAGAGAGCCCGATAGCGCCATATCGGGAATGTTTTGGAAAGTAGGTTCCTGCGAAAAAAGGTTTCTGATCAGGCGTCATAAGTATGGTCAGAGGCCAACCTCCAGATCCTGTCATTGCCTGGCATACAGACATATATACAGAATCAATATCTGGGCGCTCCTCCCTGTCTACTTTCACAGAAATAAAAAATTGATTTAAAAGATCAGCAATCTCAGGATCTTCAAAAGATTCATGGGCCATGACATGGCACCAATGACAGGTAGAGTATCCGATACTTAGGAATACAGGCTTGTCTTGAATTTTTGCAGCTTCAAATGCAGCCTCACACCAGGGATACCAGTCTACTGGATTTTCTGCGTGTTGTAAGAGATAAGGGGATTTTTGTGCAATTAGCTGATTGGGCATGAGTAACCTTCTTTCTGGATTATATTTTTATATTTATATGGAGTATTATAGAGAACATTATAAGCGAGATCCAGATATTTTATGTAATGGTTATGTTTTTCTGATAATGTCCGATAAAATAAGTAGAAAGAAATACTATTATGCTAATAGACAGACTTGAAGAGAACTTTAAAATTGTAGTAGGAGGATAAAAATGGCAATGATAAATAGTCTCAACAGTTCAGGTATACAGATGGGAGTATCGCCTGCGTCCGATCCCATAACCAAGAGTCTCCAAAACCAGATTATAGATCTTCAGAAGCAGCTTCAGGAGCTTTCTTCTAATGAAACCATGAGTGTGGAGGAGAAATTAAATAAACAGCAAGAGATCCAGATGCAAATTGCCGATCTGAATAACCAGTTAAGGCAGCACCAGATGGATCTAAGAAAAGGAAAGGTAGAAAAAGCCGCCTCTGACTCATCTGGTCAACAGGCAGCAATGAATACCATGATTTCTGCTGAAGCTTTACTGAAACAGGCGAAAATGCAGGGAAGCTTGTCTGACAAGATGGAGAAAAGAGCTGCTGTATTAAAGAATGAGATGGGGTTGGATACAAATCATGGAGTTTCAGGCTCTATAGAATCCAAGAAAAAAGAGCTTGCCAGGGCAGAGCAGGCAGCTTGGGATGCGAAAGCTTCCCAGATGCAGTCGCTTGGGGAAGCAAATCAGGAGCTGGAAGAAGGGAAAAAGGCAGAGGAGACCAAAGACAAAACTGATAAGACAGAGGAGCCAGCTAAGAAATCGGAAGATGAAGCACCACACGCAGAGCTGAAAAAATATAGTATGTTCTATACCAATGAGGGAAAAATGGCAGAGGACGAGCCAGAGAACAAAATTTCTGTCAGAGCATAAATTCAAATAGGAGAAAGAAAATGAAAGTTGGAGTAGCAGGAGCGGGCATGATTGTGCCCACCTTTTTGGACGCAGCAGCCCTGGTGAAGCAAATGGATATTTATGCCATCTTTGCCAGAAGAGAAGAAGTCAGAACAGAATTTTGTGAAAAATATCATATACCTGTTGGATATGATACATATGAAAGGATGTTGTCTGATTCAGAAATTGATGTAGTTTATATAGCACTACCCAATACACTTCATTTTTCTTATATCAGGCAGGCATTGGAAGCAGGAAAGCATGTGATTGTGGAAAAGCCCTTTACAGTTATAAGCGCTGAAGCCAGAGAGGTGGCAGATCTTGCCAGACAAAAGAATTTATATCTGTTTGAGGCGATTACGAATCAGTATAATCCCAATTTTTATAAGATGAAAGAACTCCTGCCCAAGCTGGGTGATATTAAGATTGTGAACTTGAATTACTCTCAATATTCCAGCCGCTATGATAATTTTAAACAGGGAATTGTAAGCCCTTCCTTTGACCCGGAAAAGGCGGGAGGTGCCCTGACAGATTTAAATGTCTATAATATCCATATTGTAGCTGGCCTATTTGGAAAGCCAACGGCTGTTCACTATTATCCAAACATAGAGAGGGGCGTGGACACCTCAGGAATCCTTATGATGGAATATCCAGATTTTCAGGCAGTCTGTATTGCAGCAAAAGATTGCGGAGCTCCATTACATGTAACAATTCAGGGAAATAAGGGATATATGGACAGTACCTATGCGCCCAATGCCCTGACAGGATTTACATTTTGCGAAAATAAGCAGGAGCCAGAAGAATATAAACTGGCCCCTTGCCCGGAACGCCTTTTCTATGAGCTGGAAGCATTTGCAAAATATTATGAGAGAGAAGATAAAGATTTCTTTGAAGAGCGCCTTCAACACAGCCTGATGGTTATGGAGATATTAGATATGGCCAGAGGTGTGAAGGGGTAAAGCACTACAAGAGATGGTAATAGGGACAGATATCCTCATAATGCCCGTCCTTCATGAGAAATCCGCCAGGAATAATGCCGAGAGGTTCAAACCCAAGCCGCTCATAGAGATGTCTGGCGTGAATATTGGTACGAACGACTGCATTGAACTGCAGGATACGAAAACCGTGGACTTTTCCCTGTTCCATACAATCCAGAACTAACTTTTCACCAATATGAAGTCCCCGAATAGGAGCGCTGACGGCATAGCTGGCATTGCAGATATGTCCACAGCGCCCTTCGTTGTTGGGGTGCAGGATGTAAAGGCCAAGAACTTGACCAGAGTCAGAATCTTCTGCAACGCCACAATAAGTTTGTGAAGAAAAAAAGATTGGTCCTGTTTTTTCATCTAACATGTCTAATTGGGGGAAAGCAACCCCTTGTTCCACTACTTCATTCCATATGGCAATCATCTGGGGAATGTCGGTCTCTGTGTATGCTCGTATTTTTATATTCATTCGTAAAAGTCCTTTCTTTGTCATGGTTCAAAGTATAGCACATATTTTACAGGCAGACAATTGTTAATCCATACTTTAAATTCAATGACCCTTTACGCATAGAAAAAAATAGTATAGAATAGATCAAAAGGAATATAAATTATGAAGACAAATGACTTTTATTATGATTTACCTCAGGAGCTGATCGCCCAGGATCCTCTGGAAGATCGGAGCAGCTCTCGGCTTCTTCTACTAAATAAAGAGACTGGCAGAACAGAGCACCACATTTTTCGTGAGATTGTAGATTATTTAAATCCTGGAGACTGTATGGTGGTGAACAATACAAAGGTGATTCCCGCTCGCTTGATTGGAGTAAAAGAAGACACAGGAGCCGGGATTGAAGTATTGCTTCTTAAACGCCAGGAGGATCGTGTATGGGAGACTTTGGTAAAACCGGGGAAAAAGGCGAAACCCGGTACACGTATCAGCTTTGGAGATGGGACTCTGGTGGGGGAAGTGTTAGAAATTGTAGAAGAGGGAAATCGTCGGATTCGTTTTGAGTACGAAGGGATTTTTGAAGAAATCCTGGATCGATTTGGACAGATGCCCCTGCCACCTTATATTACACATCAGTTAAAAGATAAGAACCGGTATCAGACAGTATATGCCAAGCATGAAGGATCAGCAGCAGCTCCCACTGCAGGGCTGCATTTTACACCAGAACTCCTGGATACCATAGAGAAAAAAGGGGTAAAGCTGGCTTATGTGACCCTTCATGTAGGGCTTGGAACTTTTCGCCCGGTGAAGGTGGAGGATGTGTCAGAGCACCATATGCACTCTGAATTCTATATAGTAGAGGAGGAACAGGCAAGGCTGATTAATGAGACGAAGGCATCTGGCGGGCGCATTATCTGTGTGGGAACCACGAGTTGCCGAACTCTGGAAGCAGCCACTGGAGAGGATGGCATCCTGCGCTCTGGAAGCGGCTGGACTGATATTTTCATCTATCCAGGCTATTCCTTTAAAATTTTGGATGCCTTAATTACGAATTTTCATCTGCCAGAATCCACACTCCTGATGCTTGTGTCTGCTCTGGCAGGGAAAGAGAATATTTTGAGAGCTTACGAGGAAGCTGTGAAAGAAAGATATCGCTTTTTTTCTTTTGGGGATGCGATGCTAATCAAATGACACCGAAACTTTATATTCCAGGACTTAGGCCATGAAATTTTTAAAAAGACTGTTTAAATTTTTGTTGATTACTATTTTTGTTGGGATACTACTTGTTGTTGGAACAGTTGTATATAAGGTATATCCAATCTATGAACAATATACAAATGAAGCAAAAGAAGCAATAAAAAATTCAAATACTAACACTTTTAAAAAAAATCTGACCAGCTACCTATATGATGATGAAGATCATTTGCTAACAGAATTATCAGGAAATGGTAGCAAGATATACCTATCTTTTGAGAATATACCAGAAAATGTGATCAATGCATTTATTGCCATTGAAGACAGGGACTTCTGGGACCATGAGGGAATTGATCTAAAAGCTATTGTACGGGTATCTTGGGAGTATGTTCGCAGTAAGGGGGAGGAAGTGCATGGCGCCAGCACCATTACCCAGCAGCTTATGCGAAACGTGTTTATTACAAAAGAAGTGACTTTGGAGAGGAAGATAAAAGAAATCTGCTTTGCCTTGGAGATGGAGAAGAAGTATTCCAAAAAAGAAATTATGGAATTTTATATCAATAACATTTATTTTGCAAATAATTGTTATGGCATTGAAGCGGCAGCACAATTCTATTTTAATAAATCAGCGGCAGAGTTGTCTCTTAATGAGACGGCTTATTTGTGCGCGATTCCCAATTCGCCCTCCTATTATGATCCTCTGAAAAATATTGAAAATGCACTTCCCAGACGCAATAAAGTTCTCAGCGATATGCTCACAAATGAAATGATCACAGAGATTGAGTATAATCGGGCACTCAGTGAAAAAATTGAATTAAATGTAAAAGAACCTGTGGAAATTAAAGACTATGAGACCACTTATGCCATTGATTGTGCCATAAGGTATTTGATGAAATTGGATGGATTTAACTTTCGGTACAGCTTTTTTACAGCAGAAGATTATGCAGATTATACAGACCTTTATAATCAGACATACGAACAGATAAGAACGGAGCTATATACGGGAGGTTACACGATCAAAACCACATTAAATAAAGAAAAGCAAAAGCTCCTGCAAGAAAATCTTGATAGTGTACTATCCTTTAATGAGGACTTGGACCTGAATGGGCAATATAGTCTTCAGGGAGCAGCTACACTTATTAATAATGACACAGGGAAAGTGGAGGCAATTGTGGGAGGCAGGACTCAAGGCGGCAATACGTATACCCTGAATCGAGCTTACCAGTCTTATCGTCAGCCAGGAAGCGCCATCAAGCCTCTGATTGTTTATTTACCAGCTCTGGAAAACGGATATTCTGGCAAGTCCATGGTAGAAGAGATTGACATTGATAAAGCAAAGGAAAATCCTGACGATGTGTTAGAAATGACAGGTCCCAGAATGACTCTGCGATCAGCCGTAGAAAATTCCAAAAACGGAGTTGCCTGGAAACTTTTTTGTGAGATTACACCTGAGACAGGATTGTCTTATCTGCAAAATATGAATTTCACAAAAATTGTTCCTGATGACTTTTATCCGGCCTCTGCCTTGGGGGGATTTACCTACGGAACCACCACGGTGGAGATGGCAAATGCATATTACTGCGTTGCAAATCACGGAATCTATCAGCAGACAGACTGTATCGTCTCTATCCAGGATAAATATGGGGATGAGGTCTATAGGCCTTATGAGGAGAAGGAAGTTTACACTTCGGAAAAGACAGATGAGATGATTGACATCTTAAAGGGAGTGATCAGCAAAGGCACTGCAAAGAAAATGAACTGGAAAAGTACAGTGGAAGCAGCGGGAAAGACAGGAACCACCAATAACAGTAAAGATGGTTGGTTTGTGGGCATAACCCCAGATTATTCTATGGCAGTGTGGGTGGGATACGATATGCCCAAAGAGCTGGATAACCTATATGGTGGAACTTTCCCGGCAGAAATCTGGAAAAATGTTATGGAAATCCTTGTGGAAGATTCGGAGCATTACACGTTCCAATCTCTGACAGAACTGGAGAATGCAGAAGAAAAATATTACCCGGGGAGAGATGGCTCTGAAGAACTGTCCAGCGGATATACCATTCAAAACTATAGGGACGATCATGCTCTGGCCGACGAAGCAGATGAACTTCTGCAGAAGATTTTAGAGGAGACAGATCCGTCCCTGAGGGAAACTTATTATCAACAGGCCAAAAATCTCATCGATCAGATCTATAGCCAAAAGCTAAAGGCCAGTGAAAAAGCAAAATTGGAGGCAATTTCTGATATGATATAAAATCCTTAGGCTTTTGTCAGGAAGATTGAATTTGATTTAAATCCTGATAAAAGCCAGGGTAGGAGATGTTGACACATTCTGCTCCCAGGATTTCGGTTTCCCCGTCAGCGTTCAAGCCCGCCACAGCAAAGGACATGGCGATCCGGTGATCCAAATGACTGTCAACAACGGCACCCTGGAGAGGGTAGCCTCCCTCAATGATCATACCGTCGTCAGTGGCTGTAATATGGGCCCCCATAGCCGTAAGGTTTTCAACCATAACATTGATACGGTTGGACTCCTTGACTTTTAGTTCGGCCGCATCTCGGATCACAGTCGTGCCTTTTGCGAAGCAGGCCATAACAGCAATCATGGGCAGCTCATCAATAAGTGTGGGGATTAAATCCCCTTCAATGGTACATCCATTCAGAGAAGAAGTTTTTACAAGCAAATCTGCAGTAGGCTCCCCAGACTGCACTTTGTGGGGCAGGACGGTTACATCTGCTCCCATCATCTTACATACCTTTAACATACCATCCCGGGTAGGATTGATGCCCACATTGCGAATAAACAGTTCCGAATTGGGCGTAATACAGCCGGCAGCTATAAAGTAAGCAGCGGAAGAGATATCTCCCGGAACTGTAATGGCCTGACCAGTTAAAAACGGATCTGGCTGAATCGTTGCGGTGGCACCCTTTGTCTCTACCTTTGCACCAAAAAAGTTCAGCATTAGCTCTGTGTGATTCCGGGAGAGGGCGGGCTCTGTGACACTGGTGGGGGAATCTGCGTACAATCCAGCCAAAAGTATAGCGGACTTGACCTGGGCAGAGGCAACTTTTGTCTGATAGTGTATACCATGCAGGAGTTTGCCCTGAATCTTTAGGGGGGCGCAGTCATTGTCTTTGACGCTTTGAATCGAAGCGCCCATCTGTGACAAGGGCTCTATAATACGTCCCATGGGACGCTTCTGGATAGAGGAATCTCCTGTGAGACTTACATCAAAACACTGCCCGCTTAAAATGCCGGAGATCAGGCGAATTGTAGTGCCGCTGTTGCCTACGTCCAGAATTTGTCCCGGTTGGGTAAGTCCATGGAGTCCGTTACCCTGAATCTTGATCTGATTTTCTTTTTCTTCAATGGAAATCCCCAGTTTACGAAAACAATCAATGGTAGAAAGACAGTCGGCCCCCTTTAAAAAGTTATCTACTGTGGTTAAGCCTTTTGCCAGTGAACCAAACATAATGGCCCGGTGGGAGATGGATTTATCTCCTGGGACAGTCAATTCTCCTCTCAATGCCTTAGCGCGTGTAAATTTCATGGATGGTTTTCTTCCTTTCCCGTTCCTCGTATTATATCCGAATCATTACCGCTCATAGATGGTGTAATGGTATTTTCGTAAAAGTGCCACAGCCTTGTCATAGGCTGGTTCGTCATAGAGCTCTACTTTTAAGACTGCCTCTTCAAATTCCCGATTGTGAATAATTCCAATATTTTTAAGGCTGATTCCATTGGTGGCAAGGATTGTGGCAAGTGTGGCGATCCCCCCTGCTTCGTCCACCAGATCACAGTAAAATGCATACGTTTTTTTGATGGGCCCAGCAGAAGAGTCTGGGATAGAATTCCGGTAATCTCTGGAGGACTCAAAAAACTCATACAGTTTCTTACTGTCCTTTTCCTGAAGCTGCTTTTTTAGCTCTAAAAGTTGTTTCACATAAAAATCCAGAACCTGTGTAATATTGGAGGCATTGGTCAGACAGATCTGCTCCCACATTTCTGGGGAAGAGGAAGCGATACGAGTAATATCTTTAAACCCTCCTGCCGCAATCCGCTTCATCAATTCTTCCTCGCCGTCCAGACTGTGAACCAGATTCACAAGTGAGGAGGCAATGAGATGGGGCACATGGCTGATGGAAGCAGTGATAAAATCATGCTGCCGATAGTCCAGTACAAGAGGGAGTGCTTTCAAAGATGCGATAAAAGAGACAAATGCACCCACCGTTTCACTTGAAACCCTGACAGTAGGGGTGATGATATAATAAGCATTCTCAATCAGATGACGTTTGGCATTGGCATATCCCGTCTTTTCTGAGCCTGCCATGGGATGGCCGCCAATAAAATGCTCCTCCAGGTCAAGCTGAGTGACTTTTTCGTGGATATCTGTTTTTGTGCTGCCCACATCTGTCAAAATGCAATTTTTCTTTATAATAGGTTTCAGGCGTTCCAGATACATGGCATTTGTGGAGACAGGGGCACAAAGAAAGATAAGGTCACAGGATGAAAACTGACCGTCCACTCCTGTACAGGCAATATCCACAGTTCCCTCATTGGCCGCCTCAATGAGTGTATCTGTGCTGCGCATATAAGCCATGATCTGGATTTCACGATGAAATTCTTTGATGGCCTTGGCGATGGAGCCGCCTATAAGGCCGAGCCCCACAAAGCCGATGGTTTGTATTTGCATGTTTCTCTCCATTTCCTAAGCTAAAAGGCTCTTCCAGAAAGAGCAGCGTAAGCTTTCAACTCTTTTGCCAATTCGTCAAACTGGGCGAAGGTCAAAGACTGGGGACCGTCAGAGAGGGCACAGGCTGGATTGTTATGTACCTCAATCATCAGCCCGTCAGCCCCTGCTGCGACCGCACATTTAGACAAGGGGGCGACATAAGCCCGCACGCCCGTTGCATGGCTGGGATCTACAATTACTGGAAGATGCGTCTTGGATTTTAATACGGGAACAGCACTGATATCCAGGGTATTGCGTGTGGCTGTCTCATAGGTACGGATTCCCCGCTCACAGAGCACTACATTTCGATTGCCCTCTGCGATAATATATTCTGCAGCATTGAGCCATTCATCGATGGTGGAAGAGAGGCCACGCTTCAACATAACGGGAAGCCCAGACTGGCCTGCCTCCCTCAGAAGCTGGAAATTTTGCATATTTCTGGCTCCAATCTGAAGCATATCTACATACTTCACAGCAGCTTCAATGGAAGTCTCACTGATCACTTCGCAGATGGTAGCCAATCCTGTCTCCTCCTGTGCTTTTTTCATATAACGCAGTCCTTCTTCCTCCAGACCCTGGAAGGAGTAGGGGGAGGTGCGGGGCTTGTAGGCTCCGCCGCGCAGAAGAGTAGCTCCAGCTTTTTTTACGGACTTGGCAATTAAAAGAAGCTGCTCCTCAGATTCAATGGCGCAGGGACCAGCCATTACAGTCAAATTGTCTGGGCCGATGGAAGTGTTCCCCACTTGAATGGTAGTGGGGTCTGGATGAAACTTTCGGTTGCTGAGTTTATAGCTCTCAGTGATGGGGACAATTTTGTCCACATCAGGAGCAATTTCCAGATTAGAAATACGCAGACGGGTTTTATCGCCAACGACGCCGATAATGGTGACTTCTTTTCCTTCTGAAAGATGTGCGTCCAGCCCGGCAGTCTCAATAGTCTTTACTACATGCTCCACGGATGATTTGGGGGCATGGGGTTTCATTACAATAATCATAATTTTTGGCCTCGTTTCTCAGAAATTAGTAGAAAATTTTGAATCTTACAGCAATGTTTAGTTTACGAGGTTTTTGGGGGAATGTCAAGACTGTTTTGCTTTAAAGTGGTGAAATGTTATTTTATACTATATTGGTTGACGGACGCCGCGCACATGCATCGTTCCCTGCCTGGACTCGATTATGCGACTTTATCTTCCATCCCATACTCCACAAATACGTGATTCACCTCTTCTCCTTCCAGATAAGTGATGATTTCAAAGGTGCCGTGTTCTCCTTCTGGATAGGGGATTTCTGTTAAGGGCTCTGCGTTTGGAGCTTCTATGGGGGTTCCATTGTCCGGCTTTCGGATGACTTGGCAGGTGATTTCGTCCAGGGGGGCAGTGGAGACGGGGGTTATGGTGATGAAATAATTTTCTTTGTTTTCCTCTACAACAATGCCGTAGACATCCTCTGGAAGATGCTGGAGTTTTTCTTCATAGGAATCATAGAAGAGCTCTTCCTCTGAGATTTGTCCTGCAAAAAATTTTGAGAAGACTTCTGTAAATATTTCTGCACTGTAGCAGTTCAAATGGTTATTGTCTGCAAAGGCTCCGTCGTGATGAGGAATATAAGTTTCTCTGCACAGATTAAAGTCGTAATATTTTACGTCGGTTCCCTCAATAAATTCATTAATATAAGTAATATAATCGTCATAGTTGCCCACACATTTTAAGCGGAAGTTGGGCATGGGAGTTGACACCAGGATTAATTCGATTTCCTGATCATGGCAAAAGTCTATGATTTCTGACAGGGAATTTTTCCAGTCATCTGACATGGTGTCCTCATTGATGGATGGAAAGGGATTTGATATCCAGTAAGCGCCCTCTGTCATGACGGAGCGGTTGGCCACATAACCTTTTCCCATGTAGGTTTCATTGTCAGTGGCTACATATTCATAATCGTAGTCCTGATAACCATCATCTGCCTTTTTTTCGCAGACTTCGGAGATATATTCAGGGTCAAAAAGTTTCTTCCAATTTCTTCTGGCCAGAATAAAGCTATTGACATAATATTCTTTGGAGCTGGCGCTTAATAAGTAATCTATTTTATGTAAGGAAGGTTTTGTATAGTCAGAGAGGATATAAGTATCTGTCAGATCGGAGCGTTCTTTATAGGGATCTTTCAGAGCAATATTGTAATAAACATCCAGATAGATCCGTTCAATGTCATGGTATTTGACGGCTTCTTTCATGACAGCCAGAGAACCGTCTAACTGTTGGGAGGCAGAGCCGGCATTAAAGGTATTTTTCTGTAAGATTTCATCTGCAATCTGTGGTACGAAAGAGATGTAGCAGTGGGAAGATCCTACAAACAGGACGTCAATATTGGACTCCATGTGATAAAGCTCGTGCATCATAATACGGGTGTAGGAGGCCGTGTCATCAATTAGCAAATAACGGAATAATTTTCCACACAGTAAACATAGCATGCCAAAACATACAACTTTCATAAAAATTTTAAATTTACGCATATCAGTATTCCCCTCAAAACTGAAAATAAATAAATTGGCTGGAATCGTAGTCAATTCCATATATTCCAAGCATGATAATACTCCATATCAGCCCCAGGTATAAGATCCAGCGAAACCAGATTTCCTGGCGGCCTACGGCTAAAAAGATGGAGAGCTTCCTCTCATGCAGAAGGTCTGTGATAAATAATATCAGGATTGCCACTATTAAGACGATCCAATTCCCCATGTCCAGTCCAAGGTTAAAAAATGGAGTGGTTTTCCAGACAGAAACCATTTGCCTTAGAATGACAATCGCATCCCGGAACCCGTTTACTACAAAGAAAATCCAGGCAAAATCAACAAGCAAAAAGGTGAACAGGACTTTTCGGATTCTGGCACTTAAAGATAAGTCTCTCTGTGGAGAGGTGGGAGGCATAAAACGCTTTTTGATTCTTCCATAGATATCTCCTGATATCTGGTAGAAGGCATGGAGAAGCCCCCATGCAACAAAATTCCAGCGAGCACCATGCCATAAGCCGCTGACAGCGAATACCACCAGGATATTCCAATATTTTCTCAAGAATCCCTTTCTGTTTCCACCCAGAGGAATATAAAGGTAATCCGTGAACCAGGAGGTCAGAGATATATGCCATCGCCTCCAGAAGTCTTTGACGGTGGTAGCCAAATAAGGCTGTCTGAAATTCTGCATAAGCTGAAAGCCCATAACCTGTGCTGCCCCTCGGGCAATACAACTGTAGCCGCCAAAGTCACAGTAGATCTGAAAGGCAAAGAGTACTGTGGCAATGGATATTTCAAAAAAACCATAGGAATAAGGGTTGCCATACACCTGCTTTACAAGAATGGCTGCCCGGTCGGCAATGACAAGCTTTTGGAAAAGTCCCCAGAACATCAGAAGAGCTCCATTGCAAATTCGTTCATAATTCCACACATTTATAGTTTCAATCTTTTGAATCTGACCCAGAAGGTTTTTAGAGCGCTCAATGGGTCCCGCCACTAGTTGGGGGAAGAAGGAGACAAACAGTCCATAACGGATTATATTTTTTTCCGCCTTTATTTTTCCCTGATATACATCCAGCGTGTAGCTTAAAGCTTGAAAAGTATAGAAAGAAATTCCCACAGGCAGCAGAAAATCAAGCCTTCTCTCTATGGTTCCCAGTCCAAGAGCTGACAGAACGCCGCTTAAGTTGTCCAGAATAAAATTTGCATACTTAAATACGCCTAAGATCAAAAGGTTACTGATCAGGCTTCCGGCAACACATATTTTTTTGTGTAGCTCCCTTTGGGGATCTGTCGATTGATTACAAGCTTCAATAAGCAGACCGCTTACGAAGGTGATAATAGTGGAAAGGCCCATAAGCAATGCGTATTTGGGATTCCAGCTCATGTAAAAATAGTAGCTGGAGATAAGAAGCCAGATATATCGCATTTTCCGGGGAATAAAAAAATAAATGCTAACCACGACAGGGAAGAAAAATAAAAAGTCAATTGAGTTAAACAGCATGAAAACTTCTCCCTTACTCAACTTTATCATTCGTGTAGAGTGATATAACTATCATATGTCACCAATTTTCAGCATTAAATTGATGACCTGTTTGCACATCAGTGCAATTCATTATACCATATAAAAAATGAATTTGTATAGAGTGTGTGGAAGAAATTTACATTCATAGAATTAAAAATAGACATTACATTTTGGGAGTGATAATGAATTATTACTAGTTTTATCTATTAAATTATGAGAGGCTTTACGCCATTTTTATTTTAAGACAATACAAAGATTTTTTCACGGTTCTATTGCTTTATAGAATTTTTCATATCCAATTTTTTGATTCTCATCATTGCTTCTAAATAATCAATGACTGTTGGAATATCTTCCAATGAGAGAGAAGAGAGAAAATCAGAAAGAGTGTGGGCAGATGTTGAAGAAACTGTTTTCCCAAACAACAAATAATCTGCCGAGAGATGATAGTGTTCACAAATACGACATAAGGTATCTTGGGAAATATTCTTTTTCCCCGTTTCTATTTCAGAAATAAAATTGGTAGAGACATTCAAACTTTCTGCAAATTGTGCCTGGGTTAAGCTGTTATTGATTCTGAAATTACGGATGCGCTTACCAATTTCAATTCTGTCGCTCGTCAAAATTGAACCCTCCTTTTATAGTTCTCATTTTAATGGATTTCTTTGAACAATGGAATAATCCAATGGATTAATATATTCTCTTATAGCGATAAAAATACTTGAAATTCGTAAAACGTAATGTTAAAATTTAGAAATGAGTTAATGATTATGTGGGAATAACGTGAAAGGAAGGAATCGATGATGCAAAATTATCCTCTATACAACCATCCCCCTATTTCAAATTTAAAACAACTTATCTCTTTTCAATCTGAAAATAATCCTCAAAAAACAGCTTTCCAATACCTGGACAAAAATAAAACAATCAAAACAATCACCTACCAGCAATTTCAGCAGGAGATAGAAGCTTTAAAAGCTTTTTTTTATCACCAGGGATTGAAAAAGGCAAAGATAGCTGTACTTGGAGAAAATAGCTACTCCTGGATTCTTACCTATTTTACAGTAGTATTGGGTTCTAATATTATCATTCCTATTGACAAAGAATTATCGGATGAAGAGATTCGTTTGCTGCTGGTACGATGTGGGGCAGAAGCGCTTGTATATGCAGATTCCTATACAGATACGGCAAAGAAAATGACTGAAACAGAGACGGTTTCCCAGATTTATAATATGAAAGAATTTGCCTCTTTTTTGGAACGTGGAAGGGAACTGCTTGCTAAAGGCGTGTGTGATACCCAGGCAGGAGAGGTGGATGAAGATGCTGTCTGCTCTATTATATTTACATCTGGAACCACAGGAATTCCCAAAGGGGTTATGTTGACTCAAAAAAATCTGATGATTGATACAGTTGCTTCCTGTCAAAACGTATGGATAGCAGGCGCGTCTATGCTTACTTTGCCTCTCCATCACACCTTTGCATTTACAGCCAATATTTTAGTCATGCTTCTTTATGGGAAACCAATCTGTATCAATAAAAGTTTGCGTTCATTCCTTACCGATCTGAACATATTTCAACCTCGAAATATGTTCTTAGTTCCTCTTTATGTTGAGACTATGTATCAAGGAATTTGGAAAACAGCAAAAGAACAAAAGAAAGATAAGCTTTTAAAGGCCTTGATAATTCTGAGCAATGCACTGAGAAAATGTGGAGTAGATATAAGAAAAAAGTTTTTCCATTCGATACACGCTCAGTTTGGAGGAAATCTTGAATTGATTGTGAGTGGGGGAGCCTTCTTAGAACAGAAGTACATAGATGGAATGGATGATATAGGAATACAAGTTCTCAATGGCTATGGAATTACAGAGTGCTCTCCTGTGGTAGCAGTCAACCGCAATCAATATACAAAGAAGGGAAGTGTGGGACTTCCGCTGCCATGCTGTGAGATTCAGATTCGCGACGGGGAAATAAAAAGAATCTGATTATTCTAAGCAATGGAAAAAATGTTTCGGCTGAAGAACTGGAAGCCAGGATATTAGAGATAGAACAAGTACAGGAAGTCATTGTCTATGGTGAAAATGACAGGATTACAGCAGAAATCTTTACGGAAGATGAGACAGGGATTCAAGATCACATTGCGAGGATAAACAGGGAACTTCCTGGATATAAAAGGATTCAGGAAGTAAAATTCAGGAAGACTGCATTTGAAAAAACAACGACGCAAAAAATTAAGAGGGGCTGACAACTATGATGTACAGATTAACAAAACCACAAAAATCAATTTATGATATGGAAAAATTTTTAGGAGGTTCCATTGCAGTCATCTGTGGCAGCATTATGCTGAAAGGACAGAGAGAACTTTCTGCGATTGAACGTGCAGTTCACCAACTGTATGAATTGAATGAGGCCCTTAGAATTCAAATGGCGGAGACCCAGAATGGGACTATGCAGAAAGTTGTCCCTAATACAGAGCAAAAATTAGCTGTGTTGCGATTTGCAGAGAAAAAAGACTTTCAAGCTTATGCCAGTAAATACGCGAAAGAACCTTTGGAGCTCTATGGTCCTCTATGTGAAATAAAGATCGTTTTGCTATCTGACAGTTATGGAATCCTTGTGAAGATGCATCATATCATTGGAGATGCATGGACACTTTCTATGGTGGGCTCTCAGTTCTGTGCCCTTTTAGATGGCAGGATACCTAAGACTTATTCTTATCTTCACTATATTGCCAGCGAAGACAATTATATGCAAAGTCTTCGCTATGACAAAGATAGGACATTCTTTTTGGAACAGTTTAAAAAATGTGAAGAACCTATATACCTGTCTGAAAAACAGAGCTCATCTATCAAAGCCTGCCGAAAAACCTTTGTGATGGATGTGGCAGATTCAGGACGCATATTTGCATATGCAGATAAGCAGAATACCTCTGTTTTTCCCCTGTTTATGACAGCTTTTGCCGTGTATATGAACCGTATTAAGATGAATGTGGACACCTTTTATATTGGTACAGCCATCCTGAATCGCACAGGGGTGAAAGAAAAAAATACAATGGGGATGTTCATTCATACCATTCCCTTACTGATAAAATTGGATAACCATGCCTCTTTTTCTGAAAACCTCTCTTCTGTTAAGAATGAGATATTTTCTATCATTCGTCATCAAAAATACAATTATGCTGACATGCTAACAGATATCCGCCGGGAATACAACTTTGGAGAAAAACTATATGATGTGATACTCAGCTATCAAAATGCAGCGATTACAGGTACAGAGGGAGCCTTTGAAAGCAACTGGTATCACAGTGGGGCGCAGACAGAGAGCCTACAGATCCATATTGAGGATCGGGACAGGGAAGGCGTACTTCGGATTCACTGTGATTATCAGACGGAAAAATTGAAAGAACAAGAAATTGAAAGTTTGTATGGACACATAAAAAATTTGCTTTTTGATGCAATGGATAATGATGAGAAAAAACTGTATGAGTTGGAAATGCTATCCACTTCTGAGAAAAAACTGGTATTGCAGGACTTTAACGATACAGTGATTAAATACCCTAAAGATCTGTGCGTCCATCAGCTTTTTGAGGCACAGGCGGCAAGAACTCCTCAGGAAACGGCAGTCATTGCCTGTGATAAAATTTTGACTTACAAAGAAATGAATGATAAGGCCAATCAAGTGGCACAGGGATTGATTGGGCAGGGGATAAACGTAGGAGACATTGTTGCTTTTGCTCTGCCAAGAGAAAGCAGCTTACTTGTGACGATACTTGGAATCCTTAAGGCTGGCGGTGTATATCTGCCCATCGATCTGGATTATCCCCAGGAACGGGTAAATTATATGTTGGCAGACAGCGGCGCAAAACTTTTCCTTACAGAGAAAAATATTGGAAAATTTTTGGACTATGACAAGAATCATCAGCCGGATGTTGTTATGACAAGTAATGATTTGTGCTACTGTATCTACACCTCTGGCACGACAGGAAATCCCAAAGGCGCGCTGGTTACACATAGAAATGTAGTCAATCACTGTAGGGCTAACAAATATAACCAATGCTATCAGACAGTAGTGGAACATTGCAAATGCCTGCTTTCTATAGGCTCTATTTCTTTTGATATTTTTTCTACAGAAATCTTCACTTCTCTTTTGCATGGCCTCTCTCTTTTACTGGCTACAGACGAGGAAATGAGAAATCCTGCCAGGCTTGGCAAACTGGCAGTTAAATATTCTGTGGATGCTATATATTGTACTCCTACAAAACTACTGGCGTATCTTGGACAGCATGAATTTGCCAGAGGAATGAAAGAAGTTAAAGTTGTTATGGTGGCAGGGGAAGCATTTACAGAACAGCAATATGCAACATTGTCTTTGTATACAAAAGGAATCATTTTTAATGGATATGGGCCTACAGAGACAACTATGGGGGCCAGCTTTGGAGAAATCAAAGATGGGGACATTACTATTGGACAGCCTATTGCAAATACGCAGATTTATATAGTAGATTCTTACTTGCAACCGGTGCCCGTGGGCGTCCCCGGAGAACTTTGTATTGCTGGAGAGGGGGTTGGAGCAGGGTATTTACACCGGCCGGAACTGACGGATGAAAAATTTGTAAACAATCCATTTGGAGAGGGAAGGCTCTACAAGACCGGGGATCTGGCTTACTGGCGAGAGGATGGGAGACTCATCTATGTGGGGAGAAATGATTTTCAGGTAAAGGTCCATGGACTTCGCATGGAGCTTGAAGAGATTGAAAATGTAATTGCCAGTGTGGAAGGGATTACACAGGCGGTTGTTGTGGTTCGCAAAAATCAGGAGAATCGACAGATGATCTGTGCCTTTTATACAGGGGAAAGAATGGAAACAGGAAACATAAGGGCGCAAATTGGAAAAAGCTTCCAAAATACATGGTTCCTCACAGCTTTACATATCTTGAAAGCCTTCCTTTAACATTCAGCGGAAAGGTGGATCGCAGAGGACTTCCAGAAATTGAACCGTCAGATCTTACCGTCTCTGTAGATTATCTTGCTCCCAGAACCATACAGGAACAAGTTCTGATTGCATCCATTAAAACAGTTTTGGAAATTGATAGAATTAGTATTCTGGACAATTTTTTTGATCTGGGTGGAGACAGCTTAAGGGCGATAGAACTGCTGGCTTCTCTGGAAAAATCAGGCTATCGCACAGATTCCAGGAAGATATTTTCCTGTGATACCTTAGAGGACTTGGCAGAGATACTAGAAGCTGTGGACATGGTTGAGAAAGCAGATGACTTCTCTGGCGATGTGCCTGCCACAGAGGCACAGATGCGCATTTATACAGCGCAGAGTATGCAAGAAGATAGCACAGCCTATCATGTGCCCTATGTATTTCAAGCCCGGTCTCTTGATGTAGCCCGGCTTCAAAAAGCTATCCTGGTTTTGATTGAGCGACATGAGATCTTGCGCACACGGTTTGAAAATAAAGATGGAACCATCCTACAGATCCTGGAAAAAGACGTAGAATTTCAATTAGAACAGCTTACAAGCCAGGATTTTTCAGCTTTTATCCGGCCTTTTGACTTGACAAAAGCCCCCCTTTTGCGTGTGGGTTACTGGGAAAATACAGTTTTCATTGACATGCATCATATAATAACAGATGGGACCTCCATCTCTATCTTTGTCAAAGAGCTCAATGAAGTCTATATGGGACGGGAACTTAGAGGAAGCCTGGCTTCCTACAGACAATTCGCCTTGCAAAATAGAGAGGCCCAGGAGAGTGAAAGCTATTGGCTCTCTGTCTATAAAGAAGAGCCGCCAGTGCTGGAATTAAATACCGATTATAAGAGAAAACAGAAACGCAGCTTTCAGGGCAGCGGACTTTATGATTCTATAGATCATCTCCTTCACCATGAAATTCTTACAAGATGCAAAAATTGGAACATGACTCCCTATATGTTCTATATGGGCGCTTTTTATATTCTACTGTCCAAGTTTTCAGGGAATGAAGATATTGTGGTGGGCATGCCCATGAGTGGGAGACAGGGCAGATATTTACATACACTTGGTATGTTTGTCGATACCGTTGCACTACGAAATCGGCCCATAGGTACAAAAAGAGTAAAAGAGTTTTTGTCAGAGGTGAAGGAAACCTCTGTAGAAGCCATGGCTCATGAAGACTATTCCTACAGCGCACTAGTTAAAAAACTGAATGTCAATACACCAGATCGAAATCCCCTTTTTGATGTAATGTTCGCTTATCAAAGTGAGGCTATGACAGACATTGTTTTTGGAGATGAAAAGGCCAGAATCCTGCCCGTCCCAGTAACATCCTCAAAGTATGATTTTACCTTTTACCTGATGCCTAGAAGAGAAAATGTGACAATCCTGGCAGAATATTGTACAGATTTGTACCAGGAAAGTACGATACGACGTTTTCTCGAGGGCTATAAGCTGGTACTGAAAGAGATGTTACATGAAGAATGTCTTTTGAAAGATATTTCTGTAATCACAAAACAGGAAGAGGCCATGCTGTGCTCCGCCTTTAATCATACGGCAGTGGAATATCTGAAAGATAAAGGTGTACATATGCTCTTTGAAGAGCAAGCCCAGAAAATACCAGACCAGACAGCAATTATAGCCTGTGACAGAGTGCTCACTTATGCAGAGCTAAATAAGCAGGCGAACCGAATTGCTCATGGGCTGATGGAGCAAGGTGTGGTATCAGGAGATATTGTGGCATTTATGCTGCCAAGAAAGAGTCATCTGATAGCAGTCATGATTGGAATTTTGAAAGCTGGCGCAGCTTATTTGCCTGTGGATCCAAACTATCCAAAGGAACGAATTTCTTATATGCTTAAAGATAGCAATGCAAAATTGTGTGTTACAGAAGATACCCTTTCCCAATTGCTGAATAATAACGAAATTGATGATCCAAACATTGTTTTTTCAGGAGAAGAGATTTGTTATTGCATTTACACATCAGGCTCTACAGGAAGACCAAAAGGAACATTGTTGACACACAGGAATGTTTTGAACTATGTGAATAATAATAATAATAATAATAATAATGTGGTTCATAAAATAGTTCAAAACAATCATAAAATAATCCTCTCTGTAACAACAGTTGGATTTGACATTTTTGTCACCGAGAGTCTTTTGCCCCTTGCAAATGGACTGACTATTTTATTTGCTAATGAGGAGCAGGCAACATTGCAGTCGGAATTAAATGCCCTGTTAAAAAAATTGCCGGCTGACGTTATGCAGACAACGCCCACAAAGATGCGGTCTCTTATTCAGGATCCCCTTGCCTGCGAATATTTGAAGACTTTAAAAGCCTTGATTCTTGGGGGTGAGGCAGTGGACGGCTCTCTGATTTCTGAGTTACGGCAGCTTACTCCGGCCCGCATTTTCAATATTTATGGACCAACGGAGACCACTGTTTGGTCAACCAACGGGGAAGTGGAGTCAGAACAGGATATTACCATTGGAAAACCCATTGCAAATACCCAGATTTATATTGTGGACAAGTATATGCGACTTTCACCCATAGGAACCACTGGTGAACTCTGTATTGCCGGGGACGGAGTGGGGGCAGGATACTTAAATCAACCAGAAATGACCCAGGAAAGATTTCCAGAGAATCCCTTTGGAAAAGGAAAACTGTACCGGACAGGAGATCTGGCCTACTGGCGAAAAGACGGGAATCTGGTCTATGTAGGAAGAAATGATTTTCAGGTAAAGATTCGTGGGCTTCGCATTGAGCTTGGAGAAATAGAAAGTGCCATCTGTTCCGTCAGTGGTGTGTTACAGGCTGTAGTTGCAGTGCGCAGACAAGAAGATGGACGGCAGGTAATTTGTGCTTTTTACACGGAAGCAACACCAGTTGACCTGGCAGATATTAAAAGAAACATACAAGAAAAGCTTCCACGCTATATGATGCCGCATATTTTTACACGATTGTCTGAAATGCCATTGACCTCCAGCGGAAAGCTCAATCGGAAAGGACTGCCGGAAGTGGCCCTTGACTGTATGGAAAGCACCACAGAGTATGTAAGTCCCCAGGGACAGTTAGAAAAAAAGCTGGCAGAAATCATAGAACAAGTGTTGGATTATGTACCTGTGGGCCGCAATGATGATTTCTTTGACCTGGGTGGAGATAGTCTGAAAGCAATTGAGTTTGTATCCATGGCTCATTATGAGGGTATTTATTTTGATTTACAAAATGTGTTTGACTATCCAACCGTACAGAAGCTTGCCGTCTGCATTGAGACAGGAAATAAATTGGAGATTTCTTTTGCAGATTTGGATTTCAAAAATATAGAGCCTATTTTGAGTAAAAATAAAATGGAATGTGTGAGTAATTTTCAAAAGTCAGAGATAGGTAATATTTTGTTGACAGGGGCCACAGGCTTTCTTGGAATTCATATTCTTGCAGACTTTTTAGAGCATGATGGAGGAACGGCATACTGTCTTGTCCGGGGAAAAGATGTGGAAGAGAGTGAAGATCGTTTTTGGAATCTTTGCAGCTATTATTTTAAAGATAAGTATCAATATTGCGGACGTATCAAGATTTTATGTGCTGATTTGCAGGAAGAAAGATTCGGGCTGTCGAACCAGGAATATGAAGAATTGTGGTCAAAGGTTGATACTGTGATTCACGGGGCAGCCAGTGTCAAGCATTACGGATCTTATCAATATTTCTATGAGGCAAATGTAGAATCTGTAAAAGGTTTGATTCAATTTTGTTTTGAAGCAAAAGCGAAGCTCATTCACATTTCCACGCTCAGTGTATCAGGAAACAGCTTTGTAGATCATTTTGACGGATACGTGAACACAGAAAATATCAATTTTTATGAGCATAATCTGTATGTAGGCCAGTCTCTGGAAAACGTGTATGCCCGAAGCAAATTTGAGGCAGAATGGGAAGTACTCAAGGCTATGCATCAGGGCTTGCGCGCCAATATTATGCGGATGGGAAATCTGACCAATCGGTTTTTGGATGGCTGGTTCCAAAAGAATTATGAAACCAATGCGTTTTTGAAACGTGTGAAGGCAGTCTTAGAGATGAAAATGTTCCCCGATTATTTGATGGAGCTTTATCTGGAATTCACACCTGTGGATGAGGCAGCCAGTGCTCTGATGACCATTGCCAGGCATTTTAGTACAGAGCAGACGGTATTTCATCTTAATAGCCCGAAAGTCGTCTATATGGATCGATTAGACACTTATTTTGAGAGACTGGGATATCCTCTGAAAATAGTCAGTGGCGAAAGGTTTACAGACGCACTGCGAAAGACTGCGGAGCAGGAAGGCATGGAATTTATTTTTGAAACCTTTATCAATGATTTAGATTCCAATGATCGGATTATCTATGACAGCAAGATACAGATTGAAAATGATTTTACCGTTCAATACTTAAAAAGGCTTGGCTTTGAATGGGCAGATATTGATTTGGATTATTTGAAAAAGTATGTGACATTTTTTCAAAAAGTTGGATATTTGGAGGAGACAGAGAATGTTTGAACAAGTAAAGAAGATTCTTGCAGGGTACACGGAAGTGAAAGAAATTACTAAGAAGTCACAGTTGAGGGCTGATTTGGAATTGTCATCCTTTGATTTGGTGTCAATCATTACAGAGTTTGAGGAGACTTTTGACATTGATATCTCAGACAGAGATTTAAGTAAATTTGTGTGTGTGGAAGATATATTGGAATATTTAGAATTGCATGCATAATTTTGTGAATTTATATTTTTTTGAAAGAAATGAGGTTTGAGTTTCTACTCTAAGCCTCATTTTTTATGTCCAGGAGAAATTCTTTTCAATGGGAATATTTAAACACAAATAGCACTTTTGCACACAAAAATAGTAAATCAAAACAAATTATATGTAAATATGACGAAGTTTTGTGAAAAATTGAATGGAAAAGTACTATTTTTAAAAACTTGAGTGCTTTGTGTTTTCTAAATTGTCTATTTATAATAAAGAAAAATCAAGGTTACAGCCAGATTTGGTCAAAATGTACCAGAGGAAAAAAGGAGGATCGTATGGTTGATTTGAGCGTATGGAAAAAGCAGGCAGATATCATAGGAGATATCTTGGGAAAAGCTCCAGACTTTGATAAAGAGAGAAGAATTTCCACAGAAGAGTTTTTAGCCAGACAGAAAAAAGTGATAGCCGCTCTTGAGGAGCATGGATATGACTGCGGATTTGTCTACAGTGATGAACACTATCATGGAGACGTGCCTTATCTGGGAGGGAATACGAACATCAGTGTGGAACCGGTGGCAGGAATTATCGGAAAAAAAGGCTTCTTTTTGCTGGCAGGACTGGAGGGAGGCTACTGTGCGGAGCAGTTGGCTTACCGTTCGGGTTGTAAGGTTCGCAAGGTGGAAATGCTGAAGCTGGCCGATGAGGACTACCCGGTGGAAGCCTGCAGTATGGAAGGTGTGCTGGAGGAGGCCTGCGGCAGGAAACCGGAAAATATTGCTTTTTTATCGCCGGCAGAGGTAGTACCGGCCAGTATGTACTGCTGGTTTGTGGATTATTTTAAAGACCCGGAGCGAGTCGTGACAGATGCCCAGGAACTTTATTATAAAATCAAATATATTAAATCTGATGAAGAAATGCGAATGACTGAGCAGGCTGCCCTCATTTGTGATGTCATGCTTGAAGGAATGGCCAGCGTACTGAGACCTGGACTATATGAGACTCAGGTGGCCCAATGGGGTTACGCGATTGCTATGGAATTGGGTGCGGAACAATTAGGATTTGATATCAGCGTTGCATCCGGTCAAAACAACCGTACTCTGATTGGGAAGGCAACCAACCGGAAAATAGAAGAGGGGGACTATGTTTTGCTTGGAGTCGGCCCCAAATGTGACGGTCTTACAGCCTGTGAAAGAGCTTCTGTGGTCTGTGTGGATCATCCCTCTAAGCTGACAGAGAGCCAAAAGTACTGGTTTTCATTTACGAAGGAAGCTTTTCAGGTGGGACTGAACGCCTACATTGATGTGGCCAGGAATCATAAACCGGCCAAGCTTCAGGAACAGGCCCTGGTGGACTATTTTACAGGAAAATCAAAAGAAGTCTCTAAATTTATCGGAAAAGAGATTGATATGTCTGTGCTAAAGCCCTATACGGGCACGCACAATGGAGGCTATACAGAGTGTCAGGAATTTTATGGAGCCATTACCCTGGCTTCCGAGGAGCCTTTAGGCTCTCAGATAGTAACCATGCTGGATGTGGCTGTGCGTGGCTTTGGAAATGACTGGTTTGATGTGCGCATCCCGGATATGGACTATGTTTTGGTGGAAAAAACTTTGGGAAAATATCAGGAAGAGGTAAAAGTATTAAATCATTTGCCCATTCATATCCAGCATTTCGTAGGGAGGGGGTTCTAATGTGGCTCAGGATTATTTTTTAAGCCTTGAGAATATCAGCAAAACCTTTCCCGGAGTCAAAGCGCTTGATCAGGTGCAGCTTCATATCCGTCCTGGGGAGGTCCATGCCCTGTTGGGGGAAAATGGGGCGGGAAAATCTACCTTAATCAAAGTTATGTCAGGTGTGTATAAGCCGGATGAAGGCGGAAGAATGGAAATATGTGGCGAACCAGTGAAATTCAATGATATTAATGAAAGCATCCAAAAAGGCGTCAGTGTCATTTACCAGGATCTCTGCCTGTTTCCCAATTTAACTGTGGCAGAAAACCTATGTATTGGAAAGGACATCTCCCGCAAAGGCTGGATACAGTGGAAAGAATACGATCAGATGGCAAAAGAGACTCTAAAGCGCCTGAATGTGGAGATTCCCATTTATGAGAAACTGGGAAATCTGAGCATTGCCAGACAGCAATTGGTGGCCATTGCCAGAGCGATTGCTTTTGAGGCCAGGCTGATTGTAATGGACGAACCTACGGCCTCTCTTTCCCGCAGTGAGGTGGAAGTTCTTTTTGAAATTATACGAAAGCTGAAAAAAGATGGAATCTCAGTGCTCTTTATCAGCCATAAACTGGATGAAGTAATGGCCATTTCAGACAGGATGACGGTGCTGCGGGATGGTACTTTTGTAGGCTCAAAGCCTGTTTCAGAGGTGACGGAGCAGGAAATTATTCACATGATGGTGGGACGCAATATTGAATACATCAAGCTGAACGAAACCAGCAATGCCACAGAACGTGTAGTAGCTGAAGTGTCGCATATCAGCAAAAAGGGACATTTCAAGGATATTTCCTTTTCCGTAAAAGAGGGAGAAATTCTGGGCATCACAGGCCTGGTAGGCGCAGGGCGGACAGAGGTGATGAAAAGCCTGTTTGGATTGTTGCCGCCAGATGAGGGGAAAATTTGGTTGGATGGGAATCTGGTTCAGCTAAAAGGAACTCAGGATGCGAAACGCCATGGGATTTCCTTTGTGCCGGAAGACAGACAGACGGAGAGTCTTGTCATGGAGTTTGATGTCCATGACAATGTAAACCTGGTCAATTATGAGCGCTTTCGAAGTAAATTGGGGTTTTTGAACAGAAAGAAACTGATGAGTATGACAGGGGACATGATGGAACAGATGGATGTCCGCCCCAGAGTTCCAGAGCGGAAGGTTCGGGAGTTTAGTGGAGGCAACCAGCAAAAGATTGTCATCGGCAAATGGCTGTCCTCCAACCCTAAGCTTTTACTGGTAGATGAACCTACTTACGGAGTAGATATTGGCTCAAAGATAGAGATCCACAAGCTGCTGCGAAGACTGGCTGCAGAAGGGATGGCAATTATTGTAGTTTCTTCAGAGCTTCAGGAGGTACTCACTTTGACGGATCGGATTCTGGTTATGCGCAAAGGACGCCTGGTGGCAGAACTTCATGCAAACAGTGCCACCCAGGAAAAAATCATGGAATACGCATTGCCTCAGGGGAAAAGGGAGGAAATAAAATGAAGCACTTTGTAAAATCCAGAGAGTTTACCTTATTTATCATGATTCTTGTCTTTGGAATCCTGGTATCCATCCTTTCTCCGGCATTTTTGACAGGAAATAATCTCTCGAATATTTTGAACAACAGTATTCCCAATATCATATTAGGCTGTGGAATGACCATGGTGATTATCACTGGAGGGATTGAAATTGCCGTAGGGGCGGAGATGGTGGTCTGCTCCTTTGTGGTGGGAACCATTGCAAAGTCGTCCTCGGGAAATTTGCTTCTCGTGTTCCTGGCAGCATTGGCGGCGGGGATGCTTCTGGGTATGATCAACGGAAGCCTGATTGCGATTTTGAATGTTCCTCCTATTATCGCCACACTGGGTACCCTCAATATATACAGGGGAGGATTGTTGTATGCCACCAGTGGAAAATGGATTATGTCATTGCCCTCATGGCTGACAGGCCTTACTAGAGACAGATTTTTAGGGCTTCCTGTGTCTGTGTACCTTGTCACCCTGGTGGTACTTCTTACAACAGGCATCTTAAAATATACAAAGTTTGGGCGTTCCATATATGCGGTGGGAGGAAATGAAGAGGCAGCCTTTCGCGTGGGAATTCACAAAAAAAAGACCCTTTTTGGGGTGTATGTATATGCGGGAGTCATGTGTGGAATTGCCGGCCTGGTCAATGCGGCCCGTGTGGGAAATGTGCAGCCCAATGGCTCTGTGAACCTGGAAATGACAATCGTGGCTGCGGTTGTTATGGGTGGAACGAGTATTTTGGGAGGCAGCGGAACAGCAATTGGAACAGTGTTGGGCGTAATCATGATGACATTGATTGATAATGTTTTGATTTTACTGTATGTACCTACTTATTGGCAAAAATTTGCTCTGGGGGCTATTTTGATCATTACTATCACTATGAATGTGATTCAGGAGCTGTATTTAAAGAAGAAGCAGATGCCCATTGATGTAGACGAAGAGCTGGAAGGATTGGAGGTGAAAACATTATGAAAAAGTCAAATACAATTTTGCTGGTGGCTCTTCTGGCAGGATTAGGGATCTATTTTTCCATTGCAAGCAAATACTTTCTGTCCCTGGGAAATCTCTTGTCCATCACAGAGCATATGGCGGAATTTGGGATCATGTCAATGGGAATGATGCTGACAATCCTGGTGTCAGGGATTGATTTGACCGTTAGCTCTGTCTGTGGACTGACATCCATTGTCATAATCTCAGTGATGAAAGCAGGCCTGCCTATGCCGGCAGCAATTCTTACAGGCTTATGTGCAGCTCTCTTAATGGGAAGCTTTACGGGACTTTTTGTAGCAAAGCTTGGCGTGCCACCGATGTTGCTCACATTGGCCATGTCTATGCTGTTTACAGGCATTTCTTATGTGATCTGTGAAGGAAATGCCTTGTCGGGCTTTCCAGAAGCTTATTACTTTCTGGGACAGGGGGAGGTTTTGGGAATCCCGGCTCAGACATGGCTTTTTACAGCCATTGTAGTTCTAATGTTTGTATTACTTCGCTTTACTCCATGGGGGCTTAAAATTTATGCAGTGGGTAATAACCCCAAGGCGGCACAGTACTCTGGAACTGCAGTGACGAAAGTGGTTATGTCTGCGTATATCATCAGTGGCCTTCTGGCTGGAGTAGCTGGAGTGGTCATGTCTTCCAGAGTGGCATCTGCCAGATTGGATTTGGGAAGCTCTTACCAGACCAACTGTATTGCAGCAGCTGTATTGGGGGGAACCAGCATTTCAGGGGGAGAAGGATCTCCTGTGGGAACCTTTTTGGGGGTTACAATTCTCTCTATGCTTTCCAATGGATTGAATCATGTGGGAGTTTCCTCTTTCATCCAGCAGTTAATTATCGGTGTGACTCTGGTGACTGTAGTTATCATCAATTCTAACCTATTACCTACATTTTCCAGAACAAAAACAGCAAATTAAAACATGCTATCGTAGAAAAGGAGAAAAATATGAAGAGATTTTTTGCATCAGCACTTGCAGCAATACTTATTTTGGGAACATTAAATGGATGCCAGTCTTCTGGTTCTTCCAGCCAGGAGTCTGAGAGTCCGGCTTCAGTACCGGAAAGTTCAGAAAATGGGTCAACAGACGATGATAAAAGGGTCATTGCCTTTGTTCCTCAGCAGGTTGGAATTACTTATTTTGAGGTGGCTAATGAGGGGGCCCAGGAGGCCGGAAAGGAGATGGGGGTTGATGTTTTATACGTAGGGCCGACTTCTGTAGACGCCGTGTCACAGACAAACATCGTAAGCGATTTGATTTTACAGAAGGTAGATGCCATCTGTATCCAGCCTACGGATTCTGAGTCCATTCTCCCTATTTTAAAAGAGGCAAGAGAGGAAGGAATTAAGGTAATTACCTGGGGCTGTGATGTGGATATCTCCGCACGGGATGCCTTCGTAAACAGTATTGAGTATGAGCAGTTTGGAAGACATATGCTGGATGTTCTGGCAGAAGGAATGGGGGGCCAGGGAAAATATGCGATTATTACCAGCGCCCTGACGGCAGCAGACTGTGCAGCTTGGGTAGAGGCTGCAAAAGCTCAGACAGAAGAACAGTACCCAGATATGGAATGTGTAACCGTAGAGCCCTGTGATGACGATCAGGATAAGGCCTACACCATAGCACAGAATCTTATCAGCGCTTACCCAGATTTGAAAGGAATCTTAGGGGTCACTTCTCCAGCGCCGCCGGCAGCAGCTCAGGCAGTGCGCGATGCGGGAAAAACAGAAGACATCGTAGTGGCTGGCGCCTGTGAGCCGGGGATGAGCAATGACTACCTCAAAGATGGTTCTATGTATCAGGCTATTCTTTGGGATGTTCCCAAGTTTGGAGATTTGACTGTCCGGGTGGCAAATGCTATTGTGGACGGAGTTGAGATTCAGGATGGAACTGAGCTTGAAGGTTATGGTACAATTCGTATGCAGAATAATGAAATTATTTTAGCAGAGCCTTTGGATATCACAGTAGAAAATGTAGACAGCTTTGACTTCTGACAGGATTGCGAGGTGAGGGTGTGAAAGCAAAGGCAGTAACGTGGATGAGTCTTCTGCTCGTTTTGATAGCTGGTGTGTTTCTGTTGCTGAATGAGCTTGGCAGTTCTGACAGCTATGTACTTACAGATACGATGGAACCAAAAGAATATCGGTTTGTGTGTCTGTTCTCCGGGGAGAATGATTCCTCTGCAAAAGACTTAAGGCGCGGAGTGGAAGCTGCTATGGAGGAATATGATGTATGGATTACCTTTCGCACCTTTCGCCTCTCAGAGATGAATCGTCACATAGAAAGTTTTGAGGAGGCTATTGAGGCTCATGTAGATGGAATTATCACAAATATTCCATCTACAAGAGAAATTGGATTGTTGATTGATCGGGCTGCCGGAGAAAAAATCCCTGTCATTACCATTGGCAATGATATCAATGGCAGCCAACGAAAAGCATATATTGGCATCAATTATTATGAATGTGGGGAGAAGGCAGCCCGTATTCTGGAAACTTATACACACGGCCTGGCCCGCACCGTGATTGTTCTCCCCCCTGCATCGGAAAATGATCTGGAATCCAGACAGAAAGTATTGGGGTACTCCGACTACATTGAGCAAAAAAGCGGAATGTTTTTTAATAAGGTGTATTTGGACAAGACTTATTTTGAAAATGCATACAATGCCTACAAAGAGGCCTTCTCCTCTGGAATTGGCTATGATTCTGCCTTTTGCCTGAATGAGACGACTACCATGGCCCTGGTACAGTACCAGAAAAATCATGAAGATTCCCATCTGAAAGTGGTGGGAATGGGAGATTCCCCGGAGGTTTTGGAGGCTCTCAAGGATGGATATTTAGATGCCACACTTGTAGAAGATACCACCTATGTGGGGCAAATGGCGATTGCTTATCTGTATAAATATAAATCAGGTGAGAAGATTCCAGTCAAGGTTGACTCAGAAATCTATGTGATTACCGGGGAAAATCTTGCGGACTACTATCCAGAGAGGTAAGACGAATGGCACATTTGATTACTACCTACTCCTTAAAAGAAAGGCTTTGGTTTATTGCAATTGTAGCATTTTTAAGCTCCTCGGCGTTGCTCATACTCCTATTTACTGGCATCGCTGCGCCTATGGGGGACTTTAAAAAGATAAATGAGGTAAATCAGGAGCTGACAGTACTTTTAGAGCTTTTGGAAGAGGTAAGCCAGACTTCCGGTAACCTTCTCCAGATGGATCTCTCCCAAAAAGAGAAAGAATTTGAAGATTCCTACAAGGAGTTGACAGATCAAGTTCGGAATATGAAAATGTATTATACAGACTATGATGCTTACTACCAGTTTCAGGATATCCAAAATCTGGTTTTTTCCTATGGGGAGAAAATGCAGTCCGCCATCCATTACCTGGAAATGAATGAGACAGGAGCTTTTAGTGGGGATTATGCAAGGGCTTTGGAAATTAAAGCTTATATTGAGAAAGATGCCCAGGAACTAATGATGCATTTTTATAATGACAGTGCTGCATTGCGAAATGCGATTTCCCATCAACTGACCATTCTTGGCATTGCCGCCCCTATGGTAATCGGGATCTTGGCTCTGATGCTGGTGAGTATGGTGACTTGTTTTGAAGAGTGATAACAAACACTTGTGACGCATCAGAAAAAAAGGGAGTAAACTATACGCCCATTGTGTCGCAAATTCTGAATTATATGAAACAAAATTACAGGAAAGAACTTACCTTGAACCAAGTGGCTGAGAATTTGTATCTGTCGCCGGGATATCTGGGTAAGCTTCTGAAAGAAGCTACAGGTATGAACTTTACGGAATATCTCACTGGACTGAGAATTCAGAGGGCCAAAGAATTGCTGGAAGATACAGAGCAGAGCGTAGGGGAGATCAGTGAGGCGGTAGGATATAAGGATCCCAACTATTTTATTAAAGTGTTTAAAAAAGTCACAGATTCTACGCCTCAGAGATATCGCAAAAAAATCCGGTGGGAGGCACAGTACGAACAGTTTAAATAACAAAAAAGGAGAGGAGCTCTATGAAGGCAGTTATAGATAAAAAAGAATTTCAGGAACGGATCACCCGGACACAGGCACTCATGCAAAAAGAAAGGATTCACCTGCTATTTGCCTATGGAAATGAGACAGAGCCTCAATATATTCGATACTACAGTAATTATTGGCCAAATTTTGAGGTGGCAGGAGTCTTGATTCCTGCTACAGGCGAACCTACCTTGATCATAGGACCGGAGAGCGAGACATTTGCAAGATCTGTATCGAAGATTTCCCGGATCCGACGGATACTTGCCTTTCGGGAATCTTCAGAGCCAGAATACCCAGATGCAAAGCTGTGTACCATGACAGAAGCTATTCAGGAGGCAATGGGTGGACAAAACCCAGAAACGATTGGGATTGTGGGAACTTGCCTTCTCTCCCATGTAGTGTATCTTGCCCTGGAGGAGGCTGTAAGGAATCTTGGAAACCCAAAGCTTCTCAAGGCGGATCTGTTGGTGTCAAAATTAAGAGCAGTAAAGTCTCCGGCAGAGATTGCCTGCATGCGTGAGGCTTATCGAATCACCCAATGTGCCATGAAAAGAGTGATAGCAGAAATCCGGCCAGGCATGACGGAAGAGCAGGTTCGTGGAATAGCAGTGAGTACTATGTATCAAGAAGGTGCAGAAGGAGAGGCATATCCCTGCTGGATTCTTACAGGGGAAGGTTCCAATCTGGCTATAGGAAGATGCCGAGGAAAAGTTATTCAGCCACAGGATATGGTACAGATTCAGATTGGAGCGCGCTATGAAGGCTATGCTTCTACTATGGGAAGAGCGGTGGTGATGGGATGGGCCAATCCCGTACAGCGTTCTCTGATAGAGGCCAGCCTGGCTGGACAGCGCGCCATTCTTGATACGGCAAGAGCCGGCGTCAATGCAAAAGAGGTATATGATGCATATTACCAGGCAGTGAAATCCTTCGGGCAGGAACATCATATTCTGTATGGCCCTGTACATGGTACCGGGCTGATGGAGGGAGAGTATCCATGGATTGAATCGAATTCTGACTACCCCTTAGAAGAAGGAATGACTTTTTGCACCTGTGTATATTTGGGGGATAATGAGCACAGGCAGGGTATCCGGTTTGAAGATGGCTTTTTGGTGACGGCAGAGGGGACAGAAGCTTTTTCAGATTATGGCAGGATGCTGATAGAACGGATCGCAGATTCATGAGAAAGTGAGAGCTGGTATGGAAAAAGAAAGGAAAAAAAGAGGCATTTGCTGTGGAGGTAATATGATTGTAGATATTACATATCCCATAGAAACATGGCCCAGGCAAAATGAATTGACACATATCACAGGGGAAGCCCGACGGACCATAGGGGGAGCTGTCTGCAATGTTCTGCTGGATCTGGCCAGGCTAGATCCTATGCTTCCCCTCATGGCCTCCGGCCTGGTAGGTCACGATGCAGAAGGGGATCTTATCATGGAAGAAATGGGGAGATATCCGAATCTGGATTTATCTATGATTAGACGCGATAGCCAGACTTCGTTTACGATTGTCATGAGCGACCATGAGACGAAGGAGCGTACCTTTTTTCAATATGCCGGCGCCAGCGCTGAGTATGGCAGGCAGGAGATAGAATGGGACAGGATGGATGCAGACATCTTTCATATGGGCTATATTTTGCTGCTGCCTTACCTGGATGAGCCAGATGAAGAATATGGAACACGTATGGCCAGACTTCTTCATCTGGCTCGGGAGCATGGGCTGAAAACTTCCATAGATGTAGTATCCGAAGCTGGGGAACGATTTGAATGTTTGGTTCCCCCAGCTTTGAAGTACACGGATTACTGTATTATTAATGAGTTGGAGGCTCAGCAAATTACAGGCGTATTATTGCGGGACGAAAATGGACGTTTGCATCAGGAACATATGAAAGAGGCGCTTTTTAAACTGCGGGCCCTTGGTGTGTCCACCTGGGCGGTCATTCACTGTCCAGAGCTTGGCTGCGGCATAGATGAAAGAGAGAGCTATTGTGAGTTTCCAAGTCTAACACTCCCCAAAGGCTTTATCAAAGGGACTGTCGGGGCCGGAGATGCCTTTTGTGCAGGCGTCCTCTATGCAGCAGAGACAGGGATGCCTCTGTCAGAAGGCCTGAAGCTTGGATCCTGTACGGCTGCAGCTTCTTTAAGCAAGGCAAATGCTTCTGATGGAGTTCAGACAAAAAATGAGGTTCTAAAGCTCTATGAAAAGTATGGAAATAACAGGTAATCGAAAGACGAGGCAGACCATCACTTGTTTTCTGATTCTGTTTTTACTGGGACTTGAATCAGGGGGATTCCAGATCTCACTCTTGAAGATTGTAGAAACTGTAGGGTTATCTTCCCACCTGAGTGGCGTGCTGGTGTCAGGGCAGTACGGCGCCATTGTGATTATGCCTTTGCTGGTGGGGCATTTTGCGGATCGAAAAGGCAGATGCAGAGTTTTGTCTGCATCCTGCCTGGTTTTTGCTTTGGGCTGTGCAGGAATGTCTGTTTTTCAGACATTTGGAAGCTTATTTATGTGTGCATTTGCTATAGGAAGCGGATACAGTGTCTGTGAAAGTGTAAGCTCTGCACTTCTTGGAGAGATACATGAGGAGAAGGCAGGAAAATATATGAATTTGTCCCAGTGCTTTTTCAGTCTTGGAGCTATGGCGGGACCTCAGTTACTGGAGCTTGGAAGGAGCTACCTGGGATGGAATTATCAGAGCCTGTTTCTTCTCTGTGGGATAGTAGGAGCTGTAATTGGACTTGGAACTTTGCCGGAAGCGAGAAGAGACACCGTTCATACTGTTCAAATGTCAGAGCAGACATCTTCTCCTGTCAGAAGAGAAATCCTGTATCTGGCTGTTGGATTTTTTGTGTATACCAGCCTGGAGTGCGGGATCAGCTATTATCTGGATGGCTTTGTGACCACAGAGTTGCAGTGCCCGGAACATGCGGCTAATATTCTCTCATTATTTTGGATGTGTATGGCTTTAGGCCGGTTGCTCTGTGGTCTTTTTTATCAATATCGAAAAATGATTTTAATATGTAGTTTCCTGGGAGCGGGTTGCTGCCTTGGACTGTTACTTTTCTTTCCCTGCCTGCCTCTGGGATATTTCTGTTTTTCCCTGATTGGCCTCAGTCTGGCATCTGTCTGGCCGAATTTGATGAGCCTGGGAGTAGAAAGCTGTCCCGGACATTCTGCTCAGGTAGCTGGAATCTTGTCAACTGGAGGCGGCATTGGAGCAGTGGCAGCTCCAGTCTTTCTTGGCATGGTGATGGATGGCGCCGGCCTGCGCCTGGGGTTTGGGGGACTAGGGCTTTTGGCTGTTATAGGGGCGCTAATTTGTGTACAATATTATCACAGAATAAGGACGCTTCACGAATGAAGCTGTTTGGCCCGCGCTATTCACCTATATTTACAGAGGATGGTTGAACTAGATACGGTTACTTTGTCAAATCTGCATAAAAGGCTTGAACTTCTCCCAAACTTTTAGTAGAATATATACATGGCGGGTAAAAACCGTTAAATTATGTATTCGGAGGAATAGGCATGAATATTTACACAACTGACAAGATTCGCAATGTAGTCCTTTTGGGACATGGCGGCTGTGGTAAGACCAGTCTGGTGGAAGCCATGGCATATGTATCAGGATTCACGACACGTATGGGAAAAGTAACTGACGGAAATACCCTCAGTGACTATGATAAGGAAGAGATTAAGAGAAAGTTTTCTATTAGTACATCTGTTATCCCGCTGATTTGGCAGGATTGCAAGGTGAATATTTTAGATACTCCGGGGTATTTTGATTTTGTAGGAGAGGCAGAGGAAGCAGTGGCAGCAGCAGATGCAGCGATTATTGTGGTATCTGGTAAAGCTGGCGTGGAAGTGGGAACGGAGAAAGCCTGGGAGATGTGCGAAAAGTATAAGCTGCCGAGAATGTTCTTTGTGACTGAGATGGATGTGGATCATGCCTCCTTCCGTCAGGTTGTGGAGGACCTGACAGAGCGGTATGGCAAGAAGATTGCTCCCTTCTATCAGCCTATTCGTGAGAATGAGAAGTTTGTGGGCTATATCAATGTGTGTAAGATGGAAGGCCGTCGGTTTACAGATATCGGCAAGAGAGAGCCCTGCGAGATCCCTGAGTATTCCAAGGAGAATTTGGCCATCTGCCGAGAAGCCCTTTTGGATGCAGTGGCAGAGACCTCAGACGAATTTATGGAGCGCTATTTTAACGGTGAGGAATTTACAGTAGGCGAGATTCGTGCGGCAATGAAGTTTAACGTGGCTGACGGCTCCGTGATTCCTGTGTCTATGGGATCCAGTGCAGAGCTGCGCAACATTCACAATCTGCTGAATGATATCGTTGAGTTGTTCCCAAGCCCGGACAAGAAAGCCTGCAATGGAATCAATACAAAGACTAATGAAATTTTTGAGGCAAACTATGATTTTTCCAAGGCGAAATCTGCATATGTATTTAAGACCATTGTGGATCCCTTTATTGGAAAATACTCCTTGATCAAAGTAAGCTCCGGCGTCATCAAATCTGACGATGCCCTTTACAATCAGGACAAAGAAGTAGAGGAAAAGCTGAGCAAGCTCTATGTGATGCAGGGAAATAAGCCCATTGAAGTATCAGAGCTCCATGCGGGAGATATTGGAGCTATCGGCAAACTCTCTGCCACAAAGACGGGAGACACCTTGTCTACAAAAGCCACTCCTGTAGTATACGGAAGAACGGAGATCTCCAAACCTTATACTTATATGTGCTACAAAGCAAAGAATAAGGGAGATGAGGACAAGATCTCTCAGGCGCTTGCTAAGATGATGGAAGAGGATTTGACTCTGAAATCTGTGAATGATTCTGAGAATCGCCAGACTCTGATCTATGGTATGGGCGATCAGCATCTGGATGTAGTGGTGAGCAAACTGGAAGAGAAGTTCAAGGTGGCAGTAGAACTTAGCAAGCCAAAGGTTGCATTCCGGGAGACCATCCGCAAGAAATCCGATGTGGATTCTAAATATAAGAAGCAGTCTGGCGGCCATGGACAGTATGGTCATGTGAAGATGACATTTGAGCCTTCTGGAGATTTGGAGACAGCATATGTATTTGATCAGATTGTTGTAGGCGGTGCTGTTCCAAAGAACTACTTCCCAGCAGTGGAAAAAGGTGTACAGGAATCTGTTACAAAGGGACCATTGGCCGGATATCCGGTGGTAGGTGTGAAGGCAGTTCTGTACGATGGCTCTTACCATCCGGTGGACTCCTCTGAGATGGCATTTAAGACGGCTACTGTTCAGGCCTTCAAGAAAGGCTTTATGGACGCCAGCCCCGTTCTCTTAGAGCCCATCTGCACTATCACTGTGACAGTTCCAGACAAATATACAGGCGATGTAATGGGAGATCTGAACAAGCGCCGTGGCCGTGTCCTTGGCATGAACCCAGTGGCAGGCGGCAAGCAGGAGGTTGTGGCTGATGTACCTATGACAGAAATATTTGGATATTCTACCGACCTGCGTTCAATGACAGGCGGAAGCGGTGTCTATGCTTACGAGTTTGCCCGTTATGAGCAGGCCCCGTCTGATGTACAGGAGAGAGAAGTGGCGGCGAGAGCTGCTGAGGCAGAGTAACTTTATCTGGTGTATGTTTCACAGAGTTTGAAATGATGCACAAGACATATGACCCGAAAGTCTATGCTGATTACGGCATGGACTTTCGGATTTTTGAGGAGGCAATATGAAAAAATTATTATGGAAGCTATTGGCGCTAATCTTAGGGTTAGGTGCAGCATTTGCATACTACTATGTGACGATCCCTGCATTTAACATTCACTCGTTAGGAACCTGGATGTTCCTGATTGTGGGATGGCTGGTTTTGGTGCTTCTTGGTTCCTTTCGGAAATTTCGGTTTACAAAGAAGGGAGCTGTTACTTTTGAAGACAAGAAAGGATTTAGCTTTACGAAAGCTGGCTTTGGGGTGCTGCTGGTGATGGTTGTGGTACTTCTTATCGGAACACTTCTGTCCTCACCCATTGTAAATGCAGATGCCTACCAAAAGCTTTTGGCTGTGGAGGAACGGGAATTTACGGAAGATATCAAACAGGTAAATTATAACCAGATCCCCTTGCTTGACAAAGCTTCAGCCGAACTTTTGGGAAACCGGAAGATGGGAAGCATGGTAGAATATGTGTCCCAGTTTGAGGTCAGCAGCCTATACAGTCAAATCAACTATCAGGGTAAGCCTGTGCGGGTGACGCCTCTCGTCTATGCCAGTCCTATCAAATGGCTGACCAATCACAGCTCTGGGATTCCCGCCTATATTATGATTGATATGACAACCCAGGAGACAGAGTGTGTGAAGCTTGAGCAGCCGATACGTTACTCTAAGTCAGAGTATTTTGGACGGAACATCTACAGGCATCTACGTTTCTCTTATCCCACCTATATTTTTGACCAGATCAGTTTTGAGATTGATGAAGAGGGAACACCTTACTGGATTTGTCCGGTAAAAAAGTTTAATATTGGCCTTTTTGGTGGTCAGACGATTGGAAAGGTAGTATTATGTAATGCTGTGACTGGTGAGACACAGAGCGTAGACGTGGCAGATGTGCCAGAATGGGTAGATCGGGCTTATACAGCCGATCTTTTGATTGAACTGTATGACTATTATGGCAGCCTAAAGCACGGCTATTTCAACAGTATTTTAGGTCAGAAGGATTGCCTCAAGACGACAGATGGCTATAATTTTATTGCTATGGATGATGATGTGTGGGTTTACACTGGCGTGACTTCTGTGGCAGGTGATGAGTCTAATGTAGGCTTTGTATTGATGAACCAGCGAACCATGGAGACGCGGTATTATTCCTGCGCTGGAGCAGAGGAGTATTCAGCCATGTCATCAGCGGAAGGGCAGGTACAGAATCTGGGCTACCATGCAACATTTCCCTTACTTTTGAATATCTCTGATGAGCCCACATATTTCCTGGCTCTGAAGGATGATGCAGGCCTTGTGAAAAAGTATGCTATGGTCAACATTCAAAGGTATCAGATTGTGGCTATTGGAGACACTGTGGCAGAATGTGAGAAGTCCTATATTACGCTTTTGCAGACAAACCAGATCACACATACGGATTCCTCTGCTATAAAGGCGCGGACTGGCATCATTAAGAAGATAGAGTCAGGCGTGATTGATGGAAATACTCACTATTATGTGATTCTGGAGAATTCAGAGGATATCTTTGACGTCAGTCTGGCAGAATTCGTAGGTATCGTCCGGTATGAGCCAGGGGATCGGATTACTATGGAATGTCTGGAAGGAGTGGATACTTGGCAGGTAATTGGGTTGGATTGAATTACTTGACAAATCACCCCTATGTGTTATGATAAAATTTAGCGAATATGACTATAACAAAAAGAGGAGTGGAGAAAATGGCAGCACCTTTTAACCACAGAGCAGTGGAAGAGAAATGGCGCAAGAACTGGGAGAAGAACCCAGTAAATAAAAAGGATGGGAAAAAACCAAAATATTATTGTCTGGACATGTTTCCGTATCCTTCTGGAAACGGACTTCATGTAGGACATTGGAGAGGCTACGTCATCAGTGATGTCTGGAGCCGCTATAAACTGATGCAGGGACATTATATCATTCACCCAATGGGATGGGATGCATTTGGCCTTCCGGCAGAAAATTATGCCATTAAGATGGGAGTTCACCCGGCTAAATCTACAGCAGAAAATGTAGCTAACATTAAAAAGCAGATCAACGATATTGCTGCCCTCTATGACTGGGATATGGAGGTTAATACGACAGATCCAGGATTTTACAAATGGACCCAGTGGATCTTTGTGCAAATGTTCAAAAAGGGATTAGCCTATGAGAAGGAATTTCCCATTAACTGGTGTCCTTCCTGCAAGACGGGGCTGGCCAATGAAGAAGTGGTGAACGGCGTCTGCGAGCGCTGCGGAACTACCGTTACAAAGAAGAATCTTCGCCAGTGGATGCTAAAGATTACCGCCTATGCTGATCGCCTCCTGAATGATCTGGACAAGCTGGACTGGCCAGAGAAAGTAAAAAAGATGCAGACAGACTGGATTGGAAAGTCTTACGGCGCTGAGGTGGATTTCCCTGTAGACGGCCGGGAGGATAAAATCACAGTCTATACCACAAGGCCGGATACGCTCTATGGAGCCACATTTATGGTATTAGCGCCAGAACATGCTTTGGCTAAAGAACTGGCTACAGAAGAGACAAGGAAGGCAGTGGAGGAGTATATTCTCAAATCATCCATGCGCTCCAATGTAGATCGTGTACAGGATAAGGAGAAAACAGGCGTATTTACAGGAAGCTATGCGGTCAACCCTATGAATGGGGCCAAGCTTCCTATTTGGCTGTCCGACTATGTACTGGCTGACTATGGTACAGGAGCGATCATGTGCGTGCCTGCCCACGACGATCGTGACTTTGAATTTGCCACCAAGTTCAACATCCCTATTATTCAGGTAATTGCCAAGGATGGCAAAGAGATTGAACATATGACAGAGGCTTATACTGAGGCAAATGGAACCATGATCAACTCTGGTGACTGGAACGGAAGAGAGTCCGCAGATCTGAAAAAGGAAGCTCCCCTCATTGTAGAAAAGATGGGAGTCGGCAAAAAGACGGTGAATTATAAGCTGCGTGACTGGGTATTTTCCCGTCAGCGTTATTGGGGTGAGCCCATTCCTATTATTCACTGTCCTCACTGCGGAAATGTTCCTGTTCCAGAGGATCAGCTTCCCCTCACACTGCCAGACGTTGAGAGCTATCAGCCAACCGGAACGGGAGAGTCTCCCCTGGCGGCTATTGATGAGTGGGTGAATACCACCTGTCCTGTCTGTGGGGCGCCTGCAAAGCGTGAGACGAACACCATGCCTCAGTGGGCTGGATCTTCCTGGTATTTCTTGCGCTATGTGGATAATCACAATCAGGATGAACTGGTAAGCAGAAAGAAAGCCGATGAATATCTTCCTGTTGATATGTATATCGGAGGCGTGGAGCATGCAGTGCTGCACTTACTTTACTCCCGTTTCTACACTAAGTTTTTGCATGACATCGGTGTGGTTAACTTTGACGAGCCATTTACCAAGCTGTTTAATCAAGGTATGATCACTGGAAAGAATGGAATTAAGATGAGTAAATCAAAGGGCAACGTGGTCTCGCCGGATGATTTGATCCGCGACTATGGCTGTGATGCCCTGCGTATGTACGAGCTCTTTGTAGGACCACCTGAGCTGGATGCCGAATGGGATGATCGTGGAATCGACGGCGTCTCCCGTTTCCTGAAGCGTTTCTGGGGCCTTGTTCTGGATAATAAGGACAAGGATGTAAAAGAGACGGCCGAGAGTGTAAAGCTGCGTCATAAGCTGATCTATGATATTACCAGCCGTCTTGATAATTTTAGTTTAAATACGGTTATCTCCGGCTTTATGGAGTATAATAATAAAATGATTGATCTGGCCAAGAAAGAGGGCGGCATTGACAGGGATACCTTAGAGGCAGCCATTACTCTTCTGGCGCCTTTTGCGCCTCATATTGCGGAAGAACTCTGGGAGCAGATGGGACATACAGACAGTGTATTTGCACATGGCTGGCCCTCTGCAGACGAAGAGGCTATGAAGGATGACGAGGTGGAGATTGCTGTCCAGATTAACGGAAAGACCAGAGGAGTGGTAAAGATCTCCGTTGATATTTCCAAGGAGGATGCTATTGCTGCCGGAAAAGCAGCTGTAGCCGACCGACTGGAGGGGACGATTGTAAAAGAAATTTACGTGCCTGGACGGATCATAAATATTGTAGTGAAAAAGTAGAAATCGCTGCTCACGGGCATAGAAGTATATTTTTGAAAGAGGGACTGAGCAATGAGTTATGCAACTTTTAAAGGAGGGGTACATCCCTTTGACGGAAAAGACATGTCCAAAGATAAACCCGTTACTGAATATCTGCCAAAGGGAGAGATGGTCTATCCTTTATCTCAACATATTGGAGCGCCTGCCAAAGCAGTGGTGGCGCCTGGAGATGAAGTGCTGGCAGGCCAGATTATTGGAGAGGCATCCGGTTTTGTATCTGCCAATGTGGTCAGTTCTGTCTCAGGACGGGTCAAGGCAATAGAGCCAAGGATGCTCGTGACAGGTGTTATTTCGGATTCTATTATTGTGGAAAATGATGGGGAGTATAAGACGGTGGAAGGCCTGGGAACTCCAAGGGATTATACACAGATGACAAAAGAGGAGATTCGTGAAGCCATCAAAGCCGCAGGGATTGTGGGTATGGGAGGCGCTGGGTTTCCCACCCATGTCAAACTGACCCCCAAAGATGATGGAGCCATTGATTATGTGATTGTAAATGGAGCAGAGTGCGAGCCTTACCTTACGAGCGACTATCGCATGATGCTGGAAGAACCAGAGCGGATAGTAACAGGACTAAAAGTGATTCTAAGCCTCTTTGAACGCGCAAGGGGCGTGATTGCTATTGAGGAAAATAAGCCAGAAGCCATCAAACGGTTGACAGAGGTTGTTCAGGGAGAGGAGCGAATTGAAGTACGCCCCTTGAGGACAAAGTATCCTCAGGGAGCAGAGAGAAACCTGATCTACGCAGTCAGTGGAAGAAAGTTAAATTCAAAAAAGCTTCCCGCCGATATGGGCTGTGTAGTGAGCAATACAGATACAGTGATTTCCGTGGGTATGGCAGTATGCGAACAGACGCCTCTTATGCGCAGAGTCGTGACTGTTACGGGAGACGCTATTGCAGACCCGAGAAATTTCAGTGTAAAAACAGGTACTAATTACGCCGAGCTTGTGGAGGCTGCAGGGGGATATGTATGCGAGCCAGAAAAAGTGATTGCAGGCGGCCCCATGATGGGAAATGCTTTGACTACTCTGGATGTTCCGGTGACAAAGACTTCCTCTGCCCTGCTGGCTCTTGGCAAAGACGCGGTGGCAGAATTCGAACCCAGCGCCTGCATCCACTGCGGACGCTGTGTAAGAGTGTGCCCAAGCGGACTAGTTCCCCAGAAAATGCGGGAATCCTGTGAGCGGTATGATTTGGATTTGTTCGAAAAATTATATGGAATGGAATGTTACGAATGTGGCTCTTGTACCTACGCCTGCCCGGCTAAATTGCCCCTGACTCAAAGTTTTAAACAGGCCAGAAAAGCTGTTGCGGAACGCCGGCGACAGGCGGCGCAGGCAGCGAAGTAAGAGGAAGGGGGAGAGAAGACATGAATGGATTGTTAAATGTATCGTCATCACCGCATGCCAGAAGCCATGTTACCACCAAAAATCTTATGCTAGATGTGGCTTTGGCCCTGCTTCCGGCAACTGTGTTTGGCGTATATCGGTTTGGGCTTTATGCCCTCTGCATTATGGTTGTATCTGTGGGATTTGCTGTCCTTACAGAATATGTATTTGAGACATGCACCAAGAGAAAGGTTACAGTCAGTGATGGAAGCGCCATAGTGACAGGACTTCTCATTGGCTTAAATATGCCCTCTACGGTTCCATTATGGATTCCTATGTTGGGTAGTATCTTTGCCATCTTAGTTGTAAAGCAGCTTTTTGGAGGCATTGGCCAGAACTTTATGAACCCGGCTATGGCTGCCAGATGTTTTCTTTTGATTTCCTTTGCAGGGAGAATGACCACTTTTGATGTAGATGGCGTATCAAGTGCAACGCCTCTTACCGCTTTGAAAGCTGGGGAAACCGTAGATGTGGCGGCCATGTTTACTGGTTTTATTACAGGAACAATAGGAGAGGTATCTGTTATCGCAATTCTGGCAGGGGGAATCTATCTTTTGATAAAAGGGGTGATTCGCTGGACGATTCCTGTGATTTATCTTGGATCTTTCTTGGTTTTTATTATGTTGTTTGGGGGGCATGGCCTGGATATGTATTACCTGTCAGCTCAACTATGCGGCGGCGGGTTGATGCTGGGAGCTTGGTTTATGGCTACTGATTATGTGACATGTCCTATTACAGAGAGAGGAAGAGTCATCTACGCGGTACTTCTGGGAATTCTCACAGGTATCTTCCGGCTGTGGGGAAGCTCTGCAGGAGGTGTGTCATATGCATTGATTCTTGGCAACCTTCTGGTACCGCTGATTGAAAAAGTAACTGTCCCGAAGGCATTTGGATTGGAGGGGAAAGCATGACAAAAGTGAGAGATGTACTGATATTGACAGCGATTACCCTGATTTCGGGCTTTCTGCTGGGCGGTGTCTATGAGCTGACAAAGGATCCGATTGCACGGCAGCAGATTGAGGCCAATGCAGAAGCTTACAGAGCAGTGTGTCCGGGAGCTGAGAGCTTTAAAAATGATGATACTCTCGACGATAAGGTAGAGGATTCTGGCAGTCTGTTGGAGGGCAGTGAGCTGGATCTGGGAAATGTAACTGTGGATGATGCCTTATATGCTTATGACAGTTCTGATAACCTGGTGGGGATGATCATAAAGACCACCTCAAAAGACGGATATGGCGGGAACATTAGCCTGGCTGTGGGAATTCGGGAGGAGAATGGAAGCATTTTTGTGTCTGGCATTGACTACTTAGAGATTAATGAGACAGCAGGCCTGGGTATGAAAGCTACAGAAGAGGATTTTAAGAATCAATTCAAAGATAAAAGTGTAGAGAGCTTTGAAGTCACAAAGAGCGGCGCTGTGGAAGAAAACCAGATTGATGCCTTAAGTGGCGCCACCTTTACTTCAAATGCAGTTACAAATGCGGTGAATACGGCGATTTATTTTGCACGAGAATCCGCATTAAAGTAGGAGGAGAAGGAGGAAAAATATGAATAAGTATGCAGAACGATTATATAATGGTATCGTAAAAGAGAATCCTACCTTTATCCTGATGCTTGGCATGTGTCCTACATTGGCAGTTACGACCTCAGCCTTTAATGGCTTGGGGATGGGGCTCTCCACGATGGTAGTGCTGGTAGTTTCGAATTTGCTTATCTCAGCTCTCAGGAATATCATTCCTGACAAGGTTCGTATTCCGGCTTATATTGTGGTGGTTGCCTCTCTTGTAACCATTGTACAGCTTTTGATTCAGGCGTATATCCCAGTTCTTTATGACGCTCTTGGGCTTTATATTCCTCTGATTGTGGTAAACTGTATTATATTGGGGCGCGCGGAAGCCTATGCCTCTAAAAATTCACCGGGACTTTCCGTTTTTGATGGACTGGGAATGGGATTTGGATTTTCCATTGCTTTGACTTGTATCGGTTTTTTCAGGGAGTTGATTGGAGCGGGAACCCTACTTTCAGGGACTCCATTTGCCATGTCTCTTCCAGAAGCTTATGAGCCAGTTTCTATTTTTGTGCTGGCTCCAGGAGCATTTTTAGTCCTGGCTTTGATTATTGCCTTCTTAAATGCCATGAATATACAGCACAATGGCAATAAAAAGGTAGAGGGCTGTGATGGGAACTGTGCTTCCTGTGGGCAGTCTCAGGGCTGTACAGATGCAAAAAATTAATGGGAGGGACGAATCATGAAAGAATTGATTTTAATTTTAATCAGCGCTGCGCTGGTAAATAATGTGGTACTCAGTCAGTTTCTTGGCCTCTGTCCTTTCCTTGGAGTGTCCAAGCAGGTAAAGACAGCCGCCAGTATGGGGATGGCAGTTATTTTTGTTATCACCATTTCTTCAGCAGTGGCTAGTTTGATTTATGATTTTATCTTGGTAAAACTGAAACTGGAGTACTTGCAGACCATCGTATTTATTCTGGTTATTGCGGCCTTGGTACAGTTAGTCGAAATGTTCCTTAAGAAGACAAGTCCTGGATTATATCAAGCTTTGGGCGTGTATCTTCCGCTGATCACCACCAACTGTGCAGTTCTTGGGGTAGTACTTCAGAATGTTCAGAAAGAGTATCTCTTTGCACAGAGAGGATGGAACGCATTGGCATCCAGTGTGATGAATGGGTTCGGAACGGCTGTGGGCTTTACCATTGCCATTGTAATTATGGCTGGAATTCGGGAGCGGATTGCTTACAATGACATTCCCAAGCCTTTTCAGGGAGCACCGATTGTATTGCTGACTGCTTGTCTCATGGCGATTGCATTTTTTGGATTCTCAGGTTTAATTTAGACAGTAGGAGGAAAGAGTAATGAATGTGACAGGAATTTTATCAGCAGCTCTGGTAATTGGAATTGTCGGTCTGCTTGTGGGCCTTCTGCTGGTGGCAGCAGCCGCGAAGTTTCATGTGGAAGTGGATGAGAAAGAGGCAAAAGTCCGGGAATTACTTCCTGGTAACAATTGTGGAGGCTGTGGTTTTGCAGGCTGCGACGCTTTGGCTGCAGCTATCGCGAAAGGAGAAGCAGAGGTGGGCGCCTGTCCTGTAGGCGGCGCTTCTGTGAGTAAGGCCATCGGGGAGGTCATGGGAGTGGCGGCAGGAACCTCTGTAAGAAAGACAGCTTTTGTCAAATGTGCCGGCGTCTGTGGCAAGACCCGAAACAAAAGCAATTATTATGGTGTTCAGGATTGCAAAATGGCTGTGGTGGCTCCAGGCAGGACTCCCAAAAAGTGTGTTTATGGCTGTCTTGGCTTTGGAACTTGTGCAAAGGTGTGTCCTTTTGATGCCATTCATCTGGTGGATGGAATAGCTGTAGTGGATCCAGAAGCTTGCAAAGCCTGTGGAAAATGTATCAAAGCCTGCCCCAACAACCTGATTGAATTCGTTCCCTATGAGGCAAAATTCAGGGTACAGTGTAATTCTAACAGTAAGGGAAAGGCTGTGCGGGAAGCCTGCGATGCAGGCTGTATTGGATGTGGCGCCTGTGTGAAGGCTTGCCAGTACGATGCTATTTCTTTGACAGATAACCTGGCAAAGATTGACTATGAAAAGTGTGTAAGATGTGGCGCCTGTGCAGAAAAATGTCCTACAAAGGTGATTCGTGTCAAGCCCAGGCAGCATACGTAAAGCGATACAGCTATAAAATAGAAATGAGAACATGGAGGGAATCAAATGTCGAAGAGGGTGGCAGCCTACGGGATGCTAGTGGCACTGGCTTTTCTATTAAGCTATGTGGAGACGTTGATTCCTTTTTCCTTTGTCGTACCAGGAATTAAGCTGGGACTGGCTAATCTCGTCACAGTAATCGCTCTGTATTGCCTGGAAGAAAAATCAGCCCTTGCGGTTTCTATGGTGCGGATTTTTTTGGTTGGTTTTACCTTTACGAATCTGTCCATCATGGTTTACAGTTTGGCAGGAGGTCTGTTAAGCTATATTTGTATGGTAATTGCCAGACGCGTGTCTAGGCTGAGTGTGGTTGGCGTCAGTGTCATTGGCGGCGTCACCCATAATCTGGGCCAGATCTTGTTGGCCGTCGTGATTGTAAAGAACAGTGCCCTCCTTTATTATTTTCCTTTCCTTCTGGGAGCAGGCACAGTGGCAGGTTTGATGATTGGTCTGCTGGCAGGGTTCGTAACTGTGCGAGTAAAGCCATATTTAAGTCTATATGAAAGACAGGAGCGTTGAGTTTGAAGAGACAAGATCTTTATCTGCTCTCATTTTTGGTAGTAGTGATAGTAATCTTTTTATGGGGATATCAATTACTGAATCATGGAGCAGGGGATGAAGTGGTCGTCTATGTAGGAGAAGAAGAGCAGGCAAGATTTTCCCTGGAAGAAGAGACAAAATTCGTAATTGAGGGAAAAGAGGGCGGAAAGAATGATCTGGAGATACATGACGGACAGGCAGATATAACAGAGGCTTCCTGCCCGGATCAAATCTGTGTTCATCAAAAACCTGTATCTGAGATTGGGGAAACCATTGTCTGTATGCCAAACCAGGTAATTGTCACAGTGGAATCTGCATCACAGAATAGAAGGGAATGAAAGGATGGAAAGGGAAACAAAGGAACTGTTACAGGAAAATGTGAAAAAAACAGAAGCATGGATTCATATTACCATTTGGAATCGTCTGATAATGCTGGCACGTTGGCTCTTCTTTGCATCAGTTACAGGTGTTGTACTGGGGGTTGTGGGAACTCTTTTCGGAAAAAATATTGGCTTTGTGACAGAACTGCGGGGTAGATACCCGTGGATTCTTTATGGCCTGCCTCTGGTTGGAATCATGATCGTCTGGATGTATAAGTGGGAACATCAGGAAAAAAGCAGTACTAACTTAGTTCTGGATACGATTCACGCGAAAAAAGAGATTCCCATCAAGACGACGCCATTGATTTATATATCTACGGTGCTTACACATATGTGTGGCGGTTCTGTGGGAAGAGAAGGGGCGGCATTGCAGCTTGGGGGCAGTATCGGTGAGTTCCTGGGAAAGTGCTTTCGCATTGACGAGAGTGACAGAAGAGTGGTGATTATGTGCGGTATGAGCGCCGCCTTTTCTGCCCTTTTTGGAACACCTATGGCCGCAGCCATTTTTTCTATGGAAGTGGCCAGTGTGGGAATCATGTACTATGCAGCTCTTGTACCCTGTGTGGTATCCTCTTATATAGCCGGAGCTGTAGCCCGCTATTTTGGTTTGTCAGGAGAACACTTTGTAATTTCGAATCTTCCCGCTTTTAATCTGTTAAATGCAGGGAAAGTCTTGATTTTGGGTCTGGCCTGTGCGGCAGTCAGTATTCTCTTTTGCATTGTTTTACATAAAATGGAGCACTTGTTTCAAAATTACATTCCAAATCCTTATCTGCGCGCTGTCATTGCGGGCTGTTTGATTATTTTACTGACCAAACTTTTGAGAACGACAGATTATCTGGGAGCTGGTATGGATATTGTGGAGGCTTCCATGGAGGGAAATGTACTCTGGGCCGCCTTTCTTCTGAAAATTTTGTTTACATCAATCACCTTATCTGGCGGCTTTAAAGGTGGAGAGATTGTTCCAGCTTTTTTTGTTGGGGCTACCTTCGGCTGTCTGATGAGTCATTTTCTTCATCTATCTCCAGCTCTGGGCACTGCTTGTGGTATGGCCGCTGTATTCTGCGGGGTGACAAACAGTCCCATTTCATCTTTGCTTATTAGTTTTGAGATGTTTGGCTTTGAGGCAGCTCCGTTTTTCTTCCTGGCTATTGCTGTCAGTTATATGCAGTCTGGATATTATGGACTGTATCACAGCCAGAAGATTGTATATTCCAAAGTGAAGATTGAGTTTATCAATCAGGACACAAAAGAGTGACAGAATTTACGAACCCTATAAAGAAAAAGATTTACCCTCAGTAGACAAAGAATCAAGTATCCTATTGTCTACTGAGGGCACTATATCATTTCATAAAGCTTTTTGCCAATTGTACCATTTGCTCCATACGGGCAACTTCTTCTGGTGATTTTCCTTGCTTCAATGTATCAAAGATCTGATTGAAGTCATCCTGAGACATCTGTTGATCGGATTGCTTTGCTACATTCATAATTTTCTGCAAATCTTTTGGATTCATACTTTCACTCCCTTCTGACATGACTTGAGAAAAAGAGTCGGGATTAAAATCCGACATCATATTTGAATATTGCATATAAGTTGTAAAAACTTCCATAATTCTTATAACAGAGTCAATTTTTTTATTTAGCTCATTGCATTTGACTTGAACATCGTGAAGCATTTTATAGAAATCTTCATTTGGATTCACAGTCCATCCTCCTTATTTCCTATGCCTATGGTGCCTTTTTAAGAGAGGGTACACTATAAAAGATATGTGCGAGAAATGAAAATATGAATATAATAATAAGGAATTTTAGAAATTTTGAGAGGAATTTTGCAATGACAGAGAGATTGATTATTGATGATACAACCGTCTACGAAATTGATGAGGAATGTCTGAAACAGAGAAAAAGAGAAGAAGATACCCAAAATAATAAGGCTTCAGACGGTTATAATGCTATGACAAAAAATAAATTGACAAAAAAATAAGACCAGATTAAGATAAATTCATAGGAATGAGAAGGGATAATAGAATATGGCAACCAGCATAGATGATGAAATTTTTGTTAAGATTCGTTTTTTGTATCCTTCGCTTACAAAATCAGAAAAGAAGGTTGCAGATGTTATTTTGGATGACTATGAGAAAGTATGCAGTTATACGCTGGCAGAATATTCGGAAATTGCTGGGTGTAGTGATGTGGTTCATGCGGATAAAATTAATTTTTTCGGAGTGGGAGACGCTTGGGTGGCCTGTGAGGCCGCTCATATAAAGTTTCAGAGAATCGGGGTACAAAGTTCAGCTTACAGCGATGTGGCTTTAGCTTTAGCTACTGCCAGCTTGATGAAGGAAGGCGATTTGGCAATTGGAATTTCCTTTTCAGGAGAAACAAAACTGGTAGTAGATGCCCTTCGTATCGCCAAGGAAAATGGGGCAAAGACACTGTGTATTGTACATTACGCAAAATGTGAGCTTGTCAAATATGCAGATATGAAGATTTTTACAGCTACTACGGATTATACGCCGGGGCACGATGAGATTGCCAGAAGAACCGCAGAGTTTGCTATTATTGATACACTGTATATGGGGCTGGTTTCCCAGAAATCGGAAATTATAAAAGAAAAAAGCAGAAAAACCCTTCGGGCGATTATTCTTGATAATAAAAATTAATGTGTATGATATTTTTAAAACAGGCAGGTGCAGTTAAAGAAAACTGTACCTGCCCTTTTTGTAGTGCGCACAGTATGGGCGCACTACAAAAAAGAACCGGCCCATTAAGAGCCGGCTCTTTTAAGTTAACTAGACTAGCAGCCGCATCCACAGCCATTGCCGTTGCCACAGCCATTTCCAAATCCGTTTCCGCAGAGAAGAAGCAGAAGGATGATCCAGCAACATCCGCCATTGTCGCCACCGAAGTTGCCCATACCATTGCCGCATCCACAGCTATTGCCACCACAGCAGCACAGCAACAGGATAATCCAAATCCAGCTACCACATCCACATCCATTGTTAGTCATTTCGCCACATCCACAGTTTGTTGCAGTTAAATCACTCATGAGAAAATCCTCCAAAAATAATTATTTACAATCTCATAGTATGTGAAAGTGTAAAATGTGTGATAACGAATTTTACTTGTATATTCCATAACTTTGTGAGACAATAAATAAAACAACTATTTATTGATAAAATAGAGAGAAAAGGAGTCTTTTTCAATGCCAGCCGTTTATGCACATTATAAATTCGGCAAGTTTGTCTATAAAGCTTTGCCAAAGGAGATACAACAGATAATCAAAGAGAATAAACCCGCCTATCTATTGGGACTTCATGGCCCAGATTTATTATTTTATTATCGTCCTATTGGGAAAAACCGAGTGAATCAGCAGGGAGTCAGGATGCACAATGAGCTGGCCAGCACCTTTTTTGAAAAAGCAAGAAAGCGGTACCAGGAGAGGCCAAACAGGATCCTTTTGTCCTACCTGTGTGGATTTTTATGCCACTTTATGTTGGACAGTGAATGTCACCCCTACATTAACAGCTACATGAAAATACATCATCTGGGTCACTTGGAGATTGAGACAGATTTTGACCGTTATCTGATGGAGGTGGATCACCTGGACCCCACAAGACATAATTGCACCTGTCATCTGGTTCGGGATTGGAAGACAGAGAAAGCGATTGCTTCTGTGTATGAGAATGTGACAGCCAGACAGATTGATGCTTGTATCCTTGGATTCCGCTTCTGTATCCGTGCATTTCAATGCCCTGGAAAGAGGAAAGCGAAGTTTTTTGAGACTGTGTCTGCCATTACAAGGCAAAAGAGGGATTTAGGAGGCCTTATTATGACTGGAATTCCTAACCCTAAGTGTGGGGAAAGCCGGGAGATTTTAAAGGAACGACTTGGAAACGCAGTAGCCCCTACCATTGGTGTCATTCAGGAATATGTGTCTGGGATAGATACAAGCACGCCGCTTAGCTCCAGATTAGAGTATATTTTTTCATAATTTATCAGTAGGAGCACAAAAACATGGGCAAATTTACAAAATTAGAAAAACAATGGATTCTTTATGATGTGGGCAATTCTGCATTTGTTCTGCTTGCATCCACGATTATCCCTATTTACTATAAAAATATAGCCCAGGTCAGTGGAATCTCCGCTGCAGATTCCACTGCATATTTCAGCTATGCCACTTCTTTGGTGACAATGATTGTGGCAGTTCTCGGTCCAGTGCTTGGATGTCTGGCAGACACAAAAGGATTTAAGAAACCAGTATTTACTTTCTTTATGATGATGGGTGTTTTGGGGTGTGCGGGACTTGCTCTTCCCAAGAGTTGGCTTTTCTTCCTTGTGGTCTATGTGTTGGCAAAGGTGGGCCTTAATGCCAGCCTCGTCTTTTATGACGCCATGCTTGGAGATGTCACAACGGATGAGCGGATGGATGTGGTGTCTGCTCAGGGGTATGCCTGGGGGTATATTGGAAGCTGTATCCCATTTGTCTTTAGCTTAGTCTTTGTCCTGTTTTCGGATCAGCTTGGTCTTTCTGGTACTGTGGCTATGGCAATTGCCTTTTTGGTCAACGCTGCCTGGTGGCTTCTGGTGACATTACCTCTTTTACGGGGGTATGAACAGAAATATTATGTAGAGCTAAGTGCCCATCCATTTAAAGACAGCTTTGCAAGGCTTGGACGTATCTTTTCTGAGATTCGGGAAAGGCCGGAGATCTGGTTTTTTCTTTTAGCTTTCTTTTTCTATATTGACGGAGTCTATACTATTATTGATATGGCTACTTCCTATGGAAAAGATGTGGGTATTACAGACACGAATCTTTTGCTAGCTTTGCTCCTCACACAGGTTGTGGCTTTTCCTTGCTCCATTCTTTTTGGATATTTCTCCAAGAAGGTGCGTAATACGGTACTCATTCAAGTTTCCATAGTCGGATATTTCTGTGTGGTACTGTTTGCTCTGCAGCTTGACAAGACTTGGGAATTTTGGTTTTTGGCTGTATGGGTTGCTGTATTTCAAGGAGCCATTCAATCCCTGTCCCGGTCTTATTTTGCCAAAATTGTGCCTAAGGAAAAGGCTACAGAGTATTTTGGATTTTTCGACATTTTCGGGAAAGGTGCAGCTTTTATGGGAACCTTGCTAATGGGAATCAGCACCCAGCTTTTTGACACTTCCAGAGCAGGTGTGGCTGTTCTTGCTGTTATGTTTGCTGTGGGATTTGTCCTGTTTCGAATGGCAGTAAAGCGTGCTGATGCATAAGATAATAAAAAAGCAAGGAGTATGTTTTTTAATGAATCGTGTACGTGAGCTCGTAGGAGCTGACTATGCATACAGGTGTGGTTGTGATGGGCTGGGGATTGGGGTTGCAGTGTTAGATTCTGGAATGGACAGAAATCATCCAGATTTGAGAGGACGATTAGTATACTCTTATAATTATTTGACTTATACACAAGACGTTTCCGATGACTGTGGTCACGGGACACATATCTCTGGCATTATTGGAGGAACTGGAGTGGCATCCGGTGGCAGGTATCAAGGACTTGCGCCGCGGTGTCATTTTGTTTCTATGAAAGTTCTGGACAGGATGGGAAATGGAAATAGTGCCTCTGTGGTTCAGGCGCTTCACTGGCTGATCGATCATGGGCGGGAGTACGATGTGCGGATCATTAATATTTCCATGGGAAGCACCATACAGGAAAAGGAGAGAGAATCAAACTTATTGGAAGCAGTGGAAGAGGCTTGGGACGCCGGGTTTGTGGTCTGTGCAGCGGCGGGAAATCAGGGGCCGGAGAATACAAGTATTACAGCTCCCGGAACAAGTCCCAAAGTGATCACAGTGGGATGCTCCGATGATAATCAGCCAGTAAAAGTGATGGGAAAACGCAGGGCAAATTATTCTGGAAGAGGGCCTACCAGCTCCTGTATCTGTAAACCGGATGTGGTGGCGCCAGGGGCTTATCTCATCTCCTGTAATGCATGTTGGAGAAGGCTGGGTGGAAAGGCTTATACTGCTAAATCGGGAACTTCTATGGCAACGCCAGTGGTAGCTGGGTGCATTGCACTGCTACTTTCTGGAAAGAGATATATGACGAATAAAGACGTAAAGCTTAAGCTATATCATTCTTGTCGTGACCTGGGATTACCCAGGAATCAGCAGGGGAGAGGGATGATTTATTTGCCAGGGCTTTTAGACTTATGTATATAAGAAACGCTGCGCGCATCCATTCATTTCCTACTGGACGCGCGCAGCAGTTGGCTTCTTGCATATAAATAAATCAAAAATGTGCTTGACTTTAAAATCTTACAAATGTAATATATAAGAACAGCTAATAGAGGAACCTATGGAGGTAAATGGAATGGTAAGCAGAAAAGTTAAGCGGATGCGTGGTAGAAAGTTAAATCAGAGGAGAAAGAGAAATTTGGGGATTTTATTGGGAGTATTGGGGATAATGGGAGTGGTTTTGGGTGGAGTGATTGTATGGAGGGCGGAAGTTGGAGGAAAGCTACCTGAGAGGAAGGGGGCGGAGGAAGTATTAGTGGATTATATGAACTGTATTCCAAATGGGGAATATGAAAAAATGTACGGAATGCTCCATGAAGAATCCAGAGAAAAGATTCAAAAGGAGGATTTTGTAAAGCGCAATTCGGCCATTTATGAGGGAATTGAGATACAAGAGATGGAAATAGAAGTGGTTGGCTATCATGAGGACCAGATGTCTGTAACTTATCAAATGTCTTTTGATACAGTAGCTGGAGAGATTAGCTTTGAGAACGAAGCATTTTTCGAAGAGGGAGAAGAAACGTATGAATTGATATGGAAGGATTCTCTTATATTTCCTGGACTGCAATCTACGGATAAGGTCAGAGTGTCTACCACTCAGGCAATGAGGGGAAATATTTTGGACAGAAATGGCCGCATGCTTGCAGGAGAGGGGCTCGCCTCCTCCGTGGGAATGGTTCCCGGCAAACTGGAGGACAGAGAGGAGGCCGTTCAAAAGACAGCAGAGCTTTTAGAGATGGATCCTGAGATGATTGATAAAAAGCTGTCTGCGGGATGGGTAAAAGAAGATTCTTTTGTTCCCTTGAAAACGATTCCTAAAGTAGATGAGTTAGAACTGTTAAAGCCAGAGCCTGAGGAGGAAATGCTAAAGGAGAGGGAGAGGCAGGAGATGCTTCTTGAAATAAAAGGAATTATGATATCGGATACAAAAGTTCGCGAATATCCCTGTGAAGAGGCGGCAGCACATTTGGTAGGTTATGTCCAAAATGTTACGGCAGAAGATTTGGAAAAACATGAAGGGGAAGGATATACAGCCAACAGTGTCATCGGCAGAAATGGAATGGAAGGACTATTTGAAAAGGAGCTGAAAGGAGAAAACGGCTGTAGAATTTATATTGTAGATGTGGAAGGCAAAGAAAAGATGGAGCTCGCAAATGTGCCTGTTCAACATGGACAGGATATACAGTTAACCATTGATATTGACATCCAGCGGGCATTATATGAACAGTTTTTGGAGGATAAAAGTTGTTCTGTAGCCATGAATCCCTACACAGGGGAAGTATTGGCCTTAGTCAGCACACCGTCCTACGATAACAATGATTTTATCATGGGCTTGTCGAGTGAGAAGTGGAATGAGCTAAATGAGGACAAGAAGAAACCTCTGTATAATCGTTTTCGGCAGGTGTGGTGTCCAGGTTCCACATTTAAGCCAATTACCGGGGCAATTGGTTTGGACTCAGGGACAGTGAATGAAACGGAGGATTATGGACAAGAAGGGCTCAGATGGCAAAAAGATTCCTCTTGGGGATCTTATTATGTGACTACACTTCATGCATATGAGCCTGCGATTCTGGAAAATGCACTTATTTATTCGGACAATATTTATTTTGCAAAGGCTGCTTTAAAAATAGGAACCAACAATATGGAGACTTATCTAAAGAAAGTGGGATTTGGTCAGGATCTGCCTTTTGAAATGGGAATAGCAAAGACCCAATATTCTAATACTGAGCATATTGACACAGAGATTCAATTGGCAGACAGCGGTTACGGACAGGGACAGATTTTAATTAATCCTCTGCACATGGCATGTATCTATTCTTCCTTTTGTAATGAGGGGAATATCTTAAAGCCTTATTTACTTTACAAGCAGGAGGCGGTACCGGAGTACTGGATTCCAGAAGCATTTTCTGCCCAGGCAGCAGATACTATCTTCCAGGGACTGATAAAAGTAGTGAATGATCCTCATGGAACAGGATATGGGGTACATAGAGAAGATATCCTTCTGGCAGGGAAAACGGGAACAGCAGAGATAAAAGCATCCAAAGATGATACTTCTGGTACGGAACTTGGATGGTTTGCTGTGTTTACGGCAGAGAGTACCGTAGAATATCCTATATTAATTGTGAGCATGGTGGAAGATGTAAAAGGAAGAGGAGGCAGCGGTTATGTCGTGGAAAAGGATAGACAGGTTTTGGAGGCCTGGTTTAGTAGGAATTAGTACTGTAATATCTATGAGGAGCCAGTGGTAAACAATCCAAACAACCAGGTGGAAGAGTGACAAAAACCACTAAGTAACATATATTGCAGTAAGGCTCACTTTAGAGGGAAGAAAATGGCTGAGGATTGTAGAGATAAGATTATATCAGAGGATTATGTTGATTTTATCTGGAGAACCAATTACAGAGAAGAGGAGTTGCAACGTCTGTATCCAAATTTCTGTTTTCAGGTTCTCAATGAGTTTTATACTATATTTTATGTAGATACCAAGCTTTTACAAAGGTTTGGATATGGCAGACAGCCCTATAATTATGAACAGTTTCCCACCTTGTATACACTTTTAGAAAACCAGAGCCTAGAGGCCAGCGGCATCTTAGGGATTCAGACTCAGCCTGTACTACATTTGCAGGGAGAAGGGGTCATTCTGGGAATGATCGATACGGGAATTGACTATCAGAATGACTGCTTTCGAAATTTGGATGGAAGTACACGAATTTTGGAAATTTGGGATCAGGCAGATCAGACAGGACCTCTTCCCAAAGGTATCTCTTATGGAAGTATCTATACAAGGGATGATATTAACCGAGCTCTGAACAGTGATAATCCTCTGGAAATTGTGCCAAGCCAGGATCTGTTGGGACATGGAACCCAGATGGCTAGCATTGCAGCCGGAAGCTATGATGAAGAGAGAGACTGGGTTGGAGCTGCACCGAAATCACAACTGGCAGTGGTAAAGCTAAAACCAGCGAAAAATTATCTGAAACAGTATTTTATGGTTCGCCAGGATGCAGAGGCCTATCAGGAAAATGATATCATGCTGGGTGTTCGATATTTGAATGAACTGGCACTGAGAGAAAAAAAGCCTCTGGTGATCTGTATTGCCCTGGGCAGCAATATGGGCGGCCATGAGGGGACTCTGCCTCTGTCTATGTTCCTCTCTTCTGTGGCAATACGACAGGGACGCTGTGTCACAGTGGCTGCCGGAAATGAGGCAAATAAGGGACATCATTTCTATGGAAGTATTATGGATGGACGGGAGTTTGAAGACGTAGAGCTTAGAGTGGCAGAGAATGAATATGGATTAATGATGGAGCTGTGGAGTACGTTACCTGACGTGCTGTCAGTTTCCCTGATATCCCCCTCTGGGGAGGAGATCCCCAAAGTGACATCCGAAATGGGAAATCGACAGTATAATCTTTTGTTTGAAGGTACTGTGGTATACATAGACTTTCCGACACTTGATCCCTATACAGGAGAACAGCTTATTGTGATCCGTATGTTCAATCCCACACCAGGCATTTGGCGGTTGCGGGTCTATGGAACGAATATCATTCATGGAATTTATAATATTTGGCTGCCTGTGTCTGGATTTATCTCAGAAGATACCATGTTTTTGAATCCAAATCCTGACATTACCCTGACAGCTCCAGCTAATACAGATACAACAATCACCGCGGCTGGATACCAAGCGCAAAATAATAGTATTTACATTGAGTCCAGCAGGGGCTACACTAGAAAGGGACGCGTTAAACCGGATATTGCAGCTCCCGGGGTACAGGTTCAAGCTTTTGAGCCAAATAATTATTTTACGACTGTAACAGGAACGAGTGCGTCTGCAGCTATTACTGCAGGAGCGGCAGCTCTTCTTCTGGAATGGGGCGTGGTGCGGATGAATCGGATAACTATGGGAACCTCTGAGATTAAGCAAATTTTACTTCGGGGAGCTAATCGCAGTTCTTCACAGCTTTATCCCAACCGCTCCTGGGGATACGGGACCCTAGATCTATATGCCAGCTTCCAGAATATGGCTAGATTGTAAAAACCAGAAAGATTTTTTCAGAATAGAAGCTTGCAGATAAATCCAAGATAGACTATAATAAGGAACAGAATTGGCTTTTGCCAAAGGTTTGAGGAGGACAGAAGATGGAAAAAATAAAGATGGCTACACCACTGGTGGAGATGGACGGAGATGAGATGACACGGATTCTCTGGAAGATGATAAAAGAGGAGCTTCTTCTGCCATTTGTGGATTTAAATACAGAGTATTATGACTTGGGGCTGGAGAGCCGCAATAGAACGGATGACAGAATTACAGTGGAATCTGCTGAGGCTACAAAGAAATATGGTGTTGCGGTTAAATGTGCGACTATCACTCCCAATGGAGCTCGCATGAAGGAATACGACTTAAAAGAGATGTGGAAGAGTCCCAACGGGACCATTCGCGCGATTTTGGACGGAACCGTTTTTCGGGTTCCGATTATTGTTAAGGGAATTGAACCTTATGTAAAGACATGGAAAAAGCCTATTACAGTGGCACGTCATGCCTATGGTGATGTATATAAGGCCAGCGAGCTTAAGATTCCTGGGCCAGGAACATGTGAGCTTGTATTTACCGGGGAGGATGGCACAGAGCTTCGTGAGACGATCCATCAATTCAAAGAGGGTGGGATCGTTCAGGGGATGCACAATCTGGAAAGCTCTATTCAAAGCTTTGCAAGAAGCTGCTTTTCCTATGCAGTATCCCAAAAGCAGGATTTGTGGTTTGCCACAAAAGATACCATTTCTAAAAAATACGATCACTTTTTTAAAGATACCTTTCAGGAGATTTACGAGAAAGAGTACAAGGAAGAATTTGATCGTCTGGGTATTGAATATTTTTATACCCTCATTGACGATGCAGTTGCCCGTGTCATCAAATCAGAGGGCGGATATATCTGGGCCTGCAAGAACTATGATGGCGATGTGATGAGCGATTTGATTGCCACAGCCTTTGGCTCTCTGGCTATGATGACCTCTGTACTCGTATCTCCCCACGGATATTTCGAGTACGAGGCAGCTCACGGAACCGTACAGCGCCACTATTATAAGCACTTAAAAGGAGAGGAGACTTCTACCAACTCTATGGCTACTATTTTTGCCTGGTCAGGTGCTCTGCGCAAGCGGGGAGAATTGGATGGAAATCAAGCTCTGATAAACTTTGCAGATAAACTTGAGGAGGCCTCCTGTAAGACGATTGAGTCTGGGAAGATGACAAAAGATTTGGCTCTGATCACCACTCTGCCCAATCCTGTCGTTCTTTCCAGTGAAGAATTTATCAAAGAAATCAGAAGAACCTTAGAGGAACTTTTGCATGCTGTTTAATTCCAATGCTTTCTATGTTTTTTTGCCAATTGTATTTACAATCTATTGGATTATGCCCCAGAAATACCGCTGGGGCATCCTGTTCTTGTCTAGCTATTACTTTTATATGAGCTGGAACGTAAAGTATGTAGTTCTTATTTTACTGACTACAATCGTCTCTTATGGGACAGCTTTGCTGATGGAGCGCACGGAAAGTAAAAAAAAGCGGAAGCTCTGTATGCTGGTGGCCCTTATCATCAGCTTGGGAGTACTGTTCTTCTTTAAATATTTTAACTTTCTGAGCGCTACTGTGACACACTGCCTGCAAAGAATGGCAATCCCAGTGCAGGATGTGACATTGAAACTGATGCTTCCGGTGGGGATCTCTTTCTACACCTTCCAGACGTTAAGCTATGTGATCGATGTTTACCGGGGAGAGGTGAAGGCATGTCGCCACTTTGGAAAGTATGCCACATTTATTGCCTTTTTTCCTCAGCTTGTGGCTGGCCCCATTGAACGTACCAGAAATCTGCTTCCTCAGATCGAGGGAGAACACACCTTTCATTCAGATAAAGCTATCCATGGGGCAAAAATGATTGCCTGGGGATTTTTTAAGAAGATTGCCATTGCAGATTCCATTGCAATCTATGTGGATGTGGTCTATAATCAGGTGACTCATTTTACCGGACTTCCGCTTCTGATTGCAACCTTGCTTTTTGCATTTCAGATTTACTGCGATTTTTCCGGGTATTCTGATATTGCAGTAGGTGTGGCAGAGCTTTTGGATATTGACTTGATGACCAATTTTAAAAGTCCTTATTTTTCAGCCTCCATCAAAGAATTTTGGAGCAGATGGCATATTTCCCTTTCTACCTGGTTTCGGGATTATGTATACATTCCTCTGGGTGGCAATCGAAAAGGAGCCTGGCGCACCCGTTTCAATCTGATCGTCACCTTTTTGTGCAGCGGTCTCTGGCATGGAGCCAATTGGACTTACTGTGTCTGGGGGCTGATTCATGGTCTGGGTCAGGTCATTGAAAAAGAGTGGAATCATTATTTTCCACCCAAAAAAGAGGGAACGCATGGAGTGAGGATACTGTTTACCTTCCTTTTTGTCTGTTTTGCGTGGATTTTTTTCAGGGCAAACAGCCTGTCGGACGCAGGATATGTGGTATCCCATCTCTTTTCTGGAATCGCGGATCCGAGAACTTACCTTGCTACAGGATATGAGACATTCCGGGCTGCAAGTCTGGAACAGACATTTGGGTTAAAACCTCTTTTATTGACTGGTTTTTTTATTCTGATTATGCTGTTCCACGATCTAATGGAACTGAAGATAAGTATCTGGAACTGGCTTGGACGATATCAAAAGCCTGTTCGATATGTGATATATTTCTTGTTACTGTTTTCCATCCTTTATAGCCGTCAGTTGGGCGAATATGAATTTGTGTATTTTCAATTCTGATATATTGTGGTGACAAGTATGAAAAAATTTCTGCGAAAGATTGCTCCCTTTATCCTGTTTATCCTGACTCTTGAGATTGCAATTCCTATGATTGTGGATCCCTACAATGTATTTCATTGGAAGAGAATCCGGGATAACGGTGTGGAGCCCAATAGTAATTATATTAAAATGCAATACATCTTGCACAATCCAGATAAATTTGACTCTTTTCTCTTTGGCTCTTCCAGGACAGGCTTTATCAATGTGGAGAAGATACCTGAGGGAAATTGGTACAATATGTCTTACTCAGAGGGGCTGCCTCAGGAGCATTTGGAAAATCTGCGGGAGCTTATTGCTCATGGAATTATTCCCAAAAATGTCATGATCGGCGTAGATAATATTTCCTGCTTTGTAGATCCTTCCATCCACGATAAGCAGTTTTACCGAATTCCTTATCCAAGGACGAATAAACCAGCCTTTTATGCAAATTATTTCAGTATTCGTGGCGTCCTTCTTTCTCTGAAAACAATACGTGAACATGAAGTCAACGATCCAGATTATGTAGAGCGCTATTACAGGTCTGGCTGCAGCAAGCGAAATCCCTCTTTAAAGACTACCTGGGAGGGAGATGCTCCTTACTGGGAAGACTATTATCGGGATTATATGAGTGAGGCTGTATTAAGCATCCGACAAACGGCACAGTTATGTGAGGAATATGGTATTAATCTGATTGTATTTACCAATCCCATCTACTATAAAACGTATGAAGAATCTAAAAATTTTGGGTATGAGGTCTTTCTGGAATGGATTTCCGATCCCACAGACTATTATAATTTCAGTGGAATCAATGATATTACTACAGATCAGTCTAATTACTATGAAGCCAGCCACTTTAAAGAGGAAGTGGGAGATATGATCATTGATCGCATCTTCAACGGCGTAACAGATGAGACTTTAGAAAGTCAGGGATTTGGGTATTATGTAACAGTGGAGAATTTAAAAGAGTTTCAGGAAGCACTGGAAAATCATTGAGCCAGTGCTTCCCACATTTCATAAAGTTGTTCTAGACGCTGGGAGATAGTTTCCTTCTCCTTTTGCAGCTTCAGACATTCGGCTGGATTTGTATAGATTTCTTCTTGGACGAGAAGGTCATCAATCTGACCATCCCGGGTTTCCAGGTCAAAGATTTCAGCTTCCGTCTTTTTTAAATCATTTTCCCGCTTTCGAACTTTGGCCTGTTCTTCTTTTTGTTGCTTCCAGTCCAGCTTACCCTCGGAAACCACCTCTTCTTTTATCAAGGCAGAAGTGGCTGGGTGGCCAGAGACTAGAAGAGCAGAAGATTTCAAAGCCAGCTCTTCCCGTTTTTCCAGATAGTAGTCATAGTTACCAATATAATTTACAAGAGTTTTCTCCGTCAAATCCAGAATCCGCGTAGCTGTGGTATTGATAAAATATCTATCATGGGACACATAGAGTACAGTACCTGTATAGTGATTGAGTGCTTGCTCTAAAATCTCTTTGGAGATAATATCCAGATGATTGGTGGGCTCATCCAGAATGAGAAAGTTAGCTTCAGAGAGCATCAGCTTTGCCAATGATACTCGTCCGCGCTCCCCGCCACTCAAGTCAGAAATTCTCTTAAATACATCATCCCCAGTAAACAGGAACGCAGCCAGTGTATTGCGGATCTTTGTGTTGTCCAGATTGGGATAGGTGTCAGAGATCTCCTCAAACAAAGTCTTTTCCATATGGAGCACATGGTGCTCCTGATCATAGTAGCCAATCCTGACCTTCGAGCCCAGACGAAAAGAACCGTCATCTGCATCCAAAAGACCATTTAAGATCTTTAAGATGGTAGTCTTCCCTGTTCCGTTGTTGCCAATCAAAGCCACCCGCTCTCCCCGCTTTATGTTAAAGCTTAAATCCATAAAAAGGGAGAGGGAACCAAATGCTTTTGACAGGCCTTCCACGGACAGCACATCGTTGCCGCTTACAATCTCAGGTTCCAGACGAATATTCATCTCAGATTTTACCTGAGTGGGTTTATCAAGGACTTCCATTTTATCCAGCAGCTTTTCCCGACTCTCTGCACGCCGGATACTTTTCTCCCGATTAAAGGATTTTAGTTTTGCAATGACTTCTTCCTGATGTTTGATGATTTTTTGCTGGTTGAGCCAGGCGCTCATCTGGGCTTCACGAAGCTGAGCTTTCTTGGCTGCATAGTCAGAATAGCTACCAAGAAAAGTCGTGACCTGGCTATTGTCTATCTCCACAATTTTTGTGACAACCCGGTTGAGAAAATATCGATCATGGGCTACAATAATAACAGAGGCGTCTATATTTAATAAGAAGGTTTCCAGCCAGGTAATCGAAGCCATATCCAGGTGGTTGGTAGGCTCGTCCAGAAGAATAACGTCTGGGCGGGAGAGGAGGAGCTTTCCTAAAGATACCCGCGTCTTCTGCCCACCAGATAAGGTATTTACTGGCTTTTCAAATTCTTCCTCTGAAAAGCCAAGGCCTTTGAGGACGCCTGTCACTTCACTTTGATAGGCATAGCCGTTTTTTTGTTCGAATTCGTGATTGAGGCGGGTATACGTATTCAAAGCTGCCTCCAGGTCATCCTCCTTTAAGCCTTTCATTTTCTGCTCCAGAGCCCGGATATTTTTCTCCAGGTCAATCACGTCCCTTTTGACCTCTAATAATTCCTGGTAAATAGTACGATCACTTTCCAGGTCCTGATGCTGTGCCAGATATCCGAGAGTCCGTCCCTTTGCCAGGACTACTTCCCCGGAATCTGCGTCAAGTTCATGGACAATGATTTTGAGCAGGGTAGATTTGCCGGCCCCATTGATTCCCACAATGGCTGCTTTTTCTCGTTCTTCTATATGAAAAGAAGCATCCTTTAGGATGACATCTGTTCCGAATGATTTATGGATGTTTTGACATGCTAGTATCATAATAACCTCTTCTTTTTGTAGTATCTCATATACGATGTAACAGTTCAGATGGGGTATCTTCCTGTTCGCCTGAACTGTTACTATATTATAACGAAAACGCGGCAAAAGTCAATAAATCCTTGACTTTTCCTTCCATGCATGCTACTATATGAAAGATGCCGCACAATGGGGTATAAGTATGTGGTTTTTAGACACATCACCGAAGTTGGCGAGTAATGATAATAGGAGGTGCCATATGTACGCAATTATTGCAACAGGTGGTAAACAGTACAAAGTATCTGAAGGCGATGTTATCAAGGTGGAAAAGCTCGGTGCAGAGGCTGGTGCACAGTATCAGTTCGACCAGGTTCTTGCTGTTGGCGGAGACACACTTACAGTTGGAAATCCGACCGTAGCCGGAGCAACTGTGACTGCATCAGTGATCGGTGACGGAAAAGGCAAGAAGGTTATCGTTTACAAGTACAAGAGAAAATCTGGATATCACAAGAAAAACGGCCACAGACAGCAGTATACACAAGTGAAGATCGAAAAGATCTCTGTATAAAAATTTGCAATGAAAAAATACTGAGACCAAGTAGCAAAATGAGTTGTTATGATAACAGTTACCCTATATAAACATAAAAATTCCAATCAATTTGCAAAGTTTTCGGTGGAGGGACATGCAGGCTATGCAGAGGATGGTTTTGATATCATCTGCGCTGCAGTGAGTGTTCTTACTGTGAATACGGTGAACTCTCTGGAGGCTTTTACGGAGGATGCATTTTCAGGGGAAGAAAAAAATGGATTCCTCACATGCAGTTTTCCAGAACCTTTGTCTGAGAGAGCAAGTCTTTTGATTGATTCCATGGTACTTGGGCTAACAGATATTCAAAACAACTATGGGAAACAATATATCAGGATTATATTCAAGGAGGTATAGACCATGATACAGATGAACCTTCAGATTTTTGCCCATAAAAAGGGTGTTGGTTCTACCAAAAATGGTAGAGATTCCGAATCAAAAAGATTGGGAGCAAAGAGAGCTGACGGACAATTCGTGAAGGCTGGAAATATTCTTTACAGACAGCGTGGAACTAAGATTCATCCAGGTGTGAATGTAGGCCGCGGTGGAGACGATACTTTGTTTGCATTGACAGACGGCATTGTCAGATTTGAAAGAAAAGGAAGAGATAAGAAACAGGTTTCTATCGTTCCAGTAGCAGCAGAATAGTTTGAATGAGGCTTCAAGTCGGTAGATTTGAAGCCTTTTTATGCATAGGGGCGCAAATGGAAGTTAGTTGCTACCGCAACATGCGTCCAGAGCGGCGAGTAGGGAAAATCATCCCTACTCGTTCATAGGAGCACATTATGTTTGCAGACAGAGCAAAAATATGGATCCGTTCTGGAAAGGGCGGTGACGGGCATGTAAGCTTTCGCAGAGAGCTCTATGTTCCCAACGGTGGTCCAGACGGCGGTGACGGCGGTCAGGGCGGCGATGTGATTTTTGAAGTGGACGAGGGATTGAATACCCTGTCTGAATACCGTCATAAGCGCAAATACAAGGCCCAGGATGGAGAAGAGGGTGGGAAAAGGCGCTGCCATGGGAAAAATGGTAGTGATATCATATTAAAGGTTCCAGAAGGTACTGTGATCAAAGAAGCTGAGAGTGGAAAGGTGATCGCAGATATGTCTGGCGGTAATAACCGTCAGGTAATTCTGAAAGGGGGCCGTGGAGGTGCAGGCAATCAGCATTTTGCCACTTCCACCATGCAGGTGCCCAAGTATGCCCAGCCAGGGCAGCCAGCTCAGGAGTTGGAAGTTATGTTGGAGCTGAAGGTGATTGCAGATGTAGGACTGGTGGGCTTCCCCAATGTGGGAAAATCAACTCTTCTATCCCGAGTCACCAATGCGAAACCTAAAATAGCCAATTATCATTTTACAACCTTAAACCCCAACTTAGGTGTGGTGGATCTGGAGGGCGGTGGCTTTGTTCTGGCAGACATTCCAGGACTTATTGAGGGAGCCTCAGAGGGTGTTGGTCTGGGCCATGAGTTTTTGCGCCATATTGAGCGTACCAGAGCCATCATTCATATGGTGGATGCTGCATCCACAGAGGGACGGGATCCAGTGGCAGACGTCTATGCCATCAACCAGGAATTAAAGGCATACAATCAGGAGATAGCCTTACGGCCCCAGGTCATTGCGGCCAATAAGGTGGATGCCATCTTTGAGGAGGACAGGGAATCTCCAGTCCAGCGTCTGAGAGAAGAGTTTGAGCCTCAGGGAATTCGGGTCTTTCCAATTTCCGCAGTCTCAGGTACGGGATTAAAAGAGCTTTTACAATATACAAGAGAACTTTTGGACACTACCAGTCAGGAGCCCATTATATTTCAGCAAGAGTATTTTCCAGAGGAAGAAATGGTATATGAGAATCTTCCCTATACTGTGGAGAAATCCACAGAAGAGGAAGGTGTCTACCTTGTAGAAGGCCCCAAGATTGAAAAAATGTTGGGATATACGAATCTGGATTCAGAAAAAGGCTTTGCTTTCTTTCAGAAGTTCTTAAAAGATACTGGAATTTTAGATGAGCTGGAAGAAGCAGGCATCCAGGAGGGCGATACAGTCCGCATGTATGGCCTTGCCTTTGAATACTTCCGATAGGAGAACAATTATGACAAGTAAACAGCGAGCATACCTAAAAAGCCTTGCCATGACTATGGATCCCATCTTTCAAGTGGGGAAATCTTCTGTGACCCCAGAATTAATTACAGCGATTGATGAGGCGTTGGTGGCCAGAGAATTAATTAAAATTAGTGTTTTGCAGAACTGTGTAGATGATCCAAAACAGATTGCTGAAATGATTGCTGAGCGTACTCATTCTCAAGTCGTACAAGTAATAGGGAAAAAGATTGTTCTCTATAAAGAGGGTAAGGAAGACAGAGTCAAAAAGATCTTACTGCCAAAATAGTCTGAGGTAGAGGGAATGGAGAAGCAGAGAAGAAAGAAAGTAGGAATTTTAGGAGGAACCTTTGATCCCATTCATACAGGGCACTTAATCCTGGCAGAAAATGCTTATGAGTCTTTTTCTCTAGATTATGTGCTTATTATGCCCAACGGCAATCCCCCACACAAGCCTGGACAGGTAAATGCCACAATGGAACAACGCACTCATATGGCTGAGCTGGCAGTGGCCGACAACGAACATCTGCAAGTATCAGATTTTGAAAAAACACCCCAAGATTATCACTATACGTTTGAGACTCTGGAATTTTTGACTAAAAGGCATCCTGATACTGATTATTACTTTATTTTGGGAGCTGATTCTCTTATTCATTTTCGCACATGGAAAGAACCAAAGCGTATCTGTGACAGTTGCCGCATCCTGGCGGCTACAAGGGATCGGATGGAAGTAATGGAACTGCGCAACCAAATGGATCGGCTGATCAAAGATTTTGATGCGAGAATCTATCAGTTGGAGACACCCAATATTGATATTTCTTCTAATATGATACGAGAGCGGGTGCAGAAGAACCAGACCATTCGATACTATGTGCCTGCCTCTGTGGAGGCCTATATTCGGGAACATGGATTATATATTACTGAGAAATAGGAAATGGGGAATCTGATGAAAAATTATGATATGAAAGCTTATGAAAAAAAGATTAAGCATGAAATGGACGAGGGGCGCTACCAGCATACCATGGGTGTCATGTTTATGTGTTCCGCCCTGGCTATGCGCTATGAATTTGATATACAGAAAGCGCAATTGGCAGGACTTCTTCATGATTGTGCAAAATGTATTCCTAATGGAAAAAAGCTGAAGCTTTGTGAGAAGCATAATATCCAAATGACAGAAATTGAACGTCGGAATCCTTTTTTGCTCCATGCAAAGCTGGGAGCTTTTTTGGCTATGCACAAATATGGGATCACAGATAAGGAAGTGATCAGCGCTATTTTAAATCATACTACAGGGAAACCCAATATGTCTCTGCTTGACAAGATTGTTTATATAGCTGACTATATAGAACCCCGCCGAAACAAGGCTGATAATCTGGCTGAGGTACGGAAGCTGGCCTTTATGGATATAGACCAGGCTCTGTATCGGATTCTTTCTGACACTTTAGAGTATTTGGGGGGCAAATCAGGAGAAATTGATGAGATGACCCTTAAAGCCTATCAATATTATCGGGAAAAATTAGAGCAGCAGAAGGTCTAGGAGACACTTTTAATAGAAGGAGAACAAAAACTATGACACCAAAGCAATCCAAGCAAATGGCAAAGACAGCCTGGAAAGCCCTTGATGATAAAAAGGCCAGAGATATCCGTATCCTTGATATCTCTACTATCAGTGTCCTTGCAGATTACTTTTTAATTGCCAGCGGTTCCAACAAAAACCAGGTTCAGGCTATGGTTGACAATGTGCAGGAAGAGCTTCACAAGCTCGGCTTTGTGCCCAGACAAGTAGAAGGGTATCACACGGCCAACTGGATACTTTTAGATTATGGTGATATTATCATCCATGTATTTGATGAGGAGAACAGGCTCTTCTATGATCTGGAGCGCATCTGGCGGGACGGAACTTCCATTTCTCTTGATGATTTAGAGTAATAGGGGGGAAAACAGTACAAATGATATTGACAGGCGCAGTAATCAATGCCATCACCGTATTCCTGGGAAGCCTGCTGGGGCTTTTATTAAAAAAAGGCATGCCAGAGCGAATGGGTGATTCCATTATGAAAGCTATGGCACTCTGTGTCATCTATATTGGAATCAGTGGGAGCTTTGAGGGTGAAAATATATTAATTGCAATTGTATCTATGGCTGTGGGAACTGTAATAGGAGAATTTCTGGATCTCAATCAGAGGTTGGAAGGCTTAGGAGCCTGGATTCAGTCTAAGTTTAGAACTAGCAAAAGTGGCAACAGCTCAGTGGCAGAAGGATTTGTCACCAGCAGCCTTCTTTTTTGTACAGGTGCCATGTCAATCGTAGGCTCTCTTCAGAGTGGTCTCTCTCTGGATCACAGTACTTTAATCGCCAAGTCCCTTATTGACGGAATTGCAGCCATTGTCTTAGCCTCGAGTCTTGGATTTGGCGTTATTTTCTCTGGAATCCTATGTCTCGTCTATGAGGGGACCATTGCCCTGTGCGCACAGCTTGTAGAACCTTTTCTCACCACCTCTGTGATAAATGAGATGACCTGTGTGGGTTCTCTTTTGATCATTGGAATTGGCATTAATATGATATTTAAATATAAAATCTGTGTTATGAATTCAGTGCCAGCAGTATTTTTGCCCATACTTTTGTGTCGATTTATGTAGAAAATGGTAAGAGTGATACAGAATCATGGATGAATGGCAGAGTAGGAGAGGAGTTTCGAACATGAAACGGATACAGAAAGTGAAACAGATTACACAGAATCAGTTTTTAAATTTTTTTGATCTGGAAGTGCTGAATAAAAATGGAAAGCATCATCTTTATCATGTATCCTCCAGAGCGAAAACTGTGGAGGAGCTAAAATTAAGTACTGGAATAAACAAACCTGACGGTGTGGTCATCTATGCCCTTTATGGCGAAAAAAAAGAGAAAGTAGTCCTCATCCGTCAATATCGTTATAGCATTGGGGATTATATCTACGAATTTCCCGCCGGTCTGGTAGATGATGGGGAAGACTTTCATGAAGCTGGAATTCGGGAGCTCCGTGAGGAGACAGGACTGATCTTTCACCCTATAGAAGTAGATCCCATTTATTCCAACCCTTATTTTACAACCATCGGTATGACAGATGAATCTTGCGCAGCTGTGTATGGAACGGCTGATGGGAAGATTTCCAAAGAAGAAATGGAAGAAAATGAGGATATTGAGGTGGTTTTGGCTGACCGCAGAGAAATCTACCGAATACTGCAAGAAGAGCATGTGTCATTAATGTGTGCTTATATGCTGATGCATTTTTTGCATGCGGATCCGGAAAATCCATTTGAATTTTTGAGAAAACCAAAGCTTTGAAAACACATTAGCAGTGAAAAGTATATATCTGTGTATAATAAATAAGGGGCTGTCAAGAACAAGCCCCTATGTTTTGTACAAAATTTTCCCTGTGATTACTTGAAAAAGCGAAATACGCCAAATACTTTGCCAAGAAGCTGACAATCAGGAACAATAATTGGATCCATTGAATCATTTTCTGGCTGAAGACGTACATGATCTGCTTCCCGATAAAAGGTCTTAACGGTGGCAGAGTCCTCTACCAGGGCAACAACGATATCTCCATTATGAGCTGTCTGACATTGCTCCACAAGAATCGTATCTCCATCAAAAATTCCCACATTTATCATGGATTCTCCCTGAACTTTCAGCATAAAGCACTGCTCATTTGGCATAAATTCCATTGGAACAGGAAAATAAGATTCCACATTCTCAACAGCCAGTATAGGCTGACCAGCTGCTACATTTCCTATAATTGGAACATTTACCATTTCCCGCCGCACCAGATTAAAATTATCATCAATAATTTCAATGGCTCTTGGTTTGGTGGGATCCCGTCGGATATATCCGTTTTTCTCTAAAGTCTCAAGATGGGAGTGTACAGAAGAGGTAGACTTCAAATCAACTGCTTCACAAATATCACGGACAGAGGGGGGATACCCCTTATTTAAAATCTGTGACTTAATATATTCAAGAATCTCTGTCTGCTTTTTAGAAATCTTTCCATAAGACATGTGCTTATCCTCCTTACCCTTCAATAGATATAGTATAACATATGTTTTGATATAGTGCAAACAAATGTTTAGAAAGTTTGTTCTGTTGGGTGATTAATTTACATAAAAATATTATGTAAATTAAAGTGTGTACAGGGGAAAAGCGTTCAAGCTCACATATTCTTTTGATTTATTACTTATGAGAACAAAGGTGTAATATATATGTAACAAATGTGCAATAAAATGATACAATTTAGATGAAAAGACTAGTATCTTCACAATATTTATGTTATAATGAGACACACACATTAAAAATATATTCTTTAAGAAAGGAAAGTTACTTATGAGAAAGAAAATACTGTGGCTCTTACTAGCTCTGACTATTGTAGCTGGCGCAATGGGCTGCGGAAAGAAAGAAGAAGAGGTTTCTGCAGATGTGACAGAAGACTTTTCTACCGAAGATGAAGTGCTCAATGAGGAACCAGAGCCAAATGAGCCAGAGGAGGCAGAAGTAGAAGAAGAGGTTGCTCCAGAAGGTATGTATCACAGTGAGCTAACCAATGAGTGGATTAGTGAAGATTTAAAGGAGCAGCGCCCCCTTGCAATTATGGTAGACAATGAAAAAACGGCCCTTCCACATTTTGGATTGACTCAGGCAGACATTGTCTATGAGATGATGAATAGTACACAAAATGATCAAATTACCCGTTTTATGGTTCTTGTAAAAGATTATGATAGCATTAAGCAGCTTGGAAGTATTCGGAGCACACGTCCAACTAACCTAATGATTGCTCCAGAGTGGAATGCAATTGTCTGCCATGACGGTGGCCCCTTCTATATCGAAACTTATCTGAAAAATCCTTACCTGGATCATTTCAGCGGAACATTTTCTCGGGTAGATAATGGAAAGCCCCGGGAGTTTACAGAATATATGATGCCAGGAGATATGGAAAAGAATTTTAAAAACAATTCTAAGGTGTCTCGGGAGTACAATGAGTACAAGCCAGAAGAACCTCATTTCCAGTTTGCAAGTAAAAATAATCCTGTCAATTTAGCTGAAGCCAATGAAAACCTGGATTGTACTTTAGTGGATCTGCCTTTCAAACATAATGGTTCTCAGCTAGACTATGATGAGACTACTGGATTATATCTTTATTCTGAGTATGGCAGCCCACATCAGGATCCAGGCAACAACAATGCTCAGCTTTCCTTTACCAATGTAATTCTTCAGGAGATGAGCTACAGTCAGCTCGACGATCACGGATATATGGTCTGGAACTGTATTGACGCAGGAAAGAGAGGCTACTACATTACAGGAGGAAAAGCGATTCCTATTACTTGGAGTAAAGTTTCAGAACAGTCAAGAACGATTTACTATGATTCCATGGGTGATGAAATTACCATCAATACTGGCAAAACCTACATTGGTTTTGTATCAGACAAGCTTTGGGATGAGTTGGTTGTACAATAAATACATAATCAGATAGGGAAATTCCCCTGTCTATATAAAGCCCTGTTTTCTATCTTACAGATAGCAATACAGGGCTTTTCTTTTTAGCTATGAGGGTTCTTCTTCTCTGAGCCGTACAGCCCTGGCCGCCTGTCTGCGTCGGTTCTCATCCTGGGCTGCATAATGCTTTCGCGTTGTATTTACATCCTTATGGCCCAGCACGTCAGCAACCAAATAAATATCCCCTGTCTCCTGATACAATGTTGTACCATACGTACTGCGTAGCTTATGTGGTGTGATTTTTTTCAGGGGAGTCACTTGTTTTGCATATTTTTTTACCAAGTTTTCCACGGCTCCCACACCAATTCTTCTTTTTTGAGTAGAGTAGAAGAGTGCTCGCTCATGTCCTTCCTGTGGTATCACAGATTTGCGGCTTCCTTCTATATAATTGCGCAAAGCTTGTTCTACTTCATCGCCGAAGTAAACGATCATCTCAGAGCCGCCTTTTCGTGTGACTTTAATCCCATTGTTATTGAAATCTACATCAGTAATGTCCAATCCAACACATTCTGAGACACGTATTCCTGTACCCAAAAGCAGAGTGATAATTGCCAGATCCCGCTCCTTAGTTTTCTCATAGTAGACTTTTTTTTGCCCTGTTAACTGATCTCCACCATGCTCGATAAAATCCAACAGACGTGCTGTTTCATCCACATCCAGGCGAATGATAGCCTTCTCATGCAACTTTGGCATATCTACCAATGCGGTTGGGTTTTTGGTAATCCATTCCCGGCGATAAAGGTAGGCATAAAAGCTTCGAAGTGCAGACATTTTCCGCTTCAGGCCAAGTTCCCTATTTGTAATATCCATAGTACCTGTGTCATCTTCTTTTTGGTACAACTTTAGATATTCCAGATATTCTTCAATGTCTACAGCCTCCACTTGTTCCAAATCGCTGAGTTTGAAGTCTGAAAGCTGATAATTTTTGTAGACTGGATTATTTTCAATTAAAAACCGAAAAAAGATTCGGATATCATAAGCATAGGAAATCCTTGTCCTTGTAGATGTAGTAGGCTCTATAGCTCTAAAAAAGTCCCTTACAAAAGAGGGCATTGAGACTAAGATTTTCCGAAGCTTTCGAATATTTTCCATATCATTTTGTTCATGATAAGTTCTGTATTCCATCGAGATCCTCCATTCTTTTGTTAAAGTCTTGACATATTAAATAAGAAGTGTTATAATAACTTTTGTACAATTCCATATATAGTGTTAAGTGTTCATCTGAACCTGCAAATCAGATGAAAAAAGGGAACCGGGTGAAAACCCCGGACGATCCGGTCACTGTGAATAGGGAGCACCCTTATCATCCATTGTACAGAAATCTGTATGAGAAGGAAAGGGGAATTGTGTTGATCTACAAGTCAGGAAACCTGCTTAATGCTTAAGGAGAGACTTCCGAAGAAAGTTTAGTTCCTGTCAAAAAAGACACATGTCTTTTTTGTCTGTCTGCTTTTTCGTGAAGCAGGCATTTTTTGATTGATGTGATTTACAATTCTACAATCTACATCAACATCATATGGAATGATCAAGTGGAACCGTACAAATCCGGGATCAACAGGAATCCTTAAACGACAAAGTCTGATAAGCTGTGACGGCATTCAGTTTATCACGCTTTTTATCCCTCTTTAATCGTTATAAGCAAAACAACCACCCCTGTTTATTTCGGATAATAACATCTGTCCAATCTGGTTCAGTACATTTCAAATCAAATTTATCTCTATATGAGTTAATCCTGCAGCTTCCTTATATAGAGATAAATGAGAGAAAGTAAGGACTTCTCTGGGCAGATGTTTTTTTATTGTAAACAGGTTTGAATTTATAAATCCAGAAGATACAAGGCCTCTAGAGATCTATAAGACAAACACAGGTTTTTCGCATAGATCTATTGTGTATTTATCATAACATATTCTTTTATAAGGAGTCAAGCTATTCTTAACAGAAATAAAGACAGACAGAACATTTTGTACAAACAAAATATCTATCTGTCTTTATTCTACCTTTAGTGAACAAATGGATATGTATCCATTAACCCTGGAAGGTATGAATCCTTGATTTGCTTTAGAGTTTATATTCTGTAGAATAATATGGCATAATCAAACTCTGGCCGGAAACAATTTTGCCATCCTTTAAGGAATTTAATTCATTGACTTCATTAATGTAGATGGTTTTGGATTCATAATTCTCCATGTAACTGTCAGCTAAGTTCCATAGAGTATCACCAGGCTGAATTTCAATATTGGTATAATACTTATAATAAGTATTATAGCTCTCCTTTGCTTTCGCTCTTGAAAGAAAACTGCCAAAGGCTATTGCCAAAACAGTAATCAAGCAAAAAGTAAAAATAAGGATGGCTGCAAGTCTTTTTCTTTCATACATATTGTGTGCCCCCAAACATATATTCCAAACAATTGTTCTCCATGCTTGTATTATACGGTACAAACACATGTTTGTCAATACATATGTTCGAAAAAGACTGCGAATTATATTTTAAGTTATATTATTTCAAATATTTTTTTAATATTTGCTTAAGTCGATCTATCTGGATGGGTTTTGCTACATGCTCATTCATACCAGAATCCAGACAATGCTGAATATCATCAGAAAATGCATCTGCTGTCATGGCTATGATGGGAAGATCTGCATCTTCTCGTTTCAGAGCCCGGATTGCTTTGGCGGCGTCATAACCATTCATAATTGGCATACGGATATCCATTAAAATTGCATCGTAGAAGCCTATTTCAGACTGCTTAAACTTCTCAACACAAATCTGCCCATTTTCTGCCCGTTCCAACTCAAAGCCAGATTCTGAGAGAATCTCCTCAGCTATTTCCCAGTTTAATTCGTTATCCTCTGCTAAGAGAATTTGCTTTCCAAGAAACTCATTTTTGTATTCCGTTGGCTTTTCTTTTTGGGCAGACTCACCCAACATAAATGGACTTAGCCCAAGGTATAAGCTGGATTTAAACAGAGGTTTCGCAATAAACCCACTTGCGCCAGCCTCCCTTGCCTCATCTTCTATCTCGTTCCAATTATAGGAAGAAATAATAAGAATCGGAACATCTTTACCCAAAATTTTGCGCAGTTGACGTGAGGTCTCTACACCATCCATGTCTGGCATCTTCCAATCTAAAAGGATAATTTGGTAGCCTTCCTGCTTTTCTTGCCTCTCTTTTACCATCTGCATGGCTATTCTGCCATCCAGGGCAGAATCTGCATCGATCCCAATTTCTTTTAAAGAGGATAGAGCACTTTGACAGAGTTCCTCATTGTCATCCACCACTAGGATATTCCAGGAAGGCAAGAGCATATCTTTTTCCTGAACCATTGCCTTTTCCAAATCCAGTGTAATATGAAATTCGCTTCCTTCTCCTGGAGTGCTCTTTAATTCAATACTGCCATTCATGGCATCTACAATTGCCTTTGTGATAGCCATGCCCAAGCCACTTCCCTCAATTTGATTTACTTTTAAATTTTTTTCTCTTGTAAAGGTATTAAAGATTTCTTTCTGAAATTCAGGTGTCATCCCAATTCCATTATCCTTTACACAAAAGTGGCACCGCACATAATTATCTCCCACTGGGGACAGTTCCTGATTCAGGTAGAGATCTACCCGCCCTCCCTCAGGTGTAAATTTTAATGCATTGGATAGCAAGTTGATCAAGATCTGATTCAAACGTACATTATCACAATATACATCTTCCGCGTGAATATCTCGTATAAAAATGTCAAAGTGCAAATTTTTCTCTTTTACTTGCGGCTGAATAATATTGACAATACTATCCATAATCTCACGCAGGGAAATCTGAATGATATTGAGGGACAGCTTTCCGCTCTCGATTTTCGACATGTCTAATACATCATTAATAAGCCCCAATAGATGCCTGCTGGACAGAGTGATTTTATTCAGGCAATCCTTTACCCGCTCTGGATTATCCATATTAGACATAGCGATGGCTGTCATTCCTACAATCCCGTTCATAGGTGTACGAATATCATGGCTCATACTGGAAAGAAATTCGCTTTTTGCTTTATTGGCACGATCCGCTTCTTCCTTCGCCTTATCCAGATACATAAGCTGTTGCTGGCTCATCCGGTAATAAATGATAAAAATAGAGATAATCACAACAAATATTAGCAAGAATGCGCTGGCAATTGTATATATGCGTTGATTTCCCAAATTGCTGATTTCAGCATCCAACATTCCAAAAGGCATGATACTTACTAGATACCAGTCAGAATTTGACAGAGAAGAACAATAGATATGTTGAACTTCTCCATCTGCCATTTTTACTATTGTTGCATAGTCTTTATCTGTAGCAATGGCCTCCTGAAGCTCTTTAACATATTGACTTACTGTCTTATGATTAAAGTCCTGATAAAATTTCTCCATATAATCAAAATAATTATTTAGAGGCTCGTCTGTACTCTGGATGACAAAATTTCCATCCTGACAGATAATATGAGTATAAATCAGCCCACTATTTTCATTCAATGCAAGAGCATCTTTGAGGTCCTCCATAAGAATCCCTGCAACTAAAGCAGTACTTGTCGTTCCATCACCCATAGAATAGGCAGCATCAGCTCCTAAAATCAAAAGCGTTTCGCCGTCCCTATTATACCCCATAGCAAATTTGCTATCTCCCTGGTTCAAAGTATTCAAAAAGCTATCCTTATGGGAAATTTCAATGGGAGAACCATAAATATCTTTACACTTTCCATCAGGCATATATAGTCCTAAATAAGCAAAATTACGGATCCTGGCATTTAAAATCATCTCTTCCAGCAATACATCGCCATAAGTATAAGTATCTGGGCTTGTACGCTCAACGATTCCTTGTACTTGTGACAGACGCAGGTTGATAATAGAGGTAAATTTTTGCCGTAGCTGATTATTCATCTCTGACATGTAAATTTGGCCAATATTATTAATGGATGACTCACTTTTTTGACTTATGTTAAAAGAAAGCCAGGAAAAAGTAAGAATACATACAAGAATGAGACTGAAGAAACTAATTATTAAAAACTTTTTGGGTTTTTTAAGCATATGTAAATGTTCCTCCCTCTAGAACTTTGCGATACAAAATAAGCAATATAAGATTATCATAATCCAATTAGGTATGCAAGTACTCTATAACATGCTCTTGCGAATTTTTAGGAGTGCACGTATAATAGTGGGCACAGAGATAATTGACAGAAAAGAGGAATACACAGATGAAATTACAACAATTATTAAGTTTCACACGCAGAGCTGTGGATGATTATCATATGATTGAAGCAGGAGACAGGATTGCAGTAGGCATTTCAGGGGGGAAAGATAGTTTGACAATGCTCTATGCCCTTCATGGATTAAGACGCTTTTATCCTTTTCCTTTTGAGCTGGAAGCGATTACTGTGAACTTAGGCTTTCCAGATTTTAATCTGGATGGAATACGTGAACTGTGCAGGGAATTGAATGTACATTATACAGTGATTGACACAGATATTTATGATATTGTGTTTCAGGTGAGGAAAGAGAGTAATCCCTGTGCGCTCTGCGCAAAGATGCGAAAGGGGGCTTTAAACCAAGCTATTAAAGAGTCTGGCTGTAATAAAGTAGCCTATGCCCATCACAAAGATGATGTGGTAGAGACTATGCTTCTCTCTCTGATCTTTGAGGGACGCTTTCACACCTTTGCCCCTGTCACCTACCTGGATCGGATGGATTTGACTGTAATACGCCCCTTAATGTATGTGGATGAAACAGATGTGGTTGGATTTCAAAATAAGTATGAGCTTCCAGTCTGCAAAAGCCCCTGCCCAGCAGATGGGCACACCAAACGAGAATATGCCAAGAAACTTCTGCATCAACTGAACCAGGAACATCCTGGCACGAAAGAACGAATGTTTAGGGCTGTTCTGGATAGCATTTATAAACCTTATAAAGATTTGGAATATGTACGAAATTTGAATATAAAAAATCTCTGTTAAATGGGGTAGAGACTTCGGAAAGCTAACTTTCAAGACACCATAAGCTGGCTCACCGGAGACTCTACCCCTTATTTTTGGTGGCTGACAAGGCAACGGATTGAGGCGTACTGGACGTACGCCGATTGACGTTAACGCTGTCAGCCACCAAAAGACAGTACTTGGGGCGTGTATTCCTTTGCTCACTGAGGGTATCCTACTTCTATCTCACTGTGAAGCTGTTGCAAAGATTTCACATCCAATCTGCCATTCTTTTCTCTCACCTTGCGAATACCTTCTGTTGTGGCGATTGCCGCTGCCATAGTAGTCATATAAGGGATCTTGCCTTTAATAGCAGCCTTTCTGATATAACTATCATCATACACGCTTTCCTTCCCAGAGGGCGTATTTACGATCAACTGAACCTCACCATTGGCGATTGTATCCAGAATATTAGGCCGTCCTTCCTGAAGCTTCTTTACCTTTTTAGCAGGAATTCCATCCTCCACAATCATATCATAGGTACGCCCAGTAGCCATAATGGTAAATCCATCCTTATAGAAGCCTCTGGCAACCTGAAGCACTTCTGGTTTATCTCTGTCACTGACACTGATTAGTACCGTGCCAGACAAGGGCAGACAAGTCTGTGTGGCCTCCTGAGCCTTGTAGAAGGCTTCTCCAAAGTCAGATGCAAGACCCAACACTTCTCCTGTGGAACGCATCTCTGGTCCCAACAAAGGATCCACTTCCTGGAACATGTTGAAGGGGAAGACTGCTTCCTTGACTCCATAGTGGTGGAACTTACTCTCCTTCAGGAAAGGTACAGGAGAAGGAGTACCAGTAAGCTCCTCTGTGATAACCTGTGTAGCCAGTCTTACCATTTGAATATTGCAGACCTTAGATACCAGGGGCACAGTGCGGGAGGCTCTGGGATTTGCCTCTAACACAAAGACTTTGCCATCCTCGATGGCATACTGCATATTCATCAGGCCACACACATGCATTTCCTCTGCAATTTTTTTCGTATATTCTTTAATGGTTTTCAGATTTTCAGGTGTAATATTCAGGGAAGGCAGGATACATGCGGAGTCCCCGGAATGGACACCTGCCAGCTCTATATGCTCCATGACGGCAGGAACAAAGGCGTGGGTCCCGTCACAGATGGCATCCGCCTCACATTCCATAGCGTGATGCAGAAACCGATCAATCAAAATTGGACGATCAGGGGTGACGCCTACTGCTGCCCGCATATATTCCGTAAGACTCTCTGGATCATGTACCACTTCCATGCCACGCCCACCCAGTACATAGGAGGGGCGTACCATAACAGGATACCCAATATGTCCGGCAATGTTCAGGGCTTCCTCCACATTCACTGCCATTCCAGCCTCCGGCATAGGAATATCGAGCTTCTCCATAATGGCACGGAACTGATCCCGATCTTCTGCCAAATCAATGATTTCGGGACTGGTTCCCAGGATGCGCACTCCATTTTTTTCCAAATCCGCAGCCAAGTTCAAAGGTGTCTGCCCTCCAAACTGGGCAATGACGCCCACAGGCTTTTCCTTTTCGTGAATACTTAAGACGTCCTCCAGAGTCAGCGGTTCAAAATACAGTTTATCTGAGGTATCATAATCCGTAGAAACTGTTTCTGGATTACAGTTCACAATGATCGTCTCAAATCCCAGTTCTTTTAAGGCAATGGCTGCATGAACACAGCAATAATCAAATTCTATTCCCTGTCCAATACGGTTTGGCCCTCCACCAAGAATCATAATCTTGGGGCGATCTGTATTTGAGCTACTCTGATCAGGTCCGTTGTAAGTGGAATAATAATAAGCGCTGTCCTGTGTGCCGCTTACGTGTACCTTTTCCCAACCTTCTGTCACACCGATTTCCATTCGTGACTTACGGATCTCTTCTTCAGGAACATGAAGGATCTGGCTTAGATACCGGTCAGAAAAGCCATCCTGCTTTGCCTTTTTCAAAGCTTCAGGCGCAGGAACCTTTTTCTTCCAGGTATTTAGAAGAGCTTCCTCCTCTTCCACCAGTTCTTTCATCTGCTCAATAAAATAGCGCTTAATTCGAGTAAGCTCATAGAGCTCATCTATAGTAGCTCCTTTTCTTAAAGCCTCATACATGATAAACTGACGCTCACTGGTAGCCGTGTGTAGCATATGCAGAAGTTCTTTTTTTGTCTTTTCATGAAAATCCCCTGCAAAGCCCAAGCCATAGCGTCCGATTTCCAAACTGCGGATGGCCTTCTGGAATGCTTCCTTGTAAGTCTTTCCAATACTCATAACTTCGCCTACTGCGCGCATCTGAGTGCCCAGCTTATCCTGAGCTCCTTTAAACTTCTCAAAAGCCCACCGGGCAAATTTGATTACAATATAGTCTCCTCCTGGCACATACTGATCTAGAGTTCCATATTTCCCACAGGGAATCTCATCCAGTGTTAAGCCAGATGCCAGCATAGCAGATACTAGTGCAATCGGAAAACCTGTGGCTTTGGAGGCAAGAGCAGAAGAACGGGAGGTACGCGGATTGATTTCAATTACAATATCTCGATCTGTCACCGGATCATGGGCCCACTGAACATTGGTTCCGCCGATAACCTGAATGGCTTCTACGATCTTGTAGGATTTTTCCTGAAGGCGTTTTTGTACACGCTCTGGAACAGTCAACATGGGGGCAGAGCAGAAGGAATCACCTGTGTGTACGCCCATGGGATCAATATTCTCAATAAAGCAGACGGTAATAATATTGTTCTTACTGTCACGGACAACTTCAAGTTCCAGCTCCTCCCAGCCAAGGATAGACTCCTCTACAAGAACTTGCCCTACTAAGCTGGCCTGGAGTCCCCTGGCTGCCACAGTTTTCAGCTCTTCAATATTATATACAAGACCTCCTCCTGCACCGCCCATTGTATAGGCAGGCCTGAGTACTACTGGATATCCAAGCTTGTCCGCGATTGCCACAGCCTCCTCTACAGTGTAAGCCACCTGGCTTCGGGCCATCTCAATGCCAAGGCTGTCCATGGTATGTTTGAATTCAATTCGATCTTCACCCCGCTCGATGGCATCTACCTGAACACCGATTACCTTCACATTGTATTTTTCCAGTACACCTGCTTTTGCAAGTTCAGAGCAAAGATTAAGACCGGATTGTCCTCCCAAATTCGGCAATAAGGCATCTGGTCTTTCTTTTTCAATAATCTGAGACAGCCGTTCTACATTCAAAGGCTCAATATAAGTTACATCTGCAGTTCCCGGATCTGTCATAATAGTTGCTGGATTGGAATTTACCAACACGATCTCATAACCCAACTTTCTCAGAGCTTTGCATGCCTGAGTACCAGAATAGTCAAACTCGCAGGCCTGACCAATAATTATGGGGCCAGAACCGATGATCAGAACCTTGTGGATGTCTTGTCTTTTACTCATTGTAATTTTCTCCCTATCTTTTTAATTCCTGTGTTCAGTCCAAAAGTATGGTAAAGGGTCCGTCATTTTGCAGTTCTACCTTCATATCTGCACCAAACTCCCCACATTCTACCACGGGAAGTTCCTGACGGCAAGCTTCTATCATATATTCATACAATTCTTTTGCTAATTTTGGCTCTCCAGCATTGGTAAAACCTGGGCGATTTCCGTGACTACAATCTGCATAGAGGGTAAATTGAGAAACTAAAAGCAATTCTCCCCCCACATCCTTTAGAGACAGATTCGTCTTTCCATTTTCATCCCGAAAAATACGCAGACCAATCATCTTTTTAACCAGGCGATCCACCTCAGCTTTTGTATCTTCTCTGCCTACTCCTACCAAGACAAGAAAACCCTGTCCTATTTTTCCAACAACAGTCCCATCCACCGTTACCGATGCATGGGACACTCTCTGTATTACAAGCTTCATCTGACTGCCATTCTCCTATATTTTGTCATGTTCTTTTTCTTTATACATGGCAAATTCCCGAATAATATGTATGGTGCCATCAATTCCAAGCGTGCTGGTGTTCAGGCACAAATCGTACCCGGCTGCATCTCCCCATTTTTTACTGGTATAATAATTGTAATAACTGGCGCGATGCTTGTCAGTCTTTATGATCATATCTTTTGCTTTTGCATCCGTAATGTCATGACGCCTTGCAATCCGCACTATTCTGGACTGTAAATCTGCATTGAGAAAGATATTGATAACATTTGGTACTTCCGCTAAAGCATAATCAGCACACCTTCCTACAATTACACAGGGACCTTCCTGAGCAATCTTCTTGATGGTATCAAACTGTGCCAAAAACACCTTGTGATTAATTGGCATATCTGCAAAAGCTGCAGAGGAATAACCTGTGGAATAAGTATCCATCACAAGGGAATACAAAAAACTGTTGGTAGGCTTTTCATCATGATTTTCAAAAAGTTCCTGACACAAGCCGCTTTCCTTTGCTGCCCTTGCCAATAACTCCTTGTCATAACAGGGAATCTTAAGCTCCTCTGCTAGCTTGATCCCAATATCATGACCACCACTGCCATACTGACGTCCAATTGTAAAAACTGTATGATTTGCCATATCTTTCCCCTTTCCTGCTATGTTTTACTCTTTACTTATCCTCTATACTCAGAATAATTCCCTTTGCAATGCCTTTCGCTATATTATTCTGATAGGAATCATCAGCCAGATTTTCCGCTTCTACTGTGTTGCTTAAATATCCAACTTCCAGCAACACAGATGGAATATCTGTACTTAAAATTGTGTAATCGCCCTCTGCGGTTCCACCATCCTGAGCACCGCTCTCCTTGACAAGTGCCTCCTGAATGTTCTTACATAAAGTCTTGCTTTCCTTGCTGGATGTTTTATAATAGCTGACTGCGCCAGCGCGACTGCTGTCTTCAGAAGATCCACAATGAACACTGACTAACAGATCTGCCCCCGAATCATTGGCAGCAGCCACCCGTTCCTCTTTGGATACTCTGGTATCATCTTCACGAGTCATAACTACCTCATAGCCCTGACCCTCCAACATGATTTTCAACTTTGAACAGATTGCCAGAGACACCTCTTTTTCTAATGTATCGCTGCCTAAGCCAATATCTTCTCCACCATGTCCGGGATCAATATATATTACTGCATGTTCTCCCTTAGGCTGAATCTGTTTAGAGCCACCACCAGCTACCTTTTTGACAATTGCATAAATACCGAACACTAAAAGTATCACAACTGCAATCATAGCAAGAATAACCAGGAGCCGAATCATTTGCTTTTTGCGTCTCTGCTTTTTTCGACGTTTCTTTCTGGCCTCCATTCTCCGGCGCCTCTCGGCCGGACTCAGTTGTCTTTCTTGTCTCTCTTTATCCCTTGTCTCCATAGTAACTTGAATCCCCCATCATTTTCGTTCCCATTTATCGCAGATTGCCTGAATCTGATCTGCCAGCTTTGCCAAATCCTTGTTAGCAAATCCTCGGCTCTTTTCAATCAAGCGCATCAATCGCTTGCCAGCCTCTACCAATCTATCATATACCGCGGCAGCCGGTTTTGCAAGTTTTTTATCTTTGGTGATGCGTTTCATATTGCCTGTGGCAAGACAAGTATCTGTGATAAGATCGTAGCTCGCTCCACTGTAGGGAGCTTCCGCAATATAGTCATACTCCTCCTGAAGGCATTGGGCAAACTGATCACATACTGTATCTTCTCCATGTACAATAAAGACTTTTCCAGGTTTGAAGTAAAATCCCTGAAGCCAGCTTATTAAGCCTTGTTTATCTGCATGGCCGCTGACACCAGCCAGTACTTTTATATGGGCCCTGATTTCCACAGTCTCACCAAAAAGTCGCACTTCATTAGCGCCTTCCACAATAGTGCGGCCCAGGGTTCCCTTTGACTGATACCCCACAAAGAGAATGGTACTCTCTTCCCTCCAAAGATTATGCTTAAGATGATGGCGAATGCGGCCTGCCTCGCACATACCAGAGGCAGAGAGGATCACCTTAGGACTCTCATCAAAGTTGATTGCTTTCGATTCATCACTTGTGATAGACAGACTCAGGCCTGGAAAGCTAATAGGATTGATACCTGAATGAACAAGAGACATGGTCTCTTCGTCAAAACAATCATACATGTTTTTATTGAAAATAGTAGTGGCCTGAACAGCCAGAGGACTATCCACAAAGACTTTAAAGTCCTCATGTCCCTTCACAAGTCCTTTTGCCTTTATTTCCCGCAAAAAATAGAGCATTTCTTGGGTTCTTCCCACTGCAAAGGCAGGAATCACTACATTACCGCCCCGATCAAAAGTCTCCTGCAAGATCCCGGTCAAGGCTTCCACATAATCGGGACGCTCTCCATGGCTCCTATCTCCATAGGTGGATTCTATAACCAGATAATCAGCTTGGTCAACTGTCTGAGGATCTTTTAAGATTGGCTGATTTAAATTACCAATGTCCCCTGAAAATACGATCTTTTTTGTCTCTTCTCCCTCTGTCAGCCAAATCTCAATACAAGCAGATCCAAGCAAATGTCCTATATCTGTAAAACGGATGCGAATCTCATCGGTAACTCGGATACGTACTCCATACTCACAGCCACAGAAATGCTTCATGACCTTGTCTGCCGCCTCCATATCATAGAGAGGAACATACTCTTCTTTTCCAGAACGCCGTGCCTTCCGGTTTCGCCATTCCGCCTCAAACATCTGAATGTGGGCACTGTCACGCAGCATGATACCACAGAGATCTTGAGTGGCATAAGTGGAAAAGATGGTTCCCCGGAATCCTCTTTTGTATAGAAGAGGAAGCAGACCAGAATGGTCAATGTGAGCATGGGTCAAAAATACATAGTCGATATCTGCTGCATTTACAGGAATTTCCTGGTTCTCATAGATGTCTTCTCCCTGCTCCATTCCATAATCCACAAGCATTACCTTGCCGCAGGCTTCCAACATATGGCAGCTTCCTGTCACTTCATGGGCAGCGCCTAAAAATGTCAGTTTCATTTCCGTTCCCTTCCTTTCTTCTTTAATGATATGCTTTTTGCAACATAGCGATCTCTGCCGCCCAACCCGCATCGTCATTGGGCGTCTCTAAAATAAATGGGAGCTCCTTCAGTCTGGGATGGTTAATGATCTGTTCAAAAGCTTCCAGACCGATCATACCTTCTCCAATTCGTGCATGGCGATCTTTATGACTTCCCATAGGATTCAGGCTGTCATTGATATGAATGGCTTTTAATCGCGATAACCCTATTACCTGATCAAATTCATTGAGAACTCCATCCAAATTATGAACAATATCGTAGCCTGCATCCCACACATGACAGGTGTCCAGACAAACTCCCATTTTCTCTTCTAGATCCACTTTTTCTAGAATGGCTCTTAATTCCTCAAAATTTCTTCCAACCTCACTGCCTTTCCCTGCCATTGTCTCCAAAAGCACAGTAGTTGTCATTTCCTTTTTGAGACAGAGGTTTAACATCTCAGCAATCAAAGAAATTCCTATCTCACTGCCCTGCCCCACATGGCTTCCTGGATGAAAATTGTAATAATTCCCTGGAGTATACTCCATACGCTCCAGATCTGACGCAAAGGTTTCTCTGGCAAATCGCCGTACTTCCTCCCTGTCAGAACAGCCATTTAGTGTATAGGGAGCATGGGCCACAATCTTTTGATATCCCTTTTCTTTCCACAGGCAGAGAAATTTCTCCACATCCTTTGGACGAATCTCCTTGGCACTTCCTCCCCGGGGATTTCTGGTAAAGAAGGCAAAGGTATTGGCTCCCAGCTTTAATGCCTGATTTCCCATAGCCTCATATCCTTTGGCAGAAGAAATATGGCTCCCTATCCTTAACATATGCACACTCTCCCCTATAAAGCCTGTTCCTTTAAAGTCACTGTCACCCATCCATCTTCATAATTAAATCCAACTTCTAAGCCTACGGGAGTATAAAACATGACTACAGAATCTGGATCTTTGAGAGCTTCTAACAATTCTTCGTCTGTTAAATCCTGTACATAGTCATTGTCATTCTGTATTTTGTCCTGTGCCCGGAAATTGAGAGCCAAATCTTCATCCACCTCTGTCATCTGGGAGTACTCTATCAACTCACCGGTAGACACCTGAAAGGTCAAGGCATCTAATCTGGGCAGAGTCCCATGCTTTTCGTAAAGGCTGTGTTTAAATACAATACTAATCTTTTCCTCATCCATATAGGTTACATAGCCATAAGTACTGCATCCCTCTTTATAGTCATGGTAACTGTCACGATAAGTTAAAGCCTCTGCCCGAATGGCGTCATTGACAGCGGCAAATGCCTCCTCACCCCCATCTTCCCCTTCCAGAATGGGATAGGTGGTGTAGTAGGTACAGGAATTATCAGAATCATCTGGATTTACAGATTCAGTGTCCCATAATATAAAATAGTCCTGATCGTCCTGAACCCAGTCCACAATCTCTTTGTAATAAGGATCGTCTTCATCTGGCTCATAGTAGCCATAATCATCATCATAGTAATCATAATAATCATCGTAATAGTCATCATAATAATCGTAATCATCATCATAGTATCCCTTGTAGGGATGTTCATCTGCTGCACGCATAGCAGCTTTTAAGGTATTGCTGAAATAAAAAATTACTGCGGCTATGAGCCCTATGAACAGAAGAACTCCTGCAACAACTGAGATAACCACTACTGCTGTCTTTGTTTTCTTCTTTGGCGGTGTCTCCATGTAATGTACATTTGGCATTACTGGCTGTATATTAGGAGGCATCTGTGAAAAGGTTCTCCCATAGCCACAGCTGGCACACACTCCATTTTGCATTACTGCCCCACAGCGGGGACAAAATCTAAAGTCCTGATTATTATTTATCTCACTCATTGCTCTCCTCCTGTAAGTTCATCCAAATTTCTTCCGTAGGCATCTATAAAAAAATTCAGGAACAACTCTGTCTCTTTAAGTTCCATTTGCCGTAAATGATTTAACGTCATCTCTTTTGCACAAATAAATTCCCGATTGCCAGCTTGTTCTTCCTCCACACACTTAATATAAGCGGACAGCTTGTCGGCTGCCTTTACTAGTTTCCACAGATAGGCATCCTCTTCCTTCTTCACAAAAATTTCTTCATACTCCCTCTGCATTTGTTCTGGAAGCATATCCAGAAGTGTTTTTGACGCCTTATGCTCAATATCTTTATATGTATGTTTTATCTGAGCATTGTAGTATTTGATTGGGGTGGGCATATCACCGGTGATAATTTCTGTTGCGTCATGATAAAGTCCTAAGACAGCCGCTTTTTCTGCATTGAGATGCTTAGACAGGCAGGTATTTCCAATCACTGCCAGCGCATGGGCGATCATAGAGACTTCTAAGCTGTGCTCACTGAGATTTTCCTGCCTTGAATTGCGCATTAACGCCCACCGGTCAATATACTTCATCCGGGACATCATAGCAAAAAAACTGTTCATTTTAACCTCCGCTTTCTTTTTTCGCGTATGAGACAAATATTACTCACACCAAAGCGACTGTATTTTTTTATATATTTCAAATATTCGTGCCAGGAAAGGTAATACTCCCTTCCCCAGGAAGAAATCTGTAGATAACTATCTACAATACCAGTAACGACTACAAAATGTGCCTTGATTTCTGTAGCTGGAACATATTCTCCGTTCTCATGACGATACAGAGAAAGCTTTTTTCTTCCCCAGAAGAAGGGAAAATTAGGTCCGATAGCAAGAATTACAGGAATATCCTGGCGAAGCATCATCTCGATTCGGGGCAGAATCTGTCCTGTACAAATACACCACTTTGCCTTAAGATTGATTCGATAATGGCGAAAATATTTATTAATAGCTGTTGGAAGTGCCCATCCGGGAATTCCAAAGCCTGGTATCACAGGGACATACCTCTTTCGCATCTTGAGTAAATAGCGATCGTATCTGGGAAAAGACAGAGTACCATCTTCCAGCAAAATTCCATGAAACAGATCCGTATCATAGTCAGCTTTATGAAGTCCCAGATATAACAGCATATCTGACACTCCCACAACACCACATCCATATTTGCGCATAATACGGCTGGAGGACCAGCTCTGACTGCCTCCGTAAGATTTTTCGGTCTGTGTCTTGACTGAAAGATATGGATATTTTAGGCTGCAACGCTTTCCTTCCATTGCCTTCTCCTTTTATCATATCTTATCGCAGTGTATGAATCTTGCACTGCATGCTGAAACCCGCAGTGCTATTCGGAAAATCTTTGATTTTCCTCATCACGGGCTTCGCCCTATCAAAATGTAATCTAACAAATTCGTCTGCAAGCAGCCGATTTGTCATCTTACATTTTGGCACTGCTCATTGCTTTCGCGTACATTATACCATAAAAAGAGACGGATGTCATCACACCGTCTCTTTTCCAACTATTAAATTTTTTTTAACTCTTATACTCACTTAGAGTTTCCTTTTTCTGCTTCCTGAGCTTCCTCTATCACAGCCTGAAAGCCAGCTGCCACAGCGGCTGATGTGATGGTTGCTCCGCTTACTGCGTCCAGGTGGGTACTGACCTCATCAATATAAGCATCCGAAAGCTCCGAAAATGTTGTTTCATTGTATTTGCTCACTGCCTTCTGGCCGACTGTCGGTGTTTCTGAATTGCCTTCTGCTATCAAAGAAACGACTTGGCCATCCTCCACAGTTAAACGGACGATCACTTCTCCTCCATATCCCTGCTGAGTGGATGTATAGGTCGTGCCTGCCTTTGTATCTTTGGACAGAGCCCGATAAATAGGTTCCGATAAAGCCACTACCAGAATAATCAAAATCATCATTGCAACTAAGGAAATAATTCCGTTTTTATTAGGCTCTGCTTGTATTGCCATCCCATTGCCTCCTTACTGTCAAAAACAGTATCTCCCGGCAGACAGGGTTTTATACGTTCCTCTCAGGAGATGGTACCCATATAATAAAATCCTTTACATTCTTCCAGCTTTACCAAAAGTAGTTTTCCTATGAGAGAGGGATCGCCAGGAAAATGTACCAGCAGATTATTGCTCATTCTTCCGGTGAGTAGACGGGAATCATGTTCATTTCTCTCTTCCACCAGAACTTCCTGGACAGTTCCAGAAAAACGGGCAGCCTGCTCTCTTGCTATGGTTTGAACTTCTTTTAGTAATCTATCAAAATGTACCTTCACTTCAGCTTCTGGCACTTGATTTTCCATGGATGCGGCAGGTGTGCCTGTCCGTTTGGAATAAATAAACGTGTAGGCATTGTCATAGCGTACTTTTCTCACTACATCCAAAGTTTCCTCAAAGTCTGCCTCTGTCTCGCCTGGAAATCCAACAATAATATCTGTTGTCAGAGAAATGTCAGGGATTTCCTGTCGGATTTTTCCTGCCAGATCCAAATATTGCTCTTTTGTATATTTTCGGTTCATAGCTTTTAAGATATTTGTACTACCAGATTGAAGGGGAAGATGAAGATGACGGCAAATTTTATTGGATTCTTTCATGACTCTTATCAATTCATCCGACAGATCTTTCGGATGGGAAGTCATAAAACGAATTCTTCGAATCCCCTCTATCTTTTCCATTTCTTTTAGAAGCTGGGCGAAAGTCATGGGATGTTCCAGAGTTTTCCCATAGGAATTCACATTCTGTCCCAACAGCATAATTTCTGATACCCCATCTGACGCCAGCTGCCTCACTTCCCGTATTATATCCTCCGGTCTGCGGCTGCGCTCACGCCCCCGTACGTATGGGACAATACAGTAACTACAAAAATTATTACAGCCAAACATGATATTGACACCTGATTTGAAGGGATATTTTCTCTCTGTAGGAAGCTCCTCTACTATCCGATCTGTATCCTTCCAGATATCTATTACCATACGTTCACTTTCCAGACTATTGGCAAGCAGCTCTGCAAATTTATAGATATTGTGCGTTCCAAATATAAGGTTTACAAACGGATAACTTTTTTTTAACTTTTCTACAACTTCTGGTTCCTGCATCATACACCCACAGAGGGCGATCCTCATATGGGGATTGGTCTTCTTTTCGTGCTTCAATAGGCCCAGATGTCCATATACTTTCAGATTGGCGTTTTCCCGGACGGTACAAGTATTGTAAATTACAAAATCTGCATGCTCATCCGGCGCTTTCTCATAACCTATCTGCGATAAGATTCCCGTCAGCTTTTCCGAATCTTTTGCGTTCATTTGGCAGCCCATATTGACCACACAAGCTTTGGGTGATCTCCCGTTTTTTTGTTCAAAATCCCATACCCACTCCCGACATTTTGCCATGAAGTAATATTGCCTGGCAGGTTCTTCTATAGGTGGTTCCAAATTTAAGTTTATATTGTCCAAATTCATTTCCTGATACATTACGTTTGATTTTCCTTCCTTCATTCCTTCCATATGATTACACAATCCCCCGAAATGGCTGCAATACAAACCCAAACACACTCCATGCCATCCATTTCCATAAAGGTGCCTCCTGTATGATCAGATGTTCTGGTATCTCATAAGTATTCTCATCCAAAACTTTTCGGGAATCTTTTTCCATATCATTTAAATAGCTCTCAAGCTCCTGATTTAGCCCTTCGCTTTCAATGACAAGCATCAGTTCTGTATCTACATAGGAACTGCGCAGATCCAGATTATAGGAGCCAATTACGGACAAATCATGGTCAATCAAGATACTCTTTCCATGGAGAGAGATTCCTCCGTCATACTCATAGAGGGGAATTCCCATGTCCACTACAGGCTTTTTGTTCCTGAGGTAATCGCTGGAAGCCACAAAATTATCTCCATTTTCCACTGAATTCAACAAAATTTTTATATCTGGAACTACTTCTGTCAGACTAGAAAGCTGTTCACACATATAAGAATTACAGACAATATAGGGTGTCTGGATAATGATTCTCTCCTGGGCTGTTTTCATAAGTTGGACCAGATCATAGAAAACTACAGGCTCTTTTCCATATATGTGAGTAGGGTTGGAGAGAAGACGGATACATCCCGCCTCGTAGGTGCACTCTCTATAATCCCAATCAGAACAAAAGAGATCTGGCCAATCCTCCACAAGCTGACTATAGCGTTCCTGAAGCATGACTCTTTGCTCTATTACTTTTTGATTTTTAGCCAGTTTTTCCTGATTGTGAAAATATGTACATTCCTTTTGATTCCAGATTCCTTCAAAGTATTGTTCCAATTCATATAGAGAACTATTCTGATTCCCTGGTTCTGTATTGAATACAAGAACCTCTCTGTCATGGCTGACATTTTTATCTGTATATGTTCCTATAAAGTAATCGAAAGTATTGCGGCCGCCCAGAATATAAGCTTCCTCATCTACAATCACATATTTATCATGCATCCTTCCCTGAAGTTTCCAGGGAAGGAACAGATTCAAAGCATTATATAATTTGATCTCTACATTGGGATGAGAAGAAAGAGCATAAAACAATTCCTGCCCTTCCATACGCACAGCGCCGCTGACGCCATCCACCAAAATCTGAACTTTTACCCCTTCTTCAGCTTTCTGTAAGATTACAGACAGAATATCCTTTGTGCTCTCTCCTGGCCGCATGTCAAAGGTGGTGAGAATAATCCGCTCTTTGGCACGATTCAACAGACGCATCCGCTCCTCCCATGCACTGTCATTTGTCTCCAGAATCCCTGCCCGATCGCATCCGGCAGTTTTTTGCCGAAAGCTTTCGGCATCAAAGCTGGAAGCCGTATGGGAACTGATTTTTTGATAGTTCAAAAAGGGAGCCATAGTTCCCAAAATAAAATAGAGCAAAATAAACAGCAGAAGGATTATGCTTTTGTGTTTCCAGATAAAGCTTTTCATGGTTCACGTCCCTTATCGAGTCTTTTCCATTAGTACCTTATCCAAAACCATATCCTTCTGCTGTCTGATTGTCAAGCAAAATTTTATTCCACTTCCCGAAGACGCTCTACCACACTTTGCTTTTCCACATTTTGATAGGCTAGAATGGGAATCAGGATTCCCAACAAAAGAAAAATAGGAAGCATGCTCAATGTGGGATATAAAATAAACTGTGCGCTAAAGAGCCAAAGCAGATTTTCAAGCTGCTTCAAGAGCACGCTGTAAATCAAAAGATTAAGTCCCAGAGAAAGCAGGATGGCATATATCCCATAAGCGCATCCTTCCAGACACAGCATTTGCCGAAGCTGGCGCCCGGTCATTCCAATGGATTGCAGCATGGCAAGCTCCCTTCGTCGGGATCGAATTCCAGTTATAATGGTGTTAATAAAATTCAAGATTCCCACCAGGGCGACAACAATGCTCGCCGCTCCTCCAATCACAAGAAACATTTGTCGGAAAGTATCAAACTGAGAGGTATACGCTTCTTTTGATTCAAACTGAAAATCCGGCTCTATATTTTCTGTATAACTTGTAAGAAAATCATGTATCTGCGTATCTGCCTCCTCTTCTACATTCAGCATGTAGCTCATTACGCTACAGTCATCTCCTATTTCCTCTTTCAGATTCCTAGGAGACAAGGCAAATTCTAAGCCGCCAAACCGGCGTACACTCAGAGCAGTGGGTATAATGGCAGTGGCTATGATTTTATAAGTCTCTATATGGCTACTATGAATAGTAAGCTCTGCGTCATAATCTTCACCAGAATATTCATAATCATCCACAAAGAGAATGGAGATTTCATCTCCAACAGCAAAAGGAGCATAACGAAGTTCAGGATTCCCATAATCATCTTCCTTTACAAGTTGTATGATGGAATGAGCTGTATCAAATTCCTCCCATTTATCACTTCCCTCTATAATTTTTAGATTCTCATAGGGAAATTGATCCAATCCATACATTCCTATAGGTACGTCCAGAGTATCATCATCAGACATATTTCGAATATTGTCATCCAGATACTGAAGCTGCATATCTGCCAAAGTTTGTATATATTGCTTTTTTGTGATAGACGGTAACTGTACAATTCCCGTATCTCTATAGATCTGGCCAGATTCTTTGACTCCTTCCTGCATGTTGATAGATTCTATCAAGGTCTCACTGACTTCCTGCTTTGCAGCTCCAAAGGAACTCTTAAAATAGTCTTCATGAGCTATCAGATAATCACTGATTACAAATTTTTTTACAAATTTATCCATATCTAAGCCTGACACAAGCGAGCAGGTAGAGTGAAACAAAACCACACTCAAGGAAAGGGAGAGAATCACAAGCACCGACTTTTTTCGATTCCTGCCCAGACTTGCCATAGCCATCTGCCAGACCTTTGGCCCTCTTCGTCTGTGTGTCTTTCGTTTTTTTAAGGAGCTATCTGCCGCATCCACATAGCGAACAGCTTCTACCGGAGATACAGAAGCTGCCATACGCCCAGGTTTTCTTAAACTTATAAGTACTGTAAAAATGGAGAATAAGGCTGAGCCTATAAAAATCCAGGGATTTAAAGTCAGGTAAGTCTGCTTTTCACTCATGGTTTTCATAATCGCCTGAGTGACCCCATTTCCAATGAAATATCCCAGCGCAAGCCCTATAGGTATTCCTAATACACAGATACAAAGAGCCTGATAGCGAAGGAGTCGTTTGATCTGACGGCCTGTGGTCCCAATCGTTTTTAAAAGGCCAAAAAAGCGAATATCCCCTGCCACTGAGATTTGAAAAATATTATAAATGATAAGGTATCCTGTAAGAACAATCATCAGAAGAAGCAGAATAGCTGCTGCCAGATTCAGGATCTCTTCTCCGCTATTTACGTGCGTTTTCGTATAAGCCCAGTTGACACCTGTGCGAAGATAATCCTCAGATTCTGGATCCTGAATTTGATAGCCATTATCCTCTGCTATTTTTTGAAGATTCTCCCGAATATGGCTGCTGTCGGAAAAGTATAGATCCAGATTCCACGCCCCTGCTTCATACCCTTCATTTCCGTCAGAGGGATACTGGTCAAGTGTCTGTTCCAAAAAACTTTCGGATACCCACATCTGACTTACAAGGGCTATCGGATCCCTTTCCCAATATCCACAGAGTGTAAAGGTCTTTTCCACCTTCTCTCCCTGAAAGAAAAAGGGAACTGTAACCTGAGCTCCGATCTCATGGGGAACGCCCAAAAGGTCCAACACTTGCGTATCGGTAGCCATTTCTGTCTCTTTTTCAGGCATCCGCCCTTTGGTGGGGTCACAGAAAAACATTTTTGCCCCTGCGCCATAAGCACAGCGTACCTCTACTGTATCTCTGTCAAAGAGCTCATTTTCCAGAATTGTTAAAATCCGTGTGGTTCCATACTCTTTCACCAGGGGATGTACCTTTAGCTGCTCTTCCTGTTCCTTTGACAATTCCTTAAATCCCCCGTGGGCATAACCGCCCACCTGGCGCATGGTCTGCTGTTCCATAGAATAGTTCATGGAAATTATAGTAGTAAAAAGGGCGCAAAACAAGAGTGTCGTCAGGATCACAGCCAGAATTCCCATAAGATTCCTAATCTGGTTGGCCAAAAAGCTTTTCCATGCTATATGGCGAATGGTTTGCTTATTCTTTACGCGCAGCATGTGATTCACCATCCTTTACAATTTTTCCGTCCTCAATATGGATGATCCGATCTGCCATCTGAGCAATCTCTTCATTGTGTGTAATCATAACAATGGTTTGACAGAACTTCTGGCTGGTAACTTTTAAAAGCCCCATAACATCAAGACTAGTTCTAGAGTCCAGATTGCCTGTCGGTTCATCAGCCAGAATAATGGCAGGTTTGGATGCTAAAGCCCGGGCTATAGCCACTCGTTGCTGCTGGCCCCCAGAGAGATTATTGGGAAGATTGGAAAGCTTTTCCTCCAGTCCCAGCATTTCTATAATCTTTTTTACATAGCGGGAATCAGGTTTGTTTCCGTCCAGCTCCACCGGCAGTACAATGTTTTCCTTGACATTCAGCACTGGGACCAAATTGTAATTCTGGAATATGAATCCTATCTTTCTCCTTCGAAAAATCGTCAATGCTTCTTCTTTCAAATCAAAGATATCTTTCTGATCTACATAAACTTTTCCTTCATCTGGCCGGTCCAGGCCGCCCAGCATGTGTAGCAGGGTTGATTTTCCACTTCCCGAAGTGCCTACAATAGCTGTAAAGCTCCCCTCCTCTATGGACAGGTTGACCCCATCTAGCGCTTTTACAATATTTTCACCTTTTCCATAATATTTTTTTAGATCTGTTGTTTTTAAAATGCTCATAAATCCTCTCTTTCACCTCATTGAATTTAGAATGGAATTTTCCCTTGTGCCCCACTACATAAAAAAGGGCCTGTATATGATATCCATTCATATACAGACCTATTATAGCAAATGATTCTTTCCACTTTCTTTCTGGAATCTAACAGTTTTGAAAGATTGTGTTTTGGGTAAAAAGATAGAGAATACGGTTCCTTGGCCTGAAGATACTTTTAAGTAGCCGCCTTGAGCGCAAATAATTTCTCGAGTCAGATAGAGGCCAAGGCCCACACCCTCTTCTTCCTGTACCTCTTTCGCGCGATAAAATCTTTGGAATATTTTAGGATATTCTTCCTCTGGGATACCAATTCCATGATCTGTGATATCAATTCGGTAGAACAGCTCATAATCCCTACCCTCGACCAGAATTGTGTCATCTCTGTGTGTATACTTTATAGCATTGTCCAAAATATTATAGACTGCCTCGGCTGTCCACTTTTTATCAAAAAATGCACTGTCTAATTCATGTTGTATCTTCCATGTAATCTTAATGTCTTGCTGGAAAGCCTTTTGCTCTGCTTCTATAATTACCTGACTTAAAAGATCCTGAATCAAGTTAGTTTCTGGAGACAGAGAAATAATGCCATGCTCCAGTCGGGAAGTTTTGAGCAGGGAAGTAATCAGAAATTGAAGCTTCTCAGACTGTGTGGACAGTTGTTCCACCAGAGGTAATGCTTCCTGGGGCAAATCCTGCTCCCTCAAAAGCTGCGTATAGAGCACTAGATTGGCAATCGGCGTTTTCGTCTGGTGCGAAATATCGGAGATGAGCGCATGAATATCACTCTGCTCCTTCTCCATTTGCTTTTCGTACTCAGACTGTTTTCTCAAATACTGTTTTAACCTCACTTCCAAAGCAGACATGCGGGATTCATCATAAACCGTTTCTTCAAATTCCCCAGAGATAGCAGAATCCAGCATATGTTCCAATTTATGAAACAACCGTAACACTCTAATATAATAACAGCATACGATTACAATTGCACACAGAGCCAGTACAATTGCCAGTATCAGAAGCCATAGAGCCTTATCCATGGGCGCCGCCACTCTTTAGCGCTTTGACACGCTCATCTGTCCAAGTATAGCCGATCCCGTAGATGGTTTTAATATGTCGGGGAGAAGATGGGTTATCTTCCAGCTTGTCACGCAGACGCTTGACTGTGACGGACAGCGCATTTTCATCCACATACTGTGCACCGTCAGTCCAGATTCGATCTACCAACTCTGCCCTGGAGAGCGTTATCCCACGGTTCTCTACCAACATCCTCAAAAGTTTTTGCTCTGTCTTACTAAGTTCCACATGTCTGTCGCCTTTGATAAATTCCATTTTTTGAAAAGAAAAATAGAATTCACCTGCCTGATATACCTGTAGCCCTCCCCTCTGGTGCTTGCGCATCTGGGTATTGACTCTGGCGCGAAGCACCATAAGGCTAAAGGGCTTTGTAATATAATCATCTGCTCCTGATTCCAGTCCAGTTACAATATCAGTCTCTAAGTCATTGGCTGTTAAAATCATCACAGGAATTTCCATCTTTTCTTTTATCTCAGATAATAACACTAACCCATTTCCGTCCGGCAGATTTAGATCCAAAATAACCAGAGATATTTCCTGATCTTTCATTGCATCTCTGGCTTGTGCCAGATCAAAGGTTTGCACAAGTATATATCCTTCTGATTTCAGAGCAAGGGCAATCCCGTTGCTCAAGGCTTTGTCATCTTCAACAATCAAAATCTTTTGCATCGATAGTCTCCTCTGTCTCTTCTATGTGTATATTTTCAATGTCATATGCTAAGTATATAGAAAGAGCCTTTCGATCCTATAACTCTTTTCTTAAACTTTTCTTAAAATTATAGTATGCTAAAATATTAGCAGTAAAACTCTGCCTGCAAAGTATTATATCCTGCCACACCATCAACAACAAGCCCTAATTTTTTCTGCAGATCCATCGTATTGCTTCTGGCGATTCTCCCATACTTGCCATCAACCTCCTGGTTGTAGCCAAGAATCTCATTGCACCGTTCCTGATGCCATTTTACCACTTCCCCCGTAGAACCAACCAGCACATGCAGCTTGGCCTTTAGAGTGATCTGGCTGCGTACATATTGAGTCCTGGGGCCATCTATTCCATCTTCCACCAGCTCTCTGCCATTGGCATCACGATATCCATCTTCATTTGCAGCTTTCTGGAAGTTTCGTATATTAATATTTGGTATTGGTTTGGGGTTCGATGGAATGGATTCTTCAAAGTCTGTGTAAAACTTGTTCAAATCTACTTTTCCCTGCACGCCTGGGACTCTTGCTGATGAAGTAAACTGCCATATATCTGTAATATTCAATTCGCTTTCGGAAAGGGAAGAGGTGTATCGGGCGTACCAGATATATACAGCCTCTAATTCTTTAAGTATCTTGTTCCAATCAAAATACCTGTCAATATAATCCTGGTTTGTGTAAAGAACAGGGAGATATCCCTCCTGTTGAACTCTTCTCAAAAATGCAATGCACATTTCTGTAGCCAGATCCTTTGTAACATCCACACCATTTTTCCGGGCATAATTTACACTGTCATACTCAAAATCAAATGCAATGGGACACCTTACCCAATATTTCTCTGCCTGTGCCACTGCATAGTCCGCTTCGGTTGCAGCCATAGAAGGGGTATAGGCATAGGAGAACCAATATAAGATAACATTTACTCCCAAGTTATGGCAAGCCTGGGCATTTGTGATATATTTTTGGTCAATATTATTTCTGCCATATCCGGCTCGTAGGCCAATGCGTCCATAACCGGCATCACGAATCTGCTTTATATTCACAATTCCATTATGATAGGATAAGTCTGGTCCTTCATAAAATATTTTCTTTCTCATTCTATTGCTCCTTTGGGATAAGAAAAGGAAGCCCTAGGGCTTCCACAATCATGCTACTTTATAGTTTATTCTATTCCATGTTTCTGTGAGCGGTTCCTGTTTTATACTGCTGAAGCTGTCTTAGAACCTCTTTTTCATTCTCCTCTCTATTTACGCTCCACACAGTTATTTCCTTTTTCTCTGTGTAAGCTTCCCCCGTTTCCTTCAAAACTCCTGTTTCTTCTATCCCATAAGCCACTAATACGCCAAATTCGTTTAGTGTATACTGTTCCACTGCCCTGGCAAAACCTTTACCATCCTGTATCTTTAACCGTTCCCCATATGTTTTGTAGGAATCCCCATATTGTACTGTATAAATACACAGCTCATCTTTATATTCTTTTCTGACGGATTCCACTTCACTGGAATCAATTTTGAGAATTCCTGTATAGGGCTCCATTGCCCAGACAGTATCGTCCTCAGGGTTCGTATTCATATAAGCTTCCCAGTAGTCCTCGACTGGGATCCATTCTCCTTCATTGACGCCATACCATTGTCCAGATATATCTCCATAAAACTCCCTGTACACAGAATCGTCTGTCGGAAAGTTCAATATTTGTGTATAGCTATAATCTGGTATCCTCCAGTAATATGCGTGTGCAATGCTCCCATCCTGATAGACAGGAGCTTGTTCCTGGGTATCTATAAAATACACACATTCCATCTTACAGCTTTCCAATTCATAAAAGTGTTCCCGTCCCCTGTCAATCTCCTGTAGCCAGCGTATTTCTTCCTCAGTCAGAGAAGAATTTTGGGAAAAATTGTCTTCTCTCACAAAAGCAGTTGAAGTCACTGCGCATGTGATCCCATAGTAGAGTACAAGAAGCAAGCCACAGACAGTGGGGAACCATTTTCCATATTGAATTGCCTTCTTTTCTGTATCCTCCTGTATGGATAGTGCAAAGTGCAGATAAGCCAGATGACAGAGCAGCCAGTAAAATATAGTACCCAGAACCCAAATCAGCCAAGCCCATCCGTTTTTAATGCCAAACGCTGTCACAAACAGAAGCCATCCCCAGAATCCTGTGAAAATACCATAACTGAGAAATATAGTTTTCCCACTGTACCAGTCTGAAAATTCTTGTGTCCCATGGTAGCAGTTATAGAGAAAACGTCCTCCCTCGATTACCATAGCACCCGCACAGATCCAAAGCCCCACAAATAAGGAAGAATTTACAAAACTATTTTCATATGCAATAAAAACATCTACTATATTTCTGAAAATCATTGACAAAAATAATATAACCAGCAATGCTTTATAACACCAGAAATAACTTTTCCACTCAATCTGCTCCATTCGTTCATCTCGTTTGATGTCCTCTGGCTTTTGAAGGACGTTCCATAGAATCCACTCTCTTTTCATTCCTGCTCCTCCTTCCAGAAAATCTCATCCAGGGTCTTTCCAAGTACATGACAGATATTCAGGCAGAGGTTTAAGGTAGGATTGTAATCGCCTCTCTCAATCATATTGATTGTTTGCCTGGATACGCCGACTCTTTGGGCCAGGTCTTCCTGAGAATAATCGAGTTCTGCACGGGCGGCTTTTAATTTTAGGTTTTTGGCCATGGCGGTTTCCTCTTTGATGGGGTTGGATTATGGTTTTAGATTATCAGATATGTGACATTTTGTCAATTATATTTGACATTTAAAAATAGATCATTCTATAATATATAATTTTCTACAAACGTCCGCCCGTCATAGAAGGGTTTCCCCAAGCGCCCCCGCTCTCGCTTCGTTCAGAACGCAGCAGTACTAAGTTCACACTACGTCTTCGACTTGTGTTCACTAAGTACTGGCGTTCCTCAAGAGGGCTTTTGGGGAAATCCCTTCTATGTCAGGCTGCGATGTTGGAAGTGATAAATACGTAGTTATTTCTTAAGTACCGCTATACTAAAAGGTATTTTTCCTGGCGCGGGGCGTCCGTCTATCATATTCCATTATATACGCCGCTTCATTTTACGAATCACCTTCTTTGTCTCATCATCCACCCGATAAGATTCTACAATCTTTTGAAGCGCTTTATTGTAAGTCCAGTTATCCAGGCGATTTTCTTTTAAGTATGAAAAGCTCTCTTCTGGAAAATGCACAAAATACACAGACACAGCCCAGGCAACGGCCATTCGTACATAATAGTCTTCACTTGTAATTTTGTCAAAAGCAGCAAAAGCTTTTTCACGATATTCTTCTTCTACAAAATGACTTAAGAGCATCACCACACCAAAGCGTATCTCATATTCCTGATCTGATTTTAAATAATCCTGAAGGAAGTCCCAGACTTCCGCCTTGTGTTTTTTCGTATCCTTGAGAGAACCGCAGAACACATCGCAGACTGCCCAGTTGTTGATACGTGGGATGAACGTACGTGTAAGCTCCATTCTCTTCTTAAAATCCATTTTTGCGCAGCCGATTACAAGCCCCTGAAGCATGTCGTTCTCATACCACTCACGCTCATTCTTTTCAAGAAACGCCTCCCAATCCCCTTTCCCAATTTCCCTGGCAAGCTTGCGAAGGTCTGGCACACGTACCCCCAGTATATTGTCTATACCCGGCAGTAATTTTCCATGAAATTCCCGGTACTTTGGATCTTCCAGAGCCAATAGTCTCTCACGAATCCTTTCAGGTGTTAAAGATACATCCGTTTTAGCTTGTGTACTCATATATTAGTTGTCTCCTTTGTTCACTGAGTGTAAAGGTTCCTTTTAGAGAGCGCCTTCCAGTTTTAATAGATACTCTTTGATATGGAGAGCCTTATTCTTTCCCGCATATCCGGTAAGTTTTCCGTCAGAACCAATCACCCGGTGACAGGGAATGATAATCGCCACTGGGTTGCAGCGGTTTGCCATTCCCACAGCCCGACTTCCTTTGGGACACCCGATCATTTTGGCGATGTCCCCATAACTTCTTGTCTCTCCATAGGGAATAGCCAGAAGGGCTTGCCAGTCACGCATTTGAAATTCAGTTCCGTGTAGGGACAGAGGAAGATCAAATTCTTTTCGATGTCCTAAAAAATACTCTCCCAACTGTTTTTTGGCTTCCACGAGCAGGGGGGTATCTTCTTCTGGGATCTTCTCTGCCGCTGTGGAAGGGCCAAAAGAGAGACTTAAGATTCCCTTTCCATCTTCCACCAATTCTAATACGCCCACGGGTGTCTCCACGAAACATTTCTTCTTATTCAAAATAGTTGCTGCTTCTTGCTTCATCATAGTAGATTACATTCTCCTGTCTTAAGGTAATTTTGCCCTGCTCCACATCCAGAATGGTCACACCACAATTTTTGTGTACACCTCCATTCCAGAAATCTTTCAGATCCGTGATGGTGATACTGCTTAAGAGAGCTTTGACGACCGCTCCATGTCCAGACAGTAGTATGGTCTTGTCCTGATAATCTGGATGATGGATCAGTTCCTGCAAAAATTCTGTGGCCCGTTCACAGAGATGGCGGATAGATTCTCCTCCCTCTGGAGGAATGTACTCTCCTGGATTTGTAAAGAAATCCACAAATTTGGGGTCTGGAATATTCCAATTTTCCTTTTTACAGCAGAGGCCTTCAAAGGGACCAAAGGAAACTTCCCGCAGGCGTTCCTCTTCTACCAGTGGAATCTTTCGATTCCCCCGTATAATCTCAGCCGTCTCTTTTGCCCGTTTTAAAGGGCTTGTAAAGATCAAATCAAAATCCACATCTTCTAATCCCTTTGCAGTCAATCTGGCTACTTCAATTCCATTCTCATTTAGAGGAATATCGGTAGCTCCCTGCAGCAGACGTTTTGTGTTCCAGTCCGTCTCTCCGTGACGTATTATGTAGATTACCATTTCTTATTCACTCCCATTGATGTTCCATATGATTTTCTTTTTAGTATAGCGAATTTTAACTCATAATACAATCATTGATCTATAGATCCCCTGGCATTATAATAAAATCAGTACATCATTCGTTTTGTTATTTAGAAAGGATTCTCACCCATGTACATACGCCTTCCTTTATATTTTCACTCCAATGTCTATAATATCACGGGAACAAAAAGGTACTTTCAAAAATGCATGCTTGACAACTTCCACTACCACCTTCGCCATAATCCTACCTATCGGCGCATGGTAGAATATGACTGTAAACGCAAGGGAATCAAAAAGCTGCAGCATGTACAAAAGCTAGATCAAATCCCGCCTCTACCCACTGCGCTGTTCAAACAAGAGCGGTTGTGGACCCTTCCAAGGTATCACATGGCCGTACAGGCATCTTCTTCTGGCACCAGTGGCACACGAAGCCAGATTGGATATGACTGGGGAAGTCTGCCTCTGGCTGCTGCCATGGCATTGGGGCTTGGAAAACATCATCAGCTTTTTTCCAAAATTCCTACTCGTTATCTGATGCTTGGATATGAACCTCACCGTGGAAATCCGGCTATGATCGTAAAAACTCAGGGGATCACTTCTCTTTTTGCTCCACCTGCAAGGCATCTCTATGCTTTGCGCTGGAAAAAGGGAGGCTACACTCTGGATTTAGATGGATTGGTGGCCGGACTACAGCAGTATTCCAAAGGAAAACTTCCTGTTCGCCTGATTGGTTTTCCCTCTTATCTGTACTTTTTGCTGCTGGAATTAAAAAAGGCTGGAAAAACCTACAAGCTTCCCTCAGGCTCCATGGTCCTCATGGGAGGTGGATGGAAAGAATTTTCCGGGATTAAAGTAGAAATAGAAGCGCTTTTTTCCTTGTGCCAGGAAGTACTGGGGTTGAAAGAAACCCAGGTGAGGGAGTTTTTCGGAGCTGCCGAGCATCCTGTATTTTACTGTACCTGTAAAAACCATCATTTTCATGTGCCTATTTATGGCCGGGTTATCATTCGTGATGTCTCGACTTTAAATCCGCTGGGTTATGGGAAAATAGGCCTTTTAAATCTTTTATCACCCCTGGCAAAGAGTATGCCGCTTCTGAGCGTTATGACAGACGATCTGGCCATTCTCCATCCTGGAAAGTCATGCGGTTGTGGCATTGAAAGTCCTTATTTTGAGATTCTGGGGAGAGCTGGCCTGGAAGAAATTATGACCTGCGCTGCTACAGCCGGAAAGCTTTTAAGCTCTCCCAGGGCAGAGTCCACTTGATAGATGAAAGCAAGCTAGAAAGGAGAGAAAATCTATGAAATGGGAACAATTACACCAAAAGATCTGTCATACCTTGGCATGCCCTCCTCTTCCCTCTTCTGTAGTCGTGGATGCCTGTGAAGAGCTCTCCCAGAGGATTCAAAAAGGCGCCTATGAGGAAGTTTTACAAAAGGCAGGATTGCTTTCTTCCATAGACTCTGCAGAACTTTTCGCTGCCGCCAAGGCAATCCGCGCAGATTCACTCCAGGAACGCTTGGACCGCGAGCTTGGCAGAGAGGACCTACGAATCATAAAGCGCCTGCCTTTGGGAGTTCTTCTTCATATTGGAGCCGGAAATGTAAAAGGATTGGGAGCTTACAGTGTTCTGGAAGGACTTCTGACGGGAAATATTAATTTTCTAAAGCCATCTGGAGAAGACGGAGGAGTCTCAAAATTCGTATTAAAAGAACTGATTGAAATTGAGCCCAGATTAAAGCCCTATGTTTTTATATTTTCAATTCCCTCCTCCAATCAAAAGGCTCTTGGGAAGCTTGCCCAACTCTCAGACGGGATTGTAGTCTGGGGTGGCGATGAGGCTATCCAGGCTGTACGATCCCTTGCAGGTCCAGATAAACGTCTGATTGAATGGGGTCATCGATTCAGTTTTACCTATATTACCAGAGAAGGGCTTAAGAATAAAGAAGAGTTACGGGAACTGGCTAGCCATTTGCTAAAGACACAGCAAAAACTTTGCAGCTCCTGTCAGTGCATTTTTTTGGAGGAAGGATCTCCAAAAGACCTTTCTGGAAAACTGAAAGAACAGATACAAATTCTTTCGGAAAAACCAGATTTTATGCAGGGAGAGATTGCACATAATACACTTCGCTGCTATACATCAGAGCTTAGAGAGGCTGCCCACGGTAAAGATTTATTTCAGGCTGGAGGCTGTCCCATTTACCTTCTTCCACGTACAGAGATAATACCATATCTCAGGCATCTTCCCTTTGCCTTACAGACAGCAGGAATAATCTGTGGAGAAAGGGAAGTACAGGAATTATCTTATCTTATGTTGCGGGCAGGGGCAGTGAGGGTTTGTACTCCAAAAGAGATGTCCACATTCATCGGCGGAAACTCTCATGATGGGGAATATCCCTTGCTTCGATATACAAAAATAGTGGATTCCCCTGAGTAAAATAGGATAGTAAACAAATCTTGCCATCTCTTAGCAATGGCATCAGTGGAAGCTATGGCGTTTTCTGTACTGAAGGGGTGAAACGCCATATTTTTCCTTAAAAAGTTTTCCAAAGTAACTGGAATTGGAAAATCCACAGGCAAAGCAAATGTCTGTAATATTACAGTCGGGATCTGCCAACAAAATACCTGCCATTGACAAACGATAATCATTAATATAAGATAGAGGGCTCATACCTGCATATTGCTTAAAATAATAAAAACAATCACTCCGACTGATGTTAGCCTGTTCAATCAGATCTTGTATCGTAATTTTTTCCCGAAAATGTTCATGAATATAGGAAAGCATTTTTTTTACTTTAACATGATGAGCAATGTGCTGGCATTGTTGTGCAGGAAGAGCCTGTTTCAGACAGTTTGCCATGTAATACCATAACTTCGCAACCAGAGAGATACATAGAAATTCCTGTCCATATTCCTCCATATCCATTTTAAAAATGTCTTGTAGTAATGTAATTACATTTCTTCCCTCAAAGGAACAAGTATCCAATTTCAATCCGTCTATTTTAAAATCAAAGTACTTGCGAAAACTAGATTCTGTAAATTGCTTTAAAAGCAACTCTGGGCGAAAGACTACTACAAAAACATAAGCGTTCTCTGCTCCTTTGTGTTGAAAAGCCATGTGGAGTGTATCAGAATTTATGAACAAACACTCTCCTGCTTTCACTGAGATTTGTCTGCCATTCAAATTAAAATCCACTTCGCCTTTCAATACCAAGTCAAACTCAAATTCCTTATGCCAGTGACAATTTAAGGTATGATCCACCAGAGAATTATAATCGTCAAAGCATACCTGAAAGGGAAAGGACTCCTCCTGATAGGAAATATGTTCTTTTAAATTCTGATCTACAATAACAGTATACATGTTCATTTCCCCCTGTCGTGCAGAACTGAGAGTTCCTTTGTCTACGGACTATTATTATAAAATTTTGGATTTTTTCTATATATTCTAGCATGAAACCACACTATAATTATATTTCGCAGGTGATACCCTGTCAAGAAATTGTGACTATTTTGATTTGATGAAAGAGAGGTATGAACATTATGGGAAGAGTGAAGAACATGACTTTGGGAAATCCCACAAAGCTAATTTTTTCCTTTGCCTTGCCACTTATTATAGGAAATCTGGGTCAACAACTTTATATGATAACAGATACGATGATTGTGGGCCAGGGCGTGGGACTGGAAGCGCTTGCATCACTGGGCGCAACAGACTGGATCTACTGGCTTATTCTCTGGCCGGTTCAATTCCTGACACAAGGTTTTGCCATATCTATCACTCAGAATATTGGGGCTGGCAATGAAAAAAATCTAAAAAAGTCAATAACTATGTCAGCTCTTCTCTGCCTTGTGATTGGAACATTGATCTCACTGATTTTTCCTTTTCTGGCTGGTACACTCCTGCGTCTATTAAAGACGCCGGAAGATATTTTTCATGGCGCACATTCCTATGTGATTGTCATGTATGCAGGAACTCTGATTGTTATGGCTTATAATATGGCATCTGCCATATTGCGGGCATTTGGTGACGGAAAGACACCTTTGATCGCCATGATTATAGCAGCAGCTATCAATATTGGCCTAGATCTTTTATTTGTTATGGGATTTAAATGGGGAATCGTGGGAGCAGCCATTGCCACTATTTTTTCTCAATTTATTTCTTTCCTTTACTGCTTGTGGATACTAAATAAGATTCCTGCTATGAATATAAGTAGATCAGACTGGAAGCCAGACAGGCAGACCGTAAAAATGCAGCTAAAGCTTGGAATTCCCCTGGCTCTCTCCCATGTAGTAATTGTGATTGGCGGCGTGATCCTTCAATTCGTCATCAACGGATTTGGTTCTTTATTTATTGCAGCTTTTACAGCTACAAATAAGCTGTATGGATTGCTGGAAAGCTCAGCCATTTCCTTTGGCTTTGCCACTGCCACTTATATGGGACAAAACTGGGGAGCCAAAAATCTGCAACGGATAAAGGATGGCATGAAAAGTGCCATCAAGCTTGCAGCTATATTTTCTATTACCATCTCAATTACAATGCTACTATTTGGAAAATATTTACTAATGATGTTTATTTCTTCTTCTAATGTAAATGCTCCAAAAGTACTTGAGATGGCTTATCAATACTTGGCCATTATGAGTCTGACCTTAATAATCCTCTATGCGCTACATATCTACAGGTCAGCAATACAGGGAATTGGCAATACGATTGTACCAATGGTGGCAGGTTTTCTGGAATGTGTGGGACGTGTATCAGTGGCTTTGATTTTGCCAAACATCATTGGAGAATCAGGACTATTTTATGCTGAATCCACAGCCTGGCTGTTCAGTGCTGTTTATGTGATTATAAATTATTATCTGCTTACAAATAAGATAAAGTCTTGATTAATCATGAATTTTTCTTTGATCCCAATAACTGTAAAAATAACAAGCAACTGCCAGTGTATTCAATCAAATTTTTCATATACTACTCTTGTAACAAACAACAACAAACGGCAGATTTAAATGTTACAAATTACAGATGAAAAATCTGCAGTAAGGAGGAGTTTATTATGTCTAACAAATCATCAAATACCGCAGCAGTACCTGAAGCAAAGGGCGCACTTGACAAGTTCAAGTATGAAGTTGCCAGCGAGCTTGGCGTACCTCTTACAGATGGGTATAACGGAAACTTAACTTCTAAGCAGAACGGCTCCGTAGGCGGCTATATGGTTAAGAAAATGATTGAGGCACAGGAAAGACAGATGGCCGGCAAATAACAAGTGGCCACTTTGATATGTAAAACTGTGAATGAAAATTGAAAAATGTCGATCCCCGATTACACTTGTCAGGGATCGACATTTTTCCTTTTGTGATACAAAACTCAACTACTTATTTCTTCCACAAAACCTTTCTCATAAAAAACAAAATTCCTCCAGTCGAAACCATAGCCAAAATAAGATAAAGCCCCACTGCCGCCTCATCATTGGTAGCCGCCCCAGTGACATTAGCTTCGCCAGATTTTTCTATGTTTTTCCAGCCCACAGAAATTGGAGAAAGACTTTTCACTTTAAATTGAATTCCTGATGATGTATTTGTCACTTCTGGATATTCAATTTCTCCTGGTTCATGCTCCTCTCCTTCTGTATACATGTGGGCAACAATAAATTCATGGGTATCCTGTCCCGTATTGCTGGGATAAGGCAGAGTGACGATCAGGCCTTCTTCAGGAAATACACTGTCTTCCACCTCCGCCCAGGTATAATCTTCCTGTTTTACCAAAAGGCTTACATCATAGACGGCTGTATTCGTAATCAAAATATTTCGCTCCTGCTCTGTAATGGCTGAGCGCATCCTGGTCTCAATCCCTTTTGGAAGTCCCAGCTTTCCATCTCCCTGAAGGGAGCGTGGTACGCTGGAAATTCCAACCTCCATTTCCTGCCGGTACTCTCTGCCATCCTCAGGCAGATTCAAGGGAGTAGCTATTGCTTTTACATTATTGATATTTCCTATGACGACCGGAAGCTCCTCTGGAAGCACATAATTATTTCCTGGGTTGGGAGCCTTTCCATCTTTCCATGCTAGGGTAATCTCTTGTTGGCCACTCTCAGTGCCATCGTAAGTTCCAATGAGAGATTCTGCCGGCCATTCTGTCTCTGTTTCATCTGCATCTTTAGGCAGGACGCCGGAAGCCGTCAATGTCCCATAGAGGGATACGCTTCTTTGAAAGCTGTCTCCTGCCTGACCTAGCGCCATGAGATCTTCCGTCTTTATGGTCAGCTCCATAGGCTGTATGGTCCACTGGGTAATCAGAGGATTGGGGCCCACAATCTTATAGTATTTCTCATCTAATCTATCTTCCAGATAAAAACGGGCAACAGCCGTGTAGGTACCTGCATCAGAAGCCTTGTATCCATTACACTCCACTGCAATATTTTTAGGAAGCTTTCCCTTAAGATCAATTTCTTTCTCTGTTCCATCATAGATAATCGTGTCTGTGCTCCAGGACAATCCAGAGACATCGAACTCCTTGGGAATAATATTAACTCCATCCAGAGTACAGGAGACTTCATCCCGATCTCCAATATTGGTAGAATCATAAATGACTTTTACAGAATGAGTTCCAAGCTCCAGAGCACTCCATTCCACATGCACAAGTTCCGTCACATTTCGGACACTGCCATCCTCGTATGTACCTACCACCACCATATCTGTGTCGTCAAAGTCTTCCTTATACTGATATGTCATTTTTAAAGGCTTCTGGAATACATAGATGGAGTCCAGTCTTAAGGAAGAGCCATCTCCTGTATCATATACCATAAACTTTTTCTTCACAGAGCCTTCTCCATTTTTTGAAAAAGTAACAATGTATTCTCCTGGACGTGTCACAGGCTCATCTAAAGTCTTTGTATTCCAACCACTAATATCAGGAGTTATGGTAAATATCTTTCCAAAAATCTCTTTCTCACCATTCCTGTTTTTGTAAAATCCTATTTTCTCCAGTATCTTTTCCCCAATGTCTTCCGCCGTATACTCGACCACATCTCCGTCAATCATTTCCTCATCACTTCCATCATAGACCAGATCAAAGGGGACATAAATCATACTAGGGGTAAAGCCCGGGACCGTAAATTTGCCATTTCCCTCCAGGGAACCGCTGTCCTTTTTCTTTAAGCTCTCCTCGGATCCCAACTTTAAGCTCCCATCATTTTTCAGTGTTCCCTCCAGAGTCAGACAGGCTTCTTCGCTGATTTCCAGTGTCATTCCTGATTCTATTGTCAAAGTTTTCTTGGCTGGAAGCGTTCTGTTCTCCTCGATCTTATAAGCATTGCCTCCCAAAAGCTTCCCTTCATCTCCCTGAAATAGAACCCCGGAAAAACTGCCGATTTTGGCTTCGATCTTGTCTGCCACCACCCACGGATTTCCATCCCCTATGCCTGTCAGAGTATCATTCGAAGTTCCAATTCCATTTGTAACATTCACTACGCCACCTGAGATCTGGATAGTTCCGCCCTCAGCCTCTTTTAATAGCTCTTTGCTACTTCCAATCCCGGTGCCGCCCTCTCCACCTGTGATAACCACATGGCCGCCTCCGATCTCAATGTCTCCTCCCACGCCGTCTTTGGCTCCGCCGATACCTGAACCGCCACCACTGCCACCTGTGACAGTAATATCACCGCCCAAAATTGTCACATTTCCGCAATTTTTGATCGTGTTCCCCTGGGATACCTTCCAGACTCCCGTTCCGCCAATTCCTGCTCCTGTTCCAGAGCCTGTGACAGACAGGGTTCCAGAGCCTTCCTGGATTTCCAAAAAAGCTCCCTCTGGCACAGCAATTCCAGCGTGATCTCCCTCAACGCTCTGAAGGATATTTGTCCCTGCCAGGGATAATTTCACCATGGTATTCTCTCCCCCAGGAACAATAGAAAGCGGGACTTCCTCGGACGCAATCTTAAGATCCCGAAGAGTCAGTGCTGTCATATCACTTTGTACTGTTATGGTATAGGGGACAGAATCTTTTTTTGAGCTCATAATGGTATAGCTTCCCCTATGAGTCACCTCTTCTTCTTCTCCCTGAATATAACCTTTGGCAGTAATTACAATATCTCCTTTGGATAAGTCCAATTCCACATCATCTTCACCTGAGGGTAGGCTGGACGCGCAAACTGGCATACTCCACACAGCAGCAAATAAAAATACTGCCAAAAATCTATGAAAAATCTTTGTCATTCGTTTCCCTTTTCTGTTCATGCGAATCTCCTATAAACTCATCTTTACAAGTCCACTTTCCCGATACTGGACAAGCTTTTTATTCAAAGCATCATGCTCTTTACATTCCAACCTGGGATCTTTTTTCAAAAGTTTTCCTGCCTCTTCGCTGGCTGTCTGAAGGATTTTGGCATCTGTAAAAACGTCCCCAATCCGAAACTCCAAAAGCCCGCTTTGACGAAGGCCAAATAGATCTCCCGGTCCCCGCAATTTTAAGTCCTGGCTGGCAATATAAAATCCATCGTTGGATTGATTCAGGATTTCCAACCGTTTCTTTGTATCTTTGCTGTCACTTGCGCTGACAAAGATACAGTAGGATTGATGACTTCCACGTCCTACCCGTCCCCGAAGCTGGTGAAGCTGAGCCAGCCCAAAACGCTCTGCGTTTTCCACCATCATCACGGTAGCATTCGGCACATTGACTCCAACCTCAATCACGGTTGTAGAAACTAGTATGTGAATGACTCCCTGTACGAAACGCTCCATAATCTCATTCTTCTCAGAAGCTTTCATTTTACCGTGAAGGTACTCTATAGTTATAGAAGAACTTAAGGTTTCCCGCAGTTTTCTTGTATAATCCACTACGTTTTCTATCTCAAGCTCTGGATTTTCTTCTACCATGGGACAGATAATATATATTTGACGCCCCGCAGCTATTTCTTTTTCCAGAAACCGGTAAGCTGTAGGGCGGTAACTTTCGTCTACCACACAGTTTTTAATGGGAAGCCTGTTTGCAGGCAGCTCATCAATGACTGAGATATCCAGATCGCCATAAATAATAATTGCAAGGGTTCTGGGAATGGGAGTGGCGCTCATAACCAACACATGAGGATGACTCCCTTTTTCTGTGAATGTCTCTCTCTGGCGGACGCCAAACCGATGCTGTTCGTCTGTTATCACCAGGCCAAGTCGATGAAACTTTACTTGATTTTGAATCAAGGCATGGGTGCCGATCACAATTTTAGCTTCCCCACTTTCGATTTTCTCATATGCCTGCCGCTTCTCTTTTGCTGTCATAGAGCCTGTGAGTAAAACAATCTCCTCTTGCAGATGGGCTCCTCTTAAAAGTTCCTCAACAGACGCCATATGCTGCTTTGCCAGAACTTCTGTAGGGGCCATCAGAGCTCCCTGGTAGCCATTTGCCACAGCAGATAGAAGCGCCAGCACTGCCACAACTGTTTTTCCGGATCCTACATCTCCCTGAATCAGCCGGTTCATAACCTTAGGCCCGGACAAATCAGACTGTATTTCCTCCCAAACCTTTTTCTGTGCTCCTGTGAGCTCATAGGGGAGAGAGGCTAAAAGCTTCATAGTCTCTCCCACCCGTTCCATCACACACTCATTTTTCTGAACCTGAGCTTGCTCTTTCAATTGTCTTAGAGCAAGCAAAAACAAAAAGAATTCATCAAAAACCAATCGTTTTCTTGCCAGAATCAGATCGGATTTCTTTACCGGAAAATGAATGGCACGGAGGGCAAAATTATATTCTGCCAGCTCCTGTCTGGTTCGAATCTCATTGGGCAAGTATTCTGGGTTCAGCTCCAGGCTGTCCAGTGCCTGTCTCACAGCCTTGGTCACAGTCTTATTGGATAATCCCGCCGTCAGTCCGTAAATAGGCTGCATGGTATTCAAAAGCTCCTCATAGGCCTGGGGAGTGTAAATCTCAGGATGCTCCATCACCATTCGCCCCTTTTTTTTCTGCACTCTTCCCCGAAAAATGTAAGTACTTCCCGGGGTAAGGGTATTCTTTAAAAAAGGCATATTAAACCAAGTAAGGTGCAGATAAGCACCAAACTCTTCCAGCACACATGTGGTTACAGAAAGATTTCGAATCTTCCTTGTATCTGGAGCCTTTCTGAGAAAGCCCGTCACTGCCTGAGGCTTCTCCATCTCCAGATTGGCAAAGGTGACAGGCTTTTCGTAAATATCATAAGTTCTGGGATAATATGATAACAGCTCTCCCACCGTGTCGACTCCGATACGGTGAAAGAGCGTCCCTGTCTTTTCCCCAATTCCCTTAAGGCTTGTAATTGGCGAATTGCTATTCATCTTGCCACTCCTAACCTTATTCTACTGATACTACGTAGTAGTAAATGGGTTGGCCTCCAAAGTGCACCTCAATATCACAGTCTGGGTACTCTTCACTCAGCTTACTTCCCAGTGCGCGGGCATCCTCCTTGGCCACTTCATCTCCATAGTAGATACTGATCAGCTCAGAATCCTCCTCAATTAACTCCCGAAACATTTCCATGGTAGTTTCAGCCAGATCATTGCCTACAGCCAGGATGGCATGATCGCCAATCCCCATAATGTCTCCTTCTTTGATGGTCTTGTCATCAATATGAGTATCCCGAACAGCATACGTCACCTGTCCCGTCTTCACATTCTGAATCTCCTCTGACATCCGCTGGGCATTTTCCTGGGCAGACATATCTGGAATATAATTAATCATGGCTGTGATTCCCTGGGGAACCGTTTTGGTGGGAATCACAATTATATCCTTATTCTCACAGAGAGCCTGAGCCTGATTGGCTGCCAGGATAATATTCTTGTTATTTGGCAAGATAAAGATGTGATCAGCATTTACCTGATCGATAGCATTGAGCATATCTTCTGTACTGGGATTCATAGTCTGACCGCCCTCAATAAGGTAATCCACACCCAGACCTTTAAAGATCTCTCCAATCCCATCTCCAATGGATACAGAGATGAATCCTATATCCTTTCTGGGCTCTGCCGCTTTCTTAGCTGCTTCCTCCTTCGCCACCTTGGAAGCATCCTTTATTAGTTTTTCTTCGTGTTCTTCACGCATATTATCAATCTTCAGGCGAGACAGGGAACCTAGTGTAAGCGCTCTCTCAATTGCCTGGCCTGGATGATTGGTATGTACGTGGATTTTGACAATATCGTCATCTGCCACGCACACAATAGAGTCGCCGATAGATTCCAGAAATCCTTTAAATTCCCGCTCTGTCTCTGAATCAAACTCTTTGTCAAGCATAATTAGAAATTCTGTACAATAGCCAAACTTGATGTCTGCCTCGGTCTGAGCGCTAATCTTCACTGGTGCAGCCTTAGGCTCCTCAAAGGTATAGTCCACTTCTTTTCCCAGGAAAGCATCGTAGGCACCTTTCAGCACTTCCACTAAGCCCTGTCCGCCGGAGTCCACGACACCTGCCTCTTTCAGTACAGGAAGCATATCAGGAGTTCTTTGAAGGACCTCTTCTGCCTCTTTTATAATACCGGCAAAAAATGCATCCAGCTCTTCCTCCTCCAGCGCCAGCTCAGAAGCCTTATCTGCTGCGCCTCTCGCCACAGTCAGAATGGTTCCCTCTTTGGGCTTCATAACAGCCTTGTAGGCAGTCTCCACGGCTTTCTGAAAAGCATTGGCAAATGTTATCACATCCAATGTCTCATAGTTTCGGATTCCCTTGGTAAATCCCCGCAAAAGCTGAGAGAGAATTACGCCGGAGTTTCCTCTGGCTCCCCGCAAAGAACCAGAAGAGATCGCCTTGGCAACCGTTTCCATGGTGCGTTCTGGCAAGTTATTTACCTCGGAAGCTGCCGACATAATCGTGAGAGTCATATTCGTCCCTGTATCACCATCTGGCACTGGGAATACATTCAATTCATTGATCCATTCCTTTTTTGCTTCCAGGCTCTTAGCACCTGCCAAAAACATCTTTGTCAGTATTTCTACATCTATGGTCTTCATAACTCCAATAAAATCCTCCTGCTATTAGTCTATTACCCGCACACCTTCTACAAAGATGTTGATTTTTTCGATGGTCATGCCTGTAAATGCTTCCACTTTGTACTTTACATTGCTAATCAAATTATCTGATACTGCCGAAATGCTGACGCCATATGCTACAATAACGTGGAAGGACAGTGTAATTTTATTGTCATTGATCCGTACATTTACACCACGAGTTAAATTATCCCCTCTTAACAGCTTTACAATGCCGTCTTTCATATTTACCATTGCCATGCCTACGATCCCAAAACATTCTACTGCAACAGAGCCAGCATATCGTGCTATCACTTCTGGATCAACCATGATTGCACCCAACTGCGTATTCATAAGTCCCTTCATATATGATTACCTCCGCTCTTATTTTAATACATACCTTTCCATTCTATGATGGATTCATTATAACCCGATTCGAAAAAAAATCAAAGTACTTTTTCATATTTTGCCCCGTTTCTCAAAAAATTGCAATAATTTCAAATTAACTCTTGCAAAATATAGTACTTTCTGCTAGAATAATCCTTGTTGCGGGCTAGAAAAAGGGCCTACGAAAGGTTAAGGAGGTGCTAGGATGGCTAAGTGTGCAATCTGTGAAAAAGGCGCTCATTTTGGAAATGCTGTAAGTCATTCACATAGACGTTCCAATAAAATGTGGAGATCCAATGTCAAATCCGTAAGAGTGAAAGTAAACGGAGCTGCTAGAAAGATGTATGTATGTACATCCTGTCTGAGATCTGGCAAAGTAGAGAGAGCTTAAGAACGGAATTATAAAAGAAGCTGTGAAATCTGGACAGCTTCTTTTTTCGTGCATAAAATAACATATCTGTGATACAAGAGGATCATCTTAAAATGACAGATCCAAGAAACCATAAAACATAGATATGGGCTGGATAAAAAACATAATAAAAATACTTCTTCCCTCTCCCACGTTCTCCATTACAGCATAAAATCAAAGGCAGAGCGGCCAGAATCATCCACTGAAAATCATTATTCAGCATATGGGTGATATCAAATAGCGGTCGGAACGAAGCCCCCCAAAGCACAAGCCCCGTAATAATCTCCATGAAAGCTACCAGGAGATCCCCACCAAGAAGCATAAAAAGGCGTCCCCAGAGGCCAAACGCAGAATTCAGAAAAAATACAAGACAGAGAATAAAGTAGGAAATGGCCAGGGTTCTTTTATCTTCCTTTGTATAATAGAAAATAGCCCCCATCAGCACATATAAGAGACCTCCCTCACAGGTCAGAACACTTCCACTCACTGCTGAAGCCAGCTTTAAAAAAGCATAGGGAACTCCCACGACTTCATATAGCAGGGCCCATAGAATAGCAAAGGTAATCTGCCAGAAAGCATAGGTAAGCCACAAACGATTTCTTTTCCTGGGATGTTTTCGTCCATACTCTACTATTTGTATGAAAAAGATACATGCAAATAGTGTAGAAAAAATATTGCTGGTGACAGTAGTCGCAAGACTTGTCTTCTGCACCACAATGGAAAGAATCAAATTTACCAGTGACATGAGAATACTGCACAGATACAGGCGCTGGAAATAGAACCTCTTATTATGAGTTTTATCCACACCCCAGGCAACGCAGTAAAAGAATACGGGAGCTGCCAGGCACCCCAGCCATTGAAGCCAGATGGGGGTTCCTGGTATAAATGCCCCAATATAATTTAGAATCATTGCAACTAGCGCAATACGTTTCAATGTTGTAACAGACATCACAAACCTCTCAGCTTTTGTACGATTCAATACCCTACTATCTTACGGTATCTTTCTTATTTTACAATAATTTTACAAAAAAAGAAAGAGTTTGTTACAAATATTAATGAAATATTAAAAATATCATCCTTACTTTCCGCATTTTCCGTCTGAGGAAAATAAGTTATATCCAATTAATATCAGTGAAAAGGCTGCCAAGGCCCGCACGAACCACCCCTGTACGGGCATAAAGAAGGTAGTCAGTATCCCAACTCCGATCCAGAACATGACAAATCCCAGCAATTGTTTCATAACGGCTCCCAGCATAAATAGATTCTCACCAATATTATATGCAATGACAAGAGTCTGGGATACTAATTTTCTTCTTTCTCTTCTTTTTCTATTACATCCACTGCTTCCTGAATAGCATTAGCTACTGGACTTTCCTCTTTCTTTCCACTTGTGAATTTGTTTACAAAGTCAGGTACCATATCCAGAATCTTAGTCACAGTATCCTGGTTCTTTACATTTACCAGTTTCGTCACCCCATTAGAAATTACAAGAATAGCACTGGGAGAAATTTTGGCTCCCATACCGCCTCCTGCATTTTGTTTTTTATCTCCCGCAAAAGCTCCTGCACCCACGCCAAAGGACACATCCACAAGGGGGAGAATAATGGTGTCACCTATGGTAACTGCATCCCCAACTACTGTTTTTGTTGAAATAAAATTGTCCATTCCCTTGAACAGGGATTCTACTGTGGTGTCAAAATTATTGTTCATCTGACAAACCTCCTAATTATAACTTTGCTGTTTTATAAGTTCCACTTCAGTTCTACCGGCTAACTTTTCGGTAGACATAGCGGATATTTTTATCCCGCCAAAGCTTCCAGGCAATCCGGGCGGCAGTTACCAGTCGTAGTTTTCCCTTTATGAAAAGTTCTCCATCCAGGCAACTCTGTTCGAAATCAGGAATCACCTTAACATTATCCATAAATATAGGATAGAATATACTGATTCCTCCCAAAATCTGTCCTGTAAGAGCTGGATCTTTTGTGCCAAAATGTAATTCTCCCCTGACTTTTTTGGGCAAGATACTCTTCAAAAGCACTTGTAGCTGTCCCAGACACATACGAACAGCCGCAAGAGTTCGCTCGTCTGTTATAAAATCTTTTACATCCTGGATTTTCTTTCTAATACGTTTTATTTTAACACAAAATTTTTGGAATGTATATTTTAGATTTCTTATTTTTTTCAGGATATTCAAAAGCCTGTTCCACAAAGACTTAATCCTTGAAATAATTTTTAAAAAGAAACTTTTGATTTTCCCAGTCTTTCCCTGTCCTTTCTCTGTTTCATCTTCTGGAACAAATTCTTTCTGTGCCTCATCTTCTGTCTTATCCTGTAACTTTTCCTCCTGCGTCCTCTCCTCCCGCGCTGGTACTTTCTCCTCCGTCCAGGTATCAGCCTCTTCTATTTCCCTATCTTTCGCTTTTGATACTGGACGCTCCTGTGCTCTCTGGACTTCTTCTTTTCTACCAGTAGTATCTTTTTCTTCTCCTGTCACTTTTTTTATAGTAATACCAAAGACTTGAATCTTTACAGAAAGCTTTCCATTTTGAAATACCACAGGAACACATAGAAGGCGAAGTAGCCAGGTGATTTTACCCTTTGCCTGAAACGTCTCCCTCTTACTTACATAAGCCTGGTAGCGAATAGGAACAAAGAGAAGCAGCAACAGAACAAGAAAAAGAATGGACAGTACCACTGCCAGGATAATTCCTATTATTTTCAAAATAGTCAAAATAAGAAAAAACACCTGCAACATCTATTTCTCCTGTTCCATCTCCCCAAAATACTCTCTTACCCGAAAAGCACCCGTCTCCCGATAGATATCTTCAATCATTTTTTGCAGCATCCAGAGGGCCTCCTCATACCCAGACGCAATTCCCACCACATAAGGGTTCTGTCTGTAAAAGGCTGTCTCCTTTAAATGGGCAGCATGAAAAATATCAAACAAGTTCTGACTGTTGGATGCCAGTGCGATAAAATAAATGCTTACCATGCCTGCGCCTCTGTTTGCCTTCCTTATAATCTTATCCTTTTTCTTTTCTGTTTTTTCACTGAGATAAAGATTCTGTGCCCATCTCATAAACGTGTCCCCCTCCTGATAGAGGAAAGAGACTGTTGTGCTCTCACAACAGCCTCCCTTTTTCACTGCGCTTGTTACACCAGTCTGTATCTGTCAGAAATATTTCTTATTTCCCCAGAGATTGCTTTTTTTTAAATCCAGATATTCATTGTATGCCCGTTCCAAAATCTGCTTTTCATTTGCAAATTTTAACAGGTGGTACGCTTCATGGTATTTATAATACCCTGAATCGACAAAATACTCCTCACGCTGTGGTTTACTGTAATAGTTATCTGCCATCATGAGGTACCAGTGGACGTCTTTCTCCACTGTATCCTCTGGTACTGTAAAAGAATATTGGCTTTTCCCGATATACTTGATAATGGAAGCTTCTACGCCCGTTTCCTCACGTACCTCTCTCATTGCCGTATCTTTGAATTCTTCTCCCGGCTCTACAGTTCCTTTGGGCAATACCCATCCCTCATACCTGTTCTTATAATTCTTATACAGGAGGAGAATCTTACCCCGAAATATTACCACACCGCCACAACTGGTTGCCTCAATCATTGCAAAACCTCCCTGTCCTGGTGTGTCTGATAGACTGAATCTAGTATAACTCTTTTTTATATGTTTGACAAGCCCTTACCTTTTCGCATCCCAGGCTGCAAAAACTTTTCTGGCAATGGGAACGGCATACTCACTCCCTGAGCCGACTTCCTCCACCAGCACACAGACTGCAATATCCTCCTCTCCTGTGTTGGAAAAACCTGCAAACCAGGCATGGCTTTTGCTTTTATCGCTGGAATACTCTGCTGTACCTGTCTTTCCTGCAACCAAAAAGCCCAAATCATTTAATTTTCGCCCTGTACCGCTTTCCACGACCTCCTCCATATATTCCGTCAGGATAGAAGCTTCCTCCTCAGTCATCAGATTCCCATAGACGGAAGGCGTAAAAGTCTTGATGTTTTCTCCTGTATAGCTCTCCACATGTTCAAGCAAGTAGGGCTCCATCAATAGCCCCTCATTTGCAATACTACTCACAATCATAGCCATATGAAGAGGGGACACAAGAGTTTCCCCCTGACCGATACCTGTCATCATCCGTTCTGCAGGTACCGTACTCTCATTTAGAGTAAAGGAACTCTTAGAATAAGGAATGGAAAAAGGAAGCTCTGTATTAAAGAGAAGCTGCTGGCAAGTCTCATTAAATTTTGTCGTATCCAGAGAGAGACCAATAGAAGCAAAAGCGCCATTGCAGGACTTTGCAAAGGATTTTTTCAAATCCTCCTGTCCGTGCACCGTCTTTCCATAACAATTAATAGTGTAGTTCCCCTCTGTCAGACTTCCCTTACAGTCAAAGTCAAAGTCCTCATAATTGGAATTTTCCCGTATATATTCCAACAAGGTAATAATTTTGAAGGTAGAACCTGGTGCATATTGCCCCTGAGAAGCCCGGTTATAGAGGACACTGTCACTATCTGTCTCAGAATTTAGAGCTTCCCAGTCTTCGTTGATTCGATTGGGATTGAAGTCCGGCCGGGAGACCATAGCAAGGATCTTTCCAGTCTTTACTTCCAGAACTACCACAGCTCCCTTTTGACCACTCAAAGCATCATAAGCAGTCCGTTGAAGGTCCACATCCAGGGTTGTCGTCACGTTGTCCCCCAAATTTTTTTCTTCCTTAATCTCATTAACTATCCGTTCTCCAATAAATGCATTGGAAGTCAAAAGATTAAAATTTGCCAGAGACTCAATGCCTGTCTTTCCCCTTGTAGAGTAGCCCACCACATGAGCAAACATATTGTCAAAAGGATAACTTCGCGTCTCTGTGCCGTCTGAATTTATATCTGTCCTTGCCAGCACTGTGCCGTCTGAAGCCAGAATATTGCCTCGTACGATTCTGTCTGCAAACGTATCTTGTCTGGAATTGTAGGGATTATTGATTACATCCGGGCTTAGCACCGCATTAAAATAAATGAAATACCCGATCAGCAGAGTAAATAATCCTACAAATAGATATGTCACCACAGCCAGTTCATGATTTTGTGGATTTCTTCTATTCTGGCTTTTCTTTTTCGGTTTTGATTTTTTTAGATCTTGCTTTTGCGAGTTTTGCTTTCTTGGCTCTTCGCTCTTTTTCAATCTTTAACTCCTCGTCTTCCTTCAAAAGATACATGCCCTGAATAATGGCAAACATAGCGATAGTGGATACCAGGGAACTTCCCCCATAGCTGATAAGAGGAAGGGTGACACCTGTGGAGGGGATAAATTTCACCGCGCCCCCGATGGTCAAAAATACCTGAAACCCATACATCGTTCCCAGCCCCAGGGCTGTGTATTTATAAAAATTATTTTTGATCTGCATGGCAATATTCACAAACATGATAAAGCAACTCATACAGATAAGTATCAGACAAATGGCAAAGATCCCACCCAATTCCTCTGCAATGGCGGAAAATGCAAAATCTTGATCCACCACAGGAATTTTGTTTGGACTCCCCTGACAGAGTCCCATTCCAAACCATCTGCCTGTGCCGATGGCAAACAGAGACTGAGTGATTTGATATCCCTCATTGTCAATGACACTAAAGGGATTGCTCCAGGCCAGCACCCGCACGCGGACGTGGGAAAACAAAAAATAGGCCACATAGGCAGCCAGGCACCCAGCCCCCATTCCCGCCAGAAAATAGATTTTCTTTCTGGTAGCTACATACAGCATTACAAGGTAGGTGACAAAGAAAAGAAGGGCGCCACCCAAATCCTTGGACAGTACCAGAACAATTACGTGTAGAGCTGCCAGGATGGTTGTCAGAACTACTTCCTTAAAAACAGTACTTTTCGCCAGTCTGGCTGCCACAAAAAACACAAAGCTAATCTTGATAAATTCTGATGGCTGTAAAGCTACTGGTCCAATGTTGAGAGAAAGCTTTGCCCCAGATGTGGTATCCCCGAACACTGCCACTGCCGCCAGAATCACCAGCCCTGCGCCACCATAGATCCAGGGAATGTTCTGTAAAAACAGACATTTGCGGACAAGAACCGGAATCACCATGGCAAAAATCAGAGAGATAGCAGCCATCTGGAACTGGCGAACTGCCTTGTCATAGTTGAGTCTTGTGAGAATGATAAAGCCCACAGCCAACAGAAAGCACATATTATTCAATACTAATTGGTTGATCATTGGATAGATCACCCGGGTCAGGACTAACACCGCCTGCAGCAAGACAAACTGCAAAAGATAGAACACCAGGAATTTAAGCTGTCCTGTCTTTAAGTAAATAACTGCATAGGCAAGAAGATGAATCAAAAAGGTTAGAAAATTTTGCATCCGCCACCCATGATCAATTTCCTCCTGATCCCTTTTTTTCAGTACAGAAAAGGACAGGAAGGTATAGAGAGCGATTAAAATAATAAATGCATATTTAGATAGTTCTATAATTAGATTGGTCATAGGCTGATTATTCTACTCCCCGTTTTAAGTGGCCTTTTGTAAAGCTCTCACCCATTCCCTCAAAGGGCTTATTGTGACAATAAATCTCCACAAACCTGCGAAGCGTCTGAAATGTCTGCTCCCTGTTCTCCATCGTAAAGCAAAGGCGCAGGCTATTGGGGCCAATCCCATCTACCGCTTCTTTACTTCCCAGAAGAGAAAGAGGCTCACAATTATATATGACATTATAACAATATCTACAGTAATTAATCACCGGAAACTCTTTTTGGTACCGATCTGTCAAAATCCATGCTTCCTGCTTTCTGTCACACCGTCCCATGGTCTGGTGGAGGCATCCTGCCGTTACCATAAAAGGTACATGTCCATACACCAGCATTTCGCTTTCTGTACACCCTCTTGCATGAAGCTCTCTCTCATTAAGCTCCAGGGGCAGCGTATCATATAAAATCCGTCTGGAATATCCTGATTTTTTCCAGAACTCAAGAGATTCCCGGTTGAAGGTATAAAGGTTATGATCCAGGATTATTGGAACCTCCCAATGGTACTTTTGCAAAAATTCCAGCTCATCCAAATTTTTTACAACCACTGCGTCCAGGCTCACACTTTTCAAAAGCTCCAGGCGTTCTAGAAAATAAGCTCTTGCAGTCAGACGAAAAATCGCTGGAAGTACTAATGCGCAGCCCTTTCCTGCTCTGTGGCAGTCCTCCACATAGTGAGCCAGCTTCTCAAAGTCTGTCTGTTCACTGGTAAGGTAGACCTTAGAAACTTCTGGAAACTTTAAAACTTCACAAAGGTACTCTGGTTGATCTAACTGTACATGTATAAAATATTTTTTATCCCTAGCCCTCTTTCCCTTAGGCGCCTTCTCGGACAGTGGGCTATGGACCATAAACTCTTCTGAAAGTTTACGTTTCCCCTGGCCAGCCAACTCCTCCACTAGCTTGCCCAAAGCCTCTCTGCGCATCCTGTTCAACTGCTGGACAGGTAAAAATACTTCCTCCTCCAGTTTGATCTCCAGTGTGTCAAAGGTAAAAGGCGTCTCACCCGTCTTTTGAAGCTGACGCGTGATAGCCTCTCTCGACATGGGCTGCTTTTGAGGAATCTGTGCTGGTTCTCCAGTTACTACAATTTTTGCTTCCCTACATTGTACCACAAATTTTGTAGGAAATTTCGTAGAAACCTTAAAGATTCCATGAATTTTTTCTTTTTTCCCTGTATCTATATATTCTTTTTTTAAGAGATTAAGCAATGCATCGTATGTTTGCTTTTCCAAAAGCGCCTGCTTTGCATGAGTTTTTTCAAAATGATTGGGACGAACCAGAGAAATCATACTGCGTCCATTCTGCATCTTGTAATATCCCTGTGAAAATCCTCCGCGATTATATAAGGTCTGTAGTTCCTGATAATCTTCTCTTGATACCTGGTATCTTCCTGCCCCGTTTTCTAAATATGCATCCAAATATTTTCGATAGATACGCACCACACCTGCTGTATACTCAGGTCGTTTCATCCTACCTTCAATTTTCAGAGAATAGACGCCCGCCTCCAAAATCTCTGGCAACAGCTCAATGGTACACATATCTTTTGGACTGAGCAGGTATGCCTCTTCTTTGCCGTTTATTATGTTACCTTTATATTTTAATTGGTAGGGCAGACGACATGGCTGGGCACAGCGTCCACGATTTCCACTTCGCCCTCCCAGCATACTGCTAAAGAGACATTGGCCAGAATAACAATAGCAGAGGGCCCCATGAATAAAGCTCTCAATCTCAATATCAGCCTCCCTGTGAATCTGGCGGATCTCTTCCAGGGACAGCTCTCTGGCCGTCACCACTCTGGCAGCCCCTAGTTTTTTCAAAAAAGCTGCTCCATCAGGTCCAAGAACTGTCATTTGTGTACTGGCATGTATAGGCAGATCGGGAAAGCAGTCACGAATATAAGAAAAAACGCCTAAATCCTGTACAATGACTGCATCTAGGCCACATTCATAGTAGGGTAAGAGATAATCCCCCAGTTCTTCCAGTTCCCTATCTTTCATAAGGGTGTTTACAGTCAGATACAATTTTCGGCCATGCACATGGGCAAACTCTATGGCCCGGCACAATTCTTCCTCTCCCAGATTATTTGCATAAGCTCTGGCTCCATACCGGCTTCCTCCCAGATAGACGGCATCTGCCCCTGCATGGATAGCAGCTATCAAACTTTCATAAGAGCCGGCCGGAGCCAGCAATTCTGCCTTATGATTCATTATGAAACTCCTTTTAGGAAAAGGGGCTGTTACAAAATAAGTCTTCTGTCTTATTTTGCATCTGCCCCTTATATTTTTTATGTATCTCAAGCATGTTTGAATCTTCTCTGAAGCCCCTGCAATTCCTTTTGCAGTCGTTCCATCTCACTGTCATAGTTTCGCTTCTGCTCAGAAAGTCTTTTTTGTGCGGCCTGATTCTGCTCTTCCAGCTTTTTCTGTGTGGCTTGTCTTTGCTCTTCCAACATCCGTTTTTGATTCTCCAGAGCTTTTTTCAAACTCTCAATCGTCCGTTTCATATCCTGACGCTCTTTTTCAAAATTTTTTTTCTGATGTTCCAGCCTTTCCGCACTTTCATTTTTTTGTATTTCCAGCTTTTCTAACTTTTGTGAGATTTCATTTTTCTGACTTTTCAGCTTTTCCTCGGATTCTCTCTTTTGCTCTTTTAATTTTTCTTCATACTCTTTTTTTTGTTCTTTCAGTTGTTCTTCCCAATCATGCTTTTGATGCTCTTGCTTTTCCAGAGAAAGTCTGGCGTCCACCAGATCATGACGGATTCCATACATCTCCCGCTCTTTTTGCTCTAATTCAACAGAAAGTTTATCTGCCTGACGTTTGGCCTTGAAAAAATCATCTGCCAGATTCATATTCAACATTAGCTGCTTTTGATCTGTATTTTGCTTACGATAACCCTCTATCTTTTGGAACTCAGCCAGCTTTTCATTGATATAGACAGAGACCTGATGCAGGTACTCCGAGCTTTCAAAGCCACTGACTTTGTAAACCTTTCCAGCAATCACAACTTCCACTACATTTTTCATAGCCATAACGCTCACATCCTTTATTTCTCCCTTTTATGCGATGACTTACAATTGTCTGACGACATTATACCATAAATTTACTCTTATGTATATTACTAATTCTGGCTAGGCATAAAAATAAAAAGTTAGTGAGAGGACAGTCCCAAATGCTGGTAGCCCAGTTCCGTGACGACTCTTCCCCTGGGTGTGCGGTGTATAAATCCTTGCTTAATCAGATAAGGCTCGTAGACGTCTTCTATGGTGCCAGAATCTTCTCCTATAGCAGCAGCCAGGGTATCCAGCCCCACCGGACCACCGATAAATTTTTCAATCATAGTGGTCAGAATTAATCGGTCGGTCTGATCTAAGCCATAACGATCCACTTCCAAAAGATCCAGTGCAAAATCTGCAATTTCTTTTGTGATTTTCCCATTGTATTTGACTTGTGCAAAATCGCGCACACGCTTTAATAAACGATTCGCCAACCGTGGAGTTCCTCTCGATCTTCTGGCCAGCTCCATAGCTCCCTTAGGATCAATCTCCACATCCAACACCTGAGCTGAGCGCAGCACAATTGTCTGAAGCTCCTGTTCCGTGTAAAATTCCAGGTGGTGTACCACCCCAAACCGATCCCGCAAGGGCGCTGTTAATAACCCTGCCCTTGTGGTAGCGCCAATAAGTGTAAAATGTGGCAAGTCCAGACGGATAGAGCGGGCTGTGGCTCCTTTGCCAATTACAATATCAATGGCAAAGTCCTCCATAGCCGGATATAAAACCTCCTCCACCTGGCGGTTCAAACGGTGAATCTCATCTACAAAAAGCACATCCCCCTCTGAGAGATTATTTAAAATAGCTGCCATCTCTCCCGGCTTTTCAATGGCGGGCCCTGATGTCACTTTCATGTTGACACCCATCTCATTTGCGATAATCCCTGCCAGAGTCGTTTTGCCCAAGCCTGGAGGGCCATAGAAAAGAACATGGTCCAATGCTTCCCCCCGTCCTTTTGCCGCTTCAATATAAATTTTTAAATTTCCTTTTGCCTTTTCCTGGCCTATATATTCGTTTAAGGTCTGAGGTCGCAGACTGTATTCTGTGCGTATATCCTCTTCCACAGCTTCAGTTGTGATCATTCGTCTTCCCATTCTTGCCTCCATAGGTTTCTAAAAGGACATATTTTTCAGTGCTGCTTTTAAAATATCCTCCACAGTCATTTCATCTTTCATTTCCACCTGACGCACAGCTTTTAAAGAGTCCGAAGCAGAGTATCCCAGGGCAGTCAATGCCTCTATCGCTTCATTCTTTGCATCCGCTAAGTCGGATGCGGCTACCTGATTCTCCTTTGCTGCTGGATGCATTCTGGCTTCCAGGACATCCTCGATCTTTAGCTTATCTTTTAACTCTAATATTAGTTTTTGTGCCGTTTTCACTCCGATCCCGGGAGATTTGGCAATAGTCTTTGCATCATCGGCCAGCACTGCAAAGCGCAGATCATCCGCTGAAAGTGCTGTCAGAATTCCAAGAGCGCCCTTTGGCCCAATCCCACTCACGCCGATCAACATTTTAAACAGCTTCTGATCTTCTCGGGTAAAAAATCCATAGAGTTGCAATCCATCCTCTCTTACCTGCAGATACGTATACAGCTTTACCTCGTCTCCATACCCAGGCAAAAGCTCCATATCCCGGCCTGAGAGCAAAATCACATATCCAATTCCACCAGTCTCCACCACAGCAATCCCATCCTCTGGCTCTATGTAAATCAATTTTCCTCTAATATGTGCAATCATTTTGTCCTTCCTCTCTCATCCTCTGTTATCATACCATATGGCTTTTCCGAAATCAATCATATGTTCGATCTGAAACGGCAAAAGGATTTTCCTATGTTCATAAAAAACAGCCAGGAAAAAACAATTTCCTGACTGCTCATAAAGCTTTATTTTTCTCGCCATTGTTCCTTGTTTTCATTGGACCATACAACCATATTTCTTCCAAATTCCTTGGCGTCATACAGCATATTATCCGCGACTTTTAGATAATTGTCATACATATCATCATTTTTAGGAACAAAGGTGACACCTCCTACACTGATTGTAACCCATTCAGATACAGGAGAATTGTGAGGAATATGAAGGTCCTCTACTGCCTGACGGATTCGTTTCATAAATTCAAAAGCCGATTTTGCATCATTACCTAGCATGAGTGCAATAAATTCTTCCCCTCCATAGCGGGCGAAAAAGTCTGTAGTGCGCTGTAGGTAGGAGGATACTGTTTTGGCAACTGTAGCAATGACCTTATCGCCAGCCGGATGACCATATGTATCATTATATAGTTTAAACTTATCAATATCAAACATGCAGATTGTAAAGGGAAGTCCAAGCCGGTAGGAAAGCCGCCATTTCTTAAGGCGTTCTTCTTCATAGCATCTTCGGTTAGCCACACCTGTCAGCTCATCGAACATAGCTTGCTGCATAAACTGCATCTGATAATTGTGTATTCTGATATGGTTACTTACCCTGGCTTTTACAATAATAGGGCTAAAGGGTTTGGTTATATAATCTGATGCTCCCAGAATCAATCCTCTTTCCTCATGCTGCACATCGGAAAGACTGGTAATCAAGATCACTGGAACATGTTTGGTCAGAGTCGTCTCTTTTAATTTTGTTAGCAACTTAAATCCATCCATGCCCGGCATAATTACATCCAGAAGAATCAGAGAATAATCTCCCGACTCTGCCTGAAGTAGTCCATCCTCTGCTGTGTGACATGTGGTCACATCATAATCATCCTTTAAAATGGATTTCAAAAATTCAGCCTGCATAAGGCTATCATCAATCACCAGTATTTTATCCAATGGTCTTCCCATCCTTTCCAAACATGATTCTTTTTATTCTTATGTAAAATATGGTTGTATCTATGAATCAGCAACTTTCTTACTTTCTGAAATATCCTGAGCCACATACACCACTGTCTTTGGTATATCATCCATTCCTATCTGTGCAACCACTGCTGTAGCCCGGACCCAAGAGTATGCCTTCGGATCTTTTAGTGGAGCATCAGGCAGCTTTCGATATTCCAACGCTACAAAAGGTTGCCACCAGCGCAGAGTTTGAAGCCAGTTTTGGACATTCATAACCTTCAAATACTCTTCTCTATCATCTGGATAAATAAAATTTTCAGCATATATGCGAAGAGCCTCAGAACAATCTACCTCGCTGCCCAGCACATCCCCCACCCTGCTCAGTTGTGTTACAGTGCGAAAAGTGTTATGCTCCAAGTCCACATAGTAGGTAGAGAAAAATAGACTGCTCAGACTGCTGATAATATAAGCTCTGTCCTGCAATATCTGAAGATTATTCTTATCACGCTGGGTATCAGCCAGCTCCTGACGCATATGCTCATCCACATCGCGAAGCGCAAAAACGGTATAGCTTTTTTCCTCATGCTTCTGACTAAAAGAGGCAGTCACCTCAATATAGCGGTAGCCCTCATCACTTTCCCACTGACAGATCATTTCTGTCTTCTTTTCCCCATCTTTTTGTGACTGGCACAGACCTTCCATAGAAAATCTGCGCTCAAATTCCTCCTGGTATGCGGGATGAAGACGCTTTTTTATATGGGCGCAGACAGTGTACCACAAAAGAATCTGAAAAGAAAGTCCATCTTGCATATGTCCATCTACACGGATGGGTCTGACTACACCAGTATTCATATCAATCGTATAAATATTAAAGATCTTCTCTCCAAGCGTACGAATAATTTCCTGATTGCGAAGGTTAATTTCTTCATGTTCTAAGCCTTCCCGCAGTACATCATGGACATCTTTTACACAGAGCAGCGCTGTTGGGAACCCTACCGTATGATCAAAGTCCAGCATAAACTCCAACAGATTCCATCGAAATCCGCCTTCCAGGCGACGTCGGTAAATACAGGTGAGTATCTTTTTTCTGGATTTCAGAACATTCTGAAGGTTCTCTAACTGGATAAATGCCGCAAAGCGCTCCACATCATCTGGGTGAACAGCCCCACCCCGGGCAAAGGCTTCCAACTTCTCAGAAATATTCTCGCCTTCCATAGACCATTCTTTTAAATCTGCCTTCAATACTCTGTAAGATCCATTGCTTAAATCAACCCGCATAATCTTGCGGTAAGCATATCCGGCTACCTCTATCCTGGGAGTGACTGTAATCACAAAAGCTGGAATGTTCTCCTCCCAAAATACTCTCGTTGCCACAAGATCCACGACACCGCCAAAAGGAGCATTATAACTAATGGAGTGACTCTCCTGTCGGTCCTCTATCGTCAAAAGCGGACAATTGTCACAGGATCCATTCCATGCCTCATGACAAATCATTTCCAGATGCATTTCTGGAGATGCTTCCTGCATCCGTTTGTTATAATACAGAATTTCATGATCCTTTTCTCCAATGACGTAGATCCCGATCTCTGGCATACCATCCAGGATTTTCTCGTAATATCTGCTCTCCACCAACTCTCCCCCTAACGATATGGCTATAAGTTGTATTTAGTGTACCATAAAATGAGAAGAGAATCAATATATTGTGTAATTCAACGCTCCCTTCCTACTAATACCATGACACTCCTGGGATGAATCTCAATTTTTTCGTTCTGAACCAGACGGGAACTTTGACTCTCCTCCCAGGTATCCACCACAATCTCCCAACACATATTTTGAGGCAGGGTAGGTGGAGTAATCTGTAAGTCTCCCCAGTAAGCATTGGAGGCAAGATAAATCACCTCAGGACGCTTGCCCTTTTCCTGTCCGGCAAACAATACGCCCACATACCTCTCATGCTCATAGAATTCCCCATGCCAAGGTTCTTCTCCGTGAAAGCTCACATCCGGGAATCCGCAAGCGCCATCGCTCACATTCGTACGAAGAACCCGGTGTATCTTTCGAAAGCGAATCATATATTGAAAGAAATGGAACATACCGCGATGCTTTTCTAACTGATTCCAGTCCAGCCAGGAGATCCCATTGTCCTGACAATAGGCATTATTATTGCCAAACTGTGTATTACAAAACTCATCTCCTGCCAGGAACATGGGAATACCGCGGCTACACATAAGAATAGCAAAAGCATTGCGCATCAGTCGGTATCGCAAAGTATTTACCTGTGTATCATCCGTATCACCTTCCACACCACAGTTCCAGCTATAGTTGTCGTTGGAGCCATCTGTATTATTCCATCCATTTTTCTCATTGTGCTTCATATTATAAGAAAAAAGATCGTAGAGGGTAAATCCGTCATGACAGGTAATAAAATTCACAGAAGCATTTTCTCTGGAATGGACTTCATAAATATCCCGCGATCCTCTGATTCTCTGTGCAGCCCAATATGCCATGCCTGCGTCTCCTTTCAGATAGCGACGCATATCATCCCTGTATTTTCCATTCCACTCCGCCCAGCGATTCCAGGAGGGGAATGTTCCTACCTGGTACAATCCACCTGCATCCCAAGCTTCAGCAATCAGCTTTACATCTCTCAAAATAGGATCAAAAGCCAGATCTTGAAGCAATGGCGGCTGATTCATAGGCGTTCCATCTTCATTGCGCCCCAGGATAGACGCCAGATCGAACCGAAAACCGTCCACTCTGTATGTAGTCACCCAATAGCGCAGACAGTCTAAAATCATCTGCCTCACAATGGGATGATTACAATTTACAGCATTGCCACAGCCACTGAAATTGTAATACTTTCCATCGGGTGTCAACATATAATAAATATTATTATCAAATCCTTTGAAGGAAAAGAAGGGACCATTTTCATCTCCCTCAGCCGTATGGTTAAATACTACATCCAGATAGACCTCAATTCCATGCTTATTAAACATCTGAATCAGAGTCTTCAGCTCATTTCCCTCCCGGTTATATTCCGTGCTGGCCGTATAACTGGTATTTGGCGCAAAAAAGCTCACAGTATTATAGCCCCAGTAATTGCAGAGTTTTTCGCCATCTACTTCCCGGTAGTCCAACATCTCGTCAAACTCGAAAATAGGCATGAGCTCCACCACATTTACACCCAGCTCCAGCAGATAAGGAAGCTTTTCCATAAGTCCTGCAAAAGTTCCTGGATGCAGAACTCCTGAAGACTCGTGCATAGTAAAACCCCTTACATGGAGTTCATAAATAATCAGATCTTCCATTGGAAGTAATGGCTGTTCCATAGCCCCCCAATCAAAGTCATCTTTTACTACTCTGGCTCTATAACGTGCATATCCATACCCAGGCTTTCCCCACTCTCCCTGTCCTGCCACAGCTTTAGCGTAAGGATCCAGGAGGCATTTACTTGAGTCAAAGATTAACCCCTTGTCTGGCTCATAAGGTCCATCCACCTGATAGGCATACTCAAACTCTTCAATACTGAGCTTAAATACAATCATAGAATATACATCACCAATTCGATAATGGCGGGGAAAAGGAAGCACGGCAAAGGGCTCCTTCTCTCCTCTTCGAAAAAGCAAAAGCTTGATTGAGGTGGCGTTGCGGGAATGTACTGTAAAATTCACCCCACCAGGAATTGCTGTGGCTCCATTTATTTCATAATATCCCGGACGAACTTCATAGCCATTGATCCTGTCCATGGGAACCAGATGAATATTGCGGGGAATTTTAATCACTTCCTCTCCGCCATCTAGTTCTGTCTTTACTAATGCTGTCTGTTCTATATCCCTGTTCATGCTACCTCTCCTTATATACATTTTCCCCATTAATTTTATGAACCCGAAAATTATTTTTATTATACCAATTAGCTCTCTTTTTTACAAACAATTTATTTTTCCCTACAGGAGCAGATAGCTTTCCCTGACAGTATATGCTACACTAAAAGCACTATAAATATTAATAATTGAGGAATATATCATGAAGAAAAACTATCAGATCACCAGTTGGTGTCACCACTTTATTCGCGAACACGTTGAGGAGGGTGATATCTGTATAGATGCCACAGCCGGAAATGGCAATGACACATTCCTGCTCTGCTCTCTGACAGGCCCCTCAGGCAAGGTCTATGCCTTTGATATTCAGCATCAGGCTTTGGAGCATACAAGGCAACGCCTAGATGCGGCACATTACACTGCGGAGCTGATTTTAGACGGCCACGAGCATATGGCGCAATATATAAAGGAAGCTGGAAACATCTCTTGCATTGTCTTTAATTTTGGCTACCTGCCTGGAGGTGATCATCATTTGTCCACAAGGCCTTCTACTAGCATCTGTGCCATACAGACCAGTCTGGAATTATTAAAAAAGGATGGGCTCTTAAGTATGTGTATTTATAGTGGGGGTGACAGTGGCTTTGAAGAAAAAACGCAAATTTTAGAATATTTAAAAACTCTGAACCAAAAAGAGTATCTGGTAATTGTCAGTGAATATTATAATCGTCTCAATCACCCACCCATTCCCGTTCAGGTGATAAAGCTTTGAATTTTGGGAGCTTGACATACCCCTTTCCCTCCTATTAAAATGGTACAAAAGAAAGGTGAATGTTTACGTGAAACAAAAAGTCTATATTGCCCGTCTGTGGTGCCTCTGCCTGCTTTTTTTTACCCTGATTCCTGGGTGCAAAAGAGCTTCAGATCCAATTACAAAAACAAGCTTTAAATTAAACACAGTAGTCACAATTACGATTTATGATTCCCAGGACACCTCTCTTCTGGACAGCGCTCTGGAACTGTGTGACTATTACGAAAATCTGTTCAGCCGTACCAGAGAGACCAGTGAAATATATCGTGTGAATCAGGGAAGCCTGTCAGAACTCTCAGGTGAGACAAAAGAACTTATAGAACTTGCCCTCTCTTACGCCTCTCGCTCCGAGGGCGCCTTTGATCCATCTATTGGTCCCGTTTCCTCCCTGTGGAATTGGGGCTCCGATGAGCCCAGGGTTCCAGATTCTGTAGAGATTCAGGAAAAACTGCCATTAGTCAATTATCAAAAAGTGGAACTTTCTGGCGACACACTCTCTTTTGCTGAAGAGGGAATGATGCTTGACCTGGGTGCTGTGGCAAAAGGTTATATTGCCGATCGAATGAAAGAATACTTGAAAGAACAAGGGGTTACAAGCGCTACGATTGATCTTGGCGGAAATATTCTCTGCATCGGTGCACGTCCTGACGGTTCACCCTTCCGCATTGGGATACGACAGCCCTTTGCCTCTCAGACAACTACCATTGGCAATGTACTGGAAATCACAGATCAGTCCGTCGTCACCTCAGGAATCTATGAACGCTATTTTGAGCAGGATGGGATACTCTATCACCATCTTCTGGATCCGTCTACAGGATATCCCTGTGAAAACGATCTTGCGTCAGTTACGATAATCTCCGCCCATTCTGCCGATGGAGATGCCCTGAGCACTTCCTGTTATTTGCTTGGCCTTGATAGAGGTCTTGATCTGGTAGATAGCATTGATGGAACTTATGCTGTCTTTATCACAAAAGAGAACCAGGTCATCTATTCAGAAGGGTTCCAGGACGCTTTCCAAATGCCCGGGGCACAGTGATTTTCTCAATCAAGGGGACCAGAAGATTTCCTAAAAGAATTGCATAGGAAAGACCCTCAGACACATTCCCAACAAGGCGGAACATAGCTGCCAGAGCTCCTATCACTGCCCCATAGAGAAGTTGACCGCCTTTCGTAATCGGGGAAGTGGTATAGTCAGTCATCATAAACCAGGCGCCAAGCATCAATCCCCCTCCGCAAAGTTGTGTCACGAGATAACTCTCTTCAAAGCCGTGGCCGCCAAACAAAATCATACATCCCATAAAGACTAGGATACAAGACGCGGGAATTCTCAGATTGATAACCCCCATACTCAGCAAAAAGATTGCTCCAATTAAAATAGCAAAGGTAGAAGTCTCCCCGATACATCCGCCTGTATTTCCCAGGAGCAGTTCAAACAAATCCAGTTCCTCCCCCTGTCTAAGTGCAGCTAAAGGTGTTGGGCCAGTGCAGACGTCACAGGTATAATCTGTCAGATATCCGGCAAAGGAAATGAGTAAAAAGCAGCGGGCCGCCAAAGCTGGGTTTACAATATTCTGTCCAATTCCTCCAAAGAACATTTTAACTACTAAAATAGCAAAGACTCCACCAACCGCACCTATCCATAAGGGGGCTCCCACGGGAAGAGTCAAGGCCAGCAGCAGGCCAGTTATCACCGCGCTGAAATCCAAAACAGTAAGTGGGCGTTTTGTAAGGACTTCGTAGACGGTTTCTGTAAGTGCGCAAGTCACAATACAGACCACCATATGTAACAGGGCGCGTAGCCCAAAATGAAAGACTCCAAAAGCTGCTGTAGGCAAAAGTGCCACAATCACAAGCTTCATAATTTTAGCTGTTGACATGGGCCCTCTCACATGGGGAGACGCCGATATATGATTTAATTTTTCCATTTAAACGCTCCCTTCTACCGCTTTCCTTTTGCCAATAAGTCTCTTCGCATGGCTTTGATTGACTGAGTCAGACTTCTCCTGGCAGGACATATATAACTGCAGCTTCCACATTCCAGACATTCCATTCCATTCATTCTGCGAAATTCCTCTTCCTGATAATGCTGGGCAAGTTGAGCAAGCTTTAAAGGCATCAAATGTTCTGGGCAGACATTTACACAGGATCCACAACGAATACAGGCCGTAGGATGAAAACGTGCCACATCATCTTTGCTCATGCACAAAAGCGCAGAGGAAGTCTTTACAACAGGAACCTCCAGATCAAAGAGACTAATCCCCATCATCGGGCCTCCAGCCACAAATTTTTGAGGTTCACAAGTAAATCCTCCCGCAGCCTGAACCAACTCTGTGAAGCTGGTACCTATTCGCACACGAAAATTCCAGGGGTGAGCCAAAGCTTTTCCAGTAACAGTTACTGTGCGTTCTGTCAGTGGCCGACCAAACACCAGGGCCTGATAAATAGCCGCAACTGTATCTACATTCAAGACAATACATCCTGCATCTGCCGGAAGCATGGAGGAATGAATCTCTTTTTTGGTGCAGGCATAGATCAACATTCGTTCTGATCCCTGAGGATACTTTGTCTCTAAGACTTTTACCTCCATCCGCTTTTCACGTCGAATAGCCAGCTGCAAGGCAGTAATAGCGTCTCTCTTACTGTTTTCAATGGCAAAAAATCCCACTGCCCGCTCAAAGAGACTTAAGACCATCTTCATTCCCTCTGCCAGCCATTCTGGATTTTCTATCATCCGGCGATAATCAGAGGTCAAATATGGCTCGCACTCTGAACAATTGACAATTACATGTCGGATCTTTTTGGGATTCTTCACAGAAAGCTTTACATGTGTGGGAAATCCCGCGCCTCCCAGTCCCACAATACCTGCCTCCTGGATTCTCTGAATCCGCTCTCCTGGCTCCATATCCTGCCAGGGAATTACCTTCTGAGAGAAAACGCGCTCATACTGATGATCATTTTCAATCACTATGGATGGGATGGGAATGCCAGACACGGTCATTCTTGGCTCTATAGCTTTCACGGTACCAGACACTGAGGCATGAATAGGCGCAGAAATATATCCGCTGGCTTCCGCAATCATCTGCCTCTCCAACACACGTTCTCCTGGCTCCACCAAGGGAACTGCTAGTCCGCCAATGTGCTGAGATAAGGGATATACCAGCTCTCCCTTAGGCAAATATTCCCTAACTGGCTTTTCCCTTGTAAGATACTTTCTTTTATGGGGGTAAATTCCACCTTTAAACGTTGAGTATGCCATGTACTTCCTCTCACTCTGACTTTTCAGCTTTCTTTTTTTCCCGAGCTTTTAACGCCTGCGCTCTGGATTTTAAATGCGGATATGCATTAAGAGTACGACGTGTAAACAGATTTCCATAGCTTCTAAGCTGCTCATGGCGCTGATGCCAGCCTGCAATACGCTCTCCAAGTTGTGCCTTTATCTCTTCTTTCCGCTCTGAGTTAAAAGCTACTCTTGCATCAATCCGAGCTTCCAAACGTCGCTTTAACTCTGGCCCATAATCAGACTGCCTATAGTACTCCATACGCTCCTTAAATTCCTCTGCGCTCTGGAAAAGTTTTGTTGACTGTATGTATTCACAAAATTCATCCCAAATAATATCCATATTCCGCAGTCTTTCGCCAATCTGCATGGCGCTCATAAAAGACATACCAAAGTCAACAGCATAGAGGACGACTGCCAAGCTTACCAAAATTTTTCCTGTCACTACAGAGTAAAGAGCTGTAATTTTGTCCACCGCTGGTTGGAACACATAAAACAAAATGATGGAAAATGCTCCCCAGCCCAAAGAGGCTTCCAGACAAATTCTGCCCTGGAACTGAAACTTTTTGTTGCTGTAATCCCACCAGCTTGTATGAAAAATACGCTCCATCAGCACTGCCGTCAAATATTCCAAAATAGTTGGGACAATGACGCCACCCAGATAAAGGAAAAGCAAATTACCTGAGACAGGCTTCAGTATTAAATACACAATCACAGCTCCAAAGCCGTAAATCGTACAGACGGGCCCTGCCACAAATCCACGGTTCACCAACCTTTTTTCCAATACTGATACATAACAGCTTTCCCAGACCCATCCTAAAAAACTATAAATAAAAAACCAATTTGAGATGTGATAGAGATCTTCTCCTGCAATTTTTAACTCCCACATAGAGTTTTTCTCCTTTGCATCCGCGTGTGTATAAAAACATGAGGACACGCACGCCAGTGCCTGTCCTCTCCACTAAGATATCCTATTTTCTTTGTAACAACGGGCCAAATTGCTGGCTTATATATAAGCTTCTGCTCTATCTATTCTTCTACGTCAGCATCCATCTCATCATCTACTAAATCTTCTGGCTCTTCTACAGGTGCCTGAAGTGCTTTCATGCTCAGGCTAATCTTCCGATCTGCCTCATTGAAATCCACAACCTTAGCTTCGATCTCTTGACCAATAGTGAGAACATCCATGGGCTTCTCCACATGCTCTCTGGAAATCTGAGATACATGCAACAGGGCATCCACACCTGGCTCCAGCTCTACAAAAGCGCCAAAGTCGGTCATTCTTGCCACTCTTCCGTATACAATATTTCCTACAGCATATTTATCTGCTGCATCCAGCCATGGATTCTGATCTTCAAATTTTAAACTAAGGGCAATCTTAGTCTCTTTGATATCTTTAATCAGTACAGTAATCTTCTCTCCAACCTTGAAAACTTTCTTTGGATTCTCAACTCTTCCCCATGACATCTCAGAGATATGAAGGAGTCCGTCTGCTCCACCCAGATCTACGAAAGCGCCAAAATCTGTCACATTCTTAATGACACCCTCTACTACATCTCCAACCTGAATTCTCTCAAACAATGCTTTCTGAAGCTCAGCCTTCTCTGCAAGAACCAACTGCTTCCGATTGCCAATGATCCGGCCTCTTCTCGGATTAAACTCTGTGATCACAAAGCTGATCTCCTGATCGTTATACTTAGCCAAGTTCTTTTCATACGTGTCAGACACAAGGCTTGCAGGGATAAAGACTCTTGACTCGTCTACTACTACACTCAAGCCTCCGTCCAGCACCTGTGTTACCTTTGCTGTCAGCACTTCCTCATTTTCAAAAGCTTCTTTCAGGCGCTTGCTGCCGCGCTCTGCAGCTAATCTCTTGTAGGTCAGGAGAACTTGTCCCTCTCCGTCATTCACCTTCAGAACCTTTACCTCCATAGTGTCTCCTACAGAAACACAGGTTGTCAAATCAACAGGTGTATTACTGTATTCACTCTTTGTAAGGATACCATCAGATTTGTAGCCTATATTTAAGATGATCTCATCTTCTTTGACATCAATTACTGTGCCCTCGACAACCTCTCCATTCCGTATTGTTTTTAAAGAATCTTCAAGCATTTGTTCAAAACTTAACTCTGACATGTTTTTGAACCTCCTCAATAATTTTATTTGGGGTGGAAGCCCCTGCGGTAATACCTACGTAACGAATGGATGGCGATGTCTTCAAATCTAAATCCTCCAGTGACTGTATATAGTAAGTATTTTCACATTCCTTTTTACATATTTCAAATAACTTTTGCGTGTTGGAACTATGACTCCCTCCGACCACAATCATTGCATCCACCTGGGATGCAATTTCCTTTGCTTCTGTCTGCCGCTCTTCCGTCGCACTGCAAATCGTATTTAAAACAATTATATCATACCCCTTTTTCGAAATAATTTCAACTAAATCTTTAAATTTATTGTAATTAAATGTCGTTTGTGATACGATACAAAGCTTTTCTGAGGAATTTATTGTAAAATTCTGGGCTTCCTCAACAGATTCTACCACATAAGAGGGTCCGCTGCACCATCCGCGGATTCCTTCTACCTCAGGATGCTTTGCATTTCCTATAATGAGAATTTGTCGCCCTTTGGCCCCCTCCTGCTCCACAATACGGTGAATTTTGCGAACAAAAGGGCAGGTAGCATCTACCAGATTGATCCCTTTCTTTCCTAGAAGATCGTAGATTTCTTTCCCTATGCCATGGGCACGAATAATAACGGTTCCCTGTTCCAGGCTGGCAAGTTCTTCTTTTGTGTTCAGCACACAGACGCCTTGTTCTTCCAACTCCTTGACTACAGTCTCATTGTGAACGATGGGGCCATAGGTATAGATAGGGGTTAGGCCTGATTTAATTTGTTCATGGACGGTATCTACAGCTCTTTGGACACCGAAACAGAAGCCTGCGGTTTTGGCTAGTTTGATTTCCATAGGGATTCCTTCCTTATGAGTTGTTTTATAATGGACGCCTACAGGTTCGCCTATCTCTTCCCTGCCTCCGCTTTGACTAATGCCAGGATCTTTTCTGTGACTTCTTTGATGGTTAGGTTGGAGGAGTCCAGAAGGACAGCGTCCTCGGCTTGACGCAGAGGGGAATGTTCTCTGGTCATATCGCGATGATCCCGATCTTTGATGTCTCCTTCTATGTCGGCCAGATCACAGGTTTCGCCTTTGGCTTTCAGCTCGTCATAGCGGCGTTTGGCACGGCAGGCGGTGGATGCAGTCAGGTAAATTTTTACGTTGGCGTCTGGAAGGACACAAGTCCCGATATCCCGGCCGTCCATGACTACATTTTCCCGGCTTGCCAGAATTCTCTGGAGATCTACCAGTTTTTTGCGCACGTCTGGGTTTACAGAGGAGGCAGAAGCCATGTTGCCCACTTCTTCTGTGCGCAAAAGAGTAGTTACGTTCTCTTTGTCCAGCAACACTTGCTGTACCCCTTCTTGATAGGCGATGGTAATGTCGGCCTCCTGACTGGCCGCACTGATTTTTTCTGATTCTTCTGGAGAAATTCCCCTGCGCAGTAAGTATAAAGCCATGGCCCGGTACATAGCTCCTGTATCTACATAGATAAAGCCTAGTTTTTTGGCAATTTCTTTGGCAATGGTACTCTTTCCGGCTCCCGCAGGGCCATCAATTGCGATTTGGTAGCTCATATGAATACTCCTTTTCTTCTACCCTTATTTTAGAAAGGGTTAGCATTTTTGTATCAAAGGGAACTTCCGGCTGCATAAGCGGTAGACCAAGCAATCTGAAGATTAAATCCTCCCGTAACTGCATCCAGATCCAGTACCTCGCCGATGAAATAAAGATCTGGTACTAATTTAGATTCCATGGTGGAAGGATTGATCTCTTTCACAGATACACCGCCCTTAGTGATAATTGCCTCTTTAAAATCCCGAAGTCCTGTAATAGTCATTTCCAAATGTTTCATCAAAAAGACAAGGCGCTGCCGTTCCTCTTTGGAAATCACATTCACTTTTTTGTCTGGGTCAATTCCGCAAAGTTTTATCATAACAGGCGTCAGTTTCGAGGGAAAGAGCTTACTCACCACATTTTTGAAGCTTTTATTCCTGTGCTCTTCAAAATCCCTTAAGATCCTCTGATCCAGCTTATCCCTGTCAAGGGCTGGCTTCAAATCAATAGTAAGCTTTAATTCCTGGCGTGATGCCAGCTTTCCTACATAACTGCTGGCTGTCAAAATTAAAGGTCCACTGACTCCAAAATGGGTAAATAACATTTCCCCAAATTCCTGATATACTTCTTTCTCTCCCTGAAAAATATGAATTTCAACATTTTTCAGAGACAATCCCTTGAGCTCTTTGACAAAATCTTCCCGAACATTAAAGGGTACAAGAGCTGGAAGCCTCTCTGTCACAGTGTGCCCCAAGTTCTCTGCAAAACGATAGCCATCCCCAGTGGAGCCTGTACTGGGATAAGAGACACCGCCAGTAGCCACTATCACTGCGTCTCCTGGGATACAACGGCCATCTGTCAGCATAATACCCGAAGCCCGGCCTTCCCCGGCCAGCACTTTCTCAACCTGAGTATTCAAATGTATCTGTACGCCATCTCGCCTCATTAGACCCTTTAAACCATCGAGAACATCCGCAGATTTATCCGACAAGGGAAAGACGCGCCCTCCCCGTTCTGTCTTAAGGGGAACACCCGCCTTTTCAAAGAATCCCTTTGTGTCTTGATTGGTAAATCCATAAAAAGCACTATATAAAAACTTAGTATTGGTACAGACACTGCCAAACAGCAGATCCATATCACAGTCATTTGTCAGGTTACAGCGTCCTTTGCCTGTGATATATAACTTTTTACCAAGCTTTTCATTCTTTTCGAATATATGGACTTCGTGCCCCCGCTGTACGGCAACAATCGATGCCATCATCCCGGATGCCCCGCCGCCGATAATCAGAACCTTACTCATATATTTACTCCACAGAGATAAACTATAAATTCCCAAACTGCTATCTTAGTCTAACATATTCCTTGCTTTTGTACAACCGGGAAAATGTGATTGAGCAGTATCTTATTCCTTGCCAAGCTCTGGCACAAAGTAGTACAATAAAAAAAAACGGGGGAAATCACTGTGAATAAAAATGATATTTATCTCATTCATGGAATGAACTATAAAGAAATGACAAAGGTGCTTCTCACTGCCGCCAATCTTGAGGCAGAAATCGGAGATAAAAAGCGCTCTATCGCCCTGAAGCCCAATCTGGCCGTATCCAAAAGCCCCGATTCTGGTGCTACCACCCATGGAGAGCTTTTGGCGGGAACGATTGAATATTTGCAGGAACATGACTTTTTCAACATTTCTATTATGGAAGGCTCGTGGGTTGGCGATCGAACCTCCGCTGCCTTTCGCGCTGCTGGCTACATTCCTATCTCAGAGCGCTACAATGTTCCGTTGATCGATCTACAAAAGGATTCCAGCCAGGTATGTGATGCCAAAGGCATGGACATCCGAGTATGCTCTCAGGCACTAAACGCAGACTATATCATCAATATGCCAGTTCTCAAGGGGCACTGCCAAACTGCTATCACCTGTGCCCTGAAAAACAACAAAGGCCTCATCCCCAATTCGGAAAAGCGCCGCTTTCATACTATGGGCCTCCACCGTCCCATTGCTCACCTGAATACTGTGGTTCGCAATGATTTTATATTGGTAGATAATATCTGTGGAGATTTAGATTTTGAAGAAGGGGGAAATCCTGTCTCTATGAACCGGATTCTGGGATGTAAGGATCCTGTCCTCTGTGATGCCTTTGTCTGCGATTGTCTGGGATACACAGTCGATGACGTTCGCTACATACGCTTGGCCGAAGAGCTTGGTGTAGGTATGGCTGATACATCAAAGGCCAATCTCATATTTCTGAATGAAGATCGCTGCCTTGCTCATCCTCCTCTTACCAGGCGGGTAAGGGCACTCTCTGACTATACGGCTCCGAAAGATGCCTGCAGTGCCTGCTACGGTTCTCTGATCCATGCTCTGAACCGCCTGTATGAAGAGGGAAAATTAAAAAAAGGATTATCTCCTGTCTGTATTGGCCAGGGATATCGAAATCAGAATGGGAATATTGGTGTAGGAACCTGTACCGCCTGCTTTGAACATTCTCTTTCTGGATGTCCACCAAAGGCCGTGGAGATTTTACGGTTCCTGGATGAAGAGTGGGTATAAAAAACAATTACGCCAGATTTACATAATATAGTTATGTAAATCTGGCGTTTTTCTTTTTCGTCACAATCCTCTATACGGGATATGCTCCATTCTTGGTATCAGCTACAGTAGCATCCACTTTTGTCTTCTGAGCTTCTCTGTACTTAAAGAAGTCTACAGCTACCTGTGGGAACAGTGCATAGGACAATACATCCTCATCCTGTTCTTTGTACTGAGCCATCTCCGCCTCCAGTGTAGCCAGTTCATTAGGAACGAGATCTGCCGGACGGCAAGTAATTACCTCTGCATCGCCAATACACTTCTTCTGCACTTCAGGATTAAAGGGCTTCACAGTCTTTCCATATTTTCCAGACAGAACATCCTTTGTCTCCTTTGTTACCATCTTATAGCGCTCACCAGCTACAACATTCATAACAGCCTGGCTTCCAACGATCTGAGAGGATGGTGTTACAAGAGGACACTCTCCAAAGTCTTTACGTACACGCGGAACTTCCTCTAATACTTCATAATACTTATCAGCAGCCCCCAGATCCTTGAGCTGGGAAGTCAGATTGGACAACATACCACCTGGAACCTGATACAGCAAAGTCTTAATGTTGACACCCAAATTCTTGGGATTGAGCAGGCCGCTGTCCAGACACTCATCACGGTAAGGACGGAAGTAATCTGCAATCTCTGCCAGCAGATTCTGATCATAGCCAGTGTCATAGGGGGTTCCTTTAAAGGTCTCCACCATAACCTCTGTTGCAGGCTGAGAAGTACCCAGTGCAAAGGGTGACATAGCACAGTCGATGACATCCACTCCCGCTTCCACAGCCTTCAGGTATGTCATAGAAGCCACGCCAGACGTATAGTGAGTGTGAAGCTGGATCGGGATCTTTACAGTCTCTTTCAAGGCTGTCACCAGCTCTGTAGCCGTATAAGGCAGAAGCAATCCAGCCATATCCTTGATACAGATAGAATTTGCTCCCATCTGCTCAATTTCCTTTGCAATATTCGTCCAGTATTCCAGAGTATAGGCGTCACCCAGGGTATAAGAAAGGGCAATCTGTGCATGGCCTCCCTCTTTATTGGATGCCTTAACTGCAGTTTCCAGATTCCTCAGGTCATTCAAACAGTCAAAAATACGAATGATATCAATTCCATTGGCAATGGATTTCTGTACAAAATATTCTACTACATCATCACCATAGGGACGGTAGCCCAGAATATTCTGTCCACGAAACAGCATCTGCAACGGGGTCTTTTTTGCCTTTTCTTTGATCTTTCTCAATCTCTCCCAGGGATCTTCGTGCAAAAAACGCAAGGATGCATCAAAGGTAGCACCGCCCCAACACTCCAGAGAGTGATAGCCTACCTGATCCAGCTTTTCCACAATGGGAAGCATCTGATCTGTGCTCATACGTGTGGCAATCAGAGACTGATGTGCGTCACGCAATATAGTTTCGGTAATTCTTACCGGTTTTTTTTCTGACATACTATACCTCCTATTTTAAGTTCCGTTACGGCCTTACCAGGACACGGGGATCTAGAACGAATTTCCAGCCACAAATACTTGCGTCTGTAAATTGTTCTGTGCCCTGTCCAGGCCTTCACTGATTTAAGTTCCGTTACGGCCTTACCAGGACACGGGGATCTAGAACGAATTTCCAGCCACAAATACTTGCGTCTGTAAATTGTTCTGTGTCCTGTCCAGGCCTTCACTGATTTAAGTTCCGTTACGGCCTTACTGGCACACGGGGATCTAATTTACATAACTCCAAAGATGGCCATAAAGGTTCCCGCTGCAACGGCTGTACCGATTACACCAGCTACGTTGGGGCCCATTGCATGCATCAGAAGGAAGTTGGTTGGATCTGCCTCCGCTCCCACTTTCTGGGACACACGGGCCGCCATCGGCACTGCAGATACACCTGCGGATCCGATCAGCGGATTTACCTTGCCACCTGTTACTTTACACATAAGCTTTCCAAAGAGCACTCCAGCCGCTGTACCAAAACAGAAAGCAACCAGACCGAGAAGTACTATTTTAATGGTATCCCAATTCAAAAATGCTTCTGCACTTGTAGTTGCTCCTACAGAAGTTCCAAGCAAAATTACTACAATATACATCAGTGCATTGGATGCTGTCTCCTGAAGCTGACGTACCACACCAGACTCACGGAACAGGTTTCCAAGCATGAGCGCTCCTACTAATGGTGCAGTAGAAGGCAGAATCAGGCATACTACAATAGTAACAATGATAGGGAACAGGATTTTCTCCAGTTTAGATACTGGACGGAGCTGTTCCATCTTAATCTTACGTTCTTTTTCTGTAGTCAGCAACTTCATAATCGGGGGCTGAATAATTGGTACAAGAGACATATAAGAATATGCCGCTACCGCAATGGGCCCCATAATTGCTGTCTGCTCCAGCTTACCAGCTAGGAAGATAGAAGTCGGTCCGTCTGCCCCTCCAATAATAGAAATAGCTGCAGCAGCTTTGTCTGAAAATCCCATAGCCATTGCTCCAAGATATGCAGCAAAAATACCAAACTGAGCAGATGCTCCCAGAAGAAAACTCTTGGGGTTGGCAATCAGTGGACCAAAGTCTGTCATAGCTCCTACCCCCATAAAGATCAAGGATGGAAGGATGGCCCATTCATCCAATACATAGAAATAATAGAGAAGGCCGCCCACTCCGTTTGCTGAGTCTTCTGGGCTAATCATAATATCTGGGTAAATATTTACTAATAGCATACCAAAAGCAATAGGAACTAGCAAAAGTGGCTCATATTCCTTTTTGATAGCCAGGAAAAGGAATAAACATGCAACCGCAACCATGACATAATTTCCCCATGTCAGATTAAAAAAGGCTGTCTGGTGCATGAGATTCCCTAGGGTTTCTAAAATGTATCCCATGTTTTAACCTCCGTTGATTTAATAAGTGTCCTGATTTGCTAGTTTAAAGATGCCAACAGTTCACCTGACTCAACGGCATCGCCCACTCCAACATTGATACTTGCTACTGTGCCGTCCTCTGGAGCAACAACAGGAATCTCCATTTTCATAGCCTCTAAGATAACAATATTGTCACCAGCCTTAACAGCCTGGCCAACAGAAGCCTCTACCTTAAATACTTTACCAGGAACAGAAGCCTTTACTTCGATTCCACCAGCCGCTGCTGCCGCTGGCTTTGCTGCTGCGGGAGCTGGAGCTGCTTTAGGAGCTGCCACTGGAGCTGCTGCACGTACTGGAGCGCTTCCTGCTCCTCCCTCTTCCACGGTTACATCATAAGCTACACCATTTACGGTAATTGTATAATTTTTCATCTCTTAACTTCCTCCTAAAATATGATTTAAGCTCTTTTCCACTTACTGTTGCTCTTGCGCTTAATAGAGCGCACCACAAATCCGTCTGTTGAGGTTCCAAGCGTCGCCGCAACTGCCGCTGTGATAACTGCTACCAATTCCAGATCATCTGTCTTAGTAGAAGCTGCTTCCTGTACAGAAGCTGCCGCAGGTGCCGCTACAGGCTCAGGGGCCTTCTTTTCTGGCGCCTTCTTCTTTTTAAACTTTGCTTCAATAGCCGGAATAAATCCAAAGCAGGAAATAATCAGGCAAATGAGAATCAGAACCACAAATACAACACCCATACCAAGCAGGGTATTCAAAGCTGCCTTCTCAAGAATCTCGCCTGTACTGTAAATCGGGTCAAGTGTCACTGTAGTGATCACATTATTTTTATCAAAGACGAGAGACATTCTCAAATCATGCTTTTCAAACTTATAGACTGCCGAATAGCTTACTTCGCCATCCTTCTCTTCTCCGCCCTCATAAGCTTTCAGCTCTACAAAGGCTCCCAAATCTTCCAGGTTGGATGTGTAAGACTTAAGTAAGCTGACATAAGCCTCCGCTGTAAAGTCAAACTTCGACCCATTCCCCATAAGATAGGGATAAAGAGCAACCTGCTGTTCAAAATCTTCAAGATTTTCTTCCAAATCTGTAAGCTGCTCATTCAAAGATGCTTCATCCATAGAAGTAAGCATCTTGATATAGCCATCGGCCTTCTCCTGATATACTTCTTCATTCGGCAGCTTTTCCTTGGAGGAACAAGCAGTGAGAGCAAGCACCCATACAAGGAGCAAGAGCATGCCGGTAAATTTCTTCATGTTTCTCTTCATATTATTCACCTCTCTTAAACCGTTCCGTGCTTTTTGTCTGGACGGCTCTCCCTTTTTGTGAATAACATTTCAAAAGCGCCAATTACATATTTTCTTGTATCCTGTGCATCTATTACACTGTCTACATAACCTCTTCTGGCTGCCGCCTCAACGCTTCCCTGAAGAGCAGCATACTCCTTCGCTTTTTCGCTCTGAGTTCCAGCGTCTGCGTCAGCATACATAATCTTTGCTGCCATCTTGGAATCCATCATGCCAATCTGTGCGTCTTTCCAGGCATAAACCACATCAGCGCCGATTCCTTTGCTATTCATAGATACATACGCACTGCCAAAAGCTGTGCCAGCAATCACATTTACTTTTGGAACGGTTGCATTGGCAAAGGCATACGTAAGCTTAGCCATAGCTCTGGCAATGTTGCGCTCTGTACACATATTTGCCTTGTAACCTTTTACATTCGTAACAGAGAGCACTGGAATGTTAAAGGCATCACAGAAATTGATAAAATCAGCAGCTTTCTGTGCTCCACGGGCCGTCAATTCCACATCATTGTTAGCCACTGCACCTACTGTCATACCGTTCAACTTGATAAGTCCAGTCACCATATCCTTTGCGTAAGCTGCCTTCGTCTCAAAAAATACGTTTCCATCTGAAATACTGGAAAGTATGTAGGGAGCAGAATATTCCACACTTCCCAGATCTGCACATACACGATTCAGATCATCCATGCACTCTTCATAAGAAGAATCCTCTTCATTATTTGCCGGAAGCATAGTCACAAGCTGACGAATCTGAGCCAGGACACCTGCCTCATCTGCCACAATATCCACAGTTCCCGCTTCCTCTGACTGGAACTTTGCAGAAGCACTGTTGCACTTAGAGATCTCATTGCCTTCTATGGCATTGGGAGAGTTGACAAACAGCTTTCCTTTGCTCTCCTCCATAAATGTAAAATCAGCTAACCCTGGAACGACAGCAAGTCCGCCGCCACAGGTTCCAAAAATCGCAGCAATCTGAGGAACTACGCCGGAAGCCAATGCCTGCTGCATATAAACTTCGCCAAAGCCATTCAGTGCGTCCACACCTTCCTGAAGACGAACTCCTGCACAGTCTATCAGACCAATGACAGGCGCGCCTACTTTACAGGCCATCTCATAAAGCCTTGTAATCTTCTTTGCATGCATTTCGCCCAGTGTTCCGTTCAACACGGAAGCATCCTGGCTGTATACATAGACTAGATTACCGTCAATGACACCATAGCCAGTAATGACACCGTCTGATGGAGTCTCATTCTGCTGCATGTCGAAATCAGTGCTTCTGGCCGTAACCATCCCGCCAATCTCAACAAAACTGTTCTCGTCAAGTAAGTCCTCAATTCTCTTACCTGCCAAGCTTTGTGCTGTAATACTCATTTTCAGCCCTCCATTTTTTTCTATTTTGATAATTCTAAACCAATTCATGCCGTATACAATTTTAGCAATTACATGTCAAATAATCAAGCCTTTTTACAAATTTTTTCATAACAATAAAAAAGACGACTGTCTCACAGCCGCCTTTCAAGTTTATTCTTTATTCACTTTTGTATATTCTCCATAGCAGAACTCAATGATATCCTTTCGGGTGACAATACCGATAAAGATTCGCTTGTCATCAATCACCGGAACAAAATTCTGGTTCATAGCCTTGGAGACCAGATCTTCCATATTAGAATCAATGGAAATAGGCTCCACATGCTTCCGGCGTTTCACAGTTTGAATGGGAACATTTTCAGCCATTTTCAAATCCAGAGAGAATTTATTCTTCAAGGTCCAAAGGATATCTCCCTCTGTGATAGTTCCCACATATTCTCCCTTCCGGTTGATGATAGGAATTGCCATATAGCCACTGCGCTCCAGCTTTTCAATTCCCTGTCGCATGGTACAGTCATCATAAAGGTAATCTAGTTCTCCTTTTGGTTTCAAAAAAAACAATATATTCATATGTATCTGTTCCTCCGGTTCTCATTCTCTCTTATAAAAGCGGGGAAAATACCCGCAGGACTGCACAGAACAGGCTTCCAAAAAATCCCTGGCGTGTATCCTTTAAAGAAATCTCCCGCCCCTGTTCCATCGTATTCAAGCAATCTTGCTTCACCTGATTTATGATTTCATTTTGGTAAAAACATGTACCACATTCAAAATGCAGATAAAGGCCACGGTAATCCATATTAATTGTGCCCACTACTGCAGTTACATCATCACAGACATAAGATTTGGCATGCAAAAACCCTGGTGCATATTCATAGATGCGTACGCCTGCTTTTAAGAGGGGTGGGTAATAGGAGCGAGTCAACTGGAATATCACTTTCTTATCTGGTATCCCTGGAGTCACAATCCGTACATCCACACCGCGCTTTGCTGCCAGACATAATGCCGTGGTCATTTCATGATCAATGATCAGATAGGGTGTAAAAATATACACATAATCACTGGCCTGGTTCAAAATATTCAGATAGACATTTTCTGCCACAATCTCATCGTCTAAAGGCGAATCGCCGAAAGGCTGAACATAACCATCTGAGAGAAATTCATGTGTGTAATATTTGTTGGGACGAAAATCTTCGTAAGATTTATCTGTGTGGCGAAAGGCGTTCCACATTTGCAGAAACATCACAGTGTAATTCCACACTGCTTCTCCCTTCAGCATAAAGCCTGTATCTTTCCAGTGGCCAAAACGAACCTTTTCATTGATATATTCGTCAGCCAGATTGATACCTCCGCTAAAAGCTGTATGTCCGTCAATCACAGTGATTTTTCGGTGATCCCGATTGTTCATAGCCAGAGACAGAATCGGAATAAAGGGATTAAAAGCCATACACTTGATTCCCTTGGCCTCCAATTGCCTGTCATAACCAGCAGGAAGAAGGGATACACTTCCTAAATCATCGTAAATAAAACGTACATCCAACCCAGCTTTTGCCTTTTCTTCCAGGATCTTTAGGATGCTTCCCCACATGAGGCCGTCTTCCACGATAAAATATTCCATAAAAATAAAATGTTGTGCTTTTTCTAATTCTTCTACTAAATCATGAAACAGTGTTTCGCCCAGACAATAATAGCGTGCCTTTGTATGTTCATACACGGGATATCCGGCCTTGTCTGCCACGTAGTGAAATTGACCAGCCATTCGCGGGTCGAGACTCTTTATATGCTCCAGTACAGTATCATCCTGGGTCATCTCTCCCCTGGTACGCGCTACCTCTGTCTCAAATCGGCGCCGCAGCCCCCTGGAAGGGCGCTTATGGCCTGCCAAGAGATAAAAGAAACCACCCAACAGAGGAAAGACCAGAATCAAAATTATCCAGGACATCTTATAAGCTGGGTTTTCATCTCTATTTAAAATCCAAAGGACTGCCAGCAGGCTTATAACAGTAAATAGAATGGATACCACAGTAGAATAGCTTGCCAGCTTCGTCATAAAGGCCAATAATTCTGCTATTTGAAGCAAAAGCAAAACTCCAAAAATTACCAGGCGGTTCATGACTGTTTTTAATATCTTACGTATTTTCATCTCGTTTTTATCTTAACATATTTTCTCACTGTTTCCAACATTCTCTTTGTATTTTTATAAAATTTCATGAAATTTTAATAAATCTTAAACGGCAAATATTGGGTTGCAATGCGATTCTCCGGCTTTTCATCAATTAAATATAAAACTATTAAAAACAGCCATTCAAGAGGTTTCATAAGCAAATAAATTACATCTGCTGTAAAAGGTGTCTTAATGTGCCTGGAGACAGGATAGCCATAAGTATCATAAAAATTGCGTAAACTTCTGTGAAAGCGGGGCATACGCTCTTCTAAGAGCTGCTCAAAAGCGTTCGCCACACAGAGCTGGCGATTCACCACTATTATTTCTCCCCTTCTTATGCCCATTCGGGTTGGCTTTACCAGACTTTCATGCCCCTGCAATGCCACTGTACACAGATAATGAGCGCCGGCCTCCACTGGTGGCGGAGATATCTTCGTGGATAATGTCCAGTCACTGGTCTCTGTAAACACGCGAATTGCACTGTCTGGTTTCTGACCAAACAGCAAAAGCAATCCCATAATCATACATAAAAGAGGCAGAGTCAAAAGCAGTGCATAGAGAGCCCAATTTCCACTTCTTTCCAACAGACGGTTACAGTTGCCAAGTATTCCACTTTTATATGATTCTTCCTTTCTCTCCATTTCCCAAATGGTTTGCTCTTGAAGACGCCTGCTCTGGTCCCGAATCACCCTTACCAAAAGTGCCACAGCCAACAATATATAATTAAAAGGAACCAGCATGAAAAAAACTACATCTGGAAACATACAGTTTGTAAAAGGGGTGTCTGCCGCAACACTTCCGAAAAGCTGTATGAGCATCATGACATTCGTCAAAATTCCAAGATAAACGCCAGACATGGAAAGCACCACTGCCAGAGGCGCGGCTTTTTCCTTTCTGGATTTTAAAAATGCATAGGAAATCAAACCTACACCAAACAGAAGAAGCATCGTCAATAGATGTTCTCTGGAAAATGGCTCATGCAGGGAAGAAATATCCCCATAAGTCCAAATACTTTCATCCCAAGGCCTCGGGCTCCATAACCAATACAGGATCAGACTGTAGAAAATCCCTGTCGCAAATGCCAACACCTCGAATTTTCCTGTGTCCTCCCTGCGCAAAAGCAGATTACGAATATTCCAAATGGTAAAAGCTGGGCCGGGAATGAACAAAATAATGATAAATAGCAAACTATTAAGTGCTTGAAGCATGACCATCATCCTCTTTCCTGTGATGCTCTCTATCATATCCCGGAATTATTCTTTTGTCAATAATTTTTTATTGTTTATCGATAAATAAAACTTATTTACCACCAAATATATTTTTTTGTCTAAAGGCTTTCACAACCTCCAATACCCCTACAGGGGCCAAAGATAACAGCAGCCCGATTCCATAATGCTTAGGTGTTAGAGACAAAAGTCCAAATACATAAGACAGAGGTGGAATAAACAAAACACACCCCATCAAAACTATTGACACCAGGGCAGCACTATTTAACTTTTTATTTGTAAAAAATCCTGTCCGAAACAGAGACTGATCGGATCGCATACTAAAGGAATGAAAAATCTGACTAAGTCCAAGAACCATAAAAGCCATGGTTCGCCCACTGCCCAAGGGATGCTCGCTTCTGCCTCCAATCCAGAAGGCCACTAGGGCCAAAATTCCAAACATCAATCCCTGTAAAACCACCTGTACACCAAGACCATGGGCAAAGATTCCCTCTTCTTTTGGACGGGGTTTCTCTCCCATAACTCTGTCATCTACTGGTTCCATGCCAAGAGCAATAGCCGGAAGGCTATCTGTGACTAGATTAATCCATAAAAGCTGCATGGAAAGTAAGGGAGAGACTTTGTAAAAGAGCATAGCAGTAAATACAAGAACTACTTCTCCAATATTTGTTCCCAAAAGAAATCCCACTGTCCTGCGGATGTTATGGTAGATTCCTCTTCCCTCTCGCACGGCCGCGACTATCGTGGCAAAATTGTCATCCTGGAGCGTCATATCTGCCGCACCTTTAGCCACGTCAGTGCCTGTAATTCCCATGGCACAGCCAATGTCTGCCGCCTTTAGCGCAGGTGCATCATTGACTCCGTCACCAGTCATAGACACGATCTTTCCTTTTTTCTGCCAGGCTTTTACCACACGGATCTTATCCTCCGGCGATACCCGGGCATACACAGAGATTCTTTCCAGCCTTTTAAAAAATTCTTCCTCGGACAATGATTGAAGTTCACTTCCTGTAATCGCCTCCTCATCGTCACCCAGAATCCCCAGCTGCCTGGCAATAGCAGAAGCTGTGGTTACGTGATCTCCAGTAATCATAATGGGACGGATGCCAGCCTTTTTACACACAGTCACCGCCTGCTTTGCCTCTTCTCTTGGGGGATCGATCATGCCTACCAAACCTAAAAAGGTTAGATTCTGTTCTATCTCTTCTGAGTTCAGCTCCTGAGGTACTTCACCTAGAACACGATAAGCTATGGCGAGCACTCGGAGGGCCTCACGGCTCATCTGTTCGGTCTCTAATGCTCCAGTCTCCATATCCCCCTGAACACAGCGGGAAGAAATCATATCAAAAGCTCCCTTTGTGATAGCCACATACTTCCCATCCATTTTATGAATGGTTGTCATTAATTTTCTCTCAGAATCAAAGGGCAGCTCACCAATTCTGGGGTATTGCTTTTCCAGCTCTTCTTTCCTGATCCCGTTTTTATATGCGGCTGCAATAATACTTGTCTCTGTAGGATCGCCAATGTGAACTTCCTTTTCTTCCTCATAATGGACGGAACCATTACTGCAAAGCGTCCCGCAGGTAAGCAGCCATCGAACTGCCTTAGAATTGCTGGAACAAATCTCTTCCGTCGCCTTTCCCTCATCCAGATAGGCTTTCATGAGTGTCATTTTATTTTGAGTCAAAGTACCTGTCTTGTCGGAACAGATCACAGAAGTGGAGCCAAGGGTCTCCACTGCGGGAAGCTTTTTTACGATGGCATTGCGCTTTGCCATACGTTCCACCCCAATGGACAGCACTATGGTCACAATCACCGGCAGGCCTTCGGGAATGGCTGATACGGCAAGGGAAACGGCTGTCATAAAGATCTCCATCACTGGGATGCCGCCTAAAAGTCCCATGACAAATATGATCCCGCAGATAATCAGGGCTAGTATACCCATATATTTGCCAAGCTGGGCTAGCTTTGTCTGTAATGGAGTCTGAACATCATTTTCTGCGTCCAACATTCCTGCAATTTTGCCCATCTCTGTATCCATTCCTGTATGTGTCACGATCCCTGTAGCTGTGCCATATACAATACTACATCCAGAATACACACAGTTGATTCGATCTCCAATGGGAACATTTTCGTCTAAAACAGCTTCCGCATTTTTCTCGGAAGGTACAGACTCACCTGTCAGGGCAGACTCCTCTGATTTCAGGCTGAAAGAAGTCAAAAGCCTTGCATCAGCCGGAACATAATCTCCTGCCTCAAGCTTTATCATATCTCCCGGAACAAGAAAAGCGGCATCAATCACCTGCTCCTGTCCATCTCGAATGACACGGGCATGAGGTGCAGCCATACTCATTAAAGCTTCTAAGGAACGCTCTGCTTTACTCTCCTGCATGACGCCCATACATGCATTTAGCACTACAATAAGCAAAATCAAAATTGGCTCAAAGAAGGCTGAACTATCATGTTCTGACCAGGCTACTACAAAAGATACAACAGCAGCAGCCAGCAGTATCAGTACCATCACATCCTGAAATTGTTCTAAAAACTTTAATATCAGGGATTTTTTCTTCTTTTCCTTTATACGGTTCTCGCCATACTTTTTTAAACGTCTATGGGCTTCTTCCTGGCCCAAGCCTCCAGAAGTATGGCTCTTTTGAAGCTCCAGAACCTCCTCTTTTGTTTTAGCATAGTAGTTCATTTGAGTCCTCCTTCAAAATGTGTCACCATCGACATTTTATAGGCATCACCCCAGAAATCCAAGGTGTTCCAGCAGGATTTTAAATCCCATACAAATTAAAATCAGTCCACCTGCCATTTCTGCCTTGGCTTTATACCGGATGCCAAAGATATTTCCGATACGAATTCCCAGTACCGAGAGCAGAAATGTGACTATCCCAATAAAGCTGATAGCCGGTAAAACCTGTACCTCCAGAAAGGCCAGTGTCACTCCCACTGCCAGGGCATCAATGCTAGTAGCTATGGCCAGTGGAAGCATACATGTTACAGAAAATGCAACTGTACTATCCAAGTCCGTCTCTTGCCCAATATCCTCCTGTTTTCGTGATTCTAAGAGCATATTAAATCCAATTAAGCCCAGCAGGATAAATGCAATCCAATGGTCTATGCTCGTAATGTATTCTTTAAACTGAACTCCAAGCAAATACCCAAGCAGTGGCATCAAAGCCTGAAATCCTCCGAAATAGATGCCTGCAATGCAACACTCCTTTGCCCCTGCTTTTAGAATACTCAACCCTTTACAGACTGACACAGCAAATGCATCCATAGACAGTCCAAGCGCTAATACAAACAGCTCTGCGAAGCTCATATTCTTCTCTCCTTCTCTTGTAGTATTTCCAGACACTCATGAAAAAAGACCTATCCACAAGAATAATCTTATGGATAAGTCTCAGAAATTTTACCAAAACTTTTGTAACCCCTTTCTCGCTTGCACAGCAAACCAGATCAGAACAATCATAAAGATAGCCATAAAAACCACATATATAGGCAAAGGAAAGGAAAACACATAAGAATTGATCATACCTGCCCCGCCATAGAGCAAAGTTGACACACCAAATATAACCATTTTAGGAAAGATAAAGGTCTTATATCCTTCCAGATCTTTACATTTTTTTAATTCTACATCCTTATTCATCAAAAAAGAAGTCTTGATTTCTCCTGTGGTCTTCATCAAAAATGCGGCATAGAGTACATAAAGTCCTGCGCCCGCAAAAATCACATCCATAAATCCCCACATATTATCCATACTACTCACACACCCTTTCCTGTACGCCCTTATTCTTACATTCCCAAAAAGTCTTTTACAACTGCTTTCATACCAGATTTATCTATCACCATATCATGTAATACTTTCGCATTGCGAATCTCGTTAATGGCTTCTGGTACCTGAACTTGTCCAAGAGAAGAAAGTTCATCCACCAGCTCAAAGTCACCCATGGCATCGTACTTTTCATCAATGGCGTTCATAACACTTCTGGTGAATTTAAAGGGGCTTGCTGTGGATGCAATGACTGTTTTTGCCATATCCCCTGTTTCTGCCTGATACTTTTTATATACATCTGCAGCCACGGCCGTATGGGTATCAATCACATAACCTGAGGACTCATAAAGTGCTCTGATTGTGTCAGCCGTCTCTTTCTCCGCTGCATAATTTCCATAAAAGTCACTAAGCTGTTCCTTCATGGAGGAAGGGATCTCATAGACGCCTTCTAAAGTCAAGTCCTTCATCAGCTTCTTATCCATTTCTGCATCACAGCCTGCGATTTGATAGATCAAACGCTCTAAGTTACTGGAAATCAAAATATCCATAGACGGAGAGCTGGTAAGAATAAATTCTCGGTTCCTGTCATAGCGTCCAGTCTTAAAGAAGTCATACAATACCTTATTGTCATTGGAGGCACAGATTAATTTATGGATAGGAAGACCCATTTGCTTTGCATAGAAAGCCGCCAGAATATTTCCAAAGTTCCCTGTAGGCACTACAACATTGATCTTCTCATCCTTCTCAATCTCGCCGTTGGCGTAGAGCTTTGCATAAGCATAGACATAATAGACAATCTGAGGAACCAGACGTCCAATATTAATGGAGTTGGCTGAGGAAAACTGAAATCCAGATGCTTCCATCTCAGTCTTTAAAGCTTTGTCTCCAAAGATAGACTTCACACCAGTCTGAGCGTCGTCAAAGTTGCCGTGAATTCCAACTACCAGTGTATTCTTTCCTTTCTGAGTCACCATTTGCTTTTCCTGAATAGGGCTGACGCCGTTTTTGGGATAGAATACGATAATCCTCGTTCCCGGCACATCAGCAAATCCGGCAAGAGCTGCCTTTCCTGTATCTCCTGAAGTGGCTGTCAAAATCACAATTTCATTTTTTACATGATTTTTCTTTGCCGCAGTCGTCAGAAGGTGTGGTAAAATAGAGAGCGCCATATCTTTAAAGGCAATCGTTGGGCCGTGAAACAGCTCCAGAAAATAGGCTCCGTCTGCTTTTACTAATGGTGCAATCTCCTCTATATCAAACTTACTGTCATAGGCATTTTGAATACAGCTTTTTAGTTCTTCCTCTGTAAAATCTGTCAGGAACCTGCTCATAACTGCATAGGCTGTCTCCTGATAAGTCATCTCTGCCAGTTCTTCTACACTCACATGAAGAGCTGGAATCTCTGTAGGCACAAATAGTCCGCCGTCCACGGACAATCCCTGAAGAATGGCTTGGGACGCGCTCACCTGTACATGGGAATCTCTTGTACTTCTGTATAATAAATCCATGGTCTTTTCTCCTTTATCCCTCGATTGTCATCGCGTCCATTTTAACATATACAAATCTTCCCGTCTATCTTTTTTCGCCGGAAATTCTTCTCGATAGGCTTTTACAAGGGAACTGTCAATATCCGCTGTAATAAGCTTCTCTCCATCTCCTCCCTCAGCCAGTATCTTGCCGTAAGGGTCGATAACCATAGAATCTCCACAATAACTTGATGTTCTGGCATGTCCTACCCGGTTAATTCCCGCTATATAGCATTGATTTTCAATGGCACGGGCTTTCAGCAGGGTAATAAAATGCTCCCGTCGATCAGAGGGCCAATTAGCCGGAACTACTATGAGCTGTGATTCCTTAGATGCAACCTGGAAAATCTCAGGAAACCGCAGATCATAGCAAATGAAAGGGGTTACCATAAAGTCCATAACGGAGCATTTCGCGATTCTATCTCCCCCCTCATAGTGAACCTGTTCTGTTCCGAATGTAAAGGGATGAATTTTTTTGTAGTCTGCCAGTATGTCCCCCTGAGGGCTGATGATAGCATAACAATTATGGGATTTGGGCTGTAAAAGCTCCACATAGCCTATACCAATTGTAAGACCATATTCCACTGCTTTTTTCTGAAAATATTGCAGAGTTTCTGAATGTGACCGATCCTCCCCAATCTTTTCTGGATGCATAGAGAACCCAGTCATACTCATCTCTGGAAACAAGACAAAGTCTACCTGACTCTGTCTTGCCTCCTCAAGAAAACCGACTGCCGCCGCAAAATTTCCCTTTTTATCCTCCCAGAGAGGATTCGTCTGTGCGAGTCCCAGCCTCATATTCTACCTCACAGTATTGTTGATTGCTGTCAAAAGTGCATCAATTGAAGCGCGAATAATATCTGGATCCACGGCAGCACCCCAGCAGAGAGTTCCATCTGGTTTCTGAATTCCCACATAGGCAATAGCGCGGGAACTTGAGCTCTGCTCCAAAGCATGCTCCTGATATGTCACCAGCTTGTATTCCAGGCCAAAACACTTTTTCAGAGCGTTGCTGACTGCGTTCAGACGGCCGTTTCCAGTGGCATAAGTAACTTCTTTCTTTCCCTCAAATTCTGTGTGCACTTCAGCCGTAATTCCATCTACCTGCTTGAAATGAACTTCCGTGATGTTGTAAGGAGAAGTAAGGCTTTCGAATTTCTTCTTGAACAATTCGAAAATTTCCTCTGGAAGCAGCTCCTTGTTCTTGTGGTCGGATTCTTCCTTGGCTGCATATCCCATAGCCTCCCGCATTTTTGCCGGCAAATTCAGGCCAAAATTCTGCTCCAGAATATAGCCTACACCGCCCTTACCGGACTGACTGTTAATACGGATCACATCCGCATCGTAATTGCGGTTCACATCTCTTGGATCAATGGGAAGATAGGGAACAGTCCACTGATCAGCGTTTTTCTCATCCCGGTAATGCATCCCCTTTGCGATGGCATCCTGGTGTGAGCCGGAGAATGCAGCAAACACAAGGGCTCCCGCATAAGGGCTCCGCTCGTCTACCCTCATGCCAGTAAATCTCTCATAAGCCTCACAGACTTCTGGCATATTACTAAAATCAAGTTCGGGATCCACACCCTGGGAGTAAAGGTTCATAGCCAGCGTAACAATGTCCACATTGCCTGTACGCTCTCCATTTCCAAAGAGGGTCCCCTCTACCCTGTCTGCCCCTGCCAAAAGTCCCATTTCCGTATCAGCCACACCGCAGCCCCGATCGTTGTGGGGATGCAGGGATACGATTACATTTTCCCGATACTTCATATTTTCGCACATATATTCAATCTGGCTTGCGTATACGTGAGGCATGGAATGTTGTACCGTCACAGGAAGGTTGATAATGGCTTTTTTGTCTGGCGTTGGCTTCCATACATCCAGAACAGCGTTGCATACTTCCAGCGCATACTCTGGTTCTGTTCCTGTGAAGCTCTCTGGGCTGTACTCAAAAAGGAAGTTCCCCTCTGTCTCATCAGCCAGCTTCTTTAAAAGAGCTGCTCCGTCCACTGCAATCTGAAGGATTTCTTCTTTCGATTTGTGGAAAACCTGCTCCCTCTGAGCTACAGATGTAGAGTTATATACGTGGACTACTGCCTTTTTTGCCCCTTCCAGAGCTTCAAAAGTCTTGCGGATAATATGCTCCCTGGCCTGGGTCAATACCTGGATGGTCACATCATCTGGGATCAAATCCTGTTCAATCAGAGTACGCAAAAATATGTACTCTGTCTCGGAAGCAGCCGGAAATCCCACTTCAATCTCTTTGAATCCGACTTTACACAAAAGCTTGAAAAATCCTACTTTCTGATCCAGGGTCATGGGTACAACCAGAGCCTGATTTCCATCTCGCAGATCAACACTGCACCAAATAGGGGCTTTTTCCACGTAATCCTTCTCCGCCCATTTCAAGCATTTGTATGGGGGCAGATAATATTGTCTCGTATACTTCTTGTGATTCATCATAGCTTTCTCTCTCCTTTTCTTTTCCATTTCCTGCCTTCCTCTTTTCAGGCAGTCATTTTGATATAGATACCCTCTCTTGACAAGGGTATTGCCTGCGCATAACACAGAAAAGCCTTCCGTCTCGTCACAGCCTTAACTGTGAACAGAGACGAAAGGCTGTAAATTCACCTTACGCGGTACCACTCTGCTTTTGTGATTGCTCACACACTTATCAGATACGGGCCTCATCGAAACCTTATATCCTCCCCGCTGTAACGGTCGGGCTCCGTCTGTGTCTACTTTCTTTGACTATGTAACCAAAGATTTGGGACAGCCGCTCTGAGGTCAGTTCCAATCTCCTCTTCCACTGCTTCACACCAGCCAGCAGCTCTCTGAAGTCTGAGAAAACTGTACTACTCCTCGTCTTTGCATTTATCTATATCTTGGTGATAAGGATATCAAAAAAATAGGTGGGTGTCAAGAAAAATATTTTTCATCATACTTCCTATGTCAGTCTGTCACCTTCGTATCCTGCACATTCCCTACTTCTGGTACATATAATCGTATTCCCGGCTGAAGCAAATCTTCATTCTGACCAATGATATTTCTGTTCATGCGGTAAATCAGGTCATAATATTCTCCATGCCCGTAGCTATTGTATGCAATATTCCAGAGACAGTCCCCCGGACTCACGATGTACATATGATCATCCACCGTCTCTTCCACTTCTTCTGGCATCAGATAATGCTGCTGCCCCAGATCCATTCCTTTTCCATAAAAAAGCTCTATTTCCACAGTTCCATCTGGCGCAACTTTCTTAACTGCAGGTGATTCCCATTGAGGGCGGAAATAATAGGTACTTCCATCATCACAGGAAACTTCCCAGTCTTTTGTAACCTGATAAGTATACACATCTATCAGGCCTGTATCCTCATGATATTCATATGTGTAGAGAATGATCTCATCTTCTGTAGTTACTACTTCCAGAATACAGTTCCCCTGTTCATCGTACTGATAGATTCGATACTCCCATGCACCAACCTCATTAGTTCCCCAGTAATCATAATACTGAAGCTCTGCCATAAGATATGCCCCATCATAATATGCCTCATATCCACGGTCGAAGAAAAGCTCCTCACTGTAACCGTTGGGATCAGAACCCACATTCCGCCTATAGGTCAGACTCCGATGTAGCCTGCCCTCTTCATCAAACTGAAAATCAGAAACCTCGAACATATACCGGGATGCCACATAATAGCCATCCCTATAAGGCATACTGTTTGATTTATAATAAATGTATCTGCATGTATGTCTGTTATCATCTCTCTGGTAAATATTTTCTTCGCAATAGCTTCTACTGCCACTGAGTATACTAGGAGAATACCCTAATACATAGAGTAGGTGGCGATGTTCGTCAAAATATGCATGAGAAATCTCTGCAATCTCTTCCTCACTATATATTTTGTTCATCCGTGTATAGACATTATAGAGACTGTCTTCGGAGGAGGAATTGTCCTTGTCATATTCATAGGTTTCATGATCGATCAATTTCAGCTCACTGTCTTCTGCGTAAATATCCTGAATTTCATCCTCTGCGCTTTCATTTTCTACTGTATTATTTCCAGGGCTACTGCAGCCGTTCAGATTCAGACATAATAACAAAAGCCCCATGCAGACATAAAAGCCCCATGGGACAGTAATATGTATTTTGTGCCATCCCATAGCTTTAAGTTAAAGTCCTGCAAAGTAGGCATCAAGGCCGTTTGCAATTCCCTCTGCAAGCTTTTCCTGGTAAGAATCTTCTGCCATTTTCAGGTCTTCTTCTGCATTTGTCATATATCCCATCTCTATAATTGTAACAGGTACCTGACACCAATTAATGCCACTCATAGTGTCTGTCTCCCACACACGCTCCTTTTTGGCCTGGGTGGAAGCAACCATTGCATCCAGTATGGCATCTGAAAGGCGCCTTGATTCTGAATAGATGGAGGAACAGTAGGGATTCTGTGCTGTAGGGCATATGGTCATCATGCCATTTACACTGCTGTTCTCTGAGCCATTGGCATGGATTCTGACAAAGGCATCGGCATTGGCATCATTGGCCATCTGGGCCCTCTCCGCGTTGCTGATATTCACATCATTTTCAGTCCGAACCATAATCACCTGATAGCCCCTCTCTTCCAGAATTCTCTGTAATTTAAGAGAGACCATCAGGGTCAGCTCATATTCCTTAAGTCCGCTGGCAGCCCCCTGTGTACCGGAAGCCACCTTGGCCTTTGTCTCGGATGCGCCAGGACCTACTGGCTCCTGTTCGGAATTGCCCTTCTGTTGATGTCCTGCATCTATGGCAATCAGCTTCCCTGTGTCCACAGAGACAGGTTCTTCTTCCTCCTGAGTTTCGCCAGCCTGCATATCTATGTTTTCTAAGTATTCGGATTTAATATATGCTTCTTTTTCTTGGTAGATAACGTGACTCCATTCTCCCTGTTGATCTATGAATTCCAGTATATCTCCCAATGTGACTTTTCCAAGCACCTGAGAATCCTCTGTGGTATCGGGATAATCTCTCACATTTACATTTTGTGAAATCACTTTTACCATCTGTGGTTCTGCTTCTTCTTTGGAAGTAGCTTCATTTTCCTGCGCCACTTCTTCATCTGCCTCCTGTGATGGCGTTTCAGGTTCCTCTGGCTTCTCTTCCTTCTCTTCTTCGGACTTTTGGATAGAATCTACAGGCGTCTGATCCACCTCAGGCTTTCCTGAACATCCTGCCAATGCTACAAGCATTGCCAGGACCAATAAAAAATAAAATCCTTTTTTCATAAAAACTCCTCGTACCTTCCTTCTTTTGTAGTCACACTGCTACTGTGTTCGAAAAACTCTGTATGCGTCCTCAACACTTTCATACATTTCTTCATATCCATCAAAGCCTTCTGCCAATTCTCCAAACTGGCTTTTATACTCTTCATAAATATCCTCTGTGGTATCTCTCTGGGGATAGGTATCGTATCTTGTTGTAATTTTATCTCCCGTTCTGTAGCTGGCATATCCTATGTTTTCAAAAGTTCCGTCATTTTCCAGCTTATAATAGTTAAATACATCGAACTTTAGCTTATCATTCTTCTCTCCTGTATAAAAACAGACCACATTTTGCTTCTCATCATAATAAATTTTATCTGCATAGTCGCCCGTCCAGCACTCTTCCACTTTTCCATCATGGTAAGTAAGCCAGCCTGTCACCCCTTTTGCTCCGCCAAAGAAACATTCAGGAATGTCATCTTCATCCAGGCATACCAGCCTGTAAGTATCGGTATAGTCAGGATACGTATATTTTTCATATGCTTTTACTGCTTTCGCTCTCTCCTGTACGGTTTTATCTTCGCTGGATTCATCTTCCTCAATAAAAGACGTCCCCTTAGAAACCTCTTCCTTTTTCTTGAGCCTTTCACATCCCGAAAGGCAAACTATCACCAGTACTCCCACCAGTGTAACTAACAGCATCCCTTTCTTCATTAATCTTTTCCTCCTTTATGAAAAACGTGTGAGATTTCCCAAAACGATTCTACTTATCCATAAAATTATAATTATTTCAAACGCTTCAAGTATAGCATGTGAAGGAAAATTATTCAATAAAAATTGGCAAATCATCTTTGATACTTATTTTCATATAAATTAAATATCCCGCCGTAAAATGGCGGGACATCCGATAAACTTTTCGTATTCTCAACAGACAAGTACTAAGCATAAAATTCATGTCCGTGATATGCAAACAACATGGTCAGGTTTCGCTCAAACCATTGAAGATTTTCTGGGCTTGCATAAGTCCGTGATACAAAATACAAAGCGCCTTGGGACTCATCTTCTCCACAGAGCACGCGCTCCACTGCCTCGATCGTCCCCTCTGACACAGTGACTCTATCAATTTTTCCGGTAGCCACCGGTGAAAACTGTGCCTTTCCTCCTTCTCTCTGATAGACGACCGCCTCCACACTGTTGGGAAATTTACTGCTTCTTACCCTATTCATTACCACATTAGCCACTAACATTCTGCCCATAATATCTTCACCAGAGGCTTCTGCCTCCACAATCTTCAATAAAGCTATATAGTCAGCATCTGACAGATCAATAACTCGGTTAGATGGCTCCTGTTCTTCAATCACTTCCTCTATCTCTGATTCTTCTGGTTCTTCTATATTTTCTTCTATGATTATTTCTTCTACTATTTCTTCTACATTTTTTTCTTCTACTACTTCTTCCTTAACCTGTTCTTCCAAGTGGGATTCAATTTTTTCTGCCATCCTTTCTGTCTGCATCCCCTGATCTTTTGTGTTCGCTATGATCTGTTCCCACCGGAACACTGCAATCTGTGAATTTGAAAATTCTGTGATTTTCGTCCCAGGAGTTACAAATCCTTCCTGAGAGCTCTCTATGCTTTGGTCAGAGATTTTACCAGTTGCCATTACATCTTTCGTATCGGTGGCTGTCATCAAAATCACACCCGCCAATCCTAAAACAATTGCACAATCTCTTAACTTGTTCATACTTCTTAATTATAAAAATCTTCCACCTCTTAGTCAATATACTTGCCTTATTTTCGTTACTGTTTTTGTAAATTTATTACATTTTTATACAATTCAAAAATTATACTAGCTATTTCGTACAAATTTCTGAATATTAAAACAAGCTTTTTTATATGCTTTTCCAGTTCTTTTTTTCATATAATAATTTCATTTTTATTACACACAATATAATATATGTAAATAATTCTTAATATTTCTGCTCCCAGAAACATGTCTTTTTCAAGAAAAAGGATGATGCAGATAGGTCTTTATGCTCCTTTATCCACAAAAAATAAGCCATCCACATACAATTCAATGGATGACAAATAAATTGCTACATAAATTTAATAAAAGGAGCAGTTTATGAAAATCACAGAACGAACAAATCTAATTTGTGGTATCCTTTTTACCTTAATTGTGGGAACCTTACTCCATTTTGTCTATGATTGGAGTAACCAAAATCACTTTCTTGCTCTTTTTGTCCCAGTCAATGAATCTGTCTGGGAACATTTAAAGCTGCTTTTCTTTCCTGTCTTTCTCTATACTCTTTTTGAAATCATGGTTCTTTTCAAAACCTCTGGCAGTTTTCTGAGTTCTCGAATTATCAGTCTGCTGGCAGGTATGTTTTTTATTGTAGTATCCTTTTTTACTTATACAGGAATAAGCGGGAGGAATTTTCTGGTGATGGACGTCCTGATCTTTGTGCTCAGTGTCCTTGTCACCTTCTATGCCTCCCGCTATTTAGAAGTACAGCATCCAGGTTTTGATCTGCCACTGTTGGCTAATTTCGCCGTTCTGCTCCTTCTTGTTATTTGCTTTTTTTCCTTTACTTTTAGCCCACCAGGGCTGCCAATCTTTCAGTCAGATTATGAAACGTCAAGGTATCTAAACTCTCCCAGCTCGTCCATTCCATAGAAATCGCCAAAGCTTAAGTCAAACACAGACTTCTCTTCCAGCAGAGAAGAAACATGAATCTGGTTCTTAATCAAATATTGCCAGAAACCGCTGTGGGAAATATCTCCTTGAAGCTGAACTCCTTTTATCATGCCGTCTCTCACAATGACTTTCTGATAAGCGTTTTGACATTCTCTTGTATACACCTGGCTGCCTTCTTCCTTTGGCTCCACCTCACCCACTGAAAGCATGGTAAGGCCAAAGAAGTTGATAGTATTTTTAATACAGAAAGTATCTGTATACTTCTGTTGCTGGCCACACATATTGGCCGCTGCTATTCTTCCCTGATCCATCGCATTGGGCCAAATACCTGAAAGAGCCGTCACATCGCCTGCCGCATAAATGTCTGGTTTTGAGGTACACATATACTCATCCACCACAATTCCCCGCTCTGTCTGTATACCACTGCCCTCCAAAAATGCCAGATTGGGCCGCACACCTGCCGCACAGACCACGAAATCGCAGGGGATCTCTTCCCCATTAGACAGTTTAACTGCTGTGATACGATTTTGATCATCGACTACAGAATCGCTGGCTCCGATTCCAAGTTTAAACTGTGCCCCTGCCTTCTCAAAAAGATCTTGATAGGCTTTTGCAGAGATGGCATCTGTCTGGAGGGGAAGCACCCGATCTGCCATCTCGGCGATGGTCACTTTGATTCCCCGTTCCATCAGAGCATAGGCCACATCCAGGCCTACCAGACCGCTTCCCACAATAAATACATGCTTTGCGTTTAGTTCCCTGATAGCCTCATTCATTTTCTGAGCATCACTCAGATCACGAAATCCAAATACGTTAGCTGCCGTACGGAAGTTAGGAATAGGCGGTATTCCATACACAGATCCTGTGGCAATCAACAGTTTTTCATAGGGTTGATACCCTTCTTCCATAAGTACTCGTTTTTCTTTTGGATCAACGCCTTTGGCCACCTGACCCTTTCCCCACATAATATGTTTCTTTTCAAAGAAATCCTCTTCTACGAAGGAAAGTCCCTTTTCGTCCCGCTCGCCGCCCAGGAACTTGTGTAACATGCAGCGGGAGTGAGAATGATCATCTATGGACATCATCTGAATGGGGACATCAGGCTTTAAAAGTCGTAAACGCTCTGCCGCCGCCATACCAGCTGCTCCCGTTCCAATTATGACATAAGGTCTTACCATGCTTACACCTCCTCCACGTAAATAGCCTTTTTGGGACAAGCTGCCACACAGGCCGGCCCTTCTTCCCTGTCCATGCAAAAGTCACATTTTATAATCTTATTTCTCGTCACGTCAGGCTTTGGAATTCCATAAGGGCAATTCATGACACACATAAAACAGGCCCCGCAGCGCTTCTCATCATAGAGCACATGTCCCGTATTCTCATCTCTGTGAAGGGCGCCACTCATACAGCTCTCCATACATTTGGGAGAACTGCAATGGCGGCAAAACATGGGAAGGTATCCACCCTTTCCATCATTTACAATCTCATTTCGGGATTCATTGGCAGGATCGTTAAAATCCAGGGTTTCCACACCTGTCTTCCCATCTGTTCTATGGCTGTCCATACAAGCCAGAGCACAGCTCTTGCATCCATCGCATTTGGAAGGATCGATCATGATTCGCTTCATGTTAACTCCCCCTTCCTAAATCTGAAGCCCTTTGCGCTTCTCCTCAATAATCTGTTCCAGCTTATCTGCTGCCTTCACCGGATCAAGCTCCACAATCACCTGTCCCCCTGTAATGTTCTTCAAATCTTCTGTCAGCACTTTCACTGTCAGGTCGCTTCCTGCAATAAAGGGCTGTTGTCCCAGATGAAGGGGAAGTCCCAGAGCCGCTCCAAACATGCCATCTGCCAACGCCTGCTCTTCCAGCCATTGAGGTGCAGAGAGTACCAGCGGTAGCTGTGGCAAATCAATATTCAATTCCTTTGCCAGAGCAGTGGCTACCATTTCTAGACGGCCAATGGCAAGGCAAGGACCAAAATTCAGTACTGGCGGGATTCCAAGACTCTTACAAACCTCTTTCAGACCGTCGCCTGCCAGATCTGCAGCCTCTGGAGTCATTAAGCCACAATTTTCAATTCCTCCTGAGGAGCATCCTGCAGAGAGCACGATAATATCACGCTTAATCAACTCTTTTGTCAATTCCACTGTACATACATCGTGGCCTAAGGCTGTCAAGTTAGAGCATCCAACCACACCTGCCACACCTTTAATCTTGCCAGAGACAATCAGATCCAGCAGTGGTTTCCATGATTTTCCAAGAAAATCATACAGAGAGCCTTCACTGACACCCGTCAAGGTATTCTTGTTTCCATGTTCTGGAAGCAGGCGAAGCTCTACCTGACCTCTGCGTTCTTTATATGCTGCAAGTATTGCATCCATCACCTGATTACTAATCTCCTCACGCTTTTCAAAGGAGAACTGCATTAGCTCTGCGTTTGCCTTCTTTGCTACGTCGTCCAGGCAAATCTGTTTGATCTTCAACTCATCACAGATAGGCTCGATTCCCGGAAGGGTACAGTTAAATTCAGAAAGTACTGCATCAATAGCCCCAGTGGCCAATACTGCCTCACTTGTATAGTTGTTGCCTGCATGTCCGTCAAAAATATCAGTATAATGAACGCCTCGAAGCTGTAGATCCTGTCCCACACAAGTGCAGCCTACCAGCTTGAAGCCTTTCGCCCCTACTGCTTTTGCCTTCTCTAGTGCCCCTGGGGACGCCAGGCGTTCCTGCAGATCTACAAAAATAGAATGTTGGTGGCCTGTGATCATAATATTGATGTAATCAGGATCAATAACATTTAATCCTACAGGAGCCATACGAATCTGTGGCTCACCAAGCATCACGTCGTTTAAAAGGTTCGTAAGTGTCAGGCCATACAGTCCGGTGGAAATGCCGAGGCGCAGACAGGTCATCAACATATTAACAGGATCTGAGTTCAAATTGGTGGAACATTTCACCACTCCTGCAAAGACTTCTGATTTGGCACCGCCAGGCAAGATACCAAGCTCTTTCCATTTCTTGTAACGAGGTGCGTAAGCCAGCTTTTCCACCAACTCCATTTCCTCGTAATCTGGCTTGTAGAGATCTGCCAGAACCTTGTCTGCCACTGCCTCAGCCATTTTATGTAAATCATCAGATTCTTCCAGGCCAAACTCTTTGACTAACAGACGTAGCGCATTTTCTCCTTTGATGGTTCCCTTAGCCAAAGCTGTATTTTTCAGATTCCGAGCTGTATTCTCCACAATATGGATGTAGCAACCGCTTCCGCTTGCTACTGCTCTCAAAAGATTTCTCGTCACAATCACATCTGCTGTTGCGCCACAGATTCCCCGTGGAGCAGATGGGGTGATACGACAAGGGCCGTTGGAACACAGACGGCAGCAGACTCCTTTCAGTCCAAATCCGCACTTTGTCTTTTGTCCATCCACCCGATGATGAGAAGTCTCCATGGGAAGCCCCGCAATAAATTCCTCCAGAGGCTTATCCGCACTCTTACAGGTGTTGCATCCGTAACATTCGTTCATTTAGTTCCTCCTTTTACAAAATAATAATGATTCCTATTATAACATTTCTAGCTGGGAGTGACAAGTTAAAAAGTGCCGCAGAACAAATTGCGTCCTGCGGCCCACATATTCTTATATGCTTTTTATCTATAAATCAAAATACATTTTAAACTCTGCTGGATTGGGAATCTGTTCTAATTTCTTTAGTTCTGCCCGTTTACGAGCTACCCATACATCGATGAGCCTCTGGGGGAATACTCCGCCCTTTGTCAAATAATCGTGATCTGCCTCCAGAGCATCCAAGGCTTCTCCCAATGATTTGGGCAGACCTTTTATTTTCTTCTGCTCCTCCTCTGACAAGGTATATAGATTAAAATCATATGGTCCCCAGCCATTTTCAGAAGGGTCAATCTGATTCTCGATGCCGTCCAGACCTGCCATCAAAATCGCCGCATAAGCATAGTAGGGATTGGCTGTAGCATCTGGGTTGCGCAGCTCAAACCGCTTGGTCTCAGGCGTCTTTGCGTAAGCTGGAATCCGAATGACTGCACTGCGGTTCGAAGTAGCATAACCAATGGTAACAGGCGCTTCATAGCCAGGTACCAGGCGCTTGAAGGAATTGGTAGACGGGTTCGTAAATGCACACAGGGATGCGATATGTTTCAGAAGTCCTCCCATGAAATAGTGGGCTGTACGGCTTAAACCAGAATAGCCGTTTTCATCATAGAATAAGGGTTTGCCATCTTTAAGAAGCAACATATGTACATGCATGCCACTGCCTGCCTCCTGATAAATGGGCTTTGGTAAAAAGGTAGCTGTCTTACCTTCCCGTGCGGCCATATTTTTAATAATGTACTTGATAATCATAGTATTGTCTGCCATATCAGGCATATCGGAAAGCTCCACCTCAATCTCCATCTGTCCTGGGCCACCAACTTCATGATGATGATATTTTACCTGAATACCCCAGTCCTCAATCATCATACACATCTGGCTGCGCAGATCATATCCCACATCCTGTGGGGCTGCCACATGGTAGCCGCCTTTGTAGGGAACTTCATAGCCATTATTGCCCTCTGTATCCAGACTAAAGTTCCAGTCCGCCTGGCGTGCATCGATTCGATATCCACACTGGCGGGGCGTCACCTCAAAGCGAGCGCTGTCAAAGAGATAGAATTCAAATTCCGGCCCAATCACCATCCGATCTGCAATACCGCTCTCCTTCATATATTCTACAGCCCTGAGGCTCACATTTTTCGGATACTGATCGAAGGGCTTATTCTCTCCCTTTCCAATCGTACATACATTGCCGCACATCGTTAATGTAGGAACCTCTGCAAAAGGATCCACATAGGCCGTATCTGGGTCTGGCAGAAATACCATATCGCTTTTTTCAATAGGGGCATATCCATAGTTGGAACCGTCAAATCCGATTCCCTGTGTAAAAGTGTTCTCTCCAAAGCGTTCCAGTGGAATAGTGATATGTCTCCAGCGGCCGTCGATGTCCGTCATTTTGAAGTCTATCATGCGAATCTGCTTTTCCTCGCACAATTTTTTGATTTCTTCCATCTTCATAATCTCTTCCCTTTCTCACAGCATGTTTTGCTAAGTATTATGCTATAGCTTTCGTGTACATTATACCATATATTTATAGTGCTACGCACTATTTTTTTGTATAATTTTCTGTTTCAAAAACTCTTTCCAAAAATATTTTGGTTTATTTAAAAAGTTTCATTTCTTTCTATTTGCCTTTCTTCTAAAATCTGGTATACTAAGGTAAATAAACATTACCCTCTCTTGACAAGGGGGTGTATGCCCTTGTCAAGAGAGGGTAAGCGCATGAATTTATAAAGAGGTGTGATTATGGTAAGTGCAATCTCGAATGTTAATTCTTATTATGGCATCTATCAGTCTTCCCGTATCTATGGCTCTTCCACCAATCGCGTCACCCATCCACAGAGTGTCAGAGCCATTGCCAGTACCTGGACTACTGGGCGTGCTGCTGATCCAGAGACTCCCGTCCAGCCTGTACGGCCAGTCACCTCCGTAGGTTCTGGTACTACGCAGCCCGTCAGGTTCGGAATGTCCGTGTGGTCTGAACAGTATGCGGCAGAACAGGCTGTTCGCTCACGTATCCAATACCCAGAGTTAAGTCCCTCTGACACATTTGGAAATTCTCAAAAGCATGAAGCCGCTACCCCATCTGCGGAAACCATTCTTCCTGGCTGGTCAGGAACCGCCCCAACAGAAATGGCTGTCCGTATGCGCATCCAGTACGTAGATCCCAATTCTTCTGCTGGGCAAAAAGCGGATTTAGAACAGGTTCCAGGCATGAAGGACGCCCAGGAGACTGCTGAGGAGGGAAAATGTGAGACTTGTGAAAAACGGAAATACCAGGATGGTTCTGACGATATGAGCGTCTCTTATCAGACACCTACGAGAATTGATCCAGATATGGCTGCCTCCGCAGTGCGGGGTCATGAAATGGAACATGTAATCCATGAGCAGTCCAAGGCTCAGCAGGAAGATCGCAAGGTGGTCAGTCAAAGCGTCACTCTGCACACAGATATTTGTCCAGAATGTGGAAAGGTCTATGTCTCTGGCGGAACCACCCGCACAGTTACGAAAGCAGATACTGGGGAAGCACAGTCGGAAGCTGCTTTGCAGAAGCCAATCGAATAGGGGAGACTTTCCCTACTCGCCGCGCGAGGCGCATATTGCGATAGCAACTAATTTGCATCTGCGCCTCTGTGTATATAAAAAATCAGGAATGAAACCTTAAGCTTCATTCCTGATTTTAATTTTTGCCATTTGATTAGTCTACAGAGATAATCTCTTTTTTGTTATAAGATCCGCAAGCTTTGCAAACTCTGTGGGGCATCATCAGTTCGCCACATTTGCTGCACTTCACCAGATTCACAGCACCCATTTTCCAGTTTGCGCGTCTCTTATCTCTTCTTCCCTTAGAAGATTTATTCTTTGGACAAATAGACATCGGTTACACCTCCTCTAATTACAGTTCTTAAATATTTCGGCTATTACGGCCATTCTTGGATCCAATTCCACCGTATCACAGTCACAGGAACCATGATTGAGATTCGTCCCGCACTTTCTGCAGATTCCTTTACAGTCCTCCTTGCACAAAGTCTTCATCGGCCAGTTCACCAAAATCTCACTGTAGATAAGCTTATCTACATCCAGGTTGTATCCAATGACAAAATCTGTTTCATCCAAATCTTCTATCCTGCCTTCAGCAGACTGCTTCATGTCCACTTCTTTATCGATAACAAGCTCCAGAAAAGTCTTCACTTCGTCCAGACAGCGGTCACAGGGAATCAAAGCTGCCAGTCTTACTCTTCCTTCTATGAGTAACTTATCATCACCCAGATTGGTAAGAGTAAGTGTGAAGGGCTCTCTCTCTTTAAGGGGAAAGCTTCCAAGATTGCTGTCAAAAGAAGGAAGCTCCACACATGCTGTCTTCGTCACTACTTTATCATCACAGGATAAAACATCTGTCAAATCAATTAGCATAGTACTCTCCTAATGCACACTAGGATATTATACTCAGCATGGAAGAGTTTGTCAAGACTAAATTCTTGACGTTCTATTTTACAAGGCGAAGTGTCTCACGGGCAATTGCCAATTCTTCATTGGTGGGAAGAATCATAACCTTTACTTTAGAATCTGCAGTGGAGATCATCTGATTCTTGCCACGGCAATTATTTGCCTCATCGTCAATCTTGACACCCAGATAGCCAAGATACTCACAGATAGCCTTGCGGCTCTTAATATCATTCTCACCTACGCCTGCTGTAAATGCAATAGCATCCACACCGTTCATAGCTGCTGTGTAAGCGCCGATATATTTTGCTACCCGGTAAATAAATGCCTGAAGTGCAACGTCTGCCAGATGGTTGCCCTCTTCCCTAGCCTTCTCAATATCACGGAAGTCGCTGGATACTCCGCCGCTCATACCAAGTACACCTGACTTCTTGTTGAGAATGTTAAGAACCTCATTGACATCCTTTCCTTCTTTGTTGCAAATTGTCTGTACAACGGCCGGATCAAGGTCTCCGCTTCTGGTTCCCATAATCAGACCCTCAAGAGGGGTAAGTCCCATGGAGGTATCTACACATTTGCCGCCGATGGAAGCAGAAATGCTGGCTCCATTGCCAAGGTGGCACACGATAACCTTGCCTTTTTCCGGATCCAGGCCTGCAAACTTAATGGCCTCTCCAGATACGAACATATGACTGGTACCGTGGAAACCATAACGACGAATACTGTACTTCTCGTAATACTCATGAGGAATCGCATAGAGGTAAGCTTTCTCATCCATAGCCATACCGAAAGCGGTATCCCATACAGCTACATTGGGAGTTCCTGGCATAGCCTCTTCACAGGCTTCGATACCCATCAGGTTTGCCGGATTGTGAAGCGGTCCCAGATCAAAGCACTCACGGATCACTCTCTTCACATCCTCGTTCACTACGATAGACTCACTGTACACAGTTCCCCCGTGCAAGACACGATGACCTACTGCAGCAATCTCTTTTGTATCAGTAATTACACCGTACTCTGGATCTACTAAAGCTTTCATAACAAGAGAAATAGCCTCTGTATGCTTTGGCATAGGCTGCTCCACTACCATCTCTTTGTCATTTGCCTTGTGGGTCAGCTTAGAACCATCAATTCCAATTCTCTCACAAAGACCTTTCGCCATTACACTCTCGTTTTCCATATCAATCAACTGATACTTTAAAGAAGAGCTTCCGCAATTCAATACTAATACTTTCATGATTATGTATTCTCCCTTAATTTACTATAATTTATTTTACAATCTCACCGTATACAGTTCCTGCGCAGCCAGCAGCGTTGGACTCGTCTGTATCAATGTGCATAGCCAGAGCATATTTGGGGCTTACGCGAACGATGACGTCTCCAAATACAAGGCTTCTGCCGTCGCTGTCGATCTTTACAGACACTACGTCTTTGTCCTTTACGCCAAGCTTTTCTGCATCTTCTGGAGTTGCATGAATGTGGCGCTTTGCAGCAATCACACCTTCCTTCAGCTCTACCTCTCCTGCAGGTCCTACCAGCTTACATGCTCCGCTTCCTGCCACATCGCCAGACTCGCGGATAGGAGCTGTCACACCGATGGAACGAGCGTCTGTCAGAGAAAGCTCAATCTGAGTCTCAGGGCGAACAGGTCCCAGGATAGAAGCTGCCATCTCTTTTTTTGTTCCTACGATAGTTACTTTTTCCGCACATGCAAACTGGCCTGGCTGAGACAAATCCTTTTTCTTAGTCAGCTCATAACCCTTACCAAATAAGGTCTCCAGATCTTCCTGTGTTACATGTACATGGCGTGCAGATGTTTCAACAACGAAATTCATAATACATTCTCCTTTTCTTTATTGTATATTCGCAGCGTTCTTTCAAGATAACTGAACGCAATATCGCTAAACGCGACCTTAACATTATTCTATTTGTTTTAACAGTAATTTTCAAGCCCTGTACCAAAAATAATTGTACTTTTTGTTATGCAAAAGTTACGATTCACAGCCATAAGAAAGCTATCATACCTCTGACACAAGAATACAATTGGGTGTCTCAATAGAAATCGGTTTTCCCTTCATTGAAAAATACTTCTTCTCATAATTCATCTCAAAAATTGTAATGGTATTTGACTCATGATTCAGAGACATAATATGGCGGTTATCCGGGAAGAAATCAATAGCCTTTGGATAGTCGCCGCTGATTGGAAGCACACAGATTCGCTCTAACAATCCCGTCTCTAAATCTACATGGAAGACGCCTGCAGTGTTATCTCCTGCATTGGTACAAAGGACCTTCGTCCCATCCTTGGAAAAACGCAGAGCACAGGCTGCACTGGTAGCAGAGTGATACTCATTAAGTGTAGGAACTTTCTGAATCAGCTCAAAGGAAGGAGTCTTCTTTGATCCATCGTATTGATATACGGTAATATAGTTTTTCAACTCACTAATTACATAGGCATACTTCTCACTCTGGCTGAATTTGATAATTCGGGGAGCAGATTCCAGCTCACAGAGGAGTAAGTCAACAAGAGAAAGCTTTCCCGTCCGGCGATTAAATTTGTAGATTTTAATCTGATCTGTCCCTAAGTCTACTGCACAGAGGTATTTGCCATCAGGAGTCAGGTTGACACAGTTTACATGGGGCCGAAAATTTCTCTCTGCCACGCTTCCAAGGCCTTTATGGAAGATACCATCTGTAAGCTCTCCCACTGTCCCATCCTCGTTCAGACGAAGAACTGTCACTTTTCCATCGTGCCAGCCTCCCACAAAGAGGAATTCATCCTCTTTGTCTGTGGAGAGGTAACATCCTCTCATTCCATCAATCCCGGCACAGTTCATAGGTTCCAGATCCCCATCTGGCATAATCCGAAAGGAGCGTACTCCTTCGTCCGCAATGGAATAGAGAAATTTTCCGTTGTGAGACAGTTTGATATAAGAAGGATTATTGATTTTGATAACCTTTCTCTCTATCATACTTCCATTTTCCACATCCAAATCAAACAAATGGATTCCCTCACTGCTTCCATGTGTGTAAGTACCCACATAGGCTACATACTTTTTCTTTTCCATAGGTCTTTCCTCCATAAATTTTATAGAAAGTATTCCCTCACTGCTGTAAGAGTTCTCTCAATCTCTTCCTCCGTCAAAGCTGCTGAGACAAACATAGCCTCAAATTGAGAGGGCGCCAGATAAATACCTGCCCGAAGCATATGAGAGAAATACCGGGCAAAAGCCTCTGTATCAGAAGTCTTTGCGGAAGCGTAATCCTTCACCTTCTCTGGTGTAAAAAACAGACTGCCAAGAGAACCAATATAGTTGAGCTGATAGGAGCTGCCTGCTTCTCTAAGAATTTCTTTCATGCCCTCAAATAAACGCTCGGACTTTTGGTGAAGCTTTTCGTAGAAATCTGGCGTATCTCTCAACAGACGAAGCTCTGCAAGTCCGGCGGCCATAGCCACTGGATTGCCACTTAAAGTACCTGCCTGGTAGACAGCTCCCAAAGGCGCCACCATCTCCATCACATCTTTTCTTCCACCGTAAGCGCCTACTGGCATACCTCCTCCGATAATTTTTCCAAAGGTAGTCAAATCTGGATTCACTCCAAAATGCCCCTGTGCACCAGACAGACCGAGACGAAAACCTGTGATTACCTCGTCAAAGATCAGGAGGCTGCCATTCTTTGTACAGAGCTCCCTAAGCCCCTCAAGGAATCCCTCCTCAGGAGGTACCACCCCCATATTGGCGCCAACCGGTTCCACAATCACCGCCGCAATGTCATTGCCGCAGAGCTCAAACAGCCTTTTCACATAGTCCAAATCATTGTATCCTGCTGTCAATGTATCCTTTGTACAGCTTGTAGGTACGCCTGCACTGTCGGGAATTCCTGCCGTCATCACCCCTGAACCCGCCTTGACCAGCATGGCATCACAGTGGCCATGATAACAACCTGCAAACTTAATAAGTTTGCTGCGGCCTGTATATCCTCTTGCCACCCTGAGGGCACTCATCACAGCCTCAGTCCCGGAATTCACCATACGAACCATCTCAATAGAGGGTACTAAACTACAGATAAGCTCTGCCATCTCTACTTCCCGCTCTGTAGCTGCCCCAAAGCTTAGGCCATGTGTGCAGGCTTCCTGTACTGCCTCCAATACGACCGGATGGTTGTGCCCCAAAATCATAGGCCCCCAGGAGCCGATAAAGTCCAGATAGGTATTGCCATCCACATCTGTCAGATGTGAGCCATCTGCCGATGCAATCAGCCGTGGTGCCTCCCCCACAGAGCCAAAAGCCCGAACTGGTGAATTCACTCCGCCGGGAATCCGTTTTAATGCTCGCTCAAAAAGCATTTCTGACCGTTTTATTGTCTGTGTCTCTTTCATCTGAGTCCTCCCTCACCCGATTCTTCCTTCATCCATAAACGCTGCTATCTCTGGTGCAAAATAAGTCAGATACATATCCACGCCAGCTCGGTAAGCGCTCACTGCTGTCTCGCAGATAATAGATGCCTCATCCACATAGCCCAGGGAAGCCGCTCCCTTAATCATGGCATACTCTCCACTGACACTGTAAGCAGCCACAGGAAGATGAATCTCTTCTTTTACCTTCGCAAGCACATCCAGATAGCTCATGGCAGGCTTCACCATAATGATATCTGCTCCTTCCTCCACATCCAGCAAGGCTTCCTTTATGGCTTCTCTACTGTTATGGAAGTCCATCTGGTAGGACTTGCGGTCGCCAAAGGCTGGAGCACTACCTGCCGCATCCCGGAAAGGACCATAGAAGGCGGAGGCATACTTTACTGCATAGGACATTATGGGAGTTTCTAAAAATCCATTGGCATCCAACATGCTTCTGATAGCGCCCACACGTCCATCCATCATATCGGAAGGAGCTACCATATCTGCTCCAGCCTGTACCTGAGAAAGGGCAATCTTTGCCAGGTAATCTAAAGTCTTATCATTATCCACGTACTCGCCATTCAGGATTCCACAGTGACCGTGGGAGGTATATTCACACATACATATATCGCCGATACAATAGAGATCTGGAAACTTACTTTTCGCTTCCCGAAATGCTTTCTGTACAATACCATCCTCTGCATAGGCGCCGCTGCCGCAGGCATCTTTATGCTCTGGAATTCCAAAGAACATGACGCTGCCTACCCCTGCCTTTTGAAGCTTTTCCAGGGCATAGGGCATCCGATCAATGCTGTAGCGATACTGTCCCGGCATGGTTGGAATTTCTTCCTCCAGTCCAGCTCCCTCCTTAATAAACATAGGATAAATCAGAGAGCTCTTGTCCATTCGCGTCTCACGGACCATTTTACGCAGATAAGCACCTGTCCGAAGACGACGGGGCCGTATGTTCATTTTCATAAGATGAAAACCTCTTTTCCTAATTTAAATTTCTATTTTACCCTCAGTGGACCTGGCGAACTTTGCTCGACAAGGTCTATCCAAATTATACCATATATTCTATAATAGGTGCAATGCGTCTCCCTTTACATCTCTTTCACCACAGCTTGAACTTTTTCTGTTGCCGCCCTTGCCCTTTTGTGATCTTCTCCTCCTGCCGTCACGCCTGCCACAAGATTCCCATTGACAGCCAAACCAGGAAAATAGAAGTCACAGAGATTTTTGTCACTGCACACATTTACAAGAATCTTTTTTTTCTTACATTCTGCCCCAATCTGGGCATTGATCTCTTTCTGATCCGTTGCAGCCAGTATCAGACAGACGTCCGCCGGAATCTCCCCGGGGCTATACTCCTCCTGCCTCCACACAAGCTTTCCTGTATTGAAGAGGCTCTCTACCTTCTCTGAGGCTTTTGGTGCAATCACAGTAAGCTCACAGCCAAAATCAAAGAGGGCTGAAATTCTTCGGGATGCAATTTCTCCTGCTCCATAGATCCAGATCTTTTTCCCTTCCAAATTCACAAACAGGGGAAAATACCGACTCATACTTCCTGCTCCTGCCATCCTTTACAGACATCTACCCATTCCTTCGCCCTGGAATATTGCTTTAGCTCTTCCATATTCATCTCAATGGCACTGTTGGAGCTTCCCGCTGCAGGAAACACTGTCTCAAATCGTTTCATAGATTCATCCAGGTAGACAGATACCGTTTCTGGCACTCCAAAAGGGCAGACCCCGCCAATAGCATGGCCAATCAGAGTGACCACCTCATCTGGCGACAGCATGACTGCCTTTTTACCAAACTTATCTTTGTACTTGCGGTTGTCAATCTTTGCGTCTCCTGCCGTTACGATTAAAATCGGATCCTCTCCAACTTTAAATGACAAGGTTTTTGCAATCCTGGCCGGCTCACAGCCCACCGCCTGAGCCGCCAGCTCCACCGTAGCGCTGGACACTTCAAATTCCTGAATCCGCTCCTCCATTCCAAAGGAACGAAGATAATTTCGTACAATCTCAATCGACACTTTTCCTACTCCTTTTATCTATGATTAAAAGTCCTCTTCTATCTCCTTCAGGGCCCTCTTCAGTTCTTCCCGTCCTTCTTCAATCTTTCCCCGGTCTCTCGTATTCAGGATTTCCTCAAACTTGCGGATCTCATTGTCGATCACCCGGCGCATGTCTCCCATGCTCTCCTCGTACAGGCGCTCGCAGCGCAAGAGCAACAGCTTGTTTTCTTCCTGATCCCTGGGGTGGATCTTCAGGTAAGACAGTTCTTCCATGCGCTCTTTGATCTCCTCATCAGTCATCTCATTTTCCTGACTCTTGATAATCTGCTTTTTCACCTCTCCTGTGGAAATCACCTTGACTTCCACCTCCAGAATGGAGTTGATGTCATAAGTGTAGGTTACATCTACGGACTCTTCTCCCGCACGGTTCTTGGGAACTTTGACTGTAAGCTCTCCTAAGAGCAAGTTGTTGGCTGCAAAGCGGCTCTCTCCCTGGAGAATATTGATGGTAATTTTTGTCTGATCGTCGTGAAGGGTATAGAACCTCTCTGTTCTACTGGCTGGAATGACTGTATTGCGCTCAATAATAGGGCAATAATGACCTGACTCATAGCGACCGTTTCCACGGTTCACCGTCACTTCTGTGCCTAAAGTAAAGGAACATACATCTGTCAAAATCACTTCCTTCACTGCCTGGTTGCGCTCCTTCATAGCTGCCTGAATTGCCGCTCCTAAAGCTACAGCCTCGTCAGGGTGAACGGAGGTGTCTGGAAATTTTCGGAACAATTTTACAATAAAGTTCTTCACCACAGGAAGCCTTGTGGCGCCTCCTACCAGAACAACTACATCAATATCTGCCAGTTTAATATGAGCATCCGATAAGCTTCTTTGAACAGGCTTTCGTATCTTGTCCAGAAGTGGTTCGCACTGCTCTTCGTACTCTTTCAAAGAGATCTCTAGTTCCTCAGCCTTGCCGTCTATAATACAGGCAAATTTAGATTTGCTGCTGTCAGTAAAACCAAGCTTGCACTCCTCCGCTGCCTTATGGATGAGTCCTCTCGTCTTAGCATCCAGGGAATCCAGATCGATTTCTTTCTTCTGTAAAAAGTATTTTTCCAGAACTTCTGTGAAATCCTCTCCTCCCAGGTAATTATCCCCGGCCACAGCTCGAACCTCCAGGATATTTTGAAACAATTCCAGGATAGACACATCAAAGGTGCCACCCCCCAGGTCAAAGACAAGAAACTTCGTGTTCTTTGTCTTCTCGTAGAGCCCATAAGCAATGGCTGCTGCCGTAGGCTCACTGATAATACGCTCCACCTTCAACCCTGCCAGTTCCCCGGCCCGCTTCGTGGCCTTTCTCCGTTTGTCGTCAAAATAAGCCGGAACGCTGATGACTGCCTCTGTGACCTCTTCCTTTAAATACTCTTCTGCATCTTCTTTCAGGGAGCGAAGCACAAACGAAGATAATTCTTCCGCTGTGAACTGCTTATGCGCAAGATCAAACTTCTTCGTGCTTCCCATACTCCGCTTAAAAACCTGGGCTGTGGTTCCGGGGTACAAAAGTCCCCGTTCCCTGGCAGTCTCACCTACATAAATCTGTTCCTTTTCGTCCACACTGACAATAGACGGCGTCAGATGCTTACCCAGGCGATTGGGAATAATCTTAGGGCCATCCTCCGAAAAATATGCCACCAAACTATTTGTAGTTCCTAAATCAATTCCTATAACCATGTCTCTTTCCTCTAGTTCTACTAATCTGTCTATTCATTCAGTCAACGCTTGCGAAGCTTCTTCGTAAGCTTTTCTACTTTGGCTATACTTAAGTTGTTACTCTTGGATTCCCTGCATGCCTTCTCGTAACAATTCAATGCTTCTTCCAACCTGCCTTCTTCTTCCCTCAGGAATCCCATAGCCTCCCAATAATCTTCACATTCCTTGTAATTACAGTGACGGCATTTACATTCGCCAGCTATTTTGTCAAAATACTCTCTGGCCTTTTCCATGTCCCCCACATAGTAATACATAGCTCCCATAGCATACAAACGGGATCTCCGATAGTATAAATTGTTCAGATAATTCTCAATGCTGCCATACTCTGCAATCCAGGCGTCATAAGCCAGCTTTTGGTAAGGAATCCCCTCCTCCGATTTTCCCAGCTCATGATAACATTCCATAATATTTCTACAATAACGGCTATAACTGTCATCGCTCTTTTTTGTAATGTTTAAAGCTTTCTGGTACATATCCAGAGCTTTTTTTGTCTTCTTTTTATAGTAGAGATAAATATCTCCCATATGGCTGAAAGCAGTGGCTGCATCTGTATCAAAAGCATCTGTCCCTTTCTTTTTCTGTACCTTCTGATACAGGGATAATGCCTTGTCATACCGCTTCATTAGCACATAGACTTCTCCCGCCGACAGATAATAGGCGGCAGTATCTGCCCCATAAAGCTCTTTGATAGCATCCAAAGCCTTTTCAAGCCAGCCCATCTTTTTATACACACGAATCAAATCTCTTCGTATACTCTTATTATCCGGGAACTGTTCACTGCCTTTTTTATACCACTCTACTGCCTTCTGATAGTCGCACATGCGCTCATAAGAGCCACCCATATTGCCATAAGGAATCAGAGTTTCCTTCTCCTCCATAACTTCCAAGGCTTTTGTAAAAAGCTCGATGGCCTTCTCATACTCTTCCTGGTATTTATAGATACACCCGCGATTGTTGTATGCATAAGTATTATCTGGCTCTAAGTTTGCCGCTTCTATAAAATCTTTCTCTGCAGGCTCCCACACGCCGGCCTCCATATACAGAAGGCCTCGTTCTATATAGTAATAGGCCGTGGGTTCCAGCTCAATCTGTCTAGTGGCAAAGGGAAGAGCCTCTTCGTAATACTTTCGGTCTCCCGTCTCTTTCAGTCTGTCTGTAAGAATATCCACAATCCTGCTGTTGGCTCTGGGATTCTCTTCATTTACCTTTAGAACCTTTTTGAAATAATAGACAGCCTTTCGCCAGTTGCCCATATTGTCATAACAACGGGCCATATTTTCATAAACTACCTCATTGTCGCCATACTCTTTTGCACAGATGAGATACTCTTCCATAGCCTTATCGTATTCTCTCAGATCAGCCAATGTATTGGCCCGTATCCAGCGATAAAGCTTATCATTATCCAGGCCACAGGCTTCCTCTATGTACTTTAAGGCTTCCTTCTGCCGATCCAGGCCGCGACAGCACCGGGCTACCTCATAATATAGTTCTGCCTGATCCTTCTTGGATACTTCTTCGGCGTGTTCCTTGAATTTTTTTAACAGCTCATTGGCTTCTTCATAGGCTGTCCAGTACTCATCCTCTTTTTCCGCTGTCTCCCGCATGATCGTCAGATTCAGAATGTCCAATTTAGGGCTGCCTGTATTTGCCTCCTTCGCCTGGTTTAAGATTCCTCTGGCGTCATCATACTGACTGTAGCGGATAAACACGTCTGTGGCAAGCTCATAAATCTCTGGATACCCGTCATAAATATCCTTTGCGCTATAGAAATTATCTACGACTCCCTGAGCATTGTGCAACTCGAAGCAACATTTCTGCCGCAGTACATAGGCATAGAAATCACTTCGTTCCGACTCAATCATCTCATCGCATACATCTGTGGCTTTCTCGTATTCCTTTTGATCCATCAGAATCTGTATTTTCTCTATCCGATAATTTCGATCTTCTGGTTCATTTTCTAAAGCTCTGTCAATTGCTTCCAGTGCCTGCTTATAGTAGGTAACGCTGTCTTCTACAGGAAGGCCTTCCTCCTTAGCTAACATATGAAGAGATTTCGCAATAATTTCACAGGCTGCTGCAATCCGTCCCGGGATTTTCGTCTGCTCTTTTCCTTCTTCCCCTTCCTTCGCATCTTCTTCCCGGGCTTTTGCCTCTGTCTCAATGCAAGGAATACAGTCTTTTGCTTCCTGGGCGGCATCTACAAACCGGTTCTCCACAAAATAGCATTTAGAAAGCAAATTGTGATATTCTGCACTGTGCTTATCGTCTACTATCCGGCCTTCTAGAAGCTCAATCCCCTTTCCAGCCATCTCATTCTGAAGGTAGCACCAGCCCAGCTCCATAACATTGTCATCTGAAATCTCGCCCTTCTCTACCTGTTCCTCATACATCCTCATAAGCTCCTGATTGATCCCACGCATACATTCCATAAGGGCTTCCTCCTGGGAGCTGACCCGGAGAGCTTCCACACAGTATTCTTTTGCTTTCTCATAGTTTCCCTGTTCCTGGCAGTACATAGCCATATATTTATTGGCCATATAATGTGTGGGACATTCCTCAAGAATCTTTTCAAAACTCTCTGCCGCAATCCCTTTTTCCCCATGATCCCAGAGAATCTCTCCACCATATACGAGAATACGCATATCCTCACCCATGGTCTCAAAAAGTTCATGAGCAATCTTGGCAGCCTCTGGAATATTATCTACAAGCCTGTTATAACGGGCAGTCTCAAGCTTAAGGTAGGGATGACGTATGGGCATGTGGTTCATAGTCTCCAAAGTATTCCTGGCCGCTTCCTGATCTCCGTTATCGTTCTGACGGCAAAGCTCGTAATAATGGTACAAAAATGTGTCGTAATCTGCATCATCCTCCCCTTCCAGGAGTTCAAAAGGAAAGTTCTCATCACTCTGACACTGATGCATAACAAATTCAATAAAATTCGGATGGAACTTTTCCAAAAGCTCCTCCCGCTCCTCCTGCAGATTAAAGGTCTTATCGATTAATTTCCAAATATCCGTTTTCAGTCGGTAGCTGTCTGTCAAAAATCCAAGGAGAGCATCCCTAGCTTCCACACTACTGTCTAAATCCAGACAGAGGTCATCCTGCAAAAGCTCCTTCCAGCTTTCCGGATCTAGACGGTGAGAAAGAGAAAAATATACTTTTTTTACCCGCTCCATCCAAAGCTCCATAGGAGTCTCCGGCACTTTCTCCAATGGCTCTGGCTGATCTGCATAAGTACAGGCTGTCTCGTAAGCTTCTCTGAGACGCTTAAACCCTTCTGGATCATCTTCTGGGTTTACCTTTACCAGCAGACTGCGGTAGGCATCTTGAATAACCTTTTTATCTTTTGTCTTTTCTATTTCCAGTACGGAAAAACTAATATTTTCATCCATACTCCTCATCCTTTCCTGCTCTTTATTCGCATAAATATTAGTATAACACAAAATATCTTAAATGTGAATAAAAAGAATCCTGCCAAGCAGGATTCAAAGCAGGATTCTCTCTATATTTTATAGAATATTTTACTCTTTCAACCTCATCCTCAAGAACCGCTTTTTTAACTGGTGAAGATTCAGTGGGAATAATGGGTAAATATAGCTCTTTCCGGCAATGGTTTTATTTCCGGCAATGGCCACAATTGTGATCAGCAGTCCTGCCAAAAATCCCCACAAATCAAAAAGAGAAGTCAACACCAACATAATCAGACGCATAAATTTCAAAGCATAACTCAATTCGTAGCTGGATTGTGTATAGTTAGCAATGGCTACAAATGCCATATACATCATAATCTCTGCGTTGAACCAGCCTGAGTCCACGGTAAATTGCCCCAGAACAATACCAGCCACCACACTTAAAGGTGTACTCAACATACTTGGAGTATTGATAGCTGCCAATCGCAAGCCGTCAATTGCCAACTCAAGCATTAAAAACTGCCAAATAATTGGGACATTGATCGCATCTTTGATTTGAATAAATTCCAGCCAGGGTGGAATCCATTGGGGATTTTGAAATAATAATAAAAACACAGGTGTCAGCAGTAAGGTAATAAGCGCAATCACAAATCTTGATAATCGCAGATAGGAACCTGTAATCGGTGGAAAATAATAATCATCTGCCTCCTCCACAATGTCAAATATGGAGGTAGGAACAATCATAGCCTGGGGAGAATTATCCACCAAAACAACTATATTTCCCTCTAAAACAGCTGCGGAAGCAGCATCAGGGCGCTCTGTAAACTTAAATTTTGGAAAAGGATTAAACCATTTTCGCTCATATATGCACTCTGCCAGGCTTTCCTGATTCATGGTCAGGGCATCTACTTTGATAGCATTGATTCGCCCCCGAATCTCCCGCAACAGTTTTCTGTCCACCCGATCCTCCATGTAGCATAGAACAATATCTGTCCTTGAAGTTTTTCCTGCATTTAAAATCTCCATAGATAGCTTGGGACTTCGTATCCTCCGGCGAATGAGGGCTGTATTGTATACAACTGTCTCCACAAAACCGTCCTTGGATCCCCGCAGCGCTTTATCTTTCGAAGGTTCGTCCACTCCTCTCATAGGGTAAGAGCGACAATCCAGTCCTATGCAGGTCTCATAGCCATCAATGAGAAGGCAGGTAATACCTGAAAGAAGACTCTGTAACAATAAATCTTTCTCCTCAATAGCTGTAACCTCCACGTAAGGTACTACGTGATCAATCATTTGTTTCGCTGTCATTGGCAATTCTTCTGGCTTCATCTTATAGAAAAATTCCAGAAGTTTTTCCATAATTGCCTCTTCCAGAAATCCATCAATAAAATAGATGCAAGCATCTTTTCCTGCTATGGTAATTCCCTTACGGATAATATCAAAATTCGTATCCAAATTCAGAATATTGTTCAAATGGAACACATTCTCATTCAAGTTTTTGGATAGTTTTTCTCCCATATTCCAGGCACCTCCTGATTTTCATTTTCTTTCGCTTTCACTTAGTATTAAGAAAAATCAAAAAAACTATACCTAAAAAAGCTACACTTTCCCTGCTGGCTATGCTATAATAGGGACGCTTTTATTAAAGTTTCGATAAAAGGAGTATGTTATGGAAAAGAAGATTTTATTTGTCGATCTGGATGGAACACTGCTCACAGATTCCAAAGATATTACTTCCAAAAATCTGGAAGCTATTCACCAAGCTACAGAAATGGGACATGCAATTGTCGTAACTACAGGGCGTCCTCTGCCCAGCACAGCAAAACAGATAGAAAAGCTTGGACTCACCACACCTGGTTGTTACGCCATTACATCAAATGGCGCATTGATTTACGATTCTCACACAAAGGAAACCATCTTTTACAAAGGTGTGCACAGAGATTGTATTCGTGAAGCATTTGATGAGGCCTATAAATTTGGAATTCACCCTCAGACTTACTCCAAAACGGAAGTATTGTGCGAACACGACAATGAAGAAATTCAGTATTATTCCAGCTCTACCCTTGTCTCCTATAAGATCGTGGAAAATGTCATGGATGTATTAGACTTTGATCCCATCAAAATCTTATTTATCGATCTCCATGACAAAAGCCATCTGGAAAAATTCCGGGATCACATGGTACCATGGTCCCAAAAGAACCATTTAGACATGTTCTTTTCCTGCGATATGTATCTTGAATTTCTCCCAGAGGGAGTCAATAAAGGAAGCGGCGTCCGTTTTATCAGTAACTATTTAAACGTACCGTTTGAAAATACTCTTGCAGCCGGTGATGCAGAAAATGATATCACCATGCTCCAGGCTGTCAAAACTCCCTGCGTTATGAAAAATTCGCGCCCTGAGATGTACCCTTATGGAGTATACATTACAGAGCAGGACAACAATCATTCTGGAATAGCAGAGATCATCGAAAAATTTATGTTGTAATAAAAAAGTGTTTCAGAAGTATTACTATACATACTTCTGAAACACTTTTTTCTTCCTTACTACTCTACCAGAGTGTAGCCGCTTGCTTCCAAGCCTGCAACTGTCTTCTTCAAAGAGATTCCCTTGGCATTTCCGTCTACTTCCAGAATACCCAACTCAGCCAGCTGAGATACTGCATCCCCTGTTGTATCAATGGTAACATCCAGGGAGTAAGAACCGTCTGATGAGGAACCAGTAGCACTCGCACCCTCTACAGAATTGTACTGTTCAGCCAGAGCGTCATAAGCTTCAACCAGTAAGGTCTGCTGACTTGCATCAAATCCAGACATGTCTACTTTAAAGGACTGTGTGATCTTCTGAATCTTGTCGCCCTTAGCTTCCATAGTCATGGTCTCTGTTACAGTCAAGCCGCTATCTGTTGTCTCATTCTGATAGGTTACGGTCTGCTCCTTGCCACCACAGCCAACCAATGCAACTGTCATGCAAAGAATCAATAAGCTACTTACAATTTTTTTCATAGTTCTTCCCCTCTCTTTTCTTTAAATACATGCCTCTTGGGCTTTTGCACATTTTTAATACTTGTGCTACCCAAAACATTTTACTCCTTCTGCCCAGTTTGTCAATCCCATTTGATAAAATTTAAGTAAATTTTAACCTTTTTTAAACATTTTTACCGTAACACACATATATTCATCCCTTCTTTTGGGAGCAATTTGGTCTTCTATGAATATTACGTATCGTTTTTGTCTTTTTATTTCTTATCTGCTTTTTGCTGTTCTCCTGATTACTACATTTCTCCTTGGGCCGTATGAGGCATTTGGATTTAAAACCTATCAAGTCTTTGCGCCCACCTTTGATCAATGCCTCTTTTACCAACTCATAGTTTTTGGGATCCCTGTATTGAATCAATGCCCGCTGCATGGCTTTTTCATGAGGATTTTTGGGCACATATACTGGTTCCAGATTTCGAGGATCCAGGCCTGAATAATACATACAGGTGGAAATTGTAGAGGGCGTGGGATAAAAGTCTTGAACTTGTTCCGGCATATATCCCAGATCCCGACAATACTCTGCCAGTTCAATCGCTTCCTTTAAGGTCGAGCCTGGATGAGAAGACATCAGATATGGCACTAAATACTGCTTTTTTCCCAAACGTTCATTCATTTTTTTATACTTCTGGCAAAAATCTTCATAGACAGAGTTGGAGGGCTTGCCCATTTTTGAGAGAACCTTATCCGACACATGTTCAGGAGCAACTTTCAACTGCCCGCTCACATGGTATTCACACAAATCTCGCAAAAAAGAAGCATTTGAATCTGCCAGAACATAATCAAACCGAATCCCTGAGCGAATGAAAACTTTTTTTACTTTTGGAAGGTTTCTCAATTTTCTCAAAAGCTCCTGATAATCTGTGTGATCTGCTTTCAGGTGCTTACAGGGCTTTGGAAAAAGGCATTGTCTCTCCTTACAGACTCCATGAGATAGCTGTTTTTCACAGGCTGGATAGCGAAAGTTCGCCGTAGGCCCGCCCACATCATGGATATAGCCCTTAAATTCTGGATCTTTTGTTATCTGCCTGGCTTCCTGCAAGATTGATTCATGACTTCGGGTCTGAAGGATCCTGCCCTGATGAAAGGTCAGTGCACAGAAAGAGCAGGCGCCAAAGCATCCTCGGTTACTGACCAGACTGAATTGTATCTCAGCAATGGCCGGAATCTCTCCTTTTTCCAGGCAAGAAGGATGGCAGACCCGGCTGTAGGGCAAATCATAGACTGCATCCATTTCTTCCTGTGTCAATGGCTTGGACGGCGGATTTTGAACTACATACAAATGCTCCGAATATTTCTCAACCAAACGTTTCCCATGAAAGGGATCTGTATTCTGGTATTGCATCCAGAAACTTTTTGCATACTCCCTTTTATCTGTCTGAATCGTTTCAAAATCTGGAAGATAGATGGCATCATAGATATCTTCTGTTGATTTCGCCTTATAGACTGTGCCATCAATAAAGGTGATATCTTGTATATCAATCCCACTTGCCAGAGCGTCTGCAATTTCTACAATTGACCTCTCCCCCATGCCATAGGAAATGAGATCTGCTCCGCTGTCCAAAAGGAGCGAACGCTTTAAACTGTCAGACCAGTAATCATAGTGGGCCAACCTGCGAAGACTGGCTTCGATTCCTCCCAGTACAATCGGTACCCTTTTATAGGTCTGCCGAATCAAATTGCTGTATACGATCGTTGCCCGATCTGGGCGCTTTCCCATTACACCCCCTGGGGTATAGGCGTCCGTATGACGACGCTTTTTCGATACTGTATAGTGATTCACCATGGAGTCCATATTTCCAGAAGACACAAGAAAAGCGAGCCTGGGCTCACCAAACACCTGTATACTCGCTTTCTCTTTCCAATCCGGTTGAGAGATCACAGCCACTGTATAGCCTTGACTCTTAAGCACACGGCTGATAATGGCCGGTCCAAAAGAAGGGTGATCCACATAGGCGTCTCCAATTACATATACAAAATCTGGTTGTCCCCCACCCTGTGCTACCCATTCTCTCCAGGTAGCAGGAAGAATATTGGTCTCTTGCATAATATTACCTTTCCGCCCACTTCAAGATCTCCACAAACAATGCTGGAAGTGGTGCTGTAAACTGTCTCTTTGAAAGTGTCTCCAATGTTCCACTCAAAGCCGGAAATTCCAGGCGAAATGCATGAAGGAGCTGATGTTGTAAGCCAAATTGCTTCAAAAAATATTGGTTTGCCCGAGTATTTCCGTACTTGGTATCGCCGATCAGTGGATGGCCCATACTAGCCAGATGAGCACGAATCTGATGAGAACGTCCTGTGATAAGATTTACTTCCAGATACGTATAATCTTTTCCTCCAAAAGAAAGCTTTTCCAGGGGAAGATATTCTGTGCAGATAAAACGACTGTCTTTTTGCTCCCTTTGAAAAATTGTCACTTGATTTGTTGCCTCATTCTTTTTTAACCACCCCTCTACCCGCTGGGGGGTGTCCAAATCACCAATCACGATACACCGATAAAATTTGCGCACTCCATGTTCCCGGATCAATTCATTCATAGCCTGAAGCCCTGCAAGGCTCTTTCCAGCTGCAACCAGTCCACTAGTGTTTCGATCCAGGCGGCTACAAATCCCTGGCCGGAAGCTTCGCATATCCTCTTTACTTAGCTGGTCAGATTCTACCAGATAAGAAGTCAACTGCTCTACCAGAGAAATATCTTCTGGTTTTGCTTTTTGAGACAGCAATCCAGCCGGTTTATTCAGAAGAATGATGTGTTGATCCTCATAGATAATCTCCGGCCCACACTGTTTCATTCCCTTTTGATTTTTGGTATATACCCGATGGCTGGAAAAGCCCTCTATAGTCTCCTCTGAGAGAAACATGCGGATCTCATCACCTGCTTTTAGCCGCTCACTTCCATCTGCTTTCTTTTTATTCAGTGTAATATTTTTTTTTCGAAGCATTTTATAAAAAAAGCTTTTTGGAGCCTTGTCCATATATTTTGCAAGGAATTTATCCAGACGTTGATTCGCTTCGTTTTCTTTGACTGTAATTATTTTCATGTCTTTATTTTGCTGTCTCCTCACAAAAATGTCAAGTGCCTGTTCAAATCACAACCATTCAATTATGAGCTAAACCAGATAGGGATAAAAAATAGATATGTATCGGCAGGAGCATAGATTTTCTCCTGCCACGCCTGTATTTAGGCGGTTTGACGCTTGGTACGCTGCATATATTCCCGTTCCATTTCCCGCATTTCCTCGTCCGTGGGGATGTCCACAATCCCGACATAGGAATAGTAGATGTCAATTTTCTGTGTCCGTTTCCCGTCCTTTTTCTCACGCTCATGGACTACGATTTTATCCACAAATGCGTTTAGGATTTCGGGCGTCAGCTCATCGATGCGAGTGTATTTCTTGGTGACGGCTATCAGCTTGGCGACATTGGTCGCTTCTGTGTCGGCTTCGCTGACTTCGGCTGTCAAGGCTTCGATTTCCTGCTTTAGCTGTTCCTGCTCGGCTTCATATCCGTCCGACAGCTTGTAAAAGCGTTCGTCATTCAGCTTTCCGTTGACATTATCCTCATAGATTTTACGGAACAGGCGGTCAAGCTCCTTTATCCGCTTTTCGTCCTTTTCTATCTGTTTCTGCTTTGCGGACAACTCGTATCGACGTTCCGCAAGGGTGGCGTCAATCTGCTGTCGGATAAACACACGCTCAAACTGCTGTAAATAGGACAGGAACTGCTGAAGCTGTTTCAAGACCAACTGTTTTAATGCGTCCTCTCGGATATAGTGCTGCGTACATTCCTTTGCCCTGCTCGTCCTTTTATACATGGAACAGCGGAAATGCGCATATCCGTTTGCCGTGGCTAAGCTGAGTTTTGCCCCGCAATCCGCACAATAGAGCAGCCCCGAAAAGATACTTGTCGTTCCGCTTTTGGTCGGTCTGCGTTTGTTTGCCCGTATCATCTGAACTTTGTCCCACATATCCCTGTCAATGATGGGGGTATGGGCGTCCTCGATATACGTCCGCCTGTCCTTTGCGGTTGGGATGCGTTTCCTGCTCTTAAAGCCTAAACGGGTGGATTTAAAGCTTTCCGTCACGCCGATATATGCCACATTTTCCAGAATGGATGCAATCACGGACGTTTCCCAGTTATAGGGATGTTCCGATTTTTTTGCAACGCCGATTCCCTTTGACACCTTGTAGGCTGACGGTGTAAGCACTTTATCTTCCCAGAGGGCTGTGGCAATGGCTGACACGCCTTTTCCCTGCATACAGAGTGAGAATATCCTGCGGACGACTGCCGCCGCTTCCTCGTCTACGAGCCAACGGGTCTTGTCATCTGGATTACGCAAATATCCGTAGGGCGGTGCGCCCAAATGCTCCCCCGCAAGCCCTTTCGCTTTCTTGACTTCCTTTACCTTTTTGCTCGTGCTTTTGGGATACCATTCATTAAAAAGGTTGGTAAAGGCGGCAAATTCGTTGCTCTCAAGGCTGCCCGTGTCCACGTTGTCCATGATGGCGATAAACCTCACGCCCGCTTCGGGGTAGATGATTTCGGAGTAAGAGCCGACCTCAATATAGTTCCTGCCGAAGCGTGATAAGTCTTTGACAATGACGGTCTTTACAAGCCCTTTTTCAATGTCCGCCGACATTTCCTTAAAGCTTGGGCGGTCAAAATTCGTACCCGTATAGCCGTCGTCCACATAGAATTTCGGGTTAGGGAAACCGTGTTTTTTTGCGTATTTCATCAGATATTCTTTCTGGTTTACAATGCTGTTGCTTTCACCTTCCCGCCCATCATCTTGGCTTAATCTACAATATAATGCCGTGAATTCTTCCTGCTGTCTTTTCATAAAGCTTTCCTTTCCGACAGCAGACACGGTATTGTGAAGTGTAGGTACAGTGTACCACATCTGCCCTTAAACTTCAACGCTTTAAAGCGATAATTTTTCCGCTGCCTGTTATTCCCCGTCGTTATCACCCCAATTCTCATCATAAAATCCATATCCCTGTGCGCTGCGCCGAAAAATATCTGTAAGCGTTGCAAGCAAATCCCGCCCGTCTTTTCGGAAATGGGCGTTGACGGTGTATTCCGTGCCGCCGATTTTCTCGGTAATGCTCATCGGCTCTGGGATGCGGACAAGGGGCGTGACGTTCTGGACAGGCGGCAGAGGGGGATATATTTTATCTGGATTTACCATAGGGATGTCCTTGTATTCCTCCATAATCGCCTGTATTTCTTCCTCGGACAGTCTGCTCATCGCAATGATTCCTCCCTCCTGCGGTCTGTTTTAATTAGCTGTTTCTGTCGGTTTGGACGCTGATTTTCCATCGTGTCATGGATTTGGTCTAAGCAGTCATCAATGTGGGCGGAGCGTTTCTCAATCCCGTCTGCATATTTCAGCCGCTTCCTAAGCTCCGTTATCCGCTCCGTCACGCCCTGTTTTTCGGCTCGGAGTGTTTCTTTTTCGGCTGGTGTGGCACGGCGTACCTTATTCCGCAAGTGCTGGCGGTAGTCGATAAGTTTATTCATTTCACTCTGGTTTTGCTCCCTGTCGGCGTGTAAGTCGGAGAGGGTGGAGATGTTATGCTTTGACATATACCGCACCTGTGCGGTAATCTCGTCCAGTTTCCGAAGCTCCTCTTTCATCATCGGGCTTGTCGGCTTGTAGTCCGTGCCTTTGGGGAATATCCCCAACTGATAGCACCAGTAATAGTACAATGCTAAAATCCCCGTGGTTTTTTGGTGTGGTTTCCATGCGTTTTTGTACTGCTCTGGCATATGCGGGGAGTAGGAAATCCTTGCTTTGTAGTTTCCATATCGGGAAGCCCCGCCTAAACATGACCGTATGAAATTGGGGGTTAGCCGTTCATCAAGCGTGTCTAACCTTGTGAAATGCTTGTACTGCGGCAGCTTCATTTTCCAATGGCTGCCCGAAAAATCAACCTCATATCCTTTATCGGCAAGGTATTTCATCATGTGCTGTAAATTCCTGCTCCCGTTGATTGCTTCCCTTAAATCCTCCCGATAGACGTTGTACCGTGTCGGCTTTCCGCTTTTTTCGTCCAGATACAGCGGTCTTGCAGGGGCTTTCTTGGGGTTTTCAATCACCGATAAACTGTACTCTCGGCATAAGCGGTCGGACACCTCCCTTAGCCGTTTCTGTTCGGATTTTGAGTAATTATATTTGCTCCCATCCAGATAAGAAACGGAGTTAAAACAGAAATGATTATGGAGATGTCCTTTGTCAAGGTGGGTGGCAACGATTATCTGGTATTTATCGTCCCACATTTCCCTTGCCAGTTTCAATCCGATTTCGTGGCACTGTTCGGGCGTTACCTCGTCTGGCTTGAAGCTCTGGTAGCCGTGCCATGCGATATATCCGCCTGTCTTTTGGTACTGCTTCTTTGTCAAAATCATCTGCTGTAATGCGGTTTCTTTCAAACAGTTGATAGCGGAAACATACTCGCCCTCATTTGTTTTTGACGGATTTTTCACATAGGAGAACACGTCAAAGAAGTCCTGCATATCTTCATTCGGCACGGTCTTTTCTGGATTTTCTATATAGTCAATCACGTCTTTTATGCTCCCTTTGACATGCCATAGGCTCGTTACCGCCATATCAGACCGCCCCCTGTTCTGTCAATTCTTCTATGCTGAACCGTTGTGGGAGAGTTGTTTTCTGTTGCAGTTCTAAGATAAAATCCTCAATCTCCTTACAGATTTCAGTGGCGGTTGGATAGTATGGGACACACTTTTTGAAAGCGTCATGCACTTCATAGAGCTTGTTTAACAGTGCCCAAAACTCGGTTTTTGGCTTCGGCTGCGGGGCGTTTTCCTTGCATAACTGGCGCATAAATTCGGCAGCGGACAGACCGCAAGCGGCGGTGCACTGCTTTAATTTTTCATGTTCTCCCTCGTTCAATCGGACGGTAATCGGGACATTCCGCACGCCCTTTTCTGATTTTTCTTTGCTCATTTTGCTCAATCCTCCAGTCTGGTTTTTCTTTTTTCGGGGTAAACAGGGGCTGTCCCCTGAGAGAAGTCCACACGCCTTTAGGCTGTGGATTGGATTGTGGCTTACACAATCCGATGCTCGCTATCTCTGTGGACAATGCCGCAGAGCATTTTTCCTGTGCAGCGGTATTCTTAACGCCTGTCTTACCCTCCGAAAAGAAAATCCTATGTCCCTGCACCTCCGTTCTGGATTTGATTTCTTTTGACTTTTGGATAAATGAAAAAGCCGCCACACCGCACCACGAATGACAGGAGTGTTTTCTCCTGCTCGGATTCGCAATGCTATGTAACGGCTTTGAAATTCAAAACCATGCTGCCATACGCCAGCCGAAAAAGGCAGCATACTTTCGGCGGCGGTCAGTCTTGTCCGTTGGCTGACATTCCATTCTTCCATCTATGTGCTATTTAATTTTCAATCTTCCAATTCCCTCACGGGTATTTTAGAATACCATAGCGGCTGCACCCATGTCAAGATTTTGGGTAAACTTTTTAGTATTCCCTGTGGACAGGAATTTTATACATCAATTTTTATAATTAGGCGGGGGAATTTTATCCGCCACCCAATAGCCCGTAAAAAAGCTGTCTTTATTAGCTGATTATAAAATCTTTCGCAGCTTTTTCCGCAGATGGTCTAATCTTGCATAGATAGCCCCTGTTGTCAATCCGACAAGCGGGACAATTTCCTTTGTGGAATAGCCCTGCATTTTCAACAGGATGATTTGCAGAGTACGCCTGTCCACCGCAAGCAATGCCCGATACAGAGTTTCGTCCTCAATTTCATCCAGCAAATCAGAAACAGTCTTTACCTCTGTATTCTGTTCTTTGTCTGCCATCCCCTCAAGGTATTCGCCGAAGTCGCTTGTCCAATAGTAAAACCGCCTGTTGGAATTGAAGTCTGCTCTGTCGTCTGTGCGGATTTGTTCAATGATAGTTTCATCCACTCCGTGTTCCCTCAATATTTTTTCCTCGGCTTCTTTCCAGATAAGCCATTTCCTGTTCTCCCGTCCGTTGTTGTATGCCATTCTTTTTTCCTCCAATCTGAAATTTTTGAAAATGCTAAAATTCAGATTGGAAAGGCGGCGAACGGCATCCAATAGCAGAAACAGCCCTGCGGCACATTCCGATAAAAAACGACAAAAGAAAAACCGCAAAGGCTCTGTGACCTCTACGGTTATAAGTAATCATAATTCTGTTAAGTGGAGATTCTACTTCTGGTTTCATGGTGAGAAGCAGCGTTACGTGGGCAGGGATTTTTTTAACTGGCTTCCTGCCAATCCCCGATATGCTATGTATGGATATACTCTGCATTGCATGAGCAGATAGATTACTGCCAGAAAAAAGAACATAAAAAACCCTCCAACCTCTAAAACAGGTCTGGAGAGTGTCTGTTAAGTCTTTTCGGGCACAGCAATACCGCCCACCACACGCCGTTTTTTTTATTTGGTGGGCGTTTGCCTTAAAACCTTATGAAATAAAACAAAGCCGACAAACTGTGATTTTATGAACCGCTCCCTGTCAAGTTGACAGTTAAAAAATAAAAATTTTTACCTGCCAGTCGCAAAGAGGACTGGCAGAGTTTTTATGCAGCATCTTTCAAATAGTTTCTATATTC
>CAJTAT010000002.1 GCA_910574475.1 Clostridia bacterium | reverse complement strand
GCCTCCTTTTGTATGCGGTAATCCCTGTTACCATTGTTCTTAACAAACTCTAGTATACAGGTAAATCCACGTTGCTACAAATGTGGGGTCACTTCATATTGTCCTAAGCAAATTATATATTCTCATAAACTAAGAATCAAGTTTTATTCACTCTAGAGGTTATATTTTAGATTTATAACCTCTAGAGGTTATATTTTAGATTTATAACCTCTAGAGGTTATAAATTCCTCTGTTTTCTCTTTCTTCTTTCCCTCCGAAATTCTCCAATCCTCTCTTTAATTTCCGTATAATCTCTCTGAAACAGCTCTTCACTTATCATCTTGTCCAAAATCTCTTCTGGTACCTGCTCTACAATCTTATTTCTTACAAAGTCTTTACTTTTCTGCGCATACTTAGGCATACTGCACAGTTCCTGAATATGAGCCAGCTCCGGCCGCCAGAGAATCTGAATCTTACATTTCCTTTTTAACTTCGGATTTTTGGCTGCTTCTCTGATTGTATAGAAATCCACCCGTTCATCCAGCCACTCTACTGAAAGAATCCCCCAATATTCAGGTACATGTTCCTCAATATGCATTGCATGGGTAGACCCTACCACCACATAATTTTTGTCAAAAAATTTGTCATAATCCTTTACTTGCCGTTCTAATCTCGTATAAGTATCCGCATCACTTTTTATTTCAACTCCTGCAATCTCTCCTGGAAGAACCATCACAATATCTGCTCTAGATCTTCCCATCTGCTTCTCTTCAATAATACGGACTTTGCCGTATCGTTCCTCCAGATAATCAAATAAGGGTTCTCTTATATCTTTATCATACAGCACTACGTTACACCATCCTTCAAAAAACACACATAATTTGAAATCCCGTTCCTATAATCTCCTGTTACAGTCCCTTCAGGATTTATCATATATTCCCCTTTCTCATCCAAAGCACGTACCTGGACTGTATTCAAGGCTCCCTTTTCTTCCCTCAAATCACAGTCTGGAATCAAAATTTTTGCAGTTCCATCTACTACATTTGCTGTATAAAAATGAGTCCCATTAAGCTGAAAAGACATACTCTTCGGGTATTCTGTACATTCATTCTCTGGTAATAATACATGAACTGTCACCACATTCATTCCTTTCTGTGAAATAGTATCTACCGGTTCCACAGCAAGATCATCTGATACCATATAATAGCCAAGAGAACTCCGTAAAGTTTCAACAGAAGCAAATTGGAGATCCAGCCATTCTACTCTTTGTTTCATAAAAGATTTCAAAGAATCTATACCTTCATCAAATTTCTGGCCTTCATAAGATCCCATACTACCGCCCCATTTCTCATCATTTGCATCTGCCGCCAGTTTAAGCTTTTCTGCATATTGATCGATTTTTCCACTATCACGTATCAGATCTTCAATTACTGTATCCCTAATCTGCCAATATTTTTCATAAGCAAGTGTCAGAAAATAAGGATCGCGTATCAGATATCTATTCCATTGAACAGTCTGGTAATATTCTTCATTTGCAAAAAATTCATCTGTTGTCTGCCAGATTTTTGGATCCCAGGTATTAAGGCCAAAATTGCTGTTTCCCCAGGCCCAATCATAATCCCAGGCAGGACTAATATAAAAAGGACCTTCAATATCTTTATATAAGAACACACTATTTTTCATACTATCCCAATTTACTGTAAATTCACAGACCAAAAAATTTACTATAAGAGAATCCATATCTATTAATTCTGAATAATGAACTCCATCAAACACTCCAGAATAAAAATCTATAGCTTTGTACTTCACACCTACCTGCTGAAATGAATCTTGCCAGTCAAACCATCCTTCTCCTATTACCTGATAATGTGGAGATTCATTATGATATGTGAAATCTGTATCGTGAAGTGCATATTCCAATACTTGAATCTGTTCTCTTATATAAGCATTTAACTTTGAATAAGTGTCGCCAGCAAATGGTTCATTATAATATATAGGAAGAGAATAACAAGTCTTCAAATTTGCATCTTCTTTATGGTAAAAATCCATTTCCAACAGCACTCCGCCAGTAGGATCTGGAAGACTATCAAAATTAATATAGTTTTCTAAATTAAAATTCGTCTGAATATCTCTATCCTCTGTCTCATTCAGCTTTTTCAAGGATGGAAAATCGTAGGAATGTGTCTTCATCCAGGAAAAATCAGAACACAAATCTTCTTCCAAAAGTGTTTCAATCAACAATTGTTCCTCTACCATGATCTGTTTTTCATATTTCAGATCCAGAGAAATTTTTTTTGCTATCTTATTTGCTATATCTTCCCAGTCAAAAATATTTACGCTACTCTCACCTACACGAACTTGCTCACAAAGCTGATAGACACCCTGATACTCTCCATTATAAATCAAAGTCACATTTTCTGAGTTCATATGACAGTCAGCCCCTATATCTCCTGAAAAATCATAAACAAGCTTATTTCGAAGTAAAGTGGAGTCAATTGCATTTGCCAAGAGTACCCAATGTTTTGTCTCTCCCAGTCCCAAAAGATTTGTTTTCTCCTCTAACTTTAATTTAAAAGGACGTTTAGTGAGTTCACTTGTCGTATTACCTCTGAGATGAATCTCTGCTTTTCCATGATATAATTCTGATGGAAGATAGTTTTTATCCCCGGTTAGCCTCATGAAAGCAGATGTATATTCCTCTTTTCTTACATTTTCATATGATATCTCACTCTCAATATACATAACAGGTAGTGTACTAAAATAGACAGAATCTTCGTAGGAAGTTCCATCTTTTAAAGTTATTAGTACCCGTATAAAATTTTCTGCATCCTCTTCTGAGGGTTTGTAGAAAACAAGATCTGTTCCCCTGGAAACTTCTTTTTTTCCCACATACCAAGTACAACTGCTTATATCTGAATGTCTGATATGTGTTGTTGTAAGCTCAATCGGTTCATTTGCAATCACTGTATTTTTATCAATAGAAATCTGTTGCTCCTTTTTTGAGCTGCATGTCTGGATAAGTATATAACAAGAAACAAAAATGATTCCACCCAAAGTCTTTTTCTGAATCACTCTATGTATTGGTTTCTTTTGGATATAATTTTGAATCCTCTGAATTCTTTTTTGTCTTATATGATGTAATCTGTCTTTAGCTTTTATAAGTCATGACCCCTATCTTTTTTGCTTTCTAACATAATATAAGAAAATAAAGAAAAATGAAATAGACAATCACATCGATCTGTCTATTTCATTTCTTACATTTGATTTATTTTTGTACCATTCATGATCTATACATGAAAAATAATCTCTCCCTGCAGCCACATGACACCTTTAAACCGACGTCCTACCTGGGGTTCCCCTAATAAATCTTTTTGATTGATACAAACTTCAAATACCAAGTCATGACTTTCAATCGTGAGTACATAGATCTTCTCTTTAGTGAGACTATTTTCTACCAACTCACATTCTAGAATTTCACCCAGTACATTATAATGATCACACTCTACTCCATAAGGCATAAAGTATGTAGACACAATTGAAAAAATGTCTTCCTGTGAGATTCTTCTGGAAATCATAGAATAGATATCCATATCTTCCAAAGTCAGATTTTCAATGGCCTCTTCATCACCTTCTCTGGCTGCTTGAATTAATTTTGTACGCTGCAAAACTGTCTCTGCATTTTCCTCCTCAGACATACTTTTTATAACTGGAAGTAAAATTTTCCCATTTGTTGAAAGTCCCGAAAATTTCAATGTCACTGTACAAGAAGACAATTGGTTTAGTCGTCTCTCGTTCAGAAAATCTGCTACATTCTGTACGTAAAAAATAATTGATACACCTAGAGACAGATCATCACAGACTCCTGCATAAGACTCTTTTTCTGCATGACGTTCCACTGTCACATTTTCATAAAACTTTTCCTGTTTTCCATGAAAATAGGGAAAATAGTATTCTCGTCGATAATTTCCCTGTCCGTCATACTCACCCCGTAGGATAATACCCATGCCTGGGGCAAACTCTTTTTTCCGTTCCGAAAAATCAATTCCATTCCAATTCCCGGAGGTTCTTTCGCTTTGATAACTCTCTTCCACAAGATCAAGCAGATGATTTAATTCTTCCCTATCTTTTAATTCACTAAAACCTACTGCTCTCAAATATTCATGCATTATATCCACCTCCTTTAAAATAAGAATTCTGCAAAACTACAACTTTTCCCATAAAACTGTACATTTTGCTAAAAGTTATCCACATAATTACGCACTTTTCCACATATTATGTGAACCATTTTCTTATTTTATTAACTTTTGTCCACCCATATAAGGTTGAAGTGCTTCTGGAATATTTATAGTTCCATCTTCATTCAGATTATTTTCCAAAAATGCAATCAACATTCGCGGTGGAGCAACAACTGTATTATTTAATGTATGCGCAAAATATTTTCCTTTTTCTCCGTTGATACGAATTTTTAGTCGCCGTGCCTGCGCATCTCCCAGATTGGAACAGCTTCCCACCTCAAAATATTTCTTCTGTCTTGGAGACCACGCCTCCACATCTACTGATTTTACTTTCAGATCTGCCAAATCACCAGAGCAACATTCCAGAGTTCTCACTGGAATATCTAAAGAGCGGAACAAGTCTACTGTATTCTGCCATAATTTATCAAACCACATAGGACTGTCTTCTGGCTCGCAGACTACAATCATCTCCTGCTTTTCGAACTGATGAATTCGGTATACGCCTCTCTCCTCCAGACCGTGAGCTCCTTTCTCTTTTCGGAAGCAAGGAGAATAACTGGTCAATGTCTGAGGCAGACTTTCTGGTTGAAGAATAGTATCAATAAATTTTCCAATCATGGAATGTTCACTTGTTCCGATAAGATACAAATCCTCTCCCTCAATCTTATACATCATGGCATCCATTTCTGCAAAACTCATAACACCTGTGACTACATTGCTACGAATCATAAATGGAGGCACACAGTAAGTAAATCCCCGGCCAATCATAAAATCACGAGCATAGGCAATCACTGCAGAGTGAAGTCTTGCAATATCTCCCATTAAGTAATAAAATCCATTTCCAGCTACTTTTCTAGCACTATCCAAGTCAATTCCATTGAATCTTTCCATAATTTCTGTATGGTAAGGAACTTCAAAATCAGGAACTAATGGCTCTCCATAGCGTTGAACCTCTACATTCTCACTGTCATCCTTTCCAATGGGAACACTTGGGTCAATGATATTTGGAATTGTCATCATAATTTTCAAAATCTTTTCATCCAACTCTTTTTCTTTTTCAGAAAGAGCTGCAAGACGATCTGCCTGGGAGGCAACCTGCTTCTTTACAACCTCAGCCTCTTCCTTTTTTCCCTGACCCATAAGTCCGCCAATCTGTTTTGAAAGCTTATTTCTCTCCGCACGCAGAGAGTCAGCCTCCTGTTGGGCGGCCCTTTTATCTGCATCTAATGTAATAACTTCATCTACAAGTTCCAATTTATGATCCTGAAATTTGTTTTTAATATTTTGCTTTACAAGTTCTGGATTCTCCCTTACAAATTTAATATCTAACATATTCCACTCTCCTCATATTTAGTATTGAATATTTTTAATTCATTATATCTTTCTGTGTGTATTTCTTGATTAATCATATACCACTCTGTAGTATTTTTCAAGTATGGCTTTTTGCCTTTTCTAAAGCTTTTTGCTCTTCTTCTGATAAAAGTGTGTTACACTCTCCTTTTATGATTTCTTTCAGATAGGAATATCCCCCTTCTCTAGTATAGACAGAATTTAAGATAAATCCATTATCTTCTTTATTTAAAAGAGCCAAAGCATAACTTAAATCCCCACTCATCTCACGAAATGCATCATATTTTACGATACCTAACTTTTGATAAGTCATATTCTGGGTTATCCGAAGGACATTCATCTCTGCTTTCATAATCTGATTAGTCTGATCAATCTCTTCCATCTTTGTAATAGAAGCCATTAAAATATCTTCCATACTTTCTACATCTTTGCCCTTCATGAACTTTTCTAATCTGCGGGACAGTTTTTTTAGTTTACATAATGATATAATTATTATAATTGTTAATATTAATACAAAAAGTAATAATCCTAAAATCAGATAGGCTGGATCAATATAAATCCCAGTGTTCTGATAAATATAATCAAAGGCTGTACTGTTCATAATATTATCTCCTTTTATGCGTGTGTAATCAGATCTATTATCCGTTCCAAATCTTCTTTTGAATAATACTCTATCTCTATTTTTCCTTTTCCTTTTGATTTCTGATGGATGGAAACCTTGCTTCCCACAGCAGCTTTCATTCTTTCTTCTAAGTCTGTATAGATGAAATCATATACTGGCTGTTCTTTTTTCTTTTCTACCTTTCCGTTCTGAATATTCTTAACTATTTTTTCTATCTCTCGGACACTGAGCTTTTCATCGAATACCCGAGCAGCGGTTGTCACTTGAAGCTCTGGATCTTCTATACCTAGAAGTGCGCGAGCATGTCCTGTAGAAATCATATCGTCGATAATCATTTGTTGCACTTGATCTTCCAGTTTTAACAGGCGCATGGAATTTGTAACGGCTGTCCTACTTTTTGATACACGTTCCGCTACCTCATCCTGTTTTAAATGAAATTCGCTAATCAATCGCTTGTAGGCAATCGCCTCTTCAATAGGATTCAAATTTTCTCGTTGAATATTTTCAATTAGAGAAATCTCTACAATTTCTATATCTGAATAATCTTTTATAATAACAGGTACTTCTTTTAAGCCAGCCAATTTTGCTGCGCGCCATCGCCTTTCCCCAGCAATAATTTCATAAAATCCATTCTTCTCCTGAACAATAAGTGGTTGAATAATTCCAAATTGTTTAATAGAGTCAGCTAACTCCATTAAAGAATCTTCATCAAATTGCTTTCTGGGTTGATCTTTGTTTGGACCAACCTTAGAAATCTTTATTTGTAACTCAATTGGCTTTTCCACAATTTTCTCTACAATCTTTGTTGTGTTTTCAGATGATATAGATTTCATTGCATCTGGGATCAAACTATCTAATCCTTTTCCAAGTCCTCCTTTACGAGTTGCCATTAATCTTCCTCCCTGTTAATCACTTCATCTGCCAAGGCACGATAACCTTCTGCGCCAGCAGATTTCGAATCATAAATTGTGATTGGATAACCATGACTTGGGGCCTCTGCCAAACGCACATTTCTCGGAATGATGGTACTATATACTTTTTGCTTAACATTTGCACGTACATTCTCTACTACTTGTAGGGATAGATTAGTACGTCCATCAAACATTGTAAATACAATACCTTCGATATCCAAATATGGATTTAAACGTTCTTTTACCAGATTAATTGTATGAATCAATTGGCTTAGTCCCTCTAAAGCGTAATACTCACATTGAATTGGAACTAAAACTGTATCGGCCGTTGTCATAGCATTAATAGTTAAAAGGTTCAGGGACGGTGGACAGTCAATCAAAATAAAGTCATACTTATCTTTAATCTCATTTACTGCTTTTTTAATAATAAATTCTTTATCTGAAATACCAATCAATTCAATCTCTGCCGCAGCTAAATCTACATTAGAAGGAATTAAGTATAGATTTTCAAATTCTGTATATTCAATACAGTTTTGAATAGTAATTTCTCCCAGAATCAGATCGTAAATCGTATATTCTGTAGAATTCTTATCAATTCCAACTCCGCTGGTAGCATTTCCCTGTGGATCAAGATCAATCAGCAAAACTTTATATTGTTTTTCTGCTAAAGCAGCCGATAAATTAATAGCTGTTGTTGTTTTACCTACGCCACCTTTTTGATTGGCTACTGCTATTACTCGTCCCATTCATTATTCCTTTCGTAATTAAATGTTTCACGTGAAACATCTTGTCTTAAGATTTTCTTATTGTTAGTATAACATAGAAATGTTTCACGTGAAACATATTTAAGAAAATTTTAAATAAATAGACATTTTTCATATTTGTAACATAAAATATAATTAATACATAACAATTTATAAAGGCTCCTTCAAAGGCTTTCCCGCCTTACGAGGATACTTACCAGATGTACTACTTTCTTTCCGAATATCTAATATACACCGATACAATTCCGTCCCAGGGATCATAAATTCTTTTTTCTCACTTATCTGGCCACCAAGTAATTCTATTGCCCTAGCGGCACTTTTTATCTCTTCTTCAACTTTCTCCGATTTATAGGCTATAAAACTACCCCCAACTTTTACAAAGGGTAAACAATACTCTGAGAGTGAAGCTAAATTTGCAACAGCCCGAGAGACACAATAGTCAAATTGTTCACGGTAATCTAATCTTTTTGCTATGTCTTCCGCTCGTCCATGAACAGCAGATATTTTTTGCAATTTCAACTGATTTATCATATCATTTAAAAATTGCACTCGTTTATTTAAAGAATCCAAAAGAACAAGTTCTAAATGAGGATAAACAATTTTTAAAGGAATCCCAGGAAATCCGGCGCCTGTGCCCACATCAATAAGAGAAGCATTTTCTTTTAATACTAATACTTCTTTTACCATCAAACTATCTATAAAATGTTTACGAACCACATCTTGAAATTCTGTGATGGCTGTTAAATTCATCACTTTGTTTTTTTCAGTTAATAATTCATAGTATTTATAAAATTGCTCTGTCTGTTGCGCAGTAAGACTGATTTGTATTTTTTCAAATTCATCTTTTATATATTCTAGTTTTTCCATTTATTTACAGTCACCTTTTTCTTTGCTCCAAATATACAAGAAGAACAGAAATATCTGCCGGAGATACTCCAGAAATACGGGAAGCTTGTCCAATTGAAACAGGATGGTATTCTTCTAGTTTTTGTCTTGCCTCTATACGAAGACTAGGCACTTCTCTATAATCCAAATCCTCTGGAATTTTCTTTTTCTCCAATTTTTTAAATTGCTCTATCTGCTTTAACTGTCGCTTGATATAACCTTCATATTTAATATTGATACTTACCTGTTCGGCCACTCCCCTAGCAAGCAGTGGACGATCTGGATCAAGAGGAGCAAGAATTTCATAATTTAATTCAGGTCTTTTAATCAATTCTTCCAAAGTAATTCCTGAGGTCAAAGGTGTACTTTCATAAGAAACTAATATATCTTGCACTTCTTTTCTTGTGCCAATATTTACATGACTGACCCTTTTTATTTCTTCCTGAATCTGCTTTTCTTTTTCTAGAAGTTTTTGAAATCGTTCTTCTGAAATCAAACCTATCTCATAACCAATTTTAGTAAGACGCAGATCTGCATTATCTTGGCGCAAAAGGAGCCGATACTCCGCTCTGGAAGTCATCATACGATAAGGCTCTCTATTTTCTTTTGTCACCAAATCATCGATCAGAACACCAATATAAGCCTGAGATCGATCCAAAGTAATAAGCTCTTTTCCAAGAACTCTTCTAGCCGCATTGATACCTGCCACCAGTCCCTGAGCAGCGGCCTCTTCATAACCAGAACTTCCATTAAATTGTCCGCCGCTAAATAAACCATGAATTTTCTTAAACTCCAGAGTTGGATTCAACTGGCGGGGATTAATACAATCATACTCTATAGCATAGGCATTGCGAACAATTCTTACATGTTCCAATCCAGCCACAGAGGAATACATTTCATGCTGGACATCTTCTGGAAGAGAACTGGACATACCCCCTACATACATTTCGTTCGTATGTAAACCCTCTGGCTCAATGAATACTTGATGTCTGTTCTTATCTGCGAATTTTACTACCTTATCTTCAATAGAGGGACAATAACGAGGACCCGTTCCTTCTATGATTCCTGAATACAGTGGGGAACGATCCAAATTTTTCCTTATAATTTCATGAGTGTTTTCATTGGTGTAAGTGAGCCAACAGGAAACTTGTTCGATCTGTATATCCTCTGGATCCGTAGTAAATGAAAAAGGAACAACAGTCTCATCACCAAATTGTTCCTCCATTTTACTAAAATCAATGGATCTGCGATCAATTCTGGCAGGCGTTCCTGTCTTAAAGCGATACATTTCTATCCCCAAAGCTTTCAAGGAATCCGTTAAATAATTTGCAGACTGCAAACCATTAGGCCCTGTATGATTGCTCACATCACCATAGATACAGCGAGCCTTTAAATAAGTTCCTGTACAAAGAATAACAGACTTTGCATAATAGACAGCTCCAGAGTATGTCCGAACACCTGTCACTTCATTTGACTCTGTCAAGATTTCTGTCACTTCACTTTGAACAATGGATAGATTCTCTGTATTCTCCAAGGTTTTTCGCATGCTGCGACTATATTCTGCCTTATCGGCCTGGGCACGAAGGGAGTGAACAGCAGGTCCTTTAGAAGCATTGAGCATTTTTGACTGAATGAAAGTCTTATCAATATTACGACCCATCTCTCCACCCAAAGCATCAATCTCACGGACTAAATGTCCCTTAGAAGTTCCACCGATATTTGGATTACAAGGCATTAAAGCAATACTGTCTACACTGACTGTAAACATGATCGTCTGCAAACCAAGTCTTGCGCAGGCAAGAGCAGCCTCACAGCCAGCATGGCCTGCACCTACTACTATTATTTCACATCTTTCCTCGTACTTTGAACTCATTCTACCATCCTCGCCTATTTGCCTACACAAAACTTACTAAAAATCTCATTCACCAAATCTTCTCCCATTTCCTCTCCAATAATTTTTCCAAGAGAAGTATAGGCATCTGTCAAATCAATGGAATAAAAATCTTCCGACATTCCATTTTCAATACTAAGCAATACCATAGAAAGACTATTCTCTGTCTCACGTAAAGCTGTCTGGTGACGAAGATTTGTAATCACAACTTCATCATTAAAAGATACCTCCCCCTGAAAGAAAAACTCCCGGATCTGAGATTCCAATTTTTCTATGCCATCTTCATCTTTGGCAGAAATAGAGAGAACTGGATGCTCCGTCTTTTCTGCCATCATTTCTATAGAAACCACAGGTTTTAAATCAGACTTATTTAAAAGGACAATCGACTTTTTATCTTTTATAAAATCAATAATTTCTACATCACTTTCATCCAAAGGACAGGAACTGTCCACCACATAAAGAATCAGATCTGCATCTTTTGCCTGCTCTCTAGCCCGGGTGACTCCAATCTGTTCAATCAAATCATCCGTAAGGCGAATTCCAGCCGTATCTGAAATATTCAATGAAATTCCCTGAAGCTGTATCTGTTCTTCCAGTATATCACGAGTCGTCCCAGCTATATCTGTCACAATCGCACGCTCTTCTCCCAAAAGCACATTGAGTAATGAAGATTTACCTGCATTTGGTTTTCCTAAAATAACTGTCTTTATTCCCTCTTTTAAAATACGCCCATTTTCTGAAGTCTGCAATAAATTTTTAATCTCACAGATCAACTTTTGAATTCTTTCATAAAGCTCCTCAGAATATCCCTCCAGACTGACATGTTCAGGATCATCCAGAGCAGACTCAATAAAAGCCAAATCGTACAAAATATGCTTTCGGAGTATTTCTATCTTGTTCTTTACAGATCCCTTTAACTGGGAGACAGAACTCTTTAAAGCCAATTGATTTTTAGACTGTATCACATCCATGACAGCCTCCGCCTGAGACAAATCAATTCTTCCATTTAAAAATGCACGTTTTGTAAATTCTCCAGGTTCCGCTAGACGAGCTCCATTTTTTATCACAACTTCCAGAATTCTTCGCATCACAAGTACACCGCCATGGCAGTCAATTTCCACAGTATCTTCTGCAGTATAGCTGTGAGGTCCTCGCATTAAAAGAACTAAAACTTCATCTAACATCTCTGTTCCATCAATAATTGTTCCATAGTGGATGGTATAGGTAGGCTGTTCTTCCATTTTCTTTTCTGCATTTTTTGGACAAAAAATCCTGTCAATAATGGAAAACGCCTGATCTCCACTAATTCTTATAATTCCTATTCCAGAGCTTGACATAGCAGTTGCAACTGCAGCTATCGTATCATAATTCATAAAATAATTCCTACCACTACTTTTCGTTTTACTTAAGAAAAAAGAACGCCTTAGCGTTCTTTTTTCTTATAGTTTCGATTATAACGATTTCTGTTCCGGCCGTTGTAATTGTCTACACGAACGCCTTCTTTTAATGTGACAACCACTTTTCTATATGGTTCTTCACCCTCACTGTGCGTACTCACAAATCTGTCATTTTGGAGAGCAGAATGAATCACGCGTCTCTCATAAGGGTTCATGGGCTCTAAGGATACTGGCTTCTTTGTTCTCTTTACTTTATGAGAAATATTTCTTGCCAAATTTTCCAAAGTTTCTTTTCTTCTCTGTCTGTAATTCTCTGTATCTACCTTTACGCGAACATATTCATCACTTTCCTTGTTTACCACTAAACTTGTCAAATATTGCAAAGAATCTAAAGTTTGTCCTCTCTTTCCGATGAGAACACCCATATCTTCTCCTTCTAATTCAATATTCATTTCGTGATCTTCAAGATTCCCCGTAACTGTAACTTCTACCTTCATATCCATAGCTGCAAATACTTTATTCAAAAATTCTTTTGCATCCTCTGGATTTACTGGTTTTCCTGGTTTTTTGACCGGCTTTTCTATATTTTCCTCTTTCGTTTCTTTTGTCTCTTTTACTATTTTTGTTACTTCTTTTGCAGGTTTTTCCTTAACTGATTCTTTCACAGGCTTATCTTTTACCTTTTCAAGAATCTTTTCTACTTCTTTCTCTGTCTTGAGAGAAACCTTTACCTCTTCTTCAGACTTTACATGAGCTTTAATTACTGCATTTTTACTTCCAATTCCTAAAAAACCAGAACTTCCCTGAAAAATGACTTCATAAACAATTTTATCTCTTGTAGTCCCAAGCTTTATGGCAGCCTCTAAAATGGCATCATCAACTGTTTTTGCAGAAACCTCAATACTCTCCATCTCAAAAATCCCCTTCTCTATTATTTTTTATTCTTCTCATTAAATTGTTCTACCATTCTTGCCTTCGCAGCCAAACTACCTGGCTTTGCTGCACCTTTATTGTAATAATCTGTAGATTTTTGTATCGCTTTTTGTCTTTCTTCAGAAGTAATTTCTCGCTTTGTCGATTCTACATTTCTCGTACTCGATCTTGCCACATTATTAATTCTTTCAGGTGGCAAACCATCTTTTTCTCGTTTTCTATTATATTTTTCAATGTTTTTCTTAATTTCTTCATCAATATCCATTTTGTCCAGATACTTATTGATAATAACCTGCTGTATCAGACGAACAAGCGCACTCATAATCCAGTATAAGCCCACACCAACGGGAAGTATCGCGCAAAACCAGACAGACATTAAAGGCATAAAATTATTCATTGCCTTCATGGATTTCATCATGTCATTTTCTTTTCCATCCTCAGACATTGCAGCAGCCTGAGGCATCATACGAACATTCAACCATTGTGTCAGTCCAGCCAATACAGGAATCATCAGAGCGACTATCAACCACAGATACTGTCCGTCTGAAAAATATTGTCTCATACTAAACCAGGGAGAATTTGCAATATTTAATCCGAAAAAGTTATTAAATCCATCCAAAGTTGTCCGGGTTGATTCAATAACGCCACCCAAATCTGTGAAATGAGAAGCGATACTCTCCCATTCTGTAGAAGAAGCTTTATTCAATACATCAATGACTGTATTTTCAAGTGTAAAATCTTGTTTCTTAAACTGTGACGCACTCGTTAAAGTCTGTATAAATTCAGAATTGGGATCAACCCTCAAAAGCTCTGTCACCAATGGAAGATAAACGGCTTTTACTTTGTCAATATAGGCAGGAATTGCATACACTACCCGATACACAGCAATCAAAACTGGAAATTGAATCAATAGAGGCAGACAAGTTCCTGTCTGAGATGTGCCATATTTTGAATAAACGGCTTTCATCTCATCTTGCATTTTAATCATAGAAGTCTGATCAGACTTTCCCTTATACTTCTTCTGGATTGCCTGAAGCTCTGGATTCATTCTAACAGACATTTTAGAAAACTTTTGCTGCTTGTAAGTGAGTGGAATCATTAATGTATATACGATAATTGTAAATAAAATAATAGCAAGTCCAATATTTGGATTACCTAAAGAATCTAAAAAATTAAATACTACATTAATAATCCAGCCCAAAATATCAGCAAACTGAGCTAGAATCGGTGTTGAATTCTTTGTTAATACTAAACCTGTCAATGAAAAAATCCTCCTTCATCTTCCTTTACGGTACTGGATCATATCCTCCCTTAGAAAATGGATTGCATCTTAAAATTCTCCATGCAGCCAGCAGGCTTCCCTTGACAGCCCCATACTTTTGAACAGCCTCCAATCCATACTGGGAACAACTTGGAAAATACGGACACTTTGTACGTTTCATCGGTGATAGATATTTTTGATAAAATTGAATCAGTTTGATCAATATCATTTTCATTACTTTTTTAAAACTCCCTGAAGCTTTCCCAAGTGTTGCAAAGCACTACTAATCTCTTCAAAATTCTTACCCTTTGCATGAATCCTTGCGATGACTACCATGTCTAAACCACTATTAAACATGTCTTCTTGTAGTCGATAACTTTCCCGAATCAGCCTTATAATTCTATGTCTCACTACACTATTGCCAACCTTTTTGCTGACCGAAACTCCAAAGCGGTTCTTGTCCAGTTTATTTTCTCTTACATATAAGACTAAATAACGGTTTGCATAGGATTTTCCTTCCTTATATACTGTCTGAAAATCCCTATTTTTTTTCAACGACTCTGAATGTGAATACTTCATAATTAAGGAAAAAGGCCACATATATGCGGCCTAAGCTGATAATTTCTTTCTTCCTTTCAATCTTCTGGCTGCTAACACTTTTCTTCCGCCAGCTGTACTCATTCTGGCTCTGAATCCATGAACTCTGGCTCTAGATTTCTTCTTCGGCTGAAATGTCATTTTCATATTCTACACACCTCCTCTTCTAAAAAACATCATTTCAATTATATTCGGAAAAGATTATAAAGTCAAGCAGTTTAGGCCAGAGTTTTCTTTTTTCATTTTATGATTGATAAAAAAAAAAATTTGGTATATTATTGATTATAGGATAAATTGGTTTTTTGCAGGCATTTTTGAGGAGATACCTAATTATGAATTTAATTTTAGAAAAATGGAACGATATTTTGGAGCATGTCCGAAAGGAACATGAACTTTCTGATGTGTCCTTTGAGACATGGCTGCTTCCTCTCAAGGTTCACAGCGTAGAGAATCATATGGTAAAAATAATTGTTCCCATGGGCACACAAATGATTGATTATCTGAATTCCAGATATAAGACTCCTATTTTTGTAGCCATTGCAGAATTTACAGGCGAAAAATATGAAGTTGAATTTATCACAGAAAAAGAAGCCAAGGAACAAAGTTCCAAAACTACTTCTTCTATTCATTCTAATCAGAATCATTTTAGAGCTACCAATGCAAATCTTGAAAAATATAATATCAACGCAAAATATACATTTGATACTTTCGTTGTAGGAAGCAACAATAAATTCGCCCATGCTGCAAGTGTAGCTGTGGCAGAGACCCCAGGAAAGGTATACAATCCTCTCTTCTTGCATGGAGGTGTTGGTCTGGGCAAGACACACCTGATGCATGCTATTGCAAATTATATTTTAAGAGAGAATCCTGACAGAAAGGTTCTCTACGTGACAAGTGAATATTTTACAAATGAATTGATCGAAACTCTGCGTGCTGGTGATCCCACTGGTATGACAAAATTTCGTGAGAAATATAGGAATATTGATGTATTGCTTATTGACGATGTGCAGTTTATTATAGGAAAAGAAAGTACACAGGAAGAATTTTTCCATACATTCAATTCCCTTCACAGTGTCAATAAACAGATTATTATTTCCAGTGACCGACCTCCCAAAGATATTGAAACCTTAGAAGAACGTCTTCGAACACGGTTTGAATGTGGGTTGATTGCCGATATATCTTCCCCTGACTTTGAAACCAGAGTGGCTATTCTTCGAAAAAAAGAAGAACTGGAAGGCCATCACATTGACGATGAGATTATTACTTATATTGCTACAAACGTTACTTCAAATATTCGGGAATTGGAAGGCGCCTTTAACCGTCTGATTGCTCTTTCCACTTTGGAAAAACGCTCCATCAATCTTTCTCTGGCAGAGGAAGCCATTAAAGATATTATATCTCCAAACGAGCGGAGGCAAGTTACACCAAATCTGATTATCGAAATTGTAGCAGAACATTTTCACATATCTCCACAAGATATTAAAGGAAAACAGAGAAATTCAGATATTGTCTATCCCCGCCAAATTGCAATGTTTTTGTGTAGGGAAACTGGAACCTCTTTAAAAAGGATTGGAGATGATCTGGGCGGCAGAGATCACACAACTATCATGCACGGTGCAGATAAGATAAGTAATGAAATTAAAACCAATGAGTCAACAAAGCGCCTGGTTGATCTTTTGCGCAAAAAGATTAATCCAAATTAAGGTTCATAATTAGTGGAAATACCTTCATTTTTATGTGGACAAGCTGTGAATAACCTTTGGATAACAAATAAAGCGATTTTAGCCATGTGAATAACTACCCTTTCATTTTACTGTTATACAATACTTTTTCACATACTTGTACTATTTAAAAATATTGTAGTTTAAGGGCTTCACACTAGTTTTCAACATATTCACAGCCCCTACTACGGATACTGCGGATTATTTTATATATATATTGATAGCAGCTCGAGAGGATCTCAAAATGTGGACAATCTGAAAGGAGTTATACTTATGAAGTTCATTTGCAAGAAGTCTGATTTATTAAAAGGAGTTAATATTGTTCTAAAAGCAGTTCCCTCTAAGACTACTATGTCTATCTTAGAATGTATCCTGATTGATGCTTCTGGACAGAGTATTAAGCTGACAGCTAACGATATGGAACTTGGGATTGAGACAGTCATTGAAGGCGATATTCTTGAAAAAGGAATTGTAGCGATTGACGCTAAGATTTTTTCTGAAATTATAAGAAAGCTTCCTGATAATGATGTTACCATTGAGACAGATGCAAATTTCCAGACAAAAATCAGATGTGAAAAAGCAAAATTTGATATATCAGGAAAGTCAGGAGAGGATTTTTCTTACCTCCCCTACATAGAAAAGCAGGATTTTATCACAGTCTCTCAATTTAGTCTGAAAGAAATCATCAAGCAGACGATATTCTCTATTTCTGACAATGAAAATAATAAGATGATGACTGGAGAGTTATTTGAAATCAAAGATAATATTTTAAAAGTTGTATCCCTTGACGGCCATCGGGTATCGATTCGAAGTCTGGAGCTGAAAGAGAATTATGATCAGAAAAAAGTCATTGTTCCCGGAAAGGCTTTGATAGAGATCAGTAAAATTCTCTCTGGTGAAATGGAAGATTTTGTAAATATTTTCTTTACGAAGAATCATATTGTATTTGAATTTGATGAGACTGTGGTTGTCTCCCGTCTGATTGAGGGAGAGTATTTCCGTATTGAACAGATGCTTTCCACGGATTATGAGACAAAAGTAAACATCAATAAAAAAGAGTTTTTAAACTGTATTGATCGTGCTACCTTGCTGATCAAAGAGGGAGACAAAAAGCCAATCATTATTCAGATCGGCGATGGGGAGATGAGTCTTAAAATCACTTCTGGTTTAGGGTCTATGAACGAAGAAATTGTCATAGAAAAAGAAGGGAAAGATATTTTAATCGGCTTTAATCCAAAGTTTTTGATTGATGCACTTCGCGTGATTGATGATGAGACAGTAACACTTTATTTAGTGAACCCAAAAGCTCCTTGTTTTATCCGGGATGAACAGCAATCATACATTTATCTGATTTTACCTGTCAATTTCAATAATGTAGCTTAATTTAGAGGATATAGAGATGAAACAGATTCAGATTCATGATGATTTTATAAAACTGGGTCAGGCTTTAAAGCTGGCAGGACTGGTGGAATCTGGTGTGGACGCAAAGTTCGTAATTCAGGACGGGCTTGTCAAAGTAAATGGAGAGAAAGAATATCAAAGGGGAAAAAAGTTGCATCCCGGCGATATTTTCTCTTTTGAAGGTCAGGATGTTCAAATATCATGATGATACAATCCATAGAGCTTAAAAACTTTCGCAATTACCGGGATTTAAGACTATCATTTGATGAAAATACAAATATTTTCTATGGTGATAATGCCCAGGGAAAGACAAATATTTTGGAGGCCATTTATTTAAGTGGCACTACAAAATCACATAAGGGCAGTAAAGATCGGGATATGATTTATTTTGGGGAGGAAGAAGCTCATCTGCGCACCTCTGTAAAAAAAGGTGAAATGGATTATCGGATTGATATACATTTAAAAAAACATAAGACAAAAGGAATTGCCATTAATGGTATTCCTATTCGAAAAGCCAGCGAGCTTTTTGGAATCGCAAATTTTGTATTTTTTTCACCGGAAGATCTGGGAATTATTAAACAGGGTCCCTCTGAAAGAAGAAGATTTCTCGATCTGGAATTATGTCAACTAGATAAAGTTTATCTCCATAATCTTGTACATTATAATCGAACGATTATTCAGAGAAATAAATTATTAAAGGATTTGGCTTTTAATAAAGATTTGGAGGAGACTCTTGATATCTGGGATTTACAGCTTGCAGAGTATGGTAAAAAAGTGATTGAAGGTAGAGAGACTTTTATTCGCCAGTTGAATGAAATTATTTCTCCCATTCATCAAAAACTCTCTGGAGGAAAAGAAGATTTAAAAGTTTCATATGAACGAAATGTTTCAAAAGATGATTTTATGGAAACTATCAGGAAAAACAGAGAAAAAGATTTAAGACTCAAGACATCTTCTGTAGGTCCCCACAGAGACGATTTACTTTTTGAAGTGGATTCTATTGATATACGAAAGTTTGGATCCCAGGGACAGCAGAGGACAGCAGCACTTTCTTTGAAATTATCGGAGATAGAGCTGGTAAAACAAATCATTCATGATACGCCTGTGTTATTATTAGACGATGTATTGTCTGAACTGGATCATAATAGGCAAAACTATTTATTGAATAGTATTCACGATATTCAGACTATGGTTACATGTACTGGTCTGGATGAGTTTATCAATCACAGATTTTTAATCAACAAAGTATTTCGTGTAGTGGAAGGAACAGTCACAGGGCTGTAGCGGAACTTGATATAGGAGGAACACATATGAATGAAGAATACGGCGCAGATCAAATCCAGATATTAGAAGGACTGGAAGCAGTTCGCAAAAGGCCTGGTATGTATATTGGAAGTACTTCTGCCCGAGGCCTTCATCATCTGGTTTATGAGATTGTAGATAATTCTATTGATGAAGCTTTGGCAGGATATTGCAAAAATATTGATGTTACCATCAATGAGGATAATTCTGTCACAGTCATTGATGATGGCCGTGGAATTCCTGTAGGAATCAATCACAAGGCAGGAATCCCGGCGGTGGAAGTAGTATTTACTATCCTGCATGCAGGTGGGAAGTTTGGCGGTGGAGGATATAAAGTATCTGGTGGACTCCACGGTGTGGGAGCTTCCGTGGTAAATGCTCTCTCAGAATGGCTGGAAGTCACGATCTATATGGATGGAAAGATTCATCGTCAGCGCTATGAGCGGGGTCAGGTAATCTATAAATTAAAGGTAATAGGAGATTGTGATCCAGAAAAGACTGGTACGATGGTATCCTTTATGCCTGATAAAGAGATATTTGAGGATACTATTTTTGATTATGATACTCTGAAAGTACGTCTTCGTGAGATGGCATTTCTTACAAAAGGATTAAATATTGTTCTCAGAGATAAGAGAGAAGAACCTGAAAATGAGAAAAAGTTTTGCTATGAAGGCGGAATCAAGGAGTTTGTAAAGTACTTAAACCGATCAAAGACAGGGCTTTATGATTCTATCATTTACTGTGAAGGTATGGTGAATGATGTCTATGTAGAAGTGGCAATGCAACACAATGATTCCTATACAGAGAATTGTTATAGCTTTGTAAATAATATTAATACGCCTGAAGGTGGAACGCATCTGACAGGTTTTAAAAATGCATTGACAAAAACATTTAATGATTATGCCAGAAAAAATAAACTTTTAAAGGAAAATGAACCAAGTCTGACAGGAGAAGATATTCGGGAAGGCTTGACAGCTATTATCAGTATTAAAATAGGGGAACCACAGTTTGAAGGACAGACAAAGCAAAAGCTAGGAAATAGCGAAGCAAGAGGGGCTGTAGACAATGTAGTATCGGAACAGCTTGAAATTTTCTTAGAGCAAAATCCTGCAGTTGCAAAGATTATTCTGGAAAAATCAATCCTGGCTCAGAGAGCCAGAGATGCCGCGAGAAAGGCGAGGGATCTCACAAGAAGAAAGACAGCTCTCGACGGACTTGCTCTTCCTGGAAAATTGGCAGATTGTTCTGACAAAAACCCGGAAAACTGTGAGATCTATATCGTTGAGGGAGATTCTGCAGGGGGATCTGCCAAGACAGCCAGATCCCGGGCGACTCAGGCTATCCTGCCTCTGCGTGGAAAGATCCTGAATGTAGAAAAAGCAAGGCTTGACAAAATCTATGCAAATGCTGAGATTAAGGCTATGATCACAGCATTTGGCACGGGAATTCACAGTGATTTTGATATTACAAAACTGCGCTATCACAAAATAATTTTGATGACAGATGCGGATGTGGACGGCGCTCATATCAGTACTTTATTATTGACGTTTATCTATCGTTTTATGCCAGAATTGATCAAAGAAGGTTATGTATATCTGGCTCAGCCTCCTCTTTATAAGCTGGAAAAAAATAAAAAGATCTGGTATGCCTACAGTGATGAAGAGTTAAATGAGATTCTTCTGGAAGTGGGAAGAGATCAGAATAATAAGATTCAGCGTTATAAAGGTCTGGGTGAAATGGATGCAGATCAGCTTTGGGAGACTACCATGGACCCAGAGCGGAGAATTCTGAAGCGTGTAATGATGGATGATACGGATTCGGCAGAAATTGATTTGACTTTTACGACTCTCATGGGAGATAAAGTGGAACCCAGACGTGAATTTATAGAGACAAATGCCAAGTATGTGAAGAATCTTGATATCTGACAGATGGTTTGTGTAAGATGGGAGATAAAGAATGGAAGATAATATCTTTGATAAAATCCATGAAGTAGATTTGAAAAAGACAATGGAAGATTCCTATATTGATTACGCAATGAGTGTCATTGCCGCCCGGGCCCTTCCTGATGTCAGAGATGGATTAAAGCCAGTACAGAGACGAGTTCTCTATTCCATGATCGAGTTAAACAATGGGCCTGATAAACCTCACAGAAAATGTGCCCGTATTGTGGGTGATACTATGGGTAAATATCATCCTCACGGCGACAGTTCTATCTATGGCGCCCTTGTAAATATGGCTCAGGAATGGTCTACCCGGTATCCTCTGGTAGATGGACATGGAAATTTCGGCTCTGTAGATGGAGATGGGGCTGCAGCCATGCGTTATACGGAAGCTCGTTTGAGCAAAATTTCCATGGAAATGCTGGCTGATATTAATAAAAATACAGTAGATTTCGTGCCCAATTTTGATGAGACAGAAAAAGAACCCTCAGTATTGCCATCCAGATATCCAAATCTCTTAGTAAATGGAACGACTGGTATTGCAGTAGGTATGGCCACAAATATTCCGCCTCACAATTTGCGTGAAGTCATAGATGCCGTGGTAAAACTGATTGATAACCGAATTTTTGAAGATCGGGATACCACCATGGAAGAAGTTCTTCGGATTGTCAAAGGCCCGGATTTTCCTACAGGAGCAGAGATTTTAGGTACCAGAGGAATCGAAGAAGCCTATCGTACCGGACGAGGCAAGATTCGCGTTCGCGCTGTGACAAATATAGAATCCATGGCCAATGGAAAAAGCCGTATAATAGTGACAGAGTTGCCATATATGGTAAACAAAGCGCGACTCATTGAAAAAATCGCAGATCTCGTAAAAGAAAAGCGAATTGACGGCATCACTTATATTGGAGATGAATCCAACCGTGAGGGTATGCGAATCAATATTGAGCTGAGAAAAGATGCAAATGCCAATGTGATTTTGAATCAATTGTATAAGCATACGCAGCTTCAGGATACCTTTGGCGTGAATATGCTGGCTCTCATTGGAAATCAGCCTAAGATTTTAAATCTCCTTGATATGTTGAAGTATTATCTTCTCCATCAGGAGGATGTAGTCACACGCAGAACAAAGTATGAATTAAATAAAGCAGAAGAGCGGGCTCATATTTTAAAAGGTTTGTTGATTGCCTTAGATCATATTGACGAAGTAATTCGAATCATTCGTGGCTCCCGTTCCACTCAGATTGCAAAAGAAGGCTTGATGGAACGTTTTGGGCTGGATGATGTGCAGGCCCAGGCTATTGTAGATATGCGCCTCCGGGCACTGACTGGTTTGGAGAGAGAAAAGCTGGAGGCAGAGTATCAGGATCTTATGAAACAGATTGAATATCTGAAATCTATTCTGGCAGATGAAAAGAAGCTTCTGGGTGTGATTAAGGAAGAAATCACACTGATTTCTAAGAAATATGGGGATGAGAGAAGAACTCATATTGGTTATGATGAATTTGATCTCTCCATGGAAGATTTGATTCCAAAAGAGGATGTCATCATTACTATGACAAACCTTGGCTATATCAAACGGATGACGGTAGATAATTTTAAGAGCCAGAACCGTGGTGGCAAGGGAATTAAGGGAATGCAGACCATCAGTGAAGACTACATTGAAGATTTGATGATGACAAATACCCACCATTATCTCATGTTCTTTACCAACACAGGGAAAGTATACAGACTGAAGGCTTATGAGATTCCAGAGTCAAGCCGTACTTCCAGAGGAACAGCTATTATCAATCTGCTGACTCTGCAGCCAGGAGAAAAAATTACGGCTGTTATTCCTATCAAGGAATACAGTGAAGGCAAATATTTGTTTATGGCTACCAAAAATGGCCTTGTAAAGAAAACGCCTATTCTGGACTACGCAAATGTGAGAAAGACGGGACTTCTGGCGATTAATCTGCGTGATAATGACGAGCTGATTGAAGTAAAATATACGGATAATGATCAGAATATCTTCTTGATCACAAAATTTGGAATGTGTATCCGCTTCCACGAAAAAGATGTGAGACCTACAGGCCGCTCTTCTATGGGTGTGATTGGTATGAATCTGACAGATCAGGATGAGATTGTAGCAATGCAGGTTCATACACAGGGTGACTATCTGCTGATCGTATCAGAGAATGGCCTGGGCAAGAGAACTGAGATTGGTGAATTTAATGTTCAAAATCGCGGTGGAAAGGGTGTAAAATGTTATAAGATTACAGAAAAGACAGGAAATGTGATTGGCGCAAAGGCAGTAAATGAAGAAAATGAAGTGCTGCTCATAACCACAGAAGGAATTATTATACGAATTCCCTGCAATGGCATTTCTATCATGGGAAGAATTACTTCCGGCGTCAAGCTCATGAATGTGGACTCTGAAAATGTTTCCATTGCAAGTATCGCCAAGGTGCGTGAGCAGGCTAATAAAGAAGAATCCGAGTCTGAATCAGAGGAAGAGGAAACAGAAGAAATAGAATAATTTATTGAAAAACAATAAAAATATATTGATTTTCGATAAATTATATGTTAAGATGCAATTATCTTAGTTAGAGAGGATAATTGCATCTTTTTTTATACACAGGAGTATGTATAAAAATGATCAGAGGAGGATTTGTATGGGACAGATAAATGTGACAAAAATTACAAAAGGAATCTTGGATTTTATGTTTTATGCAGGAATTGTGGCTTGTATAACCCTGCCTTTTACTGTGAGATTTATTGGAAAATATTTTCCACATTATGAGATTTACTACCTTCCTATGTTAGTTTTATTTTTTTTCTCAGGAATCTTTGCAATTTTGATTATCTTAGAGCTGCGCTATATTTTCCGCACAGTCATAGACGGAGACTGTTTTATCAAAGAAAATGTGAGAAGCTTAAAGAGAATGGGAAATTATAGTTTTTGTATTGCAATTATAAGTGGTCTTCGGCTTATCTTAGTGATCACGCCGGCTACTTTAGTAATTATCCTTGTTTTTGTCATAGCTGGCTTATTTAGTAAAGTACTTTCCAGTGTATTTGATCAGGCGATCACTTATAAATTGGAGAATGATTTAACCATATAAAAAAGGAGGCGTATAAATGTCTATTGTCATAAATCTGGATGTTATGATGGCGAAGAAAAAAATTGGATTGACAGAACTGGCCAAAGAAGTAGATATTACAATGGCAAATCTATCGATTTTGAAAAATAATAAGGCAAGAGCCGTAAGATTTACGACTTTAAATGCTATCTGCAGGGTATTGGATTGTCAGCCAGGAGATATCTTAGAATATGTACCCGATGAAGAAGGTATCAAGATCAGTGAGGAGGGAATTTGACATGGAAGAGAATAAAGATCAAAGGATTCAGCAGAATCAGATAAATACAGTGAATATAACGGTCAAAGAAGAAAAGCCTTGGAAAGGTGCCCCTTATTTTTATTATGTTTGCCTGATATTTTCAGTTTTTTATGTCTTTTGTCTCTTTGACAACCCAGTAGGAATCACTTATCCGATTTTTACAGCAGGACTCTTGTTCTTATATTTGCAGCTCATTAAGTATCAGGAAGAACCACTGAAGAAAGATTCTATCTTTTATATGGTTTCTATTTTACTTCTGGCTGTCTCAAACTGTATCACTGACAATCAGTGGATCATCTTTTTTAATAAAGTAGGTATCTGGCTGCTTTTTGGGATTCTGTGTCTTCATAATTCTTATGAAGATAAGAAATGGAGATTTACAAAATATGCCTGCAATCTGTGTATATTTTTCTTTGGAATTATAGAAAACTTATTTGCATCTATTAGACAGAGGAAAGACTGGAAAAAGAAAAAGGAAGAGAAATCTCCCTCTAAAATGAAGTATATTTTAATGGGGCTTGTCATTGCCATGCCACTGTTGGTAGTTATTGTTTCACTGTTAGTATCCGCAGATGCTATTTTTAGTAATCTTGTGGGGAGAATCTTTTATGTGCTCTTTCGGGAGATTATCCTGCCTACCAAGTTTATCCGAATTTTGCTGATGTTTTTATGGGGATTTTTATTTTTCTACAGTATTTTATATAATATCAGCCAGAAAAAATTAAATTCACAGCAGAAGGACTTTCGAACTCAGGAGCCTTTGATTGCAATTACCTTTTTAGCTCTCATTGCAGTGGTTTATCTGATTTTCTGTGGAATCCAGATTTCTTATATTTTTACGGGTGGGATGGAGCTTCCTTCAGGATATACTTACAGCAGCTTTGCCAGACAGGGATTTTTCCAGTTATTATTTGTATGCGTTTTGAATCTCATTTTGGTTCTCATGTGTCTGGGATTATTTCGGGAAAATAGAATTCTGAAAATACTTTTAACCTTTATCTCAGGATGTACTTATATTATGATTGTTTCCTCTGCTTACCGGATGATGCTTTACATTGTAGCTTACCAGCTCACAAGACTTCGAATACTTGTATTGGCTACCCTGCTTGTGCTGGCTATTCTTCTGGGCGGTGTGATAAGAAGTATCTTCCAGGAAAGTTTCCCGCTGTTCAAATATAGTACAATTGTTGTGACTGTCATCTACGTGATCCTCTCCTTAAGCCGGATTGATTTCATTATCGCAAAGTATAATGTATCACAGAGAGGCCTTGACATCACTTATGAAAATCAATATATCACAACACTTTCCGCAGATGCAGCAGGTATCTATGTGGAGGCAGCCCGTTCCTGTGACAATAAGACAGAATTGGCAGAAGAAAATCTGGATCAATATTTTTATGTGATTTTAGATAAACCAGAGATTGGCGTACGAAACTTCAATTTTTCCAGGTACTCTGGAAAGAAAGCCGCAGATGATTACTTTTTATTAAAAAATGAATAGGTGACAAACAAAAGAATCTATACTATAATTACTTTGGATCTTAGCATCCAAAGTAATTATAGTATGATTTTAATGGAGTTACACATGAGAGAGCGCTTTTTGGACTGGGGAAAATATATAGTTCTCTGGTTTTCCGTACTTTTAATGGGATTTTTGAGTATTGTAAGCCTAATTAGTACGACTTATTTTAATGCAGAAAATTCTCTGGCAGAGCGGCCCTCTTATCGAGCTGATAATCTGTTTTTGAATTTATTGATTCTTTGTATTATTCTATTTGTATTATACTGGATTCATCAGAAGTTTAATTTAGAAAAGATTCCAACAAAGATTTTAGCTGCCGTAACTGTCATATTTGTCATTGGAATCAGTATCATTTGGGTTCTCGTTAGCCATACTTATCCTGAGGCGGATCAGAAGGCGGTATCTTACGTGGCTTATTTGATGAGCGCGGATGATTTTATGTTCTTTAAGCATGGAAAATATATGCAGGTGTATCCCAATCAATTGGGTTTATCTGCTATCATGGAATGTCTTTACCGTATCACAGGCGAGGAAAATAGAAGGGCCTTTATGTACGTGACGGCTCTTTCCAACGGAGCAGTGGCTTATCTCTTATATAAGATTACCGATTTTCTTTTTCATAAAAAAAGAATTACCCATCTTGTATTATTTCTCTCAATGGGTTGTATTCAGGTTTTTTTATATACTACTTTTCTTTATGGAATTACTCTGGGACTAGCTCTCTCTTTAGCTTCTGTTTACTGTCTGCTTTTATTTTTAGAGAGAGAGCGATTTTTATATGGGATTTTATCCGGTATTTTCATAGGCGCTTCTATTTTAGTTAAAAATAACTACAGTATTTTTCTTGTTGCCATGGTCTTATTGCTTTTTTTTAAGGCTCTGGAAAAAAAGAAGATTCGGCCAGTATTGGCAGCTCTTATTTTAATTCTGTCTGCCAGCCTTATGGGAAAGGCTTTGACTTCCTTTTATGAAATTCGATCTGGTTATGAGATTACAAGTGGGATGCCGAAATCTCTTTGGATAGCTATGGGTATGCAGGAAGGAGAACGGGCCGAGGGTTGGTACAATGCTTTTAACTACGATACTTTTTTAAATACGGATTGTGATATTGAAAAAAGCGATGCCATTGCAAAAGAGTCCATTAAAAATTCTCTTCAGAAATTCAGAGAAAATCCAGCCTATGCCATTCACTTTTATTATAAAAAAATAGTTTCCCAGTGGAATGAACCTACCTATGCGTCTCTGTGGGCAAATCAATTTCATGAAGGAAATTTTTCGAAGATTGTACAGAGTATCTATGACGGACTCTTGTATGTAGTACTTCATGAATATATGAATTTCTATCAAAGTTTGATATTTATAGCCACATTTGTATGTCTTTATCTTCGGAGAAAAGAATGGAAGATAGAGCAATTAATTTTAATGATTGTGATTTTGGGCGGTTTTTGTTTTCATATTATCTGGGAAGCAAAATCTCAATATATTTTTCCTTATTTTGTTATCTTGCTGCCTTATGGAGCTGTAGGACTTTCCGATCTTTTGCCCCAGTTTGCAAGGTTATTCCAAAAAGTGAAAAACAGGAAATGACACAGAGGAGAGAAATGGAATGAAATGGAAAGTAAGTCAGCGCGTCAGCTTGTTATCAGCAATTTTTGCCCTTCCTGCCACAGCTCTTTTTGCATGGCTGGTGATGCGCGTTCTCTATCAGAAGATGCCTCAGTATGAGGAATTTGTCACAGGATATACTACATGGACTGCTTATTTTAAATCGGGCGATATGACTCTGGCTTATCTTGTGATTGGGGGATGCCTTGTATTTTATACTCTTTTTGCTATATGCTTCTCCTTGATTTCCAGAAAAATGACTTTTTTACAAAAAGATATGGATCGGATAAAAGAGTACAAACCAGGCAGAATAGAATGGTATAAAAAGGTAGAAAACCTTTGCTTTTTATTGCTGTTTTCAGAGTTTTCCCTGGCTTCTATGTTTAAGGCAGTAGATTTGACAAGGATTGTAAATACTTCTGTCATAGAAAAAGTATTTCTTGTCTTTCAGATTCTTTTGTTTTTTGCCGTATGTATCTTTGGCTATTTTTATTTCAGACAGGAAAATAAGAATCAGATGAAATGGGCGCTTCAGATGAGTCAGCTTTTTCTACCTCTTTGTTTTCTCTGGACTGCCCACTATGAGTATCTTCGGGATGGAGAACGAGTGGTTCAGTATGATTCTATAAAAATGAAAACAGTTGTTGTGATTATCACAATTATTTTAATTCTTTATAATGTTTACCGAATTTTTTGGAAGGATAAAAGGGAGGAAAAAGCGGGTATTTATTTGAGCAGCTTTCTTTCTCTGGCAATCTTTGCATCTTATTCTGTCCCCAGGGGTACCATTTCGGGAACGCCCCTGGAAATGTATCACTATGGGGAGCTTTCCGGGCCATTGCATCAGTTTTTGAATTTTGGAACGGTTCCCTATCTGGATACTATGCCGATTCACGGAGTCTGCGACTATTTTCAGGCGGGAATCTGGTACACGTTATTTGACGGAACATATGCCACATTTGAGGCGGCCATGATTATTGGCTGTGTGGTCATTGCTCTGATTACAGCGGCAGTCTACTATTATTTTGTAGATCATAAGCTGGCAGGACTTCTCTGTATTTTATTGTTTTCTTTATTTGGAGATACGTATTATTACGTGAGATGGGCCTTTGCACTTCCCTTTATTTTAATCGTATTTTCCAAAAAGATCCGGGAAGACTTTTCTAAATTGCTGTGGAGCTGGACCTTTATCTCCATTTTATCCATTGCCTGGAATCCTTCCATTGGCGGCGCCTGTGCGCTGGCAGCTCTGCCTATGGTACTTTATGAGGCGTTCCATGAAAAAGGCTGGAAGATTTTTCTCCGCTTAAACGAAAAAGAGATCCGCAAAAAAATATTGCCTTTCTATGTGCCGCTTTTGATCCTGGGAATTTGTTTTATCCCCATGTTTTTCGCAATTCTTCGTTATATTGTGGAAAACTCTATGGCAATCCTTGAGACTACGGGGGATATCTTGATGGAGGAGCTTACGTCGCCCTTTGTCTGGTATGCCACCTTTGGCTTTGCCTTTTCCCTTTTGGCTTCCTGTGTATTTCTGGTGGGAAAGAAGGGGGAAGAAAGAAAGCTGGCTGTCTATGCCTTTCTGTTTTTAGTGCTGTTCAATGGAATTATTGTCAGATATACCTTTGTCAGAACCCAATTCGGAGAGCGCGGAGTGATTGTCACCGCCATATGCAGCTTATTTTTAGTGTTGATGATCTTCCTGCCTTACTTGAAAGAACATCGTTCTGTCCTTACTTCGACACTTACCTTATTCCTGTTTTTGAGTGCTGTGTGGTTTAAAGGGGCAAATCTGCTGACTATGCCTGGCAAAGTCTTTGTGAAAAATGAGATTCCTATAGAATATGTGTATGCGTCGGTGGAGGAGACAAATATTCCAGGACTGGGAGATATTTTTATTACAGAAGAACAAAAGACAGAGCTGATAAACTTAAATGAGCTTGCAAATGATCTCTGCAAAGAGTATCAATTTGTGGATATGACAAATCAGCTGTCACATTATAATATTTTGAATAAAAAAGTTCTTCTTCCTTTCAGCAGTACTTACAATACGAATAACAAAGTAATGCAGACGAAGGCGATTGAAGTTTTGAAAGAGCTGAAACCGGAAATCATCGTGGTATCTCCAGAGTGGAAGCATGATTCTGGATCCTTAAGTATGAGAAATTATTATTTATATCAATATTTAATGAAGAATTATGCACCCTGTAAATATAAAAATATTATCTTTTTGACAAACCACTCAGAGATTCAAGAGCAGTTTGAGTCAGCTTATGAGGAATTAGGCCAGTTGATGCATATTGAAAGGCTGAAAAAGCTGCCGGCAGCCTGGGGAAATGAGAATTTAGAGCTAGAAGAGACAGAAGATATCTCTGTGGGTTACAGTATGATAGACACGAACGCAGAGGAAACAGGTGAAAATCAGTATCGAATGACAGCAGAGGAAAGCTATTTTATGTATGTCTTTGATGAAAATGTTCACGGCGCTGACATTCCATTTCTGCGGATTTGTGTGGAAGAATTGAGTACTTCAGAAAAAGATTTGGCTTTTGAGGGCGTGGTCTATTTTATGGAGGAAGGGAAAAGCCTGAAGGAAGGACATCGCTTTATTTATGACGGAGGGGAAGGAGAATTTTTGATACCTCTCACTACAAGCGCTTATTGGAGCTATTCAGACAAGATTCAGACGATCCTGGTAGACTTTGTAAGTGGAAGTCTGCCCGGAAGAGAATTATCCATTGAATTAGAATTTGAACAATTACGATCAGGAAAAGAGGCATAGAGATTAAATGAAACGAATTTTATTAATGGTATTAAACAACCTTCTTTTTGTACCTTATTGGTGGTACCAGCTTTGCTCCTATGCAAAGCATACAGATGAGATTCCAGAAGATAAAAAGTATGCTCTTTTAAAGAAGATTACAGTCCATGCCAATAAAGGGGGACGAGTAACGATAGAGGTACATGGAAAGGAAAATATTCCAAAAGAAAAAGGATTTATGTTCTTTCCAAATCATCAGGGATTGTTTGATGTACTTTCAATCATTGAAGCCTGTGATGTTCCTTTTTCTGTGGTGGCAAAGATTGAAGTAAAGAACATTTTATTCTTAAAACAGGTCTTTGCTATTATGAAGGCTAAATTTATGGATCGGAAGGATGTGCGCCAGTCCTTGAAGGTGATTCAGTCCGTGACTGAGGAGGTAAAGATCGGAAGAAATTATCTGATTTTTCCAGAGGGAACCCGGTCTAAGAAGGGAAATGAGGTAGGAGAGTTCAAGGGCGGAAGCTTTAAGAGCGCTATGAATTCCAAGTGTCTCATTGTCCCTGTGGCTATGCTGAATTCTTATCAGGCTTTTGATACAAATAGTATTCGCCCTGTCACGGTTCAGGTACATTTTTTGAAGCCAATTCCTTATGAGGAATATCAGGGGATGAAGTCTAAAGAGATTGCGGATCTGGTGAGAGGAAGAATAGTGAAGACTATTTCTGAACATGAAAATTTACCGGGAGAAGACTAGTGTGCTGTACCGCTTATAGTTTTAGTTTTGTGAAACCCAGAAAAAAGGATTGACAAGGAATGAAAGAGATGCTATGTTTTTATTAGTTTATACGACTGGCGGGAGTGGAAGGAACCACAGGGAGTATAAAGGATTGAGAAGCCGACCGTCTGGGCATTTTAATAGCTTGGATTGCGGCTTTTTTTGTTACAGTCAACAGAACGGAAATAAGGAGAAACGAGCATGGAAATGATTTCATTGGCACAGGAACTGAGAGAGAATTCTTATCCGGGAAGAGGAATTCTGATTGGACGATCTGAAAATGGAAAACAGGCGGTGACGGCTTATTTTATAATGGGCAGAAGTGAAAATAGCCGGAACCGGATATTTGTGGAGGAGGGAGAAGGTATCCGTACGCAAGCCTTTGACCCTTCTAAGCTGACAGATCCCAGCTTAATTATCTATGCACCCGTACGTGTCCTGGGAAACAAGACGATTGTGACAAACGGTGACCAGACGGATACCATATATGAATGTATGGAAAAGGGAATGACCTTTGAGCAGGCTCTGCGCACCAGAGAGTTTGAACCGGACAAGCCAAATTATACGCCGAGAATTTCAGGTATTCTTGAGATTGAAAATGGAACCTTCAATTATTCTATGTCTATTTTAAAAAGTAATAACGGTGATCCTACGGCATGTAACCGCTATACCTTTTCTTATGAAAATGGTCTGGCAGGCGAGGGACATTTTATTCATACTTATCAGTGTGACGGAAATCCTCTTCCAAGCTTTGAGGGAGAACCGAAACTGGTTGCCATTCCCAATGATATGGAAAAGCTCACCAATCTGCTGTGGTTGAGTCTGAATGAAGAGAATAAGGTTTCTCTTTTCGTAAGGTATATTGATATTGAGACAGGAAAATATCAGACAATGATTCTCAATAAAAACGAATAAAGCAGGACTTAAAAATAGGAGGAACAAACTTATGAAAGAACTAGAACTTAAATATGGCTGTAACCCAAATCAGAAGCCCTCTAAAATATATGTGGCTAATGGACAGGAACTTCCCATCACTGTATTATCTGGAAAACCAGGATATATCAATTTTCTGGATGCCTTTAATGGTTGGCAGTTGGTAAAAGAATTAAAAGAAGCCACAGGACTGCCTGCGGCAACTTCCTTTAAACACGTATCTCCTGCAGGGGCTGCAGTGGGCCTTCCCCTGGACGACACTCTGAAAAAAATCTATTGGGTGGATGATATGGGAGATCTTTCTCCTCTGGCTTGTGCCTATGCCAGGGCAAGAGGCGCAGATCGGATGTCTTCTTTCGGCGATTTTATTGCTCTGTCAGATGTTTGTGATAAAGATACAGCTTCTATTATTAAGAGAGAGGTTTCCGATGGTGTGATTGCTCCTGGTTACACAGAAGAAGCTCTTAAAATTCTCAAAGGAAAGAAAAACGGGAATTATAATGTGATTCAAATTGATCCTGATTACCGTCCGGCGCCTTTAGAGCACAAAGAAGTCTATGGTATCACGTTTGAACAGGGGCGTCAGGAGCTTCCTATTAATGATGAACTTCTCTCTCATATCGTGACAGAGAATAAGGATCTTCCAGATGCTGCTAAGATGGACTTAAAGATATCTCTGATCACCTTGAAATATACACAGTCCAATTCTGTATGTTTTGTAAAAGGAGGACAGGCGATTGGAATCGGGGCAGGCCAGCAATCACGTGTTCACTGTACACGCCTGGCAGGCCAGAAGGCAGACAATTGGTTCCTGCGCCAAAGCCCAAAAGTATTGGGATTGCAGTTTGTAGATGGTATTGGAAGGGCTGATCGGGATAATGCCATTGATGTTTATATTGGAAGCGAATATATGGATGTTCTTGCTGAAGGCGCATGGCAGAGAATCTTTAAAGTAAAACCAGAAGTATTTACAGAAGAAGAAAAGCGGGCATGGCTAAATCAGATGACAGGCGTGACGGTAGGATCTGATGCGTTCTTTCCATTCAGCGATAATATTGAGCGGGCAAAAAAGAGCGGGGTAAAATATATTGCAGAGCCAGGTGGATCTGTGAGAGATGATTTAGTTATTGAGACATGTAATAAATATGGAATGGTTATGGCGTTTACAGGGATTCGTCTGTTCCATCATTAATGGCTCTTCCTCCTAAAGTGGTAGCTATCTAAAGTAATACAAAAGAGGTATTGGGAGGAGACCACATGTCACATTTGGAAAGCCTGATAAAGGAATTTGGATTATCCAGTAAACAGCTGGCAAATTATTTAAGTGTGGATTGTTCTCTGGTAAGTAAGTGGAAGAGTGGAAAACGGAAGATCAGTTCAGAATACGGGAATAAGATTGCCGAGCTTTTTTTGCAGCTTGATGCAAAAAATAAATATGTACGGATAAATAAGATCTGTGGATTTGATATTTCCCAGGACCATGTATTTGAGGAGCAGATACAAAAACTGGAATACTGGATTTTGTCCAATGCTCCTGTGCTGGAGAGTAATTCCATTGAACATTATCTTCCGGCTGGCACTGAATCTGGGAATTTCTACGCCTTTTATGGAGAGGACGGGAAACGTAAAGCAGTTAACATTTTCCTGGAATATATTCTGGGCTGTGAGGAGAAAACCACCCTTTGGCTTTACGGCAGGGAGGATAATAAGTGGTTTGATGATGAGGATTTCATAAAAAGCTGGCAGAAAAAAAACATTCAAATCGTACAGAACAATCACAATATCAATGTGATTCACCCCATTGACAGGCGTTTGCGCCAGATGGCAAAATCTTTGTTCTGTTGGATCCCTATCCATCTGGTGGGAGATGCCAGAGCTTATTATATCCCGCAATATCTGACGCCAGATATTAAAGAGACGATATTTCTGGCAGAAGGTAAGGTAGTTATTATTGGGATATCCTCGGACAGGTACACCAAAAAAAGTATCACTTATCTGACTACAAACAAAGCTATATTACAGAATTGTTCTGATATTTTGCAGGATATTTTTTCAACCAGTCATAATCTGTTTGAGCATATGGGATTTGAACAGGATGGAAAATTCTTTACACAGTTTCGAAAGATCATTGCAGACAATAATAAAGTGTTTTATTTTTCTGGTGCGCCTATTTTGTATATGTTTTCTGTGGATATGCTGGAAAAACTCCTGTCAGTCAATGATTTGACAGAGGACATGCGGAGAAAGTGCCAGATTGTCATCGGTCAGACGTCAGAAGAGTCTTTAAACAGTGTGAATGAGAAGCCCTTCATCACCTATGTAATTCAGATAGAGCAGCTTAGGGAGCTCTTGCGGATGGATTCTGTTATGATGCGGTTTTTATCCCATTGCGTAGGATTTCCAGTTTATGCTCCCAAAGAATTGTTTCGGGAAATGATGCGGATGGCTGCAGAGAAGTTTCTGATTTCTGACAGGTTTGAAATCCTACTGACAGATCGGACTCTGATCAAGTCTTATGAAAAGGTGGCTCTTTGCATTAAAGAGAAAAATATGGCATGTATTGTGGGAACGCAGAATCATACGGAGGAGGGAGCCTGCGCCCTTGTTACCACAGAGGATTTCACCATCGCTGCGTTATATCACAGTTGCCAGCAGTTTGTGGAGAGTCATTCTCCTCATCGGCGTGAAAAAGAGGTTGTTTACAGAGAATTACTTCGTTTGATTGAAGAGAGTACATAAAAGCCCGGCGGTTTTGAATAGACCGCCGGGCTAAATTTTTAACAGTGCACATACCTTTCAACAAATCCTATTTTTTGTTTTAATAACCGGGCAATCATTCCCACAAGAACGGCGGCGATCAGGGTTCCTTCCCGCACACCTTTTATATTTCTGTATAAAATAAAACTAATGATGACGGCAAAAAGTGCCAGAGATGAGTCAAAGACAATTTTAGTTTTTCCAAAATCTGTATGATAAGATATGCTTACAGCATTGACAAAACATTCTCCGGGAAGCATTACTACATTGGCAACTACTTCAATAAATACACCAAGTCCCAATACAAAACAGCCTATGAAAAGCAGAGATAGTTTCTGAATATAAGAGCCAGGTTCCAGGAAACCCAACAGATTCATAGAAAAATCAATGAAATAGGAAAAAAGAAAAGAGACGGGCAGCTGCAAAAAATATTGTTTGGGAAAATTTTTGCGCAGAATCAGAAGCTGCAGAATAATGAGGATCAAGCTCATATAGAGAGTAAATGCCCCTAGACTGGGGGAAAAGCCTAAGCTTAAAGTGTAGGGAATACTTGAGATGGGAGATGTGCCTAGCTCTGCTTTCGTGACAAGGGCAACTCCTAAAGAATTTATAAATAATCCGACGGTAAAAAGCAGGTATCGTTTTATCAGTTCCTTCTGTTTTTTCATGATTTTTTCCTCCTTAAAAATATTCCTTTCTGTCAGTTATGATAAGAAAAAAAAAGACAATTGAAAAGTAGATTGGTGAAGCTGGCACGTTTTAGCTGTTGACAAAAAGTTGACGAGAGTGAAAAATGATGTCAATTTTTTGTCAACCCTAGAAATGTGACAAATGCACAAAAGTTATTGAAAATAAATGATATTTTTGTAAAAATAGTTGCATAAATCCAATTGGACCATTGAAAACACTATAAAAATAAAAACAGAAAGGATGGAGATTTATGATTACAACAAAGGAGTACGATGTGGTTGTCTGCGGAGGAGGAGCCTCCGGTGTATGTGCAGCAATTGCTGCGGCAAGAGAAGGAGCAAAAACCTTACTGATTGAGCGTGTGGGAACGTTGGGAGGACAAATTAGCTTTTCCGGCCCTCCAGGATTTGCATTTGCACATCTTTTTAATCCTTCGGGAGAGCAGGACGCGGCAGGTCTGATCGAGGAAATGCACTCTCGTCTGCTCAAAGAGGGACACGCGCTTCCCCATATCAAACCAGAAGAGAGATTGGCAGCAGGCTATACATTTTCCTATATTGATCCAGAATGGTTTAATTTCCTGCTATTTGAGATGATTGAGGAAAGCGGTGCAGAGCTTCTCCTTCATTCTCTGGTGGTGGATGTTGCAAAAGAAGGGAATGTGGTAAAGGGTGTGATCGTGGAAAACACCAATGGAAGAATGTTGATTCCAGCCAAAATGGTAATTGAGTGTACAGGGGAGGGAGATATTGCGACCAGAGCCGGAGCTCCCTTTGAGATGGTGGATCGAGATACCATTCAGCCCCATACAGTTTCCTTTACAGTAGATGGGGTGGATTGGAAAAAGCTTCTGAAATATGTGAACGAGAATCCAGATCAGTTCTCTTACTTTGAATATACTCTGCCCCATTGGTCAGAGGAAAAAGTGCAGGAAACTAAGGAAAAGGTACAGGATTTTCTTCGCAATGCCACAGACATTACGCAGATCGGAGAGCTGATGGGCTTTTACAAATTCCGGGATGAGGCTTTAAAAAATGGCGAATGGCATGATTACAGCGGCGTGGGATTTTTCCTGACACCCAAAGAGGGCGGCGTAGTGCAGGCCCATTTCCAACATTCTTCCCAGTGGCCCAATGCACTTCCCACAGATGCATGGGATTTGACCAGAACAGAAATTGAATGTAGAAAACAGAATAAAATGGCTTTCAAATTTGTAAAGAAATATTTGCCTGGTTTTGAAAATGCCTATATTACAAAAATGTGTCCAGAGGTACGAATCCGGGAAGGCCGCAGGATCATGGGAGATTATAAGCTGACGAGAGAGGATGTAAAGGCGGGCCGCAAATTTGACGACGTGATCGGAAAGAGCCACTTTAAGGCGGGCGCTCATCATGTGTGCAATACGACTACTCTGGAGACAGTGGCTAAGGTGTGCCCGGAAAATGGCGGTTCCTATGACATTCCATATCGGTGCCTGGTACCTCAGAATGTAGAAAACATGCTTGTAGCAGGAAAGATGGTATCAACAGACAGAGATTCTTATTTAAGATACGTACAACAGAATATGGTGACAGGCCAGGCAGCCGGAATCGCAGCATATCTCTGTGTAAGGGATCATATTACCCCGAGAGAGCTGGAGAAAAATGTAAAGGAGCTGCAGGATAAGCTGGAAAAACAGGGAGCAATTTTGTACGGCACACATTAGTGCACATGCCAACCAGAGGAGGTAGATTCGCCGTGAGAACAAAAAAATATTTACAGTTTGGGGTACGACAAAGACTGTATCAGGGATCCGGTTGTATTTCCATGATTCCTGATATTCTGGAAACAGAGGGGTGGAAGAGGGTAATGCTGATTGCAGACCCTGCTTTATATAAAATTGGCGTGATTGATCCAATCGAGAAGCTTTTAAAAGATACGGATGGGGTAGAGTATTGTGTGTTTACAGATATCCGCCCCAATCCCGAGGCAGTAACCATTGACGGAAAGGCAGTTCCCCTATATCAGGAGTTTAAAGCTGATGTGATGATCGCTGTGGGCGGTGGAAGCACTATGGATACGGCAAAAGGGGTGGCGATTGTAGGAGATTCTGGGAAAAAGTGCATGGATTTTGTGGGGATCCCCCAACACAAGCCGTTGCCCCACCATACATATCCTATGATTGCGGTTCCAACTACAGCAGGAACGGGAAGTGATGTATGTATAAACGCAGTGATCTGTGACGAGAAGGGCTTTAAGCTGGTGCCCTCTCATGACTGTCTGCTGCCTGCATATTCCCTGATGGATCCAGATATGCTGGCAGGTCTGCCGTTTTCTGTGGCGGCTGCCACATCTGTGGATACATTAACACACGCGCTTGAATCCTACACCAATATGAATGCGAATGACTTTACAGAGCTCTTCTCTCTTCGGTCTCTGGAACTGGTAGGAGAAGCAATTCGACCCTTCTGTGCAAATCCGGCAGTTGACGAGTATGCCAATAAAATGAGTCTGGCTTGTATGTATGCGGGATTTTCTTTGGGAATTGCCAGTATTGGTCAGGATCATGTGATTACACATCCCATGTCCGAGGAGCCCTTCCATATGCCCCATGGAGATGCCTGCGGTATGGCGCTTCCTGCTGTGATTGAGTGGAACGCGATGGGCTGTAAGGAAAAATACAGAAAGGCGTATAATGCCCTTACAAAAAAACAGGTAGCGCTGGAAGATTTTGATGTAAAGATGCTAATCGATTGGGTGATTGAGCTAAACCGGGATCTGAATATTGCCCAGAATAAAACTTTCGAAGAATGGGGCTACAATGACGGAGAAGTTTTGCAGCTAATGCTGAAGCATCCCATTTTCAATAATAAGGATAAGACAAAAAATTCGGACTGTAATTATCCCCGGGTAACCAGGATGAAAGAGTTTGAGCACATTATCAAACGTATAAATGATTATTCCAAGGTACAGGCGGGAAAGCCAAAGGATTGACATGTAAAAAGCCCGCCGGCAGCAGATATAATTTCTGCTGCCGGAGCTTTTATAGGAGAGATGATTATGAAAATGTTGATAAATGGCAGAAAGGTAGATGCCAGTGACGGCAGAGTGATTTCAGTATGCAATCCTGCCACCGGAGAAAAACTGGATACCATTCCCATGGCGACACGGGAAGATATGGATCAGGCTATGAATGTTTCCAGAGTTGGGCTGAAAAAGTGGAAAGAGATTCCCCTGAAGGATAAAGAAAAAATTTTTGACAGATTTATCGTGCTTCTGGAGGAGCATAAAAAGGAAATCGTAGGAATTCATGCTCTGGAAAGCGGATTTAGCGTACGGACTTGTCTGTTCCAGTATCAGGGAGTGCCAGGGCTGTTCCGTGGATATTTGGAAGCAGCCAAGAGACTGGATGGAACCATTCTCGTACCAGGAACTGAACAAGGACACGATGGAAAGACACAGAAGGACTTACAGATGGTACTGCACCAGCCCATAGGAACGGTTCTGTGTATTGTTCCTTTCAATGCACCGCTGATGCTATTTGCCTATAAAGTGGCTTCTGCACTGGCCGTAGGGAATTCCGTGATTGTGAAACCTCCCACCACCAATCCTTTGGGCATCATCAAAATGGCTGAGCTTCTCTGGGAAGCAGGCGTGCCAGGAGACGCCCTGCAGGTCATAACAGGATCCGGAGAAATCGTAGGGGACTACATGGTAAATGATCCAAGAATCAACGCAGTGTCCCTGACAGGAAGCACGGAGGTGGGCGTTTCCATTGCTCAGTCTATGGCAAAGAGGTTAGCTCCCTGCGCTCTGGAACTTGGTGGAAATGATCCCTACATTGTTATGGAAGACTGTAATGTGGAGAAGGCGGCCAAAGAAGGAGTCCGTTGGAGAATGAATGCCGCTGGCCAGGTCTGTATTTCACCTAAACGCTTTATCGTACAAAATACCGTAAAAGATCGGTTCATCAAGGCAGCATTGGAGGTAGTTTCAGGCATTGAAATGGGATATGACGTGGATATGCACAAAGAAGTGGAACGTTTCCTGAATAGCGATTTCAACAATCTGCCTCCTGGAAGTATGAAGATGAACAGCCTGATATCGGAGAAAGCTGCTATAGAAGTGGAAGAGAAGATCAAGCATACGATAAAACAGGGTGCAAAGCTGCTTTACGGCGGCCAAAGAAGAGGATCTTTTATAGAACCTACACTGCTTGTGGATGTGACAAAAGAAATGGATATTGCCAGAGACATGGAGATCTTTGGGCCGGTGGCTCCTGTGATTGGGTTTGACACGGTGGAAGAAGCCATTGAAATAGCGAATAGCAGCAGATATGGACTGTCCGGCTGTGTGATGACAAAGGACTGGAAGCTGGGGATGCGTATCGCCCAGGAGGTGGAGTCTGGCGGCATGGTTGTCAACGGAGTGGGTATGTACCGCAATATGATGCAGCCCTTTGGAGGCATGAAGATGAGCGGAATGGGAAAAGAAGGATTTGTGGCTTTGGAAGAGCTGGTGGAGACAAAGGTGATTGTCCTAAAGGAATTTCTTGCCTGAGAAAGACAAAGCCGGGAAAGGAATGATGAAAAGAATGATTACAGCAAGGGAAAATATTCTTATGGCGTATCGCCATGAGGAGCCGTATTGGGTGCCGTCTCAATATCTGGATCAGAATACCTGTGTATATACAGCATCTCAAGAGGGAGCTCACGGATATGGCTGTAGACAGATTGACTGTCTGGGGGTATCTTGGGATTTTATGCCAGGTATGGAGGGGCAGATGGTTACGCCCGGGACCCAGAGATTGGATGATATTACCGCATGGAGAGAGGAGCTTAAGTTTCCAAATCCAGAGACCTGGGATTGGGAAAATGCGGCAGCCAGAGATACAGCCGCCTGGGATAGAAAAAATAAGATCAGCAGTGTGATTGTGATTAACGGATTGTTTGAACAGCTTCACAGCTTGACGGGATTTGAAGATGCAGCCTGTTATCTGTTGACTGAACCAGAGGCAACAGAAGACTTCCTGGATGCGCTGACGGATTTTCGAGTTCGCCAGATCCAGTTGATCGCAAAATACTATAAGCCGGATAAAATCCAGTTCCATGATGATTATGGCGATGGAAGAGACATGTTTATGAACATAGAGACCTGGAGGCGGTTCTTTAAGCCCAGATTGAAACGGGTGGTAGAGGCGGCTCATGGAGAAGGGCTTTTGTATGAACATCATTCCTGCGGTTATATTGCACCGCTCATTGAGGATTTCATTGAGCTGGGATTTGATGGGCTGAATCCTCTTCAGATTAAAAATGATCCCTTTACTTTAAAGCAAAAATACCATGATAAGCTGTGTTTTATAGGTGGATTTGACAACCAGGGAATCCTGGATAGACCAGGAGCTACTTATCAGGAGCGGTATGATGAGATTCTAAATCGTATCCGCCTTATGGCGCCGGGAGGAAGCTGGGTGGCTCACCCAGTAATGTTAGATCCAGATATTGGAATTGCACTGACAGATGCACTGTATGATTATAATCGTCCTCTCTGGGAGAAGGCTGGATATACGCCGCCAGAGAAACCAGCTCAGACTGTAAAAAATGTCTATACGGCAGGTCATGAAAAGTAACTGGAAATAAATTACATAGAGAAGGAGAAGACTTATGTTATCTAGTGGAACCATAATCATATTGGTTATGATAGCCTTGGCGCTTACCATTGTAATAGGTATTTATAAGAAAAATTCCAATATTGGATTGATTGGCATGGCATTTGCATTTATTATTGGTTCATGGATTGGAGGCGCAGGAACTTATGATATTATTGGATACTGGCCTACCAGTATTATGTTTATTCTGATAGTGACCAGTTGGTTTTTCGGCTATGCATCTTTAAACGGAACTTTGGCGGGGGTGGCAGACCGGATTGTATATGCCACAAAAGGATGGCCATGGTTTTCACCGATTGCTGTTTTTCTTACATCCTTTATTATCTCTGGTTTGGGAGTAGGCGTGTGGGGAATTGTTTTTGTGGCTCCTATTGGCCTGGTAATTGCAAAAAGAGGAAAATTTAATCCCCTGTTGGTTCTGATTGGAACCAATGTGGGCGCTCTGGCCACGGGAGGCCTTCAGTGGGCAGCAGGGGGCCCCACCAATGCAGGACTTCTGATGACAGCAGGATGGCCGGTGGAAGAGGCTGCGGATCTGGCTGTGGCATTTGGCTACGCATCCATTCTTCCATGCATCATTGCTTTTCTGATTTGCTATGTATTGCTGGGTGGCTATAAGGCTCAGAAAGTAGAAATGGAAAAACCAGCTCCCTTTACAGATGTGCAGAAAAAAAATCTTATTATTATATTGATAGTGTTGCTGGCAAACTTGCTTCCTCTGGTACTGAACTTTATATGCCCGTCTCCTGCTGTTACATATTTAAAGGATCACTGCAACATTCAGTTTTGGTCCATCATTGGAGCTATTGCCTGCATGCTGCTGAATCTGGGTGATGAGAAAGAAATTATTGCAAAAAAGATTCCCTGGAACGCATTGCTTTTGATTTGTGGCGTCTCCATGCTGATCCAGGTAGCTGTTCGGAATGGTCTGGCAGATATTCTGGGAGGCTGGCTGAATGACAGTATTCCTGTCTGGATGATTCCTGCCGCTTTTGCACTGCTGGGCGGTGTGCTGAGTTTCTTCTGTTCGGCTATGTCTGTAGTATATCCGTTGATGTTGCCTATGATTTATGGCATGATTACAAATGGAAGCACGGTAAGTCCGCTGGCCTGTGTAACTGCGTTGATTCTGACTGCCTGCTATACAGGAATGTGTCCGTTCTCTCAGAATGGCGCCCTGATGCTGTCCACAGCAGATGAGGAGACTAAGGAATATCTGTTTTATCGTTCCATTTTATGGTGTATTGTGCTGCTGATAATCAGTGTAATCTATGCGTTGATTGGCGGTTATAATTTAGGAGGCTAAATGGTAACGCAATGGATTCTTTCCAGGTCCTGGCTGAATATTAGATTCAGTCAGGCCACCTGGAGGTGGAGAAGGAGTAAGATATTATGAGATTTAAAGTGACGATTTTATTTGCAGGCTTTTCTGGAAAGCTGCCATATTGTGCCCATGGCTGGGGAACCTGGGCTTTAATTCAGGACGGGAAGCATAACATTCTTCTGGACACAGGAGGTGTGGGGCTTCGTCTTAACTTTTACAAAATTTTGGAGGAGCAGGGTTTAAAGGCAGAGGAAATTGACTATGTATTGCTGACCCATATGCATTTTGACCATGTCTGCAACATGGATTTGCTCCCCAATGCCACATTTGTACTGTCTCAAAAAGAATGGGATCATGCAAATGATATGGAAAACAGGGATTTGTTCATTCAGGAGAGCGCAATCCTTCCCATGCGAAATGCGAAGAAAGTTTTTGTGAAGGAGGATGGGCAAGAGATACTTCCAGGAGTTACAACGCTGATGACACCAGGGCATACACCGGGATGCGTATCCTATGTGCTTCACCAGGATAATGGAGAGGTATGGGTGCTGGCTGGTGATGCTGCGAAAAACCGGGGAGAGCTGCGCACAAGAGATGTTCAAATGTCTCTGAATCCTGTGGATTCGGCAGCATCGCTGGAAAAGATTGTGCAGACAGCAGACAGGATTCTGCCTGGTCATGACGGCTGGATTCGAGTGGAAGATGGTCATCTGGTACCAGAGGGAGACAATGATGTGAAGCTGGAATTCGCCCAGGGTATTACCGTAAATGGAGGGCAGACCAGCATCACGATCCATATGGATTAAGCAGTAATTATCAGGTAAAGTAAGGATATAGAACTTTAGTTTGTAGGAGGATTTCAATTTATGATTGCGATTCTATATGGGAAAAAACAGTTATTTATGGAAAAAAATGGAGTAATACAAATCTTAGAATCTGCTATCAGCCAGATGAAAAGCCAGAAGAACCCAGAAGCGATTGTAAAAAAAGCCCTGGAAAATCCTATAGGGACGCCAGCTTTAAAGGATCTGGCTCGAGGGAAAGCCACTGCAACAGTTATTATCAGTGATCATACCAGACCCGTACCCAGCAAACAGATGATTCCTTTTATGTTGGAGCAACTCAGAGAAGGAAATCCAGAGATAGAGATCACTCTTCTGGTTGCCACAGGATGTCATAGGGGAACTAATAAGAAAGAGCTGATAGATAAGCTTGGGCAGAAAATAGTGGATGAGGAGACAATTCTAGTTCATGACTGTGATGACCAGGAGCAGATGACAGACCTTGGGCTGCTCCCTTCTGGAGCACATCTGGTGTTGAACCGGAAGGCAGTGGAGACGGATCTCCTAGTAGCGGAAGGCTTTATTGAACCGCACTTTTTTGCCGGATTTTCTGGAGGAAGGAAGAGTATTTTGCCAGGGATTTGCAGCAGAATTACAGTTCTTGGAAATCACTGTGCAAAATTTATTGATAGTCCTTATGCCAGAAGTGGGAACTTAAAGAACAATCCTATCCATGAAGACATGGTAGCTGCGGCTCGGATGGCAAAATTGGACTATATCCTTAATGTAGTTATAGATGAGGAAAAACAAATTGTAGCTGCTTTTGCAGGCGACGCAGAAAAGGCCCATAAGGCGGGATGCGAATATCTGAAGCCTTACTGTGAGACAATGATTCAGGAGAAAACGCCTATTGTAGTAACGTCCAATGGAGGAGCGCCTCTGGATCAGAATGTATATCAGACAGTAAAAGGTCTCTGTACAGCTGACAAAGTGACGGAGGATGGCGGCGTCATCATCATCTGTTCCGAATGTGCGGATGGTATAGGAGGAGATGTTTTTTATCAAGCATTGAAGAATTGTGCGGATATTCCTCAGCTATTATCTCAGATTCGCAGTACTTCTATGGATGAGACAGTACCGGATCAATGGCAGTATCAGATTCTGGCTAAAATCCTGGAAAAGAAAAGGGTTATTTATGTAACAGAAAAAAAATGGGAGTCTGTAATTCGGGAAATGAAAATGGAGTATGCGGCCACTCTACCGGAAGCTCTGGACAGAGCCCAGAGATGGACGGGATCAGAGAGAATTACAGTAATACCAAATGGGATATCCATATATTTTGAATACTAAACATAATTGGAAAAGATTGATAAGTTTTAAAATTAAATGCGACAAGAGGTATTAAAGCCTCTGCCGCATTTATTTTTTTACCAGGAATAGGCAAAATGTAAAGCGCGGTAGGGCGTAAAAACTCTATCGCGCTTTATTTTTTTTATTCAGAGATAAGAAGGGGGGCGGAAGCGGTGGCACGTAAATACACAAGGTTGAGTTTTGAGAACAGGAAGGCTATTGAAAGAATGTGCAAAAGCGGCATAAAGGTGAGTGAGATAGCGGAAGCCATGAACGTACATAGAGCGACTATCTACCACGAATTGCAGAGAGGCGGCGCAGGTGGCGGAAAACGGCAGCAGTACAGCGCAGAACTGGCACAAAGAACGATTTAAACCCAAAGGGCAATATAAAACGATTACAAAGGAGCGTAAGAACATGAAAAAATTTGAAGTTGGAAAGACCTATTATAGCCGGAGTATTTGTGACAATGAATGTATTTTCACTATCAAGGTAGTGAAGAGAACCGAAAAGAGCGTTACCTACATTTACGAAGGTAAGCAGCGCCGCAGCATGATAAAGATGGATGAAAACGGCGAATACATTAAGCCGGACAGGCACAGCATGGCGCCGACATTCAGAGCGGAACGCCTGTACGAAGGACTTAAGAAGTACAAAGTAAAAGCGGGCTGCCTGGTAGACGAAGGCTGGGTTACATGGGAAATTGAGGCGGAAAGCGAAGAGGCAGCCTGGGAAGTAGGATACGGCCTGGCGCTTCACTCAAACATAGCAGACAGCGGAAACGTGGAAGTAGAAGAGATAACGGAAGAACAGGAAGAGGAACAACAGGACACAGAAGGCCAGGCGGCAGAGATAGCAAAAGCCATTGTAGACGGTATCGGCAAAGACCTGGCCGCTGGCCTGGTGGAGTATTACAACCTGGTAAAGCAGCTTGCGGAAGATATACCAGGCTATAAGCTACGGGATACCAGGGAAATAAAAAAGCTGCTGGCCGATCAGCTACCGGAATGGGATGAAGAGGACTGGGAAGACCTGCGGGAATCGGTAGAGGCGGAAAGTCAAAGAAATGCAAAGGAGCGAAAGCATAAAAGAGGCGTCGGCGGTATCGGGAGCAATAAAGCCGTAGTCCGGTAGAAGTTCTAAACAAAGAAGAACAGTTTTTACGTCACTTATAGTACATGGGCAGTTTAGGCGGTACGGAGCCACAACGGCGGAGATATTGCGGGAACTTATGCAGGTAGAGGCCTTCCCGCTGGACTACACGAAAAAACCGAAGACGCAGCGGGAAGCATGGTACCGGGGCTTCCTGCGGGAGATCAAGCAGCAGTTAGACGGCGCCGGGGTACCGACGCGGGAAGTATTCTTTAACCAGCAGCAGAAACGGGCATACATGGAGAACCCGGAGAACCAACGGAAGGAGCGGGAGCGGTACCAGGAAGCAAGGCGGGAAGGGACGCCAGCCCGTTTGTGGAGATAATACAGCAAGCCATAGAAAGGAAGTGGAGAGGATGGCAGGAAAGAAGCAGGATAAGCAGGAAGAAAGCCGCCAGGTATACGGCGGGAACGTGTCTACGTTTGCGGAACTTATGGAGCAGGTGGCGACGCTGCCGACGGAGCAGCAGGAAAAGTTATCTTTCTTCATACAGGGATACGTAGCCAGCAGCCAGGCCGGGAGATCACGCCGAGCGGAAGTAGCAGTATAACCGGGAAAGGCGGCCATAGCGCCGCCGCCCAGGGTAAGCGCCTTTAATTCAGTGGGAGAATACCGCAGCCGGGCATATAGCGGGGGCGTCGGTTCGATTCCGACAAGGCGTATTAGGTGTAGGGTGGCACCCTATAGCGCGCCTGGCAGCAGGCAAACAGCTGGCAGGTGGATACCGTGAAAAAATAGCAGCGGGCGCGCCAGCTAGAAAGTGCGTGGATGGTCAACAAGTTTTTCCCTGTTTTTTAATGTGAAAAATAGGAACGCGGTATACGTAAGCCAGGGACAGAGGGCGAAGCCATGAGAAAACAGAGGCCGCCACCGAAACAAAAGAAGGTTTACAGGTTTTTGGCGAAGCAAGGAAAGATATGTCACGGGGCGGCAGCAGTACGGAAAGCTGCCGCCAAAAGAGGCAGGAAGCGGGGCAGGATATGACGGCAGACGAACGGAGAAGTAAGGCTATAAGGGACTTTTACCGGGTGTACAAGGAATACGGCCAGCTGGATAATGTGCGGTACCATATGCGCGTTGAAATGTCCGGGGACGCCTTAATAGAAATACACAGGTATTACGGTGAACGGAAGGGCGAACGTATTTTACGGGTTACACATGAAGAGGTAGAAGGGGCGGAAGTGTCCGCAGAAGTGGCAGCGTATGAGCAGGCCACCGAACAGCTTTTAAGCATGATAAAGACCAGGCGCGAAAGCCTGGAAGAAAACGAGCGCCGCCGCCAGGAAGCAAGGCGCTGGGCGTAAGAGCCGGAAGGGGTGGAAGTATGCTTTATGCGGTAAAGAACCGGAACACCGGAAAATATGTTACGGGTACCGACTTTAGAAGCGGGAAGCCCCGGCAGATCATGGACGCGAACAGGGCGCCGCTTCTTTTGGATGATTACGGCGGCACGCTGCCGGAAGGTGCAACCCTGGAAATGAAGCGACGGGGAATTAACCCCAGGCGCTATAAAGTGGTTCCCGTGGTAGTCCAGGAGATAGAGAAGCGGCGGCAGCAGACGGAACCGGAAAGAAAGCCGCTGCCCGCTGGATATTATAACCTGGATTGCATGGCAGCGCTGCCACTATTCCCGGATAAGTTTTTCGACATTGCGGTAATAGACGCGCCCTACGGAATAGGCGCCGACAATATGGCAATGGGAACGAATAAGGCCAGGAAAAAGAACGGGTACCCGGCAGAGAGTACGGCGGAGCGGGTGAAGCGCGGCAGGAAGGAAAGCGGCGCCGGAAAGTGGGATAACCAGGTACCGCCGCCGGAATACTTTACAGAACTTTTCCGGGTATCAAAGCATTGCATTATATGGGGCGGGAATTATTTTGATCTGCCGCCCACGCGGGGCGTTATTGTGTGGGATAAGCTGCAACCCTGGGAAGCGTTTAGCCAGGTAGAAATAGCCTGGACGGATTACGACCGGGCGGCGGCCATTGTGAGGCTATCAAACACAGGGGGAGCCAACACAGAAAGGAAGATACACCCAACACAGAAGCCGCCGGAGTTATACGGCTGGCTTTTTGGCCATTACCTGCAGCTTAAGCGCGGCGCCAGGTTCCTGGATACGCACGTAGGCAGCGCCAGCAGCTTAATGGCAGCGCATGACGCCGGGTTAGAAGCCTGGGGGTTTGAGAAGGACGCATACTATTACGGCTTATCTGCGGATAGGCTGGAAAGACACAAGGCGCAGTACAATATTTTCCAGGTTGCGGAGCAGATGGAAATAGAGTTATAGGAAGGCGGAGCATGAAGGCGGATAGGATATTACCTACAGAGGCAGCGGCCATTATGGGGGCGTCCCCGCAGTTTGTCCGGGTGGGATTGCAGACCGGACAGCTGGATATAGGAAGCGCCGTTAAAATGTCTTCTGTATGGACTTACAATATACAGCGCGATAGGCTGGCGGCACACGTAGGCCGGAACATTGACAGGGAATTAGAAGCGCTACGAGCGGCGAAGGGGTGAAGGATTGCATACAGCGGATATACGGCACAATAGAAGCGGTTATTATGACGAAACGGCCTACAAGGCTATTATAAGCGCGGATAGAGGCAGCCGGAAGAAAGAGGCAGGAAAGGAAAGCGGAAAAGATGGAAAAAAAGAATGTGGTAGGCCTGGCCGGAAGGGTAGCCGGGGAGATTGAGAAGCAGCCGGAAATTTACGGCGCCAGCAACTTAAGCAGGCTTTACCTGGAGATCAGCAGAGCGGACGGCAGCAGGCAGGCCAGCGACCGCGTGATAGTCATTTACGGCCAGGAAGCAGAGGCGACGCCGGGGCAGCTGGTAGACGGCGCCTACATCATGGTTATGGGGCAAATGCAGACCTATAAAGAGGTTCCCGGCGGGCGTATCGTGGTTTTTGTCCTGGCGGAATATGTGGGCGTAGTTTCGGAGCAGGTGGAGCAGCAGAACGGCGTATACCTGGAAGGCATTGTAGCCAAGAAGCCAATACACAGAACCACGCCGAAGGGGCGGAAGATCACGGAAGTAACGGTAAAGGTTCCTTCTGCCTTTAAGGAAGGGTACTTTAGCTTTATCCCTACAATATGCTGGGGAAACGACGCGAAGGCGGCAGCAGAGTACCGGAAAGACACCAGGATAGCCCTAGAAGGGCGTTTACAGAGCCGGGACTATACAAAGCGCCAGGACGGCACAGAAGCCATTTTAACGGCCTACGAAGTGAGCGCGCGGCACATTGAAAAGAGAATATGAAAGCAGGAAGAAAGAAGCCCCAGCAGTTCGGGAAAACTGCCGGGGCTATGCCATAGGTGAAAATACTTCACACAAATAATTATATTTCACGTATGGCGGGAAGTCAAGGAAAACGCGGGCGGGAACCCGCTTTTAACACTTGATAAAAGTATTAACTATCCGACTATAGAAACCTATAAAGGGGGTGGCTGGATATGCCATACGTGGAGAAGGTTACAAGGGCGGGTAAGACGATAGAGGTAGAAAGGTTCTTTACCAGTCAGTATAAAAAGAAAGGGATTAAGAAGGGGGATAAGGTAAAGCCCACCAAAGAGGAACAGAAAAAAATAAACAGTAAGAACGCGGAAAGAAAATTAAGGTTGCTGCTGAATGAGAATTACCAGGACGGTGACTTACATATAGATTTTGGTTATGTCCGTAAGAAGGGCATGGAGTACAGGACGCGGGAAGAAATGAGGAAAGACGCTGATGTATTCTTAAGGGAGATGCGGAAGGTATATAAGGCTGCCGGGTACCCGTTAAAGTATGTTCATGTAATGGAGATAGGGGAGAAGGGAGCCAGGCACCACCATTTAGTTATAAACCAGCCAGGCATAGACACAAAGCAGATACAAGCCTGCTGGAAGAAAGCATACCAGGGAAATAGCAAGATACACTTTAGCCCCCTGGATACAGACGGGGACTACAGCAAGCTGGCGGCGTATCTCATAAAATACACAGATAAGACCATAGGGACGGAAGAGGCATTACAGGGGAAGCGGTGGAACAGAAGTAAAAACCTGGTAATGCCGGAACCGGAATACAGGATAATACAAAACAGAAATACGTATTACAACGAACCGAAGCCATATAAAGGCTATTACATAGTCAAGGACAGCATAGAGGTGGGGACGCATAGCCCGGAGTATTACGGGTATGGGTTCCTGCGGTATAGAATGGTGAGGCTGAATTGAAAAGAAAGGAGCGCAGGCACATGGTAAGAGTGATAGGAGTAGCGGCAGCAGTTACCTTCCTTCTTGTGGTGGGTACCGCGTTCATGGCGGGCGTGGGTATCGTGGCGGAAGGGCTTAACGAGTTACACCGCTGGGAAGAGTGGGGCGGCCAGGATGATAGAAAGGGGGTGACAGTGTGAGGAACTTTAGATTAAGCGACGAAAGCGGACACCAGGAAGCAATAATACAGTGGTGCGGCTGGAATATGCAGCAGTACCCGGAACTTGAATTACTGTACCATGTACCGAACGGCGGGAAACGGGATAAGGCGACGGCAGCAGTATTAAAGCGCCAGGGCGTAAAAGCTGGGGTACCGGACTTAGTTTTACCAGTAGCCCGCTGCGGGTATCATGGCTTGTATATCGAGTTGAAGGCGCCGGGCGGTTCCGTCCAAAAGTCGCAGAAGGAATTTATAAAGCGCCTGGGGCAGCAAGGGTATTTAGCGGTGATCTGCTACGGATGGCAGGATACTGTACAGCTGATAGGTGATTACCTGGAAGGCAGATTAGGACAGGACGCGGCAGCAGGCGCAGGAAAAGACGCAGCGCCCGGCGGGTTGCTTCCTTTAGCGTGAGGGGGTGAGAGGATGGAGAAGACAGAGGCAAGAAAGCAGCTGGACACGTACATAGACACTTGCTTAGACTGCGACGGGGCGGTAACGCCGGAAAGAAACTGCCATATATGCCCGGTACTGCCGAAGGTAATAGCCACGGTACAGGCGATCAGAGCGGAAAGAAAAAACAATAAATAAAAAGTGTTCGCTAGGTTCAACGGAGCGAAAGAAAGGCGGAGAGCATGACAAGAGTAATAAGCATTATTAACCTTAAAGGGGGAGTAGGTAAAACCTTCACGGCTGCCAATATGGCGCATATTCTGAATTTTGGACACGGGAAAAGCGTGTTACTGGTAGACAATGACAAACAGGGGAATTTATCAAAGCTATTCAGTGCTTACCAGGATGAAACGGAGAGCGGGGCGGCCAAACTGCTGCGGGGATGGTACCAGGACGTAAACAGCTTACGGGTTACGCTGCCGGGCTACCCCTGTATGGATATTATACCCGCGAATATGTCTTTATTGCAGGCTACGAACGATTTAACCAGGGAAGAGAGTGAAGACCAGATAGAACGCTTTAAGGCGCTGGCAGAGGCCTACCCGCTGGAAGAGGGGAAACCCTATGATTTTATCATCATAGACAACCCGCCGGATTTAGGCTTAAACGTCATTAACGCCCTGGCAGTAAGTGACGACGTGATAGTACCCACAAAAGTAGACGCCTGGGCGCTGGCAGGCCTGGACGTGATTATAGAGCAGGTGGAGCAAATGAAGCAGCTAAACAGCCGCCTGCAATTCCGGGGAGTGCTGCCGACAATGTGGCAAAATACGGATACCAATATATCCGGCATGGAATGGCTGCAAGAAAAGGGCTACAAAGTGTTTGAAAGCAAGATATGGTACAGCGTGAAGGCGCCGGAAAGTACGTTTTTCTGCCAGCCTATTGTAGAATATGCACCACGCAGCTGGACGGCAATAAAGTACCGCAAATTTGTGGCGGAATACCTGGGAGAGATTGAAGCGGAGCAGGCAGCAGACCTGCAGGAAGGGAAGGGGGTACAGTAATGGCAGCATTTAGCGTATTGGATATGATGAACCCGAAAGCGCGGCAGCAGGTGGCTACCGCAAAGGACTACCAGGAAATATACTTAAACCCGAAAGAGGTAAAAGAGGCGCCGGAGAATACCCGGAAGACTTACGAGGGCATAGAAGCCCTGGCAGATAGCTTCCTGCTGGTAGGGCAGGAACAGCCCACCGTACTGGCAAGGGTAAACGGGGAATTTTTGATAGTGGACGGCCACCGCCGGAACCGGGCGAACCTGTTAAACCTGGAACGCGGCTATACGAAGTTTGAAAAGGTGCGTTATTTCTTCCGGGATATGTCGGAAACCATGTACGAACTGGCGTTACTGTCCGGGAACGGATACACCCAGGGGCTTACGGATTATGAGAAAACGGAACTTGCCGCCAGGCTTAAGAAGGTATTAGAGAAAATGCGGGAAAATGGGGAAATATCCCAGGAAGGCCGTATACGCGATATAGTAGGCAATATCCTGGGAGAGAAGCCCACCAACATGGCACGCATTGAGAAGATCAACAACAGCGCCACGCCGGAGATCAAAGAACAGTTTAAGGAAGGCAATATAGGCATATCGAAAGCCTACGAAGCTGCCAGGCTGCCGGAAGAGGAACAGAAGGCCATAGCCGCCAGGGCGGCAGCAGGCGAAGACGTGAAAACGAAGGAAATAGCGCAGAAGGTGGCGGAGAAGGTGGCAGCAAAAGCCCAGGAGAAGGCCGAAAAGGCAGCAGAGGACGCGGAGAAGGCCAACATAGAGGCAGAACAGGCCATAGCGGACGCCATAGAGAAGCAGGAAAAGGCAGAGGAAGAGGCGCAGAACGCCAGGGAGTTAAAGCGGTATGTAGACGCCAGCACAGCGCTGGCCGAAATGTCCGAAACGGACACCGAAGCGCTGATAAATACGGGGCTTCCTGGCGACCGTTCAACCTGGGATACCCGGCAATGGGCTATTTATACATTGCGCCGGATGATGTATGTAGTAGACGCCTTAAGCTATGAGGATGTGCAGACAATGCAAGAAATTCTGATAAAGGCGGAGAACCAGGAAAAGAGCCAGGCGGCAGCAGTAGGCCAGGAAGGCGGGGAAGCATGAAAACGAAAGAAGTTAAGAGTTTTTCCGAAGTAGACACAAGCGGATTAAAACAGCCCATTATATGCGTTTACAGTCACCCGGCAGATTACCCGGAAAAATGCGTAGCGCGGATATTTGACGGGACAGCGCCAACGGACACAATAATAACCAGGGATACCGTGGACGAACTGCGGGAAGACATTTCTAAACGGTTCCCGGATAAACTGCCTTTTGCAGCAAGCCAGGAAGATTATAAAAGCGTGGTGGAAAGCTGGATATAGGGAAGGGGCGGGAAGGATGGGACAGAGGGCGAAAGAACTTATAGCGGGGATTATGAAGCGGTATACGGATACCGTGGAAAGTTTCTGTATAACGGTAGGCGGATATGTGGCAGAGGCCGCCGGAGAGATAGCGGAGAATTTGAGATATTACGGCGGTTATTTGTTGGCCGGGCTGGCGGTTGCGCTGGCCTGGCTGCTGCTGGCGGTAACTATGCCAGCCTGGTATCTGCCGTATAAACATTTCACCAGGAAAGGGGTAAAGAAGGATGAACAGAAGGCAGAAGAAAAAGGCGTATAAAAAGCGGTACGGACATAACCCGCCTACAAAAAGCTATATTTACCAGGCGTATGGGGTGGATATGCAGAACGTGGCGGACGCGCTGGCGGAAGGGTTTAGAAAAGTGTTCTATGCTGCAAAAGAGGCTGTAGAGATAATAGGCAAAAAGCTGGCAGACGCATGGGAGAAAACCAAAGAACGTATACAGACCATGACCGAAGAGGAATACGCAGAGTTTTTGGAAGGCCTGGAACCGGAAGCAAGGGGCTGGGCGGCAGCTATAAGAATGGGGGTGAAAAAGGATGATACAGGAAATTAACTTAACGGCTATTATCATTACGGCTATTATCTGCTTTACGCTGTATGCCATTTCAAGGGATGATACCGGGAAACGGAAGCATAAGCCGGACGGATTGCAGAAGGAACGCCAGGGAGAAGGCCAGGCGGCAGCAGTACGGGAAAAAGGAAAGGAGATATAGGGGAATGGAAGAGAATGTAAAGGCTGCGGAGATAGAAGCGGGCGCAGACCTGGGAACGCCGGAAGGAGAACAGGCCGCCGCTTGCGTTATTCTTACCGAAGAGGCATTAAAGACCATGTTACAAGAGGCAGCCAAAACAGCTATAAGGGAACTGAAACGGGAAGAAACCAAAGAGCGGAAGAGGAATAAATACCATGATACTTTTTCGCTGATGAAGTGTTACCGTGACGCGGTTTTCCATATCGAAAACGCGGTAAGCGAAGGTACCCAACTGGAAATACAGGATATGACGGAAGAGCAGCAAGAAACCTATTTACGCAGCGTGAGGCGTACCAGGTTTAGAACTATGCTTATGACGGCGAATGTAGATAAGGCTATAGACGAAATGGCAAGGCGCCGGGCGGCAGCAGGCCGGGAACTGGAATATAAAGTATTCGATATGTATTTCATGCAAGGCATGGCATACGAACAGATTATAGAACAGGTGGAGAAGGACACGGGGGAACGCCTGGGGAAGAATACACCGCGCCGCTGGGTTACGGGGATAATCAATGAAATGTCGGTACTGTTGTGGGGGTTGGAGGATGAAAAGTAAGCATGGTAAACGGATGGTAAAAAGCTGGGGTTTTCATAGGGAAGCCAACGCGGTAAAATGGTAGCATGAAAATAGTAGCAGGCGCCGGGCGGCAGCAGGCTACTATTTTTCTTTTGTGAAAGAAGGTGCGATTATGAAGCAATGGGCGCAAGCGTTCTATTTGTCACAGAACTGGAAGGATACAAGCCGGGCGTATCTGCTTACGCAGAACAATATATGCGAACGCTGCGGGGAGCCAGCAAAGATATGTCACCATAAGACGTACTTAACGCGGGAGAATATCAACGACCAGGCCATAGCGTTAAGCTGGGATAACCTGGAAGCGTTATGCCAGGATTGCCACAATAAAGAACACCACCGCACAGAGAAGAACAGGCGGTACAAATTTGACGCGGAAGGGAATATAGTTTATCTGTAGTCCCCCCCATTCCCCATAAAAATTAAGGGGGCGGAATACCGAGGGGGGAACTACAAAAAAACCCTACGGGCGCGCGCGTGCGTGGTGTAGGGGGTGTGGGGGTGATGGAAGGAAAAAAGGGGGTGTACTCTATGGCAGCCAAAAAGGAGAAGACCAAAGAACAAAGGATTAAAGCCGAAATAAGCAAGATTAACAAGGTTTTCAAAGAACTTGACGAAAACAAGAAAAAGATAGTCACGCCACTGATACAGAAGGCTGCTTTTATGCACGTCGAATTAGAGGAATTGCAGAAAACCATAGAGGTAGAAGGGTGCGTAGACGAATACCAAAACGGCGCGAACCAGTGGGGAAAAAAGAAGTCTGCGGAAGTGGACGTATATAACACTATGATTAAGAATTATACGGCCATTATCAAAACTTTAACCGATATGGTACCAGCGGCGCCGAAAGGAAAAAGTAAGCTGGATATACTGCGGGAAGAGTAGCCGGAAATGGCAGCAGCAAAAGCATACCGTAACTATATTTACGAATACTACGCAAAGATTAACAGCGGCGAGATTGTAGTAGGCGAATGGATAAAGAAAGTTTATGAAATAGTTGTCAATGAATTGGAGAAGGGCAGCTATTTTTTTAATGCCAAAAAAGCCAATAAGGCTATTAAGTTTATAGAAAATTTTTGCCACCATAGCCAGGGAAGGAACGATTATTTAACCCTGGAATTATGGCAAAAAGCATTAGTTTCTTGCATTTTCGGAATAGTTGACGAACATAATATACGCTTTTTTCGTGAAATTTTCATAGTGATAGGCCGGAAAAATGGAAAATCGCTTTTTGCTTCCGCCATTATCGCGTATATGGCGTTCTTAGAACCGGAATACGGCCAGGAAATATACTGCCTGGCGCCAAAACTGGAACAGGCGGCAAAGGTTTACGACGCCTTTTTACAGATGGTAGACAAGGAACCGGAACTAAAGGCAGAGGCCAGGAAGAGGCGCAGCGACCTTTATATAGACGCTACAAACTCTTTTGTAAAGCCGATTGCTTTTAATGCAAAAAAGTCTGACGGATTTAACCCCCAGCTTGTCGTATGTGATGAAATTGCAGCATGGAGCGGGGACGGCGGATTAAAGCAATATGAAGTAATGAAGTCTGCGTTAGGCGCCCGCCGCCAGCCTATGATTTTATCCATATCGACCGCCGGATATATCAACGATAGCATATACGACGAACTATTTAAGCGTTCTACGTCTGTACTGAAAGGAAACAGCAAGGAAAGAAGGTTGCTGCCGTTTCTCTATATGATTGATGATGTAGAGAAGTGGAACGACCTGGAAGAACTGAAAAAAGCCAATCCCAATATGGGCGTATCCGTATCAGAAGAGTTTTTCCGGGAAGAAATAGCGGTAGCAGAAGGCAGCTTAAGCAAAAAAGCGGAATTTTTGTGTAAGTATTGCAACATTAAGCAGAACAGCGCGACCGCATGGCTGGAAAGCCTGGTAGTGGAAAAGGCGACCGCAGTAAAGACCATAGATGGGAAGGAAACGCCGTACACATTAGAGGACTTCCGGGAATGTTACGCAGTTGGAGGCGTGGACTTGTCACAAACGACCGATTTAACGGCGGCTTGCGTGGTGATAGAACGGGAAGGGGTATTATATACTTTCTGTCAATTCTTTATGCCTGCTGGGCGAATAGAAGCGCTTACGGCTATAGACGGGGTGGCCTATGATATTTTTGTAAAGAAGGGCATATTAACGCTATCCGGCGAAAATTACGTTGACTACCACGACGTATATAACTGGTACGTTATGCTGCTGGAAGAATACGGCATACGTACACTGAAAATAGGGTACGACCGATACAGCGCGCAGTACCTTATATCTGAATTATCCGGCTACGGGTTCCATACGGATGATGTATTTCAAGGGGAAAACCTTACCCCTGTTATCCGGGAATTTGAAGGTATCATAAAGGACGGTAATTTTAAGATATGCAGCAACAATCTGTTAAAAGGCCATTTCCTCAATGTGGCACTTAAGCAGAATATGGAAACAAGGAAATTTAGGCCTGTAAAGATTGAGCGCCGCGCACATATAGACGGTTTTGTAGCGGTAATAGACGCTATGACGGTAAGACAGAAATATTATGAAGAGGTGGGCGAACTGCTTAAGAACGCAGCATAGAAAGGGAGTGAGTACAACGAGCCTAAAAGATTATATTTTCAAGAATAAAAAGCAGGTAGCCATAGACACCTATTTTAAAATGCTGAATGGATACAGCCCGGTATTTACGACCTATGAAGGCGGACTATACGAAATGGATTTAACCAGGGCAGCAGTACAGCGGTTTGCTTCCCATTGTAGCAAGCTAAAGCCGGAGATTACGGGAACGGCAAAGAAATACCTGGAGAAGACGTTACAATTTAAGCCCAACTATTTTATGGATACAACAAAGTTTCTTTCCAGGCTGGCTACTATCCTGGAAGTGGATAATACGGCCTTTATCATTCCGGTGGAAGACGGATACGGGCGCCTGGTGGGGCTTTATCCCCTGTTACCACAGCGCTGTGAGATTGTAGAGGCAGCAGGCGTTATATATCTGCGGTACAGTTTTGAAAACGGGGAACACGCGGCCATAGAATTTGACCGGGTGGGGATTATGACGCAGTACCAGTATAGCAATGACCTTTTTGGTGATGATAACAAGACGCTGCGGCCTACCATGCAACTGTTACATACGCAAAACGAAGGCATTATAAACGCCGTGAAAAATTCTGCAAATATACGCTTCCTGGCAAAAGTGGCAAATATGCTAAAGCCGGAAGATATAAAAAAGGAGCGGGAACGGTTCACGGAAGACAATCTAAGCGCAGACAACAAAAGCGGGATGATTATTTATGATAACAAGTTTACGGAACTAAAACAGGTAGAAAGCAAGCCTTACACTGTAAACGCGCTGCAAATGCAGCAGATTAACGAAAATGTATTTATCCATTTTGGCACTAATATGGATATAGTCACGAATAAGTACGACGAAAACACGTTTAACGCCTATTACGAAGGGAAAATAGAGCCGTTCGCGGTACAGCTATCTTTAGTAACGTCAAATATGCTTTTTACGCAGCGGGAACTATCTGTAGGGAATATGCTTACGTGGACGGCTAACCGTCTGCAATATGCAAGCAATTCCACGAAGCTGCAAGTATCTACCCAGCTTTTCGACCGGGGACTTTTGAACCGTAACGGGGTGATGGATATATGGAACATGGCGCACGTAGAGGACGGGGAAAAGTATTATATCCGAAAGGAATATACAGAGGTTAGCGAACTGGATAAAAATAATAAGCAGCCGCCTGTTACCGTACAGCCGACGGCGGCAGAAACACCCGCCCAGGGCGCCCAGGAAGGCCAGGAAGGCGCCGGAAATGGTGAGGGCGGGGAAATAGACGGTAAAGGTGGAAACAGGGCTACAAACGGCACAGAAGGCCAGAAAGAGGGTGTATAAAATTGCCTATTGTGAAGGAAAGGGAATATAGAGCGCTGGCGGCGCCGCTGTCTGTAGCGGACGCAGCGAAGCGCATAGCTACGGACTATTACGTAGAGGGTTACGCTACTACGTTCAATAGCCCGTATTTGCTTTTTGAATTTGAAGACGGATGGAAGTATTACGAAGTGATAGAAGCCCACGCCGTAGATGGCGCCGACCTATCAGACGTTATTTTTCAATATAACCATTCCGGGAGGGTATTTGCCCGCCAGTCAAATAAAAGTCTTATCGTACAGCCCGATAACACCGGGCTTTTTATGTGCGCTGATTTAGGGCGCACAGACGGGGCAAAGCAGCTATACCAGGATATAGCGGCGGGGATGGTTACTAAAATGTCCTGGGCGTTCACGGTGAAGCGTGACAGCATTACGGAAGACCGGGAACAGCGCATTATTACCAGGAACATACAGGAGATTAAAAAGGTTTTCGACGTATCCGCAGTAGACAGGCCAGCTAATGAGGATACCGAAATAAACGCGCGGAATTTTGCTACGCGGAGTTACGGGCAAATGAAGGCGGAGCGCCTACAGCGCCAGGCACAGTTATTAAAAATCAGAACAATGCTTTAAAGGCAGAAAGAAGAGGTAAAAAGGAATGAATTTACAGGAAATCGAAGCAAGGTTAGCGCAGATTAGAAACGAGATTAACACCAGGGGCGCAAACATGACCGCCGAAGAATTGACCGCCCTGGAAAACGAAGTTACGCAGTTGGTGGAAGAGCGCGGGAAACTGCTGGCCGCTGCAAATACCCAGGAACAGCGTAACCGTATTTTGGCAGCAGTAGCAGCAGGCCAGCCCGTACCGGGAGCGGATGGAACGCCCGAAGCGGCGCCCGTCGTTCTGCGTAGCTTCCCGGCAGCAGGCGGAACCGAGGCAGAGGCGGAAGACAGATACGGGACAGTGAAGTACCGTAAGGCATTTATGAATTATGTGTTACGCGGTACGAAGATTCCGGTAGAATATCGCGCGGACGCAGTAAGCACGACCACGGACGTAGGCGCCGTAATCCCAACTACGGTACTTAACCAGATTGTGCAGAAAATGGAAAGCACAGGCATGATTTTGGCAAAGGTGACGCGGACGGCCTACAAGGGCGGCGTGGCTATCCCGGTATCTACCGTAAAACCCGTAGCCACCTGGGTAAATGAAGGAAAGGGCAGCGACAAGCAGAAGCATGGTATTTCCAAAGAAGGCATGATTACGTTCGCGTATCATAAATTACGCTGCGCCGTGGCGGTATCCCTGGAAGTGGATACTATGGCTATGTCCGCATTTGAAAGTCTGCTTATCAACAATATTGTGGAAGCAATGACTAAAGCGCTGGAACAGTCCATTATTTCCGGTACGGGTTCCGGCCAGCCTTCCGGCATTATCAAAGAAACGCCCGCGAAAGACCAGGCAATTACCACGAAATCGGCTACGGAACTTTCCTACGCTGACCTTATCGCGGTGGAAGCTGCGTTACCCCAGGCGTATGAGAATGGCGCCGAATGGTGCATGAGCAAAGCCACGTTTATGGGCTTTATCGGAATGACTGACGCCAACGGCCAGCCGATTGCGCGGGTAAACTATGGTATCGGCGGAAAGCCGGAGCGCACATTGCTGGGGCGTCCGGTGGAATGTTGCGACTATATCGGCAGTTTTGCGGCAGCGGCAGCGGGTGACGTGGTGGCGTTTGTCTTCCGGCTCAAGGATTATGTATTGAACACCAATTACGCCATGGGCGTAAAGAAATACGAGGATAACGACACAGACGACCAGGTAACAAAGGGTATCATGCTGGCAGACGGCAAGGTAGCGGATAAAAACAGCCTGGTAACGCTGAAAAAGAAAGCAGCGTGATAAAGGCGGAGCCGGGGGCGTAGGTACCCCGGCTTTTTTGACGGAAAGAAGGTGCAAGGCATGGCAGCGGAAACGACCTTAACGGAGAAAATGCGGGCAGCGCTGCGTATAAGCAGCACCAGCGACCGGATTACAGAAGAAATAAACGACTGTATAGCGGCTTGCAAGAAAGACCTGCAGGACGTGGGTGTAAAACGCTTAAATGAAACGGACGCGCTGATAGTAAGAGCAATTACGCTGTATGTTAAGGCGGAATTTGGGTTTAATGGAAATGCTGATAAATTCCATAATTCCTATGAAAGCCTTAAAGTACACTTATCAATGTCGAGCGAGTATAACACGGTATCCGAAACGGACACCGGAACGGAAACAGAGGGGGCGGAAAATGGCAGCATGGGCGGATGAAATAACGCTTATTAGTCTGAAAGAAGGCGAAGAGCGGGTAAACGACAACGGTTTTCCGAACGAAGAGGCAGAGGAAAAGCGGGTAGTTTTCTGTAATGTAAAAACGACCGGGTACAATGAGTATTTCAAGAGCCAGCAGACGGGGAAAGTGGTAGAAAAGAAGTGCGACGTACACAAGGCCGATTACGAAGGGGAAGACACCGTAGAACTGGAAGGGAAGCGCTATTATGTTCTGAAAACGTATGAACCGGAAGGGGACGAAGATACCGTAGAACTGTCATTAACCGACATACGCAACAAAGACAAGGGGGCGTAGGTGTGGCGGAGTTTAACACGGTAGGCCTGGAAGATGTAATACAGGCGTTTGAGAGGCGGGAACAGGCAACCGTACAGGCGGTGCCGGAAATGCTGAAAGCAGGAGCCGAAGTGCTGGTACAGGCACAGAAGGCAGAGGCGGCGGCCATGGGGCTGAATGAAACGGGCGGCTTTATCAATTCCATAAAGGCCACGCCTGTAAAGGGGGATGAAACAGAAAAACATATAGACATATTCCCCCAGGGAAGGGCGAAACACGGAAACGACCGAAAAGGAGATAAAAGCAATGTGCGCTATGCTACGATTGGTTTTGTAGCAGAATATGGAACCAGCAGCCAGGCGGCAAGGCCATACCAGACGTCTGCAAACGAGAAGGCCAGGGAAAAGGTAAGCGCTGCGGAACGGGAAGTATGGGAGCGTATGACAAATGGGTAGCTTAAAAAAGGTTTTAGAAAGCACAGGGATACCAGCCCAAAGGGGTGTATATACCGGGAAACAGAAGCCGAAGGCTTATTATACCTTTTTGCTGATTACGCGCGATACGGCAGCGTCGGCGGATGATAAGGAAGCAGTAGGCCGGGAACTATGGCGGGTTACACTCTTTTACAAGGGCGATTTTGAAGAGCAGCTAAAAGCTGCCGTAGAAGCGTTGAAGGCAGCAGGCGCCTATATCAATGGAGTGGGCGCAGAAAGCTACGAAACAGATACAGGGTACTGGCTGGTACCTATTGATATTGAATTTTTGAAGGAGTGATAAAGAATGACTATAGGATTAAGGGATTTATACTATGCAGTATGTACGGAAACGGACGGGGCGGAAACCTACGGGACGCCCAAAAGAATGGCGGAAGTAATGACCGCCGACCTGTCTGTAAAGACGGCAGACGGTTCCCTCTATGCGGATGATACTTTAAGCGAAAGCGTAACGGAATTTGCAAACGCAACGCTGAAAATGGGTATTAAAGACCTTACGCCGGAAACGACCGCCGAAATTTTGGGGCAGACCGTAGATAAAAATAAAGTGGTATGGGCTGGGAAGAATGACGAACCGCCCTTTATCGCGGTTGGGTTCCGCGCACAGAAAACGGGCGGGCGGTTCCGGTATGTATGGCTGCTGAAAGGAAAATGCAAGCTGCCTTCCGAAAAGTACGAAACAAAAGGCGAAAGCATTAAGTTTAATACGCCGGAGATTGAAGCGGAATTTTCCACCAGGAAGAAAGACGGAAGATGGAAAGCGGACTTTACAGGAAGAGAAGACGAAGCGGCAGCGAAAACATGGTTCGACCAGGTGGTAGAGCCTGCAGAAGCCGGGGAAACGGAAGCAGAAGGGACAACAACAGAATAAGGGAAGGAGAGAGGCGCGGCACATGACCGCGCCTTAATTGATATTATGAGCGCATTAAAAAACGGCGGGTATCCGGTGACACTGAACGGCAAGGAATACAGCTTGCTTTTTTCTCTCAATGCCCTGGATGAAATACAAGACAGATTCGGCGGGTATGACAAGCTGGCGGAGGTTTTCAACGATAGTAACCCGGACTGGATTAAACAAACAAAATGGCTTTTAACCCTTCTGATTAACGAGGGGCTTTTATCAGAGGACGAAGACGCCAAACTGCTGACGGAAACACAGGTAGGACGCCTAATCAACGTCGGAAATCTGAAGGACATTCAGAACAGTATTTTTGCGGCGTTCGCAACGGGTACCAGCGGGGACGGCGACATAACAGAAGACGGCGAAGGACAGGAACCGGATAAAGAGGGGGAAGCAAAGGGCGCGCGGGAAAGCTAGATACCGCGCGCCTTCTTTATATAGCAATGGTATTCCTACGGTATGAAGAGGCAGCAGCCTGGCGAAAGACGCCTTATCAGATTGTAAAGCTATTCAGATACCACAAGGAATATAACCCGCAGAAATTTAAACAGGAAACAAGGAAACCGGGGCGGGAACAGGTGGAAATGGATGATATAGACATAGCGTTAGGGGGTTTTTGATTTTGGCAGATAAGACAGATAATATAAAAACCCGTTTGAGTTTTGACGGGGAAGCGCAGTATAAAGCGGCCTGCAAGGAAATCAATAGCACCCTAAAGGTGCTTAATTCTGAAATGAAACTTGTTACGGCTGAATATAGGGACAATGCAAGCAGCGCGGAAGCGTTAAAAGCAAAACAGACAGTATTACAGAAGACATACGACGAACAGGCCAAAAAGGTAAAGGCGACGGAAGAGGCGTTAGACAAGTGCAGGCAGGCAACGGGGGAAAACAGCGAGGAAAGCAAGAAGCTGGAAGCACAATTAAATTATCAGAAAGCAGCACTTGTAAAAACGGAACAGGAATTAAAAAAGACGGCGGACGAATTGGAGAAGGCAGAGCAGGCCGCCGACGAAATGGGGGAAGAAATAGAGGACAGCGGGCAGCAGGCAGAAGAGGCGGGCGGAAAGTTTTCCGGTTTAAGCGGTATTCTTAACGGTTTGGGCGGCGCCATGTCTAAGGGCGTGGCGGCGCTGGGAAAGGCTTCCGCTGCAATCGGCGCGGCGGTAGTGGCGGGGCTGGGTTATACGGTAAGCCAGGCAGACGAAGCGAAAGGCGCGTTAAATAACTTTTGCGCCGCCACAAATACGGCTACAGAAGACGCCGGAAAATATAAGCAAGTTATGGAAAATATCTATAACGGCAATTACGGGGAAGGGTTTGAAGATATAGCGGCGGCAATGACAGAAGTACGGCAGCAGGCCGGGGATTTAGGCGCCGGGGAGTTGGAGAAAATGACAACCAACGCCCTAACTTTGCGTGATACGTTCGATTTTGACGTAGCCGAAAGTACAAGAGCAGCAACCCAGTTAATGCAAAAGTTTGGGCTGTCTTCTGATGAAGCATATAACCTAATAGCGCAGGGCGCACAAAATGGACTGAATAAAAACGGGGATTTACTGGACGTCATAAACGAGTACAGCAACCAGTATTCACAGGCGGGATTAAGCGCGGAAGATATGTTTAACTCTATTTCCAATGGCGCAGCTACGGGCGTTTGGAGCATTGATAAAATGGGCGACGCCTTTAAAGAGTTTAGCATACGGATGAATGACGGAACCGCAAACGACTATCTTTCCAGCCTGGGGCTTAATGCGGATGAAGTAGTAAAGAAATTCCAGGAAGGCGGGAGCAGCGCAAAAGAGGCCATGAACCAGGTTAGCGAAGCCCTTAAGAACTGCGACGATAAAAGCCTACAGTATACGGCTGGCGTGGGTTTAATGGGTACCATGTGGGAAGATATGGGGGCGGATGCCTGTATATCACTTATGGACGTGGAAGGGCAGATAAGCAAGACCACGGACGCCATGGGGAAGATTAACGCCGTAAAATACGATACGTTTGGCGAAGCAATGCAAGGCGCCGGAAGGATATTACAGACAAGTTTTATCATGCCAATAGGCGAACAGGCGTTACCGATTTTTAGCCAGTTTGCCAATGAATTGCAGCAAGGGGCAGCAGCGGCAGGCGGTGACATAGGGAAAATGGCGCAGAGTTTTGGGGACGCCCTGGGGAACCTGGTAAACGGACTTTCTGAAATGCTTCCGCAGATAGCCACTTTTGCGGTGGAAATGGTAAACGGGCTTGTAGGCGGGATTGTAGAGAGCGCGCCCACAATCATACAGGCGGGCGTAGATATGATTGTATCGCTTGTAGATGGTATCATATCGGCAATTCCGAAACTAACAGAGAGTGCAACGGAAATAATTACAACGCTGATAGAAGGAATAATACAGTTGCTTCCTAAATTGGCAGAAGGGGCGGTACAGATAATTGCACAGTTGGCCGCAGGTATCGGACAGGCGCTGCCGGAACTGGTACCGCAGCTTGTGGAACTGGTTTTATTTGTGGCTGAAACCCTTATAAATAATATCCCGCTTTTGATAGACGCAGCCCTACAACTGGTTACTGGCCTGGCGCAAGGGATTATAAACAGTCTTCCGGTTCTCATTCAGAAATTGCCGGAAATCATAACGGCTATAATCAACGCATTAGTGGAAGGGATACCGCTGATTTTGGAAAGCGCGGGGGATATTGTGGTAGCGCTTGTAGATGGTATCATAACGGCGGTTCCGCTGCTGGTGGCTGCAATGCCTAAAATTATTATGGCAATCGTAACGGGATTGATTACCGGAATACCTAAGATACTGGAAGCTGCGGGGAAGCTGGTAGTAAACATAGTTACAAAGCTGGCAGAGTGGGGCGCCAATATGCAGAGCAAAGGAAAAGAAGTCATTACGGCGCTGGTAACGAATGTTGTAAACATTGTAAAGGAACTTCCTGGCAAGATATGGAACAGCATAGTAGACGCAGTTACGAAAGTAGCGACCTGGGGCGTCAATATGCAGAATAAGGCCAAAGAGGTAATGACTTCCATGGTAACGAAGATTGTTACCGTAGTGAAGGAAACGCCTGGTAAGATATGGAACAGCATAGTAGACGCAGTTACGAAAGTAGCGACCTGGGGCGTCAATATGCAGAATAAGGCCAAAGAGGTAATGACTTCCATGGTAACGAAGATTGTTACCGTAGTGAAGGAAACGCCTGGTAAGATATGGAACAGCATAGTAGACGCGGTTACGAAGGTAGCGACCTGGGGTACCAATATGCAAAACAAGGCCAGGGAAACTATGAACGCCATGGTAACAAAGATTGTTTCTGTAGTGAAAGAAATTCCCACAAAAATATATAACAGCATAAGCGGAGCCGTGGAGAAGGTAGGAACCTGGGGTACCAATATGCTGAATAAAGCAAAAAGCGCCATGGAAAGCGTGGTACAGGGAGTTGTAGGCGCCTTTAGCAATATAGGGAGTAAGTTTGCGGACATTGGCAGCAACATGGTACAAGGAATTTGGAACGGTATCAGTAACGGGTGGAACTGGCTGAAAGACAAAGTATCGAGCCTTGCCAGCAGTCTGCTGGACGCTGCAAAAAACGCTTTAGGAATTGAAAGCCCGTCAAAAAAATTCCGCGACGAAGTAGGCGTATATATTGCACAGGGTATCGGCGTGGGCTTTTCTGATGAAATGAAGAGCGTAAACAAACAGATAGAAGACGCCATACCCCAGGAATTTGATATAGGCGCAAAAGTAAATCTGTCTAAAGACATTGACATAGACGGAGAGCCAAAGAAGCCGAAGCCAAAAGGCGGGGCAGCGGGTGGCGTTGTGGTAAATCAGTATATCTATGCCAATACGACCGACTACGCAAAGCAGCAGAAAGAAGCTGCCCGGCAATTCAGAATGATAGCGAGGACGGTATAAACGTATGGAAATTGAAAAACTGATTTACACAAATGAAATAGGCGAAAGCCTGGAACTAAGCACAGATAGCATATACCATTGCAACGTAAGCAAGGACGTAAGCGGGGTAAGCGGCGTTCAAAGCATAATTTACAGCACTAACAGCATGGGGCAGCATGGCGATTCCTACGTAGGGCAGCGGATAGAGGCCAGGGACGTAGACGTAATAGGCCATATCAATACAAGGGACAAGGCGCAGGCGTTGGAACTGCGCCGAAGGTTCCTTAAAATCTTTAACCCGGAATTAGGCGGTACGCTGATGTATGAATATGGCAGTTTTAGGCGCGTTATAGGCTGCCGGTTGCATGGAAAGCCGGAAGCGGAAAGAAAAGAAGTGCTGATAGAGTTTCATATACAGTTAGAATGTCTTAATCCGTTTTGGAGAGAGGAACAGGAAGAAAAGGAAGATATAGCCAGTTGGGTACCTGCCTGGGAATTTCCATGCGAGATAGAACAGGATAACCCGGAAAGCATGATTTTCGGATACCGCGACGAAAGTGTGATAGTAAATTGCTACAATGAAGGCGACGTAGCCACGGGTATGCGGGTGCGGTTTTCTGCCCTGGGTACGGTAAGGAACCCCATAATACTGAATGTAGATACCCAGGAGTTTATACAGCTTAACGTAACCATGCAGACCGGGGACATTATAGAGGTAAACACGGTATACGGAAGCAAGGGGGCGAAGCTGATACGCGACGGGGCGGAAATAGATTATTTCCGGTATGTGGATGTAGACAGCACTTTTATGCAGCTTGCTATTAAAGATAATAATTTTCGGTATGACGCTGCCGAGGGCGTTAATTCCCTGGACGTGGCTATATTTTACAACAAAGAATATTTAGGGGTGTAAGCGTATGGAAATTAGGGTATTCAGTACAGAAGTGGAACCCCTGGGGGCGATTGATGAAATCAGCAGCCTGTTATGGGTTACAAAATATTTTGACGTGGGAACTTTTAGCCTGCTGGCGCCTATTACGGAAAATAACAGTAAGCTGCTTAAGCGCGGGAACATTATTACGAAGCATGACGGGCACCGGGAAGTGGTGACGGAAGACGGCAAGATATGGCGCCGGGCGGCACAGATTACATACGTACACATTACGAAGGATGAAAACGGCCTGGAACAGTTGGAAGCACAAGGCTATATGTTAAGCCGCTGGCTGTCAAAACGCTGTATTACGCCGCAGATTGTAAAGACGGATACGAACCAGGCTTTAATAAACTTTATGGTAGAAAAGAATTGCGGGAGCCAGGCGGGCAGCAGGCGAAAATTTCAAAGGTTTTCCATACTTCCACAAGAAAAGGTAGCGGGTACGCTGGTAGAATATGCGAACGTAGCTTATGCAGACCTGGGGGCGGAAGTCAAAGGAAGGGCGCAGGCCGGGAAGCTGGGGTACGATATTCTGATAAATGAGAGGGAAAAGCTGTACGGTTTTTATCTTTATAAGGGGAAAGACCTTACGGCCAAAAATTCGGAAGGTAACACGCCCTGTATATTTTCCCGTGATTTTGACAACGTGGACGAACAGGAGTACACGGACAGTATAGAAAACTGCAAGAACTTTATATACGTCCAGGGGGCTGCCGAAGAGAATGAAGCCCAGCCAGTAGTAACGGTGGACGCTGCGGAGGCTTCCGGCCTGGAATTGGAAGAGGTTTTTTGCGAAGCTACGGACATAGCCAGGAAGTACCAGGAAGGGGAAACAGAAGTAACGATACCATTAAGCACGTACCTGGCAATGCTGCGGACACGGGGAAGCACAGAACTGGAAGGATACGGGGAAGCGGTAAGTTTTACAAGTACCATTTCCACAAATTCCAACTTAAAGTATAAAAGTGATTTTGATTTAGGCGACCGTATCACCTGTAAAGAAGTGAAATGGGGAATACAGATAGACGCCAGGATAACGGAAGTATTGGAAACATACCAAAAGGGGGAAGAAACCATAGAAGCCACTTTTGGGGATAGTTTACCAACGCTTTTAGAGCAGATAAAGAAAGTGAGGTAGGAAAAGGATGGCGGATACTTTACCGTTTAATTCGATAAACCATGACCGGGTATATAAGGCGGAAGATTGGGCGTGGTATTTTGCCACGTTTCTGGCTAATGGCGTGTTCCCTAAACCCAGCGACGGGCTACAGGTGATAGCGTATCAGAACATGGAAGTACGGGTAAATATGGGCTATGCCTTTATTAACGGAACGGCCTTTAGGAACCCGGTAAGCAGAAGCATAACGCTGGCAACGGCAGAAGGGGCGCTAAACCGCATAGACCGTATTGTAGTGCGCTGGGACTTGACGGAGCGGGACACTTATTTAGCTGTACTTAAGGGCGTACCTTCTGCGAAGCCTACGGCCACGGCATTAACCAGGAATACGGAGCGCTGGGAACTGGCTTTAGCGGACATATACGTAGGAAAGGGCGTTACCGCGATACGGACGGCAAATATTACAGATCAGCGCTTTAATAGTGCGGTATGCGGCATTGTGAAGGGTACCGTAGAAGAAATAGACGCCAGTGTATTGACAAAGCAATTTACCGACTTTTTCGAGATATACAGTAATGCGGTGATGGATGAATTTAGCGTATATAAGCAGGCTATGGAAAATTATCTTTTCACCATTGAAGGGGTATATAACCAGTACGTAGCACAGACCGAAGCACTGTTTACACAGTACGAAACGGAGTTTACCAACAGGTACGGAGCCTTTACCAATACGCTGGAAGACTGGGAAACGGAATTACTGAAAGCCTATACCGCTTTTGTGGCAAGTATAACACTATTTGAGGGAGAAGCGGAAGCGGACTTTAACGCCTGGTTTGAGAGCGTGAAGGGAAGGTTAGGCGAAGACGCAGCCGGGGCGCTGGAACTGCAAATAGAACAGCTTACGGCAGCCGTGGAAGCGCTGCAAGGACAGGTACAGGAAGGCACCCAGGACATAGCGCAGAGTATTTCCGACCTGGATAGAAGACTAACCAGCGTAGAAAATGGCTGGGGTATCAATTACAAGCATGACGCCATATTAGGCTTGTGCTACCTGGGCGCTGCCTATATGACGGAGCAGCACGAACGGACAGAAGAAACGGCAATATTAGGGGTGGCCTATGCAGGCAATTCCTATTTAGCAAATAATTTTTAAGAAAGAAGGTAGAAAAAAGATGGATGGTTTTCCTAAAACGCTTAAGACAAAAGAAGACTTCTACAACTGCCTGGGAATGGTGGCAAGGGGAGAACTGGCAGCAGGCGACCTGCTGGCAAAGATTGAGAGCGCGGAAAGACAGCGCTTTATCTGCTGCGCCGTGGTAGAAGTGGCAGCGGAAAAGAAGGCCGTAACGGTGATGTACTGCGACGAAGCAGCGGCAGGAATGAAGTTTACCGCCGGGAACGTAAGCGGAAGCATTACGGCAGCAGTACACAAGCAGAGCGCAGAGGCAGAGGCGGAAGGCCAGGAAGGGTACGACCGTACCGCGCTTACACTTTCCAAAGCGGTACCAGCAGGAACGGACACCATAAACCTGGAGATCACGAAGACCGTAGCCGGAATGTCTGCGGATGATTTTAACTCAATGAAAGGAGTATTAAAACAGTATGAGTAGATTACTTGTTGATGATGTGACGAAGACAGACCGCCGGGCGCTGCTGAATGTCAATAAACTGGCTACCATTTCCGACATTGTGGCGCCTAAAAATGAATACCTGTACGCCAGCGGGGCGAATGAAATAACCTTGCTGGAAGGCTGCGTAATTGCAGTAGGCGGCGCGGGTATATTTTCAACCGAAGCAACCGTTATTACTGCCGGGAACCTGGATATAGGTAGCGCGTTTGAGGTGGGGAAGGACTATTATGTATATATCTGCGACGCTAGGGTAGACGCCCAGGACGAACAGTACATAGTGTCGTTAAATTCCACATACCCGGCAGGCTGGAACGCAAGCAACAGCCGGAAAATAGGCGGTTTTCATTATGGGCGCGTCCGTAAGGTAGATAACAACCTGCAGCCCGTGAACAGCAGCGGCGTTATTTTTGGCACTGGCTGGGAAAGCGCAGTAAGTAACGGCATTGTACCCCGTTCCGTATGGACGCTGGGACACCGCCCGAAGTGCAACCCGGAAGGAATGGTATACCTGGGCGGCGGTACCTGGATAGACATTTACTTAAATTCCGACGACGGAGCCTACGGCCTAAAGTCAGAATATGGCTGCGCGCCTATGACCGGAACCGAAGGCATGAACTGGTACACATTTACGGAACGCCTGGCAAAGTCCGGTAAACGTATGCCGGATTATAGCGACTTTTGCGCGTATGCGTTCGGAAGCCCGGCAGGCCTTGACAATGCCAATACGAACGCCTGGACGGCCACCACGAACACGGGAAGGGGCGTTACCGGAAGCGTGGTTAATGCGGTATCCGCTATAGGCTGCGTAGACGCCGTAGGGCGTGTATGGGAATGGCTTAACGATCTGATAACAAGGGCGGAACACGCCACCAATGCAGAGTATCACCCTACAACGGCATGGGGCTGGGATAAGAAAAGCCCGTTACGGGAAGCAGCCACGAAGTACGACGTAGGTAACATTTATCAGTATTACTACGCCTCCCTTGCGGCGCTGATTGCGGGCGGCTGCTGGGGCAATGGCGTCAATGCGGGCGCCCGCGCCGTGGGTTGCCACAATTACCCGTGGGGCGTGAGCACGAGTGTCGGCGCGCGCGGGGCGTGTGACTCTTTGTAGACGGCGGGCGGAAGCCCAGCCGACTACGCCGGGGCGGAAAATTACTGCCGGGGGTAAGAAATGAACATACAGGAACAAACAGACGTCGTACACCAGAAGGTGTACGACTTTTTATTATATCTGTATCCGCTACTTAGCAAGTATCCGAAGTACGAAAAATTTAGCCTACAGACGGCCACCAGGAACGCCATATTAGAAATTTTAATGGAGTTAGTGAAGTGGGATAAGACAGCGACGAAAAGCCACCTATATGCTGCGGATAGCGCGCTACAGCAGGCCAAAGAACTGCTACGCCTGGCGAACGATCTAAAGTATAGCGCCATGAACGCAAAGCATTACGGGGTAAGCTGTACCAAAATGACGGAAATAGGCGTAATGCTGGGCGTTCTGATAGAGGATGTAAAAGCAGGAAGCGGAAGCAAAGGAAGGTAAAGTAAAGATATGGGGCAACTGCTTATTTTGGCCCTTGCGGCGCTGATTGCGGGCGGCTACTGGAGCAATGGCGTCAATGCGGGCGCCCGCGCCGTGGGTTGCCACAATTACCCGTGGGGCGTGAGCACGAATATCGGCGCGCGCGGGGCGTGTGACTTAGTGAAAGTATTACAGGCTTAGTGTTCCCCGGAACCCTAGCAAGGACTTAAAGGAATTTAGGTATAATGCTTAATAATTCTATAGTCAGAGCGGTTGTCCCGCCGGAAAAGGCAAAAAGAAAAATACGGGCTGCTGGTTAGTAGCTGCGGCGAAGGGCAGAGGCTTATTTTTTATGAAACGAATAGGGAAGATCACAGACGAAAGAGGTAATACCGTTTCCCTTGTGGAAGCTATGGCGGATTACGGGAATGTACAGAAGTCATATAACAAGGCCAGGAAGGGGAAGCGGTATAGAAGGGACGTTATAAAGTTCACGAAAAAGAAGGAAGAGAACTTAAAGCACGTCCGGGAAGATATTTTAACCCAGGCATACGAGCCGGGCGCATACCATTACTTTAAGGTTTACGAACCAAAGGAACGGCAGATCATGGCGCTACCGTTCTATGACAGGGTAGTACAGCACGCCATAAATAATATACTTGAACCGATTTTTAACAAGCGGTTTATATTCCATTCATACGCCTGCAGAAAGAAAAAGGGTATGCACAAAGCGTCTGAAACGCTACAAGGCTGGTTATATGGCTGAAAGAAATACCACGGGGAAGAACAGTTATACGCTATAAAGGCGGATATACACCACTATTTCCAAAGTATCGACCATGAGATACTAAAGGCGGAAATCCGGCGCGTGATAAAGGATAAAGAGGCCTTGACACTGATAGACCGGATTATAGACCATAACGGAAATATGCCGGATGGCGTAGGCATACCCGTGGGAAATCTTACAAGCCAGCTTTTTGCAAATATATACCTTGATAAGCTGGATAGATTCATAAAGCATACGTTAGGCGTGAAGCACTATGTACGCTACATGGATGATTTTATATTATTAAGCCCGGACAAAGGGCAGTTACGGGAATGGCTGGCCGCTATAGAAACCTTCCTACGGGATGAACTGCGGCTAAAATTGAACCCGAAGACCACAATACTGGCGGCAAAGAATGGTATTGATTTTGTCGGCTATAAGCACCGGGGAACACATAAGAAGGTACGCCGGGACAGCATAAAGCGAATGAAAAGAAAAATTAAATGGTATGTGAAAGGCAAGATCACAAAGGAGCAGTTACAAAAGAGCGTAACAAGCTGGACGGGACACGCCAGCCATGCAGACAGTTACAACCTGCAAAAGAAGATCATAACACTGGCAGCGCGGGCGGATGAAGAGGCCGCAGCGAAGGCCGCGTAGCCACCAAAAAGGAAAGGAGAAAAAGAAAGATGGAAGCAGTAGAAAGAATTATTTTTACCCTGGCGCTTAATACAATCGTGCGCCTGGTAGTCGTGGCGGTGGTGATGGATACCATTTTCGGCATAGGCCGGGCAATCCGTGAACACAAGTTTAACAGCAGCGTAGGCATTGACGGGGCGATCAGAAAAATAGCTATGGTTATTTCTATCGTGTTCCTGGGAGTGGTGGACGCCCTGGTACATATCAACTTGATAGCATTTATCCCGGAAGAGGTAAGAAGCTATCTGCCGACCGCCACTATAGGCCTGGCGGAGTTTTTCGGCGTTCTGTATCTTTGCTATGAAGTGGTAAGTATCCTTAAGAACATGGCATTATGTGGGCTTCCCGTAAAAGGGGTATGGAAGAGGGTACAGGCGTTTTTAGGGAAGTATACCGAAGAACTGCCGGACACGGAAGAGCAGGACGCGGAGCAGGAAAGAAAAGCGCTGCCGGATGGCGTGACGCTTACGGACGTTGTACCGCCTGGAGCATTGGAGCAGAACCAGGACGGAACCTACAACGCATACGACGGGAACGGAAATAAAACCGGGACGGTAACGGCGGAAGAGTACGAAGCTGCCGGAAATTTCAAAGAGTAACAGGAAGGTAAGGCCTTGCGGGAAACCGTGAGGCCTTTTTGACGGAAAGAAGGGATTATATGAGCGCAACGGAATTTATTACAAAAATGGCGCCGCTGGCCGTGGCGGATATGGGAAAAAGCGGGGTACTGGCTTCCGTGACACTGGCGCAGGCCATTTTAGAAAGTGGCTGGGGGGCGTCGGAACTGGCGGTTAATGCCTGTAATTTTTTCGGCATGAAGGCCAATTTATCCGGGAATACCTGGCCGTCCGCCTGGGACGGGGCGACCTACACGAAGGAAACAGGGGAGCAGAAACCAACCGGGGAGTATTACACTGTTACGGCTGCCTTTAGAAAGTACCCGGACGCGGCGGCCAGTGTGGCAGATCACAGCGCCTACCTTATCGGAGCCATGAACGGCAGCCGGAAGCGATACGAAGGCCTGGCCGGGGAGAAGGACGCCAGGAAGGCTATAACGATCATTAAGGAAGGCGGGTACGCCACTTCCCTGGACTATGTAGAAAAGGTAATGAACATTATCAACAAGTACAATCTTACGGCCTACGACGCCGGGAAAGAAGAGGTTAAGGAAATGAAGGCTATTAAGATCATGTTGGACGCCGGACACTATGGAAAGTATAACCGTTCCCCGGCCAATGCAGCATATTACGAGAGTGATTTTGCGTGGAAGTTCCATAAGCTGCTTAAGGCGGCATTGGAAAAGCGCGGCATTACCGTAGGGACTACCAGGGACGCCCAGGCCAATGACCTGGACTTAAGCACCAGGGGACGGAAGGCGGCAGGCTATGACCTGTTTATTTCCATTCATTCCAACGCCGTGGGAAGCGGGGTAAACAATTCCGTAGACTACCCCGTAGCCATTACTATGGTGAATGATGATAAGACCACCATAGACGAAGTAAGCAAGGCCGTGGGCGAACGGCTGGCGCAGGTAGTAGCCCAGGTAATGCAGACGAAGCAGCAGGCCAGGACGTACACGAAGCAGAGCAGCAACGACCGGGACGGAAACGGCATTTTTGACGACGAATACTACGGCGTCCTTCACGGAGCCAAAAGCGTAGGGGTTCCCGGTATTATCCTGGAACATTCTTTTCATACCAATGCGGCGGCAACCGCCTGGCTGCTGGATGATAACCACCTGCAGCAGATGGCAGAGGCAGAGGCGGCAGCCCTGGCGGATTATTACGGCATGAAGCAGACGTTAGACCAGGCAGCGGAAGAGAAGCCCAGCGTATCGGACGCAGCGGCCAGCGCTGAAGCTGCGACCTGGTACCGCGTCCGTAAATCATGGGCGGACAGCAAAAGCCAGGTAGGCGCCTACAGAGTGAAGGACAACGCGGTAAAGAACTGCCCGGAAGGCTATAGCGTGTTCAACGAAGCCGGGAAGGCTGTTTATACCAATAAGGCAGAAGGGCAGGCGGCTACTTCCTGGTATCGCGTCCGCAAGGCCTGGGAAGACGCAGCCAGCCAGGTAGGCGCCTATAAGGTATACGACAATGCAGTACGGAACTGCCCGGAAGGCTACGCAGTATTTAGCGACGACGGGAACGCCCTGTACCGTAATGTTTCCGTATCCGTCCATGAGGTAAAGAAGGGCGATACCCTGGGGAAGCTGGCAAAGCAGTACGGTACCACCGTGGACGCCATTGTAGCGGCCAATAAGGCGGAGTATCAGAAGATTTCTGCCGACCATATTGTAATTGGCTGGAAATTGAAGGTGTAAGGCTATGGATTACCAGGAAGCAGCCGACCGCCTGGAGGCCTTTTCAATCTGTACGGAAGCGGTACCCGTAGGCTGCGAACAATGCCCGGCATACCAGGAAGGCGAGGACAGGGAAAAGCAGCAGCAGGCTTGTAACGAAATGATGGAGCCGGAGAAGCTGGAAGAGGCCATAGAAGTGGTAAGAGAGTATAAAAGGAAGGCGCAGAAGACGCCGGAAGCATAGGAAAGTAGGGTAGGTAGTTTTTGCTGCTTACCCTCTTTTTTTATTGCACGAAAATAAAAGTATTTCCACTTAAACCATTGACGAAATACCCAAAAGGGTATAAGATATAGACGGAAAGGAGAAAAGAAAAATAAGCGGCAGAGCCGGACAGCGAAAGAAGGGCATTGAATGAGTTTTACGGAGAACTTAAAAAAGGCGCGAAAAACGGCGGGCGTTTCTCAAAAAGAACTTGCGGAACGATTACAGGTATACCAAAAAGACATAAGCCGCTGGGAAAACGGAGAGCGGACGCCTTCTGTAGAAGTGTTTACAAGAATATGTAAAGAGTTAGGCGCGTCGGCTGATGAAATTTTAGGATTGAAATAATTATTACGAAAGTGAGGCATAAACATGGGTAAAAAGAAAATGGTACTTTATGGGGTGGCTGCGTTGTTCGCAGTAAGCGGAGTAGTTGCGTTTCCTTCCGGGAATATAACGGGCGGTATCGGCTGTATAGTGATTGCTGCCGTATGTTTCCTGGTAGCGAGAAGGCCGGGGCATGAAGCAGAAGGGCAGCAGAAGGCGCAGGCAAGAACGGTTACGCCTGTATCCGGCGGTAAGGTTGTGGATACCATACGCACGAAAATAGTAGGCGTTACTTTTGAAAATGAGGACGGCGAAAACAGACAGGATATATTAGGCCGTATGAGTGGCGACGAAGAAATAGAAATAGAAAAATATACCTATAAAGGGAAGCCTGCTGCGTATGTTAAATGGGGCAATAAAATATTAGGGAATTTGTCTGCGGAGCTTGCGGAAGATTTAGCAAGGAAGTATCCGAACGCCCGGTATACAGCGGAAATACTGGAAATTTCCGGGGGGGGGGTACAGACGTTCGGGTGCAATATAGAAATAGATATTGTTGAGGAACCAAAGGAAAGTACCAAAAATCCGGTAAGTGAAGCCTATGTATATGTAGACCGCAGCAGTAAAAAATACCATGTTAAGCCTAATTGTTCCGGTATGAAAAATCCGAAAGCCATACCGATTAGTAGGGCAAAGGTTAAATACACCCCATGCAAAAAGTGTTGTAAGTAAAAAGAGGGAGCCGCAGACAGAAATAGCCTGCGGCTTTTCTGCGTACAAAGGAGCGAAAAAAGAGTATGGCGAAGACATTTAAGCATTTAACAAAGGCGGATAGAATAAAGATGGAAGCGCTTTTAAAAGCGGGGCATAGCAAGGCAGAAATAGCGGAACAGTTGCACGTACATAGAAGCACAGTATACCGGGAAATAAAAAGAGGGGTTTATACTGCCCTTAATTCAGACCTTACACAAGAAGAACGATACAGCCCGGATATTGCAGACGATAAGTATAAAGAGAATTTAAAGAGTAAGGGCGGAGTTTTAAAGATTGGAAATGATATAAAATTAGCCAATTATATAGAAAATAAAATAGTAAATGATGGATATAGCCCGGCGGCCGTCCTGGGAGAACTTAAGGCGCAGAACCGGGAAGGGGAATTTTCTGTAACAATCTGCGTAACCACTCTTTATAGTTACATTGATAAGGGTATCTTTTTGCAGTTGACCAACAAAGACTTGCCAGTAAAAGCCAATAAGAAGCGGGATTATAAAAAAGTGAAGCGGCAGCAGGCCAGGGCTGCGGCTGGTACGAGTATAGAAAAACGCCCGGAAGAGGTAGACAGCCGGGAAGAGTTTGGACATTGGGAAATGGATAGCGTGATAGGGCAGCGGGGAAAATCAAAAAATACGTTGCTGGTATTAACAGAGAGGAAAACACGGGACGAAATTATTTTTAAGCTACCGGATAAGACGGCGGAAGCAGTAGTAGACGCCCTGGACGCTTTAGAAAGAAAATGGGGCGGAATGTTTAAACAAGTCTTTAAAAGCATAACCGTAGACAATGGGAGCGAATTTGCGTACTGCGAAGAGTTGGAGCGTTCTATATTGGGGGATGGGAAACGGACGCAGCTATATTATTGTCACCCGTATAGTAGCTGGGAGCGTGGCACGAATGAGGTAACTAATAAGATGGTACGGCGGAAAGTGCCAAAAGGGACAAATTTTGACGATATGACGGACGCAGAAGTAGAGGAAATGGAAAACTGGATAAACAACTACCCCCGCCGGATACATGACTATCATTCTGCCGGGGAATTGTTCAAAGAAGAGGTTAGGAAAATCGGTTGAAAAAAATTTAAAAAAATGTCGCATTTAATATTGACATTTTCAAAAGATTTAATAATTGTAAAAATAGCTTGTATTATCTGCGAATTTATACTAGAATAAGGCTATATATGTGGAATTGTGATGGTAAAGGTAGTGCCCCGATTGAGAGTAGAAGATACTTCAATATGGCCATAGTGAGCTTTGATAATTTTATCAGTAATAGCTAGACCCAGGCCTGTACCATTCGATTTATGCGAAGAAAAGGGCGTAAAAAGTGATTCGATAGCTTGAGGTGTCATGCCACAGCCATCGTCAGAGATGCGGATGATAATTTGATCCAGATATTTTCTTACAGACATAGTGACACAACCATCTTCATCTGTAGACTCAAAGGCATTCTTGAGAATATTAAGAAATGCCTGCTTTAACTTTACAGGATTACCAAATACAGTGGGTAATTGTGATGGCATATGTAAGGAAAAATGCTTATTATTCGCTAAGATATAAGGTTGTAAGCTCTCCTCCAAGGAGCGAACAACTTCTTTGACGTCTACTTCACACATAAAAAAGCGTCTTTTATCGCTGTATAGGGCGAGATCGTCTAAGAGTTGGTTTAAATATTCGACGTCCGCCAACGTCTGAGACCAAAATTGAAAAGTTTTTACTTCTGGATGCATGGATTCAATCAACTGTAGAGAGCTGTTGATCAGTGTCAGCGGATTGCGTATTTCATGTGTGATTTTTGCGACCGTATAATTAGTGTTTTCCATAATTTGCTATCTCTCCTGAAAGTAATAGTATCATGGTTGCTAGAAATTGACAATACAGAACACATCTTCAAATTTCGACATAAATATCCCAAAACCGACAGTATAAGAGAGGATATATTCTTTAGAAAATTTTATAGAAAGAGGATATTATCATGTATAAAGAAGACTGCATTTTTTGCAAGATAGCAAATGGGGAAATTCCTTCTTCTACTATTTACGAGGATGAGGATTTTCGAGTATTTTTGGATCTAAATCCAGCGACCCGGGGACACGCATTGCTTGTTCCGAAAAAGCATTTTGCGAATCTTTTAGAGCTGGATGATGGATTGTGTGAAAAAGCAATGGTTTTGGCAAAAAAATTGGCAGGTAAAATGACGGAACTGCTTGGGTGTGATGGATTTAACCTGATGCAAAATAATGGAGAGGCGGCTGGACAGACAGTATTTCATTTTCATTTACATCTTATACCAAGATATAAAGATGACACAGCAGGAATTACTTGGAGGCCAGGTAACGCATCTTCCGAAGAACTGGAGGTCTTAGTAGCCTTACTGAAAGGGAAGTAAGCGGTAAAAAGGGAACCTAGGGAGCAACATGGTGAATACAGATGATAAATTTCAGGAGATCTACGAAAAATATAAGAGTTTAATATTAAAAGTGGCTTTCGACATGACTAGAGATTTTCATTTGGCACAAGATATTTGTCAGGAAACATTTTTGAAGTTACTGGGATATCAGGATTATGTAGATGAGAAGCGGGTAAAGTACTGGTTGACGGTAGTAGCTGCAAATAAAATTCGCGATCATTTCAGAAAAGGTGGAAAATATACTATAGTGCCAACCAACCTGGAAGATATGTACAATATTCAAGAGAAAGAAAATTGTATTGATGCGTATTTGAATCAGTTGGGAATGCAGGAATTGCAAAATCGTATGCTTGAAGGTCTACGTAAAAAGAATTCTGATTGGTATGAAGTTTTTATTCTAGTCGAGTACCTGGAAGTGCCTAGAAAACAAATTGCAAAGCAGCGCAATATTGGACTGAGTACAGTAGATTCATATCTGAGAAGAAGTAGAGAATGGCTGAAAAGTCATTATTACGAGGAATACAAAAATTTGAAATAAAAAAGGGAACGCTATAACATTCCCTTTTCTACTAGGCATGTGATGCAGCCTCTTCGATCAGATTCGTAATGGTCTCAATAGAATCTGTCTGCTTACTCTGTTCCATAGCAGTAATCAAGGCAGAGCGGTTTTCATAAAGAGAGTGTACAGCTTGTAATAAAGCTTCGCTGGAGACATCTTCTTCTTCGAGAACCATGCTAAAACCTTGCTTTTCAAAGGAACGGGCATTTAGGATCTGATCACCACGACTGGCAGCAGCGGAGAGTGGGATTAAAAGACTTGGTTTACGCAGAGCCAGTAATTCACAGATGGCATTGGCGCCTGCTCTGGAAATCACAATGTCAGCAAGGGCAAAAAGATCTTTGAGTTCTTCTTGAATATATTCGTATTGTACATAACCTGTCAAATGGGTCAAAGAGGGATCAAGCTTTCCTTTGCCACACAGATGAACCACTTGAAACTCAGTCAAGAGCTGTGGCAGGATCTTGCGCACTGCATCGTTCACAGCGACAGCGCCCAGACTACCTCCCATTACTAGAATGACTGGCTTGTTGGCAGACAGCCCTGTAAACTTCAGAGCGCTCAGGCGATTGCCTTGAAGAAGATTCTGGCGAATGGGGGAACCTGTCAGGACAGCTTTTTCTGCTGGAAGGTAAGGAATGGTTTCTGGAAAATTGCAGCAAACTTTCACAGCAGATGGAATACAGAGCTTGTTGGCAAGCCCAGGTGTCATATCAGATTCATGGATGATAGCTGGAACATGATAACGCTTAGCGGCCAGAACAACAGGCACAGACACAAATCCACCCTTGGAAAACAGGACGTCTGGTTGGAGCCTCTTTACGATACGGCAGGCTTCAGAGTAACCTTTGAGAACCTTAAATGGATCCGTGAAATTCTTGGGATCAAAATATCGGCGGAGCTTTCCAGAAGCGATGCCATAGTATGGAACCTGAAGTTCTTCGATGAGTTTTTTCTCGATTCCATTGTAAGAGCCTATATAGGAAATCTCATAGCCAAGCTCGCGAAGACGCGGAATCAATGCCATATTGGGAGTGACATGCCCGGCAGAACCGCCACCAGTCAAAAGGATACGTTTCATGATAAAACCTCCATAAATAAAAACAATCTATCATTATTATGATGGGTTTAAATCATTATGTCAATTCATATTAACACAAAATAAAGGAAAACGGTATGAACCGAGAACAGTTAAAAGAAAAAGTACGGATAGAAATAGAAGCAGAGGCAAGGTCCTTAGAAAAGAAGGTTATGGAGGATGATGAATTGTCTTCCATAGAAATGCCGGAGGACTCCTATCTGGATTTAAAGATACGCATCAAAGCTTTAAAGAAGACAGAAAAAAAGAAATTTCGCTTTTATTTGCGGCCCCGTGTTGCTGTGGCAATGATAACGGCTCTAGTAATTATCACCAGCGCGGGAGTAAGTGGAGCGAAATTGTTTGTGCCTAGAGTGGAGAATCGGGAAAAAGATGGCGGCTTGGACGTTTTTATAGATAATGATGACTATATAGAAACGGAAATTACAGAAGAAGAGGCCTATGAGGAAATAGAAGATAAATTAGGGATTTTGGCGTTGCGTCTAGGATATAAGCCGGAAGGGATGGAGTTAGAAAAGTCTTATATAGACACAAATACTGGTGAAGCAATGATGGAGTTTTATTATCAGGATTCTATTTTGACGATTTATGAAAATAAACAGAATAGTAGAAGTTATTTTGTTACACAGCCAGATGGAAAGATCGTAGATACGATTGAACTTTTCTATACTGGCCAGGAATTGGAGATCTTAGAAATTGATAAAATTCAAGATAAATTGCTTTATAGAGTTCAGTTACAAGAGAACAATGCCTATTATTATTTGTCAAGTGATGTGGAACTGGAGGAATTTAAAAACATTTTACAAGGTATATTCTTTAAGAGTGTGTGATATGAAATGCCCTGCTCGTATTATTTGATGTAAATTTACATCAAATAATTACGAAAGGAGGAAAGCAAAATATGAAAAACAAAAGCATAATTAACAAAGTTTTTGTAAGTGTTGCATTAATAAGCGCATTGTGGATTCCGTCTGTAACAACTGTAAATGCAGAAGAAATAAAGCCAGCGGGATATCATGAATATATAACAACTGAGGATGAAGCAATTGACCATTGGTATGGAATTGCCAGAGGCACTTATTTAAGGGAAGGTATATGTGGAATCAAAGATGCAGGGACCGCAAAGGTGAGTGTTTCTGGAACGACTACAGCACACGCAGTATGTGATACTGTGAAAGTAGGAGTTTACTTGGATCAAAGCTCGAATGGTGGATCCAGTTTTGGCACAATCGGAAGTTATTACTTTTCAGAGGAAAATACATCATCTTGTCATGGAAGCAAAGCAAATATTGCTGTAACCAGTGGTAAAGTGTATCGTGCAAGAGCTGTACATAGTGTGAAAAAAGGAAGTATTACTGAGACGTCAGATACCTGCACACATGCAATGACAGCTTCTTAAAAACATTCAAAACATAATTAATTATGGATAGTAACGTTAATTTAAATCACAAAACGTAGTCTGTCAACAAACAAAAATAAAACATATCTCAATAAACTGTTTCTTTTTGTTTCCAAAAAATAAAGTTCAATTGTAAATAAACAATGATGTGAATTTACAATTGAACTTTTTTATTTATCTCTCACATATCTTCCAAAGCCAGCCGCAACGCCTTGGCCAACTGATCTGGACAGGATGTACTCTTTTCTCCGCAATGGATTCCTTCTATCCGCTGGATAGCATCTTCGGCCTTCATTCCCTTAACCAGAATCGCAACGCCCTGGGTATTGCCAGAGCAACCGCCAATAAATTCCACATTACGAATGATATGATCTGAATCTAAATCAACGACAATTGCACGTGAACAAGTACCACTTGTCTCATATACCATAAAAAAACCTCCTAAAACTGTTGTTTGCATGGAAAGCTATTCAAGGCGCCTCCTGGGTTGACAATAAGTGCAAACTTGTAGCATGGCTCTCCTCCGACTATTATAGTGGAAATGGTTTCCTTTGACAAGCTGCGATTATAACTTTGTGTTTTCTGTTAAATTTCTGAATTTTTCAGGCCTCCTTGGCAAACGCTATAGCAAAAGCCAAATCTAGGGCATCTATTTCCTAAGCAACTACCAATTTATTTCCAGCCCATACCGAAATTTGGAAATAGGTTGAAATTATTCGCCACTATTGGTAAAATATACAGTGCGATATTACCAAACTTATAAGAGTAAGAGAGAAAGAGAGGAATCTCATGGGAAGAACCGGAATTATCGGAGCAATGGAAGAAGAAATTGCTCTCTTAAAAGAAAAAATGGAGATAGCAGTCGTAGTAAAGAAAGCCTCCATGGAATTTTATCAGGGAATTCTAAATGGCCGTGAGGTCGTAGTTGTGCGCAGCGGTATCGGCAAAGTAAACGCAGGTATTTGCGCACAAATATTAGTAGATGTGTTCAATGTCAACCGCTTGATCAATACAGGGATTGCAGGTTCTCTGCAGGCAGAGATCAATATCGGAGATATCGTGATATCTTCGGACGCTCTTCAGCATGATGTGGACGCCAGGAATTTTGGCTATGACAGAGGGGAGATTCCCCGCATGGGTACAAAGAGCTTTCCTGCGGATCAGGAGCTCATTGACATGGCAAAAGAGGCTTGCATAGAAGCGAATCCAGAGATTGGCGTCTTTGTGGGGCGGGTTGTCACAGGAGATCAATTTATTGCAGAGCGCTCCATAAAAAATGAGATTGCATCCTGGACAGAAGGATGCTGTACAGAGATGGAAGGAGCCGCCATTGCACAGGCCGCTTATTTGAACCGGGTTCCCTTTGTCATTGTAAGGGCTATCTCTGATAAGGCAGACGACAGCGCCACCATGGATTATCCTACTTTCGAGAAGCATGCGATAGAACACTCTGTGAAGCTTATAGAGAACTTTGTTGCACGTATACCTGCAGAGTAATATGACCTTTGCAAAAAGAGAAGAGATTTGCAGGAAGATTTGTTAGAATTTGTCAAATACTCCCGCTGAACGGTTCTTTTCATTCGGACATAAACCGTTTATAATAAATGGAAATAAGTGGAAATTGGCGCGCTATTTGCCTGGCTATAGGGCTTGGCGGCCGGCGAGCTGGGACAAGCGGGGAGGAATCAAAATGTTTGAAATTTTTATGGCAATCGGTTGGGCGGTACTTCTGATGCTTTTGCTGTTGATCTGGGCCGATATTAGAAATATTGCAAGTGCGGTCAAGGAAAATAAACGGGAGTTGCTTCGCAGTACCTTTGGGGGAAGGAACGCAAGAAATTTTAAAAGCTTTCAGGAGGAAAATGACTGGAAGACGGACGAGCAGGAGGAAAATGAGACTCTTCAGCTGGAGCAGAAGCAGAAGGCCCGCATTTCTTCTTTGAATGAGTCGGAGGAGCAAGTTCTTAGGGAAGTTTTGACAGAATTTTTGGGCTAGAACTTGATTCGTATGGCAATATTTGCTAAAATGAACTGAGGGACGGCAAAAGTCGTCATTAAAGAAAGGAAGATGTAGATTATGGGGAACAAGATTTCATTTGATTATTCGAAAGTAACGAATGTGATCAAAGAGGATGAAGTAAAAAATATGCAGATCATTGCTGAAGGAGCGAAAGAGCTTTTGCTATCTGGAAAGGGAGCAGGTAATGATTTCCTGGGATGGGTTGATCTTCCTGTGAATTATGATAAAGAAGAGTTTGCACGCATCCAAAAGGCTGCAGAGAAGATTCAGAATGATTCAGAAGTCCTTTTGGTGATTGGGATTGGTGGATCTTATCTGGGAGCAAAGGCAGCCATTGATTTTCTGGGACATAGCTTTTACAATGGTGTGTCCAGAGAGATTCGCAAGGCGCCAGAGATTTACTTTGTAGGAAATAGTATTAGTGCAAAATATATCAAGGACCTGATGGATGTGATCGGGGACAGAGATTTCTCTGTAAATGTCATTTCCAAGTCTGGAACAACTACAGAGCCAGCCATCGCATTCCGCATTTTTAAGAAAATGCTGGAGGACAAGTATGGAGAAGCTGAGGCGGCAAAGAGAATTTATGCTACCACAGATAAGGCAAGAGGAGCGCTCAAGAATCTGGCTACAGAGAAGGGCTATGAGACTTTTGTGATTCCAGATGATGTAGGCGGACGTTTCTCTGTGGGCACGGCAGTAGGTCTTCTCCCCATCGCAGTCAGCGGCGCAGATATTCAGAAGCTGATGGACGGTGCGGCAGCAGGAAGAAAGGCAGCCCTGGAGACGCCATTTGAAGAAAATGACGCAATGCAGTATGCCGCTATTCGCAACATTCTTTTGCGCAAAGGAAAAGGTGTAGAAGTTCTAGTTAATTATGAGCCAAGCATGCACTATGTATCTGAGTGGTGGAAGCAGCTCTACGGAGAGAGCGAAGGCAAGGATCAGAGAGGTATCTTCCCAGCGTCTGTAGACTTTACCACAGATTTGCACTCCATGGGTCAGTTTATTCAGGATGGCGCAAGGATTATGTTCGAGACCGTCATGAATGTGGAGGAATGTGACGCAGAGATTAAGATTGAGGAAGAGGCTGTGGATCTGGATGGTCTGAATTATCTGGCAGGAAAGACCATAGACTTTGTAAATAAGAGCGCCATGAATGGAACAGTTTTGGCTCATACAGATGGTAATGTTCCTAACCTGCGTGTGAATATTCCAAGACAGGACGAGTTCTCTCTGGGACAGTTGTTCTATTTCTTTGAGTTTGCATGCGGCATCAGCGGATATATTCTGGGTGTAAATCCTTTCAACCAGCCGGGCGTTGAGGCTTACAAGAAGAATATGTTTGCACTGCTTGGAAAACCAGGTTATGAGAAAGAGCGGGAAGAACTTTTAAAGAGACTGTAATATGGACCTTAGAATTTTATATGAAGATGCACACCTGCTGGTTTTGTACAAGCCAGCAGGTGTTCCTGTCCAGAGCGCAAAAATCGGCGTTCAGGACTGTGAGAGTATGTTGAAAAATTATCTCTATACAAAGAATCCAGAAAAAGGGCAACCCTTTCTGGGGCTGATTCACCGACTGGATCAGCCAGTAGAAGGTTTGCTTGTATTTGGCAAGACACGTGCTGCTACGGCTGCTCTGAGCCGTCAGGTGACGGATGGTAAGATGAAGAAGCGCTATTTAGCTCTCTGCCAATGTGAGGGATATGTGGATAACTATGTGTCTAATTGCCCTAAATTTGACGAAATATGTGGAAAAACTACCGAAAATGTGGAAAAATCGGTGGATAACTGGATAGAATGTGTAGATTTTTTGAAGAAAAATGGTCGGGAAAACCGATCTGAGATTGTACCGGAAAAGACGCCTGGTGGAAAAAAATCTGTCTTGTACTATCAAGTTTTGAAACAGATAGAGGCGCTTCGCCTGGTGGAAATAGAGCTGTTGACAGGGCGACACCATCAGATACGGGTGCAGATGGCCGGAATGGGGACGCCCCTTCTAGGAGATCATAAATATAGTCGTATGAAAGGTCCTGTGGAAACTGTGGATAACTTTTCCATCGCCTTATGTGCATATCATTTGGAGTTTAATCATCCCAAGACGGAAAAGCATATGGAATTTAAAACGCTGCCAGAGAATCCGGCATTTTCAAAATTTTTAGAGGGGATATCCAAAAAGGTGTGACGGACATTTGGATGAATGTAACAGGGTAAGTTTTCTTCTTTTGCAAATACTATCGTAAACGATTTTTGTAAAAAAGAATGAGGAGGATGCCCTGTGGATGCAATACTGAAAAATAAAATAGTATGGAAGAAAATTGGAATCATAGCTGGTGTGTATCTGGGGATGAAATACCTGGTGCCTCTTGTGATTCCATTTTTGATTGCAGCCCTGATAGTCTGTGGATGTTGGCCAGTTCTGCACTGGATGCAAAAGAGGCTGCATATTAAACCTCCGGTTGTGATGGCGGTACTGCTCCTTGGCGTGGCCTTTCTCATAATGGTAGGGTGTTATATTTTGGGGAAGGAATTGGGAAGCTTGCTGTTGCGTTTTTGTACTGGGACTCAGTATTTGGGGCAAGCGGAACGGTTTTTGTATGATTGTTGTGACAGTGTGGGCGAAATGCTTCATATAGAGTCTTCTGGACTGCGAATTTTTGTGACGGAACAGATCAATATTTTTTTGGATCATGCCCAGCAAAAGGTTCTCCCTGGAGCAATGGGGGGATCCTGGCAGTTTTTAAAAAATACCGGTTCCTGGGTGGCGGCTGTGTTCGTCACAGGAATTTCAGTTCTCTTGCTGGCGGCTGATTTCGAGAAATTGAAAGATATTGGGAAAAAGTGGCCTGTCTATGAATCGACAGTTCACACTATCAAAGGAATTCTTCATTCTGTGGGGGGATATCTGAAGGCCCAGGCGATTATTATGGGGATTGTCATATTGCTGTGTATGATTGGAATTTGGATTTCTGGCAGCTCCAAAAGCCCTATTCTAGCGGGAATCGGGATCGGATGTCTGGATGCTCTGCCTGTCTTTGGGACAGGGACGATTTTTGTTCCCTGGATTCTGATTCAGGTGATTCAGCAAAAATACACGTCGGCTGTTATTTTAGCTATTACTTATGGCGTCTGTATGCTTACAAGGGAATTTTTGGAGCCAAAGCTCATTGGAAACCGCCTGGGGATTCTTCCGATACTGATTTTGATGAGTGTGTATGTGGGTGTAAAGATTTATGGAGCTGGTGGAATACTCTTGGGACCTCTGTCGGTTCTTTTGATTCAGGAATTGTGGGAGAGAGTGGACGGGGGGATATGGTAATATTGAGAGTAAAATATTGATTAAAATTTAGATGAAAATATTGCATATAATAAATTAACAGGATATAATATGTGCAAAAGAAAATATATTATGGAAAAAGGAGGGGATTACATGAATCCGGCGTTATTAGAATTAACAGAACGACTTGTTCCGATTTCCGATTTTAGCCAAGGCAAGGCAGGCAAAATCTTTAATGATGTGGCAGAAAATAATCATGAGTATGTTGTTTTGAAAAATAACCAACCCACAGCGGTGCTTTTATCTGTAAAAGATTATCGAGAGACTCAAGAAAAGGCCTACAAGTTAGAAATGCTATTAGAAAGAATTGAAAATATCAGATTATTAAAAATAGCCGAAAGTAGAGCAAAGGACAATACTTCTTCCTTTAAGGCGTTTGTAGAAGAGCAGGGATACTCGATGGAAGAATTAGAAGAATTGTCCGAAAGTGTGGAATTTGAATAATGGGATGGGAGATATGTATTACAGATGAAGCCAAGAAAGACTATGGCAGGATTGAAGGGAGCATACGAAAGCAAGTTCTGGCAGGAATTATCAAAGTTTCGAAAGCGCCATTGCCAAGCCCCGATGGATATGGCAAACCATTGGGAAATAAAAATGGCAACAATTTGACGGGATTCTTTAAAATAAAGTATCGTGGCATAGGAGTCAGAGTTGTTTATACTCTTGTCCCGGAGAAAAAAATTATGAATATTATAGTGATTTGTGAGAGAAATGATAATTATTGCTATGATATGGCAGGCAAGCTTTACGAAAAATACGGAGATGATATATTTAAGGATATATTTGAAGATTTTTAAAAAAAGAAAAAGCGCTTTGGAACCCCACTGTTCTCAGGAACTGTGAATTTCCAAAGCGCTTATATTATACAGAAAGTTTTAACTTTGGCTTTTGGAAGAAGGTGTCCAGAATGAAGAGGGCGGCGCCCAGGGCATATTCTTCTTTTTTAAGCTGATGGGGAATGATTTTGATGGGCTGCAGGGCATAACTGGAACAGTAGCGGTTGACGGTTTCCTCTATGCTCTGAATGAATATGTGCGTCTCCTTGCAGCTCAAGTCATCCACAATGACAGTGGATATATCCAAAAGTTTAACACTGTTGGCTATGGCAATGCCAAAGTACTGGCCGGCTGTTTTGAAGATATCCAGGGCGATAGGCTCCCCTTCATCAGCTAATTGGAGCAGCGTATCAAAAGGGATTCTTGTATCCAGGTTTCGGGCCTGGATATATTTATTTTCAATGGTGGTCTTGGAGGCAAAGGTTTCTAAGCATCCCCGGTTGCCGCAGCTACAGAGGTCGCCGTTTATATCCACGGTAGTATGTCCGATGTATCCAGAATTGCCGTGACAACCTTCGAACAGACTGCCGTCACGAATAATTGCCATACCGATACCTGTCCGGTAAGCGATGTACATAAAGTCTTGATTGGCCAGCTTTAGATTATCCTGGGCGGCTAAAGACATGAGATGGGCGTCGTTGCGGACATAGATGGGGATAGGAAAATGTTGGCTGAGAATTTCGCTCAGAGGAGTTTTGTTCCATTCTGGAATACGGGAAATGATTTCTGACGTATTGTGGTTAGCGTCAACAGTTCCGGGAATTCCCAGGCCAATGCCGATGATATTGTCGCAAGTGATGTCTAAGGCGTCAATGGCCAACTGTATATTTTCTATGAGTAATTGTATTATATTATCTTTTTCCATTTTGAAAGAGCAATCCCAGTTTTTTTGATAACGAATATTTCCAGACAGATCTGTGATAACTAGGTGAATGGGTGGAAATTCAAAATCAATGCCAATGGCAAAGTGGGTCGTGTTGTTGATGGCGTATAGGACAGGCTGCCTTCCTACATTGGATTCAGCGTAGCCGCTTCGCTTGATCACGTCCCGCTGTGTCCAGTCATCGATAATGCTGAGGACTGTAGGGCGACTTAAATGTGTGATACGGACAATGTCTTCCACAGTGACAGAATCTGATTTGCGTATTACATCCAGCACAAGAAAACTGTTGGCTGTTTTGATCAAATGCGTGGTATTGCTTTTGCTGTTCATTCCGATTCCCCTTGCTTTTCCTTTTGGACTAGTTTCTAGTTTCTATCATATCAAAAGAAGGAATAATTTACAATACGAAAAGAAGTCTTTGAAATAAAAGAGGGATTGTTAAAAATAAATCATAATAAAGAAAAGTATATTTACAAAACTATGGGGCTAGCAAAAGGAAAAACAAGTATAGAATAGAGAAGTAATTGGGAAAATATAGTATTAACAATATTATATAGAAAATAATTTATGAAAATTGCACAATTTTGACGCCTGTAATTTTATCAATATATTTAGTAAAATATATTGACATAAATAGAGAGCGGGAGATATAATACAGACATAAAATAGTTCGGTTAAGAAAAAAGGCCCAGATGGCACATGGAACAATGGGTAGACGTAGGAGTAAAAATAATCTATGGGGAATAGGATGCAACAGCTATATTTAGGCGTGGAAATTGGCGGAACAAAGCAGCAAATAGCAGTTTGCAATGCACAGGGCCAGGTGATTGACATGGTCAGTGAGAAAGTAGCCCATGAGAATGGGGCAGCAGATATTTTGGATTGGCTGGAACGAAAGATTCCACAGTTACTGCTGCAGTATCCTGATATTGAATCTATTGGCGTGGGCTTTGGCGGACCTCTGGAAACGGAGACGGGGAGAGTGCTGATTTCCGTACAAGTTCCTGGCTGGAAAGACTTTAAGCTGAGATGTTGGTTTGAAGAAAGCTTTGGGATGAAAACAACAGTCGTTGTGGATACAGTTGCCGGAGGATATGCAGAATTGATGCTGGGCAGCGGCCGGGATTCTGACAAGTTCTTTTACACAAATATTGGCACAGGGATTGGCGGCTCTTTATTTATCAATGGTTATACCTGGGATGGGATTGGCTATGGCGCATCTTACCTGGGCAATACATATATAGCTGACTGGACGGCCAGCGAAAGCGGAGCAGTGACCCGGATTGAGAGTCTTTGCGGAGGGGTATCTATCGAAAAACGGCTGCGGACTCCAGGCTATATACCACCAGAATCCATGCTGATGGCCTTGTGCGAGGGTGAGATTTTGCGGGTGGACTGCAAAATGGTACGTCAGGCAGCAGAAGAGGGGGATACCTTTGCCCTGGAAGAGCTGGATCGGGTGGGACACTCCTTTGGAATCGGCCTGGCCAATACGATTTCCATGCTGGGGGTGGATAGGATCTCCATTGGCGGCGGTCTGGCTAACCTGGGAAAATGGATTCTGGAACCAATTCAGAAATATGCGGATCAATATGTATTTATCTCCGGGAAAGAAAGGTACCAGATCGTGATTTGTTCTTTAATGGATTATAATGTGCCCATCGGCGCGGCATTGTATGCCCGGGATGGCTTTAAAACATTATAAAAATGGGGAAAGGAGGAAAAAGATTATGCTTTTGGAAAAAGGTTATGATGCTGGATATGCAAAATATTGTGATCATACAGTTCTTCGTGCATACACAATAGTGGAGAAGGTAAAAGAATTTTGCCAGGAAGCCATTGAATATGGAGCTGCGGCAGTATGCGTCAATCCAGTACACGTGAAACTGGTGCATGAACAGCTTCAGGGCACAGATGTAAAGACAGCTACCGTGATAGGCTTCCCCCTGGGGGCTAACAAGACGGTGATTAAAGCTATGGAAGCGGCGGAGGCAGTGAAAGATGGCGCAGATGAGGTGGATATGGTCATCAACATTGGCGCACTTCGGGGAAAAGATGAGGACTTTGTCTATGAGGACATCAAAGCTGTAGTAGATGCTGCAAAGAAAGTCAATCCAGACACCAAAGTAAAAGTCATCATTGAGACGTGTTATCTGACAGACGAAGAAAAGATAACAGCTTGTCAGTTGAGTAAAAAAGCTGGCGCCGACTTTGTCAAAACATCCACCGGCATGGGCAATGGGGGAGCGACTGTACACGACATTGAACTAATGAAAAAGGCAGTAGGCGATGGGGTTAAGGTCAAGGCTTCTGGCGGTGTGGACAACCGCGAGAGAGCATACATGTTCCTGAGCGCTGGGGCAGACCGCCTGGGCGTCAGCCGGGTTCCGCAGATAGTATCGGACGACACATCCATTGCATCTGCTGCAGCCACCAATCAGCCGCCCAAATTTTAAACAAATAAATTTTTTGCTGGACAGTAAAGTCGCAAAGGCGCACGAGAGGAACTTTCATGAGTGCCTTTTCGAATGAAAGTTTCTCTCATATATGTGTGCCGAAGTGACTTTACCCTTTAGCGCTGTTGCGCAGCAACTTAGAATAGGAGGAAATATACTTATGAAAAGACGAATAGCATTATTTCTAGCAGCTATTATGCTTATCGGTATGATAGCAGGCTGCTCTTCATCTCAGAATACACCAAGCAGTACAGAGCCAGAACAGGGGCAGGCCGAAGAACCAGCGAAGACAGAAGACACAGGAGAGGAGCAGGCAGAAGCCGAAGGAGAAAAGAAAGAGATTAATGTGGGCTTTTCCTTTGCCACACAGGAGGGAAGCTTCTGGCAGGCCATTCAGGTATATACCGATCTGGCTGCAAAAGAATACGGCGAAGCAAATGGTATCAAAATCAATATTACATATACGATTGCGGACAATGATGCAGGTAAACAGCAGACAGATATCAAGGATTTGATTGCTACCAACCCGGATGTAATTGTAATGGCGCCTATGGACTCCTCTGCAATACTGGCCAGTATCAAAGAGTGCCATGATGCAGGGATCCCAGTAATCACAACTTCCCGTCAGGAGAATCCAGAGGCCACAGGCGATCAGAGAGCAGACGTATTCGTGGGACTGGATACTACAGATCAGGCCTATACCACAGGGATTACAACGATTGATCGCATGATAGAAGATGGTTATAAGCCTGAAGATATTCACCCGATCAACATGGTAGGAGATCTGGCTGATGAGAACGCAGTGAACCGTTCCAATGGCTTTAAAAAGGCAATGGAAGAAAAAGGCGTAACCATTGTACAGGAAATTCCCTTTGAGTGGGATACAGAAAAGTGTCTGAGTCTTTTGAGTGCAGCCCTGGTTGCTCACCCAGAAGTAAACTGTATCTTTATCCCCAGCGACTCTCACCTGGCTTCTGCCCAGGCAGCTATGGAGCGCAACAATATGTGGCATAAATACGGTGAGGAGGGATATGTATATCTCTGTTCACAGGATGGTTCTATTGAAGGACTTCCCTATGTACAGGACGGCTATTGCATCGCCTGCACCAGCTATGACCATTGGCCAGTATGTGTAAAAGTGGTGGAAGAAATTGTCACTCTGGCAAATGGAGGCACGCCGGAAAATGCTGTGGAAATGATGAGTGGCCGTGTGGTGACGCCGGAAAATATTAGTACACTGGAAAATCTTTGGGGAATTGATTTGGCGAACTGACGCATTTACAAAGCGTCTCATATCCTGAATGGGACTGTCATATGCAACGGCTTTGACAGTCCCAACACATAAGAGGTATCAGATGAAAGAAATGGTTTTGAGCAAAGGTTTCTTTGAAAAAAAGCGAAATACGATTGAATTACTTGCGGCACTTATTGTGATCTCAATCCTGCTGAAAATTTTTATTCCCAAATTCTACTCCCTGTCCAATATCACAAATATTTTGGAACAGGTCAGCACTGTTGGAATCCTGGCAGTTGGCATTTCTTTTGTGCTGGTTGGCGGCGGCATGGATATTTCTCTCTCTGCGAACCTCTGCTGTTCTGCTGTTGTGGGAAGTCTGGTTATGAGAAGCACAGGAAATATTGCCCTTGGGGTAGGGCTGATGTTTGTGACGGCTCTGGCCTTTGGCCTGCTCAATGGTGTATCTGTGGCTTATTTTAATATGGTACCCTTCATTGTGTCTCTGTCCAGTATGGTTGTGGCCAACGGGCTTGGGGTTCTCCTCTGCCAGTCAAAGAGCGTCTATGGGCTGCCAGAGAGCTATCTGAACGCATTGACCATTTCTGTACTTGGAATTCCACTGACCATTTATGCATTGGCCATCATGGTAGTGCTCTACTGGTTTATCTTAAATAAATCTTCTCTTGGACGCAGGATTTTTGCCACAGGCTCCAATGAAAATACGGCAGTGATCTGTGGCGTCAATGCACGGCTGGTCAAGATGTCTACCTATCTCTTCTCGGCATTTTCGGCAGGACTTGTGGCTGTGTTTCTGACAGCTCGCTTAGGCTGCGCTTCCATGCAGATGGCTTCTGACAGTACGAATATGGATGTTATGTGCTCCGCGATTCTGGGTGGAGTAAGTATCTATGGCGGAAAGGGAAATATCTGGGGCGCCTTTATAGGGGCATGTATCATTGTTATCTTCAGCAACCTGGTCAACTTGGCAGGGATTAACTATTATCCTTCTCTCATGATCAAAGGCGTTGTGATTATCCTGATAACCTATTTGGACACCAGGCGGGCAAGATAGTAAGGGGGACAAGTGATGAAAGGCAGCTATTTAGAAGTGCGGCATGTGAGCAAGACGTTTCCGGGAGTGAAAGCCCTGCAGGATGTCTCGCTTTGTGCAGATAAAGGAGAAATAATCGGTCTGGTGGGAATCAATGGAGCTGGCAAATCCACATTGATGAATATTCTTTGTGGGGTTCTCACTATGGATGAAGGCAGTATTTCCATTGATGGAAGACAGATAAGCATCAGCAACCCCAGAGATGCAGAGCAGAATGGGATTGCGATTATCCATCAGGAATCCATTGTATTTCAATTTATGACAGTTGCGGAAAACTTGTATATCAACCATCTGGAACATTTTGTGAAAAATGGACGGATGAATTACAAGACTATGTATGGACGGGCGGCCGAAGATCTGGAAAAGGTGGGATGCAAAATCGATCCGTCTATGCCTATTTCAGATGTCACCATCGGAGAACGGCAGATGATTGAGATTGTGCGGGCCCTCAACCAGGGGGCGGACATTATTTTGTTTGATGAGCCCACATCTTCACTGACAATACATGAAAAAGATATTTTGTTTGATGTAATACGGAATTTAAAAGCGTCAGGAAAGACGGTTATTTATATTTCTCATTTTCTAAATGAGATTTTGGACATCTGCGATACCATTGTAGTCATGCGGGACGGAAAAGTAGTCAATCACTTGGAGTCAGGAAAAACAGAGCTTTCAGAAATTATTGAAAATATGGTTGGCCATAAGGCTGTAGAGATTCAGGCAGATTTTAAGATCAATACAGAAAAGCCCATGTTGTCCGTATCTAACCTCAGTGCGGGGAATAAAGTTCGGGATATTAGTTTTTCCTTGTATGAAGGAGAGATTTTAGGATTTTGGGGATTGCTTGGGTCAGGCAGAACAGAAATTATTCGGGCAATGCTGGGGCTGGATAAAAGAAATGCCGGTACTGTGACATTTTATGATGAAAATGAAAAAGCACATACAATCCGGGGAAGAGAGCTGATGGAGCACTGCGGATATATAACAGAGAGCCGCCATCACGACGGATTGTTTTTAAGGCTTCCCGTCTATAAAAATTTTACGATGGCCAATCTTGGCAAGTACTGCAATCAATTTTTGCGGATGAAGGAGAGGGAAGAGAAGCAGGAACTGCAGACTTTTGTAGAAAAATTGCAGATTAAGCTTCCTGGATTTTCGGCTGCGGCAGAACAACTGTCAGGAGGAAATCAGCAGAAACTGATTATTGCCCGGTGGCTGAGTAAAAAACAGAGATTTTACATTTTTGACGAGCCCACCCGTGGAGTGGATGTAAATGCAAAATCCCAGATTCATCAGTTGATTTTTGACCTGGCACGGGCAGGCAATGGCGTCATTGTAATCTCTTCTGAGATAGAGGAATGTATGTCCCTGTCCAGTAGAATTGCTGTGATCCGCAAGGGACAGATTGTGGGGGAAGTCACAAGAGAAGAGGCAAGCGACAGCAAACTTATGGCCCTGTGTATGGGGGAGGAGGCGTAGTATGATGGGAGTGAAATTGACTGCGGACAACAAAACAGACAAAAAAAGCATCAACCTTGCCGACTATGGTGTATATTTCATTACTGCGCTGATTTTTATAGCTTTTTCTGCCACAACGAAAGTGTTTTTAAGCGGAAACAACATTACGCAGTTGCTTTCTAACTGCGCCTCTATGCTGGTGGTCTGCGCCGGTATGACTTTTGTGATTATTACAGGAGCTTTAGACCTGTCAGTTGGCTCTGTGCTTTTGCTGTCCGGTATGATGATAAACCTGCTGGTCCAGGCAGGAGTTCCAGCCATCCCGGCCATACTCTGCGCTCTCCTTGCAGGTACTTTAATTGGAGCTATCAATGGATTCTGCGTGATGAAACTGAAGGCCAATGCGTTCTTAGTTACTTATGGTACACAGATAGCAATCCGGGGATTTGCACTTACCATCTCAAATAATGCCAGCGTGTATACTTCTCAGGGGTTAAAGGATACTCTGCGGTTCCAGGTAGCAGGGATGCCTCTATTTATTTTGTTGGCAGTACTTCTGATTCTGACTGCACAGTTCGTATTGAAATATACAGCCTATGGCAGGAAAGTGATAGCTGTGGGATGTAATGAGACAGGAGCGTCTAAGATTGGTATTCGGACAAAGCTGGTGAAGGGATCGGTTTTTGCAATTTCTGGCTTATGTGCGGCTATTGCGGGACTGATAACAGTAGTAAATGTTGGAACCTGTGCGCCTTATACGGGAAATGGCATAGAGTTTACTGGGGCAGCGGCTATCTTGATGGGCGGCACAAGTATGTATGGCGGGAAAGGCTCCATAGTTCCGGGAACTCTGATAGGTGTATTTTTACTGCAAATGATGGAAAATGGATTGACGATTCTGGGAATTGATCCTTACTACTTGTCTCTCGTTCGCGGGGCGCTCATCTTTATTGCCATGTTTGTAGATTCTCTGAAAAACAGACGATAATTTAAGAAACGGAGGTGTAATGCGAATGAATGATACGCGCAGGGATGTGGTTAAGCGAGCGATTCACTTTCAAAATCCTGAACGGATACCTATGTTTTATTTTAATGGGGATCTGAGTAAATCTGACATGGTTCTGGTGGTTTGTGAGGATTGGGCTATGGGGCCGGCACAGGATGAAGTGGAATGGGGGTTTACCTGGGATATTGAGCCAGGAGAATCTTCTCCTATGGGAGTGCCCAGATTTACTCTGCTGGATGAATGGGACAAGCTGGACGAATACATTGCCCACAGCCTGCCAGATCCGGATCGGGCAGATCGCTTCCGCCGCTTGAAGGAAGTAGAAGTGGGAGATCGCTATCTCTTAGGAAGCACATTCTTAAGCGGCTTCACCGTTATGATGCTGCTTCGCGGCTTCGAAAATCTGATGATTGATCTGTATGAAGAACCGGAGCAGGTAAAGCGTCTGGCGGAAGCTGTCTTTGGAGTGGAGAATCGAATCATACGCCTTATGAAGGAGCATGGCTTTGACGGAGTCGCTCTTTTTGACGACTGGGGTTCTCAGCGAGCGCCCTTTATCTCTCCTCAATTGTGGAGGGAGCATTTTCTCCCCCATTACCGGAAGCAGTTTGAGCTGGTTCACTCACTGGGTATGGATGTATTCTTTCACACTTGCGGCGTAGTATATCCAATCATAGGTGATTTGATAGAGGCCGGTGTGGATATGCTGAATCTGGGACAACTGAACCTGAACGATCCGCCCCGTCTGTCACAGGAATTCAAGGGAAAAGTCTGCTTTTGTCAGCCGCTGGATTACCAGAAGGCTGGGCTCTCTGGAACCCGGGAGGAGATCCTGGCAGAGGGCAAGTACATCTATGAATTGTTCGGCGACAGCAGAGGAGGGCTGATACCAGAGATCTTTGACTATGAGAAAATGGGTTGGCAGCCGGAGAAGCCAGAAAATACCTTGTATCAAATAGAGGCTTTCGAGAGGGCTATGAATGAATAGATAAAAGAATATCAGGATTCATATGGATAGAAAAACTACTTCGTATATCACAGGGAGTAGTTTTTCTCTTTGTATATGGTATAACAAAGGCTTTTCCTTGACAAATCCCACATCCGGGTAATAAAATAACAGTTAAATACGTTTTGGAACGGCGAGAGGAGACGATTGATTATGGCGAAGGATAAAAAGCTGGTAGAGGAAATCACATCCATGGACACTGATTTTGCCCAGTGGTATACAGATGTGGTAAAAAAGGCAGAGCTGATAGATTATACAAGTGTAAAAGGGTGCATGGTAATTAAGCCGGCAGGCTATGCCATCTGGGAAAATATTCAGAAGGAGCTGGATGCCCGATTCAAGGCAACTGGCGTGGAAAATGTTTATCTGCCCATGTTTATTCCTGAGAGCCTTTTACAAAAAGAAAAGGATCATGTGGAAGGCTTTGCGCCGGAGGTAGCCTGGGTGACACACGGGGGTCTGGAACCATTGCAGGAGCGCATGTGTGTGCGTCCTACCTCAGAGACCTTGTTCTGTGACTTTTATTCCAAGGAGATCCAGTCTTATCGTGATCTTCCCAAAGTATATAATCAGTGGTGCTCTGTAGTGCGCTGGGAGAAGACCACCCGTCCCTTCCTGCGTTCCAGAGAATTCCTGTGGCAGGAAGGGCATACAGCTCACGCTACAGCTGAGGAAGCAGAGGAGCGGACCATTCAGATGCTGAATGTCTACGCAGACTTTTGCGAGGAAGTGCTGGCGATCCCCGTGATCAAGGGACAGAAGACCAACAAGGAGAAATTCGCAGGTGCGGAAGCGACCTACACCATTGAGTCCCTGATGCATGACGGCAAGGCACTGCAGTCTGGAACCAGTCACAATTTTGGCGATGGATTTGCAAAAGCATTTGAAATTCAATACACAGATAAGGATAATAAGCTTCAATACGTACACCAGACCTCTTGGGGGATGACCACCCGTATGATTGGAGCCATTATCATGGTTCATGGGGATGACAGCGGCCTTGTACTGCCGCCACGGATTGCACCTGTTCAGGTGATGGTGATTCCCATTGCCCAGCACAAAGAGGGGGTTCTTGACAAGGCATTTGCTATTCGGGATGAGCTTATAGAGGCAGGCTATCAGGTCAAAGTGGACAATTCAGACAAGAGTCCTGGATGGAAGTTCTCAGAGCAAGAGATGAAGGGAATTCCTGTGAGAATTGAGATTGGGCCAAAGGATATTGAGGCAGGCCAGGCAGTCATTGTGCGCCGGGACAATCGGGAGAAGACAGTTGTCTCCCTGGACGAACTCTCTGTAAAGCTTAAAGAAGTACTAGAGACTATGCAGAAAGAAATGCTTAAGCGGGCCAGAGAGCACAGAGACGCCCATACTTACGACGCAAAGAGCTACGAAGAATTTGTGAAGATCCTGGAAGAAAAGACAGGATTTGTAAAGGCCATGTGGTGTGGAGAGCAGGCATGTGAAGATAAGATCAAAGAAGATACGACGGCTACCTCCCGGTGTATCCCCTTTGAGCAGGAAAAGCTTTCCGATGTGTGCGTCTGCTGCGGTAAACCCGCCAAGTCCATGGTATATTGGGGTAAGGCATATTAATGAATAAAAAAGAGGATATGAGGATTCAGATACCGGAGAAAGGGAGTCAAATCATAAATGGTTTGACCCAGGCCGGATTTGAAGCCTATATTGTAGGCGGCTGTGTCAGAGATGCGATTCTGGGCCGGCCGGCTACAGATTGGGACATTACAACCAATGCAAAGCCAGAACAGGTGAAGGCACTGTTTCCCAGGACTATTGATACAGGGATCCAACATGGAACGGTTACAGTGATGCTTGGGAGGACGGGCTTTGAAGTTACAACCTACCGGATCGACGGGGAATACCAGGATGGACGTCACCCAGAAAAAGTGACTTTTACCAGGAATCTTTTAGAAGATCTGAAAAGACGGGACTTTACCATCAATGCGATGGCATATAATGAGACAGAAGGGCTGATTGATGCCTTTGATGGATTTGAAGATCTAAGGAATAGACAGATTCGCTGTGTGGGAGATCCCACAGAACGATTTACAGAGGACGCTCTTAGGATCTTGCGGGCTGTACGCTTTGCGGCTCAGCTTGATTTTACGATTGAAGAAAAGACCCTTCAGGCAATTTCTGAATTTGCCCCAAATCTTTCTAAGATCAGTGCAGAAAGGATTCAGACAGAGATAGTAAAGCTATTGACGTCGGATCATCCCCAGACATGGCGGACCTTATATGAGACGGGAATTACTTCTGTGATACTGCCAGAGTTTGACGTCTGTATGGTGACGCCCCAGAATAATCCCCATCATTGTTATTATGTGGGGGAGCACATTCTGCAAGCGCTGCCTCAAGTGGAACCAGATAAGGTACTCCGCTTGGCGATCCTGCTTCATGACATTGGTAAACCTAAGGTGCGCAACACAGATGAGGATGAGGTGGACCACTTTACTAATCACGGGGATGTAGGAGAAGAAATGGCAGGCAGCATCTTGCGGCGCCTGAAGTTCGACAATGAGACAATCAGACGTGTCAAACACCTTGTGCGTGTTCACGACTACAGACTATCCGACCCTACACAGAGAAATGTGCGCAGGCTTGTGTATAAAATTGGAGAATCCTATTTTGAGGATTATCTAAAAATACGCCGGGCTGATATTCTGGCCCAGAATCCTAAAATGCATCAGGAGAAGCTTGAGAATCTTGTTCAGATAGATGCGTTCTATAAAAAAATATTAGAGGAACAAAATTGCCTCTCTCTCAAAGACCTGGCAGTGACAGGAAAGGATTTGATAGAGGCTGGTATCTCTCCGGGGCCAGAGATTGGCGAGACTTTAAAACGTCTATTAGAGCAGGTGATTGAAAACCCGGAGTGTAACACAAAAGAAAATCTTTTGAAATGTATCTAAGTACCCAAAGGGTACCCCGTATAAAAGAACGTTTCACGTTATAAATCTAAGGTATATTTCCCCCCTTCTTTTCATAGATTTGAAAGGAACGGGGGGATTTTTGTGAACGATAAAGGACTGCAAATTTTAGAGCAGTATGATATAAGACTTCTTCGCAGCTTTGGCGGGCGCGGAGCTGTAATGTTGGAGACAGAACAGGGATTAAAATTATTAAAACAATTTGCAGGCTCAAAGACAAAACTTCCCTATGAACAATGTCTGTTGGCCCGACTGGAGGAGGAAAAAGTCTGCCATACGGATCAGGCTGTGCCAAACCGACAGGGGGAACTTGTGTCTGTAGGGGATTATGAGACGCCTTATTTGCTTAAAGACTGGCCTTCTGGCAAAGAATGTGACACAAAGAGCGAAGAAGATCTGCTAAAAAGTATGAGAACCTTAGGCTGTATCCATCGGGTTGCCCGGGATGTGTGGAAGGTGTCTGGAAAAGAGCATAATCGCCTGCTGGGAACAGATCGTCGGGAAGAGTTCGAAAAGCATAACAGGGAATTGAAGAGAGTTCAGAATTTTGTGAGGGCAAAACATAAAAAATGCAATTTTGAGCTGCTCTATTTGAAATATGCGGAAAAATTTATGAAAGAGGGACAGTATGCCCTGGAAAGACTTCAGGAGTCTGCCTATGCCAGCCTTTATCAAAAGGCCTGGCAGCAGGAGCACATTTGTCATGGAGAATATATTCATCACAATATATTGATAAATCGGCAGGATATTGCGGTAGTCAATTTTCAGCACTGTGAGATTAATGTGCAGGTAAATGACATCTGCCTGTTTCTGCGGAAAATTATGGAAAAACAGAATTGGAACGAAACCCTGGCAGGACGGATGCTGGAGGCATATGAACGGGAACTTTCTTTATCAGGAGAAGAATTGTCTTATCTTGCGCTCTGCCTGTATTATCCAGAAAAAGTCTGGAAATTGGCCCACCACTATTACCACACCAACAAGGCGTGGATTCCAGAGAAAAGCACCCAGAAGCTGGAAGTGTTTCTTGACCAGGAAGAGGGCAGGAAAAGGCTTTTAAAGAATTTATTACATTGACATTTATAACCAAATTATTTACAATCATAGATAAATGGAGGCATTTTAACTTCCATAATTTTGAAGGTGGGGTGCAGAAATATGTATGTAGAAGATTACAAACGTTGGATGGAAGCAGATCTGGAAGATCCAGCTTTAAAAGAAGAGTTGGAGTCCATTAATGGAAAGGATGAAGAAATCAAAGACCGCTTTGCTGTGGCATTAAAATTTGGTACTGCCGGGCTGCGCGGGGTTCTGGGAGCAGGAACAAACCGTATGAATATCTATGTAGTGCGCCAAGCTACCCAGGGACTTGCCAACTGGGTGAAAACCCAGGGAGGAAATCAGTTGGTAGCTATCAGTTATGACAGCCGCATTAACAGCGATGTGTTTGCAAAGACTGCAGCCTGCGTGCTGGCTGCAAACGGTATTAAAGTCCGCATCTATGACGCATTGATGCCAGTGCCAGCTCTGAGCTTTGCTACCCGATACTATAAGGCAAATGCTGGTATCATGGTGACTGCCTCCCACAATCCAGCAAAATATAACGGCTATAAGGCATATGGGCCCGACGGATGCCAGATGACAGATGAAGCTGCTGATATTGTATACGCTGAGATCCAGAAGACAGACATTCTGACAGGAGCTAAAATGATGGCTTTTGAGGAAGGAATGGCAGCAGGATTGATAGAATATGTAGGAGATGACTGCAAGGAGGCTCTTTACGATGCCATCAAAGCCCGCAGTGTACGGCCAGGTATCTGTGAGACTGCTGGCTTAAAGCTAGTGTACTCTCCTCTGAATGGCTCTGGTCTCGTTCCCGTTACACGGGTGCTTAAGGATATCGGCATTACGGATATTACCATTGTCCCGGAACAACAGTATCCAGATGGCAATTTTACCACCTGTCCCTATCCGAACCCAGAGATTTTTGAGGCTCTTCGCCTGGGACTGGAATTGGCGAAAAAGACAGGCGCTGACTTGATGTTGGCAACAGATCCCGACGCAGATCGGGTGGGCATTGCTATGAAATGCCCGGATGGAACGTATGAGCTTGTATCTGGCAATGAAGTGGGAGTTCTTCTTCTAGACTATATCTGTGCAGCTCGTATTGAAAATGGAACTATGCCTGAGAAAGCAGTTGCAGTAAAATCTATTGTCTCCACGCCTCTGGCAGATGCAGTGGCGAAGAATTATGGAGTAGAACTCAGAAGTGTGTTGACGGGCTTCAAATGGATCGGCGATCAGATTGCGAATCTTGAGGCAGCCGGGGAAGTTGAGCGTTTTATCTTCGGCTTTGAGGAGAGCTATGGATATCTTGCGGGTCCCTATGTGCGTGACAAAGACGCTATTATCGGTTCTATGCTCATCTGTGAGATGGCAGCTTATTATAGAAGCATTGGATCTTCTATTAAGCAGAGACTGGAAGAGATTTATGATAAATATGGCCGTTATCTAAATAAAGTAGACAGCTTTGAATTCCCGGGATTATCTGGTATGGATAAGATGACTGGAATTATGGATGATTTGCGCAAGAATCCTCCTTCAGAGATTGGCGGCTATGCTGTGGCAAAAGTGACAGACCTTAAGAATCCGGCAGAGACAGGCCTTCCAGCAGCAAACGTGCTGATCTATAAGTTGGAAGGAGGCGCAGAGGTGATTGTCCGCCCATCGGGCACAGAACCTAAGATTAAGACCTACTTTACCACGCTGGGAAAAGATTTGACAGAGGCCCAGGCCCAGAAAGACACTCTTGCAGAAGCACTAAAGCCGATTTTTGCTTAGAGGAAGACAAATGGAAAAAAGATATTCGTATGAAGAACTTCTTAGTATTGTAGCGGAACTTCGCAGTGATCATGGCTGTCCCTGGGACAAAGCTCAAACTCATGAGAGTATGATCAAATGTCTGCGGGAGGAGAGCGAAGAGGTAATTCAAGCCATTGAGAACAATGACGATGAGAATCTCTGTGAGGAATTGGGAGATGTTCTTCTTCAGGTGTTAATGCACAGTCAAATAGCGGCGGAGGACAAGCGCTTTACAATAGAAGATGTGGTAGACATGCTGGCAAAGAAGCTGGTACGGCGACATCCCCACGTGTTTGGCGACCAAAAGGCTCTCACACCAGAGGAGGGGCTGGCCAGTTGGGAAGCTGTGAAGCGGCAAGAGAAAGAAGGACGTATATCTTAGGGATTATTTTGTAGATATATGTAAAATTTTCTCATTTTTAATTATTAATATTAAAATACTTAGACAGTTGCCAAATTTAATCCAGAAATGTTTTAAAATCCTTGACAAATGCAGGAGAAACGAGTATAAATAGGAAATAGATATGAAAAACGCACACACAGACATATCGATGAATGAATAAACAGGAGGAATTAGCCGATGAACAGAATGGAATTAGTATCAGCAATTGCTGAAAAGACTGAATTATCCAAAAAAGATGCAGAGAAGGCTTTAAAAGCTTTTACTGATGTTGTGGCAGAAGAGTTAAAGAAAGGTGAGAGGATTCAGCTTGTAGGTTTTGGTACCTTTGAAGCTGTTGAGAGAGCTGCAAGAGAGGGAAGAAATCCGCAGACTGGAAAGAGCATGCAGATTGCAGCTTCCAAAGCTCCAAGATTCAAAGCAGGAAAAGCTTTAAAGGATGCTCTGAATTAATAATTTATGAGATTAGATAAATATTTAAAGATCTCCCGCCTGATTAAGCGGAGGACTGTGGCTAATGAAGCCTGTGACGCAGGAAGAGTACTGGTCAATGGTAAGACGGCCAAAGCGTCTGTGAATGTTAAGGTTGGGGACGTGATAGAGATACAGTTTGGGACAAAGTCTGTAAAGGTAGAAGTTCTTGATATTCAGGAAACTATGAAAAAGGATGAGGCAAAAGAACTGTACAGATATCTATAAATCGTGAATAAAAAGCGAGACCTCTTAATATATTTAACAATAGGTTAAATGTTAGGAGGTCTTTTTATTTGGAAGAGAAGCAGTATTCAAAGGCGCATAAGCTTTTGTTCAACAATAGACGGACAGGTACTATCAGTGGGGTGACAGATGTGATTTCTTTTGACATTGCAGAAATCCTACTGGAGACAGAGCAAGGTATGTTGACCATCAAGGGTGCTGATTTGCATGTGAACCGCCTGACCTTGGAAAAGGGCGAAGTGGACATTGAGGGACGCATCGACAGTTTGGCTTATTCTGATGTGGCAGATTTCCAAAAGGCAGGGGCCTCCCTTCTGGGCCGGCTGTTTAAATAGTGCCTATGAGTGAAGGAATTATACTGGAATTACGATTTTTCGGTACAGCGTTTCTCTGGGGAATTTTGATGATGGTCCTCTACGATATCATTCGTATTTTCCGCCGGCTTATTCCTCACAACATTACGGCTGTGGCTATTGAGGACATTCTGTACTGGCTGGTATGTGGTGTGTTGATTTTTCGTATGTTATACCTGGAGAATAGTGGAGCGATACGGGGCTTTGCCATAGCTGCCGTGATAATGGGAATGTTATTGTATTTGCAATTTTTAAAGTTATTAAATAGAATTAGAAAAAAATTGCATAGTTCTGTTAAAAGGTTTATAATGAATTCAAAATAGTATTTTCAGAATGGAAAGATTTGTGATGGAAAGGAGGAGTTGCGGGTGAATAAGACAAGACGCGCGTGGAAGAGAAGAAAAAGGTTAGAGTTGCGTATCGTTATTCTGACAGTTTTATGCCTGCTGCTCGTGGCTTCTTTTGGAAAACTGAAACTACAAAAAAAATATGAAGCTTATCAGCAGAAAGAAGAACAATTGCTGGCTGAGATAGAAAAAGAACAAAAGAGAACGGAAGAGATCGAGGAGCTTAAGAAATATGTCCAGACCAAAAAATATGTGGAAGAAGTGGCAAAAGAACGCCTGGGTTTGGTTTATGAGGATGAGATTTTGTTTAAAGCAACTGAGTAAAAGAAGGGATGCTGCTGCGGTGGCGTCTCTTTTATTCTATATTATATAACAATCTTAAGTTTTTCCAAAAAATCAAGAACTTCATATAACGGATTCTATGTCTTAATTTGTCTGAATCTTTAAGAAAACGCCTCCTATTTTTGACAAAATATTCATTTTATGTCCTCTATAATACGCAACTACACAGACACACACAGAAGAAAATGGAGGATTGAGATATGAAACGGGAAGAAAAACAAAAGGGCAAAAGCTATGGATGGCTCTACGGAGTCATTGCCGGCACGTGTGTAGCGGCTATGCAGATTAGTGTGGGACTGCTCCAGGTGGAAAATGAGTTTGCAGTGTTTCTGGGAGCTGCCCAGGGATTGCTGGTATGCTCACTGACAGTCATCTGCGGTACCCTGATGGAATGGTTGCTGGAACCAATACCTTCAGAAGAAGATGAGGATGTATTGATTCATCCAGTCCGCTCAAAAGTTCATGAGTATGAAGAAGCTTTCCGCAGCCTTGCACGGAGCTTTTCCATTCCATCAAACAAAAAGGAGCCAGATATTCTGGCAAATATGGAAGCGGGGGAGGCGGTTCTTGATCTGCCTTCCAAGATGGACTTGCTCTGGAATACGAGATTGGAAGAAAACAGGGCGGCAGTCGCCGTACAGCTAAATGAAATGGCCCAGATTATGGCTGATGCGGTGGAACATGTGTGGGATACGCGTACAGATGAAAGCTTGGAGCACCACTTAAAGAGAAAGCTAAAATCTATGGGACTTATGGTTTACTCTGTTCTTGTGTACAGTCAGGAGGAAAAACGCCAGGAGGTGTACATAACTACAAAGACAAAAAGGCATCGCTGTGTGTCAGTCAAAGAGATCGCAGTAGTCCTGTCTAAATTGATGAAAAAGTCCATGATGCCAGGAAAAGACAGCCGGGCTTTTATCGGCAGTGAGAGGACTACAGTTTTGTTTGTAGAGAGGACGAACTTCCAGGTACTCTACGGAATTGAGAGAGCAGTCAAAGAAGAGGAGCAAATTTCGGGCGATAATTTTTCTCTCTACCAATGCAGGGAAGGGCAATTTGTGGCTGCGCTCTCAGATGGAATGGGATCTGGCCTTGTAGCTTACCGAGAAAGTGAATTAGTCATCGATCTTTTGGAGGAATTTCTGGAAGCGGGATTTTCCAAAGAAACAGCGGTGCGAATGATTAACTCAGCTCTGATTGTCCGTTCTGACGTCCAGGTGTTTTCCACCATTGACATTAGCTGCCTGGATCTATACACGGGCATTTGTGAGTTTTTGAAAGTTGGAGCCTCAACCACGTTTATCAGGAGGGAAAACTGGGTGGAAACAATCTCATCTACCAGTTTGCCGGCAGGTGTATTTCACAAATTAGATCTGGATTGTACCAGCAAAAAGCTCTATGATGGAGATATGGTAATTATGGTGACAGACGGAGTGATGGACGCTCTTCCAACGGCTCACCAGGAATGCCTGATGAAAGACATTATCATGGAGCATGACACAGGAAATCCAAATGAACTGGCAGCGTACATTCTGGATCGGGTACAGCAGTATCACCAGGGAGAACCTCTGGACGATATGACAGTACTGGTTATGGGAATTGTAAAATATTAGAAAAATCGAAATAAAATCAGGAGGAAGAACAAATGATTAAGCGGATCCGTGAATATATCAGGGAAAATGGGATGATACGGCCGAAGGACAAAGTCTTGGTGGGCATATCGGGAGGACCAGATTCCGTATGCCTGCTTTTTGCGCTACTAGAGCTTGTCCAGGAGCTGGATTTTACTCTGATGTGCGTACATGTGAATCATGGATTGCGGGAGGAGGCTATCCAGGATGAGGCCTTTGTGCGAAACCTTTGCGAGGCTCAGGGAATTTTTCTTGTGCGCCATACTTGTGATGTCCGTGGGAGAGCGGCCAGGGAAAATCTCACCCTGGAGGAAGCTGGAAGAATGTATCGTTACGAAGCCTTTCATGAGGATGCCCAGGCTTATCAGTGCAATCGCATTGCTGTGGCGCACCACGCCAACGATCAGGCAGAGACCATGTTGTTTCATTTGTTTCGTGGAACGGGAATCCGCGGGCTTTCCGGCATGGAACCTGTCCGCGGAAAGATTATACGTCCTCTGCTCTGTGTAGAGCAGGATGAAATCCTTCAGTGGCTGGGAGAACGAGAACTTTCCTGGCGTACCGATCAGACAAATATGGACCAGGAGTATACAAGGAACCGAATCCGGCATACCATTCTTTCCTGCGCTCAAAAGCAGATTAACGCTCAGTCTGTCAGGCATATGGCGGATACAGGGACAGAGCTCAGGGAGATTGAGAGATATCTTGAGGAGGAGACAGAGAAAGCCTGCCAGCAATATGTCCAGTGGGAAAAGGATAGCTGTCGTATATTGGGGGATGTCTTTGGACAGCTAGACCCTGTACTGAGATCGCGTCTGTTTCGCCGCTGCCTGAAAGAAGCAGGAGGAGGCTTAAGAGATATGGAACGGATACATATTCAGTTGCTGGAGGCACTCTGGGAAAAGAAGGTTGGAAGCCGTTTGGACTTGCCTGGAGGACGAAGTGTGTATCGGGAGTATACAGGGCTTTGTCTCTGCTGTAGAAATCCAGTTCCTGAAAATTTGGAAAAAGATGCGCCTCTTTATCCTGCTGTTCCTGGCACTTATGTGGTTGGAAAGGAAAAATGGACGTTTTCTGAGGAACTTTTTTGGGAAAATACAGAAAAAACATATACGAAATGGTTTGATTATGATAAAATAAAAAAATCTCTGGAGATCCGCAGACGGATGCCAGGAGACTACTTAGAGATAAATCAGGAACATGGAAGAAAAAAGTTAAAAGATTATCTGATTGATCAGAAGGTACCAAGGGAACAGAGAGGACAGATCCTGCTGTTAGCTGACGGAAGCCATATTATGTGGATTCCGGGCAGACGCATCAGTGAAGGCTATAAAGTGACAGAAAGTACCAAAAGAATTTTGAAAGTACAGATATACGGAGGAAAACAAGATGGCTGAGAAAATCAGGGTCATGATACCAGAGAAGGAAGTTGATGAGAAGATTGAGGAGCTTGGGAAAAAAATAAGTGAAGATTATGCAGGACAGGAAGTCCATTTGATCTGTATACTGAAAGGAAGCGTTTTCTTTGTCTGCGAGCTGGCAAAAAGAATTACGGTTCCTGTTACCATAGATTTTATGCAGGTTTCCAGCTATGGAGCCGAGACAAAATCCAGCGGTGTGGTTCGCCTGAGCAAAGACCTGGATGAACCCCTTCAGGATAAAAATGTAATTATTGTAGAGGATATCATTGATTCCGGTCGAACCTTAAATCACCTGGTAAAACTACTGGGACAGAGGCATCCAAAGACAATGGCTATCTGTACTCTTCTGGATAAACCCTCCCGCAGGGTGGTGGATGTGGAGGTAAAGTATACCGGTTTTCGCATCCCCGATGAGTTTGTGGTGGGCTATGGCCTGGACTACGACCAGAGGTACCGGAATCTTCCATATATTGGAGTCATTGAATTCATAGACTAAGACAGCGAAGGCCTGTACAGTGTACAGAATGATTTACAGACATATGTTTTTGTAGCTGGAAATTTGTTCTGGTTCCCTGCGTACTGGTAAGGCCTAGGCGAAACTTAAAATTAGGAGGAAAGGATTTGAACAACAGACAATTTCGGGTATCTATCTTTTATTTGATTCTCTTTGTGATGATCGGATTTCTGCTCACAGATTTTGCAAAGAGACTGGAAATGGAGAATTTGTATACCTATTCCCAATTTAAAGACGATGTGGCAAGTGGTGAAGTTATCAGCGCTGTGATCAGCCAGAGCGAGGCGACGCCTACCGGAACAGTAAAGCTGACTATGAAAAATGGCAGCAAACCAAATGTAAATGTGCCAGACACTGTAGAGGCGAGAGATATTCTTCAATCCCAGGGAGTACCTGTTTCTTTTGCTGAGGTAAAAGAAGCAAATTGGATGACGTCCCTTGGGGTTCCTCTTCTCGTGTCAGTGGTAGTAGTGTTTGTCATGGTAATGATTATGAATCGGCAGGCAGGCGGCGGCAATGGCAAAATGATGGATTTTGGCAGAAGTCGAGCTAAAATGACCACCCAGGAGCAGATCAATACTACTTTTAAAGATGTGGCAGGTCTTCAGGAAGAAAAAGAAGAATTGCGGGAGATTGTAGATTTTCTTAAGACGCCACAGAAGTATACCAGAGTGGGAGCCCGGATTCCCAAGGGTGTGCTTTTGGAAGGCCCTCCCGGAACGGGTAAGACCCTTCTGGCCAAAGCAGTGGCCGGAGAAGCAGGAGTTCCATTCTTCAGTATTTCAGGCTCTGATTTTGTGGAAATGTTCGTGGGTGTGGGAGCTTCCCGCGTCCGTGATCTATTTGCAGACGCCAAGAGAAACAATCCCTGTATTGTGTTTATTGACGAGATTGATGCAGTAGCCAGACGCCGTGGAAGCGGTATGGGCGGCGGTCATGATGAGCGTGAGCAGACCTTGAACCAGCTTTTGGTGGAGATGGATGGATTCGGCATTAATGAGGGAATTATTGTGATGGCGGCTACTAACCGGGTGGACATTCTGGATCCTGCTATCCTACGTCCCGGCCGATTTGATCGTAAGATTATGGTGGGACGGCCAGACGTGAAAGGCAGGGAAGAGATTTTACAGGTACATGCCAAGAATAAGCCTTTGGCAGAAGACGTGGATCTCAAGCAAGTGGCACAGACCACAGCCGGAATGACAGGCGCAGACCTGGAGAACTTGATGAATGAGGCAGCCATTTTTGCAGCCAAAGATGACAGAGCTTTTATTGTGCAGAGCGACATCCGCAAATCCTTTGTAAAAGTTGGGATTGGAGCTGAGAAGAAGAGCCGTATTGTGTCTGAGAAGGAAAAGAGAATCACAGCTTATCATGAGGCAGGCCATGCAATTTTATTCCATGTATTGCCGGATGTGGGACCAGTTTATACAGTGTCCATTATTCCCACGGGTGTGGGGGCAGCAGGCTATACCATGCCTCTGCCGGAAAAAGATGAGATGTTCAATACAAAGGGCAAAATGCTCCAGGATATTCAGGTATCCCTGGGCGGGAGAATTGCCGAAGAGCTAATATTTGACGATATCACCACAGGAGCTTCTCAGGACATTAAGCAGGCCACCAGCGTGGCTCGGGCCATGGTGACAAAATATGGCATGTCAGAAGAATTGGGACTCGTTAATTATGACTCGGACGAAGAAGTATTTATCGGGCGAGATTTTGGCCATACCAAAGGGTACGGTGAAGATGTGGCCAGTAAGATTGATGCAGAGATCAAGCGAATCGTTGATGAATGTTATGTAAAGGCAAAGGGTATTATTTTAGAGCATCGTAAGGTGCTGGATAGCGCGGCAGAGCTCTTACTTCAGAATGAAAAAATTACCAGAGAAGAATTTGAAGCGTTATTTGAGGGGTAAAAGGCCAAAATACGGGAAAAGTAAGAGGGAACTATAGGCTGCGACAAACAGTCGTAATACTTCAAAGAGGTTTTTACCGTCAAAGTGACGGAAAACATTTGTGAATTGTTAACAAAAAGCAATATCAAATTTTGTAAAGTTTGTGCACACTTATTTTGAAGTTATGCTATAATAATACTTGTAAAACCCCCAATACATTATATAGTTTTTGCTACACCCCATAAGTAAAAGAAATACCTTCTCCTAAAAAAGGCAGCAGATCGAAACGGCTGCCTTTTTTACTGCCCATTTTTTTACATATATAGTTGTAATTTTGAGTAAGAGAGGATATGATATAAAAAAGAAAAGTATATTACTTATGTAGGGAATTAAGACAACAGGATGGAGATTGGATGAAAAGAATCAATAGAGAGGCACTTTTTTCAGATGAATCGGAACAGTATAGGATTCCTCTGGAAGTAAACCCTGGAGATATCACCAGAGTAATATTTCGGACAGCAAAAGATAATGTAGACAGGGTATTTTTGATCAGCGGTGGAAGCCGAATACTTATGGAAAAATTCACCTCCAATGATGTATTTGACTATTACAAATTAGATATAGAGGTGAAAGAAGAAAAGATCCTTTATTTTTTCGAAGTGCGGACAGGCGGAGAACGTGTATTTTATAACAAGCAGGGAATTACCAATGATTTACAGAGTTGCTATTCTTTTGGGATCATACCTGGCTTTTTTGTACCTGACTGGATCAAAGGAGCAGTGATGTATCAGATCTATGTAGATCGCTTCTACAACGGTGATCCGTCCAACGATGTGATAACTGGGGAGTATGCTTATATTGGCAAACAGGTAGAGCGAGTGAAGGACTGGGATCAGAATCCAAAGGCTATGGATGTGCGCTCTTTTTATGGGGGAGATTTGCAGGGGATCCTGGATAAGTTAGATTATCTGGTGGATCTGGGAATTGAAGTAATTTATATGAACCCCATATTTGTGTCCCCTTCCAACCACAAATATGACTGCCAAGACTATGATTATATTGATCCCCATTATACAATAATCAAAGAAGATGGCGGAGAGCTTTTGCCAAAGGGAGAGCTGAACAATCAAAAAGCCACAAAATATATGAAGCGGGTGGTTAATAAAGAGAATTTGGAAGCCAGCAATGAATTCTTTATTCATTTTGTGGAAGAAGTGCATAAGCGGGGAATTAAGATTCTGCTGGATGGAGTATTCAATCATTGTGGCTCCTTTAATAAATGGCTGGACAGAGAGCGGTTGTATGAGGGTAATGGCGATTATGAGAAAGGTGCCTTTATATCAGAAGAAAGTCCCTATCACAAATTTTTTAAGTTCAACAATGAGCATGAGTGGCCCTATAATGAGTATTATGATGGCTGGTGGGGGCATATGACATTGCCAAAACTCTGCTATGAGACATCAGAGGAGCTTTATAACTATATTATGAGAATTGCCCGCAAATGGGTATCCCCTCCATACAATGTAGATGGATGGCGCCTGGATGTGGCGGCGGATTTGGGGCTGTCCTGTGAATTTAATCATCATTTCTGGAAGGATTTTCGAAGAAATGTAAAAGAGGCAAACCCCAATGCAGTGATCTATGCGGAGCATTACGGAGATGCGGCTTCTTGGCTTCAGGGAGATGAATGGGACTCTGTGATGAACTACGACGCATTTATGGAACCTTTGACCTGGTTTCTCACTGGAATGGAAAAGCACAGTGAATTATATCGGGAAGATTTGCTAAATAATGATGAAGCGCTTTTGGGAGCCCTGCGTCACAATATCCGCGCTTTCTATGGACAATCATATATGATTGCCATGAATCAGTTGTCCAATCACGATCACTCACGTTTTTTGACGAGAACAAATCATAAAGTAGGAAGAGCCAGAGACTTGGGATGTGAGGCAGCGTCTGAAAATGTATCAAAGGCAGTATTCCGGGAGGCTGTCACTATGCAGATGACATGGCATGGAGCGCCTACTATTTATTACGGAGATGAGGCCGGCTTGTGTGGCTTTACAGATCCAGACAACCGACGGACGTATCCCTGGGGGAATGAGGATCAGGAACTGATTCAATTTCATAAAGAACTGATTCGAATACGTAAAGAGAATTCAGCCTGTAAAAGTGGTTGTGGCGTGCCATTGCTTACAGGAAAGGGAATTTTCAGTTATGGAAGATTTAATAGGGAGAGTCAAATTGTAACCATTGTGAATAATAACTCAGAGGGAATGAAACTGAAAGTGCCTGTGTGGATTGCAGAGATTCCTGATGGAGTTTTGATGGAGCGACTGATTTTATCTATAGAGGATGGATTTTCAGTCGTATGTGCACATTATCTCATTGAAAATGGGATGTTGGAGATTTTTATGCCAGCTTACTCTGCTGCAGTGCTGCGTAATACAATGCAGGGAAATGTTGACAGAAGAGTAACAGAACTGAAACGGGGGGAATGATGATGGTAGAAGTAACGCTTGGAAGCACAGGAATTACTGTGAATAAAAATGGATTTGGAGCTCTTCCCATCCAGAGAATTTCGAAAGAACAGGCTGTGGCACTGGTGAGAAGAGCATATGAGGGTGGGATGCATTTCTTTGATACAGCCCGCTTTTACACAGACAGCGAAGAAAAACTGGGCATTGCCTTTGAGGGAATGAGAGAGCAGGTCTTTTTAGCTTCAAAAACCATGGCTTTAAATGCAGATGATTTTCGTAAGCAATTAGATGAGTCTCTTCAGAACCTAAAGACAGACTATCTGGACATTTACCAATTCCACAATCCGCCCTTCTGCCCGAAACCTGGCGATGGAAGCGGGCTTTATGAAGCTATGCTGGAGGCAAAGGAGCAAGGAAAGATTCGCCATATTGGTATCAGCAACCACCGTCTGAAAGTGGCCCATGAAGCTATAGACAGCGGACTTTATGAAACCTTACAGTTTCCATTTTGCTATTTGGCTACTGAGTATGAGCTGGAGTTGGTAGATAAATGTCGTCAAAAGAATATGGGATTTATCGCCATGAAGGGCTTGTCCGGCGGCTTGCTGACGAATTCTGCTGCTGCCTATGCGTTTTTAGCCCAATTTGATCATGTGCTTCCTATCTGGGGGATTCAGAGAGAGGGCGAATTAGATGAATTCCTTTCTTACATAGAGAACCCGCCAGAGATGACGGAGGATATCAAGGCTGAGATTGCAAAGGACAAGGCAGAGCTAGGCTCTGATTTCTGCAGATCCTGCGGTTACTGTATGCCGTGTCCTGTAGGGATCGAGATTAATAACTGCGCCCGCATGTCACAGCTCATCCGCCGTTCACCCTCTGAACTTCAGTTGACGCCTGAAGTACAGGCAAAGATGATGAAGGTAAAGGAGTGTAAGCATTGTGGCGCCTGCAAAAAGAAATGTCCCTTCGGTCTGGATACGCCTACGCTTCTGGAAAAGAATCTGAAAGACTATGAGGACATTTTGGCGGGGAGAGTGACGCTGTAAAACCTGATCTTGACAAAGAAAAAGTTCTGTGGTAAATTAATAAGAAGTTTAATCAGGAAAACCGTTGAAGCGGAGATCAAAGTAATCATGCGCGCACAGAGAGTTCGGATTAGGTGTGAGCCGAATCGAGATGCAGATTGCCAAATGGACCGCAGAGGGCGCAGTCAAAGGCCGTAAGAGCTGAGTATTCTGCGACGTGGGGGCATACGTCAGTTGCCGGGAATATAAAGGTATTCCGCAGAGGGCATGGTCATACGTGAATCAAGGTGGCACCGCGGGTGGATTAGGAACACTCGTCCTTGACAGAAAATATATCTGTCAGGACGGGTGTATTTTATTGTTCCAATCCAGAAGAATACCATTTGAACAATGGTATGGCTGGTAAGATTAAATATAAGATTATAGAAGGAGAAGAATGATGTCAAAAGGCAGATTTGGAATTCATGGAGGCCAGTATATTCCAGAAACGTTAATGAACGCTGTGATGGAACTGGAGGAGGCATATGGACATTATAAAAATGATACAGCTTTTAATGCAGAGCTGACAGAGCTTCTAAATGAATATGCAGGAAGGCCCTCCAGACTTTACTATGCGGCCCATATGACAGAGAATTTGGGCGGGGCAAAAGTTTATTTGAAACGGGAGGACTTAAACCATACTGGAGCACACAAGATTAATAATGTACTGGGTCAGGTGCTTTTGGCAAAGAAGATGGGTAAGACACGTGTGATTGCAGAGACAGGAGCAGGACAACATGGCGTGGCCACAGCTACAGCGGCGGCTCTGATGGGGATGGAATGTGAGATTTTTATGGGAAAAGAGGACACAGAACGCCAGTCGCTTAATGTCTATCGGATGCGGCTGTTGGGCGCCCAGGTACATGCTGTCACTTCAGGTACGGCCACTTTGAAGGATGCGGTGTCAGAGACTATGCGCGAATGGACGAACCGGATTTCCGATACCCATTATGTATTAGGGTCTGTCATGGGCCCCCATCCTTTCCCTACCATTGTACGAGATTTTCAAGCTGTGATTTCCAGGGAGATCAAAGAACAGATTCTTAAAAAGGAAGGGCGGCTTCCCGATGCAGTGCTGGCCTGTGTGGGCGGCGGTTCCAATGCTATCGGTTCCTTCTATCATTTTATTGAGGACAAAAATGTCCGTCTGATTGGCTGTGAGGCAGCAGGCCGTGGAGCCGATACAGCAGAGACGGCAGCCACTATTACCACAGGAAAGCTGGGTATCTTTCATGGGATGAAGTCATATTTTTGCCAGGATGAGTACGGACAGATTGCGCCGGTTTATTCGATTTCGGCTGGACTGGACTATCCGGGTGTGGGGCCAGAGCATGCCTATCTGTATGATACAGGCAGAGCTGAATATGTACCGGTTACAGATAATGAGGCTGTGGAGGCTTTCGAATATCTCTCCCGGATAGAGGGGGTTATCCCGGCCATTGAGAGTGCCCATGCGGTAGCCTATGCCAAAAAACTGATACCCACTATGAAGAAGGATCAGATTGTGGTGATCACAATTTCTGGACGTGGAGATAAGGATTGTGCGGCCATAGCCCGCTACAGAGGGGAGGATATCCATGAATAAGAATATTGCAAAGGCCTTTGAAAAGGGCAAGGCGTTTATACCATTTATCACCTGCGGAGATCCCTCTTTAAAGGTGACAGAACAGCTTGTGTATGCCTGTGAAGAAGCAGGAGCAGACTTGGTGGAGCTTGGTATTCCCTTCTCAGATCCCACTGCTGAGGGACCAGTGATTCAGGCTGCCAATGTACGCGCTTTGTCTGGAGGCGTGACCACAGACAAGATTTTTGATATGGTGGAAGAGATTCGAAAGAACACACAGATCCCTCTGGTATTTATGACTTATGCCAACGTAGTATTTTCCTATGGGACAGAACGCTTTGTAAGCCGGGCTGCTCAGTTGGGTATAGACGGTTTGATCTTGCCAGAAGTACCTTTGGAGGAAAAGGATGAATTTGCTCAGGTGTGTAAGACTCATGGAATGGATTTTATCTCTCTGATTGCGCCTACTTCCCATGAGCGGATTGCACAGATCGCAAGGGAGGCAGAGGGCTTTGTGTATTGCGTGTCCTCTCTTGGAGTGACAGGTATGCGCTCCCAGATTACCACGGATATCGGCGCTATGGTGGAGCTGGTGAAAAAGGAAAAGAAGATCCCCTGTGCAGTTGGATTCGGCATATCTACACCAGAACAGGCCAGAACTATGGCTACTAAAGCGGATGGGGTGATTGTAGGGTCTGCCATTATGAAACTATGTGAGACCTATAGGGAGGACTGTGTGGAGTATGTGAAGGCTTATGTGAAAGAGATGAAGGATGCGGTGAAGATGATGTGATTAGCTTGTGGAAGGCACCTGAAATATGTTCTTTCCATCTTATATAGTAAAAAGAATAAGGTTGCGCGGCCCGCTTTTTTTTCTTTATAATAGTAGTAAAATAAAGTGAAGAAAGAGAGGGAAAGTGTTATGCAGGGAACGACTGCAAAGAAAAAGGGTTTTAGTATTCTTGATGCTATAGAAAAAGTGGGTAATAAACTCCCCATCCTTATATTTTGTTCCTGTGGCTGTGTCTGATACTTGCAGTGATAAGCTGTATCTGCAGCCTGGCAGGTGTAAGTGTTGTGAACCCCACAACCGGTGATACGGTGGTGGCAAACAGTCTGTTAAGTAAGGACGGCCTCGTGTGGCTGCTGCAAAATATGCTGAGCAATTTTCAGAGCTTTGCCCCATTAGGACTGGTGTTGGCTATGCAGATGGCTATTGGGTTTGCGGAGAGTGCAGGAGTTCTGACCACAGCACTTCGCAAAGCGATTCTGGGAGTGCCTCTGTGGGCTTTGACCGGTACGGTATTGTTTCTTGGAATTAACGGAAGTATTGCTTCTGAGGCATCGATTATTGTAGTGCCGGCCTTGGCGGCCGTGGCATTTGAGACGGTGGGCATGCATCCAATTGCCGGACTTTTAGCAGGCTATGCGGCAACGAATGCCGGATTTACCGCATGTGTGATTATTGCAGGTACGGATGTGCTTCTGGCCGGAGTAACCCAAGAGGCCGCACAGCTAATTGATCCCGCCGTTACAGTGGGGGCGACTGCAAACTGGTACTTTATGATTGTTTCCGTATTTGTACTGACCATTGTGGGAGTGTTTGTAAACAAGAAATTTATTGCGCCTCGTTTGGGAACCTATCATCCGAATGGCGTAGTGGACAATGCACAGGACAAGGAGCAGCTTACGCCGGAGCAGCGCAAAGGGTTACGGGCGGCAGGCTTTACGGGAATTCCTCTGATGCTTTTCTTCATTATCCTTTGCTGTATTGTAAACTTGTTTATGACAAGCGGAACTGCAAAGTGGTACATATTTGCGCCTATTCTTGTTCCTATGATGATGCTTGGATACAGCCCGGAATTTGCTCAGGTAATCTACAGAATTGGTGACTCTACCACAAATGCCATTACACCGATTTATCCTTATATTCCTATTGCAATCGGTATGGCGAAAAAGTATGATAAGGATTTTGGAATGGGAAGCCTGATTTCTATGATGCTCCCCTATGCCATTGCATTTTTACTGGTATGGATTATTCAGCTGATTGTCTGGGTGGTATTTAAGCTGCCGCTAGGCCCGGGCGCAACTGTTTTCCTTTAAATTCGGAGGTGTGAGCTATCTATGGATATGTATGCAAGATATGAAGCCGCAGGGCGGCTTCTGACACAGCATACCCGTATCGCAGTTCAAAACGGCCGTCCGTCCATCACTTGGGTGGACGGGGGCCGTTTTTTCTATACGCGTCAGATACCCGGTGATAAGGGTGTGGAGAAGGTGAAGGTAGTAGTGGATGCGGCAACGGGTGAGGAATGGACGGAAGATGCCTGTGACCATTCGGACCAGGCAAGGTATGAGCAGGAGACAGGAAGAAAGGTTCAGAACAAGAAGGAAGCCTTAGCATACTCCCCAGACAGAGCTTATGCGCTCTTTACAGAGGAGCACAATTTGATGCTCCTTGATGGGAAAAGCAAGGAAAGTATCCAACTTACCTGGGATGGGGAAGCGCTGAATGAGTATGGCTGTTATGTTGACATTTACAGCCAGATTACAGTGAAGAGAGCAGGGCAGGTAGTTGCTCCTCATGTACTGTGGAGCCCGGACGGAAAGTACTTTATCACTTATCGGGCGGATCGAAGAACTTGTAAGAACCTGTATCTTTTGTCTTCCTATGGGGAGGCTGTTTCAGAATTGCGGCCAGGGCTTTGGGAATATCCCTGTCCCTTTGCAACAGATACGGATGAGGAGATCCCTCATTATACACTGTATGTGGGAAATGCGGAAGAAAAGACAATAAAGGCTGTGGATGGGCCTGATTTTCTCTATCCCCTGTTCACGGATGAGGACAGAAGCTGGGTGAAGTGGCTGGACGACAGCTCTGCCTTTTATTTTACCTGGATCAAGAGGGGATTTCAGGAGGGAAGGCTTTATCTGGGAAGTCCCAAGGATGGAAAAACAGAGCTTCTGGTTCGGGAGGTGACAGATGATTTTCTGAATCTGGGAGCTTTTGGCCAGGTGGACGGATATGGAACTTATCTCTTTTCCAATTTTGTCACCGGGGATCAGAAATACGCATTTTGGCAGAGTGAGAAAAGCGGATATGCCCATTTGTATCGGTTTGCTCTGGAAAAGAAGGAGACAGATATGGAGAGCGGGACGGATCTCTTTAGGGATGCCGGGGAGACTGTAAAAGGATTGATTGTTCAGAAGCTTGTGAAAGTAGATGAACTAAAGAAGTTGATCTATTTTATGGCAAACAATGTGGAGGAGTGCTCCGATCCGCTCTATTATCAGCTTTATGTGATTGGCTTTGATGGAAGCGGACTGAAACGGCTGACTCCCGAGGATGGGGTGCATGCAGTCAGCATGGGTGAAGATGCCTTTGTAGATACCTACTCCAGAGTGGACTTGCCGCCTGTGACAGTATTGCGCCGGACAGACGGCTCCTTCGTTCGAGAGCTGGAGCATGCGGATGTGACGGCTTTGATGAACGCAGGCTATCAGATGCCGGAGCGGTTTACGGTGAAGGCTGGTGACGGGACGACGGATCTGTGTGGAATTCTACTTCGTCCGGCGAATTTTGAGCCAGATAAAACCTATCCAGTAATTGATTATATCTATGGAGGCGCCCAGCTTTACAATGTGCCAAGAGATTTTACCTGGGATAACAGTATGGATCGGGAGATTATGGGCGGTTTGCAGGAATTTGCCCAGCTCGGCTTTGTGGGAATTATTTTGGATGGAAGAGGAACGCCCGGCCGTGGAATGGAATTTCATAAGTATTCTTACCGCAATATTCACGGATGTGCCGGGCTTGAGGATCATGCGGCGTGTATGCAGGAATTGAAGAAAAAGTTCCCCTTTATTGATTTGGACCGTGTGGGAATCTGGGGAAATTCCGGTGGAGGTTATGCTACAGTTTCCGCCATGTTCAAATATCCAAATCTTTACAAGGTAGGGGTAGCGTCTTCGGGAAATTATGATCAGAGATTTTATGAGCACTCCTGGACAGAACGGTATTACGGACTCTATGAGGAGGAGCTCTATCGTCAGGGAGATATTACAGCATTGGCAGAGAAGCTTGAGGGGAGACTTCTCTTGGCATATGGGGCAATGGACGATAATGTAACCATGTCCCAGACATTGCGCCTGTGCGACAGGCTTAATAGATGCAATAAGGATTATGATTTGGTGGTTCTGCCACGAATGAACCACAATGTACCAAGTGATCTGTATTTTATCCGAAGAAAGATGGACTTTTTTGTGAAGCATCTGCTGGGGGAGGAACCGCCCAGGGAATTTACTTTTGAGGTATAGCAGCATACTGTAGAATTTGAATAGGAGGGATTTGCCATGGAAAAACAGTATAAAGTAATTCTATGCGGACCGCTGTACGACGGAGTTGCAGAGGAATGGAAACAGGGATGGAAAATATTGATTGATGGAAAGCGGATAGCCTAGATAGGTCCTGAGATAGCGCTGCCAGAGCATGCAGAGACCATTGATCTGACAAAATATCAGGTGACGCCGGGGCTTATTGACGCCCATATGCATATGGACTATTATGACTGGCATACCATTCGTGAGGAGGTATATTCCCAGACAGAGGAGGCAAAGACTTTGGCTATTGTCCGGTGTGCAAAAAAGGCACTGCAGCGGGGGTTTACTACAGTGCGGCACACGGGAGGAATAACCAGCAATGGATATGGAGTGTTGGATGTAAAGAGAGCTATTGAAGCAGGTTATATAGAGGGAGCCCGGATTGTTGCTTCTCCTTTATTTATGGCGTCCGCAGGGAGCCATGGAGACTTGAGTCAGGGATTTGCCAGGAATCCGGTTGTGTCTGGTTTGCTTCAGAAGCTGACGCCTACTATTGGCTGTGGAAAGGATTTCTTCATAAATGCTGTCCGGGAGCAGGTAAAGTACGGATCGGATTTTATAAAGATTATGGCCACTGGAGGATTCTTTACACCTTATGATAACCCGATTCAGCAACAGCTCAATGATGAGGAGCTTCAGGCTATTATGACAACGGCCAAGGAGCTTGGAAAGACGGTAACGGCACATGTTTATACCAATGAGCTAATGCAAAAGCTGATCCGCATGGGGATCGACGGCATGGAGCATGGAAGTCTTATGAATGAAGAGACGGCGGCTATGATAGAGGAAGCGGGAATTTATCTGGTGCCCACCTTCTGCCCTTATGAAGAGGCTGTGCACTATGATGCGGAGAAGATGAAGGAAAAGCAGCCGGAATTCAGGCAGAAGTTGGAATATTATAAGGATATGCTTCGGGCCGGCCGGGAGGTTATCTGTCATAGCAAGATTCGTTTGGGCTATGGAACAGACTTGGTGGCAAACCACCAGAATTATGAGAGTGGTTATGAGTATGAAGCCTGGATGAGCAGTGGGATGTCTCCCTTTGCAGCCCTGAAGGCGGCCTCGAAGACGAATTCTGAGATTCTTCAGCTGGAGGATCAGATAGGCACCTTGGAGATCGGAAAGCTTGCGGATATATCTGCATGGAGACGGGATTTGATGACAGATAAAAAAGCACTGTTAGACTGTGCTTTCGTGATGAAGGAAGGGAAGAGTTATCCCACGGAGGCTGTGGAGTAGTTCGCAAAAAAATGTTGACAAACGCTAAATAATCATGTACAATAATACCTGTTGTGGCGTAGTGTGACGCAGCAGATGTTAGTTGCCCAGATAGCTCAGTTGGTAGAGCAGAGGACTGAAAATCCTCGTGTCGCTGGTTCGATTCCGGCTCTGGGCATTTTATGCGGGTGTAGTTCAATGGTAGAACACCAGCCTTCCAAGCTGGATACGTGGGTTCGATTCCCATCACCCGCTCTTTTTATTTGTTAAGGAAGCCAGTAAAATCAAGGCTTCCTTTGTTTTTTGCCTTGAAAAGTTTTGATTACACTTGATTACACTTTTCAGACGCTATTTATTAACCAGTGCTTTTTCAAAAAGATTCTCTGTTTCAGAATTTGTCATACGATTGAAGCAATAATTATTGTAAGTAGTACGTTCTGATGCATGTCCGACTTGTTCCCTAATACGGTTAATATTAACACGGCCATCAATAAGTAAACTTATATTCGTTTTTCTTGCCTTGTGACAGCCCTTTTCTGCTATGCCAATATGGCGGCAGTATTTTCTGATACGAGTATCTATACTTTTGGAATGAATCCGGCCGTCGGCATTTAAGAAAAGAAAATCATTATCTTTGTAACCATGCTCTTGATTACACAATTCGATCTGCTGAATGATTTTCTTTGCAGTACTGGTAAGGTAAACATTTCTGTTACCGGCTTCACTCTTGGTATGTTCCACAATTTCAAAACGTTGTGTAGCCCAAGAGCCATCTGGTAATTGTTTGGTAGTTCTTATCTCCATACGCTGGACATGAAGATAATTTCCAGAAATATCGGTGCTTTTAATAGCGACAATTTCACCTAACCGTAAACCTGTCTGAAAGAGTAGCGGTATAGCTAGACAGGCGACATTTTCTGTCTGCTGGAAATCTTCATAAGCTTCTCTTTCAATCTCTGGCTGTTCGTTTGTTAAAAATACCTGTGTTGCGTCATCCGGCTTTCTTTTTCGGAAAAACAGCTTATAATCAATCTTAACTTTTTGGAAAGGATTTTCTGTAATAATGCCTTTCTGGCAAGCCAGGTCAAGAGACCCTCTTAAAATAATTGAAAGATTATAATAAGATTTTTTTGTAAGCTGATTTTCTCTAATCTTTTTCAATGCCCATTCTTCCAGAGTATCATAATCCAGTTTTACAAGGGGAATGTCAATGATTGCATCATTAAGATAATAATTTTCCCAATCACTGTGTATACGCCGTATGTACATGGAAGATGTGGTTTTTAATTTTTTATAGTCAAGCCATGTCTGGTAGAATGTACGCAGAGTAATTTTTTTTAGTGAAACGTTTTCGGCCAATCCTTTGTAATAAGCGATTATTTCAGCTTCAATCTTTTCTTTTGTACTTTTTGCAATGAGCCTCCTTTTATTCTTCTTTGTATCGTCGGGGAGATATGTACGCCAACGAGTGTCCGTACCTTGCCAAATGTCAAAAGAGTGTTGTTCTAAATATTTTCTATTAGTCATTTTCTCGATTTCACTTTTGGCATCCTCTATAGATATTTTACTATATTCTAGCAGAAAAGACAATAAATCATCATTATAGTTTCTCTTCATATGTCCTCCCAATCTTTTAAGACTGGGATTCCAAAAGGGTAGTGCTGTATGTTTACGGATATCTTTTGTAGGGAATCCCTTTGTTGCTTTATGCTTCTTTGTCAGATATAAGCTGGAATGAATCACAGCTTAATTTTAGGCCATGCAGAGTTTCATGGCTATATGCCGATATTAATATGCTCGGCACATGAACAGGCACTATATGCTGTTCACGCAACCGCCTGCGAAGCTCTTTATAACGTTCCTCAACCTCTGGTGATAAATCATTCACATGGAGAGTGAGTATACTTTGTCCTATCAGCACATGAAGGACAATCCTAGAAAATCTATATGGTTTCCTCTTTTCTGCGCCGCTACAAAGCAACGTGGTGCTCTTATCGTGGGATAGTCCAGCCGTTCCTACCTCTATAGCTGAAAGTTTTTTCCCGTGTGATATAATCATATTGTTTCCCTCCTTAAAATTTTTGCTTTCTTTTGTTTTATAACCATCCCCCTCCATTGGATGATAGTAAAATCTTAAATCACAGAATTTCATTATTTGATGATTTTTCGGAATGTACGATAAAAATAAAACCTTAAAGGAGGGTGCAGTATTGGGCGGAGACAAGGACAGACAGGCCAGGGGCTGGCAGATTACCATTAACAACCCGAAAGATAAGGATATGGGGCATGATAAGATTAAGGAAGTTTTAAAAGCCATCCCGTCAATGGTATATTGGTGTATGTGTGATGAGGTAGGGGAACAGGGCACAGAACATACCCATATCTACATCAAGACAAGGAATCCCATAAAATTTTCTACATTGAAAAATAAATTTCCTGCGGCGCATATTGAGAAAGCACAGGGTACGCCACAGGAGAATAGGGACTACATAAGGAAAGAGGGAAAATGGGAAGATACCGAAAAGAAAGAGACCAATCTTGTAGATACCTTTGAAGAGTGGGGAGAACTGCCGAAAGGGCACAAGGGAAAGCGGAGCGATTTGTCTATCCTTTTTGATATGATAGAAAACGGTATGTCCAATTCTGAAATACTGCGTCAGAATCCCGACTATCTAAAATACCTCAACCATATAGAGAGGACGAGACAGGCACTTAGGGAGGAAGAATTTAAAAATAGGTGGAGGGAGATAGAATGTTTTTACGTATTCGGGGAAACGAACACTAACAAGACAAGAACATGGATGGAAAAGTACGGATATGAAAATGTATACCGAATCACAAATTATAATGGCAATGCGGTATGGGACGGGTACAGGGGACAGGATGTGATCATCTTTGAAGAGTATCGAAGCCAGATTCTAATATCAGAACTTCTTACATGGTGCGAGGGCTACCCGAATTGTAGCCTGCGTGCGAGATATGCGGATAAAGTAGCCTGTTTTACAAAGGTGGCCTTTATTAGCAATATCCCACTTGAGGAACAGTATCCCAATGTGCAGGAAGATTCCCCAGCCACATGGAGGGCATTTTTGCGCCGCATACAAAAGGTATACCATCATATCACAAAAGATAATATAATAGAATATAAATCCGTGGATGATTATATGCACAGGGGCGAGGGATTCCAGCCGCTGACAGATGGAATAGAGACACCATTTGAAGAAGCGGAGGAATACAGGCAGGAGGAAATGCCTTTTGACTTATAAGAAAAAAGCACCTGTAAAAAGGTGCTTTTACCTTGCTATAACGGTCTGTTGGAAACCACTGTTAATTTTACGTTGGTCTCCTGGTCTGTCACTTTTAAGACCTTTACCCCGTACCACAAGTTAGGATACATTATCAACAATTCCTCTGGAAAGTAATTCTCCATCAGAAACTGACCATATGTAACAATGTCATTGTTCATATTATCACATATGGATTTGCATATAGTCAGCGCGATTTTTTCGGATTGCTCTTTATCTATAGTATAATAATATAAAATTTCATTCTTTTGTATCTCATACGATACTGGACGGATATTTTGTAATGTCCGTACCGGTATCAATTTTGGATAGCTTGACGTGCTGAACACGTCAAACAATTCCTCCCGTAATTTTTTCTGATTCATAAGAATCTTTAACTCACGTTCCGTTTTGATTCTTATTTTCTCTTTTTTCAGATATTTCTGGTGTGCCTGTTTGCACCAGTCTTTCAAGCAAATAAGCAGTGGGAGCAAAAATTCTTTTATCTTTTGTAGATAGATTTTTAATGATTCATTACTCATAATAAATACCCTCCTTTATTTTCTGCTACATATTTATAGGCTAGTGGGTTATCAACATATACAATGTCAATGCGCCATATGCCTTTGGATTCCTCTACCCTGTCTATATACAGAGGTTCTACAATATCATAAATTGTAGAGCCGCCCATATATGGACGGAGTATCTTGTCGCTGGGGAGGATGCAGTATTGAAGATGCTGCTGCATAATCTCCTTTATTTCCCCGAAGCTGTATTCCTTGTCGGAATCACATGACGGGAACTTGAACCGTACAGAAGTGATTCCCTCCCGTTCTAAAAGGTATGTTTGCATTTCTGCTGGTTCGTCTCCGGCATCCATTCCGAACAATCTGGAATAGTACGAAGCTGTACTCCAGCCTGCATGTAGAATATGCAGATACTCTATTTTATCTTTAGTTAATTTTTTTGCGTTGCTTTTCATAGCGTTTTTCCTTTCTACTATAATGATGGGGGAGGGGGGTGCAGTATCCCCCATCATCGGGTTAATAGTTACTTAAAAATCTACTTCGTTTTGGACTTTATACTCAAAGTCCAGTGCAGAGCCGGAAACTCCACTTATTGGATAGTCACTGTTGCTCTTCCCCTTCATGGCAAAGGCCTTTAGCTTAAGCCCAGAAAATGTAACAGTTACTGTCACATCATCTGAAAGGGCATCGTTTAGGGCGGTGACTTTTGCCGCATGTTCCTTTCCGACCTTGATCTTGATAATATCCCCATGATTTGCACAGCAGTGCAAACTATAGGAATCAATATCCTTTCCCCATGTGCCCTCATCAAGGCGGACACGGTTCACAGAGGTTTCTACAACCTCCATGTCTTTTTTGCCTGCGGTTGTGTTGACATTCGCTAATGTCAACCTTAAGTTTTTCAACTTCATAAGTGCTCCTTTCTTGCACCCCTTGATTTGATTGTAGCAAACGAAAAGTTATCATTTGATGAAGCAAACAGGATATCCGTTGTGGGGGATATCCTGCTTGTTTTTACTTTTTTATTCAATTAGATTCAAAGCGATTGTACGTATTCTGGCTTTGAAATTACTTGCGCTTTTGTTTTTGGCTGTTTTCTCGCATAAAACTTCATCTAAAATATCTTGCAATTTTAAAGCGCCTTTTAGTGGTTCTTTACCTACAACATAATTATTTATGTCGCAATAATATTCTACAATAATGTCACCGCACAATGCATCTTTTTCGGGAAATTCAGAAACCCATTCTTTTACCAGCGCAGACCATTCATCAAACTCAAATTCGATACGGGCTTTGCGCTCATTTAGGTTTTTTAATTTCTCCTTCCTTTGCTCATCCCAAATTCTGGTCATGTCTTTAACTTCTTGTATTCGATTGACAGTATCCCAGTATGATTGCTTCAATCCCTCTAATAAGTCCAGCGTGTGGTATCCAATTATTGGATTTGACAAGGCGGTCTGATTCATGGTAGAATCAGTGTTGACAGTTACATTTTTCAAATCTTGTTTTTTCATAGTTTGTATCTCCTTTTCTTGAAATTTTTTAAAGATACAAACTCATACCAAGTAGGTCTGCAAACACGTCTGTTCACTGGGGAAATGCATACAGAAAAATTTACGAATTTATTGAAAAATTTTTAGGGTTTGGGATGCATAGAGATAGAAAAATCAAAAGAACTCATTAAAAAGCACTTATTTACAAATTGTGCATAAGTAATGCATACAGATTTTGAAATGAATGTATACCCCCATTTAAGCAGGAAAATTACAGATTGTCTATTTTTTAACGAAAAAAGGATGCTCCTAAGCAGATAGGAATATCCTTTTTCTGATTTATGAAGTTACAATTAGGGAATACAGATACAGGATATGGGGGCTAGGTGTATCTGGCAGAAAGGTTGATAGATGGGGAGGGAGGGGGTATAGATACAAAAATATAAGGAGGACTGGTAATACTCGCAGTCCTCCCCCTAAGTCGCTACGCTCCGGATTGCCAGTGTAGGCTCGTGACGCTCCGCACTTCGTTCGCCCTGCTCACTGCGTTGCTTTGCTTCTCGCCCACACTTTGGCAATCTTTTTAGTTTGTACATTCAAAGTCTTTTATTTTGTATGATTACCTCGTGTACACTCAAAGTCTTTCATTTCATCTATACATAACATATGTTTACCTTTGCATTTTTTACATCCACACAAGAAATATTTTTTGTCTTTAAATGTTGCTACATGCTCACATTTAAAATATTTAGGATGACTTACATATCCTTTTTTAAAATTCATATAACCTTTATGATATACTATTGTTCCATCTTCAAATTGAACATCTATATCATGGGAGTTTATGTATTTTACTAATTCCATTTCTAAACCGTTTAGAGATATATTTCTTTCCCCTAATCTGATAGAAGCATAATCTATAGTTTTTTTGTTTCTATAATACTCTATAATTTGTTCATCTGTTAAGTCGGAATGTTTGGCTCTGAATTTATATGCTTTGCTACAGTCAATATTATTATCCCTACATTTTTTCGCAAAAGAATTATTCATTAATCTGTAACCTCGTCTCTTTGTATTTTATCTATAATTGCATTTAGTATATCATCCACAAATAAATCTAACAATATGTTTTATATTTCTAAGTGCTTGATTTTTGGCACAAAAAAAGGTTGATACAATGTATCAGTATCAACCTTGTTAATGGGTTATGTAGATCTACATAGGTTATAAGCTATATTTTTATTCGAACTGCAACTCTCCACAACCTGCTAACAAGAACAGACTTGTTGTTATGAGTAATACTGATGTAAATAATTTCTTATGTTTCATGTTGTTCTCCTTGTATTACATGTTTACTCAAGTGATACTTCGTCTAGTATGTAACTATTGGTAACTTTGTCATATGTTAAACCTAAGGGAGTGGTGTTTTTCATAGTGTACTACTCCTTATTTACTTTTGTATTTGTTTTGTTATAATTGCTAACTTATGTGTTGTCAATAATTTTGGTTTGTGTACAGATCAGCTCAATATTACTCAAAGTATACCGGATTCTCTACATTAGGATCGTAGCCACCGGATACTGGAAGGCCTGAGAACATTCCACCACCTATTGGGGCACTGCCTGGGTCTCCACCGCCAGATGGCTGGCCTCCGCTAGAACCTCCATTTGAGGCTGGGGGTTGGGTAGTGGTACTACCGTTGCCTCCACTGTTATTGGTGTTGGTGGATTGCTGGGGTTGGGGCTTGGTTCGGGAGACTAGCTTGGCACTGACCATTTGGGTACTGCCATCCTCGGTTTTGAGGACTAACCACTCTTTGTCTCCATCAGCTACTTTTCCATTACATACTATCTCTTGTGCATAGGATAAACTCCCTACTTTGTCATAGTCTGTTCCGGGACCTCCTCGGAGATTACAAGTAGTCGTAGCATACATTGTAACTTCATCCATTGGAATTATTGTGTAACCTAAATCTGGCTCTGGTTCCGGTTCCGGCTCAGCTATAGGCTCTGGCTCTGGTTCCGGCTCCGGTTCTGGTTCAACTATAGGCTCTGGTTCTGGTATTTCTGTTTCTTCTGGTTCTTGTATTTCTACTGCTTCAGCTATAACAGGCTCCTCTTTTTTTCCACAACCAGAAATTAGCATACTAGCAATCATTAAAGATAAAATGATAGTAATTATTTTGTTTTTCATATCACGATTTTCCTTTCATTTGTTCTACAAATCTATTTTACTACAATATTTATTGTAGCATATAGCACATATATGTGCAATATTCATTTTCTGGCTGTTCATTCATAATAGTAGTAGGATGCGAGAAAGGCAGTTGCTACTTATGATTGATTACAGCCCGTTATGGGAGACCATGAAAAGGAAAGAAATCACACAATATAAGCTGATAAAAGATAAAGTGTTGGACAACAGGGTATTAGATACCCTGCGGAAAAACAACAACATCACCATGTTGACGCTTGAAAAATTGTGCCATGCTTTGGACTGTACCCCTAACGATATTGTAAGATTTCCAACTGATGAATAGCTTGCGTGCGGCGGCTCTGGGTTTCTGCCGCCAAAATTGAAACATGCTCGCTATGGCTCGCTCAATTTTGGAACGAATCCACATTCTGGCAGGTGACGGAAAAATTGTCTATATCACGGAAAAGATGCGATACAGATAATTTTCCCTGTTTTCGCAAGTTGGGAGAGTGCTTCTAAAACCTTTTGCTATATATTTAAGTATTGAAAATTTTTACATCAAATATTAAAAGCACAATCAAGGGATATGCCAGTAAAATGCTTCTGGACATATCCCCTTCCCTATTATGTTGTGGCTCCGTCCGTTGTGTAAAGGTGTCCGGGTTGTATTTTTTATCCCGAAAAGAATGGATAAAAAATCTCCACCCCCAAGTCTGGCACCTTGACACACTGTTTTTTTAGATAAAGATATTGATTTTATAAATCTTTATCCATCTTTATCTATGTTATATAAATATATAAATATTAGATAAAAATGATTGACAGAACTAATTTTTTATGATAGTATAATCAAGCGTCACGAAAGGATGTAGCTAAGGTGGAGTGCTGGTTGATTACACTTGTGATTACACTGGCATGGAGGATGCTAAAAGCGCCTTTCTACCTAAGTTTATTTGAGTGGGCTGGGGTTCGATTCCCATCACCCGCTCTATTTTTTTATATGGAAGCCTTGATTTTCAGGGCTTCTTTTATTTGCTCTAGTATCCTCTCTCGACCGTGCGCCCTTGTCAAGAGAGGGCACGAATCCTAATTGATTTTAAGATAGTTATATGCTATGATAATTTAGATTTTATATGGGCAGAAGGTAGGAGCATATTAAAGATGAAGGTTAGTATTCGTGACATCAGCAGAATAACTGGATTTTCCCCGGCAACAGTATCCAATGCGTTGAATCACAAAAAAGGGGTCAACAAGGATACGTCGGATGAGATTTTTCGGGTTGCCCGGGAGACAGGATATATCAATGAGAATTCCATTACGAAAATAAAACTGGTTATGTTTCGGAAAAATGGTTTGATCGTTGAAGATACACCGTTCTTCCCTGCTCTGATTACAGGATTTGAACAGGAATGTCGCAAGTGCGGATATGAGATGGTCATCTGTAATGTCGATCAGAGAGACGAGGATTATGAAGAGCAGGTTCAGGGATTGTTGAAAGAAGTGGGGAGCGCTATCGTGGTGCTTGCCACAGAGATGGCGGAGGGAGACCTGAATAGTTTTCGAAAAGCAGCTTGCCCGCTGCTGATTATGGACTGCTGGACAGAATCTATGAAATTTAATTCTGTGTTGATCAATAATGAAGATTCAGCCAGGATGGCCACAGAATATTTGGCAGATAAAGGGCATCGGAAAATTGGATATATTCGCAGTTCCTTTCGCATCAAGAATTTTCGGGCAAGATTTTCTGGATATCAGGCAGCCCTAAGGAGTCGCAGGTTGGATTATGATGAGAAAAATGTGTTTACTGTTATACCAAATATGAACGGAGCCTATCATGATATGTTGCGGTATCTGGAGAGCCGCAGCCAACTTCCCACTGCTTTTTTTGCCGATAATGATTTGATGGCTTTGGGAGCTATGAAGGCTTTTCAGGAAAAGGGCTATCGGATACCAGAGGACATTTCCATTGTGGGGTTTGATGACCTTCCTTTTTCTGAGATCTCCAGTCCGGCTTTGACAACAGTGTGCGTTCCTAATATGGAGATGGGGCAGCTTGCAGTTCGAAGAATTGTAGATATGATTGAGAAAAAAGACAATATTATGGTAAAAACTCAGGTATGCACAAAATTCATTATTCGGGATACCGTAAAAAATATGAATAGATAAAAATAAAATTTTATAAAGCTATTCTTTAAAAACCAAAATTATAGAAAAAATTTTCTATAATTTTGGTTTTTTTTGTCATATATAAATGTTTATATAAACGTTTAAGTTTGCGAGCCTAGGATGTGGGAGAAATAAGGTGGAATTATAGTTGTTATGCACAAAATTATTGGAGTATAATTAAACATTATATACAAAGAACTGGATAAAACTCAAAAAGTATTGAAAATATATATAAAATAATTATAATAGTGTTTATAAAGAAAACATATATTATTCTGCCAAATGAAATTGTAAAAAGAAAGAGTAAGAATCAAAAAACAGGAGGGAATTCTATGGCACACATCAAATTAGGCTATGCGCCTACACGAAGAAGCATTTTTAGCGCGCTGGATGCAATCAAATACAGAGGATTGACGGCAAAACGCCTGGAAGAGCTGGGAATTGATTTTGTTGATATTACAGATATCAATGAAGAAGGACTTCTATATAATGATGATGACATGCTTAAAATTGCAGAAAAGTTTAAGAGGGAAAAGATTGATGGCCTGTTTCTTCCGCACTGTAATTTTGGAACAGAATATGAATGTGCAAGACTGGCAAAGGAATTGAACGTGCCTGTATTGCTCTGGGGACCCCTGGACGAGCGACCGGAACCAGACGGAACGAGACTTCGTGATACCCAGTGTGGACTGTTTGCCACAGGCAAGGTACTGCGTCGATTCCAGATTCCTTTTACATATATGACGAACTGTCGGCTGAGTGATCCCGTATTTGAGAGAGGTCTGAGAGATTTCCTGGCTGTGTGCAATGTGGTAAAGACGTTTCGAAATATCAGAATTCTTCAGATATCCACAAGACCTTTTGATTTCTGGACTACTATGTGCAATGAAGGAGAGCTTTTGGAGCGATTTAATATCCAGCTTTCCCCTATTCCCATGCCTGAGCTGACAGATGAGATCAAGAAAGCAAAAGAAGAAGGAACAGAAGTGGCGGAAGTGATTCGCTACTGTCAGGAAAATATGGAGATCATGGTAAAAGATGAGGAATTGGAGAATGTAGCGGCTCTTAAGGTAGCCATGAAGCATCTTGTGCAGAAATATGGCTGTAAGGCAGTTGCAATTCAGTGCTGGAATCAACTTCAGTCAGAGATTGGCATTATGCCCTGTGCCGCCAATTCCCTGATGAATGAAGAGGGAATCCCTGTAGTCTGTGAGACAGACATTCATGGAGCCATTACTTCTCTTATGGTAGAGGCAGCAGGAATGGATGAGACGAGAAGTTTCTTCGCTGACTGGACCATCCGTCACCCGGATGTAGAAAACGGAGAACTGTTACAGCACTGTGGACCCTGGCCCATCTCTGTGGCAAAGGAGACGCCAAAGCTTACGTACCCTCTGGCCTTTGACCATCCAGGCAGTATTACAGCCGAAGCAAAACATGGAGACGTAACCCTGGCAAGATTTGACGGAGACAACGGAGAATACTCTCTGCTCCTTGGAAATGCCAAAGGAATCGAAGGACCGAAGGGAATGGGAACTTACCTTTGGGTGGAAGTGGATAATATCAAAAGACTGGAAGCCAAGATTGTAGAGGGGCCATACATCCACCACTGCGTGGGAATCCACAAAGATGTAGTACCCGTACTGTACGAGGCATGTAAATATATTGGCGTTAAACCAGATCTGTACGATCCAATTGAAGAAGATGTCAAAGCTTACCTGCGGGGCGAATAAACGGAACTTAAAACAGCGAAGGCCCTGAAGTGCACAGAACAATTTATGGACGCAGGATTGCGGTCGGAAATTCGTTCTAGAAACCCGTGTACTGAAAGGGCCGAAGCGGTACTTTAAATAGGAGTAGAACATGGAAAATTTAAAAGCATTATCCTATGACCTCAGAAAAAATGTGGTTGATATGATCGTTGAGGGAAAAGGCGGTCACATTGGCGGCGACATGAGCGTTATGGATATTCTGGTAGAGTTGTATTTTGAACAGATGAATATCAGCCCAGAGAACATGGATGACAAAGACAGAGATCGTTTTGTAATGAGCAAAGGGCACTCTGTGGAAGCTCTGTATGCAGTCCTTGCTGCCAAAGGATTTTTCCCCATCGAGCAGGTAATCAAGGAGTTTTCTAAATTCGGATCTAAATTTATTGGGCATCCAAATAATAAGCTTCCGGGAATCGAGATGAATTCTGGTTCCCTGGGACACGGACTTCCCGTATGTGTGGGTATGGCTCTGGCAGGTAAGATGAATAAACAGGATTACCGCGTTTACACAGTAATGGGAGACGGAGAGCTGGCAGAAGGTTCCGTATGGGAAGGGGCTATGGCTGCTCACCAGTATAAGTTGGATAATTTATGTGCAGTAGTAGACAGAAACCGTCTTCAGATCTCCGGCTGTACAGAAGATATTATGGCTCATGACAGCCAAGAAGAGCGGTGGGGTTCCTTTGGATGGCACGTGATTTCTGTCAATGGCAACGATTATGGAGAGCTGAAAGCGGCCTTTGAAGAGGCAAAGACAGTAAAAGGCGCTCCAACGGTTATCATTGCCAATACCATCAAGGGTTTTGGCTCTGGCGTGATGGAGAATAAAGCCAATTGGCATCACAAGGTTCCCACAGAAGACGAGTATACGCAGATTATGAAAGATCTGGAAGCAGGAAAGGAGGCGGCTCTTCATGAATAAGATTCCCAATCGGCAGGCAATCTGCGAAGTGTTGATGGAGAAAGCAAAAGAAGACAAAGATATTGTAGTATTATGCAGCGACTCCAGAGGGAGCGCATCCTTAGCCCCCTTTGCTGAAGCCTATCCTGAACAGTTCGTGGAAGTAGGGATTGCAGAGCAGAACCTGGTGAGTATCTCCGCTGGACTTGCAAAATGCGGGAAGAAGCCCTTTGTAGCATCACCTGCATGTTTCCTGTCAACCAGAAGTTATGAGCAGGCAAAAGTAGACTGCGCTTATTCGAATACAAATGTCACCTTGGTTGGAATCAGCGGTGGAGTAAGCTACGGAGCACTTGGTATGAGCCATCATTCAGCACAGGACATTGCGGCTATGTCAGCGATTCCAAATATGCGGGTTTACCTTCCAAGCGACAGATTCCAGACAGCGAAGCTAATAGAGGCTTTGCTTCAGGATGAGAAACCAGCTTACATCCGCGTGGGAAGAAATGCGGTAGAAGATATTTATACCCAGGAAAATTGTCCCTTTGAGATGGATAAGGCAACCGTTATCTGCGAGGGAAGCGATGTGGCTATCATTGCCTGTGGGGAGATGGTGCAGCCCGCAGTGAAGGCGGCAGAACTTTTAAAAGCAGAGGGAATCAGCGCGTCTGTCATTGATATGTACTGTGTAAAACCGCTGGATCAGGAAGCGATTCTGAAAGCCGCGGCTCATGCAAAGCTGGTGATTACAGTCGAGGAACATGCGCCATTTGGCGGGCTTGGCTCTATGGTAAGCCAGGTAGTTGCCCGTGAGTGCCCAAGGAAAGTGGTAAATTTAGCTCTTCCAGATGCTCCAGTCATCACTGGTAATTCCAAAGAAGTATTTGATTACTATGGATTAAATGCGGAAGGAATTGTAAAAACAGCGAAGGAGAATTTATAAAGATGGCAGAATATGTACTTGGGATTGATCAGAGTACCCAGGGAACAAAAGCACTGCTGTTTGATGCAGAAGGAAAGCTGTTATGCAGAACGGATCTGCCCCATCAACAGATGATTGATGAAAAGGGCTGGGTAGAGCATGATCCAGAAGAAATCTATAGAAATACTATAAGCGCAGTAAAGCTTTTGGTGGAAAAGGCAGGGATTGACAAAGGGGAAATCCGTGCTCTTGGAATCAGCAATCAGCGTGAGACAGCCCTGGTCTGGGATCGTGTATCTGGACATCCTGTATACAATGCTGTAGTTTGGCAGTGTGCAAGAGGAGCAGCAATCTGTGAAAAGATAGCAGCACAGGGCAAGGCAGAACTGATTCGCTCTCATACAGGTCTTTCTCTGTCCCCCTATTTTTCTGCAGCAAAGATTGCATGGGTTCTTCAGAATGTAAAAGGCGCGGCAGAAAAAGCAGACAAAGGTGAGCTTTGTTGTGGAACCGTCGATAGTTGGCTGGTATATAAGTTGACAAAGGGAACTGTGTTTCGCACAGATTATTCCAATGCATCCCGCACACAGATGTTCAATATCAAGAAATTAGAGTGGGATGAGGAAATATGCGGGCTGTTCCGTATTCCGGTACATTGTCTGGCAGAGGTGACAGATTCCAATGGATTTTATGGGGAGACAGATTTTGAAGGCTTTCTTAATCACCCCATTCCCATCCGTGGGGTCATAGGAGATTCCCATGGGGCGCTGTTTGGGCAGGGGTGTCTGGAAAAAGGAATGACAAAGGCTACATATGGGACTGGCTCTTCTGTCATGATGAATATTGGAGAGTGTCCTGTGTTCAGCAATCGGGTAGTTACCTCACTTGCGTGGGGGATGGACGGCAAAGTCAGCTATGTTTTGGAGGGAAATATCAATTATACGGGAGCTGTCATTACTTGGATGAAAGATGATCTGAATCTGATCCAATCAGCGGCTGAGACAGAGGGACTTGCGAGACAGGCGAATCCCCTGGACGCCACATATCTGGTGCCGGCTTTCTCTGGCTTGGGAGCGCCCTACTGGGACAGCGAAGCAAAAGCCGTATTTTGTGGAATGTCCCGTACCACAAAGCGGGCAGAACTGGTAAAGGCTGGCCTGGAAAGCATTGCATATCAGATTACAGATGTGATTGTGGCTATGGAAAAAGAGTCGGGGATTGAGATTGGTGAACTTCGAGTAGATGGCGGCCCCACAAAAAATAAATACTTGATGCAATTTCAGAGTGATATGGCAGAGATACCTGTACAGATACCGCCAGATGAGGAGTTGTCGGGAATTGGAGCAGCTTATATTGCAGGCTTGGCAGAGGGCATCTATCATAAGACGGAGCTGTTTGGGGGAGTCGAGAGAAGAAGTTTTGTACCTTCTATGACCCGGGAGAATAGGAACCGGAAGTATGAGGGCTGGAAGATGTGTGTATCAAAAGCTCTCACAAAGTAATTCTACGAGGTTTTTGGACGAAAGTCCTTAATCCTGGCTGTTTCTACATAACGGACAGTCAATACAAAACTATTTCATTTTAAGGAGGAAAAAATTATGAAACGTAAGGCATTAGCTGTGTTGTTGAGCGCAGCAATGGTAGTATCCATGATGGCTGGATGCGGAAGCAAAGAGGCACCTGCAACAGAGCCTACAGAGGCAACACCTGCGGCAGAGGAACCAGAAGAAGCACCAGAAGCACCAGAGGCAGAGACACCCGAAGAGGCGCCCGCAGCAGAGTCTGCAGAAGCTCTGCCAGGCGGAGGTTCTAACATTATCTATATTATTACACCTTCCCACTCAAACCCATTCTTTAAGACAGAGGCTGATACAGCAACTGCAAAGGCACAGGAGCTGGGCTATGAGGTGAAAGCAGTTTCTCATGATGATGACGCCACAAAGCAGTCCGAACTGTTTGACAATGCAATCGCAGACAAAGCTGCTGCTATTATCTGTGACAATGCAGGTGCAGACGCAACAGTTGCAGCAGTTCAGAAGGCAAGAGATGCAGGTATTCCTACCTTCCTTATTGACCGTGAGATCAACCAGGATGGCGTAGCTATTTCCCAGATCGTTGCAAACAATTACCAGGGTGCAAAGGCAATTGCTGAAGCATGGGTAGAGGCAATGGGAGAAGAAGGAAAATATGCAGAGCTGCTTGGAAAAGAATCTGATACAAACGCTGGCGTTCGCTCTTCAGCTTTCCATGAGGTAATTGACCAGTATGATACCTTAGAGATGGTAGCACAGCAGACAGCAAACTGGGAGCAGACAGAAGGCTATGAGAAGACTGAGACGATTCTTCAGTCCAATCCAGAGATTACTGGTATCATCTGTGGAAATGACACAATGGCAGTTGGCGCAGCAGAGGCTTGCAAGGCTGCTGGAAGATCAGACATTAAGATCATTGGTGTAGATGGCTCTGACGAGGCAGCAGCACTGATCAAAAATGGTGAGATGACAGGTACTGCTTTACAGCAGTGTGCATTGCTGGCAGAGATGGCTGTCGAGCAGGCAGACAAGTACCTGAAAGAAGGAACAACAGGACTGGAAGAGAAACAGCTTGTTGACTGTATTGCTATCACAGCAGACAATGTAGATAAACTGAGCGCTTTTGTATACAGCGAATAATGTGAAGGCAAATGCGACAGGGGCCTTTTAAAGGCCCCTGTTTGTCTGAAAGAAAGCCTGGTCCTATATAATGGTAGTTTTGTAGTTATGAAAATGAAAACGAAGTGAAGATAGAGAAGAAATATTGATAGAATAGGAGGACAACATGAAAAAGAGGTTGTTAACCCTGACTCTGACAGCAGTTCTGGCGGTTTCGCTTACAGGCTGTGTGAAAGTTGTAAAGATTGGGGAAGAGAGTAAACTGACTGGCAAAGAAGAGTTCAATGCCAGTGACAGTGTACAGGGCTTATGGGAAGGCGCAGAGGCGAACATTGAGGAGAAGGCAATCGATCTTCCCACCTTTTTGGATGAGGCAGGAGGAGATCTGAAATCTCTGGTAGATAAATACGGCAAGTATTCTATGGGAACATCAGGAACCATCAGCTATGCAGTCAAGGGAACTGGCGTAGTAGAAGAAGTGAACCAGGAGAAGAAAGCTGGCTATATGGTGGTTAAGCTGGATGGATACAGTGGATCAGAAACCATAAAGATCCAGATAGGAAGTATATACAAAGGTTCCTCCACTCGTGATACTCTGGATATCATTAGCTTTGGAGATTACACCAACCAGGAAGAGTGGGCCGCTGTCTCTCAGGAATTGCACAGCCTGATTGATGCGAACGTAATCCAGCCTGCAGATCCTGCCGGGCTCCAGGGAAAAACCATAGAATTTGTGGGAACCTTTACAGCAGACAGTGATGATGAACTGCTGATTACTGTGGTAAAGCTGGAAGCAAAATAGAGCAGGGGGGATTTGGGGAATGGAAAAAACAAACAGAGAAGGCGTATGTTTTCACGCAGAGGGGATCAGCAAGATATATCCTGGAACAAAGGCGCTGGACAATGTTGATTTTGATTTGCTCACCGGAAAGGTAAACGTGTTGATCGGCGAAAACGGCGCTGGCAAATCAACTCTGATGAAGATGATAGCCGGGATTGAGCAGCCCAGTGAGGGTAAGCTGTATATGGATGGAGAAGAAGTCCATTTTAAAGATACAACAGAGGCGAGAAAACATGGAATTGGTATCATCCACCAAGAGCTGAATCTCTTTCCGAACCTCCCCGTGTATCAGAATATATTTGTAGCACGGGAGAAGAAAAAAGGTCTTGGAATGGATAATAAATACCACAGGGAAAAAGCGGAAGCTGTGTTGAAGAAGCTGGAGCATGAGATTCCAGTAGACACCCTTGTAGGTGAGCTGAGAGTAGGACAGCAGCAGATGATAGAGATTGCACGAAACCTGGTGGAAGATGATCTGAAAATCCTGATTATGGATGAGCCTACGTCATCTCTTTCTGAGCAGGAAGTGCAGGTTCTTTTCAAGATTATGCGAGAGCTGACTGCCCAGGGAATCTCCATCGTCTATATCTCACACAGACTGGAAGAGATCATGCAGATCGGAGATCATGTGACGATCTTAAGGGATGGTAAGTATGTGGCAGATGCAGACGTAAAGGATATTGATGTTCCCTGGATTGTAAAGCAGATGACAGGCGAGGGCAAATCGTATCCTAAGAAGGATCGGGAGATTGATTGGGAAAAACAGGAGAAGGTATTGGAAGTTAAGAATCTGTCTCTTCCAAAGAGTGGCGGAGGTTATCTCTTAAAGGATGTCAGCTTTGACCTGAAGAAGGGAGAGATTCTTGGAATCTATGGCTTGATGGGCGCCGGACGAACAGAAGTATTTGAGTGTATTATGGGGCTTCGCCCAGAGCACACAGGAGATATTTTTCTGGAGGGAGAGAAGATGGATATTAAATCTATCTCTGGCCAGATTGACAAAGGCTTTGCTTTGGTGCCAGAAGACCGTCAGAGAGAGGGACTGGTCCAGACTATGGATATCGGCCGAAACTGTTCGCTGTCTGCCTTGACTCGCTATACAAAAGCCGGCTTTGTAGACTTTAAAAAGGAAAATGAAATGGTAGATGGAGAGATACGTGATATTCATATCAAAGTGGCAGACAAGAGACTTCCCATTCTATCTTTGTCAGGTGGAAATCAGCAGAAGGTGGTAATCGGAAAGGGCATCCTGACAGATCCTAAAATCCTGCTTATGGATGAACCGAGCAGAGGTATAGATATCGGAGCAAAAACTGAAGTATTCGACATTATCAACCAGTATGCGGAACAGGGACTTTCCATTATTGTAATCTCGTCTGAGCTGAAAGAGATTATTGCAATCGCAGACAGAGTAGTTGTTCTCTCTAATGGAATTAAGACTGGAGAACTGAAAGGCAACGAGATTCAGGAAGAAACTTTGGTGCTTGCATCTTATAAGGGTCATCACGACCACTGAAAAATCAGCAAAAATAAGGAGAAAAGATATGAGTGTTGATAAAAAAAGTTCCAATAACACATTGGTAATGACTCTGTTAAAAGGAAGAACATTTATCGTTTTAATCGTGCTGCTGATATTCTTCAGTATTGCAGCACCCAACTTTTTGAATATGAATACGGCACTGCTGATTGGTAAGCATGTGGCACTGTATGGAATTCTTGCAATTGGTATGACTTATGTAATTATTACTGGGGGTATTGACCTGTCTGTAGGAGCGATTGTAGGATTGGCAGGAATGATTGCAGGAGGATTGCTGCAGAAAGGTCTTACCTTAAAAATGTTTGGCGTGACCTTGTATTTCAGCGTACCAGCAGTTGTGATCATTACAGTATTGATCGGGGCTATCATCGGTATTGTAAATGGTTTAATTATCACAAAATTCAATGTGGCTCCTTTTATAGCCACTCTGGGTATGATGTATGTGGCTCGCGGATTTGCAAATATCCACTCAAACGGTGCGACTTATTCTGACCTGAAAGGATATGAGGCACTTGGAAATCAGGGTTGGGGATTCTTTGGATCCAGCGTGGCAGGAATTCCAGTAGGCCTTGTGATTCTGGTAATTCTAGGCGTAATCTTTGCGGTTCTGTTAAAAAAGACATCCTTTGGATGGCACGTATTTGCCATTGGAGGAAATGAGAAGGCAGCAAAGCTGTCAGGTGTAAAAGTAGATAAGGTAAAGATCCTGGTTTATATGATTTCTGGTATTTGCTCCTCTATTGTTGGAATCATTGCATCTTCTCAGCTGGCAGCATCCCATCCAGCCACAGGAGAGTCCTGGGAAATGAACGCGATTGCTTCCGCAGTTTTGGGAGGAACCTCCATGGCTGGTGGTATCGGAACTATCGGAGGAACCATTGTAGGCGCATTTGTTATAGGCGTAATTAATGACGGTATGGTTATGTGCGGCGTGTCAGAATTCTGGCAGATGGTAATCAAAGGACTTGTAATTGTACTGGCTGTTATCATTGACCAGTTCCAGAGAAATCTTCAGGCTAAAATGGCTCTGAAGGCAAGGAATGAAAGTAAATAGGTGATATATTATGAAGAAAAAAGGAATTTTAAACGCACAGTTATGTGCACATATTGCAGCTTTGGGGCACAAGGATACCTTTCTGATCGGCGATGCGGGGATGCCAATTCCCAAAGGAGTCCCCATTGTAGATCTTGTTCTCTGCGGTGGGGTGCCCACTTTTATCCAAACTATGGATGCTATATTGGAAGAGACAGAGGTGGAACATTATACGCTTGCTCAAGAGATTCATGAAAAGAATCCTGTGCTTTTAGAGTATATCCAAAGTAAGCTTCCAGACACAGAACATGAATTTATTCCTCATGATGATTTGAAAAAAATGTCTGCGAATGTGAAATTTGCCATCCGTACAGGAGAATTTACACCGTATCCCAATATTATTCTGCGGGCAGGTGTGGCATTTCCAGCATAAGAGCTTTGAGTGAGACTGTTTCGGTCTCACTCTTTTTTGCTTGAAAAGAACATGGAAATTCGCTATAATTTTACGTAACAGAAAGAAAGGGAGCTTGCATATGGCACAGTTTACAAAGAGGGCAATCGTGGAGTCGTTCATTCGCTTGCTGAATGAGAAGCCACTGGATAAAATTACAGTGAAAGAGATTGTAGATGACTGTGGCATCAACAGGAATACATTTTATTATCACTTTGAAGATATTCGGGCCCTTTTGACATTTGTGATAGATGCAGAGGTAGAACGGGTCATTACAAAGCATGAAAGTGTGGCTTCACTGGAGGAAGGATTTATCGCAGCGGCAAACTTTGCATTGAGCAACAAAAAGGCTGTCTATCATATCTATAATTCGGTCAGCCGGGAAGAGTTGGAACGCTATCTGAACAGCATAGCAGAGGATGTAATGCACAGTATGGTGGAGGGCATAGAAGAGAGTAAAGATGTGGAGTTGGAAGATCGGGAGCTGATCATACATTTCTATAAAAGTGGCCTGGTGGGAATGGCTACCAGTTGGATCGGTGAGGGAATGAAAGCAGAGCCAGAACGGCTGATTCGAAGGATGGGGAGTCTTTTGGAGGGAAGTGTATCAGAGGCTTTGAAGAGAGGGCTGAAGCGAAAAATTTAGGCAGACAGAACAAAATGTCTGAAATTTGGTTAATGCAGAAGCGATGTGCGAAATTTGCACATCGCTCTTTTTTTGCCCGTTTCCAGGAGATAGTTTTCAGAATAAAATAGAGAACAGAAAAAGGAAAAGGAGAGTGAAGAAAATGAGAGCAATTCGGATAGCAAAGAGCGGTTATATCGTATCTTCCGCAACCTTTTGCATTTTAGGATTATTGCTGCTGATTGAGCCTGATGTTTCGGCAGTAATGCTTTGCAAGGCCATTGGGATTTTGCTCTTGGTGTGTGGAAGCTTCAAAATCTGTGGCTACCTGGCCAGGGACTTGTATCGGCTGGCATTCCAGTTCGATCTGGCATGTGGGACACTGGCTGTAGTTCTAGGGGTTCTGATGATGGTGCGCAGCGATAGCGTGCTTCGATTTCTAAATCTGGTCATTGGAATCCTGATATTGGCAGACGGGCTTTTAAAGCTCCAGACATCACTGGATGCACAGCGCTTTGGCCTGGAAAGATGGTGGCTAATTGCAGGGACTGCTCTTTTGACAAGTATTCTGGGCTTCCTGATTGTGATGGAACCATTTCAAAATTATGGGGTGGCAGGAGCTATGATTTTACTGGGATTTGCTCTTCTGATGGAAGGAGTACTGAACCTGTGTGTGGCTTTGTACACCATCCGAATAGAAAAACAGGAAAGACATTTGAGATAAGCATTTTAGATAGGAATTGAGGAGGAAGACTATGATTAAATTTGGAAAAGCAGTTGTAAAACTGCGTATCCCTATTTTACTGATTTCACTGGCATTGATGTTTCCCTGTGTGTTGGGGATGGCGGCCACACGGATTAACTATGATATGCTGACTTATCTGCCTGGTGACATTGAGACGATGGTGGGGCAGGATATCCTGATGGATGAATTTGGAAAGGGCGCGTTTTCTTTTGTCATCGTAGAAGATATGGACAATAAGGAAGTGACCACCCTTCGAGAGAAGATAGAAGAAGTGGATCACGTTGACACGGTTCTCTGGTATGACAGTGTGATGGATCTTTCAGTTCCCATGGAATTGCTGCCGGATGATTACTACGATATTTTTAATACAGAGAACGCCACCATGATGGCAGTATTTTTTGATACCTCCACTTCTGCGGATGAAACACTGGAGGCTGCGGATACCATTAAAAAGTTGGCGGGTGAGCAGTGCTTTGTATCTGGTATGACGGCTATGGTTGCCGACTTAAAGGAATTGTGTGAGCGGGAGGAAATCATTTATGTCGTTCTTGCAGTTGTGCTGTCCTGTGTTGTGATGGTTACATTCTTAGATAGCTGGGCATTGCCGGTGATTTTCCTTTTGAGTATTGGAATGGCAATCTTACTGAACATGGGAACGAACCTGATATTGGGAGAGATATCATTTTTGACCCAGGCCTTGGCCGCTGTACTGCAGCTTGCCGTTACCATGGATTATTCGATTTTCCTGTGGCACAGTTACATAGAGCAGCAGGAACGGTTTGCAGGAGACAAAAAGCGTGCTATGGCACATGCCATTAAAGCTACCATTACTTCTGTAATAGGAAGTTCCATCACAACAGTTGCAGGATTTATCGCTCTTTGTTTTATGAGTTATGCTTTGGGCCTGGATTTGGGACTTGTGATGGCAAAGGGAGTAGTCTTTGGCGTGATAGGCTGTGTGACGATTCTTCCTTCCATGATACTTGTTTTTGACAAATTGATTGAGAAGACCAAGCATCGTCCATTAATGCCTAATTTTGAAAAATTGGTACATTTTGTGGTAAAGCGTTTTCCGGCGTTCCTGATTTTGTTTGCGCTGATTCTTCCTATAGCTTATTACGGATATGATAAAGCGGGGGGCGAAGTCTACTACAATTTAGGCGGTTCTCTGCCAGAATATATGGGCTATGTGCAGGCAACGAATAAGCTGGAAGAGGAGTTTGACGCAGGGGCGACCCATATGGTGCTACTGAGCAAGGATACTTCAGCAAAAAGCGTGAAAGCTATGGTAAAGGAAATGAAACAGGTGGAGGGAATCCAGTTTGCACTTGGTCTGGATTCTGCTGTAGGTTCTATGATTCCAGAAGAGCTTATTCCTGAAGATGCCAGAAATAAACTGGAGAGTGAGAACTGGAAACTTCTGCTAGTACAATCAGAATATAGTACGGCTACAGATGAAGTAAATGCTCAAATCAAACAATTAAAAACAATCTTAAAGAAATATGACAGTACAGGGATGTTGATCGGTGAGGCGCCCTGCACCAAGGATTTAATTGAGATTACAGATCATGATTTCCAGGTAGTAAATACAGTTTCTATTATTGCAATATTTGTGATTATCGCCATTGTGTTAAAAAGTATCTCATTACCCTTTATCCTGGTGGCAGTGATTGAATTCGCTATCTTTATTAACCTTGGAATCCCTCACTACACAGGGACGTCACTTCCCTTTATCGCCCCCATCTGTATCAGCACCATTCAGCTGGGAGCCACTGTAGACTACGCAATTTTGATGACGACCCGATATAAACGAGAGCGCAGCAGGGGTCAGGATAAGGTGGGAGCTATCTCTATATCACTGGCCACATCACTGCCATCCGTACTGGTCAGTGCTCTGGGATTTTTTGCAGCCACATTGGGCGTGGCAGTATATTCGGATGTAGATATGATACGTTCCCTGTGCGCACTGATGGCAAGAGGAGCCATTGTCAGCCTGTTGGCTGTAGCGTTTATTCTGCCAGCTATGTTTCTTCTCCTTGATAAAGTAATTTGTGCAACGAGTATTGGCTTCAAACCAGAGAAGGATAAAGTAAAATCAGCGAATCATGAATGTCATGCATAGTCCTTATATGTCAGAAGGGCTGTAGTCAGACTTTTATATGGAGGTAAAAATATGAAAAAATTAAATAGAATTCTTAGAAAAGGAACATCTATCGCACTCGTTTCCGCCCTGGTATGTGGCAGTGTCAGCACTCCGGCATTTGCCCAGGATCAGAAGCTTATGTCCATTCTCATAGAGACAGGTTTGAACGCAATCGAAAGGGAGCCTGTGGATGAGGCGGCTCCCCAGGTGGCGGAGCTTACGGATACAGATCGAAAACAATTAGAGAAAGAGGAGACCGTCTATGTGATAGCTAATGCAGACGGTTCCCCCCAGAAGCTGATAGTCAGTGATTGGCTGAAAAATGCTTTGGGAAAGGATCAGATTCATGATGTCACAGAGCTTACAGACATCAGCAATGTAAAAGGTGAGGAAGGCTTTGTGAAAACGAATGGAAGTCTGGGCCTATGGGACGCGGCTGGAAATGATATTTATTATCAGGGCAGCATCCAGAAAGAGTTACCTGTTGATCTGAAAATCACCTATCAGTTAGACGGAAAAGAGATCTCCCCAGAAGAGCTGGCCGGAAAGAGCGGAAAAGTGACCATTCATTTTGATTATACCAACCGCCAGAAAGAAAGGGTCCAAGTGGGAGACAGAGAAGAAGAATTGTATGTGCCCTTTGTTATGATTACCAGTATGGTACTTGACAACGAGAACTTCCATCATGTGGAAGTGTCTAATGGAAAGATTATCAATGACGGAGAACGCACCATTGTTATGGGCTATGCAATGCCGGGATTAAAAGATAATCTGGATATTGGCAGTGAAGACTTTGATATAGAGGAATTGGATCTTCCAGACTATGTGGAATTGACAGCAGATGTGACGGATTTTGAATTGATGACTACAATGACTGTGGCGACCAATGAAGTATTCAGTGATCTGGATATGGATCCCCAGGAAAAAATGGATGAACTGTCTGATGATATGGATGAACTGTCCGACGCCATGGACGAATTGATGGACGGAACTTCTGAGCTGTATGATGGTGTGCTGGAGCTTTACGATGGTACCATAGAGCTGAAGGATGGCATGGATGAACTTGACGACGGCGCCGGAGAGTTAAGAGACGGCGCTGGAGAACTGAGAGATGGCGTAGGAACCTTAAAAGATGGTGCAGAGAGCTTGAATGATGGCGCAGGAAAGCTGCAAACCGGCGTAGGCGCATTGAAAAGCGGCGCTCAGAATCTGTACAGCGGAACAGGCACTTTGAAATCAGGAACCGGGGAGCTGGTGGCAGGAATCGGCAAACTGGTGGCAGGAATTTCGCAGCTGACAGAGCAGAACGCAGCTTTGAATAATGGCGCAAAGCAAGTGTTTGAAACTTTGTTGAACACGGCCAATCAACAGTTGGCTGCAAACGGTCTGAATTATACACTAACCATAGATAATTATGGGGCAGTTCTCGACGGAGCAGTTCAGGAGATGGAAGGGCAGTTGGCTGCCCTCAAGCAGGCAGCGACCGGGATACAGGCTGCTATGGAAGAGGCACAGAGGCAGGAGATACAGGCGGCTATAGCTGCAGAGAGAGAAAATGTCTTGAGACAGGCAGCAGAAAATCAGATGAATGTTCTGCAGAGTGAAACGGATACAGATCCTGCGGAGGAGGAAATTCAGGGGGAAGCTCTGGAAGAAGTTCAGGAAGAAGTGATTCAGGAAGTCCAGGAGACTACGCAAGATACCTCTGATAACTCGGAAGTTCAGACTACAAATGAGGGAACACTTCAGACTCAGCCAGAGGAAAACCAGCCGGTGGAATCCGATAATATCCTTCAAGCAGAGTCACAGAGCGAAGAGCCGCAGACTGAAGAGCCGCAGTCTGAAGAACTACAGAGCGAAGAGCCACAAGCTGCTGTCCAGGAAAAGGAAGTAACTGTAGTGCAGGCAGGGAATATGCCTTCCACCCCTCAGGAGCTAGCTGAAGCCATTGGAAAGCTGGAAGCGGCAATCCCTGTATTAAAAGGACTGAAAGCTCAGCTTGACAGCTACAATCAGTTTTACCAAGGCTTACAGGCTTACACGGAAGGAGTAAATGAAGTAAATAAAGGCGCCCAGGAGCTTTTGGAAGGCGCCAAGAAGCTAAATGCTGGTGCCAACGACCTTTGGGCAGGAACAGGCATACTGAAAGATGGAACAGATGAGTTGAAAACTGGTGTGGACGATCTGAAAGCCGGAACAGGTGAGTTAAAGGATGGAGCAGATAAATTAAAGGATGGAGCAGATGAGTTAAAGGCCGGGACGGATGAGCTGAAGGATGGTACAGAAGAATTAAAAGACGGCGGTCAGGAGCTTAAGGACGGAGTGGAAGAACTTCGGGATGGCTCTAAAGAGCTAGATGACGGAGTTATAGAGCTGAATGATGAAGGAATTCAGAAGCTTATCGATACCTTCGATGGAGATCTCCAGGAACTGGCAGATCGTTTTCAGGCTACAAAAACAGCAGCCCAGGCGTATAAATCCTTTGCAGGAATCGCTGATGATACAGAGGGGAATGTGAGATTTATTTATAAGACGGATGCTATTAAGCTTAAATAAAAAATTTAAATGATTTAAAAAGTCTTGCTGAATGGATAGAAAGAAATTTGGCAAGGCTTTTTTCAGCATAATATCTTTACTTATACTTTGCAATTTTTTAATATTTTTAATAACAAAAAGGATTGTTAATATATGAGATTTTGTTATAATAAATGCAGAAGATGTAAAATATTGACGGAACATATGTTTTGGTATATAATATATAAAATGAATTTTATTTGGAAGGAGGGAATAGAATGTATTCAGCGTTAGATATAGCAAAGTTTATTATTGATAAATGTACACAAGAAAGGCTTCCTATTTCCAACTTACAGTTACAGAAAATTCTCTATTATGTTCAAAGGGAATTTTTGCAACAAGGGACAAAAGCTTTTTCGGAAGAGATAGAGGCGTGGCAGTTTGGACCAGTTGTTCCAGAAGTTTATAAGCAATATTGTGGATTTGGCGCCATGCCAATTAGAATGAGGTATATGATTGATATAAAACAAGATTATACCATGATTATTAATCCTATAGTTGAAAAAAAGCGTCTATTGAATCCATGGGATATGGTAAGTGACACGCATTGTAAAGGTAAGGCATGGGATTTGATTTATAGAGACGGATTGGGGGATCATCAGGTTATTCCACAGCAGTTGATAAAAAGCAGAGGATAGGGTATGAGGATACTAAATGAACAGGAAAAGAGAGACTCGCTAAATGATGTTCTTATAGAACTGTCTAAATCGCAAGACATCCTAAAGGAACCAAAGGACAGAGCCTCTTTTTTTGTACGTCTTGAATCAATTTATTATAATTATGAAAAGGAAAATTTTAGGCATTATTACTCAGATATTTTTTCGACATTAACTTTAATAGATGGAGATGCCAGCATTGGTAGCTTAGATATTTTAGCACAAAATATTCAGACGATTGAGGCGTACTGGACGTACGCCGATTGAGGATGTAAAATATTTATCAAATCAATTTCAAATAAAACAAGAGGATATGCAGAAAGAGTATATTACAATTCTCGGAATATTTGCCTCAATTGTATTGGCATTTACTGGGGGAATCGTATTCTCGAGTTCGGTTTTGGAGAACATACATAAGTCCTCCATATACAGAATTTCTATAATTGCCTTTATTATCGGCTTGGTATTTTTTAACTTAATTTGGTTATTGATGGATTTTATACGAGATATCAATGGAAAAGTGATTAGAAAAAAATGGCTTTGGCTAATGGTTAATTTGATTTTAATTGGAGGAATTATAGGAACTTGTTTTTCTTATAAGTACGGATGGTTTATTAAGGATTGAAATATAAAACCATCTTCACAATTACAGTCAAATGGGAGAAGTATATGCAAGAAGATCTGATTATTGACAGACAGAAGGAAAAAGAGAGCAATCGTGATTACGCTTACTATGTCATGCGTAAAAATATTATGGTATTTCGCCTGCCTCCAGGGACGCCGATTAATGAGGGAGAATGGGCAAATCTGCTGGATATGAGTCGAACACCGGTGCATGAAGCAGTTAACAGTTTGAAAGATGAATTTTTGTTAGACGTTATTCCACAAAGCGGTACCAGGGTTTCGAAAATCAATGTTCAGGTGGTCCGGGAGGGGAATGAACTGCGGAAACTGGTGGAGACTGATCTGATTCAAAAATGCGCGGGACACATTTCCGGGGAATACCTTCAAAAAATGAAAGCGATTCTAGATGAACAAAAGAAACTGTCAGAACAGGACGAAGACTACGAAAAAGATTTGTTTTTAAGACTGGATGACAAATTTCATCGGCTGCTTTATGAAGCGGCAGGAAAGGAGAGGACATGGCGCTGTGTAAAAGGGTTGTGTACCCATTATGATCGGGTTCGCTATGCAGAAACCGTATTAAATCATACACAGCTATCCAGGTTTTATGAAGAGCATCAAGCTATCTATCAGATGGTAATGATGGGATTGCCTCCAAATTTTGATATAGAATCGTTTTACGATGTTCATTTAGGATATTATCGGGTACACTTTGCCCAGGTAATGGAAAAATTTCCAGATTATTTTACAATTTAAGAATCAGTGAGAATAAGGTTCCTGCCGGTTTTACAGACTGACAGGAACCTCTTTTTATGGCATTGCTGCAGGGATATGCGTGGGCTTACTTTTTTGGACTTTTACAACAGTTTCGCCGCTGCAGGGGATGAGCCCCACTTTGGCATTGGCGCCCTGACGTCGGAAAGCCTCCCTAAGGGCGTCAGAGAATGTATCTATCTTCGTAAATGAACACAACTCACATTCCTCCTGAGTTAAATTTTGTGTGACACAAATGATATTGGCATGCTCTAGGATCTGGTAATGACCCAGTGGGTTGGTGATACCCACTACATCGGATATTTTTTTGGCTTTCAGATCCTTTATGACCTGTTCCTGGTTGGAACGCAGATATTGGTACAAGGTTTCTTTGTGAGTGGGCGAGTTGCTGCATAGCCCTTCCGGCGGATCAATGATAAAGATAACGGTTCCGCCCTTTTTTAAGCCTAAAAGAGAGAAGGCTAAAGGCTTAAAACCCTGCCAATAGTCCACATGATTGGGATAGGCGCCAGCAATTACAATGTCTGCCTTTTCTGGGATTTTAGGGCATAGAACATTTTCTGCGAAAGCAACGCCGGCCCGGTGCGCTTTGATATGATGCCCGCTGAATAGGCCCAGGATATGAAAGTTTTTGTCAAGTACTGTGTTGATGATGAAACCAACCCTGGCCAGAGTTCCGATCTCATCGATCTCCTGGCGAGCCGGACAATGGACGTTTCCGATAATATCCAATAAGCGGTCGTGCAGGCTGTAGTTAAGATGGGTTTTCTGGGTGGTTTCTTCCCCGCTGATGCCAGGTTGTATCATTTTTGCGCCACCACTCCAGCCTACTACGTTGTGCGGAGCAATATTCCCAATGCAGATGACATACTCTGCATCCAGCATACATTCATGGAGATAGACAGGAGTGCCGGCGGAACTGGTAGTTACATAGTGATATTTTTCTTTTTCCTTATAGTTGACATTATAAACGGGGTATCTGTCTATATAATCTTTTCCAATTTTTATTTTCAGCTCCTCATGAGTGAGGGGGCGGTGTGTGCCGGGAGCTGTGGCAAAGGAAATTTGGGATGTGCGTGTTAGCAGCCGTTTCACCACATGAGGAATGATGCGTCCGGTAGGGGTGGGGCGAGTGGCGTCGTCTACAAGAATCAAAACTTTGGTATCCGCAGGAATATCTTCGAGACCTTTGCAACCAATAGGGTGATCGAGGGATTCTTCGAACAATGCCTCCTCAGATAGGGCAGGTGCTGTATATGGATGCTCAGCTATATAGAGCAAATTTTTTTCGGGTATTTGAAGATTCAGAGTACGGGAACCAGTATAAAGCGAATAATGATACATAGAAACTCCTTTCAAAATGGCTAAATGTCAGTCTGTACTTAGAACGTGTACTCTGTTTGTTGAGGGCATATTGATATATTACTACGATACCATATAATTCAATAAAATCAAGATAATTAAAAAATATTGACGTTATTTTATTAAAGTGATATATTACTAGAAAGAGATGATAAAAATTGTGGATTACGGGAGTGAATTTCATTGCAGAGGAAGGGGATGGGAATATTCAGGGAGGATTAAAGATACTGGACCGTAAGGACAAAGAGAGCCATAGGGACTATGCCTACCGGATTCTGCGGATGAACATTATGGAATTCTATATGGAGCCAGGATGCTTAATTGATGAGTCTCAGTTGGCAGAAGCACTGAATGTGAGCTGGATGCCTATTCATGAGGCGGTTACTAAGCTAAAGGAAGAACGTCTGATCGATGTTATTCCCCGAAAAGAATCAAAAGTTTCCAGGATCAATCTTGCCTATGCCAATGAAGGGCTGTTTTTGCGCAGTACCGTAGAGGCGGCTGTCTTGCGCTTGGCAATAAATAATGCTTCTCCAGATTATCTTAGGCGGCTCTGGGAAAATTTGGAACAACAGAAAGAAGTGGTTAGCAGAGAGAATGCCAGGCATGAGTTTTTTCAGATTGATGATGAATTTCACTGGATGATCTACCTGGCGGCAAACAAACCAGTGACTCTGCAGATCGTGAAAGGGGCTGTGGCACATCTGGATCGCATCCGTTATTTAATTCGGATTGTAGGAGCGGCAGATCTGGAGTCTCCCAGCTATCAGGATCATGAAAAAATGTATCAGATGAACAAGGATAAATGCTGTATTTTAGAGGGGCTGCGGGAGCCTATGTTTGGACTGCCCTCCTGGCTGCGGAGAAACCAGAATTTCTACATGGATCTCCTGGCTAATGAGGAATTGTCGGATGCGCTGCATGATAAGATCCTGGCCTATTATTTGAAGCTAATTGACTTTTTGATGGAGCGAATCGGGGATAAAGTGGATGTTGTCAAATTCGCAGATGATATGGGGACGCAAAACAGTCTTTTGCTGTCGCCGGATACCTATCGGAAACGGATAAAACCTTACCAGGAAAAATTGTATCAGCATGTAAAGAAAAAGTATGGGAAAAAGATTCTGCTGCATAGCTGCGGTTCCATCGAACCCATCATCGGCGATTTGATTGAGATTGGGGTAGATGCTTTGAATCCGGTGCAGATTTCGGCTGCCAATATGGAACCGGGAATGTTAAAAGCGAGATATGGCGAAAAGATTACCTTCTGGGGCGGCGGCGTAGATACACAAAGTGTACTCAATAGAGGCAGTGTCGAAGATGTGAGAGCTCAGGTGGAAGCAAACTTGAAGACTTTTAAACCAGGCGGCGGCTATGTGTTTGCCCAGGTACATAATATCCAGTACGGAGTTCCGATTGATAATATTCTGGCAATGTACGAGACTTTCCATAAATATGCCGGATATTGATTCAGAAGCGAAAAAAGCCTATACTTTGTTTAGAGCTACACCGTTGTAGATGGTTTTTCGTGGACTTTATATTTGAAGGAGGAGCAGTATAATGAAGATGTCTTTTCGATGGTATGGAGAGGATGATCCGGTCACTCTTGAGAAAATCCGGCAGATCCCTAATATGGAAGCGGTTGTAACGGCTGTTTATGATGTGCCAGTGGGAGAGGTCTGGAGCGAGACAAGTATCCAACATCTGAAAACCCTGACTGAAGATGCGGGGCTTAGCTTTGATGTTATTGAAAGCGTTCCGGTGCATGAAGATATTAAGTTGGGCAAACCAAGCCGGAAACGCTATATTGAGAACTATAAAGAGAACATAAGGAGACTTGGAAAAGCGGGCATTAAGGTGATTTGCTACAATTTCATGCCCGTGTTTGACTGGACGAGAACACAACTTGACAGGGAACTGCCGGACGGATCAACCGCCCTGGTATATTACCCGGAGCAGATTGAAAAAATGGATCCTATGACAGGAGAGCTTTCACTTCCAGGATGGGATGCCAGCTATACAAAAGAGACGTTGAGAGTAGTTTTTGAAGAGTATAAAAAGATCACGGAGGAGGATCTCTGGGCCAATCTGGAATATTTTTTAAAGGAGATCATTCCTGTGGCGGAAGAAGCAAATGTGAAAATGGCCATCCACCAGGACGATCCGCCCTGGAATATATTTGGGCTGCCCCGGATCATCACGTGTGAGAAAAACCTGGATCGTATGTTGAAGCTGGTGGACAGTCCCTATAATGGGTTGACCTTCTGCACTGGATCCCTGGGAGTATCTCCTGAAAATGATATAGTACATATGGTAGATAAATATTCTGCAATGGGTAGAATTCATTTCCTGCATCTGCGTAACGTAAAGATTCTGGATGGCGGCTTTGAAGAGACGGCCCATATGTCCCGATACGGAAGCCTGGACATGGTGGAAATCTTAAAAAACCTGTATAAAAATGGTTTTGACGGCTATATCCGTCCAGATCACGGAAGAATGATCTGGGGTGAGGCTGGAAGGCCCGGCTATGGTCTGTATGACCGGGCCTTAGGCGCGGCGTACATCAACGGTATCTGGGAGACACTGCAGAAAGAAAGGAGATAATCAAGGTGGAAGGTCCTATGTCAATTGATTTGCAAGGTAAAGTGGCGGTTGTAACAGGGGCAGGGGGCATACTGTGCAGTATGTTTTCGAAAGCGATTGCCAAGTGCGGGGCAAAGGTGGCCCTATTGGATTTAAATCTTGAGATGGCAGAGAAATATGCTTCAGAAATCCGGGCCGAAGGCTTTGAAGCTAAGGCTTATAAGGCCAATGTCCTTGACAAGGCCATCCTGGAGGAGGTGCACGGCCAGATCTTAAATGATTTTGGAAAGTGTGATATTTTAATCAATGGGGCGGGAGGAAACAATGCCAGAGCAACGACGACAAAAGAATATTATTTTCCGGGAGATAAAGATCAGGAAGGGCTGGCAACATTCTTTAGCCTGGATCAGGAAGGCGTCTCTTTTCTGTTTAATCTGAATTTTCTGGGGACGCTGATTCCTACGCAGGTATTTGCTGCGGACATGGTAGATAAAGAGGATCCATGCCAGATTATCAATATTTCCTCTATGAACGCATTTACTCCGCTGACAAAGATCCCGGCTTATTCAGGAGCCAAGGCAGCCATTAGCAATTTTACCCAGTGGTTAGCCGTTCATTTCTCTAAAGTAGGGATTCGCGTAAATGCCATTGCTCCGGGATTTTTTGTGACTGCACAGAATCAGAGCTTACTGTTTGACCAAGCAGGAGAACCTACCTCCAGGACGAAAAAGATTCTGGACGGTACGCCCATGGGAAGATTTGGCGAGGCGGAGGAATTAATCGGGACTTTGTTGTTTTTGCTGGATGAGAAAGCTGCAGGCTTTATTGACGGCGTCGTTCTGCCGGTGGATGGCGGCTTTCATGCCTATTGCGGAGTTTGAAGAATGACTGGGTTAACAATGATTGTATTGCCTTAGAAGGCGCCCGCAAAATAAAAATACCGTCAGTTGACGGTATTGAAAACGGAGGAGGAGGGATTTGAACCCTCGCGCCGGTGCTACCGACCTACTGGTGTTCGAAGCCAGACCCTTCAGCCGCTTGGGTACTCCTCCATGCTGTGAATAGAACATTTTTATTATTATAATATGAGCTGGGGGAATTTTCAAGTTTTTCTGTTATAAAACCGTTGTAAGACCTGTAAGTCAGGGTTTACAGCGGTTTTTGTATACAACAGACAGTTTAGACTTTTAGGTAAGGATAAATCCCTTGTTAGAAGTCCATATTTATGATAGAATGGCAACAGTAAAATAATGTGGAATGGAGGCGTGCTTATTAATGAAACGAATTGGAATGTTGACCAGTGGAGGAGATTGCCAGGCTCTCAATGCAACGATGCGTGGAATCGTAAAAGGAGTGTGTAACGCTCTGGATGAAGTAGAGCTTTATGGCTTTGAAGAAGGCTATAAAGGGTTGATTTATGGGAATTTTCGTATGCTTACACCGAGGGACTTTTCAGGAATCCTGACGAAAGGCGGTACAATTCTGGGAAGCTCCAGGCAGGCGTTTAAGCAGATGCGGGTGCCGGATGAGAAGGGACTGGATAAGGTAGAGGCTATGAAGCACACATACCACAAGCTGAATCTGGATTGCCTTGTGATCTTAGGAGGTAATGGTACACAGAAGACAGCCAACCTTTTGCGGGAAGAAGGATTGAATATTCTGCACATGCCCAAAACCATCGATAATGATATCTGGGCGACAGATATGACCTTTGGCTTTCAGAGTGCAGTGAATATTGCCACAGACTGTATCGACTGTATCCATACGACGGCAGCTTCCCATGGGCGCGTGTTTATCGTAGAGATTATGGGACATAAAGTCGGGCAGCTCACTCTCCATGCAGGAATTGCAGGGGGAGCAGACATTATTCTGATTCCAGAAATTCCCTACAATATTGATAGCATTTGCAATGCCATAGAGGGACGTAATAAACAAAAGAAAGGCTTCACCATTTTGGCCGTGGCAGAGGGAGCCATTCCTCAGGAACGGGCCAGTATGTCGAAAAAAGAACTGAAGAAGTTTATGGAGACCTACCAATACCCGACTGTGTCCTATGAGATTGCAGAGGAGCTCACAAAACGACTGGGAACAGAAGTGCGTGTGACAGTTCCTGGCCATATGCAGAGAGGAGGAAGCCCCTGCCCTTATGACCGTGTACTTTCCACAAGACTTGGGGCAGCAGCAGCCCAGGCGATTGCAGACGATGATTACGGATATATGATTGGCATTGTGGATGGAGAGACAAAGAGAGTTCCCCTGGAAAAATCAGCAGGCAAGCTGAAATTCGTGGACCCCAATTCCTCTATTATCGCAGAAGCCAAGATGATAGGTATCAGCTTCGGCGATTAATATTACTATAAAAGGAAAGCAAGTGAACATAGATGTTACGAGTTTGCATGAGGGCATCTATGAACATTTGGTACAGTCTGTCAGATGCGAGGAGATCATAAGATGTCTTATATGGCTCTCTACCGAAAGTTTCGTCCCACAGAATTCGGAGATGTGAAGGGACAGGAACATATTGTGACAACATTGAAAAATCAGATAAAAGCACAGCGCATTGGCCATGCTTATCTGTTCTGTGGAACCAGAGGTACCGGAAAGACGACTATCGCCAAGATTTTTGCAAAAGCGGTCAACTGTGAGAACCCACAAGACGGTAATCCCTGTGGAACATGTGCGTCTTGCCGCTCCATTGTGGCAGGCACTTCCATGAATGTGATTGAGATCGATGCGGCGTCCAATAACGGTGTGGACAATATCCGCGAAATCCGCGATGAAGTGGCCTATTCGCCCACAGAGGGGAAATATAAGGTCTATATTATTGACGAAGTGCATATGTTATCAATCGGAGCATTCAATGCCCTTTTAAAGACATTGGAGGAACCGCCCTCTTATGTAATTTTTATCTTGGCCACTACAGAGGCCCACAAGATTCCTGTCACCATTCTCTCCCGATGCCAGCGGTATGATTTCCGGCGGATTACAGCCGATACAATTACAGATCGGCTCCAGGAGCTGACCAGGGCAGAGGAAGTTGTGGCAGAGGAAAAAGCTTTGCGCTATATTGCCAAGGCGGCAGATGGCTCTATGCGGGATGCTTTGAGCCTTCTGGATCAATGCATTGCCTTTTACCTTAATGAGGATTTGACTTACGATCACGTCCTGGATGTGCTGGGAGCTGTGGATACGCAGGTGTACAGCGCACTTTTGCGCAAGACTCTTGATCAGGATTTGGTTTCTGTCATGGAGCAGATAGAGGCACTGGTGATTCAGGGCCGGGAGCTGGGACAGTTTGTGACAGATTTTACCTGGTATCTGCGCAATTTACTTTTGCTGAAAAGTTCGGATCATATGGAGGATGTTCTGGATGTATCCACAGAAAATCTGATGCAATTAAAAGAAGAGTCTCAGATGATTGAGATGGATACACTGATGCGCTATATCCGTATCTTCTCTGAATTAGGAGGACAGATCCGCTATGCTTCTCAGAAGAGAGTGCTGGTGGAAGTGGCATTTGTAAAATTGTGCAAACCTGCCATGGAGACAAATCAGGATGCGATTCTGGACCGGATACGGGCTTTGGAAAAGCAGCTGGAAGAAGGCGTCACAGTAGTTCCAGCAACATTGCCTTACCAGGAACGATCAGAATCAAATGAGAAGAAGGAACCACCTGCACCAGCTCCCAAGGCCCTTCCAGAGGATGTGCAGGCTGTAGTTAAAAACTGGCATAATATTGTAAATCAATTGCATCCCCTGATTCGCACTTACTTAAAGGACGCCCGCCTGAAAGCCCTGGATGGCGACAAACTGGGAATCATCGCTTCCACTTCTACAGGAGAAGAATTCCTGAAAAAAGAAGAACATTTAAATGAGATAAAGGCAGTCATTCAGAGAGACATAGGAAAAGAGATGGAACTTTTGGTTGCATCTGCCGAAAGTGATACGCATAAGGATGTGGGTGCCATAGACCTCGGGCAAGTCATCCACATGGATATAGAAATAGAAGAAGACTAGAGAATAGCGGAGCTTATTAAACAGCGAAGGCCCGCAATGTATCTTATAATTAGTAGGAGGAACAATAAAATGGCAAAAAGAGGAGGCTTTCCTGGCGGTGGAATGGGCATGCCGGGAAACATGAATAATCTGATGAAGCAGGCTCAAAAAATGCAGCGTCAGATGGAAGAGAGTAAAAAGGAACTGGAAGAGAAAGAATATACGGCGGCGGCAGGCGGCGGCGCGGTCGAGATAACGGTATCCGGTAAGAAAGAGATAGTGAAAGTAAAGCTGTCAGAAGAAGTGGTAGATCCAGATGATATCGAAATGTTAGAAGACCTGATTATGGCAGCGGCCAATCAGGCATTTCGCCAGATGGAAGAAGATTCTGCAGCAGCCATGTCAAAGCTGACTGGGGGACTGGGCGGAGGATTGCCGTTCTAATGGACTATTATAGCAGCCAAATCAGCAGATTGATCGAGCATCTTTCCAGTCTTCCCGGGATCGGAAGCAAGACGGCTCAGCGCCTGGCATTTCACATTGTGAATATGCCAGTGGAAAAGGTGCAGGCCCTGTCTGACTCTATCATTGAGGCTAAGAAAAATGTTCGCTATTGCAAAGAATGTTTTACTATGACCGATCAGGAGCTATGCCCTATTTGTAGCAATACTAAGAGAAACCATAACATGATCATGGTGGTAGAAAATACTCGGGATCTGGCAGCATATGAAAAGACGGGCAAATATGATGGGGTCTATCATGTGCTTCATGGAGCCATTTCTCCCATGCTGGGAATTGGGCCCAGCGATATTCGGCTGAAGGAGCTCATGACCAGGCTCCAGGGAGATGTGGATGAGGTGATCATTGCTACGAACTCCAGTCTGGAGGGGGAGACGACCGCCATGTATATTAGTAAATTGATAAAGCCTACAGGGGTCAAGGCGACTCGGATAGCCAGCGGCGTCCCTGTAGGCGGAGATCTGGAATACATTGATGAAGTTACACTTTTGCGGGCCCTGGAGGGGCGGGTAGAGCTTTAAAAAGGTTTCTATTGCAACAGACTCTTAACTGCCTGAACCGTTGCAGCTTCATCATAACCATATTTTGCGCGCAGCTCTTCACCGCTTCCAAACCCGGCATATACCTGGGGAATACCAAGCTTTTTAAAGCCCTTTGGCTGGATTCCTTTTTCCAGCAGAACTTCTGATATGACACTAGCGAGCCCACCTGTCATCAGGTGGTCTTCCAGTACCACAATATGGCCGGTTTCCTCTACACATTTTACGATGAGTTGTTCATCCACCGGCTTGATGGAATACATATCTGCTACACGGACATGGATTCCTTCTTTCTCCAGCTTAGAGGCGGCTTCCAGCGCCTGATAAACCATTTCTCCGTGAGCAAATATGGTGGCGTCGTCACCGTCTTTAGCCACGATACCTTTGCCGATTTCATATTTTATAGTGCCTGGTTCATAGATGACGTGATCTTCCTTACCCTGGGCAAGACGGATGAACATAGGCCCTGGATAATCCATTCCAAGGTAAAGGATATCGCGAATCATGTTGGGATCACCGATGGAGATCACACTCATGTTTACGAAACTTCGCATGAGCGCAATATCTTCCATTGCATTGTGTGTGGAGCCCCCTCCGCTTGTCAGGCCTCCGCCAGTACCAATCAAACGTACAGGCAGATTTTGATAGCAGATGGCTGTACGAATCTGTTCGCATGCTCTCATAGTCATAAATGGAATCATGCCCATAATCACAGGGATGTTTCCATCAAGTGCCAGACCGGCTGCCAGACCGGCTGCACACTGCTCCGCAATTCCTACATCAATATAGCGGTTCGGGCAATCGGCACGAAAATTTTTTAATGCACCGCCTATATCAGAAGTCACTACATAGAGACGTTCATCTTTTTTCCCGATTTCATCCAGAGTGTCGCCAATTACGGTTCTGCCAGAAGTAAGAACATCAAAATTAAAGGTTACGCTCATTCTATTCACTCCTTTCCTGCTTCACGAGGATAATGTTTCCTTAGGCTTGCAATTGCTTTTTGATAATCAGCTTCACTTAGGCGTCCTGCATGCCATCCAAGATTGTGTTCCATAAAGACAACGCCTTTCCCTTTTAAGGTATTTGCAATGATGGCAGTAGGCTGGTGAGAATCCACAGTTGGGAGTGCATCAAGCGCATCCATAATCTGCCCCATATGGTGTCCGTCAATCTGAATGACGTTAAAACCGAAAGCCGCCCATTTATCAGAGTATGGTTCTAAAGTAATCAATTCCTCAGAATAACTGGTCATAAATTGTTTGTTTCGATCTACGACTACTACCAGATTTCCTAATTTTTGGGAATTAGCCACAGTAGCAGCCTCCCATACAGAACCTTCTGCAGTTTCCCCATCACCCATAAAACAAACGATGCGATGCTTTTCACCTTTATTTCTGGCGGAAATGGCCATGCCAACTGCCATGGCAAGCCCCTGCCCGAGAGAACCAGAAGAACATTCCAAAGCCGGAAGCTGTACACGGCAAGGATGCATGCCATAGGCGCTGTCTAATTTACCATAAGTTTTAACCATCTGGTCAAAATCCCAGAATCCACGAAGTGCCATAACAATGTACATTAACACAGCACTGTGGCCTTTGGAAAGGATAAAACGATCACGGCCTGGATCCTGAATGTTGTTGGGATTATTTTTTAATCCATAATTCCAGAGTGCGGTCATTAAATCTGCCGCAGATAAATCGCCGCCAATATGTACGGCGCCTTCATACGTACCGCAGAGATAGAGCAGTTTGCTTCGTACCTCAAAGGCGATATCTTCAAGACGTTCTATTTCTTTTTTGTCAGCCATAGTAAAGACCTCCCTGTGTAAGTATTTAAGGGCTTAAGATGCGCTTGTAGAACATGCAGATCATAAAAATGATTGCAAGAGAGACGTTTCCCCAGAAAGCCAGGAAAAACATGTTGCGTATTGTTTCGATATGAAACACATTGCACAAAACTCCGATTACAAGTACAGATAAAAATTGCCCCATATTTGAAATCGCGCTGTTCAGACCATAGGCAAAACTAAGCTTCTCTGGCGGGACGATAGCTGCAATGCACAGGTTGCACTGAGGAAGAAACCAGGCAAGTCCGAGGCCGAGAAAGATACTTCCCACATATAAAACAGGAAGGTTATAAGCAAAGCCGATGATAAAGAAGCCGATTCCAGTGATAAAGCTGCTGAACCATAATACATGATTCTTTAATTTTCCAGACAGGGTCCCAAAAAGGAGCCCCCCAAGGAATCCAGACCCGTTCACAATGCTGTAAGAGATTCCAGAATGTGCCGCAGTGCCCAGGCTAGTTCCGTCCACAAATAAAGAAATGTAATTTGTGTAAACAAAATAAAAAATAATATAAATCATAGCCAAACCAGCAAGTCCAAAAAGTTCTGGCGGCATAGGAATATCCGTCCGAATTGCTGCATCAGCAGTATTAGCTGCTCCTGTTTTTATCCCTCTGGGAAAAAGAAATAGGATACAGATAAGAACTGGAATTCCAATTAAATAAGCGAGAAAACTATACTGCCATCCCAACCCGGCAAGCTTTCCGCCTGCGTAGGTATAAAACATACCTCCCAACATTCCAATAGCGGAACAGCACCCCATGACACTGGCGCATCTTCTGCCTTCGAAAAATTCGATTGTCAGTGTTGAAACAATTGGAATCTGTATACCGATAGCAGCTCCATATAAGCATCTGGCAAGCATGATAACTGGAAAACTATGGACGAAAAAAGGAAGAAGTCCACCTGAAAGGAATAGAATATTCGCAGTTAGGATTAATGTTTTCGCAGAGAATCTTTTGCAAAACCAGCTACAGACAATGGCCATAGGCGTCTGCACCAGAATCGGAAGTGTGATCAGCATTTGTACCAGTGTAGTGCTGATCTCTGGAAAAGAATCTGAGATATCAGCAATACTGGACGCAACGGCAAGGGCTCCCATCTGAAGCGTTGACAACGCGTATAAACAGAGCACCACACGTCCTCTTTGCGATATTTGTATTTTCATACGTATTTTCTCCATAATTGCGAGTTATGAGATATGGTATATAAATATATTAAGATAAAAATATGGTTTTTCAAAGGGATTATTGTGACACTTTTTCATGCTTCTTTGGCACAATTATGAGATCCCAGGGAAAACCATATGTTTACGTTTCTTTATGAGCTTTTAAATTTTGCTTGAATTCTGCAACCGTCATCCCTGTGATTTTTATAAAATTTCGGGAAAGAACACGAGTGTCATTGTATCCACATTTTTCAGAAAAGCTGTTCAGGGTATCTGTTCCGTTCTGAAGGGCTATCTTTAACTTAGCAATCCGATAATGGGTGAGGAGAACAGAATAACCTACGGAATAGTAATCAGACAGTAGTCTTTGTATGCTGCGTTTTGAGTAGCCCAGCGTATCAGCGATCTGTTCAATCGTTATGTCCTCTTCACAATGATTCCAGATATACTCAGATATTTTAATTGCAGGAACGGCCCGTTTACTGGACAGACGATATACTTCTTCTGTGAAATCCTCACGTATGACAGTATCGCTGAAATTTTGCAAAGCAGAAAGAAAAAAACATGTCTCATAGGCCATGAGACAGATGAAATCTCCTAAATAGGATTGCTCAAGACAGCAGACAATATCGTCCAAACTTTTCAAACATCCTCCCTTATCTTGAACATGTCTGGTGCCAAAGGCCAACAGATTATGAATCAGGAAATGTTCATCTTCGATTAATTCCTGAAAATCATCCTGTTCCTTAGTGCTTCTCCCTGTTGCGCCCTGATTCATGCAGATATCAAATGCAATATTGATGTACTCACAGTCAAAGGACTCTTCGGAAAGATACATATGTTCTGTGCTGGAAGCGACAAATAGGATGTCGCCTTTTTTTAGGCGCAGTTTTTTATTTCCCACCTTTAAAGTTGCTTTTCCACCCAAAATATAATAAAACTCATGAAATGGGTGGGCATGTGGAAAGTCTTTGTTTCGCTGATTTGTGTAGCTAAAATCATATACTACGATCTGACCGCCTAAAAGGTTTAATTGACTTAATTGCCCCCGCGTTCTGCTTAAAATCGAATAATTCAAAAGGATCCCCCTCACATAAACGGCGTTACTTTATACTTGATTACAAAATTATATACAAAAGACAAGAAAAGTCAACAAAATTTTTATATATTTTAACGAAATATAAAAATAAAAACCCACAAAAGTTCATAGATGTAAGTTTGATAAAAATATATCAATTATTCAAAATGCACAATTCTTGGATGACAATATTTGTACTTTTTCCTATAGCATGTCAAGGAACTGAAATTTTTTGACACAAAAGCGCTCTGTTTTTCAAAAGTGAAATATGCAATCCTAAAAATACAATGCGAGAGAGATATGGAATCTATGTGAAAGGAGAATATTTTTATGGCAACAAGTCAGTTTCTTCATGTTGGATTAACAGTTGCCGACATTGACAGAACGATTGCTTTTTATGAAAAGTATTTTAGCTTCAAAACAACAATCAAAGCAACATTTCCAGCAGAATTTATAGGCTCTGTGCCCCAGTTGTACAGGCAAAAAGAAGGGGTATACTCTGATTTTGCATTTATAGAATCCCCGGATGGGATTGTACTTGAGCTTTTCCAGTTCAGCGACCCGCTGCCCACCGAGGTACCTGTATGGAACAAGCCAGGATATCACCATATTTGTCTGAAGGTAGAAAGTGTACCAGATAAATACAAAGAGATGGCGGCTGACGGTGTTGAATTTTTCTTTGAGCCTGGATACCGTGGAGATCCGGCCAATCATGAATACTGGGTTTTCTTAAAAGACCCAGATGGAAATATGATCGAATTGCAGTAAAAAACAGCAAGGCTCCATGTACGGAAGGGCCGAAGTGAAACTTATTATCAGGAGGAAAAATATGACGGCAGGAGAAGGATTTCGTTATTACGTTCAAAAAATAGAAGAACTTACACCCGTAAAGGAACTTTTTACATTGAAAGGAAAGGTAGCCTTAATTACTGGAGCAGGAGGAGGTATCGGCCGTTCCACCGCATATGCCCTTGCCTCCCTTGGGGCTGATGTGGCCTTGATGGATATCTCCCAGAAGAAAGAGCTTTTGGAGCACAATGCAAAGGTGATCATGGAAAAGAATGAAGGAGTGAAGGCAATCTGTGTGTATGGAGATGTTGCAGACCGTGCTTCTGTTCAGGTCTTTGTGGATGAGGTAGTGGAGCGGCTTGGAACGATTGATGTAGTTCACAGCAATGCAGGTATCGGTGGAGGAGATCCAGAGCTTGGGTGCGATATTTCCGAAAAAACATGGAATCGCACGATAGGAATTAACCTGACTGGCGTTCTCAATGTGGATTCCGTTTGTGCCCAGGTTATGAGAAAACACAAACATGGCGGCTCAATCATCAACACTGCATCTATGTCAGGACATATTATCAATAAAGGCGATCATGGAGCCAGATACATGCCGGATTATGCAGCTTGTAAAGCGGCTGTTATTCAATTAACAAAAGCCCAGGCTTGTGACTGGGTGCTAGATGGAATCCGTGTAAATTCTATCAGTCCGGGTATTGTGCTCTCTGGTTTGCACGATGGATGGCCGGAGGAGCCTCTTCGGGAGGCTGCAAAATTAATCCCCATGGAACGTTTTGCATCCCTGGATGAAATCGGAGGAGTTGTGGCATTTTTGGCAACAGATTTGTCTTCGTATATTACTGGTACTGATATTCTGATCGATGGTGGTTATACAATTTGGTAAAGCTTACCCGGGAGGAGGGTTTTATGAGTAAATCAAAGCAAGATTATACATATGTTGACGCAAATGTGAAGCTGTCTCTGGGGGAACGGTTGAACTATGCACTGGGTGATTTTGGCTACAATTTTATCTATTATTGGATCAGTGCCTACATGATGATCTTTTTGACAGACTCTGTAGGAATTGCAGCGGGAGCCGTATCTACACTGGTACTGGTCATGCGTCTCTTTGATGCTTTTAACGATCCAATTATCGGATCTATGGCAGATCGAACCAGGAGCAGATGGGGACGCTACCGCCCGTGGATTCTGATTGGCGGAATTGCTCTTGGTATTTCCGTAGCCCTTATGTTTGCAGCAAGAGCCAATTGGAGCAATGGGACAAAGCTTGTGTATATGTGGGCAATGTATCTGATTGTGACTGTGGCGTCTACCTGCTGTAACATGCCTTTTGGCGCTATGGGCGGCGTCATTACTTCCAATGCAGGCGAGCGAGTAAAGCTTTCTGGCATGAGAATGGTATTTGCAAATATTGGCCTTCAGGGATGCGGTGTAATCGCAATTCCTTTGATAACATTAGTGGGAGGCGTTGCTGCAGATGGTTCTTATACAGCAAATGGATATTTTTTGGCTGTACTGATTACAGTTATTATTGGAATTCCATTTCTTGTATGGTGCGCATGTAAGACCAGAGAGCGCCTTCAACCACCCCCAACCCAGGATACCATTCCTTTAACGAAACAATTTGGGTGCCTGAAAAACAAGTACATTTTTATTTGTGTGCTTTGCAATTTCCTTGCCGGTATTGTTATGTACGGAAAAATGACGATGATTACTTATTATTTCGCATATGTGTGTCAGGATGCAGGGCTTATGACAACTTACAGCCTGATCAATTTGGTAGGTGCAGTGGCCGGAGCAGGAATCGGAGCGGATCTGCTTTACAAATGGTTGAAGAATAAAGGACGTGTGGGTCTATTTATCAATGTAGTTTCTCTGATTGGATGCATAGCCATGTATTTTTTCCTGGCGACGAATCCGGTGTGGATGGGACTTAACTTTATTGTCGGCTTGTTTGCAGGAGCATCTGGAGCAATCGGCTATTCCATGATTCCAGACGCAATTGATGTGGCGGAGCTTCAGACTGGAGTTCGCTGTGACGGATTCCTGGCGTCATTTGTTTCTCTGGCCCTGAAGATTGGCGGAGCTGTAGGGCCTGCGCTTGGTGGCGCGGCGCTTGCTGCCTTTGGATATGTAGCCAACGCACAACAGTCAAGCAGTGTTTTAACAATGCTAAACGCATCTGTAACACTGGTACCTGCATTTTGTGCACTTTTACAGGTGATCGCGTATCTGTTTTATGATTTGGATGATGCAAAACATGGGGAAATACGAGATGAATTGGCTCGGAGAAGACAAGTGTAGAGTAAAAATTTCATCCTGTCCCGGATAGTTGGGACAGGATAAATTCTTTTAAATAATTAATAAAATATATGCAAGGAGAAGGCTAAAATGGCAAAATATCATGTGCAGGAAATTAAAGAATTGAGCAGCTTTAAGAAAATGTTCTCACTAGAAAATAAAGTAGCTTTGGTGACAGGCGCGGGGGGAGGAATCGGACGTTCTACCGCAGCAGGCTTTGCAGAGATGGGAGCTAGAGTTGTCCTGATGGATATTCCTCAAATGGAAGTAGCACTAAAGAAAAATGTGCAGGCAATTAAAGAACGTTATGAGGCGGAAGTGGATTATGTAACAGGTGATGTATCCAAACCGGATTCGGTAGACGCTTTTCTGGAACAGGCTGTTGAAAAAATGGGTACCATAGATATTGTTCACAACAATGCGGGAGTTGGTCTTCAACCAGACAATGCAAGGCAACCCTATGAAGCCTGGTGCAAAGAAGTGAATATTAATCTGACAGGAGCATTTCTGGTAGCAAGGGGCTGTGCAGAGATTATGAAAAAACATGGGCATGGAGGGTCTATTATTACTACAGCATCCATGTCCGGCATTATTGTAAATTCGGGAGTTGCCTACGCGTCCACAAAAGCAGGCGTCAATCATATGTCTAATTCACTTGGTATCGAATATGCGAAAGATGGGATTCGCTTTAACAGTGTGTGCTATGGCTACATCCTATCTGGGCTTCACGAAAAATTCGGGTTTGATGAGACGGATCCAGTTTACGACGGCATGGGAAAAGCTACGCCTCTCGGACGGATTGCGTTTCTTGAAGAGGCAGTTGGACCAGTTCTCTATCTGGCCAGTGATTTGGCGTCATTCCAGACGTCTTCGACCGTTGTTGTGGACGGAGGGGTCTGCATGGACCGGATGCCAGGATAATTTGAAAAATTTGGAGATGAATTCCTATGATAATGACGAGAGGATATACATTGGATGCTTTAAATGCACCCTTTGTTCTGGAAGATATTGAACTTTGTGAGCCTGGGCCCAATGAAGTTCTGGTAGAAATTAAAGCAGTGGGAATCTGCCATACAGACGCATCTGCAAGAAATGGGCTTATTCCCTTTCCTTTCCCTGGTGTTCTGGGGCATGAAGGCGCTGGAATCGTTGTAAAAACAGGCGCTTTAGTGGAAGAGTTTTCGGTGGGAGATCAGGTGGCTATGAGCTATGGCTATTGTGGAAAATGCTTGCCTTGCAGAAAAGGGAAAACCTATGCCTGCCAGGAGATGGTTCCGATCAACTTTGGGGGAGCATCCTGGGATGGCACGAAAAAGATATACCGCAGAGGAAAGGCGCTCAGCTCATTTTTTGCACAATCTTCCTTTGCACAACACGCACTGGTTCATGAGAACAGCTTAGTTAAGATTCCAAAAGAATTTCCTATAAAAATGGCAGGGCCTCTTGGATGTGGGATCCAGACAGGTGCAGGCATTGTATTAAACAGCTTGAAGCCAGAGGTTGGAGAGTCCCTTGCCGTATTCGGATGCGGTGCAGTCGGCATGAGCGCTATTATGGCAGCAAGAATTGCTGGCTGTGTGAACATCATTGCGGTTGGAGGCAATTCTGAAAGTTTGAAGCTGGCACTGGAACTGGGAGCCACTCATATTATTAATCGGAAAGAAGAGGAAGATATACCAGGAGCGATACAAACAATTACAGGAGCTGGTGCAGATTATTGCATTGATACCAGCGGAAATGCAAATATGATTATGAATGCCCTCCATTCTTTACATTATACTGGAAAGCTGGTGACAGCGGGCCCCACCTGTATTACCTTAAATACAGGCACGGATCTCGGCGCCAAAAGTATCATTGGCGTGACAGAGGGTAATTCTAACCCCAAAATATTCATTCCACAAATGATCGCCTACTACTTCCAAGGGCGCTTTCCTGTAGATCGGATTATGAAGTTCTACGATTTTAAGGAACTGGAGACCGCCTTTGAGGACTCCCTAAAAGGAAAAGCGATCAAAGTAGTTTTGCTTCGCTGAGGGCCTCCTTTTCTGAACTGCATCCCATCTTCGAAGTAAATTGATTCCCTGCCTTCCACAAAGGACTTGACCTAATGTAAGTATCTGGGTATACTATAAGAAGTAATTTTTATAGAAAATATATAATAAAGGTGGGACAAAAATGACAACGTTAGAACTTCAGAAAACGGCCAACGAAGTCCGCAAGAGCATCGTTACCGCTGTTCACAGTGCAAAGTCCGGGCATCCAGGCGGCTCTTTATCAGCAGCAGAGGTATTTACATATCTGTACTTTGAAGAGCTGAATATTGATCCTAAGGATCCAAAGAAGGCAGACAGAGATCGCTTTGTTCTCTCAAAAGGCCACACAGCACCAGGTCTGTATGCGGCTCTGGCAGAGCGGGGATTTTTCCCAAAAGAAGAGCTGACAAAGCTTCGCAGTATTGGCTCTCATTTACAGGGACATCCATGTATGCAGCACACACCAGGACTTGATATGTCAAGCGGTTCTCTGGGACAGGGAATTTCCGCTGCTGTAGGTATGGCTCTTTCAGGAAAAGTGTTTGGTGACAGCTATCGTGTATACACTCTTCTGGGCGACGGCGAACTCCAGGAAGGACAAGTATGGGAAGCTTCTATGTTCGCAAGTGCAAAGAAGCTGGACAATCTGTGTGTGATTGTGGATAACAACAACCTGCAGATTGACGGAACGATTGAGGAAGTAAACTCTCCCTATCCGATCGATGAGAAATTCAAAGCATTTGGCTTCCATGTAATCAATGTAGACGGACATGATTTCGATCAGCTCAGAGCAGCCTTTGATGAGGCGAAGACAGTGAAGGGACAGCCAACGGTTATCGTTATGAAGACAGTAAAGGGCAAGGGCGTATCTTTTATGGAGAATAATGCGTCCTGGCATGGTTCTGCTCCAAACGATGAGCAGTATGCAATTGCAATGGCAGATTTAGAGAAGGCAGGTGAAGCATTATGTCAGAAGTAAAGAAGATCGCAACGAGAGATAGTTACGGCAACGCATTAAAAGAGCTTGGCGAAAAGAACCCCAATGTGCTGGTATTAGATGCTGACCTGGCAGGTGCAACCAAGACAGGCGTATTCAAGAAGGCGTTTCCAGATAGATTCTTTGACTGTGGTATTGCAGAGTGTAACATGGTAAGTATTGCAGCAGGTATAGCTACGACTGGAAGAATTCCATTCTGTAGCTCCTTTGCTATGTTTGCAGCAGGACGTGCTTACGAGCAGGTGCGCAATGCTGTGGGATATCCCCATTTGAATGTGAAAATTGGGGCGACTCATGCAGGTATTTCTGTAGGCGAGGACGGAGCCACTCATCAGTGTAACGAGGACATTGCCCTGATGCGCACGATTCCTGGTATGGTGATTATCAATCCGGCAGACGATGTAGAAGCAAGAGCAGCTGTAATGGCAGCCGCTGAATATGTGGGACCTGTATATCTCCGCTTTGGAAGACTGGCTGTTCCTGTATTCAACGATGAAGCTACTTACAAGTTTGAGATTGGTAAGGGAATTCTTCTGAGAGAGGGCAAAGACCTGACCATCGTAGCTACTGGCCTTTGTGTAAACAGTGCATTGGAAGCTGCTGAAAAGCTGGCAGCAGAGGGTGTGTCTGCAGAAGTTATCAATATCCATACCATCAAGCCTCTGGATGAGGAATTGATTTTGGCTTCTGCAAAGAAGACAGGCAAAGTAGTGACTGTGGAAGAGCATTCCATTATCGGCGGTTTGGGCAGCGCAGTTTGCGATGTTCTGAGCGAAAACCTTCCTACACCAGTAAAGAAGATTGGTGTATATGATACTTATGCAGAGTCTGGCCCAGCTGTAAAGCTGCTTGAGAAATACAAGCTGGATGGAGCTGGCGTCTATGAGCAGATCAAAGACTGGGTAAAATAATATTACTTCTCTGAAAGAAGTTGATGAAAAAGGGGTAGTCGGGAAATATTATATTTTCCGGCTGCCCCTTTTATGCGTATGCCGATGAGAGGAGGATATAGCAAATAACTATTTGTCATATAAAATGTCGAAAAAATATATATCTTCTTCGACACAAAACGATAAGTTCTGCATAAAAGATGTGTTACTATCCACTTCAAGGATGCCCCTTTCTGTCCAAAGGGGAATGGACGAGCTTAAAAGATAAATAACATGGGCGAACGAGGTGGATAATATGATTGAAATCGTTTATAAAGAGAATCCCAAAGAAGGTGGATTGGAGCGGAAGTTAAATTTGCCGAAAAATGTTCGACAAATTGGAGAGCCAGAAGAAAATCGAAAGATTTACATAGAAGATTATGTGATGACTTATTTAAGGCGATTTGCGAAGGAGACTATTTTAAACAGTCGTGGGGCTATTCTGCTGGGAAAGTCAGAAAGAATGGATGGGATTCCTTATCTGTTTATTAAAAGCGCTATAGCTTTAAAAGGTATTGAGGGCTCCAAAGACGGGATCCCCTTTACAGATGATATATGGGCAAAAATTTATGAGACAATCAAAGAATATTTTGCAGATCAGGACATACTTGGATGGTTTCTTTCCATGCCAGGATACCCTATGGAGCTAAACTCACGATTATTGAAAACTCATATCAATTATTTTGGAGGCATTGATAAGGTTCTGATGATTGAGGAACCACTGGAGGGTGAAGAAGACTTCTTTGCTTATGAAAATGGAAGGCTGACCCGCCAAAAAGGGTATTACATATTTTATGAGCAAAATGAAGCAATGCAGCGGTATATGGTGGAAAATGGGGATGGGGATAGCGTAGACGACAAGGAGGATTTTGATGATCGGGCGGTGAGAAATTTCCGCACAGTTGTACAGGAGAAAAAAGAAGTATCTGGACAAAAGCGAGTCATGACGTTTCTGTATATGGCCAGCACATTTCTTGTAATGGTAGTTCTGGTAATTGGGATTACATTGATCAACAATTACGAAAAAATGGAGGGATTGGAGACTACCTTGTCTGAAATCTCAGAATCTTTAGAGAGACAGGAGGGACAAACAGTAGAAATGCTGGCGAAAGAGGGAGAGAGCCAGGAATTGGTGGATGCAGTAGAAGCTGAAAATGCCAATGTTCAGACAGAAGAGCCACAAGAATCCGAAGAACCAGAAGTTTCAGAAGAGCCACAGGATTCACAAGAGCCGGAAACATCAGAAGAGCAGGCGGTAGAGCCTGAAACTCCGTCGGAAGAGCCAGAAGATGCACCAGAGGAACAGGCGCCGGAAGAAGGTATAGAGGCAATCAGTCAGAGTGTAGAAAGTATTCAGGAAAAGTATACGGTTCGCAAGGGAGATACGCTTCTTAAAATCAGTATGAAAATATATGGAAATGCTGATAAAATTGACGATATTTGTCAACTAAACGGAATCAAAAACAGCGATCACATTCTTGTAGGACAAAAACTTTTGCTTCCATAATGAAAGGGTGGTATACTAAGTGGGTGTAAGTAATAAAAAAGAATTCAAAGGATAAATAAATGGCAAAGATTACTCCACTTTTCAAAACACCAGAGCATGAAGCTCAGGACATGAAGGATTATAAATTAAAATTATTTCGGCACCGCGCAGGTAGGGGAATGAAAATTCTCATATGCGCGGTTGTTGTGCTTGGAATTATATTGGGAATTGGGATATATGCCTGGAACAAAACCTACCTTGGATATGAAACTATCTCGGCTGTGGAACGGAACGATGTTTTGAATACTCAATATGTGGAATACAATAACAAGATGTTAAAATACAGCAGAGATGGTATTTCCTGTGTAAATTTTAAGAATGAAGCACTGTGGAGCCAAACTTACAGTATGCAGACGCCTATTATAGATATCTGTCAGGGCTCTATTGTGGTAGCAGATCAGCAGGGAAATGAAGTCTATGTATTCAATGAACAGGGATTTCAGACGCAGATCACCACTTTGCTTCCTATACAACAGGTCAGTATTTCTTCTCAGGGAGTCGTTGCCTTGTTGCTGAACGGCAGCGATGCTGCATGGATTTCTCTCTATGATAATGAGGGAACAAATCTGACAGAGGCGCAATGTCGGTTGGAAGAGACGGGACAGCCTCTTTCCATCAGCATTTCCCCGGATGGAGCGAAATTGGCAGTCTCTTATCTACAGGTTTTAAGCAAAACGGCCAGCTCTTGTATCGTATTTTATAATTTTGGCCCAATTGGCGGTAACTTTGTGGACAAGATTGTGGCATCCAAAGTATATGAGGATACCATAATTCCCCGAATCAAATATTTGGGTGACAATACATGTGTGGCTGTATCAGACCAGAGCATTATCTATTATGAAGGAAAAGAGATTCCTGAGGAAAAGGCGATTGCAGAGATAGAGACTGAGATTCGCAGCCTCTTTTTCGGAGAAAAAACAGTAGGAATTGTAGTGGAGGGAGCAGGAAAAGACAGTCAAAAATACGAAGTGCGCCTTTTTGATACAAACGGCAATCAAACTCTGACCCAGGGGACAAATCTAACCTATAGCCAGATAAAAATGTCTGGTGAAAACTTGATCTTGTACAGTGATAACGAATGTGAGATTTACAGCAAACAGGGGATATTAAGATATACAGGTACTTTTGATGGGACCCTGGCCAATATTTATAAGGGCTCCGGGCTCCGAAGATATATCCTTGTTTTTTCTGATAGGACAGAAGAGATTAAACTGAAATAGGGAAGGCCCAAAGCGGAACTTTTAATTAGGAGAACATAAGAATATGAACTGGTTATTGCCTGCTGTTTTGATATTTCTGCTTTTAGCAGCGTGGGACGGACATCGAAGAGGGTTTATTAAAAAATCAGTTGGGATTATAAGCCTGATTTTGACATTAACAATTACGTCAGTTGCATCACCGTATATTGCGAAACTTCTACAAAAACATACGCCTCTTTACGCTGTATTGCAAAGAGGAATTGCTTCCAGTAAAGTTGATGTATTTGAAACTTTGGAGATCATTGGTCTTGGAGAGGCTGTAAGCGGCTATCTGGCAGAAATACTTTTGCAAGGGATTGGCTTCCTCATTTCTCTGATGATGGTAGGTATTCTGGTGCAAGGGATTGCGTTCTCCCTGGGGATCGTAGCGAGGCTTCCCGTGCTGAATGGCATCAACCGATTGGCTGGTCTGCTTCTGGGATTGGCAGAAGGGATTTTGATTGTTTGGATTTTTTTTCTGGTTGTTACCATCTTTTCTGCTACCAAGACGGGTGGAAATCTGCTCCTGATGATTGCAGACAGCGAAGTGCTGTCATGGATTTATCGGAACAATTGGCTGCTTCACCTTTTGAAAATTTAATACTTTAATTATACCCTCAGTGAACAAAGGGATGTGTATTCCTTTGTTCACTGAGGGTAGCTGAAGCCTTGAAGTAATTAAGACGAAATTCTAAAATAAAAGATAAGGAAAATTTTTTCAAAAAAGGTGTTGACAGGAAGAAAAAGTCGTGGTAATCTATAGAAGCTGTCGCAAGAGAGGGCAGCGAGGGAACCTTGATAACTAAACAGTGAGAAACCTTGAAAATTCAAGAAGAGAAACAAAGAACGTCTTAGAAATAAGCGACCAAAAACAGTAAGAACGGGAAGAATAGCTAGTAGTTATTCTGACCAGACAAACACTTAAACATGAGAGTTTGATCCTGGCTCAGGATGAACGCTGGCGGCGTGCTTAACACATGCAAGTCGAACGAAGCATAAGAGACAGAATACTACGGTAGGAAGATTTTTATGACTGAGTGGCGGACGGGTGAGTAACGCGTGGGTAACCTGCCTCATACAGGGGGATAACAGTTAGAAATGGCTGCTAATACCGCATAAGCGCACAGTACTGCATGGTACAGTGTGAAAAACTCTGGTGGTATGAGATGGACCCGCGTCTGATTAGCTAGTTGGTGAGGTAAGGGCTCACCAAGGCAACGATCAGTAGCCGACCTGAGAGGGTGAACGGCCACATTGGGACTGAGACACGGCCCAAACTCCTACGGGAGGCAGCAGTGGGGAATATTGCACAATGGGGGGAACCCTGATGCAGCGACGCCGCGTGAAGGAAGAAGTATTTCGGTATGTAAACTTCTATCAGCAGGGAAGAAAATGACGGTACCTGACTAAGAAGCCCCGGCTAACTACGTGCCAGCAGCCGCGGTAATACGTAGGGGGCAAGCGTTATCCGGATTTACTGGGTGTAAAGGGAGCGTAGGCGGCAGTGCAAGTCAGAAGTGAAAGCCCAAGGCTCAACCATGGGACTGCTTTTGAAACTGTACAGCTAGATTGCAGGAGAGGTAAGTGGAATTCCTAGTGTAGCGGTGAAATGCGTAGATATTAGGAGGAACACCAGTGGCGAAGGCGGCTTACTGGACTGTAAATGACGCTGAGGCTCGAAAGCGTGGGGAGCAAACAGGATTAGATACCCTGGTAGTCCACGCTGTAAACGATGAATACTAGGTGTCAGGGAGCAAAGCTCTTTGGTGCCGCAGCAAACGCAATAAGTATTCCACCTGGGGAGTACGTTCGCAAGAATGAAACTCAAAGGAATTGACGGGGACCCGCACAAGCGGTGGAGCATGTGGTTTAATTCGAAGCAACGCGAAGAACCTTACCAAGCCTTGACATCTGCATGACGAGAGGGTAATGCCTCTTTCCTTTCGGGGCATGCAAGACAGGTGGTGCATGGTTGTCGTCAGCTCGTGTCGTGAGATGTTGGGTTAAGTCCCGCAACGAGCGCAACCCTTACCTTTAGTAGCCAGCGAGTAAAGTCGGGCACTCTAGAGGGACTGCCAGGGATAACCTGGAGGAAGGTGGGGATGACGTCAAATCATCATGCCCCTTATGGCTTGGGCTACACACGTGCTACAATGGCGTAAACAAAGGGAAGCGAGATAGTGATGTTAAGCAAATCCCAAAAATAACGTCTCAGTTCGGATTGTAGTCTGCAACTCGACTACATGAAGCTGGAATCGCTAGTAATCGCGAATCAGAATGTCGCGGTGAATACGTTCCCGGGTCTTGTACACACCGCCCGTCACACCATGGGAGTTGGTAACGCCCGAAGTCAGTGACCCAACCTGAGAGGGAGGGAGCTGCCGAAGGTGGGACCGATAACTGGGGTGAAGTCGTAACAAGGTAGCCGTATCGGAAGGTGCGGCTGGATCACCTCCTTTCTAGGGAAGAAGTAGAGAGTTAAGCACTGTTTAGTTATGAGGGTTTGCAAACCCAGGAAGAAAGAAGAGGAAGTTCAAGTGCACTAAATTCAGGCTGTGCCGAGAGGGGCTTGCCATCATTAAGTTGTAGCGAACGGCTTTCGTAGTAGATTCGAAAGGACCTCATCAAGTACTCAAAACCTCTGGTGGCGATGCGTTTAGGGGGAACACCCGTACCCATCCCGAACACGAAGGTTAAGACCTAAGCGGCCGATGGTACTATACTGGAGACGGTATGGGAGAGTAGGTGGCTGCCAGAACACTTAAAAACAACTCGTAAGAGTTTTCATATAACTGGTATTAACCAGTGATTAGAGATTTTAAAAGAAGAAGAAATAGGTTTCTGCCGTTAGAATTTAAGATTTCTAATGACTGATTAAAACATCAGTTACCTTGTACCTTGAAAACTGTATACTAAACAAACCGAAAAGACATCCGAGGAGGTTATTCAAAGGATAGAGATATCAAGAGAATAATCACTCAAAGAGGAAGAAAACCTCAAGAAATAGAAATATTTTAAAGAAAAACAAACCTATGACCGCTCATACAACGCTAGGTATGAGAAGAGGTCAAGCGAGAAAGAGCGCAGGGTGGATGCCTAGGCACTAAGAGCCGATGAAAGACGTGATAAGCTGCGAAAAGCTTCGGGGAGGAGCAAATATCCAAAGAGCCGGAGATATCTGAATGGGGAAACCCAACTGAGAGAACCTCAGTTATCCATACGCGAATCCATAACGTATGGAGGGGAACCCGGGGAACTGAAACATCTAAGTACCCGGAGGAAAAGAAAGAAACATCGATTTCCAAAGTAGCGGCGAGCGAAATGGAAGGAGCCCAAACCAGTATGCGAGCATACTGGGGTTAAGGACCGCAAGAAGTGACTCAGACGATAGTAGAATGGTTTTGGGAAAGCCAGCCAGAGAGGGTGAAAGCCCCGTACATGAAATCGAAAGAGAGCGAGCGGGATCCAAAGTACCACGAGACACGAGGAACCTTGTGGGAAGTAGGGAGGACCACCTCCCAAGGCTAAATACTCCTTAGTGACCGATAGCGCATAGTACTGTGAAGGAAAGGTGAAAAGGACCCCGGGAGGGGAGTGAAAGAGAACCTGAAACCCTGTGTTTACAAGCTGTGGAACCACGATAGAACGTGGAACCGCGTACTTTTTGTAGAACGGTCCGGCGAGTTACGGAGACAGGCAAGGTTAAGCACTTAAGGTGTGGAGCCGAAGGGAAACCAAGTCTTAACAGGGCCAAAGTCTGTTACCGTAGACCCGAAACCGGGTGATCTACCCATGTCCAGGATGAAGTTGCCGTAAAAGGCAATGGAGGTCCGAACGCACATCCGTTGAAAAGGGTGGCGATGAGGTGTGGGTAGGGGAGAAATTCCAATCGAACCCGGAGATAGCTGGTTCTCCTCGAAATAGCTTTAGGGCTAGCCTCGTTTTAGTCTCTTGGAGGTAGAGCACTGAATTTCCTAGGGGGCGTCAAAGCTTACCGAAGAATATCAAACTCCGAATGCCAAAGAGATGATGAACGGGAGTCAGACTGCACGAGATAAGTTGGGTAGTCGAAAGGGAAAGAGCCCAGACCTACAGCTAAGGTCCCAAAGTACGTGTTAAGTGGAAAAGGATGTGGGATTTCAAAGACAACCAGGATGTTGGCTTAGAAGCAGCCATACATTAAAAGAGTGCGTAATAGCTCACTGGTCGAGAGGTCCTGCGCCGAAAATGTCCGGGGCTAAAACACGACACCGAAGCTTAGGAATTGAGAAATCAATTGGTAGAGGAGCATCCTTAAAGAGAAGAAGCAGTACCGAAAGGAGCTGTGGATTTTTAAGGAGAGAGAATGCCGGAATGAGTAGCGAGAGGAAGGTGAGAATCCTTCCGGCCGAATATCTAAGGTTTCCAGGGTAAAGCTGATCTGCCCTGGGTAAGTCGGGGCCTAAGGCGAGGTCGAAAGACGTAGTCGATGGACAACAGGTTGAGATTCCTGTACTATTTTATAACAGAACTGTGGGGACACGTGTGGAGAGTGTAAGCCGGAAATGGAAAAGCCGGTGTAAGCGAAGTAGGAGTTAGATAGGCAAATCCGTCTAACAATCCAAAGGCGTGATGCGGACCGAATTCNAGTAGGGAAGTACATGAGCCATGCGTCAAGAAAAGCCGCTATAGATTATAGAATACCCGTACCGTAAACCGACACAGGTAGATGAGGAGAGAATCCTAAGGCCGACGGAAGAAGCATTGTTAAGGAACTCGGCAAAATGACCCCGTAACTTCGGGAGAAGGGGTGCCAGCGAGAGCTGGCCGCAGAGAAAAGGCTCAAGCAACTGTTTAGCAAAAACACAGGTCTATGCGAAACCGAAAGGTGAGGTATATGGGCTGACGCCTGCCCGGTGCTGGAAGGTTAAGGGGAGAGGTTAGGGAAACCGAAGCTTTGAACTTAAGCCCCAGTAAACGGCGGCCGTAACTATAACGGTCCTAAGGTAGCGAAATTCCTTGTCGGGTAAGTTCCGACCCGCACGAAAGGCGTAATGATTTGAGCACTGTCTCAACAATGCATCCGGTGAAATTGAAGTACCAGTGAAGATGCTGGTTACCCGCGCCAGGACGGAAAGACCCCATGGAGCTTTACTCCAGCTTGATACTGGGATTCGGTATTGCATGTACAGGATAGGTGGGAGGCANAGAAGTGATGACGCCAGTTGTCATGGAGCCAATGTTGGGATACCACCCTTGCAGTATTGGGTTTCTAACCAGCCACCGTAAGCCGGTGGGGGGACAATGTCAGGTGGGGAGTTTGACTGGGGCGGTCGCCTCCGAAAGGGTATCGGAGGCGCCCAAAGGTTCCCTCAGAATGATTGGAAACCATTCGAAGAGTGCAAAGGCAGAAGGGAGCTTGACTGTGACACCGACGGGTGGAGCAGGTACGAAAGTAGGGCTTAGTGATCCGGTGGTATTAAGTGGGAATGCCATCGCTCAACGGATAAAAGCTACCCTGGGGATAACAGGCTTATCACTCCCAAGAGTTCACATCGACGGAGTGGTTTGGCACCTCGATGTCGGCTCATCGCATCCTGGGGCTGTAGCAGGTCCCAAGGGTTGGGCTGTTCGCCCATTAAAGCGGTACGCGAGCTGGGTTCAGAACGTCGTGAGACAGTTCGGTCCCTATCCGGCGTGGGCGAAGGATATTTGAGAGGAGCTGTCCTTAGTACGAGAGGACCGGGATGGACTGACCGCTGGTGTATCGGCTGCATTACCAAGTGCATGACCGAGTAGCCAAGTCAGGAAGGGATAAACGCTGAAGGCATCTAAGCGTGAAGCCCCCCTCAAGATGAGATATCCCATTCGAAAGAAGTAAGACCCCTTGAAGACGACAAGGTAGATAGGGCAGAGGTGGAAGTGCAGTAATGTATGGAGCTGACTGCTACTAATCGGTCGAGGGCTTGACCTAAAGCGTAGGAGAAGTGGCTACGCAAAGTCATAGGAAGAAGGATAGGATTGTTTGGTATATAGTTTTGATGGTATAAGGCCCGATGGCTCAGTTGGTTAGAGCGCCGCCCTGTCACGGCGGAGGTCGTGGGTTCGAGTCCCATTCGGGTCGTTACATTGGATAATACAATGTGAGAGTTTATTCCTAGAAAATAAGTGAGGGATCTTAGCTCAGCTGGGAGAGCATCTGCCTTACAAGCAGAGGGTCATAGGTTCGAGCCCTATAGGTCCCATACTTGCCGATGTGGCTCAATTGGCAGAGCAGCTGATTTGTAATCAGCAGGTTATCGGTTCGAGTCCGATCATCGGCTTTTAATAAAATATATGGGGGAATTCCCGAGTGGCCAAAGGGGGCAGACTGTAAATCTGTTAGCTGTGCTTTCAGTGGTTCGAATCCACTTTCCCCCATTTGCAATAACAAATGTTATCGCAATTAACTTAATATCGCGAGGTGGAGCAGTCTGGAAGCTCGTCGGGCTCATAACCCGAAGGTCACAGGTTCAAATCCTGTCCTCGCAATTCAGGTGGCACGAAACATAGAAATAAATGATTCGTGCTCCTAATTTATCCGCCCAGATAGCTCAGTTGGTAGAGCAGAGGACTGAAAATCCTCGTGTCACTGGTTCGATTCCGGTTCTGGGCATTTTTTATAACTAAGAATATATTGCGGGCGTGTAGCTCAGTCGGTAGAGCACTTGACTTTTAATCAAGTTGTCCGGGGTTCGAATCCCCGCACGCTCATAGGTAGAAAAATACCTGAAAAACCATGATATAAAAAGGTTTTTCAGGTATTTTTTACAAGATAAGCCACCTTTTGTCTAGTGAAGATACCCTCAGTGAACAAAGGGTGTGTATTCCTTTGTTCACTGAGGGTAAGAAAGGAATTTTACTATGATCGCTACACAGCGTTACGAAAAAATAGTTGAGATGGTAAATGAACGTGGTGTGATCCATACGGGTGAACTGGCACAATTACTTGGTGTTACAGAGACGACCATACGCAGAGATTGTGAAAAACTGGAAAAGCAAGCCGCTTTGATACGCGTGCATGGTGGTGTAAAAAGTAGAGAATCTCAGGGAATTTTGTCTAGCTTCCACGACAGAACCATGCGGGAACGGACAGAGCGCTATGTGGAGAAGGACCTGGTTTGTCAGGCGGCAGCAACATTGGTGCAAGAGGGGGATTGTATTTATCTGGATAGTGGAACTACTGTGGTGCCGATGCTAAAATATCTGAGAGGAAAGCAACTAAAGATTGTTACACCCAGTCTTTTGATTGCTGAGGCATTTCAAGATCCAGGCAGTGAATTGCTAGTGATTGGCGGGCGATATATGATCGGATATGATATGATGGGAGGTTCAATCGCGACTGAATATCTGCAGCGTTTTCGATTTGATCTGGCATTTCTGGGATGTTCGGGGATTGACCTGAAAAATGGTTTTGTATATACAGGAGAAATTGATACTATGTCTCTCAAGGAGACGGCTATACAATGTGCATTAAAAAAATATCTTTTGATTGATACAACAAAATTATTTGTAAAAGGCTTTTATGGACCTTTAAAGCATGAGGATTTTGATGCAGTTTTCTGCAATCAAGATAGGTTACTGGATCCTGGGGAGTTGCCAAATAATTTTAAAATTGTGCAAGTATAATATTTTATAAAATTTTACTTTTGTGTTTTACAAACCTTTATAATTATGCTATTATTTGTTTGAAAAGAACAATTTCGAACAAATACAAACAAAAACACAAAAGGAGAGAAGAAAATGGGATATGATCCAAGCTATGCTAAATACATCGATCATACAGTGCTGAAAATTGCCACTACAAAAGAGACACTAAAAAAATTTTGCGATGAGGCAAAGGAATACGGCTTCGCCAGTGTGTGTGTAAATCCTTGCAACATCCCTTATGTAGCGGAACAGCTGAAAGGAAGTACAGTCAAAGTCTGCAGTGTAATAGGCTTTCCTCTTGGGGCAAATACAACGACCATTAAAGCTATGGAAACACTGGAAGCTGTAAAAAATGGCGCGCAGGAAGTGGATATGGTAATCAATGTGGGGCGTTTGAAAGACAGGGATTTTGACTACGTAAAAAAAGATATTCAGGCGGTGGTAAATGCAGCCCATCCTCAAGCTCTTGTAAAGGTGATTATTGAAACGTGCGTTTTGAATGAGGATGAGAAAGTAAAAGCTTGCCAACTTGCTCGTGAGGCAGGAGCAGATTTTGTAAAGACATCTACAGGTTTTGGTGACGGAGGCGCCACAGAAGCAGATGTAAGGCTTATGAAAGATACAGTAGGAGAAGAAATGTCAGTGAAAGCTTCCACTGGGATCAACAGCCGCGCCGACTGTGATAAGATGCTGAAAGCAGGAGCACTCCGTATGGGCACCAGCAAAGGAATTTTGATTGTGAAAGATGAGTTAGTATAAAGGGAGGAGAAGGCTATGACCGAGGCTACATTTTTTTGCCCTACAGAGCTGATTTGTGGATTTGGAGTGTTGGATCAGTTAGAAGATATTGTACAATCATACGGACAAAAAGGCCTTTTTGTGATGGATCCCTTTTTTCTGGGAAGTGAGACAGAGAGCCGGATACTGAATCTGTTAAAGGGGAAAGATGTTTTAACATATGGACGGGTAACGCCCAACCCAAGAGACACAGATATCAATGAAGGCGCAGCGCTGTGTGCAGGTGGTCTGGATTTTATCGTTGCTCTGGGAGGAGGATCTGCCATTGATACGGCTAAGGCCATTAATGTGGTGTTAACAAATGGTGGATCTGCCTGGAATTATGTAAAGCAAGTTGACAGGCCTATGAAAGAGATTACAAAACCCCTCGTTCCACTGATTGCCATTCCTACCACAGCAGGAACGGGAACAGAAGCTACCCGCTATTCAGTAGTAACAGATGCCTTAGAACATAAAAAGGGAACGATTAAGACAGATTTGATCTTTCCTACGAAGTCTTTGGTTGACCCAGAATTGATGATGAGTATGCCAAGAAAAACCACAGCGCTCACAGCCATAGATGCCTTTGCACACGCTTTTGAAGCCTATATTGGCTCTAAGGCAAATGTATTCTCGGAAATGTATTCTCTGCAGGCTATGAGGCTTTTTGCCCGGAGCGCTCTGAGAGCTTGCGAAGATGGCAGCGACAGAGAAGCACGTTTAGATATGGCCATGTGTAGTACTCTGGGTGGCCTTGCGATATCACATTCAGCTACAACCTTGCCTCATGGTATCGGGCAGGCTTTAAGTGGAGTGACGGACGCTCCCCACGGTGGAAGCATTGCTGTCTGTATGGCAAACGTAGTGAGCTGGACCCTCCCGGAATGTGAGGAAAAATTTGCAGAGACAGCCTGCCTGTTTGATTTTACTTTGAAGGAAAAGTCAGTTCGGAAACAGGCGGAGGCGTTGCCGGAGCTTTTAAATAAACTTTTTTATCGTATGATAGGAGAGCCAGTGACTATGGCTACTTATGGGCTTAAAGAAGAACAGGTAGAAGCTGTGGCAGATATGGCCATGAAGAATTTTTTTGGAGATATCTCCAGACATCCAAGAAAAGCTTCAAGAGACGACTTAATGGCAATTATTCGCTCATGTTTATAAAAATGGCCGACAATTCACAGAATTTTCACATAATATTAGCACTCATCTATTGACAGTGCTAACAAAAAGTCATAAAATACACTTGTAACAAGAAAAAGAGTAAAAAAGGTATCAACTCATAAGAAAAAGTAAAAAATAAGTTGATAACAATGTTAGGAGGAATGATTTATGATGATGATGCCTAGTATTTTTAGAAACAGTTTATTTGATGACTTTATGGACTTTCCCTTTGAGCATGAATTTTCTTCATATGGAAAACGGGAAGCTACACTGATGAGGACAGATGTAAAAGAGAAGGATGGTAACTATGAGCTGGAAATGGACCTTCCTGGGTATACAAAAGAAAATGTGACTGCACAATTGAAAGATGGCTGCCTGACCATCAGCGCATCTAAAAATACTACCAATGATGAAAAGGATGAGAAAGGCAACTATATCCGCCGGGAACGCTTTTCCGGGCAATGTTCCAGAAGCTTTTATGTAGGAGAAGAAGTAAAACAGGAGGATATTAAAGCAAGATTTGAAAATGGCATCCTTACCCTGGTGATTCCAAAGATTACAGAGCGTAAACATGTAGAAGAGAATAAATTTATTGCAATTGAAGGCTAGTAAATTATGGGGCCACTGCAAAAATAGATGAAAAATCTATGGGAGCAGGGGCTCCATTTTCATAGTTAGAAAGTATGGTAATTCTATTTATTTTATAGTAGAATAGTGAAAGATTATTTGATAATTCATATGGATAGGAGAATCTCAATGGGACTTCAGAGCGCGCCTTCTTCAGAGCGGGTTCATATTGGTATTTTTGGAAAACGTAATGCAGGAAAATCCAGTGTGCTCAATGCCATTACCAATCAAAAAATTGCAATTGTTTCGGATATAAAAGGCACTACCACAGATCCTGTATACAAGTCTATGGAACTATTGCCTTTGGGGCCAGTGATATTCATAGACACACCTGGGCTTGATGATGAAGGAGAATTGGGAGAATTGCGTATGCAAAAAGGGTTGGAAGTGCTGCGCAAGACAGATCTGGCTCTCTTGGTGGTAGATGGGAGAGCTGGAATGAGCAGGGGAGATTTGCTATTAGAAAAGGAGTTTCAAAAAAGACAGATTTCCTATTTGATCCTATATAATAAAGGAGATCTTGTTACAGAGAAAATACAGGATGAGAGCTGTATTTGGATCAGTGCCAAGTCAGGAGAAGGGATTAAAGAGTTAAAGGAGCAGATTGCTCATCTTTTGCCACAGGGAAAGCAGGAAAAAAGGCTGGCAGGAGATTTGTTAGCCCCTATGGATTTTGTAGTGCTGGTTATTCCTATTGATAAGGCGGCTCCAAAAGGGAGATTAATTTTGCCCCAGCAGCAGGTGATTCGGGATATTCTGGAAGCTGGAGCTATTTCTGTTGTGGTAAAGGATACAGAGCTGAAAGAAACATTGAGACATTTGGGTAAAAAGCCTAAACTGGTGATTACAGACAGCCAGGTATTTGAGAAGGCAAATGCTGTTACGCCAGGAGATGTCTGGCTAACTTCTTTTTCTATTTTGTTTGCCCGCTATAAGGGAAATTTGGAACAGGTAGTAAAGGGAACAAGGGCATTAAAATCTCTTCAGGATGGAGACAAAATTTTGATTTCTGAAGGCTGCACTCATCACAGGCAATGTAATGATATTGGAACCGTGAAGCTGCCTCACTGGATCAGAAAATATACAGGAAAGCATTTGGAATTTCATTTTACATCCGGTGTGGAATTTGAGCAGGATTTGACAAGTTATCACATGATCGTTCACTGTGGAGGCTGTATGTTAAATGAGCGTGAGATGCAGTATCGCTTAAAAGAAGCAGAGAGACAGGGGATTCCAGTGACAAATTATGGAATTTTAATTGCCTGCATGAAGGGTATTTTAGAGAGAAGCCTTGAACCATTTTCACAGATGGCAGGGCTTCCCGGAGATGGAGAAAAGTTTGGCAAGTGATAAACAAGAGATAAACAGAAATACAAAAAAAGAGAGAGAAGCCTCACTTTATCAATTGTTAAAAGAGTACGGGGAATCTGATTATTATGGATTTCATATGCCAGGCCATAAGCGGAGGCCGGGAGGGGTAGAATATCCCTTTCAGATAGATATTACGGAAATAGACGGCTTTGACGATCTGCATCACCCCCAGAAAAATGGAGTACTTGTACAGGCTCAGGGACGGGCGGCCTATCTTTATGGAGCAGAGGAGACACATTTTTTGGTAAATGGCAGTACCGCAGGTATTTTAAGTGCCATTTCCGGCTGTACCTCACAGAATGGACGCATTTTAATGGCCCGCAATTGTCATCGCTCAGTCTACCACGCTGCAGTAATAGGCAATCTTGATGCTGTCTATATCTATCCACAGCGCGTAGAAAATATGTGGATAAATGGTGCGATTTTGCCGGAGGATGTGGATTTTGCTTTGACTTCCAATGAAGGAATCCAGGCAGTTGTTATCACATCTCCCACATATGATGGCGTATGCTCAGATATTCGTGGGATTGCGGAGAGTTGCCATAGGGCTCAGGTTCCCTTGATTGTGGATCAGGCCCACGGTGCTCATTTTCCGTTTTCTGAATACTTCCCAGAGGATGCGTTAACCGCAGGGGCAGATGTGGTCATTCACAGTGTTCATAAGACATTGCCATCTCTGACTCAGACAGCCCTTCTCCATATAAATGGGAAGCTGGCGAATCGGGAGAAGATTCGATTTTACCTTTCTGTCTATCAGAGTAGCAGCCCTTCTTACGTTCTGATGGCATCTATTGATAGGTGTATGGAACTGCTGGAAGAGAAGGGAGAGGAACTTTTTCGGGACTATATTTGTCAGTTGAAAGATTTTCGGGAAAAGTGTCAGGATTTGTGCAATTTGTCTCTGGAGGGCGAAAATTTTGCCCGGGGAAAGGCTGTGTGGGATTTTGATCAGTCAAAATTATTGGTTTCTACTGGAAATTCTGGTATTACCGGAACTGAGCTTGCAAGACTTTTATTAGAGCGGTATCATATTCAAATGGAAATGGCGACGCCTTATTATTTAGTGGGAATCTCAAGTGTGGCTGATACAAAAGAAGGATTTATGCGTTTAAGCCAAGCCTTACATGAACTGGATGCGGAGATAGGCCAGAAATTAACAGCTCCAAAAACAGTAGCAGTCCAAGAAATAGAAAGGACCTGGGCACCAGTCAGGATGGGTACCGCATTAGAACATGTCAGAGAACTTATAGATATGAAAGAATGTGAAGGAAGAACGGCGGCAGCTTTTACCTACCTTTACCCTCCGGGAATACCACTACTTGCCCCAGGAGAAATGATCCTTCCAGGAATTTTAAGACAGATTCAGATATATCAGGAAGCTGGCTTGGAAATACATGGTCTTATAAAAGGAACTCAGATTTTTGTTTTGAATTAAGATACCAAGTGATGGTACTCTGCAACATTGGAGGAAAGATGGGAAAACTATTTTATGTGATGGGAAAAAGCTCTACAGGAAAGGATACCATTTATAAAAGCCTGTTAGAAAATCAGGACCTTCGCCTTAAACCATTTGTAATGTATACGACACGTCCTATGCGATCCGGTGAGACGTCTGGTTTGGAGTACTATTTTACGGATGAAAATGAATTAGAAAAGATAAAAGCAGCAGGTAAACTAATTGAAATGCGGGCTTATCACACCATACATGGAGTGTGGAAATATTTTACCGCAGACAGCGACCAAATTGACTTAAAAAAGAATCATTACATTATGATAGGAGTCCTCTCTTCCTTCCAGGCAGCGAGAAACTATTATGGAAAAACGAGTGTAGTTCCTATCTATATAGAAGTGGAAGACGGAGAGCGCTTACAGCGGGCTTTAGATCGGGAGCGGATTCAAGAGACGCCTCAATATGCCGAACTTTGCCGAAGATTCCTGACAGACAGCGAAGACTTTGCCGAAGAACAGATTCAAAAACTGGGAATAGAAAAAAGATTCAACAATAAAAACCTCCAGGAGTGCATAGCAGAAATAACCTATTACATTACAGAACTAGAAACACAATAAAACACTGTCCATCCCAAAACAGATATGGTATAATGTACACGAAAGCAATGAGCAGTGCGGAAAAAGGCTAACATGAAATTTCGTCATGCTTGCATGTAAGAAATTCATGTTCGACTTTTTCCATAGGGCGAAGCCCGTGAGCGAGAAGGAGCGAAGCGGATTCGAGCTGCACTGCGGCCAAAAGAGAGGCCACATAAATCTTATATCTTATTTCCAAACCGCAAAAGCGAGAAGAGCAAAGCGAATTCGAGCCCACACCACAGAAATAAAAAGGAGGGAGAATATATGGCAAAATTCACCGAAATTATCGGACATGAACAGATTATCAACCATCTACAAAGTGCAATTCGTATGAATAAAATTTCCCACGCCTATATTCTTGACGGAGAAGAGGGAGCAGGAAAGAACCTCCTGGCTTCAGCCTTTGCCCAAACCCTCCAATGCGAAAAGAGACAGGATGAGCCCTGTGGCCAATGTCGTTCCTGCCGACAGACAGAGAGTGAAAATCAGCCAGATATTATTCGTGTGTTTCATGAAAAGCCCAATTCCATTGGTGTAGAAGACATCCGGGAACAGCTCTGCAATGATATCCAGATCCGGCCATACAGCAGCCCCTATAAGATTTATCTGGTGGATGAGGCGGAAAAGATGACGGTACAGGCACAAAATGCCCTTTTGAAGACCATAGAAGAGCCTCCGGCTTATGGCATTATTTTGTTGTTGACGACGAATTCAGAAGCCTTTTTGCCTACGATATTATCCCGCTGTGTTACATTAAAACTGCGGCCTGTGGAAAGTAGCTTAATTCGAAATTTTCTTATGGAGAAGTTGCATATTCCAGACTATCAGGCGGATGTCTGTGTGGCTTTTGCCAGAGGTAATGTAGGAAAGGCCTGGAAGCTGGCACGGTCGGAACATTTCGGAGAATTAAGAGATCACGCGATTCATCTGATGCGCCATATAAGAGATATGGAGATCTATGAGATTACAGAAGCCATCCGCAAAGTGGCAGATTATAAAGCGGACATCAACGACTATCTGGATCTTATCATTCTCTGGTATCGGGATGTGCTTTTATTCAAAGCTACAAGGCAGGTAGATACCCTTGTATTTACAGAAGAGATTAATTATATTAGAACTCAGGCCTCAAAAAGTTCTTATGAAGGTCTGGAGCAAGTAATAGAAGCGCTGGAGAAGGCAAAAGTACGCTTAAAAGCGAATGTAAATTTTGAGTTGACGATGGAGCTTCTTCTGCTGACTATAAAGGAGAATTGAGATGGAAAGAGTCATTGGCGTCAGATTTCGAAATGCGGGAAAAATCTATTATTTTTCCCCTGGAGATTTAAATATTGACAAAGGGAAACATGTCATTGTAGAGACTGCCAGAGGTGTGGAATATGGATATGTGGTAGTTGGCACGAAAGAGGTGGAGGAGTCAAAGGTTGTTCAGCCTTTGAAATCAGTGATCCGAATTGCAACCCCGGAGGATGACGCAAAAGAAGCAGCGAATCGTGAGAAAGAAAAGGAAGCTTTTCAAATCTGTTTAGAAAAAATCAAAAAACATAAATTGGAAATGAAGCTGATCCAGGCAGAATATACCTTTGATAATAATAAGGTCTTATTCTATTTTACAGCAGACGGAAGAATTGATTTTCGGGAACTAGTGAAAGATTTGGCTGCTGTTTTTAAGACCCGGATTGAGCTGCGCCAGATTGGCGTTCGGGATGAGACAAAGATTGTAGGTGGAATCGGTATCTGTGGAAGGCAGTTGTGCTGTCATACGCATTTATCAGAGTTTATTCCTGTTTCGATCAAGATGGCAAAAGAGCAAAATTTATCCTTGAATCCTACAAAGATTTCAGGCGTTTGCGGAAGATTAATGTGCTGTTTAAAGCATGAACAGGAGACATATGAAGAGCTGAACAGCCATTTGCCAGGTCTGGGTGATCATGTAACTACAAACGATGGTTTAAAAGGCGAAGTTCAGAGTGTGAATGTACTGCGTCAAAAGGTAAAAGTAATTGTCACCTTGGAAGGTGATGAAAAGGAGATTCGGGAGTATAAGGTAGAAGAATTAAAGTTTAAGCCCAGACGCAGAAAAGATAAGAATGATATTGCCGATAAGGAATTAAAAAAGCTGGAAGCACTGGAGCGACAGGAAGGGAAATCAAAGCTGGATGACAATTAAGCTAAAAGAAGGAGAACGTCTGGACGAGCTACACAGGAACGGGTATCAAATTATCCAGAATTCTCAAAAGTTTTGTTTTGGTATGGACGCGGTATTGCTTTCTGGCTATGCAAAGGTAAAATCAGGAGAAAAAGTTCTGGATCTGGGGACGGGCACAGGTATTATTCCCATTCTCCTTCGGGGAAAGACAGAGGGCAGGGATTTTACTGGTCTTGAAATTCAGGAAGAGAGCGCTGATATGGCAAGGAGAAGTGTGGCATACAATCATCTGGAAGATACTATTTCGATTATCTCTGGTGATATAAAGGAAGCAGCAGCTATGTTTGGGGCTGCTTCTTTTGATGTAGTTACTTGCAACCCACCTTATATGACAGAAAATCACGGCCTGGTAAATCCAGAGCTCCCCAAAGCTATTGCACGCCACGAGCTACTTTGTTCTCTTGATGATGTAGTTCGACAGACTTCGAAAGTATTGCGCCCGGGAGGACGGTTTTATATGGTGCATCGGCCCTTTCGGTTGGCAGAGATAATGAATACTCTCGTGCACTATCAGTTGGAACCAAAGAGAATGAGGCTGGTATATCCTTTTGTGGATAAAGAACCTAATATGGTTCTACTGGAAGCCCTGCAGGGTGGAAAATCCAGGATTACAGTGGAAAAACCCTTGATTGTATATAAGGAACAGGGTGTGTATACAGATGAGATCTATGATATTTATGGATATTGACAGAAGGCCTTTTGATTGGAGAGTTAAATGGACATACAGGCAAAAAAGCAGGGAACCTTATATTTATGTGCAACGCCCATTGGAAATCTGGAGGATATCACACTCCGTGTGCTTCGTATCTTAAAGGAGGTAGATTTAATTGCTGCAGAAGATACGCGAAACAGTAAGAAGCTTCTGAATCATTTTGAGATTCATACACCTATGACCAGTTATCATGAATACAATAAGTACGACAAGGCAAAAGAACTAATTGATCAGATACAGCAGGGGAAAAAAATTGCTCTGATTACAGACGCCGGGACGCCGGGAATCTCTGATCCGGGGGAAGAGCTGGTGAAAATGTGTGCGGAAGAGGGGATTGAAGTGACTTCTCTGCCTGGAGCCTGTGCTTGTATTACAGCTCTTACACTTTCAGGGCTTGGCACTCGCCGCTTTGCGTTTGAAGCGTTCCTGCCCATGGATAAAAAAGAGCGGAAATCTATTTTGGAGGAATTACCTTCAGAGACCAGGACAATCATTATTTATGAGGCTCCTCACAGACTGAAACGAACGCTAGAAGAGTTATATGAAGTACTGGGAAATCGAAGAATAACTCTTTGCCGGGAATTGACGAAAAAGCATGAGACTGCCTTTCGCACAGATATAAAGAAAATTTTATCTTACTATGAGACAGAGGAGCCAAGAGGAGAATGTGTCTTGGTAATTGAAGGAAGAAGTCAAAAAGACATTCAGCGAGAACATCAAGAAGCGTGGATGGAACTAGCCATAGAAGAGCACATGAAGCTCTATGAGGATCAGGGAATATCCAGAAAAGAGGCCATGCGCCTAGTGGCAAAAGACAGAGGCATTTCCAAGAGGGATGTGTATCAGGCGCTAATCGAGTAGGGTCGGATATAAAGAATGAGTTTTAGCAAATTCATGATAAAAAATAACCGGCAGCCACATAAGGATGCCGGTTTTAGTATGCAAATTTATAGAATATTAGCAAGTCTTGCCAATTCCTCAATAGTCTTTTTGGAAACCATCTTACCATGGAATTCAATAAGATCTTCGCGTTCTCCAGTGAAAATATCCGTAGGTGCATACTTTTTTAAAATTATTTTGTCATCTTCAACATAGATCTCGAGAGAATCACGTTCTTCAATGTTGAATACTTTTCGCAATTCCATTGGAAGTGTGATACGCCCCAGCTCATCGAGTCTTCTGACTACTCCGGTGTTCTTCATAGCTTCTCCTCCTTATTTGATGGTAACACTTGATGATTGTAAGTATAACAAAATTCAATCAAGATTCCAATAGAAAATTCAAGAAAGATATCTTAATAATTTGTTAATAACCTGATATAGGAAAAATAATGATAAAAAAGGGAAAATGAGGGTAAAAGAGGAATCAGGAAACATAGAATTGCGGGGAAAAAAATATATTGATACAGAATAGCATGAAAAGAAAGCGGTGCAGACTGTGTTAAATTATTTGTGGGCAGCTATGTTGCTGATTGGAATTGTATATGGAGCATTTCAGGGAAAGCTGCCGGATATTACAGATGCAGCCCTGGATTCAGCCAAGGATGCCATCACTTTATGTATTACTATGGTGGGGGTCATGTCTCTCTGGGTGGGGCTGATGGAGATTGCACAAAAGAGTGGAATGATCCAACAGGCAGCCCGAAAGCTCCAACCTTTTATTAATTTTATGTTTCCTGGAATTCCAAAAGGACATAAGGCAAGGGAGTATATAACTACAAATATCATTGCCAATATTTTTGGCCTGGGCTGGGCAGCCACACCTGCAGGACTGAAAGCCATGGAAGCGCTGGAGGAACTGGAGGAGGAGAGGAGAAAGGGGGGAGCGCTCCACGGCAAAACGATCAGACCACCTGTACTTAAAGGAACGGCCAGCAATGAAATGTGCACGTTTTTGATAATCAATATTTCGTCCCTGCAGTTAATTCCTGTTAATATTATCGCCTACCGGAGCCAGTACGGGAGCGTGAATCCAGCAGCAATTGTAGGACCGGCGATTGTGGCCACAGCAGTGAGTACGGCAGTGGCAGTGGTGTATTGTAAGATGATGGATGGGAAGCGGACACGATTCTGAACGTAAACATATCCTGTACAAATATCATAATCATAAATAAAAATTACACTACCCCTGCCTCCGATACTCCGAAGGAGACACCCCCTTCTGCTTCCGAAATATCCGGCTAAAGTACAAAGGATTGTCATACCCCACGATACGTCCAATTTCTGTAATATTATAGTTCGTAGTCTCAAGCAGCATCTGGGCATTTGTAATACGCCGGGATACAAGATATTGTATAGGTGTCGTGTGAGTATATTGCTTAAAATTGCGTATAAACCAGCTGACGCTCATGCCTCTGGAAGCTGCATACGCTTCAATATTGACCTCCGTATTATAATTATCATTAAAAAATTGTATGGCAAGCTCCATTTCTGCATCCAGATATTCATTCTTCAGCTTGCGTTCTCTTGTAAGCTGCCTGTGGATCAAGATAAAAAGCTGCCGAAGCAACAGTGTTAGAAATTCAGGATAATGTGACTGGCATCGCTGCAGTTCATGTATCATTAGTTTAAAAATTCTCGTATAATCTAAAGAGGTTCCAGTTGGGATCACCCGCATTTGGTCTTTGATACCATAGCTTCGAAGTATGTTTTTTACATTACTTCCAGTAAAGTGAACCCAGTATACCTCTGTCTGTTCATCCCCATAGTAGATATATTTCTGAGGCTCCTTTGGGCGGTAGATTACCATATTCCCTGCATGTACAAGGGTATCTTTTTCACTGTTATCAAAATAAAAATGTGCCTTCCCAGAAGCAATATACAACAATTGAAAATCCAGACGTCCTTTCGGACGGTAGGTGGGAAGTTTTGGGCGTGTGTATAAATGATAAGTTCCACAGCTTCCTACAATGAGCGGTCTGCTTTTGTCCTTAAAATCCACTAATGAATTATTTAAATATGCAGAATTAATATACATATTGCTTCAACTCCTTTTCTGTATTGTATCATTTTGTGCATGTTTTGTCTAATGCAGTTTATGGACGGTTCGCCATTCAATCACTATAATTTAGATAAAAGATCGTAGCAGAAACATACATCTCTTGACAGAGAATTATTTGTCTCAATCGCGAGATAGCAATTAGGGGGGCTGAAAATGATTATACCAAGATATTACGAAGACTTAAGTGTACTGCATGAGAATACCATGCCGGCTCGGGCTTATTATATCCCGGCGTCCCTGCGAATGGATACGCTTGTGGAGAGAAGGGAAGATTCGGATCGGCTGCAAATGTTAAGCGGTAAATGGCGATTTTGTTACTATCAAAGCATCTATGAGCTGAAGGATGCATTTTATGAGACAGATTTTAATGTCTCTCCCTATGACTGGATCAAAGTACCAGGAACATGGCAAATAGCAGGGTATGACTCACATCAGTATACGAATATTCGCTACCCATTTCCCTTTGATCCGCCCTACATTCCCCAGGATAATCCCTGTGGAGTCTATGTTCAGGAGTTTGATTATCAAAAAGATGAAGATGCACCGAAGGCCTATCTGAATTTTGAAGGGGTAGACTCCTGTTTCTATGTATGGCTTAACGGAACTTATATCGGGTACAGCCAGGTATCGCATTGTAGCAGTGAATTCGATGTAAGTGCTTCCATTGTGGAGGGAACAAACAGACTGGCAGTGCTTGTGTTGAAATGGTGTGACGGGAGCTATCTGGAGGATCAGGATAAATTTCGCATGAGTGGCATATTCCGCGATGTGTACCTGTTAAAACGACCCCAGCAGGCTATCCGGGATTATTTTGTGAAAACTGATCTGAGTAAAGAGGGGGCAGAGATAAGAGTTGAATTGCAATATTTTCAGGAAGCAATTCCTACAAGCGTGTCTCTCTATGACAGAGAAAACAACCTGGTGGAAAAGGCAAAGCTACAGGGAAAATCTGTAGCCGTACTAAACCTTTCGCAGCCCATTCTTTGGAATACGGAAGCGCCATATCTCTATACTCTGGTGATTGAGACTGAGGAAGAGGTTATCACAGATTATGTCGGGCTTCGGGAGATAAAGATAATTGACAAGGTTGTGTATTTCAATGGAAAGAAAATCATATTTCGGGGCGTCAACCGCCATGATTCTGATCCGGTGACAGGCTTTACCATCAGCCAGGAGCAGATGATGAAAGACCTGACCTTGATGAAACAGCATAATTTCAATGCAATCCGAACAAGTCATTATCCCAACGCCCCTGTATTTTACCAACTGTGCGACAAATATGGTTTTCTGGTCATTGATGAGGCAGATATTGAGAGTCATGGTCCCTCAGAAATCTACTATAAAGATAATTCGGATGCCAATAAATTTGAGCACTGGAATGAGCCCATTGCCGATAATCCCATGTGGGAAGCATCTATTCTCGACCGGGTACAGCTTTTAGTGGAACGCGATAAAAACCGTCCCTGTGTTGTGATTTGGTCTATGGGAAACGAAAGCGCATATGGCTGCAATTTTGAGAAGGCTCTTCGATGGACGAAGGAATATGACGCTTCCAGATTGACTCATTATGAGAGTGCCCTGCATCGGAAGCGAGGGGTGTCATACGATTTCTCTTGCCTGGATTTATATAGCAGAATGTATCCCTCCTTTGAAGAGATACAGGAATATCTGGAAAAGAAACCCGACAAGCCTTTTATTCTTTGCGAATATTGCCATGCTATGGGGAACGGCCCGGGAGATCTGGAGGATTATTTCAAGGTGTTCCACAACAACGACCTTATGTGTGGAGGATTCGTGTGGGAGTGGTGCGACCATGCCATCGCACATGGGAAAACAAAAGAGGGGAAGACGATTTATTACTATGGCGGGGATCATGGGGAGACAATCCATGACGGAAATTTCTGCATGGATGGCCTGGTATATCCAGATCGCACACCTCATACAGGGCTTTTAGAATACAGAAATGTATATCGTCCAGTGAGGGCAATTTCTTTTGACCAGGATACACGGATACTTACGCTCAAAAATTATATGGATTTTACGGATCTGAAAGATTACCTGGAGATTCATTTTCAAGTCAATTGTGATGGTGTTTGCCGGGAGAAAGGAATACTTTCTGGCTTCTCCATAAAACCAGATCAGGCTGGAAGTATTTCATTACAGATAACAATCCCAGAATCGGGACGGTCATATCTAAAGCTTATTTATGTTCAGAAAACAAAAACAGCGCTCGTCCCAGAAGGGCATTTGCTGGGATATGAGGAAATCTTACTGCAGACACAGGATAACAGGAATCAGACGTCTCTGAAATTGCTTGAGACCTCCAAGAACAACCTATCAAGGAAAAAAATCAGAGAAACGGATAAAGATATTATTTTAGAGGGAAAGAACTTTACTTATCTCTTTGATAAGCGGACGGGAATGTTTTCACAGATACATTTTGCTGGTAGAGAATATCTGAATCGCCCCATGGAATTGAATATCTGGCGCGCACCTATAGATAATGACATGTATATCAAGCAGGAATGGAGGAGGGCGCAGTATGACCGGGCTTATGTGAGAGCCTATGATGTCCAAAGCTGCCAGACAGGCTCATTAGTAGAAATTCGCTGCCGTATGTCTGTAGCGGCAGCCTCCATACAGCCAATCATGAAGGTGGATGCCCTTTGGCATATAGATGCCTGTGGAGGAATCTATTTTACCTTCTCTGTGAAGCGTAATATGGAATTCCCAGAGCTTCCAAGATTTGGAGTACGCCTGTTTTTAAAGAAAGAACTGGCTCAGGTATCCTATTTTGGCATGGGACCATATGAGAGCTACTGTGATAAACACAGAGCATCCTGCCATGGGCTGTACCATGTACCGATTGAAAAACTCCATGAAGATTACATTCGCCCTCAGGAAAATGGAAGCCATATGGATTGCGACTATGTGATGCTATCAGATGTTCAATCTGGGCTGGCAGCAGTATCGGAACATCCCTTTTCTTTTAACGCATCCATTTATACACAGGAGGAATTGGAGAAGAAAGCGCATCATTATGAGCTGGAGCCTTCAGGCAGCACAGTACTGTGTCTGGATTATGCCCAGAACGGAATGGGCTCAAATAGCTGTGGGCCGGAGTTGATGGATTCTTATCAGTTTGATGAAAAGAAATTTACCTTTTGTATGAAACTTGTACCATTTAAGAAAGGTTAGCAGGAAAGGAGGGGTTTTCATGCAGGAGAAGAAGTATTTAAAATGGTACAACAAAGTGGGATATGGTTCTGGAGATATTGCAGGAAATGTAGTATATGCATTCTTATCCTCCTTTGTAATGATTTACCTGACGAACACTGTGGGTCTGAACCCGGGAATTGTGGGGACATTAATTGCAGCTTCCAAGCTATTTGACGGAGTGACAGACATCTTTTTCGGAGCTATGATTGATAAGACCAAAAGCAGGCTCGGAAAGGCGAGACCGTGGATGCTCTATGGGTATATCGGTTGTGCGATCACTTTGGCAGCTATTTTTGCAATCCCTCTGAATCTGGGAAAATTTGCCCAGTATACATGGTTTTTTATAGCCTACACACTTTTAAATGCAGTATTTTATACAGCTAATAATATTGCCTACTCAGCCCTTACCGCACTTGTGACAAAGAATAGCAAAGAGCGGGTACAGATGGGATCCTGCCGGTTTATCTTTGCATTTTCCACAAGTCTGCTAATTCAGTCTGTTACCATAAGGGCAGTGGCTACCTGTGGGGGTGGGGCAGCTGGATGGAGAACTGTTGCCATTATTTATGCACTGATTGGCCTTGTGGTTAATACACTTTCCGTTCTGTCTGTAAAGGAACTCTCAGATGAAGAGCTGAATGAATCCTTTCGCGAAGAGGGATTTGTGCCGGAAGAAAAGTATGGGCTCATTACGGCGGCAAAACTGTTGGCCTCCAATAAATTTTACCTGATGATATGTGGGGTCTATATTCTTCAGCAGGTGTATTCTGCTATGATAGGAATGGGTATTTATTATATGACCTATGTGCTGAAAAATGAAAATCTCTTCGGCGTATTTTCATGGGCTATGAATATTCCACTAATACTAGCGCTTATATTTACCCCCACTTTGGTGGCCAGGTGGAAGGGCATGTACAAATTGAATTTGAGAGGCTACATGCTGGCCGCTTTTGGTCGGGCTATGGTGGTAGTGGCAGGATACCTTGGCAACGTTCCCCTTATGCTTCTTTTTACTGGTGTAGCAGCTCTGGGACAGGGACCCTGGCAGGGCGATATGAACGCGGTAATAGCCTCCTGCTCCGAATATACATATCTGACAAAGGGCAAAAGGGTAGATGGAACCATGTATTCCTGTACCTCTCTGGGAGTGAAGCTTGGAGGCGGTCTTGGAACGGCTATTGCAGGCTGGCTATTGGCTGCAAGCGGATTTGAAGGAAGTCTGGCGGTACAACCAGAATCCTGTATCTATATGCTGTATTTCATGTACCTTTGGATTCCACTGATCATCAATGTGGTGATTACCTGTATCCTTTCAAAGATGAATGTGGAAGAAGCAAATGAAAAGCTAAAGCAAGGATTCTAGACATATTTCATGCCCCTGCATCATAAAATAGAAAAAAGATCTTGGCGGCGATTTTGTGATGCAGGCGGCAATTCAAATTATTCTCTATATTTCAGATTTAATCGTTCCCTTTTTGATATTTTACGTAGTTGCATATGGAATTTTGATGAAACGTCCAGTTTATGATGATTTTGTCCGGGGAGCAAAGGATGGCTTTCAGACCGTGATCCAGATTATGCCAACTTTGGTGGGGCTGATGGTGGCTGTAGGCGTCCTGCGGGCTTCGGGATTTCTGGATTTTCTGGCAGGAGCTTTAAGCCAGGTCACAGGGCTGATTCATTTTCCTTCAGAGCTTGTGCCCCTTGCTATTGTCCGTATGTTTTCATCCTCAGCGGCTACGGGACTTGCCCTTGATATCTTTCAAAAATACGGGACAGATTCTCGTCTGGGGCTGATTACATCTATTATGATGGGCTGTACAGAGACGATTTTTTATACCATGAGTGTCTACTTTATGACAGCAAAAGTGAGGAAAACCCGCCACACCCTGACTGGAGCACTCCTGGCCACTCTGGCTGGAATCATAGCCAGTATTGTGTTGGCAGGAATGATGCAGTAGCTGCAGAACTTTTAATTTAGGAGGCAAAATGAAAATACATATTGTTCAACCGGGAGAGACTGTGCAGAGTATTGCTGCCTTATATGGCGTTTCATCCCAGCGGCTTATTTTTGACAACCAATTGACCGATCTTCCCTATCTTCCTGTAGGAATGTCAATATTGGTATTGAATCCTTCCCTGGTTCACACAGTGAAAGAAGGAGAGACGGCGACAGAGATAGCGGCGATGTATGGACTGAGTGAGAGAAAGCTGTATCAGAATAATCCCTATCTTTTGAACCGGGAATCTCTCATTTCCGGGCAAAATCTGGTTATCCAATATGAGGGACAGGAAGAACAAAAACTCTATGTGATTGGATATGCTTATCCTTTTATTCAAAAGGATATACTCAGAGAAGCTTTGCTGTATCTGGACGAGCTTTTAGTTTTCTCCTATGGATTTACCACAAATGGGGAATTGCTTCCCCCACAGATACCAGAAGATTGGATGATACAACTGGCCTGGCAGATGAATGTCCGTCCGATTCTAGTATTAACACCATTTTGTGACCAGAGGACTTTTAACAATCAGCTTGTGAAACAGGTGTCTGAGAACTGGGAAGTACAACAGACTCTTATTCAAAATCTGCTGGAAACTGTGAGAGAAAAAGGTTACGCAGGAGTGGATGTGGATTTTGAATATATTCTTCCAGAAGATCGGGAAGGCTATGTAGCCTTTGTGGAGCGGCTCAGAGAGGTCATGAATCAAGAAGATTATCAGGTATCCGTTGCCCTGGCCCCAAAGACTTCGGAAGAACAACAAGGCCTTCTCTATGAGGGAATGGACTATGGGCCTCTTGGGGCCAGCGCAAATCAAGTGTTTTTGATGACTTACGAGTGGGGTTATATGTATGGGCCTCCTATGGCGATTGCTCCATTGAATAAGGTTCGTCAAGTATTGGATTATGCAATTACAGTGATTCCCAGAGACAAGATTCTCATGGGAATCCCCAATTATGCCTATGACTGGCGTCTGCCTTTTGAGCGCGGAGTGTCACAGGCCGAGATCATAGGAAATATAGAGGCTCTTCGTCGGGCGGCAATAAGCGGCGCGCCGATCCAGTATGATGATGTGGCTCAAAGTCCCTGGTATAGTTATCTACAAAACGGAGCGGCTCATCAAGTATGGTTTGAGGATGTAAGAAGTATAGAAGCAAAAGTTCGGACAGCGATTGCCTACGAATTTTTGGGCATTGGGTATTGGAACCTCATGAAGCCCTTCCGGGCAAATTGGTTATTGCTCAATGTACTGTTGCAGTTTTCCAGGTAATCACTGTCCGAATCATAGGTCAGGATGTTAGCCAATCTTTTAGATAAGATTCCAGCACAGGAAAGGGAGCCGGCCCCACAGAGAGCAGGAATTCATGGAAATCTTTTAATACAAATTCGTCAGAGAGAGCAGCATTAGCCTGCTCTTTTAATTTTTGGATTTCTGCGGCGCCCAGATAGTATTTCAGATAATTTCCAGGATTCTGGACGATTGCCTGGTAAATGGAGTGCACCGTGTTATCATTATTTATTCCATAATTAGCCAGGAAGTCGGAGGCATCCTCGGGGGTCCAGCCGTCATAGTGGATGCCCACATCCAGCTTAGCATACAGCCCTAAAGAAATGCCACTGTTGGCTGACAGTAAAGCGGCCATATCAGGATCCAGAGTTGTATAGAAATAGGAGTACCGCTCCACATAAGTAGCCCAACCTTCGATGTAACCTCCAAAATAAAAGAGATTGCGCACAGGATCAAGGTCACAGGAATTTTCATAAATGGTCTGGTACAGGTGCCCGGGATAACCTTCATGAGCCAGAGTGGTAAAGAGTGAGAGGCTGTCATAATTTCCGGCAGGATTGATATAAATGGTATGCTCATTCATTCGATCCATAGGCGGCGTCAGATAAAAAGCAGGGCTTAAATATGCTTCCAGAGAAGGATCTACATATTTAACTTCATAAGAAACATGTTCCACGGAAGGAAAATCCTTCTGGATCTTCTGTTCCAGTGTCTCCAGAATAAATTGTGGTTCCATCTGTTCAATAGATCGGGATGCTGTCTGTAAAAGCTCTGGGTGGTTTCCAATAATTTTGGCTATGGTATGTAAATCTGAATCCATCTGTTCATTGATGAGCGCTTTGACCTCTTCCATAGTCCTCCCGGTGCCGACAGTACAAGCTACCAGAGCGGTATAGTAGTCTTTTCCCTGTTCATAATAAGAAAGGCCATAGGGATTGGTACCAGTTCCTTTAAGTTTGCTTAAGCCGTCAATGAGCTGTTCATAGGCCGGAAATACATGACCAAACACAGCGGCACGGTTGGAATCCACATAAGCCTTTTTTTCTTCTTCCGACAGGAAGTCCAAAGCCTCCAGACGTTCTTCAAAGGTAGACAGAAGAAGATTTTGGGCAGGATGTGCAATAAAATCCTGACATTGTAAGATAATGGCGTCCGCTGTCTCGTCAGACATAAACAACCCGGCCTGAGATTTTTCCTGTTCAAACTGCATCAGGCTTTCATAGTAAGTGTCAAGCTGTGAGAGGAGAGCCAAATAATCTTGAATATCTTCCTCTGTTCGGAAAGTGTATTCTGCCAATAGAATGGGAAGCTGAGCCTGAGTTCCGAGAGTGGGACTAAAATATTCCCCGTAGAGCGTATAGGGAGTCAGGGCCAATTCATTTTGAATCTGCAGATTCAAAATATCATAAGTAAGGCCATTGGCTTCTGAAAGTTCCTGTCGGGAAAATGAGGAGAGGGTTTCCAAAGCATTTTCCAGAGTGGCGGCAGAATTCCCAGCAGATTCGGGGAGATAAGGACCAAACGTGACAGGTGCATCTTCTATGCCATTTGCGGCTGGATCAGATAAGGTATAGTGCAAAGTTAAAGTATTGGCTGAGATTTTATTTACAAAAAGTTCGTGGGTAAATTTGGAAAATTCCTCATTCGTTTTCTGTACATTGCTTTTTTGCAGGTAATGGAGGAGAAAAAGAGAGCAGAAAAGAGTGAACAATAATAATGTTCCTGCCCAGAGAAGTTTTTTGCGCTTTGATTTCATAAGATGGATTCTCCTGAAAGGTTATTATGTATTCTATTGAGAAAATTCAGTCAATATGTGTTGACAAACAAAAATTCCAGTGATAGCCTTATTTAAATAATAAAAAATGGAGTGAAGAGGGAAAGAGAGATGGAAAAACAAAAATATTACATGACGACAGCCATTGCTTACACTTCTGGCAAGCCTCATATTGGAAATACTTATGAGATTGTACTGGCAGATGCCATTGCCCGCTTTAAGAGGATGCAGGGCTACGATGTGTTCTTCCAGACTGGTACAGATGAGCATGGACAGAAGATTGAAGAGAAAGCAAAAGAAGCAGGTGTGTCTCCTCAGGAGTTTGTAGATAACGTGGCAGGAGAGATTCGCCGGATCTGGGATCTGATGAATACCTCTTATGATAAATTCATTCGCACCACAGACAAGGATCACGAAAAGCAAGTACAGAAGATTTTCAAGAAGCTGTACGATCAGGGAGATATTTATAAGGGATACTACGAGGGAATGTACTGTACACCTTGCGAATCTTTTTTTACAGAATCCCAGTTAGTGGACGGTAAATGTCCTGACTGTGGCAGAGAAGTTAAGCCGGCTAAGGAAGAAGCTTACTTCTTTAAAATGAGCAAATATGCGGATCGTCTGATTGAGCATATTAATTCTCATCCAGAGTTTATACAGCCTGTATCACGGAAAAATGAGATGATGAATAACTTCCTGCTTCCGGGTCTTCAGGATCTGTGCGTATCAAGGACCTCCTTTAGCTGGGGAATTCCTGTAAGCTTTGATCCAAAACATGTGACCTATGTGTGGCTGGATGCCCTGACCAACTATATTACAGGAATCGGCTACGACTGTGACGGGGAGTCTACAGAGCAGTTTAAAAAGGACTGGCCCGCGGATCTGCATCTCATTGGCAAAGACATTATTCGTTTCCATACCATTTACTGGCCTATCTTTTTGATGGCCCTTGATCTGCCTCTGCCCAAGCAGGTATTTGGCCACCCATGGTTGCTTCAGGGAGATGGAAAGATGAGCAAATCCAAAGGAAACGTGCTCTATGCAGATGAATTGGTAGAAATGTTTGGCGTAGATGCAGTGCGCTATTTTGTGCTCCACGAGATGCCATTTGACAATGACGGAGTCATCACTTGGGAGCTGATGGTAGAGCGTATGAACTCTGAATTGGCCAACACACTGGGCAATCTGGTGAACCGTACCATCTCCATGTCCAATAAATATTTTAATGGGGTGGTAAATAATGCAGGTGTGCTGGATCCCATTGACCGGGAGCTTAAAGAGACGGCTATAAGCGCCGCAGAAAAAGTATCTGCCAAAATGGAAGAGCTTCGTGTGGCAGATGCCATCACCGAGATTTTTGCGCTGTTCAAGCGCTGCAACAAATATATTGATGAGACAATGCCCTGGGCCCTTGCAAAAGATGAGAGCAAGAAAGATCGCCTAGCCACAGTGCTCTACAATCTGGTGGAAAGCATTAGTATGGGAGCTGCCCTTTTAGAGCCCTTTATGCCAGAGACCTCTGGAAAAATTTTAGCACAGCTTGGCGCCAAAAAGCGCTCCCTTGATGTGATGAATATGTTCGGCCTGTATCAGTCTGGGACAAAAGTTACAGAGAAACCGGAGATTCTCTTTGCCCGTCTGGATGTAAAAGAGATTTTAGAAAAGGTAGAGGCAAAGCAGGCGGCACAGGCGGAACCAGAGGCTGCAGAAGAATCAGCAGGGATTGACCTGGAGCCAAAGGCAGAGATTACCTTTGACGATTTTGCAAAATTACAATTTCAGGTTGGCGAGATCATTGCCTGTGAGGAAGTAAAGAAATCTAAAAAGCTCCTCTGCTCTCAAGTGCGCATTGGCAGCCAGGTAAAACAAATTGTGTCTGGCATCAAAGCCCATTATTCAGCAGAAGAAATGGTGGGGAAAAAAGTGATGGTTCTGGTAAACTTAAAGCCGGCTACTCTGGCAGGCGTAAAGTCTGAGGGTATGCTGCTCTGCGCAGAGGATGCAGAGGGGAATCTGGCTCTCGTTATTCCAGAAAAGGACATGCCTTCTGGTGCAGAGATTTGTTGATAGAGGCAATATGTATTTTGCACAATAAATAATAAAAATTCGATGCGGGAAATTTCTAAAACATGGAAAATGCTTTGGGGATTTCCTGTTTTTTTGTGCCTTTTTCCAGAAAAGTACAATAGATAGAAGAGAGAAATAGTCAATATGAATAATGGTTTATTTAAAACCGCTTGACGGGAGCCGGGGGGGGGTAAAATACAGATATCCTAACAGAGAATATAAAACAAAAGAAAGAAGGGTAAAGATTATGAAAAAGCGACTTTTAGCACTTGTTCTTGGAATGACCATGGCGGTTTCCCTACTTGCCGGATGCGGAAGTAAAGAGACAGAACAGGAAACTGCGGCGCCGGCAGCATCACAGGGAGAGGATGCAGCGCCAACCGAAGGAGAAGATACAGCGCCGGCAGAGACAGGTTCATCTGACGGAGTATACAAAATTGCATTGAGCAATTCTTATATGGAGAACGGCTGGCGTCAGGAGATGGAAGCAGTTGCCGAGATGGTAGCTGCCACAGATGAATATAAGGCAAAATGTGTATTGGATATCTACAATACGGACAATACAGTAGAAGCTCAGGTGGCTTCTCTGGAGTCCCTGATAGAAATGGATTACGATGCCATTATTATTGACTGCTGCTCAGAAAGCGGCCTAAACACAACCATTGATGCGGCTGTAGATAAGGGAATTGTAGTCGTTACTTTTGACAGCAATTCAACTTCCGAGAAGGCGTACTCCATTGCCATTGACAGCTCAAAATCTTATGCGCTGACTTCAACTGTTATTGCAGAGTCAATTGGGGGAGCAGGAAATGTTGTAGTGGATCGGGGGATTTCCAGCACATCCACATCAAAGGGAATTTATGACACAGCTATGGGCGTATTCAATTCTTATCCTGATATTAAAGTAGTGGCAGAATTTGACGGAGAATTTAACGAGGGAACCATTCAGAATGAGTTCAGTACTCTTTTGGCTACGAATGATGTAGATGCATGTTTCACTCAGTCTCACTCAACCGCTATCATCAATGCATGTAAAGACGCCGGCATTGATCCAGTCCCCTGTAATGGAGATACTTACAACAGCAATGTAAGCGCCAATGCAAAGAATAATGTAATCGGTGCATTTACGCCCTGGTACGTAGGAATGAGCGTTATGGCTATGGACACAGCTATCGCAGTATTAAACGGCGAGACAGTAGAACAACATGTAGTCATTGCACCAGACATTTTAGTGGTAGACGGCGGCATGGATATGACTGCAGTAGATGCTGCTTCCAAGGAGATTGGAGTTGGATATAAGATAGCAGAGGAAGGCGTAGATTATTCTTCTGAGTGGCCGGATCAGTTCCTGTGGCCAGTACTGCCCAAAGACTATCCCGTTCAGGTGGATGCTCAGGATTTAGTAGATTTTATGGCAAGCAAATAAATTGCCGCAGCACGAAAAGAAAAGAATCCGAGGGCCAGGGCGCCCTCGATTCTATTATGATATTAAATGTTAATAGGAGAGGTTGTTATGGCTGATTTTGAAATGCGGCATATCTCTAAAAGCTTCGGCAATGTCCATGCATTGGAAAAGGCCAATTTTTCAGCCAATCGGGGCGATTGCATGGGCCTGCTTGGAGAAAATGGCGCGGGAAAGAGCACTCTGGTCAAGATATTGTGCGGCGTGGAAAAAGAGGACGAGGGCGAGGTTATTCTGTTTGGCAAAAAAATGCACCGGCGTACCCCACGGGAAGCTATGGAAGAAGGTGTACGGGTGGTTCACCAGGAGTTGAGCCTGATCCCCAATGGCACAGTAGCTGAAAATCTGTTTATGACAGACAGAGAGAGTATATTTGGCAGAAAGACTTTGAAGAGTCTGACGGAAAAAGCGGCAGCATTATTTGAGAAATTTGATGTGACAGATCTGGATGCCAATGAATATGTAAGCGATATTCCTCTGGCCAAATGTCAGAAAATCGAGATTTTGAAAGCTCTTGCCTTTGATTTTGAGATTTTAGTATTGGATGAGGCCACATCGGCTCTCACAGAGAAAGATGTGGAGTGGCTTTTTGGACTTGTAAGAAAGCTTTCTAAAGAAGGAAAGATTATTATATTTATCTCCCACCGTCTCCAGGAAATCAACAGTATTTGTGAACGGATTACTATTTTCCGCAATGGCACAAGTGTGTGTGAGGCAAAGCGGGACGAGATGGACACGGATCAGATGGTGACATTGATGCTGGGACGCAAGATGGCAGGTTATTATCCTGAGCGGTGCGATTGCATGACAGAGGAAGTACTGCTACATGTAGAGGACTTGCGAAACAATGAACTGAATGGGATTTCTTTTGATCTGCACGCAGGAGAAATCCTGGGCGTAGGGGGACTGTCAGGACAGGGACAGGCGGCATTGTTCGAAGCTCTGTATGGGGCGGCGCCTGTGGGCGGAAAAATCCTGATCAGGGGAAAAGAGCATAAGCTTCATGATACTTCTGCAGCCCTGAAAAATGGCATTGCTTTGATTCCAGAGGACAGAGGTTCCCAGGGACTGGCTCTTCCCCTGTCTGTGAAGGAAAATATTACACTGGCGTCCTTAAGTAAGATCCGGAAAGGACCCTTCTTAAGTGCGACCAAAGAAAATGAACTTGTGGCAGAAATGATAGAAAAGCTGCAGATAAAAACAGATACCCCGGAAGTTCCCGTTGTTACTCTGTCAGGAGGCAACCAGCAAAAAGTAGTTCTAGCCAAACAGCTTCTAGTAGGACCGGATATTTTGCTGATGTACGATATTACCCGGGGCGTTGATGTGGGGACAAAAAGAGAGATGTTTAATCTTATGCTGGACCATTGCCAGGAAGGGAAGGCCATCCTCTTCTTTTCCACAGATACAGAGGAATTGGTGCATATGTGCAACAGCATTTACGTCATGTTTGAGGGGAAGTTTAAGGAACGTTTGTGCGGGAGTGCTATGACAGAGGAGAATATTATTCGGGTTTCTGTAGGTGAAGCTGCAGTATAAAAGACCTGTGGCCAAAGAAAGGTAGTTGTTATGCAAAAAAGAAACTATGACAGACGGATCAAAATAACGCCAGATGGGAAGAGAACTGTGGTTTCTTTTGTTCTGCTGGTGTTCTTTTTAATCATCATGTATCTTGTACAGCCGAGCTTAATGAAACCATCCCGGCTGATTACAATTACAAACGGGCAGCTATGTCTTTTACTGGGAGGGATTGGACAGACACTCGTTCTGCTGGCAGGCGGTATCGACCTGTCTATTGGCGGCGTTATTTGTCTAAGCAATTCCATAGCAGCCCTTTATATGCCGGACAGCATCCCAGGAATGATTTTAATGAGTCTTTTGATAGCTGCTCTGGGAGTGGGGATTGGAATGTTTAATGGAGTGATTATCACCCGTTTTCACGTACAGCCTTTTGTGGTTACTTTTACTGTCAACTATGTGCTTTTGGGAATTGCGTTAAAACTTTTACCAATTGATGGCGGGGAGCCGCCGGCGCGGTATGTGTCCGGGCTGTTACATAACTTTGGTATCTTCTCACTATCTATGATACTTGTGATCCTGATTCTGGCTGGCTGGGTATTTATGCGGAGAACACGTTTTGTCCGCAATATCTATGCTGTGGGCTGCAATGCAAAAGCCAGCGCTTTAAATGGAATTGACGTATCCAAAGTGAAAATTATGACGTTTGCCCTGTCTGGAGGCTTAGCGGCATTGGCAGGCCTGTGGAGAACGGCTCAGCTAGCGTCAGGTTCGCCAGACGCGGGAGATGCCCTGACCATGCCCTCTATTACCATATCAGTAATCGGAGGGACCAGCATGGCAGGCGGTATGGGAGGAGTAGTAGGAACGGTAGTTGGCGCTTATATTTTACGTCTGATACAAGATCTTTTGACCTTCCTGGGAGCAAAATCTTTTTGGTCTACGGTTTTTCAGGGAGTATTCCTGGTGATGACAGTGGGCGTGTGCTCCGTGATTGACATGAAAAAGGGGGGAAAGAAGAATGGATAAAAAATTATTTTGGAAGAAAAATAGTACTACAATCTCCCGCTATTTCATAGTAGCAATCTTATTTACATTGATTTCGATTCTCAAGCCGGGCTTTGCCAGCGGATCGCATATTAAGGTTCTTCTGGCAGAAGCGGCTATTATCGGAGTGGCAGCTATTGGGCAGACTCTTGTTATTATCACTGGCGGTATTGATATGTCCATTCCATGGATCTTTAATGGGGCGGCTATGGCGGCCTTTGCCTTCTCCAATACATTTACTGGCGCAGATTTTGGCCTTGTAATCATTGGTATCCTGACAGTGGGATTTTTGCTGGGAATGATAAATGGGATATGTGTAACCTATCTGGGAATTCCATCTATCGTTATGACTCTGGGGACTAACACCATACTTCAGGGAGCTGTCACAGGCTTAACTTCAGGCTCCATTGTAGGGCAAGCGCCTAACATTCTGAAGGTGCTGTCCACAGGCAGCTTTTTTGGCATCTCTGTGGCATTTTTGTTCTGGATTGTGCTGGCCGTTATAGTCTTGCTTCTTCTGCGAAAGACGGGGTACGGACGCGCTCTCTATGCTCTGGGTAACAACCGGACAGTGGCCAAGTTTTCTGGAATTCACGTAAAACGGGTAGAGGCCATTGCATATGGGATCAGTGGAATGTCCGCGGCGCTGGCAGGATTGATGCTCCTGGGGAAAACGGGATCTGCTTATCTGGGCATGGGAAATCCCTTTCAGTTCCAATCCATTGCGGCAGTAGCTTTGGGCGGCGTGGCAATGTCAGGGGGAAGTGGCAGCTACCTGGGAACTGTGGCTGGAGCTATGACAATCGCAGTGCTCCTCTCTGTATTGACTGCCCTGAATCTGTCACAGGCCATGCAGCAGGTACTATATGGAATCATTCTGTTTGCTGCCGTCCTGATCGCAACCATACAAAATTCTAAAAACAGAAGTTCTAAGCTGTAAAAAGACTTGAACTTATCATTAGGGGGATTATTATGATTATTGATGTACACGGACATCTGGGATATGATGTGGCATTTGACCTGGATAATGATGAAGAACTGCTGATTTCCAGCTATCAGGAATATGGCGTGGATGGAGCGGTGGTACAGCCCTTTATTCCCCGGCCCTATGTGGAGGAATACAAGGCGATTCACGATCGCATTTACCGCCTGACTCAGAGAAAAGAGAAAAAATTCTGGGGAATGGCTTCTATGAATCCACATTTTCGCCCGGAGGAATATGCAGAAGAGACGAAGCGCTGTGTAAAGGAACTGGGATTTGTGGCGGCGAAAATGACCCCCATCGGCCATGCAGTCAATCCGGCATCTAAAGATGGTATGACTTGCTGCGATATAGTCCGGCAGTTGGGAGTGCCTTTGATGATACATACAGGCAACGGAGGAAGTTTTGCGGATCCCATTCAGGTAGCAAAATGTGCGGAAGCTTTTCCCGATCTGGTGATCGTGATGGCCCACGCAGGGTCTGGAGGAGGCTCTATTAATACAGCTACTTACATTGCAAAGACACATGACAATGTGTATCTGGAGCCCAGTTGGGTGGATATTGCTTCTGTGATGGGAATGATCAGAGAGGTAGGCTGTTCAAAACTTATGTTTTCCTCTGATGTGGCGGAGAATATTCCTGTGGAGCTGGCCAAATACAGAAGAGCCATATCCAATACCTCCGATCTGGAACGAGTCTTGTCCGGGACAGCTATAGAGGTATTTGGCCTAAAATAGTTCGACAAGAAAGCCTTGAATGTTTTACCTAAATATGATAAAGTCCAGGGCGTATGGCTCTGGACTTTGTCAGTGAAAGTTAGAAAAATGTCTGTAGATCCAACTGCTTTGCCTGTTCCAGCAGGAATTTGTAACGCTTTTGTACGGAGTAGATTTCGTAAGTATAGCAGTCAATCAGGTCAGGATCTACTACTGCTTCAAAATTAGCATATGCGGTATCCAGTGCATTTTTAGTCATGTCAAGCTCTTCTAAAAGCTTTCGTTTTGTAATGGATTCTTCGATTTCTACCGGTTCTTTTCTTAAAAGCCCCATACTACAAACCCCACTTTCTAAATAAATAAAGGTACTTGCTCTAATAAAAGTATAAGCAAGAATCCAGGGGTTTATACTAAAAATCAGAATATATTGGATATAAATTCCATATAATAATAAAAAAATCAGGACAACATCATGAAAATCTTAAACTTTTTACTTCGTATGGTGTTTGGAGCCATTGGGATTCAGATTATAAATGCAGTATTAATTTCACAGCAGGTTGCAGTTTTTGTAGGATTAAATCCACTGACCCTTTTGACAGTCGGAAGCCTTGGAATCAGCGGCCTTGGGCTACTTTACGGGATTGCAGCCTTTGGAATTTTGTGAAATAGTAATAATAGACAGGGGTAAAAAGAGCCGCTATAATTGACGTGTGATCGATCATTATCTATATGGGCTGGGCCGATCCCGGCACAGCCAGATTCTTTGGTTTGAATCAAACCATGATTCCATTTAAAAATAGCAAAAGCCTTGAAGGGTGTAATTTGGAAAGGCTGAAGCGGAGCTTTCAATCAGGAGGATGTGAAGTGTCGCTTTTTTTTAGAACGGAACAACAATTTCGTTATTGGTGTCTGGGACTTTTTGCCCTTAGCTTTGTGCTGGGAGCGGCGTATCTGTCTCTTACCCTGTTATTCTGGGAGTTGTTGTGTGTAGGAGGATTTTAAAGGAAATGAAAAGAAAACGAATGGTCATCTACGACCAGGAGGCAGACTATACCAGCCGGTTTGCAGAGTACGCAAGCCACAGAAGGGAACCGTTCTTTTCGGTTCATGGATTTACAGATTGTGATAAGCTTTGTAAATTTGTTCAGGAGAATCCGGTGGATGTCCTGTTAATACCCCCTGATTACTTGCAGGATGTCACAGAAAAGGGAGATTTTGGCCAGGTGATTCTCTTGTCTGACAATGAATATTTGAGTGGAGAGACAGAATATCCGGCAGTTTATAAATTCCAGTCCTGCGAGAAGATTCTGCGCAAAGTTCTGGACGTCTATGCAGAGCAAGCTCCGGCGCTGATGGGCAAAGCTTTGCGTCTGGAACATATGAGGCTCATAGGAGTCTATTCTCCCATTGGGCGCACGGGAAAGACAAGCTTTGCTCTGGCGCTGGGAAAAGAACTGGCGAAACAGAAAAAGACTTTGTATCTAAATATGGAAGAATATTCAGGATTTCCAGTTCTATACCCGAATGGAGACGGCTGGACCCTGTCAGAACTTTTGTATTTTCTAAAACAGGGAAAGCAAACATTTGCCTGCAAGCTGGAGGGAATGATCCGGCAAATGGGAAGTCTGGACTATATCCCCCCTTTGAAATCCTCCATAGAGTTGCATCAGGTGACTTTGGAGGATTGGGAATGTCTTTTAGAGACTTTGGGACGGGAGACGAATTATGAATTTGTCATATTAGATCTGGATGGAGTGGTAAATGGGCTTTTTGAGCTGATGGATCGATGTGAAAAAATCTATATGCCTGTCAGTGAGGATGAGACGGCCCAGGCAAAACTTTTGCAATATGAAGAAATTTTAACCCTGTTGGACTTAGAAGAATTGAAGAAAAAGACAATAAAAATTCAGCTTTTCCGGGGACAGAATCTGGAAACTATTGCCCGGACAGAAGGGAGGGCGTGGGGAGAAGAATGAGAACGAACTGGGAAGCTTTACAGCAGACCTTAAAGGAAAAGGTTCAAAAGCGTCTGGATTTATCCAGAGAACAGACAGACGAAGAGGTTCTGGCGCTGATAGATGAAGAGATTTTTGCGTGGAGTGACAGAGAATATCTGCTGTTGCAGGAAAAAGTGCGGATACGTAAGGAGCTTTTTTATACGATGCGCAGGTTGGATCTCCTTCAGGAGCTTTTGGAGGACCCGGAGGTGACAGAGATTATGGTAAATGGGCCCGCCAATATTTTTGTGGAGAGGAAAGGTCATTTAAGCCGGTGGGAGAAGCAATTTTCTTCCAGGCAAAAGTTGGAGGATGTGGTGCAGCAGATTGTAAGCTTCTCCAACCGAAGCGTGTCAAAGGCCAGCCCCATCGCAGATGCCCGGCTGGAGGATGGATCCAGGGTGAATGTGGTTCTGGACCCTGTGGCCTTAAATGGCCCGGTTATAACGATTAGAAGATTCCCCAATCAGCCTGTTCGTATGAGTCAATTAGTAGAATGGGGATCTGTCACAGAGGAGGCCGTGTCCTTTTTGCACTCGGCAGTAGAGGCAGGATATAACATTTTTGTGAGCGGAGGAACTGGATCGGGAAAGACTACTTTTTTAAATGCTTTGTCAGAATTTCTTCCCCGGGAGGCGCGGATTATTACCATAGAGGATAACGCAGAGCTTAAGCTAGATAAGGTAGAAAACCTTGTGACTCTGGAAGCCCGCAATGCGAATCTGGAGGGAGATCATGAGATAACCATACGGGATCTGATTCGGTCAGCCCTGCGTATGCGTCCGGATCGCATTATCGTAGGAGAGGTGAGAGGGGCAGAGGCTATAGATATGCTACAGGCCATGAATACGGGTCACGACGGATCCCTAAGCACAGGACATGCCAACAGCCCCCAAGACATGCTGAGCCGTCTGGAGACTATGACACTGATGGGAATGGATCTGCCTTTGTCTGCCATACGCAGACAGATTGCTTCTGGCGTGGATTTGATTGTTCACTTGGGACGGCTGCGTGATAGAAGTAGAAGAGTTTTGGAGATTACAGAGCTGGATGGCCTCCTGGAAGGAGAAATACGGCTCAATACACTTTTTTCCTTTGAGGAATGTGAGGATAATAGTGAAAAAGGGGACAGAGTGAGAGGCACATTGAAAAAGAAGGGTATCTTAACCCATACAGCAAAAATGGAAGCGGCAGGAATTGGGAGCTGGTGAAAGATGAATTACAGGATATATAAACTAAAGAAAGGGGAGCTTCTTTTGGCCTGCCTGGAGGCGGCGACTCTCATAGGACTTACAGCCTTTTGCTTTTACAACTCCATCTGGGTCTTCCTAGTATTTCCGGCGGTTTTGCCCCTATACCTGCGGGAAAAACAAAAGGCGCTTGCTGAGAGACGCAGAAAGGAATTAAAGATACAGTTTAAAGACGCCGTTCAGAGTATTGCCGCAGCTTTGGCAGCAGGATATTCTGCGGAAAATGCCCTCAGAGAGGCAGTAAAGGATTTGCAGATGATGTACTCGAAAGACACAGATATGGTTCAGGAAATGGCGGCCATGGTAAGAAAAATGGATTCCAATCAGACTATGGAGGCTGCTGTCTTTGATTTTGCAGAAAGAAGTGGGATAGAAGAGGCACAGACCTTTGCCGAAATCTTTGCAGTGGCCAAACGGGGCGGCGGAGATTTGATTGGAATTATGAAGGATACAGCCCGAACTATATCTGAGACAATTGAGACGGAGCGGCAGGTGGCAGCAGTCCTGGCCTCTAAGCGGTATGAACAGAGGATCATGAATAAAATCCCTTTTGCCATGATATTTTATCTTCGGACAGGATGTCCCGGATTTTTGGATCCCTTATATCACGACGTGACAGGAATCTGCGTGATGACTGTGTGCCTGGGACTATATGGAGGAGCCTGGTATCTGGGGAATGAGTTTCTGAGAATAGAGGTGTGAGTCTGTGAAAAGTATAGGTTTAAAAAAGGATACAAAACAAAGCAGGCTCTGGAGCCTGGCAAAGTATTTAAACAGTCAGATATTTCGCTGGACAAAAGGGAGGATTCCGGGCAGGGAGGAAGTGGAGAAGAACCTGAAGCTTTTGCACACAGGCTCGGATGTTGCGAAAGAGACAGAAGACTACTATATAGAGAAGACAGTTCTGTTATTAAAAATAGTGCTGGCCGGGTTATGTATCACTCCCCTTATCCTGGCTGCTTCCTGGGGAGAAACTCTTCTTACAGACGGGTATTTTTTACCCCGCAAAGGGATTACATACCGGACAGAATTAAAGCTAAAGATGGAGGAGGGTCTGGAAAGGGAAGTAACAGTATCTGTCGAACCCCAGAAACTGTCAGGAGAAGAAAGCAGGGCACTCTTAGAAGAGATGGTTAAGAATATGGATGCTTATATTCTCGGAGAGAACCGTTCCCTTAACGAGGTGAGAAAGGATCTGAATCTGATTCGCCAGATAGAAGGAACCCCAGTGACTCTTTCCTGGGAGTTGGGCTCCTATGAAGTGCTGAATCTGGACGGCAGCATCCGCTCTGAAAACTTAAAGGAAGAAGGAAGCCTTGTGGAACTGACAGCCGTTCTCACTTGTAATGAGGAGACTGCTGTCTATCAGACCTGTGTCAAAGTGTTGCCGCCTGTTTTAAGTGCGGAAGAAGTGTTTATGCAGGAATTGCAGCAGGAAATAGAGCGCTTTCAACAGGAGAGCGGGGAGAAGGAGCGGCAGGAGCTTCCGGCTCAGGTTCAGGGGAAACCTTTGATCTGGCAGGAGAAGAAACCTGCAACGACTGCCGCCTTTGTCTTACTCCTGATTTTATGCGTAGGATTTGTCTACACAGGAAAGGATCGGGAATTAAAAAAGAAGACCCAGGAACGGGAAATGCAGATGAGACGAGATTACGCCAGGATAGTCAGCAAGCTGGTTCTGCTTATGAGCGCAGGCTCCACCATCCGGCATGCCTGGGATCTCATGGTAAGGGACTATCTGGATAAGCGGGAGACGGGACAGGAAGTACTGCGGTATGCCTACGAAGAAATGACCCTGACCAGCCGTGAGATGCAAAATGGAATTGCGGAGGCCAAGGCCTATGAGAACTTTGGAATCCGGTGCCGCATCTCCTGTTATTTAAAATTATCCGCCCTCTTGGAACAGAATTTGACGAAAGGGAGCAGAGGCCTTTCTGTGATGCTGAATACAGAAGTGCAGGAGGCCTTTGAACAGCGCAAAGAACTGGCCCGGTGCAGAGGGGAGGAGACGACAACCCGGATGCTTCTGCCTATGATTTTGTTGCTGGTGGTAGTTATGATCATAATTCTTGTTCCGGCGGGGATGGCTATGGGAGGTTAAAGGGATTGCCGGACAAGAAGAGCCTGGTATCACTTGAAATTAGCAGGGGCGAATAGTATACTAAGGGAAAAAAACAAATTGAGATAAAAGAATTAAAGGAGGAAAGCGCTGAATATGGGGATGTTTTTAAATAGCTGTGTACCGTATGAAGGGTATCGAGAAGTTATACGAGATATATATTTTGTTGATAAATCCTTATTTTTAAGTGAATTAATACCTTCTTTTGAAAAGCGGAATCGATATTGCTGCATTACAAGGCCCAGACGTTTTGGGAAAACAGTAATGGCAAATATGGTGGGCGCCTTTTTTGGGAAAACAGATAAAAAAGATAGAATATTTGATGAATTGGCAATATCAAAAAAGATATATATGTTGACTGATAATCAGCTTAGGAATTATTGGACAAGTTCGGGGCCATACGATGAACTGTTCTACTATATTCGTAATAATATTGAAGATGTGAGAGATGATTTGGCCCTTATGGTGTCTGGAGAGTCAGTGGCATCAGAAATAGGACAGTTTGCAGCGGCATCTATGGAAATAAATACAAGAGAACAAATCTATTCAGCGATGGTAGTTTATGGGCTTCTAACATACGAAGAAGGAAAGGTTATGATTCCAAATAAGGAGTTAATGGATAAATTTAATGAACTGTTGCTGTCTAAGAATACCCTGGGATATGTATATTGTCTGGCAAGAAAATCTGAACAAATGCTAGACGCTACAATAGCGGGAGATACTAAGATGATAGAGGAGATCCTCCAGTTCGCACATGATACAGAAGCCCCTATTTTATCTTATAATAGTGAAGTTGAATTATCAGCAGTAGTAAATTTGTGCTATTTATCTGCTCGTAATAAGTATAGAGTTGAACGGGAGGAAAAAGCAGGAAAAGGTTTTGTAGATTTTATTTTTTATCCTGAACGAAAGAGTGATGATTGCATCATTCTTGAATTAAAAGTGAACAGCTCCCCGAAAGAAGCAATTAAACAAATCAAAAATAAGGGATATGCCTTTCGCTTCAAAGGAAAGCTGGGTGAAACACCCAAATATACGGGAAGAATTTTGGCTGTGGGGATAAGCTATGAGAAAGAAACAAAAGAACATCACTGTGAAATAGAAATTTTAAACCCGTAATCGAAGAAAAATAAAATTTTTTTCAAAAACCCTTAAGTTATTCCAGAATCAAACGATAATGTATATGAAAAGTAATTTTCAGGGTGCCATAGAGATGTGCTATTGGAACAACAGCCGGCTATCCATACACAGAGAGAGGCACAAAATTATAACATGACAGGGAAAAGGATGTTCCCTGAAACCCAATCAAGGAGGAAAGATTATGAGAATTCAGCACAACATTACAGCATTAAACTCTTACAGGAACTTAAAGAACAACAATACTTCCGTTGCTAACAACTTGGAGAAATTATCTTCTGGTTACAAAATCAACCGTGCAGGCGATGACGCAGCAGGCTTGGCTATTTCTGAAAAAATGAGATCTCAGATCACAGGTCTTGAGACCGCACAGAAGAACGCTAACGACGGTGTTTCTCTTGTACAGACAGCAGAGGGTGCTTTGACAGAAGTTCACTCCATGCTGAATCGTATGGTTGAGCTGGCTACCCAGTCTGCCAACGGAACTTATTCTTCTACAAACCGTGACGAGATGCAGAAAGAGATTGAGCAGTTGAAGACTGAGATCAACAGAATCAGTAAGACAGCTAACTTCAACGGCACAACACTGTTCAGCAAGTTCACAGGTGCTAATGCAGTATCAACAACAATTACATTGTCCTCTCCTGCTGGAACAACAACAAATTCAGTAAGTGGTGTACAGGTAAAATTACATGTTGGTGAGATTTCTTCTACAGATGCTCAGATTATCGTTACTCTGGCAGCAATGGATACAGAGAGCTTGGGAATTGATGGACTGGATATTTCTGATCAGGAAGAAGCTCGTGCAGCTATTGACAAGATCAACGCAGCTATTGATGCAGTATCCTCTATGCGTTCTACATTCGGTGCTCTTCAGAATCGTCTGGATCACACACTGAATAACTTGAGCGTTCAGACCGAGAACTTAACTGCTGCTGAGAGCCGTATCCGTGACGTAGACATGGCAGAAGAGATGATGGCTTACACCAAGAATAATATTCTGGTTCAGGCTTCTCAGGCTATGCTTGCACAGGCTAATCAGGTTCCTCAGGGAGTTCTGCAGCTGTTACAGTAAGCTGAATACACAACAGAAAAAGCTGCCTCTTGGCAGCTTTTTCTTTTCTGTGTACCGTATGGTAAATAAAAAACGTCGGTCCATTGGACGGGCGCTTTCTTTCGTATATGAGAATCATTATATATAAAGGAAAACGCCTGTAATTTTAAGAAAAAGATAGAGAAGAAAAGGAGAGAATGAGATATGAAGATACCCCTTACCATTTCCCTATTAGCTTCCAGCAGAATTGGTTCCCTGGAACGGTGCCTGGACTCCCTGAAACCTCTTCTGGTAAAGGTTCCGGCGGAACTGATTGTAGTATATACGGGAACGGACGAGCGTGTCAGAGAAATCGCTGCACGCTATACAGATCAGATTATTCCATTTACTTGGTGCGATGATTTTTCGGCAGCCCGAAATGCAGGATTAAAGCATGCCAAAGGCGAATGGTTTATGTATATTGATGATGATGAGTGGTTTGAGGATGTGACGGAGATCTGCAATTTCTTTTTGAGTGGCGAATATCGAAAGTATGGATTTGCTTATTATATTCAGCGAAATTATACAGACTGGGGCGGGATTCAATGCTCGGATTATCCGGCTTTTCGTATGGCTAGGCGGGTACCAGATCTGCATTTTGAATATCCTATTCACGAGGAGTTGTTTCCCAGAGGAGGGCGCCATAAAGTATTCCAGTCTTATGTGCATCACTATGGATACATTAAGGATACAAACAAAAAAGATATTGGTAAATCAGCAAGAAATGTCCCTTTGTTGTTAAAAGATATTGAGGAGCACCCGGATCATCTGAAAAACTACCTTCAACTTGTACAGGAATACAGTACGGGGGGAAATTGGGAGCTGGCAGAAAAATATTGCCGCAAGGGGCGGGAGCTCTGTAAGGGTATGGGAGACAATGCCTATCAGAGATGGTTTCAGGTATATCTGTCTGAGGCGCTTTGTGCAAAAAAAGTAGGTTTGCAGGCGGAACAGGAGATTCTTTCTATTTTGGAAAAAGAAAAGCCCTGTGAATTGGTTAGAATTATCCTCTATAACCTTCTTGTTGCTATGTGTGAAGAGCGTAAAGCTTTTAAAGAGATTCTTGAGTATGGGATAGAATTTGAAAAGCTAATGGTATATATGGATGAAAATCCTCAAAAATGGGAAGAGCAAAGTTATGGGTATGTTAGCGAGGATCGCGCTAAGGATCCAGGGCGTCTGTATCCGGCTCGGCTAAATTGTGTAAAAGCAGCACTGGAGCTTCGGGACTATGAGAAGGTAGAGTACTTTTTGGAGCTACTTCCTTGGGAGGAGGAGTACCGGATCTGGCAGCATTACCCTATCTTAGATCACTGGAAAGAGGCCTATGCTCCTCACCTTTTGGAGCTCTTTGCCGGATTGTCTTTTGATTCTGCTTATCTATTGTTTCAACGGATGCTTTATGAGGAGCAAAAGGAGACAGAGGAGACTCAGGCACTATTCCTTTTCCGTCGTTGTCTCAAAGAGATTGAACAGCCATATTTACAGCGCCAGCTTATAGAAAAGGCTTTGTGGGAGCAGCGGGACTTCTCGCCATTGCTGGACAGGATGGATCTGGATAGCTGGAAGGGATGCATTTCGGAGATTGTAAAAGACACTCCCTATGCGGACAATCCTAAGCTTGAAGAGGCCCAGGAGAAGCTTTTTGAGGGGTATCCTCTGCAAGGACTGTGGCTGAAAAAGCTTCTTTTGGAAAAAGATCTTTCCAGGGGATTCCTGATGAAAAAGGAGCTGTTGGAAACTCTGCGGGAGTATGCGGAATGCATTGACTCCTTTTACGAGATTCAGTATCATGAGGAGATGTTCTCGGAAAGGTCCCATCACCTACTGCCAGTAGATTGCCGCCAGGCTTTAGTAATTTTGAACGCTCTCGATAAGTTAGAGCAAAACCAGCCAGTGGAAGCTGTCCGGCTGTTCCGTATAGTTTTGAAGATGTACCCCCAGATGACAGGAGTAATCAGAGAAGTTCTAAGGCTCTTAGTATATGAAGTGAAAAACCCAGTTCAGGCTACAGGAGAGGAATTCTTAAATCTCGCTGTTCAAATGAAGGCGGCCTTAAAGGGAATGATAGATCAGGGACAGTATGGGGAAGCCTTGTCGGTGATATCTCAGCTTCTTCCGCTTTTGCCTGAAGATATGGAGCTGCTGAAATTGCAACAACGGCTGTTGGGAAAGATGGCAGAGAAAGGGGTATAATGATATGAACTTGCCATTGTCGATTTCGTTACTGGCTTCTAACCGTATTGGTTCTTTAGAGCGATGTTTGGATTCCTTAAAACCACTTTTGCAAAAAGTTCCTGCTGAGTTGATTGTAGTATTTACGGGAGTGGACGAACGGGTATGGGAGGTTGCAGAGCGTTATACGGATCAAATTATTCCATTTACCTGGTGCAATGACTTTGCAAAGGCTCGAAATGCAGGTTTGGAGCAGGCCAAGGGCGAATGGTTTATGTATATTGATGACGATGAATGGTTTGATGATGTGACAGAAATTTGTGATTTTTTTCTTAGTGGAGAATATAAAGAATATGACTATGCTTATTATACAGTTAGAAGTTATGATGACTGGAATGGCATTACTTATACAGATTCGAAAGCTTATCGTTTAGCCAAACGCTTACCAGAATTATGTTTTTTAGATAGTATACATGAAGCACTACCATTTCTTGGTGGGCGAGGAAAATATTTTGATTCATATGTACACCATTATGGATATGTAAGAGATGAAGAGAAAAAGAATAAACAAAAAAATTCTCGCAACATCCCATTACTTTTGGAGGATATACAAAAACGGCCCAATTATATAAAGAATTATATACAACTAATTCAAGAATATTTTGGACTGGAAAATTGGAATAAAGCAGAGGAGTATTCGCGCAGGGCGCGTGAGCGTTGTCAGGATATGGGCAATACTATTTTTCAAGGTAGACTTCAAGTACTTTTGATTGAAACCTTGTATGGAAAAGAGGATTTTGAGCAGGCCGAGAAGGAAGCCATAATGATGGTAGAAAAGGAAAACCCATGTCTGTTGGCTAAATTGATGCTCTATTGTTTTTTGATTGTTTTGTATGCAAGGAAGGAAGATTCGGAGAAAACGCTCCATTATGGAATTCTATTTGAAAAGACGCTGACACATTTAGACGAAGCACTAGAATCGGGGGAAGAGCGCGGTCATTATTTGGATGAAAGCATGGTTAAAAATCCTGAACGATTATATCCAGGGAGAATTAATTGTGCCAAGGCAGCGTTAGATTTGAGAGATTATGAAAAAGCAGCGTATTTTTTGAATTTATTACCCTGGGAAGAAGACTATATGTTCCAACAGTTTTATCCACTTCTTGATCAGTGGTGGGAAACCTATGAGGATCAGGCTTTAGAGCTTCTGATAAACCTGCCCTATGAATCCCCCTATTTATTATTTCAAAGACTCATTTATCAGGAAAAATCAGGAAAGAAAAATGTAGCTCTTTTTGACAAATGCCAAGAAAAGATCGAACATCCCTACCTACGCCGTAAGCTTGTGGAAAAAGCCCTGTGGGAGCAGAGAGACTTTTCTCTTATGTTAGACAGGATGGATTTAGATACCTGGAAGACTTGTATCAAAGAAATCGTAGAAGATACTCCATATACAGAGGTTGGAAAACTTTGGAAAGCTTTGAAGCAGCTTTTTGATGAGCATTTGATACAGGGGCTGTGGATGAAAAAGCTCCTTTTGGAAAAAGATCTTTCCAGAGGATTTTTGATGAAAACAGAATTGATGAAGGCTTTACGGGAGTATGCGGAGTGTATTGTAGCTTTTTATCAGATGCAGTATTATAAGGAAATGTTCTCGGACAAATCGCGCCATCTTTTGCCGGTAGACTGCCGTCAGACTCTTGTGGTTCTGGATGCCCTGGAAAAGCTGGATCAGAAGCAGCCTGCAGAAGCGGTCCGTCTGCTGCGCACAGCCCTTAAGCTCTATCCACAAATGACAGGTGTGATCCGGGAAGTTTTAAGGCTGCTGACCCATGAAGTAGAGAATCCGGCCGAGACGGCAGGGGCAGAATTCTTGGGATTGGCGGTTCAGATGAAGGAAGCTGTAAAAGGTATGATGGAGCAGGGGCAATTTCAGGAAGCCTTGTCTGTCGTTTCTCAGCTTTTCCCGCTTTTGCCGGAGGACATGGAGCTTTTGAGGCTTCACCAAAAGTTATTGGCACAGCTTGGATGATAAAACTTATAAATCAGAGGTGAAAAGATGCAGACATTGGCCCTTGTTATGATTGTCAAAAATGAAGAGAGAAGCCTGTCCCGATGCCTTTCGCAGGCCAAGGGGTTGGTTGATAAAATCTATATTACTGATACGGGGTCCTCAGATAAGACAAAGGAGATTGCTGCTTCTTATGGGGCAGTTGTGACTGATTTTGAATGGAATCAGGATTTTTCTGCGGCCAGGAACTTTGCTTTGGCACAGTCGGATTGTGACTGGAATCTCATGTTGGACGCAGATGAATATCTGATTCAGGGAACACGGAAAGATATAGAGGAGTTTTTGGCACATACAGACAGGCTGGGGGCGATTGAGCGTCAGGATTTTTATATGGAAGACACTGCAGATGGGAAAAAGCAGCAGGCGTATGCCTATTCTTATACGACTAGATTACTCCCCCGGGGTGTAAACTATGTAGGGAGAATTCATGAGCAGGTGGATTCTAAGCTTCCGATCTATCCCCTTCCGTTACTTTTTGAGCATGATGGATACTTGCAGGAGGGAAAGGTAGAACGGAATCTGACAATTCTTCTGGAAGAGATAGAAAGGGTTCCAGAGGATCCCTATATTCTGTATCAGACTGGAGAGACATTGCGGGGGTTAAAGCGCTATCAAGAGGCCTGCAGATATTATCAAGATTTTTATCGTTATGTTCCTGAGAGAGGGGCTGGATATCGGGCAAATGGTATCATTAATTATTTGTATGCCTTGATTGAAGTTCAGGATTGGCCAAAGGCCTTGGCTCTTGTGGAAGCAGAAGAGAATAGCCTGGCACTCTATGCTGATTTTAATTTTGCCTGTGGAATTTTATATATGAAAGCAATTTTGGCAGACACTGCAAAGTACGTCTCCTATCTGCCGCATATTGAGCAATCTTACCTGAAATGTCTGGAGATTGGGGAGGTTCCTGAAAATCAGGGAGTGGGTGGAACTGGTTCTTTTCGGGCAGCCTATAATCTGGGGACATGGTATGAGGTTGCAGGAAATCTTCCAAAGGCTGTGGAATACTATAGACTGTCGGCTGAACAGAACTATCAACCAGCAGAAGAGCGATTGAAAATATTATTGAATCATTAGGAGTGTTTATGAACGTAGGGTTAATTTTGGCAGGTGGTGTGGATCCAAACTTTCGGATGGATATCCCCAAACAGTTTGTAATCGTAGAAAATCGTCCAGTTATTGTATATACTATGCAGGTATTTCAGAACCACCCGAAGATCGATATGATTCTTGTCTCCTGCCTGTCTGGATGGCAGGAAATGGTCAGGGCCTATGCGAGACAATTTAATATCTCGAAACTGACAGAGATTGTAGTAGGTGGTGCTGATGCCCAAGAATCCACCAGAAATGGAGTGGCTCGTCTGAGGGAGATCTGCCGGCCGGATGATATTGTGGTAGTACACGATGCCATCCGTCCATTGGTAACAGATGATCTTATCACAGACAGTATTCGAAGCTGCCAGGAAAAAGGAATGGGCGTTGCGGCAGTCCGTTCCATGGACACGATTATGCTTACAAAGGATGGGGTGGCCAGCCGGGATACGATTTCCCGATACGATTTCCGTAGAATCCAGACCCCTCAGTCCTATCGGCTGAACTATCTGTGGGAAATGCATGAAAAAGCAAAAGAGAAAGGGATTCAATACTGTGTGGACAATAACAGTGTAATGGCCCGCCTGGGAGAAACTGTTTATTTCTCAAAAGGCTCTGATTTTAATATTAAAATAAATACAGTAGAAGACGTGGAAATGTTTAAAGCCTTATACCATATGAAAAAGCAGAGAAAGAAGCAGAAAGAGGTTCTCCTATGAATATTGCATTGATCCTTGCCGGAGGTAGTGGAACAAGAACAGAGCAGGATGTTCCCAAACAGTTTATTAATGTATACGATAAACCCATTATTGTATATACACTGGAAGCGTTTCAGAAACATCCGGGAATCGATGGGATTATAGTCTCCTGTCTGGAGGGATGGGGAGAAATTCTGAAGGCTTATGCAAAAGAGTATGGCATCACAAAACTGAAATGGGTGATAAATGGAGGAGAAAATGGGCAAGCTTCCACCAGGAAAGCTATTTTAGAATTGAAGGACGTCTGTGGAAAAGGAGATATCGTGTTAGTGCATGATGCTGTCAGACCTTTTGTTAGCAGTGATATTATATCTGATTGTATTGCCACCTGCCGCCGATACGGAAATGGTCTATCTGCCATCCGTTTTCAGGCGGAAACGATTATTCAGTCGGAGGATGGAATCAGCGGGGATAGAATTGTTGCCCGGGACAATATTATGCGGGTAATGACGCCTCAGGCTTATTTCTATGAAAAGGCTTTGTGGGCTGAGACAGAGGCCCTGGAGCGAGGTATTACAGATGCTGTATATATTAATGTGCTGATGGCAGAGCTGGGAGAGCGGCTCTATTTCTCAAAAGGTTCTGCGAAAAATATAAAATTGACCACGGTAGAGGACATTGAAATATTCAAAGCACTCTATATGGCAGAAAAAGAAGACTGGATGAAATGAGGAGGGTGAAAGGATGAGTCGTACAACGAAAAAGCAATTGCTCTCTATGACGGATGCCCTGATCCGGGCGAATAAGGCGCTGAAGATGAATTTGAATAAGGCATCTGAACAGGAGGAAACCTTGATTCAGCTCCTGTCAGACTGTCAGGATGGGGCCGTTGCTATTGGAAATGGAATGGAAGCTCTGTATGGAGATAATACGGAGACTGTGACAGAACTGGAAGCATACTGTGAGAACTTGTATCAGATGGCTCTTGCATTGCAGCAGCCGAAAAAGCGGAAAGAGATGGCTCAGGCGCTGACGAAGCAGCTGCTCCAGGTCCGGCGGTTAATAGATAAAGAAGTTCCCAACCGGATGGAAGTAGTGTTTCTTCCATATAAAGCTTCTATGTGGGACTCTCTGGAGAGTATCTGGATGGCAGCAGATAAGGATGAAGATTGTGATGCCTATGTGATACCAATTCCTTATTATGATCTAAATATAGATGGGAGTTTTCGGGAAGAGTATTATGAGGGGACAGAGTTCCCGGACTACGTACCGATTACTCCCTATGACGAATATGATTTTGGGGCAAGGATGCCGGATATTATATTTATCCACAATCCTTATGATGACAAAAACCGTGTTACCTCTGTACATCCATTTTTCTATTCAAAAAATTTAAAGGAATATACAGAAAAATTAGTTTATGTGCCCTATTTCGTGCAAAATGGGGAAGGAATTGACGATGAATATTCTACTCCACCTGCTATGGCCTTTGCAGATTATGTGATTGCACAGACAGAAAAGGAAAGGGAAGATTATATTAAGTATTGTAGTGAAATATGGCCTGATATAGATTTTAAGAAAAAAGTTCTTGCCCTTGGCTCACCCAAGTTTGATAAAGTGCGCTCCGTGAATCGCGATAATGTGGCGGCGCCCCAGGAATGGCTGGAACGGATAGAAGGTAAGAAAGTAATCTTATACAATACCACTTTGAACGGTATGCTTCCTGATTGTGATGCTTATTTGAAAAAGATGGAAAGAGTCTTTGAACTGTTCAAAAGCCAGGAAGATGCTGTGCTGTTATGGCGGCCCCACCCTCTGATGGAGAGTACGCTCCTATCTATGCGGCCAGGCAGGTATGATGCCTATTTGGAATTAAAAGAGAGATTCCTGACAGAAGAGATAGGCATATATGATGATACACCAGACATGTATACAGCCATTGGACTTAGTGATGCATATTATGGAGATATGAGTTCTCTGGTGTGGCTGTATCGTGAGACTGGGAAGCCAGTGATGATACAAAATGTAGAGGTGTGAGATAAGAGCGCTCATAAAGATAGAGAAAAGGAGCATTTCTGATATATGAGGAATACCCATATGATCACAGCAGCTATCTACGGAGCCCAAATGGTAGCCGTGAGAGTATATTTCGCAATAAAAAAATTATATCCCCACGTCCGCATTATGACGTTCCTTGTCAGCGATAGGGCGGGAAATCCGTCTTCCATTGATGGAATTCCAGTGATAGAGCTGAGTGAATTTGATCAGACAGATACATTGATTTTGATAGCAGCGCCCGACGTCCATCATGAGGCAATTATTGCGGCCTTGAAATTGCGGTCATTTTTTAATTATCGATGCCTGGACTCCCGGACAGAGGCAGAACTTCTGGAACGCTTCTATGGCCAGGAGAGACGCTTTTTCCCATTGCGTTCCAATATGGAGATGGGAGAAAGGAGTACTGCGCATACTTCTTTGGCAGACTCTGCTGGATTGTTCTCAGATACACCAGCTGTATCCGTTTACATGTCCAAATTTTATAAAGACAGACCCTTAAAGACTGTATACACCCCTCCCTCCTGGGTACATACCATTCAGGCGGGCTCAGCTCTGACAGAGGTGCGGATTGCAGAACAATGCGATAATGAAGGCGATAATATTTCGGCCAAGAATCCAAACTATTCGGAGCTGACTGCTACCTACTGGATAGGAAAACATGCAGAGGAAGCGTATCTGGGACTGTATCACTACCGCAGGATTTTAGATGTGACAGAGGAAGACTGGAGTCGGATATTTGAACATGATATAGATGTGATTCTTCCTTATCCGTCCATGCATTTACCTAATATAGAAGCACATCACAGACGTTACTTAAGAGAGGAGGACTGGGATGCTATGCTTCTGGCTTTAAGGGAATTGGCCCCGGCTTATGCGGACGCTTTGCCGGAGATTTTTTCCGATCAATACTTATATAATTTTAATATGCTGATAGCAAAGAAAGACATTTTCAGGAAATATTGTGACTGGATGTTCCCCATCTTAGCCCGGACAGAAGAATTGAGCAGTCCCAGAGGCTGGGAACGGGCGGACCGATATATTGGTTATCTGGGAGAAAGCTTGACAACACTGTTCTTTCTATATCACCAGAAAGACTATAAGATAGCCCATACAGGCTGCTTTATGCTGATTTGAGGCGAACGCTTCTTCGTTGACATGCGTCTGCAACCGTCAGAGTGCCGTTTGAATATAAAATCAAAGTGACGCAGAAAGAGGATAAGATGAATATATATGAACAAGAACTAAAATTTTGGGCCAGCCAGGACAGGTTATTTGAAAAGCTTGATAACATTCCAAGCACAATCATGATTTCCGGGGCTACCGGAATGGTGGGAAAGTGTCTGGTAGACTTGCTAATGCTGCACAATGATATCACAGATAGCTCTGTAAAAGTAATTGCCCTGAGCCGAAATGCAGAATCTGCCAGGAAGCGTCTGTGGGCTTATTGGGATAGAAAGGATTTTCAATATATCTCTTGCGATATCAATCAGGGAATTCCTGAATGTGGCGCTGTAGACTACATTATTCACGGAGCCAGCAATACGCACCCTATGCAGTACTCACAAGACCCAATTGGAACCATTGCCTCCAATGTCATTGGAACCAAAAATCTCCTGGACTATGCTGCGTCACACAGAGCACAGCGCTTCTGTTTTTTGTCTACAGTGGAAATCTATGGGGAAAACCGGGGAGACACAGAGAAATTTGATGAGAAATATCTGGGATATATTGACTGTAATACCTTGCGCGCCGGCTACCCCGAGAGCAAACGGCTGGGGGAAACTTTATGCAACGCTTATCATCAGGCATATGATTTTGACTTTAGCATTTCGAGATTGAGCCGCATATACGGCCCTACGATGCTACCTTCTGACTCCAAAGCAATTGCCCAGTTTATCAAAAAAGCTGCAGCGGGAGAGGATATAGTTCTGAAAAGTGAGGGGAATCAGAAGTTTTCCTACACCTTTGTCACAGACGTTGCGTCCGCAGTTCTTTATACGATGCTAATCGGAGAACCCGGTCAGGCCTACAATGCGGCTGATGAGTGTTCCGACATCACATTAAAGGATTTGGCTGCCCACATGGCAGAGATTGCAAAATCGAAAGTGGTCTTTGAACTTCCCGAAGAGGTGGAGCGCAGAGGCTACTCGACTTCTACCAAAGGAATGTTAGACGCTGCTAAGCTAAGAAAGCTGGGGTGGACCCCACGGGTGCACATCCAGGAAGGATTGAAGGACACTATAAATGCATTTCGCAAGCTGACTGCAGCATGCGAAACGCGCGACGAGTAGTGGAGAAGTTCATTCCCCTACTCGGTTTCTTCTGTATCAGGTTCAGAAACATTCTCTTTCTGCTCATCCGCCTGAGGCTCCTCAGGCTCTTGGGGCCTTCCAGGAACGAATCGCAAAAAATATGCGTAGATATCCACCACAGCCTGATAAAGCTCCGGCGGAATTTCTGCTCCCAGGTTTAACTGAGTCAACACGGTAGCCAGAGAATTGTCTTCATAGATTGGCACCCCGTTTTCATTGGCAACCTCTACAATCTTTTCTGCCATATAACCCATTCCAGACGCCACAATAATAGGGGCTGCATGCTTGTTCTCGTCATATTTTAAAGCAACTGCTTTTCGGTTCATTACATCATTAAATTGTGACATTGACTGTATTCTTCCTTTCATAAATCTTTGGGAACACACTGGATACAGGAATAGGAATAATAGATTTTTCCACGCTTAAAAATTCGCAATTGAGCTGATTCCTGTCCAGGATACCATGGAGCCCCTGTGTGATTTCAGATTCAAAAGGAGCTAATTGATCAGGGTAGAAAAGCCGCATACTAACATTTTCATGCTCATATACGATCAACAGATCAAAGAATCCCACATCCTTAATATCAAATTTGATAAGAAGCTTGGCTATCCGATCTCTGGGATCTGAAGAGCCACTTCCTTCTTCATCAGGATCAATCCACAGTTCAGAGAACATCATCTGCCCATTTAACTCCACAGGAAGCATTAAGTGAAGGACTGGCATGTAAACACTTTCATTCAGAAGCAAGGCATTTACAATATTTTCAAAGACCTGACGGTTCTCTAAGCCTGCCTCACCTTGGATTCCGCTTCGCAGGATATTTAAGAATTTGTCAGCCCACTCCGCCTGTCCGGCAGCTTTATCAAAATTCAGCTTCATCAATAGATTACGAAGCTGATCTTCATCCATACCCTCAAAATTTTTTTGAAATGAAGGGTATTTGAGAAGATCTTTAAATTCCTCAATTAACTTATTCAAATCTCCATTTTCGTATCTTGCAGTATTGCTGAGCAACTGGGAGACCAGATCTCTGAGATGGCCAGTGCTTTTTGTCTGGGCAATGTACTTGCCGAGGAAAGGAATAATATCCTGTTGAAGCCGAGCTGTATTTCTTCCTGTGTCCTGGGGACCTTTATGACTCAAACTACGAGAAAGCTCCTCCAACTGTTCCCGCTGCTGGTGAAAGAGATATTTCTTAATTTCATTTAGATTGCCCTTGATATTCTCCATTAAATGCTTTCCAGAAGACATATCCGTGTACCGCTTCAGGAAATTTAGAATATCAGCCCGCTGCTCTATCGTGGGAGCATCCGTCAGTGCCTGCCGCATAAGTGCAAAAAAAGGCCCCTGAAAACGCACAGCCCCTGCTGTCTGATTCTTTAAAAAAGAAAGCAGTTCTGCGTCTGTCATTTTTAAAAGCTGCATAAGTGAGGCTATCTCTTCCGCAGTGTTCTCTCCAATCCCAGCTTCTACCAGACTGGCCATGCCGCTGAACATCAACCTGGACATGAGATCGCTAAGTTCTGGCGTATCACGAAGTAACTGAACAAAAGCACCAAAATTAGAATCAAAATTTGCTCCAAGCTGAGCCCCGTTCTGCGAATTGGCGTCTGTACGCCCGTCTGGTCGTACTACCTTGCTGGGATCTACCGGATTTTGGATATTCATATTCTCCGCATGACTAGTATTGGGATTATTTTTGATACTATTATTCTCGTAACCCGTCAAGGGAGTTGTAACTTTCAAAATATTTGACATTTTTTCACCTGCTATTATAAATTTCCCTTATTTTTTTATAAAAGCCTTCCGATATATAACATATATATCAAAATAAGGCGGTGCTAATATTATGGACAATGGTATGGACAACATGCTTGACATGTATCTTTTTGAAACCAATTCATTACTTGAGCAGCTAGATGACCTTTTAATAGAAGCAGAGAAAAATGAGGAACTAACTACGGATGATGTAAATGAGATCTTTCGTGCCATGCACACAATCAAAGGCTCATCCGCAATGATGGAATTTTCTTCTCTGATGACAATCGCCCATCGTATTGAGGACCTTTTCTTTTATGTCAGGGAAAATGGAATTGATTCCCTTAGCCATGATGCAAAGAGCGAATTGTTTAATCTAACGTTCAAGTCAACGGACGTACTCCGAAGTGAGGTCGAGAAGTTGGAAAACGACGAACCTCTTAGTACTAATATCGACAGTATAACAACAGAAATTAATAGTTTTCTGAATAAAATTAGTGGTGTGGAAGAGGCTACTGGGGGAGAAGCAAAAGAATCAGAAGGCTCTGGAAATGCTGCGGAGTCACTTTCTGTGGATATACCTGGTGTGGCTGAGAGTAATTGCCCCTATTTCTTGCAGATCTTTTTTGATGAAGGCTGTGGGATGGAAAATTTGCGCGCATTTATGTTGGTAAATGCGCTGAAAGACAGAGGAATGGAGTTTGAGTTTTATCCAGAGGATGTAGAGACCAACAGTGCTACCAGTGAAAACATAATTGAAAAGGGATTTTTTGTCGGTCTAAACTCTGAGGAAGAGATGAAGGCAGCTATTACTGCTGTGGAGGAGCAGGGAAGCATCCAGACATATGAGGTAATTCATCATGAGCTCAAGCAGGAAGAGTCGATGGCTTCTGCGCCTGCTGTTGAGCAGCCAGTTTCAGCACAGTCTGCGGCTACTTCAGATTCATCTGCGCCAAAGGCTTCAGAACAGTCTGCAGGCAAACAAGTCCCTGCAGGACAAAAGGAAGGGGCGGGCTCTAATCCTCAACATGCGGCTGCAAAACAGAGTTTAATCAGTGTAAATCTTTCCAAACTGGATGCGCTGAACGCATTGGTAGGAGAGATTGTTATTACAGAATCCATGGTGACTTCTTCTCCAGAGCTTCAGAACCTGAAGTTGGACAGCTTCTTAAAGTCTACCCGTCAGCTTCGGAAGTTAACGGATGATCTACAGGATATTTCCATGTCTCTTCGCATGGTGTCTATCTCTGGTACATTCCAGAAGATGAATCGAATCATCCGAGATATGAAGAAGGCATTGAACAAGGATGTTCGTCTTACGATTGTAGGAGAAGATACTGAGATCGATAAAGCGATTGTAGATAGCATTGGCGATCCGATTATGCATATTGTTCGTAACTCTATGGATCATGGAATTGAGACGACCAAAGAAGAACGTATTGCAGCAGGAAAGAATCCTCAAGGTGAGATATTGCTTTCCGCTACCCATACAGGCAGCGAGGTAGTCATTTCTATTTCCGATGATGGCCAGGGTATGGACCCGGAGAAGATTTTGAATAAAGCCAGAAGAAATGGTCTTTTGACGAAACCAGAAAGTGAATATACAAAGAAAGAAATCCTCTCTCTTCTAATGTTGCCAGGATTCTCCACCAACGAGGAAGTAACAGAGTTCTCTGGTCGTGGTGTTGGCATGGATGTAGTGAAGAAGAATGTAGAAAGTGTTGGTGGTACCATAAGTATTACAAGCGAAGTGGGGCAGGGAAGTACAACCACGTTGAAGATACCTTTGACTATGGCGATTGTAGACGGTATGGAGATACGGGTAGGTCACTCGATTTTCACGGTTCCTATTTCCAATATCCGCCAGTCTATTAAGATTGCGAAGGAAAATGTACTTTATGATGCCAAAGGCGCTGAAATTGTTAAGCTTATGGATGAATTTTATCCTATTATAAGAGTACATGAACTTTATAACATTGATACAGAGATCACACAGATTGAGGATGGTATTCTGATTTGGGTAGAGACGGGAGATCAGTCTTATTGCATGTTCGTAGATGAGCTTTTGGGCGAACGCCAGATAGTGGTAAAACCGCTTCCTGCTTACCTGAACAGCTTCAATATCAAGAATTTTGGTATTAGTGGATGTACGATTCTTGGTGATGGAAACATCAGTATTATTCTTGATGTACTGAACCTGTACGCCGCAGCAAATGTGTAATTGGAAGAATATATCAGCCATAAATTGATACAGACAGAAACGCTTAACAAATTTTGATTTGGAGGAATATACTACATGTCAAATGAACAGACTCAAAACGTTAATATGGAATCAACAGATGCGGTGATGCTGGAAGCGGATACCCCCACAGAACGCTATCTTACTTTCCGATCAGATGGCATCACAATGGGTGTCAGCACCAATTATGTGATTGAGATACTTACGGATCATATTATTACAGAATTGCCCAGAGTTCCTGATTTTATCCGGGGAATTATCAACATGCGTGGGCAGATTGTTCCGATCATTGATATTCGGTTGAAGATGGGAAAACCCAGAAGTGAATATACAGACACGACTTGCATTATTGTTCTGGATATTGATTCTGTATATATTGGAATCATTGTGGATTCTGTACAGCAGGTATTAGATGTTGACAAGACACAGATCTCTGCAATTCCAGTGGAAGACCAGCAAGGGTTGGTCAATGGAATGATTTCCCTTAGCAGCCAGGAAGTTCTCCTGTTCTTGGATTGTGAGGAACTTATCCAGGCTTATTAAGTAAATATTTGGAGGACACTATGTTAACGATTACAGATAATGATTTTCACCGTCTGGTTAATTTTGTAAAAAGTAATTATGGAATAGATTTGTCTAAGAAAAAACAATTGATAATGGGAAGATTGTCCAACACAATACTTTCCATGGGGTTTGAGAGCTTTAAGGATTATGTGGATTATCTGCTGAAAAGCAAAAAGCCGGAAGATATGGAGCTAATGCTGAATAAGCTTACCACAAACTATACATACTTTATGCGAGAAGAAGCCCATTTTAAGTTTTTTACAGAGACGATCCTTCCCTATTTAGAGAGCACAAAGAAAAACAAGGTATTGAGTATTTGGAGCGCAGGCTGTTCTTCAGGCGAGGAACCCTATACCATCTCCATGCTGCTCAAAGAATTTTTTGGATCCAAGGCTGGCGCCTGGGACACTCGAGTGCTTGCTACAGATATTTCCCAGAATGCGTTGACGGCGGCGCAAAATGCAGTATATGATGAAAGTTCTCTGCGTGAAGTGCCACCAGCCTGGAAGAACAAGTATTTTGTTAAAACTTCCCAGCCAGGTGTCTACGGTGTGGCGCCAATCATTAAGAACAATGTAATCTTTCGTACCTTTAACTTGATGAATCCCATACAGTTTCGGCTAAAATTTGATGTTATTTTTTGCCGTAACGTTATGATATATTTTGATCAGGCCACAAAAGAGGCTTTGGTTAATCGGTTTTATCAGGCGACCAATCCAGGTGGCTATCTACTGATTGGCCACTCAGAAAGCTTAAATAAGGAAACTACACCTTATCGGTATCTGCAACCAGCTACTTATCGGAAAGAGTAAGGATTCAATATTTGTTGTAGAAAGGCCTAAATGCTATGTTGAAAAAAATAAGAGTGTTAGTGGTGGATGATTCTATCTTTTTTCGCCAGCTATTGATCAATGATCTTCAGAAACAGGCAAATATTGAGCTTGTTGGATACGCCACCAGTGCTTTTGATGCCCGTTCCAAGATTCCGGCCTTAAGGCCAGATGTAATTACTATGGATGTGGAGATGCCGGGATTGAGTGGGATAGATTTTTTGAAAGAGCTTCTTCCTAAATATCCAATCCCGGTTATCTTAGTATCCTCTTTAAATTTGAGCGTATTTGATGCTCTTGCTGCAGGAGCCGTTGATTTTGTACAAAAGCCTGATATGAGCAAAGATTATAGTATTAGCAGCTTCTTTTCCGTACTTCGCAGCAAAATCTATATTGCCTCAAGAGCAAAGGTTAATGCCAATCATGGACAGCCAACGAATCCTGGAGCTTCTGCATCCCCCAGTTCCCCTGGAGCTACAACGGGTGCTGCTGTAAGCTCAAATATTTCTATGAATCTTCAGAATAGTATGGTGATAGCCATAGGAGCTTCCACTGGCGGAACAGAAGCAACGCTGGATGTGCTAAAGCGCCTTCCTGCAGATATGCCAGGTATCGTTGTGACCCAACATATGCCTCAAGGATTTACACAGATGTATGCAGAGCGCCTGAATCGTATCTGCAAGCTGTCAGTGAAAGAGGCTGCAAATGGAGATAGAATAAAAAGAGGCCAGGTGCTGATTGCGCCAGGTGCACTTCAGATGGCAGTAGACAAAGATTTGTCGGGATATTATGTCACTTGTAAGGATGGAGAAAAGGTCAATGGACATCGGCCGTCTGTAGATGTGCTGTTTCACTCTGTGGCCCAAAAGATTGGCAGAAATGCCATAGGAATTATTATGACAGGCATGGGAAGAGATGGGGCCAATGGCCTTTTAGAGATGCGTAATGCAGGAGCTTTTACCATCGGTCAAGATAAAGAATCCTGTGTTGTGTATGGGATGCCTATGGTGGCTCAGGATATTGGTGCTGTCTGTGTGCAGGCTTCCTGTACAAATATTTCTAATGTTTTATTGAGTCAATTGCGAAAAATGTAATTAAATTTTCTTAAATATTATTTTTTTTCTGCTTCTGCCGATAATCAAAATAAGAAGCAAAATGGAACTATCTCTGAAAGGAGTTTGATATTTATGAAGATATCGTTAAATAATATAAATCCTTTCCGTCCAGATGCGGTAGGATTTTCCAAGGCAGATTCCAGAGTTTCTGCTGGAGCTAAGGAATCTGGTAATTACGATGCGATTACCATTCAGTCCAGTTCCAGGCAGATCCAGGAAAAGACATTCTCAGAAGCGTTATCCCGCAAAGTGGCTTCAGATGTGAAGCAGGAAGCAACTCCCGAGAGAGTAGAAGCGTTGAAGCAACAGGTGGAGTCAGGAACTTATCAGATAGATCCATACGCAATTGCTTCCAGGATGTTGTTGACTGGGGAGGCTGTCGCTCATGCATGATTTGACAGAATTTACGCAGATCATTCGTCAGCTAATTGAGCTTTTTGACAGGATGATTCCTTTAGAACAGAAAAAGCTGGAGATGGTTAGCCAGAACCAGATTGGTTTTTTAGATGATATTGTCAAAAAAGAGCAGGCAGAAGTTTTAGCTATGCGCGGCTTGGAGCAAAAGCGCGAAAAGGCTCAGCAGAAGCTGGGATTTCAGGATTTGACGTTCCAGGAGATTTTGGAGCGGCTGCCAGAAGAACAGCGGGGAGAGCAAAAAGCGCTTTTTGATGAATTGAGCAGCAAGGTGAGTTTATTCCGAACTATTACAGATAACTCCAAAAGTATTGTGGAAGTAAACCTCCATGCCATTAATAAGACGATTGCAAAACGCGCAAATGGGAAGACTCAGACTTATGCAGAGGATGGCTCTGTCAAGGACGGGGAGATTCATTTCACCGACAGACGCATATAAAGAGGAGGAAATAAGATATGATGCGTTCTACCTTTGCTGGATTTACCACGGCGTCTCTTGCTTTAAGCGCAAGCCATCGTGCCCTGGAAGTAACCGGTCAAAATATAGCAAATGTAAATACACCAGGTTATACAAGACAGAGGCTTGATATCGCAAGCCTGAATCTTAAAAGCGGAGATTTCTATAATAGCAACCCAAATGCCCAGATAGGTTTTGGTGTAGATATTAAAGGCGTTTCCCGTATACGTGATCCATTCCTGGATATTCAGTATCGGATGCAGATGTCAAAGTTGGGTACTTCAGACGCCCAGTTGTCAGGCTATGAAAAGCTGGCCAATATTTTGGATGAGACTATGCTGTCTGGTGTGCGGGATGCTTTTAAAGACCTGAACAGTCAGCTGCAGAGCTTGCATGCAAATGCCAGCGAGAAGGAACACGATTCTATGGTGCGCTCATCCGCTCAGAATCTTTTGAACCTTTTCCATCAAAGTGCAACCCGTCTGGAGGAAGTACGGGAGGATTTGGCGAATGAGTTCAGAGATACCACAGTAAAAGATCTGAATGGTATCCTGAAGAATATTGCAGAGCTGAATGAGACCATCAAGAATAGCCATATTTTGGGTAATCCGGCTCTGGAATTGATGGATCAGAGAGATACGCTGATTGACGAACTGTCAAGCTACCTGCCAATTACCACAGAATATAAAGATCAGGCTTTAGCTCCTGGTGTGACAGTTGAGATTTTAAATATCAACTTTGTAGATGAGGCGGGCAATAAATACAGGCTTGTTGCCGATAATGACTATGGCGAGCTTTATGCAGATACGACAGATACTCATAATGTTACGCTGTCGATTTCCGATGCAAGACTGAAAAAAGGGGAGCTTACTTCTGATAAGCTCCAGAATGGCGTCCTGAAGGGAACCATGGATATGCTGAATAAGTCAGGAGGCTTTGACAATACTGATGTAAGAGGCATTGGCTATTATGAGAAGTCCCTGGATGCTATGGTGTCTGAGTTGGCGAATATGTTCAATGAGCTCAATGCAGCTGTGAAAACAGATGCAGACGGGGTCGTTCAGTTTGGAACAGCCACTTATGAGAAGGCAACTGGCACTGTTGCAGGACCGCCATTTACAATTAATGGAGAAGCCGCCTATGTTCGTACAGTAGACCCTACAACGAAAGAGATTTCGTACACTGCGGCTACACAGGCAGATATAGATGCAAAGAAAGACTTATACATTGAGAAGAAAGATGCTGCAGGCAATTCTATTCCAGGCCCTATATTTATTGATCGACCACTTTTCACTACCATGGATGGCCAGACCACAGGATTTACCGCAGCCAATATTACCATTGCAAAAGAATGGAACACAGGTGAATATGGGATTACCACATCTACAGTTCCGGTATATGAGGATGGAAACCAAGTTATTGGAAGTAAAGCCAATGAAAATGTATTAAAGATGATTGAAGCCCTAAATGGTACAAGAAACTTTAAAGGTGGGCCAAAGAATACAGAATTCTTCCAGGGAAGCTTCTATGACTGCTACACCAATATGGAGAATGTGCTTGCTATCGATCAGAAAGAGACAGATAATACATTAACGAATAAGATCACTGTAATTAATCAGACTGCTGATTTGAGAGATTCTGTCTCTGGTGTTTCTCTGGATGAAGAGGGAATCAATTTGCTACAATATCAGCAATCCTACACAGCGGCGGCAAGGCTGATGACCACTCTGGATGAAGCTTTGGATAAGTTGATTAATGGAACTGGCGTAGTAGGACGATAATTGGGAGGAATCATAAATGAGAGTTACAACAGGTTTACTTATCAGAAATTATAGGAACAATCTTAATAATTCTATCACCAATTTGGATCTGGTTCGGACAAAAGTGGAGACGCAACGTCAGTTTACCAAGGCATATCAGAACCCAACCGGCCAAGTAAGAGCTGCAGGAATTTATAAGAAGTATGCCAAGACGGAGGACTATATTTCCACGATTGAGAATACAGAGAGTTTTTTAAAGACCCAGGAAGATGCTATTATGCAGGTCAATACTCAGGCCAGGTATCTAAGCAAACAGTATGGACTTGAGGCTATGAATGCTACAAACTGGAGCTATGATGTTCGTAAGACTTACGCAGAAGCATTTCGCTCTGCACAGGAGTCTATGACGATGAGCATGAATGCTTCTTATGGAGATACCTTTGTATTTGCCGGTGCAGTTGGAAATGAATCTCCTTTCAGGCTTCTGGACGATGGGAACGGCGGGAAAAAGCTTACCTATCGCGGCGTGGATGTGACAACCGGAGACATCGACATGCTGGATGAGATGGCTGCAGAGAAGATTAACTTGGACATGGGCTTTGGCCTTGAGATGGATGGCAACGATGCGGCGAATTCCACAGCGTTTGACACAGCTCTTCCGGGAATCAGGGCGCTTGGATATGGCGAGGATGACAATGGCTACAGCAAAAATATCGTTGTTCTGGCGGGAAAACTTGCAGATCTTTTGGATGAGGAGGATTTTGACTCTGAAGAGTATACGAATGTTCTGAATGCCTTTGATGAAGCCCGCAAGAAGCTCATTGACAATGTGACCACTCTTGGCACAAAGTCGAATTTCCTGTCTACCACGAAGGACCGGCTGGAAGATCAGCAGGTTGAGCTTAATACACAGCTTAAAAATACTGTGGATGTGGATATGGCAGATGCGATTACAGAGTATATGTGGGCACAATATGCTTATAATGCTACGTTAAAAATAGGAACGAGTATCCTTACTCCTTCCTTCATAGATTTTATGAGTTAATTAGCTAAGAATTTTTAGGGTTATAGTTGGAGGGGAGGAAGCAAGGTATGAAACAGCTAATTAATATTACAACAATACCAATTCAATATGAATTGAGGGTGCAAAATGCCCGGTTGGAATATAAAGCTTCTACAGCCGAGGTAGAGATCAGCCGAGATAAGGGTGGAATGACTATTAAGAGCCGTCCAGTTAAATTAAACATTGACTCTTCCGCGGCGCGTAATTCGGTAGTTCCGACCACGGCACGCAGTGTTGCACAGACAGCTCAGAAAGGTGAGCAAGCTGCATATGAGGCTACAGCTCAACTTGCTCAGGAAGGCCAGCTCATGGTAAGGGCAAAGATTGGAGAGGATGTACTGGGCCAGATTTTGGCCAACAGAAATCAACAGCCTACCGGCCAGGTTACTATGGGATTTACGCCATCCGCTCCTGTTGATATCAACTATGAAGCAGGGGATCTGATTATTAATTATGAGATGGATAAGCTGAATTTTGATTTGAAAGTAGCAAATGGAGATTTTGAATTCATTCCGGGAGATATTGAGCTTTCAATTACGCAGCATCCAGAAGTACGTATTGAATATGTGGGCGGACCTATTTATGTTCCACCAAGCGCAGATCCGAATTTCGAACCATTGGATGTAAGGGCTTAGCAATAAGCCCTTTTTTTTATCATATTAGGAAACTTTGTTATCTACATGATAGAAACCCTCCGGGAGGATCCGCACTTTTTATAGTATTAAGGCTTTTATGGAGGTATTATGATGAAAATCAATAATAAATATTTTGGACCTATTGAATATGCATCAGAGGATAAAATTTATTTTCCAGAGGGACTATTTGGATTTGAGGATCATAAGGAATTTCTTCCGATTCCCTTTGATGAGGAGTCTGATACCCTGATTTGTTTACAGTCCCTGGATGAGGAGGCTCTCTGTTTTATTTTGTTAAATCCTTTTCGCTTTTTTGCAGACTATAATCCGCAGATTTCAGAAGAGGATCGCAGTGCTCTTGGATCACCAAAGAACGAGGATATCTCCTATTACGTGATTGGTGTGATTCGGGAACAGCTCTCTAACAGCACAGCCAACCTAAAAGCTCCGATTGCAGTAAACTATTGCACTCGTGATGCCCGCCAGATTATTTTGGAGGATTCTAATTATACATTCCGCCATTCTCTGGTGAGTCAGCAGAAGGAGGGGGAATAAGATGCTAGTTTTGCAGAGAAAGAGAAATCAGTCTATTGTAATTGGAGATAACATAGAACTTTCTGTCATTGAGATCGGTTCAGACTGGGTGAAACTTGCAATATCAGCCCCAAAGAACATCGCTATTCTCCGGGCAGAGTTGGCAGAAGCAGCCAAGGCAAATCGCGAGTCTGCAGATACAGCTTCCCTGAATGTGCTAAAGAAAATGATAGAGAAGAAGAAAACAGAAGGATAAAAAGATAATTGGATAAAAGAGCTGTAATGATTGACAGCTCTTTTTGTGTTAATAATTACTTGGAAGATGCGGTATGTAATTCCAATGATTTCCAAAAATGTCTTTATATGACGTACAGATTATTCCATATTCTGCTTCAATAACAAAAAAATGCCGATTTTTCGCCATTATTCCAGGCATAGATAGGGGATATATATTGACAAACAAAATAAATTCATATAAAATAATTCTGATTTGTGAAATTTGTGAATATAGTTAGAAATGCAGAAGGGAAATACATAAATGGAAACTTATCATCTTGCACAGATGCTGCCATATCAGTATAGAATATATGAACAGCAGAAATTAAATACACAATCTTTAAATACAGTTGAGAGTAATGGCAATGGGACTTTTCGTGATACACTTCAGAATGTACTTTCCACAACAGAAAGCTTGGAAAATATCTTTCGCGAAGCCTCCGAACAATACGGTGTGTCATTGAATTTATTAAAGGCAATTGGAAAAGCAGAATCCAATTTTAATCCACAAGCCCAGTCTTCTGCCGGAGCACAAGGCGTGATGCAGTTGATGCCGGCTACCGCTCGTTCCCTTGGGGTTACAGACAGTTTTGATGCGAGAAGTAATATTATGGGCGGTGCAAAGTATATTGCCAGTCTTCTGGAACGATATAATGGAGATACAGTACTGGCGTTAAGTGCATATAATGCAGGCAGTGGGAACGTAGAAAAATATGGTGGGGTACCCCCCTTTAAAGAGACTCAGAATTATATTCAAAAAGTATTGAAATATGCGGGAGAGAATTTAGACGCAGGCAGTATTACTGTCTCTGGTGCCCAGAAGCTTAATCCATATCAGATACTTGCGGAAAAGAATGCTGAAAATGGAGAAAAAAACCTGGGATTTTCATTCAATAAAGAGAATGCTCAGTATATGATAGAGCAGATGAAAGCTCAATTGCAGAGTATGATTTATTCTAATTTGTTCTTTGCAGATGATTCCGATAAGGACGGACAGGGAATTTTATAAAAGGAATTGGAAAGAAACATTAATAGCATGTTAACATTTTTTTGAAATTCTATATTTACACTTGAAAAAGTGAAGTAGCAAGGGTACAATAAAAATGTATTGTAATGCTCTGAATTATGCAAATTATAGCTTAAATTATATTTTGAGAAGGGAAGCGTAATAATGAATCTTATGTTTGGAAATTCGATTTCTATGGGGACGAAGTCATTAGAGTTTTTGTGGGCAAAGCAGTCAGTGATATCAAATAATCTGTCTAATATAGATACCCCCCATTATAAATCAAAATATGTCACTTTTGAAGAGGCCTTCAAAAATCGTCTGAAGCTGGCGAGGGCTACGCAGGATTCAGGGCAGACCCGTAGTATTATTGACAGTGCGAATTATACAGTGCTTGAAAAGTCGGACAGCTCTGCACGTTTGGATGGAAATAATGTAAATGCAGATTCAGAAGAAGTGGAGATGGTAAGGACATACCTTCAGTATCAGTCTATGCTTCAAGCGATAAATAGCGATTTTACAAGATTAAGAACAGTTATTAAGGGACAGTAATTTAAGTAAGATAGATAAGGAGTCGCATCATGGAAAATATGTTTATTACACCAATGACAATGATGCAGAGCGTCAGCGGCATCACAGGTATTGGAGATAATACAAATACTCAAAAAGTAACTGGTACAGATGGAACATCTCTGTTCCGTGGTATCTTTGAAGATATGATCAATGACGTGAGAGATGCAGAAGATAATTTGATGAAAAAGCAGTATCTTCTTGCCACAGGTCAGATTGATGATCCGCATACAGTGCCTATAGCATCAGCAGAGCTTCAGCTTTCTGTTGATATGCTTGTGCAATTGCGTAATAAAGCACTGGAAGCTTATCAGTCGTTGATTTCAATTTCTATGTAATGTGTTTTTCCAGATGGAACTCAGGTTCCATCTATTTGTCCAAATGAGTATTAAGAATACTTGATTATACATAGAAGGGGAAAAGAAACGGCCATGAAAGAAAGATGGGAGCAATTAAAGGCGACAGTTTCTAAGCTGGGAAGTAAGCTTGATACGAAGCTGAAGAAGCTTATAGCGGCCGGAGCTGCAGGATTGATTCTTTTTTCTGTAATTATTGCCTTGCTATTAAACCGTGATAAAGAATATGAAGTTCTATTTTCTGGCTTAAGTGCAGAGGAAGCACAACAAGTTATTGGCAAATTACAGGAATCAGAAATTGATTATCAATATACGAAGGACGGAGAAGTGTTAGTTCCGCCCAATGTTCTTGATCAGACAAGAGCATCATTGGCCTTGGAGGGTTATCCTAAAAATGGATTTGGCTACCAGGTGTTTACAGAAAATACAGGCTTAATGACCACAGATTCTGATAAGGATCGGTATGCGCTGTATGATTTGCAGAATCGAATTGGTGCCACGATCATGCTGTTTGAAGGGGTAAAGGACGCCAAAGTTACCATTGCCCTGGGAGAACAAAGTAAATATGTACTGACTGAAAATGAGCTGACAGAGTCCAGCGCACATGTGACAGTCATTATGGAGGACGGAGGCTCTCCCACACCGGAGATGGCGGTGGCTTGCCGGAGACTTGTGGCTTCCGGTGTACCGGGGCTTGATATGGACAACGTGGCTGTCTTTGATGGAAACGGTAATGATGTCTCTAATCTGGACGACGGAGCACTGAGCAGCAAGGATACAGAAGAGATTGCTCAGGTTGTAGAAGAGCAGATCTCCACAAAGGTTTTGAATGTTCTTGCGCCATTTTACGGAGCGGAGAATGTAAGGATTTCCACAAAAGCCCAGATCAATATGCAGACATTGCTCCGGGAGACCATTACATATAATACGCCGGAAAAGATTAACGAAGAAGATAAGACGGGCATTATCTCCCATGAAAATGGGTCTGTGGAAATATCAGGAAGTAAAGATGCTGTGGCGAATGGAGTTGCAGGATCAGAGACAAATGCAGACGTACCTGAATATAGTACAGAAGATGACGATGAAGATGCAGAAGGGTACGGAGCCCGTACTTATGACAGAGATTTCCTGGTCAATCAGATCAAAGAGCAGGGACAGATTACCCCGGGAGCTTTGGAGGATCTGACCGTTTCTGTAGCAATTAATGGTGAGAGCTTTGGGACTTTAACAGCCAATGATATTCGTTCCCTGGTGGGAAATGCTGCAGGAATTGCTGTTACAGACTGGGATAATAAGATTTCAGTAGTCAGTGCACCCTTCTATCAGCCTATGGAAGAGGAAGAGTACGAGGAAGAGACAGAAGGTATCTTTGGAAAGATGGCTTCGAATCCTATTTTCTGGGTTGTATTTGTAGTTATACTCGTATTGCTTATTGTTACCGTTATTTTGCTGGTTCTTACCAACAAGCGCAAGAAGAAGCGCAAAGCAGAAGAGGAAGCTGCAGCAGCAGAAGCAGCGGCATTGGCAGCAGCAGAAGCAGAACAGTCATCATTTATCAATCAGGAGCTTATTGATTTGCAGAATGACAGAGGTATGGAATTGAAGAAGAATCTTCGTGACTTCACAGAGGAAAACCCAGAGATTTCTGCACAGCTTCTGAAGACCTGGCTGAATGGGGGAAGAAAAGATGGCGAGTAGTGTAGTAGAAGAGATGAGCTCCGAGCAAAAAGCGGCGGCAGTCATTGTTTCTCTAGGAGCAGATAAAGCATCTAAGATATATAAGCATTTAAGCGAAGATGATATAGAAAAGCTGACCATAGAAGTGGCAAAGCTTAAGCATCTGGAAGCAGATGAGACAGCAGAGATTCTAGATGAATTTTATAAGACTTGCCTGACACAAAAAGTGGTAACAGATGGTGGTATGGAGTATGCCAGAGCTGTCTTGGAAAAAGCTTTTGGAGAGTCCACAGCTCAACAGCTTTTAGAGCGTGTGACAAAATATCTTAAGGTACGACCTTTTGAATTTATAAGAAAGTCTAATGCAAAAAACTTATATACATTCTTATCACATGAACGTCCTCAGACTATAGCATTGATTCTATCCTATGCAGAACCAGAGCAGGCTGCCAGTGTGATTGGTGAGCTTCCCAAGGAAACAGGGATCGCGGTGGTAGAATGTATCGCAAAACTGGAAAGTGTTTCTCCAGAAGCAGTTAAAATTGTAGAGAGTTCTATGCGCAAGCGATTTGAGAGCATTATGACTACAGATTACACTACAATCGGCGGTATTGATTACATTGCAGATGTTATGAACCATATGGATCGAAGCAATGAGAAGATGATTTTCGACGAATTGGGCAAAAAGGATGCAGAACTTACCGAAACTATTCGGAAGAAAATGTTTGTATTCGAAGACGTTGCCACTCTGGACAATCGTTCTATTCAAAGATTTATCCGTGACTGTGATGTCAAGGATTTGGTTTACGCCCTCAAAGGCAGCGACGAAAGTCTCCGGCAGCTTATCTTTTCCAACATGTCTACCCGTATGGCGGAAAGTATTCAGTCCGATTTGGAAATTACAGTCAATGTACGTTTGAAAGATGTAGAAGAGGCACAACAGAGAATTGTCGGTATTATCCGTAAGCTGGAAGAGACTGGCGAGATTGTGATCGTCAGAGGCGGAGGGGATGAGATAATTGTCTAGAGTTGTAAAGGACAAAAAAGCGGTTGACGCTGTAGAACTGTATCAGTTTTTTTCAGATTTTGCACTGGACTCAGCCAAAGAAGAGGCTGAAAATCCAGAGAATAAAATAGAGGCTGAAGAAACCAATGCTGTGGAAGAGGCGCCGGATTTTGAAGCGGCGTCCCAGGCGGCAGAGAAAATATTAGAGGATGCCCGTCAGGAAGCAGAGCGAATCCTGGCAGATGCAAAGAAGCAGGGAGAACTTTTGCGGGAGAAGGCATTTCAGGATGGCCAAGTGGAAGGTTATGAGGCTGGTCGCCAGGAAGCTCAGGCAGAATATCAGGAGCAATATAACAAAGAACTCCAAAATCTGAAGAAAGATATGACGAGCGTCATAGACAGTGTTCGAATCGAGAAGAGCCGCGTATTGGAAAAGTATCAGGATGATTTGAAAAGAATTGTTCTGGCCATTGCGGAAAAGATCATTCACACCAGTTTAAAGTCCAGTGAAAATGTGATACATCGAATGATTATGTCGGCCACAGATAAGTTGAAAAAAACGGAATGGGCCAAAATATATATTACGAAATGCAATACAGAGATTTCCATGGATACAGATGTTGAATTCCTCAATGCTCTTTCCCATCTGTCAGACAATGTGAAAATAGTAACCATGGACAATGAGGAAGAGGGAATTTGCATCATAGAGCTTCCAGAGGAAATTATTGATGCCAGTGTGAGTACACAGTTGGAAAATATTAAAGATATTTTGAATAATGCCCGTATCTGACAGGAGCTGAAGATATGTTCGCAGAGTTGCCTACGCTGATTACGAATTCGGAGACAGTCAGCTATATTGGAAAAATAGAGAATATCGTAGGAATGTCCATGGAGGCCTCCGGCAGCAGAGCCAGTATTGGTGATATTGCCATGATTTATAATGAGGACAAAAAGAAGCAGATTCCTGTAGAAGTAGTAGGATTTCGGGATGGCAGAAGCCAATTGATGGCTTATGAAAATATGAATGGTATTTCAGCAGGAAGTTTTGTGCGAAATACGAAGAAGCGTTTAAAGATTCCTGTAGGAGAATCTCTGAGGGGAAGAGTCATTGATGCTCTGGGGAATCCTATGGATGAGAAAGGGCCTATTGAGACGCAGCAACACTATTATGTGGAGAATCCCTACATAAATCCCTTGACCCGTCCGCCTATTACGGATGTTCTGGAATTTGGGGTTAAGGCAATTGATGGCCTGAATACGGTGGGAAAGGGCCAAAGAATTGGAATTTTTGCTGGCAGTGGTGTGGGAAAGAGTACTCTGCTGGGAATGATTGCAAGAAATGTCAAGGCGGATATCAATGTGATTGCTCTCGTGGGAGAGCGGGGACGTGAGGTTCGCGAGTTTATAGAAAAGGATCTGGGGCCAGAAGGAATGAAGAGATCGGTCCTGGTTGTGGCGACTTCAGATCAACCAGCTATGCTGCGCATGAAATGCCCTCTGGTAGCGACAACTATCGCCGAATATTTTAAAGATCAAGGCAAGGATGTCCTATTGATGATGGATTCTTTGACCCGATTTGCAATGGCTCAGAGAGAAATAGGGCTTGCTACAGGAGAGCCGCCTGTGGCAAGAGGTTATACACCTTCTATTTATGCAGAATTTCCAAAACTTCTGGAGAGAAGTGGAAATTTTGAAAAAGGTTCTATCACAGGGATTTACACAGTTCTTGTGGAGGGCGATGACACAAATGAACCTATCGCAGATACTGTTCGCGGTATCCTAGACGGTCATATCGTCTTGTCGCGAAAGCTGGCTAATGAGAATCATTTTCCGGCAATTGATGTCAATGCAAGTATCTCACGTCTTATGGTGAATATTGTTTCCCCAGAGCACCAAAACCTGGGAGCAAAGATGCGGGATATTTTGAGTATCTATTCGAAAAATGAGGATTTGATTTCCATTGGAGCTTATAAAGCAGGGACGAATCCAAAGCTTGACATTGCTATTTCAAAGATTGATGCAGTCAATGATTACCTGATGCAGAAAATTGAGTCCAGTTTTTCAATAGAGGAGGACTTGAAAACTATGGGTAGTATATTGAGGTAGGAACATGAAAAAGTTTTACTTTGCATTAGACACAGTCTTAAGTTACAAGGAACAGGTACTGGAAAACCTACAGAATGAGCATGCCAGAATTATGGCAGAGATTGTTCAGTGTGAGAAGGGAATCGAGCGCCTGGAAGGGGAACAGAGAGAGTGCATGGATTCCTTTGAAGAAAAGAAACTGCAAGGAATTGGAATCAATGAGATGCAGGTATTTGATCGTTTTCTTATAAGCCTGCGCAAAAAGATTCAGAGAGAAAGAGAACGACTTGCAGAAATTCGCATCCGTGAGGAAAAGAAGCGGGAAGAAGTCATCGAAGCCAGAAAAGAGACCGCCTCTATCACAAAGTTGAAAGAGAAAAAGTTGGATCAATATAACAAAGAAGTCCAGAAAGAAGAGGAACACTTTATTGATGAGTTTGTGTCCAACAAGAGAGCGGTGGAAAGAGCGCGTAATACTGCTTAGGCAGATTGCGATATAGAGTGTCAAAACTATGACATCTCAATATTCTATATTAAGAAAGGAGGGAAAAGAAAGTGGGAAGTGGAAGCACCATAAAAGCTACAGATATAGCAGCAGCTATGGCGGCCACGGCAGTGCAGGGTAGCAGGCAAGCTGGAAAGACAGATGATGGTTTTCAGCAATTACTGAATAGTAAGGCTCAGGAAGATACCAATATGAAAGAGCCAGGAGACAACAAAGTAGATAAAAAGACAGATGATACCAAGGAAAGTCAGGACAGTAAGCCAGCTAATGACAGCAAAGAAGAGACAAAGCCGGATGATAACGCTGTTTCCACAGATGAGGCACTGAATGAGACACAGGCAGCTTTATTGCTGCAGCAGATGAATCAGACAGTACATATGGCGGAAGAAACCGTAATGCCGGAAGAGATTCAGTTAGAGACTGTAGTTGCCCCTGTAGAAGAGATCGTTCAGCCAGTACTGATGGAAGAGCCGGCACTGAAAGAAGAGACGCCTGCTGAAGACATTCCTCTGTTATCAGCTCAGGAAACACCTGTGGAAGAGGAGCCGGAGGCAGCGGCGGAAAAGGCAGAAGCTACGCCTGTAAAACCTGTAGAGACATCTGAGACTAAGCCTGTGGAACGAGAAGTACCTAAGCAATCTGTGAAAGAAGAACCAAAGCAGACGGCAAGGGCGGAGCATGAGGGAAATCCAGAGCAGCAGACCGTCCAGACAGTGCAACCTGAGACTTACCGGGCAGAGGAAACTCCTGTACAGAGGGAAATCCCTATAGAGACAGTTCGAGTGGAACAGCCGGAGGAAATTCCAGAAAAGATTACAGATCAACTGCTCACAAAGGTGATGGGAGATCAGAGAGAGTTTGAGATTCAGCTTGAGCCATATGATCTTGGAAAAATCCTTATCAAGGTATCCATGGGAAAAGAGGCTACAACTATATCTATCATATGTAGTGAACCAAAAACTATGGAGCTGATGGCAAAAAATGCCAGAGAAATTGGCGCTATCATGGAGGAAAAGCTGGGAGATCCAACTACAATCCTTGTGGAAGAAAAGGAGACTGGCTATCTGGAAAAGCAAAATCAGCAGAACGGTGGAAACAATGCAGCAGAGCAGGAACAAGAAAGACGTCAAAAGCAGAATGAGAAGAACAGAGAGAATGAGAATCTTGACTTCTTACAGCAGCTTCGCCTAGGATTAATCTAATAGAAAGGAGTGAGGAAAAGATGGCAGTAACAGATGTTACAGACGTAACAGACAAATCACCAGTGAAATATTATACGAGAAAAGAAGTTTCATCTAATAATAGTGAGATGGATTTGGATGATTTTTACCAACTCTTGGCAGCTCAACTACGATATCAGGATATGTCAAATCCGATGAGCAACAGCGAAATGATGTCTCAGCTGACTCAGATGGCCAATATGAGCGCGATGACTACTTTGTCTGATACGATTGAGACTATTTCTGAGACAGTTGATGCAGCTATCAACAGTATGGCGCAGATTTCTCTTTCTTCTTATGCTACCAATTTGATGGGAAAAGAAGTGACTGTTGCGGAACTGGATGAGAAGGGTGAGTTGATTGGAGAGACTACAGGAGTTGTGGAAGGCGTAATGCTTACCGGAGGCAATCCTTACGTCTATGTCGATGGAAAAGCGTACAGCTTGAGCCAGATTATGTCTGTAGGTTCGGTGCCCGATCAGAAAGAAGAGCCGGACACAGAAGATGCAGATAAAGAAGATACAGACAAAGATGAGAACATAGAATCAGGTGAAGTATAACGAAAAGGCATGGCAGTCAGGCTAACCTTTGAGGGGGTGGCATTAGGATGATAGAAAAGGCTCATCAGATCAATCAGACGGTCAGTGTTCAACAATTAAAATTAGAACATTCATCCCTAGCTGCACAGCAGACAGGCAAAAGCAGCGGATTTGGCGCTCTTCTCCAAAATGCAATAGAAGACAGTGAGAAGGTGCGGTTTTCCAAGCACGCGGCTGCGCGTGTAGAGCAGAGGGGGATTGAAGTGACGGACTCTCTTTTGAATAATCTGAATCAAGCCATCGGAAAGGCAAGAGAAAAAGGCGCCAAAGATGTGGTGGTCATAGGAGAGCAGGGCGCGTTTATCGTGAATGTACCTAACAATGTGGTGGTGACGACGATGACGAGTCAGGAAATGAAACAAAATATTTTCACTAATATTGATAGTGCTGTCTTAATTTAGCCGGACCATTTATGGAGGCTCACTCTCAGGCAGAAGTCCTGAGAGAGGGACAGTAAGTTATAAAGGAAGGATAACAAGAAATGGTTAAATCAATGTTCGCTGGTGTATCCGGTCTGAGGGCACACCAGAATAAAATGGACACAATTGGTAATAACATTGCAAATGTAAATACTTGGGGTTATAAATCATATAGCTACAACTTTATGGACTCCATTTATACAACATCCATCAACAGCTCTGGTGGTTCCACAAATACAGGCGGTATGGGCGGACGTAACCCCTCTCAGGTAGGTTATGGTTCTCAGATGGCATCCATCAGTTTCCAGTATAAGGCAGGAGCGCCATCTCCGTCAGACAACGAACTGGACTGTATGATCGATGGTACTGGATTGTTCCTGGTAGGAAGTATGCTGGGAGGCGTCACTGACATCAAAGGTTCAGGATTGTATCTTTCTCGTGTAGGTATGTTCTCACCGGATAACAATGGTTATATTGTGGATAGTCAGAAGAATTATGTGTATGGGTATGCCTTGAAGGCGGATACGGGTATTCCTGAGGAACCGGCGAAGAAAGCAAAATATGAATTAACAGAAACAGAAGTAACAATTGGAGTAGATGCAAATCAAAACAAGACAATTACGATAGCCGGTGTTACAATCATAACTACAGAAGAAAGAGTAGATGATATGGTGGCGGATTGGATTGCAAAAGCACCAAAGGAAAAAGATGCTAATGGCGATCTTACAGCAGCAGCGGAAGCACTAAGTAAATATAACATTAAGTATTTAACTCACACAGGTACAGAAGCAGCCAACGATATAAAATTAAATTTGGAGATTGAAGCTAAAGTGGCTGGGGTGGCAGGAAATGCTAGTCAAGCAGCTATGAAAGGCTTATTTGGGAGTGGTACATTTGAGACAAAACAAGCCGAATCAGATTTAATTCCCGGTGTCCCGGCAGAATTTGAAGATACCCTATCACCTATTCAGATTCCTATTGACCCATACTCAGGAGAGCGGTACAATATGCAGAGCTGGAGTGTTAGCGAGCTGGGCGTTATCTCTGGTGTGGATATCAACAACCGCCCTGTTACCCTGGGTCAGCTTTGCCTGGTGGCAGTGGAGAACCCTAACGGTCTCATAAAGACCAGTGGATACTATTTCTCCCTAGGTGACAATGCCGGCGAAGCAGTGGCCATAGCTCCAGACGGCGGCCAGGTAGGTTCCATCCGAAGCAAATTCCTGGAGATGGCAAATGTGGATTTGGCCAATGAGTTTTCCAACATGATTACCACTCAGAGAGGTTTCCAGGCAAACTCTAAGATTATTACAGTTACAGATGAGATGCTTCAAGAGCTTGTTAATATGAAACGTTAATAGTTATAGTGGAGTGTAAAAGGTTTTTCCCTGGGGCCTTTAAGGGCCGCAGGGTAAAAGCCATAAATGGGGAAGGGATATTTCTATGATTATCGTGCATAAATTAAATAATCAAAAAATTGTAATTAATGATGCACAGATTGAGTGCATTGAAGTGATTCCAGAATCAAAGATTGTTATGATGAATGGGCGTTTTCATGTGGTGAAAGAATCACCAGAAGAGATTATACAGAAGACCATCGAATATAACGGAGCCATTTCAAGCTTCGCTGAAAATAAAGCAGAAATAGCAGAATAATTAAGACGTAAGAGGAGGGAACACAGGAACCATGGACTTGTCAACAATTGTTGGTATAGTGGCGGGATTTATCATCATCATACTTGGTATTGGGTTTGATAAAGTAGGGAACTTTATAGATCCCGGCAGTGTATTTTTAACAATAGGCGGAATGATTTGTGGAGTTGTAGCCAGCTTCCCATTTAGTGAATTAAAGAAAATGGGAAGCCATATGAAGATCTTAACTCAGGGAAAACGTTATAATTATCAAGCGCTGATTGAACAGCTTGTAGAGATGGCTCAACTTGCGAGACAGAATGGTCTCCTTTCCCTGGAAGAGAAAGCCAATGAGATTGATGACTTGTTTTTCAAACAAGGTCTTATGCTTGTAGTGGATGCTACAGAGGAGGATGAGATACGTTCCAGGTTAGAAAACGAGTTGGATGCCATTTCCGATCGGCATGATTCAAGTGTGGCTATCTATGAGAAAGCTGCAAGTTATGCACCAGCTTTTGGTATGATTGGTACATTGGTAGGTCTGGTAAACATGTTGAAGAGTATGGACCTTGATTCTGGCGGCGCCAGCAGTCTTGGTGCGGATATGTCCGTGGCTCTCGTAACTACCTTCTATGGATGTATTTTAGCAAACTTGATTTTCTCTCCTATGGCAAAAAAGCTGCGTATTCGAAATGATGAGGAGATGCGTTACCGTCAGATTATGGTGGAAGGCATTATGTCTATTCAGGCGGGAGATAATCCCAAATTCCTGAAAGAGAAGCTGGCTTCTTATCTGGATCAGAAGACTCAGATGAGGATTCTGAACAGTGACGGCGAAGGCGGCGGAGATGAAGGCGGCGGAAAGAAGAAGAAAAAGTCGAAAGAATAGTTTATAGAAGTAAGGTGAAAATATGGCAAAAAGACAAAAGGCCCCAGAGGAAACTGGAAGCTGGATGGACACCTACGGCGATATGGTTACGCTGCTATTGTGCTTCTTCGTACTTCTTTATTCCATATCAACGGTGGACCAGTTGAAATGGGAATTGATAGTGAAGAGTTTCAATCCTAATGCGGAAAAGGTATCCCAGATTGTAGTAAATCAAGAGGCTCAAGAAGAAGGCACTGAAGTAGAAGGTGCTGCCGATGTAGATCTGGAAGATTTTGAAGATTTATACTATATGTTAGAAGAAGCCATTAAAGAAAACGGAATGGAAGGGGAAGTGACCTTAAGCCAGGGAGATGGGTATGCGTTTATCAACTTCCGTGATAACATTTTCTTTGATGGAGACAGCGCTATATTGAAGGAGGAAGGAGAGCGGGTTTTGGACTCCTTTATCCTGTGTCTGGACAGTGTGAGTAGCAGCATAGGGGAGATACAGGTACTTGGTCATACCTCCCAGGCAGATCCAGATCGCCCAAATAATCCTGTTACTGACCGTGTACTTTCTTCTGAACGGGCGGCAAGGGTTACAGCGTACATTCATCAGAACAGTACATTGGATCCGGCTAAGCTGATATCAACAGGCTATGGAGAGTATCGTCCAATTGCTTCCTTTGATACTGCAGAGGACAGGGCAAAGAACAGACGAGTGGAACTTCTGATAACAAGAAGTGACGCAGTTGCCCATAGTTTGGAAGAGTATTACGACGAAATATATAATATTACAGAATAAGCAAAGGCGGGAAAACGATGGCAGAGGTATTATCACAAAGCCAAATTGATGCATTGCTGAATTCCATGCAGAATGCTGGTTCGTCGCAACCTGATAAAAAAGAGGCAGCGCCGGAGAAGAAATATAAAAAATATGATTTCTATAGTCCTAAGAAGTATACCAAGGATAAGCTGAAGATGCTTCACAATATCTATGACAATTATGCCAGGATTGCATCTTCACAAATCAATGGTCTCTTTAAAGTGGCAAGTGAAGTAGAAGTCATGGGTGTGGAAGAACAGAGATATTATGAGTTTAGCAATGCCTTGAGTGATACAGATGTGATTACGATTGCAAGGGTATCATTGCAGGATGAACAGCAGAAAGCCCCAATGATTTTGCATATTGCTCCAGAGATTATGATATCTATGATTGATAGAATGATGGGGGGAATGGGTACAGATAATGTTTCGGCATCTTATACATATACGGATGTGGAATATGCTCTGTATCAAAAAATCATTCAATATTTTATTAATATTAATAAAGATGTGTGGGCAACTCACATCAGACTGGATGCCCGGTTTGACAGAATGGAAGAAAATCCAAGCATGTTCCAGGGAATCAGCGTGGACGAAGCTGTCGTGATTGTCATGTTGAATATCAAGATGCTGGGATTGAGCGGTATTCTGAATGTCTGTATTCCAGGGACATTAATGACAGACGTCTTTGAAGTAATAGATAAGACGAAGCATTTAGTGGACGAGGATAGTATTCAGAAAGGTGACAAAGAGGATATTCTGGACAATATTCGGAATTCAGAGTTGGATGTTATGGCACAGCTTGGAATTGCTAGGCTAAGTCTGGATGATGTCTATAACTTCCAGATTGGAGATGTCATTAACCTTAATAAACCCAAAGACTCTGATGTTACACTGCATATAGCAGGCCAGCCATGGTTCACAGGCCAGCTAGGTGTTCATAATAAAAATATGGCTGTGAAGATTCATGACAGAGTAGAGGAATCTTAAGCGGCCCACAGGCCACAGATGAGAAAAAATACTAAGAAAAAGAAAGAGGTATAAAAACATGGCAAAAATTATGTTAGTTGACGACGCGGCATTTATGAGAATGATGGTGAAAGATGCATTGACAAAAGCGGGGTATACAGATTTGATAGAGGCCCAGGACGGGGCTGACGCTGTAGAGAAATTCAATGCAGAGAATCCAGATCTGGTGTTCATGGATATTACCATGCCAAACATGGATGGACTGGAAGCATTAAAGACCATCAAGGCAGCACATCCAGATGCAAATATCGTAATGTGTTCCGCCATGGGTCAGGAGGCCATGGTTATTGAGGCTATCAAGTCAGGCGCAAAGGACTTTATTGTAAAACCTTTTAAGCCAGATCGTATCCTTGCAACCGCTGAAAAGATTCTTTCATAAAAGGAGGAACTTATGTCTTATTTAAGTACATTCAATATCTGCGGCTCAGGCCTGACAGCTCAGAGGCTGCGCCTGGATATTGCGTCTGAAAATATAGCCAACATGGAGACGACAAGGACAGAGTCAGGCGGTCCATACAGAAGACAAATGGTAGTTCTGGAAGAGATAGGTGGCAGTACATTCAAATCTCAGTATGCAAGAGCTCTGGCCAACTCCCGGACTACAGAGGGCGGTGTGCGGGTAGCAGAGGTTGTAGAAGATCAGAGGGATAGCATACCAGTATACAATCCGGAACATCCCGACGCGGACGAGGACGGTTATGTTCAGATGCCAAATGTAGATTTGGTAAAGGAAACGATTGACGCAATGTCCGCCTCACGATCTTATGAAGCTAATATTACTGCATTTAATGCGCTGAAGCTTATGGCGCAGAGGGCATTGGATATTGGAAAATAAGATGGTGAAAGCTAGAATTCACAAAAGGAGCAAAGGGAAAATATGAGTGCGGATATTTTAAGCGCATTGGAAATTGATGCGATAGGCGAAATATTAAATATCAGTTTAGGCTCATCAGCGACCGCCATTTCGACCATGTTGAGTGCCCGAGTGGATATCACGACGCCCGTTGTCACAGTAGTGACAAAAGACGAATTTGAGATGGCCCGGATAGAACCAGCGGTAGGCGTAGAGATTACTTATGTAGAAGGCCTGGAAGGAAGCAATGTAATGCTTCTGAAGCGCCATGACGTAAAAGTAATCGTGGAAATGATGATGGGGTTTGAGATCCCAGATGAAGACTTTGTGCTGGATGAAATGAATATAAGTGCCATCTGTGAGGTTATGAACCAGATGATGGGCGCTTCAGCTACAGCACTTTCTGAATTTTTGGGAAGAGTAGTCAATATTTCTACTCCCGTGTCATTTGAACTGAAAGATGAGCAGGAATTTATCGATAAGTATTTTACAGATGACAGCCCATGGGTAGTAATATCTTTTATGTTAAAGATTGATGATAAGCTAGAAAGCGAGTTCTTTAATGTAATGCCCATAAGCTTGGCTAGGAGTTTGATCCGGGGATTTTTACCAGAAGGCTATGATGAAATGGTAGAAGAACCAGCACCAGAGCCGGCACCGGCATCTTCTAATAAAATCATGTCTCAGGATGAGATTGAGAAGATGTTGAATGGCGGCGGAGCGTCAGAGCCAGAACCAGCTCCGGCATCGTCGAACAAAGTTATGTCTCAGGATGAGATTGAGAAGATGCTGAATGGCGGCGGAACGTCAGAGCCAGAACCAGCTCCGGCATCGTCGAACAAAGTTATGTCTCAGGATGAGATTGAGAAATTGCTAAATGGCGGCGGAGCGTCAGAACAGCCGCAACCAACTCCAGTAGCACAGCCTCAACCAGTCATGCAGCCTCAGCCAGTGCCAGTACAACAAGCACCTGTTGCCAGTGTAGCCAGCTCAGAGATGGCTCAGATGATGCAGATGCAAATGCAGATGATGCAGCAAATGATGCAACAGATGATGGCAGCCAATCAGCCAAAACAAAAAGAGACGCCACAGCCTAAGACAATCAATGTGAAGCCTTCTGTTCAGGCAAATCTGAAGCAAGATGATGTATTGGACGATGAACAAGAAGAGAACATGGAGATGATCATGGGGGTTCCTCTGGAAGTTTCTGTGGAGATAGGAAGAACCCAAAAATTAGTAAAGGATATTTTAGACTTTACGAAAGGATCTCTGATCGTGCTGGATAAATTAGCAGGTGAGCAGGTAGACTTACTTGTAAATGGACGTTGTATTGCACGGGGAGATGTAGTTGTCGTAGAGGATAATTTTGGTATCCGAATTACAGAAATATTGAGACCTAATATCCTAGAGCTCGAATAAGGAAGGATGGAAGTTTCATGCCAGGATATGTTACAGCAATTGGAACCTTTCTTCTTGCCGCATTTATTATATATCTCAGTTATATATGCAGCAAATACCTTGGCAAAGGGCTTGCAAAGAGCAGTAGGTCCAGATATATGCGTTTAGTGGATCAATTGATCGTAGGACAGAATCGTACCCTGGCAATTGTTCAGGTGGGTGAGCAATATCTGCTTCTCGGGATTGCCCAGGAGCAGATTCAGACGTTGGCAGAATATACAGAAGAGGATTTGATTCCCATAGCGGATATGGATAGTGAACCTGTCATGGATTTTAGTCAGATTCTGTCAAAGCTGGGTAAGAAAAAAGACGACAATGATGGACACAAAGAGTAAAGAGGTAAGGTTATGTATGATGATGCACTTGTGAATATCAATGGAGAACAGGTCCCTACACTAGAAATTTTATTGTTGATGACTCTGATTTCTCTGCTTCCCTCCCTCTTAATTATGACCACGTCCTTTATGCGGACACTCATTATGCTCTCATTTTTGAGAAATGCCATGGGAGTTCAATCGAACCCACCCAATATGGTGATGGTGGGGATTGCGCTATTCTTGACGCTCTTTATTATGGATCCTGTCATTAGCGAGATCAACGAAACAGCTTATCAACCTTATAAAAATGAAGAGATTACACAGGAAGAGGCCCTTAATAGGGCTCAGATTCCCTTGAAGCGGTTCATGTTGAAAAATACAGAGGACGATGCTCTGAATATGTTTCTTGACATGAAGAATATAGAGCCTGTGGAGAATAGAGAAGAGCTTTTGGAGCTTCCGCTGACTGTGGTTATACCTTCTTTTATGACAAGTGAATTAAAGCGGGGATTCATGGCAGGATTTCTGTTGTATATCCCGTTTCTTCTGATAGATTTGATAGTCGCAAGTACTTTGATGTCTATGGGTATGGTAATGCTTCCGCCCGCTATGATATCAATGCCCTTTAAATTACTTTTATTTGTGACAGTAGACGGTTGGCAATTGATGTTTTCTACCATTGTCAACAGCTTTTGGTGACAGGCCTGGAAAGGTAGGATTTTATGACAAGTAGTGAAATTTCTGATTTAATGTATGAGTTTTTTCTGCTGGCAATCCAGCTGGCGGGACCGCCTCTTATTTTAAGTATGCTGATAGGAATTCTTATTTCTATCATACAGGCAGCTACACAGGTACATGAGCAGACACTCACTTTTGTTCCAAAGCTTCTGGTGATTGGACTTGTGCTTATCTTTACGGGAAGTACCATGCTGAACACCATGCAGGAATTTACAAGACGCATTTTCCTGCTGATACAGGCAGGGTAACGACAGAGGAGCTTAAGAAATGTTTTGGAGTGATACCGCACATCTGACATTATTTTTGCTAGTTGCCATGAGGATGGCGGGACTTATCTTTTTGAACCCTCTCCTGGGCAGAAGAAATGTGCCCAATAATCTAAAAGCGGGAATAGTATTTGTTTTTACCCTTCTTGTATATACAGATGCAGAGGGAACCGTATTTGAGACCAGCTCCTCCCTCATTTTTGGCTTTTTACTCTTGAAGGAATTCTTAGTAGGATATGTTCTGGGATATGTGTTGGAGCTGTTCTATTTTGTAATTACTTATACAGGTAGTATTATGGATTTCCAGATGGGCTTATCTATGGCTCAGGTTTATGATCCACAGACAAATACCCAGACAGCCTTGTCCGCAAGGTTATATCAGATATTTTATACCTTGCTGTTTTTTGCTGTGGATGGACATTTGGTTATGATAAAAATACTGTTGACATCAGGCGAAGTTGTTCCTTACGGGGAAGTGGCGTTTACACAGGGCCTAGCTTTAGCAGTGTTAGATTTATTTAAGGAATGTGTTGTACTTGCGGTTAGGTTTACCTTTCCCATTCTTGCCGTGGAATTTCTCATGGAAATTGCAGTGGGAATTATGATGAAGATGGCGCCGCAGGTCAATATTTTTGTGATAAACATACAGATGAAGATAGTCCTTGGCTTCTTAATGCTGTTGTTTTTGTTTTCGCCTATGAGAGGGTATCTGGAAGATCTGATGGATCAGATGTTGCAGACCCTTAAAAATATACTGACGCTGATGTGACAAAGGAAGTGAGTAATCCGTGGCAGGTGAAAAGACAGAAAAAGCCACACCGAAAAAGCGAAGAGACGAAAGAAAAGAAGGAAATGTATTTCAAAGTAAGGAAGTCATTACTGTAGTTTCTCTGCTTGGAATCTTTTGTTGCCTCAGACTTTATTTTCCGACCATGTACAGGACCGTAAAGGACTGTCTGGTAACATTCTTGGGTTATGCGGGGACTGTCTCAGAATTGGGGCAGAGCGATTTGAGATGGCTTAGCTTTCAGGCTGCAATTGTGGTGGTTAAGGCAGCTCTTCCCCTCCTTTTGGTTGCATGTGTATTGGCAGTGATAGCTTCAGGGGTGCAGACAAAATGGCTGTTTGCGAAAAAAGCTTTTCAGCCAAAGTTCAGCAACTTAAGCCCCTTAAAGGGAATTAAGAATATGTTCTCCCCCAAAAGCCTTGTAGAGCTTTTGAAAGGAATCGTAAAGATAACGATTCTGGGGGTTATTCTGTATAATACTCTGAAAAATCGAATCTTTTTGGTGGCAAATACCATGTATATGGACGTCATGGCATCTACGGTTTATGTACTGAATACCATTATGACCATGGTTTTGCAGGTTTGTATGTATTTTGCTGCTATCGCGGCCCTGGATTATTTTTATCAGTGGTGGTCTTATGAGAAAAAGCTGAAGATGTCCAAGGATGAGGTAAAAGAAGAGTATAAGCAAATGGAAGGAGATCCGAAGGTCAAAGGAAAGATCCGGGATATCCAGCGTCAGAGGGCTTTGTCCCGTATGATGCAATCTGTTCCTGAAGCGGATGTGATTATTAGAAACCCAACTCATTTCGCAGTTGCGCTGAAATATGACCCCAATAAGGATAATGCGCCCCATTTGATTGCTAAAGGGCAAGATGAAGTTGCACTCCGAATTGTTAAGATTGCGGAAGACAGTGATGTGACAGTCATAGAGAATAAACCTCTGGCCAGAGGGATCTATGCTTCCACGCCCCTCAATGCTGAGATACCGGGGGAATACTACGGAGTTGTAGCCGAGATCCTGGTTCAGGTATATAGACTGAAGAACAAGAAATTGGTGTAGAAAATGAAAAAATTTCTCTATAGTGCAGTTTCGCTGGCTGTTGTAGCCATCGTTCTGCTTTTAATCATTCCATTAAGTCCTTTTATGATGGACGTAATGATTATATTGAATATATCCCTGGCTGTGATTATTATGCTTATCAGCATGAATATCTCGGATGCGCTGGAATTTTCTATCTTCCCATCGCTCCTTCTGGTCACGACCCTGTTTCGTCTAGCATTGAATGTATCCTCTACGAGAAATATTCTGACGAATCAGGGACAGTCCGGTCAGGTGATCCAGGCTTTCGGTGACTTTGTATTACAAGGAAATGTAGTAGTTGGATTTATCATCTACATTATCATCGTTTTAGTTCAGTTTATCGTTATCACCAAAGGTGCAGAGCGTGTGGCAGAGGTTGCAGCAAGATTTACCCTGGACGCTATGCCTGGTAAACAGATGGCCATTGATGCGGATTTGAGCTCCGGCCTAATTACAGAGCAGGAGGCCAAGACCCGCCGGAATAAGATTCAGAAGGAAGCCGACTTCTACGGAGCCATGGACGGTGCCACGAAGATTGTAAAGGGCGACGCCACCATGTCCCTGATCATGACTCTGGTAAACTTTATAGGCGGTATTATCATCGGTCTGGTTCAGGGAGGCATGGAATTCACTCAAGTTCTCTCTGTGTATTCTATCGCTACGGTAGGTGATGGTCTGGTATCCCAGATTCCAGCTTTGCTTATTTCCACAGCTACTGGTATGATTGTAACTCGATCCGTATCAGAGGGAAGTCTGAACGACGACGTCTCTAAACAGTTTATGGCACAGCCTCTGTCTATCATGGCAGGCGGTATTATGATGCTGATAATGTCAGCAGTGCCGGGGATGCCTAAGCTTCAGATGATTGTCATTGGTGCTGGATTGCTTATCGGTGGATGGCAGCTTAGCCGGCGCATGGAGGCAATGGGAGCAGAGATCGCTTCTGAGGCAGAAATGCAGGAGCTGGCTCAAGGAGAAGCACAGCCTGTCACCGAGGAAGAGTATTTCAAAGATATCAACAACGTATATTCTCTCATTGGTGTGGAGGCCATTGAGATGGAATTTGGTTATAGCCTAATTCCTCTGGTGGATGAATCCAGCGGAGGAAAGATGATCAATAGAATCGTTATTTTCCGTAGGCAATATGCCCAGGAAATGGGGCTTGTGATTCCTTCCATACGGTTGAGAGACAGTTCAAGTTTAAATACCAATCAATATGTAGTTAAGATAAAAGGAGAAGAAGTAGCCAGAGGAGAGATCCTTGTGGATTACTATCTGGCATTGACTCCCGCCAGCCCCATTAAAGAGATTGATGGAATTGACACCATTGAACCCGCATATGGAATTCCGGGTAAGTGGATTACGATTGATAAAAAAGAGATGGCAGAGATTTATGGATACACCGTTATCGATCCTCTGTCGGTTATGTTGACACATCTTTCAGAGACAGTCAGAAAGCATGCCTATGAGCTGTTGAGCCGTCAGGAAGTCGTCCAGCTTGTAGAAAATGTGAGGAAAGCGGCTCCCCAGCTGGTAGAAGAGCTATTCCCCAATATTATATCCTATGGTGTGTTCCAGAAGATTTTGACCAATCTTTTAAAAGAGGGAATTCCTATTAAAGACATGGAGACCATTATGGAAACCATTGCAGATTCTGCACTGACTGTAAAAGATATGGAGACTATTACGGAGAATATCCGTATGGCCTTAAAGCGAACAATTACAAGAAAGTTCTGCGAGGGCGGAATCATGCGGGTAATTACTCTGAGCGCGGACTTGGAAAAAACCATTATTACCAGCCTGACAAAAGGAGATCAGGGCATGTATCTGGCGTTGAGCCCAGATTTGATGCAAAGTGTTATACAGCAGCTTGGAGATGAGATTCGAAAGTTCCAGGAATTGTCTCAAGACCCAATTGTGCTGACAAGTCAGGTGGTTCGTTTGCATTTTTATCATTTGGTGGAACAGTTTTACCCGAATGTATATGTATTGTCATTTAATGAAATTGGCAATAATATTCAGATACAGGCGGTGGGAAATATTAGCGCATAAATACGATACCCGTTGGCCCCAAAATAATATGGAAAATATGGATGGAGCGTATGGATATGGAAACGCAGAAAGAACTCACTCTCTTGAGTAATGAGGAGCTTTTAACTAAATATAGTAAAACCCGTGAGTTGAGCGTTAAGCAGGAACTAGTTATGCGTTATGTCTATATTGTAAAAAGCATTGCTATACAGATGCGGGATATCTATGTAAGCTTTGCTCAGATAGAAGATATTATAAATGAAGGCGTTCTGGTTATTATGAACGCTCTCGATAAATTTGATGCAGATAAGAATGTAAAATTTGAGACTTATATATCTAAGCGTATTAAAGGAATGGTCATTGATATGGCCAGAAAGCAAGACTGGATACCAAGAAGCGTCAGAAAAAATGCGAGAGATATTGATGAAGTCACCACAAAGCTGTATAATGAACTAGGGAGATATCCCACTCCTAATGAGGTGGCAAAGAGTCTGAATATCAGTGTTGAAAAGTATCAGGATATACAGGGAAAGACGACTCTTTACAATGTCCTTTCATTGGATGCTGTACTGGACGAGGGTAGCGAGAATAAAAAGACTGTTTACTTGCCGTCTAGGGATGAGGATGAGCAGCCAGAACTGCAATGTCTGAAAAAAGAGTCTAGTGAGATTATTGTAGAAGGAATCAAGAGCCTGAAGGAGAATGAACAGCTTGTGATATCAATGTATTATGTGGAGGAGCTGAATATGAAGCAGATTGCCGAGGTTCTCCAGGTAAGCGAGCCAAGAGTTTCACAGATTCACGCCAATGCAGTTAAAAAACTAAAAATATATTTACAGAAAGCATACGGAGAGGAGATTAAATAATGTTTCAGGGATATTATACACTAGGTTCAGCCATGATTTCTCAAAACCGAAATCTAAATGTGATTAGCAATAACATGGCGAACTCCAGTACGCCAGGCTATAAAGCTGATAAGTATATATCCAGTACTTTTCGGGATGAGATGCTTTATAGAAGCGGCAATAAGACACCGAATCGTAAGACCGCCATCGGTGGTGTCACGGCTATCCAAGCTACCAATGCACGGGTGACCAATTATGAGCAAGGGGGATATGATATCACAGAGGGCAAACTGGATTTTGCTTTGAATGGAAACGGGTTTTTTGTGATTCAGACGAATAATGGAACTGTGTACACAAGAAACGGTTCTTTTATTACAGACGAACAGGGATATCTGACACTTCCAGCTGTAGGCCGTGTGATGGGGACTAATGGACCCATCCAGCTCACTACAGATAATATTGTGGTTAACACAGATGGAACTATCTGGAGCGACGACGATGCACAGACCTATTACGGGGCAATACAGTTAGCAGATTTTGAGAATTACGCGGATATGATTAAAGGGGACAATGGAACCTTTACTGCAGAAGGCGTGGCGGCCAGACAGGCGGATGCCACGGTGAACCAGGGAAAGTTGGAGAGATCCAATATTTCCGCGATGGATGAGATGACTTCTATGATGAGCGCTCAGAGATCTCTTCAGGCGGCAGCTCAGCTTATTAAAATCTACGATCAGCTGGATGCAAAGACAGTTCAGTTGGGTAATACATGATAAAAAAGAGTAAAGGAGAAAGGAAAGGTGTATTCATCGTTTTATACAGCCGCTCTTGGCGCAGTCGGACAACAATCTAAATTGAATGTAGTAGCCAACAACTTGGCCAATGTGAACAATTATGGCTTTAAGGCAAAAAATGCGGTGTTCAGGGATTTAATGTATTACAATCTGAACAACTACAATGGAGATGAAACAAGTATCAAAGCAGGAACCGGCATCTATATGGAGAAGGCGGATACGAATTTTGAACCATCAGGCTTTGAGCTTACAGAACGGGATTATGACTTTGCAATTTTAGAAGATGGCTTCTTTATGCTACGTAATCCTGCCACCAATGATATTACTTATACCAGAAATGGCCGTTTCAGCCTTTCTCTTCGGGGAGAAGAATTCTATCTGGTAAATGATTCCGGCAATTTGGTACTGGATCAAAACCAGAATCCCATCCAAATGGTGGTGGATGAGTATGGAAAGAACACATTGGAGGCTCAACCTGCCGTATATGATTTTGCTGTAAAGAATGGTATGCAGAATGTGGGCGACAATGAGTATGTGCCTGTAGAGAAAAATGGGGACCCGATTTTGACAGATCAGGAAGCTCTCCAGGGAGCATTGGAGATGTCAGGTGTAGATACAGCTAACGAAATTGTTCGGATGATTGAGAGTCAGAGAGCATACTCCTATGCATTGAAGATGGTTCAGACTTCTGATGAAGTAACAGCGACAATTAACGGACTTCGTGGATAGGGAAAGGCAGGAAACATATGGCAATAGAAAGATATGAAGATATGAATTCAACAGCGCTGGATGTATTCCGTGAGATAGGAAGTATTGGGATCGGAAATGCAGCGACAGCTTTGTCTCAGGTGCTTGGAACTCAAGTACATATGAAGCTTCCCAAAGTTTCCATTGAGGGTTATAATGAAGCCATTCATTGCCTGGGCAATCCAGAAGAAATAGTAGCTGCTGTCCTGGTAGAAATGGACGGCGATATGAAAGGCATTATGCTATATATGCTAAAGATGGACTTTATAAACGCTATTTTAGCGCGCCTGGTAAATAAGTATATTGATGATTTTAATCAGATTGATGAGTTATCATCATCTGCCCTGGAGGAGACAGGAAATATTATTATATCTTCCTATATTAATGCAATTACAAAGTTAGCAAATATTGAAATTCATTTGTCTGTACCTTCAGTGGCTGTGAACATGCTGGGTGGAATTTTAAGTGTGCCTATCGCCATGTTTGGGTGTACATCAGACAAACTGATGATGATTCAAGGTGAGTTTTTAATCGGAGATACACAGTTGCAAGGTGATTTGCTACTGCTACCAGATATTGAGTCATTAAATTTCCTTTTGGAGAAGTTGGGAGTTGCGGATGTATAATGGGAAAACAATTAGTAGTAGGAATTGGTGATATGAAGCTAGGCCGACAAGAGGGCACGATTATTACATATGCACTGGGCTCCTGCATTGGAATTGCTTTGTATGACCCAATGATAAAGCTGGGCGCTCTTGTTCATATTATGCTTCCAGAAAAGGTAAATTCTGATAGCAATATTTTTAAATATGCAGATACGGGAATTAAAGAGACATTGCGTAAACTTTACGCATATGGAGCAGATAAGCGTAGGCTGACAGCTAAGATTGCAGGCGGAGCCAAGATGTTCGAGATGAAGGGCGGAGGCTCCATGGGAAATATAGGTGAAAGAAATGCACAAACTGTGAAGAGAGTGTTGTCACAGGAAGGGATTCGAATCGTAAGAGAGGATACGGGTGCAAATTATGCCAGAACTATGTCAATCGATCTGCAGACGGGCATGGTGCTGATAAAGACATTTGGAAGGCCGGAGTTACGGCTATAATGGAAAAAGGCCAGAACACAATAAGAGGATGTGAAGGAGGGGCTATACATGGCAGAAACAGAAATTTTATTGGAATCGGGAACGAATGAGATTGAGGTCATGCAGTTTACTATTAATGGGGAACTATATGGCATCAATGTGGCAAAAGTAAAAGAGATCATGATGTCGGATAAGGTAAAGCCCATTCCCCATGCTCATGAGGCGGTGGAAGGCATCTTTAAACCCCGAGAGATTTTACTTACAGTGGTAGACCTGCCTAAGTATTTGATGGGGGCCGAATGTGAAAAACATCCAAGAGACTTGTTTATAATCACGAATTTTAACAAGCTTCACATTGCATTTCGGGTACACTCAGTAGTGGGTATCAGCAGAATTTCCTGGGAGGATATTCAGAAGCCAGATAATACGGTAAGCAATGGAAAAGAAGGTGTATCCACAGGAATTGCCCAGTGTAACCATGAGCTTGTAACGATTCTGGACTTTGAGAAGATTGTTACAGAGATTGCGCCAGAGACTGGAATCCAGATGGATGATATTGATAAGCTGGGCGAAAGAGAGAGATGTGACACACCCATTGTTCTGGCAGAAGACTCTGTGCTTCTCTCCACAATGATTCGGGAATCTCTTAGAAAAGCTGGTTTTACAAATATTAAGAGCTTTAACAATGGAAAAGAAGCTTGGGATTATCTGTACTCTATTCGAGAGAGAGAGCATTTGTTTGATGAAGTCAGTGTGATTATCACAGACATCGAAATGCCAGAGATGGATGGACACCGTCTGACAAAGCTTGTGAAGACAGATGAGAAGCTGAAAATAATACCCCTGATTATTTTCTCATCTTTGATTAATGAAGAAATGCATCTTAAGGGGAAACAATTGGGAGCCGATGAACAGCTTTCCAAACCAGAGATCAAGCATTTGGTAGAGGTGATTGATAAACTGCTGGAAAGGACGAGGATTAATGGATAAGTGTGTTGTAAGAAAGGCAATTAAAGATCTGAAATCCGATCAGGTCATAGGCTATGAACTGATGTTTCAGGAGGATGATGATAGCTTATATAATGGCTCAGAGACAGCAGTGGCGAACACCATAGCCGGCTTTTTGATGGAGAATACGAGTAAGATTTTCCGAGAGAAGCAGACTTTTATGACATTTACGCCCGCTTTGCTGTTTCGAAATACAGCAAAAATGCTGGATAAAGATAAGATAATTATTCAGATTGAGGAAAATCTGGTCATTCATCCTTTAGCCGCGGTCATGATTGAAAAATACCGCAAAGAGGGCTATCGTTTTGCCATCAATAATTTTCAATTCACACCAAAGTATTTTAGTATGCTGGAACAGGCTGACTACATACGAGTCAATGTAGAAGGATGCCAGGCTGGTCGCGAAAAAGAATCTCTAGAAAATATGATAGAGATGGCTCATGGCTTTGGAAAGATTTGTATTGCTGAAAATGTTGACACAAAGGAAGATTACGATCTGTCCAAAGCTCTGAATGTGGATTACGTAGAGGGGCGCTATGTCTCTGAGGGCATGGTGACAAAGATGAACAAGGTGGAGTACCTCCAAGGGAACTTGTATCAGCTTATAATCGAAGTGACCAGAGAAGAGCCAGATCTTGTAGAGATCGAGCAAATTGTCAGCCGCGATGCCGCACTAACTTATTCTCTTTTAAAATTGGCTAATTCAGCTTATTTCGCTTCACGGCGTAGAACATCATCTATTCATCAGGCTTTGATTACAGTAGGATTGAATCAATTAAAACAGTGGGTATATCTTCTGAGTTTTGAAAGTAGTCAAGAAATGACAACAGGAGCTGAGGAGGTATTGAAGCTCTCTTTCCTGCGGGCAAACTTTGCATCCAGGTTAGTGACACATCTTCGCCCATTCCCTCTTTCTAAATCAGACGCGTATATGATGGGTATGTTTTCTTGTATGGAATATATTGTGGATGCAACCCTGGAAGAAATACTTCAGGAAATTCCAATTGAGCAAGACATTAAAACAGCTATGGTAGAGCATACAGGAAAAGCAGGGCGGCTTTTCGAACTAGTGCTGAGTTATGAAAATGCGGACTGGAAAGCCATCAAGGAGATTAGTAAAGAACTTGATCTATCTACTGGGGTTTTGGCTCAGACATATATTGATTGTGTGGAAGAGGTCAATGGTATCTGGGATAGCTTAACGGATAACATAGACGCTGAGGAAGAGGAGCCGCAAGCCACACAATAATTACGAAACTTTCAAATAAATAGGAGCAACCTTGTGGTATATTACAGGGAAGCTCCTATTTTTATTATTTTCAAAAAAATTTAATGTCGCGGATTATCTTTTACCTGTGTACAAGCCTTTAATGCTTCTACAGTAACCTGGCTGATAAGTCTATTGCTATAAAAGCTTACAAGAGGAGCCGCCGCAGCTTTGTCTACAACTCTGTATTTTGAAGGAAGGCCACTTAACGTAAGGGCAATAGTATCGGATTTACATCTGTCACAAGTACAGACCTCAAATTGCTTCATAAAGTAAATGATTTTATCCTTTACGATTTCTTCCATGATGTTGAGAATCACATAGTCTGGTTCAGGTTCTGCCTCAACCTCTGGCTCTTCCTTAAGTTCTAAGCTTTCCTCCTCTGCCGTTGCCTCTTCCTGAACAATGGGGGATGGAGCAATTTCCACTGGAGCGGGTGTGGGTACTGGAACTTCTGCCTGAGGCTGAGTGGGCTGAGATACAGGAATTTCTGCTTGAACCGGGGCAGGTGTGGGCATCGGAGCTTCTGCTTGAACTGGAGTAGGTTGGGGCGTTGAAGCTTCCACCTGAACCGGAACTTCTACTTCGGAATTTTCCTCTTCGATTATTTCTGGATCTATATCTTTCAAAAGTTCCTCACGAATTTTCTCTGCTACAGGGTCAGTCTCCGGGACACTGTCAATAATAGAGATATTACTTGGAGCTGGTTCCGGCTGAGTAGGAGCAGGAGGAACCGAAGCTGGTGCAGTAGAAGAAGGCTCTTCTTTTGTGGCTGTTGATTCTTGTTCCTCGTTGCTGTTCTGTCCAGATAGCAAGTTTAAGACGTGGGCCGTTTTATTACTTTTGCGTGCCATGTGTACCCTCCTGTTGACTAATTCTGTTCAGTACTTCTTTGACAAAGGCAGTATAGTCTATGGATGGATTAGAGCGGGGTGAATATTCATAGATACTTTCACCGTGAGCGGGAGCTTCCGCAACACTCACACTTGGCCGAATCAGAGACTCGAATACTGAAGTGCCGATTTGATTGGCGATATTCTCTGCCATTTCTTTTACTTCTCGGGCTAAAATAGTTCGCCTGTTGAACTTTGTAAGCAGGATTCCAAGAACATGAAGTCTGGGATTGACGGAATGTTGGATCGAATTTACCGTCTCCTTGATCTGCGCAACGCCGACAATGCTGAGAATTTCAGCTGCCATGGGTATAATCAGGTAGTCTGCAGCCGCATAGGCATTGATCGTCAAAAAATTCAGAGCTGGTGGAGTGTCAATAATGATAAAATCATAGCGCTGATCCACAAACTGAAGATTTCTTTTTAACATAAGTTCTCTTCCAGGTGCATTAAATTCCAGCTCTGCTCCACTCAGGAGAATATTCGATGTGATAAGGTCACAATAGTCTGTGCTTTGAATGGCATTCTCAATGGGAACCTGATATTTCAGCACATCATATATAGTTTTATTGTTATCAATGTCCAAGCCGAGACAGAATCCGAAGTTGCCCTGGGGATCCAGATCAATGCCAAGTACTTTTTTGCCCTCTCTTGTAAGTCCGGCTGCCAAAGCACTTGAAGTTGTGGTCTTACCGACCCCTCCCTTCTGATTGGTAAGTGCAATGATTGTAGCCAAGGTGAATTCCTCCGTTTCTAAAAAATAAAATCAAGTATTAACTAAAGTATACTATATGCCGATAAATAAGTACAGAGTATTTTCGAAATTGTCAAAGAATATCAAAGAAAAACGATAAAAAGGAGTGGTTAACATGGCTAGTATCAGTAGTCTTAGTTCATCAACAAATAGTGCGCTGGGCAGCCTCCGGGGGTATGGCGGACTTGCCAGTGGCTTGGATAGAGATACCTTGATCGAAGGTATGACTGCAGGAACTCAGACAAAAGTGAATAAACAGGAGCAGGCGAAGACAAAGCTTCAGTGGCAGATGGATGCTTTTAGAGAGCTTAGTGATAAGATGATTTCGTTTGCGGATAAATATACATCCACTATGACTTCTAAGACGAATCTGTTCAGTGATGTTTTGTGGGCGGCTGCAAGTACGACAGTCAATGGAGTGAATAACAAGTATGTGTCCGTAAGCGGCGCTTCTACTGCGGCCAGCAATGTATCTATTGCAGCCATTAAACAGTTAGCAAAGAACGCCAGCATATCTAACAATTCATTTGTGTCTGACAGGACTTTGAAGACAGAAGGCATTGACACAGGTAATGTGGAAATGAGTACTCTGGGCGGCAAGAGTATCGAAGTATCTATTGGTAATAAAAGTTTTACACTCTCCATTCCCTATGGACAAGGGGAGCTGACAGATGCAGAATCTGTTGCAAAGGCGATCAATGAAGCAGCAGGAAAAATCAATGTACAGCTCGGAAATGAAAAGCATAAGCTGTCTGAGTTTATAGCAGCAGAACAGGATGCAGATGGAAACCTTATCCTTAAGTCTGACACTGGCCTGGGGAATTCTGTAAAGATTACAGGCGGATCAGCATTGGCTCAGATGGGAATTAAGAAAGATACTGAATTGAAACCGGGAGAGCCGCAACTTGTGGCAAAACAGAATCTTTCTCAGACACAGGACTTTGCTACACGTATGGGCAATAAGGATCTGACCTTTAATTATAATGGATCCAGTAAGACGATTACAATGCCGACAGCCAATCAGATCAGATATGCTTATAGCAATGGTAGCAGTATTGTAGATAAGAATGGGAATATTCTTGACAAAGATGGCAATATTGTAAAAGATGCAGATGGCAATGCTCTTCAGTTGGGCTCAGTTGGCTCAGACGGTACAATTTATGGTAAAGATGGTAAAGTTGTTGCAACTGGAGAAAAGGCTTCTGTGCGGTCGGAAGAGGCTCAATTGGATTATGTAAAAGATGCAATGCAGCAGCAGCTTGATACAGCTTTTGGAAAAGGTAGAATTAAAGTTGACTTAACACCAGTAGACGCAAGTGATACAAATAGCAAAAAGCAGCTTACCTTTAAGACTATGACACCGGGAAGTGACAAAGCTGATGACAGCTCTACCCTCTCCATCACAAGTGGAAGCGCAGCTCTTTTGGGCTCTCACGGTGGTCTGGGAATCGCCAAGGGCGAGTCAAACAGGATTAATCTGTCAGCAAGCCTGGAGAAATCTGGTCTTAATATTGGAACCCCATCCACTGACGGCAAATATGAAATAAATATCAATGGTACATCCATTTCCTTTACCAAGGATGACACGGTTAATGATATTATGAAGAAGATCAACAACTCAGATGCAGGTGTGACGATCTCCTATATGTCTACTGCAGATAAGTTTATGTTGACGGCTAATGAAGGCGGAGCGGCAGGAAATATAAAATTGTCAGGAAATGGTGCAGATCTTTTCTTTGGAGCTGGAGCTGACGGACTTGATACCTCTGATGAGAACACTTTTAAGGGGAATAGTAACATCTCTGCAGCAGCAGGTCAGGACGCCATTATAAGTGTAAAATATGCAGGCTCTGATCAGGAGATTGATCTGGTTCGTGGAAGCAACAATTTTAATCTGGAAGGATTGAATGTTGCTTTGAAGGGCACTTTTGGATATGATGAAAGTGGAAATAGAATAAAAGATACGGAAGAAATCACTTTCACCTCCAATGTAGATACAGAAAAAATCGTATCCACCATCTCAGACTTGGTAAAAGAGTACAATGAAATTGTAGAGTGGGTAAACAAAGAGATGAGCGCTAGACCTGACAAGGACTATTTCCCGCTTACAGCGGATCAGAAGTCAGAGATGTCAGAGAAGGAGATTGAACTCTGGGAGGAGAAGGCAAAAGAAGGAGTTCTGTATGGATCCAGTGAATTGCGCAGCTTGGCATCGGATTTAAGATTTACCCTGAGTGCTTTTGATCAGTATAATATGGCAGATTTGGGACTTTCTGTATCCAGTTCCTGGAGTGACAATGGTAAGCTGGTTTTGGATGAAAATAAGCTGAAAGCAGCTCTGGAGACAGATTTGGATGGTGTCAGAGAGGCATTTACCTCAGGATTTGCAGGGGATGGCAATGGATTTGCTACAAACCTGAAGAATACATTTAATAAATATGTGGGACTATACGGTGACAGCAAAGGTGTTCTGATCGAGAAGGCCGGCTCCACCAAGTCTCCGACCAGTGTCTTGAATAACTCTATTTTGTCAGAGATGAATGACATTGACAAGATACTAAATACATTGAAAGAACGTTTGAAATCCGAACAGGATCGCTATATCAAACAGTTTACACAATTAGAGACTCTTATTTCTCAGATGAACTCTCAAAGCAGCTATCTGAGTGGAATGGGATTCTAAAAAGCTGTTCTGGTGCGTAAGAGAGAGAAAGGATAAGAAGTGAATCAATGATGAATGCGAACGGTTATCAACAATATAAAACCCAGGCTGTCAATACAATGACAGCCAGCGAAATGTTGTTGCTGTTATTTGATGAGCTGGTAAAACGGCTTACAAGAGCAGAGCTTGCATTGGAAGTAGGAGATGACCCCTTATTTAATCAGTCTGTAACGAGAGCCAGGGAGATTGTTCAGTATCTGCGAGCCACACTGGACAGAAGCTATGATATTAGCAGAGAACTGAACGCTATGTATGACTTTTTTATCTATGAGCTTGGGCGCATCAGTGCAGGCAGAGATCCCAAAGTGATTGGGGAGTTAAAGCATTTAGTTGAAGAGCTGAGAGACGCATTTCGAGAAGCCAGCAAAATGCTCAATAATTGAGAGGACAAAAAGATGGCAGAACAGGAGTTGTGGACAGAGATTTTGATGCAGGCACAGACACGATATCGGGTGCTTGATGAAGTACTTCGGGTGACGAAAGAGATTGCAGATGCCCTGTCAAGAGATGACAGAGTATCGGTGCAGATGCTTTTAGGCATGCGTCAAGATGAAATCCAGAGTCTTTATGAAAACGAACAAAGAATCTATCGTCTCCTGGAATGTGCTTCAAAAAGCGAAAAGGAAGAGATGTTAGAACTACTTCAGGGAGACGGCGAGAATTTAGAAGAAGATTCCTTTGAGAAAAAAAAGGTTGGGGAGATAGGACGAAATATTAAAAGAAATCGGGAAAAGATTATAGATTTAGATCGGGCTATTAGCACAAAACTGGCGGGAAAGGACTCCTTTTACGAGACTAAATGACAATTACTTCCAGATTTCAAAGTTTTATGAAAGAAAGGGCGGATTTGGTAAAATTCACCCTTTCTTTTTTGCATAAGTTATTGTAAAATTCATACAAGAGCAGGAAAGTATGAGGTGGCGTGATGCCCCAGATAATTTTTGATCATGTGACAAAAATCTATGATCCTGATGAACTTGTGTTGGAAGATATCACATTCAGCATAGATAAAGGAGAATTTGTATTCCTCATTGGGAAAAGTGGTGTCGGAAAATCCAGTATTCTAAAGCTTCTGAGCAGACAAGAAGAGGTAAGCGAAGGGCGTATCTATGTAGATCAAGAGAACATTGGCCTTTTAAAAGGCCGGGAACTTCCCTATTTTAGAAGAAAATTTGGGATTGTTCAGGCGGATATGCGCTGCCTGCGGGACAGAACAGTGTATGAGAATGTGCTTTTGGCACTACGATCCTGTGGGTATTCCATACGAAAAAGTAAGAAAAAAATTATGGAGGCTCTTGGGAGCGTGGGTATGGGTAGCAAAGCTCAATTTTATCCTCAAGAATTGTCTGTTGGTGAGGAAGCTCGGGTTTTACTGGCCAGAGCTCTTGTGACAAGTCCCCAGATACTTTTGGCCGATGAGCCTACTGCAAATCTGGATCCAGATTTGGCCTGGGATATGATGTGTCTGTTAGATGATATCAATAGAAAAGGGCCCACGGTAATCGTAAGTAGTCATTCAGTGGAACTGGTTAATATTATGCGAAAGCGAGTCCTGACTTTGGTAGAAGGCGTTCTTGTATCAGATGAAAAGCATGCTGGCTACAGTTCTAAGGCTTTAGATATCTACGAAGAACGGCGTATTTTGCAACTACGCGAAATGAAAAAAAATAACCCAAAATAGCTTTTTACCTATTTTATTATTATTAATTTTATTTTATATCCGATATATATAATGGGAGTATCTAAAAATTTCTATTTGATTAATTAAGGAGGTGAAAGACATGGCAATTGGAGGAATTAGTTCATCATTTATGAATAGCTATATGAACTACTCATCAACCATTAATCAGATTCGGCTGCAGCAGGCTTTGCATAGAAATCAAACGAATAATCAAGCCGTTTCACCAGTACAGCGTGTCACCAGCTCCTATGGCAGCTCCGGTACATACAGCCGTTCCAGCTTGGATTTTTTGAAAAGCTATAATAGTTCTATGACCGATTTGATGCAATCTGCGAATACGTTGCGTGCATCAAATTCTGCAGGTGCGATGAACTCTCTCACAGTAGGAAGCTCTGATACTTCTGTGTTGACAGCAGAATCCAGATATGGGACTCAGTCTGTGAAAGCAATGACTATGGAAGTGGAGCAGATAGCTAAGGCTCAGAGGAACCAAAGTGAGGCAGTTTCATCATCTGCCAGAGAATCTTCCGCTATGGATTTCAGTATTACATCTCATAAGGCTTCTGGCGGATCTTCCGAGATCCAGGTCAAAGTAGATACTAAGAATGAAAAGGGGATTACACGGACCAACGAAGAAATGCTGACAGAGGCAGCCAGACAGATTAACGCAGTTAAAGGAGATGTGGGAGCTAGCGTTGTCAAAAAGGATGGAAAGGTATCCCTTGAACTGACAAGTAAAGTAACAGGAGAAAGCAATACCTTTGAAGTGACTGGAAATACTGGAATTGCGAAAGGATTGAGTCAGGTTGCACAAGCCTCACAGGACGCCAAATATTCTGTTACACAGAATGGTATCTCTCAGAAGTATACTTCATCTGACAATAGAGTTAGCCTGGATCTGGGAAGAGTGACAGCTACTTTGAAATCTGAAGGAAAAGCTACAATTTCTGCAGAGAGAGACAGCGATAAGATTGTTTCAGCCATGAGTGATCTGGTAAATAATTATAACAAGACCCTAGAGCTTCTAGGTAAGAACACAGACAGAGGACCAGCAGTTACCAGACAACTTCGCAGTATGGTGCAGAGAATTGGTTCCCAACAGTCCCTGGAGAAAGCCGGTATTTCAGTCAATAAAGATGGCACTCTTTCCCTGGACAAAGACGAATTGACAAAGAATTTAAAGAAAGAGCCAAACTTGGTAAGCGACATTATTGGAGGACAGAATGGCATCGCGCAGACTGTATACAATAAAGCAACCAGTGGGCTTCAGACAAATTCGGCGAGCCTTTTGCAATATGACATGAATCAGAAGACGCAGACGAATTTGATGACAGATAATTACCATTTTTTGAATACTTTTTCCAGATCTGGTGCACATAATATGAGCAATTATATGGCTCTGGGACTGATGATGGATTATTTGGTATAAAAGACAGAGGGTCGCAAGACCCTTTGTTTAAGAAAAAGAGGTTTCTTTGATGGGCGTATTACAGCAAGAGCGCCGGTATCTTCTTCTAATGATATCAGCAATCATAAATCAAAAGAAGGCTCCTGTTTTGTCAAATAAGCTGATTCCCTGGAGGAACATATATCAATTAGCGGAAACCAATCAGGTAGCTAGTTTAAGTTATTTTGGTATCTTGGGACTTGGCTCAGAAATAGATAAGACAAGTAAAAATCTTTTTTTTGACAGCTATCAGAAGGAGCTTAAGAATGTTCCGCTATATCAAAGTGCCGAAGAAGTGATGCTGTGGCAGATGGAGAAAAATCGGATTCATGCATTGCTTTTGGAGGGCTGCCAGTTGCGGGAACTCTATCCCCATAAGGAAATGAGGAAGATGGATCGGATCCGTATCTGGGTACAAAAGGGAGAGCTACATCGAGTTGATGAAATCATGCGGAGCATGGATTATGAGATATGTGAGAATCGGGAGGACGAAGGCGTTCTTTACTATAAGATTCCAGGTGTCTATGTAGTGTTCTACGAAAAGCTTAAGTTTATCAATGAGAAGTTAGAACGATATTTTGATTCTCCAGTGCGGATGTTTTCTAAAATAAAAGGTTATCGTTACCTACGTTGTTTTGACAAAGAGGAAGCTTTCATCTATATGGTGGGCAGGGCTGCAAATGAATATACTCTTGGAAGAACGGGAGTGCGCTCTGTACTGGATTTTTGGCTGTACGAGATGCAGCATAAAGAAGAGCTGAACTGGCCTTACATAGATAAAACTCTAAAAAAATACAAATTATTGGAGTTTTCAGAGCATTTTCTAAAGTTGGGCAATGTCTGGTTTGGCAATCAGATCAGCGATCGGATGGAAATTTATAATGCCATGGAAGACTATATTTTCTCAAAAGGAAAACAAGGTCGGCAAATAAGTGCGCAAATCCTTCCACTACTTCAGGATCTGGCGGATTTTTATAAAAGAGACAGAAAACGAGAATGGCTTGACAAACAGAGGGAATGGCTGTTCCCCAAGAGAGAGTATATGGAAACTTTGTTTCCAGTTTTAAAAAAGGTTCCTTGGCTGATTCCAATTTGTTGGTTGATTCGATGGTGGAGAGTTGGCTTCTCTATGGGAAAGCAGCTTTGCAAAAAAAAGTTTTCTCAGATTAAAAGTCGTATCAGCGAAACTTGGAAGCAGCGAAAAAATAACGGAAGACATATAAGGATGGGATAATGGTATGAAAAATTTGAAGATTTCACAGAAGTTAGCAGTTTCTTTTGGCTCTATTATATTGATCCTCATTTTTTTAATAGTCCTGTGTATCAGCTCTCTCAAGACAATTGGAGATAAAGCTGGACAGATGTATGGGGGACCCTTTGTAGAGGCAACAGAGGCAAAAAGTTTATCAAAAGAGATTTATGAGGTACAGGGATGCCTGTATGCGGCTGTGATTGAGAAGGATCTGGCGAAGTATGAGAACGAAATTAATACAAGCTCTGAAAAGGCTAACGCTTGCATAACGAAGATTAATTCTCTCACAAGCTCACCCGAAGCAAAGACTCTGGCAAATGAGAGCGGCACTGCGGTGGCATTGATTGGAGAGGCCATGGCTCATATGGAGGCAGGAGAGTGGGATGCTGCTGAAGCCATTCTACTGGGAGAATTCCGCCAGGTATTTGAAAAATGTTCTGATGCGGCAGACGCCTTATATGACCAGGCGGATCAGCAGGCATCGGGAGCGAATAAGTCTATTGGCAGTTGGACGAAAAACTCAAGATTATTTATGCTGGGCGTTTTAGTATTGGGCATTGCAATTGCGGTAGTTGTTGTTTTAACACTGAATAAAGGATTAACCAATCCCATTCAGGAATTGGAGACAGTGGCACAGGCTATTTCCACAGGAAATATTAATAATACAGTTGCCTATCAGTCAAGGGATGAGTTGGGTATACTGGCAGAAAGCTTCCGCACAACATGTAAAAGGCTTTCAGCTGTAATTGGAGACCTTTCTTATCTGATGGATGAGATGGCAGATGGTAATTTTGATATTCGGACAAGAGCAGAAGATGATTATGTAGGCGATTTCAAACCAATTCTTCTGTCTATTCGGAAGATGAATAATAACTTAAGTTCAACCCTTAAGCAGATTGACGATGTGAGCGATCAGGTGGCCAGTGGCTCAGAGCAAGTATCTTCTGGAGCTCAGGGACTTTCTCAGGGGGCTACACAGCAGGCAAGTGCAATTGAAGAGCTTGCCGCTGCTATCAATGAGATTTCTGAGCAGGTAAAACAGACTTCCAACAATGCAAAGCTCGCCAGTGAGCAGGCAGGAAATGCAGGTTCTGATCTGACTATTTCGAATCAGAAAATGCAGGATATGATTAGCGCTATGTCAGAGATCAGCGAAAAATCTGGTGAGATTGGCAAGATCATTAAGACAATTGAAGATATTGCCTTCCAGACTAATATTTTAGCCCTGAATGCGGCAGTAGAGGCAGCCCGGGCAGGTACTGCTGGAAAGGGATTTGCAGTAGTGGCTGACGAAGTGCGTAATCTGGCTTCCAAGAGTGCAGAGGCGGCGAACAATACAACAGTGCTTATTGAAAGTTCCCTTCAGGCTGTAGAAAATGGAACAAAGATTGCGGACAGCACGGCCGAGGCTCTCTTGTCTACTGTGGAAAGCACAAAAAATGCGGTGGATCTTGTGGGAAAAATTTCTCAGGCTGCAGCAGAACAGTCCAATTCTATCCAGGAGATTACCCAGGGTGTGGATCAGATTTCCAGTGTTATTCAGACAAACTCCGCAACAGCAGAGGAGAGTGCAGCTGCAAGCGAGGAATTGTCCAGTCAGTCTCAGCTGTTGAAAGAATTAACCGGGAAGTTCAAGTTAAAAAATACGGAATTTTAACCAGTATATGGATAAAAGGGGAGAAAAACTGCGATTTTTTGACAAATTTCTGTAGTTTTCTATAGACAACTGAAAACATTAGAGATATGATAGAATATATGGAAAACTCTCAAGGCAGGCAGTAAAGCAAAATACATACTGCAAATATATGGCAAAAGAAGGAGAAAGAGATGTTAAATAATTTGAGAATCAGAAGCAGGTTGTTAGTAAGTTATTCAATTGTACTGATATTTACTGTAATCCTTGCAGTTGTGTCTATTTCACAATTAAATGGTGCAAATAAGCGATTGGATAGCTTTGCAGAAGGGGCTATGACAGCCAGAAGTTTGGTTCGCAGTGTTCGAATGAATGCAAATACAGGCGCAAGAATGTTGCGCGATATGGCAATCACTAGGGAAAATACAAACACAAAAGAGGTTGATGAACTGATCACCACTATGCGCGCTGATATGACAGAGCTGAAAGGATTGGGTATTCTCGAGGCTTCTGAGGTAGAGAAATATTCCACATTGATGGAAGAATGGATTGCTGTTGGTACCAGAATAGAAGATGCTCTGGCGAATGATACAGTTGATGCTTCTGGATTGACAGAGGCACAGACCATGTTAATTAATGAGTGTACTCCTAAGTTGGATGAGTTTATTGCTCAAGCTCAGGCATTGGATGTATTGACAGAAAATCTTCAGAATGAGACTTTAGAGGACAGCCTTAAGTCAACACAGCTCTCTATGGTTTTAATTGTTGTGATGTTGATTGTTTCCATTGTAATTGCAATTTTTATCTCTATTAAGGTTACAGCCTCTATCGTAAGGCCAGTAGATGAAGTAAAAGTAGCAGCAGAACACCTATCTAAAGGTATTTTGGAGAACAATCTGACATATACAGGAAATGATGAAATTGGAGATTTGGTAAATAGCTTCCGTGTTACCTTTAAAGCACTGGATGCTATGATATCAGACCTTAATAATCTGATGCGTGAGATGGCGAGAGGCGATTTCAATATTCGTACAGAAGCAGAAGAGTATTATGTAGGTGACTTTGCCCCACTTTTGGCTTCTATCAGAGATATGAACAAGAATTTGAGTAGTACCTTGAGCAAAATTAATGATGCTTCCGATCAGGTGGCCAGCGGAGCGGATCAGGTATCCTCTGGTGCACAGGCTCTTTCTCAGGGAGCTACAGAGCAGGCAAGCTCAGTGGAGCAGTTAGCGGCAGCTATTAATGAAATCAACGAGAAAGTTATTCAGACAGCACAACATTCTAAGACTGCTAGTGAGCAAGTAGGTAAGGCAGGCGAAGAGCTTACCATTTCTAACCAGAGGATGCAGGATATGATTACTGCAATGTCTGAAATTAGCCAGAGCTCCAACGAGATTGGCAAGATTATTAAGACGATTGAAGATATTGCCTTCCAGACAAATATTTTGGCCCTCAATGCAGCAGTAGAGGCAGCTCGTGCAGGTTCCGCTGGAAAGGGATTTGCAGTAGTAGCAGATGAAGTGCGGAATTTGGCTTCCAAGAGTGCAGAGGCAGCAAAGAATACAACGGCTTTGATCGAGCAGTCTATCAATGCAGTAGAAAATGGTACAAAGATTGCTGACAGCACAGCAAATGCCCTTCTTTTGACAGTAGAGAGTACAAAGGTTGCAGTAGATGTAGTAGATAAGATTTCCATGGCAACCAGCGAACAGTCTACTTCTATTCAGGAAGTGACACAGGGGATTGATCAGATTTCCAGTGTGGTACAGACGAACTCCGCAACAGCACAAGAGAGTGCTGCTGCAAGTGAAGAGCTGTCCAGCCAGGCTACACTGCTAAAGACACTTGTAAGCAGATTCAAATTACGTTCAGATGCAGTTAGCGCTTCTGTTTTCGAGGAAGATTTTAGTACAGCACCAAGCCCTGCACCAGTGGCAACAGAGTATGAGAACTATACACCTTTTACAGGAGATATGAATAGTAAATATTAATTACTCTGACACTGAGTTAAATACATATATAATCTTACATATAGAGGAGCTTATTTGGAGTTATAATCTAAATAAGCTCCTTTTTGCACTTGTCAAGAGATGAGATTTAGTCGATAGTAATATTATAGAATGTAAACTTTTAATATAAGGAGGGAAGGGCATGGCAGCAGTGAAAGAAACAAATGGGAATTCTATGGTAGTCCCTTCTCAGGGAGTAGAAGCTATAGCTACTAAAAAGAGTTTGGAAATGGAAGTAGGGAGAGTTCTGCTCACAGTAGCTGTCAGACAAGCAGAGGACACAAAAGAAGAGCTGAAAAAAGAGCAGATAGAAAAGGCACAAGAACCAAAAGAAGAGAGACATGATGTGCCGGAACTATCCAAACAAAGTAAATGGTTTGGCCTTGAGAGTAAGCTTTTGAAGGATGGAAGTGTAAAATGGATTTTGGAAATGGAGCAAGAGCTTTGGGAGACACTTTTAAACTGGGAGCCTTCTCAGGGAAAAGATATTTCTAAGCAGCTTGAAGAGTTATCAAAACTGTATCTTGCTCTATTGGAAGCAATTTTGACTCATACTATAGGAGAAGAGCAAGCGATTCAAATAGATAGACTAAATGAAGTATTGGCAGGAAAGCTGAATCAACTGTCAGAGATAAAGCTGAAAGAATTGTTAACTCTGCTGGAACGGTCAGGGCAAAGAGATACTCTAAAAATTGTTAAAAGTAGCCTGTATAAACGGGTAACAGGTGAGACAATTTCGCCAAAAGCGGCAGAGCAATTTTTTGCCAGAGGTAGTTCTTTGATATCTCATAGAGAGGTCAGGAGCAGTGGACAACAGATTAATTCCACACTGGAAGAGGGAAGACTATATAAGCTAGCTAAGGGAGGGGACATCCAGGTCAATCAGGACTTTGAGGCGTACAAGAAATCAGGGGAAGCCCAAATGAGTCAAAGAAACAGAGTGTTGAATGACCAGAGAGAAGAAAGTGCTGAAAGTAATTTTTTCTCCAGAGAGAAATCATTAGTTTCAGGAAAAGAGATGACTGTGGCCAACGATTTCGCAAGGCATTTAAACGGTAAGGGAGATTTGTTTCACAATCAGAGCTTGACATCATCCAATAATGAGGTGACAGGGCTTTTGGCAGCAATTACCTCTATTAAGGGACAGGTGTATATGTCTGACTATAGTAAAGAAAATACGATCAAAGTACCAATGAAAACTGCTGTAGATCAGATGGTAGATTATTACCTCACAAAAAGGGAAGCATATGATGTATACTATTATACTATCAATGTATACGGAAGGACAAGAAATCCTCAGAAATCCATAGAGGAGGGGCTAGAGTATGCATATAGACGATTCCTGGAGAAAAAAGAGGAAGCTGGAGATAAGAAACAGGGAGCGTATTCTGAAAAGGCAGGCTTTTTTCAGACTCCGATAGGAGGTAAGACATTAGAGGAAGACTTTAAAAGAGGAATACGACTCCTGGAAGAAAATTGGAGAGAATTCTTAAAGGCTATGGGGGAGAAAGGGAAACTGGGCTTCTCTCTGACTGCACAGAAGTATAGCCCATGGGGATTCCTGATAGAACCAGAAGATCTAAAGAAATCCCCAAAAGAAAAAAAGGATAAAATCACTCGACTGCAGATCATGGGCTTACTTATACTAGGAATAGGATATCTCTGTTATCGCTTGTTTTTTTGAAGTTAAAAAGCAACTGGCTCTGACAGGGATATCTGTTCACAGGTCACAGAAACTGGCTCTCCACCGGTCATGCCAGCGGCTCCAGCGTCAAAAGTTCCAGTTAATTCTACTGGGAGAGAAGAATTATCCATGCTGGAAAAATAATTTTTGATTCTACGGATTGCTTGAGCTTCTTTTTCGCCCTCGGCTATAAGATTTCTGTCCTCTCTCCGTCGTTTGGTCTGCTTTTTCTTTAACTCATGCTCTAACTCTCTTACCTTTGCTTCTTGCCTTTTTTTTATTGCTTTTGTCTTTTTTGCACGTAATAGGTCCTCTTCATCCAGACGACGAAGCTTTTTGCGACCTCGCATTAAAAGCTTTTCTAGTGAACGAATCGCCCTCAGAGCAGTCTGCCGATCCTTGGCTTCACCCAGACAGGAAACCATGCGAAGTGAAGCTATATTTTGGTAAGCTTCACTTATGACTGAATGAATAAGCTGCTTATTGCCAGCCTGAGATAGTTTGCGGTACAAAGTAGTTGTGTCAGAGGCTGTATTTGAACTAGAGGAAATTTTGAAGTCTGTATTTGAATTCTCTGCATTAGCTTGCTGAAGATTTTGTAACATCTGCGAAAGAGACTCCTTTTCCTCAGAACCTTCTTTTTCCCCAATGCTCCAGGAGACAGCTGAATTTTTACTAAGAAAGACCCCATCCGACTGATTCTGAGACAGAGAAAGGACAGAGCTAATCAAGATAGCTCTACATGCCTTAAAATCCTTTTCACTTTGTCCCATACGGGCCAGAAAGGACTCAGAGATAACAAGATGCTTTCCATATCCAAGAGAAGCAGCTTTTTCTTTTAAATTCAGAAATTCTGTATCGGAAGCTACAGTGAAGTTAATTCCAGGAAAATTTTTAGACAAAAGATCAAAAAGCTTCTCTGTCTTCGCATCCAGGCTAATATTCGTCTGCTCAGAAAGGCTTACCTGATCTTTCAGAACAGTATCCGGCTTCAAATTGCTGTCTGATACAGTGGTATTACTTTTATAAAGAGTAGATATGTTGGGTTGATAAGTTCTAAGCGTTTGATTGAGACGTGAAATAGAGCCCATAGAAATTCCCCCTCTCGAAATTTCTTTGTATTTGATTAGACATATTGCTACAACAGAAAGTAAAGAAAATACGAATATACTTTATAGTCGGCTAATTTTGAAAAGAAATTAAGTGATAGAAAGGCATTTAGAAAAGCCCTATTTGACAGCAAAAATCCTTGTAAATAAGTGGCTGGGACCATTTTACAAACAAAAGAGCGCAAAAAATTTGTGAAAATATGACAATAGACAAGAAAATGCTCATGTGCGGTAAAGTAACACAATGATTTGATAGGCAACCGCCCCTATTCCGTAATTTGAAAGACCAGCTATAAAAAGTAGTATCCATATGGTAAAATATAAACAAAAAAACATCAAGGTGGTAAACGCTTATGGAATTTCATGAAAAGCTGCAAGAACTTAGAAAACAAAAAAATTTAACACAAGAAGAACTTTCTGAAATACTGTTTGTTTCACGAACTGCCATTTCAAAATGGGAATCAGGGCGTGGCTATCCTAGCATTGACTCCTTAAAAGCTATTGCAGAATTTTTCGGGGTAACAATAGATGAACTGTTATCTAATAGGGAGCTGATTTGTCTTGCAGAAAAAGATAATCACCAAAAAACACAGCATATGCGTGACTTAGTGTTTGGTTTGATTGATTGTTCTGTTGGAATGTTGTTTTTTATTCCTCTTTTCGGACAGAAAGAGGGTGATATAATTCGTCAAGTGTCTTTGCTATCGTTACAGGAAACGCCCTTGTTCATAAAAGCTATATACCTTGCAATTATTTTATTAACGGTTGCTTGTGGCATTGCTACATTAGCTTTGCAAAATTGTTCCTGCCGTATTTGGATAAAAATAAAGACTGTTTTATCTATAGTGTTGACTACCGTTAGCGTTGTTATCTTTATTGCAAGCCTTGAACCTTATGCCGCCTTTTTTATATTCGTTCTGCTGATTATCAAGGGGGCTTTGCTGCTAAAACGCCCATGACACGGAGCGTATCATAGATGTGACGGTCAAATTCTTTCATTTTTTGTACTCCAAAGCTAAAGTGTGATTAGGCAAAAGCCAAATACATGAAAGACAAAGGAGCAAAAAAATGAAAGAAGCAAAGAAAAAAATCCAAAAAGATTTTGGTGTAACTGCTGGGCTGTTGGTTTTATCAATTCTCTACACAGTGGCGATTATGTTTATTGATGTGCGTCCAATTGGCCCACAAGGTTCGGTTGTCGGGTTCGCAACGGTCAATCAATATTTTCATACACTATTTGGTACGAATATGTTGTTATATAACATAACAGACTTGTTGAGTATTCCTATACTGTTTGTTATGTTAGGTTTTGCAATAGTAGGTCTTGTGCAACTTATAAAAAGAAAAAGCCTATTGCGTGTAGATAGCAGTATTTTGATATTGGGCGGTTTTTATGTGCTTGTATTTTTGGTATATCTCTTTTTTGAGTTTTTTGTTGTGAACTACCGACCAGTTTTGATTAAGGGTTTTTTAGAAGCCTCTTATCCGTCCTCTACAACAATGCTTATGATGTGCATTATACCTACGGCTATCATGCAATTTCAACGATTGATTTCAAGCAAAGGATTAAGAAACATCGTAAATACCCTTTGTGGTATCTATGCAGGTTTTATGGTCATTGGAAGGGTTTTATCAGGTGTGCATTGGATTACGGATATTGTCGGAGGGATATTGTTTAGTGCAACATTTGTTATGCTGTACTATTCCATAAATCAGTGGGTAAATAGCAAAGCCAATCGAGCCAGTCAACGGTCAAGATGAACGGGCTGCCCCCGCCGTTGACAGTTCCGTCCGCCTTTGCTGGTGGGTAATCAAGGGGCGACAGCAAAAAGTGCTACCGCCCTTTCCCATAATCGAAGAAAGGGGGATTTTCCATGACTGAATACGAAGCCTATCAAGAACATATCCGCTATACCCATGATACCTATTGCCGGATTGTTATTCGTCATGCGTCCTTTGACGCTGCCCGTCTGCTGGCGGCGAGGTGGAAACGGGAAATCTCCCTTGAATATCTGACCGAAGAAAAGTTTGTCCCACTAAGCACCACAGACGAGTATTTTCAAGTGCCGGACTATGGCGAAACTTATCCGTTTTCTGTCCGGGGGCAGACGATATTTTTAGATAGCCGTTCCCTTGCGGCGGCTCTTGCCGAACTGCCGGAACAGACGCAGGAGGAAATCTTTTTATATTACTTCCAGCACTTGACGCAGAAAGAAATCGGGGAACAAATTGGCTGGACACGCAGCACAATCGGGCGGCATATTCAGCTTGCCTTGAAGCGGCTGAAAGCGGAAATGGAGGTGTTGTCCCATGAGTAACCGACTTCTCCCCTATGACACGATAATAAAGGCACATGAGGGCGACCCCATAGCGATACAGGCTGTCCTTGACCGTTACGCTGGATATATCCGCTATTTCTCCAAGATGAACGGCTATTATAACTCTGATATGGAGGACTACATCAGAACAAAGCTGATTGAAAGCCTGTTCAAGTTCCGGCTTGACCGATAACATAAAAACTGAATATCCCGCCGTCCCGCAGCGGCACATGAAGCAGTAAATCCGAAAAAGATTTGCTGCTTTTTTGCGCCCATTTTTGGCAAATTTCCAAAAGTTCCGTATTAGATAGTGAAGCCAAAAAAGATTGCCGTGTTTTCAGACAGCGGGCAAAACGCAGCTTCCGAAACGCCTTATTGTCGGGAAAGACCGAGCTGCCGGAAAAGTTCTTGCCGGAAAGTCCGTCCATTCTGCTCTTTTGTGGTTTGTAGGGAGTAAGGGGAGAACGCCGCCCGTAGCCTTTTATGAAAAAGCTGGTTATAGATTTCCCGAAAAAGTGGCAGTAGGAAGTGAACGGCAGTCCGGCAGTTTCTTAGAGCAAGATTCTACCATAGTACCAAAATTCGCTTATCGCTCATTTTGTCCTATGGGAATCTTGTTGGGGTTGCCACCCCAAGCCCGCCTTTTTGCGGCTTGCGCCGCTTGAAAATATCCACCCATGAAAGGAGGTTCACAGCCATGAAAAGATACAACACGCCCCACCGCCACAGGGTAATCAAGACACGCTTGACCGAGGAAGAATACGCCGAGTTTTCCGAGCGTGTCACCCTCTGCAAAATGAGCCAAGCCGAGTTTATCCGGCAAGCCCTAACTAAGTCAAGGATATGCCCGGTAATCACCGTTTCCCCGGTCAATGATGAATTACTCTCTGCCGTTGGGAAGCTCACAGCCGAGTATGGGAAAATCGGCGGGAATCTGAATCAGATTGCCCGCTGTCTGAACGAGTACGGCGCACCTTATAACGCCCTCTCCCAAGAAGTACGAGCCGCCGCAGCGGAGCTTGCCGCCTTGAAGTTTGAAGTCTTGCAGAAAGTAGGTGAAGCCGTTGGCAACATTCAAACATATCAGCTCTAAAAATGCCGACTATGGAGCTGCCGAGCAGTACCTAACTTTTGAGCATGACGAGTTTACCATGAAGCCCACACTGGACAAAAACGGGCGGCTTATCCCCCGTGACGATTACCGCATTTCCTCTCTGAATTGCGGCGGCGAGGATTTCGCCATAGCGTGTATGCGCTCCAATCTCAAATACGGCAAGAACCAGAAACGGGAGGACGTAAAGAGCCACCACTATATCATCAGCTTTGACCCCCGTGACGCACAGGACAATGGACTATCCGTAGACCGGGCGCAGCAGTTGGGCGAGCAGTTTTGTAAAGAGCATTTCCCCGGACACCAAGCCCTTGTCTGCACCCACCCGGACGGGCATAACCACAGCGGTAACATTCATGTGCATATCGTAATCAATTCTTTGCGGATTGCGGAAGTGCCGCTATTGCCCTACATGGAAAGACCAGCGGACACAAGGGAGGGCTGCAAGCACCGCTGCACGGACGCAGCTATGGAATATTTCAAAGCGGAAGTCATGGAGATGTGCCACCGGGAAAACCTCTATCAGATTGATTTATTGCATGGGAGCAAGAACCGCATTACCGAGCGGGAGTATTGGGCGAAGCGGAAAGGACAAGCCGCACTGGATGAAGAGAACGCTTCCCTTGCCGCCGCAGGTGAGCCGCCCAAAGCCACAAAATTTGAAACCGACAAGGAGCGGTTACGCAGCGTGATCCGCACCGCCCTGTCCTCTGCTATCTCTTTTGAGGACTTCTCCGGGAAGCTGTTGCAACAGGGTGTGACCGTCAAGGAGAGCCGGGGGAGGTTGTCGTATCTCACGCCGGACAGGACGAAGCCAATCACCGCCCGGAAGTTAGGTGATGATTTTGACCGTGCCGCCGTAATGGAAACACTCACCCAAAACGCACAGAACGCCGCAAGAGCCGCCGAAAAGCCCCTACCCAAACAGGAATACCCCAGCAGCATAAAAGACCGTTTACAGCGCAACAAAGCCGCCATAAACGCACCGAAACAGGACGCTTCCCAACGGGAAGTTGTACAGCGCATGGTAGACCGGGAAGCCAAGCGAGCCGAGGGCAAGGGCATAGGATATGACCGCTGGGCGGCTGTCCATAACCTAAAGCAAATGGCGGCGACCATGAGCATTTACGAGGAATCCGGCTTTTCTTCCCCGGAGGAATTGGAAGCCGCCCTTGCCGCCGCCAGTGCCGGATTGCAGGAAACCACCGGGAAACTGAAAGCCGTGGAAAGCACCTTGCGGGAGAAAAAGGACTTGCAGAAGCAGCTATTAGCCTACATCAAGACCAAGCCAGCCCGTGACGGATTGCGGGCGCAGAAATCGGAGAAAGCAAAGCGAGCCTACCGGGAGCAGCACGAAAGCGAGTTTATCATTTCCGAATCTGCCGCCCGGTATTTCAAGGCAAAGGGCATTTCCAAGCTGCCAGCGTCCAAAGCCCTACAAGCGGAGATTGAGCAGCTTATGAGGGAAAAGAACCGCCTTTACAACGAGTACCGGGAGAAGAAAGAGAACGTCCGGGAATTGCAGACCGTCAAGGGAAATATCGAGCAGATTTTGAGGGGCGCACCGAGCCAGCAGAAAAAGCACGAACAGGAACGATAACAAAACAGCCACAGGAGGTAGCACAATGAGATTTACGAACAGTGAGCTTGAAATGATTTACCAGTACGCCGCACCCACTAAAGCGGAAACCATAGGCGGCATGAAAGAAACCGTACCCGTGATTAACGACCTGTTGACAAGGGTAATCATGGAGAACGCCATAGAGAAGCTGCAAAAGATACCGGAGCCGGAGTGCAGCCAGTTTATCGCCGACAACAAAGCCCGTTTCCTTGCGGGGCATGAGAACTCTATCCGGCGGCGGCTTGCTGAAGCAAAGGCACAGACGAAACAGCCGATAATGCAGGGGCATGACTTGACAGGCATGGAGCGTTTTCTCCCTGAAACCCGCCACATGATAGTCCTCGACGTAAAGACCAGCGACAGCCCCGTGGGATTTCCGGGGGAACGCCACCGCTATTTCCTCTCTGATGAGGGCTACAGGAACGCAAGAGCCAGCGAGGGGCGGGGCGAAATCAAGATAAAGAGCCATGCCGCCGTAGCCGCCGGGAAGCTGTACCCGGACAGGAAGCCGGAAAGGGAGCGTTGAGGGCATGGGCGCAGAAATCCCAAGAATGGACTACCGCCAGTACCGGGCGGCGTGCCGGCTTGTGCATGAGTGCTGCAACTACGATAACGGCAACTGTATCTTGCTGGATAACGGCGAGCCTTGCGTATGTGTGCAGAGTATCAGCTATTCCCTTATGTGCCGCTGGTTCACTGCCGCCGTGCTGCCGCTGGACGGGAAGCTGGAAGCCGCTCTTTTGCACCGGGCAGACAGGAAACGCTGTACCGAGTGCGGCGGGTATTTTCTCCCCAAGTCAAACCGGGGGAAATACTGCCCGGATTGCGCCGGACGCATGAAAAGAATCCATGCCGCACAACGCAAGCGGAAACAAAGGCTACTATGTCACGCTTTAGGAACTGGAAAGTCCCCGTAAATCAAGGCTTTTTTGACCGCCCTCAAATGGTAGACGATATTTATATCCTTTACCCCTCAAAACGGCGTTCTAAAGCGTAACAGAAGCCCAAAACAGACCATAAGGAGGAACGAATGGCAGACAACCGCAAATATTACTACCTAAAGCTGAAAGAGAGCTATTTTGACGAGGACGCTATCGTGCTGCTGGAAAGTATGCAGGACGGTATGCTCTACTCCAACATTCTCTTGAAGCTGTACCTAAAATCGCTGAAAAACGGGGGAAAGCTCCAGCTTGACGAGAATATCCCCTATACCGCACCAATGATAGCCACAATCACCCGCCAGCAAGTCGGCACAGTGGAGAGGGCTTTGCAGATTTTTATGAAGCTGGGGCTTGTAGAGCCTTTGCAGAATGGGGCTTTGTATATGAGCAACATTGAGCTTTTAATCGGTCAGTCCTCTACCGAGGGGGAGCGGAAACGCCGTGCAAGGCGGGCTTTACAGGAACAGAAAGCCCTGCCGGAAACCGTGGCGGACAAATGTCCACCATATGCAGCGGACATTTGTCCACCAGAGAGAGAGTTAGAGATAGAGAAAGAGATAGAGTTAGAGATAAAGAGAGAGGGAGAGATAAAGACAGGACAGACCGCTCCCGCCCCTTTCGGGAGATACGAAAATGTATTCCTGTCAGAGAAAGAGCTTGCGGAGCTTAAAAAGGAGCTTCCCGGCAAATGGGAATATTACATAGACCGCTTATCCGGCTATATTGCTTCCAGCGGGAAGCAATACAAGAACCATGCCGCCACTATCCGGCGTTGGGCGGCTGATGACAGGGCAAAGGAGAAACCGAAAAAAGGAATCCCCGATTATTCCTACAAGGAGGGCGAAAGCCTTTGATGACAGCGATAGAACGCCCCGTAAACAGGGCGTGAAAAACCATGAACAAGGAGGACGATTTTATGTGTGATTATGATAACGCAATTTTCCGGCTTGCCACAGAAGCAGAGCCGGAGGACTACACGGGCGAGGACGGGCTTTTATATTGTGGGAGCTGCCACCAGCCCAAAGAAGCCTACTTCCCGGAGGGCAAGACCTTTTTCGGACGTGACCGCCACCCCAAAGAATGTGACTGCCAGCGCAAACGCCGGGAAACGCTGGAAGCCGCAGACCGGGAACAGAAACACCGGGAGGAAGTGGAACAGCTGAAAAGAAATGGCTTCACCAACCCGGCTATGAGGGAATGGACGTTTGAGAACGACAACGGGAAATGCCCGCAAATGGACTATGCCCGTGAATATGTGGAGTGTTGGGAACTGATGAAAGCGGAGAACCACGGATTGATTTTGTGGGGGAGTGTCGGCACAGGCAAGAGCTATTTTGCCGGGTGTATCGCCAACGCCCTTATGGAGCGTGAAGTATCTGTCTGCATGACAAACTTTGCGGCGATACTCAATGACCTTGCCGCCAGCTTCAAAGACCGCAACGAATATATCTCCCGCCTTTGCAGCTTCCCTTTGCTTATCCTTGACGATTTCGGCATGGAGCGTGGCACGGAATACGGCTTAGAGCAAGTCTATAACGTGGTTGACAGCCGATACCGCAGCGGCAAGCCCTTAATCGTGACAACGAACCTCACGCTGGAAGAATTGCAGAACCCGGAGGACACCGCCCACGCCCGGATATATGACCGCCTTATTGAAATGTGCTGCCCCGTCTGCATTACCGGGGAGAATTTCAGAAAAGCCAAAGCGCAGGCGAAAATGGAACGCCTTAAAATGCTGCTGAACAGAAAGGAGATTTGCCTATGACCGACACCAAAAAGAACCGCCCCGCCCGCCGCCCGGATTGCGTGACCGAGGTACGCCGGGGGAACACTGTCCTTGTTGTTTCCGGCTACTTCAAACAGGACACTACCGCCACCGCCGCCGACAAGATGATGAAAGTTTTGGAAGCGGAAAGCGCAGCCGGGGGAACAGTCGCCCATGCCATGTAATGCGACAAGCCTTAATAAAAAACCGTGATATTTTTCGACATAAAGTAGCAAAAAGGACTGTACAGCCAGCCCCGCCCTATGGTATACTAAACCTACGGAATAGTGGGGCTGGCTGTCGGAAACGGAGGAATCTATGTTAAGACAGACCACCCAGCAACTTATTACCGCCCTTTATCCGAGATTATCCCATGAGGACGAGCTTTCCGGGGAATCCAATTCCATAAGCAACCAGAAGCGGATTCTTGAAGCCTACGCCAAACAGAACGGCTTTACCAACCTCAAATGGTACACGGACGACGGATTCTCCGGGGCAAATTTCCAAAGACCCGGCTTCCAGTCCATGCTTGCCGACATTGAAGCGGGGCTTGTGGGAACGGTCATTGTAAAGGATATGTCACGGTTAGGGCGAAACTACTTACAAGTGGGAATGTACACGGAAATGATTTTCCCACAGAAAAACGTCCGTTTTATTGCAATCAATGACGGCGTTGACAGCGCACAGGGCGAGAATGACTTTGCCCCCTTGCGTAACATTTTTAACGAATGGCTGGTGAGAGATACGAGCAAGAAAATCAGAGCCGTGAAGCGGTCAAAAGGCATGAGCGGGAAACCCGTCACAAGCAAGCCTGTTTATGGCTACCTCATGGACGAGGACGAAAATTTCATCATTGACGAGGAAGCCGCCCCCGTGGTGAAGCAGATTTACAGCCTTTGCCTTGCCGGGAACGGACCGACCAAGATAGCCCGTATGCTCACGGAACAGCAAATCCCCACGCCGGGAACGCTGGAATACCGCCGGACAGGAAGCACACGCCGCTACCACCCCGGCTATGAGTGCAGGTGGGCGGCGAACACCGTGGTGCATATCCTTGAAAACCGGGAATACACGGGCTGCCTTGTGAACTTCAAGACCACCACCCAATCCTACAAATGCAGCAAGATTATCTACAACAGCGAGGATAAACAGGCAATCTTCGAGAACCACCACGAGCAGATAATCGACAAGGACACATGGGAGCGTGTACAGGAGCTACGCAAGCAGCGCAAACGCCCCAACCGCTATGATGAAGTGGGCTTGTTCTCCGGCATACTCTTTTGTGCGGATTGCGGCAGCGTCATGTACCAGCAGAGGTATCAAACGGACAAGCGGAAACAGGACTGCTATATATGCGGCAGCTACAAGAAGCGCACGGCAGACTGTACGGCGCACTTTATCCGCACCGACCTGTTGACCGCCGGAGTGACCGAGAACCTACGGAAAGTCACCCAGTACGCCGCCAAGCACGAAGCCCGGTTCATGAAGCTGTTGACCGAGCAGACCGAGGACGGGAGCAAACGCCGGAACGCCGCCAAGAAGAAAGAGCTGGAAGCGGCAGAAAAACGGATTGCGGAACTCTCCGCTATCTTCAAGCGACTGTATGAGGACAGCGTAGCCGGACGCATTTCAGACGAGCGTTTCACGGAATTGTCGGCAGACTATGAAGCCGAGCAAAAGGAACTGAAAGAACGTGCCGCCGTTCTGCAGGGCGAGCTTTCAAGGACGCTGGAAGCCACGGCGAACGCCGAGAAGTTTATGAAAGTAGTCCGCAAGTACACCAGCTTTGAGGAACTCACCCCTACCCTGTTACGGGAGTTTGTGGAGAAAATCGTAATCCACGAATCGGAAGCCCTTGACGGGAAACGCCGGGGGAAGCTCCGCAGACAGGAAATCGAAATCTATTACTCTTTTGTCGGCAAGGTAGAGTTGCCCGACTAAAGCCCGACCCGTCCGGCAGTCAGCCGGACAGGGAACGGCAAAATTTTTTACACTTCTTTTACTTCTTTATCTCACATGAGCAAAAAGGCAGAAGCTATAATCAATACACGATAAATATTTATCTTTCAGAACTGTGGCACAGTGCCTATCGTTCTATTTCTAAATGATCATGGTTTGAATCAGACCAAAATTCCTTTGTAAATGAATTGAACTAAAATTACAGAAAAAAAGAGGAGATCTGCGTATGAAATATTTTTTGTGCAAATTTTTAAGAGAAGAGGATGGAATCGGAGTTGTGGAAATGATTTTGATTCTAGTAGTGCTAATTGGCCTTGTAATTATTTTTAAGAGTCAGCTCACAGCCTTGGTCAATCAGATTTTTGACAAAATTACAAGTCAGAGTAGTCTGGTGTAGATGAGGATAAAAGGTGAGATTACAGTATTCGTGAGCTTAATGTTGGCTGTCCTGCTTTTCTTTTTCCAGATTTGCCTTATGTCGGCCAGATATGCATTTTTGCGCAGCCAGACAGAAGAAGCTTTAGAACTGGCAGAGTGTTCCGTACTTTCAGAATATCACAGAGAATTACTGAATCAGTATGGATTGTTTTATTTGGATCTGGGATATGGATTGGGAGAGGAAAATCAAGAGTACCTAAAACAGAGAATTCAACACTTCCTCAATGAAAATCTTGGATCTGGAAGGACAGAAGCTGTGGAAACCTGGGATTTTTCCAGGGCGTCCGATGGAAATGGACTGGCCTATTATGAGCAGGCTGTGTCTCTAATGAAGCAAAAGACAGGCGCAGGGATTTTAGAACAGTTTCGGGAGTACGAACACCTTGGACAGGAGGCAGAAGAGCGGCAGGCTGACTATGAAGCGGCAGATGCACGGGAGCAAGAGAATTTTGAGGAATTGAAACGTCGCAGGGAAGAGGAAGAGCAGGAATCCACTCCTGATCCAGTATCAGATACCAATGCATTGAAAGGTGGGAGTATCCTGCATCTGATCCTGGAAGATCCGGAAGAATTATCAGGCAAAAAAGTGGATCTTAGCTCCGCTCTGTCTGTACGCAATCGCCTTGCAGGAATTGGACCCCGAGGAATTCACGCTGGGAATGTGGGGAATGATGTCTTTTTTCATGCTTATTTATTAGAACGGTTTTCCCATGCAGCAGAGCTTCTACAGGGAGAAAAAGAACCTAGTGCCTGGCTTGATTACCAGATAGAGTACACAATAGCGGGAAAAGATTCTGATATTGCCAATCTGGAAGCTGTCTGTGGCCGTTTACTGGCCATACGGGAAGGGGTTAATTATGCCTATTTGCTGACAGATACAGCAAAGGTGGCAGAGTGTGAAGCTCTGGCGGCTGCTCTGGTAGGGGTAACTATGATTCCAGGGCTGGTAGAAGCACTGAAACAAATACTCTTGCTAAGCTGGGCTTTTGCTGAGAGCGTGGTAGATCTGCGTATGCTGTTGAGCGGAAAGAGGGTAATATTCTGGAAAAGTGCAGACGCATGGAAAGTCTCTCTTGAGGAAGCGCTACATCTGGAAAATCTCGGCTTTGATGAGGGTGAAGATCCTCAAGGGCTTTTATACCAGGACTACCTGGGAATTTTGCTCGTGATCACCAGCCGGGAGAAAAAGGCTTTAAGAAGTCTGGATATTATCGAAGGCGTGGTTCGAAAAACGCCGGGGAATCAGGGATTTTATATCGACCAGTGTGTGGACGGATTCCAGACACGAATGGTGATAACCAATGGGCGGGAATGGACTTGTGAACGTTGGCTCTGCTATGAGTGGTAGAAATATATTTACAATAAAGAAAGGGGTGTATCGTGATGTTCTTTCGTACATGGGTGTGTCTAAATAATTCCAAATCTCTCCAAGCAGTCCAGAATGACAGATCTGTTATTCGAAAAAGTTCTCTATATTCTCAAATTTCAAATCACTGCGAAAGGGCATCCCGATACACCCCTCACATTGGAAAAGGAAGTATGACTGTAGAGGCGGCATTTGTATTTCCCTTGTTTCTATTTGGCATGATTGCATTTTTATATTTATTTCTGCTCTTACAACTTCAGACTCAGGTAGGGAGAGCTATGACAGACGCAGGAAAAATACTGGCTCAGGAAGCATATTTGACAGACTCGGAACAAGGTGTTGGAAATTCTGTGGCAGCAACTGCCTATGTAAATGTATCCATCAACCGTTATCTAGAAGGAAGAGCGGCAGCAAATATCTTGTCTGAGGGAACTGGAGGAATATCTACACTTGGCACAGTCTGGAATGTTTCTGATTCTACCTTAACTCTGCGTGCATCCTATCAAGTAATACTTCCACCAGGTATCACATGGTTTCGCCCAATCAGGATCATGCAGGAAAAGACAGTGCGCGGCTGGACAGGTTTTGGCAGCAGGCAAACAATGTCAGAGGAGGCAGGTGAAGCGCTGGTGTATGTGACAGATTATGGAACGGTCTACCATCAGAGCTTGAGTTGCCACCACTTAAAACTTTCCATTCGGCAGACTGCCCTGGGTGGCGTAGAGGCATTGCGCAATACTGGCGGTGGAAAATATTACCCATGCGAGCGTTGCTGGGAGCAGGGAAGTACTGTGGTCTATATCACAGAGGATGGAAACCGGTATCATGAAAGCTTAAACTGCTCTGGACTGACAAGAGGGATTCATACAATGCACCTTTCGGAGACAGGAGGGTTGCCGCCCTGTTCCAACTGTGGCAGTTAGAAAAGAGGAGAAGAAATAATGGTGATAGTTCATTTTTGTATCTTTATACTTTTACTGCTGAATTCATTTCTGGACTGGAAAAAGCAGGAGATCAGCCTGTGGAGTCTGGCTGTGTTTGGAGTATTGGGAGTATTCTTGAATGTATGGATTTCCTATCAAAGTATATGGGAAGTAGCAGGCGGGATTGGAGTTGGAATTTTTCTATTAATGGTTGCCTTTTTGACAAAAGAGGCTGTAGGATTTGGCGATGGGCTTCTGCTCTGCGTGACTGGAATCTATCTGGGCTTCTGGGAGAATGTAAGCTTCCTTTTTATAGGCCTGCTTCTCTGTGCACTGCTGGCATTGGTGTGTCTGCTCTTTCATAAGCGGCAACTTTCTGACAGATTCCCGCTGGTGCCGTTTCTGCTTTTGGGCTGGATTGGGAGGATGATCTGGTGAAAAAGAGATTGAGAAAAGGCAGCTTTACAGTGGAAGCATCATTTATAATTCCCCTTTTACTTATGGTGATTGCTGGACTTATCTGCCTCTGCCTGTATCTTCATGACAGAAGTGTACTGGCGTCCTGTGCGGCAGAGCTGGCAGGAAAAGGAGCCAACCAGAAATATAAGTCTGAGGCGGAAATAAAAGATTGGCTCACAGGAGAGGCACAGGGATTGGCAGCAGGACGCTTGCTGGCTTTAAAAAAGTATGTAGTATCTGTAGAGGTGACTAAGGGGTCTGTTGTGGTGACATATACTGGAAATACTGGCCTACTGGGCGGTCTGGAAATTTGCGAACGGGAAGAGGCAAAGCGCCTGAACCCAGTGACCTTTATACGAGGAACACAGCAGTTAAAACAATTATTAGAAAGATAGGGGAATATAACGATGAAAGTTACTTATAAAAGAGAACTGGATCAAAATTATATGGTGATAGAACAGGAAGAATTCAAAGAACAGTATCAGGTTGAGATGCTGGTTCGCAATCAGATTCCCGGTTTACTGAGTTGCAGGTTGAGCCTTATAGATAGAAAGGCATTATTTTATTATGAAATTACATCCAGACAAAGTCTCCGATTGGTTTTGGAGCGTAAACGTTTATCTTCCAGAGAGTTACGCCTTATGCTGGAAGAACTTTTGGCAGTTGTACAGGTCTGCAGTGAATATCTTTTGGACACAGACAAGATTTTTTTAAACCCTGATTATATTTATCTGGAACCTGATAGCTGGGAGCTGTCGTTTTGTTATTTTCCTTTCTGCCAGCAGGATATACAGGAGGAGCTTTTAGAGCTGGCAGAATATCTTTTAGATCACCTGGACAGCCAGGATCAGAAAGTGGTATCTCTTGGATACGAATTTTATCGTATGGCTGGTGAAAAATACCTTTCTCTGGGAGAGATGCTTGGCAAATGGAAAGAAGAGGAGGAGATAACCGAGGAAAAGATAGTAGAACTGGATTGTGACCCAATCCCGGCAGAAGACAAAAGTATTTCATCAGAGACAATGATTTTAAAAAGGAAGAAAGGGGAGAGCTTAGTATTGCGCAGCGAAAATCCGGCCTATCCTGATATGAAAATCACTGGGGACAGCTTTTTGATTGGGAAGAAAAAAGATGTAGTGGACGGCTGGATTAAGGCTCGGGGCATTTCTAGAATACATGGGAAGATATCAAAGGAAGAAGGGCAATATTATTTGACGGATCTGAATTCGACCAATGGTACTTATTTAAATGGAGGGCGATTGGAAGTGAATGAGAAGGCCAGGATTCGGTGCGGAGATTGCGTGGGATTTGGGGATGTGAGGTATGTGGTAGAGGTGTAGAAAGAAATATTTGAAAAAGGTTTCTATACGGGGGGTAAGATGTTATAATATTTATGAACTTAAAAACAAACAAGCCGCATTGAGTGTTTTAGATGATGCTGAGAACACCAGGATGCGGCTTTCACATGAATATCAATAAGCAAAGGAACAACAACATGATTTTTGAAAGCCATGCCCACTATGATGACAAAGCCTTTGATTTTGACAGGGAGAAGGTTTTGGCACTATGTAAAGAACAGGGAATAGAGACAATAGTCAATGTAAGCGCCAGTCTACAGTCTATAAAAAGCACTTTGGCCTTAGCTGAAAATTATGATTTTATTTATGCAGCGGTAGGAATCCACCCAGATGAAGTGGGCGAGCTGAATGAGGAGACTTTTGCCTGGATGAGGAAGCAGTGCGAACACCCGAAAGCGGTGGCAGTGGGAGAGATTGGACTGGATTACTATTGGGACAAGGAAGGCCATGAGACTCAAAAGTATTGGTTTTGCAAGCAACTTGATATGGCAAAGGAACTTGCAAGGCCTGTTATTATTCACAGTAGAGAGGCAGCAGCCGATACCCTGGAGGTTCTCAAGGAAGCACAGATGCCAAAGGGGAGGGTCGTGCTCCACTGTTTTTCCTATACGATAGAGATGGCCCAGGAATATCTGAATATGGGATATTATATTGGTATAGGAGGCGTAGTGACTTTTAAAAATGCAAAAAAATTAAAAGAAGTTGTAAAGATGGTGCCTTTAGAACGGATCCTTTTGGAGACGGACTGCCCATATCTTGCACCGGAACCCAATCGGGGAAAAAGGAATTCTTCTTTGAATTTACCTTATGTGGTGGAAGCGATTGCTCAATTAAAAGGTATTGACCCTGAAGAAGTCATTGACACTACGAATAATAATGCCCGAAGATTTTATCTGAAAGAAGGAAGACAAGGATGAATGTACCATCACCATACCTGGGAACACCCCAGAATACCATAGCAGTTCTGAATAAATATCACTTTGTGTTCCAAAAAAGGTTTGGACAAAATTTTTTGATAGATACTCATGTGTTAGATAAAATTATATGTTCCGCACAGATTACCAGGGAGGATTTGGTACTTGAGATTGGGCCGGGTATCGGTACTATGACCCAATACCTGGCGGCAGCGGCCAGAGAAGTGGTGGCTGTAGAGATCGACAAGGCGTTGATTCCGATTCTTGAAGATACTTTAAGTGGTTTTGAGAATGTGACAGTGATTCATGGAGATGCATTGAAGCTGGATATTAGATGTCTGGCAGAGGAAAAGAACCAGGGACATCCAATTAAGGTGGTGGCGAATCTTCCTTATTATATTACCACTCCGATTATTATGAGCCTTTTTGAGAGCCATGTTCCCCTGGATAGTATTACCATTATGGTACAGAAAGAAGTGGCAGATCGAATTAAGACAGGACCGGGCTCCAAAGACTATGGAGCCCTATCTCTGGCAGTACAGTATTATGCCCGCCCGGAACTAGTGGCGAATGTACCGCCCAATTGCTTTATGCCCCGGCCCAGGGTTGGCTCCGCAGTGATTCGGCTAGCATGCCACAGAGAGCCTCCTGTGCAGGTAGAAGATGAAAAGCTGATGTTTGGAATCATCCGTGCTTCCTTTAATCAGAGAAGAAAGACTCTGATCAATGGCCTTAATAATTCTTCAGAGCTTATGATTTCCAAGGAGACAGCATCTGCTACCCTGGAGAGCATGGGACTTCCCTCAGGGATTCGGGGAGAGGCCCTTACATTGGAGCAGTTTGCAGAGTTTACGAATAGAATTTGTGAAAAACAGTAGATTTTTTCCCAAAATGGACATGAGAAAGACAAGTCAGGCATAGAATATTTCCAGTATAGATGATAAATTGCAGCACTTTACAGGAGAGAGCTGCGGTATTGGAAAAGGAGGGGTTTTTTGTCTGATTATAAACGGTTAGTTTCTTATATCTATGGATATGAACAGGGAGAAAAAAGAGAGAGTACAGGCTTTGTGAAGGTTAATGCCCGAGGTGGATCCTGTAGGATCTCAGTACATATGAAGGGATTTTACACACGGAATCAGCAGCCGTATCAAGTGTATATCTTTACCCAGAAAAGAGATCGGCTGCAGGGGATTTTTTTGGGAGAGCTGGAAAGTAGAAATGGCGCCCTGGAATGGAATGGAGTCACAGAGACGGACAGCCTTATGGGCGGCAATTTTGGCCTGGAGGAAAGCCGGGGAATCTATATTCAGGGGGAAGATCGTATTTTTGCAGCAGACTGGGATGATTTTCCAGTTGATGTAGATCGGTTTGAACCCGTAAGGAGGTTTGCCAGGCAAGATCCCGTGGAGAAAACTTTGGAAGAAAATTTCAAGCAAGAAGGGAAAAAAAGGCAGCTTCAACTGGTGAAGACAGAAGACCAGAAAGCAACAGTTGACGTGGAAAAAGAGAAAATTGAGGCAGCAGAAGTTGATACAGTAGAAACAACAAAGCAGCAACCAATCGATACGAAGCAACAGTCACTGGAGACTTTAGCAGAAACGGAGGAGAGAACTACAGTTAAAAGAACTGTGGAAACTGTTTCGGAGAAGCCAGGATTCCAGGATCTCCGCTGGAGCCAATGGGAGTATTTGGTGAACCATTTTCCGGTGATGCGTTATGTAGAGGGCGATACGGTCGTTTCCAGCATACGGTTGGGGGCCAGAGACATGGCGAGAGTTCCCCGAGATAAATGGGGGCTTGGCAATAATAGCTTTTTGCTTCATGGCTTGTACCAATACCACCACATTCTTCTGGTACGGCGGCAGGAAGAATCAAAAGTGCGCTATCAAATAGGCGTTCCTGGTATCTATAATAATCAGGAACAGATGATGGCGGCTATGTTTGGCTTTCAGGAATTTAAGGTGATGAAAGAAAACCCTGGAAAAGGAAGAGGATTTGGCTATTGGTGCCGTACTTTAGAATAACTCTCATAAGTTTGAAAGGAACAGATGGCGGCTGTGAATAGCCATCTAAGGAAGGAGAGAAATGACAACAGACGAAAGATATATGAAGGAGGCATTAAAGCAGGCAAAAAAGGCTTATGCTCTGGATGAAGTCCCCATCGGCTGTGTGGTTGTACAAAATGATAAGGTTATTGCCAGGGGATATAACAGGCGAAATACAGATAAAAATACTCTCTCCCATGCGGAGCTTAATGCCATTCGGAAAGCCAGCAAAAAGACAGGGGATTGGCGTCTGGAGGACTGCACTATGTATATTACTTTGGAACCATGCCAGATGTGTGCAGGGGCGATTGTCCAGGCTAGAGTAGGACGTGTGGTCATTGGAGCTATGAATCCTAAGGCAGGCTGTGGAGGATCTATTTTAAATCTCTTGGAAATGCCCGAGTTTAATCATCAGGTAGAGGTAAGCCGGGGAGTATTAAAGGAGGAGTGCAGCCAGATGTTGACGGAGTTTTTTAAAGGATTGCGGGCGGCAAAGAAGAAACCCGTTGACAAATAACTCAGGAAAGGATATACTAAAAGCCTATTTAAATAGTCCAAGATTTCCGCGCAGCCGGGGAGTTAGCGGTGTCCTGTACCTGCAATCCGCTATAGCAGGGGTGATATCTTGCCTCGGGCTTTTGGGCAGTATGCAGCCCTTTGCAAGCAGCGATGACGTCTGGGTCTTGCGCAACAAAAATCTATGAACCGAGTCAGGTCAGGAATGAAGCAGCTCTAAATAGAACCTTTTGTGTGCCGCGAGGCAGCCTGGGCTGAGCCGGCTACAGAGGTAACGGTTCTGTTCTAAGTTCAAAGCGAGATGCGCGGATGAAAAAATAGAAAGTAGTTTGACAAAGGAATTATTGCCCATGCAGTAGTTCCTTTTTAACATGAGAAAGACGATGCGGATTTTACTGGTGGCAATCAATGCAAAATATATTCACTCCAATCTGGCCATATATAGCTTGAAAGGGGCGGCAGGAGCGTTAGCCTCCCATGTGGAGCTGGCAGAATTTACAATCAACCACAGAGTGGAGGAAATTCTGAGGGACATTTATCAAAAAAAGCCAGAAGTTTTGTTATTTTCCTGCTACATATGGAATATTGAATATGTTAAGGAGCTTGTGACAGAGTGTGGCAAGGTGATGCCCAGCGTGCCCGTCTGGCTGGGGGGACCGGAAGTATCTTATGATGCAGAGGAGATGTTGGAGGCACATCCAGAGCTAACAGGAATATTGACAGGCGAGGGAGAGGAAAGCTTTTGTCTGTTATTGGAATGTTATGTAAATAATCAAGATGGGAATTATAATTTTTCCAGAGTTCCGGGAGCTGTATATCGTTTCAAGGCTAAGTCGGAAGAATTGAAAAAGATACAGTTCAATGAAAAAGAACTCTTGCCAGAAATCAATCAAATACCTTTTCCCTATAAGGATTTGGCCGACTTCCAGCATCGAATCATTTACTATGAGTCCAGCAGAGGATGTCCTTTTTCCTGTAGTTATTGTCTCTCTTCTATTGACAGACATGTCCGTTTTCGGGATCTGGGACTCGTGAAGCAGGAGATACAATTTTTCCTAGATCAACGTGTTTCGCAGGTAAAATTTGTGGATCGCACATTTAATGGCCGGCGCAGTCATGCTCTGGCGATCTGGAATTATCTCTTGGAGCATGACAATGGAGTGACGAATTTTCATTTTGAGATTGCTGCTGATTTACTGGGAGAAGAAGAATTGAATGTGATTCAAAAGATGCGCCCGGGGTTGATTCAGCTTGAGATAGGGGTACAATCTACAAATCCTGAGACGATTCAGGCTATTAACAGGAAGATGGATTTGAAGAAGCTGAAAGAGAACGTGGCTAAGATTCATAAGATGGGAAATGTTCACCAGCACTTGGATTTGATTGCAGGGCTTCCTTTTGAGGATTATACAAGCTTTGCCAGATCTTTTGATGAAGTCTTCGCCATGAAGCCGGAGCAGCTTCAACTAGGATTTTTAAAAGTGTTAAAAGGGACAAATATTTATCGGGAAGCGAAAAATTATGGAATTGTCTTTCGGGATAAAGCGCCTTATGAAATTTTATACAGCAGTTGGCTGTCTTTTTCTGATATTTTGAAGTTAAAGGCAATTGAAGAAATGGTGGAAATCTATTATAATAGTGTTCAATTTAGGAATACTTTAGAAAAATTGCTGGAGAACTTTTCTTCTGCTTTTCACCTTTTTGAGGAATTGGCTGCTTTTTATGACAGAAAGGGTTTGACAGGGAGAAATCATTCCAGGATACAAAGATATGAGATCCTTTTGGACTTTATCTGTGAACGCCTGCCGGAGGAGGAAAGGCTCTATCGGGAACTTTTGACGATTGATATATATCTGCGGGAACGAATGAAGAGCCGCCCGCCTTTTGCAACAGATCAGAGTGATTTTAGGCAGAAAATACAAGAGATTCAGAGACAGACAGGAAAGCAAACCCACGTAGAAGTACTGAGAGTGGGAAAAGAAGAACCCGTTTATCTGATTTTTGATTACAGTAAGAGAAATCCCTTAACCAATGATGCTTACGTGAGCCAGTGGAGACATGGGAGTATAAACAAGAAATAGTAAAGGATAAAAGGAACATGACAGATACTTATATCGCACTGGATTTGGAAACTACAGGGTTGAATCCATCCTCAGACCGGATTTTGGAAATCGGCGCAGTAAAAGTAGTGGATGGCCAAGTGTGTGGGACGTATGAAACTCTGGTGAATCCTGGAATAAAAATTAGCAGTCGGATTGAAGAACTGACTGGGATTACAGACGCGATGGCAGCCAGAGGAAAAGATACAAAGGAAGCAGTAAAAGAGCTGGTGGAATTTTGTCAGGATTTTCCTTTGCTGGGCCACAATATTTTATTTGACTATAGCTTCGTAAAACGCAATGCAGTGAATATGAGTCTGACTTTTGAAAAAGAGGGAATTGATACCTTGAAAATTGCCAGGGCATTATTTCCTGAGATGGAACACAGAAGTCTTCAGTCTATGTGTAAGTATTACCAGATCAGGCAGGAAAATGCTCACCGTGCATCATCTGACGCTTTTGCGGCTATGGAACTGTACCATCGGATGCGTGTCCAGTTTCCAGACAGCCCCGAAGAATTGTTTGCCCCTCGAATCCTGATTTATAAGGCGAAAAAACAGGGGCCGATTACTCAGGCACAAAAAGGATACTTGAATGATCTCGTAAAATATCATAAAATAGCTTTAGAAGTGTCTATAGACAGTCTGACGAAAAATGAAGCGTCAAGGATCATTGATAAAATTATTCTGGAGTATGGGAGGATTGTAAGATGAATTGGTACAGCAAGAAATCAAGAAAGATAATTTCTACAGTTATTATTGTAGTGTTAGTTCTGGCTATGGTGATCCCTATGTTGGCCTACGCCCTTTAAATTTGGTTGAAAATATAGCTGGATATGCTACAATAAAGATATATGAAAAGAGGAAATTATATGAAGAAATATGTATGGCTCTCAGGGCTTTTACTGTCACTGATGCTGATAGCAGGCAGCAGTGGAGAAGTCTTTGCGAAAGAAACGGAAGACACCACTATTCATGAAGGCGTCTATGTGGACGAGATGAGCCTTTCGGGAATGACACAGGAGGAAGCCAGGAAGGCTGTTCTGGATTATGTAGATCAGATGGGCGCCGAAACTTTGACACTGGAGATTTTTGATAGCCAGTTGCAGGTGAAACTGAAAGATCTGGGACTTAAATGTACAAACACGGATGTAGTTGAGGAAGCAGCACTCCTGGGAAAAACCGGGAATATCATTAAGCGCTACAAAGAGCGCAAGGATCTGGAGCATGAGAACAAGGTCTATGAACTGGAATGGTCACTGGATTCTTCAAAGGTATCTCAGTATGTCAATTCTGAGTGTGTACAGTTTGACACAGAAGCTGTGGACGCCACTCTGGAGAGAAATAACGGCGCATTTCATATTATTCCAGGCAAGACAGGTGTGAAGCTCGATACAGCCGGAGCGAGTCAGGCGATTATGGACTACATTGAAAATGAGTGGACACACCAGGAGGGTACTGTCACCCTTCCTGTTGCTACTGATTATCCGCGGGGTACAGAGGAAGAGCTGAGTAAGGTTAAAGATGTACTGGGAACGTTTACAACCAGCTATTCTTCCTCAGGGGGAAACAGAAGCCAGAATGTTTCTAATGGCGCCAGCTTGATCAATGGAACAGTCCTGTATCCGGGAGACAGTTTTTCTACCTATGAGGTAGTCAGTCCTTTTTCCGTTGAAAATGGCTATGCCATGGCAGGATCCTATCTGAATGGAAAAGTAATCGACAGTCTGGGAGGTGGTATCTGTCAGGTATCTACTACACTGTACAATGCAGTGCTGCTTTCAGAGCTGGAAGTGACAGAGCGACATAATCATTCTATGATTGTGACTTATGTGGATCCTTCTGCAGACGCGGCTATTTCCGGGACTTCCAAGGATTTCAAATTTACGAACAATACAAATGCTCCTATTTATATTGAAGGTGCAACAGCTAATAAACAGATTACATTTACCATTTATGGGGAAGAGACACGACCTGCAAATCGTACTGTGAAGTATGTGAGCAAAACTTTGAGCACCAAAGATCCAGGTCAGGTGATTGTGGCAGACGGCGGTATGCCTATTGGATACCGTGGAGTAGACAGCGCTCACAGAGGCGTGGTGGCAGAGCTGTATAAGTATGTGTATGTTAATGGTGTAGAAGAAAGTGTCACCCAGGTAAATAAGAGTTCATACATGGCTTCACCTCGCACGGTTGTCATCGGTGTGGCCGGAGACCCGGAGATGTCAGCAGAGCTGCAGGCAGCCATTGCCACGCAGGACGAAGGGCTTGTAAATGCGACTCTTGGATCTTGTCTGGCACGGATGGGAGTAGGGGCAGAAGAATAGACATGAAGGTAGGCAAAGTCTCAGAAACCATATTAAAAAGAAGTATATTTAAGCAAATTCGGACTACTCGGGAGGAAGTACTTTTAGGAGCTGGTGTGGGAGAGGATTGCGCAGCTATGAAGCTGGCACCAGGAGAAATCTTTGTCATTTCTACGGATCCCATCACTGGAACGGCCAAAGATATAGGGATGTTGGCCATTCAGATTACAGCCAATGATTTGGCAAGCAGTGGAGCAGAGCCAATCGGAGTGATGCTGACTGCTCTTCTGCCCGAATATATAGAAGAGGCGGATATTGCAGAAATCATGAAGCAAGTGGAGGAAGCCTGTTCCAGGCTCCATATTCAGGTGATGGGAGGACACACGGAGATCACCCGTGTTGTTACCCAACCTGTACTCAGTGTCACCGGGATTGGAAAAGTTCGGGAGGACCGCCTGGTTTCCACTTCAGGGGCAAAGGCTGGCCAGGACATTTTAGTGACAAAATGGATTGGAATAGAGGGAACTTCAGTCATTGCCAAGGAAAAGGAAGAAGAGTTAAGAACACGGTTTTCCAGAACTTTTGTGGAAAAAGCAAAAGAGCTGGATCAGTATATATCCGTGTTGCCAGAGGCTATGATTGCCGGAAAATTTGGCGTCAGCGCCATGCATGATGTGACAGAGGGAGGAATCTATGGAGCTCTCTGGGAGATGGCGGAGGCATCCGGGATTGGACTGGAAATTGATCTGAAGGCGATTCCCATTCGCCAGGAAACAGTAGAAATCTGTGAACATTTTAATCTAAATCCCTACTATTTGATTTCTAGCGGATGTATGTTGATGGCAAGCGATCGTGGGCACGATTTGGTTCGGGAGCTTAAGAAAGAAGGAATCCCCGCAACTGTCATTGGAAAGGCAGTGGAAGGGAATGGGAGACGCATCTTAAATGGAGAGGAAGAGAGCTTTCTGGAACGTCCCCGGACAGATGAGTTGTATAAAATATATGATTGAGGAGAGAAGGATTATGAGAGAAAAGATTTTAACCTTTATCGAAAAAAACAGCCGGGTGGCGCTGAAAGATTTGGCCGTCATGTTGGGAGTAGATGAAGTCACTGTGGCCAATGAGATCGCAGATATGGAAAAAGAGGGGGTTATCTGCGGATATCATACATTGATTGACTGGGAGAAAACAGGAGAGGAAAAGCTGACAGCCCTCATTGAGGTTAAGGTCACTCCCCAGAGAGGTTTGGGCTTTGATAAAGTGGCAGAGCGCATTTACAATTATGCCGAAGTGGACAGCGTATATCTTATTTCCGGCGGATTTGATTTTTTGGTGATGATCGAAGGAAAGACCATGAGAGATGTGGCGCAGTTTGTATCTGATAAACTGTCTCCGCTGGATTCTGTGCTGAGCACTGCCACACATTTTGTATTGAAGAAATACAAGGATCATGGTTCTATGATGGTACATAAATCGAAAGACGAAAGGATGTTGGTGACACCGTGAGAAACCCTTTATCAGATAAAGTAGTATCCATTCCTCCCTCTGGTATCCGAAAATTTTTTGATGTTGTAAGTGAGATGCCGGACGCTATTTCTCTGGGTGTGGGGGAACCGGATTTTGATACACCATGGCATATCCGCGAAGAAGGCATTTATTCCCTGGAGCGAGGACGCACGTTCTATACCTCTAATTCTGGTCTTAAGGAACTGAGAGAGGAGATTGTGCATTATCTGGAACGAAGAGTTCATGTAAGCTATGACCCTCTCAAAGAGGTAATTATTACTGTAGGAGGAAGCGAAGCGATTGATATTGCCTGTCGGGCAATGCTGGATCCTGGTGATGAGGTATTGATTCCACAGCCCAGCTATGTGTCCTATGAGCCTTGTGTAGTTCTGGCTGGAGGTACACCTGTTATCATTGAACTCAAAGCTGAAAATGAATTTCGCCTGACAAAGGAGGAGCTTCTGGAAGCAATTACAGAAAAGACAAAGATTTTGGTTATGCCATTTCCAAATAATCCTACTGGGGCCATTATGGAGCAGAAGGATCTGGAAGAGATTTCCAAGATTCTGATAGAAAAAGATATTTTTGTCCTTTCAGATGAGATTTATTCTGAACTGAGTTATCGGGGAGACCATGTATCCATTGCCAGCATACCAGGCATGCAGGAGCGAACGGTTTTGATCAATGGATTTTCTAAGGCGTATGCCATGACAGGATGGCGTCTGGGATATGCCTGTGGCCCTGCTGAAATTATAAAGCAAATGACAAAGATACACCAGTTCGCTATTATGTGCGCTCCTACCAACAGTCAGTATGCAGCAGTGGAGGCTTTGCGAAATGGCGATGAGGATGTAGCCGTAATGCGCGAGGCCTATGATCAGAGAAGGCGCTTTATGGTACATACTTTAAGAGAAATGGGAATGGAATGTTTTGAACCTTATGGAGCCTTTTATGTATTTCCCTGTATCAAAGAGTTTGGCATGACTTCTGATGAGTTCGCAACTCGCTTTTTAGAGGAAGAAAAAGTGGCTGTGGTGCCGGGCACTGCTTTCGGAGATTGTGGAGAAGGATACCTACGTCTTTCCTATGCATACTCTCTGGAGGATTTAAAGATTGCTCTGGAACGGCTTCAGCATTTTGTGAAGAGACTTCGGGACAAAAAGTAGGTTTGGAAAATGGCATTTAATATTGTACTTTTTGAGCCAGAAATCCCTGCGAATACAGGAAATATTGGACGAACATGTGTAGCTACCGGCACACGTCTGCACCTGATTGAACCTCTGGGATTTCGCCTGGGAGAAAAGGAACTAAAGCGGGCAGGTATGGATTACTGGAACCAGCTTGATGTGACAACTTATCTGAATTATGAGGATTTTATATCCCGAAACGCTGGTGTAAAAATCTATATGGCTTCCACAAAGGCTTTGAAAGTCTATTCTGATGTACAGTTTGAGCCGGATTGCTTTATCATGTTTGGCAAAGAGAGTGCCGGGATTCCAGAGAAACTATTACTGGAGCATCAGGATACAGCGATTCGGATTCCAATGATGGGAGAGACGAGATCCTTAAATTTATCAAATTCTGTAGCGATTGTTTTGTATGAAGCTCTGCGCCAGAATCAGTTTGCACAGATGAAGCTTAAGGGGAAGCTGACAAAATACGAATGGAAATAAATGGTGACGGTATGAAAAACAAGTGGATGCAGAAAACCTTATATCGACTTGCAAGCTTAATCCTGGCTCTGTCCATTGGATTTACTTCTTATGCTACGGAAGATATTCAGGATGAAATCGATAAGCAGCAGGAGGAAATCGACAAGACAGAGCAGGAGATTCAGGAGACACGGGATAAGCAGAAAAAACTGGAAGACGCCAAAGCAAGTATGGAGTCCTATTTAAAGGATCTGAACAACCAGTATGCGTCTATCAGTGAACAGATCGAGGACTTGAACAATCAGATTCAGGAAAAAGAAAAAGAGATAGAGCAGACTCAGGCAGATTTGGAAGAAGCTAAAAAGACGGAAGAGAAGCAATATGAGGATATGAAGGCCCGGATACAGTATATGTATGAACATTCTCAAGGGTCTCTTTTATCTATGCTTCTTGAAGAAGGCAGTTTTGCAGCAGCGCTTAACAGGGCTGGTTACGTGGCAAGTATTGCGGCCTATGACAGAGAGATGATGGAAGCATATATGGCCCAAAAAGAAGCTATCGCCGACAAAGAGATTCAGCTAGAGGGCGAGAAAGCTGCATTGGATGAGCTTCAAGCGAATGTATTAGAGAAGCAGAAGGAGGTTTCTGCTCTGGCTAGCAGCACATCAGGGAAGATTAATCAGCACGTGAGTGATATTGCGGCAGCGAGAGCGGCTTTGAATGGAAAAGAAAATACTCTTGAGAATCAGAAGGAAGTTTTGGCAGAGCTTATCGCAGAAAAGAAGCGAATAGAAGCACGATTAGAAGCGGCTAAACTGGCAGAGATCAACAATTCTCTTGGTAGCAATACTGTGGGTGTGCAGACTTCCACTCAGGATTATGCGCAGAACGGAGGCTACAGTGCAACAGAAGAGGAGGTGACAGCCCTTGCTGTACTGATTCACTGTGAGGCAGCGAATCAGGGCGACGCCGGACGCCTGGCTGTGGGAGCTGTGGTGATGAATCGAATTCGGGATCCTCGGTTCGCCCAGAATACGATTATGAGTGTGATCCGGGCTCCGGGACAGTTTTCACCTGTCACATCAGGCCGTTTTGACCTTGTTCTGGAACAGGATCTGGCATCTGTGAGCCAGGCTTGCTTTTCCGCAGCCCGCCGGGCTATTGCCGGGGAGTCTAACGTGGGGAACAGAGTGTTTTTCCGCACTCATCAAAATAATCCTGCATTGAGTGGTTTGATCATTGGAGCACACATTTTTTCCTATACCTGGAACTATGCGCCTGAGGAAGGTTCTCAGCCAACACCAGAGCCAGAACAGCCAGAAGAGCAGCCCGAGGAACCAGAACAGCCGGAAGAACCAGATACTTCCGAAGAGACGAATGAACCGGAGCAGCCAGACGGTGGAGAACAGCCAAGTGAAACCGGGGAACCGGATGGCACAGAACAGCCAGATGAAACCGGACAGCCGAATGAAGGCGAACAGTCCGGCTAGTCGGAAGGGTAGAAAAATTCAGCGGTAAAAAATTAGGAAAGATGAATCTTGCAATCAGTATCTATATATGAATAATACGGTTTTTGCTGGACAAATAGTCGGTTTTGTGGTATGATAATTCATGCTGACAGTGAAGCCAGTAAAAGAGTGCGGCGTGTGGCTCAGCTTGGTAGAGCGCTACGTTCGGGACGTAGAAGTCGCAGGTTCAAATCCTGTCACGCCGATTCCTTGGCAGGGGCACCGAACACCTCAGATTTTGAGGGGTTCGGTGTTTTTACATATATTATCCGGCTAAAATGAAAGGAGCCACTTGAAAAACAAGTAGCTCCAGTGTATAATCAAGTTAGAAAGGTGATCGGATGCGAGATCCGATGAGCCCTCAGTAAATTAGAATATATAAGAAATAAGCATCCAAAACTTTGGGCGGTTAGGGATGCTTATTTCTTTTTATGATTGTCTATGTAAGACAGGGCTGAAAAAATTACAAGTAATAACGTCAAAACCTCTGTTATACTCATAAGCCTCACCCTCTTTCGTAAGACTAGAGGGAACCAATCGGAAAATCGCATCCGGCTTTCAGTTCGATTATACGTATCTATTATAACAAATGTCCGATTGCAATTCAATGAAAAATGAAAGGAGCCACTTGAAAAACAAGTAGCTCCAGTGTATAATCAAGTTAGAAAGGTGATCGGACACGAGATCCGATTTGCCCTCAGTATTCAAATAGCTTAAAAGAATAAGCATCCTCAACTTTGGACGGTGGGATGCTTATTTCTTTTTATGATTGTCTATGTAAGACAGGGCAGAAAAAATCACAAGTAATAACGTCAAAACTTCTGTTATACTCATAAGCCTCACCCTCTTTCCTAAGACTAGAGGGAACCAATCGGAAAATCGCATCCAGCTTTCAGTTCGATTATACGTTGTTATTATATCAAAAATACGATTATCTTTCAAGAAAAAGGAGCTACATACCATAATTTGGTATATCAGCTCCTTTTTTCTTAGAATGTTAAATTCTGCGAAAGAAAATTCAACACAAAAACTCCAGACATATTATATACAACAGCAAAATTTATGTCAATTCTTTTCATAAAACGCAGCAAATTATGACAAGATAATATATGACACTGGTAACAATATGTTCTTTCTACTATGTATATCGGTATCTTCCTCTGGCTTCTTAATAGTCTGGGGAAAATTTTTAACTAAGGAACATGCAATTACCGTCAAAATTATGGTNATCCACTTCCTGAGCCAGGTTTTCATATTTTTCCTGAATATCTTTTGGCAGTTTTACTGGCTTTTGATTTAATACAGCTTCAAAAGCATTGGGAACCTTCATTAAAAAGCGAAGATAGTGTTTTTCCTCAAAGCTCAGGCTCGCGTTCTTATTCACCAGTTCCAGAATCTTGGACTTTGTATGGGTCCATTGGCACCTGATATCGCCAAGTGCATCAAACATGGCAAGATAAAAATACACAGATGGCAAACCAAGCTGTGCGCGCAGCCCATCTTTCGTCATCTCGTTTTGGACTGTATATCCAGGATATAGCTTTGACAGACTGCCGATCCCGCCATAGCGGGTGTACACATAATTCTTTACTTTGCAGTAATCATTTGCTATTTCATATAGTTTTTCCATATCCTCCACAGGAATTGGGTATTTACTATATTGGTGTACTGTCTTGCATATGGTTTTTGATGACATTATAATTACCTTTAAAGCATGGGCTTTACCATACATATTTCGTAGAATGTTAAATTCTGCGAAATATGTAGAGTAATACCATATTTTTCTTTATTTTTAAAATTTCTGACCAATTATTTGACGGAAAATAGATTTGTAAAGCGGTTCATATTTTCTGCCTTAAGAGCCATGGTTGGATGAACATATCGGTTCATGGTAATTGCTACACTGGCATGTCCCAAAATTTCACTTAAGCTCTTCACATCAAATCCCAATTCAATACATCTCGTTGCAAATGTATGACGAGTTGCATGAAAGTTCGCGTCCTGAATACCACAGGATACAAGAACTTTTTTAAACCGATTTTGCATGGTTCTTGGCTCCACATAGCGACAGCGGTCTCCTGTCAGAAGAAATGTCTCTGGAGTGTGGTACTCTTTTACCCATTCCACTATGAAATCTGGAAGGGGAATTGTACGAATAGAACAGGCGCTCTTAGGCTCCAGGATTTTTATTTCAGTTTTACTATCAGTAGTCGATTTGGCACGAATCCGTTGCATGGTTTTGCAGACGGACATTTTTTTCTCAGAAAGGTTGATATCATCCCACTTCAAAGCACACAATTCTCCTACGCGTATCCCTGTAAAAAGACAAATAAGGATACCTAGAGCTGATAGATCCATGTGCTCCTGAAGATAAGCAACAAGCTGTTTTTCTTCTTCAAAACTAAATACCCTTATATCTTTTTGCTCACGTTTTAGGTTGACGCACTTTGTAGAAAACCCTACCATATAATCTCTTCTCATGGCATAGACACGTATTCCGTTGATGGCAGATAAAATTCCTGCTACTGTTGTCGGTGTAAGTCCCTGTTTGTTTGCCCCGCCATTTAATAATAAGGAGTTTGTAAAATCAATGATGCGTTGATTCGTAATCTCTGACAATTCATTTTCCCCAAACTCCGGCAAAATATAACAGCGTAGGATATCCTCGTACTTGTTAGTGGAAGATTCTTTGAGTGTAACTGTGGCCTCTGTAAGCCATTCGTTTCCAATGTCCTCCATTTTTCTGGTTTTCACAATGGGCAATACCTTTTTCTCAAGCCCTTTCTTTGCCATGTCAAGCTTTACTTTCACTTCTCGGTAGCTTCTTGCATAAACGGCACCATATCGCGCTTTTCCATCTACGCGCTCTTTGATGTACCGTCCTTCCCAACGCCCGTCTTTTCTTTTGTAAATATTCTCTCCTGTCTTTGGCATAAATTGCACCTCCTGTTTGACCATAATTTTGACGGTAATTGCATGTTCCTTAGTTAAAAATTTTCCCCAGACTATTAAGAAGCCAGAGGAAGATACCGATATACATAGTAGAAAGAACATATTGTTACCAGTGTCATATATTATCTTGTCATAATTTGCTGCGTTTTATGAAAAGAATTGACATAAATTTTGCTGTTGTATATAATATGTCTGGAGTTTTTGTGTTGAATTTTCTTTCGCAGAATTTAACATTCTACGAAATATGTATGGTAAAGCCCATGCTTTAAAGGTAATTATAATGTCATCAAAAACCATATGCAAGACAGTACACCAATATAGTAAATACCCAATTCCTGTGGAGGATATGGAAAAACTATATGAAATAGCAAATGATTACTGCAAAGTAAAGAATTATGTGTACACCCGCTATGGCGGGATCGGCAGTCTGTCAAAGCTATATCCTGGATATACAGTCCAAAACGAGATGACGAAAGATGGGCTGCGCGCACAGCTTGGTTTGCCATCTGTGTATTTTTATCTTGCCATGTTTGATGCACTTGGCGATATCAGGTGCCAATGGACCCATACAAAGTCCAAGATTCTGGAACTGGTGAATAAGAACGCGAGCCTGAGCTTTGAGGAAAAACACTATCTTCGCTTTTTAATGAAGGTTCCCAATGCTTTTGAAGCTGTATTAAATCAAAAGCCAGTAAAACTGCCAAAAGATATTCAGGAAAAATATGAAAACCTGGCTCAGGAAGTGGATACAGAAAAATTAGGCCGCTATCTGTGTAGGCAAGTGAGAAAATACCATACAAAGATACACACAGATGCAGCAAATGGTTTCGCTATTACAGAGCGAGCTTATCGCTATGGAGAACAGGCTGACAGTCATGGCAGTGAAAAGGGAATTTACATTTCCACAAAGGAAAAAAGGAAACGTATCTTCGTACCACTGACAGACAGCAACCAATATAAGAGCCAGCTCTACATCAAATTAAAATCCCGGGAGGACGGTATTGAGATTGATGTACCGGTCAATGTAACAGTTCACACTCATGCAGACTATACGAATGAGGTTGGAATTTCCGTGGGAATTCTTACCATGCTGACGACAGATCAAGGTCACAGCTATGGGGAAGAATTAGGAAAATACCAGACGGAGTACGCAGAATGGATGCGGAAACAAACGGGAATCTACAAAAATAATCGCAGCGATAATCCTGGGCGCAAGAAATACAACGCGAAAAAGAGACGGCTTGAAGAGCAGATGCACAGTTATATTAATCATGAACTGAATCGATTCCTCCAGGAGGAACAGCCAGAGACCGTCTACATTGCAAAACTTCCAAAGTCACAGATAGGTGGAAGGAATAAAAAGATTAACAATTCTATTACCATGTGGCAGCGAGGATACATTCGTAAGCGACTGGAACAGAAGTGTGAGGAACAGTCAGTGAAGCTGATGGAAGTATTTGGAAAAGGTATCAGCAATGAATGTAGCTGTTGTGGAGCAACAGGAAGCAAGAAAGACGGAAATTTTACCTGCGATGCTTGCGGATACTGTGCAGAGGAAAAGACCAATACTGCACGAAACGTCCTAAACCGCGGGAGGGCAAAAGCAAATTAGAAAGATCATAAGAACGCCGTTCCAGATAAACCATGGCGATGAACCAGGGCTTTACCAGGGCTGGAATCCTGGACTGGAGAGTGCGTTTGTGATAAAGAAAACATTTTACGGCATTAGAAGGCAGAGAATGAAAAATCTGCGTATTGGGTATGCCAAGACCTTGGGAACACGAAGGGACGTGATGTACCAGGGAGCGAAGTGGGGATGGAAATCCCTACATCATCCAGATGGATGACCAATATGTCTTATTTGAAAAAGTGAGAACAGGAGGCAGTGCCAATGAAAAAGTATATGGCAGTTTTAGCTGCCTTAGTTATTGGGCTTAGTAGTTCTTCTCTGGAAATGACAGCGATGGCTGCACAGATGGAGGATGATCCTGGATCCAGTATTTCCGATGTGAAAGAGGAGGAGCCGGATGCAAACGAAAAAGAAGCTGCTGACGGCGAAAGTGAGATGTCAGAGCTGACGAGTCTGCAGATCCCTCAGAAGCTGGGAGTTGTCCTGGATCCCTGGGAATTGGATGGGAAGACTCAGATTTATTCGGAAGAATATACCATACAAAATGCCGGAGAAGCTCCAGGCACGCTGGTATTGTCTTTTGCATGCAAACCCCAGGAAAACAGTGGGGTAACTGTCAGGGCTGAGAATGAAGGGTTGCATGACGATGAAAGCAAGTCCCTTTATATGAAAATGGTCTTTGGAAATGGAGATGAACTCATTCTCTCAGAGGAAGTCTCAGAATATGAGATAGAGATGGTGCCTGGGGAGGAGCTATCTGTCTGCTTTCAGGGTGAGTTGAATGAAAATGCTGCTGATCCCTGGAAAAATGGCGATATCGAAGTAGAAGGAGTGTATTCCTGGAAGACAGAGGGGGAGGCTTCTGTAGAAGAGAAAGCAGACGCGGCAGACGACCCATTAGAAGAAGGGAAAGAGAAAGTTCAAAAGGATGGAGTTGAGAAGCAAGAACCTGTAGAAGGGGAAGAAACGCCGGAAGATAAGGACTCACTGACAGGAGAAGATTCTCAGGAAGAAGATAAGGAGTCAGGTAGTGATAACCTGCAAGACAAGAAAGATAGTCAGGAAAATGGTGAAGGAGAACATAGAGAAATCGTAGATCTGAATGAGCCACAGGAGTGGAAAGTGGTTTTGGATTCCTGGGAAGAAAGTGAAAATGAAGAGATTGTCTTTGCTCAGTATCTTTTGCGGAATAGTGGAGAAACTGTAGGTAGATTGGTTTTGGAAGATATTGAATGGGAGAACCAGGAAAAGGGAAATGAAAAGGCAGATATAACAGGCCAGGAAGGAATTGCTGACGATGACAGCCATAAGCCTTACTCTGTAGGTGCAGAAATGGTACTTGAAAATGGTGAGAAGGCGGCTTTGACTCAGGAGAGCATTGGATATGAAGTGGAAGTGAAGCCTGGAGAAGATATCTCTGTGGATTTTATGGGCGAAGAGAATCAGATGTCAGAATGGAAAGAGGGCGCTGTGAAGATGACAGCGACATATTCCTGGAATATTGATTAAAAGTTATATGCAGAAGATTTGAAAGGTAAATCGGGAGGAGTATATGGAAAAGAAAAACAATAAGAAAGTGGCGATTATGATCGGCTGTATTGTAGTGCTGGTTGCTATTATTGGAGTGCTGATATTTATGCTGACAAGAAAGGAAGAGCCGGAGACTGAGGGGTATACCATAACGGAAGAAAACTATCAGCAAATAAAGGAAGATATGGATGCGGAAGTAAAAGAGGGGTACTTCGAAACGTATATGAATACAGACTGGTCATTTCCTAATGGGACATCGGAAACTACCAATGCGATTCTTGGAAATTCCCCAAACAACACAAAGCCTATCAGATGTGAAATTCTGTTGGCGGATACAGAAGAAGTGGTGTTCTCCACAGGAGTAATTCCTGTCGGCTCACAGGTTCCGCCCTTTAAGCTGGATGTGGATCTGGATGCTGGGACGTATGATGCGGTATGTATGGTGTATCTGCTGAATGAGGCAGAGGATGGAACTTATACAGATTATAGTAATGCTGGCTTCAATGTAACCATCACAGTAGAGAATTAATTTTGGTAATTATTGCATGTATTATTGAGGTGCAATGGTTATATATAACATAAAATTATATATTTCAAGGAGGAAAAGAGATGAAGGCTAAAAGGTTTTTATCAACTGCTGTAGCAGGCGCGTTTGTAGCAGCACAGATGGCTATGCCAGTTATGGCGGCTGATGGCGGTGAGGTTGACGTAGATGTTACTACTAAGACTGCTGTAATTAGGGTAGAGGTTCCCACATCGATGGCTGTTGCTGTCGATCAGTTTATGATGGCCAATCCTGGAACACAAATTTCATCAACTGAGTTTGAGATGGAAAATAAGAGCGCAGTAGATGTGAAAGTAACAGTAGAATCTACAGCAGTGCTGGGAACAGCGACAAAGCTTGTAGCAACTAAAGAGGGCGCAACAAATTCAGTTAAAGCTGGAGAGGCATGGATAGGTGTTGCAGCGCAGACAGCAGCTGGTGATTATGATGATGTTACTACGGATACTAGTGATCCAAACGCAGATACACCAGTAGCCGACACACCAGAAACTATTGCTACTTTGACTGAGAGCAATGCAAATGTGGTTACATTTGTTCAAGGGACTGATGCCGATGCGGCAAAAGGAAAAGCAACTCAGGTATTTTATCTGCAGAAAGGTGCAGGTACTGTAGCATATACAATGCTAAATGCTAATGAAGATGCCAGTAAGATTAATTATGCACAGTTTTATGAACTGACAGCAAAGACAGTCGCGGATCAAGATGCATTGGATGCATTAATTGCTGCAGATAATGTATATGTTGCAACGGCAGCAGCAGCAGATACTCAATCCTTGACTTTGGTAGAAAGAGGTGACTCTCATACACAAGCAGCTGGTGAAGTATATTACACAGCGGCAGAAACGGCAACAGCTAAAGATAGTTTAGATGCAAGTAAACTGTATGTGTATGGTGGAACTGCTAATGCAGATACAGATGGAAAGGCAGCCTTCCGTTATATTGGTGCTTTGTCTGGTGGGCAGGAGTCATGGTCAAATACAGATATCAGTAAGGTGACAATTAAATATGATATCGTAGGTGTTACTGCAAGCAAATATGATGAGGTAAAGGATGACTGTACATACGGACTGTATGCAGAACCGTCAGCACTTTCAAGTAAGACAATCAGTTCAACATCAAATACTATTACAATTAAAGATGGAGTAACAGTTTCTAAAGTAACATTAGTGAAAACAACTGGTGCAGAAGCTGTTTGTGCATCGGGAACCAATTATACTTTTGCTAATGGAAAGCTCACAGTTACAGCTAGTATGCTTTCCAATAATGTAGGTGGAAAACTTAAAATAGCATTAAGTAATGGGGCAGAAGAAGTAGTTACAATTCAGTAGAGAAATAAATGGGTCGGCTCTACAATTCATGTAGAGCCGACTTTAAATTATTCTTATTTATAGGGTTAATTGTATCATTACAAAATAGGGTGGTGGCTATATGAAGCACGATAGTATAAAAGTTATTATGGAAGATTGTGTCCTGATAGAAAACAGAATCTATTTTTTCTCCAGAGACTGGAACGCTTTATATACTACTGACTTGGATTCAAATAGAATTACATTTTTAGGCATAATGCCAGAGGAAAATGTCTTGGCAAGACGTTTGTGTGCAGGAATTATATATAATCGGAACAGAGAAGAACTAATTTTGATTCCTATGACGGCAAAAAAAATATGGATATATGATTTGAAAACTGCTCAGTGGAAAGGATTAGAGCGAAAATACATGACAGATGGAGACTTCCACAAAGAAATTTTTCGAGCAGCTGAATATAAAAATAATTTATTTTTGATTGGGAGTAATTATCCAGCGATTATACGGATGAATATAGATACTTATGAATTAGACTATTTAACAGAGCCATATACTTTTTTGAAACCTTTAAAAAACGGAATAGAAGGTTATTTTCGAAGTGATTTTTGTTTAAAAGAGAATCAATTACTTTTGGCATCCTGTTTAAATAATTATGTTTTAAAGATAGATCTTAATACATTTGATTTTGAATGGCATGAAGTTGGGGAGTATGGTTTTTGCTATTCGGGGATTGCATGGGATGGAGAATATTACTGGCTGTCCCCAAGGACAGGCACCCCTATAGTAAAATGGGATGGAAAAGATAAGACGGAGTATTTTCCTTTGCCAGAAGAATTTGACAGTTTAATATATAATTTTTTGGGGGTTCAGTATGTCGATGGAAAGCTGATTTTTCCAGGAATGTTACAAAATAAGACACTTATGATAGATACAAATACTCGTAAGCAGAAAATAGAAATATACGAAGGGCAATACTTCTTTTACAGATATTCAGAAAGACAAGGAATACTATCACAGAATGTTGATGGTTTGTTCCAATGGAAATATCCAGAGCAAAATGATAGTTTGAATCTATATTGTGAAATTCAGCTTGAAAAGTTAATTAGTGATTTATCAAATGAAAATAATAGGGTATTTTACCCAATAAGGGAAAATGAAATCCAGATAGAAGTTTCACCTGTATCGCTTCCCTTGTATAAAGCACTATTAAAAAGGGAAAGAAAAATTAGAGATAAAAAATCAAAGGATGGAGTAAATATATGGGGAGTCATCCAGAGTTAGGTTTTGGCATTATGCGTATGCCACAACAAAATGAAGAAATTGATTGGATAAAATCAAAAAATTTAATTGATGAATATATGAAAGGCAACTATTGCTATTTTGATACTCACCCCTCCTATATGATGGAACAGTCTCAAAAAATTATAAGGGAATTTGTGGTAAAAAGATATGAAAGAGAGAGTTTTTTTTTAGCAAACAAAATGCCTTATGTTGGAATACATTCCTATAATGATTATTTTATGATATTTAACAAGGAATTACGTGAATGTGGGGTAGAATATTTTGACTATTATCTTTTGCATGCAGTTTCAAAGGACATTTTTGAAATGCATGAAAAATATGGAGGATTTGATTTCCTAAAAGAATTAAAAAAAACTGGAAGTGCGAAAAAGATAGGTTTATCATTTCATGATAACTCAGAACTGTTAGAGAAAATATTGGATAAGCATCCTGAAATAGATTTTGTCCAGCTTCAAATTAATTATATGGACTGGGAGAATCCTGTGATACAGTCAAGAGCATGCTATGAAACGGCTCGAAAATATAACAAACCCATTATTGTTATGGAACCTTTAAAAGGAGGAAGCCTCTCCAAAGGTGAAAATTCTAAGGAACATGCACGAATGGCATTGCAGTTTGTAAAAGAATTACCAGGAATTCAAGTGATATTAAGTGGGATGTCGGAGATTGAGCATATTAAAGAAAATCGACTTACATTATCTAAAAGCAATAGTAAAGAAAAGATTACGCCCTCCGTATATTATAATTTGCGCAAAGAAATGGAGGAACAGAATGTTATTCCATGTACAGAATGTAAATATTGTACATTAGAATGTCCGAAAGGGATAAAAATTCCCGATATTTTTTCTTTGATAAATTCTTATTATAGACCAGGTGAACATGACAAAACTATTTATGGACGAATGGACATGCTTTATAAAAACACCATATTAAATAATGGTGCCGCAGGACAATGTATTAAATGTGGAATGTGTGAACGACGTTGTCCACAGAAAATATCTATTCGGGAAAATCTGAGAAAGGCAGTGGATTTGTTCGAAAAAAACTATTTTTATACATCTGAGAGAAATGCACAGATTTTAATTTATTTGATGAGGGAGTATGGAATAAAAAAATTGATTGTAAGTCCGGGAGCTACAAATGCAGCATTTGTATACAGTGTACAACAGGATGGTTTTTTTGAAATTTATTCTGCACCGGATGAAAGATCAGCTGCTTATATGGCATGTGGGTTAGCAAAAGAGAGTGGAGAAGCAGTTGCGCTTAGTTGTACAGGAGCAACTGCGTCCAGAAATTATATTCCAGGGTTGACAGAGGCATATTATACAAATATTCCTATACTCGTAATTACATCTGCACAGCCAAGTGTACGCATTGGGCATAACCTTCCACAGGTGATTGACCGAACAAAAATGCAGAATGATATTGTAAAAATGAGTGTTGAAATGCCAAATATTAAAGATGACGAGGACGAGTGGAATTGTATTATTAATGCAAACAAAGCTTTGAATGAATTATGGTATAAGAGCCCAGGACCTGTGCATATTAACCTTGTGACAACATATAATAATGATTTTTCAGTAAAAAAACTTCCGCATGCACGTGTAATACGCAGAATTCAGACTGAGAAAAACTGCCCTGATATTTGCTCTGGCAGAATTGGTATATTTTGTGGAGCCCATGGAGAATGGGATAGCGGGCTAACTGCAGTAGTAGATACTTTTTGTAGAAGGTATGGAGCCTTTGTTATCTGTGATCATACATCCAATTACTCTGGTAAATATCGGTGTACACCATCTTTTGGAAGAAAACAGATTTGGGAAGATTTTCTATTTCAAATGGATCTATTAATTCATATAGGAGATATTTCAGGCGCTTATTTTCCAATAAATGCAAAAGAAGTTTGGCGTGTTCATCCCAATGGAAATTACTGCGACACCTTTAGGAGTTTATCTTATGTATTTGAGATGGAAGAAAAAGCATTTTTTAATATGTATGTTGTACTAGCCTCAGAAAAAGACGAAGAATCAAAGGGCGTCGAATTGCCCTCTTTACAGGGGAAAAGGGATGAGATATCTTTAGAGCTTCCTTTCTCAAATGCATGGATTGCATCACAGACAGCTCAAAAATTACCTCAAAATACAGTGCTACATTTAGGAATATTAAATTCTTTAAGAGTTTGGAACTTTTATGAAATTCCTAAAAGTGTCAGAGCTTATTCAAATACTGGAGGTTTTGGAATAGATGGTTGCCTGTCAACACTAGTCGGAGCATCTTTAGCAAATTCGCAAAAACTCTATTTTGGTGTACTGGGGGATTTAGCCTTTTTCTATGATATGAATGTTTTAGGAAACCGACATATAGGAAATAATATCCGTTTGTTAGTCATTAATAATGGATGTGGTACCGAATTTAAAAATTATAATCACGCGGCTAATATTTTAGGAAATCATACAGATTTATTTATTGCAGCAAAAGGACATTATGGAAATAAATCAAAAGATCTCTTAAAAAATTATGCAGAGGGCCTCGGATTTATATACAAATCTGCGAGCACAAAAGATGAATATCTAACCATTTTGCCAGAGCTTGTAAGTTTGGAAAAGAAAGAAAAATCTATTGTGGTAGAGATATTTACGGACAGCTACGCAGAAAGTGAAGCTTTAAGATTGCTTAATATGGAAGAAGTTCAAGAATCTATTGAAGAGGATAAGTTAGAATTACCTGAATGGTTTAAAGGGATGCCGGAGAAAGAAATTGTATTGTGGGGATGTGGATATTATTTTTCTAAGAATCTTTCAAAGGTAGAACAATATTCCAAGATTAGATATGTGTGTGACAATAATTCAGAAAAATGGAATACGGAAATTTTGCCAGGAATTAGTTGTATTTCACCAGAAGAGCTAAAGAAAAAGGAAAATATTTTTGTTGTAATAATGTTGGAAGATGCAAAGATTGGATTTGACATAGCTCATCAGCTTCAAATGATGGGGATTTATCACTTCGATATGGTAGATAAGTGGTTAATGTATGCAAAAAAATGGAGAAATTTGAATGAGTAAAAACGTGGGAATCTTGACATTTCACTGTGCGGATAATTACGGAGCTGTACTACAGGCATATGCGTTGAGAAAAGTCATCTCTTCTTTTCCTAACTGCCAAGCGCAAATTATTAACTATGTGCCCGAAGGATATAATTATCCTGTTTTGTCTGGGAGTACCAGATGTCTGGAAAGTCAGAGAGAAAAAAGGAAAAAATTCAATAAATTTCTTTTTGAGCATTGTGGAGTTCATACCCCTATGATTCATGTGGTGAGTGGAAATGAATACGATGTATACCTTACTGGCAGTGATCAGATTTGGAATACAGATATTGGAGAGGTAGCTGCTGACTATGAATATTTTTTGCCTAACTTGCAAGATGACGCAAAGAGGATAGCATACTCAGCAAGTATAGGTATGGATTTTAAAGACATAGATCAAAATCTATTTCAAAAATATCTACCTAAATTCAAATCTATTTCAGTAAGAGAGAAGAGTTATACTGGGATTATTTCTAAGCTGTCAGGAAAAAAATGTGAATATACGCTTGATCCAACACTGCTGTTGAATATGAGAGATTATGAGAAATTAATAGAAAAACCTAGTAGAGTGGAAAAACCATTTGTTCTCTACTTTTGGTATGCCATAGGGGATGAGGATCTTGGTAGCGTGGAGCTAGTTAATACACTAGTAAGAAAATATAATTTGTCTGTCAAACATACAATTTTATCAGAAAAATCAGCTGCAAGGAGAATGTTAATAAACGACGGAGGATGTATGCTTCAGGATGGAGTGGGAGAATTTTTATGGTACATTAAAAATGCTCAAGTCATTGTGACGAATTCATATCATGGTGCAATATTTTCCACACTTTTTCACAAACCATTTTATATTTATTATCCAGAAATAAGAAAATGTAGGCAGGAGGATCTTGTTAAACTATTAAATCTGCAAGATAGAGTTATACAGGGATATGTGTGGCCCAATAAATTGAATTTAGACATAGACTACGGGCCCATTTCCTTAACTCTAAATAAAGAAAAAGAAAAATCCACAGCATATCTTAGGAACATAATAGAAACAGCTTAAAATATAGTAGCGATTTAAATTATGGAGAGCAATAACAATGCAAGATAATAGAATATTTCCGCAAGTAGTCGAGGTTTCAGCACAATTAGAAACAGCTAGCTATGAAAAAAAATGTATTTTTCATGAAAGACTACTTTATCGTTATTTAACTAAAAACATTGCGGGATGGAGTATAAAAGATTTTCTGGATAAAGAAGGAATTGAAGATTATGCCCTATATGCAGTTACGGATTTTACAAAACTTTTTTTGAAAGATTTGGATCGTAATACAAAAGAAAAGGAGATATCACAGTTAATCTGTGATAGAAATTCGCAAGAATTTTGCCATGGGTTTATAGGGAGGAGAGTTATTTCTTTAGATGAATTAGCTAACAAATATAAAAGAGGAAAGATAAGAAAAGTTATTGTGATGAGTGTTTTGCATGAAAATGAAATTTTTGATGAATTATTGGAAATAGGTATTTTATTAAACGATATTATTTCATTTGTGAGTGTACTATATTCGTAATTGAAGGAGATATGAGTTATGCACTAAGAGAAATGTAACTTTCTTAAAGTATATATGGGTCTTGAAAAGAGTGTCAAAAAATTCACTCGTTTGATTGGAAAGAGCGTTTTTGAGGAGAGCAAATTATGACTAAAAATAAGCCATTGTTATCAATAATAGTCCCTGTTTATAATCAAGAACGATATATTAATGAATGCGTGAAAAGTATCTTAAAGCAGAAGTATTTGACATTAGAAATCATTTTAGTAGATGATGGCTCATCCGATCAAAGTGGGGTTCTCTGTGATGCCTTAGCAGAAGAAAATGCTAGCATTAAGGTACTGCATGTGAAAAATGGAGGCGTTTCAAAAGCTCGTTTTCTAGGGGTAAAAGTTTCTAAAGGGGATTGGATTACATTTGTAGACGCAGATGATTGGATAGATGAAAACGCTTATAAAGATATAATTTTAGAAAATAGTTGTGATTTAGTGATAACAGGTATCTGCAGATATATTGATGCAAAACATCAAATCATGCAATTGCCCTATTTAAGGGAAGGAGCTTTTAACAAAAAAGAAATAATAGATGAAATTGTTCCAGTTATGTTATGGAACCCAAGACAGGAAACGTGGGCATTAGATCCAAGCTTATGTACAAAAATATTCAAAAGAAAGATAATTTTAGAGTATCTTGAAAAGTCATCTGAGATAGATAGTCATTATGGAGATGACAGTACAGTCATCTTTCCTTTGATGCTTCAAGTGGAAAGTGTTCAAATAATAAGAAAAATCTATTACTACCATCGTCAAAGAGGCGCAGGTGAAATACCCCCTTATATAAAAGATGAAGACTTTATATCCAAATTATATAAAGTATATGAGAATTTAAAGAGACGATTTCAAGAAACACCCTATTGGGAGGTTATGAAACCACAATTAGACTGCTTCTACATTAACTCAGTGGAATTGAAAAAGCGCTGTTATGAATATCCCCAATTAGAAATTTTAGCGCATTTTCCCTTTGACAGAATTCCACAAGAGAGCAGAGTAGTACTTTATGGAGCAGGCAATCTTGGGAAACAATACTGGGAACAAAATTTCCGATATCATTTTTGTAAGATTGTGTCTTGGGTTGATGGGAATTATAGAACGAAGGAAATGGAACATCATGTAATTGAAAATCCTGAAGTAATAAAAAAAGGAGATTTTGATTATGTGGTTATTGCAGTAGATGACTATTATGTTGCCAAAGAGATAGCGCTCTACTTGAATGAATTGGGGGTCAAAAAAGAACAGATCGTGTGGCACAGTATTAGGGCCAATCATAAAGAGTTTGAAGAGTGTAGCCCCAAAGGAGAAAAGCCAATATGAGAATAGTTATTTTTGGTATAGGCAGATTTTATCAAGAAAGAAAAGGGAAGATCCCATCAGATGCTGAAATTGTAGCCTTTCTTGACAATAACAAAAAAATGCAGGGGAAATCTATAGATAACCGGCCAATTGTATCTCCCAGTAAAGTCAAAACCCTCTTCTATGACAAAGTCATCCTAATGAGTGCCAGCGAGGAGGCAATGAAAAGTCAGCTGTTGGAACTGGGAGTTGAAAAAGAAGATATCTGGTACTGGGAAATGTTTGTCAGTGAAGTGAATCGCGGACTTTTAAGGCTATATTGTGGAAATAGCCAGATAGGGGAGTACAAAAAAAAAGTACTAATTATTTCCACAGATATTGAGTATAACGGGGGAACCATTGCAGCCGCATATGCGGCAAGAGCGTTGCAAGACAGGGGAGAAATTGTTGTATTAGCAGCTCCGGACGGAAACAAGACTCTTATAAAAGAGATAACGGATGGTGGAATAAATGTTGTACTCTGTCCGGCATTGCCGTATGTGGAGAAAGAAGAGCTGCTTTGGATACAACAATTTGATGTGGTGATGGTAAATGTATTTCAGATGGCATTGTGCGCTTGTAGGATCAGTAAAATAAAACCTGTGTTGTGGTGGATACATGAACCTGGGGATTTATATGAAAAAGCACTGAAGCGATTTCAGGAACATATTGAGAAGGGAAGATTGGAAAAGATAAATGTCCGTGCAGTAAGCGGTGTTGCACAGATGAATTTTAATTCCCACTTTTCAAATACGATAGAATATACCATGCCTTATGGAGTTCCAGATGAAAATAAAGAAAAAAATTTGAAAGAGAAAACAGATACACTTGTTTTTGCGATTATTGGAACTGTATGTACCAGAAAAGCACAAGATATTTTTGTAAAGGCAATAGAAGTATTGGATATAGAGGACAAAAAAAATGTGGAGTTTTGGATCATAGGTTCTATTGGAACTGACGAATACAGCAATGAAATAAAAGAAATTGTGTCAAAAGATGATGCAATCAAAATGATAGGGCCATTAACGAGAAGTGAAATTTATGAAGCTTATGGAAGAATTGATGTGGTAGTTTGCCCCTCTCTGGAAGATCCTCTTCCTATCGTTGCAACAGAAGGCATGATGTATAAAAAAGCCTGCATTGTGTCTGATAAAACTGGAACAGTTACGTATATAAGAGACGGTGAAAATGGTTTTATCTGCAAAGCTGGGGATCCTTCAGATTTAGCTGAAAAAATGAGAACTATCATCCAGAACCGAAATAGATTGCCAGAGATAGGAAGGGAAGCAAGGAAAGTCTATGACACATATTTTTCTATGGAAAGCTTTGGAGAGCGGCTGGATACAGCGTTGCAGGAAACAATAAATAACTGGCCCATAAACCAGTAAAATTTCCTAACCTTATCTGTCTGAAAACCAGGGAGATTGTGAAATGAAAAATGTATACGACCTGAGATATGAGAACAATTTTTTGTTCCTATTACCAGAAAAGAATCATACAGAATCAAACTCCCAGCCATTGAAACTTTACAGAAAGACAGCAGTTATCATCTACCTGTATTACCTAGATACCCTGCAAACCTACTATCCCTATCTGGATAACATTCCCCCACAGATTGATGTGTATCTCATCTCTTCCAGAGAAGAAGTGCTAAGGGAAGTAAAGGAATCCTGGGCCTCACGTTCCGGGAGAAAGGTTCATTACATTCTGAAAGAAAACAGAGGCCGGGATGTAAGCGCCCTGTTGGTGACAGGGCGAGAGATTGTTCCAAAGTATGAGTATGTCTGTTTTCTCCATGATAAAAAGGAGCACTGCGCAGAAAGAAAAGAAGACACACAATTTTGGGTGGAAAATTTATGGCGGAACCAAGTTGGGAGTTCTGATTACATTAATCATATCTTAGATACATTTGAGAAGAATAAAGATTTGGGAATTCTAGCCCCGCCAGAGCCAGTGGGAAAGCATTTTAATACCTGGTATGGCTATGGCTGGTACCATTCCTTTGAAATTACCAGAGAGCTTGCAAAAAGGCTTCAGTTGAAGGCGGATATCCGATGGGACAAGCCCCCGATTACCTTTGGAACGGTACTTTGGTTTCGGACATGTTCCTTGCGAAAGCTTTTTGAGGCAGAGTGGCAATACTCAGATTTTAATGATGAGAAGCTGCAAAGGGGCCATTACTTAAGCTATGCCATAGAACGCATCTTTGCCTATGTGGCCCAGGATGCAGGTTACAGTACGGGTATTGCAATGACGCCATCCTATGGGGAGAAACAGATCAATTTTTTGCAGTATTCCACCCATCTGATTTTTCAGGAGATGGACTCCTTTTTTCCAATCAATAACCTTGGAGACTTGGAATGTTTTCAAAGAAATAAGGGTAAAGTGATAGAGTTTGCCAGGAGAAATAAAGAGGTGTATTTATATGGCGCCGGTAAAATGGGACGGCTGTGTTCCGCCTTGCTGAGAGCAGAGAATATCTTGCCCCTGGGGTTCCTGGTAAGTAAGGAAAGCGAGGTTACAAGGATAGAGTGTCTTCCGGTGGTTCCAGTAGATCAATTGGAGGATATACAAGACATGGCAGTGATTATTACTGTGTACCAGAGAGAAGTACAAGAGGAGATCGCAGAGCTATTAGAGAGATATGGATGTCACATGTATATAAAACTTTGGGCGGAGCGAAAGGAATGGTAAAAGCTATGAAAGAAGACATAAGAAGTCTATGCAGAAAAGCAGATACCATCTTCATATACGGAGCGGGAACAGTGGCAGATATCCTCTTCCTTTTTCTCAAGCAGAATGAAATGCAGGAGAAAGTAGAAGCTTTTGTGGTAACAAAGCTAGAGGGAAATGTGGTGGATAAGTTTGGGCTTAAAGTCCTTGAGCTGTCAAAGAGTGAGGAAAAGCTTCAGGAAGCTTTGGTGGTCATCGCGGTACAGGCTTTTCTACAGGATGAAATCAAGAGATTATTGAAAGAGCGCCATATATCGAACTGTTTGTGCGTGGATTCAGAAGAACTTTTGAATGATTTTTATGAGGAACTCTACAAAGAACCCATATGCAAGTATAAGATCCTTTTCCAAAATCAGTCAGGTGTAGGGTATGGGGGAAATCCCAAATATCTTGCAGAAAAACTATTAGAGCTTGACAAGGAGGAAAAGCTTGAGCTTGTGTGGGCGGTCTCCCAATATCGGAAGGGATTTCCAGAAAGGGTTAGGCAGGTTCTCTATGGCAGTGAGGAATACTATCAGGAGTTAGCTACAGCCAAGGTATGGGTGGACAATAGCAGGAAGGCTTATTCTACAAGAAAGAGGGAAGGGCAGTTCTATATACAGGCATGGCATGGGGCAGCTCCCATCAAAAGAGTGGAGGCTGACGTTCAGGATAAGCTTCCAGAGTTTTATATAGAGGGCGCGAAGCATGATTCAGAAATGGCAGATGTATTTCTCTCAGGGAGTGAATTTTATACAGAATTGTACAGAAAATCCTTCTGGTATCAGGGACCTATATTGAAAGTAGGGCTTCCCAGGCATGATGTGTTCTGGAAGAAGGATGCCATCCGGGATAAAATTCATGAGTTTTATGACATCGGAAAAGATGTGGGGATTGTACTGTATGCCCCTACCTTTCGCAGCAATTATAAGAAAGAGTGCTACGATTTGGACCTTGATGGGGTCAGGCGGGCACTGGAAAATAGGTTCCAGAAACCGTTTCAGATGATGGTCAGCAGGCATCCAGTGAACTATCAGGAATACTCCTTTCAAACGGATGCCCATTATCTTTTCACAGGCGACTATGACGATTTCCAGGAGCTTCTGGCGGCCGCAGATGTATTGATTACAGACTATTCTGGTTGTATGTATGACTTTTCTTATACGAATAGACCTGTTTTTTTGTATCAGAAAGACTATGAAGAATACCTGCAGGACCGGAACTTTTATATTCCCATGGAGAAGCTGCCATATATCAAAGCCCATTCCAACGAGGAGCTGAAAGAAGCTATTGAGAGGTATGATGAAAAAACCTATCGGTCTGAATTGAATGCATTTATGGGGTCTATGGGAAATTATGATACGGGTGATGCTTCCGAAAAAGTTGCAGAATATATTAGGGAACATATGATTTGCTTTTAGTTGCGTTGGTGGGTAAGGGCGTGTTGCCCTGCGTCCACCAATGTTCGTGGAGGACAAAAACACATGAACAAACTAAGATACATGCACTGGCAGATCGCCTACCGGACTTCCCGGGATGAGCCCTTTCGCCTGGTAGAGAACCCTGGATATGCCTGGGCTGCTGACCCCTTTCTGGTGGAATATCAAGGCAAAACCTATCTGTTTGCCGAGCTTTTCTTATACCGATCAGAACGAAATGGGGTCATTGGGTACTGCGCCTATGAGAACGGCAGGTTCGGAAAATGGCAGGTAGCCATGGACGAACATTGGCACCTCTCCTACCCAAACGTGTACACAAAAGATGGGGAACTTTTTATGTGCCCGGAATCCTGGCAGAAGAATGAGGTGGGAATCTACCGGCTGTTGGAATTTCCTGATAAATGGGAGCAGGTAGAATGTCTCTTCTCCAATGTCAGGTATGTGGATACCACCTTTTTAGAACAGGAGAAGGAGCAATATCTTTTTACCTTTGCCCCCACATTTTCCGGTGATGATGGCAGCCTGCTTCTATCCCAAAAGCAAGCAGACGGAACATGGACAAGCCCGATTGTCCTGTCAGAGGACAGGAGCTTGGCCCGTCCAGGAGGAAATATCTTAAGGCAGGATGGGAAGCTGTTTCGCGTATCTCAAAACTCTTTGCACTCTTATGGAGAAGGGCTGGTATTCAGCCAGATAGATTCCCTGTGGCCCCACTATCAGGAACATGTGGTAAAACGTATCGCGCCGGCGGATTTGCAGATCGAGATGAAAAGAGAAATCTTAGGCGTCCATACCTATAACAGATGCGGAGATTTGGAAGTTATTGATGTGAAATATTATGAGCCTTCCTTCGGGGAATACCTGGCAGCCAGAAGGACCCACAAGGTATTTTTGAATAAATATGAGGAATAGGACATGAAGTCAAAAGAAAAAGTAATTCTCTTTGGAAGAGGTATGGTATATCAGCAGAAAAAAGAAGCTCTGTTTCAGGACTATGAGGTGGAAGTATTTCTGGACAATGGAATCTCCCCGGGCCAGGAACATGCCACAGATGAAGAGACAGATATTCCTGTGGTAAATCCGGCAAAGATAGTTTGCTATCCAGACATTCCTATTCTTCTGCTATCTTATGCTTTGGGAGATATGTACCGGCAGTTACTGGACTTAGGAGTGGAGAAGGAGCGCATCCAGTTTGGACCTATGTTAAAGCCCTATAATACCTTTGAAAAGATGCTGTTTGAAAAGAATGGGAAGCTGGTCTGGGAAAGAGAAACACTATTCTACCAAAACGAAGAATTCCATCTTCATATAAAAACAAATCCCTCCGACCTAAAAACTTTGACAAAAGAGCTTCAGGATACGCCCTTGTATCCAAAGTCCCAGAGCATTTTGAAAGAACTTCCACTCTATCCATTAGATGACACTTATGGAATGAATAGAGGAACTCCTGTTGACAGATATTATATCGAACAGTTTTTAGAATCCCAAAAGAAATTCATACAGGGAACAGTCATGGAGATTGGGGACAGGACTTATACAGAGCAGTTTGGGGAAGATAGGGTAACAGATTCGATCATTCTTCATGTAGAAAAGGAGGATCCTGGAATTCATCAGGTAAAAGGAAATTTTGCCACAGGGGAAGGCTTGCAGTCGGAGAGCATCGACTGTCTCATCTGCACACAGACCTTGCCTTTCATTTATGACCTTCCTTCTGCCGTAAATCATATGGTTAGGATTTTGAAAAAAGGCGGAACGGCATTGATTACCGTGGGCGGTATTTCCCAGATCATCCAGTATGAGAAGATTCACTACGGCCATTTCTGGAGCTTCACCGATCAATCTCTACAAAGACTGTTTGAAGAACAGGCCAGGGTGGATTCTGTCAAAGTATTTACCTACGGGAATGTAAAGTCGGCTGCAGCATTTCTTTATGGGATCAGCTATGAGGAATTGGAGAAAAAGGATCTGAATGTCACAGACCCCAACTACCAACTGATCATAGCGGCTGTGATAAAGAAGAAGGAATGACATGGATTATGAAAATTTTGCATATGACGCCGCCGGAAGTCCGTAATGGGGTATATCAATATATCTTTCACCATCTGCCTTTTATCGATCAATCGAAATATGAGTTCTCCTTTTTGACAAAGGTGGCGGATGAGCTTAAAGAGACAAGGGAATATCAGCAATACCACTTCCCTATCTACCAATTAAATGGCGTACAGAGGAATGGACGGGAAGCCTTTGAACAGGAGATACGGGGTATTCTTGAAACAGGATTTGATGTGATTCATCTGCATACCAGTTCCTGGCGTGGATTTTTGATTGAAGAGATTGCCATGGAAATGAAGATTTCCAAGGTAATTGTCCACTCTCATAGCTCGGGGATTGATTTTGTAAGTGAGGAACAGAGGAAGGAACTATTAAAGGACCATTTATATTATAAGGAACGCTTTACCATGGAGTATGCCACGGATGTATGCGCCTGCTCTAGGGAGGCAGCGGACTGGCTTTTTTCCAAACAGATACCCAGGAATAAGATACAGCTTCTACCCAATGCAGTAGATGTGAAACGGTTTCGCTATGACAGAAGTGTTCGGAACCAGATACGAAGGGAGCTGGGAATTGAGGATAGAGTGGTCCTGGGAAATGTGGGGAGATACAGCTTCACCAAGAACCAGGAATTTTTAGTGAGATGCTTTGCGAAAGCCCATAAGAGCAATCCAAAGCTGTACCTGATCATGATAGGACAGGGAGAGAACATTTCCTATATAAGGGAGCTGGTGGAAAGGCTGGGAATGAGAGAGCACATCAAATGCTACGGATGGCTGGAGAATGTGCCTGATTTCCTCCAGGCAATGGATGTGTTCTGCCTGCCTTCGAAATTTGAAGGTCTGCCTATTTCAGCGGTAGAGGCTCAGGCGTCCGGGCTAAGATGCTTGGTGTCAGATGCAGTGACAAAGGAGACAGATCTGACAGGGCTGGTGAAGTTTCTGCCCCTAGAGAATGAGAAATGGGTGGAAGCAATGGAAGAGGCGAGAGTAGAAGAAGACAGAAGTTTTATGGATGAAGCTTTTGACAGGGCAGGATATAGTATGGAGGCATCCTGTGGGAGGCTGATTCAGCTTTATGAGGGGTGTGTTTAGAGTATAGGGATGGCTATACTGGGAATGTGGGTGGAGGTTTCTAAGTGGGGGAAATAGACTGGAAAGATTATCAGGCAGTGGTGATATATGGAATCGGACAATATTACGAGACGGTAAAGGAGGACTTGTTCCAGGAGAGGAAGCCCGATTACCTTTGCGACCGGAAATGGGAGAAGGATGGGCCAGAAAGCTACGATGGCATACCGGTTATCAAGAGGGAGCAGTTGGCCAAGCTGCAGAAATGTCTCATAATTATAACAGCTGGAGCCTCCTGGATGAGCAATTCCATCAGGAAGGACTTGGAATGTCTGGCAGGTGCAACAGTTTTAGATATCAATGATATCATGGAAAGGCCAGATAAGATAACAGGCAAAATGCTAAAAGAATGTAACAGCCATGGAATTTATGAGGACTCCAGAGGGAATCGGATTTGTTTTGACGGAACGATACCGGACACGGTTTCCATTATTTTTCAAGGAAGGAAGAATTCTTTGAAGATGGGCACAGATGTGATTGTGGGCGACTTATCCATTGAATTTGGAAATGAAGGAACTTGCATAATTGGAGACAGGACAGAGATAATAGGAGCATATTTTGCAGTGTCAGGAGCAAAGGTGTCAATCGGAGAGGATAGCCTTGTGTCCACGCAGGTGGTGATACGAAATCATGACGGGCATCATATCTTTGATATGGAAACCCACAGACGGATCAATTATCCGAAGGATATTATAATAGAAGAGCATGTATGGATCGGGTATAGAACCGTACTGCTGGGTGGAACGAGAATCGGCCGGGACAGTATCGTAGGAGCCGGCGCAGTTACGTCAGGGCAGTTTGGGGAACATCAGGTTATCGCAGGATGTCCGGCGAAGGTGATCCGGGAGCATGTGTGCTGGAGTAAAGACGATACGGGTTATTTTAATCGAGATTGTTTGGAGGAGTGCGTGGCGCCGGAGGTCTAATCCCCGGGCTATTATGACGGGAATTACAAGAGTGAGCAGGGAGTCTATCTTTTCGGACCCGAATAATCTCAAAATAGTGACGACTACCCCAGATGAATATGCAGATTGCTTTGGATTTATGGAAGAAGAAGTTTTTGCAACGCTGGATGAGCTTGGAATGTTAGATAAAAAGCAGGAGGTAAAAAGATGGTAAGATGGTTTTACCTTTGGAACCTATACAGATATCTACAACCCCTGGTCTATCATCAATTATCTGGATACAGGAAGAGTTATGGCTTAGTGGGCAAATTCTAGTTCTAACAGCTTAGTAGGAAAGCTGATTCGGGAAGGAAATAAAGAGATTAAGCAAAGTATGGAGGGCCTGATGCGGGGTGAGAGCCTTCGGGTGGAGAACGACGAACAGAGCGTATTTACCAAAGAAAGCGACAAATACCAGTGGCTTGTGTTGGAGCAGAAAAGCCAGTGCGAGGTCGAGGTAAGGCAGACCAAAAACTACCAACAAACACAGAAAGAATGAGTGCTACACGACGGCTTTTTTCTTTTGCCGTCGTGCGGCAGCAATTTGGGATATTCAAGATAAGATCATTTCACAGTATGCTTACAATAAGAACGAACAGCCAGAAAAGTAAATAGCGGTATTTCAATAACACAGGCTCCAATCATGGCATAAGGTGTCCAGATTGCCAGCCCGCCCAAGTTCAGAAATTGGAAGTCAGTGATAGCATAGAGAACGCTTGCCTGGATACTTGTTCCGCTTGCTGGAAGAATACTGCACAGCCAGGTAGACAACGTACCCGGTACTGCCATAGTGATTACCAATGGTGCAATACAAAACACCAGCGCCGAGGCGAGAGAAGCCACTGTGCTTCTACACTTTGTGGAAAGAAACAAGGTAAAACTCACTGAGGCCAAAACAGAGAGCAGTCCGGCAACGGCAAAAAGGCATTGCAGTTCTCCTATGTTCATGTCTGCCAAAGTCACAATAGAGTACAGCATTTGAATGGAGGTCTTGGCACACTCCCAGCCAAACAAGCTGTCTGCGACCAGAATGAACACAGCGGCACAAATAATAAATGACAACCCACTGATAAAAAGAGCAGCCAGCAGTTTTGCAATGCCCAGCTTGACCCTGCCGTACCGGGTGCAGCGCAGAATATCGTCCGCTCCTGACTGATAATCCGCGGAGAACACCGGGGCGGCAATTACTGCACAGAATAACAGAACCAGAAATCCCATGATATTCTGATAGTCTGTGATGGTGGAACTCATACCGGGATAGACCTCAAAGGGCTTTTCCACTCCCTGATACATCTCCACAGCCTTGTGCTGGGCGACTGGGCTGTTCGGCTGCTCCATCGCCATCAGAGAGGCAATTCGAGTCTCGCAGACGGAATAGTAATCGTCGATTTGCTTCGGGTCGATTTCCATGATGGTTGGCGCCATGCCGGTATCCGGGTCGGCAAATGCCTCCTTGACGCCGTGGAGCAGGGGAGCGATGGGGAGAATCTCTTTCTCATAGACGCCCTCCGGCAGGTCATAGGACTCCGTAACGTCGTAGGACGTGAGGCAGGCTTGATAGATTTCTACGGCCCCCCGCACCCGCTCAGGAGTGACAATGCCGCTGGCATCCGCCTGACGCTCCTTTTCGTAGGCGATGGAGGCCAGCCCAGTCAAATTGATTTCGTTTCCGGCCTCGTCTATATAATTGCTGTAACAATAGGTGGTCGGCAAATAGGCCAGCAAAGCGGAGAGCAGCAGGGCCAGCACCAGCAAAATCCGGGTAAGTCTTGATTTCAAAACTCGTTTCAATTCCAAACGAAAGATTCTCATTTACCGATACCTCCTGTCGCTTTCTCTGCTGATCTCCGGGAACATCCACAAATACAAATCCTCAAGGCGGGGCGTTGCGGCGCTGGAAACGGCGTTGCGGGGCCGGTCCGACAGATAACGGATGGAGACACTACCATCACTTTCATTTCGCAGATTGGTGATTTGCAGTTTGCTTTCATACTCCGGTACGGCCTCCGCAGGGATGGTGCAGCTCCACACCTTGCCCTCCACCAGCTTGACGAGTTCTTCCGTTGCTCCAGTCGCCAGCAGCTTGCCACCCTTGATGATAGCGTGGCAGGTGGCGATATATTCCACGTCGGGAACGATGTGGGTGGAGATCAGCACAATCCGGTCATGGGCAAACTCCGAAAGCAAGTTGCGGAAACGTACCCGCTCCCCAGGGTCAAGTCCTCCAGTTGGTTCGTCCAAAATCAAAACCTCCGGGTCGTTCAGCAACGCCTGGGCAATCCCTACCCGACGCCTCATGCCGCCGGAGAGTTTGGAGATTTTCTTGTTGCAGACATCCAGCAAAGAAACTCGTTCCAGCAATTCATGTATTTTCCGCCAGCCCTGCCTTTTAGGAAGCCCTTTCAACGCGGCAATATATGACAGATAGTCTTTCACTGTAAACTCCTGATGAAAGCCGAACTCCTGGGGCAGATAGCCCAAAATGTCACGGTACTGTTCCCCCAGCGTTTGGATGGGAACGCCGTCATACACCACCCGGCCAGAGGTGGGCTGCATAATTCCGGCAATCATCCGCATGAGGGTAGTCTTACCCGCACCGTTGGCCCCTAGTAGGCCCCACACGCCCGGCGTCAATTCCAGGTTGATATCATTGACAGCTTTTTTGTCCTTGAACCGCTTGGAAACATGGTCGATCAGCAATTCCATGTAAATTCTCCTTTCCCGTTTGCAAAATAAAGGCGCTCTTGCCTTGGTATCATCATTCTACCAAAAGCAAAAGCGCCGTTTCCTTGTTCGCTCACACGGTATTCAACTGTTTTCCTACGGACTTTCTAACGATTTTCCTACAAAACAGGAAGTGTTACAGTAAAAACTGTCAGGCCGTCCCTGCTCTCCGCTGTGATTATTCCATTGTGAAGCGTGACGATCTGCTTGGCGATAGCAAGGCCCAGCCCGGCCCCATCTGTACTGCGCCCTGTGTCAAGCCTATAAAACTGTTCAAAGATATGCTCTAATTTTTCTTTTGGAATTGTCCCGCCGTGATTGGAAAACTGTAATATAACCTCGCCCTCGCCACTTCTGGCCTCAATGATGATCTCTGTTTTGTCGTAACAATAAGCAACAGCATTTCTCAAAAGATTGTCAAATACCCTCTGCATCTTGTCGGCGTCACAGTTTAGAATCGTATCATCCGCAGCAACAAGACGGCAAGTAAGGCCCTTTTCTTCTAAAATTGGCTGAAACTCATAAACAAGCTGTTCCAGGAGGCGGGTCAGATTGATTTCCCGATATTGCAGTGTGATTGTGGACAGGTTATATTTGGCGATTTCCAAAAACTCGTTAATCAAGTCCTCCAAACGCTCCGCCTTGGCAAGAGAAATACACAGGTACTTTTCCCGCAGTTCTTCCGAAATGAATTTTTCGTCCCTTAGCAGGTTCAGATAACTAATAGAGGAGGCCAGGGGCGTTTTCAAGTCGTGGGCCAGATACATGACGAGGTCATTCTTTTTCTGCTCGGAAATCAGCATATCGCTTTTCTGCCGGTCAAATGTATGCTTTGCGATATTCATTTTCCGCTCAATGGAAAGCAGTTCCGGGGGTAGGGAAATTTCTCCAGGAGTGTCTTGAAGCAGATTTTCCATCCCCTTGTTGATTTCCTCAAAATACTTGGTAATCCAATGAAGAAAAACGGAAAGCAGGCCAATGAATACGGTTAGAACGGACAGCAAAATAATAGCATCCATGTGACTTCGAAATATCCGGTCATATAAGTTAAGAGCCGCATCGTAGTCCATATCAAGGATATTTTGCAGGAGGGCCATCATCAAGTTTGCAAAATTACCCCGTAGGAGAACAGAGTATGTGATATAGATTATCAATGCAGAACTTACCAGCATAGCGATCGTGCGAAGGAAAATCTTTATGCGGAGTTGGCGAAACTCACTGTTGCTTTTATTTTTCAATGGTATACCCTACCCCCCATACTGTTTTGATGAATTTAGGGTTTCTGGCCGGTTCTCCCATCTTCTCTCGTAACCGTCCAATGTGGGCCATGACGGTATTGTTATTTTGCAGAAATTTTTCGCCCCATACCGCCTCGAACAATTCTTCGGAGGAAACGACGATCCCCTGCCGCTCGCAGAGATACCAGAGGACAGAAAACTCGATAGGGGTTAACTGCAATTCTCTCCCAAATAGAAAACACTTGTGATTGTCTTTGTTAATAACAAGTCCTCGAATATCATATTCATGAGCCGGCTCTTTCGGTTTTGCCAGAGGATTGTTGTAGTGCATATACCGCCGCAGTTGCGTTTTTACTCTGGCAACAACCTCCAAAGGATTAAAAGGCTTCGTGATGTAATCGTCGGCTCCGATAGTCAACCCCATAATCTTATCTCCATCCGCCACTTTTGCAGTCAGCATAATGATAGGGTAGTAGGATGTTTCTCTGATTTTTTTGCAGATTTCAAAGCCATCTGCATCCGGGAGCATCACATCCAAAATTGCCAGGTCTAAATGGGTGTGCTCAATACAGTCCAGAGCTTCCGCGCCGGTGTAAAACTTATGGACGATATAGCCATCGTTGGCGAGGTAAAGTTCTATAACATCGGCCAGTTCCTTTTCATCGTCTACCACTAAAATGTTGATGCTCATTTTTACTACCCCTAATTCCAAATAATATATAAAATTATATCATGATTTATCTCCGTTTTCTCTACGAATTTTCTTAAAATTTTCATACGAGGCGTAAAAAGATATAAATTACCGTGAGGACACCTATTGTGTTCTCACGGTAATTTAGGTTCGTTATGTACCTTTGTATCGCAGTATTGTCAGCAGCTTTGGCCGGTATGATGTGATGCTGGAGTCCAAACAGATGGAAGATGACGCCATCATTCTGGAATTTAAAGTATATGATAAAGAAGATGAGAGGACCCTGGAGGACACAGTAAAAGCCGCCCTTGCTCAGATAGAAGAAAAAAGGTATGCCGCCTCTCTGGAGGCAAAAGGATTCCTTCCGATAGAATCCGTAAATATGGCTTTGCTTTTGAGGGAAAGAATGTTTTGATAGTTAATTCTTATCAAAACATCCCCCCAACATATAAATAAAAATCAGGATTCCGAAGCAGAATATCATTCGTCTCATTGGAGAATATCAAGGACAATCCTCGCCCAATGGTAATGAGACAAAGGCATAGAACAATCACATACAAAATTCGCGCCGATCGGGAAGCATCAAAATGAACATGTTCCAGAATTCCCAGAAAAGCAAGAATACCAAGAGTCAGGCTCAGGTCGCAGACATAGCGAATATGAATCCCACCCAGGGAATAATTCAGATAGCCAAGGGCCAATATTCCAACCAAAAGAAGGCCATAAGTTTGTCTTTGAAGGGAGAGACGATAGCTTTCAGGGGAAGGCTTTGACGACAGGGTTGCTTTTGCCGGCTTGTGTAAGAAGCATAGGAAAGCCAGAAAGACCCCCAGATTAAGGGGCATCTGAAAGAGTCCCCCGCTGTATTCCTGATAGAGATAATTGCCGAAATCCAGACATTGGTCTGTGGTAAAGCGCAGGAAAGGAAAACCCTCCAGAGAGATAAATGGCTCCAGAAAATAATGGTAGAACATGTGGCCGAAGTTTTGGATACTTACGGCAATATGATTATAGTGAATGTCGCTCTCTGTAAGCTGGTAAGTAGTGCCGAACTCAAATACAGACTGAAACCGGATGTAATTATAGTACATAATTGCCACTCCGCCAATCAGGACAGGAATCAAAAAGGGAAGGGAACTCTGCAGCTTGTATGCTACAGAAGTATTGCGGTCAAAGAGGATTCGAAGGAACATGGGAGCCGCAAAAGCAACTGCTAAAAGGGCCATATTGGGACGGGAGAGTACCAGCATGACAAAAGAGATCCCGCAGAGGGCAAACAGCAGAATTCTTTTCCGGGTGCTCACACTTAGCCTGGCAAAACAGGCAAAAGCTACAAAAGCGGCTAGCCACCCTGTGGCGCTGATAAGCGGAAGATAGTAAAAGTTCAAAGAAGCCTGCATTAAATATAGAAAGCTTCCGCATACCAAAGCTACCTCCCCTGCCAGCAGGAGAAGCAGATTGGCCCGGGGACGGAAGATAAGAAGCAGCCCTTGGATGGCGGCAAATACGGCGATAATTGCAAATACAGTCAGTAGGGATCCCGCAAAAAGCTCTGTTGGGATCTTGCTGGTCAGCCAATAGACAGGATAGTAGACAGTGAAGAGAGGAGCCAGACCAAAATAGGAATAATACTTTCCATTATAATAGGCCCGATCCCAGTGATAAGTGATACCCTTTTTGTCCCGTTCTCCCTTGTCATAGGGATTGTCCAGCTTTTCCAGATCCGGGTTCACATCCAGATCTAAATGGAGTTGGCCCTTTTCAAAAGCGTCCAACTGCTGCATATAGGCGTCAACTATCATTTCTGGGGAACGGATTTCCTCCAGAGAAGGATAAGCCTTTAGATACTTGTGTGTTGCATCTGCCCCGTATAAGATGGTACAGGAGACCAGAAGACAGAAAGCCAGAGTTGCCAGATTCATAAGATGATGGCTTCTTTTGCTGGGCTGATATTCCTTTTCATACAGACGGAAACGTAAGACAGCAAACAACACAAAAAGTAGACCGGCCATAAGAAGCAGGCGCAGCCCATGAATTTGGAGAGGAATGTGTTCATTGAGCACTACTGAGAACAAAAATACAGGTTCCGTCATTTCTTCTGTAAAATTAATTCTCAGCCGGGTCAGAGAGCCATGACATCGAAGGGGAACGGTGAAGACAGATTCCCGCCCGCCTGGATTGACCTGGAAGCTTCCGGCGCCCACGGTGCGGTAAGCGTTTGATTCGTCACGGATGCCGATGTTTCCAGAGAGAACTTGATAAGGGCCTGCCGTATAGACCGTGACACTGCGGGCAGGGAGAGCAAAATCTCCAAAGCCAACCGTAGGATTCTCTGGGAGTATAGGAAGAGCCTCTCCGTTATAGCCTTCCAGAGAAGAAAGATCAAGTTCTGTCCGCTGATAATTTCCAAATCCTTGTGAAAAGTAAGAAAAATTAAAAAATCCTATTTCCAGGACACAGGCAATGAAAAGAGCTGTGATGAAAAGGACAATCACATTTGCCTGCATAAATATATGAATGTTTTTTTTCATGTCTGGCATCCTTTATGCTATAAAGTATCGTAATATTCCACAGATAAGCATGTGTTTCATAGAAATTTGATATATTATATTTTGATAATAGCATTGAGAAAAATTCATGTCAATGAATAATCGAATGTGCGAGAGCCAATGTTCTTGGGACATGGGGCGTTTACTTGACAAATTCCCTGTAAACTTTTATGATGGAATTATAAGAAAATAACGACTTTTTAAAGGGGGTTTCAATATGGAGCATTTCGTGATTTCAATTACAAGAACTTGTGGCAGCGGAGCGACTTCCATCGGAAGGATTCTTGCGAAAAACTTAGGAGTTGAGTTATACGATCGGAATTTACTGCGTTTGGCCTCCGACGAAAGCGGCATCAATCAGGAGTTGTTTGCAAGGGCAGATGAGGATCAAAAGAGAAGCATCCTGTTTCGGGCGTCCCAGACCGTGTATAAGAAGGTATATAACGGGGAACTGATTCCACCAGAGAAAGAGGATTTTACCTCCAATAATAATCTGTTTAATTATCAGGCAAAGGTGCTTCGGGAACTGGCCGATGAGTCTTCCTACGTGGTGATTGGCAGAGCAGCAGATTATGTACTCAACGATAAGCCGAATCTGGTTCGGGTATTTATCTATGCTTCCCGGGAAAAATGTATTCAAAAAGAGATGAACCGGCAGAAGATAGATAGGAAGAGGGCAGATAAATTCATCACAAAGACAGATAAATACCGTCGTGACTACTATCGCTATTTTACCGGCCAGGAATGGGAAAACATGCGCAACTACGATCTGTGTATTAACACAACGGATATGACGTTTGAGCAGGCAGCCAAAGCCATTCAAGACTTTGCATTTACCATGCTGGGGATAGATAAAGAATAAAGACGAGTAAAAGCAAATCCGCAGGCTTTTTATAGAGGATGTGAAAGGCCTGCGGATTTTTCAATGCTGCCTTGAGAATCCTATGCAGTTGTGATACCATAATCTCAACATAAAAACTACGGAGGTTACATGTTGCAGGGAATGTTTTTGAACAGTGTTTTGCCACATGAGAAATATCGGGCAGTTATTGGACAGGTTCAGGTCCTTATGATGAAATATTTTACTATATAAAGGATCATATGAATGAGGTAAAAAATGATTTTATTCTTATGATCTCTGGCGAGTCCGTGGTTGTAAAACTTCAGGAGTATATAGCGACAGCAAAAGAACTTAATACGCGGGATCAGATCTATTCGACTATGGTGGTTTATGGGCTTTTGACCTATGAGAATGGGAGAGTATTAATTCCCAATAAGGAGCTGACGGCTAAATATACAGGAAGAATCCTTTTGATAGGAATCAGCTATAACAGAAAGACAAAGGAGCACTACTGTAAGATTGAGACAGAGGAGCTTAAACCGTAACAGTTCGGCCTGCGTCATTCGCAAAGGCACCACTGCAGCTCATAAAATATTTATAAAATCTTCAGACTTTCTTAGGGATTCATGCTATACTGTTCCTGTATGATGAAAGATGCAGAGAAAGAAAGGATCAAAGCTATGACAAAAAAATCAGAATTTACTTTTGACTCCGCAGACGGCAGAACTAAGATTCACGCGGTAGAGTGGAAGCCAGATCAGAGGAAGGTCAAAGGTATCTTGCAGATATTTCATGGGATGGTGGAATTTATTGACCGCTATGAAGAGTTTGCAAAATTTCTGACAGAGCAGGGCTTTGCAGTCACAGGCCACGACCATCTGGGGCATGGTCTGTCTATTGTAACCAAAGAGGACTACGGATTCTTCCGGGAAAAGAATGGAAATCAGGCAGTTTTGGATGATGCACATCACTTGAGGCAGCTGACAGAGAAGAAGTATCCCGATGTACCTTATTTTATCCTGGGACACAGTATGGGATCCTTCCTTTTACGCCAGTATCTATGCCTCCATGGAGAGGGCCTTAAGGGGGCGGTCATTATGGGGACAGGTACACAGCCGGCGCTGGCTTTAAAGCTTGGCAAAGGCCTCTGTAAAGTAATGGCGGCAATATTTGGATGGCATTACAGAAGCTGGCTCATTGACAGAATGGCCTTTGGAGGCTATAATAAACACTTCAAACCGGCAAGAACCACAGCAGACTGGCTGACCAAGGAGAAGGCGATGGTGGATCGCTACCTGTCAGATGAGCGCTGTACCTTTCGGTTTACCCTGAACGGATACTACAATCTGTTCTACAGCATTGAGGAAGCATCAAAGGAGGACAATCTAAGAAAAATGCCCTCTGGTTTGCCTGTGTTGTTCGTGGCAGGTAAGGAGGATCCGGTAGGGAATTTTGGAACAGGCGTGGAGAAGGTCCGAAAGCAATTTCAATCTGTGGGCATGCAGGATGTGACCCAGATTCTTTATGATACGGACAGGCACGAGATCCTGAATGAGACAGATCGAAAAAACGTCTATCAGGATATGTATAATTGGCTGACAGACCGAAGCGGTACTTAAAAACAGCGAAAGCCCGTACAGCGCACAGAACAATTTACAGACGCATATTAATGCGGCTGGAAATTCGTTCTAGATCCCCGTGTGCTGATAGGGGCGAAGCGGTACTTAAAATAGGAGGAAAAATTATGAAAAAGCGACTAATATCTCTGGCACTTGCCATGATACTGTTACTCACAACTGGAATCACTGCATTGGCAGCAGAGGATGATAAGCCCATTCTGGCTCTCGGAGCCAACTTAAGTGAGGAGCAGAAGCTGACTGTTCTGGAATTGTTGGGAGTAAGTGTAGATGATTTGGAGAATTATGATGTCATTTATGTGACAAATGAAGAGGAGCATCAGTATCTGGATCAGTATTTAGGCTCCAGCGTGATTGGAACAAAAGCTCTCTCCTCTGTACTGATCCGTCCGGGAGAGGAAGGAAAAGGACTTAATGTAACCACCAGCAATATTAGCTACTGCACCATCAACATGTACAAGAACGCTCTGATTACGGCTGGACTTGAGGATGCAGATGTGTATGTGGCAGCTCCCACCAATATTTCTGGTACATCGGCTTTGATTGGCGCTGTAAAGGGCTATGCTGAGATGACCGAGCAGACGGTAAATGAGGAAGCATTAGAGACAGCAGTCAATGAGCTGGTTGTAACAGGAGATTTGGGTGATATTTTAGGTGATTCTGAGGCTGCTTCTGATATTATTGCCTATATCAAGCAGCAGATAGCAGAGGAGCATGTGGAGTCAGATGAGGACATTGAGCGGATTATTCGCAATGCTATGAAAGAATTCAATATCCAGTTGACAGATGAACAGGTAGCAGAGCTGATACAGCTCATGAACAAGATCAGTAAGCTGGACATTGATGTAGATGCCTTGGCGAAGCAAGCCGGCGAGATCTATGAGAGGTTAAAAGGCATGGGACTTGATCTGGATAACATTGATACAAAGCAAGTGGGGAATTTTATCACCAGATTTTTTGATGCAATTATGGATTTTGTAAGTAGTCTCTTTGGCTAAAAAGAGTTGATGGGGAAAGTAGTGTTATGTATAATGTATTGCTGGTAGATGATGAAGCTCTGACAAGGGAAGCCATTGGAGAAAATATCCCTTGGGAGGAGCTGGGGTTTGAACTGATAGGAAGCTGTGAGAACGGCCGTGAGGCCATGGAACGGATGGAGCAGATCACGCCTGATCTGCTCCTGACAGATATTTGTATGCCTTATGTGGATGGAATTGAGTTGGCTCGTTATGTTTATGAACATCATCCAGACACGCGGACAGTAATTATCAGTGGATATGATGAATTTGACTATGCAAAGCAGGCGGTGCGCTACCAGGTAATGGAATATATTTTGAAACCCATTACGCCTTCAGAGCTTATGGAGGTTTTGATTCGGGCGAAAGAAAGCCTGGATGAAAGGTGTGCTAGAACACGTACATTGAAGAAACTGCGAGGGGCCTATGTGAGCAACAGGCCTTTTTTGCAAGGGCGTTTTTTGAACAGCCTTTTACGGGGAAATGAGCGCCCAGATGGCTTGGAAGAGAAGATGGAGGAGCTTGATCTGTCTCTTCCGGGCTCTTTTTTTAGTACGGCCATTGTTGAGGGGGATGACTTATCTCCTTTTCTGGATCAATATAAAGACGTAAGGGATGATCTTGCTTTATTTGCCATCTGCAATATTACACGGGAACTGATTGAGAAATCGAAGCTGGGAGTGGCTTTCCAAAATATGGAAGAAAGAACCATCATTATCTTCTGTGGCGAGACGGAAAAGCAGCTGAATCGGCAGATAGAAGAGGCTTTGCGAGAGATACAGCAGACCATCCAACATTTGCTTTTGATTGAGACTACGATTGGTGTGGGACAGATAGTCGCTGATATCCGGCAATTGTATCAATCCTATGAGGCAGCCAATGGGATTATGGAACAAAAATTTCTTCTTGGAGGCGGCCAGATTTTACGAGCAGATCTTTTGGAGGAGCCAAAGAGCAGTAATCCTATTGATGTGGCTAAGTGGGCCGGACGAGTGGTTCAGGCTGTCAAAGGTGGAAGTGAGGAAGACATTGAGCGGATTGTACGCGAGTTTGCCCAGAAAATACGAGATTCTTATTCAAACCGAAACCGATCGATTATTTATGTACAAAATTTGCTCCTGACTGTGATTGCCACGGCAAATCTTATCAAAGAAAAGGAAAATATTATAGTAGAAGAGGAGAAGGAACTCCTGAACCGTCTCTATTCCTATGAACACTTGTCCGATATGGCTACAGACGTCATAGCTATCTGTGCCCATATTTCCAAACTTTTAGGCGAGCAGTTAGATAGCTATGGGAAAAAGCAGGCTATGATGGCTCTGGACTATATCGAACACAATTATATGAAATCAGAAGTCAATCTGAATTCTGTGTGCAGCCATTTGGCTATCAGTACAAGCTACTTTAGCACTTTGTTCAAAAGTTGTACAGGAGAGACTTTTATTGAGGCTTTGACCAAGAAACGAATGGAAGAAGCAAAGAAATTATTGGAAAATACTTCTATGAAAACTTATGAGGTAGCCCAGGAAGTGGGATTTTCCGATCCCCATTATTTTAGTATTGCTTTTAAAAAGGCTATAGGCAGGACACCTACAGAATACGCTAGGGAGAAACGAAAAGGATGAAAAAAAGTTTGCTGATGCGTTTCCGAAGTATTCGAACTTCAATTATTTTTTCTTTTGCACTGCTGATTATATTTGCATTGCTCATCTTTCTTCTGCTTTCTTTGAATTTCACCAGAGAAACTGTGCTTGAGAATTCTACAGAATATACATCTCAGCTTATTGGGCAGGTAAATAATGACATTGATTCTTACATTGGGTATATGGAAAATATCTCCTCTATTGTAGCCAGCAATTCTGATGTGCGAGACTATCTCTTTGAGTCGGAACTTTCCCAGGAGCGGCAGGAAGAATTGCGTCAGCGAATTACAGGAGTATTTAAGACGATTACGGATACCAGAGACGATATTACCAATATTGCTCTTCTTTCAAAGAAACGAGAATGTTTGATCAATAAGGGAAATTCAGAATTAAACCCTTTTATCTCTGTACCAGAACTTTCTTGGTATCAGGATGCCCTGGACGCAGGGGGAAAGACTGTGATTTCTTCTTCCCATGTGCAAAACGCTATCTATGGGAGCTACGATTGGGTGGTGACTTTAAGCTGCAATATATCCAAGCTGGATGATACAGAAGGAGGAGGCGTTTTCTTTGTAGACCTGAACTATAGTTCTATCAGCGACTTGTGTGAACGCCTCAGCCTTGGAAACAAAGGCTATATCTATATTTTGGATGAGGATGGAGGGATTGTATATCATCCCCAGCAACAGTTGATCTACAGTGGTATGAAAAAAGAGCTGATTTCCGAGATTATGGAAACAGAGGAATCTTCCTTTTTGACTGGGGACGGCCGCCTGTATACCATTTCCCGATCAGAACAGACAGGGTGGATTGTAGTAGGTGTATCTATGGTGTCAGAGCTCATGTACCGGGCAAACGCGACTAGAGGAATTTATCTGCTGATTGCTTTTGTTTTGTTTATGGCTGCTCTTATCCTGGCTTATTTGCTGTCAAATGAGATTACAAAGCCTATCAAATCTCTGGAGAAATCAATGAAGGAAGTGGAAAGAGGTAATTTTGCCCATGCAGCACTGGAGGTTCGGGATGAGAATGAGATTGGCCACCTGAGCCGGAACTTTAATATGATGACAGAAGAGATTCAAAATCTCATAGAGCAGCGGGACAGGGAACAGCAGATCAAGCGCAAATCAGAATTAAAGGTTTTGCAATCTCAGATCAACCCTCATTTTCTGTATAATACTCTGGACTCCATTATCTGGATGGCCGAGTGGGGAAAGAATCAGGAAGTGGTGCGTATGACTTCCTCTCTTGCAAAGCTTTTACGCCGGAGCATTAGCAATGAGCAGGAGGAGGTAACAGTTGCTGAGGAAGCGGAATATACAGAAACTTATTTAACAATTCAGAAGATGCGGTATAAGGATAAGTTGGAGTATGAGATTGCAATGGAGCCAGAGATCCTTCAGGAAAAAGTGATCAAATTGATTTTACAGCCTTTAGTGGAAAATGCCATATATCATGGGATCAAATATAAAGAAGGAAAAGGGCTGCTGTGTATTCGGGGCTTCCGTAAGGGAGACAGAATGGTTCTTGAGGTGCAGGATGACGGAAAAGGAATGGATGCAGACACCTTGGAACATATTTTTGAGAAACATAAAAGGGATACTCGCTCAAATGGAGTGGGCCTCAACAACGTTAATGAGCGGATTCAGCTTTATTATGGAGGAGAATATGGTATCAGCTTTCAAAGTAGTCCCGGAAAGGGGACAAAGGCGACGATAATACTTCCTTTCGGAAAGGAGGAGGGAAGCGATGGGGAATTATAAGCAAAAACTTTTGGCAGCAGGAATTCTATTTTTGGTGGTTGCGCTTCTCGGCGGCTGGTACTGGCAGAAGAGGAGATACAATTCCAGGCCCTTACAGATTATACTGATTCAAAAAGCAATGGATGACACTGACTTTTGGACTTCTGTCTGTGAAGGAGGCCAGATGGCAGCCCGGGAGCTGGGTGTAGAACTGACTGTACTGGGGCCGGAGATGGAAAGTGAGACACAGATCCAAAACCAGATGATTCTTGAGGCTATTGAACAGAAGCCAGACGCCATTGCTCTGACCCCCAGCAGTTTTGAAGGAACGATTCCCTATGCAGAACAGATTGAGGCGGCGGGGATTACTTTGGTGCTCATGGACTCAGTCATGGAAAAGGATATGGGAGAATCTCTAATTGCCACAGATAATTTTGAGGCTGGCTATAAAATGGGGTCTTATATGAAGCAATTTGTGGATGAGAATACAGTGATTGGAGTAGTAGGCCATGTGAAAGGAACCTCCACGGCAACAGAACGGGAGCGGGGCTTTCGGGAAGGGATAGGAGAGGCCCAGGAACAGATCGCTGAGGTGGTGTTCTGTGACTCTTCTTCTGAAAAAGCCTATGAGCTTACGTACAGCTTGTTGAAAACTTATCCTGATATGAATATGATTGTAGGCTTAAACGAATACTCGGCAGTGGGAGCTGCCCGGGCGGTAAAAGATATGGGACTCACCGGGAACTGCCATATGGCAGGCTTTGACAGTTCCATTGAGGAGATTCAGCTTTTAGAGGAGGGTGTATTTGACGCCATTGTCATACAAAAACCATTTAATATGGGATATCTGGGCATTGAGACGGCGGTTCAGGCGGCCAGAGGGAAAGCGGTGGAAGCCTATGTGGACTCCGGGTCGGAGCTGATCACGAAAGAGAATATGTATACAGAGGAAAATCAAAAATTGTTGTTCCCGTTTTTTGGGAATGTGAAAAAGGGGCTGTAGAAGGCCCCTTTTTTGAAGCAGTATCAGTCCACGGTCTGCTGATTCATCTTCCGGTACACCCCAGGCGTTACTCCCCGAACCTCCTTAAACATCTTCCCAAAGTAAGCACTATTAGAAAAACCAGTCTGCAAAGCAATCTCCAAAACAGAGGAATCTGTTGATCGAAGGAGACGTTCGGCTGTCTCAATCCGATAATCCAGCAAATACTCAAAAGGCGTCCTGTGAATACTTGATCGGAAACAGCGCAGACATTCACTCTTACTCACAGAGGCAGAGCGAGCGATATCCTCCAGAGACAGTTTTTCCTGATAATTTTGCTGGATAAAGGAAATCATAGTCTGAATACGATCACGATTCACTTGCTTTACAGCCGAGCCTGTATGTTCTGTCTCACGAGCTTCCTCTAGAAGTAGAAGCCATATTTCAGAAAAAACATTTCTTGTTTGAAATTCTGTATTTTCCTCTTTTTGCAGCTTCGCAACCTGACGAAGCAATTCTAAAAGCTTGATCTGACGTCGGTTCTTTCCGCGAATTTCCAAAATTTCTAAATGCTTGTTTTGAAGAATCGGATCCAAATACTTTGTAGAAAAGATACTTTTAAAATGTCCCCCCAGAAATACAGGATGAAAGAGGTGAGAGTCAAGAAACCCACCTTGTCCCTCTATTCCTACATCCATGGTGCAAAGTACATTCGTATTAATAAAGAAAGCCTCCCCCTTTTGAAACTGAAAACTTTGATTGGTGGTAGTAAGAGTGACTGCTCCCTGGGAAATATAATTAAACTCTAATTCTTCATGCCAGTGCCAGGGGATTCTGGTGTCTGCCAGGTTCACGTGATGGTAAGCATAAGGATATTCTATAGATAAACCTTCAATCTCTTCTAATTGATTTTCTCTGATTCGTATTTTCATAACTGCTCCTATTTTGATGGAATAAGTAAATAATTGAGGATATTATAGTATAAAATAATAATATTTTTATATTATATAATCTATTTAGATATTATAATTATATTAAACAAAGAAAAAGAAGTAAAGGGGGGATCGGACATTTATTTTAAAACGTATGGAAAGCTCAAAAGGTTCGCCGCTGAAAATCCGAGAGACCTGGAGCTCATAACGGAAGCAGAGCTGGATGAATGGATAAACCAGAGAAGAGAGGTGAAGTTGAATGATACTTTTGACACTGAGTGTAGTTTTGACATGTATGATAGGCTTTTGTGTATTTGAAGAGCGGCTTTCCCGCTAAAAAAGCTTCTTAAAATGAAATAATAGAACTGGAAAAACAGTCGTTAATCTTGTGAATAGGAGATTAACGACTGTTTTTTCGTAAAATTTTTACCTTTTCCAAAAGAATTTTCTATTAATTTATTCATAATTTGGCCATATAATAGTCATAAATTCAACGGACGGACAAGGCGCTTTCGTCGCCTTTTCTACGGGTGTACTGGAGGGAAAAAGGTGGAAAAAATTAAACAAAATGCAATCGTGAAAAAGATTGGATTTAACAGTCTGGTATTGCTGTGCGTGATGGTGCTGCTGTATATCCTGTTTGCAATCATCACACCGATGGTAAAGGTAAATGCAAGTTTTGTGAGCTATGCCCGTATCGTGAGTGCTCTGAAGTATGCATATTTCCTGGGATTCTTATCTTTGGGTGTTACCTTTGTCATTGCTACAGGAGGCATTGACTTTTCGATTGGACCTGTGATGTTCTGTGCGGCTTTGATATCCGGGTATCTTTTGACTATGAAGGGATGGCCCCTGGTACTTTGCCTGTTGGTATGTATTCTGGTGGGAACCGTGTTTGGAATCCTCAACGGTGTTCTGGTGGCCTATGCGGGATTGCCTTCATTCATTACTTCCATGGCCAGTATGATGCTTGCCAAAGGAATTGGCTCTGTATTTACCAAGACACAATCTGTAAGCTGGCCTCAATCTACAGACGCCAATGGCTGGTACCGAAATCTAGTAGGAATCAAGGCCGGCAATATGGAGATTCCTACAGGACTGATTCTACTGATTGTAGGAGCTATTATCTGTGCAATTATACTGAATAAGACAATGGCAGGGCGTTATATTCTCTGTATCGGAAGCAACCGTGAGGCAGTACGTCTCTCTGGCGTCAATACAAAGAGATGGGAAACCCTTGCATACATCATCTGCGGAACTTTAGCAGGACTGGCAGCTATCTTCTATGTGGCGAAGAACACGACAGTTTTGCCGGGCCTGGGCGATACGTTTAACAATGAGGCTATTGCGGGCTGTGTAATGGGAGGAACTTCCATGACCGGCGGCGTGGCTTCTATCGGCGGAACCCTTATCGGCGTGTTGATCATTGCATTGCTCCAGGAAGGTATTCTGGCTATGGGATTCCAAATCAACTATCAGTACATCATCACAGGACTTATCGTTCTGGTGGTTGTATGGGCTGACCTGCGCAGCAGACGCAAACGCAATTAAGCGGAAGGGGGAAGATAAGAAATGGGCGACGTAATTTTAACCATGAAAGGAATTGACAAATCGTTCCCTGGCGTGCATGCGCTGGATCATGTAGATCTGGAAGTGAAAAAAGGTGAGGTTCACGCACTGATGGGCGAGAACGGAGCCGGAAAATCCACTCTGATGAAGGTGTTGACAGGCATCTACTCCAAAGATGAGGGTACGATTACATATGAGGGAAAAGAAGTAGAATTCTCCAATCCGAGAGAGGCGCAGGACGCAGGGATTGTCATAGTGCATCAGGAATTGAATATGCTGGGGCATCTGACTGTGGCGCAGAACATCTTTATCGGTCGGGAGATTATGAACGGTAAGCTGATCAATGATAAGAAGATGAATGAGGAAGCTGCCAAGCTCTTTGAACAGTTGGGAATTGATATTGACCCCAAAGAGACTATGAGCCGTCTGACTGTAGGAAAGCAGCAGATGTGTGAGATTGCAAAGGCGATCTCTCATGAGGCCAAGGTAATTATTTTTGACGAGCCGTCGGCGGCCTTGACTGAGGCGGAGATTGAAGAGCTGTTCAAGATTATAAGAGATCTGCGCGACAAGCAGATGGGAATCGTATATATCTCACACCGTATGGATGAGATCAAAGTAATTACAGACCGGGTGACAGTCATGCGTGACGGCGGATATGTGGGAACTTTGATTACGAAAGATTCCACAAAAGATGACATTATCAATATGATGGTTGGCCGTGTCATTTATGAAGATCCCAAGACAGAGAGCGCTGTTCCCAAAGATGCCCCCGTAGTATTGAAGGTAGAGCATCTCAATGCGGGCAGAATGGTCAGGGATGTAAGCTTTGAGCTGAGAAAAGGGGAGATCTTAGGCTTCTCAGGATTGATGGGGGCAGGGAGGACAGAGACTGCGAGAGCATTGTTTGGAGCCGACCCCAAAGAAGGCGGAGATATCTATGTAAACGGAGAGAAGATAGAGATTAAGACTCCTCAGGATGCAGTAAAACATGGCATCGGATATCTTTCTGAGGATAGGAAGCGCTACGGAATTGTAGTGGATAAGACCATAGCGGAGAACTCCACCATGGCCAGCCTGGAACATTTTATGAAAGGCGCGTTCATTGATAAAAAGAGAGAGAACGAGGTGGCTCAGCAGTATGTAGAGACCCTCAAGACAAAGACGCCGGGAGTGGATCAGCTGGTTGTAAATCTTTCTGGTGGAAATCAGCAGAAGGTGGTTATCGCCAAATGGCTCGTAAGAAACTGCGATATTTTGATTTTCGATGAACCTACACGAGGTATTGACGTGGGAGCGAAAAGTGAAATCTATCAGTTAATGAATGAGCTGGTAGCGGAGGGTAAGTCCATAATCATGATTTCCTCGGAAATGACAGAGATTCTTCGAATGAGCGATCGAATCGTAGTGATGTGTGAGGGAAGAAAGACAGGCGAGCTGGATATTTCAGAGGCTACTCAGGAGCGGATTATGCATGCCGCAACCCTTAGGGATTAGGAGGAGATGAGACGATGACAGACAAGAAACAAGGAAATGCTTTTACAAACAATCCAGTTGTGAGAGCCATTGGAGTACAGAAAATCGTTGTCGTAATCGTGCTGATTGCCATGATTCTCTTCTTCAGTGCCATGAGCCCGGCCTTCCGGCAGTACTCAACGATTTTAAGTATTATGGACTATACCTATTATCTTGCATTTTTAGGTATTGGAGTAACCTTCTGCCTGATTACCGGCGGTGTGGATCTTTCCATCGGAACAGGAATGTTCTGCTATGCACTGATTGGCGGTTATCTGATTACCCAGAAGCATACACCAGTTATTGTAGGAATTATTGTGACTATACTGTGCGGTCTGATTATGGGAACAGTCAATGGACTGATTGTCTCCAAGGGTGGCCATGCCCCCTTCCTGGCTACGCTTTGTACGATGATGATCGTCAGGGGCTTGGGGGCAATCATTACTGGCGGTTCCAGTATTACCTGGCCCGGAGCTACAGCGCCCAACGGCTGGACACGTACATTGTTCAAGATGGATATCGGAGGAACGAAGGTTCCCTTGGGATTCCTGTGGGTAATGATACTGGCAGTCGCTATGAGTATCTTTTTGAATAAGACTAGGCCGGGACGCTATATCATCGCAATTGGCAGCAATAAAGAAGCTACACGCCTTTCCGGTGTTAATGTGGCAGTGTATCAGACGATTGCATATGTAATCTCCGGTGTCTTTACAGGACTTGCAGCCCTGGCTTACAGCTCAGCTTTCCAGTCCATGATTCCAGGCGGCGGAGGCGGTATTGAATTGAACGCTATCGGCGGCGCTATTATTGGTGGAACCTCTATGAATGGAGGCTCAGGTACCATAGCAGGAACTATATTGGGTGTGTTTATTATGTCGGTCTTGCAGACGGGACTGCCCTTGATTGGCCTGCAGGCGAACTACCAGCAGATTATTATCGGACTGGTATTGATTATAGCTGTTTACATTGATGTATTAAAGAATAAGAAACTTGCGTAATGGTGTTTACTGCAAAAGCAGTTTACATAAATGCTCCATGAGGAGAAAAATAAAAGGAGGAATTTAAACATGAAAAAGAAAGTTTTAGCAGCATTACTCTCTGTAGCAATGGTAGCAACTCTGTTAGCCGGCTGCGGCAGCAAGAGTGAGACTCCGGCAGAGGCTCCTGCAGAAGAGGCACCGGCAGAGACTCCTGCAGCAGATGACGCAGAGCCAGGGGAGCCGACAGAGGCACCAGCAGCAGATGCAAGCGGCATGTCCTTTGAGGTTGTATCCAAAGGTTTACAGCATGCATATTGGCAGGCAGTTAAGAAAGGTGTGGAGAGCAAAGCCGCAGAACTTGGCGTAACCGTTAACTTCGTTGGACCAGACAGTGAGTCTAATATTGACCAGCAGGTACAGCAGCTTCAGAGTGCTTTGAATGCAAGCCCAACAGCAGTTGGATTGGCAGCTCTGGATACTAACTCTGTAATGGATCTGCTTCAGCAGGCTAAAGACGGTGGAATTCCTGTTGTTGGATTTGACTCTGGTGTTCCAAATGCTCCAGAAGGTTCCGTATTGGCTAACTGCTCTACAGACAACTATGCAGCAGGCGCACTGGCAGCAGAGAAAGTTTATGAGGCTGTTAAAGATCGTATCGACGGCAATGTACGTGTGGGTGTAGTAGCTCAGGACGCAACTTCTGAGTCCGTTGTAAACCGTGGCCTTGGCTTTATCGACAAATTTGCAGAGCTGGCAGTGGCTGACGGCCATACAGCAAATGTAGTTGGAAATGAAAGATATATCTCTGATTCCAAGTGTGAGAAGACTGAAGGCGCTAACGTAGTAATTGATGTTCGTGTTCCTGCAAGTGTTACTTCTGAGCTTTCCGCAGCAGATGCAACAGCACTGCTGAACGAGGCAGATACCATTGCTATTTATGGTTCCAATGAGCACTCTGCAAATGCAATCATTACTGCAAATGAGAACCTGAATAAGTGCGGAACTGGCGAGGGACAGATCGTTGCAGCAGGATTTGACTCTGGCGCAGCTCAGCTTCAGGCTGTAAGAGATGGCGTTCTTCTTGGCTCCATCACTCAGGCTCCAGTAGCAATGGGTGAGATCCTCATCGAGACTATGTACGCAGCAGCTACAGGCGGAACTGTATCTGATACAGATACCGGATGCCAGTGGTATACAGCTGAGAACATTGATGATCCAGAAATTGCACAAAACCTTTATGAGTAATTCATAGCTGAAAACAGAATTTGGGGCACACCTTGCGGTGTGCCCCTTTTTCGGGTATACTGTCAGTAAAGGAAATGGAAGGCGGTATAGACTATGCATCTGAGGGGAAAGACGTTTCTGATATGGCTGATAGCTTTTTGCTTTGTGGCCCAAATGAATGTACAGGCAGCAGAAAAGGAAGAAAATAATCACATGACTTTTTATGAAGACGGAGATGTGGTAGGCTTTATTGGAGATAGCATCACTCATGCAGAATATGTACCCGTCAATTATATAGAGTCTCTTTATCACTATTATCTGAGCCGCTTTCCAGAAAGAAAGGTGGAATTTCGCAATCTGGGTATAGCTGGATATACCACCAAGGATGTATTGGATATATATGATAAAGACAGGGCTTTTCAGGGAATCAATAAGGCCGTCATTATGCTTGGAATGAACGATGCTCTGCAGGAAGTTTCCATCCAGGACTCCATACGCCATATGGAAGAGCTGATCTTAAGGCTTAAGGCAGATGGACTAAAAGGCGAGGATATCCTTGTGCTCTCTCCCACGCCATATGATCAGACATGTGCCCTTAACTATGATAAAAATGGTTTCCCCTATCACAAAACAGATGACATTCTGAAGGAGTTTACAGAGCAATTGGCGGAGAAAACGAAGGAGTGGAGTGTAAACTATCTTGATCTGCATACGCCAATGGTTGAATTGTCAAAAGAGATACAGAGGGAAGATGCAAAAAACACATTGACAATCGGCGACTGTATCCATCCTAATATTACAGGACAGATGATCATGTCTTATTATATATTGAAGGCTCAGGGGGCCGATGTACCTATTTCTGAGATTTATCTACCAGGCGAGGGACAAGCTCAGACTGTATCAGATGAGATTACAGACTTTTATCGCGGGGATCATGGAATCTGCTGGACATGGAAACCTAAGACTCTGCCTGTGCCTGTGACAGATGAATTTCAGCAGTTCCTCCAGGCATTTGCCCCCGGAGACACATTGTATCAGGAGCCCCTTGAAGTCGAAGGTCTCCTGGAAGATACTATCTATACTGTCGCAATGGGAGAGGCAGAGCTAGGGACATTTACAGGCAGGGAACTGGCAGAGGGAATCAATCTGGCTATGTTGGAGACAAACCCTTTGCAGGCCATTGTACAACAGGCGGAGGTAAGAAATCGCGAATGGCATCAGGAGTCTGCAAAATATCGTAATCTCTGTTATTCTGCTACTGCAGAGGACATTGACTATACCATAGATCAGCTCCAGAATGACTTTGAGGAGTGGGAAGCCATGGATGCAGAGCTGCGAAATGAGATGTACGGCATCGTTCAGGATGCTGTGAAAGATACGTTTCGCATGACCATTACAGAAGAGGGATATTCTGTGGAAGAGCTAGAAAAGGAAGCAGAGGAAGCCCGAAGGAGGGCGGAAGAAGCAAGGAGAGAGGCCGCAGAGCGAGAGGAAAGAGAGAAGTTAGAGCGGGAAGAGGCACAAAGGAAAGCGTCCAGGCAGAAGCTTTTTGTCCTTATCCTTGGCTCTCTGACTGCAGTCACAGCACTTGTAAGCCTTTTTTATATCAGGAAAAGAAAAAATAAGTAAATAACCAGGGAATACAGACAGTGCGCAAAGGGACGCATTGTTTGCAATATAATGTGAACTCAAAAAGGAGGTATTTTTATGCTAAAAGGAATCCCACAGATTTTATCACCAGAGCTATTAATGGTTTTGTGTGAGATGGGGCATGGAGACAGGCTGGTGATCTCAGATGGAAACTTCCCGGCAGAATCCATGGGAAAGGATGCAATTGTAATCCGCTGTGACGGCCATGGAGTACCAGAGCTCTTGGATGCAATTCTGAAACTGGTTCCCCTGGATACATATGTGGAAAAACCAGTAAACCTTATGGAAGTAGTGCCTGGTGATACCGTGGAGACACCTATCTGGGATACTTATAAGGAAATTGTGAAAAAATACGATGACAGAGGAGAGTCTTGTGTAGGTAACATTGAGCGGTTTGCATTTTATGAGGAAGCAAAGAAAGCCTATGCAATCATTGCCACCAGTGAAAAAGCCCTGTATGCCAATATTATGCTACAAAAGGGAGTAGTAGTAGAATAGGCGACGAACATGCTATTGCAAAATATGGGCTCAATTGATCCACTTTTTCCGAAAGTCAGAAGCGCTGATGCCTTCTGACTTTTTAAATTGCCGATTGAGATAGCTGGCATCATAGAAACCGCAATTTTGGGCAATTTCTTCCAAAGTATAGTCCGAGAAACGAAGCAACTTTTTGGCGAGAGTGATACGCCGGGCAATCACATAATGGTTCAGAGTAATTCCATAGAGCGTGCGAAATTCCCGGGACAGGTGAAATTTGCTGATGAAAAACTGCTCTGACAATTCATCCAGAGAAAACTTTTCTGTATAGTGTTCGTCCAGATAAGCGCGCACCTGGGCCATCTTCTGATGGCCTGGGTGTCTTTCTGTCTGACGCTCTGTGATATCTAAAAGTAAAAGCGTAAGGATATCCACAATCAACTGAGAGGAAGAGATCTCCGTTGAAAGATCAGAATTGGAATTTATGTCCAATAGCTTCTCCATGGTATCCTGAAGTTCCGGGAAGGCCTGGGGCTGAAAGGCAGGAGTACTTTTGGAGGAAAAATACTGATAATATTTCTGAGAGCTGGAACCGTTAAAATGAACCCAGATCAATTCCCAGGGATCAGAACTGCTGCTTTGATGATAGTAGGGAACCATACAGTCAATAAAAAAACAGGAGCCTTTTCTAAGTGGATAAACAGTCTGGTCGTACATGAGTGTACCGCTTCCAGATAGGACGAGAACAATCAGATAGGACTCCAGATTCTTGCGCCGTGCAATATGGCTTTCCCGCAGCTTTAAATAGCCGGCTTCCTGCACATAATAAAAAGTAGACCGTGCAAATGTACTGGGAGTCTGAATCATACGGCGGGAGCTTTCCACGTAGGAGTCTGGGAATTTGTCAAAATAATTTTTCATGGGCTTCCTTTCTTTGTAAAAAAGTGTTCAAATAAATGATGAGAGGGAGATATTGAATAGCAATATAATACTTGTTTTTGGCAAGATTATCACTTGTTAAGTTAAATATACAGGGTTATACTGTCAAAAGCAATGAGGGGGTATGAAAAAATTTTATTCTGACTATATTGTTCAGTGGGTAGACGGACGCCGCGCCCATGCATCATCCCCTCTGGGACTCGCTCCCGCTCCGCTCAAACGCAGCAGCACTAAATTCACACATCACCTTTGGTTCGTGTTCATTAAGTGCTGGCGTTTTCGAAGGGTCCCAATGGGGATCGATGCATGGACAGTGTTCTGTGGCTTGCAACGTGTCTTTCACGGCCAATCACAGTAGCCAGACATGGAAGGGATCTCCCCGAAAGCCCTCTTGAGGAACGTCGGCACTTAATGAACACAAGCCGTAGGCGAAGTGTGAATTTAGTGTCCGTTACGTTCCGAACGAAGCGAGAGCGGGGGTGCTCGGGGAGGCCCTTCCGGGGCTGGCGGCCGTTTTAGCAATGAAAACACACAACAATAAAATACCTGTAGATATAAAATTTATAGAATACAAGAAAAAGGAGGCCTACACATGTACTACGCCCTTTTATCAGGCGGCTCAGGAAAACGCCTCTGGCCTCTGTCAAATGAAGCCAGACCCAAACAGTATCTAAAATTAGTAAACCGGGAGACCAATTCTATGGACCGCTGCTCCATGCTCCAAAGAGTGTGGGATCAGATTGAGGAAGCTGGCATGGCGGAAAATACGATTATCACCGCAGGGGAAGAGCAGATAGAGCTTATAAAGAGCCAGGTTCGCGAAGCCCGGATAGCGATAGAGCCTGCCCGGAGAGATACATTTGCAGCAGTGCTGCTTTCCTGTGCTTATCTTTATAGCTGCCAAGGGGCTGCCAGGGAAGATTATGTGACAATTATGCCAGTGGACCCTTACACAGAAGAAAGTTATTTTGAGAGCGTAAAGAAGCTAGAGAAAGTGATGGAACGCTCGGGGGCAGAGATAGGGCTGATGGGGGTGGTTCCCACATATCCGGCAACAAAATATGGGTATATGCTGCCAGGTGAGAGGCAGGAAGACTATTTTGTCATAAAAAGCTTTGCGGAAAAACCCAGTGAAGATCAGGCAAAGGAGCTTTTGAAACAGGGAGCTCTCTGGAATTGCGGTGTATTCTGCGTACAGATTGGAGACATGCTGGATCGGGCAAAGGCTTATGGCGTCCCAGTGGATTATGAGAAGCTTGTAAAGTCTTATGAGAGATTCCCCAAAATCAGCTTTGACTATGAAGTTTTGGAAAAGGCAAAGCGGCTGGTTGCTGTAGAGTTTCAGGGATTTTGGAAAGACCTTGGCACCTGGGATACTATGGCAGATCAGATGAGCACAGACACCATAGGAAAGGTGGTTCTGGATGATACCTGCAGGAATACACAGGTAATTAATGAGCTGGAGGCTCCTGTTGTAGCTGTGGGGACGAGGGATCTGGTGGTAGTGGCTGCCCCTGATGGGATTCTTGTTGCAGATAAAAGCCAGGCAGCCCAGGTGAAGGAATTGACAGCAGGATTTCAGGCCCGACCCATGTTTGAGGAACGCCGGTGGGGAACGCTGGAGACATTGGACGATACGGAAACTTCCCATATTTCTACCCTCACAAGAAAAATCCGTATCTATGACGGCATGACCTCCAGCTATCATTATCACAAGTACAGGGATGAAATTTGGACCATTCTCAAAGGAACGGGAGAGCTGATACTAGAGGGAAGCAAAATTATGCTCTCTCAGGGAAAGGCCGTCTGTATTCGAAAGAATCAGCGCCATGCAGTGAAAGCAATCAAAGATTTTGAATATATTGAGATACATGTGGGGACCAGTGTGGGCAATGATGATATTAACCGGATCACCTTTGACTGGGATGAAATAGAGCTAAGCCATATATTATAGAAGGCAGTTAAGGGCCATATGACATTTATAGGGCATTTGTGCCTGAGAACAGAAAGGAAATAAAATAGTTATGAAAAAAACAGCGCTTATTACAGGAATTACAGGACAGGATGGCTCTTATTTGGCAGAGTTTCTTCTGGAAAAGGGATATGAGGTATATGGACTGTTTCGCAGAGGATCCACCAATACAGCCGGCAGGATTGCTCATTTGCTGAAAGAGAGGTCTGCAAAAGACAGAGGCCTCCATCTTGTGTATGGGGATATGACAGATTCTTTGAATTTGGTACGTTTAATGTTGGAGATAAAACCAGATGAGGTGTACAACCTGGCAGCTCAGTCCCATGTGGCAGTGTCTTTTGAGGAGCCTGAATATACGGCAAATGCAGACGGCCTGGGTGTCCTGCGGATATTAGAAGCTGTACGTGTGGCCGGGCTTACAGAAAAGACCAGAATCTATCAGGCGTCCACCTCAGAGCTTTTCGGAAAAGTAGAGGAGATCCCTCAGAGAGAGACAACCCCATTCCATCCCCGCTCTCCCTATGCAGTGGCAAAGCTTTATGGATACTGGATCGTAAAGCATTACAGGGAGGCCTATGGAATGTATGCAGTCAATGGAATCTTATTCAACCATGAGTCAGAACGGCGGGGGGAGACCTTTGTAACCAGGAAAATTACTTTGGCTGTGGCCAATATTCTGGCAGGGAATCAGGAAAAACTGTACCTGGGAAATCTGGATGCCAAGCGAGACTGGGGATATGCGAAAGATTACGTGGAATGTATGTGGCTGATGCTGCAGCATGATACGCCGGAGGACTTTGTGATCGCCACTGGAGAGACACGGACTGTACGGGAATTCACAGAGGCAGCTTTCCACTGGGGGGGAATTGAACTTTTGTGGCAGGGAAAAGGCATAGAGGAAAAGGGAATTGATAAAAAAACTGGAAAAGTACTCGTGGAGGTATCCCCTGAGTTCTTCCGTCCGGCAGAGGTGGATCTGCTTTTGGGAGATCCCTCGAAAGCAAAGGAAGCGCTGGGATGGAACCCAAGAAAAACCTCTTTTGACCAACTGGTGAAGCTTATGACGGAGCATGATATGAGACTGGCAGGAATAGAAAAGTAATTAAGGAGAGAGACGAATGGACCGAGAGAAGAAGATATATGTGGCCGGGCATAGGGGGCTGGTTGGATCTGCCCTGGTACGTCGCCTGGAAAAGGAAGGATTTGCCCAGATTGTCACGAGAAGCCATAGAGAGTTAGATCTGACGAGACAGGCAGAGGTAGAAGCATTTTTTGCAGAGGAAAAGCCGGCTTATGTGATTCTGGCGGCTGCTAAGGTGGGCGGCATCCATGCAAATGATACGTATCCGGCAGATTTTATTATGAAAAATATTCAGATAGAATGTAATGTGATAGATGCAGCTTACCAAAATCAGGTGGAAAAGCTGCTGTTTCTGGGAAGTTCCTGTATCTATCCCAGAGATTGTCCACAGCCTATCCGGGAAGAATATCTCTTGAGTGGGTATCTGGAAAAGACGAATGAAGCCTATGCGCTGGCAAAAATTGCAGGATTAAAAATGTGTGCTTTCTACAATCAACAGTATGGAACTCATTATATCAGTGTTATGCCCTGCAATCTTTACGGGATAAATGATAATTTTGCCCTGGAGAATTCTCATGTACTTCCGGCTCTCATTCGAAAGTTTCACGAAGCAAAGATTAATGGCGAGCCCACGGTAACTGTGTGGGGAAGTGGAAAGCCTCTCAGGGAATTTCTGAATGTGGATGATCTGGCTGATGCTTGCCTGTATTTGATGGATCATTATGAGGGAAACGACTTTTTTAATGTAGGATACGGGCAGGAGGTTACGATTCTGGAGCTGGCAGAGCTGGTGAAAAAAACTGTGGGCTACCAGGGGAGAATCGTGATGGATTCTTCAAAGCCTGATGGAACGCCCAGAAAGCTGACAGATATCAGCCGCATTTTGGAGACGGGCTGGAGGCCGAAGATTGATTTGGAGACAGGCATCCGTCAGACTTATGAATGGTTTTGCGAAAAATATGAGACAGGAGAATTTGCAGAGCGATGAGAGTTCAGGGACCGGTAAAGCTGGAACCAGTGTGGAAAAAGTATATATGGGGAACAGAAGCTTGGATGCTCTCCTGGCTTAATGAGGGATTGGAAGATATCCCTCTTTTAATTAAAATTATTACAGCCAGAGAAGCTCTTTCTGTTCAGGTGCATCCAGGGGATGCGCTTGCCTGGGAGATGGAGCAGGGAAGGGGGAAGACAGAGATGTGGTATGTGCTGGACTGCGAGCCTGGAGCCTGTCTGTACTATGGTCTGAAACACAGAATTTCCCCCAATGAGTTTCGGAAACGAATCGAAAATGGAAGAATTCTGGAGGTATGCCAGAAGGTTCCTGTAAAAAAGGGAGATGTCTTTTATATTCCCGCAGGCCTCATTCATGCGATTGGTGGAGGGATAACAGTGGCAGAGGTACAGCAAAGCTCAGATATTACCTATCGGGTGTATGATTACAACCGGGAGGACGACAATCACCAGAGACGGCCCCTTCATATTGATAAGGCATCCCAGGCAGTAGGATTTATGCCACCCCTTGCGGGACACCATCCTATGGGACCTAGGATACAGAAAATTGGATATTCAAGAACTTTATTAGTGCAATGTTTGTATTTTGTGGTACAATTATATGAGATAGAAACATGTATGGAAGGGAATGTAACAAATTCCTTTCAGTCTCTTCTCATTCTGGAAGGAGAGGGAAGCCTTGAGTGTGCTGGGGGAAGCATGAAGCTTTGGAAGGGCGACAGCATCTTTCTTCCAAAGGGAATGGGGGCCTACCAGCTTATGGGAAGGCTGCAAATACTTATAAGCGAGGTATAGATGGATGAATTTAAAGTTTGGAACAGGGGGATTGCGCGCCACAATGGGGCCGGGGCCGGACCATATGAATCTTGAGACCATTCAGGAGGCAACTCTGGGAGTGGCCGCCTATGCAAAAGAGCTGAAGAAGACTCCAAAAGTGGCCATTGCCTATGACAGTAGAAATCAATCGGAGGAATTTGCCAGGGAAGCGGCCAGAGTATTGGCTCTGAAAGGGTGTCATGTATTTATTTATCCGAAGATGATGCCTACGCCGGCGCTTTCCTTTGCAGTGCGCCATTTGAAATGCGATATAGGAATCTGTATCACAGCCAGCCATAACCCGAAAGAGTACAATGGATATAAAGTCTATGGTGCAGATGGCTGTCAGGTGACGAGTGAGGCTGCCGCTGCCATTCAGACATACATTGAGAAAGCAGACAGCAAAGAGGCTGGTGATGATCTGCCCTTTGATTATTTTCAGGAGGAAGAGCAGATTGTTTTTATAGACGATAAGACGATCAAGGCATTTCTTGTATCAGCCATTAAGAAGCGCACAAAGAGAGAGTTGACTTCTGGACTGAAGGTGGTCTATACGCCTCTTCATGGGACAGGTTTAAGCTGTGTCACAAGTATTCTTAAATATATTGGAGTGGAGGATTTGAAGGTGGTGCCAGAGCAGGCAAAACCAAATGGTAACTTTCCCACCTGTTCCTCTCCGAATCCAGAAGAACCCAAGGCTTTGGAACTGGGACTAAAATGGTGTAAAAAAATAGATGCAGATATTCTCATCGCCACAGATCCAGACAGTGATAGGATTGGTGTGGCTGCCAAAAAAGGACGCTCCTATAAGCGCCTCAACGGGAATCAGGTGGGGATCCTGCTCTTAGACTATATATTGAAATCCCGGAAAGAGGCAGGGGCTCTTCCAGAGAATCCCGTAGTTATCAAGACGATTGTAACCACTTCTATGGCGGACAAGATTGCCGAACACTATGGCGCTAAGGTAATTGATACACTGACTGGCTTTAAGTATATTGGAGAGCAAATTGGCCTTCTGGAGAAGAAAAAAGAGCTGGATCGCTTTGTGTTTGGATTTGAGGAAAGCTGCGGATATCTCATCGGAAGCTATGTACGCGATAAGGATGCCATCGGAGCTGCTATGATGATCTGTGAGATGGCAGATGCTTACAAGACTGAAGGAAAGACACTGTGGGATGCTCTGGATGAGCTGTATGCTGACTATGGAAAATATGAGACTTCTCTAAAGAGTTATGAATTTCAGGGTGAGGAAGCTGCAAAGCGTATGAGCTTGATTCGCAGAGGATTGGCAGAGAAAGCCGATATCAAAATGCTGGGCTCCAAGGTTTCACGATATAAGGACTACTTGGAAGGAATAGACGGACTGCCCAAGTCAAATGTGATAAAGATGTGGATGGAAGACGGCTCAGAGGTTGTGATTCGGCCCTCTGGGACAGAGCCCAAGATTAAAGTGTACACAGAGAGTAAATAGGAACTAATAAAGCAGGGTCGGCGAACAAGAGACAGAAAAATCTTTTGTTTGCCGGCCCTGACTGCGTTTCACTACTCCGGTTTATTTCTATATTTTTCTAGCAGAGCCTGGATTCTCTCATAAGGATCGATCAATTCACTGATAGAGACATCATGGTTCAGAGTATCTATTAACAGCGCAATATATTTGCTCATATCACAGCTTACATAGTAAGGCCGCTCTAATAGTTCAGGTGGCTGATATACTAAGTTGGTGGTCAGGACTCTTGTGATAATGCCCTGTTCATAAGCCAAGTCAAACTTTTCAAGACCGTTGGTGAAAAGTCCAAAGGGGGCAAATACAAAGATGCGCTCTGCTTTTAATTCTTTTAACTCACGGGCAATTTCCAGAACGCTGTTTCCAGAGGAGATCATGTCATCTACAATGATCATATCCTTTCCCTCAGTATCTGCGCCAAGAAACTCATGGGCAATGACAGGATTTCTGCTGTGAACCATACGGGTGTAATCACGGCGCTTGTAGAACATACCCATATCCAGGCCTAATACATTGGCAATATACACAGAGCGGGACATGCCACCTTCATCCGGGCTGATGACCATCATGTGCTTATTGTCAACTTGAAGATCTTTCATATTTCCCAAAAGTCCCTTGATCAATTGATAAGCAGGTGTGATAGTTTCAAAACCATGAAGGGGGATTGCGTTTTGTACACGGGGATCGTGGGCCTCAAAGGTGAGAATATTTTCTACCCCCATACGTGTCAACTCCTGGAGAGCCAGGGCACAGTCTAAGGATTCACGGCTACTTCTCTTGTGCTGTCGGCTCTCATAGAGATAAGGCATAATGACAGTAATACGGCGGGCCTTACCGCCGATTGCCGCAATTACGCGCTTTAAATCCTGAAAATGATCGTCTGGCGACATATGGTTCGAAAAGCCATACAGGTTATAGGTCAGACTGTAATTACAGACATCTACCAGCAGATAAAGGTCATTTCCGCGAACAGAATCCCGGATGGTACCCTTGGCTTCCCCAGATCCAAAACGGGGAATGTTAGCCTCAATGAGATAAGAATCTCTCTCATAACCTGTAAAAGCAATATTTGATTTGTGTTCCAGCTCGCTGGAATGACGCCACTGTACTAGATAGTCGTTGATCTGCCGGCCAAGATGTTCACAGCTTTTCAAAGGAATCAGGCCTAAGGAACCACTTGGAATTGTCTCCAATACACGTTTACTGCGTTGTAACATTGTTATATGCCCTCCTGTTTGAATTGGTGGTTGCGTTACTGGGATAGTTTTTTCTTGAGTCGGATATCCTTTCCGGGAAGTTGTCGGATCGTGTAGTAACTGATAATGCGGGAAAGGGTGCGTTCCGAATACGTATTGCGCAGGGACTCCATATCCAGGTTTGAGGAGATCAGGGTTGATTTCTTCCTCAGGATCCGCTCATTGATACACAGGAACAACTGTGATACGGTGAAGGAATTGGGGAGTTCCGTACCCAGATCATCGATAATGAGCAGGTCACAATCAAAGATGTAAGGATACGTTTGTTGGTAGACATCGTCGCTTCGATTGGAGCCAAAGACAGCTTTCGAGAGCAGCTCAAAAAGTTCAAATGCTGTAAGATAGACCACAGAGTGGCAGGTATCTAACAATTCTTTGGCAATACAGTTGGAAAGGAAGGTCTTTCCAGTACCTACATCGCCTAAAAGAAGAAGATTTTGAAATTGATTGTCAAAATGCTCCAGAAACAGCCGCGCTTCCATAACATTTCGTTTCATAATCTCCAGATCTTCTCCTTCATACCAGGAATATGAGAACGTGCGGAAGTTCTCCCGATCCAGTACTTGCTTTAAATGAGACTGGTGGTAAAGAAGCTCAATCTCAGCTTGAAGGAAACAGTGGCATTTCTGAGATCCGATATAACCAGTGTCCCGGCAATCTGGACAGGTATAGCCCAGCTCTAAATCTTCAGGGGCATAGTCATATGCAGATAAAAGTTCTAACCGCCTTTTATTAAGGTGCACAAGCGTTTTTTGGGAATGAGCCATTGCTTCCTCATCTCCCTCAATAGATAAACACACCTTTTTCACTTGAAGAGCAGTGATAGAATCCTCAAGTCCTGCAAGCTCTGGTATCTGTCTGTGTATCTTTTCCAGACGTTCCTCCAGCTTTCGACGGTTGTCTGCCTGGCATTGTGCATAGAAACGCATAATCGAATCATATTGAGTATTTGTCAGGGGCAAGGGGATAGTCCTCCAGTCAATTGTTAATTAACTTTTTTTCTAATTCGTTAAAATCATACTCCCGTTCCCGAAAATTATGGAAACGGTTGGCAGAAGCGACTTTTCTGGGAAGAGAAGCTTCCAATTTGACCTTGGAATTGTGATGTTCACTGTCAAGAACCTTCAGGTCAGAATACACTGTGACACCATTTTTCTTCCAATTCTTTAAGATTTTATCGGCGTACTCAAAACCTGGCTGATGAATGGCAGCCATAGTACGGTTGCAGGCCTCAATAATCAACTCCAGAGAAAAGCCATATTCTTTCATCCATTTATTCATATAGGAAATCTCGATGTCCACAGGATTGCGATTTCCGATACCAAAGGCTTTGAGAATAGAAAAATAAGCCTTGTTGTATGTATTTGTCTGTTGCTTGGCCTGAGTTACAGTGGAATAACCCTCCTGATACCAGGAAAGGGCTACCGTCTCGATGTAACGCAGGTTTTTGTGGCGCTTGGAAACACAGTATTCTACAAGGTATTCAATCAAATCTGCGCTAAAGCCGAGGGAATCGTGAAAATACAAAATCCGCGATACCTCTGAGGAGCTTAAGGTTTTTCCAAGATACTGTTCACAGATAAAAAGTAATTGCTGTATCTCCGCCTGGGAAAGGGGAGGATTTTGGGAGGGTAAAGGCTCAGGAGAAGCCTTCCTGGCAACCATATCTTTGGAGACTGAGGGCACCTCTGGGACATCCTTTTTTTCTCCATTCAAAAGATAGATCCCTGTTAAAGCTTTGGAACTGTCATATTCCAACTTTAAGAGATTCATCTTTTCCCAATATTTTAACGCCCGGCGAACATCATTTTCTGTGTGATCAAACTTATCTGCAATAACAGTGACAGATAGCTCTTGGGTATCACAGGACAGACAGCGAAGTAGGTAGAGATAAATTTTTACATACTCTCCATTGGCCGTGGGCATATATTCATCTAAAAATAGATTCGGAATCAGGGTATGCCCTTTTTGCTGATTCCCATGTAATAAAATAGCACTCATTTTTTATACCTCTCCAAGTTCTCCTAGTATATCATATTTTTTTGAAAAAGAGAATAAGCTTTTTTGAAGCTCATTTTTTGAGCATTGGGATAAAAAATGTGGATAATGTGGATAACTTTGTGGAGAACTATTATTTGCAACCATAAAAGAGGGAGGTGATTCTCGAAAAACAGGATAAAAACGTTCTTTGACAAGAAAATAGAGGAGAAATAATACTTGACTTATGTTAATGGGTTGTCCACAAAAAAATCCACATGCCTTCCGTTCATTCTGGATAAAAAAGCATGTGGATATTGTGGATAATTATAGTTTTAAAAGATTTTCGCCAATGTTTATCACATCTCCGGCCCCCATAGTTATACACAAATCATCATTGAAACAATTTTTTAATAAAAATGTTTCAATCTCCTGAAAGGAGGGGAAATAGTGAACGTCAACACCGAGATTTTCCAATTCCTGGGCCAAAGTCTGAGAACTGATACCTAAGGTATCTGTCTCCCGGGCTGCATAGATATCCGCTAAGACTACATGATCGGCCAAAGAGAGAGCTTGAGCGAATTCCGGCAAAAATGCCTTTGTGCGACTGTAGGTATGAGGCTGGAACACACACCAGGTTTCTCGATGGGGATAATGAGAGGCAGCCTGTAGAGTGGCGCGGATTTCTGTGGGGTGATGGGCATAATCATCAATAATTGTAAACCCATTTACTTTACCCTTATACTGAAAGCGGCGGTTAGTTCCGGTAAAGGCCAAAAGTCCTTCTTGTATAGTGTCCATGGGGATGTTCAGGGTATCTGCCAGGGCAATGGCAGCCAAGGCATTTAATACGTTATGCTCTCCTGGAACATCAAGATGGATGGCGCGCTCTTCCTTTCCGGCATTTGCCAGTTTAAATGAGGCCTTCCCCAAGGAATCATAAGTAATATCGTCAGCGCTATACTTATTGGAAGTATTTAAACCAAAGGTATATACATTACAGGCAAGGCCCTCTGTGATTTCGGTGTATTTTTCTATATCACCATTGATAATCAGGGTACCATTTTGGGGAAGGAGCTCGGCAAATTTACGGAAAGAATGACGAATATCTTCCAAATCCTTAAAGAAATCCATATGGTCTTCTTCTATATTTAATATGATCCCCACAGTAGGTGAAAAGTGCAGAAAACTGTTGGTGTATTCACAGGCTTCTGTCAGGAAAGTATCTGAATGGCCAATACGGATATTTCCGCCGATGGAGGGTAGAATACCACCCACAGAGATGGTAGGATCCAAATTTGTCTTCAGAAGGATGGAAGAAACCATGGAAGTGGTTGTGGTTTTTCCATGAGTACCGGATACAGCGATGGCTGTCTCATAGTTCGTCATAATCTGTCCCAGAAGTTCCGCTCTGGAAAGCAAAGGTATCTTTCTTTCTTTAGCAGCAGAAAACTCTGGATTGTCTGAATGGATGGCAGCCGTATAGACTACCAAATCACATTTGGGAGGAATATTGGAGGCACGTTGGCCGATATATATTTCGGCTCCCATCTTTCGCAGATGTTCTGTCAACTCAGAATCTATATTGTCAGAACCTGAGATATAGAAACGTTCTGCCAGAAGAATTTCAGCAAGACCGCTCATGCTGATGCCGCCAATGCCGATAAAGTGAATATGGATAGGGTGATGAAAATTAATGTGATACATTGCACACACGTCCTGTTCTAATAGTTTTTCTGTATTCAGTATACCCCTATTTTATGAAAAAGCAAGGATTCTGCAATGAAAATTGTGTGATAATATGAAATATTAACAACTATTTAAAAAAATATAGTATCTATATAGGAAATATGCCAAAAATGTCTGAGAAAACTGTCGCAAAATGTTTAAAAAGTTTTGGGGATTTTACAAAAAAATGTTCACTATTTACAAAATATATGTTATAATTCCTGATATAGGACGAACTAACATTACAACAAGAGGTGATTACGTGATTAAGAAAGAAATGATAGCCATGCTTTTGGCGGGCGGGCAGGGAAGCCGCCTGGGAGTCTTAACTGCCAAAGTTGCAAAGCCGGCCGTGTCCTTCGGAGGAAAATACCGGATTATAGACTTCCCTTTAAGTAACTGTATCAATTCTGGTGTTGATACAGTGGGAGTATTGACCCAGTATCAACCTTTGCGGCTGAATACGCATATTGGAATTGGGATGCCTTGGGATTTGGATCGCAATATTGGAGGCGTTACCGTTCTTCCACCATATGAAAAGAGCAGTAATAGTGAGTGGTATACAGGTACAGCCAATGCGATTTATCAAAATCTGGATTACATCGATACATACAATCCAGATTATGTTCTGATCCTGTCAGGCGATCATATCTATAAGATGGATTATGAAGTAATGCTTGATTTCCACAAAGAGAATCATGCGGATGCGACCATTGCAGTTATGCCAGTGCCAATGGAAGAAGCAAGCCGCTTTGGAATCATGATTACGGACGAGAATAATCAGATTACAGAGTTTGAAGAAAAACCAGAACATCCAAGAAGCAATCTGGCCTCCATGGGTATTTATATTTTCAGTTGGCCTATTTTGAGAAATGCATTGATTCAGCTATCTGAACAGCAAAGTTGTGACTTTGGAAAGCATATTATTCCCTATTGCCATGAGAATGGAAATCGTCTTTTTGCATTTGAATTCAATGGCTATTGGAAGGATGTAGGAACTCTTGGCTCTTACTGGGAAGCCAATATGGAGCTCATTGATATTATTCCAGAGTTTAACCTCTATGAGGAGTTCTGGAAGATTTATACAAAGAGCGATGCTGTGCCTCCTCAGTATATTTCTGCGGAGTCTAAGATTGAACGCAGTATCATCAGTGGTGGTTCTGAGATTTATGGAGATGTGTATAATTCTGTCATTGGCTCTGGTGTCACCATTGGAAAAGGCACGGTTGTGCGTGACTCTATTATTATGAAGAATACGCACATTGGGGAGAACTGTACAGTAGAAAAGGCAATTATCGCTGAAGAAGTAGAGGTTTCAGATGGCGTAGTTCTAGGCATTGGAGAGGATATCCCCAATAAAATACAGCCAAAGATTTACTCCTTTGGTTTAGTGACGATTGGTGAGAATTCCTATATTCCACCTAATATAAAGGTAGGGAAAAATACAGCAATCTCAGGAAGTACGACACCAGATGATTACAGAAATGGTGTATTAGAAAGCGGCGAGACATTGGTAAAGGCAGGTGACAGAAAATGAGAGCGATAGGAATTGTACTGGCAGGCGGAAGCAATCACAGAATGAGAGAATTATCCAACCAGAGAGCTGTTGCGGCGATGCCGGTGGCAGGAAGTTATCGGGGAATCGACTTCGCACTCAGCAACATGTCCAACTCTCATATTCAGAGAGTAGCAGTGCTTACGCAATACAACGCGCGCTCCCTGAATGAGCATTTGAGTTCTTCCAAGTGGTGGGATTTTGGAAGAAAGCAGGGAGGTCTTTACCTTTTTACACCGACTATCACATCGGAGAATAGTTCCTGGTATCGTGGAACAGCAGATTCTATCTATCAGAATCTTGACTGGCTGAAAAACAGCCATGAGCCATATGTGGTGTTAGCTTCTGGCGATGCTGTATACAAGATGGATTATAATAAGGTTTTGGAATATCATATAGATAAAAAGGCAGATATTACAGTTGTCTGCAAAGATATTCCAGCGGGGACAGACGTATCTCGTTTCGGTGTGGTAAGAGTCGATGATGAAGGACGAATCATGGAATTCGAGGAGAAGCCTGTAGAGACAAAGGATAGCGTTATATCCTGTGGTATTTATGTGATTCGTAGAAGACAGTTGATTGAGCTGATTGAGAAGTGCGCTCAGGAAGACCGTTATGATTTTGTCCGTGATATCCTAATCCGTTATAAAAATCTGAAACGCATTTACGCATATAAGACAACGGATTATTGGAATAGTATTTCCTCTGTGGAATCTTATTATGCGACCAATATGGATTTCCTCAAAGCAGATGTGCGTAAATACTTCTTTAAAACGTACCCAGATGTATATTCCAAAGTTCTGGACCTGCCGCCGGCCAAATATAACCCGGGCGCAGATGTGAAGAACTCTCTGGTATCCAGCGGATGTATCGTCAATGGTACAGTGGAAAATTCTGTTCTGTTTAAGAAGGTCTTTGTGGGAAATAACTGTGTGATCAAGAATTCAATCATATTAAATGAAGTTTATATCGGAGACAATACTTACATCGAGAATTGCATTGTGGAGAGCCGTGATACGATCCGGGCAAATTCCCGCTATGTAGGAGAAAATGGAATTAAGATTGTTGTAGAGAAAAATGAGAGGTATGTTCTATAGTGCACATACCTTACAGAAAAAATACGCTTACGATAAAACTGTCTTGATATTTAAGGAAAGAGGAGGGGGCAGGAAGTATGCAGATTACAGATGTACGCGTACGGAAAGTTGCAAAGGAAGGCAAGATGAAAGCTGTGGTTTCTATTACTATTGACGATGAATTTGTGGTTCATGACATTAAGGTCATTGAAGGCGAGAAAGGGTTATTTATTGCAATGCCAAGCAGAAAGGCATCTGATGGAGAATATAGGGACATTGCACATCCTATCAATTCCGCTACCAGAGAGCAGATTCAGGGTATTATTCTGGATAAATACGAAGCCGCACTGCTGGAGACAGCAGAAGAAGCGTAGATAAACGAATTGTGTAGAGAATGCCTCTGCAGACAGCGCGTATTGCTTGTCTGTGGGGGCTTTTTTACACGAAAGCCGACCGCCGTAGGCGGAGAATCTCGCTTGCGAGATTCTTTTTGAGGCTTGCCAAAGTACAAAAAGTCCTGTAGTATAATAGAGGCTGAAAAAGTGAATCACAATGCAACAGGAGACGGTATATGTATGTAATCACAGGACTGGGAAATCCTACAAAAAAGTATGAGCATACCCGCCACAATATTGGATTTGATGTAATTCAGTATCTGGCGGATCAATATAATATAAGTATAAATACTAAAAATTTTAAAGGCTTGTGTGGTACAGGTTTTATAGAGGGACAAAAGGTACTGCTTCTTAAGCCTCAGACCTTTATGAACTTGAGTGGAAATAGTGTCCGGGAGGCAGTAGATTTCTATAAGCTTAATCCTGCCAATGAATTGATTGTCATCTATGATGATATTGCATTGGAGCCAGGATATCTGCGGGTGCGCAAAAAGGGAAGCGCCGGTGGACACAATGGCATGAAGGATATTATAGCTCATCTGGGGACTCAAGAATTCCTACGTATCCGCGTGGGTGTAGGAGAAAAGCCCCAGGAATACGATCTGGCCGACTATGTACTGGGACATTTTTCAAAAGAAGATCGGAACAAAGTAGAGGAAGCAATCAAATGTGCGGCGGACGCAGTGAAACTAATGGTACAAGATCAGACGGACGCAGCCATGAATTTATATAATAAAAAGGTTGTAAGAGAATGAAGGCCTTTCTAGAACCATTAAAGAATTTAAGTGCTTATGAAGAAATTCGGGACAGAATCAAAAAGAACCGCGGGGCTATGCAGCTGTCGGGATGCATTGACTCTCAAAAGGTTCATATGGCTTGTGGCTTGTGGCAAGATATTCCCTACAGGGTGATTCTGACTTATAGTGAACAAAAAGCGAAGGAAATCTATGAGGACTGTCGATACTTTGACAGGAAAGCCGTGCTTTATCAGGCAAAGGATTTCCTCTTTTTTCATGCAGACATTCAAGGAAATCTTTTGGTGCAACAACGGATTCGGGCTCTCCAGGCTATCTTAGAGCAGCAGGAGGTTACTGTGATTGCCACCATTGATGGATGCATGGACTGCCTAAAGCCACTCCAACAAGTACAAAATGAACTTTTGTGTATCGGCAATGACAGCGTGGTACAGATCTCAGCCCTGAGTAAGCGGCTGGCTCGCCTGGGATACGAACGCACAGGACAAGTGGAAGCTCCAGGACAATTTGCTGTTCGGGGTGGGATTGTAGATATCTATGCCTTGACGGAAGAGAATCCCTGGAGGATTGAGTTTTGGGACGAAGAAGTTGATTCCATTCGAAGCTTTGATGTGGAGAGCCAGCGTTCCATAGAAAATCTGGAAGAAATTGTAATCTATCCCGCGACAGATCCTGTTCCTGGGAAAGGGGAGGTGGCGGTCAGCTTTCTGGATTACTTTGATACAGAGAAATCTATCGTTTTTCTGGATGAACCAGCCAGGCTTTCTGAGAAGTCTAGAGCCATAGAGAAAGAGGTGCAAGAGAGTCTTGCCAATCGGGCAGAAAGAGGAGAAGAGATCCCGGAGACGGCCAGGATTTTATATGGCAGTGAGGAAACCATAGCCCGCCTGAACAGGAAGAATTGTGTGGCGCTCTGCATGATGGAGCAGAAAGCGGCTGATTGGGAATTTACAGGGAGATACCAGATTACAGCAAGGTCTATTAACCCTTACAACAATAGCTTTGAACTCCTGATTCGGGACTTGAAGCGATGGAAGCGGGAGAAGTATGCGGTGGTGCTCATGTGTGCTTCAGGCACAAGAGCCAGACGCCTCGCAGCGGATCTTCAGGCAGAAGAGCTGAACAGCTTTTACTCAGAAGACCCCCAGCGTGTGGTGCAGCCTTCCGAGATTATGGTAGTTCATGGAAATGTTCACAGGGGATATGAGTATCCCATGATCAAGTTTGCCGTAATATCGGAGACCGATATCTTTGGACGGGAGAAAAAAGTACGCCATAAGCGCAAGGCATATGAAGGAAAGAAGATACAGAGCTTTACAGAATTGAGCATTGGGGATTATGTAGTCCATGAAAATCATGGTCTTGGAATCTACCAAGGGATTGAGAAGGTAGAAGTAGACAAGGTGATGAAAGACTACATTAAGATAGAGTATGCCAAAGGCGGGAACCTCTATATCCTGGCTACTCAGTTGGAAATGATCCAGAAATACTCTGGATCTGATGCCAGAAAGCCTAAGCTAAACCGCCTGGGTGGAAACGAGTGGGCCAGGACTAAGACAAAGGTTCGGGGAGCAGTCCAGGAGATTGCAAAAGATCTGGTGGAGCTCTATGCAGCACGCCAGGAGAAGGAAGGTTATGTCTATGGACCGGATACCGTTTGGCAGGTGGAATTCGAAGAATTATTCCCTTTTGAGGAGACTGAGGATCAGCAGATGGCCATCGAAGCTGTCAAACGGGATATGGAAAGCACAAAGATCATGGATCGCCTGATCTGCGGAGATGTAGGTTATGGCAAGACAGAGATTGCCATTCGTGCAGCCTTTAAATCAGTTCAGGAGAATAAACAGGTTGTGTATCTGGTCCCCACTACGATTCTGGCCCAGCAGCACTATAATACTTTTGTTCAGAGAATGAAAGAATTTCCGGTCCGGGTGGATCTCTTATCTAGATTTCGAACACCCACAGAACAAAAGAAGACACTGGCCGATCTGAAAAAGGGACTTGTAGATATTGTCATAGGAACCCACAGGGTACTTTCCTCTGATGTGCACTTTAAAGATTTGGGACTCCTGATTATCGATGAGGAGCAGCGCTTTGGAGTGGCTCACAAGGAAAAGATTAAAAAATTAAAGGAAAATGTGGATGTTCTCACTCTGACGGCTACACCAATACCAAGGACCCTTCATATGAGCCTTATTGGAATTCGAGACATGAGTGTGCTGGAGGAGGCGCCGCAAGATCGGGTGCCTATTCAGACGTATGTGATGGAATATGACGACGAAATGGTCCGGGCAGCTATCACACGTGAATTATCTCGGGGAGGGCAAGTCTATTATGTATATAATCGGGTTAATACCATCGCTGATATTACCACACGGATTGCAGAGCTGATCCCGGAGGCAAATGTAGTATATGCCCACGGACAGATGAAAGAGAATGAGCTGGAACGGATTATGTATGACTTTATTGCAGGAGATATTGATGTGCTGGTATCCACGACTATTATCGAAACGGGACTTGATATTTCCAATGTGAATACCATGATTATCCATGATGCAGACAATATGGGCCTGTCTCAGCTTTACCAGCTCCGGGGACGAGTGGGGCGTTCGAACCGGACAGCCTACGCATTTTTGATGTATAAGCGAGATAAGATGTTGAAAGAGGTGGCAGAAAAGCGCCTTGGAGCTATCCGGGAGTTTACAGAGCTTGGCAGTGGATTTAAGATTGCTATGCGGGATTTGGAGATACGCGGGGCAGGAAACCTTCTGGGGGCCCAGCAACATGGCCATATGCAGGCAGTAGGCTATGATCTGTACTGTAAAATGTTAAATGAGGCTGTGAAAAAGCAGAAGGGAATTTCTGTGTCTGAGGATGAATTTGAGACTTTAGTGGATATGGAATTGGATGCTTTTATTCCTGATACTTATATTCGAAATGAGAGCCAAAAGCTGGACATCTATAAACGCATGGCGGGTATCGAGACAAAAGAGGAATGTGAAGATATGTTGGAGGAACTTTTGGATCGGTTTGGGGACGCCCCTAAATCTGTGCTGAATCTGCTGGCTGTGGCAGAACTGAAGGTTCGGGCGCACAAAGTCTATGTCCAGGAGGTTCTGGAGAGGCCAGAAGAGATACGATTCCTTCTATATAAAAAGGCAAAGCTGAATCCGGCAGCTTTTCCTGAGTTCATCTCCCATTTTGGGGGAAGGATGAAGCTGGTGACGGGAGAGAAACCAGGACTCTTCTATCGGAGAACAAAAAACAGCCGAGACAAAGAAAAAGACAGCATGGAATTAATAGGAGGAATTCTGGAACAGATGCAGATTTTGCTGGAGGAATGAAAACATGAACAAACAAAAGAGAAAAAGAAGAATTGGGGTACTGTTTGCAATCTGCTTACTTGTGGGCAGCCTGCTAAGTAGCTGCGGAAAAGAAGAAAATCAGAGGACGCCAGTAGCACACCTGGGCAGCGATATTATATATCTGGAAGAGGCAGTTTTTTACACAAGGATGCTACAGGAACAATGGGAATATTCTTATGATGAGTTTGCAAGCGGAAATATGTGGCAGGAAGAATTTGGCGATGACCAGGGAACTTTTGCTGATGTCTTAAAGCAGGATGTCATGGATACCTTAGTAAGACTGCATCTGCTGTGTGTTCATGCAAAGGATTATGAGATAGAGTTGACAAAAGAAGAAAAAGAAGTGATTGAAAAGCGGGCAGCTTCTTTTATGGAAACAAATACTCCCTCTGTGCTGGAAGCAGCCGGCGCTACAAAAGAAAATGTGGAGGAGCTACTAGAGTATAATGAACTTGCAGCTAAGGTGGCCTCTGCAATTCAGGAGGCTTACAATCCAGAAATCCAGGAGGAGGAAGCCCAGGTAGGAAAGCTGAGTTATTGCCTTTTTTCTACTATGGGAACTTATGATGCTGAGGGGAACCACACTCCATTTACAGAAGAAGAGCTGGTTCAGATCCAGGAAGATGCAGAAGAATTCGCCCTTCGGGCTCGTGAGTTAGGAGATATTACGGCTGCGGGGGACGAGATTTCACATACAATTATTGATGTGTATTTTAATGAAATGACAGATGGCGGTGCTCACGAGCAGGTAGCCCAAGCAGCAAGAGAGCTTGAACTCGGGGGCGTCTCAGGATTGATAGAGACAGAAGACGGATATTACGTTGTCCAGCACGTATCGGATTATGACGAAGAGGCTACACAAGAAAATATAGAAGCGCTGAAATGGTCTGGCAGGGAAGAATATTTGGATGGACTTCTGGAGGAATGGAAGGAAGAGACGCCGCTAGTGATCGAGGAAGACGTTTGGGAGACGGTTTTGGTAGAGGAGATGATCACAGAGTAGATGGGGCGCCTGGGGAGCTCCTTTCATAGCGGGCGACCGTTTTGCAAAATATAAGCACGACAGCAGTGAAAAGTTTGTGTATTAGGACAAGAAGTCCTTGCCTGAATGCCCAAGACAGACTATAATGAACAAAGGATAAAAGAAGACTTCGATGTCCAAAGGACATCTGTAGAAATGAAGGAAAGGTAGTTATGTTTATGAATAGGAAGAATAAAGTCATTGCACTCTTATCGATGATTGTGGTACTGGCTTTGGCCCTGTGTGGTTGCGCACAGAGCAGTCTGGATGGTTCTGAGACGATTGCCACCATGGATGAGACGAATATACCCCTAGGAGAGTTTAACCTCATGTTGCGTTATCAGCAGGCACAGATGGAGACTTATTATGGAGGCCTGTTTGGCGGCGAGAGCAATATATATCAGCAGGATATGTCAGGAACGGGCGTAATTTATGGGGAGACGGCTAAGGAAACTCTGATAGAAGAGTTCAAAAAGCTGTACATTCTGGAAGCTGAGGCTCCCAACTATCAGGTGGCTCTGACAGAAGACGAGAAGGCTGCGATTACAGAAGCGGCTACGAAATTTTTGTCAACTAATACGGATAAGGCTAAAAAGGCCGTTACAGCAGATCAGGCGACAGTGGAACATGTCCTGACCCTTATGACATTGGAAAACAAAATGTATACTGCCCTGACTGCGGATGTGGACACCGAGGTGTCCGACGAGGAAGCAGCACAGAAGAGAATCTCCTATTTATTTGAATCCACATCAGGCACTGAGTATGATGAAGCAGGAAATGTTATTGAGCTGACAGATGAGGAAAAAGCAGAGAAGAAAGCAGCCCTTCAGGAAATTCTGGATGCAGCAAAGGAGAGCGGAGACTTAAGCGCAGCAGCAGAGGCAAAAGAGCGAACTGCAAGCTCTATCACATATGGAGAGGGAAGTACTGCGATTGCAGAGGAGGTGCAGACAGCGGCCAATGCTCTGGCAGATGGTGAATTTGCAGAGTTGATAGAGACCAGCACTGGTTATTATGCAGTACAGATGGTCAGTACTTTTGATCAGGAAGCCACAGACAATCAGAAAGGGACGATTGTTCAGAGGAGAAAAGATGATCTCTATACAGAAAAATATCAAAAGCTTCAAGAGGCTCACACCTTTACTCCTGTGGAAACAGCCCTGTCAAAATTGACATTTGAGCGTATCTTTACATTGAAGACTCAAGAATAATAAAAAAATGGAATATCCTGGTGGGTATTCCATTTTTTTATGTTAACTTTTTTATATATATGGTTGAAATTGAAAAAAAAGGATGTTATACTAAAGATTAACTTGGAAAATTTGGATTTAGGTGGATAGATTGATCAAAAAATTGAGATGAGGAGAAAAAGAATGAAAAAAAAGCAGTTTTGGGCAGCCCTCCTTTCTGTAAGCCTGGCCGTATCAATGCTGAGCGGTTGTGCATCGAGAGCGAATGTGACAGAAGATATGATTCCTACTGTCAGAGATTTGCGTGCTGAGGCTCCCAGGGAGGAAGTTCAGGAGCCCGCAGAAGCAAAAGTCGTAGGACTTTCCATGAACAAATCTTATGTAGCTGAGCTGACCAGGCTGGATGGGGATAATACTGAGGCAGCAAAAGTAGAGAATAAGGAGATATCTGTTGTCCTGAAGGCTACGTCTATGGACAAGGATTTGAAGGTGAAGATTGTTAACGAGAAGAATGGCAAGGTTATTACAGGTACAGCCTTTGAGATCTCTGTGACAGACGCCAATAAAAAGACTCAGAGTTATAAAGATGATGACAAAGATGGCATCATATATATCAAAGATATAGCTCCGGGCAAGTGTAATATTTCCATGAAGTCTACTGGATCCTACAGTGCTCCCAAGGATATTACCACTGATGTAAAGGCAAATATTGAATATAAAGCTATTGATGTTTCAGATGAGATAAAAAAAGAAAGTGAGATTAATGTCGCCAAAGAGGATTCCAATACAAATGGCAACAGTGACGCGGGAACAGCTACAATTATGACGGATACCGTAGAGTATGTGGAATCTACCAAGACAGAGATCATGCGTCAGAAGATTGACGAGTACGGCACGCCTATGTATGTAAAAATTATAAGTGAGCCGGCTAAGCACCATGTGGACGAGGACAAGGATGGAAAATGTGATCGATGCGGCGCCGATGTAGCTTGCACTCATACATATGTGGATGAAGTGACGACTGCGGCTACTTGTACAGCAGAGGGAGAGAAGACTTCCACTTGCAGCATCTGCGGAGACACAAAGAAAGAAGCTATTCCAAAGACTGCTCATAATTATCAGGACGGGAAATGTACGGTATGTGGTGTAGTGGATGGCAGCCATACTCATAATTATACGGTGACGACTCCCCCAACCTGTCAGACAGCGGGAGAGCAGACCTGCTCTACCTGCAATGATAAGCAGTCAGTTCCTGCGGACCCCAGCAAACACAGCTATGATGCTACTACAAATAAATGTACATATTGTGGACAAAATAATCCAGATTTAGTAGTAAATCAGCCATCAGATGGGACAAACTCATCAGAAGGAACGATTCAGCAACCCCAGAGCGTACAGACTATTGATGCGACTCAAAGCGGGGAGCCAGGAACTGCATCTGTAAGAAGCAATGGCTTGCGCCTGGTAAGCGCAACAGCGACAGAAAAGATCGTCTATGATACTACCAGTGAGCCCGTTATGGAAGGCACTGGAACCTACAAATATACTGGCTGGCAGACAATTGACGGTGCAACTTATTACTTTGACAAAGAGGGCAATAAGGTGACGGGTACCCAGACCATTCAGGGTATTCAGTACACATTCAGCAGTGAGGGTGTGCGTTCTGGTACCATTGGCATTGATGTGTCCAAATTCCAGAAGAGCATTAACTGGACGAAAGTTAAAAATGCAGGTATCAACTTTGCGATTATCCGCTGTGGATACCGTGGCTATGGTTCAGGCGTCCTTGTAGAAGATCCTATGTTCAGATCTCACATTACTGGGGCAAAGGCAGCAGGATTGCGTGTAGGAGTATACTTCTTCAGCCAGGCAGTAACTGAGGCTGAGGCTGTAGAAGAGGCAAGTATGGCAGTGAAGCTGGCTGGAACGTATGGAATCAATATGCCTATCGCCATTGACAGCGAGTATGCAAATGGCGGAGCGGGCCGTGCAGATGGACTCTCAAAAGCAGATCGTACCAGAATCACCATTGCATTTTGTAATACAGTGGCAAATTCTGGCTATACACCAATGGTATATGCAAGTAAGAACTGGTTTTCCGAGCATCTGGATCCATCCCAGTTCCCAAGTAGCTATCGTATCTGGGTAGCACAGTATGCAGCTAAATGTACTTATGGTGGACGCTATGATATCTGGCAGAATACGTCAAAAGGCACAGTGGATGGCGTAAGTGGCAATGTAGATATGAATGTAAGCTCCATTTAAATGAAACGGTAAGAGCTGGCGGAAAATCCGCCAGTTCTTTTTTATACACAAGGGCATATATAAAATCTATACTTGCTGTTTTGGGTATCATATGGTAGACTAAAATAGTAATTTTGGTTGTGAAACCGAACATTTTGCAGTACAAGGAAGTGATTACTATAAATAAAGAACAGACAATTTTAATTGCAGATGACTCTGAGATGAACCGTTCTATTCTTGCGGATATGCTTGGAGATGAATATGAAATTATGGAAGCCGAGAATGGCGTTCAGGCAGTAGCGGCGATTCAAAAATATGGTATGGAGTTGTCTCTGCTGTTACTTGACATTGTCATGCCAGAAATGGATGGCTTTGGTGTGTTGGCTGTAATGAATGAAAATCGATGGATTGAAGATATTCCTGTGATTATGATTACGGCAGAGACCAGCTCTTCCTATATAGAACGTGCGTATGAGCTAGGTGTGAGTGATTTTATCACTCGTCCTTTTGATGCTCTGATTGTTCATCACCGTGTGGTAAATACGATTCTGCTGTATGCGAAGCAGAAAAAGCTGATTGGTATGGTGAGCGAGCAAATTTATGAAAAAGAACAGAACAATAACATGATGATCGATATTCTCAGCCATATTGTTGAATTCCGTAATGGTGAGAGTGGACAGCATGTTCGTCATGTACATATTCTGACAGAATTGTTGTTGAGATGCCTAGTTCAAAAGACTGAGCAATATGAGCTTTCAGAACATGATATTTCTCTGATCAGTACAGCATCGGCTTTACATGATATTGGAAAAATTGCCATTGATGAGAAAATTTTGAATAAACCAGGCAGACTGACGGATGAAGAATTTGCTGTGATGAAGACACATTCCCGTCAGGGCGCAGATATGCTGAAAGATGTTCAGATGTATCAAAATGAACTACTAGTTAAGTACGCCTATGAAATTTGTCGCTGGCATCATGAACGATACGATGGACGAGGCTACCCTGATGGGCTGAAGGGAGATGAAATCCCCATCTCTGCTCAGATTGTGGCTCTGGCAGATGTGTATGATGCATTGACCAGCGAACGTGTTTATAAAGCGGCTTACTCTCATGAGACGGCTGTTCATATGATTATAGATGGACAGTGTGGTTCTTTTAATCCACAAGTGTTGGAATGTCTGACAGATATATCAGATGATATTCAGGATGCCATGGGACGGACGACTCCTGAGGAAGAAAATGAGCGAGAGATGTATAAAATAGCTAGGGAAATGATGCACCACGATGAGCTGACAGTGTCAGATCGGACTCTTCAGCTTTTAGAGCGTGAACGTGAAAAATATAATTTCTTTGCTATGATGTCACGGGAAATTCAGTTTGAGTATCATGTGTCACCGTCTATGGTGACGTTGACACCATGGAGTGCAGAGCAACTGGGAATGGAAGAAGTAGTGATGGCTCCCTATGAAAATTCTAAAGCCTTGGCGATACTCAAATTGGAAGAGTGGAAACAGATGGCCCGGGAATTGCGTAATACGACGCCCAAAGATCCCATCGTTCAACATGATTGCAAGCTTTATTATCAGGGAGAAGCTCGATGGCATCGGATCATAGCTCGCGCCATGTGGTCTGGGGATGAACCACCTGTGTATCAGGGCGTCATTGGAAAGGCTGTAGATATCCATGACTCCCGCAGACTTTTGGATTCCCTGAAGCAAAAAGCCAGTCATGATGCACTGACTGGACTACTGAATCACGCCAGTGCTAAGGAGCAGATTATTGCCCGTATGGAGACGCGCTCAGATAAAAACTATGCATTGGCTATTTTTGATTTAGATCACTTTAAATCAGCAAATGATACTTACGGCCATATTTTTGGTGATCAGGTACTAAAACATATGGCGAAGCAACTAAAACAGAGTATTCGAGGGGCAGATATTGCAGCACGTGTTGGTGGAGACGAGTTTTTAATTTTTCTCGAATATAAGATGGAGTTAGAGCCGATTATTAAGCGTATTTTTGATTCACTAATTGGACAGTATGAGGACTTTATTATTTCAATTAGTATGGGCATTGCACAGACAGAGGATATTGGAACAGATTACGAAGAATTGTTCCACTCTGCCGATCAGGCACTTTACTCTGTAAAGCGTTCTGGGCGAGGAAAGTACCGCTTTTACCAAGGTTCTATGAATAATATGTTCTCAGCTATTTCGACTATCGATGGCAGTGAAGATGCGTCTGCCAATAAAACCAAATCATAAGTTAAGGAGGAAGGTATTATGACTTTGCAAGAATTTTATACTGCCATAAATGGCGATTATCAAGACGTGATTGGCCGGTTACGCAGCGAAAAGCTTGTTCGAAAGTTTGTATTAAAATTTTTAAATGATGGCAGTTACGATCTTTTATGCCAGTCTTTAGAGGAGCAAAATTATGAGGACGCATTTCGTGCTGCACATACAATCAAAGGTGTATGTCAGAACTTGGGATTTTCGAAATTGCTGGATTCAAGCAGTAAACTGACGGAAGCGCTGCGAAGCGGTTGGAGTGAAGAAGCAGGTGGGCTGGTAGAGCAGGTAAAAGGAGATTATCAAACAACCGCAGATACCATTCGCATTTTAGAGGCTTCTGAATAGATTGCTTTAGAAATAAAAGTTTAGTGTTAAAAGGATGCTACTCTTAGTCCGCTGAGGGTAGCATCCTTTTATTAATGAAGATATTATTATAAAATTAAAAACGACGTTCCCGTTGTTTACGGAATATGTAGTTTCTCAATGCGGCCTCAGTTTTGGGCTTTAATTCCAGATACTGGCAACCGTGACCATATTGAGGTATATTCTTTTTGGGCGGCAATTCCTCGCTCCTAAGCACAGAAGCAGTGAGTAAAAGCGGCTTGGCTGCCCCCTGTAATTGAAACTCGATCACTGCTCCTTCAGGCAATTGGAACGGGCAAATCACGTACACGCCTCCTGCACTGATATTGCGGGTGACGGCAGTAAAGCTTGAAGGCAGATCGGATGAACCGGCTGGTTTCTTGACATAAGATATCTCCAGTTCCATTTCCAGAGGAATTTTCAGATCCTGTCTACGCTGTTGAGATTCTAAAACTTCCAGTATAGTACAGAGCAAGGAAAGACGCTCTTCGGAAGTCTCCTGTGGACTGCTTAGAGTACATTGACAGTGAACCAGGCCGGCAACTGGATCAAAAAATATAATATTATAATATTCAAAGTCTTCCCAAGGGAAATCAGGGGAAACCGATACCCATATTTGATTGGACAAGTCACAGAATACCTCTGAAACACAGAGCATTGTATCGGATGGGTCGTAGACTTCTGCTTTGCGACAATTTTTTAGCATATCCATGATGTATGCGCCTCCCAATTTTTATATATTTGACCAAATAAATGATAATTTTTGCTAGATCTTTCGTTTATTATATCAAAAAAATGGGTAGTGAGCAATGGAAAAAATCAAATTCAACTTCTTTGATAGCCATAAGTTTTCCGAGCTACTCCGAGTTCCTCATTGGCAGGGATGACATGAATCTTTACAGGTGAATCCTCAGTGGAGATCACTGCATTTTGACTGTAAGAGAGATTCTTCTCTGGATCCAGAAGGATTCCCATATGCTTCAATTGAGCACAGACAATCTTGCGTACAGTGCAGCCGTGCTCTCCAATTCCACCAGTGAAGACAAGATGATCAAGCCCCCCCAGCTCTGCATAGTAAGAACCAATATAGCGGACAATACCATTGCAAAATACGTCGATGGCCAGTTTTGCTCTGTCATTTCCTGCCTTGGCAGCATCCTCAATATCTCTTAAGTCATTGCTGACACCAGAGATTCCAAGAAGACCACCACGCTTACTTAAGCCCTCCAGAACTTCATCCAGCTCCATTCCTTCTTTTAACAGGAAGGGAACAATAAAGGGATCCATGTCGCCATTGCGGTTGGATTGAATTAAGCCGACTTGTAAAGAGAGGCCGAAGCTGGTATCCACACTTTTTCCATTATCAATAGCACAGAGAGAGCCACTTCCCCCTAAATGACATGAGATGGTTTTCCCGGTAGTACCATAAAGAGATTCCAGGGTTTCAGCCACATAGCTGTGAGAGGCACCGTGGTAGCCCAAACGCTCAATACCATATTTTTCATACCACTCATAAGGAATACCATAGAGCTTGCGCTCCAATGGGATGGTGGTGTGGAAAGCCGTCTCAAAAGCCCCTACTAGCATAGCGTCAGGGGTAAGCTTTTGGAACTGGCGAATGGCTTCCAGATAAGGAATATTATGAGCTGGAGCCACTACAAGGTAATCCTCCATACCCTTTAGTACTTCAGGAGTCAGCTCATGGATTCCATAATGCCCTTTGGAAAGAACGGTTTTAAAGCCTACCCGTTCCAATTCCCGAAGATCGGAGAGTACGCCATATTCTGGATTCAGAAGACAGTCCAGGAACATTTGTATTCCCTCTGTGTAGGTGGGAATACATAGTCCCTCACGAAAAATTTTAAAGCCATCTGGTTTTTTGAAATGAAATATAGCGTTGTCTTTGCTTCCTACCCGCTCAACCTTGCCTTCGGCCAGAACCTGATCTCCAGGCATAATAAATAGTTTGAATTTCAAAGATGTACTTCCCGCATTACATACTAAAAGTTTCATAAAATTTTAATCCTCCATATGCATACCCTCTGTACACTGAGGGTACGGTAATTAGTTGCAATTAGTAATTTTCTTATTTTATAAGTATAGCAAAAAGGAACTTTCCATACAATAAGAAAAATTATGAGTGCAGGAGGCATTGCTTTGATTAAAATAGCTTTTTTTGATACAAAACCATATGAACAGGAAGTTTTTGAGAAATGCTGTAAAGAAAATATGGAAATAAAGTTTATGGAACATAAGCTGAACCGCAGTACGGTAGATTCGGCGAAGGGCTGCGATGTAGTATGTGCTTTTGTGAACGATATTCTGGATACAGAAGTTATGAAAGAGTTAAACCGTCTTGGTGTGAAGCTGATCGCTATGCGATGTGCAGGCTTTAATAACCTGGATTTAAATGCCTTAGATGGATTGAGAGTTGCAAGAGTACCAGCTTACTCTCCCTACGCAGTGGCAGAACATGCAATAGCCATGCTGCTTATTCTGAATCGAAAAATACACAAAGCATACAATCGGACTCGTGAATATAATTTCAGTTTGAACGGACTGACTGGTGTGGACCTTCATGGGAAGACCATGGGAGTAGTGGGAACAGGAACAATCGGCCGTGTATTTATTGATATCTGTCGTGGATTTGGGCTGAAGATAATCGCATATGACCCCTATCCTCAACCTAATATTGAGTATACAGATCTGGACACTCTATTCCGGGAGAGTGATTTTATTTCCCTACACTGCCCTCTGACAGACGACAGCTATCATCTGGCAAACGGGCGACGGTTTGAAATGATGAAAAGTACAGCGATTCTAATTAATACCTCCCGGGGAGCATTGGTGGACAGTGGCGCGCTGGTGGAGGCGCTCTGGAACAAACAGCTTCGCGCAGTGGCGCTGGACGTATATGAGGAGGAGGCAGGCTATTTCTTTGAGGATTGTTCTGGGGAAGTAGTAGATGATGCAATGTTACAGCTTCTTGTGTCCATGCCCAATGTACTCATTACCTCTCATCAGGCGTTTTTGACGGAAGAAGCCCTCCTTAACATTGCGTCAACTACCATAAATAATATTGAAGAATTTTTTACAGAAGGTAAGATTACACATGAAGTAACTGCAAAGTCCTGAATGGCGAGGTAAAATAATGAAACCAGTTTTATAATGCTTGTTATTTGGAAGGAGTGATGATACAATTTTATAAGACTAATGAAATAAGGATTTGAAAACATGGATGTGACAGAATTATTAAGACAAGTGAAAGAGGGAGCTGTTGATATAGAAGAGGCAGAGAGGCAGCTTAAAAACCTTCCCTATGAAGATCTGGGCTTTGCGAAGCTTGATCATCACCGGAAGCTTCGCCAGGGCTTTGAGGAAGTTATATATTGCAGCGGAAAGGCTGAGGAGCACTTGGTGAAGATCTATCAGACATTGACGGCTGAAGGGGTTGATGTGCTGGGGACCAGAGCCAGTGGGGAGCAGTATGAGGCAGTAAGGAATCTGTTGCCAGAAGCAGTTTACGACCCTATTTCCCGGGTGTTGAAGATTGAGAAGCATGAGAAAGAGCAGATAGGTAAGGTGGTAGTCTGTACAGGAGGAACGGCTGATATCTCTGTGGCTGAGGAAGCGGCCCAGGTGGCGGAGTTTTTTGGGACAAGGGTGCTGAGGCTCTACGATGTGGGAGTGGCGGGCATACACAGGCTCCTGGCTAATATGGGGCATTTCCAGGGAGCTAACTGTGTCATCGCAGTGGCAGGCATGGAGGGAGCCCTTGCAGGTGTTGTGGCAGGGCTTGTGGACGTGCCTGTCATTGCAGTACCCACATCCGTGGGCTATGGAGCCAGCTTCGAAGGCCTGTCGGCGCTTCTGACTATGATGAATTCCTGTGCAAATGGGATTACAGTTGTGAACATAGACAACGGATATGGAGCTGGGTATGTGGCTACACAGATCAATCGACTTGCAGTGCGGGGAGGAGAATCTTAGTATGGGAAAGACTTTATATTTGGAATGTTATTCTGGAATCAGCGGAGATATGACGGTAGCGGCCTTACTGGATCTGGGGGCTACAGAGGAGAATTTGCGCCAGACATTGGCTCAGCTTCCTTTGGAAGGCTATGAGATACGGATTGGAAGAGTTCAGAAAGCTGGACTGGATGCCTGTGATTTTGATGTGATTTTAAAAAATATACATACCCACTCTCATGACCATGAACATCGTACATGGAGAGATATTGAGCAGATGTTGGATGGAGCAGGCCTAAAACCAAGAGTTCTTGAGCTTGCTAAGAACATGTTTCAGATTGTAGCAGATGCGGAGGGAAAGGTTCACGGACGTCCGGCAGATGAAGTACATTTTCATGAAGTAGGCGCGGTAGATTCCATTGTGGATATTGTGGCTACAGCGGCATGTCTGGAAGAGCTTGACATAGACAGGGTGCTTGTATCGGATATCTGGGAGGGACAGGGACATGTTCACTGCCAGCATGGAATCTTGCCCGTTCCTGTCCCAGCAGTTCTTGAGATTGCATCCAGCCATGGGCTTCCCCTTCGACAGACAGAACAAGATGGTGAGATGGTTACGCCCACAGGCGCAGCTATTGCAGCTCTGTCTGAGGGACAGAAGCCGAAGAAAAAGTTTACTGTACAGGTGATTGGTCTAGGAGCCGGCAAAAAAGATTTTCCAAAGGCAAATGTGCTGAGGGCTATGCTGATTGAAGAAGAGCCGGAGGGGGAGCTTTGGATGCTGGAGAGTAATATAGATGACTGTTCCGGTGAGATCTTGGGTTATACGATGGAGTGCTTACTAGAGGCGGGAGCCAGAGATGTATTCTTTACACCTATCTATATGAAGAAAAACCGTCCGGCTTATCAGATCTCTGTCCTTTGCGATGAAGAGAAGATTCGGGATATGGATAAAATTTTGTTCCGAGAGACAACGACCATAGGAGTGCGCCGCTATCAAGTGCAGCGAGACACTTTACCTCGGCGGATAGAGGAGGTGGAGACACCTTATGGCCCTGTAAAGGTGAAGGTGTGCATGTTTGATGAGGAAGAGGTATGCTATCCTGAGTATGAGAGTGTGAAGAGGCTGGCTGGGGAGCAGGGATTGTCATATAGTGAAGTCTACCAAATGGTAAAAGGATACCATAATTGCTAAATATAGCAGCAAATGTTATGTTAAACTGAATGAAATAAATGAAAGGAAGGGAGAAATATCTATGAAAGTACTTATGGTGAATGGAAGTCCAAATGAACAGGGAAATACCTTTACTGCCTTGCATGAAATGGAAAAAGTTTTTATGGAAGAGGGGATTGAGACAGAGATTCTACATATTGGAAAGAAAGATATCAGAGGGTGCATTGGTTGCCGGAAATGTTCTGAAAAGGGTAGGTGTATCTTTGAGGATGCGGTAAATGAGGCAGCAGAAAAGTTTGAAGAATGTGACGGGCTGGTAGTGGGAAGCCCAGTCTATTATGCTTCTGCCAATGCTACATTGATTGCTTTTCTTACAAGACTTTTTTACAGTACACCTTTTGACAAAACCATGAAGGTAGGAGCAGCGGTGGCCGCTGCAAGACGCGGCGGACTTACGGCTACTTACGATGAACTTAATAAATTTTTTGCTATTTCTGGGATGCCCATTGCTTCGGGACAGTACTGGAATGGGATTCATGGAGCCGTGCCTGGGGAAGCAAGCCAGGATATAGAGGGACTGCAGATGATGCGTACCCTTGCTCGTAATATGGCGTTTCTAATAAAGAGCATTGCTCTGGGAAAAGAAAGGTACAAAATACCAGAAAAAGAAGTCTTTGCACGGATGAATTTTATACATTAGAAAGCAGATCTAACGAAAAATTAGAAAGAATATGGCATATATTGGTGGACGACTCCTTATTTGCCATACAGAAAAAGAGCGAAGCATATGCTTCGCTCTTTTTCCAACTTAACTTTGAGTGAGAGATTGGTGTATATATCATTCAGCCATACTGACAATGCCAGATATAGCATGAATATCATAGAATAAAGATTAAATCTTGCCTTCCTTTTTCAGATCCAACAGAATATCAACGATATGCTGGGTACTGTCGGCACAGTATACGCCTGCCTCGCGAAGGACTTTTTCTTTGTTAGCAGCGCTTCCAGTTCCGTCTGCGGATACAATAGCGCCTGCATGACCCATGCTACGGCCTTTGGGAGCATTCTTCCCTGCAATCAGGGCTACTACGGGCTTCGTGAAGTGCTCTTTGATGTAAGCTGCTGCCAACTCTTCTTCACTTCCTCCGATCTCACCGATGATTACAACTGCTTTTGTATCAGGATCAGCTTCAAAGTCAGGAAGCAATTCTACAAAAGTAGTACCTGGAATCATGTCTCCGCCCACGCCTACACAGGTAGACTGGCCGATGCCATTATCAGTCATCATCTTAACTGTCTCATAGCAGTTGGTTGCACTTCGGCTCATGACGCCTACACTTCCCTGGGAGAAGAAATAGCCAGCCATAAATCCAGCTTTTGTCTTACCTGGGGAGATAACACCGAAGGAGTTTGGTCCAAACAATTTTACGCCTCTAGCTTTTGCCAGATGATAGCAGTACATCATATCATGTACTGGAACATGTTCAGCAATGGTAAATACCATCTTCATGCCGGCGTCAATAGCTTCCATTACAGAATCTTTCATAAACTTAGCTGGAACAAAGATAACGGTAGCGTCGGCGCCTGTGGCTGCCATAGCTTCTTTTACAGAGTTGAATACGGGAACACCACATACTTCCTGTCCGCCTTTGCCTGGAGTGACACCGCCTACCACATGAGAGCCATATTTGATCATCTGCTCTGTATGATAAGAACCTTCACGTCCTGTAATACCCTGTACGATTAATTTTGTGCTTTCGTCAATTAAAATACTCATAGTCTGTCCCTCCTATCTGCAAGAGCTTTTACACATTCCCGCAAGCCGGGCACAGATACAATATCTACATCTTTGATGCTGTCGATGGTTGCAAGTCCAATATCCTTGTTCGTACCTTCCATACGAACTACAACAATCTTATCCTGATGTGCCTCTTCCAGAGCCATCTTTACACCGCCGGCAACTTCATCACAACGTGTAATTCCACCGAAGATATTGATCAGAAGAGCTTTTGCCCCAGGTGTGGAAAGCAGAATCCGAATTGCCTCTTTAATACGGTCAGAAGTTGCACCGCCACCAAGGTCCAGAACTGCGCTAACCTTCATGCCTTCCTTGGAAATGAGGTCGATACAGCTCATAAGCATACCAGAACCATTGGAGACAACTGTGATGGTTCCCTCTTCATCAATGGGGATGTAGAGGAAATTGTATTTTGCAGCTTCCTTGATAAGAGGATTATCAGGCTGTAATTGTTCAGCAAATTCCTGAATGTCTGGAAGACGGAACATTGCACTGTCGTCAATGTCAACTTTTCCATCCAAAGCCACCAATTTATCTTCTGCATTGATAACAAGTGGGTTAATCTCAACCAGCATGCAGCTATAATCCATGAAAGCAGCGTATAATTTTGTCAACATAGCTGTAAGCTGTTTTTTATAGGACAGATCCATTCCTGATTTGGAAAGGAGATAAGTTGCCATATAGTCTTTGATTCCCACAAAAGGATCAATTACGATTTTGATAATCTTATCTGGATCTTCTTTTGCGGTTTGCTCGATTTCCATACCACCATTTGCGGAGAAAATGATAATTGGGCACTTTGTCAAACGATCTAACATAATGGACAGATATAATTCTGTCTTATTGTTTTCAGACTTTTCAACAATTAATAACTGGTTAACTTTGTAACCGCGGAGCTCGGTGAAAAGTAGATCTTCACAATGCTTCTTAGCTTCCCCAGGTGTATCAGCAAAGCGGATACCACCCGCTTTGCCACGACCACCAATTTGAACCTGTGCTTTAACAACAACAGGATAGGAAAGACCGGCTTTTTCGATTTCCTGTTCCATATTTTCAGAAGAATCAATGACACAGCCGTTCATAGTAGGAACGCCATATTTGTCAAAGAGCTCTTTTGCCTTATACTCTAATAATTTCAAAATTCATTACCCCCAGATTTCTTCGTCGGTTGGAGCTACAGCGCCAGGTCTTACAGTAGCGATACGGCTTACGTTGAACAGATGCTTCCAGCTTAAGTTCTCGCTGATTGTGTTGCCGCCCCAGCTTCCGCATCCAAGTGTAGTAGTTGCAGACAGACTGTTGAATAAGCTTCCGCCATTGTTTGTAGCACATACCTGGTTGACCAGGAATCTGGAAACAGGAAGCACCTGAGCAGCAGCCTCAATATGCTCCTGATTGTTGGAGTGAATGGCTACACTGTGTCCGCGACCTTCTACAGCAAGGTTTGCATCTGCAATTGCAATAGCCTCTTCCCAGGTATTGTATGTATAAAGTGACATAACAGGACACATTTTCTCTTTTGAGAAGTAATCTTCTTTGCCGTAAGCGGGAGCTTTTACAAGAAGTACGCGAGTATCAGCAGGAACATCGATACCAGCTGCTTCTGCTACCTTCAGAGCAGACTGACCAACCAGATCCTTGTTCATGACACCGCCTGGGAACATAGCATTACGCAGAGCGTCAATCTGTGCAGGATCCTCGATTACCACACCGTTATTTTTCTTATACTCAGCAATCAGCTCGTCAACCTTGGAAGCAGGAGTAATTGCATTTTGCTCACCGGAGCAGATAATACCATTGTCAAAGATACGTCCTTCAATAATCATAGGAACGACCTTTGCGTAATCTACATCATCATCTAAGATACACTGTACGTTGCCGGCGCCTACGCCGTAGGATGGTTTTCCAGAAGAATAAGCAGCTTTTACCACACCTGGGCCACCTGTGGCCAGAACAACGTCACAACTTTTCATCAAAAGACCGGAGATCTCCATAGTTGGCTCTGGTACACACTGAATCAGATTTTCTGGTGCGCCAAGCTTTGCCAGACGTTCATTGATCAGCTCTACAGTCTTGGTGCTGCATGCTTTGGAACGGGGATGTGGTCCTACGATGATAGCGTTGCGGCCTTTTATTGCAAACATAGCGTTACACATTGGAGTAACAATGGGGTTGGTGGTAGGAGTGATAGCTGCAACTACACCCATAGGTTTAGCAACCTCAATGATTCCCTGCTCTGGATAACGATTGATGATACCCACGCTCTTTTTGCCTTTCAGATCATTCCAGATTACACGAGCTTTTCCTTTGTTCTTTGCTACCTTATTTTCATAGACGCCCATTCTGGTCTCGTCTACAGCCATTTTTGCAAGCATCTCTGCGTTGTCATATACAGTCTTGGCAATTTCACGGCAGAGAGCGTCAACTTGCTCCTGAGAGTATTTTTCAATCTGTTTCTGTGCTACACGAGCTTTTTCTACTAAGCTTTCAACGTATTCTTTTGCTTCCATTGTTTTAATTTCCTTCCTTTCTTAAACTTATTCCTATTTTCAAGGTATCATTAAGGATACCAAAAATAAATCTGCTTATATCTTTATAAGTTATACACAGGGCAGAGTAGAACCGCCATAGGGCATAACGATTACACTTGCATCCGGGCCATATTTTTCCAATGCTGCATCTAGCTCGGCCTGTACGTCAGAACATGGTTTTAAATGGACACTGCGAACAAAGTCTGCTTCTAAATCACTATAAAGAATGATCTGTGCTTTCTCCAAAACCATAGCGATAGCAGCAGCCTTGTGGCCCCCCAACTGAAAGTCCTGAGAAATATGTTCAATCATATCATGGGCTTTCTCATGACCAGTCATCCACTTCTCAAAGACACCCTCGCCTAAACCTTCGTAAGCGGAGGCGGTCCAGATGATGCAACCGCCGTCCCTTACGGCATGTTTAGAATTATCCAGGGCCTTTTGAGCCTGATAGAGATTGATGTCTTTTGGATATCCGCCAGCAGATACTACCACAATATCTGCCTTCTTGGGGATTTTTACTTTGTAGAGCTGATCCAGGAAATGGCAACCTTCCCGGTGGGCGTCAATAAAGTGACCGGCCACACAGCGACGGATACGCTTTTTCTCGTCCAGAACTACATTTACTATAAAATCAATTGGTACAAACTTCTCACAGACTTCATCAATATCCTCACGGATAGGATTCCCCTTTATAGCGCCGGCTTTTGCCTCCTCCTGTACCATGCGGGAGTGATTGCACTGAATGGCATCCCGGGTAGACACGCCAGGCATGATAGCTTTAGAACCGCCGCTGTAGCCTGCAAAATAGTGAAATTCAATATTTCCCAGGCAAATACGGACATCTGCGTCTGCCACTGGCTTAAAAATATCTACTGGTGTTCCTCTGCTGGTAGTTCCCATATGAGTAAACTCGCCCTTGGAATCAATACAGGACACACGATTATAAACCTCTTCGCCTACCAGCTTTTTCTTTTCTTCTTCTGTGTGCGCCCGGTGACTTCCCAGAGCGAACACAACGGTAATATCGCTGTCTGAGACGCCGCCTTCGTTCAGTTCCTTCAGAACATGAGGAAGAACCACATAGGAGGGCATGGGTCTTGTAATGTCGCTGGTAACAATGACAACCTTCTGGCCAGCCTTCACGATATCACGAAGACGTTTAGAATTAATAGGATTTTCAAGGCCACGAATAACCTCGTCAGCGCCCATCAATCCTTCACCGATATCATTGGGCATCAAAGTCTGTAAAAAATTCTTATCTGGGATAGAAAGATCTATCTTATCTTTTCCAAAAGGTAATTGTACATTCATATATACGCGGAACCTCCTGATTTATTTGAAGTCGTCCTCGACCTCCTGGTATGCTGCTGTAAACTGAGTGAAGAAAGCGACAAATGGAGGATACTCAAAGAGGTTCTCCCAAGTCAGAAGCCCTTCTTCTGGTGTACAGATAGCTTTGTTAAATACATCACTAGTCTTTAATACTTCCAGGTACTTCTCATCCGTAGGCTGATCCATGATAGAAGCAATGGCGGTTGGATTCTCATCAAACTCATTGATCTTGCCAGTGACAGTAGTGATAAGGACTGGCGCTCCGTCTACAGGAGCCATGGAATTCTGAATGTGCCACGGTCCACGAACAGCAGCAGTCATAATGGAGAGGTTCTTATAACCTTTCTCAGCCAACATTTTGTAGGACTTTCTCATAACAGCTTCAGAACCATGCTGAGCGATTGCCTTGGCATCGGCTACACCCTTTGCTTCCAATTCTTTTGCAATCTGGTCATCCAACTGTCCTGCCATCAATACAAGATACTCATTCTTTGTGCCCTTGCAAAGGATATCTGCAAATGCCATATGCTGAGTCACTGTGAAGTTCAAAGTCATACATAATTTATAATTCTTCTCAAGCAGAGTCTTTGCTGCCGGAAGAGCGGCCTCAACTGCTGGAAGCTTGAACACTACATTGGGCTCCTCAACCTGAAGCTCTTTCTTCATAGCGTCATACCAGAACTCAACCTGTTTTACCATAGCATCTGTGTCTTTGATGTCTCGGGGATCTACCTGCATGCATACAAAGCCATACTGTTTGTTGGTAGCTTCAAAAATAGGATAGAGAGCTCTTGCACTGATTGCGCAAACCTTTGTAAACATCTGAGCTGCCATAACAGCTGTGGTTTCGCCAGCGTTTTCGCGTTTAATCTCTGCTACAAGCTCTTTATAATAATCTGGAAAATCCTTCTTGAAAAGTTGAATCTTACAGGGATTACTTGTCACCCAGCGAGCGCCTCTTCTTAAAGAATGAGTTAAGCCAGATGCATAGTCATGGCCCCATACAGTATTGGCTGTACCAGCTTTAACCATATCCTGCATCTTTTTCGTTGAACTCTCTGCGACGGCTGCAATCTCTTTTTTCGCCGCTGCCACGTCAGCGCCAAGATCCTCAGCAAATGTAAGCAGGCTGTCAGACGCAGCTTTGATATCCTCCGCCTTTACCAGATCAACCAGCACCCATTCTGTCAGATAAGAACGAAGATCAACAGCGACCTCTGCGGCAGTCTTTAGATAGAAATCTTTGCCAGCTGGATTGTCAGCAATCAATGCTTTCAGCTCAGCCTTCAGAGCATTCACATTCTTTGTAAAGTCCTCGGCTGTTTTAGGAAACAAGATAGGGTTGCGTTTTGCGATTAAAAATTGATCCATAGTGTAAAAACCTCCTTAATTAAGTATGTAAAATTAAAAAAATTGAGTTTAAAAAAATTTGGTTTTTTTATACCTTCTTTAACTGGATTGTATTACCGAAAACAATGACTGTCAATAGAAAATATACAAAAACCTATTGGTTTTTTTTAAGCCAACCAAAGTGAGGGGTTTTTGAGGGTGTAATGTGGAATGGCGTGGAATTTCTTGGTATTAGTATAGAGGTTAATAAAATATAAAAATTTGAAGCTGGTTTTTTGAAAGCGCAATTTGAATAATTATAAATAATAAATTAATAATTATACATAATGCTTAAGTAAAATGAAAACCAGGAATATAAAATTCCAGAAAAACCAAATAAAATCCAGGAATACTCCAGGGGAGAATTTCGAAACTTGTAATGAATAAAAAAACATATTAGTTGTAAATTAAAGATGCAAAAAACTCTCAAAAACAAGAATTATAAAAAACACCCAAGAAGGTTTAAAAAAAACCAATTGTAATTGTAGAAACAACCTGCTATACTGAAAAAAACAGCTAGTATATTGTGCAATATTACAAGAGATATCAGAAAAAGATTTAGAACTGTTTTAGATAAGTTTTGTTCTGTTACATTAATAAAAGAAGGACAAAGTTTGGTTCAAAAAACCATTAAGTTAAAGATTTATAAGATTTCATAGTTTATGGAGGTGCTAAGAATTATGATGGGTGATTTGACAGGTAGAGTTGCAATTGTCACCGGCGGAGGAAGTGGTATCGGTAGGGCATGCTGCAAGGTTCTGGCAGAGTATGGCGCAGCTATTGTGGCAGCTGATATTAATTTAGAAGGTGCTCAGAAGACGGCAGATGACATCGTTGCTGCAGGCGGAAAAGCATATGCAGTTTCCGTTAATGTGATGGAACTGGAATCTGTTCAGAATTTAATGAAGACTGTAAGCGAAAAGTCTGGAAGAATTGATATTCTGGTTAACAGTGCAGGAATTCTTGATCCCACAAGACTGCCGGATATGACTGTGGAGAGATGGGACAGAATGATTGATATTAATCTTCGTGGAACCTTCTTCTGCTGCCAGCAAGTGGTACCTTATATGGAGAAGAATAAAAAAGGCGCAATCGTGAACATCACATCTCAGGCCGGACAGGTAGGCGGGTGGATGGCAGGTGTAAACTATTCTGCATCTAAGGGAGGTATCCTTGCCCTGACAAAAGCTCTTGCAAGACATTGCGGTCCTTTGGGAATCCGTGTAAATGATGTAGCGCCTGGTCAGATTGCAACAGAGATGACAGCCGGAAGAGGCGACAAGCCAGATGGAATTGCAGTGGGAAGACTCGGAACAGCCGTAGATGTGGCAAATGCAGTTTATTTCCTGGCAAGCGACCTTTCTGACTTCTGTACAGGAATGACAGTTGACGTCAATGGCGGTCAGTTTATGAGATCCTAAAAATTACATGTTGTATTTTTTCCAGTTTACATTTATTATAATATGAGGAAAACTGATACATACCCTAACTTTACAACGCGAAGCGTTCTTTTTTCGGGATGCCCTTTGGGTATATTTCAGTTTTTTATAAAACATTCAAGGAGGAAAAAGAATTGAGGAAGTTATTAGGAGTTTTGTTGGCAGTAACATTAGTAGGCTCTATGCTTGCTGGCTGCGGTGGGAAGGCTGAGGAGCCGGCTACAGAGCCAGCAGCTACTACAGAACCTACAGCAGAAGACAATCAAGAGGATGCAGCAGCACCCGAAGAGAACACAGAAAACACAGATGACGCGGCAGCACCTGCTGATACAGGTGATGTAACTGCTTTTGATGAGGCAGCACATGCAAATGCAAATCTTCCAGATGCAAGTGGTGATCCAGCAGTCACCATTATTTTCTCTGGTGGATCCTTCCAGTCTATGAATGAGGCTGAGGGCGTATTCAAGAACGCAATCGAGAAGTTATCCGGTGGTTCCATTACCATTGACTGGCATCCAATGAATGAGCTGGGCGGCGACAAGGAAATCATCGAGGGTGTATCCATGGGTAACGTTGACATGGGACTTACCTCTCCAGCAGCTGTAACAACTATTATGCCAAATCTTTCTATCTTTGATGCTTACTATGTAATCAATGATCAGGAGACAGCTTATGCAGCTATGGACGGCGAGATCGGCGATCAGCTTGCAAAAGATGGAGAAGCTCTGAATATGAAGCTCGTTGCATGGTGTGAGAATGGATTCCGTAATCTGACCTGTAATGTAGATGTTAAGAGCATGGCAGACCTGAAAGGCCTGAAACTTCGTACCATGGAGAATACTCTTCAGATGGCAGCTTGGAAAGCACTGGGAACGAATCCGGCTCCTATGGCCTTCGGCGAAGTATTTACAGCGCTTCAGAACGGTACTATTGATGCTCAGGAGAACCCACTGGGAATCATCTCTGCAAACAGCTTTATGGATGTACAGGATTACCTGGTACTGTCTCAGCACGTTTACACTCCAATGCCTATCTATATCAACATGGATAAGTATAACAGCATGACAGACAATCAGAAGGCTGTATTTGATTACTGTGCTCAGTACATGGAGACATGGCAGAGAGAGCGTAATCTTGAGCTGAATGACCAGATTTTGGCTGATTTCAAGGCAAACGGAGTAAATGTTATTGAGTTGACTGACGAAACAATCAAAGAATTCCAGGATGCTATCAATGCAGCAGGCGTATACGATCAGGTACGTGGCGAGATGACCAATCCTGAACTGCTTGACAAGTTGATGGAGCTGGCAAAATAATCAGTTAAATTCATTTTGTCAAAAAAGTATTTTGACGGGGCCTTGCGTGAGGCGAGGCCCCTTTTTTAAGGAGAGGGACGGATAGAAAGAAAGGAAGTGGCAGGAATTGAAGAAAGTATTGCATTGGCTGGATGAAAATCTTGAAAGTACCCTTTGTATGTTTTTGTTGAGTGTATTCACCGTAATCCTTTTCATCCAAGTTGTCATGAGATACGTATTTAATAACTCTCTTTCATGGTCGGAAGAGTTGGCTCGGTATCTTTTTATATGGTTAGTGTTTATTGGAATCAGTTATGGTGCAAAACAGATGAAGCACCTGAAAATCGATGTGTTTTTGAATGTTTTTCCTAAGAAATTCAGACCTTATGTAATTATCTTTGCAGATGTGGTAGTATTAGTATTTGCAGTAATTGTAATCTATTCTGCATATAGTATTGTTACGCAGTACATGAAGATGGGATCATCTTCCCCTGCTTTGCGTATTCCCACTTGGTTTGTTCAATCATCCTCAATAGTGGGCTATGTATTGACTATGATTCGTCAGATTCAGACGATTATATATCGTATAAAAGAGCTGAAGGCCGGAGATTTGGAGGCCTTTGAAGCAAAGGATGAGGAGGTGCCGCTCTGATGTCAATGTCAACAGTTACGATTATCTTATTTATTGCACTTTTGGTATGTCTGTTTTTGAACATTCCAGTAGGATTTTCACTGGGCATATCCGCATTGGTAGGATTGCTTGCACTTCAGGCGGCAGGCGGAAGCCAGTCTATTGGATTCCTGAGCCAGACTATGGTAATCGGTTGTGACTCCTTCCCAATTTTGGCAGTGCCATTGTTTATTCTGGCTGGTGAGCTCATGGGCGGCGGTGGAATTTCCACCCGAGTTCTCGCAGTTTGTAACGCAATTTTCGGCCGTTTCTACGGCGGTCTTGCAATTTGTGCCGTTGCCTTCTGTATGTTCTTTGCTGCAGTATCCGGTTCTGGCCCTGCAACCGTGGCAGCCGTTGGCGCTCTGGTAGTTCCAACTATGTTAAAGGAAGGCTACAGCAAGGAGTTTACATTAGCAACTATTGCCTGTGCAGGCGGTATCGGCGTTATCATTCCACCATCAATTCCTATGGTATTCTATGGTACCACCACAGGTACTTCTATTGGAAGCCTGTTTATGGCTGGTATGGGACCTGGAATCCTGATCGGTGTATGTCTAATTCTATTCTGCAATATTTATGGCCGTAAAAATGGCTGGAGAACAGATGCAGGCAAGTTCTCCTGGAAGGTTCTTGGTAAAGCTATCTGGGACGGCAAGTTTGCCCTTCTGGATCCCATCATTATCCTGGGCGGTATCTATTCTGGTATCTTTACACCGACTGAGGCAGCAGCAGTAGCCTGTATTTATGCATTGTTCTGTGGTGTATTTATCCACAGAGAGCTGGATTTGAAATCCTTCCTGAAAGTTTTAAAAGGCGCTGTATCCACCACAGGTACAACTATGTTGATCGTGGGAGCAGCTACCGCTTTTGCTAAAATCTTAAGTATCACAGGCGCTCCGACTATGATTGCAAATGCAATCAGCAGCGTATCTAACAGTGGAATCGTAGTTATGCTTTTGATTAACCTTCTGCTTCTGTTCGTAGGCTGCTTCATGGATACGACGCCGGCTATGCTGATTCTGGCTCCTATCCTGATGCCTATTGCAACAGCATTTGGATACGATCCAATTCACTTTGGTATTATCATGGTAGTAAACCTTGCAATCGGATTTATTACACCGCCGCTTGGTATCAACCTGTTCGTTGCAGCTCGTGTAGGCGATGAACCGTTGGAGACTGTTGTAAAGGGTATCATACCATTTATCTTAATCATGCTGTTTGATTTGTTGCTGATTACCTTCGTACCTGCTATTTCTATGACATTGGTTAATCTGCTTCAAGGCTAATTGTACATAATGTGATATGAGTCCCTCTGGCTGCGTTAAATACATATATTTATTGCGTCAGAGGGATTTTGTTTTTAAACAAGAAACTTCAATTTAGGAGGAAAACGACAATGAAGGAATATGTAAGCCCCCTTCAGGAGGCAGCAGAACGATTCCCGCAGACTCAGCTCTGGAATGATTCCTGTGGAATGGCAGATATCGATCTGGCCCTGAAACGGGGAGGGTGTGGCGCAACTTCCAATCCAGTGATTGTGGGAAATGTTCTGAGAAAGGAAATGAATCTCTGGGAAGATCGTTTAAAAGAGATCATTACAAAAGAAATGCCAGGTGGTACGGATGAGGAAATTTGCTGGCAGATTTCCAAAGAGGCAGGATTAAAAGGAGCAGAAAAGCTGATGCCTCTCTTCCGTGAGAGCAATCGAACAAAGGGCTGGCAGGCAATGCAAGTAAATCCAAGATTTTACCGCAGCACAGAAAAAACAGTGGCTCATGCAGTGGAACTGGCTTCTCAGAGTGAAAATATCCTGATTAAGATGCCTGTCTCCACAGCGGATATTCCGGCTATTGAGGAGTGTGTATATCGAGGAGTGTCAGTAAATGGAACTGTTTGCTTTGGCGTACCTCAATCGGTTGCCGTGGCTGAAGCTATCGAGCGCGGTTTGAAGCGTCGTGAGGCAGAAGGCTTATCTATAGATGGAATGATCAATAGCTGTACGATTATGACAGGCAGAATTGATGATTATATGAAGAAGCTGGTAGCACAGCGTGAGACTCCTATTACTCAGGAGTACCTGGATTGTGGCGGCGAAGCCATTTTCAAGAAGATCTATAAGCTGTATGCAGAACGGGGGTATCGTGCAAAGCTCCTGGTGGCCAACAACAACAGCCATTTCTTGTGGTCACGTTTCTTAGGCGGAGATTTGCTGATGACAGTGAATCCTCTTTGGTGGCGCAGAATGGAAGGGGCAAAGCTGGAAGTCCGTGAGACCATTCATGAGGATGTGGACGAAAAGATTGTAAAAGAGATTTTGGATAAGATTCCAGAGTACAGCCAGATTTATTATGAGGACGGATTGAAGGTTGAAGAATTCAACCAGTTTGGAGCATTTAAGGATACAATGAATGAGTTCTTCCATGGCTATGACGCATTTATTGAATACTTGAGAGGATATATTTTACCGTAGAGACTTAATGCAAGTTAAATATAATTAAATCATAAGGGGGAAACCACAATGAAAGCATTAGTAAAATACAAAGAAGGCCCAGGCAATATGGAGATTCGTGACATTCCAGAACCGCAGCCAGGCCCAGGCCAGGTAAAAATCGAGGTAAAGGAAGCGGGAATCTGTGGCTCTGACTTACATATCTACAACAGTGATATCCAGATCCTGACCATCCCTCCAGTAGTTCCCGGACATGAGTTCTCTGGTGTGGTATCTGCAGTGGGCGAGGGAGTAACCAAGTTCAAACCAGGTGATCGTGTGGTTTCTGAGGCCGTTTATTTTTATTGCAGAGACTGTCTTTACTGCCGCACAGGCTTCTATAATCTCTGTGTGAATAAAAGAAGCTTAGGTTATGTGTATAATGGGGCTTTTGAGAAGTATACTATCGTGGAAGAGCACAATGCTCACATTTTGCCGGATGACATTGATTTTCTCACAGGCGCTATGCTGGAGCCATTAGCTTGTTGTACCCATGCAGTGTATGATTGCTGTCATATTGAGGCTGGAGATGTAGTTCTTGTATCTGGTCCAGGAGCTATTGGTCTGACAGCAGCCCAGGTGGCAAAGGCTGAAGGAGCAAGGGTTATCGTGACTGGAACAGATGTAGATGAGGAACGCCTGAAAGTGGGAAGATCTTTAGGAATTGATTACTGCGTTAATATCCAGAAAGAGGATGTAAAGAAGCTTGTCAATGATCTGACTGGTGGTTATGGTGTAGATGTAGTTCTGGAGTGCTCTGGCTCTGAACCTGGGGTACGTTCCGGCCTGGATCTGGTGAAAAAGCGTGGATACTTCTGTCAGATTGGACTGACAGGAAAGCCTATTACTTTTGATATTGAAACCATTTGCTATAAAGAGCTTCACTTCAGTGGTTCTATGGCATCCAGATATCTCAACTGGGAAAAGGGAATTAAATTAGTTCAGCAGGGGCTTGTGAAGCTGGCGCCTCTGGCATCTCATCATTTGCCATTGGAAGACTGGGAGACAGCGTTCCAGATGTTCCGGGAGAAGAAAGGATTGAAATTGATTCTGGCTGCACCAGAAGAGTAAGAACTTAAAAACAGCGAAAGTCTGGACAGCGCAGGGAACGAATTTACGAACACAAGAACTTGTGGCCGTAAATTCGTTCTAGATGCTTCTGTGCTGTTGGGCCGAAGCGGCACTTAAAATAAGGAGGACATTATTTATGTCAAAGACAGTTTTAGACAAGATCCTGGAAGGGAAGATTGTTGCTATTGTCAGAGGAATTGAGAGCGATGATATTGTAAATCTGGTTGAAGCTATGGAAAAGGGTGGAATTACCTGTGTGGAAGTCACCTTTGATCAGTCCAGTGAAGAGGGAAAGAAGAATACACTTGCATCCATTAAGAAGATTAAAGAGCATTTCGGCGATCGCATTTGTGTGGGAGCCGGAACTGTTATGAGTACGGAGCAGGTGCATCAGGCTGTGGAGGCAGGCGCTGAGTACATGATTTCTCCTGATACTAACAAAGAGGTAATCGAAGAGACAAAGCGCCTTGGCAAGGTATCAATCCCTGGGGCATTTACTCCTACTGAGGCGGCTCAGGCGTATGCTTACGGTGCAGATATTGTCAAAATGTTCCCAGCAGGCATTTTGGGTGCAGGTTATATTAAGGCCGTAAAAGCTCCACTGAAGCATATTCCTCTGACAGCAGTGGGGGGTGTGAATCCTCAAAACTGCAAGTCATTTATTGAAGCAGGAGCAGTCGGAGTAGGCGTGGGTGGCAATCTGGTTAGCCCGAAGCTGGTGAAAGAAGGACGTTTTGACGAGATCACAGCAGTGGCTAAGGAATATATGGAGGCGTTAAAGTAGACGGCTTATGAGCAAAAAGTATTGGGTTTATTACGATTCCGGCACTTCTAATTCCAGAATCTATGTGTTGGATGAAAATTGTAATATTTTGTTCGTGAAAAAGAAAAATGTAGGCTCTAAAGATTCTGCCATAGCGGGCAGCAATCAAGTATTAATTGAGGGGTTAAAAGAGCTGTATGATCAGGCGCTTCAGGAGATGAATCTTAAAGATGAGGATATCGTAGATATCTATTCTTCTGGAATGGTGACATCTCCATATGGACTGAAAGAGGTACCTCATCTGGTGCTTCCGATTACCGTGCAGAAGTTTGCTGACAGTATTTATTGTTTTTATGAGGATTCCTGCTTTCATCGAAATATTTACCTGATTCCCGGATTGAAAACGGTAAATGAAGATATCTCTTTTGTAAATAACATGCGGGGAGAGGAGATGGAGATCCTGGGCGTCCTGGATGAGGTAAAGGAAAAGTGCGAGAGCAAAAATGTGGCCTTGATCTTTCCGGGCTCCCATACCCATGTCACCTATGTACAAGAGAGCGGTATTACAGGAATTATCTCTAACTTTACAGGAGAATTGTTCCATGTGCTAAAGACAGGAAGTATCCTGGCGCCTGTTTTAAGTGCGGATGTGAAAGAGCTGAATTCAGATTTAGTGAAAAAGGGCGTGGAAAATCTGAGAAAATTTGGCTTTAACCGGGCGATTTACATTTGTCATGCTATGCGCCTTTTTAATGAGGGAAGCGAGGCAGATCGTTTTTCTTATGGAGAAGGCGTAGTCAATGGCGGCGTCAGAGAATCTCTGGAATACTATTGCGAACACTTTTGGAAAGAGTGCGATACGGCAGCCATTATCTCCGAAGAATTTATGTACCGTTTATTCCTGGACATTTTCGAAGGAAGCGAGTATATTAAGAAGGTAGTCTGGATTCCAATTTCCGCAGAAAAGAGTTATGCGGTAGAGGGACTGAAAAAGATTTTAAATTGTAAGGAGAAAAAAGAAAATGAGTAAGAAGGTATTGATTACATCCAGAAGCTTCGGATCCATCAGCAGCACCCCTGTAGATATTCTGGAAAATGCAGGGCTTGAAGTAGTACATAAAGGTAAAGATTTTAACCAGGAGGAGTTTGAGAAAATCGTTCCAGAATTTGACGCCCTGATCATCGGCGCTCACCCTTTCCCGGAGGAAGTTATGGCAAAGTGCTCCAAAATGCAGATTATCTGTAAGCATGGAGCAGGACTTGACAATATTCATCTGGATAAAGCGAAAGAGATGGGAATCACTGTCTGCAATGCACCGGGAACCAACTCCAACGCAGTGGCTGATTTGGCTATGAGCTTTATGTTGGCTTGCGCCCGCAAGATAGTGATTGCTGACAAAAATGTACATGCAGGGACATGGAAAACAGTGACGGGCGTGGATGTATATGCAAAAACTCTGGGATTATTTGGATTTGGCGCCATTGCTAAAAATGTGGCCCGCCGCGCCCATGGCTTCAGCATGAAGGTGCTGGCATACGACCCTTACGTAAAAGAGGTTCCAGAGGAGTTCAAAGAGTATGTAACTCTCTGTGACAAAGAGGAGATATTTAAGACTTGTGATTTCCTGTCCGTTCATATGCCTCTGACTGACGAGACCAGAGATATGGTATCTGCCAAGGAAATGAATATGATGAAAGAGGGGAGCATCATTATCAATACTGCCCGGGGCGGCATTGTAAACGAAAAGGATCTGTATGAGGCTGTTTCCTCTGGCCATATTGCGGCGGCAGCTCTGGATGTATCTGAGAAAGAACCAATGGATGCAGAAAATCCACTGCGTACGCTGGAAAATGTGATTATCACGCCACACATTGGCATGTATTCCAAAGAAGCTATTGAGGCTGTCAGCGTAATCTGCGCAAAGAATGTGGTAGCAAAGGTTCAGGGAGAAGAGCTGCAGTTCCAGGTAGTATAATCGCAGCCTGAAAAGAGAAGGAAAAGATAGATCAATTTGGCTAAAAATAAGCTGCTGTGTTGATGATGTTCAATCACCTACACAGCAGCTTGTCTTCGTTTAATTGTAAGCTCTTACCACTCGGCAACTGTTCCGTCTGCATGTCTCCAAACAGGATTCTTCCAAGAGTGAGGCGTCTTATTTTCCTCCAAAACTAATTCTTTATTTACGTCTACGCCAAGTCCCGGTTTGGTGGGCAGCTTCACACGACCATCTACAAAGGTAAAATCTTCTTTGTTCAGAACATAATCCAGAACGCTCTTTCCTACATTGTAGTGAATTCCAATACTCTGTTCCTGAATCACAGCGTTGTAGCAAGTCGCATCCAGATTCAGACAGGAAGCTAAAGCGATAGGACCAAGTGGACAGTGAGGAGCGAGAGCCACATCATAGGCTTCTGCCATGGAAGCAATCTTTTTCACTTCTGTCAAGCCGCCGGCATGAGACAGGTCAGGCTGAATAATATCAATAGCTCCAGTCTGAAGTAAACGCTTGAAATCATAGCGGGTGAAAAGGCGCTCACCGGTTGCAATAGGAATATTGGCAACTCGGGCGATGTTGATAAAGTCCTCCATGTTTTCGCATAGAACAGGCTCTTCAATAAACATCAGATCAAACTCTTCCAATTTCTTTGCAAGAATTTTAGCCATAGGCTTGTGGACACGTCCGTGGAAGTCAACAGCGATGCCAAAATATTTTCCTACAGCTTCCCGAATGGAAGCTACACGTTCCAGGACGGCATCAATCTTATCGTAAGTATCAACCATCTGAAGCTCTTCTGTGGCGTTCATCTTTATGGCTGAAAAGCCAGCTTCTTTGCGCTCCAGAGCAGCTTTGGCCACATCGTCAGGGCGATCGCCGCCGATCCAGCTATAGACACGAATGTTGTCTCTGCAGGCCCCACCCATCAAATCATAGACGGGAGCGTTATAATATTTGCCTTTAATATCCCAAAGAGCCTGATCAATACCTGCGATGGCACTCATGAGGATTGGGCCGCCTCGATAGAAACCAGCCCGATATAGAGTGTTCCAGATGTCTTCAATACGCATGGGATCTTTGCCGATCAGATATTCAGTCAGCTCCTCCACACATGCTGCTACTGTGGAAGCTCTTCCCTCAATGACAGCCTCTCCCCATCCAGTATAGCCGTCATCTGTGGTGATTTCTACAAGGCCCCAACGAGGACGAATTAAATAAGTTTGAACAGATGCAATTTTCATTTCAGACCTCCTATTTTAAGTACCGCTTATTTGCAGTCTACTAATACCTTTACTGTATTTTCTTTTGGATCCTTAATCATATCAAATACCCGATAAGAATCATCCATGGGCACGATATGGGAGACTACCCTCTCCAAATCAGACGCTATAACTTTGGCATACTCCACAGCCTGACCAAATTCTCTTGGAGTGTAGCAACGGCTGCCGACCATGGTCTGCTCTTTGAAGTTCAGATCCTGGAGATTTACAGCATGAGGCATTTTATGTACGCTGGTCATACAGATAGTTCCGCCGATTCGGCAGACTTTTGTTACTTGCAAAGCGGCAGGCTCAGAGCCGCTACACTCAAATACCAGATCTACACCATCGCCATCTGTAGTTTCATTCACATATTCCACGAGATCTTTTTCTTTTGCGTTCACAGTTTCAGCTCCAAATTCCTTACAGAAGGAAAGGCGGGCTTCATCTACATCAGAGACAATAATACGGGCAGCCCCAATATGCTTTAACATAATGACTGTCAAAGCCCCAATAGGACCGGCCCCAATCACAACAGCAGTATCCAGAGCCTTGACATTTGCCAGATGCATAGTGCGCACAATGACAGCTAATGGTTCAATAACGGCTGCAGCTTTATCGGAAAGTGCAGGATCCACCCGGAATAAGACACTTTCGTCGCAATTTACATACTCTGCGATTCCTCCGTCTACATCGATTCCGATAAGCCCTAAAGTCTTGCAAGCATTGGGACGGCCTTCCTGGCAAGCAATACAGTGACCGCAGGAAAGCAATGGATAAGCGACTACCCGCTCACCATTTTTAAAACTGCCGGAACAGCCCTTCTGTTCCTCAATAGTGCCTATAAACTCATGGCCCAACACAAGAGGAGCTTTGGCCCGTGGATGCTTGCCTGAATAGATGCCAATATCAGAGCCGCAGATTCCACAGTAAGTCACACGAATACGTACCTGTCCCTCCTTTAATTCGGGAATGGGGAGATCTTGTACTTCGACCTTTTCAGGGCCTGTGTATACAAGTGCTTTCATAATTTACCTCCATATATTTAAATTTTTTGTTCCTCTAGGTTTTTGCAAAAGGCTTCGGGGGTTCAGCGATCTCATAGACCATGTTGGTATTAGGGCAGCGCAGATAGCAACAACGCCGATACCCACGGTCGTCCTCGGTCTCAGATTCAAAGAGAATTTTTGCTCCCTGACCGAGAAGTAAAGCCCGGTATTCGGTAAAGCCTTCTTTGACATAGTAAGCTACATGATGCATGCCGCCTCCAATTTCCCGTACAAAACGATCATGCTCTGTGGCGCCCAGAATGGGTTGTAGCAATTCCATTTTCAGTCCCTGTATCCAGTCAATCATACAAATGCGGATCTGACATTTTTCAGGGATTTTGTTTCCGTCAGGACCCCATACAGTGTCAGGGAAAAAATCATAGACAAAATCCAGCCCGGGAAGGGGACCGTATAAGGCCATAAGCTCCTGGCGGGCTTTCTCAATATCGAGTACGATTAAGCCGATATGAGTAGCGTGTTCCGGTAATTTTGTGACAGGCATAAATACATTCTCCTATTTTAAGTTCCGCTCCGGCTCCTTCTGCACACGAGGAACTAGAACGAATCTTCACTGAGGATAAACGACATAATTTTATTCCTTCATTTGATTTAAGACAGTTTCTAATGAAGGGGCAGCATCCCGTCCGCCAAGGCCTTCACAGGAAAGGCTTGCAAAGACATTAGCGAAATATAGACGACGGTTCATATCCCAGTCCTGATTCATGGCATAAAGGAAAGAACCATGAAAATTGTCTCCAGCTCCCGTTGTGTCCACAACTTTTACAGGAAATACTGGAGCCTGATACCATGAGGTTCCGTCAAATGCAACTGTTCCTTCCTCTGCTGCTGTGACTGCGGCAAAACCAGCTCCATGGGACACGTAATATTGACAGGCCTCTCTGGGAGATAAGCCCAATGTCTTCATAGCTGTCTTATGATCTGGAATAAAGATATCCGTATAAGGCATAAGTTCATCCATGAGCTCCCTGGAAATATTTCCTCCATCTATGGAGAGAAGAGCATCTGTATGTTCCTTACAATAACGTGCCAGCTCTAACATGAGATCTGAATTCATTACGCCCAGGTGAAGATAGCGGGTATTGTGGAGCGGTGTCAGATCCAACTGATCAAAGGTCATTTCTTTGATGCACCCTCCATAACAAGTAATGCAGCGCTTTCCGTTTTCTTCCACTTGTATCATGCTGGTGGAAGAGGGAGCTTTGCCTGTGTGGAGGAGTTGCAGATGAGCGAAATTCTGAGCAGTCAAATCTGCGGCAATGTATTCACCTGTCTCATCTTTACCCACAATGGAAATCATGGCTGTCCGCCCACCCAACTTTTGGTGTGCTGCGGCTGCTGTGCTAGCTACGCCACCGAGAGTGGTGACAAACTGATGGGCGCCAATGCGCACATCGCTTTCTGGGGAAGAATCAACAAGCATGATTAGATCTTTCGTGCTAGAACCAATGAAGAGAACGTCGTAATCCATAGCTGTGTATTCCTTTCATTTTAGGGTTGAAATTTCTTCTTATAATATATCATATTTGCTATAAGTATGTATATAGAAATAGGGAAAATGTTGAAAGAATATGAAAAGGAACTCTTTCAACACAGAGGGTAATACTAACTATGCTCCAATTAGGCTTACAGCGCAAAATATTCCAGAGGTTCTGAGTGCCAGAACCCCTGGAATTTATATTCATTCTTGTTATTAGTTAATACTTAAACCAGCGCTTGCATATCCTGCAACAGTATTGAGTAAAGACAAACCACTTGCTGTCGCTGAAAATACCAGCATGAGACGGGTTTGAGCCGTTACCGGAATATTAAGACCTGTAAGTGTACCATTTAGCAATGTTCCAACAGATAAAATCCCGGAAAGAGATGGCGTCAAGTTAATCAATGTTCCTGCAATCGGAGAAAATACATTATTCGGTGTTGTAGACTGATAAATCTGTGCTTTTACTGTTACTGTTGAGCCGACTAAAGAAAGGGCTAATGTTGTGCTAAAAAATGCACTGAATGACGTAATAATACTTGCACGTGGCACCTGGAACGCAAAGTTAGAAAGTGTTCCACTGGCATTAGTGATATCAATTGTGGAACCTAACACTGTAAGTCCTTGCGCACTGCTTCCAAAACCAACATAGGCAGGAATTCCGGCAAGCCCTCCGGCGATTGTCGTCAAGGAAACTGGAAGACCTGACGCGAAGGGGATGATAGCTCCCGTTCCATCAGTGCCAGTGGGTCCAGTAGGTCCAGTGGGCCCAGTCACACCATCAGCGCCAGTGGGTCCAGTTGCGCCAGTGGGCCCAGTCAAGCCGTCAGCGCCAGTAGGTCCGGTTGCGCCAGTGGGTCCAGTCAAGCCATCAGCGCCAGTGGGTCCAGTAGGTCCAGTCACACCATCAGCGCCAGTAGGTCCAGTTGCGCCAGTAGGTCCGGTTGGACCATCATCTCCGGGGCAGCCTTTTGGACCCTGCTCGCCAATCGGCCCAGTTACGCCTTGTATACCTTGTGGCCCGGTTACACCTTGAGGTCCCATAGAGCCAGTCGGCCCGGTAGGTCCAGTAGGTCCTGGAATACCTCTGGGTCCCTGTGGGCCTGCGTCCCCCTGTGGTCCCATAGGACCAACTAAACCAGTAGGTCCGGCAGGTCCCTGAGGACCCATATCTCCTTTGGGGCCTTCGCAGCCTGGATCCCCTTTCGGGCCAATATCACCACGAACCCCCTGGATCCCTTGAATTCCCTGAGGTCCAGCATAACCTCTTGGTCCAGCATAACCTCTTGGACCTGTGTTCCCGGTAGGCCCTACCGGCCCTGTATTTCCTCTGGGACCTCTTGCCCCGGGAGCGCCAGGAATCCCTTGTGGCCCCATAGGACCTTGATCTCCTCGGTCTCCCTTAGGTCCAGGACAGCCCATATCTCCTTTAGCGCCCTGTGGTCCCATAGGACCTTGATCTCCTTTAGGGCCCGCAGGACCGCGTTCACAGCAGTGAGGTTGGCATTGATTTTGACAGCAATTATATGAATTGTTTTGAGTCATACAAACACATCCTTACATAATTATTTGAAAAAGACTCTTAAAAAGCATCTTTTTCTATAAATAATTTATGTAAATATGAGATGTTTGTTACTTTTTGTCAAAAAAATAGAGCGTGTTTGAAGCACGCTCTAAGAAATATCTAAGTTGTCAAAATATTGTTTGTTATAAAGATATGCTTTCGAATAAGGCTTACAGGCTCCAGCTCTGTCATTGTATTCTTTTGCCTTTTGCCGATCTCCTAATTTGTCGTAGCATACACATAACTGTAAAAGAGGGATATAATCATAACAATCTGGAAGAATAAACCCTCCTGCGTATTCATTTTTTTTCGTATTTAGTGCAGTTTCATACCAATAGATAGCAATATGATAGCTTCCATGTTCCAAAAAATATTTCCCAATTTCACAGCATAATTCAGCCCTTGGCAAATCAAAGCTCATACTGCGTAAAAGAGTGGTTAAGGCAGATTGTTCCTGTGCCAGGTGGTAATAACACCTGGCACAGATAGAACAGGCCTCTATTTTATTTTCGATCCATCCATCTGCTGAGAGTAGAAAGTCTTCAAACACAGAAACAGCATCTTCGTATTGTTGATGATAATATAGCTCCCGCCCATAATAATATCGCTGCCGTGGTTCCAAAACTTTACCGTCTGCGAGCAGTTTCTGATATATTTTCAGATTTCGATCAGGATCATCAGGTTTTATTTTTCTGTGAGAAATAGCTATATCAGAGTAAATGACATTGCCATTCGGAGGAATTACCTCATGGACCGCACCCATAAAGCGGTAATGTGAACAGTTTTTAACCCATCGTTCTCTAAAATAGGAAAAGGACGGCTTACCAGCTTCGTCAAAAGAAGTATTATATTTCATCATTACAATATCCGTATCTGGCGACAGGGACTGTTTTAACAGTAGAAATTTTTCCTTTTCCGTTTCTTCTAAAATATCATCGGCATCCATCCACATACAGTAGTCCATAGTTGCTTTGGAAAAAGAATAATTTCTGGCATCAGAAAAGTCTTCTTTCCATGGATACGAATAGATTTTCGATGTATAATTGGACACGATTTCTACTGTTCTATCTGTAGAACCAGTATCTACAATGATAATTTCCTCTACGAGTTCTGCTATGCTATCGAGACAGCGGGCAATACTAATCTCTTCATTTTTGACGATCATGCAAAGACTTATTGTCGGCATATCGATTCCCTTCTTCTTTGATTTATTGTCTATAAAGCTTCTCTATACTTAAATTCATATTGATTTCGCAAGTGCTTGTTGAAGAATACCACGCAAAGGACAGAGTAGAGGTACTGGATATTTCAATGATAAAATATCTTGAAATTGCAAGCATTTCCTTTCTCTTAGTTGCCTCGGAGTATCCGGTATACTCAGTCTTCTCACAGTCATTTAATATTGGCGTAAGCTTTATAAAGCCATGCTTTTTCATCGTTGTGGATAAATAATAGCAGATGGTATAGTAGCCGGGAGCCAATAGGATGGTATCATTATTGCAAAGAGAGATATTTTGGGTTATATCGGGTATATCAATTTTGAGCGAAAGATTAGCACTTTCTGGTATGATGAGCTCTTGGCCTGAAAAGGATGCGAATGTATTGTTTTGTGGATAGCCGGGAGGTCCTGCCGGTCCACGTGGACCAGTTTCCCCTCTTGGACCCATCGGGCCGGTAACTCCCTGAGGTCCTTGGGGGCCTGTAACGCCTTGTGGACCAGTTTCCCCACGCTCGCCAGGACAACCAGGAGGACCTGGTTCGCCTCTCGGTCCCATTGGGCCTGGATCTCCGCATGGGCCAACACTCAGACAGTTTGACGGGAGCGGCTCCTCTACTGACTCTATCAACTCGGACTCACAATCACATGATAAATCATATTCTTCTGATTCTGTATCACTTGAGTATTCAGAAGAATCCGATGTAGCAGTGTTTGGCGCAGACATATAATTGGGGGATGGCCTAGAGGTGTTCTGATTATAATTTCTGTTGGGAACCCTTCCCATTCCGAACAGATTTGGCGGATGAAACATCCAATTTGTGTTAAAATTATTCAATTGAAATCGCCTCATTTATAATTTTGATATTAAGTGATAATAAATTTATCATAATAAAGTATATGCATAGAAAATAGCCTCAGTGAACAAAGGGCAAATTCGTTTTTAGGGACTACGGATATACTTTTGCCAAGAAAGAGGAGATAAAAAATTAAAAGGATTGACAAATGAATAAGTCCAAGAGTATAATACCATTAAAGTTGTAATACATATTATATATTATTAATTCTGTGAGCTCAGGAGATATTATGTCTATAAAAAAGATTCAAAAGCGCAATATAAGTGAAGAAGTACTAGAAGAATTTAAGCGTCTGATCAGTAGCGGCGAGTGGAAGCAGGGAGAGAAGCTTCCCTCAGAGAATGAGCTGGCGGGAATTATGGGCGTTTCCAGAGTGTCTATTCGTAGCGCATTGGAGAAGTTGAAAAGCCTAGGATTGGTGGAAAGCCGTCAGGGCGGAGGAACTTTTGTCTGTCGAATAGATGGAAGCCAGTATATTAATGCATTACTTCCCATTGTGATGCTTGAGGAAGGACAACAGGAGTATATATTAGAATTTCGAAGGATTCTGGAATGTGAGCAGGCTGAACTGGCGGCAAATCGGGCGGAGCCAGAGGACATTCGGGCCCTTCGGGAAAATGTGGAGAAGATGAAGAATTCTCTGGACGACTATCAGGAATTTTCTGAGGCAGACGTGGAATTTCACATGTTGCTTGCCCAAGCCTGCAAAAATCCCCTGATGATACAGACCAGTCAGATTCTGCGGGACGTTATCCTGGGTAATATCCGCTTTGCGCAGGTGAAACGTGACACGAAAGGAGCGGCGAGATGCCACGAATTGTTAGTGAAAGCTATTGAAGAGGGAGATGGGAAGCAAGCCAGAGAAATTATGGCAGAACATATGCAAGTGGCAGAAGGATTTATACGGGAGTCCTAAAAGACAATTTCAGTGCTTGCGCTGATTGTAAAATAAGAAAAAGGAGAGGGTAATATGAAAAACTTATTGAGAGAAAAAATGTTAAACAAAGAGCAGACTATCGGTTCTTTTCTTGGAATGGGAGGAGCTGGAAGCGCAGAGTGCATGGCGCATGCAGGACTGGATTACTGTATCATAGATACGGAACATGGTCCCTTTGATGTGGAGACAGCCATGGAACTGATTCGGGCCTCCGAACTGAATGGTATGACGCCGCTGGTACGTGTTAAAGATGGAAATCGTAATTCTATTCTGAAAATGCTGGATGTAGGAGCCAAAGGACTGATTATTCCATTTTTAAATTCAGTAGAAGAAATGAAGGCTGTGGTATCTTATGGAAAGTATTATCCCCTGGGAGAGCGTGGCGTAGCTTTTGCAAGAGGTGCCGGTTATGGTTATGCAGAGCATGTACAGGGGGGACTGGAAAAATATTTTGAAGTGTGCAACCGGGAGACGCTTCTGATTCCCCAGTGCGAGCGAGTAGGATGCCTGGAACACATCGAAGAAATTACAGCTATTGATGGCATTGATGGCATTTTTATCGGACCTTTTGACCTGTCAGCATCTATGGGCATCCCGGGGCAGTTCGATCGCCCAGAGTTCAAAGAGGCCGTTGCCAGAATACTGAAGGCCTGCCAGGACAATGGAAAGTTCAGTTTTGTATTCTGTGCGGACGGCGAGGTAGCAAAGCTGCGCCTGAAAGAAGGCTTTGACAGTGCAACCATTGCCTGCGATTTTACTATTTATACAGATGCTTATAAAGCACTTTTGAAGGATGTGCGGGGCTAAGAACAGCGGAACTTAAAACAGGGGGATTGACAATGAAAGTTGTTTTGTTTGACTCAAGCTCCACAAACGGAGTTGACTATGAGGGAATTCAGGGAAAGATTTTTAAGGAAGCGGGAATAGAATTTGTTATCGGGGATGTAAAAAATAAGGAAGAAGCCAAAGAATTATGCCGGGGAGCAGACGGCGCTTTGACTATTTATCAAAAGGTGGATGGAGAACTGATGGACTGTATGCCAGACTGTAAAGTGATTGTCCGCTATGGCATCGGTTACGACCCAATTGATGTGGCAGAAGCCACAAAGAGAGGGATAGCTGTCTGCAACATTCCCGACTATTGTTTTGAGGAGGTTGCCACACACACCATGGCAATGGTTCTGGCCCTGGTTCGTAAGCTGCATATCTATCATGCGAAGATCCGGGAGGGGATTTGGATCTCCAACAGTGATTATCCTTTCCGCCGGGTGTCGGCTCTAACTATGGGACTCGTGGGCTTTGGAAATATTGCCCGGCAGACAGCAGAATATGCAAAAGCATTTGGAATGACGCTAATAGCTTATGATCCCTACCTTCCCGATGAAGTATTTCAGAAGGCAGGCGTGGAAAAGGTTTCTCTGGATGAGCTGTATGCCCGTTCCGATATAGTCTCTCTTCATGTGCCGCTCTTTGACAGCACTTATCACATACTGAACCAGGAGAGCTTTGGGAAGATGAAGGACGGTGTCCTTGTGGTGAATACATCTAGAGGTCCGCTCATTGATGCGGACGCCCTGATTGCGGCGATAGACAGCGGAAAGGTGGCGGCAGCCGGCCTGGATGTGATTGAATGTGAGCCCATTAAGGAGAAAAACCATAAAATATTTGAAAGCGGCCGGGTGATTATGACTTCTCATATTGCGTATAATTCTGCAGAATCCTCAGTTTCCCTTTTGGAAAAGGTGGCGATGAGTGCAGTCCGTGTACTTCAGGGGAAGATGCCGCCGAATGTAGTAAACCGGAAGGACTTGAGTGGGAGGTAAAGTATTTGACCGAAATATAAAGTAATCCAGAGATAAAGCTCCTTGACGGACAGAAAAAATAGGTTATAATAGTTAGATATAGGTAATTTTGATTTAGGGAGCAAGGCATTATGGCAACAAAAGAAAAACCAATTAAAAAGGGAAAGCTCTCAGATGTGGTGGTAGAACGGCTAAACGCAAAGATTCGTTCTGGAGAATTGAAATCAGGAGATCGACTTCCGACAGAACGGGCTCTGGCTGAGAGTATGGGCGTCAGCCGGACGGTTATCAGAGAAGCTATCCGAATCATGGTTGATAATAATGTACTGGAGCTTCGGGAAGGATGCAGCTATGTCCGTCAGCTGTCCTTTGATGAGATTGTGGCAAATATTTCAGGCACAGTCATTCCAGATGAGATTTCCATGCTAGAGATTTTGGAAGTGCGGACTGTTCTGGAAAATTATATTGTAAAAAAGGCTGCTGAGAATATTACAGAGGAAAAGATTAAGGAGCTTCAGGAAAGCATTGACAAGATGAGTCAGATGATGGATGTAGGCGACAATGGGTCTATTCAGGAAAGCGTATTTCACAGAGGGTTGGCTGAGGCGACAGGAAATAGTGCTTTAAAAAGTATTTATGTGCTCTGTGAAGACTTGTTAAGCAGCACACAGCATGATACCTGGCGCGGGGCTAAGGCTGGCGGAACACCGAATACAGCGGTTGCGGATCATCAGGCAATTCTGGATGCAATTAAAGAAGGCAATAAGAATCGGGCAGAGATTTTGATGCAGGCACATATGGATTATGCTTACCATAATTTGAAGCAACTATATGAAGAAAATATGAAATAAAACTTTTTAGCTTAGTCATTTAAGAAGCGAATGTAAAGATAGGTGGCTTACCTATTTGAACATTCGCTTTTTACTATAAAGTTCAGTTGCCTAAAATCAACAAATAGGAATAATGGAAATATTTTCCTATAAAATAGAGAGGAATTAATTTTTTTAAAATTTTTCTTGGTTTATGTAAACTGGATTGATGAAAAAACTATTGATATCACAGATATAACTTGATATACTAGAACAGTGGGAATTTTGTGTTAATAATGCCCGTATAATGGCGAAAAAACGTACGATTTGCGGTTTTTATTAAACCAAGAATAAGGTAAAAATTATGTAAATTTTATAGCATGGATTTAAAGACGAAAGGAAGTGGTGATTCAGTGGTGAAAGAAACAATCCAGGCAGTAAAAGATGCAGAAGCGAAGGCAGAAGAAAAGCTGCGGGAAGCCGGAGAACAATGTGAGAAAATCATAGAGACGGCAAAAACCGAAGCGCAGGCGGCCAAAGAAAAGGCTGTCAGTGATGCCAAAGAGAAAGCGGCGGCTCAGATGCAGGCAGCCAGAGAAAAGGGCAGTCAGATGCAGCAGTCCTCAGCAAAAGAGGCGCAGAAAGAAGTGGATGCATTAAAAGCTTTTGCCCTGCAAAAGGAAGCAAAAGCGATCGAGTCCGTAATCTCGGGACTGATTTAGGTACATTATCACAGGTATACCTGTGCGCCTTGAAAAAACAGGCGAATTTTTATGAAAGGAGGGATGTATATGGCAGTATTGCAGATGCAGCGGATCAGCATTTGCGCACTGAAGGAGAACCGAAAGCAGATTCTGGAACTTCTTCAACAGGAAGGCGTTGTGGAGCTGGATATGGATATGGAAGAAGATGAAGTATTCCGTAAATCCGATACGATCAGTTCCAGAGGCATTTTTGAAAAGAATGCGGCTACCCTGGATCATGCGTTAGAAATACTGCAGACTTACGTTCCAGAAAAGAAAGGCATGTTGTCATCTCTGGAGGGAAAAACTCCTGTAGATTATGACAGCTACAGCAATATCGTAGAAAAGCAAGAGGCTGTAATGGCTCAGGCACACCGTCTTACAAGCCTGGCCAAAGAAATTGCTGAAAACAAAGCGAACATCCTGAAAAGGCAGAATCAGATTGAGGCTCTTGAGCCATGGAAGAATTTGGATGTCCCTATGAATTTTGCAGGGACGAAAAAGGCCACAGCTTTTGTGGGAACTATCTCTTCCGTAATGACACAGGAGCAGATTCATGAGGGAATTGTACAGGCAGATCCAAAGCTGGATGCTTTTGATGTCAATGTGATTTCCGAGGATAAGGATCAGACTTATGTCTGTATTCTTTGTGGGGTGAAGGATGCCCCGGCGCTGGAAGAGGCTCTTCGGGGAATTGGATTTGCAAGACCGGCCCAGACGGGCGGTATGATTCCAAGGGAGAGACAGGAACGTCTGGAACAGAAGATAGCTGTATTGGAACAGAAAAATGAAGAACTGGAAAAGGAGATTGCCGGCTATGAGAATACTCGGGAAGATCTGCGTCTGGCTTCTGATTATTATCGCACGAGAGCTTCCAAGTATGAAGTTTTGGGAAAACTGCTTCAGTCAAAGAAAACTTTTGTGCTAAATGGATATGTTCCTACAAGAGCAGCAGCGGGACTTGAAAAGAAGTTGAATGAAAACTTTACCTTATCTGTAGAGATAAGTGAGGTGCCAGAGGAAGACGAAGCACCTATTCTACTTCAGAATAATACATTTTCTGCATCCTTTGAGGGTGTAGCTGCATCTTTCGGACTTCCGGGAAAAGGAGAGATAGATCCGACAACAATTATGTCTTTCTTCTATTTCTTTTTCTTTGGATTGATGCTCTCCGACGCAGCCTATGGTCTTATCGTTACTGTGGCATGTTTTATCGTGCTGAAGAAGTTCCCCAATATGGAGCTAGGGATGAAAAAGTCCATCCGCATGTTTATGTACTGCGGAATTTCCACATTGTTCTGGGGAATTATGTTTGGAGGCTATTTTGGCGATATTGTAAATGTAGTTACGCGCCTGTATTTTGGCAACGAAGTGACAGTTCCAGCCCTTTGGTTTGTTCCATTGAATGACCCAATGAAATTACTTATCTGGTCTATGGGCTTTGGACTCATTCATCTGTTCGTGGGCCTGGGCATGAAGGGATATATGCTGATCAGAGATAAAAAATATCTGGATTTCTTCTGTGACGTGGTACTTTGGTTTGTATTCCTGATTGGCCTTTTAATGCTTTTGATTCCCAGCAGCCTGTTTGCATCCATTGCACAGATGACGATTGTGTTCCCGCCATTCTTAAATCTTCTGGCAAAGGTATTTGCCATCGGAGGAGCGGTTGGAATTTGCCTGATGTCAGGACGTGACAATAAAAACTGGGGTCTGAGAATTGCTCTGGGAGCCTATGATCTTTACAATACCACAGGATGGTTGAGCGATGTACTTTCCTATTCCCGTCTATTGGCTCTGGGACTGGCGACAGGTGTTATCGCCTCTGTTGTGAACCAGATGGGAAGTATGATAGGGCAGGGAGTTATCGGAACAATTTTGTTTATTATCATATTTATCTTTGGACATACGTTAAACCTGGCAATCAATCTGCTGGGGGCTTATGTACACACAAACCGTTTACAGTTTGTCGAGTTCTTCGGCAAATTTTATGAGGGCGGCGGACACGAATTCACCCCCTTCACTACAAATACGAAATATGTGAATATCAAGGAGGAAATAAAATTATGATCTTACAAAACTTGGGAATTGTTTATGCATTATTAGGAGCAGCTTTAGCAGTATTTTTGGCAGGTTCAGGCTCTGCAATCGGAGTAGGTATCGCAGGACGTGCAGCAGCCGGCGTTGTAACAGAGGATCCAAGCAAATTTGCAAAGGTATTGATCATGCAGCTTCTTCCTGGTACACAGGGTATTTACGGATTGCTGGTTGGATTTATTACATTATCTAAAGTAGGTCTGTTAGGCGGCGGCGCAGCAGAGCTGGATGTTCAGACTGGCCTTTTGATTCTTTCAGCTTGTCTTCCTATCGCAGTGGCAGGTCTTATCTCTGCAATCGCACAGGGCAAGACAGCAGCAGCTTCCATCGGAATCGTTGCAAAGAAACCAGAACAGTTCGGTAAGGCTATGTTGTTCCCAGCTATGGTTGAGACATATGCTATCCTTGCACTGCTGATTTCTATCCTTGCAGTCAGCGCTATTCAGGTTTAATCAGAGAGGAATATCGAAGAAAAAATCAATGAAGGAGAGCTGATGTATGACTGGATTAGAGAAAATGATTAGCCAGATACTGGAAGAGGCGACGAGCACAGTGGACAGTCAGATCGCAGGGGCCAAAGAGGAAGCGGCTAAGATCGCAGAAGAGGCCCGTGTGGAGGCAGAAAAGCTGAGCGCAGATATCTCCAAACAGTCAGATGCAGATATTGCTATTTATATGGAACGTATCAAATCTTCTGCAGATTTGCAGAGGAGGACGGCGCTCCTGCAGGCAAAGCAGGAAGTGATTGCCCAGGTTCTTGATAAAGCATATGAGGCACTGAGCGGTAAGAGCGATGAAGAATATTTTGATCTGATTCGCAAAATGCTGAACAAATTTGTTTTGGACAGCGAAGGAGATATTTATTTTTCAGAGGCAGATTTGAAGCGTATGCCATCAGGCTTTGAGAAAGAGATCGAGGCCGTAGCCACAAAGAAAGGCGGAAAGCTTACGCTGTCAAAGACAAGTAAAGAAATAGAAAATGGATTTGTCCTGGTCTATGGTGGTATTGAGGAAAACTGTACCTTCCGTTCTCTCTTTAATACTCAGAGAGATGCCCTGCAGGATAAAGTTCATCAGGAGCTGTTCGCATAACTGCATAAGGAGGTTTAATAATGTCTGATTTGGAATATACCTATGCGGTTGCGCGAATTCGTTCCAAGGAAGTATCTCTTTTCTCAGCGGCAACCATTGACCAGCTTATGGCGTGCAAAACCCATGAGAGCTGTCTGCAGTTTTTGCAGGAAAAAGGTTGGGGAGATACGGATACTCCAATGGATGCAGAATTGATTTTGACACGTGAGCGTGAAAAGACGTGGGAAGTAATTCGGGAATTAGTGACAGATATGTCTGTATTTGATGTTCTGGATTATCCCAATGCGTTCCACAATCTGAAGGCAGCTATCAAAGAGGTATGCACCGAGGGAACGGTTCCGAATATCTTTTATAAAGATACAAAGCCTTCTGGGGAAGAAATTTTGGAAGCAATCAGAGAGAGAGATTTCTCTAGACTGCCCAGCTACATGTCTGAGGCGGCAGCAGAAGCTTTTGAGACACTTCTTCACACACGCGATGGTCAGTTGTGCGACGTGATTGTTGACAAAGCAGCCCTGGATGCGATTGGGGCAGCGGGAAGGTCAGCAAAAGACGAGATTATCCGCAATTATGCTGAGTCTACCGTGGCCGTGGCTGATATCAAAATCGCGGTACGCGCACAAAAAACCGCAAAATCTCTAGAATTTATGAAGAGGGCAATGGCTGAATGTGACACTTTAAGTGTGGATGCATTGGCGCATGCGGCACTGAGCGGCATGGATGCCATTCGTGAGTACTTGAACGGGACAGATTATGCTGAGGGGGCAGAGGCCCTGGCAGAATCACCGTCCGCATTTGAGCGTTGGTGTGACAACATGATCATCAAGACAATTCGTCCTCAGAAATATAATTCTTTCTCTGTTGGGCCTGTGGTAGCCTATGCTCTGGCTCGTGAGAATGAAATTAAAACGGTAAGAATTATCCTGTCTGGAAAGTTGAACGGCCTGTCGGATGATTCCATCCGGGAAAGGGTAAGGGAGATGTATGTATAAGATTGCAGTGCTTGGAGATTATGACAGCATTTATGGATTTGCCGCACTGGGTCTTGATACGTTTCCTGTGACAGACCCGGCTGAAGCCGCAAAAGAATTGCATCGGCTGGCCGGCGGTGAATATGCCGTGATTTATATTACAGAGGGACTGGCAGCTCAGATAGGGCATGAGATTGGAAAGTATAAGGAACAAGTACTTCCATCCATTATTTTAATTCCCGGAGTGTCCGGCAATACTGGCATGGGTATCGAGGGAGTCAAAAAGTCTGTGGAGCAGGCAGTTGGTTCTGATATTTTATTTAGTGAAAAGTGACAGAATTAGGAAAGGAAAGCAGGTGATTCGTCCAAATGAGTATAGGAACAATCAAGAAAGTAGCAGGACCGCTGGTAATCGCCAAAGGCATGAGAGATGCGAACATGTTCGACGTGGTTCGTGTTAGTAAGCAGCGATTAATCGGCGAGATCATAGAGATGCATGGTGACGAGGCATCCGTTCAGGTATACGAGGAGACCTCTGGCCTTGGACCAGGCGAACCAGTAGAATCTATGAATGTGCCCATGTCTGTAGAATTGGGACCAGGGCTTATCAGTAGTATTTATGATGGAATTCAGCGTCCGCTGGATGACATTATGAAAATGTCAGGTAATAACTTAAAGCGTGGTGTGGAAGTTCCCTCTCTGAAACGTGATATCAAATGGAACTTTGTACCTGTTGCAAAAGTAGGCGATGAGGTAGAGCCGGGCGATGTATTGGGAACTGTAAAAGAGACAGAATCTGTAGTTCAGAAGATTATGGTTCCTGTGGGAACTACTGGCACAGTGAAAGAGATCAAGGCTGGTGATTTTACTGTGGAAGAGGTAGTAGCTGTTGTGTCCACAGAAGATGGGGACAAAGAGCTGACTATGATGCAGCGTTGGCCGGTTCGTAAGGGCCGTCCTTACCAGGAAAAACTGCCGCCGGAGATGCCACTGATTACAGGCCAGAGAGTTGTAGACGGACTGTTCCCAATTGCCAAGGGTGGTGTGGCGGCCGTACCGGGACCTTTCGGTTCAGGTAAGACGGTAATCCAGCATCAGCTTGCAAAATGGGCAGAGGCAGATATCGTAGTGTACATCGGTTGCGGTGAGCGTGGAAATGAGATGACAGACGTATTGAACGAGTTCCCGGAGTTGAAGGACCCGAAGACAGGCCGTTCTTTGATGGAGCGTACAGTACTGATTGCCAATACCTCCGATATGCCTGTGGCAGCTCGTGAAGCGTCTATTTATACAGGTATTACCATAGCAGAGTATTTCCGCGATATGGGCTATTCTGTAGCTCTGATGGCAGACTCCACTTCCCGTTGGGCTGAGGCACTTCGTGAGATGTCTGGACGTCTGGAAGAGATGCCTGGTGAGGAAGGTTATCCCGCATATCTGGGGTCCCGTCTGGCTCAGTTCTATGAGCGTGCAGGACGTGTGGTATCTCTTGGAAAGGATAGCCGTGTAGGTGCACTTTCAGTTATCGGAGCTGTATCTCCGCCAGGTGGTGATATTTCTGAGCCCGTATCTCAGGCGACTTTGCGTATTGTAAAGGTATACTGGGGACTGGATTCTGCTTTGGCTTACAAGCGCCATTTCCCAGCTATTAACTGGTTGACCAGTTATTCTCTGTATGTGGATGACATGGCAAACTGGTTCAATGAGAATGTGGCGTCTGACTGGATGGAGCTGCGTCAGAAATTGATGTCTCTGCTCCAGGAAGAGGCAGAGCTGAATGAGATCGTGCAGATGGTAGGTATGGATGCCCTTTCCGCACCAGACCGTCTGAAAATGGAAGCAGCCCGCTCTATCCGTGAGGACTTCCTGCATCAGAACTCTTTCCATGAGGTAGATACTTATACCTCTCTCGAGAAACAGTATCTGATGATGAAACTGGTTATTAAGTTCTATGAGGATGGCGTGGAGGCACTGGGAAAAGGTGCAGATGTAAATGCGCTGATTAAGATGGATGTCCGTGAGCGAATCGGCCGTTATAAATATACATTGAACGAGGACATTAAGAAAGAATACGAAGCAATCACCAAGGAGCTTGCTACAGAGATTGCAAATGTATTTGGGAAGGAGGACTTCTAAATGCCAAAGGAATATAGAACCATACAGGAAGTTGCCGGCCCGCTGATGCTGGTTCAAGGTGTGGAAAATGTAACCTATGATGAGATTGGAGAGATCGAGCTGGCAAGCGGCGAAACACGCCGGTGCAAAGTTCTGGAAATTGACGGAACCAATGCTCTTGTTCAGCTGTATGAGAGCGCAACAGGTATTAACTTATCCAACAGTAAGGTGCGTTTCCTGGGAAGAACCCTGGAGCTTGGCGTGTCTGCTGATATGCTTGGCCGCGTGTTTGACGGCATGGGCCGCCCCATTGATAAAGGGCCGGAGATTCTGCCAGATGAGCGTCGCGATATCAATGGTCTGCCTATGAACCCAGCAGCCAGAGATTATCCGAATGAGTTTATTCAGACTGGTATCTCTGCTATCGACGGATTGAATACACTAGTTCGTGGACAGAAACTGCCTATCTTCTCTGCATCCGGTCTGCCACATGCACAGCTTGGAGCACAGATTGCCCGCCAGGCAAAGGTACGTGGAAAAGATGAATCTTTCGCCGTAGTATTTGCAGCTATGGGTATTACTTTTGAGGAGTCAAACTTCTTTATTAACAGCTTTAAAGAGACAGGTGCTATCGACCGTACTGTCCTTTTCATCAACCTGGCCAATGACCCGGCTGTAGAGCGTATTGCCACACCGCGTATGGCTTTGACTGCAGCTGAGTACCTTGCCTTTGAGCAGGGAATGCACGTACTGGTTATCCTGACAGACATTACGAACTACGCAGACGCGCTCCGCGAGGTCTCAGCAGCTCGTAAGGAAGTTCCGGGACGTCGTGGTTATCCTGGATACCTATATACTGACTTGGCTCAGATGTATGAACGTGCAGGACGTCAGAAGGGTAAAGAAGGAAGTATCACTATGATTCCAATTCTGACTATGCCTGAAGGTGATAAGACTCACCCAATCCCTGACCTTACTGGATATATTACAGAGGGACAGGTAATCTTGAGCCGTGAGCTTTACAGTAAGGGTGTAACACCGCCTATCGATGTATTGCCATCTCTGTCCCGTCTGAAAGATAAGGGTATTGGAGAAGGGAAGACTCGTGCAGATCACTCCAATACCATGAACCAGCTCTTTGCTGCTTATTCAAGAGGAAAAGAGGCTAAGGAACTGATGGTAATTCTGGGTGAGGCAGCTCTTTCTGATATTGATTTGATCTATGCAAAATTTGCAGATGCCTTTGAGGCAGAATACGTATCTCAGGGCTATATGGCAAACCGTGATATTGAAGAGACCTTAAATATTGGCTGGAAGCTACTGTCCATTCTGCCAAGGAGCGAGCTGAAACGTATCGACGACAAGTTCTTAGATCAGTACTATGGAAAGCAGTGAGCCGGGCGTAGCAGACAAAGCGGAAGCTGAACCGGAAGCTTGCTTCCGAGTCAGCTTTCGATTTGGATGCTGCATGTGGCGAACGCCACCAGCGGGCAATTGCGAAGTGATTGCCCGCTGGCCCGGCGGAGTGAAGGCGAATATAATAGAAAGGGGTGAATGAATTGGCATCTACCCAGGTAACTCCAACCCGTATGGAACTGACCAGGCAGAAGAAAAAGCTGGTGACTGCGACCCGGGGGCATAAGCTTCTGAAGGATAAGCGGGATGAATTAATGCGCCAGTTTCTGGAGATGGTCCGTGAAAACATGACTCTGCGTGAGAAAGTGGAGGCTGGAATCAAATCTGCCAACACGAATTTTGTCATAGCAAAAGCGGGAATGTCAGAAGAAATTCTGCGGGTAGCTCTGATGGCTCCCAAGCAGGAGGTCTATCTGGAAACCTCCACAAAGAATGTTATGAGTGTGGATATTCCTGTCTTTGAGTATAAGACGCGGACTGCAGATACGAATGATATCTATTCCTACGGTTTTGCATTTACCTCAAGCGATCTGGACGATGCAGTAAAATCTTTGGCAGACATTCTGCCGGATATGCTGCTTTTGGCGGAGCGTGAGAAGGCCTGTCAGCTTATGGCCAGCGAGATCGAAAAGACCCGCCGCCGTGTAAATGCTCTGGAGCATGTGATTATTCCAGAGGCCCAGCGCAATATCAAATATATTACTATGAAATTGGATGAGAATGAGAGAAGCTCTCAGATTCGTCTGATGAAGGTAAAAGATATGATGCTGGAGGAAGCACATCATTACAAGGAGAAGCAGCAGGCGCAGGCTTAGATCTTTATATAACGTATAAGGAAGGGCAAAGTTTGAGAAATCGGCTTTGCCCTTGTTTTTATGGGAGAAAAAAGGCCGGAAGCGTAAAGACTGGTAATGTCTGGAAGAAATATGCTGAAATGTGCAGAAAATAATCCTTGACAAATCTTCCCAATAATGCTAATTTAATTTTAGTGATATAGTATGTAACTGTACGGCAGGCATTAACTATGCATGAATATTTTGGATGTTTATGCACGTTAATGCCTTTTTTGTGTAAATATAGTGAAAATTGGGCATATTAAAGGGTCCGACGTATGTAAACATCTGAGCCGAAGGGAACGAAAAAATCAGCGGAACTTTTAATGGAGGGAATGTTCATGAAAGACAAAATTTTCGGCGTATTGCAGCGTGTAGGAAGATCTTTTATGCTGCCAATCGCAATCCTGCCTGTGGCAGGTCTGTTACTGGGTGTTGGTGGTTCTTTTACAAATGAGACAATGCTGGAAGCATATGGGTTGATGGGAGTAATGGGCCCGGGGACTTTCCTGAATACCATATTGCGGGTAATGAGCGATGCCGGCGATATTGTATTTGCCAATCTTCCCATTATCTTTGCCATGGGCGTGGCCATTGGCATGGCAAAGAAGGAGAAGGAAGTAGCTGCCCTGGCAGCGGCAATCGCCTTCTTTATTATGCATGCTTCTATTGGCGCCATGATTGTGAATCATGGAGGAGCAGAGGCCATGCTGGAAGGGGCGACAACTTCTGTAGTTGGAATTACATCCTTACAGATGGGTGTATTTGGTGGTATTATTGTTGGACTCGGCGTGGCTGCACTTCACAATCGCTTTTATAAAATTGAGCTGCCACAGGTATTGTCCTTCTTTGGAGGAACCCGTTTTGTGCCGATTATCAGCGGACTGACCTTTACGGTAGTTGGCATTATCATGTTCTATATCTGGCCTGTGATTCAGCAAGGGATTTATGCAGTCGGCGGCGTAGTGCTGGAATCTGGTTATGCTGGAACCTGGGTATATGGTTTGATGGAGAGAGCTCTGATTCCATTTGGTCTTCACCATGTATTTTATCTTCCTTTCTGGCAGACAGCACTTGGCGGAACTATGGAAGTGAATGGCGTTCTGGTTGAAGGAGCACAGAATATTTTCTTTGCACAGCTTGCAGATCCTAACGTGGAGCGGTTCGCCGTATCTGCCACACGGTTTATGTCCGGCAAGTTTCCGCTGATGATTTTTGGTCTTCCGGGAGCAGCACTTGCAATGTACAAGACGGCGAAGCCTGAGAAAAAAGAGGTTGTATCTGGTCTTTTGATTTCTGCGGCCCTGACTTCTATGCTAACAGGTATTACAGAGCCTTTGGAATTCACATTCCTGTTTGTAGCCCCTTTATTGTATGCAATTCACTGTGTATTTGCAGGGCTTGCTTATATGCTGATGCATGTCTTTGGGGTCGGCGTAGGCATGACATTTTCCGGTGGATTGATTGATATGTTCCTCTTTGGTATCCTTCAGGGAAATGCAAAGACAAACTGGATCTGGATTGTTATTGTGGGAATTGGATATTTTGTTGTCTACTATTTCCTGTTCTCTTTCCTGATTAAAAAGATGGATCTGAAGACACCGGGACGGGACGACAGTGAAGAAGTGAAGCTTTATCGAAGAAGTGATGTGGATGCAAAAAAGAAAGGGGCCCAGGGCGGTCAGGACAACAGTGAGTCAGAAGAGGACGCACTGTCTGCAACGATTTGCAGAGGACTTGGAGGAAAGAAAAATATTTCTGATGTGGATTGTTGTGCCACAAGACTGCGCTGTACGGTTCACAAGTCTGAATTAGTAAATGATGCAATGCTGAAGTCAACAGGAGCTTCAGGCGTAGTCCATAAAGGCAATGGCGTACAGGTTATTTACGGCCCACGTGTAACAGTGATTAAGTCAAATCTGGAAGATTATCTGGAATATGCCCCAGATGAGGAATATGTACCAGAGAATTCCGGTCAGGCAGAAGAAAATACTCAGGCGGAGAAGACAGAGAGTACAGGAAAAGTAGTTGAGAGTACCATAATCTACAGTCCGGTGACAGGTACGGCTGCTGATCTTTCTGAGACGCCAGATGAAGCATTTGCAGGCAAAATGATGGGGGACGGCGCAATGGTAATCCCTGTTGAGGATACAGTCTGTGCGCCTGAGGACGGAGAAGTGTGCTTTGTGTTCGAGACAAAGCATGCCATAGGATTCCAGACTGCATCTGGAATCGCTATGTTGCTTCATATGGGTATCGATACTGTGAATTTGAATGGCGAAGGTTTTGAAGTTCTGGTGAAAGACGGAGATAAAGTAAAGAAAGGCGATCCTATGATGAAGCTTAATCTGGAGTACCTCAAGAATCATGCTCCCTCTATGGCATCTCCTATTCTCTGCACCGAGCTTGGGGATAACCAGAAAATTCGTCTGCTGAAAAGCGGCGAGATTAAAGTTGGAGATGAGCTGTTTGCAATAGATACCTACGAAGGATAACGAATCAAGCTGTGGGGGGAGCAGGATTATGTTCAGAGTGAAAAAAGCGCTGAATCACAATACAGTAATTGCAATCAATATGGATGATAATCAGGAATATTTGCTCATTGGAAAAGGAGTGGGCTTTGGTAGAAAAGTCAGCGAGCGAATAGAAGCACCAGAGGGCAGCACTATCTATTCGCTCCGGGAGTATACAGAACGCGGAAATGCAGTAGATCTGGTAAAAGATATAGATCCTGTATTTTTAGAAATTGCAGAACAGGTATTAAAGGAAAGCGAGCGCATATTTGGACGTATTGATTGGAGAATTCTCTTCCCTATGGCAGATCACATTGCGTTTGCTGTGAAGCGCATACAGAATCATGAGCAGATCAGCAATCCCCTGACAGGAGATATTCAGGCGCTGTTTCATATGGAATATAAGACAGCAGAGTGTATTCGGGAGATCTTGAGAGAACGGCTTCAAGTAGAGATCGATGAACATGAAGTAGGTTATATTGCTCTGCATATTCATTCGGCCATAGAAGATGAAAATGTAGCGCTGTCCATGCAGATAGCGCGAACTGTCAGGGAATGTATTCAAATGGTAGAGAAGGAGACAGGACAGACCATCGACGTGATGTCTCTCTCCTACAACCGGCTGATGAATCATGTCCGCTACATGGTAGCCCGGGTCATAAAGGGAGAAAAATTAAAACTGAACATGAATGACTATATGTCTGTAAAATTTCCAGACGCGTACCGTCTTGCATCTGAAGTGTGCAAACATGTGGAAAGCTACTTAAAGCAACCTTTGGATGAGACAGAGGTGGGATATCTGGCTATGCATATTGAGCGAGTTGCCGTGGACGACGAGTAGTATATGCACAGGAAGGGAGCAAGGGCATATATTTATAAAAAAAGGATTTTTTTATGGACCCTTATTATGAACAATACATGCAGGGACAAAACCCCTATTCCTATTTCAACCCTTATCAGGCATACCCTTTTTACCCTGTCAGCCCATGGGAAGATGAAAAAACGAGAGATCAAAGAAAATTTAAAGAACTCTATCCGTCCCTGGCAAGACAAATTCAACCGTTGGTAGATGAGGAGTGCGATCGCATGGAGTATGATGGAAGCTTTATGTTTGACGAGTATCCCGATCAGCTTCAAATCCGTCGGATTAGCCGCCGCATTTATCAAAAAATGGATAAAAGGGATTATCAGGATGACTTAATGATGCAAGAGACCAACGGAAGAAACTGGATGGAAGACTTTGTGACCATCATGCTTCTCAATGAAATGTATCACAGACGGTGCCGCAGACGGGATCGACGGTGTAATTGGATGTATTAGAAAAGTGGGAATGTGCGTGAAGAGCGTACATTCCTGTTTTTATACGTTGCCTAAAGATTTCTTTTCTGATAAACTTAAAATAAAAGGAAAAATAAAAATGAACTACGAAGAATTAATCAAATTAGGAAAACAAACAGGCTTTACCCATGTGGCACAACTTAACCCAGCAACAATCGAATTAAAACCAGAGGTCAGGCAGATGTGTGAGTCCAATTCCTGTGGAATGTATGGAAAATCATGGAGCTGCCCACCAGCCTGCGGGACTCTGGACGAGTATCGGACATGCATTTTGGAATATAAAGAGGGTATTCTGGTACAGACCGTGGGCGAGCTGGAAGACGAGTTTGACGGCGAAGGGATGAAAGAGACAGAGCAGCAGCACAAAAAGTATTTTTATGCCCTGTATGAGAAATTGCGGGAGCAATTTTCCCATGTACTGGCCCTTGGAGCCGGCTGTTGCCAACAGTGCAATACGTGCACTTACCCGGATTCCCCTTGCCGCTTTCCAGAGAGAAAAGTCTCGTCCATGGAGGCTTGTGGAATGTTGGTATTGCAGGTTTGCAAAGATAATCATATGGAGTACTATTATGGCTCCAATACGATTGCTTATACAAGCTGCTTTTTATTAAAGTAACATTACATTACCCTTGTCAAGAGAGTACCATCGTCCATGCAAACATTTGCATGGACGCGCTTTTTACAATTCAGAAATACCCCTTCTACTGCAAACTCTCTATCCATTCCCTCAGATCTGCCTCCGACACACTGCCGCTAAACCGCTCACCGGAAAGCCATGTGTTCTACTTTAGAACGGATTGCCGGGCGGCTATCTCTTCCATTCATTTCAATCGAGTTCCCGCTGTTTTTATTCTGCCACTTGCGCTAAAATACGCTACCAATACATTACTCATTGTCAAATTCCTCCTGTCTGTTTTTGTTGACTTTTAGATTAAACCTTTTTATGATATATTTAGATTTTTGAAGTTCGTATTAATCATACAACTTAAAGCTTACTTTAAGTCAACACCTGTTTTGAAAATTTTTTAAGGAGATTTATCACGCTATATACAGTTGGATAATAATAACAACGCAAAATAAAGATTTTGATGAAAGAGGAATGGAATATGAGCGTATATTTTTATGGATGCGTTACTATGGATGGCTATCTGGCTGATCTTTATTAGATGAAAACTTGGTTGATAGTATCATAATGCAGATTGCACCTGTATTATTGGGGAAAGGGATTCCTTTATTTTCACAAAAAGAAGTATTAAAGCGTTTTAGGCTGAAAAGAGTAAAGAAATATGAACAGTTTGCAGAATTGGTTTTTGAGCGAGAGTAGTGGGGAATCAGTTATGTCGGATAATTTGTTTCAACTACATAATTTTGGCTTTATTTAGTTGCGATTTGGGACATGGAGTGGTAATTCTTCAAACTTTATGCTATAGTATACAAGAATGAAGTGCAGATACCATGATGATATGAAATAATAGAGAAGCAAAATTGCAGATGGAAGAATTAAAAAAAGTATTGGAAACATATATAAATGAGGATTTAGTTCGCATTGTGTTAAGTGGTCCCCAAAAGGAGCAGGAGGAGACGAAAGTGCGTATCCGACCGGTGCTGTTGAAGGGAGGATTAAGATTCCAGGCAGAGATTTTTCGGGGAACAAAAGCTTTTCATGAAAACTATGAGCAGAAAGAAGCTGTGGAACGAATTCTGGCCTGGATGGAGGATTCTTTTAAGCAGCTTCAACTGACCGGGCGCTCTGGAACCGTAAGCGCTCTGGTCAGCAGGAAAGGTAAAGTCACTGTAAAAGTAAAAAAACAGGAAACTTGTGTAAAAAAGCCAGATTTGGCACATAATAAGAAGAAAAACTATCTGCTGGAGGAGGGGACACCGGTAGATTTTCTTGTGGATCTGGGGGTTATGACTTCCCAGGGGAGCGTTGTCCGTTCACGCTATGATAAGTTTCGGCAGATTAATCGATTTTTAGAATTTATTGAAGACATCTTGCCAGAACTCCCAAAGGATCGGGAAGTAGAGATTTTGGATTTTGGTTGCGGGAAGTCCTATCTGACCTTTGCTATGTATTATTATCTGAAGATATGCAGAGGATATGATATTCATATTACAGGTCTGGATTTGAAAGAGGATGTGATTGAACATTGTAGCTTATTAGCTGAAAAGTATGGATATGAAAAGCTGGAATTTCGAAAGGGCGATATAGCTCAGTATGAAGGGCCTCAAAAAGTCGATATGGTTGTGACCCTCCACGCCTGTGATACGGCTACAGACCATGCACTCTATAAGGCAGTGAAATGGAACACAAAGGTGATTCTTTCCGTTCCATGCTGTCAGCATGAGCTTAATGGACAGATTCAGAATGAGGTGCTGGCTCCCGTATTAAAGTATGGACTTTTGAAGGAGCGGATTGCTGCTCTGGTGACGGACGGTCTTCGGGCGGATCTTTTGGAACAGCAAGGATACGAGACACAAATTTTGGAATTTATTGATATGGAACACACGCCGAAGAATATACTGATACGGGCAGTAAAACGGGGGAAGGCCTGCCAAAAGGAGAGCGAGGCTTATGAGGTATGTGCAAAAGCTCTTCATGTGCAGCCGTCTCTGGAACGACTTCTGGCTGAACAGAAATCACCTCTGGAAGTGTATGAAGGCAGGAAAAGGGCTATGGGTACAGGAGCGTCAATGAAAGGAGAGCATGCCAGGTGAAGAAACTGATATTGAAGATTGTATCCATTGTGGCCGCCTTTCTCTTGGGAATCGTCTGTATGAGCTACTTTCAGACCGCAGGAAATAATGATTTGACTGTGGCTATGTCAAATGCTACCCTGCCATTGATTTATATGGAGCAAGGGGGCCGTCTTTTTAATTTGATGCATGGATATACCAAGCCTATGAAGGGGAACCTCATGCGGGACGGAGTTCTTCCGATCCCAGAGGACAGGACTCTAAAGTTCAGGGTTGAAAGTCCAGATGCAACTGTCAAAAAAATAGCTTATGAAATTCGCAGCCTGGACACATCCAGGTTGATTGAGGATATGGAGATCCCAGACTACCGCCTGGAAGATGGCCAGATTCACGTACAATTCCAACTAAAGGATTTACTGGAACCTGGGGAAGAGTACCTGCTTGTGATTCGTCTGGAGCTGGCTCGGGAAAAGGAAGTCTTTTATTATACGCGCCTGTTAAATACTCCTGAGACTCATTTGACAGATTGTCTGAGCTTTGCCGAAGTCATTCATGATGCTACATTTGATAAAGAAAATACAGTGGCGATTACGCAATATCTGGAGCCTGATTCCTCGGCAGATAATAATACCTTGGAACATGTGACTATTCACTCCCGCTATAAGCAGATTATTTGGGGAGATATGGAGGTGGCGCCAGCCAGCGAGGTTCGGCTTTTTGTAACAGAGCTTGACAGCTCCATTACTTCCTTTCGTATGGAATATGAAGTTTCCCATGAAAACGAAAGTGGTGAAACTGAAATTTATGAGGTACAGGAATCCTATCGAGTTCGCTATACAGACCAGAGGATGTACCTTTTGGACTATGACCGGATCATGAATCGGGTCTTTGATACACAGCTACAGCTTTTCTCCAGGGATGCCATTCAGCTTGGGATTCTGGATACAGAGGTTGAGTACCAAAAGAATGAGGAGGAGAACATCGTAGGCTTTGTACAGAATGGAGAGCTCTGGTGCTTTGATGTGGCACAAAATAAGCTGTCTTATGTCTTTGGCTTCCGGGATGGCGATGACTTGCGATGCAACTATAGCGATCATGGGATAAAGATTATAGATGTAGATGAGTCTGGCAGTATGTATTTTCTTGTATATGGCTATATGAACCGGGGAATTCATGAAGGACAGTCAGGCGTTGCAGTATATTTCTACGATGCAATAACAAATTCTGTAGAGGAACATGCCTTCATTGAGAGCACTCATCCCTTCCAACTCCTCCAGACAGAAGTGGGAAATTTGGCTTATGTAAACAGACAGAAGCAATTGTACTTGTATTTTCAGGGAAATATCAGTAAAATAGATCTGAATACGAGAGAATGTACCAACATCGTGACTGGAATCTCAGAGGACAGATGTATGATTTCTGATGATGGGCGCACTGTGGCCTGGCAGCAGAACAACTCTCTCTATGAGGCAGAAAGTGTGGAGGTTTTAAGCCTGGAGACAGGACGCCGCCGCAGTATTGCCGCAGAAGAAGGCTTTTATATTCGGGCCCTTGGCTTTATGGGAACGGATTTTATCTATGGAGAAGCCAGGAAAGAAGATATACAAAAAAATATGACTGGAAATCGTATCTTCCCTATGGGGCATGTGGTAATCCAGGATGCAAGCGGTTCAGTTCGCCGGGAGTTTGCCTATGAAGACCAGGGGAAATATGTGCTTTCTATTTCTATTGAAGACAACAGGATTTCTCTGGAATGTGTGAGGAAAAATGCAGAGGGTGGCTATGAAGATGCGCCACCAGAGCCTATTACCCATAATGCAGAGGAGACTGTGGAAAAGATAGCATTGGATACGAAAAATTCGGGGGTGAAAAAGCGGGAATACTTCTTTTCTCTTTCAGAAGGCAAGGCAGACGCTAAATTGAAATACCTGGCTCCCAGACAGGTGCTGTTTGAGGGAAGCCGAAATATACAGTTAGAAGAGGAAGAAGAGAGTACCATCTACTATGCATATGCCTTTCATGGTAAGTTCATCGGAGCTTACTCTTATGCAAATGAGGCAATACAGGCAGCTTATGAAAAAATGGGTGTGGTTGTGGATAACAGACAGGCCTATATCTGGGAGAGAGGAAACAGGAAGACCAGAGCTGAGCTGACAAACTTTGAGAACTTACAAGAGAAGCCAGAGGAGACGAGTCTTCAGGGAGCTCTGGAAATTCTTCTGAGCACGCAAAATATTTTTACAGATATTGCTCCTTACCTGGAAAGTGGCAACACTCCTTATGAGATTCTCTCCGAGCACTCAAATGGACAGGTGCTTGACCTGTCGGGCTGTTCTGTAAGTATGGTTCTCTATTTTGTGAGCCAGGGTTATCCAGTGCTGGCGCTAGGAGAGGGCTCCCAGGCAGAGCTGATTATAGGTTATGATCCCCAAAACATTATACTGACAAATCCCCAGACGGGAGAGACCTACCGAAGAGGAATGAACGACAGTACAGAGATGTTTGAATCGCTGGGAAACCTGTTCCTGGTGTGCTTGCCCTCAGAGTAGCGGCGGAATTTATAATTAGGAGGCATAATAATCGATGGATGAAAGAATTAAAACATTAGCAAATAATTTGGTAAATTATTCCTGTAAAGTAAAACAGGGGGATAAAGTATATATCAACTATACAGGCTCATCTACAGAAGATTTGGCCCGTCAGTTGGTGAAGGAGGTGTATGCAGCAGGTGGCCTGCCCTTTGCGCACTATATTAATCCTAAGCTTCAGCGGGAAATCCTGATGAATTGTACAGAAGAACAGTTGAAGCTGATGGCAGAGGTAGCATGCCAGGAAATGTCACAGATGGATTGTTATATTGGCGTGCGGGGAAGTGATAATGTGGCAGAACTCTCTGATGTTCCCACAGAGAAAATGCATTTGTATGAAACCCTGTACTCCACGCCAGTTCATCACAATATCCGTGTTCCAAAGACCCGTTGGGTGGTTCTGCGATATCCCAACATGTCTATGGCTCAACTTTCTGGCACGAGTACAGAGGCTTTTGAGGATTTCTATTTTCGGGTGTGTAATCTGGACTACTCCCGCATGGCAGAGGCCATGAAATCGCTGGTGGAACTTATGAATCGTACGGACAAGGTGCGTCTGACTGGAAAGGGAACGGACCTGACCTTTTCTATTAAAGGAATTCCAGCTATTGCCTGCGCAGGGGAGATGAATATTCCAGATGGGGAAGTCTATACAGCGCCTGTTCGCAATTCCGTGAACGGAAAGATTACCTACAATGCTCCGTCTCTGTATCAGGGCTTTACGTTTGAAAATGTCTGCCTGGAATTCCAGGATGGAAAGATTGTAAATGCTACAGCCAATAATACAGAGCGATTAAATAAGGTATTGGATACAGATGAGGGAGCTCGCTATATAGGCGAATTTGCTATTGGTGTGAATCCCTATGTCCTTGAACCCATGAAGGATATTCTGTTTGATGAAAAGATTATGGGTTCAATTCATTTTACGCCGGGCAACTGTTACGACAATGCGCCGAATGGCAATTCAAGCGCAGTTCACTGGGACTTAGTGATGATTCAGAGAGAAGAGTTCGGTGGTGGAGAAATATACTTTGACGATAAATTAATACGAAAGGATGGACGGTTCGTCATTCCTGAGCTGGAATGTCTGAATGCGGAGAATTTAGTATCATGAAAGAACAAATGTTTATATTGATTTTAGAAACAATTGGAATTGTTGCTTTTGCTATCTCAGGCGCCCTGATGGGGGTAAAGAAGAGACATGATCTGTTTGGCGTCACGTTTCTGGGAATTGTCACTGCTCTTGGAGGAGGCGCTCTGCGGGATGTGCTCATTGGAAATACTCCGCCAGTGATGTTTCAGAATTACCGCTATGTGGCAATCGCAGCAGGCGTCTCCCTTCTGACCTTTGCTGTAGCATACTATATCAGAAATGATATTTCAAAATATGCAAGAGGACTCAATGGCATGCTGAATTATATGGATGCACTGGGATTGGGAGTATTTACACTCAGCGGTATGAACATGGCAATTGAGAAAGGGTATCAAAACAATGCGTTACTTGTAGTTTTTGTAGGAGTTTTGACTGGAATTGGCGGTGGAATGTTGAGAGATGTTCTGGCGCGAGAGGTACCGTTTGTACTGTATAAGCGTATCTATGCTGTGGCTTGCATCTGTGGTGGGATTCTCTATTATTTCCTGCTGAAAATAGGAGTACCCCAGACACTGGCAATGATTGACGGCATGTTCTGCATTTTCTTGATTCGCATGATCGCCGGCTGGTTAAAGCTAGACTTGCCAAGGATTTCCTGAGAGAATGAGGACTAGCACTGGTAGATACAGAGCTAGTCCTCTTCTATTACCTGAATTTCCAGGTAATCAAAATCAATTGATTCTATAAAGCTATCACCATAAAAACGAACCTTGGCATGCCGTTGGAACTCTCGAATGTTAGAATCTAACCAAATGGGCCTGCCAAGGTCAAATTCTGAACAAATCTCATCCAATGCATGAAAAACTTTGTGTGTTCTCGTATCCTCGGTACTGTCGCAAATGACAGTGTCTTTTAGCATGTGATTGCTCTTCCATATTTTTGCCCATAGACGGAACATGTGGCGGCCTCCTCGTACAATATGGGGATTGTGGCCCCTTTTGACAGCAGATCCTAGTCAAGAGAGGGTGAAAAAGATGAATTTAAGTATAGCGGATTTTTGAGGGAAAGTAAAGGGTGGAGAAAATTTTGTTTATTGCAAAGATGCTAGGAGTATGCTATATTATAAATATGAAAAGGAGCAACTGCCCACAAGGTGGGTTGACAAGTTAATCAGATAGATAAGCCACCCTTTGCTCGTCAAAGTTGTCCTTATGAAGTATTCTAACATATGGATGGAGAGAAACAATAGAATTTGTGGAAATATGGTAAACAATAGAAATAAAAGGTTCCAAATAGAAAGCCCCAGCAGAATAAGTTGGACAGCTTATTCTGCTGGGGCTTTCTTAAATTGAGGAAATATATTGAAAAAGTAGTTGGCTGTCAAATAAGTAAGCCTGGATGCTCTAAAAGTTGCTTAATCCTGCGCAAAAATAGGGCAGCAGGTGCTCCGTCCACAATCCGGTGATCATAAGTCAGAGATAGCTGCATCAGTGGCCTTATGACAATTTCGTCCTGGCAGACTACAGGCTTTTTTTCCATTTTCCCTACAGCCAGGATTCCGGCTTCAGGTTTATTAATGATAGCTGTAAAGCTTTCAATGTCAAACATTCCCAGGTTGCTGACTGTAAAAGTACCGCCAGTCAGCTCATCAGGTGTCAGTTTATTTTCCTTTGTACGTGTGGCCAGATCCTTGCTGATTTGGGAGATTTCCGGTAAGGTCTTTAAGTCAGCATCACGAATAACGGGAACCAGCAGACCTTCATCTGTAGCGACTGCCATACCAATATTTACATAATCTTTTGTGGTAATGAATTGGTCGTCCATTGTGGAGTTCATCATAGGAAACTCTGTCAATGCTTTTGCCACACAGCGAATCACAATATCATTATAGCTGACTTTGAGTTCAGCGTCCTGAAGTTGCCTACGCAGTGCCACAGCAGCACTCATATCCACAGTCAGACGATGATTGGCCTGGGCTAGTGTATTCAGACTGTCTGTCATTCTTTGAGCAATAATCCGCCGCATATTGCTGACTGGAATCTGATGTTCACCTCTGGCGGGCGCTGTCATGGGAACCCTTGCTCCAGGAACTTGCGCGTTCAGGATATCCCGTTCTATGACCATGCCAAGGGGGCCGCTGCCAGGTACATCATGGTAATCAATACCCCGTTCTTTTGCACAAGTCTTAGCCCTGGGAGAAGCAAATACATGCCCGGCATCCTCAGGTGCTTCTGTAACTGGTGCAACGGCTGGCTGGGAAGCTTCAGGTAAGTCTGCCGGTTCGGCTGCTGTGGCGCCAGGAGCCGTAGAGCCCTGACCAGCCGCCAGAATTGCCTCATAGTCTTCGCCTGGTTCGCCTACCACAGCGATGGGATCTGCTACAGCTACAATTTCGTCTTCCTCACAGAGGATCTTTAAAAGTGTTCCGCTTGCAGTAGAATCAATTGTAATAGCCAGCTTATCTGTCTCCATTTCAAAGAGGGGTTCACCCTCCTTTATCTCATCACCCTCATTTACCAACCAGTTGGTGATGATTCCTTCCGTCATTTGAAGCCCTTGTTTGGGCATAATAATAATCTCACCCATAAAATTAACCTCCTATTTTGAGTTCCGCTCCGGCCTACCAGTACACGGGATCTAGAACAAATTTTCAGCCACAGAGACAAGTGTCTGAAAATTGTTCTGTGCACTGTCCGGCCTGCGCTGATATGAGTTCCGCTTCGGCCTACCAAGTCACGGTGTCTAGAAGGATTTCCAGCCGCAAAAGTATGCGTCTGAAAATCCTTCTGTGCCTTGTGCGGCCTGCGCTGATGTAAGTCCCGTTATATCCGATAAAGCACAGTCTTGGCTGCTTTTACAATGTCTGCCACTTGTGGGGTGGCTGCGTTTTCCAGGCCCAGGTTGAAGGGAAGGGGACAGGGGGCTGTTCCCAGGCGGATGGGAGCTGCGTCCAGGTAGGGGAAGACATCTTCTGTTACCTGGGCGGCAATTTCTGCGCCCCAGCCAGCGTTTCGGTGAGCCTCGTGTACCACAACCAGCCGGCCGGTCTTTTTCACAGATTCTGTTATGGTATTCATGTCAAGAGGAACCAGAGTCCGGGGATCAATGACTTCGGCGCTGATGCCTTCGCCGGACAGTATTTCAGCAGCTTCCAGAGCGCGCCCTACATAGAGCAGATTGGCCACAATCGTTACGTCTGTGCCCTCACGCTTGATATCTGCTTTTCCAAAGGGGATCGTAAAATCTATATCTTCTGGGACCTCACCTTTCTGGGCATAGAGAGCTTTATGCTCAAAAAACATGACAGGATTATCGTCTCGGATAGCAGTCCGTAGAAGCCCAGCAGCATCCGCAGGTGTGGAAGGACATGCCACTTTTAGGCCAGGGATGTGCATGAAGAAAGTCTCCACGCTCTGGGAATGTGTTGCCGCATTACCTCGTCCGATGCCCTGTTGTCCGCGGATTACCAGGGGAATTTTTGCATTTCCACCAAATATATATCTTGTCTTTGCAGCCTGATTCAAAATTTGATCCATTGCTACAAAGGTAAAATCCATATACATCAGCTCTACAATGGGGCGCATCCCGGCACATGCAGCTCCAATGCCAGCTCCCACAAAACCCGCCTCAGAAATAGGCGTATTGCGGACTCTCTCTGTACCAAACTCTTTGTACAGATCCCGGGTGCAGCCAAATACACCACCCAGTGTTTCCACGTCTTCTCCCATAATAAATACACGCTCGTCCCGACGCATTTCTTCGGCCATCACATCGTGGACAGCCATAGCATAAGTTTTTATCATACCTGGGCACCTCCCTCGTAAAATACGTCGTCCAGCAATCCAGCCGGATCAGGTTCCGGGCTGTTCAGAGCAAATTCTGCGGCTCTGTCAGCTTCTGCCTGAGCTTCTTTTTCAATTCCATCTAATTCTTCAGAAGTAAAAATCCCTTGCTCTATGAGCTTGGTGCGATAACGTTTGATGGGGCATTTCTGCTTCCACTCCTCTATTTCTTCCCGGGTGCGGTAAGGCTGCGGATCTCCGGTCCAGTGTCCCAGCCAGCGATAAGTCTTACACTCAATGAGAGTGGGGCCCTCTCCATCTCTGGCACGTTGGCATGCAGTCCGAAAAGCCTCATCAATGGCTTCTACATCATTGCCGTCTACAGTAATTCCTGGAATTCCATAAGCCTGGCCGCGAACACTGATGTCCTTGACAGATGTGGATTGCCAGGAAGGTACAGAGATGCCATACAGATTGTTTTCACATATAAAAATAATGGGAAGCTTCCACACAGCCGCCAGATTCAGGGATTCATGAAACGTTCCCTCATTGGAAGCGCCGTCACCAAAAAAAGATACGCTAACTCTTCCATTGTTCTGCATTTTTGATGCCAGGGCAGCTCCCGTTGCAATGGGGATACCGCCACCTACGATGGCATTGGCTCCAAGATTTCCTTTAGAGAGATCTGCAATATGCATAGACCCGCTACGACCCTTGCAATATCCAGTGGATTTTCCCATAAGCTCTGCCATAGCGCCATCCAAAGTGGCTCCCTTTGCAATACAGTGGCCGTGACCCCGATGAGTACTGGCAATATAATCTTCCTCACTTAACTGAGAACAAACAGTAGCTGCCACTGCTTCTTCGCCTACATACAAATGTACAGAGCCCCGAAGCTTGTTTGATTCAAATAATGAGACTGCTTTCATCTCAAAGCAGCGAATTCGATTCATGGTTTGATAAATGAATCGCGCCCGATCTTTCTCAATCATATGTACCTCCTATTGTAAGTTCCGCTCCGGCCTACCAAGTCACGGTATCTAGAAGAATTTCCAGCCGCAAAAATATGCGTCTGAAAATCCTTCTGTGCCTTGTGCGGCCTGCGCTGATTTTTAAGTTCCGCTCCGGCCTACCAAGTCACGGTATCTAGAAGAATTTCCAGCCGCAAAAATATGCGTCTGAAAATCCTTCTGTGCCTTGTGCGGTCTACGCTGATTTTTAAGTTCCGCTCCGGCCTACCAGTACACGGGTATCTAGAACAAATTTTCAGCCACAGAGACATGTGTCTGAAAACTGTTCTGTGCACTGTGCGGCCTACGCTGGTTTTTAAAGCGCTTACGAATTTTCTAAAAATTTTGTAAATATTAGACTAAATTCTAAGTGTTTACCGGGGAGTAAACGCGTCAAAATGGGTAAAATTATACAAAATATACAAAAAATTAAATGTAGTAAAAGATTGGTATTGCATAATCACTATAAGAGTGTTATAATAAGCACATCAAAAGTGGTCTGACCAATTTGATGAGTTCATAGTATCACCTGTTTAAAGACTTGGCAAGTAGTTTTTTAAAAAATTTAAAAGTTTTTAGAAAGAACTTGCCAACCCGTTTTATCCTAAAGTAAACTAGTGTACTGTATCACTCATATTTCGCCAAATGATTTGCCTGAATTTCCATCTGCTGCGTTGTCGGCGGTCAACGATGCCACCGCATCGCCCCCCTTCTCCGCCTTGCAGACTGAAAATTCATTCTGCGTCATTTGACTGAAAGTGAATGATACAGTACACTAGAACATAAGTGGCTGGCTGATGAATTTGAAATTAAAAAGACAGGTGAGAATATGAGTGAGAAGGTTCGAAAACGGTATGAAGAGATCGCAGAAACGCTGATGCAGAAGATTCAGGATGGAGAGTTCCAACCAGGGGACAGGATTCCATCTGAACGCTATCTGGCGAAGGAATATAATGTAAGCCGTTCTGTGATTCGGGAAGCCCTTCGTTCTATGGAACAGATTGGCTGTGTGGAGCCCCGAATAGGGGGAGGTACATTTGTCAAGTTCCCAGAGATATCGGCCGTGGTAGATCCTTTAGCAATTATTTTTTCCCAGGATGAACAGTTTGCATTTGAGATTACAGAGACGCGTCTCATATTGGAGACAGAGATTGTGAAGCTGGCAGCGAAAAGGCGGACAGAAGAGCAGATTCGACAAATGCGCAGTACTTTGTATCAGATGCAGAGAGAGATCTTGAAGGGCGGGAAAGGAATAGAGGAAGATGCCAAGTTCCATAACCAACTTGCCGAGGCAGCAGGGAACAGAGCCTTGCAATTGTTGGTGGCTACCTGTGCAGAGGTGCTAAATCGCTCTATGGAAGTCACACAGCGGATGGAAGGAGTACCTCAGAAGGCTCTGATTGACCATGAGAGAGTTTTGGATGCCGTAGAGCAGAAGGATGGGAAAGCGGCCGAGCGCTGTATGAGGATTCACCTGTTGCGCGCAGACAGCAATCTAAAAAAAGCAAGAGAAGCGGCCCAACCTGCTTCACCCACTTGATTTTGTGTCTGAGTGAAAAGAAAATTGGTGGAATCAGAAAGACACGGCGGGATTTACACGCGCCGATAAAAAATCTTTTTTACCCGTTTTCGTAAGCGCTTACGAAAAAACTTTTGGAGATTTTGGAAAAAGATAGAAGGAAATTCAAAAAATTTGCTCCCTATGGTAATATATGACGTAAGAATATATGGCGGAGGGAAAATATAAATCCTATGGAAGAGATGAGATCTACAAAGCTGACAATTTATGATATTGCTCAGGAGCTGGGAATTTCCATTGCAACTGTAAGCCGGGCATTAAACGGCAAAGAGGATGTCAGTGAAAAGACGAGAGAACGAATATTTGAGACAGCAAAGCGGATGGGCTATAAGGCAAGTAAGACAGCAGCAAGTCTATCTCGGAAAGAGAAAAAGTTTGCGGCCATATTTCCTGAGCTGATTCATGATTATGACAATGAAGTCCGCAGAGGGATTGAGAAAGCAGTGCAAGAGCTTCAGGATTACCATGTAAGTGTGGAGATGATGACGATTAAAAATAATCCAGAAGCCTTTATTGAGGAAATTCAGACACTGGCGAACAAAGAGTACGACGGAATCTTGTTGATCCCCTGCGTGGGAGAGGCAAAGTTGGCTGAATATTTGCGTCAAAGAGATTTGGGAAAGCTGGCTATCGCAGCGATAACTACAGAACTTGCCAAAGATATGCGTATCTTTATGGTACAGAGTAATGGCCGGGTGGCAGGCCGAATGGCAGGAGAACTGCTCGGAACCCTTTTGAACCCTGGGAAAAAAGTGGCTCTGGTGACAGGCCAGATGACTTCTCAGGTTCATCAGAAGACAGCAGAAGGTTTTCTGGAGGAAATTAAAGTCCAGAAACTGGACTTTGTGGGAACTTACGAGCATTATGATCAGCCGTCAAAAGCCTATATTATGGCTGAGAGATTGTTGAAAGAGCACCCAGACTTAGATGGGATTTATCTGGCTACAGCCAATTCAGTCACTTTCTGTAATCGTTTGGTTGAGATGGGGTATGCAGGGAAAATTAAACTGGTGGCGTCAGATGTTTTTCCGAAAATGATCGAGTTTATAAAATCAGGCCTTGTATTTGCCACAATCTTTCAGAATCCCTTTAATCAGGGCAGATTGGCCACCAGGTATCTGTTTGAATATCTGGTAGAAGGCAGAGAATTTGAAGAAGATGAAGTGCTTCTGGAACCCCAGATTGTACTAAAAAGTAATCTGGAACTTTATGAAAAGAAGCTGCTTGATGTAATGAGTGAAGATATTTTGTTTTGATCTGAATGATTTGTATTTATGAATGAAAGCAGAATATTTTTACATAGAAGTACTGGGGTAGTAAAGGATGGGGAATAGAAAGGAGGAATGTGAAAAATTTGTGACAAAGTATAGTAATAAAACTAGGGGTAAAAGAACACGAAATGATTTTAAAGCTTTTTTTAGGAGGTAAGGTATGAAAATGAAAACATTTAAAAAATTAATGGCAATAACACTTTCTTTGACAATGATTTTTGGTTTGGCTGCATGTGGCTCCAAGGAAACTCCGGCAGAAGCTCCAGCAGAGGCACCGGCAGAAGCTCCAGCGGAGACACCAGAAGAGCCAGCAGAGACACCGGCGGCAGAGCCAGCAGCATCTGATTTTGATCCCAATAAATTTTCAGTGGCAATCTGTATGGATAGTATGAATCATCCTGTTCACCGTATTGTTCAGCTTGGATTCCTTCAGGCGGCACAGGAGCTTGGTTATAGCAATGCGAAAGTAATCGGAACTGAGGGCGGAGATACCAGCGAGGCATTTGCCGCAGCAGAGGCATTTGCGGCAGAAGGCGGCAAAGGGCTACTCCTGTGGGCTGGAGATTCCAGTTGTTACAATACAGTTGCTAGTGTGGCAAGCCAGGATGTTATAGTAGGTATTCCTCATTTTCGTCATACACAGGAGGATGGAAGCTACCCGGAAGGTCTGGCATTCAATATGGCTTGTGATCCTGTTCTCTATGGCAAGCAGGTAGCAGAGCTGATGGCTAAGAGCCTGGACGGCAAGGAAGGCTCCATCGCTTTGACACAGAATACAAAGAATGTAACCGAGAATTCAGCTACTGAATCCTTTACAGAGACCTTTAAGTCTCTTGATGGAACTTATGATTTAAGCAAGATTAAAATTTTGGACGTACAGTTAGAAGGCGGCGTGGTAGACCAGGCCACAGCTATCAATCTTGCAATTATTCAGGCCAATCCCGACCTGATCGGCGCATTTGGAACGACTGGAAACTCTCCTGTAACATGGGCAGATGCAGCCAGCAAAGCAGGTAAGGCAGACGGTGAAATCTTTATCGTAGGTATGGATGCCACAGAAGGCAACCTGGATTATCTGGAGCAGGGCAAGGTTCAGGCTATCGTAGCACAGCCTCTGTACGACGAAGCATACAAGACTATGGAATACCTGGATAAGATTTTCCGCGGCGAGACTGTACCAGAGTGGACAGACCTGGAAGCTCCTGTTGTTACAGTAGACGGCGAAGGCAAGAATGGTCTCCAATTCCATCGTGACATTGCAGCACAGGTAGAAGAATTCTTTAAATAAAAATGAATAGGTAACAATGCTTATGGGGAGGGTGTTACATGGGAGTTCCTGGTAACGCCCTCCCTCACTTAATCAGACGGTATATACATAGGAAGGGATTTTATGGAGAGAGGATATGTACTGGAAGCCGTGGATATTACGAAGAGATTCCCCGGTGTACTGGCCAACGACTCGGTCTGTCTGAATGTAAAATACGGAGAGGTACTGGGACTGATTGGTGAGAACGGGGCGGGAAAGTCTACGCTGCTTAAGATTCTAAATGGAATCTATCCCCACGGCTCATATGAAGGAAAGCTGCTTTTGGAGGGAAAGGAGATTGCTCCTACCTGTACCATGGATGCTATGAAAGAGGGAATCGGGTATGTACCACAGGAGACCAATGTACTGAAGAATTTCAGTGTGGCGGAAAATATTTACATGTCAGATCTGCGGTTAGAAAAGATTCATGGAAATAGACAGAGTAAAACGCCTTTTGTAAATTTTAAGGAAATGTATCGGGCATGTGAGGAATTGCTGAGGGGAAATAAGATTGACCTGAATCCAAAGGCAGATGTGCGCAAGCTCTCTGTGGGGCAGCAGCAGATGCTGATGATTGCAAGAGCTCTTGCCACAAGACCAAAAGTTTTAATATTAGATGAGCCCACAACCTCCCTGTCTTCAAGTGATGTGGAGCGCTTATTCGAGGTGGTACGGAACTTAAAGGAGAACGGCACAAGCGTTATTTTTGTAACACATAAACTAGATGAAATTCTGGAACTCACAGATCGTGTAACAATTTTGAGAGATGGTAAGAATATCAGCACATTTGAAAAGAAAGAATATGATACGGCGAAGATTATTGCGGATATGATAGGCCGTGAGATCTCTGACATGTATCCTGAACGGGAGAATAAAATCGGGGAAGAGGTATTCCGTGTGGAAGACCTGACCGTAGAACATCCATATATTGCAAATCGCGATTTGATTCATAAAGTATCTTTCTCCGTGAGAGCAGGAGAAGTAGTAGGACTTGGAGGGCTGGTGGGAGCCGGGCGCTCTGAGGTCTGTTCGGCAATCTATGGTATGATGCCTATAAAATCTGGGAAGATATTCCTCAATAGGAGAGAAATACATATTAGAAATTCTGAGGATGCGGTACGCAATGGAATCAGCATGGTAAGTGAGGATCGAAAGCGCTATGGTCTGAATTTCAGATGGGATATACAGAAAAATATTGTTATCTCCAATCTGAAAGCTATCAGCAAAGCGTATTTTGTATCAGACAAAAGTATTGTAGATAGGGCGAAGCCTTATTTTGATGATTTGCGGGTAAAAGCTCCCAGTTTGAATACCAGAGTTGCCACACTATCAGGAGGCAATCAGCAGAAGGTGGTCATTGCAAGGGCGCTGAATACAGAGCCGAAGGTTATTATTCTGGATGAACCTACAAAAGGAATTGATGTGGGATCCAAGAATGAGATCTACCAGTTGATTAATCAACTGGCATCTCAGGGAGCGGCTATTATCATGATTTCCTCTGAGCTTCCAGAGCTGATGGCCATGAGCGATCGGTTTGTGATTATGGCAGAGGGGCATGTGGCTGGTGAATTGAATAAGGAGGAGGCCCGGGAGGCAAGTATAATGCAGTTGGCTACGAAGACCTTTAAGAATGTGTCTAAACCGGGAAAGGAGGAGACAAAAGATGAATGAGAAACAGAAAAGCAATAAATCAGATATTCTGCTAAAGCTTTTTTTGAATCCTGAAATTGGAATTATGATTCCGATCCTCATCGTGTGTGTGATTACAACGATGCTGAAGCCGAATTTTCTGACCTGGAAATATATATCCTCCATTCTGGTGGGAAGCGTATTCATTGGGGCGGCTACCCTGGGTGAATGCCTCATTATCATGTCAGGAGAGATTGATCTGTCTGTAGGCATGAATGGATGTCTGGCAGGAATTGTGATGGCTATGGCGGCCAGCGAGTGGCATCTGCCTCTGATCCCATGTCTTCTTCTGTGCCTGTTGACAGGTGCAGCCGTGGGATTGCTCAATGGCTTTTGTGTATGCCATCTGGGGCTGAGCAGTTGGATCACCACCTTGGCCACCCAGTTTATCTGCCAAGGCTTGGCCGTAACCATCAGTCAGGGAGCGCCTATCTCTATCATGTCCCTGAACACAGGAGAGTTCGTAAGAGCGAAACCTTTGGGGTTAAGCTGGATGTTCTTTATCTTTATTGCACTGATTATACTTCTGGATATTTTGATTCGCAGAACCCGGTATGGCTATTATCTCCGGTCTGTTGGAGGTAATCAGGATGCATCTGTCATGGCGGGACTAAATGCAAAGCGTATTAAACTGATTGCATTTGTGTTGGCAGGTGTATTTGCCGCTGTGAGCGGTATGTTTGACACTCTAAACGCAGGAGCTATGAATGCAGCTTTTGGCGGCGGACGGGAATTTAGGGCAATTATCTGTTGCGCTGTGGGTGGCATCTCTATGGCAGGAGGCGCAGGGTCTTCCTTTGGGGTGGCACTGGGTGTTCTATTGTTCCACACGCTCTGGTATTGTCTGAGAATACTAGATGTCAATACGAACCTGCAGCTTGTGCTCATTGGCTTGATTCTGGTAATGTCCGTGATTATGGATACTCAGAGAAAACGCCTGGAAGCACGGAAAATGGTTTAGTCTCACAGGAAAGGAGTGTGAAGATGATGAACGAGCAAGCTGTAAAAGGAACAAGCTTTCCAAAGCTTCGGGCGATCCTGGGAACGGATGAATTTGGCGTATTCCTGCCCTTAGTAGGAATTATGGTAGTGACAACCTTGATTCGCCCAGACTTTCTGTCTGTGGGAAACTTTTCGGCCATGTTTACCCAGTTGACCTTTATTGCATTGACGGCTCTTGGAGCAAGTTTTCCGTTGATGGTAGGTCAGGTGGATATTTCCACCGGAAGAGTAGCCGGACTTGCAGGAATTATTATGTCTGCCCTGGTGGTGGATGGAGGAATGAACCAGTGGGTGGCTATCTTAATTGGTATTGCTGCCTGTCTGGTGGTGGGATTGATCAATGGAATTCTTGTAGTATACTTTGATATCCCTGATTTTGTGGCAACCATGGGAACTCTGTACATGGTGGGAGGAGCAAGATACCTGTTTATCAAAGGGTATCAATTTTCCCTGACTACCCAGGAGGGCTTTACACTGGTAGCTGTCTTTGACAAGCGTTATCTGGGGATGCCCATTTATTTTTGGTTGATGATTCTCATATTTGCCTTTGTATTTGTAGTGATCAAGAAAACTCTCTGGGGAAGAAGGCTTTTGGCTGTGGGTGACAACCGGGAAGTAGCTGCCCTGGCGGGAATTAATACGAACAAGGTTCGAATTGAAGCATACATCATTTCATCATTTCTCTCTGCTATAGCAGGAATCCTCCTTACCCTGGATATTGGTCTGGGACTTCCAGAGACAGGAGACGGCTGGGAGTTTAGGGCCATAGCAGGATGCGTGGTGGGAGGCGTCAGCCTGGCAGGAGGAAAGGGTTCTCCTCTTGGCGTGCTCATTGGTGTGAGCCTGGTATTCGTGGCGGAGAACGCGATTATCTTCCTGGGATGCCCGGCTACCATGAAAGTGGCGGTACAGGGACTTTTGATGGCAGGAGCCGTATTGTTTGATTTATACAGGCAGAAGAGGAAGATTCCGGCCTGACAAAATAAAAATTAATGAAAGAGAGGAAAAGATATGCAGGTAGATTTGAAAGACAGAGTAGTAATTGTGACAGGCGGCGGAGGCGCTATCGGAGGAGCCATGGCGGAAGCTTTTGCAGAAAATGGAGCTAAAGTAGTAGTGGCAGGCCGGACCATTGCAACTCTTCAGGCAACGGTAGATGCCATCAAGGCAAAAGGCGGAGAGGCGGCACCGGTTGTGGCAGATGTGGGAAAGAAGGAAAGCGCAGCCAATATGATTGCAGAGACTGTAAAATTGTATGGGCGGTTGGATGTTCTGGTGAATAATGCAGGTATTAACGGCGGACCAGACGAGAGAAAGCCCATACACGAATACTCAGACGAGCTGTGGGAACGTATTATCAATGTAGATTTGAACGGCGTCTACTACTGCTCCAAGCCAGCTATCCAGCAGATGGTGAAGCAGGGAGAAGGTGGAAATATCATTAATATTGGTTCTATTGTAGGAGTGACTCCTCTTCGTCTCCAGTGTGCATTTACAGCGGCAAAGGCTGGCGTGTTCAACCTGACGAAAGCCATGGCACTGGAACTGGCGCCATTAAATATTCGGGTAAATGGCATTGCGCCAGGCTCCATTATGTTTGAAGGAACGAGGAAGCTCTTTTATGCAGATCCGGTCAAAGCAGAGGCTATGATGTCTCACATTCCCCAGAAGCGTCCCGGCGAGCCCAAAGACATTGCAGGAATGGCCTGCTTTTTGGCCTCTGATGATTCTTCCTATATGACAGGAACCATCAATATCGTGGACGGCGGCTGGGTGTGTGGATATACGCGAGACTTTTGACTGGTGTCTTATAATAGGGGGACTTATAAATTAGGAGGTATTTTTTATGAAGGTTTTAGTAGCGGACAAGCCAGGATCACTGCGCTTTGTTGAAATGGAAAAACCAGTGCCAGGACCTCATGATATCGTTGCAAAGGTGGCTCATTGCGGGATTTGTGCCACAGATATTGCTATTGCAGAGGGAACTCTGAATCTGGGAGACGGAATGGAAGCGATCTACCCGGTGCGGCTTGGCCACGAATGGTCGGGTGTAGTTGTGGAGGTTGGATCAGAGACGAAAAGACTAAAGCCAGGAGATCGGGTAATCAGTGACACCGGCTATTCCTGTGGAGAGTGTGAATATTGTCTTCAAGGTGAGTATCAGAGCTGTATTAACGGCCGTGCTATCGGGACGACGGGGAATTGCTGGCCGGGTGGATTTGCAGAATATATGTTGATGCCAGAGAGATTAACCTTTCGTGTTCCAGACAATGTGCCTCTGGATGTGGCGGCAGCGGTGGAACCAGCCAGTATCGGTCTGTATGGTTTGACACGCTCTCCTATGGGGCCGGGACAGAATCTTCTGGTTGTGGGAACCGGGCCTATCGGTCTGGGTGGAATGGCCTGTGCCAGAGGAATGGGTGTCGGAAAAATTCTTTTGGCAGGGCGCAAGGATAAAAAACTGGCCATTGGCAAGGAAATGGGAGCCAGCGTCCTGATAAATACCACAAAAGAAAATCTGATGGATGTGGTGATGCGGGAGACAAACGGCCGGGGAATGGATATTATTTTGGATACAACGGGAAATCCTGAGATTTTTAATAATCTGTTGGAACTGCTTCGTCCCAGCGGAACCATTGTTATCCCCGGATTTTATGAGCAAGTGATTCCCAATGCTAAGATTGATCGGATTATAGCGAAAAACTGTACGCTGATCGGAGCAGCAGGAACACCGAATATGGGAAGAAAGATTTTGGATATGCTGGAGAACGGCCTGATCAATCTGGCACCCATGATTACAGAGCATTATCCCTTTGAACGGGCCAAGGAAGGTTTCGAGGCGGTAAAAAAGCACAATGACAGCAGAGTGAAAATTATGATTGATTTTGATACATAAAGGAGGTTCCCATGGAGAATTGGAAACCTGAACCAGACAGAAGATCTTGTATCTCTTATTATGGAAATATGGCCCAGGTTGGGGGACTTAGACGTTGTATTCTCTCAGAGGGAAAAGCCACTGGTGTGGAGGCAGTCGATGTAAATACGGGAGGAGGACTGGAGTTTACAGTCCTTCCCGGAAGAGGGATGGATATTGCCGGATGCCGCTATCGAGGCGTACCCGTATCTTATATTTCCAAGGCAGGCATTACAGCTCCCGCCTATCACGATCCCAGGCAGAGCCAGTGGCTGAAAAGCTTTTTTGCAGGAATGTTGACCACCTGCGGGATCTCCAATGCCGGACCAGACTGTACAGATACGCATCCTGTTCTGGGAGAAGTACTCTACGGACTGCACGGTGACATTTCTAACACGGCTGCTGATCAGGTGGGAACCTGGGAGGACTGGACATCACAAGGGTATCAGATGAAAGTCACCGGACGGATGAGTGAGGGACGTCTGCATGGGGAGCATTTGACATTGAGAAGAACCATTGAGGCAGGACTTGGAGAAAAATGCTTTCGAATCCGGGATGAATACCAGAACGCAGGAAGCACTCCCGATCCGCTGATGTTTTTCTATCATATTAATATCGGGTATCCCATTCTGGATAAAGGCGCCCACCTCCTTGCTCCTAGTGTTCATGTGTGGGCTGAGACAGAAGTGTCAAAACAAGGGATGGAGCGCTATCAAGTCTGTGACAGACCAAAAGCAGGAGTGACAGAGCAGCAGTTTTTTCATGAGCTTTGCCCAGACAGACAGGGACGGACCACAGTAGCCCTTGTGAATGATAAGCTCCAACTGGCATTTTATCTTACTTTTTATCCTGCACAAATGCCCTGCTTTGCCCAGTGGAAAGTGGAGCGGGAAGGCGAATATGTCTTTGCCTTTGAACCGGGAAATTGTCATCCTATAGGGCGGAAGGAACAGAGACAGCAGGGAAAACTGGAAGTTTTGGAGCCTATGCAGACCCATGTTGTGGAGATGGAGCTTGGAATACTGGATGGAGTGGAAGAACTTCAAAGGCTGCATAAAAGAGTAGAAAATATAATGCTGTCGGAGGGATGTAAATGAATAAGAAAGTTGTTGTATTTGGAAGCTTTGTAGTAGATTTGACAGGCAGAACCCCCCGTCTTCCGGTACCAGGGGAGACAGTCATGGGAAGCTCCTTTGTCATGGGGCCCGGCGGAAAGGGATCCAATCAGGCAGTTGCAGCCCACAGGGCGGGGGCGGATGTGACCCTTGTAACCAAGGTGGGCCGTGATGTCTTCGGGACCGTTGCTACAGACTTTTATAAAAAAGAAAATATGGATACATCTTACATTTTCGAGGATGAAGAGAAAGAGACAGGCTGTGCACTGATTCTGGTTGATGAGAGTACGGCTCAAAATGAGATTGTAGTGATCAGTGGAGCCTGTGGAAATATTACATTAGAGGATGTGGAAAAGAGCCGAAAACTGATTGAGTCAGCTGGAATCCTTCTTCTGCAGTTAGAGATTAATCTGGACGCCCTGTACAAAGTCATTGACATTGCCTATGAGGCGGGAGTCACCATTGTATTGAATCCGGCTCCAGCCGCCCAGCTACCCGATGAAGTGCTTCGAAAAATCAATATTGTGACGCCAAATGAGACAGAGGCCCAGGTTCTGACAGGAGTAAAGATTGAAAATCAGGCAGACGCAAAGAAAGCCGCCCAGGTGTTCCTGGATAAAGGGGTGAAAGAAGTAGTTATCACGCTGGGATCCCTGGGAGCATTCGCCATGAATCAGGAGAGAAACGAATTGGTGGAACGGCTAAACGTGGAGGCCGTGGATACCACAGGAGCCGGAGACGCATTTAACGGCGGTTTTGTGATGGCTCTGGCAGAGGGCAAAGATCTGTTCACCGCCCTGCGCTACGGCAATGTGACGGGAGCCCTGTCTGTGACAAAACCAGGAACGGCACCGGCTATGCCATACAGAAAAGATGTGCAAAGCATGTATGAGAAAAACTACAAATGAGTACAACAGCGAAGGCCTGAACAGCGCACAGAACAATTTCCAGACACAAGAATTGTGGCTGGAAATTCGTTCTATATCCCCGTGCGCGGATAGGGCCGAAGCGGAACTTACAACAGCGAAGGCCTGAACAGCGCACAGAACAATTTCCAGACACAAGAATTGTGGCTGGAAATTCGTTCTATATCCCCGTGCGCGGATAGGGCCGAAGCGGAACTTAAAATAGGAGGTAAAGTATGGAAAATTATCCATTGGGAGTCAGACGTGACGGCTCTTATTATACGCGTATCGAGTGGGCAAGTCACACAGAATCAGATCCTACATTTTGGGTAGTGAATCTGATTCGGGACGATCTGGAACGCAACGGCGGCACCTGGGGAGCGAATACGCCAGGACCGGCTACTGTAGTATTAAGCTTTTTTGGTGAGACCCAGAAAATCAGCAAAATTCGAATTTTCCGCAATGTAGGGTTGGATATCAGCATCTTAGAGGAGCTGGCGAAGGCTATTGACATTTACATCAGCGATACAGATGAACCACGCAAGCTTCGCCGCAAGGAGGACAAGATTGATGATGTTCCTTGGACCTTTGTAAAGCATGTGGATATGGAGAAAGCAGAAGGATGGCAGGAAATTATTCTGGATGAGCCAGTAGAAGCAAGATTTATCCGCTTTGATCTTCTGGAGAATCATGGAACACCCATTCCCTGGACTGAGACAAGTGAAATAAAAATATATCCGTAACAGGACTTGAAATAGGAGAATAAAAATATGGAAAAGAAAAAATGGTCATTCGTAAATGCAGAAAATGTAGTGCCCTTTGTATGCGATGAAACTTACAGCTCCAAGCAGCTTACGGGAGATGAGCTGGCTGGCTTTCCCATCATTAATATTAATGAAGGGACTTTAAAAGGTGGTTGCCGTACTGGTGGAGGAGCTCATGAGGAGACAGAGATTTATTATATAGTGGAAGGGACAGGCTATGTATGGCTGGATGAAGATCGAATCCCGGTAAAGCCAGGCGATATTATTATCATTCCCCCTCATGTATTCCACTGGATTGATAACACAATGAATCAGGAAGATTTCAAGCTGTTCACCTTGTGGCCAAAGCAAGAATTGAACGATGTATACTTTGCTCGCAAGGAAGCATGGGGAACTTCTATGAAATATGTAGATGAGAAGTATCTGGAAAAGAGAATGGAGCAGGAAACATGAAAATTGCAGTACTTGGCGATTTGCTGTATGACTGTTTTATCTGGGCCCAGCGACTTCCGCGCAGAGGAGAGACAGTGACAGGCTTTCGAAATGGCTTTTTTGCAGGAGGGAAAGGCGGCAATCAGGCAGTACAGGCAGCCCGGCTTGGAGCAGAGGTCTATATGATCGGAAAAGTAGGTCAGGACGAGCGCGGACGATTCTTGCTGGAAAGTCTGAAGCAGGAAGGGATCCACACAGAATATGTATTTGAAGATGCGTCCGAGGACACTGGAACAGACTGTGTGATGATCGATGAAAAGGGAGATAACCTGATCATTGTAGCTCCCCTTGCAAATGAAAAGCTTACTGTGGAAGAGATACGAAAGGCCAGGCCCCTGATTGAAAGCTGTGATATTTTGTTGAGCCAGCTTCAGATTAATGAGGAGGCAATTACAGAAGCACTTAAGATTGCCAAAAGAGCTGGAGTTTGCACAGTGCTCAATCCGGCTCCGGCCAGGGAAATGCCGCCAGAGTATTATGAGCTGGCGGATTACCTGACCCCTAATGAGACAGAGGCTGAATTTTTCACTGGATGCCGTCAGGCTGATATGGAGCCGGAATTGTGGAGAAAAAAGGTTATAGAGACCTTCCAGGAAAAAGGAGTAAAGAACCTGATAATCACCCTTGGAGCAGAGGGGGCACTCTACGGGGGAAAAGGAGATCAATATGTGATCCCACCCTTCCAGGTACAGGCTGTGGACACTACAGCAGCGGGAGATGCGTTTAATGCATCATTCTGTTTTAGCCTGGCATCGGGAGTCCCCGTACGTGAGGCGATCCGCTATGGCAATGGAGCCGGAGCTATGACAGCGGCAGAGTATGGTTCTCAGCCGTCCATGCCTACAAAAGAAGCCTTAGAAAAATTTTTAAAGTCAGCGGAACTTTAATCATAAAGAGCCGGAGATGAAGAGGAACTTATAATCAGGAGGTATTGAAATGAAAATCAGTCGCTATTTTGACCATGCAGTATTAAAACCAAATATGTCGGAACAGGAGGTTAAGGATGCCATACAGTTGGGGATCGACTATGATGTGTATTCTGTATGTGTAAGGCCTTGTGATATTGATTTGGCAGTTTCCATGTGCAAGGGAACTAACACAGTGGTGAGCTGTGTGCTGGACTTCCCTCATGGAGACAGCTCGGCAGAGGGGAAAGCTGCTCTGGCGGAGCTTTACGCGCCCAAAGGTGTTGCAGAGATTGACATGGTAATGAATTATGGCTTTGCCCGCTCTGGAAAATGGGATGAGGTGAAACGGGGCATTGAGGGCGTGGTAAAGGCAGCCCAAAAGCACAATGTAGGCGTAAAGGTGATTTTTGAGACCTGCGCACTTACAGAGGAAGAGATTAAGAAGGGAACGGAGATTGCCATTGAGGCAGGAGCCGACTTTGTAAAGACTTCCACAGGATTTGCGGCCTCAGGCGCCAGTGTGGAGGCAGTTCAGGCCATGTTGGATGCTGCAAAAGGAAGGATTAAGGTGAAACCTTCAGGGGGAATCCGCAACTATGAGACAGCTAAGAAATATGTAGATATGGGAGCAGAACGCCTGGGCGTAGGCTACAGCTCCACTCCGATTATCTGTGAAGGCGGGGAGTCCAAAGAAGATTATTGACAATTGGAAGGAAGATGCGTATGAGGTTTATAGAGAGTGTGCGCCAGACAGGGGTAAAGCCGGGAGAAGCCGCACTTTTCTGGCTGGGCCAGGCGGGATTTTTGATTAAAACTGCGGAGGGAAAGCAGATTGCAATTGATCCGTATTTCTCAGACTGCGTTCAGAGGCTGATTCCCGAGGAAGGTCTGGGTTTCAAGCGCTTGACGCCGCCAGTATGTGAGGCGTCGGAACTTGATCTGGACGTTTTGATTATTTCTCACGAACATAACGACCATTTTGATGTGGACGCTATCAAAGATTTGGTGAAGGCTAAGACGAAGGTTTACACAAATGGCCTGGTGGCGGAAGAAATGGAGCGGATGGGTTTTGATAAGGCAAAGCTCCATGTGATGAAGAAAGGACAGTGGGAGGAGGAAGAAGAATTCAAGATCCTTCCCGTAGACTGTGACCACGGAGAGCTTGCGCCGGAAGCTCTGGGTTTTATTTTAGATTTTGGATTTTCCAGAATTTATTATGCAGGTGATACGGCTCTGACATTGGAGCGGCTTCAGGTACCTATGGAGATGAAACCAGAGGTGGCAATTCTCCCTATTAATGGGGCCTTTGGCAATCTGGACGGAAAGGAAGCTGCAATATATGCCGGACTCTTAAAATGCCGGGTATGTATTCCCTGTCATTTCTGGACCTTCCCGCTGCACCACGGAGATCCGCAGCAAATCATTGATGGGATCAGCGTGGATGCACCGGATTGTGAACTCGTTATGCTCTGCCAGGGAGAGAGTTATTTCGTGAAATGATCAAGGAATACCTGTTCTAAATCATTTGTTAGTGTAACACCTAATTTTCGAAGGACAGTGTCCAGAGCTTTCAGGGCTTTGGACACTTTTTCTACCCTTGCATTTTCTCCCATGTGGCCGATGCGGATGACCTGCCCTTCCAGGACGTCAAAAGAGCCTGCCAAAAGTAGATTGTGTTCTTCCTTAAGCTGTGTCAGGATAGCAGAAGCCGTGGTCTGCGAAGGCACGTTGAAGACCGTCACTGTATTGGAATAGCCATCTTTTGTATGCAGAGTCAGCCCGCAGGAAGTCAGGGCATCCCGTACGGCCTGGGCGATCTGTGCATGGCGGGAGAGAATGTGTGAATCTTCTTCAATATTTTCAAAAGCAGTTCGCAAGCCCTTGATATCACTCATCGGCATGGTGTAGGGAAACCACTGGTTTTCGTAATAATGTTCAAAAGTGAGAAGATTTGCATAGAATGAGGCGATTGGGCTTTTACGGTTTTTCATAGCCGTCCATGCCTCTGGACTGATGGTTACAAAAGTAAGGCCAGGAGGGGCAGATACCACCTTCTGAGAACCGCCGCAGAGCAGATCAACCTGGTAATCGTCTACTCGTACTTCTTCTCCGAACATTGCGGAGACAGAGTCCACAACCGTCAGAATTCCATAGGATTTAAGTAGGGGACAGATGCGGGAAATATCATTCAGCACGCCGCTGGGTGTATCACAGTGGACTACAGTGGCGTATTTAAAATCATGATTCTTTTTTAAAAACTCAGCCAGATCGTCCACATCTATGGTATGGAGATAATCACAGGAGTATACGTAAGGTTCTCCCCCATAGATACGCACAAAGTCTGCAAACCCCTTGCCGAAGACGCCGTTGTCCAGGACAAGAACAGGATCCCCTGGCTCTGTGAGGCTGGCACAGGCAGCTTCCAGGCCAAGAATTCCTTCTCCTCCGAGAATCAGGGTCTCATTTTTTGTATGAAGAAGAGAACTGATAAGCTGACAGGTTTCTCTATAATAAGTGTAGAAGTTGGGATCTAGATCCGGATTGGTGCAGGGCAGGCTTCTGGCTATCCTTACATTTTCCCTCACTTGTGTGGGGCCTGGGGTCATAATTTGGTACAACATATTTCTCCTCCTCGTATTAAACTATCAGTAAATGTCCGGGAAGATGTGAGTTTAATGCTCAATCATCCCCCGAAGCAAGATGCGAAGGCGTTCTGCTACGATCAGGACGATGGCGGCAGCAGTGCCTACCTGAACCAGATTGCCTGGGATAGAAGAGACAGGTGCAATCCAGTTGCCATAAATGATTCCTTCGGCTATATAATAGCCCACAATTTTAATCATGCACGCCAGACTAATGGCCAATACATTCCACCGAAAGCCGTGGCGCCCAGCAGTGACAGTCCCCACAGTGTACCCCATAATGCCCACAATCACAAAGGTAAAGGGAGCCCAGAGATACCAGCCGGACAAAAGATCGAAAAGCCCCATGCCGAAGGCTCCGGCAAGGGCTCCGGTCCGCTTCCCAAACAGGATGGCACATAAAAACAGCGGGACATTGCCCAGATGAATCAGCCCTCCATTGGCTGCAATGGGAAGACGAATATTGACAAAGGCAGTAAAGATATAAGTAAGTGCAATAAACATGGCATCAATGGCCAATTCTCTGGTACGGCTGTGAAATACCACTCCAGAGGCAGAGTTTGTTTGTGGATGCATAAGATACCTCTTTTCTGTATTCGTTTCATAATCAGGCCTGTACTGACAGCATATAAAACAAATGGTATTTTTAAAATATCCAGTTTTGATTAAATTAACCAGGCCAGTTATCTGGCTGGCAATAACAGTTGCAAAATCGCACATTCCAGGTTATGATAAATTTATATAACAGAGAAAACGGGGAACTTACAATAGATGAGGAGGTCAAGCTATGAGCGCAGAGAACCATACAGAAGAGAAAGAGATGGAATTTCAGCCTTTGGAGGTGCCTGAAGTGCCGGCAGGCGCTGTCTCTACGGACTTTCCAGAAATCGGTGATTTTTTGGAAAATATGAAGATTAAGGGTAGCTTATTTGGATTCCAGAAGGAAGACGTATTTTTAAAGATGCAGCAATTAGATACGATGTATCAGCATCGTGTACACCAGATGAGAGAGCAGACCCGGGGACAGATCAAGCAGATAAAGAAGCAGCAGCAGGAAGAGCAGGAGGAGATTCGTAAGCATCTGAAGAAAGAGGAGGAAGAGCGTGAGGCCAGCCGGGGCAAGGAGTTAGAAGAATCCCGTGTGAAGCATGAGAAAGAGCTGGCAGAGCTTCGCTCCCAGCACAAAAGGGAGATAGAAGAGCTTCGCATGGAGTATGAAAAGAACATGAAAGAGGCTTGCATTCGGAAAGAGAAAGAATGGAAAGAGCTTTTTATCCAGCGTGAAAAGGAGCTGAATGAGACTCGTGTACAGTCGAGAAGGCAGCTGGAGGAGGCTTCTGTCCGGCATGAGAAGGAGCTTGATGACATCCGTTTACAATCCCAAAAGAGAGTGGAAGAGATTGAAACCCGCTTGAAGAGGGAAGTGGAAGAAACCCACACAAGGATTGAGCGTGAATTAGAGCAGAAAAATGCAGAGGAGAAAGCAAGGCACCAGCAGGAATTGGCAGTGATACAGGACGAATTAGCCCAGCTTCTGGAACGCCTGACACGTCTGAAAAGTAGAGTAAATACAGTAACAGAGGAGTAAAATTTAGGAATACACAGATGAATAAAGGAAAAAAACAAAGCCCCGATAAGATTTTGGAACAGAAAATTGATAAAATGAAACGGGAACGTGAGTGGATACAATTTTGTGTGGAGACAGTTGTACTGCTGACGGTTGTCTATGTAGTATTTCACTATATTATCGGGATTGCTTTTGTGAGCGGGCACTCTATGGAACCTACGCTAAAGGATGGGGAACTGCTTATCTTTTATCGCCTGGATGATACGTATGGGCGGGATGATCTGGTACTTGTTCACCGGGAAGGGAATGTAGAGTATATCAAGCGAATTGTAGCTGTAGCTGGGGATACTCTGGAAATTGACGAGGAAGGCAAATTGTGGATCAATGGAGAACAGGAACAGAGAAGCTATATTTTTTCTGAAACCTGGGCAACTTCAGCTCAAGTTACCTTTCCCTATGAAGTGCCGGAAGGCTGCTACTTTGTGCTGGGAGATAACAGAAGCAATTCAGAGGATTCCAGAGTGTTTGGAGCAGTCAATTCAGAGGAAATTACAGGGCGGGCATGTCTGCATTTAGGGCGGGTTCACTGAGAGAAATTTTTGCCTTTTGCTCTGAGAGACAGATAATCTAGGATAAAATGAGGAGTGCCCCGGTATACTTAAGTATACCGAGGCTATTATGAAAAAATTTATCTATATGTGTAATGAAAGCTATTTTAAATGTAGAAAGAATTCCTTTCCTTAACGTAAATTTAGTATATCAATCAAATATGAACAAATTATGTATAAAGTTTGAATTTAATGTAAAAATTGTACAAAATAAAAAGAGCGTTATATGAAAATTAGGGCAAAATATCCAAAACACTTTAACAGTGCAATTCTCAAAAGTAGTTGTAATGACGATAGAGAAGTGCTAAAATTAAGAAAAAATATGCGGCATATTTGAAAGGGAAAGATATGGAAAAGGATTTACCAAGGCCAGTATTTATCATTGGCCATAAGAACCCAGATACAGATTCAATTTGCTCGGCAATCGCTTATGCTTACCTGAAAAATCATTTGGAGGGCGGCGGTTATATTGCAGCCAGAGCCGGACAGTTAAATCAGGAGACACAGTATGTGTTAAACTTTTTTCAGGCAGAGGCTCCTGTGTATGTGGCAGATGTGATGACTCAGGTAAGAGATATTGAGATTCGCAAGACAGAGGGCGTCCAGGGAAATCTTTCTTTGAAGCAGGCCTGGAATTTGATGCGGCAGTTAAGTGTGGTGACACTTCCCATCACGAAAGAACAAAAGATTGAAGGGCTGATTACGATTAGTGATATTGCCACAGCCTATATGGATGTCTATGACAGCAATATTCTGTCCACTGCAAATACCCAGTATAAGAATATTGTAGATACTCTGGATGGCAAGATGCTGATTGGCTCTGAGGAAGAGTATTTTAACAGGGGCAAAGTATTGATTGCAGCGGCTAATCCTGATTTGATGGAGAGCTATATTGAGAGAGGGGATCTGGTTATCTTGGGAAACCGATACGAATCTCAGCTCTGTGCTATTGAGATGTATGCGGGGTGTATCGTGGTCTGTGAGGGAGCCAAGGTATCCCTGACCATTAAGAAGCTGGCGGAAGAGCATCAGTGTGTGGTAATCAGCACACCTCATGATACGTTTACGGCTGCAAGGCTTATCAATCAGAGTATGCCCATACAATATTTTATGAAATCCAATAATCTGACGATTTTTAATATGAGTGAAAAGACGGAAGATATTAAGGAAATTATGGGACAAAAGCGTTACCGTGATTTTCCCATTGTGGACAAAGAAGAACATTATGTGGGCATGATTTCCAGGCGGAACTTGCTGAACTTAAAGCGCAAACGCCTGATTTTGGTGGATCACAATGAAGAATCTCAGGCAGTTGACGGGATTGAATATGCAGAGATTTTGGAGATTATCGATCACCACAGACTGGGCTCTCTGGAAACCATGTCTCCTGTCTTTTTCCGAAATCAGCCTCTGGGCTGTACGGCCACTATTATGTATCAGATGTATCAGGAAAGAGGCGTAGAGATTCCCAAAAAGATCGCGGGTCTTCTCTGCTCGGCCATTATCTCAGACACATTAATGTTCCGTTCTCCTACCTGTACGGCTGTGGATAAGGCAGCGGCGGAAGATTTGGCATCTATCGCCGAGATAGAGATCGAGGAATTAGCCATCGACATGTTCTCTGCAGGCAGCAATCTGGCATCCAGAACACCGGAAGAAGTATTCTATCAGGATTTCAAGCGGTTCAGTGTGGGGGGAATCGAATTTGCAGTGGGACAGATTAATTCTATGAACGCCATTGAGCTGGATGAGCTCCGGGAGAAGCTGCGGTCCTATTTCCCCACTGCCTACAAGGAAATCGGCGTGGAAATGGTTTTCTTTATGCTTACAAACATCGTAAAGGAGACCACAGAGCTTCTCTGCTATGGTCCAAACTCGGGAAGTCTGGTGCGGGAGGCGTTTCAGCTGCCGGAGGAGAGTGATACCTACGAATTAAAGGGCCTGGTATCACGAAAGAAACAGTTGATTCCAGCACTGGTAAGTGTAATTCAGCAATAAAAAGGATGGAAATATGGGAAGACAGCATTGGAGAGCAGGCAATATGCTCTACCCTCTGCCGGCTGTTATGGTAAGCTGTGCAAGAGAAGGGGAAAAACCGAATATTCTTACTGTTGCATGGGTCGGGACGGTCTGTTCCGACCCTGCTATGATATCAATCTCTGTTCGCCCGGAGCGGTACTCTTATGACATGATCCGGGAGACAGGAGAATTTGTGGTGAATTTAACTACAAAGAAGCTTGCTTATGCTGCCGATTACTGTGGCGTGAGATCGGGACGAGATGTGGACAAGTTTAAGACACTTCACCTGACGCCTTTAAAGGCTGAAAAGCTGCAATTCGCCCCAATTATTGCGGAGAGTCCGGTCAATATTGAGTGCCGTGTGACGGAGGTGAAGGAGCTTGGCTCTCACCATATGTTCCTGGCAGAGGTGCTGGGGGTGGATGTGGATGAGGCTTATATGAATGAAAAGGGGAAGTTTGAACTGAATCAAACGGGACTTTTAACATATTCTCACGGAGAATATTTTACCCTGGGACAGCCCTGCGGCACATTTGGCTACAGTGTGAGAAAGAGACGAAAGAAATGACGAAGAGTAATATTGTATTGATTGGTATGCCCGGCGTAGGAAAAAGTACGGTAGGCGTCATACTGGCAAAGGTTCTGGGAAAAGATTTCATCGATGCAGATCTGGTGATTCAGAAGAAAGAGAAACGGCTGCTCAGCCAGATTATCCAAATGGAGGGGCCGGATGGCTTTCTGGCTATTGAGGAGCGGGTGAATACAGAGCTGAATCCAGAAAATGCAGTCATTGCCACTGGGGGCAGTGTGGTATATGGAGAGAAAGCCATGAGGCATCTGCGGGAGATAGGAACAGTTCTCTATCTTAAGATTTCTTTTTCGGCAGTAGAAGCCCGTCTTAAGGATATTCATGGCAGGGGCGTTGTGCTTCGAGAAAATCAGACGTTAAAGGAATTGTACGAAGAACGAAGGATTCTTTATGAAAAATATGCGCACATCACCATAGAGGAGGATGGACTGGGCGTAGAAGAAACCTTAGAAAAAGCTTTACAAGCGCTGGGTTTATTGGTAGAATAGAATTTGTTACAAATTATTACGAAAATATTACAGATAGGAAGATGAAAGTGACTTCCTCCGAAGTGAAAAACGAATGAGTAGAAAGAAATTATTATTTAATAAAAAATCAAAATTTGCTTTTATTGAAGCTATGGCCATGACCTGTGGCTGTATGTTTATAGGGATTCCTTTGCTGGGCTCTGGTTTTGGAACTGCCAACAGTTATTATGAGGTGACTCTGGAGGGACGCCCAGTAGGTTCTGTGAAAGACCCGGAAGTGGTAGAAGAGGCTTTTTTGGATGCCCGGGCACGCATTTCCCGCGAGACAGAAGGGCTGGTGCTGGCAGATGTAGCATACAGCATGGAGAAGGTTCCGAAGCTTTTGGGTTCCACCATGGATACGGATGCTTTGACGGATGCCATTTATCAGGAACTACGCAAGGATGTGGAGACGGCTAAGAAGAAAGCTTATCTGGTAAAAATAAATGAGTTCACTGTCACATTGGGGAGCTACCAGGATGTGATGGATGTATTGTATGCTACAAAAAATCGCTTTGATGAAAACAATGAATTTCAGATTAATATTGTCTCTGATGCAGAACGGGAGTTGAATGTCTATACGGTTCAGGTATCAAAATATGAGGCAGAGCAGACAAAAGAAGTCAGAGAGAAGATCAATAACTTTTCCAGTGTAGAAGAAGCCTTTGCAGGAATTGGAGAGTATGATGTCACTCAGGCAGTAGAAAATGTAATCACCATGACTGTCACTGAGGAAGAGCTTATGCAGTCTCAGGAAGAGCAGGTAGAGGAGATAAAAGAGGCTACAGGTGATGGCTTAAAAGATGTAAATTTCAGCGAACGGGTAGAGATTGTGGAGGCCTATGTCTCGGAGAATGAAATTACCCCTGTAGCAGAAGCCATCGATATGGTGACAAAGGATACAGAGAAGAATCAGATCTATGAGGTTCAGCCGGGAGATACCCTGTCTGTGATTGCCAATAGTAACGGTCTGCGGGTGGCAGAAGTGCTTGCACTGAATGAGGGCCTGGAGGAGAGTACAGTTCTGCAGATTGGAGACGAGATTATCATAACCGTTCCAGAACCAGAATTGTCTGTCACCTCTGTGGAGGAATCCACCTATGAGGAAGACTATTATGCAGAGACTGAGTACATTGACAATGACAGTTGGTATACCACAGAGACTGTTGTGCGCCAGGAGGCGGCGGCAGGCCACCGGGAAGTGACAGCGCTGATTACCAAGAAGAATGGCAATGAGGAAAGCCGGGAGATTATTGCGGAAAATCTCATAGATGAGGCAGTACCTGAGATTATCGAGCGGGGAACTAAGATTCCACCGACCTATATTAAACCTTTATCAGGAGGACGGTTTACCTCTGGCTTCAAGAAGAGATGGGGCAGGATGCACAAAGGAATCGACTGGGCATGTCCCATTGGTACGGCAATCATGGCTTCCTGTGGAGGAACCGTGGTACAGGCAGGCTGGATGGGAGGCTATGGAAACTGCATTACCATTCGGCACCCTGACGGACGTCAGACGCGTTATGGTCATTTGAGCAAGATTCTGGTAAAATCAGGCCAGAGTGTAAAGCAGGGCGAGAAGATAGCTTTGAGCGGAAATACAGGGCGAAGCACAGGACCACATGTACATTTTGAGATTATTATCAACGGAAGCCAGGTAAATCCACTTGATTACTTGAATTAAACTGTAGATTGAAAATGAATTGGAGACATTTGAGGGGAAACTTCCAGATGTCTCCATTTCTATTGTTAGGAGGTATCTATGAGAGAGAGCTTTCTGAACGAGGAAGAGGTAAAGAACACAGATAACTACAAAGCGCTCTGTGAAAGATGGAGAAAGATTTATCTGGAACTGGATCAGGAGACGTTAGAACAGCGTTTTTCTTTAAAGTCTGATGAAAATGCGCGCTATATTACTTACTTTAATGAGGAATACCGTCTGGATAAAAAGACAGGAATGTTGACCATGGTATATGATCCAAAACGGGAGCTTTCCTTTCAGACCGTAATGACCATATATCACCTGTTCTATTATACAAAGCCAGGTGCAAAGGTATCTGGGGAGGACGTGCCTTTCCGACTGGTAAAACGGGCGGCGCCCTTTGAGCGGGCGTTTATTCGGACAATTTTAGAGCCCCTGGCAAGGACCTTTGACGGGCATGCAGGGGAACTGGAAAAGGCGTGTCTTGCCCTAAAGGGGCAGGCCATCCGGCAGGGAGACGTGGGATACCGGATCCACGCCTTTGACTGTATGCCGCTGACTATGGTGTTCTGGGATGGAGACGATGAGTTCCCGGCCCAGGCAAATATTCTCTTTGACGCAAAGATTACAGATTTTCTCCATGAAGAGACTGTGGTACTCGTGGCATCCGAGCTGTTTCGGAGGCTGGTGGAAGAGTCTGGAATTCGCGATGTATGCCTTTAGCCAGGCAATTCTACAATAAACGTGCTGCCGCCTCCCGGGGTATCCTGAACGAAGATTTGTCCCCGGTGCGCTTTTACAATTTCAGCAGCGATACAAAGGCCAAGTCCAAAGTGGCCTTTTTTGCTGTGGGCCTGATCAGAGCGATAAAAACGTTCAAAAATATGTTTTTTTTCGGAGTCTGGAATACCAATTCCGTTATCTGCCACGGAAAGCCGGAAGTTTTTTCTATCAAAGAGAAGGGAGAGCTGAATCCATCCATCCTCTGAAGTATAGCTGACGGCGTTGTGGAGAAGGATGGCAAGGATTTGCCTGATCCGCTCCCGGTCACAGAGGCAGAGAGGAATGGTGGAATCTGGAAGTTCTACGGAAAGCCGGACAGACTTTTCAGCTGCTACAGGCTCGAAGGCTTCAAAGGTTTCCAAAAATAGCGTGTCCATTTCTGTCGGTTCTTTTTGTATGGTCCAGGCATGGTTGTCCGCGCTGGTAAGCAGGAGCATATCTTCAATCAGCCGGGACATTCGTCTTCCTTCTGACTGTATGGATTCCAGAAAATGTTCTCGCTCGCCAGGATCAGCATTTTTAATGGCTGAAGCGCAGGAGAGGATCACAGCCAGAGGCGTTCGCAGTTCATGGGATGCGGAGGCAACAAATTGCACCTGCTTTTTCTGATTTTCAGAAAGAGGCCGGAGCAGCAGCTTGGTAAAATGCCAGGAAAAGAAGAAAAGAGCGAAACTGGCAAGAGTGTTCAGAGAAAAAAACAGGATTCTCTGGATATGGATTTGTCTTTCAAGCTGTGTCAGAGGCATCAGAATCAGAACCTGAAGCTTCCCAGATTTGCGCTCTGATACAGCGGCACAGACATAGTAATTTTTCCCTGTGATGGAGAAAGGGAATTCTACATGGGAGGCTGCATAAGAAGATCCTGTAGATGCGATTAGAAACTGCTCCTGGTATTGTTGCCAAGCTGAGTCAAAAGTTGCTCGCTGCTCCTGGGAATTCCTTTCATTAAAAAGAAACAGGGTATCATTATCCATAATCTGGATTTGGTATTTCCTGTTATCTTCCATTCTGGTGAGCCACTCATGGGTAATGACTGTCTGCTGTTCTAAATTTCCCAGAACAGTGTTCATATCATTCTGAAAAGAAGTAAAACTGCTGTCCTTTAAGCCCTTTTCAGAAATATACAGATATCCGCAGGACATGACAAACAGAATAAAGATGGTGATGCCTGCACAGAGGGCAGAAAGCCGCAAATGCACTTTTCGAAACATAGATTTCCTCTTTTCTTGGGGGTATTCACGTACTAATCCGGTATCCAATGCCACGTATGGTCTGAATACATACGGAGCTTCCCACTGCTTTTAACCGCCTCCGCAGGAAATGGATATAGTTGTCCAGGTTTCCGTCTTCCACGTCGCTGTCCATTCCCCATACTTTAGTAAGGAGAAGAGACCGGGAAAGGGTCTGCCCGGGATTTCTAAGAAAAGTCTCTAAAAGTTCGCCCTCTTTTTTAGATAAATGGCAGGCATTTTCTCTGCCTTCTAAAATGTTCTCATCCATGCGGTATGTGATATCTTTTAAGGTTAACTGTTCACTTAGCTCCAGTTTTCTGGGGCGGCGGGTGACACAGCGGATCCGCGCCATCAGCTCTTCAAACTCAAAGGGCTTGACCAGATAATCGTCGGCGCCCAGATCAAGACCTGTAACCTTATCATCCAGGGTTCCAAGAGCAGTGATCAAAATCACAGGCGTCTGGTTTTGGGACTGACGCATTTTAAGAAGGATATCCGTACCGCTAACTTGGGGAAGCATCCGATCCAGCAAGATAAGATCGTAAAGATTTTGTTCAATATAGTAAAGCGCGTCCTCGCCGTCGTGGCAGACGTCAACCAAAAAGCCCTCTTTTCCTAATTGGAAAGCAAGGGCTTCGTTTAACTTTTCATCATCCTCAACTAGTAATATCCGCATAAGAGTCTCCTGATTTCCATGTGTTTTTCAAATAAGAGTGTTTTATAATATTATTATATACAATTAAAACAGAGAAATCTTTAAGAAATCTCTAAAATTCTTGTTATGAATAAATAAAAACTTAGAGAAAACTTAGAGACTCACCTGCTACGATACCATCAGTAAACAAGGCAATCTACAAAAAGCGAGGAGGCATTATGAACATGAAACATTTACACCGAAAGAGAATCATAGCATGGCTGCTTTTTGGCATCCTGTTAATACTCAGTGGATGTGCAAAAGGAACGGAGACATCACCCCAAGATTTCGCCAATACTTCAAATTCAAATGGAACAGAATCGGAAGCAGGAACAGATGGAGAGTCAGGAAACAGTATGGGGCGCTATCTGGAGCAGCAAATAGAGCTGCCAGAGGAATTCCAAATGATGGAGCCAGGGACTATGGGAACATTGCAGGTGCTGGAAAGCGGAGAATGGATTTTGGTGGAGAGTTCCATAGGCATCTATGTATCAGCAGATAAGGGGGAGACCTGGGAGCAGCGTCCGTCAACCTGGCTTACAGAATTGGCAGGGAAGGGATGGATTTCTCATGTGACAGTGGCGCCAAATGGCTCAGTGGCAGCCATATACAGTATCAGTGAGGGGGAGGATAGCTCCTACAAGCCTCAATACTGCCGTGCAGACGCAGACGGAACAGAGCATGAGATTGTATATACAGACAGTGAAGATTATCTGGATAAACTCTGGTTTGGAAGAGATAACACTCTTTATGGGTTCAGCCTTAAAGGAAATGTGTATGAATTCGACACTGAGAATGGCGAGCCCCGGAAAATCTGCCAGGTAGACGGAATTGTGGACTATGTGTGCTTCACAGAGACCTATATGATCATGGTGACGAGCAGGGGAGTGGAGCTCTATGATCTGGAAGCCGGGACATTGGCTCAGAAGGATGAGGTGCTTCAGGATTTTATTGAAGAAGAGACAAATGGGCAGATTGGCTCTAACACGGGCAGTCATCTGGTAGTCATGGCTCCGGGAGAGGAAAAGGATGTGGTTTATCTGGCCCTGGAACAGGGAATTTACCGTCATGTGATAGGCGGAACGGTTCTGGAGCAGGTGGCAGACGGAAAGCTGAACTCTCTGGGGGATCCACAGATGTATCTCCAGACTATGGCAGCTCTCCCGGATAATGAGTTTGTGATCTTGTATAATGATGCAAAGCTTTGCCATTATACTTACGATCCAAACGTGCCAACCATACCAGAGGAACAGCTCTCTATCTATAGCCTGGAAGACGACTATACCATCCGTCAGGCAGTCAGCCTATATCAAAAAAAGAATCCGGGCACTTATATCCGATATGAGACGGGAATGACGAAGGATAGCGGAATGACGAGAGAGGATGCTATCAAGAACCTGAATACAAAAATTATGTCAGGTAGCGGGCCGGATCTGATTGTGTTGGATGGTCTTCCTGCAGACTCTTACAAGGAGAAAGGAATTCTTGCGGATTTGACTGAGATAGAGAAGGGCCTGACCGGAGAAAACAGCCTGTTCCCTAATCTGGTGGACGCTTTCCGGGAAGACGGGAAGCTTTACTCCCTGCCCATACGTTTTCGGATCCCTCTGATGGTGGGTGATGAATCCGTATTGAATGGAATTTCAAATCTTTCTGATTTTGCGGATGCAATGGAAGAGCTCAGAAAGGAACAACCAGAAGGACGTCTGACGGGCATGGTATGTCAGGATCAGGTGCTCTACACTCTGGGATTGGCGTCCTCTGGTGCATGGCTGACAGCGGACGGCAAGATAGATGAAGCGAAACTGACAGATTTTCTCATACAGGCAAAGCGGGTTTACGATGCGGAGATAGCCGGATACACGGATACGGAACTTAAGGAAATGCAAGACAGGTATATACATTTATGGAGCGAGCTGGAAGAAGTGACCTGGGAGGATTTCAATGCTAGTGCATCTTCCATGGCTTTGGGCATCGCTATGAAAGATGCGAAGCTGGGAATCGGGACCGCAAAAGGAATGAATGCGGACTTTAATATGATATCCACACTGGCAGATCTGGGGGATGTGGCGTATGCTTCTTATCCCGGTCAGATGCCAAATAGCTTTGTCCCCGATACCTGTATAGGAATCAGTGCCAATTCCATTGAAAATCAACTTGCGGTGAATTTTTATCGATTCCTTTTTGAGGCAGATTTGCAGGATTTAGATTTGCCCGGCGGCTATCCTATGAATATAGCTTCCTTTGAAAAGCAGAAGATTGATATCTATGCAGACAGCGAAGGAGGCGGTATCTCCATCGGAAGTGGCAGTGAAGGCGGAGAGCATTATAGTTTGGATATTAAATGGGTGACAGAGGAGAATTACCAGCGGATCCGAAAGATTGTGGATTCTGCCACCACTGCCAGCGTCAGCGATTCCATTATTGAACAGGTGGTTACTGAGGTTGGGACTAAGGCGATGGACGGGAAAGTAAGTATCGAAAACGCTGTGGCAGAAATCGTGAAAAATGTAGCTATTTACCTGGCAGAGTAAAAGGAGGAGAAAGGTGACGGCGAGGAAGGAGAGATTGTTTCAGCTGGCGAAAAGCAGCAATGCCTGGGTCTGGTTTTTAACGCCAAGCTTGTTTGGTGTCATTATATTTGTGTGTGTCCCCTTTCTGGATGTGATACGGCGGTCGTTTTTGACCGCCGTAACCCAGGAGTGGACGGGACTTCACAATTATCAGGTAATCTTTCAGAATCAGGCCTTTCAGTTGGCTGTAAAAAATACCCTGCGCTTTACCAGCGTCTGCCTTCCTCTTTTGATTGGCCTGGGATTATTTTTGGCTGTGCAGCTTAGCCGGCTTCGCAAGATGCAGCTGATTAAATCCCTGTTTTTGTTTCCCATGGCCATGCCTGCGGCTACAGTAGTGCTGGTCTGGAAAATGGTATTTGCCAGACAAGGATTTCTCAACCTGTTTTTGAACAATCTTCACCTGGCGACTCAGGAAAATGCCATAGATTATATGAATACAGGCGCAGCTTTTTGGGTTCTGGTGTTCAGCTATGTATGGAAAAATCTAGGGTACACGATTGTGCTGTGGCTGGCAGGAATCTTTTCGATTCCCACAGACATTCTGGATGCGGCAAAGGTGGATGGGGCAAATGAGAGGCAGTGCTTTTGGAGAGTTGTATTTCCAAATCTCAAAGGAACACTCTACACCATCACAGTGCTTTCCTTTTTGAACTCTTTTAAAGTGTTCCGGGAGGCGTATCTGGTAGCAGGATCCTACCCTCACGAGAGTATGTATCTGTTACAGCATTTGTTTAACAACTGGTTTGTGAACCTGGAACTGGATAAGATGGCCGCCGCTGCAGTTTGTGTGGGAACTGTATTGTTTTTGGCAATACTTCTGCTACAGAGAGCTTGGGATCGGGATGGGACGGCATAGCTCTGTAAATTTATTCAAATCTCTGTGAACCGGAAGGGCGGAGCGGGACTTAAAATAGTAGAGGAAAGGATAGAAAATGAGGAAGATTTGGCTGTTTTTACTGGGAGCTTTTTTCATAACTCCGGTATTTCTGGTACTATCAGGTACTGTTTTAAGCCGGTATGAGCTGCAGGAGTGTCTTTTGCCGCTGATCACAGGGGCGGATCAATTTATTGGATGGAAGTTCTTTCCCCAATACCCCACTTTTGAGCATTACCTGCGTGTGTTGTTCTATACCCCTCAGTTTTTTGTAGTATTCTGGAATTCTATGAAGATTGTTGTTCTGGTGCTGGCCGGTCAATTGTTTTTGGCTGTTCCCGCGGCCTGGGCATTCGCTGTCTATCGCTTCCGGTTTCGAAAGGTGCTTTTTACCTTATACGTGGTCTTGATGCTGATGCCGTTTCAGGTGACAATGCTGTCTAACTATCTCGTTCTTGAGGAGCTTCACCTGATGAATACTCATGGGGCCATTATTTTCCCGGCTGTGTTTTCTACCTTTCCTGTGTTCTTAATCTACCGGGGATTCTGTGCTCTGCCGGACAGTCTCATCGATGCTGCCCGGGTGGACGGCGCCGGTGAGTGGATGATTTTTTGGAAAATAGGATTGCCTCTGGCCTCCAATGGAATTCTGTCGGCAGTGGTACTTAATTTCCTGGAGTACTGGAATCTGATGGAACAGCCTTTGGCTTTCCTGGAGGATCAGTCACTTTGGCCTTTATCCTTGTATCTGCCGGAAATTCATCTGGATCAGGCAGGATATTCTTTTGTGGCATCTGTTATTACACTGATTCCTCCGGTTTTTGTATTTCTGATTGGTCAGGAATATCTGGAGCGGGGAATCGCGGCTTCCGCATTAAAGGAGTGAGTAATCTATGGAACTGTGGAAAAAACAGAAAAAGATTGCAGTGGCTTTTGGCATATTTTTGTGCTTTATGTATTTATGTACCCTGATTTCTCAGGCTGTCTACGCCTCAAAGCTGCCTCAGGTGACGACTGAGAAACCAGGACGGGGGGCCATTACCCATGAAGTGCAGGCAGAAGGGATCGTTCGTCAGGGCATGGAGTATGCAGTCAATACCTTAAGCGGCCTTCGATGCCGGACAGTACATGCCCATGTGGGAGACAGAGTGACTACAGAAACCCTATTGTTTGAGGTGGATACCGAGGATCTCCAGGAGCAGATTCAGGAGCAGGAGCTTACCATTCAAAAGCTTCAGCTTACCATCAAAGCCCAGGAGCAGAACAGAAATCTGGATGCAAGTGAGAGAAGGACGAAGCAGGAGCGGGCCCAGGAGGATTATGATAATACCTCCTCTACTGCTCAGGATACCGTAGATCGGGCCAAGGACAGCTTGGCTTCTCAGGAAGCAGCCCTAGAGGATCTGCGCAATAATCCAGTCTCAATTACCTCAGAGGAGGATCGCCAGAAGGCTCAAGCAGCCTACGAGGAGTGGGCAGCAAAGGAGGAGGCTCTGAAAGCCGGGATTGACAATGCTCAGACAGACGAGGAGAAAAAAGCTGCCCAGGCAGCCTATGATGACTACAAGGCAAATCCTGTGGCAGAACCGGATTTTAGTGGTGAGGATGAAGCCCAGGCGGCCTGGGAGGAGCAGAAGAGAGCTTTGAAGGAAGGGATCGAAAGTGCAGAACAGACTTTGTCGGACGCCAGAAAAACCCGGGATCAGGCTGTTCTTGAGGCCAAAAGAAATCTTGCGGACGCACAGCTTCCAGGCATGGCGGACAATACTCTGGAAATTAACCGTATGGAGTTAAAGGTACTTCAGGAAAAGCTGACGAAATATCGGGAGCTCCAGGAGAGCGGAGGTTTGATTTATCCAGAATCTGAGGGAATTGTCACCGGAATTCATGTAAGCCCCGGGGAGCGGATCCCGGACGGGGCGGCAGTGGTCTATGCAGATACGGGCAGTCCCCTTCAGTTCTGCTTTTCTCTCACAAAGGCTCAAAAGAAATATGTGAATCAGGGCGATCAGGGAGAACTGACTCTGAATGGATCCCGACACAAGGTGACGGTAGACTATGTGGCAGAAAATGAAATGAATCCAGAGATTTACGATGTGACAATCTTTCTCCCTGAAGATGTGGGAACCATTGGACAGAGCGGCTTCTATGAGACAAAGACTCAGTCGGAGATATTTGACTACTGTATTCCCATTGACGCCTTGTATACGGATCCAAATGGAAGAAATTTTGTGTATGTACTCTCTGAAAGGTCTGGGATTCTCGGCGTGGAGCTGGTAGCGGAACAGGTGTATGTGAAGACACTGGATAAGAATGAAAGCACTGTGGCCCTGGAAGGAGGCGTGATTGACAGCGATTCGGAGCTGATAGTATCGTCTACAGAGAGTTTGGAGGACGGGGATGTGGTGAGGTATAAGGAATAGAAGCTGAGGCTGTCGGGAATGTTGGGGTTCCTGGCAGCCGTTGTTATGCACAATGCCGTAATTTATTTACGGCAATCTATTGCGGAAAGTAGTAAAAATGGTTATACTATGAATATAGAAATTTATAGGTAAGGAATCTGTATGAAAGGATAGCGGAAAATGTTAAAAAAATTTACTTTAAAAAATTACAAAAATTTTAAAGATGAAATAATGATAGATTTTGAAAATACTGCCGGATACCAGTTTAGTACAGATTGTATTGCGGATGGAACCATCTGTAAAATGTTGATTTATGGTAGAAATGCCACAGGAAAAACAAATTTGGGAAAAGCATTGATCGATATATACATGACAATGCTTGGGGGGAGACGTTATATTGACACAGGAGTTTTCCTTAATGCGGACTCACTGGAGGAAGCGGCGGCTTTTTCCTATGAATTTGGATTTGATGGTCACACATTAATTTATCGATATGCTAGATTTTCTAATCAAGAACTTAAGAATGAAGAATTGATTGTTGATGAGAAAACTATTTTTAGATGTGATTTTGAAAATTGTATATATGATTTCGTGGATCTTGAATATATAAATGCGGAAACCGCCAGCGTAGATAGATATATACAGTCAATGGATGTTGGGGATGAGGAAGAAATTCAAGAGCCCAAGTTACCATTTTTAAGATGGCTGATAAGTAATGTAGCATTGAATAAGGATTCAGTTTTGATTAAATTATCCAATTATGCCAGAAGAATGGCTATAATCACAGCAGGAAATGCAATGTTAAGACTCCCAAAAAGAATGAACGATAATTTTTATGAATCACTGGAGGACTCAGCCAGATTAAAAGATTTAGAAGATTTTCTTAATGAAATGGGTATAGAATGTAAGCTGATATTAAAAAAGTTACCAGATGGACAGAGAGAATTATATTTTGGGCATGAGAAATTAGTTCCATTTTATGAAACTGCCTCTAGTGGAACTTTGGCATTAGTTAATTTGTACCGGCGATTAATTCCAATAAGCTGGGAGCCGTCTTTTATATATTTGGATGAATTTGATGCATTTTACCACTATGAAATGGCAGAAAATGTGATAAACTATTTAAAGAGAAGATATCCAAAATGCCAGATAGTTATGACATCCCATAATACTAATTTAATGACAAACCGATTCATGCGGCCAGATTGTTTGTTTATTCTATCAAGAACAGGAACTCTGACTTCACTTTGTAATGCTACAGCAAGGGAGTTAAGAGAGGGTCACAATCTTGAAAAGATGTATATCAGCGGAGAGTTTGAACAATATGAATAATTATCAGGGCGAAGGAAGAAGACGGAGCCAAAACTTGTTAATTGTGGAAGGTAATCATGAAAAAAATAAGCTATTTTGGCTGATTTTCAAATGCTTTCCAGAAATCAATATTGACATGGATGAAATTTGGATTTATGGAACAAATATTTATCAACTATATGCTGATATTGTGAAGGAATATGGCGAGAAATGGGCAGAAGAAAATGATAATATTGATTTACCTTTTGTTGTCAGTAAGAAACAGTGCCCAGATATGCTTCGCTACAAAGAAGATTTTACAAATATAATTTTAGTTTTTGATTATGAGCGACATGATAAAAAATTTTCTGAAAAAAAGATTTTAGAGATGCAAAAATGCTTTGTTGACGCCACTGACATGGGAAAACTGTATATTAACTATCCTATGATAGAATCATATCAACATTTGCGTCAATTACCGGACTGTGATTTTGCGGAGAGAAAAGTTCCAGTAGCTCTCCAACCGGGAAAAGAGTATAAATCATTAGTAAAAAAAGAAACTATATTTCGCTCCATTATCGACTTTCCTCAAAAAATAGATGATTTGCCAACAGCAAAATATCAGTTGGCAGATTGGGTCACAAAACAGAGGTATGTGCTTACAAATCAAACGTATTGGAAGTATATGAGAGATGTGTTTCAGCAGGCTATACAACACAATATTTGTAAAGCAAATAGAATTCAGTTCAAACAATATGATATTCCTGTGGGTAAATATAAGGAGAGTTTTGAAAGGCTGGATTTTACTGAAATTTTAAAGATACAAAATTTAGCTAGTAAAGATAGTACAGTAGGATTTATTTGGGTACTAAATACTTGTATATTTTTCATTGCAGAATACAATTTTACGCTGGTAATGAAGCAAAGGGAGGATTATACATATGAAGCGCAAAACGCAACTTAGTGTGGTTATCCTTACATTGGTCGTCATTCTTTTTATGGGTAGCGTCGCTGGAAAAGGAATTCTAACACTTCTGTCAGGAGCGACTCAGATCTCAGATGATATGACTTTCGACCAGGCCGGGGATACTTATCTATCTTATGAAGTCACCTATCCAGTGGTCTCTTATCCTGAGGAATACTATTCGGGAGATCTGACCCGTGTGAAGCGAATGGCTTATATCGTCTACGACGAGGGGCGGCAGACTTTTTTGAAGGTTGTGATTGCCAAGGAAAATACCAGCTCTTTTGATCGCCTGCTTCGGGCTGCCAATATGTCCGATGAGTTAAAGGAATCCTGGGGAGAGGATCTGGAATCCCAGCTGGAGCCTGTTGCTGTGACTGGTTCCCTTACGTCTATTGAGGACTCGGAGGCAATGGCCGCTCTTTCTGATGCCTTTATGAGCTCTGATTTTGAAGGAACCGGGGAAATGAGTATGGCGGTTCTGGCACAGGACGACTGGTATGTATTGGAGGAGGGGTATATTCAAGGACTTCCTGCCTGGCATTTTTGGATCTGCACGGCAGTTTTGGGAATCAATCTCTTGTTCCTGCTGATTGCTCTTATTTCCCTGTTTCGGAAAGGGGCAAAAGCAGATGTACTTTCCTGGGATTCTGAAAGCTCCGTTACAAAGTTTCTTAAGAGGCAGCTTCCTTGGCTTGAGGCCTGGTGCCGGAAGGGGAGAGGCCGTAGAACACGGCAGGCTTTTTTGGTGATGATTATTGTGGCGGGGGCGCTCACTGCCCTTGGTTTCTATGTGGGCGGTTCGCCCTTTGAGGTTGTGACTTGCCATCTGGCCCTTGGCCTTGGCATAGGAGAGCTTTACGGCATCCCTCTTCTCCTTGGTATGGGTCTGGCCTTTGACCCTTATAAACTTTTGAAGAATTATGACAAGTCCTGGGAAAAGCTCTATCCTGTCCAGTCAGAGCGAGAGGCAATTGCTCAGGAGCTTTTGGAGGCGGACGACTCCTGGGTGGTTCAGGAGCTGGGCAAGGAGGACTGTGTATGTGCCACTCTGGGAGATCGCTACTGGATGATCCTTTGGAGAACGGCCGGCGTCACCCTTATTGACAGCAGCCGTGTGGGGAAAATGTACTCTGAGACTGTATCTGGCCAGGTACGCACTGGTAAGGTACGCTACAATTATACCAGCTATGTGATTTATATTTATTACCAGGGCGACGAGGAGAAGAAGCATGCCAACGTGCAGTTTGGATGGAACACGGAAAATGCATCCGGCCACTTTTTAGCCCTGGCACGCAAGCGCCTGGGAGATCGGGCTCAGACTGTCATATGTCAAAATTAAATAAAACGGAAAAAGTCCAGCTAAGAAATGTCAAGTGTTTATGAGAAATATGTTATGCTGGACGGTAAAGTAGCAAAGGCGTACGAGAGGAACTTTCATGAGTACCCTTTCGAATGAAAGTTTCTCTCTTTACAAGTGTGTCGAAGCGACTTTACCCTTTAGTACTGTTGCGTAGCAATTTTAATAGGAGGAACGAAAGAATGTTGAAAAAATTACGGATGGGGCAAATTATGGACAGCCTCTGGCTGATTTTGATTGTGGGCGCTCTGGGAGGCTTTCTGCTCTCGCAGGTAGGTCTGTCCAGCATCACCGCTCTTAAGGGATCCAAGCCCCTGACTGCGGAGGCAGAGCTTTCTGAAATGGTGGGAAGCTATGTATCCTGGGAGGTAAAATATCCCGTAGACGAATATATGGAAACCACCAAGACCACAAAGATTAACGGTATCTCCACCGGGACAAAGAAGGCACGCTCTTCCTGGCTTGTGCTCGACGAGGATCGGGGAATCCTCCTTTCCATTGAGGTTCCCAGCAAGCGCTACGAAGAGATGCTTGATCAATCCGATTTGTTTTTTGATGCACTGAATATGAGTGCGGAGCTTCCTGAGACAGGCGTCACAGTCTCCGGTTCTCTGGAAATTCTGGAGGGTGAGGATCTGGACTACTTTAAATATGCGGCCGACTATATGGAGCTGTATATGGAACCTGTGGTATACCACATCAGTGACGGATGGATTCACGGGGAATCTCTCACGAATATCTATGGCCTGACTGCTATCGGCTCGGTGCTCGTGCTCTTTGCCCTGTTTATTCTTGTGAAAACCCTGAAGGATTCTGCTAAAAAGCTGACACAGGAATATCTGGCTGCCAACCCTGGCGTCACTATGGAGGATTTGGAGAGCGACTTTGCGGCAGCCCAGGAGCAGGCTAAGGTCTTTATCGGAAGAAAATGGACCTTCTGCGCCAAGCTAAGCAAACTGATTCTGGACAACAGCCAGATCATCTGGGTACATACTGGATCCATGCGAAGAGGACGAAGTGTGAATTTCTATGTATGGTGGGAGATGTTGGATGGCAGTACTCAGAAGATATCCATGTCATCAGAGAAGAAATGTACGTCTGTGATGGAGGCCTACAGCCAGTTTCCACATATTCTTACAGGGAACAGCTCTGAGTATGCCTACCTTCTTCAGAATGACAGGGAACAGCTTTTAGGCCTCAAGTATCGGGGGCAGTCTGAGAAAGTCTGATTATGATCAATGTTACCAGGCATTTGGTCAACAACCCCAATGTGGTTGTTGACCCTCGTGGCTCTCGCCAAATGTCTGCAAGCAGCCGCTTGGCTCGATGCCCGCGGAATCAGGAAAGGAGTGATCATATGACGTCACGGGAAAAAGTAAGAAAAATGTTAAATCGTCAGCCCTTTGAGGGAATGGTTATTGATATTGGCGGGATGCACTCGGATGGAATGGCAATTGAGGCATATATGAATCTGAGAAAGCATTTAAACCTGGCTACAGACAAGGTTCGGCTGTACGATATTTGTCAGCAGCTGGCTTACATCGATGAGGACATTGTGGACTATCTGGGCGGGGATTTTATGCTTGCCCACCGGATGCGTCTGCGGTATGGGATCAGCTGCAAAGAGTGGAGAGAGGATACCTTATCAAGCGGAGGGAAATGCTGGGTTCCCTCGGAACTGGACCCGGAAATAGATGCCGCTGGAAATAAAAACATCTACGTCAACGGACATCTGGAAGCCAGGATGCCCAAAAACGGGCTGTATTACGATCAGATGGGGCATGTTCTGGAAGATGTGGAGGAGATAGAGGAGCTTGACGGGTATATCGCAGAGCGATTTGAACAGGATGAGATAGATTATATTGCTGAGGAAGTAAATCATCTGTACAATCACACAGATAAGGCCATTGTATTTGGCTTTGGGGGAAGCATCTTTGAGCAGGGGCAGATAGATTTTAACTTTGAGAATTTCTATGCAAACCTCTTACTGGAACCAGAATTAATGCACACTTACTTTTCCAAGCTGACGGACGCCTATCTGTACAATCTCAAATCCGTCTTAGATTTGGCGGGCGACAAGATTGATGTGATTCACTTCAGAGATGACCTTGGCACACAGATTGCACCGCAAATTTCCGTGGAAACCTACTGTAACATGATCAAGCCCTATCACAGTAAGATGTTTCAATTTGTACATGAGAACTATCCAAATGTGAAATGCATGCTGCACAGCTGCGGCGCGATTTTTGACTTGCTGCCAGAAATTATTGATGCAGGAGCTGATTTGATTAATCCTCAGATCAATATCACCGGCATGGAACCGGAAAAACTGAAGGCGGCTTATGGAGATAAGCTCATGTTCTGGGGCGGCGGGGCCGACATGCAGATTTTTGCACTGAATCATTCTCTGGATGAACTTAGAGAGCATGTGGAACAAAATATCCGAGCATTTAGCAAAAATGGGGGATATGTATTTACGCAGGTACATAATCTGCAGGCAAATGTGTCACCGGAGACTGTCTTGGCTATCTATGAGACGGCGAAGAAATATAAAGATGCATTAGGGTAGCCTGCAGATAACAAGCTCACTTTTCACACCATTGAATTCAATGATATTATCTGCGTCCGGTACACGGAAAGCATCTGCCTGCTTTCCGTTTTTCTCGTAGGAAATGCTGTGCGAATCCCTTTTGCAAGGGCAGTAAAAGCTACGCCTTCTGGAATATGGATTTTTGAGGTCGCCGATATCTGGTTGATTGCTGCCTTGCCGCTTAATGTATGGCAAAACACTTCCATATCAAGGTTACAGTTTATCTCCACCATACCGGAAACGTCCTGAAGAATGATGCTGGGCGCCTTTGCATCAAGTTCAAGGCTGTCACATTTTAGAGAACGATTATGCCATTCCTGCGGTTTACATCTACATCAATCCGTTTGCGGATATCGTCAATTTTGATCTTAAAATCGTTCTGGAGTGTGGAGAGTGAATTGGATGCCAATTGTTCCTGTGACATACTTGCCTGCTTGCGGATGGATTTTAGTTTTTGTGCGAATGTCATGTATTGACCTCTCTGGATTTAATTTGTGTTTATTCCCGCGAAGGCAACGAGCCAAGGTCAAGCTGGCTTTGACTTCGTGATTGTCTTGTTTTTAAGTATAGGAGCGTGCGTTTTATATTACAAGCAAGTGGATATTACATCTCTGTATAATTCCATTAGAGAACATATAGAGAGATACCATATATAAAGAATGAGTGAGAAGCCTTTGACCTCTCACCCAACATCTCACAGAAAAGCAGATCTCATAATTATAAAATTTTACGCAGCTTTTTACGCAAATGAGCCAATCTCGCATAAACAGCCCCTGCCGTCAAATGCACAAGCGGAGCAATTTCTTTTGTGGAGTAACCCTGCATTTTCAGCAGGACGATTTGTAACGTGCGTCTGTCCACTGTGACTAACGCAAAATACAGAGTCTCGCTTTCAATCTCATCCAGCAAATCCATTACCGACCTTATCTCTGCCTGTTTCTCCCTGCCCGCTATTTCCTCAAGGCATTCCCCGAAGTCGCTCGTCCATCGGTAAAACCTCCTGTTGGAATTAAAATCTGCCCTGTCGTCTGTGCGGATTTGTTCAATGACCGCTTCATCAACGCCGCACTCACGCAGAACCTTTTCCTCGGCTTCTTTCCAAATGCACCATTTCCTATCCTCACGTCCGTGGTTGTATGCCATCCTTATTTCCTCCAATCGAATTTGATTGAGGGGGCAGGAAAAGCCCCCTCATTTTCCCAAAGGAAAAAACAAGGGGGTTGAACGCCTTAAATTTTGTTTTCGATTATCTTTCTCAGCTTCGCAAGGATTTTGGCTTTGCGTTTATTGACAACACTCTGCGTTATGCCTAACCTTAAACCAACTTCCCTCTCGGAAAGTCCTTCAAAGAAGATTGCGTTTACCAATACCCGCTCACTGTCCGACAATAAGAGCAAAGCAGTTTTCAACCTGTCCACCATCACCGCATGGACAGCGGTTTCCGCAACGTCCACTGCTTCATCCACAACAAAGTCAAGCACATTTCCCTCACTGTCCGTAAATCCATCCAATGATAGCAGTTTGTGGTTTGTATCCAGTTTTTTCAGATAACGCCACCTCTCTTTGTCCTTGTAGAAATCTGCATACTGTTTCCGCACGACTTCAAGCAGACAACCCTGCACGGGGATAAAGAGCTTGTCCATATAACTCTGGTCGGCTTGCCTGCGGCGACAGAAATCTATATAGGGCAACTCCACATAGCCGCCATCCTTTTTGATATATACTTTTCTTGGTGCATATTTCACCGTATTTTCCTCCAATCCGAATTTTTGAAAATGTAAAAATCCAGATTGGATAGGCGGCGAACGACAGCCAACAGCGGAAACAGCCCTGCGGCACATTCCGATAAAAAAGGACATAAGAAAAACCGCACAGGCTGTCACACCTTTACGGCTTATGGAGATTTTATTTCTATTATGTAGATATTTGACTTCTACTTGCAGGGTGCAAAGTCCCTGTGCGTTAATAAAGATTTTTTTAACAGGCTATCCATCCATTTTCGGAATGATATGTATAAACAGGAAATACCGCTTGCGGGCAAAAGAAATCCCTCCAAACTTCAAAAAGCGAAGTCGGAGGGTAATAAAAGCATTACAGAGCAATCCACCGAAACATCGTTTTTTTTTAATTCAGTGGACTTGCCCTGTCTTACTGTTACTGCTTACTGCATAAAGCTAATGCTTAACATTTATATAAATGCATCAGCCGCATAATGGCTTTACTTTTCCTCTACGGAAAGCCATATTTCAAAATTGAAATTATTGTCATAAATTTCAGAACTCGGATAGACTTCAATGCACATCCCGCCTGCTGGCTGATATTTGCTGGTCGGGAAAAATTCTGTATAAATCCTCCGATACAGGTCTTGGAACGCTTCTGGCATTTTCCCAGTACAAGGGAACACCGCCCAAGTATTTGCAGGCACTTTCTCAATCGTCAGCCCTGCCGCCACATCACCGCCCGAATAAGCCGCTCCGATTGCATAGTCGAAATCCCCCTCTATCGGATTGTCAAAGCATATTCCAACGATTGCCCCTCCGAAAATATTTTCTGGATTGGCGTATCTGCACAACGTGTCAATCGTTCCATCCTCTCCGCAAGCCACCCATGTCGCATGGATATTCTTCTGGCTGATTTCCTGCCCTCCTCCGTATCTGGCTCGTTTGGCAATGACCTCAAAGCCTTCCCGTTTTTCAATTCTGTAATCCATTGTCGTTCCTCCTTCTAATATGATTTTTACGGAAACTCTGGAAAAAGACTTGAGTGTAAGTTTTTCGTTTTTTGCTTGGACAGGCGTAATCCCGTGGAACTTTGTGAATGCCCTGCTAAAGCTCTCTGGGCTGTTATATCCGTATTTTAAGGCAATATCTATCACCTTTTCATTTCCAGACGATAAATCCGTTCCTGCAAGTGACAATCTCCTATTGCGGATATACTCGCCAATAGAATAGCCGCAGATAATATGGAAAACCCTCTGGAAATGGAAACTGGAAGAATACGCCTGTTTCGCAATTTCAGCATAGTCTATATCTTCCGTAATATGGTCTTCAATATAATCTATTGCCTTCTGTAACCCTTTCACCCATTCCATGTTTTTTCCTCCTTCCGTAACCATAGTATAGTAAACTAACAACGGCTTTTCCTGATATTCTATGCTTTGCTTTGTTAAGTTTCAATTATCCCTGCTCACTTAAATTTTAAATCACGCAGCCTGTTATCGCTGATAAATTTCTTCTTTCTTGGGTCGCCCTCTGCACGGTAAATGGCTAAACTTTCCAAATCAAATATGGAACTCCAAACGGTCTCAAAGTCTGGCTCCTTGTCATATTGGCACATAAATCCATAATCGCCTTTCAAAAGCTGCTCAGTAGTTGCAATGTAATTTTCCCTTATCTTCCCCGAAGAAAAACTGTCTATGACAACCTTATACCGCTTGTGGGAATCATAATCATTCCCATTTGCATCGTCATAGGGCTTCATTTCATCAGAAGTAAAACTGTTTACAGTACAAACTATCCTGTTTCCATGAAAGATTTCCGCTTCACGGACTTTTTTGAGAGTCGGCGTACATTCGACTACCACCATATTGCCGCTTTTATCGGCAAGTAAAATATTACAGTTAGACGCTATCGGCAGATTCATAAGTAACGAAACTGCCTTCTCTGTATCATTTGCCTTTTCAAGCAAATACCGTACAATAAAACATGAGTTAAACCCTGCTTGTATTTTTTTAAGGTCGGTCATTACAAACGTCATTGCCACGGCAAGCCCGTGTTCATTTAGTCCCTCTTCCCCGTTGATGAAAGAGGATGTAGTGATACTAAATCTGTTTCCATTCCTCGGTGCATAAATTTCACTTTTACATCCATCACGCAGATAAGGCGGCAAATCATTATTTCTGCCATATATCAATCTGCCATTTTGGGAATAGGCAAAAGCCGTACAGCCCCGAATCTCAATAGGGAAGTTATCTTCCAGATTATACATACAGCAGCCCATACACAGCATCCACGAAGCAAAATGCAGATAGTCTGCTCCTATGGTGTCGCTTACCCCTCTTATTTCCTCACACACTTCTGGGAAAAACTTTCTCAATATTTCCTCACTTTGTTTTCCATGTTCCAGTTGAAAATTATCTAACAGCAGCGGAAAAGAGATTTGGCATTTGTTAAAAATTTTTCCACGCTTCACACCCATTTCATAATGGTCGCCTTTTAGCCTTAAATGATACATTTCCTATCTGTCCTCCTCTTTGATTGCAATCCATACTTCGGAATGTCCATGCACTGGTTGGCTGTCACAAATCGGATACACTTCAATGTCTGGCAGTTCCGCATATTTGTATCCAGAGAACGGCAGCCATTCCATGTAAAACCGTCTGAATACACTTTGGACATCTTCTTTAAATCGTCCATCATTCTCAAATATAACCCAAGTAGCCGCAGGGATTTCGTACTCATACATATCCGCAGGAGCAGAAGCATTGGTAGCAACGCCGATATAGTAATAGATTTCTTTTGGACTTTCATATACACTGATTCCTAAAATTCCGTTTGGCTCTTGATTAGATAATTTGCATAATTCCGAAAAACGGTTTCCCTGCAATGCGGTTTTCCAAAAATCGGGAACTATCCTCAAATTTTCTTCCATATCGCAGACCAAAGGAATGCGGATTCCCACAATATGCAAAGGCTGTTTTTCCGCAATGTGATACACCATAGCGCTTCCTCCTGTTATTTCTATTCTAAACTGAATTGACGGATATGCTTGCAGGATACACCCCATAGCTTTTGCGGCTGTTGGCGTAATTCCATGAACATTCTGAAAAGCCCGATTAAAAGAAGTCGGAGAGGAATAGCCATACTTCAACGCAATATCTATTACTTTCTCGTCTGTCCGCTGCAATTCAAACGCTGCCTGTGTCATTTTTCGGCGGCGTATGTATTCTGCCAATGACACGCCCGAAACATAAGAAAAAATACGCTGAAAATAATAGGGAGAACAACACGCAATGCGAGCGGCCTCGTCATATGATATTTCCTTGTCCAGATTATCTTCTATGTAATCAATGGCTGATCCAAGTTTTTTCAACCATTCCATCTTCTTACCTCCTCGCAAACAAGAATAGCTTAATCTGCTTTATATTTCCTCTCTTTTTCTGCTATCTTTTGTAAACCTACACATAGTGTATCTGAATAAAAAATTCGTTTCAATAGCTTCCCGAAAAGAAAAACGACAGAGATTTTACCCTCTGCCGCCATGTTGCCTATGCGAAAATGATTTCCTCGTTCACAATCTCCCTTGCGCAAGCCCTTATGTTATTAAGGTGTTGTACCCATTCTAAGGCGTTTTCTTCCTTTAACCCTTCCGTTATGCCCTGCGCCTGTTTCATGTCTTCTATGAGCCTTTCAAAGCGTTCCTGCGCCTGTCTGTCAATGTCTGCAAGGTAAGTGTTCAGCCTGCCGCTTGTAAGAAGATTGGTGTATGTAACTTTGCGGTACTGCTTTAGGTAGTCCAGATGCCGCCGCCCGAATAAGCCAATCGGCTGTTCTTTTTCGGGTGGTAAGGCAAGGCAGGGGATAAGGTAATCTCCCTGTCGTCCAAATTCACCGCCGATTTTTTCAAAGATTGTTTTCTCCATTGTGTGTACCTCCTCTGTCATAGTTTATTTTTCCATTGCTGTTTTTCGTGGGCAGTCCCTCTTTTACGGGGCTTGCGAATCATTTTCGTCTTGACTGTCTGCTCCCCTATGTAACCGCCGAAGCGGTAACAGATTTTGACGGTCTGCTGCATCCCGTCCCCTGTTTCCGTTCGGTCAGACACCTCAATCCGCTCCACTAAGAGGTTAAGGTTCTCGGCGGTCAGTTCCGTTATCCCCACATACCCCGCCATCAGCTCCGCCCACTGTACCGCATTGCTCTGGCTGTCCTTAACTTCCTGCAAGGCATCCTCAATCATTGCTATCTGCTCCAATAATTTCTCCTGCTCGGTCTGGTATTTGTCAATCAGCCTTGTGAAATTCTCATTGGAGATACGCCCCGAAAGGGAATCCTCATACAGACGGTCAAACAATCTCGTCACTTCATCATAGCGTTTCCTCGCCTGTTTCAGTTTTGTTTCGTTGCTTTTCCCCCTGTTCCCGTCCGCTCTGGCATTCATCTTCACCGCCAGAGCCACCGCTTTCTCCCTATCTTCAAAAGCAAGGCGGGCATGGTACTGGATGTCGGCAAGCACGGCATTGTATAAATCCTCGTAATAAATGCGGTGGTCTGTGCAGGCTTTCGTGTTGTGGGCATAGGTGGTGCAGACATAGATACGGTGCCTGTCCCTGCCCCAGTACCGCAGGGCAAGGGCTTTCCCGCAACCGCCACACTTCACAAGCCCAGAGAAAACCGACACAAAATTGTTTGTCGTGTCACGCTTCCTGCTTAGGATTTTTGCGTTCGCCCCATCAAAAATTTCCTGTGAAACCAACGGCTCGTGGGTGTTGTCCGTCCGTATCCATTCCTCCTCCGGCAGTTTCTTGTATTTGCCAAGTTTAAAAATGGCTTCCGTCTTGCACATCACGGAATGACCGAGATACACGGGATTGCCTATCATGTTTCGGATGATGGTGTGCGACCATTCATACCGGTTCTGGGGGTTTTTGAACCGTTCGGGGTAGTGCTTCTCCCCACGGGTATGCTGCCACCATGAGGGGCAGGACACTTTTTCATCCCGAAAAATGCTTGCTATCTTGTGCGCCCCCATGCCCGCATTTGCAAGCTCAAAAATCCGTTTTACAATCCATGCTGTTTCCCCATCGACTACCAGCCTATTATGGTTGTCGGGCGATTTGCGGTATCCAAATGGCGCATAGGAGCAACGGTAAAGCCCCGCTTTCGCCCTTGCCCGAATGGAAGAACGGATTTTCCGTGAATTGTCCCTGCTGTAAAATTCATTCATCACGTTCTTCAGTGCGGCAATGTCGTTGTTTTTGTTGGCGGTGTCCACGCAGTCATTGACGGCGATGTACCTCACGTTTTTCATCGGGAAATAAATCTCACTGATATGGACAAGACCACAAAATAATGCGGAGTTGCTGACAATAAACCAAAAGCTGGAAGGCAAGCCCCTTCCAGCTTTTGGTATCTTAGAACCTATCCCCTTCCAAATAATTTGCCGATAATACATGAAAATATAAAAAAGGTCTTGCTCATGACGTAACGTAATGAAGTATACTACCCGCAGGAGGTGTTTTGAACGTGGAAAGATACCGAGCGATTCCACAGGGATATATGACCGCAGGTGCAGTTGCAAAGAAAATGGGAGTAACGGTCAGAACCTTACAGCATTATGACAAGGAAGGACTGCTCTCACCGTCAGCTATGAGTGAAGGTGGCCGCAGGCTATATACCGATAAAGACATTATCAAGCTCCACCAAATACTATCCCTGAAGCATCTGGGTTTTTCCCTGGATGACATCAGAGACAGATTGATTCCGCTGGATACTCCGGCAGGTGTGGCGCAGGTTTTGTCTGAGCAGGCGGCTATTGTCCGGGAGAAAATTGCAAGTCTGACAGAATCACTCTCAAGAATTGAGGCGCTGAAAACCGAAGTGCTGGAAATGCAATCGGTAGATTTCAAAAAGTATGCGGACATCATCGTTAATCTGGAAATGAAAAACAGCTTCTACTGGCTTATTAAGCATTTTGACAGCGAAACGTTGGATCATATCCGCAACCGATTCGATAAAGAGAGCGGCATCGTGTTTATGCAGCGGTTCTTGCGTCTGCAAGACGAGGCGATTCAACTGCAAGCAGATGGCATCCCGGCAGAGAGCCAACGAGGACAGCAATTTGCAAAAGATTACTGGGCCTTGATTATAGAATTCACCGGAGGGGATACCGATATGCTCCCTAAACTCATACAGATGGGACAAAATGATGAATTCGGTCAGGAGTGGACGCAGAAGCAGGCCAAAGCAAACGCCTTTATTGAACCAGCATTAGGTGCTTACTTTTCAAACGAGGGGATAGATCCATTTCAGGAGGCGATACCATGACAAATGCGTTAGAAGTGAAGGGATTGCGTAAAAGCTACGGCGAAAAAGTGGTGTTAAAAGGAATTGACCTGTATGTACGCCGGGGAGATATTTTTGCGCTGTTAGGCGTAAACGGCGCTGGGAAAACGACGACCCTTGAGTGTATTGAGGGACTCCGAAAGTATGACGGCGGAACAATATCCGTAAACGGCAGAATCGGGATTCAGTTGCAGTCGGCGGCATTGCCCGCACACATCAAGGGAGGGGAAGCTGTGCGGCTTTTCGCAAAGTGGAACCGAAAACCCGCAGACACCTCTATGCTGGCGGCGCTGGGCGTAGACAGCATTGCGAATAAGCAATACCAGGCAATGTCCACTGGACAGAAGCGGCGGCTTCATCTGGCACTGGCGCTTATTTGCGACCCGGATATTGTGTTCCTTGATGAACCCACCGCCGGACTTGATATTGAGGGCCGAATTTCTCTCCACGAATATATTCGCAATTTGAAAGCGCAGGGAAAAACGATTATTTTAGCCAGCCATGACATGGCCGAAGTAGAGAGCCTATGTGACAGCATCGCGATTCTGAGGGATGGGGAGATCGCTTTTGCTGGAACAGTTATCGCATTGACCGAGAAAATCGGAAAGCACTATAACATCCAAATTCGGACGGGCCAAGGCTTAGAGACTTATGAATCGGATGATATTAGAGCCAGCCTGATAACAATACTCAAAAGTTATGAGGAAAAGGACACCGTCATTCAAGACATTCGGGTTGACCGGGGGTCACTGGAACAGCATTTTCTGAAAATTGCGAAGGGAGAATAGGCAGTGAACGGATTTTTATATGGATTTACATTACAGTGGAAACTGGACTTACGTAGCCGAACCATGTTGATTACCTGTTATGCGGTTCCACTCCTGTTCTTTGCGGTTATGGGCGGGATTTTCACCTCTGTCATGCCGGAGAGCAAAGAGACGTTGATTCAGTCCATGACCGTCTTTGCTGTTACCATGGGGGCGCTGATTGGATTGCCGCCCTCTCTTGCGGAGATATATCGGAGCGATATTAAAAATGCTTATCAGGCAAACGGTGTGCCGCTGTCGCTGGGGTTGATCTTGATAAATATTTCTGCGTTTGTGCATTTGCTCATCATGAGCGCCATTCTCTATGTACTCGCGCCAATTCTCTTTGGCGCCAAAATTCCAGAGCACCTGGAAACATATTTAGGCGGGCTGGTTATTCTGATTGCTGTTTCGCTTAGCATTGCCAGTATCATCGGGTTAGCTGTAAAAGATACAGCAAATACATCCATGTTTTCCATCCTGCTTTTTATCCCGTCCACTATGCTGTCGGGAATTATGTTTCCGAGCGAAATGCTTCCGCAGGCATTTGCCATTGTTGGAAAATTGTTTCCTGCAACATGGGGATATAAATTGATGACTGACTCTGCGTTTTCTCTGCAAACGCTCTGCCCCTTGCTCGGTATTTTTCTCATAGCGGTTATACTATGCGGAGTCCTGCTAAAGAGGATTCGTACCCGGTAATTTTGCTGATATAAGTTTCATCTGCCCAGCGGCAGAAAAGAAAAAAACCGCTGCCGGGCAGAGTAATTTCCCATGTCCAAATGATGTTTTTGACAGCGGTTTTGATTTTTCAAAGCCGCTGCTTTTTGTTTTGGCGGCAATTAGGAGGATGCCGCCATGCGACTACGAATAGATAGGCACTTGTCAAAAAAAGCCTAACCCTCGTAACGGCGACCTCTACCCAGGCTTGCGAAAACAGTCGTTTCCAGTCTACACATACTGCCACCCCCAGCGCCCGAATAGCCTTGTGCTGTTCGGGCGCTTTTACTTTTTATGTGGGCTGTCCCATCCGGCCCCGGTGTCGCGGCCCACCCCTCCTGTTCAGATTTCGTTTACCCCAAATCTGAACAGGAGGACAACACGATGGAGATCACCATCAAGAGATATAGCCGCAAACTGACCTATGAGGATGCCGTCACCCTGGACGAGTTCTGGGAGTTGGCCAAACGCACCGAGCGGAGCCTCGACCGGGAGCAGCGGCGGCATTGGGACGGGCGCGAGTGTGACGAGTACATAATTGCCGCCCAGGGCGTTCTGCCCTACTGCGCCACCCCGGAGGAATTGGTCTGCCAGCAGGAAACGCTGGAGGAAATTCTGGCGGTGCTGGCCCTCTGTACGCCTACCCAGCGGGAGCGGTTTCTGCTCTATGCGCTGTACGATTTCAGCTATGCGGAGATTGGGCGGATGTGCGGCTGCTCCAAGGCCGCAGTCAGAGCATCGAGGGCGTTCGGAAAAAGTTTTTCAAATTTTTCCGCTGACCACCCTGACGATCACCCCGGCATGATGGCTACCAGGTGAGGGGCAACCGCCCCATCACCGGGAGGGACAAGCTGCCCCGGCGGCTTGTCCCTCCTATGTCAAGGAGGCCAGAATGTCAGCGATAAATCAGCTTCGGCAAAAGTGCGTCCGTTTCTTACGGCGCACTTATACACCGTTCCGGTGTCGTGCGCCCTGCCGGGGGCGTTGCGTCCTTCGGACGCGATGGGGAGCTGCACTCCCCAAACCCCTTGCACACCCGCAGGAAAGGAACACCCGCTTTGCGTCTGTTCCTTTCCTGCGGGTCAGGTATCGTCAACGCCAGATTGGCACTCACGCTAAAAACGCAAATCTGACGCTTTTAGGATTTTGCAGAGGGAGCGTGTGAAATGGGCGCATCCGAAATCCCACACATGACCTATCAACAGTACCGGACGGCCCGGAGGCTGGTGCGGGAGTGCTGCAACTACGATTGCGGAAACTGTCTGCTTCTGGACGATGGCGAGGAATGTATCTGTCCTCAGAGCATCACCTACTCCCTGATTTGTAAGTGGTTCCGCGCCGCCGTCCTTCCTCTGGACGCCGGCCTGTGCGCCGCATTGTTCCCGCCTTTCTCTGTCAGACGGCGGCACTGCCGGGAGTGCGGGAGGCCGTTTGTCCCGCCCAGGCACAACACTCTCTATTGCTCCACCTGTGCCGCAGAACGGGTGAAACGGAGCAAACGCACATGGGCCAGGAAAAACCGGGCTGATGTGTAGAAAAAGTACCCGCTGAAAACGCAGTAATATCAGGGCTTTCAAGACCGCCCTCAAAGGGGGCCTGATACATTTCCTTCCCGACCCCGAAAACGGGCCTCTAACGGCCCACAGCGGCGGTCTGACAGCCCCACACTAAGGAGGCTAATACCATGACCGACTACATGACGATAACTACCGAATTGCCGCCCTATTTCTTCTTCCCCTGGTTCCTGCTGGATATGGGCTTGACCCTTACCGCCAAGCTGGCCTATGCCCTTTTGCTTGACCGGGCGCGGTTGTCCCAGCTCAACGGGTGGACGGACGAGGCGGGGAGAGTTTATATCATCTTCCCGATTGAGAAGATAGCCGAAATGCTCGGCAAGAGCATGACCACTGCCAAGAACGTATTGGCTGAGTTGGAGGCGGCGGGTCTGATTGAACGCAAACGGCAGCAGTTTTCCAAGCCTAATCATATCTATGTGAAACTGCCTGATGGACAAAAATTTAGCCGCCCCTGATGGATAAAAACTTGTCCTTCACCATGGCCGGAAAACTGTTCTTGTAATAGGGCAGAAACCCGGCTGACGCAGGCAAAAAACCTGTCCTCTAATAAGAACTATAAGAACAATAACAAGTATAAATAAAACGAGTGGGAGTAAATAGCGCCCACTTTTCGGACAAACGCCGGACAAATGTCCGCAGCTACATCACAGACCCGTTTGAAAATTTGAAAACAAGGAGTTGCCTATGGAGCATATCAGCTACAAAACGCAGACCGAGATTGTCAATTTCCAGGGCCGGGAAATCCCGCTGGAAAACCTCACCCCCATCCTCTCCCCGGAGCAGGAGGCGGCGAAGCGCTGGGAGTTGGAGCAGCGGCTTTATGAGGTGTTCCGTAAGTACGCCAGCCACCGGCAGCCGGAGGAACCGGCAAACTAAATTTTCGCCGCGCCGTTGCTTTGCGGGGCTGCTGATGGTATAATCATAGCGTCAGCAGCTCCGTTTCTGTTTCAGAAAGGGAGCGCAAAATGAATAATCGAATTGACGCAATTTATGCAAGACAGTCCATCGACAAGAAGGATAGTATTTCTATCGAAAGTCAGATTGAGTTTTGTAAATATGAATTGAGGGGTGGAAGCTGCCGGGAGTATCAAGACAAGGGTTACAGTGGTAAGAATACGGACAGGCCCCAGTTTCAAATGCTGGTGGAGGACATCAAGCGCGGATTGATTGCCAGGGTAGTTGTTTACAAGCTCGACCGCATCAGCCGTTCCATTTTGGACTTCGCAAACATGATGGCTTTGTTCCAGGAATACAACGTGGAATTTATTTCTTCCACAGAGAAGTTCGACACGTCCACACCGATGGGCCGGGCGATGCTGAACATCTGCATTGTGTTCGCACAGTTAGAGCGTGAAACCATCCAGAAGCGAGTGCAGGACGCATGGTATGCCCGGTGTCAGCGAGGTTTCAAAATGGGAGGACGAGCGCCTTATGGATTTCGGACGGAGCCTATCATCATTGACGGCATCCATACCAAGAAGCTGGTGATTGAGCCGACAGAAGCGGCGTTCGTGCGTAAGATGTACGAGATGTATATTGACCCCCAGGTGTCGCTTCACGACATCACCCGACAGCTTACCGAGCAGGGGATGCGGACATACTTCGGCAAACCGTTTTCCAGGGCGACCATCAGCATCATGCTTCGTAATCCCATTTACACCATGGCTGACTTGGATATTTACGAGTTTTTCAAGAGCCAAGGGACGAACATCTACAACGATGCCGCCGACTTCGTAGGGACAAACGGATGTTACTACTACCGGAGCAAGGACAGCACCGAGAATAAGCACACGCACTTGGAAGGCCAGACGCTGGTGCTGGCCCCCAGCGAGGGATTTATCCCGTCTGATTTGTGGCTTAGAGTTCGCAAGAAGATGATGGCGAACCAGACCTATCAACCGGCCAGGAAAGCCCGCAACACCTGGATGGCGGGGAAAATCAAGTGCGGCAAATGTGGCTATGCTCTGATGTCGGCCCACTCCTGCGGGTATCTCTATCTGCGCTGTACGAAACACGCTGACAGCAAGTTTTGTTCCGGCTGCGGTACAATCCGTCTCCGCGATTTAGAGGCGGTAGTATACCAGCAGATGGTGAAGAAGCTGGAGGACTACAAGACGCTGACGGGCCGCAAAAAGAAAAGAGCCGCCAGCCCGAAGCTGACGGCAAAACAGATGGAGCTGGCCCAGGTGGAGAGCGAGATTGAAAAGCTGCTGGACACGCTGACGGGTGCGACCCCGGTGCTGATCTCCTACGCCAACGCCAAGATTGAGGAATTGGACAGCCGCCGTCAGGCCCTTGCCAGCGAGATTGCCAAGCTGACCGCTGAGGCGGTGTCCCCGGAGCAGATTGACACGATTTCCAACTACCTGGACGATTGGGAGAATGTCAGCTTTGAGGACAAGCAGCAGGTGGTGGATTTGATGATTACCGTTATTCGTGCCACCAGCGAGAAGCTGCAAATTGAATGGAAACTCTGACGGCGGGCATACCGTCAGAACATTATCTTTTTATGCCCTTGTCCATCATAGTTCCGTGAAGTGCCCGACCTTTAAATGGTCACGCCCCAGACGTGACAAGTCCTTTGTGATTACCACGTCAATCTTCCCCGCTTCAATGTCATCCAGCATACGGTTGAAGTCTGGACGCTCGAAATTCAAACCGCTGAATCCGTCGTCCACATAGACCTCCACCACCATAAAGCCGTGTTCCTTTGCATACTGTGTGAGCATCGCTTTCTGCGTTTTAATGCTCTCGCTGTCCCCCTGCGCCATGTCGTCTTTTGACAGCCTACAGTACAAGGCGGTTCTTAAAATGCCCATTCCATCCATCCCCTTTCTTTATTTTCTGTCCCCATTGTATTCTGTATCTTTTATTATCTCAAAGGTGCGGGGAGAAGATTTCCCCCTCCGTACCTCGTCCACAAGCAGCGAAATAAAGGCTTCCCTCATGTCCCTGTTGCCCAGATAGACAGGCTGAACCTCTATCTTTGGGCGTGTTGCCGTTTTTGCCATAGGCATTATCCTCCCTAAAAGATGGACAAAGGGCATCTGAAAACGCCCTTAATCCAGATAAAAGCATTTATTTTCCAGTTCATTTTTCATAGCGCAGAGAGATTTTTCTTCCCTTTCACTGTAACGACCATGCCGCATTTACCATCCGAAAACAAAATATTAGCGACTGTCCCTGTTCCCCGTTCTTCAAAAAAGGCAGCCACACCGTAGACGTGAGATCGGTTTTCCCCCGTTCTCCATCTGTAAAATCATCCGTCCGCAACTTCGTCCCAAGTTGGGACGAGGTTAAATCCATGCGGAATCCCTGCCGCTTTATCACTTCCAGTTTCATCTTGCAGGCAAAGGCACGCTTCGATGGAAGAATATCTATTATCCATTTTTTAGTGTCTGGCAGAGCAGCATTTCCCGACGGCATGACAGCCATGACAGGTATGACAGGTATTTTGGGATACCCCCGCTGTCATCCCTTACGGGAGAACACCCCGCAAACGCAAATGCAGGCGTGGGGTTTCCTCGCCCTTCTTCGGCTCGTAAACCCACCCCTGCGGTCAGAAAAATCAAAAGATTTTTCCGACTGCGTTTACAGGGTGTAACACACTACACTTTGCCCTGCAAAGAGCCGTGTGCCAGCCGTTCCCTCTGGACTCCCTTCTGGCAGGGCTGCGCCCTGCTTTATCCTCCGCTCTGCGCTTCGGATGGAAGGACAGCGGCGTTGCCCATGCCAGCATGAGGGGGCATACCAAAACTGCCGTCATACCCGTCATGGCTGTCATGCTCCCCGCCGCATCTTGCAAGGATAATCTTCCTGCCGTTATACTTCCTCCGATAGTCATATTGGATGCCGTTCTCATAAAGGAACGTGGAGCGGTACTCGTTGAGCCATTTCGTGATGATTGTGGACAGTTCCCCGCTTTCCCCCATGACCTCCAGAAGTTCCGTAGCCGTGCCAGACCATCCCTGTCTGCCCTGCATGAACGACACCACCCGAAAAAGGACAGGGGGAATCTCTGCCGCCGCAAGCTGCTCCTGCGTCTGCCGCTTAACCATCTCCCAACTGCAATCACGGAAACGGAGCGTCAATTCTTGATAGGGCGTGTCCCTGCCAGTGACAAACAGTTTCGCCGTATCGGACGCTCGGCTCTCCTTTTCCAGCACAAAGGTAGCGTCTGCACTCCCTGTCAAGCCTGTCGTGCCAGACACCTTGTTGAACACGTCGCTGTCATTCTGCTTACGGATATGGTGTACGACGACAACCGAAAGGGAATGCCTGTCGGCAAAATCCTTTAACAGCGATATATCCCCGTAATCGTTGGCATAGGCGTTGTCTTTGGATGCGGTACGGATTTTTTGCAGCGTGTCAATGACAACCAGCCTGCTGTCGGGATATGCTTTGAGGTAATCTTCAAGCTGCACGATAAGACCGTCTGATAACTTGCAGCTTGCCACGGCAAAGTGGAGCCGCCCGTTCGCTTCGTCCGTCAGACGGAACAGCCTGTCTTGGATGCGGCAGAACGTGTCTTCCAGACACAGGTAAAGCACATCGCCCTCCAATGTCCGCATATCCCATAAAGGGATTCCTTGCGACACGCACAGGCATAGTTTCAGCATGAGCCAGCTCTTGCCGATTTTCTGTGAGCCGCAAAACAACGACAAGCCCGTGGGGATAAGACCGTCTACCACAAAGGACGGCTTCTCAAGCGGCTCATAAAGGAGCGTGTCAGCATCCACCGTCTGTAACTGCTGCATGGTATCCCTCCCTCCGTGTTGGATTTTGTTTGTTGCACATAGGCGTTGTCCTCCTTGGATTTATTTACCCCTGCCAGTAAGCAAGGGTATGTAATACAGCCAGCCCATACCGTTCCACGTTTTCCTAAAGCGGCGTTTCCTCCGTCTGTTCCATACACGGATTGGGCAGGGGCAGGCTCATACCGTGGCTCTGCTGTCCCCTGCGGCGGGTATCCCTCTGGTGGCTGCTGTGAAGTTGTCAAGGAGCGGTAACTATAGAATCGTTTTGTGAAAATAAAAAAGGGCGGGAGGATTTGACCTCTCACCCAGTAGCCGCTAAGGGAGCGTGATTTTAGACATGGCGTTCTGATTTTTTGAAAATATATAAGCACCCGACACGAAACCTTTTCCTTTGGCTAATGACAAGTAGCCATATTAATTTAAAATTTCATAAGCACAAACTGGATTTTTATGGTAGAATAGAAAAACATAGATATTATCTATCATAAAAAAAACAAATGGGTGAATGAATAAATGATTAACATAGAAAAATTTCAAGAAATACGTTCAAGTGAACATATAATAGTTTTAGATACAAATGTATTGTTGGAATTATATCGTCAGCCAGCTAATATTAGCTTGGATGTAATAAGTGCGCTGAAAAGAATCCTAAGCAACATCTATATACCAAGACAAGTTTATGATGAATATTTAAAAAACTATCATAAAATATGTGGTGATGAAAAAAAGAAATATAAAAAAGTAACCGAAGAACTTTCTGATTCCCTAAAAAAACTTCAAAACGATATTGCGAAAAAAATTGGGGAATACAGAAAGCATAACTATACAGATATTTCCAAACTACAACATGATTTAAATGAAAAAATCAAAGATATCCAAAACATAATTACAAATTTTGAAAAAAGCCATCACGAGGAAATACAGCTAAATATTGATTTTTTAGAAAATGATAAGGTAAAAGAATTTATTGACTTATTACATAATCAAGGTAATATCGGTGAAAAAATACCATTTTCAAAAAAGCTACTAACATTACAAGAAGGGCAAATACGATATGATAATTTAATCCCACCTGGATTTCGTGATTCCGCAAAAGTTGGAGAAGCAAAATATGGAGATTTATTTGTATGGAAAGATATAATTGCAATAGCAAAAGAGAAAAACACCAACATCATATTTGTATGCAATGATACCAAAGAGGACTGGTGGGAGAAAATCAAAGATACACCGATTGATTTAAGGCAAGAACTAAATGAAGAATTTAAAGAAACCAATCCATCTTTAAGTATTCACTTTTTGACTTTAGACAAATTTTTCTCGTATTTGTCAGAGGAATTAAAATTGGGAAAGTCTAAAAGTGCTTTACAATTATCTGCACTAGATGATATTAAAAGCATATTAGACGATTATGAAGATGAAATATACCAAAGCATTGGCGAATATTTGATAACTATAAATGTCAATGAAGAATTGGATGAAGAACTGGAAACTGGTGATGAAAATATATATTGGAGCATAGCGGATGTTTCTGTTGATAAAGAAAATAAAAATATTATATATTATGTAAATTTGGATATTAGTGTCCTTGCAGATTTAATACATCAAGGAGCGGATGACTCCCCCTATGCTGTGGGAAAAATTGCTTTGGCACTAATCGGGCATATAAAAGTATCAATGGAAGAATATTCAAAAATCAGTGAAATAAAAACATTGGATGTTGAAAAAAGCGATATTTTGCATATCGAACCAGAAGTGTGGAGTATCGTAAAACATATGGAGAACCAAAATACTTGCAAAGATATTATTGCCGCCAGCAAAAATGTCACTAAAATCCAGGAAAATGTAGAGCAATTCAATAATACCGTAGATATGAATAGCTTAAGACAAACATTACAGCAATATGCAACAGTATATGAGGGGTTAACTCAATCTATTAAACCAATACAAACAAATGTAGCGTTTGCAGAATTATCAAAACAAACTGCTGCAACTCAAAAAGCCCTATCAGCAGCAATAATGCCTTTACAAGCTAATAGTGCTTTTTCAGAATTGGCAAAGCAAGCTTCTTTATACCAATCAGCTTTTTCAGCTATTAAACCTTTACAAGCTAATGGTGCTTTTTCAGAATTGGCAAAGCAAGCTTCCTTATATCAATCAGCTCTTTCAGCCATTAAACCTTTACAAGCTAATGGTGCTTTTTCAGAAATGACAAAGCAATTTTCAGCAAACAAAAAAATGAATAAATCAACAGATGACCAAGAGTAATTTTTATAATATCATAGATGGTTATTCCCATAAAATCGGCGGATAGAAATTGTATCATTTACTGTCCGTTGATTTTTTATGTTCTCAAAAGAAATTATACATCTGATTTTTTGCTGCTTTACGTAGCTAAAGAATTATTTATGGAAAGTTTGCTTGACATTCCATGCTAGCTGTTGTATCTTGATAATGTAAAGTATACTTTCTGTCAGGAGGAATTGATTTTGAAAAACCGATTGGAAGAAATCCGAAAGGAGCGAGGCATTACCCAGGAGGAGCTTGCCTCTTCTCTGGAGGTTTCCAGACAGACCATCGGCTCACTGGAGAACGGGCGCTACAACCCGTCTATTCTGCTGGCCTTTAAGATCGCCCGCTATTTTCAGATGACCATTGAAGAAATTTTTATTTATGAGGAAGAGATTCCAGTATTCAGGGAGGGAAAATAAGTATGAATCAAAAGAAGAAAAAAACGCTGTTGATTCTTGGCATAATCACCGCTCTGCTCGTTCAATTGATAGGAATTATTGCAGGTGCAGAGCATTTGAGAATGATAAGTGGTATCTGCATCGGGATTGGAGCCGCACTCTTCTCCCTGACTATCAATGGCCTATATCGACTTTCCTATGAAAAAGAGTTCCCAGAAGCGGTCCGTCTGGAAAAAATTGAGCAAGAAGACGAGCGTAATATTCAGATCCGCAACCGCGCAAAGGCCAGGAGCAGCGACATTATCCGCTGGGTGATCATAGGTATCGGTTGGCTGAACTTCCTTATAAGGACAATATGAAGTGACCCCACATTTGTAGCAACGTGGATTTACCTGTATACTAGAGTTTGTTAAGAACAATGGTAACAGGGATTACCGCATACAAAAGGAGGCCACTTACATGAAAAGAATACTACGAATCGGAATGGATGTCCATAGCACAAACTACACTTTATGCGCCATTGAGCCAAGATTTGACGGAGACGACATTATTTACGCAAATGTTAAGGTAATGCCTGACCCGGACAATATTGTGCAGTTCATTGAAAACTTAAAGAAAAAGATAA
>CAJTAT010000001.1:747992-852553 GCA_910574475.1 Clostridia bacterium | reverse complement strand
CTCCAAATATTTTGTAACGGCATCTAATTTCATTTCAAAAGAGTACTTTGAATGTTGTCCCATAAAATATGCTCCTCCTTATAGTGACAGTTTTATTATTTCATCTGTCTACCATAAGGGGAGCATATCATCACAATACATCGGCTCTGTTTTGTATTCCGCAATTTTTTACAATTCAAATAATAAGCCTGTTGGTATGATGTAGGCAGGCAGAGGAATTGCCAAAAAATTTGAAAGGAAGTGTTGGAAATGGATTACAAAAATCTGTTTGAAAAATTTAACGAGGGAGGAAAGCTGCTACTACCAGATGCCACAGTTATATTTGATGCTATCCCGTGGTCGAAACATCCTACTTTTGAAGGCGTGGAGCTGAAACACATTATCACATCCGAAAGGACAGACGGACAATTCAGCTACCATCTTGTGAGGATAGCTCCTAATAAAAAGATTGGCAGCCATATCCATGAGAAACAACTGGAAACGCATGAAGTAATTTCTGGTATGGGCGTGTGCGTAAATAACGGTGTGGAATTGTCCTATGAAGCGGGCATAATATCCATATTTCCCATAGGCGTACCGCATGAAGTGATTGCAGGAGATGACGGGCTTTACCTGTTCGCAAAGTTTATGCCCGCCTTCTGCTGATTGGTCTATCTGGTTATATCTCTTTCGCATCGCCGAATGACACGAGTACCCAGAGGGTATAGAGGTATTTTAGTGGATAATTCCAGAAGAAGATTTATAAGTTGAAAGCGGGGAATAATATCCCATCATCTGCTCACTGTTCGTACCTACATCATGTAAAAGCGTCAACGTCTCTTAACAATTAACGGAAATTGACCGATATATAAATTGACAATATATATCGAAAGGAAGGAAGCGGTATGGCAAAGGAAGAGATTACACCGAGTGAATGGCAGATCATGGAAGTCCTGTGGGCGTGCGGGGAGCCTTTGACATCCTCCGAGGTCTACAAGAGGATGCAGGGGAATGTGGATATGTCGATGAGGATGGTGCGGGTGCTGATGAACCGCCTGAACCAGAAGGACATCCTCGGATACACGGTGGATGAGCATGATTCAAGGGTTTACCACTATTATGTGCAGAGGTCAAGGGAGGAATGTGTAAAGGAGAAAAGCAGGAAGTTTGTGGACAGCTATTTTTCCGGCAGCGGGACAAATGCAATGGCGGCGCTTTTGCAGAGCTTCGCACTGACGGATGAGCAGATAAAAGAGCTGGAGGAGATTCTGGAGAAAAGCAAGGAGCGGGGGACAGAATCCACGGATAAAAAGGGTGAACCCCATGCCTGACTGGGGCAGCCTTTTGGATTTCTGCGCGGCATATTATGCCACCCAGCTTGTGCGGTGTGCGGCTTTTTCCTTTTTGCTGCTCGGACTGGTGATGCTGCTCCGGAAGATGCTTTTTTCAAGACGGACATTCATAAGGGGGCTGTTATGGTCATCCTTCCTGCTCATCCCGTTTCTTGGAAAGCTGAAGCTGTTTTATGAGAATAAGGCAGTGGTGAGAATAACAGGCCGGATAACGCATGGAACCATGACCTGCCTGTGGGCTGACCGCATTTATATGGCGGGCATCCTTATAGCTGCTGTCTGTATATTCGGAAAGCGGCTGCGCCTCCGGAAGTCGGTTGCCGGGATGGAAAAGGTTTCTCTGGATAATATGCAGGTCAGGATTACAGACATGAATGTGACGCCGTTTACAGTTGGGCTGCTGAAACCAAAGATTGTCATTCCTAAAGTGGTATGGGGGAGTTACAGCCAGGATGAATTAAAAGCTGTTGTACAGCATGAGCGGACGCATATCCGATTGGGGCATTTATGGTTTGGGCTTGCATGGGATATCCTGCGGTGCCTCTTATGGGTGAACCCGTTGCTGACAATCTTCCAGAAACAGTTCCGGGCGGATTTGGAGGATATTTGCGACAGGGTGTGCATACAGAGCAGCGGGAAGCCGGCGCATGAATATGGCATGGTGCTGCTGAAAACCCTGAAACTGCTGCGCTCTGGGACAGAGGGTACGCCGCCCGCCGTCACCTATGCCGGGGAAAAGGAATTTGCAGACATGAAAAGGCGGATGGGCGAGATTGCAGGTTTCCGCCCATACCGGAAAAAACTGTGCATGGGCATGGTAGCCATAGTTTCTCTGATAATTGTGGTTATGCTGCTGGCGGTACATACCCATTCCTATGCACGGTGCAATGAAAGTAAAGATATCATGGTTGGAAATTATGACGGAGAACCCGGAATAGTTTCTTACGATACCGAAAAACTTAGAGAAATAATTTCATATGATGACAGGTATGTTTATGTTGAGCGAGATGCCTTTGAGAATTTTTTAGAAGAAAATGATGCAGACGGAGAAATATGGATTGTTTTTGGCGGATTTTATAAACTGCCGGGTTTAGCTGGTGCAGCGGAAACTTGTATATATGAAAGAGGTTCAAGAGGCAGTATAGTACAGATTCCCTATGAAGGCATACGGGATAGCTGGTATATGGAACTGCTTAAATTGTTATAGGCGTAGCATGGAAACGAAATGGATTTCAAATAAATTTTATATCAAGGAGGACAAAATTATGACAATGGAGATTACAAGCAATTACAGCAGCTATGCGGCACAGGGCATGGCGGACAACACAAAGAAAAGGGCAGAGAAGACATCGGAACCGGTTAAAACTAACAATACGGAAAGCACATCAGATTATTTAAGCAAATTGCAAAAGCAGGTTCCGTATATGACGCTTGAGGTTGGGAGCGGCCTGTCAATGGCCAGAGATAACAAAGTCAATACACTGGCTGTAAACCCTAAATTGCTGGAGAAGATGCAGAATGACCCGGAGAAGGCAAAGGAATATACACAGCGGTTGAAGGATATTGAAAATGCACAGAAATTTGTAGATGGGTATATGAAAGCCAAGGGATCTAAAACAAAATTTAGCCATTGGTATGTGGATGAAAATGGAAATTACTCACATATCGCCTATTATGAGCATGATAATACCTTCTATAAAAAACTTAGTGAGAAATCGCGGGAGAATATTGAAAAACATATTGAAAAAACAAGAGAAAAATCGGCAGAAAAACAGAAAGAGTTTCAGGAAAAACTGGAAGAAAAGCGGACTGGACAGGAAGATGGAACAGCAACCCCGAACAAGGCCGAACAGCTCATAAATGAAAAAATAGCTACTTCCAAAGATGGCACGATTTATCTGAATGACATAGATATCCGGACGATTATCGAAGCCGCCCAGGAAGATGGTGCGGGCAAAACCGTAGTGAAAGATCAGCCGCAGGTTGGCGCAAATCTGGATTTGAAGATATAAGAGGAGGCGAGGATATGAATATCAGCAGTAACAATATGAAATGGTTTTCGGGGTATTCCCTGATGAACCGACTGTTTTCGCAGAAGAATGGGAATCAGGCAGGTTTGAATATCGGCGGTGGGGTAAAGTACAGGCACAGCAATCAGTATTATAACGAAGATGGTGTACCATTCCATTCAAAGGAAGAAGCTGACAGATGTATCAAAGGGACAAACGGAAACTGGAAAAAAATTGTATCTGTTTCGGATGAAGTGAAGGCGGAACTGGCGGAGGTAGTGAAACAGGATTTTATTGCCACTAATGGATGGGGCAAGCCGGACGGAAGTAAGAAACCGGATGTAATTAACAAATATTTGAACACGATTCCTTCCGAACAGCGTAATTCTGCCGCATGGACATTACAACGTATGGCGGGGGATTATGCTACAAGAATGGAAAAATTAGTAAGGGAGAAAAATCCGGGATGGAAGCCGGGTGACGCTTTTGACACCAGTATTTTAGATCAGCTTGATGGGACGCTCGGCGGAGTGGATTTCAGGGCGTAAATTTGGAAATGGAGGATTTGATATGTCAGTAAATATAGAGGGAAATATAAGCCAGGCGAGTGCAGCAAGCGGATGGTATCAGAATAGCAGAGTGGCCAGTCCGCAGGAGAAGGAAAAGGATGCGCCGCAACCGAAGGCGGACAATGCGGTGAAGGTTTCCATTTCGCAGGAAGGCATTGAGAGCTATCGGAAACAGACTCGTGAAAAAGGGACATCGGGCAGAGTTATTGCAAAAGGGAATAAGGAGAGCGTTATAAGGCAGGCAAAACAGACGGCAAGCGCACTGGCCGCAAACGCCTATGGCGGTGAACTGGCCGGAGAATTGGAAAAGCTGAAAGGGCAGAGGACAGGAAGCACATACGCCATTGCAGACCAGATGGAGGATTCCGTCAGGGCGTATGGCAACCTTTATGATGAAATCGTGCGGGGCTATCAGAACGGCACAAGGGAGCGTTATGTGGAGGATGAAAATTCAGAAACGGGTTTCCGTAAAATGACAATGGAAGAAGAATTAAGTGAGCTTGACCGGGCATTCCAGAAGATAGCGGACAGAGCGGATGCCAAAGAAATGATAGAGGGCGAGTTTCAGAGGCTCAGAACTGAGGGAGGGAAGGGGCTTTCCACGAATGTCTCTAAAAAGCCGCAGGAGACAGATGGAGATGCCCCGGAAACAGCCGGAACGAAAATGAAAAGGCTGGCGCAGGAATGGAGGGATGCCTACAAGACTTCCGGTTCCAAGGAAAGCAGCATGGAGAAAGTGTTATCCATGCTGAATGGTATGTTTGGCATTCATAAAGAGGCGTAATTGGATATACAGATATAACCGTTACACCCTACTCCGCAGAGGCGCATAATGCTTTGCCTCTGCGGTCTGCCCGGGTTTTTGACAATTTCTATTGCAAAATAACATAGGTCCAATACTGACCTATAATGATACTGGCTAAAAAGTTCTCTTGATGACCGTTGCGTAGAAAAAATTGCCCGTAGGAACACTATTCTCATGGGAAATTAAAATGTTTAAGGAGACTGGCTATGAAAAAAATATTATTTATTTTATTGCTTGCATTTAGTGCCATAGGAATATATGGTTGTAGTCAAAAAGAGTATTTCACTAACGATGAAGAAAAAAAACAATTTACTGAAATTATTACAGCTTCTGGTGAGACGATTGGTATCATTGACAATAATAAAGAAATAGAAAGGTTCGTAAAACAGCTGGATATTGAATCCTGGAATGATATGGAACAGCTGCCTGAAGATATAGACCTGGTATATAGCTATATATCATATGAGGTAATTGATGAACCTATATTTTTACAGGATGGAAAACAGTTAGTTAATAAGAGTACCTTAGAATTTTATATTTCCAGTAAAGGTGAATATATTATACGAGATTATAATCAGGAAATAGAAGCAATAGCCAGAATATCAGAAAAGGCGGGACAGTTTCTTAATGCGCCGGAAGACTTAGAGCTAAATAAGAATATAACAGCGAAGGATATACTGGATGGGTGGGGACTTGATTTTTATGTGCCAAATAGTGATATTGAAAAAACAGATGATATAGAGAATGCCCGATATTATATAGGTGAAACATCCTTTACAGAAAAGGAACTACGCAAGACTTCTAAAGAGCAGAAGATACAGTTTTACGGAGCAGACAAAAACACGTTGCTGAATGAAATAGACGATATTTCTGAAATAGCGCAATATCTAAACGGGTTGGCTTTGGAACAGTGGAAATATGTAGATAATGCACCAAATCCAGAAGAAATTGAATGCCAAATTGTTAGATTTATGTTATCAAGGCATAGTAATGAAAAAGAGTTAAAAGAAATGAATACCCAGATACTTTATAAAAGCGATGGTAATTACTATATTGAGGAAATAATTCCGGGTGAATATAGTGATCGGGGAGATTCTATAACACATTATCAAGTGTCAGAGGAGATAGCAAAATATATCTTATCATATTTAGAATAGGTAAAATATATAGAATGCATTGTTTCTTTTCTGTTTTTTGGCTAAGTGCTAATGGTAAATTTCTCAAACAGCCAAAAGACGGGAAAGACATCATCCCAAAAGGAATGGAAGCTGTTCCAGGAAGACCTGGCTGGATTCATCAAGAAAATTCGTTCCGCAAATCCTAATGCAACGCAAATTTTCGTAACTGCAACGATTAGTTGACACCAATTAAATAGCTGTTGGTGGTATGCAACTAACAAATTATTCTATTATGTTCACAAGGAGGTAATTAACATGGACATAATGGAAAATATGCAAATGGAGGTGATGAACATGGACATATCGGAAAGGCTCCAAGAGCTGCGTAAAAAAGAAGGCTATTCACAGGAGCAAGTTGCCGAGATGTTAGGACTTTCCAGGCAGGCAATTTCCAAATGGGAAAGTGGACAGGGAAAGCCGGAAATTGACAATGTCATTAAACTAACAGAAATTTACCATGTAAGTGCAGATTATATTCTGTTAGGTACTGAAAAAGTATCTGTTCCAGTGCCGGAAAAGAAGGAATTGAGCCAAGAATACAAAAAAGCAATAGGCATAATTGCCATAATAGCGGCAACAGCAATAGTTACAGTGCTATTTATTACTGCATTAGGCTTGCTTTCACGATTAGGAATTTAGGAGGAAAAATTATGGAGCGAACAGGCAGGATTTCAAAGTTGTTTCTTATTATTCTTATGCTTAGCATGATTGCTATAACAATGAGTGGCTGTGTTTATGCTAATAACAAGAATTGGGACGACATGACACCCGAAGAACAAGAAGAAGTACGGCAAAATTTTGAGGAGGAACGTAAAGAACTGGAAGAGGATTTCACGAGTGATAGTGTGGAGGGTAAATTTACATCATATATTCTTGACAAGGTTGAGGAAGGTATTGAAGATTAGTGAGGCGGACGAGAGGTGGCTGCGCCTCCTGTTCGGGGAGCCGTATGAAGTCAAGTTCCAGTCGGAAGATACGGGTTCTGCCATCCATGTGTATGACGGAAACGGTGACGAGATACTGACCTACACGACGGGCGTGGGCTGGCATGAGAAGGAATCGAAAGCGGAGACGCAGGTACACGGGACTTTGAAGGCCGCCTACTATGATGCGTTCCGGGCGGCAAGGCAGGAGATAAATGCTGGTGTTGCCGGAATGGAAATACAGGGCGGATTTGATGCGAGGGCATAGGTGGATATAGAATTTGGAAACCTGAAAATGCGCCATTCATGATAAAAAGATATGACAACTATACTGGAGGTGAATGCAGCCATTGTAACCCTTTTAAGCGGCTTTGCAAAGCTGGAAGATGAAATATTCCATTTATATAGAAGGCAGTTACAGTCGGAAATGAAAAAATAGAATTTCTTTAAGCCCACCAAATAAAAAAAACGGCGTCTTTGGTGGGTGTGATTTGGCACGCCTAAATAGCAGAAGCATAGATTTCCCTTCAAACCCGTTTTGAGTTTGGAGGCATTTTTTGTTTGTAAGTAGTAGCTTTTATTTTCATATGCTTTACTGGAGCTGGGTGGATTATCTGATAATAAAAATCCCCGTCAGCACATGGGAGCTTTATGATTTAAAAATAGAAGCCAAAAATCAACATAATAAAATTAAATTTTCCACAAACCGTAGAGGTGTGACAGCCTCTGCGGTTTTTCTTTTGTCGTTTTTTGCTGGATTACGCCGCAGGGCGTTATTCATTATCGGTTGCCGCTCACCGCCTGCCAATCTGGATTTTTAACAAAAAATTCAGATTGGAGGAAAGGAATATGGAGGGTAACCGCCCAAAAAGAAGAAAGGATAAGTATAATCCTTATAATATATACGAAAAGGACAAGCATTATTACATTTCATTTAAAGACGGACAAGGAGCTTTACATAAACTGGAAATCAGCAGGGCATTGTATGACACGTTTGATTCATTTGAATTAGATGATCTGGTGTATCTCAACGTAGTGGACAGGCATATTGAGCAGTCCGAGGTATGGGAAACGACTTTGAATGTGAGGGCAGTAGAAAAGCCGGAGAGCATAGAAGAAGTCGTGCTGAAAAAGATTCAGATTGAAGCATTACATACAGCAATGAAAACATTGCCGGAAATGCAGCGTCGCAGGATGCAGTTATATTATTTTGAGGGCATGACCTATGAGCAGATAGCGAAAAAGGAAGGCTGTACGAAAATGCCAGTCAAGCGTTCTATTGAAGCTGCTATTGAACGTCTGAAAAAAGAATTGAAAAAAATTTAAAATCAGGTAGCTACTTTTTGCGTTTAAGTGAGGAAACAGGTGAGGGAGATAAAAAATCCCTTGCCTGTTTTCCGTTTTGCGGTGAATGGGTTTGTACCATGAAAATTTCATACCCATTCACCAAGCACATTCCTGTTGTTATCGTGATGAGCGTAAGCCACGTTAGCAGGTACGCCATGAGCTGGATGGGGATAAAAGCAGCGGAATCGCACAGACAGAAAGAAAATGGTTTGCGGCTGTCCTATCCCCATCTAAGGAGCGGGAAATACCGGGCTATAACTACCAGTTTGCTACTGATAGGGCGATAACAGGCAGCAGGGACAATGATACTCCCGTCCAGTCACAAGTCGAGCGTTAGAAGCGTCGCAACAAATGAGGGCGGCTCCGGGCGATCCCCGGAGGGGTGCGAATCCCGTGGAACTGGCCAGCAGCCAGTCGTTTGGTGACTTCCCTTGTGTTTCATAACGCAATATGCCGGGGTGTCGGGGACAAATAGGCATTACTTATAGATTTGTGGAGGATAAAAAATATGTTAGGCAGAATATACCGGGGAGAGATGTATTATGCAGACTTAAACCCCGTGGTAGGTTCAGAGCAGGGCGGATACCGTCCTGTTCTCATTATCCAGAACAATACCGGGAATTACCACAGCCCTACCGTGATTGTGGCGGCAATGTCAGGAAAGATCAGCGAAAAGCCTGATTTGCCCACACACCATAAGGTGAAATCATACGCAGGGCTGAAAGAAGAATCCCTTGTGCTTCTGGAGCAGTTACGGACGATTGATAAAAAGCGTTTGCAGGAATATATCGGGCGGTTGAACCGGGCAGATATGGAACAGGTAGACCGCTGCCTTGCTGTAAGCCTTGAACTGTGTGCTGGCAGTGAAGCCGGACAGCGACCTTAAAAAAGCGGCAGGGCGGGCAGGAATTGTCTGCCCCTGCGCTACATAGGGAGGGAAAGGAGGCATATTATGAGGTCAGCAGAACAGCAGAGGATAGAAAAGGAGATAAACGGTTGCCAGATTACTTTGTCTTTTTCGGCAAAGCCAGTGGACGGGGTAATGGATAAGATACAGTCTATTTTATCAAAAGCATATGATGAGCGGGTGCAGAATGATTTAACAGACATTGTTGGCTCAAAGCTTCCATGTGCATGACAAGATAAGGAAAAGCGTTTTTGAACTTAAAGTGTCTGTCAAGAACCGTAACGTAATCTTTGGTTTACAAGAGATGGCATTGAATAAAGAAAATTTAAGAGAAATATTATAAAAAGATTATATACAGTATATTGAAGAAATAGAAAGGGGATATACCATATATTACAATGAATATGAAATAAGCTATTGAAAAATGTAGAAAAAGTGTTATAATTTGAGCATAGTTATGTAAAATAGGATGTAACTGTGTATATGACAAGTTATGATGATTTGAAAAGAAATATAAAAAATTGTAGGTTTTGTGAGGAAAAATTTGGATTTTTGCCTCATCCAGTGGTTTTTGGCAATGAGGATTCAAAAATTTTTCAAATAAGTCAAGCACCTTCAAGTAGTGTTCATATGACTGGAAAGCCGTTTGATGATCTTTCAGGAAAAAGGTTGAAATATTCGTGGTATCAAGTAACGGATGAAATTTTTTATAATCCAGATAATTTTTATATTACTGCATTAGGACATTGTTATCCAGGAAAGACAGCGTCTGGAGGTGATAAGCAACCGCCTAAAATTTGTAGTGAAAAATGGTTGGGGAAAGAATTGAAAATGGTCTGTAATGATATATATGTTTTAATAGGAAAAAAAGCGGCCATGTATTTTTTTCCGAAGAAGGATTACAATGAGCTAATATTTTCTGATAATATATATAATGGCAAACTAAGTATTGTTTTACCGCATCCATCACCCTTGAATATAAAATGGTTTAAAGAACATCCAGAATTTGAGAAATATCGCATTAAGGAGATAAGAAATACTATTAAGTGTACGTTACAAAGATGAGAGTGAATAGATATGGGAAATATTCCAGAAAAGATATTAAAAAATGTAGAGGAGATTATTGAAAAATATTCGTTATTTGAAGGTGAAAAGATATATGTGGCATATTCTGGTGGAAAAGATTCTCTTTTCTTATGTTTGATTTTGAAAGAACTAGGATATCAGGTATATCCGATTATAATTGATATAGGTTATAACTCAGATTGGAGTATAGCATTAGAGAATATTAGACAAATTGATATATCTGATGGTGTGTTGATTGGTTTAGAAGAAGTCAATCATATAATGCCAGAAATAATGGCTGAACTGGAAGAAAATTTAGAAAATATAAAAAAGGTCAGAAGAGGCTGTTTTAAAAAGGCTACGATTTGTACACCTTGCCATAATTCTAAAATGCTTATTTTGCAAAGATGGGCAGAAATTAATAATGTACACTTCATTGCAAATGGACATCATGCAATAGATGTCATATCATCATTGTTAAAGTCTTTTTATATGTATATAGATCGTTGGGAGTATCATCATGAAGAATTTGTATATGAAAATTTTTACAAATTAATTTTATCACAGAAATATTTATATTCTTGTGAGAAGGATGAGTTTCAAAAATTGTTTTTGTATAACGAAATAATAAATCAGATATATGCGCAAAACGTTGGGACAGATGAGCCGATAGTGCAATATTTGGGAAATACGTCTATTCGAATGTGTAGGCCGCTTTTTGGAGTACTTGAAAAAGAAATTATTGATTATTTTGAAAATCAAAATATAAAAATATTTAATGAAAGTGAATGCTTTGTGACTAATTTTAGAGATAAGGGAATGTTGACGCCGAGAGAATTGATTCAATATGAATTGTTGAAAAATGCACCTCGCTCTTTATTAGTTTGTTTATTGGAATTGGCGAAGATGAATTTGGATGAAGAAGGTTTTTTGAAATTTAATGTAAGGAATAACAGGACAAAAATTTTGGGAAATATTTATAAAGATGAAAGTATAAATATTATAAAAAAGTAAAGGAGATTAATGTATTATGGCTATTATTACAGCATGTGGCAGTGGGAAAAACAAGGAGTTAATTCATTCCGTATGTAAAAAGTTGGAGGAAAAAGGGCATATTGTATTGACACCACCATTGCATAATATTGGGAAATATACTGATGGTATGGATTTGGAAGGCGAAACATTATTATGGAAGGGAGCAACGTTTGCACATCTCAATAGAATAAAAACGGCTGATGTTTGTATTATGGTAAATCCTAAAGGTTATTTAGGTGTTGGAAGTACTTTAGAGTTGGGTTATGCTGTTGCTTTGGGGAAATTAATTATTTCTTTACAACATGATGATGAATTGGCTAGAGAATCTTTATTTGATTTAGTATTAGAGTGTGAAGATGCTGGAATTATAGCTGAAAAAGTTGATGCATTATTGAAAAAATAACATGAATGAAAATACGGGTATTTTTCGAGTAACGACAAATTATGATTTTCCCAAAAATAATACATTGGGAACTGCTTTTGCAATAAAAACGTTATTTGGGGAAAACAATAAATATTATTTGCTTACAGCATACCATGTGATTTCTGAGCTAGAAGCAAAGGGACATCCAATAATTGTTAAGGATGAAGATGGTTATTCGTATAATGCAATAAAAGTGTTTCCCCCAAATTTATCTAGACAATATAGAGAATTTGGTCAAGATTATGCTTTACTTGAAATGTATTCCGACACGAAATATCAAACATATGAAATTGCGATTATACATGGTCGTTTAGATTGCTTTGTGAGGGGAGCCGTTCCCCATTATACTACTGTTTTTACAAGTATTGATGGAAAGATTTTGGGAGAAGAACGTATACCGAATCAAAAAAAGGTGTTACAAATATCGCTAGATACGAGTTTGATTTTTGATGAACAAAATAAGTTTATTCCAGAACAAAAGGTATTATGTGGACTGTCTGGTGCTCCGATACTTGTAGATATGAAAGAAGAAGTAGTTTGCGCAGGCGTATTAGGGAATCTGGAAAGAGATCTTAGAGGATCTGTTAAATATGCTGTTCCCATAAGGACAATTGTAGAAGAATGTTTAGAACCGTTACATATTACATATAGGTTATTCAATGAGAAAGAAACGAGTAATATAGTATTTTATGAAGAGGCATTGATTGAATCTGTTATTGATGATACGGAAGATTTTCTTTTTTCAGAAGAAGAATTGGAACAGAAAGCATGGAATAAACTATCGGATATGTTTTATAAAGGAATTCCCGTAGATATTTTTTTATATAATGTAATTAAGGGTGATGTTTTTTCTAAATATAATTCAGAAGTGCGATGTGCTATTATGTATTTTTACGCTAGATTATTATTTAAGCGTAATCAAAGCAAATCTGCTTTTAACGTTTTTTGCAATATTTCTGATATGCTCTGCGCAGTGAGTGCAAATACAAAGATAAAGTTGGAGGCACTTATAAATAGCCGAAGTGCAATTGAAAAGGAAATAGTGTTGCCAAATGAAACGCTTAAAGCAATAAGGTATGCAGGTGATAAAGTTGCTAATTTGCCAGGTGCTTCTGATGATTATATGGCTTATGAGTTGGCTTCTATGTATGGAAGAGGTCTTACAAATTTATTTTCTGTTAATGTGGATTATTCATATCAAGAGAAAGAGGAAATATTCAAGATTTATAATGAGCATAAGCAGTTGTTGGAGAAAAAACCTGTAAAATTATGTAAACAAGATGTGGTAAACACCTCATTACAGTGGTATATAGGCTTTTGGGGTATAAATAAAGAATTTGATTTGCATAGTTTGAGCGTTGCAGTTAATAACGGGTTTTATCAAAGCAAAAAAAGAAAAAATAGTATATTTTATATCCAAAGCATGATTTCATATGCCATATTAAATCTTATGAATGGTGAAAAAGTGCGTGCTGTTAAAGCCTTATTGTTAAGTGTCAAGCTTATTCTTAGTGAAAAAGTGCAGTTGAGCCATGAGGGGATTAAACAGTTATTATTTATTCTAAAAGAAAAATGTGTACCTCTGTATGCGACCGTTGAATTAGCTTATACAATGCGAATGGAATGCGGATTTTATAATAAAGTTGTTTTGTATGATGTGGATTTAGGAAAACTGTCTTGGGAAAGAATAGTGGCTCAGGTTAATGAATTATATATGATTAGATTTAAAAATAAAAAGATTTATAATGTGGATATAGCAGATGTCAAAATTTTTCTTTGAAGGGAATGATTGAAAATGAAAGAGGTTGATGGATATCTTAGCAAAATGTGGAATGAAACTAATACATCTACACAGATTATAGAAGAAAATTTCTGGGATATGTGTAGAATACTGGAAAAAGATGGATTTGTAGTTTCGGATGATGCAGCAGTAAGTACTTTTTCTATAGGACCATTTAAAATTGCCTCAACATTAGATATCAAAAAGAAGGATTTATTAATTTATTTTTTAGAAACAATTGTACCGACTATATTTTCAAAAGTAAGTGGTTTGCCCTTTGATCAGGTTTATAGTTTGTACTTATTGCCGGCTTCTAATCTTCTTATTAATTTAGCCGATAACTGCTATTGGATAAAAGACTTATTGCAATGGGAAATACTCATGTATATTAAGAAAGAAAATCAACATGGTGTATATCCGACTGTCAATGATATAAAGAAATCTAAGGAATTTACAGGATTTGAAGAGTGGCAAATGGAGGATGCTGTTAAAACTCTGAAAAACTTTGAAAATGTATTAGGTGATAATCATAAACTTATTATAACGGACTTTGAAGGGAGGATTGAATGTATGGTTTGATTGAATGGCAAGCAGTTAATATGGAAGTAAAATTTATTAAGGAAAGAAATAATGATATTTAATATATAGTGTTAAATTGTGGAGCGGAAAAGGATTTTGATAATTTAAAAAAGAAATATTTTTTAAAGCTGATTGATTTCAATGTAAAAATCAATTGGCTTTTATATTTTATATAGTCCTTTCTTAAAAATGATAGTTATTGTAACTTAGAAAACCTAGAACTAAAATATATTATCTTTATGTATGTGTTGAGTAGGTGCAGAATGATTTGATAGGTATTGTTCGCTCAAAGATTCCATGTGGGTGACAAGCCTTGCGGGTGACACTATAAATTTCAAAATCGCACATTTGCGGTTGAAAGAGTTCCTTCCTATAATAATGGCACAGGCGGATAGCCGCCAGCGAACCTTGAAAATTCCATATAGTGCATCCCGTATGAATTTTTATTACGGGAGGATATAGCCAATGAAAAGAGTTTACACTTTATACAGAGTTTCCACAAAGAAGCAGGTAAACATCAGCGAGAACCATGACAACGACATCCCCATGCAGCGGGGAGCCTGCAAGGAATTTGTAAAATACAGGCAGGATTGGGAAATCGTAAAAGAATATGAGGAAAAAGGCGTTTCCGGCTTTAAGGTGTCTGCCAAGAACCGTGACGCAATCATTGATTTGCAGGAAGCGGCGCTGAACAAGGAATTTGATGTGCTGCTGGTGTTCATGTTTGACCGTATCGGACGAATTGATGACGAAACACCCTTCATTGTAGAATGGTTTGTCAAGACAGCGGGCGTTGAGGTGTGGAGCGTCAAAGAAGGCGAGCAGAGATTTGAAACGCACGTTGACAAACTGACAAATTATATCCGGTTCTGGCAGGCGTCCGGCGAGAGCGAAAAGACTTCCATCCGAATCAAGACCAGAATCCAGCAGTTGAAATTAGACGGACTATATACGGGCGGGGCGTTGCCCTATGGATACCGGATCGTGCCGAGCGGAATGAAAAACCGGAAAGGGCAGGAGCTGAAGAAATATGAAATCGACCTTGAGCAGTATGTAGTGTACCGGAAAATTGTTGAAAAGACAATCAACAACGGCACAGGCAGTTATGTTATGGCGCATTTCCTGAACGACCAGGGATATAAGACAGCCAACGGGAAGAAATTTACCAGCAAGTCGATTCTGCGGATACTGTCAGCGTCACTTCCGAGGGGCTGTACCAGTGAGGGCGAAACTTCGGAAGCATTGCAGCGATTAAGGATTATCAGTGACGAAGAAGCGGTAAGGATTGACGAGATTCTGAAACAGCGGGCGCAGGTCGATGAAGAAAAACGCCAGCTTGCCATACGGACAAAGGGCGAGGCGATGTTGTCCGGCAATATCTTCTGCCAGCATTGCGGCGGGAGGATAACCACCACCCACCATAAAGACCATTATTTCCGTAAGGACGGGAGCGAATATCTGAAAGATGTATTGAAGTACCGCTGTTACCACAAGGCGAACAAACTTTGTGAGTGCGATGGACAGACAAACTACATTGCCGCAAAGGTTGATGAAACAGTCAGCCAGATTATGCGTCAGGTATTTGAGGGCATGGACGGTGCGCCGGAAGAAGAAAAGTATAAGGAAATCTTGAAAAAACAGCAGGCGGCACATACCGCCAGCAGACGGAAAACCGTGTTTGAACTGGACAAAGATAAAAAGCAGTTGGAAGTCTTGCAGCGTGAGATTGGAAAAACACTGTTGGGAGAAAGCCTATATTCACCGGAAGATTTGAAAGAGGCAATCAATGTGGTAAAGATAAGAATTGCAAACAGTGAAGAACGTCTGGAGAAGCTGGACAGCGATATGAACCAGAAGAAAGAGATGGTAGAAGCCATCCTGCCAGCCTACTGCCGCTTTAAGAGCTGGGCAGAGGAATTTGACACGGCGGACTTAGAGCAGAAAAAAATGATTGCCTGCCAGTTGTTCGACCGGATTGAGCTGGGGAAAGATTATAACATTATCATGCACATGAATGTTACCTACCAGCAGTTTTGTTCAGAGTGGAAATCGAAAAACAGCAGTCAGGTTACAGCTTGATGATGATATAAAAGTGTGCTTTTCATTGAGCAGAGGCATTATGAGTGTATCCTTGTTGCATATATACAAAATGCAAGTTGATATGGAAAGCACAATACACAAAATTTCCCAAAAATCAAAAAACTGCTTGCAAAAGTTACGAAATCATGATAACATAAACAAGTCGTGAGAACGACATTGAGAAAGAATATTTCTCCCACTCTTATCGGTGTGCGAGCGCACCCGTTGGTAGAGCACGCGGCTGTTAACCGCGGGGTTGTTGGTTCGAGCCCAACTCGGGGAGTTTAAGCATTGGTATACAAAAGCCCCAAGGGGCATAAGGAACAGGGCTCCTTGGTCAAGCGGTTAAGACATCGCCCTTTCACGGCGGTAACACGGGTTCGATTCCCGTAGGAGTCATTTTTGATATTGACGTATCAAAAAAAGTTTGTTAGAATATAATAAGTATATGGCGACATAGCCAAGTGGTAAGGCGTGGGTCTGCAACACCCTGATCACCAGTTCAAATCTGGTTGTCGCCTCTTACGAGAACCTCGAAAAACATTGATTTTTCGAGGTTTTTGTTTTGTGGGTGAATTTATGCTCTTTGGGAGCCACAAGTTTTCCGTTTATGCTTTTAAGAAAAAAGCGGGACATAGATTCAGATAGTCCTGAATTTTTGTAATCATTCGAGAGGAGAATGGCAATGAGTAAATACAACGCTTTGTGGGAATATGTGCAGAAAAGTGGAAAAGAATCTTTTCAGTTGACTTTTGAGGAGATTCAGAAGATTGCGGGGGTGCCGATTGACCACTCTTTCCTGAAATATAAGAAAGAACTTGCGGAACATGGATGGCAGGTCGGAAAAATATCCATGAAAGAACAGACGGTATACTTTCATAAGGTTGACTGACAATTCCCGTGTTGCTAAGAAAAAGGAGCATGAGAATAAAGGAATAGCAGGAGGGGCACAAAATTGACTTATGGGAAAAATCCAGGATGAGCGAATTGATTGTATTGATTTCGTTTATTGCAACCTTTTTAATATATGAAATTGTAAAGAGGATGCCTATTTTACGGTTTTTTCTCGGAATGACGAAAGAGAAATTTTAACATAGCACAGTTTAGACCTTACCGCTGGCATATCTGTTTTAGAGATAGTTTAGAGCCTACAGTATTATAATAATTTGAAAAGTCCAAGTAATAAAAAATTATCAAAAGGAGAAACATAATGATGAAAGCAAAATTGAAAAAGGTAATGATAGTATTTGGTACTGCTTGTATGCTGAGTGTATTGGCAGCAGGATGCGGTTCCGGTTCTAAATCTGACGCTAAAACAGAAGAGACTCAGGAGGCAGTGAAAGAATTAAACGATACGCCCTCAGAAAATACAGGAGGAGATATGGAAGAATCACAGGAAAATGTTACGGGGAAATGGCAAGTTTTAGAGCCAGATGTTGCCGCCGCCTTTGATGCGGATTTCATAGGTCAGGTCAGGAAAATTGCAGAGGATTCATTTTTTATCGTAGAATCGAAAGTGAAAATTCTTGAGGATGGTTCCTTGACAAGCAGTCATCCAAGTTCTAAGGCCGATATTCCAGAGTCCGAATTGATTCAAGTGGTTTTTGATGATGATACATATTTTTATGTGAGGAACATTTATGACAATGGGGAAAGATATGAGGATGTAGAAGCAGAATTTCAGGATTTAACAGAGCATATGACTGTTGACATGAAAGGCAGATTTGAGGATAATGTATTTTATGCTACTGAAATACGAATGTCAAAGATTTCCTGAGATAGAGAAAAAGTAATTAGGAGAGTTTTTATGTGTGGCAGATATTATGTGGATGATGATACAGCCAGAGAAATTGAGAAGCTGGTCCTACAGATGGATGAAAAGCAAAGACAGGAATCCATAAGAGCTGTAAGAAGGATTGGGGCGGGAGATATCTATCCAGGTAGGGAGGCACCAGTCTTGTCCGAAAAAGCTGGCACTGTCTGCTGTAACTGGCAGCACTGGGGATTTCCAGGATTCCAGGGGAAACCGTTGATCTTTAATGCCAGGTGTGAATCCGCTCTAGAAAAGCCTATGTTCCGAGATAGTATTCTGCACAGGCGGATTGTGATCCCGGCAGCATGGTTCTATGAGTGGAATCCCAAGAAAGAGAAGAATACCTTTCGCAGAAAGGACATACCGATACTGTTCATGGCTGGGTTCTGCAGGCATTATGAAGATGGGGAACATTTTGTGATCCTTACCACAGCGGCCAATGCTTCTATGGAGCCAGTGCATGACCGTATGCCCATGATTCTGGAACGGGAGGAGATTACAGATTGGATGCTGGATGATACCAGGACAGAAGCTATGCTCCATAAAATTCCCTGTTTGCTGGAACGCCAGTCCGATTATGAGCAGATGAGTCTGTTTTAGCTTATACCTGATTGGACGTTAGCGATCCGATTGACATAAATTACCGCTTGAAATGAGAACGTGTGTTTGATAGAATTCTTTTACAGGAGGTGAACACACGTTTGGAAAATATTATCTTTCATATTGATGTGAATTCGGCCTTCCTTTCCTGGGAGGCCGTTTATCGTCTAACTCACAAAGGAGGAAAACAGGATTTAAGAGAAATTGCATCTGCGGTAGGCGGTGATGTTACCTTACGGCATGGGATCATACTGGCAAAGTCCATTCCAGCCAAAAGCTATGGGATCAAAACAGGGGAAACTATTTTGGAAGCCCAAAGAAAATGTCCGGGGCTGATACTGGTTCCGCCCAATTATAACCTGTATGAAAAATGCTCTGCCGCCTTTATGGAGATTTTGAGAGAGTATTCGGATGTGGTGGAGCAGTATAGTATTGATGAGGCATTTGTGGATATGAGTAGAAGCTGTCACCTCTTCGGTTCGCCAGAGTCGGTGGCCGGTCAGATCAAAGACCGCATCCGGGAAGAACTGGGCTTTACGGTCAATGTGGGAATATCCTGTAATAAGCTGCTTGCGAAGATGGCTTCTGATTTTCAGAAACCGGATCGGGTGCATACCTTGTACCCAGAAGAAATTAAAAGAAAAATGTGGCCCCTTCCAGTATCAGATTTGTTTTTTGCAGGACGGGCGACGACCAGCAAACTTTTCTCTATGGGAATCAGGACCATTGGGGAACTGGCAAAGTCAGATCCGGCATGGTTAAAAAGAATATTGAAGAAGCAGGGAGAGATCATCTGGGGCTTTGCCAACGGGATCGATCTTTCACCGGTGCTGGAAAAACCTATAGCGAACAAGGGATATGGGAATAGCACTACGATACCTTTTGATGTAACGGATGTGGAGACGGCAAAAGAAGTCCTTCTGGCTCTTTGTGAGTCGGTGGGGAATCGGCTGCGAACAGATCAAGTGCAGATCTGTGTGGTATCGGTAGGAATTCGATATGCAGATCTGTCCTATGCGTCCCACCAAAAGAGGCTGCAAAACCCAACAAATCTGACATGGGAAATCTATGAGGCAGCATGTCAGCTATTTCAGGAATTGTGGAATGACAGGCCTATTCGACACTTGGGAGTGCATACAGGCAAGGTAAGCGGGACAGAGTTTGGAAGGCAGCTGAGCATCTTTGATGAAATCGACTATGAGAAACTTAGCAGAATGGATCAGACCGTAGATGGGATCCGGGAACGATTTGGAGCAGATGCAGTGATGCGCGCCGTATTTTTAAACCGTCCCATTGATCATATGAGCGGAGGAATATCGAGGGAGAAGCGGTCTGTGGATTATGATAAAGTGATGATCTGGTAGGAATAAAATATTCAGGTTAAAGGGGGAACAGGCGGTGGCATTTGGAATTGGTACAAATCCACCTGAAGCGGATGCAGGCAGTGTCAGAGGAACTCAGAAGAAAATTGCCTGTGAGTGCTGGTTTACCAGTACAGGGAAGGTCATGCCATTAATGCTGAAAATACAAGATGAGGATGGCGAGATTCAGACAATCCGGCAGATTACCGTACATTCCCAGGAAAAGAAACGGTATGCAGGAATACCTTCTATAGAATACGACTGTACACTGGTGATCCATGGAGAGAAAGTAAGAGCATGGCTGATCTATTATCAGTCGGAAAACAGGTGGGTGATGAACTTTCGATAAAATACCAAGGAAAAAGAAGGCTGACCGTCAGTTTGAGGAAAGCGAAGCTCGGGTCAAGCTGTTGGCCTGGGGACTGATCCTATTCATTGGAATGATCGGGATATTGAATATCATAAATACAGTCTATACCAATATCCATACCCGTATTACAGAGATTGGAATACAACGTGCCATCGGCATGAGTGCAAAGAGCCTGTTCCAGGTGTTTTTGCGAGAAGGTTCCACAGGTTCATATCTGATAAGATGGACATGGTGATATCTGCTGCTTTACTTCCGGCAGCATCTGTATCATTCTGAATGTTGGTGGCACAGAAGCAGGTACGGCTATCAACTTCCACAAAGCCCACAAACCAGCCATTGACATCCGTTGGTATCCAGATACTTCAAAATCTGACGGTTGAAAAACAAAAAGGCTGGATAAGCCGCAGACATTTCAGTCTGTGCCTTATCCAGCCTGTCATTTCTGTTGAATGACCAGCCCTCCGAGTAACTATCCCTATTATACAGATTACAACGTCATTGTCAAGCCTTTTTCTGTACTTTGAGAAAACAAAACTTCCGCTGATACCAACTGCAAAAGGAAATGATATGAGAGAGATCTTTTCTGCAAGCCCAAGCAGTGTAGAGCCGTAGCCTTTATAATCACTCTCCAGAGAAAGTCAATGCGGAAATATGTTGATTTTATGGCCTCAGTTGACAAATAAAACAAACGATTGTACAATACCTAAATTAGGCCATTGTTTGCAGGAAGTAAGGATTATGAGGAGTGAAAGATTATGAAAAGGAAAGCGTTTCAGGCTGCCCTTCCCCACACGATACCCATTGCGGTGGGATTTCTATTTCTAGGAATGTCCTATGGATTTCTTATGCGTAGCAAAGGATTTTCCTTTCTTTACCCCATGCTGATGAGCTTTTTTATCTTTGCTGGGTCTATGGAATTTGTAACTGTCAACTTGTTGCTGTCGGCTTTTCATCCCGGCTATGCATTTTTGCTTGCTCTGATGGTTAATGCACGACACTTATTCTATGGAATCTCCATGCTGGACAAGTACAAAAATGTAGGTTGGAAAAAGTTTTATCTTATCTATGGGATGTGCGATGAGTCTTTTACTGTGAACTGCAGTGTGACACCGCCGCCAGACGTGGACCGTGGATGGTTCATGTTTTTTGTGACCTTATTAAACCAGGCTTACTGGGTGGGCGGCGCAACTCTTGGAGCGCTCCTTGGGTATGTCGTCCAATTTGACACTAAGGGCATCGAATTTGTCATGACTGCTCTCTTTGTGGTAATGTTTCTGAACCAGTGGGAGGAGAGCAAGGATCACAGGTCTGCGCTTATAGGGCTTGGATGTTCCTTATTGTGTCTGCTGATTTTTGGGAGCGGACGTTTTATTTTGCCGGCTATGGCGCTGATCATTCTGTGTTTTACCTTTAGCAGCAGAAAAGAAGACAGGAGGGCGGCAAAATGACAACTATGCAAAGTGTGATTACCATTCTTGCAGTCGTGGCAGGGACAGTGCTGACCAGATTTCTGCCGTTTCTTATTTTCCCGGAAGGGAAAACTCCACCCAAATTTATCACAAGGCTGGGAAAGGTCCTACCATATGCAGTCATTGGGCTTTTGGTGGTCTACTGCCTGAAGGATGCAGTCTTCTCTGCTTATCACGGACTACCAGAGATAATTGCCATTGTATTTGTTTTTCTATTACATAAGTGGAAAAGAAATACGCTGTTGAGTATTGCCGGAGGAACAGTTCTCTATATGGCTCTTGTGCAGAATTTTTTTAGGTAGATTTGCTGTCATTAACCGATTTTGTGAAGACTTAAAATTAAATGTTAATAATTTCTTTATAAATTTTAGAGGACTCTTAGAGATTCCGACGATAAAATCAATAAAATAATCCACAGAAATATTGGATAATTGTTGGTTTAAATTTTATATTGAGAGGAGATTAACATGAAAAACAAAGTGGGAAAAATGATTTTATTAGTAGGGATGATGTGTATCTTAAGCTTTGCGGTATGTGCCTGTGGTGATACGAATGAGATACCGGATGAAGAGGAGCAGCAGGAGGACCAGAGCGATTCAGTTCCAGAAGACGAGGAACAGGATGGCGATTCAGAAGGAACAGATACAGAAGGAAAAAATACAGGAAGCGAACAGCCTGAAGGAAAAAACACATCTGCAGAGTGGGTTGACAGCTCTCCTGATCTGGAGGGCGCTGTTAAGGAGCTTGAAGATGGACAGCTTACTGTGATAGAGGCCATTTTAGAAACGTCAGATAGCGGTGGGGATATCAAGGTGGTGCCTAGCGAAGGAGGGGATGATTCTGACTTTAACAAGATCTCTGTTACATATGATGAGAATACTCTGTTTGCCATAAAGACCATCTATGATGGAGGGGCCAGAAGTGAAATGTCAGAAGCAACGGCTGCAGACCTGGCATCAGGCCAGGATGTGGAGATATGGGGAGACTCTTCTGACGGCGAACTGAAAGCTACCCAGATTTGTATTATAAAAGTGGTGTAAATCAGAGTAGACCCCAAATGAAATCTTACGAAAGAAATTTACTACTATTATGGTTTCCGCCCATATTCTTTCAGAGATTGAAAACATTGTGGACACAGTTGGTGTGATTTAGAAGCTTTGTAGCAGTTCAATTAGCATAAATTACTGCTTGAAAAATATTATATCTCATATAGATGTTAATTCGGCCTTCCTCTCCTGGGAGGCCGTTTATCGTCTGAACCATAAAGGAGAAACGAAGCGTTACAAGGAAAAATCAGATTGTAAAAAGCCTCCAAAAATGGTATGATAATTAGCGAAATACTATCGTTTACGGAGAAAGCTATGAAAAGAAAGATTAATGTATGGCTCCTGGCTTTTCTGGTGGCAGCATTACTGCCAGGATGTCAAAGAAACAGCTCGGGTTCCTTGGAAGAAGAGCAGACTGCCAATTCTGATACGGTTAATCTAACTGTCTGGGGGGCTGAGGAGGATGAAGAACTGCTCCGTCAGATCATTGACGGATTTCAGGCAGAATATAGCGGGCAGGCAGATTTTCTTATTACATATAAGCCTGAAAGCGAGAGTAGCTGCACCAATGCACTGATGGCAGATCTGGAACAGGGAGCAGATGTATTTGCATTTGCAGACGACCAGTTGAATACGCTAGTAGCTGCCGGCGCATTAGAACCAATAGAAAATGCAAGTTCTGTCAAAGAATCAAATTTGCCGGAAGCCGTACTTGCAGCATCTGTGAATAATACATTGTATGCTCTGCCATTGACAGCAGATAATGGATATTTTCTCTATTATAATAAGCAATATTTTACAGAAAATGATATTACATCCTTCGATAAAATGTTGGATATTGCCGCTGAGAACGGTAAAAAAGTATCGATGGAATGGTCTTCTGGATGGTACGTTTATTCCCTGTTTGGAAACACTGGACTTACAGTAGGGCTAAATGACGATGGGATTACCAATTACTGTACCTGGAATAGTACGGATGGGGACATCAAAGGAACTGACGTGGCACAGGCCATGACGAATATTGCAGAACATCCAGGATTTATCAGCACGGATGATGCGGGATTTCTGGAAGGTGTGAAAAATGGTACGATTATCGCAGGCATCAACGGCGTATGGAATTCTGTGGCTGTGGAGGAGGCCTGGGGAAATGGTTTTGGCGCCGCAAAGCTTCCCTCTTATACTTGTGGGGGACAGGAGATTCAGATGGCATCTTTCTCTGGCTATAAACTTATCGGAGTAAATGCTTACTCTGAACATAGAGAGTGGGCTGCAAAACTGGCCGAGTGGATAACAAATGAGGAAAACCAGAAGCTTCGTTTTCGAATACGTGGTCAAGGCCCCTCAAATATTTATGCAGCGGCTTCGGAAGAGGTACAGAATGCTCCTGCCATCACCGCACTGTTGGAACAGTCAGAATTTTCCTGCCTCCAGCGTATTGGAGGAAATTTTTGGGATCCTGTAGCTGCATTTACTGAAAACATTCTGGCAGGAAACCCATCAGGACAAAGCCTTCAGGAACAGCTCGATACAATGGCTGAGGGAATCATTGCCCCATAGTACCTGAGGAGAGCTATTTCAGATGCAAAAGGAGTACCAGTTATGATGAAAAATATCAGTTTAAAACAGCGTTTGATCATACCAATCGCCCTTCTGGGAATAGTGGCGCTTTTATCCAACATTCTTTCTATATTTAATATCCACAATGTGAATTCAAGCGCTGCCAATATTGCTGACAATTACATGGAGGGAAATAACCGGCTGGCAGAGATCTGCCAGGCGTCCATGAATATACATAAGATGGCTCTGAGCCATATTGTAGCCACAGATTATGATACGATGATCACTCTTGTCCAACAGATCAAAGAAGAAGAAGCTCTTCTGGATGAGAAGCTTTCAGACTATGAATCCCATGTGATTCCAGAGGATCAGGCACAGTATGAATTGCTTTTGTCAGATTATGACTCGTTCAAACACGCATTGGTTCACCTGGTCTGTGCCAGTGCAAGCCATAAGACTCAGGATGCCTATATCCTTGCCAATGGCGATGTGGCCTCTTATGCCAGCGCCATGGAGACAGATATCGACGGACTGAAGGCTTCTATCAGTGAACAGACTTCCCAGGCAAGAACCCGTCTTTCCATTGTATATGTAATATCTCTGGTGGTGGGGATTGCGGCAGCTCTTGCCTGTATCTTATTGGTGTTTGCCGATTTGAAGCTTATCACCAATTATGTGGTGCTCCCCATCAAGAGCATTTTAAAAACTATCCGGGAGAGTTCAGGCCGTATCAACAATATGACGGGGGAAGTGTTAAAAAGGACTCAGGCCTCCAAAGGGAGTGCCTCCAGCCTTTCCACTCTTGCTGAACAACTGTCAGCAACGATTCAGGAAGTGGCGGGCAATGTATCTGTCATCAATAACAATACGGAGAATGTCAGTCTGGATGTCCATAATATAGCAGAAGACAGCAAAACTATCACTGAGTATACGATCCAAATGAATACACGTGCAGATACGATGCAACAGTCTGCACAGAGCAGTGCGGAGATTACCAGCGCCAAAGCAGAAGAGATCTTGAGTTCTCTCAATGATGCCATTGAAAAGAGCAAAAGTGTGGATCAGATCAAGAATTTGACAAGTGATATTCTGGCAATCTCCCAGCAGACCCGGCTGATTGCCCTGAATGCCTCTGTGGAAGCCGCCAATGCAGGAGTGGCTGGCAAAGGGTTTGCGGTGGTTGCTAGAGAAGTGCGTGAGCTTGCTCGTTCCAGCCAGAAGACTGCGAATCGAATTCAGGAGACGAACAGTGTGATTACAACAGCCGTATATAATCTCTCTGAAAATGCACAGAATCTGATCGATTATATGAACGAGTCAGTTCTTACAGAGTTTCAGGCATTTATACAGTCAGGCAGCCAATATAAAGAAGACGCCGCCTATATCCGCCGGGCCATGGATGAGTTTCATGAACGGACGGAGCACTTGAAAAATTCTATGTCTGGAATTGCAGACTCCATCAGGACGATTACAAAAGCCATTGACGAAGGGGCTAACGGATTAGCTGGCGTGGCTGGCAATACCAGAGATCTTGTCAGTGATATGGAAGATATTACACAGCGAATGGGAGTTAACCAGGAAGTTGTAGAAGGACTGGAAAAAGAAACGGTTGTGTTTGACAATCTGTAAGTAAAAGACAGAGGAGGCTATTGTATTTTACAGTAGTCTCTTTTTGCGCCTATGGGAAATGTCTATAACCCAATTTGTATATCTTCCTGATAGGTGTTGACAAAAAAGGTATCTATATGATATGATTTTGATATCAAATAGAACGGGGGATAAATATATGCAGGAAAAGATTTTAAATCATAAGAAAAATGGAATGACTATGTTATTTCTGATAATACTGTTGTACCTTGGAGGAATTGCATGTGTAGTATTTGGTTCTATGCAATCAAGTAAAGCTACCATCCTGTCAACCTTGTTAATAACTGTTGGTTCTGTATGGCTTGCTGTAGGCTGGATTCCTCTTTGCGGATTGAAAGTATTAAAACCTCAGGAAGCGCTGGTTCTCACACTTTTTGGAAATTATGTAGGAACATTGAAGGAAGAGGGATTTTATTTTGTGAATCCTTTTTGTACTGGGGTGAATCCGGCAGCCAAGACACGGCTGAATCAAAGTGGGGATGTGGACGGAGGGGCCAGTAAAACTTCTTTAATGATTTCCACAGGCCAGATTTCAGTCAGCGGAGAAGCAGCAGGCAAAAAAATATCTCTGAAAATCATGACATTGAGCAATAGCAGACAGAAGATCAATGATTGCCTGGGCAATCCTGTGGAGATTGGAATTGCTGTTATGTGGCGTGTAGTTGATACAGCAAAAGCGGTATTCCATGTGGATAATTACAAAGAGTATCTTTCATTACAATGTGACAGTGCATTGCGCAACATTGTAAGAATTTATCCCTATGATGTGTCTCCCAATGTGGACACTACAGGAGATGGCATTGCAGATGAGGGAAGCCTGCGGGGCTCCAGTGAAGTGGTAGCCTCCCGTATCCGAAATGAGATTCAGCAGAAAGTGGCAGAAGCTGGCCTTGAGGTATTAGAAGCCAGAATTACTTATCTTGCCTATGCTCCTGAGATTGCAGCTGTTATGCTCCAGAGACAGCAGGCATCGGCTGTGGTAGACGCAAGAAAGATGATTGTGGACGGAGCGGTTGGAATGGTAGAGATGGCTTTGGAACGCTTGAATGAAAATCACACCGTGGAATTGGATGAAGAGAGAAAGGCGGCTATGGTATCCAATCTCCTGGTGGTTCTGTGTGGCAATCACGATGCACAGCCAGTCGTAAATTCTGGAAGCCTCTATTAATATGGCAGATACACAGAAAAAACAAATTCCCCTCCGCCTTTCTGCAAAGTTATACAGTGAGATTGCCGCCTGGGCAGAGGATGATTTTCGCTCGGTCAACGGACAGATAGAGTATCTGCTTACTGAATGTGTACGCCAGCGAAAGAAAAATGGAAAGTATGTCTCGGAGGAATTGGATAAACCTTTGGATATTGAAATTGAATAGTAACCTCAGTGAACAAAAAGGCGCTTGACTATCCCAGAGTTGCTGCCGGAGGATTATTTTGGTGCATATATGCAGACTTATCTGGAGCGTGATATCCGAAACTTGGTATTTATAAAGGATGAAAACAAGTTTTTAAAGTTCATTTCCTGTACTGCCGCGAGAACCAGCCAGGAGGTGAACCTTGCTGATATGGGAAAAGATGTGGAGATCGATCGTAAGACAGCAGAAAATTGGCTGTCGATTCTAGTATCCTCTGGACTTGTATATTTGTTACGACCCTATTCGGGAAATACGATTAAGAGAATTATAAAGGGTTATGCGAATCAGGGTAAAGATGTCAGAAACCGTATTTGCTATTACAGGAATCGCCACAATTTTCTTCCCTTGCAGAAATTCAAAAAATGCGATATAGTTAAAAAACAGAGAACAGATGAGCATAATATGAAGTGAAAATACCTGGGCTTAAACGAGGAGGAAGAAAATAGATGGAGAGCAGAATACAAAAGACATTAGAAAATCATAAGAATGGCTACAATTGTTGCCAGGCTGTGGCCTGTGCTTACTGTGATTTAGTGGGAATGGATGAATCGGATATGTTTCGGGTGGCGGAAGCTTTTGGCGCTGGAATGGGAGGCATGAAGAGCACTTGCGGAGCCGTGTCTGGTGCAATCTTGCTGGCAGGTTTAATAAATAGTGATGGCGATACTCAGAATCCAAAGACAAAGGGAGCTACCTATAAGCTTTCTAAGCAGATTGTAGAGCAGTTTTTGGAGAAAAATACAACCTTGATCTGCAGAGAATTAAAAGGCGTGGATACAAAAAAGGTTTTGCGTTCCTGCGACGGCTGCATCGAGGATGCGGCAGCCATTGCAGAACAGCTTTTGTTTGCAGAACAGGGATAGCTTTATGGTTCATGTGTATATAACCAGGCGTTCAAATACAAATATCAGAATGAATCACATGCAGCAGTCCAGATGGGCGCGCAGACTTTTGGATATGGCTCTTGAAAGAGAATATCCAAAGCTCTGTGCGCCCATTTTGCTTGAAAGAGATAAATGGGGAAAGCCGTTTCTTGCAGAATATCCTGATATCTTTATCAATCTTTCCCATAGTGGTATATATGCAGCCTGTGCCATAGGAGAGAAGCCAGTGGGCATCGATGTGGAAAGCTGGAAAAGTAGAAAGCATATGGAGCGTATTGTGAAAAAATTTCACCCATTAGAGATAAAAGATTTTTGGGAGACTGAGGAGCTAAAAAGGGAAGAAAAATTTCACCAAATTTGGGTATTAAAAGAAAGCTTTATGAAAGCCGAGGGAAAAGGGATGCGGATCCCATTGGATTCATTTTGTGCATTACCAGAGGAAATGCGTCATTTTCAAAATGATAAAAAGTATTACTGTAAGCTCTATAATATGAAGAAGGAGCCTTGCAGCCTTGCAGCCTGCTCAGAAGAAAATGAGTTTGTGCCGGAACCTGTCTGGATTGAGGTTCCAGAGGGATTGTAAAGTTTATTCTGGCTTTTTTAAATATTGTTTGGTAGAATAGACGAGAGGTGAAAAGGTATGGAGAGAAAGAGAAGAAGAAAGAAACGGTCTGCAATTCCATTGATTGTTTTGCTGACTGTATGTATTGCTGTGCTAGGGTTTAGTGCCTGGCAGTTAGCGGGTATTTATCTGGAATATAAAGAAGGAACGGATGAATATGAAGATCTTCGCCAGTATGTCAATGAGGAGGTGCCGGAGGAAGGATCAGAGGAACCGAATGAAGAGTCAGGGGAGCGTGAACAGCGGGTGGCCTTTGACAAGCTGAGAGAATTGAATGAAGATGTGATAGGATGGATCGAGATTCCAGATACACAAGTCAATTACCCTATATTAAAAGGGGATGACGATGTATACTATCTGAATCATACGTTTAATGATACAGTAAATAGTTCAGGCAGTATCTTCATGGAGGTTCTAAATAGCCCTGATTTTACGGACCTTCATACTATTATTTATGGTCACAATATGAAGAACGGTGCTATGTTCGGGGAATTAAAGGAGTATAAGTCCCCTTCTTTTCTGGTAGAGCACCCACTGATTTATATTGATCAGGAAGATGGAACCCACGCCTATGAGATTTTTTCATGCTATGAGACATCTGTTAAAAGCGACAGTTACACCATAGGCTTTGAGCGGAATGATGAGTATAGTAGATTTTTGGAAAAGCTTAAGGAGCGCTCTGCTTATGATACTGGGGTGGAAGTAAGCGTATTGGATTCTGTAATTAGCCTTTCTACTTGCGATAAAAGCGGAAAAAAGCGATATCTGGTTCACGGAAAAAAGATTTGGTAGATCAATAAATAGAATTGGTTCCATACGAAAAAAGGAGAGGAAGATTCCATGTCAGAGGAGAATATCAGACGCTTAAAAGAATATGTGCAGGAGAGCAAATCAATTGTATTTTTTGGCGGAGCAGGCGTCTCCACAGAGAGTGGGATCCCGGACTTTCGCAGTACGGACGGCTTATATCATCAGGAATGGAAATACCCTCCAGAGACTATTTTAAGCCACAGCTTTTTTGTACAAAATACAGAGGAATTCTATCGCTTTTATAAGAAAAAAATGCTTTGCCTGGACGCACAGCCCAATGCAGCCCATAAGAAACTGGCTTTGCTTGAACAACAGGGAAAGCTTACAGCTATAGTCACTCAGAATATTGACGGACTTCATCAATTGGCTGGGAGTAAGTGCGTCTATGAACTGCACGGCTCTGTACACCGCAACTACTGTCAAAAATGCGGTAAATTTTATGACGCCCACTATATGCTGGAGACAGAGGGCGTTCCCCGCTGCGAGTGCGGAGGGCTAATTAAGCCGGACGTAGTTCTCTACGAGGAAGGGCTGGATAATCGTACGATTCAGGGAGCTGTGGAGGCTATTGCTCATGCAGAGCTTCTGATCATTGGCGGCACATCTCTGGCTGTATATCCGGCGGCTGGCCTGATTGATTATTTTACAGGCAAGTACCTGGTGGTGATCAACCGTGCTGCAACCCCCAGAGACAGTCATGCAGACCTGCTGATTCAGGAAAATATTGGAGAGGTGCTCAATGGAATATAATGTAGGAGATATTGTCAAGCTTAAGAAGCAGCATCCCTGTGGAAGCTCCGAGTGGGAGATTTTGCGGGTGGGGGCAGATTTTCGACTAAAATGTCTGGGATGCGGTCATCAGATTATGATTGCCAGGAAGCTAGTGGAAAAGAATACCAGAGGATTGAGAAAGCCATAAAAGTCACTTTTTGCCAAATGTGGACTTGCAATCCAGAGGAAACTATGCTACACTATTAATTCGTGATATATTATTTTAATATCCTTGTTTCCCTTATTTATAGAGGGAAGCCAGAGACCAAAAGGAGGTAAAGCATGAACAAGTATGAATTAGCATTGGTTGTGAATGCCAAAGCAGAAGATGACGTGAGAACAGCCACCGTAGAGAAAGCAAAAGAGTATATTGCCCGTTACGGCGGAACTGTTACAGAGGTTGAAGATTGGGGCAAGAAGAGACTTGCCTATGAGATTCAGCATATGCGTGAAGCTTATTATTACTTTATCCAGTTTGATGCTGATGCAACATGCCCGGCAGAGGTAGAAAAGCATGTGCGTATCATGGAAAATGTCATCCGCTATTTGTGCGTTCGCAAAGAAGCATAGAGTCAGGTATTGACCGGAAAGTAGAGGATTATTAGTATGAATAAAGTGATTTTAATGGGACGTTTGACGAGAGATCCAGACGTGCGCTACTCACAGGGTGAGAACGCTACGGCAGTGGCAAGATATACATTGGCAGTAGACCGAAGATTTAAGAGGGATGGAGAGGCTTCCGCAGACTTTATCGGCTGTGTGGCTTTTGGAAGAAGTGCAGAGTTTGCAGAGAAATATCTGCGCCAGGGCACTAAGATCGCCATCACCGGACGAATTCAGACGGGAAGCTATACCAATCGTGACGGACAGAAAGTCTACACCACAGACGTAGTAGTAGAGGAGCAGGAATTTGCAGAGAGCAAAGCAGCAGCAGGAGAACATGCAGGAAGCTTCCAGCAGGCGAATCCATTTCAGGCTGCACCGGCGCCTTCTGCGGCAGCGGGCGATGGCTTTATGAACATCCCAGATGGAATTGATGAGGAATTGCCGTTCAGCTAATAATCGTGGAATGAAATGAAGATAGTTTAGAAGGAGGTAAAAGCCATGGCTTACACAAAATCTGATAAAAGTGATTCTCCCATGAGAAGAAGAGGCGTAGGGCGCAGAAGGAAGAAAGTCTGTGTGTTCTGCGGCAAAGAAAATAATGAGATCAATTATAAAGATGTAAATAAATTAAAAAGATATGTATCTGAGAGAGGAAAAATTCTTCCCAGAAGAATCACAGGTAACTGTGCAAAGCATCAAAGAGCGCTCACAGTGGCTATTAAGAGAGCTCGCCATATCAGTCTGATGCCATATGTAATGGATTAATTTATAAGTAAGTGTGAAAGTATGCCCCTTTGGTTGTCATGGATAATCAAAAGGGCATTTTATATAGGCATGTACATGGAACTTTTTGTACTAAGAACAGTAGAAAGAAAATATTAAATAAGAAAGTTGTAAATAATAACTACAATGAAAGAGCCAGGGAAGCTTAAAAAGGAGGACCCAAAATGAAAGCAAAAGCATTAAAACTTCGGGAAAATTTTTACTGGGCAGGAATTCTGGATGACACACTTCGGGTATTTGATATTATTATGTACACAGAGTTTGGTACTACCTACAATTCTTATGTGTATAAAGCTGGGGACAAAACCATTCTCATAGAGACTGCCAAAGAAAAATGGCTGGATGAGTATTTAAATGAATTGAAGGAGATCATAGATGTAACCAAAATTGATTATCTCATTGTGAACCATACAGAGCCAGACCATGCAGGCAGTGTGGAACATTTGTTGGAACTAAATCCGCAGCTTAAAATCATTGCTACAAGCACAGCGATTTCATTTTTGCAAAACATTGTAAACAGGGACTTTTGTAGTATTCCAGTGAAAGACAACCAGGAGATGAAGATTGGAAATGTTACTCTTCAGTTTCTCTGTGTACCCAACCTTCACTGGCCAGATACGATGTATACTTATATAGAAGAGGAACAAATTTTGTTCACATGTGACTCATTCGGATCTCATTATTCCTTTTCTGAGATTCTTGCTAGCAAAGTTACAAACCAGGATGATTACTGGAAAGCAACACGGTATTATTTTGACTGTATCATTGGGCCCTATAAACCCTTTATGCGTGATGCGCTGAAAAAGGTACGGGAGCTGGATATCTCAATGATCTGCACTGGGCATGGACCTGTGCTGGACACAGGAATTGATAAGATGTTAAATACGTATGAGGACTGGTGTGAGGAGATAAATCCTAATTCAAAGAAAACCGTGGTGATTCCCTACGTGAGTGCCTACGGTTATACAGGCCAGTTAGCGGAACAGATTGAAAAAGGTATCAGAGACAGCGGCGATATAGAAGTGCGAATCTATGATATGGTGACGGCGGATACGGCAAAGGTCCTGGAAGAATTGACATTTGCAGACGGGATTCTTTTGGGAACCCCTACAATTGTAGGCGAGGCCTTAAAGCCAATCTGGGATTTGACCACGTCTATCTTTGCAGAAACCCATGGAGGAAAGCTAGCCAGCGCCTTTGGAAGTTATGGATGGAGCGGAGAGGGAGTTCTTCATATTTTGGAACGTTTAAAGCAGCTGAATATGCGTGTTGTGGATGGATTCCGGGTAAAACTGAAGCCTGGTGAGGTAGATTTACTGGAAGCTTATGAGTACGGTTATCATTTTGGATGCCTCCTTTTAGATAAAGAAAATCCGAAGAAGAAAAAAGGAAAGTCAAGTCTTGTGAAATGTCTCGTCTGTGGAGAAATTTTCGACTCATCTCTGGAAATCTGTCCAGTCTGCGGTGTGGGAAAGGAGAATTTTGTACCTGTAGAGGAAGAGGAGATCAATTACAAACAGGATACCCAGAACTTGTATGCCATTCTTGGAAATGGCGCAGCTGGAATCAGCGCTGCAAAAGCGATCCGGGATAGGGACAAGACAGGTTCTATCTATATCATTTCAAATGAAGAGTATCCGGCTTACAATCGCCCTATGCTGACGAAGTCTCTGGTGGCTGGATTGAGTGCCGAACAGATCGCCATTCAGGACGCTTCTTGGTATGAGAAAGAAAATATTTGCCAAATACTCGGAAAGCATGTCACTTGTATTGATACAAAAGAAAAGGAAATCTATACGGATGATCATGCAAAATTTAAATATACAAAGCTTATTTATGCTTTGGGATCAGAATGTTTTATTCCTCCGATTCCCGGTGCGGATCAGATGGGAGTTGTAGCTATCCGGCGTCTCAGGGACACTGAGAAGGTGACAGAGCTATTAAAAGACACAAAGGATGTGGTAGTGATTGGCGGCGGCGTCCTGGGACTGGAGGCAGCCTGGGAGATGAAAAAGGCTCATTGCAAAGTGACTGTCCTGGAGCTTGCACCGCGACTGATGGGACGTCAGTTGGATGAAGGGGCCGCTCAAATGCTTAAAAGTATAAGCGAAGCCCAGGGGATTGAGATATTTACAGGAGTGGAAATCAGCACTATTGAGGGGGAAGGCCGTGTGACAGGAGTCCGCCTAGGTGACGGACAGTTGATTCCAGCCCAAATGGTAATCGTATCCTGCGGTGTCCGGGCGAATACGGGGATTGCAAAAGAGGCTGGATTGGCGGTAGAGCGTTCCGTTATAGTGAACAGCCGCATGGAGACCAGCGAGGAAAATATTTATGCCTGCGGAGATTGTGCACAGTATGAAGGCCTTAATTATGCCATATGGCCTCAGGCTGTGGAAGAGGGAAAGGTAGCAGGCGCCAATGCGGCAGGAGACGCTCTCGAGTATACCACAGTCCCAGCTGCATTGACATTCCATGGGATGAATACGGCACTCTTCTCCATCGGAGACAACGGCACAAACCCGGCACTTATCTACAGGACTGTGGAATTCAAAGATGTGGCCAAAAAGCAATACGAGAAATATTATTTTAGAAACAACCGTCTCTGCGGTGTAATTTTGATTGGAGATGTCACAAGAATGGCAGAATTGACGGAGGCAGTGGAGCAAAGGATTTCTTTTCAGGAACTGTTCAAAAGATAGGAGCGAGTCTCTTTGGCTACTGAGGCAGAGGCGAATGACGTACACGAAAGCCGGGTTTTTCCATACCCGGCTTTATTTTGTATGGAAAATAAGAGTAAGTTATGATATAATAGGAACACTTACTGAATACGTACAGCAAGGGAAAACCTAAGCAGATGGAGATATAACATAAAATGAAAAAAAAGATCAAATTAAAGGGCCAGTTAAAAACTTACATTCAATGGCCGCTGATATTAAGTATTCTGCTTCTGGTGATGAATATCAGCATGTATCCAGTCTCTGTAAAAGCCGGATTATTGATGTCTGCATTTCTTGTAATTTATGTGGTGGTAGTCACGATACTTTATGTGCGCAATCGGTCGCGTATTTACACTGAATTGCTCTCGTTTGCCACCCAATATGATCAGATACAGAGGAAACTTCTGCGAGAGTTGGCAATTCCTTATGGGCTTCTGGATGAAGATGGAAAAGTACTGTGGGCCAATACAGCATTTTTTGAAGTCAGCGGGAAAAGCAAAAAGAGCCTGCATAAGCCTATTACGCATTTTTTCCCTGAATTTGCAAAAGAAATGCTGCCCCAGGAGGATTCTGAGGAGAATAAAACCATCCGTTTTTCCTATGAAGAAAAGGACTTTCGGGTGAATGTGCAAAAGGTCTACATGGATCATATGATAGACGCCAGTGCTTTTTTAGAGGATAAAGAAAACGATGAATATTTTCTGGCTGTCTACCTGTTTGAGGAGACAGAGATCAATAAATATATTCGGATGGTTCAGGAAGAGCGACTTGTAGCTGGTCTGATTTATCTGGATAACTATGAGGAAGCCCTGGAGACAGTGGAGGAAGTGCGTCGTTCCCTGCTAGTTGCTCTGGTAGATCGTAAAATCAATAAATATATCGGAAGCTTTGGCGGTATAGTCAAAAAACTGGAAAAGGATAAATACTTTATCGCCATCCAGGAAAAAGACTTGCCAGCAATGCGGGAGAACAAGTTTGAGCTTCTGCAGGATGTGAAGACAGTGAACATTGGAAATGAAATGGCTGTCACCCTAAGTATAGGCCTGGGAGTAAGTGCAGATACTTATGCGGAAAATTATGAATATGCACGTATTGCCATTGATATGGCCCTGGCTCGTGGCGGCGATCAGGTTGTGATAAAAGAAGGCGAACATATAACGTATTTTGGCGGAAAGACCCAGCAAGTAGAGAAGGCCACCAGAGTAAAAGCAAGAGTAAAAGCTCATGCTCTTCGGGAGTTTATTGAAAGCCGGGATAAGGTTATGGTAATGGGGCACAAGATGACGGATATGGACTCTTTTGGCGCCTCCATCGGTATCTATCGTGCGGCCAAGGTGCTGAACAAACGGGCCTACATTGTGCTGAATGATGTGACAAGCTCTGTGCGTCCCATGAAGGAATGTTTTACAGATAACCCAGCCTATGAGACAGATATGTTCCTGACCGGAGAGCAGGCCCTGGAAATGATTGACCGAAATACGGTTCTGGTAGTTGTGGATACCAATCGCCCCAACTATACGGAGTGCAGCGGATTGCTGAATAGGACACCCACTATCGTAGTGCTTGATCATCACAGGCAGACGAATGAGCAGATTGAAAATGCCGTTCTGTCTTATATTGAGCCCTATGCCTCTTCTGCCTGTGAAATGGTGGCTGAGATTCTGCAGTATTTTGACGAGGGCTTGAAGATTAAAGCAGTGGAGGCGGATTGCCTCTATGCAGGAATTATTCTGGACACAGATAACTTTATGGGAAAGACAGGTGTGCGTACTTTTGAGGCGGCTGCCTTTCTACGGCGCTGCGGTGCGGATGTCACTCGTGTGCGTAAGATGTTCCGAAACGGGATGGCGGAATATAAGGCTCGCGCAGAGGCGGTTCGCCATGCAGAAGTGTATCATGGCTTTGCCATCTCTGTCTGCCCCAATGAAAATATTGAGAGTCCTACGATTGTGGGGGCACAGGCGGCCAATGAACTATTAAACATAATTGGTATAAAAGCGTCTATTGTTTTGACATATTATCAGCAAAAGACATACGTCAGCGCCCGATCCATTGATGAAGTCAATGTACAGATTTTGATGGAACGGATGGGCGGCGGCGGCCATATGAGTATGGCAGGAGTTCAGTTGAATTGTGGTATAGAGGAAAGCATGGAAATCATAAAACACACTATTGACAAAATGTTGGAGGAAGGAGAATTATAATGAAGGTAATTTTAATAGAAGATGTAAAATCTCTGGGAAAGAAAGGACAGATTGTAGATGTAAATGACGGATATGCCCGCAATTTCCTTCTGGCCAAAAAGTTAGGTCTGGAGGCTACGCCCAAGAATTTGAATGACTTGAAGCTGAAAAAGGCCAACGAGGAAAAGGTGGCTAAAGAGATCTATGAGGAAGCTGTGGCCTTTGCAGAGAAGCTTTCTAAGATGGAAGTAACTGTGAGCATCAAGGCAGGCGAGGGAGGAAAGATCTTTGGATCTGTCTCTTCTAAGGAGATTGCACAGGCAGCCCTCGATCAGCTTGGCGTGGAATTGGACAAGAAAAAAATGCAGATTCCAAGTCCCATTAAAAATGTGGGGACTCAGATGGTTCCGATTAAGCTGCATCCTAAGGTGACAGCTCAACTTAAGGTGAATGTAAAAGAGGCATAAGCATGGAGGAAGCAATTATCAAGAGAATTATGCCTCACAGTGTGGAAGCAGAGCGTTCTGTCATTGGTTCCATGATTATGGACAGGGAAGCCATTATGATTGCCTCAGAGATGCTCACAGGCGAAGACTTTTATCAGCGCCAGTGTGGGATTATGTTTGAGACTATGGCGGAGATGTATAGCCGGGAGGAGCCAGTGGATCTGGTGACGCTTCAGGACTGTCTGCGGGCTAAGGATGTACCTGCAGAGGTCAGCAGCATGGAATTTGCCCGGGAACTTTTGGACAATGCCTGGACCTCAGCCAATGTTAAGTACTATGCTAATATTGTAGCTGAGAAGTCTACATTAAGAAAGCTCATTAAGCTAAATGACGAGATTAATAATCTATGTTATGGAGGCTCAGAGCCTTTGGAGGAGGTTCTGGAGCAGACAGAGAAAAAGATTTTTGCCTTGGTACAGCGCCGTAATACGGGAGAGTTTGTTCCTATCAAGCAGGTTGTACTCAACACAATTCAGAGAATTGAGGCTGCTTCCAGAACAAAGGGAAATGTCACAGGCATTGCAACAGGATTTAAGGATCTGGACTATCAGACTTCAGGCTTTCAGCCTTCAGACTTGATACTTATTGCAGCCCGCCCCTCTATGGGGAAGACTGCTTTTGTATTGAATATTGCTCAATATATGGCGTTTCGAAATCATGAGACGGTGGCTATTTTCAGCTTGGAGATGTCCAAAGAACAATTGGTGAACCGTCTGCTTTCTATGGAATCAGGTGTGGACGCTCAAAAGCTGCGCAATGGAAATTTGACAGACAATGACTGGGAACGTCTGGTAGAAGGTGCAGAAGGTGTGGCGAGCTCCAACCTGATCATTGACGATACACCAGGTATTACCCTGGCGGAGCTGCGCTCCAAATGTAGAAAATATAAGATGGAACATAAACTGGGTATTGTTATGATTGACTATCTGCAGTTGATGTCCGGCGGTGGGCGTGCTTCCGACTCCAGACAGCAGGAGATCTCGGATATTTCCAGGGGGTTGAAAAGTCTTGCCAGAGAATTGAATGTGCCTGTAGTGGCACTGTCTCAGCTAAGCCGGGCGGTGGAGCAAAGGCCCGATCACAGACCTATGTTATCGGATCTGCGCGAATCAGGAGCTATAGAACAGGATGCAGACATGGTAATGTTCCTCTATCGCGATGCTTACTATAATAAAGATTCTGATATGAAGAATCTGGCAGAGGTCATTGTGGCTAAGCAGAGAAATGGCCCTATCGGGACCATCAACCTCTTGTGGATGCCTGAGTACACTACATTTAAGAACTTTAAACCTGGCCCTCCAGTATAGATGTAAAATTTTTCCTTGCAATCTTGTCAAAAGCTGTTATAATAAAAAATATGGAAAATATTTACATATCGGAGGGATGAGTATGAGCGAAGTGCGATATATGATTTCTGACGCGGCTAAGATGGTAGACGTGGAAGCCCACGTACTCCGATACTGGGAAGATGAGTTGGAGCTGCCTATAGGACGCAATGAAATGAGCCATCGCTATTATACAGAAGAGAATATCCGTCTGTTTCAGCACATTAAAGAATTAAAAGAACAGGGAGTCCAGTTAAAAGCAATTAAAATGTTGATTCCCGATTTGGAAAAAGGGGAAATGGAAGTTTCTCATCTGATTGCAAAGGTGGACAAGCTTCCGGTTCCAGCAGAAGGACAAACTGCTGCACGGGAAGAGAAAATGCAGCAGTTTCAATGCATAATGAGCCGGCTGATCGCAGAGGCGTTGGAAGATCATACAGAAAAAATGGGATGTGATATCAGCACTCAGGTCAGCGGACAGGTGATCAAGGAGATGGATTACTTACTCCGCATGAAAGAAGAGCGGGAGGACGAGCGCTTCCGGCGTCTCGACGAGGCTATCCGCAATTCTCAGAAGGCTCGAAAAGAACGAAGTTTGTTTTCCAAAGAAGACAAGAAAAAACGAAGCTTTTTTAGACAGAAAAAAGGACAGGTCGTATGACTTGTCCTTTTTTTGTATGTTTGCAATTATTCTGCACTGATAGCGCCTGTAGGACATTCTGCCTCGCAAGTTCCACAGTCTAAGCAAGCGTCAGCATCGATTACGTATTTTCCGTCGCCCTCACTGATAGCTTCTGCTGGACATACAGCGGCGCAGGAACCACAGGATACACATTCGTCACTAATTACATATGCCATTGTTGATCTTCCTCCTTAAATAGTTAATCTAATAATAGGTTTTCATTAACCTTGGATACATTTTAATATAAACTTCAGGATTATACAAGAGAAAAATTTGTAAATTCTGCTTCCAGCCACACGAGAACAGCAAGTAACAAAATAATTCCTTGCAAAATAGTCGGGATTCTATTATAATACTCTAGAAGTATTCCTAAGTATATGTAACAAGGTTCTGCAAATACTATTGGGGATAGCACTATGGATAAGCAGGTAAAGGAGGAAACAGCACATGGCAAAGATTACGAAGGAAATGTTGATGGGTGAGATTCTTCAGGTTGATGAGAATATGGCAGGGATTTTGATGCGTGAAGGTATGCATTGTGTGGGATGCCCGTCTCATCAGTTTGAATCTCTGGAAGAAGCGGCTATGGTTCACGGAATGGATCCAGACGTGCTCACAGCGCGGCTTAATGCATTTTTGGAAGCAAAATAAAAGGCTACGATTTTTACCTTGAATGTTTGATTATCCCGACCTTTGCAAAAGAAAGGCCGGGATAACTTTTTGCACTGGATATTCGTTGAGATGTTGCACTTTCTATTCCTGTTCGCTCTGTGGCATGAGTAAGGCGGTACGGACCAGAAAAATACTATCCTTTGTCTCGAACTGTAATTCACTTTGATAGCGATGAGCAACGTTCTCCATGATTTTTAGGCCGTAGCCATGACCTGCACCCTTATGGGAAAGGAATCGTCCATTTTCGTTGTCTGGATCTGGAGACCTCTCGTAGGGGTTGCGCCCCTCAATAAATAGGTATCTGTCTCGAATATGTATGGTGATCTCCACCCAACGAGACCGCTCTCTAGGTATTTCTTTTATGGCGTCTATGGCATTGTTCACCAGGTTCATCAGAAAAGCTGCCAGGTCCTCATCAGGAATGGTAAGTGTGTCCGGCAGTTCCACCTGGTAGTGCAGCTTAGCGCCTGCTTCTTTTATACGTTCCGCCCCTTGCGTCAAAATGGCGTTGGCGATTGAATGGCCGGTGATTTTCAGCGGCAAGATCTCAGAAGTCTGTTGGGTGATTCGGGCCAGATATTCATCAAGCTTTTCATATTCCCCTTGGTGACTCAGTGCCTGTAAGATCCCCAGATTACCCAAAATATCATGACGGGCCTGAGCCAGCGCTGCACTGCTATTCTGCAAAATACGGAGATTTTCCCAGCGTAGCTCGTCTCGTGCTGCCATCAGTTCCAGCTCCTTTTGGCTCTGACTCTCCCGCATCTGGCGCCAGAGGGAGCGCAGAACTGTCAGATAGGTCAGGGGCATTAGAAGCAGCACTAGAATAATACGGACTAGGCCTATGGTGTCGGGCATGGGCGAACTCACCGGCACAGAAGTAACCATGATTAAGAGATAGTACAACCCTCCGATAGCGGCAAATAACCACCAGTCCTTGTCCAGCTTCCGTTGCAAATCCAGATAGGGTTTACGCAAACTTTTCCAGAATACCAGATCCATGAGCAAAAACAAGATAATTCGAGTAACGAACATTATGATATAGGTATTCCCTGTCAGACGGTCGAAGAAGTTGGTAATTTGCATCAGCCAAAAGGAGACTGTATCTGTCAGGCAGAACAGGAAGAAGAAACGTCCGTCCCGATATTTGGAGAGGAGAAAGAAAAGCACCGCTGAGGGGATGGTACAGGAAAAAAAGGCTACACGCATAATAAAGCTGTGGCCCATCCATACCATTATTGGTACGTTGATCACCAGCAGCACTGTCCATCCGGCAAAGGCGGCGATTAGAGTAGATTTCCAGGAATAGCGTGGCTCGAATAGTAATAGAAACAGAACGATGATGTGCAGCATTGACCATAAAAAAGATATATCCCTCAATACTGTCATTTCAATCCCTCCTTATCAACAGTATTTTTTAAAGATAGATTATAAGAAGAACCTGGATACGTCAAGTACTGAAATTTTCGACGTAGAAGAAAAGACGGGCAAAAAGCCGCCGCTTCTTACTCGTCTTTTTCTGTACTCTATAGGGCAATTTTTTGAAAAACTTTATAAAAGAGCCAGCTTTTGTAAAGCTTCGTCTTTTACCATAAGTTCTTCATGCTCCTCCAGATAGGCCTCGCTTGCAGATGCATACTTTTCGCTGGTGCCATATTCTGAGAGAATGTTAGAAATTTTGTTAAATTCCTCTGGGCTGTGTGAACTCTTGCGTACCACCAGACAATAATTGCTATCCTTTTCCAGCCGGTAGAGAGTATTGTTGCCACGGTAATAGCCCTTCAGCACATGAGCAGCCTCAATAATGGTGTCCAGATCCGGGAAGAAATACAAACGGATCAGATCCAGCTCACTGGCCAGAGCAATGGCTTTGTCTTCGCTCTCTTCCTTGGTGCTTTCTTTCAAATGGTGGTCAATCAGTTTTCGGAAAATATCCAATACGTTGTCTGCCCCTTCAGGAAGAATACTTCCCAGATCCGTTGCTTCCTCCTGCGAATTCTCGCCGCCTGGGGCGAACTTGGCAAAGCGGGTATCCAGCTCTTCTGGATCCTCCACCTTTGTTATTATCAGTACGATACACTCATTAGGCAGAGGGATCGCTTCAATCATCAGAGGAATGTTTTCAGTCTCAAAACCGAAATCAATGGATGCCTGCTGTATCATATCACGGAACAAGTCTTTGGCCTTTTCTGTGCCATAAGCCAGTTCACTGAGCTTAAGCTGGCGAGTAGCTAAATCATCTTTCGTCAGGGTACAGCGTATTTGGTTGTCATTTAGCTTTTCAATTCTCATAATTATCACATCCAAATCTGTAATTAACGTTACTCATAATTATTATATACATTTTTGAAAGTATATACAATATTTAAATCGATGTCAATATGACAAAAATACCAATTTTTATAAAAAAAATATAAACAAACTATGAAATTTCTGGCTGACTTGCTTTTTGGGGATAATTGGAAGTATAATGTTATCAGAAAGTCGCCCGAGAGAAGGGAGGGTAGAGAAGATAATAAGAATGTAGCTATTATTTTGTGTAAGCCATGTTTCTAAGTTCTGATTCACCAGTTCGGTGAGAATTCCACGATTGACAGGCATGTTTTGATTTTACAGGGCGTCTTTCAAAAAATAATATATCACGAACTCCTTTTGGAAAAGGTACCCTTACTAAGGGTAGCATTGCTGGACAGGAGGGCCGTGTCGCCCTCTGCCCAGCAACACTAGCTTTCCTGCAGACCATGAAAATGTAGGCGAGGACCCCTCTGAGCAGATATTACACCAACTGGATCTGCAGGATAGCTTCCTAAAATGAAACCTTAGTATTTTATTAAATTTACAAAATGTCGAGAAATGGGGATGACGTGTCGAAAAAATTCTGTTATTATGTTAAGAATAGGAGGATTCTGATATGGTATTGAGAAGGAAACGGAGAAGAAGGAGACTTCCGGCCAGGAGACCCCAGCCCCAGCGATCTCAGGAACAGCGACCTCAGAGCAGAAGGCCTCAGCCAAGAAGAAGATCTTCGGCTGCAAGAAGGCAGCTCATACCGGTGTTTATTGCGGTGCTGTTGATTATAATTATTATGATAGCTATGTTTATCAGCTATCTTGTGAAAAAATACAGTCCCTCTGAAGAGAGAATGGAATCAAAAGAGTATTTTAACGTGTCTTCAGAGGATGAAGTAGCCATTATTATGCAAGATGAGTTGACAGAACTCAAGGCCAAAATGATCGACGGGGAGGTGTATGTAGACACAGATCTTCTGTATGATCATCTGAATTCCAGATTTTATTGGGATGCGAAAGAGAATTTGCTTTTGTATACGACTCCCACAGAACTTATTACGGCAGAGGTGGGAAGCAAGGATTACACTGTGGCAAAGACCAGGTTTACTGAGACTTATGCTCCTGTAAGGGTGGATGGAGACACAGCCTATGTAGCCTTGAAGTATATTCAAAAATATACAGCCCTGGAATTTGAAGTAATGACAGATGAAGTGAACCGGGTGCACATTATAAAGGAATTTGGAACTGTGGATACGGTGACAGTCAAAAAGGATGCCCGGGTTCGATATGAGGCAGATATCAAGAGCATGATTTTGACTGATGTGGTTGTAAATGATGTATTATATGTTTTGCCACAGGAGGAGGCCCTTGAGGAGTGGACAAAGGTTCGCACAGCCAATGGTTATATTGGTTACATCAGGAATAAATACTTAGGTAATAAAGGGCAGGAGACAACCACGTCAAACTATGAAGAGCCCGTTTACACTAATATTTCCAAGGACTATACCATTAATATGGCATGGCATCAGGTGACAAACCAGGATGCCAACAGCAAAGTGCTGGAGAGTATTGCCAAGACGAAAGGATTGACTACAATCTCTCCCACATGGTTCTTCCTCAACGATAATGATGGGAATGTGGAATCTCTGGCAAATCAGGATTATGTAAACTATTGCCATCAGAATGGCATTGAAGTATGGGCTCTCGTAAATGATATCGAATACAAAGACACTATTTTAGACTATGAGATTTTATCCAGAACTTCTTCCCGCCAGCGGCTGGTAAACAATCTGATAGCGAAAGCTATCGAGTTTGATCTGGATGGCTTGAATATTGACTTTGAGTATATTAATGAAGACTCAGCCAAGGCGTTTATTGAATTTATCCGGGAATTGTCTATTATGTGCAGACTGAACGGCGTGGTTCTTTCAGTGGATAATTATGTTCCGGCTGCCCACAATATGTTATACAATCGCAAAGAGCAGGGAATTGTGGCAGACTATGTGGTAATCATGGGATACGATGAACATTTTTCCGGCTCACCGGAAGCTGGATCTGTGGCCAGCATCGGATATGTCCGCTCTGGAATTGAGAATACCTTACAGGAGGTTCCGGCCGAAAAAGTAATCAATGCAGTTCCCTTCTACACAAGGCTTTGGGAAGAGCGTCCGAAGACAGATGAAGAGCTGGCGGATGAGCCAGAGAACAGTGAGTATATTCCTTATGTACTGTCCAGCAGTGCTTATGGTATGGATGCAATGGACAGAATTTTGTCAGAGAATAGTGCAGAGCGTGAATGGAATGAGGAGGCCGGGCAGTATTATGCAGAGTATACGGCTGAGGGCAACAATTACAAGGTCTGGCTGGAAGAAGAAGAGTCCATTGAGCTGAAAGCGTCTCTCATCAAAGAGTATAATTTGGCAGGCATTTCCGCCTGGAAGCTGGGCTTTGAGCGGCAAGACATTTGGGATATTATCCTGCGCTATGTCAATTAATATAACATTTAAAAATATATAGAAAAGACATGGAATAGAAATTCCCGCCATATATTTTTAGAAATAGAAATATGGCGGGAATATTTATGGATGTTTTGCGGAAATTAAAAGATAAAATCTTGAGAAAGAGCCGTGGGATCGGTTTGGGGATGGCCTTACTTGTCCTTGCCAGCGCGTGCTATTTTTCCCGAAGCAGTTTCTGGGAGATGACAGAGGGGAAAGGGGAACGTACGGATTCCCGTCTGATTATCTTAGACGCTGGCCATGGAGGAAATGATCCTGGAAAAATTAGCGTGGATGGAACTTTAGAAAAAGATTTGAATTTAGAGATCGCAAAAAAGCTGAAGGAGCTTTTAGAACAGCAGGATATTCAGGTGATTATGACCCGTGAGGAGGACAGGGGACTGTACGATGAAAATGCTTCCAACAAAAAAGCGCAGGATATGAAACGGCGTTGCGAGCTTATTAATCAGGAACAGCCAGCTTGCGTGGTCAGTATTCATCAAAACAGTTATCACGAGGAAGCGATTCACGGCGCTCAGGTCTTTTACTATGGAACCTCTAAGGAGAGTCAGAGCCTTGCAGAGTTGATTCAGGAAGAGATGATCCGCTTTGTGGATCCTGAGAACCACAGACAGGCCAAGGCGAATGATACTTATTATTTGCTGAAGAAGACAGATGCGCCTGTGGTAATTGTGGAGTGCGGCTTCCTAAGTAACTGGGCAGAAAATGGGAAGCTTAAGGATGAGAACTACCAGGATCAACTGGTATGGGCGATACATATGGGGATTATGCGGTATTTGAATCAGTAGGTGACAAACTTAGCATGAAAAAGAGGAAGGCTATTAGCTTGCTAGCTTTCCTTCCTCTGATAATATAAATCAAATAAAGCATTTGCTAATCCCGAAAAAAATGGTATAATCAGAGAAACAAATAAACACGGAGGTAGCAAATTATGATAGCATTAGGATGTGATCATGGCGGTTACGATTTGATGCAAGAGGTAATCGCATATTTGGAAAAGAATGGATTTGAGTACAAAAACTATGGCTGCTACAATACAGAGGCGACAGACTATCCTATTTATGGGAAAAAGGTTGCCAAGGCAATTTTGTCTGGGGAATGTGACAAAGGAATTCTGATCTGTGGGACAGGCATTGGAATCTCCATTACGGCCAATAAATTTAAGGGAATCCGTGCGGCTTTGTGTGAGAATTGCTTCAGCGCAGAGGCTACAAGGCTCCACAATGATGCCAATATTCTGGCTATGGGCGGACGTGTAGTAGGGCCGGGACTGGCTGTTAAGATTGTGGACACATTTTTAAATACACCATTTTCAGGGGATGAAAGGCATATCAATAGAATACGCGCGATAGAGGAAGATTAGGGGGCAAAGAATGTCAAAGGTAGTGGTTATGGAGCATCCGCTGATACAGCATAAGATTGGCGTCATTAGACGTAAAGAGACAGGATCTCGTGATTTTCGTGCCATGATTAGCGAAATTGCAAGCCTTATTACCTATGAGGCTACGAAAGAATTGAAATTGCAGGATGTAGAGATTGAGACTCCTATTTGTAAAACAGTTGCAAAGGAGCTGGCAGGAAAGAAAATGGCGATTATTCCTATTTTGCGTGCAGGCTTAGGCATGGTAGATGGAATGTTGGCCATGATCCCTTCTGCAAAAGTAGGCCATATTGGCTTATACCGGAACGAGGAAACTTTGGAACCAGTGGAATATTATTGTAAGATTCCTGCAGATTGCAGTGAACGTGAGGTATTTGTAGTAGACCCAATGCTGGCTACAGGAGGCTCTTCCACAGCGGCGATTCAGATGCTAAAGGAACGGGGAGTGAAGAATATACATTTTATCTGTATTATCGCGGCTCCTGAAGGTGTAAAAAAGATGCAGGAATTGCATCCAGATGTGGATATCTATATTGGGGCATTGGACGAGCACCTGAATGAGCATGGTTATATTGTACCTGGGCTTGGCGATGCGGGGGACCGCATATTTGGAACCAAATAAGTTAAGATCAGGAGACTTATATATGGGAGGAAAAAGGAAGGATTATATTAGCTGGGATGAATATTTTATGGGCGTGGCAGCGCTTTCTGGCATGAGATCCAAGGACCCCAGTACACAGGTGGGGGCCTGCATCGTAAGTCAAAATAACAAGATCTTGTCTATGGGCTATAATGGCTTCCCAAATGGCTGTGACGACGATGAGTTTCCCTGGGAGAGAACAGGGGAAGAAAACGAGACAAAATACCCATTTGTTACCCACAGTGAGCTAAATGCGATTTTGAATTATCGGGGCGGTAGTCTGGAGGGGGCAAAGATCTATGTGACACTGTTTCCATGTAATGAGTGTGCCAAAGCAATTATTCAGGCAGGAATCAAGACCGTGGTCTATGGCTGTGATAAGTATGCCAGCACAGCTTCTGTCCTGGCATCGAAACGAATGTTTCGGGCAGCCGGTGTAGAGCTTGTGGAATATGAACACACAGGGCGGACCATAGAGCTGAAATTGTAAGCAGCGAAGCAGTACTTTAAATTAGAAGGAGAAAAAGCGGATATTCTTCTGAGATATTAACTTCTCAAAAGAATATCCATTTTTTATGCCCAAGGGCACATAATTCCTTACGCTTCAACAGGCCAATATTTTTCCAGAGAAGGCAAAAGCCGGCCGCTATATACCTCTTTAAGCAGGCTATCCAATTTACGCATACAGGAACATACCTGTTCAGGAAGGAGTAGACCTTGTTCCAGAGCGTCTGCAATCTCGTCCAGGTCTACCACGTGGACGGCGCCAGAGGGATAGAGTATCACATCTGCCAGCAAATCCGTAAAAATATATGTATCTGTATCAGAGTGATAAGACGAATCAATGATATCACAATACCAGCAGATTAACTCATCTTTGTGATCCAGAAAGCGGCTTACTTTCCATCCTTTGTCTGGCAGATAGCAGGATATCCCATGATCCAGATCCTTTTTAGGGCGAATGGTCTTCCATTTGGTGACGAGCACAGAAGGTTCATGCAAGATAATTTCGTCCTTGTCAAGGAGAATACACTCAGAGGGAATCAGGCGTTTCCGGTACAAAAGGGCTTGTTTGGGCATTGGGAGGCCTCCTTAAGAATTAGTTTGAAAATTTTTAACAAGGGTAAGTGAATCATTTTCTACAAATTCCTGTGCTCCAGAGCGACGGTTATAATAAGTGCGCTTATAGGTGTCCGGGTCTGGAAGCAGAAGAAATTCCGAAGGGGTACAACCAGTAATCTCTTTGAATACCCGATTAAAAGTTCGGATGTTGTTAAAACCACAGTTTAAAGCGATCTCTGTAATTTTACTGTCTGTGTGCCGCAGAGAATAAGCTGCGTGCTCCACACGAACCATATTTAAATAAGTAACAAAATTAGTTCCCATCAGTTTTTTGAATATTTTAGAAAAGTAGCTGTTGCTGTAATTCATACAGTTGGCTGCATAGTCCAGGGTAATATTGTCTGCAAAATGATTGTCTATATAGTCCAGGAGTCCTTGCATGTCTGCTAACATTCGGGAACGTCTGTCATCAGGCACAGCATCCAGATTGGCCTTTGGATGATGTCGCTTTAAAAGAAACCAAAACGTCTGAAGGGAGGAGGTAACAACTTCCTGGTAATAGGGATCTTTGCGTTTCAATTCAGAGGATACTGTGTCAATCAGTTCACGAAGGCGGTCAGAGAGACCATAGCTCTCCAGTTGAGCCTTGGTTATCAGGGGGTGGACAAAATTAGGATTGTGAAAAATCGGACTCAAAATATTCGAATCAAAAATGACGAAATCCAGGGAATTATCCATGTCATAGGAATCACTGTAATGAATGACACCACTCTCACAGACTGCAAGATCACCGGCATGGGCTGTAAAGATATGGTCGGTGATATGAAGCCGGCAAGAGCCAGAGCGAATATAGATTAGCTCAATTTCTTTGTGCCAGTGAGCCAGAAAACTGATATTCTCATAGCTGGAATTCCAGACCATAAAATCAGAATCATAGCTGCGTATTTCATGAAAAGCCTTCATTACTATATTGTATTCCTTTCTGTCCTTGCTTTTGCTGTATTTGATAAAAAACTGATAGATTTATAAGGAAATTATAACAATTAGTACAAAAAATGTCCATATAAGAACAGAAATTTACGTGCAATTTTCTGTTGAATCATTTATAATAAAGACATCGAAATCAGATTTGTCCAATCTGGTTTTATAAAAAATAAGTATGGAGGGTATTGAAAGTGGCAAAGAGCAGATTAGTTGGCGATTATCCAGTGATTGGTATCCGGCCGACCATTGATGGCCGTAGAGGAGTTTTGGATGTTAGAGGTTCTTTGGAAGAGCAGACTATGGGTATGGCAAGAGCTGCAGCAAAGCTGTTTGAGGAAAATCTTCGCTATTCCAATGGTGAGCCGGTAAAGGTAGTCATTGCAGATACTACTATTGGACGCGTAGGCGAGACAGCAGCATGCGCAGATAAGTTCAAAAAAGCAGGCGTAGATATTACTTTGACTGTAACTCCCTGCTGGTGCTATGGCGCAGAGACTATGGATATGGATCCTATGACCATTAAGGGCGTATGGGGCTTTAATGGAACTGAGAGACCAGGCGCAGTATATCTGGCATCTGTACTGGCTACTCACGCTCAGAAGGGACTTCCGGCATTTGGTATTTATGGTCATGATGTGCAGGAAGCTGACGACACTAATATCCCAGAAGATGTAAAAGAGAAATTGCTTCGTTTTGGACGTGCCGCAGTGGCAGCAGCTACTATGAGAGGAAAATCCTATCTTCAGATTGGTTCCATCTGTATGGGAATTGGCGGCTCTATCATTAGCCCAGAATTTATTGAGGAATATCTTGGCATGCGTGTAGAGTCTGTGGATGAGGTAGAGATTATCCGCCGCATGACAGAAGGCATCTATGATGAAGAAGAGTTCCAGAAAGCCCTTAAGTGGACGAGAGAGAAATGTATAGAAGGATTTGATAAGAACCCAGAAGAGATTCAGAAGACAAGAGAGCAGAAGGATGCTGACTGGGAATTTGTAGTAAAGATGATGGTTATCATCAAAGATCTGATGAGCGGCAGCGACAAGCTGGATCGTAAGTTCTCTGAGGAAGCTATCGGACATAATGCCATCGCAGCAGGATTCCAGGGGCAGAGACAGTGGACAGATTTTTATCCCAACTGTGACTTCCCGGAGGCTATGCTGAATACTTCCTTTGACTGGAACGGAGCAAGAGAGCCGTACATTCTGGCTACAGAGAATGATACATTGAATGGTCTAGGCATGCTGTTCTTAAAGCTTTTAACCAACCGTGCCCAGATTTTTGCTGATGTACGTACATATTGGAGCGGCGACGCGGTTAAGAGAGCGACTGGCTATGATATTGAAGGCAAGGCAAAAGATGCAGACGGATTTATTCACCTGATTAACTCTGGTGCAGCTTGTCTGGATGCTTGCGGGCAGGCAAAGGATGAGAATGGAAATCCCTGTATGAAGGAATGGTGGAATGTGACAGAGGCTGATCAGGAAGCAATCCTGAAGGCTACTACCTGGAACGCAGCAGACAATGGATATTTCCGTGGCGGCGGATATTCTTCCCGCTTTGTGACAGATGCTGAGATGCCAGCAACCATGATTCGTCTGAATCTTGTAAAGGGACTTGGACCAGTTCTGCAGATTGCTGAGGGATGGACACTCAAGCTTCCAGAAGAAGTGAGCGATAAGCTTTGGAAGAGAACCGACTATACATGGCCATGTACTTGGTTTGCACCAAGATGCACAGGAGAGGGCGCTTTCAAGACCGCATACGATGTGATGAACAACTGGGGCGCAAATCACGGGGCAATCAGCTATGGACATGTGGGAGCAGACCTGATTACTCTGTGCTCTATCTTAAGAATTCCAGTATGTATGCACAATATACCGGAGGAGAAGATCTTCCGTCCGGCAGCTTGGAATGCATTTGGTATGGACAAAGAAGGACAGGATTACAGAGCATGCAAGGCTTATGGACCTCTCTATAAAACAATTCGGTAAGCTTTTACCTGAAAAAAGAGTCTGTGGAATTTCCACAGGCTCTTTTCGATTTCATACAAGCGCAGATGCAGGGGCGCAGTTGACAAAGATAGGGAACTTATAGTAGGATGGAATTAAGACAGTTAAGATGCTATGGAGGAGGGGATATAGTTATGCTGGAGCAATTTTATAAGGATGGGATGAATCGGTTAAAAGAACAGATGAAAAAGCAGGAGAGGGAACGACTGGAAAATGTTAAACGGCAGATTCGGGAAGACCAGAAGATGCATTATGAAAAAAAGCTCCAGGATGCAAAAGAGGCCCGAAGGCGTGAGCTTCGCTTAATACAGGAAGAGCTGGAGCGAATTACAGGACAGATGTCTACCTTGAAGGAACGAGTCGATAAGATGATAGATGAGTAAAAGCAATGATCACTGAGGGACACACTATAAAGTGGGTCCCTTTGATTAGGAAGGAATGGCAGACTCATGGCAGGATTTTTGAGAGCATTAGACCGAAAAAAGACACAACATCTGATTTTTATTGGTCTATTTCTTTTGATAGAGATTTTATTGTTACGGCGCAGCTTTTATGGATTTAACACGTCCGATGAAATGTACTTTATCGGGACCTCTGAGAGAATATTTCGGGGGGAAAAGATTCTGATTGATGAATGGAATCCTACCCAGCAGCTATGCTCCTTTTTGCTTCACCCCATTTACTGTTTGATCCGCATTGCCCTTGGTAATACAGAGGGGATCGTTATGGCCAGCCGGTTTTTTTACCTGGCATTTGAAGCTGTGCTTACCATATTTTTGTACCTGCGGCTTCAAAGGAGAGGATTTGCTTCCTATGGTCCAGTCTTTTTATTCCTTCTGTACGCGCCCTTTGGAATCTGTGCCATGTCTTATAATTCCATAGAATGTGGCATTTTGACTGTATTGCTGGCAGTGCTCTCTGCACGAATGGAACATTCAGTACCGGAATACCTCTTGTGCGGAATTTTGATGGCTGTGATTGTGCTGGCAAATCCTTTTGCCATATTGATGTATTTTGCATACGGGCTCATTTGCCTTGTAGTAACTGTCCGAAACCATCGCATGGGCAGGGAGACGGAAGGCGTCTTACAGTTTAAGAATTTTCTCTGGATGACTCTGGGAGCAGGAATTATTCTATTGCTCTTTATACTTTTTGTATTTCAGAGAGGAACCCTCTCTGAAATGTTGGCAAACATTCCCCATATTGTAGGAGACTCGGAGCACAAGGGTGGAGGGGTTTGGTATAAGATAGAGAGGTATTTTTATCTCTGCTTTAAGAACTATCGATATATGTTCTGTGCTTTAGGCGTGATCTATGCGGCTACCTTACTGGACAGGAAGCGCTTTGAACACAGCCTTGTCTATATGGTATTGGCTTCTTTAGCCGTTCTCCCATACTTGATTTATTACGGATTTATCTTTGATCATATTACAGTGAATTATCAGATGCTACCCCTGGCATTTTGGTGTCTGGAAGCGTATTTTGTGACAGAACACAAAGAAAAACGGCTGTTTTACTGGTGGTATCTGCCGTCCATGTTATTCACCCTGATTGTTCAGTTTGCCACCAATACAGGGATTGTTACTATCAGTGTGGCCTACAGTCTATGTTCCTGTATAGGGCTTTTATTTGTGACGCGTTGGCTCCAGGAGATTCGGGAGAGAATCAGTGATAAGCAGTCCCGATTTGTATTGGCCAACTTGTGGAAAGAAAAAAAGTTTTTACAGAGCAGTTTTGTAGCCTTTATATGCTCTGTGATTTTTTTCCAGTTTGCAGGAACTTTTTATCTGCGAATGACTTATGCCTGGGGAGATTCTCCTATGGAGACTTTGACTCAGGCTATGGAACGTGGCCCTTTAAAAGGCGTCTATACTTCTCCAAAGACAGCAAATTGGTATGGGGAAGTTCTGGAAGAATTGGACATGCTTCACTTGACACAAGAGGATCAACTGATGGTATTTGGAGTGGCGCCTTGGATTTACCTGTATGTAGATGCAGGCTGTGGAAATTATTCCACCTGGCAAGTGCATGAAAATAGTACTCAGATCTATGACTACTATGGACTTCATCCTGATAAATTTCCAAATGTGATTTATATGGCTCACTGGGCAGATATATTTTTAGAATGTGAACTGTCAAATCAGTTCAAAGAACGGGGATATGAACTAGTCTACGAAGGAACTGGTACAGTGATGATGTCCCCTGAACGGGCACAGAAATATGAGAAAGGAGTGTGAAGATGCAGCGAGTGTTGGATGGCGATCAGAGAAGAGGAGAGATTATTCAGATTTTATCCAAAAGCAACAAGCCTGTTTCTGGAACAGAGATTGCTAAAATTTTGGGAGTCAGCAGACAGGTGATTGTCCAGGACGTGGCCCTTCTACGAGCGACAAATAAAAATATTTTATCCACCAACAAGGGTTATGTATTGTTTGAACCCCAGTCAGAATCAGAAAAATGTAAAAAAACAATTTGTGTGCGCCACACCACCGAGCAGGTACTGGATGAATTTTATACAATTGTAGACTTGGGAGGAAGAATTCTGGATGTGGTAGTCGAGCATGACTTGTATGGGCAGATTGCAGTGGATTTGATCATTGCCAACCGGCAGGATGCAGAAGAGTTTTACAAGAAAATGCTGAGTAGCCAGGTGAAGCCTTTAAAAGAGCTGACTCAGAATATCCATTACCATACAATTTTAGCCAGGGATGAAAAAACCATAGAACAGATTGAACAGTCTCTTTTAGAAAAAAAATATTTAATACTTGATCCCCAACCCTGAGTGTGATAAGCTGTCCATGACTGACAAGACAGATGTCTTTACAAATAAAAAGACAGAAGAAGGAGAAAAGTTATGGAAAAGTTAAAGAAAGCATGTAATCACGTTTTTATTGACGGGTTGAGCGGCATGGCCCTGGGATTGTTCGCCACATTGATTGTGGGAACCATCATTCAACAGATAGGAACGCTCATTGGAGGACAGGTTGGAGATACTATATATTTATTCGGAAAAATGGCAGCGGCAATGACAAGCGCAGGTATTGGCGTTGGGACAGCTTATAAGTTTAAGGAGTCCCCGCTAGTAGTTCTCTCTGCAGCCACAGCCGGAATGGTGGGAGGCTTTGCAAGCAAAATTCTGGCAGGTACTGTTTTAGTAGAAGGTACTATGGTATTCGCAGGACCGGGAGAGCCCCTCGGCGCTTTTATTGCTGCTCTGGTGGGAATTGAGCTGGGACATTTGGTATCAGGCAGAACAAAGATAGATATTTTAGTTACTCCTCTGGTGGTGATTCTGTCAGGCTCTGCAGTAGGCCTGATTCTGGGACCTCCTATCACAAGCTTTATGACGGCTCTGGGCGCCCTGATTAACTGGGGAACGATTCAGCAGCCTTTCCTGATGGGAATCATCGTGTCTGTTCTGATGGGCATGATACTGACGCTCCCTATCAGCTCCGCAGCACTGGGGGTTATTTTGAACCTTTCCGGCCTTGCGGCAGGTGCGGCTACCGTTGGGTGCTGTTGCAATATGGTAGGCTTTGCAGTGGCCAGCTACCGGGAAAATAAAGTGGGTGGTCTGTTGGCCCAGGGAATTGGAACTTCGATGCTTCAGGTGCCCAACATTGTGCGAAAGCCTGTGATTTGGATACCGGCCATAGTATCTAGTGCGATTTTAGGGCCTGTGGGGACGATGGTTTTACATATGGAGAGCAATGCCACAGGGTCTGGAATGGGGACAGCCGGCCTGGTAGGACAGATTATGACTTGGCAGGTGATGGCTCCCGTGGAAGGGCCCACACTTACCTTGATCAAGATCTTACTGATACAGATTATTTTGCCTGCAATTGTTACGTTGGGGGTTTCGGAATTTATGCGTAAGAAGGGGTGGATTAAGTTTGGGGATATGAAGCTGGATTTGTAGTCTTCATTATGCAAATGTTATATAGGTGGTTAGGTTAAGGTTAGACGAACGCCGCGTCCGTGCATCATCCCCTCTGGGACTCGCTTTCGCTCCTTTCAAACGCAACGGACACTAAACTCATGGTACGCCTTTCGGCTTCCATTCGTTAAGTGCCGGCGTTTTCAAAGGGTCCCAATGGGGATTGATGCACGGACACAGCTGTTGGTCTAACGTTTTAATTTAACCCACCGATAGATGTTCACAGAGAAAAGTGCAAAGAATAACACTGATATTCCAACGTTCTTAGTTCCCTTGTCAAGAGAGGGTATGTAGTTCGCAAGAAAATACAAAAATGGTTTTCAAAATTTAACATAACCAATACAGTAGCCAGATACGATGGGCATATCCCCAATAGCACTCTTGAGGAACGCGGGTACTTAATGAATACAAGCCGGAAGGCGCAGTATGAATTTAGTACCGTTGCGTTTCGAACGAAGCGAGAGCGGGTGCGGCTGGGGATATGCCCTTCGTGGCTGGCGGCCGTTCTTGTGAAATAAATTTAGAAAAAATTAATACTTTTTAGAATACTTTTCCTGTACCCAAACAAACTCTATGCTATAATAGTTTCATACTTACTGAAATTTACTGAAACCTAATACAGAAAGCCGCCTAAATCATGAAGCTGAGGACAAAATTAATCATCACATTCCTGATCCTCATTTTACTACCAGTCCTGTTTACGGGATTGGCTATTTTCGGCTTTGGACAGCATCAGCTAAATTCTCTCAAAAAGCTGTATGGCATAGATAATTTTACCTATGAAGTTTTGTCCAATACCACAGGTATGATGAGCAGGATTACAAAAAATATCTATTTATCTTTGGAACAAAAGGCAGAAGAGGACGTGAAAGCTTTTGAGAATACAGAGTATCTGGATTCTGTGAATCTGGAGCTGGAGACCCGGTCTTCTTTTTTAATTGTGCGCAAAGGAGAAGATTATATTTATTGTGGAAAACAGGGTGTTCAGGATGCACTGCTTTCTCAGTTGCCCAATTATAAAGACTATGATCCCTCCCAGGATATCGGTATTTTTATGGGTGGAGAGGTACAGGCTCTGGTGAAGCAACTGAATCTTACTTTTGCAGATGGGGCAGAGGGGAGTGCGTTCATCATCACATCTTTGAGCAATATGTTGCCAGAAGTGCGTTCTTTGATGCTAAATATGGTTTTTACATTGATTCTGATCCTGGTTTTTACCAGTACGATTTTGACTGCCTGGATTTATACCAGTATTGTTACGCCGATTCGCCATTTGCAAGTGGCTACGAAAAAGATTACAGATGGAAATCTGGATTTTGAGATGCCGATGGCAGGAGATGATGAGATTGGCGAACTTTGCACAGATTTTGAGGAGATGCGCAGGCGCCTAAAGGAGTCGGCAGAGGAAAAAGTGGAGACTGACAGGCAAAACAAAGAGCTGATCAGTAATATTTCTCACGACTTAAAGACCCCTATCACGGCGGTAAAGGGCTATGTAGAAGGGCTGATGGATGGTGTGGCAGATACCCCGGAGAAGCAAGAAAAATATATTCGCACCATTTATAATAAAGCCAATGATATGGATCGGCTGATCAATGAGCTGACCTTTTATTCTAAGATTGATACCAATCGTATTCCCTATACATTTGAGAAAATTAACGTCAGCGCTTATTTTGCAGATTGTGTTGAGGATTTGTCCTTAGAATTAGAGAATAAGAATATTGAACTGGCATATTTTAATTATGTAGAAGAAGATGTTCAGGTGATTGCAGATGTAGAGCAGATTAAGCGTGTGATCAATAATATTGTGAGCAATTCTGTCAAATATATTGATAAGCCCAAAGCTTACATTAATATCCGTGTGAAAGATGTGGGAGATTTTATTCAGATAGAGATTGAGGACAATGGAAAAGGAATTGCTACAAAAGATTTGCCATTGATTTTTGATCGGTTTTATCGCACGGACACATCCCGCAATTCCTCAAAAGGAGGTAGCGGCATTGGCTTGTCCATTGTCAAAAAAATTGTGGAGGATCATGGAGGCAAGGTTTGGGCTACCAGTAAGGAGCATACGGGCACAGTGATGTACTTTGTCCTTAGAAAATATCAGGAGGTACAGGCAACATGAGCAGATTATTGATCGTAGAAGATGACGAGGCTATCGCAGATCTGGAAAAAGATTATCTGGAATTGAGTGGATTTGAAGTTGAGATTGCCACAGACGGCGACACAGGGCTGGATCGAGTATTAAACGAGGACTTTCAGCTAGTGATTCTTGATTTGATGCTGCCTGGCGTGGATGGGTTTGAGATTTGCCGTCAGATTCGGGAGACAAAGAATACGCCTATTATTATGGTTTCTGCCAAAAAAGACGATATTGACAAGATTCGAGGTCTTGGACTTGGAGCGGATGACTATATGACAAAGCCCTTTAGTCCCAGCGAATTAGTGGCGCGAGTGAAAGCTCATCTGAACCGTTATGAGCGTCTTGTGAGCAGCAATGTGAAGCAGAATACCGTGATTGAGATCCGAGGTATTAAGATAGATAAGACAGCCCGGCGTGTCTGGGTGAATGGAGAAGAGAAGAACTTTACGTCACGCGAATTTGACCTTCTAACCTTCCTGGCAGAGAATCCAAATCACGTATTTACCAAAGAAGAATTGTTCCAGAAAATCTGGGATATGGATTCTATTGGAGACATTGCCACAGTCACCGTGCATATTAAGAAAATCCGGGAGAAAATTGAGTTCAATTCTACAAAGCCTCAATATATTGAAACTATCTGGGGAGTGGGATACCGCTTTAAGGTATAGGCATTATTTAGAAAATCAAATAATATGAGGTATAAAATTCCTTCTTTTACAAATACTACTCAAAGAATTCTTTTAGTACAGTAAATGGAGGAGTTGCTTTATGAAAGCTACAGGTATAGTCAGAAGGATTGACGACCTGGGAAGGGTGGTCATTCCAAAAGAAATTAGAAGGACACTACGAATCCGGGAAGGGGATCCACTGGAAATATTTACCGACCGGGAAGGTGAAATCATATTAAAAAAATACTCTCCCATAGGAGAATTGGGACTTTTTGCAAAACAATATGCAGAGAGTTTGGCCCAGACCACAGGGTTGATGGTCTGTGTAGCTGATCGGGATGCAGTCATTGCAGCAGCCGGAGGGGCAAAAAAAGATTATATGGGAAAGTCTATCAGCAAAAAACTTGAGGACGCTATCCAGGAGCGTGAGAACATTCAGGCCATCGTTGGCGAGAAAAAATATGTGAAGATTATTGATGAAGACATGGAGGAATGTTTTGCCCAGACCATTAGCCCCATTCTCTGTGAAGGCGATGCCATCGGAGCAGTCATTTTGTTCAGTAAAGATCCAAAGGCAAAGATGGGAGAAGTGGAACAAAAACTTGCATTTTCCGCAGCCGGATTTTTAGGAAGACAGATGGAACAGTAATAACTATAATTTAAAAAACAGGAATCTGATACAATCTGTTTACAACTTTGATAAAAATATGCTATACCATTGGTGTAGCATATTTTTGTGCGTATAGGAGCATACCGTAGAAAGAGGAGTATAAATCAGATGGATCAAAAACGAATCCTGGTGATTGAAGATGAAAAACCAATTGCAGAAATTTTAAAATACGGCTTTGAAAAGGAAGGTTTTGAAGTAGACTGCGCTCACTCTGGAAGTAGCGGATTGGTACAGGCAGAAGAATTTGAACCGAACTTGGTTTTGCTGGACTGGATGTTGCCAGATATTGCAGGGGTGGATGTGTGCCGGATGCTGACAGAGCGGTACAATATCCCAATTATAATGTTGACTGCCCGGGGTAATGTGGAGGATAAACTGTATGGCCTGGAATCAGGGGCAGATGATTATATTACAAAGCCTTTTGATCTGCGGGAGGTAGTGGCCCGGGTGCGAACGATTCTGCGGCGCTTTGACCGTGTCCAGGGGATCCGGGAGGAAAAGGAAGTGGTGAAAGATGGGTTGTTTGTGTCTGAACAGGAGCATATGGTTTACCGGGATGGCGAGCCGGTGGAATTGACGCCAAAGGAATATGACTTGCTCATATATTTTATGAAACATCCCCGTCAAGTATTTACCAGAATGGTACTGCTGGAACAGATTTGGGGGTATGATTATATGGGAGACACCAGAACCGTAGACATCCATATTCAGCGCCTTCGTCGTAAAACTGGTCTTGGTGAGAAATTAGTGACTGTATTTGGAGTGGGGTATAAATATGTTCCATAAAAATTCCAGTAAGAAAAGAACCATTCGGCTTGGGATCCGCATGAAGGTGACAGTGGGTCTTCTTGCCGTGTTCTTGATCAGTGGAATTTTTTTATATTTGATGACAGAGCGACAACTTCAGAAGAACAGAGAGGATCAGATTACAAGGGAATTGCAGACGATTCGAGAAAATACGGAAATCTATGTGCGGCAGCTTTTGATCCTCAACGATGCGAACAATGATGAAGAGAGCTTTAACCTTCTTTCTGAAAATATTGTCCAGGAAATATATGGTTCTTCTGGTAGATATAGCCTGGCTGTATATTCAAAAGAAGGAATACTTTTGGCAGATAATCTTAGAGAAGATCACAGGATAGAAGGAAGCAGGCAAGAGGCGGATCTGAACGAAGCTATTAAGGGAAACAGAGCATTTACGCTTGCCTACTCTGAGTCAGGAGCTTTGGAAGTCTGGTTTTCCATGCCTGTAACTGTAGCAGAAAAGAATATAGGAATTATTCGTTATCATATGGATTATACGGAATTGTGGCAGCAGGGGGAGCAGATGAAGGAGATCATTCTCAGAACTGCAGCAGCAGTATTCGTTGCGGCATTTTTCCTGATCTTTTTGCTGCTGAGCAGGATTCTAAATCCAATCCAGCGCCTGACAAAGGTATCCCGTCAGATGAGCCTGGATCTGGAGCAGGATCAGGTGAATACAGAACTTCTTGCAGGGCTGACTGCATCGGCCAGGCGGGATGAGATAGGGGAACTGTCCAGGGACTACAGTGCCATGCTGAATAAAATCGGACAGTATATTGAGAAAATGCAGGATGATAAGAATCAAATCTTAATGCTGTTAAACAGCCGTCAGGAATTTTACAATAATGTAACACATGAGCTGAAAACACCTTTGACTACGATTCAGGGTTATGCCCAGCTGATAGAGGCGGATGGAGGACAGGACGAAGAGCTGATTGGAAAAGGTGTGGAGCATATTCTCCACGAAAGTACTCGCCTACATAAAATGGTAATTCAGCTTTTGGAAATGGCAGATCGGGCAAGCCGGGAAGAGATGGCGCCTGTGGATATGGGAAACTTGATACGAAGCGTTTCAGAGGCTATGGAGATCAAAGCCAACCGATATGGAGATCACATTCGTCTGAAGTTCAGGCAGGATCTAATCGTGCGAGGACAGGAGGAACGGCTGCGCCAGGTCTTTATTAATTTGATCGACAATGCAGTAAAATATGGTGAGACTGGGACGGAGATACGTATTTATGGAGGATGGCATAAAGGGCGGATTATGTTTTCTGTGACAAATCAGGGAAAGGTAATGGACAGGGACGAGCTGGAACATATTTTTGAACCTTTTTACCGGGCAGATAAAGAGTATTCCAGAGAACAGGAAAGTGCGGGACTTGGACTTTCTATCTGCAGAAAGATAATGAAAGAGCATAAAGGGCTCATCTGGGCAGAGAGCCACCCAGAAGGCCAGGTGAGCTTCTTTCTGCTTTTTCCGCCCTTTGCCGTATCAGAGTAAAGATGGGAACTTGAACAGTGCTGTAAGCTTTAAATTGGTGGAGGAAAACATGAAAATTTGGAAGACAGGAATCATTCTGGCAGGCGTACTTTTCCTTGGCGGCTGTAAGCATGTGCCGGAGTCCAAGACGATACTTTTACCTGAGGAGGACATGGAGCAGGGAATTGTACTGCAGGGGGAAGAGGGAGATCGGTATACGGTTCGAAAAATTTATACAAAAGAATATGAAACCCTCTGGTATGAAGGCTATACAGCATTTTTGCCCGGCAACGAGAGTCACGAAGTGCGCCTGGCACAGACAGGGGATAATGGATTAGAAATGCTTACAATGGATTACCGATATGGCTTTTTTGATGCAGAGCCTTGCCTGGTTGCAGATATTATTGAGAGCCATTTAAAGACATGGAGCGCTGGTGGTCAGGAGGACACAAATAAGAGTATTCAGTTATTCTCTCCCGATGGGAAATATCTGTTGTATGAGACTGGGGAAGAATCTTTTACAGGTAGCCGGTTATATTTGATGAACACTAAGACAATGGAAACAGAGCTTTTGCTGGATGGGGATGAATTAAAGTGTCCTGGCGATGACTTTATGATACTGACAGCTTGGGTCAGGGACGCCTCGCTTCTTTGCTATGGCTTTTATCCGAGAAACTCCACTGTGTGGAATACTTACGGAGGGCAGCAGTTTGTTTTTTATTATCGTGATATGGAAACCGGAAAAATAATCAACCGACTGAACTACAGCTATGCAGGAACGACAGGGAAAGCGGAGGACCTTCAGAGCAGCCAGCTATATGTGGATTGGAATGGAAAAAAGATACTGACAGTATTAAAGACAGATCAATATTATGAAGAAGGAATACGCCTGGATTTGTTCCCTCAGGATGTAGGGGAGGGGCTCATAACAGAAGGCGTAGTGATGCCCTCTCTCATCAATTGTACTGGAGATAAAGTTTTTCTGGATGCAGAAAATGAACGTGTCTATATTGTTTCAAGGCTGAATGAAGAGGGGGTTTTGTGTTTTGATATAACAGATGCTTTCCTTCAATATAATGTACCCATAGAAGAGATCAATGTGGTGAAAGATTTTCTGGTATTGGATAAAGGTGAGGCTTTTGTGACAGCAGAATATAGTGAAAATCAGAATAGAGCGGATATCTGTCTCTATATGAATACGGAAAATGGCTATGTCAGACGTGTTCTATACAGAGATGCAGGTTATGTGCTTCGTCTACAGTATGATTATACCAGCCATCGGCTATTGGCCGAGACAGGACATTTATCCATAAATGAAGAGTATGAATCTGCAAATGCTTCTGCCACTCCCGATATAAGGCGGAGTATTTTAGTGCTAGAATTTTAACATCTGGATACATTTTTGTTACAAGATAGAAAATTTGCAGAAATAAGGCAGTGCTAGGATGATTATAATCTGAAAATTAAGGAGGAGGTTATAATTATGTGTGGCATTTGCGGATTTATCGGAAATACAAAAGGAAACTGGAAGAGAGAAGAAGTTCTGGAGGAGATGAAAGACAGCCTTCGCCATAGAGGACCAGATGATGGGGGAAGCTATCTCAGAGAAAACGCGGCATTGGGATTTCGCCGTTTAAGCATTATTGATTTAGAGACCGGCGCACAGCCTATGGAAAATGAGACTGGCGACAAAGTTCTAGTATACAATGGAGAAATCTATAATTATCGGGAATTGCGGGAGGAACTCATTGGGGCAGGCCATGTCTTTAAGACTCGGTCTGATACGGAAGTACTCCTTCATGGCTATGAGGAGTGGGGCGACAATATGCTTGGACGCCTGCGGGGAATGTTCGCCTTTGTGATCTGGGATGCCGCCCGGGGAGAAGTTTTTGCAGCCCGCGACTTTTTTGGAATAAAACCTCTGTATTATACATTAATAGGGGAAGTCTTTGTGTTTGCCTCTGAGATTAAGAGTATTTTAAAATATCCTGAGTATAAAAAGGAACTAAATGAGGAAGCATTGGAAGAATATCTTTCTTTCCAATATTCTGTCCTGGAGGAAAGCTTTTTTAAAGGGATCTACCGGTTGGAGCCAGGCCATTTTCTCCGCTACCGGGTGGGAAGTGTGATTCTGGAGATTCAGAAATACTTTGAACCGTCTTTAAGGCCTCAATTAGGACGAGGGGAAGAGGAATGGATCAGTGAAATAGATAAGAAACTGGATGGTTCCGTTCAGGCGCATATGGAATCGGATGTGGAGATAGGAACCTTCTTGTCGGGAGGAGTGGATTCTGGAATCCTTGCGAAAAAATTTACAGGAAAACGGGCTTATACCGTAGGATTTGGGCAGGAAGGAAGCGGATACAACGAAGTTATATGGGCACGGGATACGGCGACACAGTGCAATCTGGAGCACCGGGGACGAAAGATTCGGGAAAATGAGTTTTGGGATGCAGTGCCGGAAGTATTGTATTATATGGATGAACCTCTTGGGGATGCCTCAGCTGTGGCCCTGTATTTTCTGTCCAGAGAGGCTGCCAAAGATGTAAAAGTAGTAGTATCTGGAGAGGGGGCAGATGAACTTTTCGGTGGATACAGGATTTACTGTGAACCGGAGGCATTACGCCGCTATCAGCTTCTGCCCAAAGGATTTCGGAGGCAAATGGCCCGGCTAGCAGAGCATTTTCCCAATTGGAAGGGAAAACATTTTCTGATTCGCGGAAGTAAATCTGTAGAAGAGCGCTTTATTGGAAATGCCAATATTTTTTCTTATGAAGAGAGAAAAGAGATTTTAAAGCGTGATACGGGAGCGTGGAGTCCTCAAAAACTGTTGGCTGAAGATTATGAAAATACAGAAGAACTCGGAGACGCAGACCGGATGCAGGAGATTGACCTGCGGCACTGGCTTCCTGGAGATATTTTGCAAAAGGCAGACCGAATGAGCATGGCTCATTCTCTGGAAGTTCGGGTTCCCTTTCTGGATCCAGAGGTATTTGAGACTGCCCGCTGTCTGCCGTCAAATATGAAGCAGCAGAATCGCATTACAAAATATGCCTTTCGGAAGGCTGCTGGCAGGCATCTAAACCTCTCTACCAGTGAAAGGCCAAAGCTGGGCTTTCCAGTACCTATTCGCCACTGGATACGGGAAGAGAATGGGTATGAACACCTAAAGAGTGCATTTCAGGGAGAGGCGGCAAGAAAATATTTCTGCCAGGATAAACTTCTGGAATTACTGGAAGAGCACAAAAAAGGCCATAAAGACAACAGCAGAAAATTGTGGACCGTCTACATCTTCTGCGTCTGGTATGGGGTGTTCTTTTTATAGCCACGAGTCCTGCGACCGTAACCAAATAAAAAAGCTGAATAACCAAAGGCTACTGCCTGGTCATCAGCTCTTTTTATTTGAAGGTTTACCCCTCCTGATTCATCTGATCCAGCAGCCCCGATTTAATTCGGAACAACTTATCCGATAGATCCACATAAACCTTATGAGGATTAACAAGACGCCGGGTCTCATCCCACAGTGTATTCTGCTCCTTGATACAGTAATCACGAATCTCCATAACACTGGGAGAGTCATAGACACATTCTCCATTTTTGAAAACGGGAACAAGAAGCTCTCGGATATGGTAGGTGCCGCCTTTGAGCTTTGTCTTTTTCCAGGTTTCAACAGAGTCAAAGATTAGAAGATCCTGAGAGTCGTCAAAGGTTTCGTCTACAAGAGCAATCAGATCCGCCCGAATCTTCCCAGTCTCATTGTCGTAGATTCGGAAAATGGTCTTATTACCCGGATTTGTGATTTTCTCAGAGTTCTCTGAAAGCTTAATCTTGGGCACAAATTCCCCTTCCTCATCCATGACAGCCGCCAGCTTATATACACCGCCGAAGGCAGGACAGTCGCTGGAGGTAATCATATTGGTTCCCACGCCCCAGGAAGTAATAGCTGCATTTTGCTCCTTTAAGCTAGTAATGAGATGCTCGTCCAGATCACTGGAGGCAGAGATCACAGCATCAGGGAAGCCAGCCTCATCCAGCATTTTCCGTGCCTTTTTAGACATATAGGCAAGATCGCCACTGTCCAGACGGATTCCGTAGAAGGTCAATGGAATACCTGCTTCCCGCATTTCCTTAAATACGCGGATGGCATTGGGAACACCAGACTTTAATGTATCATAGGTATCTACCAGAAGGATGCAGGCATTGGGATATAGTTCAGAGTATTTTTTGAAGGCTGTGTACTCATTCGGGAAGCTCATAATCCAGCTATGAGCATGAGTGCCCTTTACAGGAACATCGAAGAGCTGTCCTGTCAATACATTGGAGGTTCCGATACAGCCGCCGATCATAGCTGCCCTTGCCCCATAGATGCCAGCGTCTGGCCCCTGGGCACGGCGCAGACCGAACTCCATAATGCCGTCTCCCTTTGCCGCATATACGACCCGGGCAGTCTTGGTGGCAATCAGGCTTTGATGATTGATGATTGTCAAAATTGCTGTCTCCACCAACTGAGCCTCCATGATCGGGGCAATTACTTTTACCAGAGGTTCTCTTGGGAAAACAACCGTTCCCTCGGGAATAGCATAGATATCACCAGAAAATCTAAATTTACTCAGGTATTCCAGGAAATCCTCATCAAAGATATTGAGGCTTCTCAGATAGTCAATGTCTTTTTGGTCGAAGGTAAGATTCTTGATATAGTCAATGACCTGATCCAGGCCAGCCGTAATGGCAAAGCCATTTCCAGAAGGATTCTTCCGATAAAAAGCATCAAAAACAACTGTTTCATTGGCGTGATTCTTAAAATATCCCTGCATCATAGTTAATTCATAGAGATCTGTGAGCAGGGTCAGTTTCATAGTGCTCATAGGTATTTTACACTCCTTATCTGGACAACTGTCTTGTCACGTGCCAGGCAATGGCTGTGAATAGTTTAACAATAACATATTCGTTGGAAAATGACAAGTCACTCTTCCCTTTTTTCACGAATTATATTACAATATTGAGAATGTGAAAAGGGGAGTATTACGATGATTAATTTTTTTATACATAAATTTGTAAAGGATTATGAAAAAATTGAAAATGCCCAAGTGCGCACAAGCTATGGCGTACTTGCCAGTATGATTGGTATTTTTTGCAATGTTTTACTGTTTGCAGGAAAAATCACAGTGGGCCTTGTTATGAATAGTATCTCTGTCATGGCAGATGCCTTTAACAATCTTTCTGATGCAGCCTCCTCTGTGATTGGCTTTGTAGGCGTTAAAATGGCCAGTAAGCCCGCGGATCAAGACCATCCCTTTGGCCATGGCAGAATCGAATATATCGCAGCTCTGATCGTTTCTTTTCTGGTAATTGAAGTGGGGCTCACCTTTTTCAAAAATGCAATCGGAAAAATCCGACAGCCGGAAGACCTGACATTCAGCCTGATCTCTGTACTAGTACTGTTGGCCTCCATTGCTGTCAAACTGTGGATAGGCTATTTCAACCGAATTCTGGGAAAACGGGTGAATTCCACTGTAATGTTGGCTACAGCCACAGACGCTATGGGCGATGTGATTACTACCTCAGCGACCATTTTGTCTATCTTATTCTACTATTTTACTGGCATCAATATTGACGGCTATGTGGGAATTGCAGTAGCGTTAGTCGTGATTTGGGCAGGTATCGGCATTGCTAAGGACACATTGGAACCTTTGATTGGCGAAGCTGTGGATCCCGAGGTCTATCGCCTTATTACAGACATGGTGGAGAGGTATGATGGAATTCTTGGAAGCCACGATCTGATTGTCCATAATTATGGTCCTACGAGGAGTCTAGCTTCCATTCATGCGGAAGTCCCCAGCGATGTGGACATTGAAGTCTCTCATGAAATTATTGATAAAATAGAACGGGATGTGGCGAGAGAACTGGGGATCTTTTTAGTGATTCATATGGATCCAGTGGCCATAAGAGACGGCCGGACAGCAGAGGTGAAAAAGAGTGTAGCAGCGGTTGTACAGGAAATTGACAACCGTCTGACAATCCATGATTTCCGTATGGTAGACGGGGAACAACAGATTAATCTGATTTTTGATGTGGTGGTGCCCTACACCTATCAAGGAAAGGAATTGACCAAGCTTCAGCTCAATATTATAGAAAAAGTAAGCGCCCTTGACTCCCGATATCATTGTGTGATGACACTGGAAAAAAGTTATGTAGCGGAAGTAGAAACAAAATAAAAAAAGTACTTGCTTTTTTTGAAAAGATATGATATAGTAATATTCGCTGAAAACAAAGGGCTATCGCCAAACGGTAAGGCAACGGACTCTGACTCCGTCATTTCAAGGTTCGAATCCTTGTAGCCCTGCTTTTGACACCCCGGTGGAGAGGTTCGCCGGGGTATTTTTATGCCTGAAAATAGTGGAAAGTTAGCTTTTTAATAACTTATCAACACATCGCTTGATGGCCTCAAAACTCTCCGAACTGATATCATGTTCCATTTTGCATGCATCTGCAACGGCTGTCTCGGGGGCAACCCCCAGACTGATTAACCATTCAGACAGGAGGGAATGACGCTCATAGACGGACTCGGCCAGAGCTCGTCCTTCTTTGGTCAGACGGATATAGCCATCCTCCAGGACAGAAATATAATTGTGCTGCTTTAAGTTTTTCATAGCCACACTGACGCTGGGCTTAGAGTATCCCATTTCATTGGCGATATCAATAGAGCGAACATTGGGAAGCTTTTTGCTTAAAAGCAGGATGGTTTCCAAATAATCTTCTACAGATTCTTCCGACTTATGTTTTTGGTAGGTCATGCTAGGTATCTTCCTCCAGATTTTGACTAAAATCCTAACATTATACTGGAAAAAACGCAAGGCTTTTTGAAAAAATGTTGAATTTAAGAATAGGGTACTGTTTCCTAAAAATCCTGCAAAACCCCTTGACATTCCTGGCCCTTCCATGTTATCCTACTAAGGCGAATGGAAGTAGGCTTTTTTTTTATGCCTAAAAAACGGTGGCTATCGCAAGCTGCCCACAAATAGAAATCAAGCGGAGGTGGAAGTCGTGCGCGTAAAGATTACATTGGCATGTACGGAGTGTAAGCAGCGGAATTACAACATGACAAAAGAAAAAAAGAACCATCCAGACAGGATGGAGACCAGTAAGTATTGTAGATTTTGTAAGAAACACACACTGCACAAAGAGACGAAGTAGACGCCAGAAAGGAAAGTGGGACGATGAGTGTAGCAGCAGAGAAAGCTCCTAAGAAGAGCTGGTTTAAAGGACTCAAAGCTGAATTTAAGAAAATCATTTGGCCGGACAAAAAATCTCTCACAAAGCAGACCATTGCAGTTGTGCTTTCATCCCTGGCATTGGGCATCATTATTAAGGTACTGGATGTTATTATGACTTATGGTATAGATGCTTTAATGAAGTTATAGGGGTGATTTTATGGCAGAAGCGAACTGGTATGTAGTCCATACTTATTCTGGGTATGAGAACAAGGTTAAGGCCAACATTGAGAAGACGATTGAAAACAGACATCTCGAGGAGCAGATTCTCGAAGTGAGAGTACCTTTACAGGATGTTGTAGAGATGAAGAATGGAGCCAGAAAGCAAGTACAGAAGAAAATGTTTCCAGGCTATGTTCTGATCAATATGGTGATGAATGACGATACATGGTATGTCGTGCGCAACACCAGAGGTGTTACCGGATTTGTTGGGCCTGGATCCAAGCCGGTTCCACTTACAGATGAAGAAATGAGACCACTCGGAATCCAATCTGAAAATGTCGTAGTTGATTTTGTGGAAGGAGACACCGTTATTGTTACAGGCGGCGTGTGGGCGGATACAGTTGGAACGATCCAATCCATGAACCACGGAAAGCAGTGTGTAATCATTAACGTTGATCTATTCGGCCGGGAAACGCCGGTAGAAATAAGTTTCTCAGAAGTAAAAAAAATGTAGTTTAGCTAGAAAAAGTGGGAGGGATTAACCCTAATTCCCGCAATCACCACAAGGAGGTGCCTGACATGGCAAAAAAAGTAACAGGTTATATTAAATTACAGATTCCTGCTGGAAAGGCAACACCGGCTCCACCAGTTGGACCGGCACTGGGCCAGCACGGTGTAAACATCGTGGAGTTCACAAAGCAGTTTAATGCAAGAACAGCTGACCAGGACGGAATGATTATTCCAGTTGTTATCACAGTTTATGCTGACAGATCCTTTAGCTTTATCACAAAGACTCCGCCTGCGGCAGTTCTGTTGAAGAAAGCTTGCAATATACAGTCTGGTTCTGGAGTTCCGAACAAGACAAAGGTTGCAACCATTTCCAGAGCAGAGCTTCAAAAGATCGCAGAGCTGAAGATGCCAGATTTAAATGCTGCCAATATTGATTCTGCTATCAGCATGATTGCTGGTACAGCGAGAAGTATGGGTATCACTGTAACAGATTAGTGAGAGAAACTGTATAACAATTTATGACGTGGGAGGGATTAACCCTAATTCCCGCAATTACCACCAGGAGGTTATTTAATATGAAACATGGAAAGAAATACCTTGAGGCTGTAAAGCTTTATGACAGACAGGCTCAGTATGATAAGGAAGAAGCAGTAGCTATAGTAAAGAAACTGGCTACCGCAAAGTTTGATGAGACAATCGAAGCTCACATCAGAACTGGTTGTGACGGACGTCACGCTGATCAGCAGATCCGTGGTGCAGTTGTACTGCCTCATGGAACTGGTAAGACTGCCAGAGTACTTGTTTTTGCAAAAAATGCAAAAGCAGATGAAGCAATGGCAGCAGGTGCTGACTATGTAGGAGCAGAGGAACTTATCCCGAAGATTCAGAAAGAGGGATGGTTTGAATTCGACGTAGTAGTAGCTACCCCGGATATGATGGGCGTTGTGGGACGTCTGGGACGTACGCTCGGTCCTAAGGGACTGATGCCAAACCCCAAGGCAGGTACTGTCACCATGGACGTTACCAAAGCAATTCAGGAGATTAAAGCTGGTAAGATTGAGTATCGGTTGGACAAAACAAATATTATCCACGTGCCAATTGGAAAAGCTTCTTTTACAGAGGAGCAGTTAGCGGACAACTTCCAGACGCTTATTGAAGCAATCATTAAAGCAAGACCAGCGGCAGTTAAGGGCCAGTTCTTAAAGAGTGTAACTCTTGCTCCCACTATGGGGCCAGGCGTGAAATTGAATACAGCAAGACTGGCTTAGTCAAAAACCGCAGCATTTATTGATTGACTTTTATAATTAGATATGCTATTCTAATCGAGCATAAGCACTACCCGAAGACAGCAGGTGCCGAAAGGCATAAGGAGAAAACGCCTGCCGAGGATGATACATTCATAAGAATGATGTTAACGACCTCTCTGTCTTTGTGGCAGAGAGGTTTTTAATTCCTCATCTGAACGAGGTGGTGGACAGTGAGATATCTCACAAAAGTATAAAAAGGAGGTACACCATTCATGGCAAAAGTTGAACTGAAAAAGCCAGTTGTAGATGAGATTGCTGCAAATATAGCTGATGCTCAGTCTGTTGTGCTTGTAGACTACTGCGGACTTACTGTAGATCAGGATACAAAGCTTCGCAAAGAGCTCAGAGAGAATGATATTATCTACAAGGTTTACAAGAACACCATGATGAACTTTGCTTTCAAGGGAACAGACTGTGAAAGTCTGAGTCAGCATTTGGAAGGACCTAATGCAATTGCTGTCTCCAAGACAGATGCCACAGCTCCTGCCAGAGTCCTTGCTAAATTTGCAAAGGATGCGAAAGCGCTGGAAATTAAGGCTGGTATCGTAGAGGGAACTTATTATGATGCAGCAGGCATGGATGCGATTGCAAAGATTCCATCCAGGGAAGAGCTTCTTGGAAGATTGTTTGGAAGTATGCAGTCTCCAATTGCAAACTTTGCTCGTGTAATTAATCAGATTGCAGAAAGCAAAGAGGCTTAATGAGTGCGGACCAAAGGTGCGACACAGATTTCGTTATCATGAGATTCTATTAGAACAGAGAATCTCTACAGAAAGTGATATTAGATTATTAGGAGGAAAAGAAAATGGCAAAATTGACAACTGCTGAGTTTATCGAAGCTATCAAAGAGTTATCTGTATTAGAGTTAAATGAGTTAGTAAAGGCATGTGAGGAAGAGTTTGGCGTATCTGCAGCAGCAGGCGTAGTTGTTGCAGCAGCAGGCGGCGGCGAGGGAGCAGCAGCCGAGGAGAAGGATTCCTTTGATGTAGAGTTGACAACTGTTGGAGATTCCAAGGTTAAGGTTATTAAGGTGGTACGCGAGGTGACTGGACTTGGTCTGAAGGAAGCAAAGGATCTGGTAGACGGAGCACCAAAGATGTTGAAAGAGGGTGTATCTAAGGCAGAGGCAGACGAGCTGAAAGCAAAGCTGGAAGAGCAGGGCGCAACAGTAACTCTGAAATAAAATTTTATGGAAATATATTATGGCTTCGGAGGATAAACTTCCGAAGCTATTTTTGTATTTTTCCTTACTAATTTGTACAGAAAGTGTATAAAAATATCAAATAAGGGGATGCAAAATTAAAAAAATATGATATAATATTGCCTGTATAGTTGATGCTGGGAGGTCTATAGCTTTCCAGCGGCATCATATACTTTAGAATACGAATAGAAAAGAGAGGCGGGAAATTATGAGTAAAGCATGGGATGTCAATGTCAACGGAACTACACATCAGGTAGAGTATAAGCCAGGCAAGCTGATCGTTAATGGCCAAAAGTACAAAGTGAAATCCCAGAACTGGTTTGTGAACATGATTGATTATCCGATCACAATCGATGGCGTGGAGATCCGTGTGGTGGCAATTGGAAACAAGGTAGATTTGGCTGTAAACGGAGTTTATCTTGGAAGCAAAGAGCCTTATGTACCCCTTAACAAAATGCCAGCAATTGCCAATGTATTTATCGGTATCAGCTGCATCGCCGGTTTTCTTCTTTGCGGATGGATTGGGGTGCTGATTGGCGTACTGTTCAGCGTACTTTATGCAAGGATGGGACTTACTGGAAAGACAGGCGCTGTGGTAGGAGCTTTCGTAGGATGTACAGCAATTCAGGTAGTGATCTTTATACTAGTTAACTTTGTATTGTTAGCATAAATTAGTAAGAGTAAAGGTAGGACAATAAGATGGAACAGGATCCAAGAAATGAGAATTTTAATAGTTACGAAAATAATTCTCAACCATATCGTCCCACAGTCATTATAGGCGAGCGCAATCCAGATCAAAAGAGTAGCAATCTGGCAGTGACCTCCCTGGTACTGGGGATATTAAGTATTATATTTTGTATTGTGTTTTACATATCTGTGATTATGGGTTTGATAGGCCTAATCTTAGGCATTGTTAGTGTTGCTCAGCATCGGGATGGCCGCGGCCTGGCAATTGCAGGTATCATAACCAATGGAATTGGATTGGTGCTTGGTGTAATCATCGGATTTCTGGCAATACTTGGAACCATGATGATGATGTAAGATTATTCCCAAAGCATATATTACATGTGTATAAATGAGCTCATTTTATAGTTTGCTGCTTTGAAATGAGCTCATTCTTTATAAACACAGTTTTTAAAATTTGTAATAATCATATGGAAAAATGTCGAAAAATATGGTAAACTCAGTTCAGGGTCAAATGGGCATATTAGTATGTTCGCTTGCTTCATGGAAGTAAAAATAATAAATGGGGCTTGACAGGTATAAGATATGATATATAAAATGTTGACAACACAACACAACACAACACAACACAACACAACACAACACAACACAACACAACACAACACAACACAACACAACACAACACCCGTAATGTAAATTTTTGTATAACACAACATTTGGCGGAAAGATGTGAAGAATCATATATTACTAAGATGAGCCAGGACTTTAAAATCCTGGCTTATTGTGCATGGAGAAAAATAGAATGGGTAGTAGCAGAAGGGTAGTTTTGTCATGTAAGAAGACAAGACTACCCTTTTGTTGTGAGCTACGAGCAAAAGTCAAACTATTTGACTGAAATAGAAAAATTAACAGGAGGGAGAAAATGAAAAAAGTATTTTTAGTAGGGTACAGTGGGGTTTACACACATAAGGAGTTTTCAGTTGAGGGAGATGTAATCATCGGACGAAATTCCAGTGTCAGTCAACTGGTATATCCGGGGACAGAAAAAAATATCAGTGGCATGCATTGCAAGGTACAGAATCATGGAGGAAATATTACTCTGATGGATTTGGGCTCTACAAATGGTACCTTTCTGCAGAATGGAGAGAGATTGTCACCTAATGTGCCGTACACTCTGCAGCAAGGAGAAAGCTTTTATCTGGGTGACAAAAGTAATATGTTTACAATTAAAGTGGTAGAGGAAGCTGTGCCTATTCCAAGTGCCGCCAGTATAGTACCTCAGGCAGCGATGCAATCTGACCACGCAGCCCCCCAGGCGAATGGAACCAGAAACAACAAGAAGATGACCGTTATGATAGCTGCCACAGCGGTAGTTGCAGGACTCGTCATTATTGTTGCGGCGATTAGCATCAACAACACGAATCAGGCAGCTAAGGAAGCAACCTGGAGAGCAGAGCAAGAGGCTGAGAAAGCACGCCAGGATGCAGAAAGAGCCCAGCAGGAATTGGATGAGGAACAGAATAAAGGAAAGATTGACAAAACCATTGATGCAATCGAGTCCTGGTTAGAGTAAAGAAAGAGAAATTGCTTACTGTGGAGGTATAAAAATGGAGATGAGAAAATGTAGCCGGGGGCACTATTATGACGCTTCTATTCATGCGGATTGTCCCTATTGCAGCAACGCAGGTAACACAGAAATGACAATGGCCATGGGAGTGACGCCATCTATACAAGCGTCTGCAGGCGTCACAGTTCCAATACAGCGTGGCCCTGTAGACGCAACAGTGCCTATGGGAATGTCACCTGTATCTTTTGATGAGGATGACAACAGGACAGTTGCAGTCCTTATGACCGAAGAAGGCGTAGAACCAGTAGTGGGCTGGATGATAGGATTGACAGGAAAAAATAAAGGAAAAGAGTACAGAATACATTCAGACAATAATTTTGTGGGCCGCAGCGAAAAAATGGATATCTGCATTAAGAATGATGATACCATTTCACGGGAAAATCAGGCGATCCTCACTTACGATTCTGCAGAGAAGATGTTCTACTTGTCTCCCGGAAGTGGGAGAAGCATTGTTAAAGTGAATGGAAAAGCTGTATTTCAGACAACGGAATTGGCGGGATTTGACCGGATCTTACTTGGGAAAACAGAATTTGTATTTTTGCCATTGTGCGGAGAAAATTTCACATGGGAAGACGAGTAGAAAAAACAGTAGATTTGGGCATGGACAGGCTTTATCAGGTAGAGATCTCTCCCCGGCATGGTCTGGTCATCGGGAAGGTGCATGGGATTGGAGCCAGGGGAAACCAGGAGGATGCCTTTGGGATCTCTGACACAAAGGATGAAACAGTTCTTGAAAAGGGAGTGCTGCTCATACTGTCAGATGGCATGGGCGGACTTTGCGACGGTGAAAAAGCCAGTGCCGCAACCGTAATTGCATGTCTGAATTATTTCGACAACCATGAAATGGAACATGCTCCATGGGAGCATTTCCATGATATGGCCCAGGAGGCAAACGAACAGGTAAAAGAAGCTTTGGGGAAAACGGCCGGCGCAGGAGGTGCCACTTTGATTGCTGCCTGGATAAAAGATCAGAAAGTATACTGGGCGTCTGTTGGCGACAGCCACCTGTATCTGTTCCGGGAAGAGGAATTACATCAGCTGAATCAGGAGCATACCTACGGGGCTACTCTGGATCGAATGGCGCAGAATGGAGAAATCACACAAGCAGAAGCCGCAAAGAATCCAAGCCGGAGGGCCCTTACCAGCTTTATAGGGGCAGACAAACCAAATGAGCTGGATTGGAACGAAAAAGAGCTGACTCTGCAGAAGGGAGATCGCTTTTTGCTGATGTCGGATGGCGTGTTCGGAACATTGACAAAACAGGAAATCACAGACGCCATGCAGTATCCGGCGGATAAGTCTGCAAAACATCTGGAAATGCAAATTGAAAGTAAAAAGAAGAGGAACCAGGATAATTATACGGCAATCATTGTGGAAGTAATTGGATAAGAAAGTGGGAAGGAAATATGACAGCGAGTAAATATTCGAATCAGGGCAGCCGGGAATATAATGAGGACACCTGTGTCGCCGTGAAACGAAAGAATGTGCTGTGCGCCCTGGTGGCAGACGGCCTTGGAGGACATGGTGGCGGAAGTCAGGCTTCCCAAGCGGCAGCACAAGTAGTGAAGCAGAACTTCCGGCAGCTTTCGGATATAGAACATATTACTAGGGAGCAATTCGATGTGTGGTTTGAACAGGCAAATGAAGCAATCTTAAAGCTACAGACACCAGACTGTCAGATGAAAACAACCCTTGCCGTGCTTTGTGCCAATGAAGAAACAGGAGGGGCGGTGTGGGCTCATTTGGGCGATAGTCGAATCTATCATTTCGTCAATGGGAAGGAAGTCTTTTGTACCTTTGATCACAGTGTGTCCCGTATGGCAGTGCTGGCTGGGGAAATCACTTTGGATGAAGTGCGTTTTCACAGGGATCGCAGCAAATTGCTGAAAGTAGTGGGGACAGAGGATATGGCCAGGCCTGAATTCGGCAGCTGTAAAATGGAAAGAGCTGCCGAACACGCTTTTTTGCTGTGCACAGATGGCTTTTGGGAATATGTGACAGAGGAAGAAATGGAGGAGACCCTGAAACATGCTGATACGCCAAAGGACTGGCTAAAGGAAATGGTAAGGATTTTGAAGGGAAGAGTCCGGGGTGATCATGATAATAATTCTGCAATCGCAGTGTTTTTCCGGGATTAGTCAGGGAAAACTCTGCAATACATAGAAGCGAGGGAGGAAAAATGAGAAAAGGAACAAGGATAAGAATAATTGCAGCAAGTGTTATCTGTCTGCTGCTGATCACAGGTATAAACACAATGGCTGCAGCCAGAGAGGCTTATATTGACGGCATAGATTCTTCGGATGGCCAGTGTAAGATCTATGTGAATCAAAATCATGAAGATACTTTTTTGCCTTCTGCCACCGAGAGTAAGGTGTCGGTGGACGGGCAGGAATATGAGATTCAGCAGATTCAGGCCTTAAATGAGTCAAGTGAAAAAATTTCTTATGTGTGTATGGTCGATATTTCAGGTTCCATGAGCCAGGATCGGATTGATGAAGTAAAGAAAATGATTGGGCAGCTGGCTGATGGAAAAAAGCCAGAAGATCAGGTATGCATTACACTTATGGGAAATGAGTTGAACTCCTCGGACTTTATGGAGGATGCGGCAGAGATCAAGAGTTATGTGGAACCTGTTGAAGTGACCAAAGAGGACACGAATCTTTATGCCAGCATTAAAGAAGAAATTGAAGATTTGTTGAAGAGTGATCTTCCTAAGAAAAAATATCTCATCATATTCTCCGACGGCGCTGACGACCAGGCCACAGGTATTACTCAGGGAGAGGCGGAAACGGCAGTAAAAGAAAGTCATATTCCAGTATTTACTGTGGCGATGCTTAAGGAGAATCCTACTGAGATGCAGCTGGAAGGAGCGAAAATTCTCGGAAGTTTTGCCAGATATTCCTCCGGCGGTCATCATTTTGCACCGGTTGTAGATGGATACGGCAATGAAGAAGTATATGGAAAGATTCAAAATTATGTAAACAATAGCCTTGTGGTGACTGCGAATGTATCGGGGATAGAAACTCAGAAGAATACCATATCATTTTCTCTGACACTCTCTGATGGAACAGAGAGCATGCAGGCAGATTATGAGACGGGGACAGAAAGCATTTCACAATTATTGAAGCAGGAAAGCCCGGAGGAAATCACGCCCGAGCCGGTTCCAGAGCCCACACCAGAACCTGCCCCGGAACCAGAAGAGGAACCGAAGGAAGAATCCTCATTTTTGGTACTGGCCATTGCAGGGGCCGTCGTTGTTGCGGTGATCCTGGTTATTATAATAGTAGTTTTACGGAAAAAGGGCAAACAGGAAGAGGAAGAAGCCTTTGAAGACGGCGTGGTACTAAATAAACCGCTTGAAATAAGCCTGAAGCGGCAAGGCGGAGGAGAGGGATATACCCTTACTTTAAAAAATGAGATTAAGATAGGCAGAAGTAGGCGCTGTCAATTATCCATCCCAGAGGACGCTGCACTGTCAGAAGTACACTGCTCTCTGCATCTGAGACGAGGCGTAGTTTATATTGTGGATGAGGATTCTACCAATGGAACTTATGTGAATGGCGTACCCATTGTGGGAGAATTTCAGCTGGAGATGCAGGATATTATCCTGTTTGGCTCCTATGAATACCAAATTTCATGGATATGATGGATAAATGATTTGAGGTACGATGGAAAATGGATATTAATAAAATATGTACGCACTGCATGACTGAAGTAAATCAAGAAAAGGGGATGCCTTGTCCCATCTGCGGCCATGTTCTGGGGCAGACTATGGAGATCACACATCAATTGAAGCCACTGACAATCCTCCAGGGAAAATATCTGGTAGGAGATGTACTGGGTGAGGGTGGATTCGGAATCACCTACATAGGATTTGACCTGAACCTGGAAATGAAGGTAGCCATCAAGGAGTTTTATCCCAACGGATATGCTACAAGAGAAGCGGTAAGTACAAATGCTCTGACCGTGTATTCTGGCCAAAATGCGGAAACAATTTACAAATGGAGAGATAACTTCCTAAAGGAAGCCCGAAGCTTGGGAAAATGTTCTCATTTACCTGGCGTAGTTGGTGTGCGTGACTTTTTCCAGGAGAACAATACGGCCTACATCGTACTGGAATATTTAGAAGGAACGACACTGAAAAACTATGCCAAGAGTATGGGCGGAAAGATACCAGCATCAATGCTTCTACCTGCCCTGGAGCCGATTTTTATTGCCCTGGAAGAAGTACACAGACAGGGCTTGATCCACCGTGATATTAGCCCGGATAATATTATGCTGCTTCCCGGCGGCCAGATGAAACTGCTGGATTTTGGAGCAGCCAGGGATTACACAGAAGGAGGAGAGAAAAGTCTCTCTGTCATGTTAAAGCCAGGCTATGCCCCGGAAGAGCAGTATCGAAGCAAGGGAAAGCAGGGCCCCTGGTCGGACATCTATGCTCTGGCAGGAACCATCTATAAATGTCTCACAGGAGTGACCCCACCAGAGGCCATGGAGAGAATGAGAGAGGATGGGCTTAGGAGACCTAATGAACTGGGGGCGGGACTGTCTCTAGCCCAGGAAGAAGCACTGCTCAAAGCGATGGCGGTATTTGCGGAGGGCAGATATCAGACAGTAGCCCAGTTTCATGATGCGCTTTATGTGAAAGAAGGCGTCCAACCGGCAGTGCGGCCAGTTATTACGGATTCAGTTCAGACAGCACCAGAAGCCACGGTGGAGCCAAAGGATATATTTGTGCCGAAGCCAGAGGCAGCGGGAAAGCAGCCAAAGGGAAAAGCTATGTGGATTGCTGTTGGGGCAGCAGCATTTGTAACACTTTGTATTATCATTCTGGCTACAAAAGCATTTGGAAGTGATAAAAAAGAAGAGCCTACTCAGACCAGTTCTTCTGAAATACAAGATGGTCAGACAGAGCTGGATGCCCAAACAGACACAGACATTCAGACAGAAGCGCCAGAAAATGAGATTTTGCGTATCAAACCGGAAATCTACGATTGCTTTGGGATGACTTACGAACAGGTTGTTGAAGTCTATGGAGAACCCGATTTTGACTCTGGAGAAGACGGTTTTTGGACAAGACAGCTCAGATATGGTGACTGCACCTTTGAAGTGTCAACAGAAAATAATGCTTTATGGTTTATCTCAGGAAGCATAAGAGAAATATTGGATTTTAATCCCGAAAAGAAGTATCAGATTGAGGATGTGCTAGAAGAACTTGGAATTGCAGACAATGCAAACTACTTGGTAGGCGAAGGTGTTGGTGACTTTGGATTTGACGAAGGCGTACATTTTGTAAGCACAGAAAAGAATCCTTACGTGATAGAGATATCTTATGATGGAAATACAGGAGCATTGACAGAAGATTCCAGGATCAATCTATATCGTGGAGATTTGCTTGAATCGACAGAGGAGGATACGCCAGAAGAACCGGCAGAGCGTTTGCCGGCAGACAGGATTGAAGATGAGGTGCTTCGAATCCGAGATATTTATAATGAGACAGTCGCCGCTGTGAATGAGGAGAGCTATTGGGCGGTAGCATTAGATGAATGGACAACCGCTTATTATGATGACGCAGGATACATACGGGAAATCTTTTCAAAAGATAAGGAGCAAAAATGGTATACTCGATATTTCTATTTTGAAAATGGAGATTTGATTTTTGCTTATTATGAAGGAGACGATTCTCACAGATTATACTTTTGGCAGGAAAAGCTTTTCCGCTGGCTTTATGTTCCTGATATAAATGATCCCAGTGTGTCAGAAATTCACGATAATGAAGAGTCTGAAAGCTTTTACTTCTGGGAAGAATGTGTATTGCAGGAATCCAAAGAAATATATCAATGGGCAGAGCAATTACAGTAAAAGGCAAAATAAATTTGTATAGGTTATAAAACGGGAGTATAGGAATGGATATTAATAAAGTATGTACGCATTGTATGAATGAAGTGAATGTAAGCAACGGGACGCCATGTCCCGTCTGCGGCCATATTCTGGGGCAGAGTATGGAGATTACTCATCAGTTGAAGCCTTTTACTATCCTACAGGGAAAATATCTGGTAGGAGATGTACTGGGTGAGGGTGGATTCGGAATCACCTACATAGGATTTGACCTGAACCTGGAAATGAAGGTAGCCATCAAGGAATTCTATCCCAACGGTTATGCCACCAGAGAAGCGGTGAGCACAAATGCTCTGACTGTGTATTCTGGCCAAAATGCGGAAACGATTTATAAATGGAGAGATAACTTCTTAAAGGAAGCCCGGAGCCTGGGAAAATGTTCTCACTTGCCGGGTGTAGTTGGTGTGCGCGACTTTTTTCAGGAAAACAATACTGCTTACATTGTTCTGGAATATCTGGAAGGAACCACATTAAAAAATTATGCAAAAAGTATGGGAGGAAAGTTGCCGGCAGCAACACTCTTGCCAGCCCTGCAACCGATTTTTGTTGCCCTGGAGGAAGTGCACAGACAAGGACTGATCCATCGTGATATCAGCCCGGACAATATTATGTTGCTTCCTGGAGGTCAGATGAAGCTGTTGGATTTTGGAGCTGCCAGGGATTACACGGAGGGAGGGGAGAAAAGCCTGTCTGTCATGCTAAAGCCTGGCTATGCCCCGGAAGAGCAGTACCGCAGCAAAGGAAAGCAAGGCCCCTGGTCGGACATCTATGCCCTGGCAGGAACTATCTATAAATGCCTTACGGGAGTGACTCCGCCAGAGGCTATGGAGAGAATGAGAGAAGATGGGCTTAGGAGGCCCAATGAACTAGGGGCAGGGCTGGCCCCAGCCCAGGAAGGGGCGCTGCTCAAAGCCATGTCGGTATTTGCAGAGGGCAGATACCAGACGGTAGGAGAATTTCAGAGGGATTTATATGCGGAGCCAATACGACAGGGGACGACCAGGGGAGACTATAATATACCATCAAAAGCGGCCGCTGTTCAGAATGTTTCTGAGAGAGAAAAGACAATGACGGGACAGCCAAATATTACGAGAGCAACGGCAGGAACAAGTGCTACGTCTCCAATACCTGCTTCTTTGGCAGGCGAACAGGTGGCAGATAACCATGTTTTCAAAGGAAAGGAATCCTTTGATTACAAAAAGATTATCATAGGTGTGGTCCTTGGCCTCGCGGCCATCTGGCTGATTGTTTCGGCTGTGAATATCTTAAGCGGCAATGGGAATGAGGATTCTCAATCCTATGGAGATACTATGGCAGAGCAGGAGATGGCCGATGATGCATCGACAGAGCCTGTGGAACCGGAAGAGGCACCAGCAGCAGAGCCGGACGTAGATACACCGGCAAAGTTGAATATAGAAAAGTGTGAAGATTTAAAAACATTGATTGGGGGCCTGTCATATTGGGCGACTGATGAGCTCGGTGGGGGAACGGAAATTTACATAAAGGATATAGAGGAATGGCGTTTGATATCTATGATTCAGGATATTATGGGATTTACAAATTATTATCAGACTCTTCCAGAAGAAAATGAAGAGGTTGCCCGGCAGGCGGGAAGGGAGTTTGCTCTTTCCCGTGAACAAATGGATTACATAGCTTCTTCTGCCGTTGGTACTGAGTATCATTTCTCAGACATCTATGCTTCTTCTGGTGATGGAGAAATCATCGGTGATTATCTGGCATGGGACCATTACGCCCATGCTCAGGCCGGCTGGTATATGGATAATTATGCGGTGGAGAAATTGGGAAATGGCGAGTGGGCGATTACTGCAGACAGTATTTATGATTATTGGGATGATCTGGGTGTATACTATGCTTACAGGGTGACAGCTACAGTGAGATATAATCGGGGCAGCTGCTTTAACGGATACAGTGTAAACTCCATACGATCTGAAATGTATGCTTATGAAAATGCCGCCGAAAGCCAGTATATGCTCCCTGATAGTGATAAGAAATATTTGACACTGGATGATCTTGCAGGATTTACCCAGGAGGATTGCCGGATCGCACGAAATGAGCTTTATGCAAGATATGGAAGACGGTTCGACGATGAGGCTCTTCAGGCGCATTTTGACAGTTGCGACTGGTATGAGGGGACGATCTCACCGGAGGATTTTGACGATACCGTCTTAAATGAATATGAGATGGCAAACAGGGATTTGATCGTGGAATATGAAGAGTTGCAGGGGTATCGATGAGCTGTAAAAACTGAAGGGGCTGTTGCAAAAGTAGATGAATAATCTATTGAGCAGCAGCCCCATTGTTTGAATCAATATTCTTATAAAGGACTTCCAAAAATTTCTTGACACCCTTGCTGATTTATGATATCGTATAGAGTGCACTATTGTGGTGAGTTGTGCTCTAATTTCGTATCGAGATGGATTCACAAAATAAAACAAGGGGTGAACGTCAATGGAAAAGAACAGGATACGTCCTATTACAACCGGCAAGAGCAGTAGAATGAGCTATTCAAGACAAAAAGAAGTTTTGGAGATGCCGAATCTGATCGAAGTTCAGAAGGATTCCTATCAGTGGTTTCTGGATGAAGGACTTCGGGAAGTGTTCGCAGATATTTCTCCTATCGCTGACTACAGTGGACATCTGAGCCTTGAATTTGTGGATTTTAAGCTTTGCACAACAGGTGACAATATTAAATACACAATTGAAGAATGTAAGGAAAGAGATGCAACGTATGCAGCTCCTTTAAAGGTAAAAGTACGTCTTTATAATAAAGAGACAGATGAAATCAATGAAAATGAAATTTTCATGGGTGATTTGCCACTGATGACAGAGACTGGTACTTTTGTAATTAACGGTGCAGAGCGTGTTATCGTAAGCCAACTTGTTCGTTCCCCCGGCATCTATTATGCAATTGATCACGATAAGGTAGGTAAAGGGCTTTATTCCTGTACTGTGATTCCAAACCGTGGTGCATGGCTGGAATATGAGACAGATTCCAATGACATTTTCTATGTACGAGTGGATAGGACTAGAAAGGTTCCAATTACAGTTCTGGTTCGTGCACTTGGATATGGAACCAATGCGGAAATTCTGGACCTCTTTGGGGAAGAGCCAAAGATTTTGGCCACCTTAAGCAAGGATACGGCAGAAAATTACCAGGAAGGTCTTCTGGAATTGTACAAGAAGATCCGTCCAGGGGAGCCTTTGGCTGTGGAGAGCGCAGAAAGCTTGATCACCAGTATGTTTTTTGATCCGAGAAGATATGATCTGGCAAAGGTAGGCCGTTATAAATTTAATAAAAAGCTGATGCTTCGCAATCGTATTAACGGACAGGTTCTGGCAGAGGATGTAGTGGACACTCTTACCGGCGAGATTATTGCTGAGGCAGGTACTGAGGCTACCAGAGAGCTGGCTGACAAAATCCAGAATTCAGCAGTTCCTTTTGTCATGATCAAAGGCGAAGAGCGGGATATTCGTATTATATCCAGTATGATGGTTGACATCACACATTTTATTGATGTAAATCCGAAGGAGCTGGGTGTTACGGAATTAGTATATTATCCGGCCCTGAAAAAAATACTGGAAGAAAATAGTGATTTAGAAGAGATAAAAGAAGCTGTAAAGCGGGATATTCATGAGTTGATCCCCAAGCATATCACAAAGGAAGATATCATTGCTTCTATTAATTATAATCTCCACCTGGAATATGGCGTGGGCAACGATGATGATATTGACCATCTGGGCAACCGTCGAATCCGTGCAGTGGGAGAACTTTTACAGAATCAGTACCGTATCGGTCTGTCCAGAATGGAGCGTACGGTCAGAGAGCGCATGACAACCCAGGATCAGGAGAATATTACGCCTCAGTCTCTGATCAATATCAAACCGGTGACTGCTGCTGTGAAGGAATTCTTTGGTTCCTCCCAGCTGTCTCAGTTCATGGATCAGAACAACCCACTGGGAGAGCTGACTCACAAGCGCCGTCTGTCCGCACTGGGACCTGGAGGTTTGTCCAGAGATCGTGCAGGATTTGAGGTTCGTGACGTTCACTACTCTCATTATGGAAGAATGTGCCCTATTGAGACTCCTGAAGGTCCCAACATTGGTTTGATCAACTCACTGGCTACCTATGCGAGAATTAACGAGTATGGCTTTGTGGAGACGCCCTACCGCAAAATTGATAAATCTGATCCCAAAAATCCACGAGTAACGGATGAAGTAGTCTACATGACTGCAGACGAAGAGGACAATTACCATGTGGCCCAGGCGAATGAAGCCTTGGACGAAGACGGGCATTTTGTCCGTAAAAATGTATCTGGTCGTTACCGTGAGGAGACTCAGGAATATGAGCGCTCCATGTTTGACTACATGGATGTGTCTCCAAAGATGGTCTTCTCTGTGGCAACTGCACTCATTCCTTTCCTGGAAAATGATGACGCCAACCGTGCCTTAATGGGATCCAACATGCAGCGTCAGGCTGTTCCTCTTTTGATGACAGAGGCACCTGTGGTTGGAACGGGAATGGAGACAAAGACAGCAGTAGACTCTGGAGTCTGCGTAGTTGCCAAACATTCAGGCGTGGTAGAGCGCTCTGTTTCCAATGAGATTACAATTCGCTGTGAGGACGGAAGCAGGGACACTTACCATTTGACCAAGTTCGCACGAAGCAATCAGAGCAACTGCTATAACCAGAAGCCCATTGTATTTAAGGGTGATAAAGTGGAAGAGGGCCAGGTAATTGCAGATGGTCCCTCTACCTCCAACGGGGAAATAGCTCTGGGTAAGAATCCGCTGATTGGATTTATGACATGGGAAGGTTATAACTATGAGGACGCTGTTCTTCTGAGTGAGCGTTTGGTACAGGAGGATGTATATACCTCCGTTCATATAGAGGAGTATGAGGCAGAGGCCCGGGATACGAAGCTGGGGCCAGAAGAGATCACCCGTGATGTGTCAGGTGTGGGTGACGATGCTCTGAAGGATCTGGACGAGCGGGGAATCATCCGTATCGGTGCAGAGGTTCGGGCAGGCGATATTCTTGTGGGTAAGGTTACGCCAAAGGGAGAGACAGAGCTGACCGCGGAAGAACGTCTTCTGCGCGCCATCTTTGGCGAGAAGGCTAGGGAGGTTCGCGATACGTCTCTGAAAGTGCCTCATGGAGAATATGGAATCGTGGTGGATGCCAAAGTATTTACAAGAGAGAACGGGGATGAGTTGTCTCCGGGCGTGAACCAGGCAGTCCGCATTTATATTGCGCAAAAGAGAAAGATTTCCGTTGGCGATAAGATGGCAGGACGTCACGGCAACAAGGGTGTAGTTTCCCGTGTGCTTCCGGTAGAAGATATGCCATTCCTGCCAAACGGACGCCCGCTGGATATTGTGTTGAATCCTTTGGGCGTGCCCTCCCGTATGAATATCGGACAGGTACTTGAGATTCACTTGAGCCTGGCAGCAAAAGCCCTTGGATTCAATGTGGCGACACCAGTCTTTGACGGTGCGAATGAGAATGATATTATGGACACTCTGGATTTGGCCAATGATTATGTCAATCTTGAGTGGGAAGAATTTAAGGAAAAGCATGGGCAGGAACTACTTCCTGAAGTTATGGATTATCTGTATGAGAATCGGGATCACCGCTCTGTGTGGAAAGGCGTGCCTATTTCCAGAGACGGAAAGGTTCGTCTGCGGGATGGCCGGACAGGAGAATATTTTGACAGCCCTGTCACTATCGGTCACATGCACTACCTGAAACTCCATCACCTGGTGGATGATAAGATCCATGCCCGTTCTACGGGACCATACTCTCTGGTGACACAGCAGCCTCTGGGAGGAAAAGCCCAGTTTGGCGGCCAGCGCTTCGGAGAAATGGAGGTTTGGGCTCTGGAGGCTTACGGCGCGTCTTACACTCTGCAGGAGATTCTCACTATGAAGTCGGACGATGTGATTGGACGTGTAAAGACTTATGAAGCTATCATTAAGGGTGACAATATACCAGAACCAGGTATTCCAGAATCCTTTAAGGTACTCTTGAAAGAGCTTCAGTCTCTTGGACTGGATGTGAGAGTCCTTCGGGATGACAATACAGAAGTTGAAATCATGGAGACAAGTGATTACGGCGAAGTAGATTTGCGCTCTATCATCGAGGGTGACAGACATTTTGGAAAAGATGAAGAACCCTTGGGAGAATATGGATTCAGCAAGCAGGAATTCGAGGGAGAAGAACTGATTGATATCACGGAAGAGGAAGAAGACGACGAGGATGAGTTTTTAGACTTCGAAGAAGATTTTGATGAAGAATAAGAAGGGAGTGCCATTCATGCCAGAAACAACGAATCATGCGGTGTATCAGCCTATGACTTTTGATGCGATCCGAATTGGACTCGCATCTCCTGAAAAGATTCGGGAATGGTCCAGAGGCGAAGTGAAAAAACCGGAAACTATTAATTATAGAACCCTGAAACCGGAAAAAGACGGCTTATTCTGCGAACGCATCTTCGGACCCAGTAAGGACTGGGAGTGTCACTGCGGAAAATACAAAAAAATCCGCTATAAAGGTGTTGTCTGCGACCGTTGCGGCGTGGAAGTCACAAAATCCAATGTACGTCGGGAGCGTATGGGCCATATTGAGCTGGCTGCTCCTGTATCTCATATTTGGTATTTTAAAGGAATTCCCAGCCGTATGGGATTGATTCTTGATCTCTCTCCACGTACCCTGGAGAAGGTACTGTATTTTGCGTCCTATATTGTACTGGATGCAGGGGATACAGAGCTTCAGTATAAGCAAGTACTGACGGAGAAAGAGTATCAGGACATGCGGGAGAAATACGGAAGCCGTTTCCGCGTGGGAATGGGCGCAGAATCCATTAAGGAGCTTTTAGAGGCTATTGATCTGGAAAAAGAATCCACAGAGCTAAAGGCAGCCCTGAGAGATGCCACGGGACAGAAACGTGCCCGCATAATCAAGCGCCTGGAAGTGGTAGAAGCTTTCCACGGATCTGGCAATAAGCCAGAATGGATGATTATGGATGCGATCCCAGTTATTCCCCCAGATCTGCGTCCTATGGTTCAGTTGGACGGTGGCAGATTTGCCACTTCCGATTTGAATGACTTGTATAGAAGAATTATTAACCGCAATAATCGTCTGAAACGTTTGTTGGAATTAGGAGCCCCAGACATTATTGTGAGAAATGAAAAGCGTATGCTCCAGGAGGCTGTAGACGCTCTGATTGACAATGGAAGAAGAGGACGTCCTGTGACAGGACCGGGCAACCGTGCTCTGAAATCTCTCTCTGATATGCTGAAGGGCAAATCAGGACGTTTCCGCCAGAACCTGTTGGGAAAACGTGTAGATTATTCTGGGCGTTCTGTTATCGTGGTAGGACCAGAGCTTAAGATTTATCAGTGCGGTCTCCCCAAGGAAATGGCCATTGAGCTGTTCAAACCTTTTGTTATGAAGGAATTGGTACAGAATGGAACTGCTCACAACATTAAGAGCGCTAAGAAAATGGTTGAGCGTCAGGTACAGCCGGAGGTATGGGATGTACTGGAGGAAGTTATCAAAGAGCATCCTGTTATGCTGAACCGCGCTCCTACTCTGCACAGACTGGGTATTCAGGCCTTTGAGCCTATCCTGGTAGAGGGTAAGGCGATTAAGCTGCATCCTCTTGTATGTACGGCTTTTAACGCGGATTTTGACGGAGACCAGATGGCAGTTCATCTTCCTCTGTCCGTAGAGGCTCAGGCAGAGTGCCGCTTCCTTTTGCTCTCTCCCAATAACCTCTTGAAGCCTTCGGATGGCGGCCCTGTGGCCGTTCCATCACAGGATATGGTTCTTGGTATTTATTATCTGACCCAGGAGCGTCCGGGTATCAAAGGCGAGGGGAAGTATTTTAAGAATGTAAATGAGGCAATTCTCGCATATGAGAATGGGTTTATCTGCCTTCAGTCAAAGATAAAAGTGAAAGTTACGAAAAAGCTGGCAGATGGAAGTGAGATCTCAGATCTTATTGAGTCTACTATGGGACGTTTCATTTTCAATGAGATCCTTCCTCAAGACCTGGGATTTGTAGACCGGAGTATTCCGGGCAATGAGCTGAAGCTGGAAGTGGATTTCCATGTAGGCAAAAAGGGCTTAAAGCAGATTCTGGAAAAGGTTATCAATACTCACGGCGCCACCAGGACTGCAGAGGTGCTGGATGACATTAAGTCAATGGGCTATAAATACTCTACAAGAGCGGCCATGACAGTATCTATTTCTGATATGACAGTGCCGCCTGAGAAGCCAGAACTGATTCAGAAAGCCCAGGATACTGTGGATAAGATTACGAGAAACTATAAGCGTGGTCTTATCACAGAGGCAGAGCGTTACAAAGAAGTGGTAGAAACCTGGAAAGAGACAGACGCAGTTCTGACAAAAGCGCTGCTGGATGGACTGGATAAGTACAACAATATCTATATGATGGCTGACTCTGGAGCCCGTGGTTCTGATAAGCAGATTAAGCAGCTTGCAGGTATGCGTGGACTGATGGCTGATACAACAGGTCACACCATTGAGCTGCCTATTAAGTCTAATTTCCGTGAAGGATTGGACGTATTGGAGTATTTCATGTCTGCACACGGAGCCAGAAAAGGTCTGTCTGATACGGCATTGCGTACGGCTGACTCAGGTTATCTGACACGGCGTCTGGTGGATGTGTCCCAGGAGCTGATTATCCGGGAAGTGGATTGCTGCGAGGGCAAGGATGAGATTCCTGGCATGGTAGTCAAAGCATTCATGGACGGAAAAGAAGAGATTGAGAGCTTACAGGAGCGTATTACAGGACGCTTTACCTGTGAGACGATTAAGGATAAAGACGGCAATGTGATTGTAAAGGCAAATCACATGATCACACCAAAACGTGCGGCAGCTATTATCAATTCTGGAGTGGACGAAAACGGAAATCCATTTGACCGTTTGAAAATTCGTACGATTCTGACTTGTAAATCCCATGTGGGTGTCTGTGCAAAATGCTATGGCTCCAACATGGCAACGGGTGAGGCTGTTCAGGTAGGCGAGACAGTCGGTATTATTGCGGCTCAGTCTATCGGTGAGCCAGGTACACAGCTTACTATGCGTACCTTCCATACTGGCGGTGTGGCCGGTGGCGATATCACTCAGGGTCTTCCCCGTGTGGAGGAGCTTTTCGAGGCAAGAAAGCCTAAAGGACTTGCAATTATTACAGAGATTCCTGGAACCGTGACAATTCTTGACAGCAAGAAAAAGCGTGAGATTCAGATCACCAATGGCGATGGTGAGTCTAAGACTTATCTGATTCCCTATGGTTCCCGGATCAAGGTTCAGGACGGACAGGAGCTGGAGGCTGGCGACGAGCTGACAGAAGGTAGTGTAAACCCCCATGATATTTTGAAGATCAAGGGTATTCGTGCCGTTCAGGATTATATGATTCAGGAAGTGCAGCGTGTATACCGCCTGCAGGGTGTGGATATCAATGATAAGCATATTGAGATGATTGTGCGCCAGATGTTGAAGAAAGTTCGCATTGAGGATAATGGGGATGCTGATTTCCTGCCAGGTACACTGATTGATGTTCTCGAGTATGAGGATATGAACGAGAAGTTGCTCTCAGAGGGCAAGCGTCCGGCAGAGGGCAAACAGGTGATGCTTGGTATTACCAAGGCTTCTCTGGCAACAAACTCCTTCCTGTCTGCGGCATCCTTCCAGGAGACCACAAAGGTTCTGACAGAGGCTGCCATTAAGGGTAAGGTGGATCCGCTGATTGGTTTGAAAGAGAACGTAATTATCGGTAAACTGATTCCCGCAGGTACAGGTATGAAGCGTTATCGCTCTGTGAAACTGGATACGGATATTGAAGAATTTGATGAGCTGGAGCTCTCAGAGGATTTAGACTTTGAGGAAGAGCTGGATCTGAATGAAGAGTTGGGAAATGAGGCCCTTGAGAATGAAGATCTGGAAGAAGCAGTAGAGTATATGGAAGAGGAACCAGTTGAGGTTTAAGAAGTAGAGGTTACTGCTGTAGAAAATGAGTTAGATTAAAGACGATAAAAAGGAACTGCCCTGGGATAGGATAGTTCCTTTTTTGTCAGTGAGATAACCATTAAGATATCCTACTTTCACTGCCCATTGTTTTCGTCGCTTATAGGGGATATTTCCTGTGAATTGTAAAAGGATTCTATTAACTTCAGATCGTTGTTTAAGTTATATTTGTAGTTTCCAATCATGCCGATGGGATTATTGTATATGTAACGGACTAAGGGGAGGCAAAGTTTTTGCATTTTTTCTACATCTTCTGGATTGTCAGAGGACAAGCCAGTAAATTGTGCGATATTTTTGATTTGTGAATTGATAATGGCCAATTCTTTTTCGTCATTTTCCAATTTTTTAGTACGTGTATTTTCATCTATAGCACGTCTTTCTGAAGTTGTCATTCGGAACATTCGAATACCTTCAGAAATAGCTTTGATAATGCCGCTGATCCTAGAAAGCTCTATGGTGTGGCTTCCCCAGACGATTCGCAGGGAACCGTTTTCAATTCGCTGGGTATAGATTTTGGCAGTTTCGCCGCCGGAACTGGAATTCATGATAGATTCATATTGGCTGATAAAAGAGGCCAGGTATTTAATGTCGTCTGCAAAAGAGCTGAAGTCCAGCAAGGGTTTCATGGAACGCAGTTCAATATTATTATATTGCTGGGAATCAAGTTCATTTTCAGGAATTGTCTCAAAAAGCATTTTATCAATATCATAAAAATGTGTCGCGTACTTCTTTAATGTATAGTAGGATTGTGTAAGTTCCCGCAGCGGCTCAATAAGCCTAAGCAGCAAGGCGTTGGCCTTCATTCCAGGTAACTGAGCAGTGATGATTTCGTTTGTTGCATCCATGACATCATGTCCATGCTGCAGAAATTCATGTACATCTTTTTCCAACACAGTATTTTTAAATTCGTACTCTTTTAATTTGGTCATAGTTCCATAAAATGGGAAACTGAGGGTAATCATTTTCGTAATCGTTGCAAATGAATTGTCATATGTATTTCTTAATTGATGAATCAACTCATTTTTGTCACTATCAAATACTTGGGACAGTTTAAAAAAAGTACCAGCAGCATTTGAAATGGTAGAGAAATAATCATCGATCAATTCATCGCAGGCAGAAAAATAATCTGTGCACTCGATGAGAGCATTGTATACATATTCATAATCAACTAAAAGATCACTTAATATCATGGGGTACTCCTTAAATTCTTTTGTCTACAAGATTTTCTCCTGCCAGTTCCAATACCGTGGCTTCTAATGCAGGATTAATATAAAATCCATTTTGTTTCATTTCAAAAAGCAAGGGATAAAGCTTCTTTATAATACCCTTCTGCTTTGCTTTTATAAGAATTCCCAATGTGCCAGTAACTGTAAGCCCAAGATATTTTGCCGTTTTTTTTTGCCGCATTATCGTCGATAATAACTAAGTCTGCATATTTCTCTTGAGCAAGGAGCATAACTTCAACCTCACCATCATGTAGCTTGGCCTTGTACATCTTTTTATCTGTATCCTCCTGAATTTGTTCTACATGAATCCACTCTCCAGCAGCTTTGATTTGCATACAGGCAGAATCTTCCACAGCTGTAACTTCACGGTATACAGCTGTAGGAATTAAGATTTCATGATATAGTTTCTTCAAAATGTCTAATTGGCCGATTTTACAAAGTACAATAAGTGGAGTAGAATTAACAACCACTTTATGCATTATCTAACTCCTCCAAAAACTCTTCTTTATTATCAAAGCTAAAAATAGAAACCTGATTTTTACCAAGATATGTTATAAAATCTTCCTCACTCATTCCGGCAATTTGAGCACAATATCCGATAGATACACCATTCTGGGTATAATATCCAAGAGCTACAGCGCGCCTTGCAAACTGACTAGCTTCCTCACTACTCATTTTTGTATCATATAAAACTTCATTTGGTATATTAATAGCAATTTGACACATATTGATACCTCCTACTTTAAATCTATTATACCCATATTAGGGTACTCTCACAACTATTTTCATCATATCTAACCTTATAAATTTTACTCTCCTTTAAAATTCAAAACCACCTTCACATGATTCCCAGTGTCCTTTTCGCGAAATGCTTCCTCTGCCTGTTCAAAGGGAAATTCTCCTGTTATCAACTCCTGCAATTTTAGCCGGGGCGCCAGTTTTATGGCATCCACATAGTAGGAAGTGGAAGGATAGACAGCCGATATATGCATGTCGTTCCAGTAAAGGCTAAAAAGATTCAGGGACAGTTCAAAATTCATACCATACAGTCCAAAAAAGACGAGACGTCCCCCGCGGCTCACAAAGTAAGGAGATATCTTAGCAGAGGCAGGGCTTCCTGAAGCCTCAATCACAATGTTGTAACCTTCATTGTCAGAAAACTTACTAACCTCCTCCATGTATTTGTCTGCATAAGGATCAAAGGTGCGTGTGGCGCCAAAAGAAAGTGCCATCTCTCTTTTGCGTGGATTTGGCTCTGCAACTGCAACATCCTGAACAGGATAGAGAAGAAGAAGTTTTAAAATGAGAAGTCCCATGGCTCCGCCGCCAAGAACGAGAACCCTGTCCCCTGCAGACGGCTTTGCATTATTCACGCAGCACATTGCCATGGTCAAAGGTTCAATTAAGCACCCTTCCCGAAGAGACAGGTCATGAAGATGGTACAGGGCTGTCTGAGGACACACAATACGCTCTCTCATATTATTTGATTCTACGTGCATATTTAGGCAGTAATTATACTGGCCTCTTCTGCACATGGAACAATTTCCACAGTGTGTGTTTAGACTGACAACGACGGGATCGCCTGGTTTGAAATCTGTAACGCTTTTTCCTGTTTTCAAGACAACACCGGATACTTCATGTCCCACTTCATAATTGGATCCTGCAGACGCCTGACCGCGATATATCATTAATTCATATCCACAAATAGAAGAATAAGAAACCTCAACGAGAACATCTGAGTCATTTTCAATGACTGGCTCTTCGATCTCTTGTATATGTATTTGTTGGTTATCTAAAAAAACTTTTTTCAAGTTCTTCACCTCTTAATGGTTTTCTCTTCTCATTACTCTCAATTGATATTCCTTCGGCGACTCTCCCATAATTTGCTTAAAAACTTTGCTGAAATATTTACTGTCAGTAAATCCTGACAGGACAGCAACTTGTGTAATTTTAGATGGCTCCATCAATAGCCGTGCTGCATGCTTAATGCGCAAATGATTAGTATAATCAATATAAGTTGTGCCCAACTCTTTTTGAAATAAATGGCTCAGATAAGACGGACTAACGTGTACAGCAGAAGACACATCTGTTAAACTGAGCTTTTGAGATATATTTTGTTGAATATATTCAGCAGCCTTTTTTATATGAGGATTATTGCTGCTTATAGTCTTCTGCTTCGGCAGAATCTTAAATAGTGAAATAATATATTCTGCAAGTTTCGAAAAAGAAGATTCTAAACTCTTATAGGTATGGCTGTCCATACTGGAAAATGCCGGTTCTGTGGGCAAATTATATTTTTGTGCCTGAAAAAAATAGAAAAAGCATAATTGACCCCATACATAAGAATAAGAATTAAAAGATAAAGTGTTTAAGGTCATATTCTTGATAGCAGATAAAGCATTGGATAAATCTGAGTAATTTTGATGCTCGAATGAAAGGTTTAACTGATTGATTTGCATATGAAAGTCAGCAAAAACCAACTTGACTGAACATTCAGTCAACCATTGTTCTGTAATGATAATATTTTGATTTGTAAAAAAATGGTAACGCAATATCCCGTCAATATTCCTGTATAATTCAGGAATCTGAGAGAAATCTGATATGACACCGCTGGCGGCAAGCTGCAACACAGGCAGAGAAAGTTCATTTCGGAGAATGTTCAATTCCTGCTGTAAAATAGACAGCTTACTTTCATAATTATTTAAAACAGCGCCAATTAAAAAGCAAAGCTTTTTTTCGCCGGAGATAAAGACGGTACCATTCATACGCTCCATCAAAACGGTTAGCCTGTAGTATAATTTTCCTAATAAGGCAGAGCTTTGGGTATAAAATGTCCAGTCAGACTGGGATGCATTTTCAGCAATGACTAAAATAAAATGATTAGGCGACTCTCTCCAATTCAGCTTCTGGGCATCAAGGGTTTTGTTCAAAACACCAGCTAAAATATTACTTTTCTGGATCCATTCCATATAATAATTCTGCCATTGGCTGTCATCCAGTTCCCAACTCTGCCTTAAACGCTCCTGTTCGTACTCAAAAGCTGCAGTATCCAGAGCTTTTTCCAGATTTTCCAGTGTAAGCGTTTCCCAATCTAATATGGCAGTGACAATATTTTTATTCTCAGCAGATAATTTGCTGGACTTTTCCTTGCTTTTCAGCACAATATATTTCAGATTCGGATTATGTAAATGTGTATCCCGAATAAACCAGTTTTCACTATAAAAACTCAGCTCTTCCTGTAAAATAATAATCTGCACAGAAATACTGTCTATGATGGATGCCGCAGGCACAGAGTTTTGTGAGTGGAACACAAGAGAATATTTGTCAAATTGCGCCATATATTCTGTGATAATAGAATTCAGTTTTGTCATGCCAATTACAGAAATAATGGAATAATTCATACATACCTCTCCCTCAAGCCAATTATATGACAAAAAAGGCGAATTTTCAACTAAAAGATAAAAAAGTATAATATTTTGCTCGAAAAACACAAAATTTTATGCACTTAGAAAAAATAATTTAAAAATATTTCAAAAAGAAAAGCAAAAAATCACCCCTAATGCCAAAACGTATCGGTTGTAATAATGACAACTTGCCTTTAAAATAAATGAATAATTTGAACAATAAAGCGCGCTATTTTATTCAAAATTTAGGCAAAATAAATAATATCCAAGGTGAAAGGGGACAAACATGAAAGCATTAGCAAAGATATGTGAGGGAAAAGTAGATGTAATCGAATTACCGGAACCGCAGATGCGTCCAAACGCAGTCAAAATTAAAGTAGATTACTGCGCACTGTGTGCAACAGATGTCCATATTGTAACACATGATCTGTATCATTTTCCAAAAGAGTGGCTTCCACTTGGGCTGGGACATGAAGGAGCCGGAACAATTATAGAACTCAGTAAGGAAGCAGCCCAGATGGGGTATCAGGTAGGCGACAAGGTAGCTGTGGCAAGTCTGGGGCATTGTGGAGTTTGTGAACAGTGCAAGCGTGGGAATGACGTCTTCTGTGAACATGTAACTTCTGCTATGCCTATGGCCACAGAGTACGCAGTTGTGAATTTGGATATGATTTTCAAAATTCCCCAGGATGGCAACCCTCTTCATTATTGTATTGCAGAGCCATGTGCATCTGCTATGAGGGGAATAGATATTGCAAATATAAAAGTAGGTGATTCTGTTTTGATATCTGGTGTGGGAGGCATAGGGGCTATTCTTCTGGACATGCTCACAAAGCGTGGCGTAACAAAACTGACTGCCAGTGATCCGCTGCCTCAAAAACGCCAGAGGGCAATGGAAATGGGGGCACAGTATGTAATTGATCCTTCCAAAGAGGATATTGTGGCAGAGGGTATGAAAATTACGGGAAACCGGGGATATGACGTGATCATAGAGGCCTCTGGAGTTCCTGCGGCCGCCCCTCCCATGCTGAAATTAGTAGCCAACAAAGGAAAGGTAGTATATTTTGCAGTATTCCCTATGGATTATGAACTGCCTGTAAATCTCTATGAGATGTATTCCAAAGAAGCAAGTATACATACAGTTTACACGACAATTTACAATTATCCAAGAGTCATTGATTTGCTGCCTCAGATGCAGATAGATAAGATCATCGGACCCGTACTGCCTTTAGATCAGGCAGCGGAAGCATTTGAAATGTATAAAAAGTCTGAGTATCCCAAAATCGTTATAAAATGCAGCAATGAGGAATAAGGAGGTGTTAAAGTAAAATGACAGATCAGGCAACCATCAAACGTTTGGATAAAGCCTCCATGGAAACAAGGCTGAATCTTTTAAAATTATGTCAGCAGACAGTAATTCATATCGGCGGCGATATGTCCTGCTGTGATATTATGACTGTTATCTGGCAGTATGCCATTCATTACGATCCCGCCAATCCCCAATGGGAAGAAAGAGATCGGTTTGTACTCAGTAAAGGACATGCCGCTGCAGTGACGTCTTTTAGCCAGGCAGCGATTGGCTGTTATCATACAGAAGACATTTATAAAGAATATGCGACAGATTTTGGCAGGTTTGGTATGCACTCCTGTAATCTTCGCAACCCTTATGTAGACGTATCTACTGGTTCCCTGGGACATGGGCTTCCCATAGCAGGGGGAATCGCTACAGCATTGAAGGCAAAAAATTCTCAGAGCAGAGTATTCACGGTAGTAGGCGACGGAGAATGTGGAGAAGGAAGTATTTGGGAGGCTGCTATGGCGGCAGTAAAACATAAGCTGGGCAATTTGATTGTATTTGTAGACCGCAATTTCCTCTCTTTTGACGGCTCCACAGAGGAATACATGCCTTTAAATGATATGGCCGCCCGCTGGAGAGCTTTTAACTGGAATGTAATTGAGGTAAAGGATGGAAATGATATGCAACAGTTGGTTGAGGCTGTAGACTCTCTTCCGAAGCCGGACAGTGAGGTGCCCACTGTTGTTGTATGCAATACAGTGAAAGGACATGGAATCAGTTTCATGGAAAACAACTCAAAATGGCATGCTGGCATGATCGACAGTGACAATTATCAGGCAGCAGTTGCAGAAATTAAAGATGCTTATCATAAGAAATGGGGTGAAGATTAATGGCTGGTATGACGATTAATGTGGCAGATCTCTTCAGTCTGCGCGACGCAGTGGGAGCATGTCTGGAATCTCTGGGAGAACAATATCCAAATATGATTGTCTGCAGTGCGGATGTAGATGTTTCCTCCCGTATCAGTGGGTTTAAAAAGAAATTTCCAGAACGTTCCTACAATGTTGGTATTGCAGAGCAGGATTTGATGAGCTTTTGTGCGGGAATGGCTATAGAAGGTTTTATTCCATTTGCATTTTCTTTCGCTCCTTTTGCTTCCATGCGTGCAGCAGAGCAGGTTCGCACAGATATCTGTTACAGCAATCTACCTGTTCGGATTGTAGCCAACTATGCCGGCTACTCTGGAGCTGAAAGCGGATGTACTCACTGTGCACTGGAAGACTGTGCAATTATGAGCAGCTTTGCCAATATGACTGTCATAGAACCAGGGGATCCTTTCCAGATTGCAAGAGTTCTGAAAGCTACCATGGAGTGGCCGGGACCAGTATATATTCGAATGGGCAAGGAGGCAACCACCTCTCTCTATGAGGAAAGTGAAAAGTATGAAATAGGCAAAGCGCTGACGCCCCGGGCAGGAGAAGATGGAGCTTTTATAGCGTCTGGAATTGTCGTCCATCATGCCATGGAGGCAGCGGAAATAGTCAAGGCCAAAACAGGAGCTGAAATCAGAGTGATTGATATGCATACGATCAAACCTCTGGATAAGGAAGCTGTAATAGAGGCGGCAAAAACAGGTCGCATTGTATGTGCACAGGATCATAACAGAATCGGCGGACTGGGGTATGCAGTAGGCAATACTTTAGCGGAAGCAGGAGTTTCCTGCAAATTTAAAATATTAGGATGCCCGGATGAGTTTGTGCCTTTGGCGACGCCGAATTTCCTATATCATTTAAATGAATATGATGCGGAAGGCCTTGCGAACAATATGATGAAAATGCTGTAACGGGGAAAGTACGAGAAGGGGGAACTCATATGGCAAAAGTATATAATGTGGATGAAGCCAATGTTAAATTATCGCCACTACAAAAGTGTGGATATGCAATCGGGGATTTTGGAAATAATTTCAGTTGGTCTTTTGTGTCAGCTTTTCTCATGTATTTCTGGACAGATAGTTTGGGGATTGCAGCCGGTACTGCAGGAACGATCATCGGTCTCTCCAGAATATGGGATGCAATCAATGACCCTCTGGTGGGGCGGTGGTCAGACCGCACCAAAAGTAAGTGGGGAAGATATCGTCCATGGATGCTCTTTGCGTCCATACCACTTGCGATTCTTAATGTTTTATGCTTTACGGATATTGGAATCAGCAGCAGTACAGGTAAAATTATTTATGCTTTCGTGACATTTTTCCTTCTGGTATTTGTCTATACTTGTGTAAACGTGCCTTATTCTGCTATGGAAGCAGCAGTAACCCTTGATGCAAGGGAGCGCGGGAGTCTGGCTACCTATCGGTTATTTTTTGCATACGTTGCTGCTGTAATTATTTCCTATGGTACACAGCGGTTTGTTATCTGGTTTGGAAATGGGGACAGCTCCAAAGGATATTTCTATACAGCCCTTGCTTTTTCCATTCTTATGGTAATCTGTCATATGATATGTGTAAGAAGCACAAAAGAAATTGTAAATTCTCCTTATGAAGATGTTTCATATATAGAGAGCTTTAAAGCTTTAAAAGGAAATATGCCAGTCATTATTCTTTCAGCAGGATTTTTAATCTATGGATTATTCTATTATGGAAGAAGTGCGGTGGCTTTGTATTATTTCACCTACAATGCCAATAACGCGCTTGCATATGCAACCTACGCCTTAATCAACCTGGGCTCTTCTATGGTGGGAATTCTGTTGCTTGGAACTTTTTCAGCCAAGTTAAAAAACAAGGCTACGGTTCCCATGATTGGTTTTTTGATAACAGGAATTCTGACGATTGTCATCTTTTTTGTAAATCCAGTCACCAGTGGAGGAATGATGACTATCTACATCACTACGGCTATCATGGGAGTGTGTATGGGTATGGCTACGACTATGATCTATGGAATGGTTCCAGATACTACAGAATACACCCAATACCATTACGGTATGCGTGCATCCGGCTTTATCTCAGCGATTGTTAATTTCTTTTTGAAAGTTGGAATGGCCATTGGTGTGGCTGGCGCGGGCGTAATTATGGATTCTATGGGTTATGTGGCAGGAGCAACTCAGTCTTCAGAAGTACTCAATGGAATTAATATGATCTTCACAATTGTGCCAGGAGTGTTGGCGATTATTACGGCAGTAATGCTGAAATTTTATCCGATTGATCATCAGACTTACGAAGATATTTTGGAAAAATTAAAGGCGCAGGAGGGATAATATGCGACAATTATTTTATACGGAACATGGGCTGGAGCTTCAAAAGGATGCTCCAGAGCCAGAAATCAAAGCAGCGGATGATGTTAAAATAAGAGTAGCCTGTTGCGGCGTCTGCGGTTCTGATTTACATTTTTTAAGAAAAGAAATGGACTTTTTGGTGTTAGCGAATACAACCCATTATCCATTAGGGCATGAAGCTACAGGCATAATCACAGAACTGGGGCCGGAGGCGACTACAAAAGGATTAAAAGTGGGAGATAAGGTCATTTACTATTATAATCAATACTGTGGCAAATGCCATTACTGCCAGAACGGCCAGGAACACCTCTGCAGCAATGTAAAATCAAATATGTCTGCAATGGCAGACTACATTGTTACTTCCGAGGCAACCGTATTTAAACTGGACGATGATGCAGATATGGAAAAATCTGTATTCCATGAACCCATTTCTGTATGCCTGCATGGAGTTGATCTGGCTCAAATCAAACCGGGAAAAAGTGTCATGATCAGCGGCGGTGGCGGCATTGGATTAATATTACTGCAATTGGCCAAACTGTCCGGCGCAGCAAATTTGACATTATGTGAACCACTTGCCTGGAAGCGGGAAGTAGGAAAAAAACTGGGAGCAGTACATACTATCGATCCGTCCTCAGAAAATGTGGGAGAAATGGCTTTAAAATACACAGATGGACTTGGATTTGATGTAGTAATAGAGGCGTCAGGATCTACAAAAGCCTGCCCAGGCGCTTTGGATGCTGTGGGGAGGGGAGGAACCCTTGAATTTTTTGCAGCACTGTATGATGTGAACTATAATTTCCCCTTAAATTTACAGAGCGCATTTTTTAAAGAGGTTACAATTGTAGCTGGCGTATTCCAGTCTCCCTATGTATTCCCCAGAACCCTCCGGCTGTTTAAGATGTTAGACATAGACACATTGATGAGCGACGGATGTGTGTTTGATGCAGAACAATACGAGGAGGCCTTTGACGCACAGTTGAAAGGGAGAACGATTAAATCTATCTTGAAATTTAGTTGATAAATTTATTTCCAAGATATAAAGCTTTTCATAAAAGAGGGAGAAAGCCTTAATAAGCCATTCTCCCTCTTCTTTTTACCGTTATGAAATAGATACCCTATTTTACCAGCTCTACCGCCTCTCTTGTCAGCTTCACGATCTCAGCAAAGTTCCCCTCATTAATATAAGTATCCTTTACCATCCAGCTTCCGCCACAGGCAATAATTTTTTTGAAGGACAGATAATCCAGAATGTTCTTGGCATTGATACCGCCGGTGGGCATGAACTGGATAGACGGGAAGGGGCCTGCCAGGGCTTTTATCGTAGCAAGTCCGCCGTATTGCTCTGCCGGGAAGAATTTTACAACCGGAAGTTCAAATTCTAAGGCCATCATCAGTTCTGTAGGAGTAGAAACGCCGGGGAAGATAGGCATTTTATGATCTGCCGCGAATTCTGTTACCTTCGGAGAAAATCCGGGAGTAACGATAAAGGAAGCACCTGCGTCAATGGCTCTCTGGGCCTGATCAAGATTGGTGACAGTGCCTGCCCCCACCAGCATACCAGGAATTTTGGCCATCTGACGGATGGATTCTTCAGCGGCGTCCGTGCGGAAGGTTACTTCAGCCACGGGAAGTCCGCCCTCAATCAAAGCGTCGGCCAGAGGTTTGGCATCGGAAGCCCGATCCAGCTTTACGACAGGAACAATCTTCTTTTCGGCAGCCTGTGCCATAATATCTTTCATAACTTCTTTCATACTCATAATAAAAAATCTCCTTTCATTCTTCAACACCTCTGATTATTTTTTTCGTAATATTTTAAATAACGGCTATATTTTTCCTGATAGAAGTCTGCCTTTTTTGCGTTAGGAGTAATAATTCGCTCTGCAGGCGGTACAAAATCACGCACATCCTTGATAATACCCAAATGCTCCATAGCGAGTACTACTGCACCCATCATGGAACCATGCTCTACATTATCCACTTCCAAGTCAGCCTGGAAAATATCGGCGCACATCTGCGTCCACTCAGGAGAATGGAGAATTCCACCGGAGAACTTGATTTTTGTAGGAACTCCATTCAGAGCAGTGAGGGCAGTATAACAGTGGTACAGATTGAAAAGCACACCCTCCTGAACAGCACGATACAAATCAAAAACAGTGTGATAAGGCTTTATTTCCAGAAAGCTTCCTGTGCCTTCATCGTTCCAACCGGGACAGCGTTCTCCAAATAAAAATGGAAGAAACACAGGGGTAGTCTCCCGATCCTGGATACCTTTTTCAATATCGCTGTAGGACATAGAGGATGGGAACATTTTATTGCGGAACCAGTCTATACAGTTGCAGCAGCCATTAGTGGCAGCTCCGCTTAAATAAGCCTTGGGGGAGCGATAGCACCAGGTACTTGGATTTTCTGGAACTAGTGGCTTCTGAGTGGTCAGTCGGATAGCTCCGCTGGTACCCACGGAGAAGGTCATAACTCCTTCTGAGATGGCCCCCACGCCTACCTGGTTTAGTCCACCATCTGCACTGGAGGGAATGACTGGAATCCCAGGTTCCAAGCCAAGAAGCGCTGCGCCCTCTGCAGTCAAGGGGTAATTGACATCAGAATCTACCAGTTCAGGGAGCAGATCTTCCGTGATTCCAATCTGAGCCAGAATATCAGGGTCAAAGGTCCGGGTATAGAGATTCATCAGTCCCATACCAGCAGCCACACATTGTGTCACCACACGCATACCAGTCAACCGAAAGCAGTTATAGCTCCCCTGTTCCGTTATGTAATAATCCGGCAAATGGTGACCTTTCTGCTTTAAATACATAAGCTTGAAGGCTGGATAAATAGCATTTACCATACAGCCAGTCCGGTGATAAAAATCCCGAACATAGGCCTCATCCTTTCGCAGTTCTTTGCAGATAGGAGCGGCGTCTGTGTAAGCCCAGGTCTCAACAGGCGTCTTTGGGTTCATCTGCTTGTCTGCCAAAAATACATTCTGCCAGGTACTGCTCAAAGACACAATATCTACCTTTTTACCGGCGGCCAGTTCTTTTCCCAAGGCAACAGTCTGATCGAAGACAAGATCCGCCTTGTGTATACGGACATCTTCATAATTGTTCGTATACTGATGGGCTTTCGCCTCATAAGAGCCATCCTCGGTGTCATAAATCATGGCCTTTGCCGAGGCAGTACTGCTTTCCAATACTAAAATGCGCATAAAGTATCCTTTCTTCTTATTTTATTCAAAATAAAAACAATAGTCTTGTGTTTTTTATTGTAAAATAGTATGATTGTATTGTCAATAAAAATAGTCTAATTTATACATATGATACATGTGATATCTACCTGTATTTGGAGAAAATGCCAAAATAAACAGGAAAGGTCGTAATGGTACTTAATAACAGAACTTGAAAGTAGGAGGGCACTTTTTTATGAAGCAATACGACTTGGCACTATACGGGCTCGGCGTTATGGGAAGCAGTCTGGCAAAAAATTTTTTGAGCAAAGGTTTTTCGGTGGCTTTATTCAGTAAATCCGAGGAGGAAAGAAAGCGGTTTAAGGCTAAAGGCGATTATGAGATTTTTGACAAGGAAGAGGAGCTTATCGCATCCTTGAAAAGCCCCCATATTGTCTTCTTAATGATTACAGCAGGAAAGCCAGTAGATCTGGTGTCGGACAGCCTTGTGCCTTTTCTGGATGCCGGCGATGTGATTATTGACGGAGGCAATTCCTTCTATCAGGATACGGCAGATCGCTGTACCCGCCTGGGGAAAAAGGGAATTTGCTTTGTAGGAGCAGGAATATCAGGCGGCGAGAAAGGAGCGCTTACAGGACCCAGTATGATGGTAGGCGGAAGCCGCGAAGGATGGGAAAAGTGCGGCCATATGCTGCGGGAAATAGCAGCTTGCAAGGATGATGTATGTTGTTGCGACTATGTGGGCCGTGAAGGGGCTGGTCATTATGTGAAAATGGTCCACAATGGAATTGAATACGCGATTATCCAACTGATTGCGGACACCTGCCATATTATGAAAGACGGTATGGGAATGAATTGCGAAGAGATGAAAGACGTCTTCGAAGGCTGGAAAGAAAGCCGTCTAAATTCCTATTTGATAGATATTACCGTGGATGTGCTTGGAAAAAAAGATGAGGATGGGACTCCCCTTGTAGAAAAGATTTTAGATGTGGCAGGACAGAAGGGAACAGGAAGCTGGACCTTGCAGGAGGCTATCCGGCAGGGAGTCTATATTCCAACTATCTGCGAAGCTGTCTTTATCCGCTATTTTTCTGGTAATCAGATACTGCGCCAGGCTGCAAGCCGGAAGCTTACCTCTTCGGCAGGCTCTATAGCCCTGTCAAAAGAGACTGATCTGGACTTGCTGCGGGATGCACTTTTGCTGGGTGTGATCGAGAGTTATGCTCAGGGAATTGAGCTGATTCACACAGCTTCCGAAAATTTTGGGTGGGAAATCAATCTGCCAGCGGCTGTATCACTGTGGCAGGAAGGTTGTATCATTCGCAGCAGATTGCTTAGGACTATCAGCCAGGCTCTTTGCAAAGATACTTATCAGAACCTTCTTTTGACAGAGGAATTTGCATATGTAAAAGAACTGGAGTCTGCCTGCCGAAAGGTAGCGGGGAAAGCGCTGGAGGCAGGGCTTTCCGTTCCTGCATTGCTATCTGTAATGACTTATTATGATAGCTGCCGGACAGCCAGATCTTCCGTATACATGGTTCAAGCTTTGAGAGACTGCTTTGGAGCCCATACTTATCAGAGAATTGATCGGGAGGGAAGCTTTCATACAGAATGGCAGGAACACTGACAGTGATTTGAGACAGGACAGAGCCGGTAGACAGAGGGAGACAAAGCCTTCTGTCTGCCGGTTTTATTTTTGTGAATCAGTAAAATTAAACAAAAATGGAGGTTGAAAAGTGCAAAATAGTCAAAAATAAACAGCGAATGTCACAAAATTATACAGAGTGCACAATTTGCGGTTGACGCATATAAAAAATTGCGTTATAATGAATATACCAGTTGAGAACGTTCTCAAAATATGTCATTGAGAAGCAGTTTTAACTGGAATAAAGTTATTAATTGAGAACGTTCTCAATTCCTTACAGCAGAAGGGTGCATTTGTAAAAATGGAAAATGGCAATCAGTCAGTTACGATTGATGATGTGGCGAAGCTAGCAGGAGTTTCAAAAGCAACCGTCGGTCGTGTGATAGGAAATTATGGAAGTGTTTCAGAAAAGACGCGCAGGAAGGTAATGGAGGCAGTAAAAGAACTGGATTATGTGCCGAATACGATTGCCCAGGGCCTGAGAAGCCATAGTACAAAGACAATTGCTGTTGTGCTGGGAAGCATTAAGAATAATTATTGCAATGAACTTGTATATGCAATTGAAAAAGAATCTATGAAACGTGGATATAATGTCCTGATATGTAATACCCATGAGAATTTGGATAAAGAGATTCAGCACCTTCAAAATATTCGCAGTCGCCAGGTAGATGGAGTAATATTAATCCCTGTGTATACAGTGGGAAAAGTAATTCCAGAGAAATACAGACATCTCTATGAAAATCTGAATATCCCTATGGTCTTTGTGGATCGAAATATTTTGGGAGTAGAGAAAGATTTAGTTCAGAGTAAAAATGAAGAGGCTTCTTACCAGGCCACAAAATATCTCATTTCCCTGGGGCACAGGAACATCGGCGTCATCGGCACTGTGGCATATTCTACTGTACAAGATCGAATTAAGGGATATCGAAGAGCTTTACAGGAAGCTGGTATCCCTGTAGATTCCACTCTTGTGGTAGATGCAGAGTATTCAGAAAAGCATGCAGGACAAAAGCTGGCAGCAAAGCTTTTGGAGGAACATCCAGAACTGACTGCCCTGTATGTAATCAACAATACGCTCTGTGGGAGCGTTTTGCTGGAATTAAAGAAACGGCAGCTACGCACACCGGAAGATATTTCCCTTCTCACATGGGATGATGATGAATTGAATGAATTGTTTGAGATCACAACAATTGTTCAATATGTGGAAGAGATAGGAAGAGTAGCAGTAAACCGTCTGTTTGAGCGGATGGAGAACCCCAATTCCCCCATAAGCGTACAGAGAATTGATGCAACGATGATTCTTCGGAATTCTTGCAGAGCTCTTAACGGAAATTTGGGGGGGGGG
>CAJTAT010000001.1:0-747929 GCA_910574475.1 Clostridia bacterium | reverse complement strand
GGGGGGGGGGGAACGGAATGGGATAGTGATACCCAAGAGGGTTGCTATAGATAAAAATAAAAGGAGGAAACATTATGGACTTAATAATGGGAATGAACAGCGGTTCTTCATTTGACGGAATAGACGTTGTTCTCGCAGAGACAGAGATGGATGCGGACGGTTTTCCCAAAGCACCAAAATTTATTTGCGGAGGATCTTATGACTGGCCGGATGACGTAAGGGAAATCGTGACAGCATCTTTTGACAACAAGGTAGATATGATTGGCCTGAACAGACTGAACTACATCTGTGGAGCTGTATTTGCAGAAAAGGCAGTGCAGTTTATGAAGGAAAATAATATTAACCCACTGGATGTTAAGGTGTTGGGGCTTGATACACAGACTATCTATCAGGAACAGCCGGATCACAAAACAATTGATGCTATGACAGACGAGCAGAAAGCGGACTGGCCTCACAGATGGCTGAATGGACCATATCCGGCAGGGATGCAGATGGGCGATAGCTCAGTCATTGCAAACCTGACCAACATTGATACGGTAACACATTTCCGTGCGGCAGACCATACCTGGGGCGGAAGCGCAGCTCCTCTGATGCCGTATCTTGACTTTATTCTTTTCCGCAAGGACGAGAAACCGTCCATGACCTTGAACATCGGCGGTATTGCCAACCTTCATGTAGGCTGCAAGGACAGAAGAGACATGTTTGGCTTTGATACTGGCCCAGGCAATGTAATCTCTAATTATATGTGCAAAAAGCTGTTTGGCGTTGAGTACGATAAAGACGGAAAGATTGCAGCCAGCGGAAATGTTAATGATGAGCTGTTGGATCACTTTATGCATCATCCGTTCTTTGACAGACCGGTACCACGTTCAGGATGGATTGCGGATTACAGTGCAGAGTACATTGACAGTGTAATCGAGAAATTCAAACATTTGCCGAAGGAAGATATTATTGCCACAGCTTGTGCATTTACAGGTGCAGCAGTTGCAAAGAGTATGATTGACAATATTCCAGAAGAGATCATCAAGAATACTGACAAGCTCTATGCAAGCGGCGGTGGAACAAGAAATCCACAGATTATGAAAGAAATCCAGGCAAGAGTACCATCTAATATTACTGTGACGACCTCTGCTGATATTGGCGTTCCACCAGAGTATAAAGAAGCGATTAAGTTTGCGACCATCGCTTACTCTACCATTCATTGCGTACCAGGCAATATACCAGCAGCAGGCCATGCGTCACAATATGCAATTCTTGGCAAGATTGCACTGGCTCCACGTAACATCAAAGGCGGGGCACAGCTTTAATGCACAGGGGAAAATTTCTCTGCGCAGGTTAGAATTACATATCTTTATAATTCTAACATAATTTACCATCAAAAACTAGTATATTATGATATTTAATTGCGACCTAAATATCAAATTATAACTATAAACCAGCAGTACTCTCAAGGTATTAGGATATGTGGAATATCAGGGAGATAAATGAAAGGATAATTATTATGAAAAAGAAATTATTAGCATTAGTTTGTATAGCTGCAATGGTATTTTCTTTAGCAGCATGTGGAAGTAAATCAGAGACACCGGCAGAAGCTCCTGCACCAGCAGAAGAACCCGCAGAGGCTCCAGCGGAGACTCCCGATGCAGAACCTGCGGAGGCAGAAGGAACAGAAGGCGCAACAGATATTACTATTGGAGTATCTTTTGGACAGAATGTACATCCCTTCTTCGTAGCTATGCAGATGGGTATTGAAGCAGCCTGCAAAGATAATGGAATTGAGAATGTAAACATTCTGGCTGCTGACAGCTCTCTGGAGACTCAGGTGTCTCAGATTGAGAACCTGGTAACTATGGGATGTGATGTAATCCTTCTGAACCCCTATGATTCTGACGGTGTGAAAAACGCAGTAGACGCTGCCCTGGAAAAGGGAGTAGGTATCTTCACTATGGATATTGACTGCGAAGGTTCCACAGCATATGTAGCTTCCAATAATGTAAAAGTAGGCGAACTGCTTGGTCAGTGGATCGTAGAGCAGCTGAATGGCGAAGGCAAGATCGCCATCATCGATGGAATCAGCGTAACCTCTCTGAAAGACAGAACAGACGGATTTATGAAAGCAATCGAGGGAAGCAACATTGAAGTAGTAGCAGAGCAGCAGACAGCAGTAGAAAGAGATGATGCTCTGGCATCAGCAGAGACCATCCTTCAGGCACATCCAGACATTGACGCATTTGTAGGCGTGAATGAGAACTCTGGTATGGCTATTTTAAGTGCTGTGACAGCAGCAGGCCTTGACGATGTACTTATGACTTGTGTAGACGCAACTGCTGAGACCATGGCAGCTATCCGTGACGGCAAGGTTGACGTTGGTGTATCTCAGGATCCTTATCAGATGGGTTATACTGCAGTAGAGCAGGCCATCAAATGGAAAAACGGCGAGACAGTAGAAGAGTTCGTGGAAGTACCTGTTGACTACATGAACAAAGATAATATCCAGTCTCTTATTGAGAGAGAACAGGGATACGGCGTAGAAGTGGAGTAATTCTTCAGAAGCATTTGTAAACAGAGTATAATCTGTGGATTCCAGGGAACCGCCTGCCGGCAGGCAGACGGTTCCTGTTAAATACAGCGAAGCCTTGAAGCGCACAGAAGGATTTACAGACACATATTTTTGTGGCTGGAAATTCTTCTAGATCCCCGTGTGCTGAAAGGGGTGAAGCGGAACCTAAAATAGAGAGGTGAAATCGTGTCTGAAGTAATTGTGAAAATGGAGGGTATCTCCAAAGCGTTTGCAGGCATTAAAGCATTGGACAATGTTCAGATAGAGCTTCGCAAGGGCGAAATCCATGCTTTAATGGGCGAGAACGGCGCCGGAAAGTCTACGTTGATGAAAATTATGACAGGCGTCTATACAAAAGATGAGGGCTCCATGTATTTGCTGGACGAAGAGAGCAAAGAGCTGAAGCTGACTGAGATGAAATCTCCGTTGATGGCTCAGAAGCTTGGCCTCAGTATGGTATTTCAGGAGTTGAACCTTCTGGAAAATATGAATATTGGAGAAAATATCTTTATTGGCCGTGAACCGGTCGGTACAGGAACGATTGTAGATAAAAAAGTATTGGATGAAAGGGCGAGAGAAGAACTGGCAAAAGTAAAGCTGGATGTGGACCCCAATACCACAGTTTCTACCTTGAGCTGTGGGCAGAAGCAGTGTGTGGAAATTGCCAAAGCCCTTTCCTTTGACGCAAGAGTCGTAGTATTTGATGAGCCTACTGCAAGTTTGTCTGAGACTGAATCTCAGACGTTATTTGAAATTATTCAAGAATTAAAAGAAAAAGGGGTATGTATTGTATATATTTCTCACCGTATGGAGGAAGTATTTGAACTTGCAGACAGAATTACAGTATTTCGTAATGGAACCTATATTGACACTGTTGAGGCCAGCGATGTTTCTGAGGCAGATTTGATCAAGATGATGATTGGCCGGGATCTGGAAGAGGGAAAGAAGCAGGGAAGCGAATATGTCAATAAGGCTAAAACCGTATTATCTGTAAAAAATATAACTGTATTTCCAAATGCGTCTCCGGTGAGTTTTGATTTGCATGAAAAAGAAATTCTTGGCCTGTTCGGATTGGTGGGAGCAGGAAGGACAGAGCTTTCACGGGTAATTTTTGGAATTGACCCCATCGGTGAAGGAGAAATATATATTCAGGGAAATAAAGTGCATATTACCTGTCCCAGGGACGCCATCAATGCAGGAATTGGTCTGGTACCGGAGGACAGAAAAGGATTGGGCCTGATCCTGGGAATGAGCATTAAAGATAATATGCTGATTTCGAAGTTGGGCCAGTTAAAAAGCTGGATTTTAAATAAGAAGATATTGAAAGATATCACAGGAACTTATATTAGTGACTTGGGGATTGTACTGCGAGATGAAGATCAGGAAGTAAAAGAGCTGAGCGGAGGAAACCAGCAAAAGGTTGTTATCGCGAAATGGTTAGCTATGACACCTGATATTTTGATTATGGATGAGCCTACACGCGGCATTGATGTGGGGGCTAAGAGTGAAATTTATACATTGATGAGAAAACTTACAGAAGCTGGGAAGAGTATTATTATGATCTCCTCAGAGATGGCAGAGGTTCAAAAAGTAAGCGATCGGGTGATTGTCATGCATGAAGGAAGCATCACAGGAGAGCTGTCTATTGAAGAGGCAACAAAAAATAATATTATGCAGGCTGCGTTTGGAGGTATAAAAGCATGAATGAAAAGAAAAAGTTAGATCTGAGCTCCTTCCGGGAATTACTTCTGATAGGAGTGGTGATTCTTCTCTGTATTATTTGGACGGCTATGAATTCTCAGTTTATTTCTATGAATAATATAACGAATATTCTGCGTCAGGGTTCTTACACTGCCATTGCAGCCGTTGGAATGACTATGGTAATTATAATCGGAGAAATCGACTTGTCAGCAGGTTCTCTGGTCTGCGCATCTGGACTAGTAGGAGCCATGGTGTGCAAGAGCACAAATAATGTAGTACTGGCAGTGGTGGCAGCAATGCTGGTAGGCGTCGTAGTAGGTGGATCAAATGGTGTGCTGTGTGCAGTGGGAAAACTGCCAGGATTTATTGCAACTCTGGCCAGTATGACTGTACTGCGAGGTTTGGCTTACATTGTCACAGAAGGCAACTCTGTGGTGTGGACGAACGATGCATTTACAAAGATTGGAACTGGCTATGTGGGAATTGTTCCTATCCCAGTTATTATTATGGTGATTGTGATTATCTTTGGCGTATTTTTGACCACAAAGCTGCGATTTGGCCGCTATATCTATGCAGTGGGCGGAAATATGGAGGCAAGCCGCTGGTCTGGAATCGCAGTAGTCAAAGTGAAAATAATTGTCTATATGATTATGGGAATTTTGACATCCATCGCTGGACTGATCGTAGTGGCAAGACTTGGATCCGGGCAGCCTTCTGCAGGACAGAACTTCGAGATGGACTGTATCACAGCGGCTGTTGTAGGCGGAACTAGTATGTCCGGCGGACGTGGAAAGATTCTTGGAACAGTTGTCGGAGTGCTGTTGCTGACAGTGTTAACAAATGGAATGACGCTTGTGGGTATCAATACTTATTGGCAGCAGGTGTTTAAAGGGGTTATTATTGTGGTTTCTGTGTTGGCAGATACGCATACGAAGAAGAGTTGATTTTGGTTGAGGGTGATTGACGGACACCGTGCCCATGTTAAGCTATAGTTATTAGTACATTAAGAAAAGTGGCGTATCTTTCCTGTCTGGCGGTCGTATAGCCAAGAAAAGAATACCTTCCCTTATTGCATAAATACACTGCCATCTGTTATGATTAGGAAAAATGAGAGGAGTTACTCATATGAGAGCAGATCTACATATCCATTCTATTTATAGCAGCGACGGTACTTATACCCCCAGTGAGGTGGTGGATCTGTGCAGGAGTGCGGAGTTGGATTTGATTGCGCTTACGGATCATAATAGTGCCAGAGGGGTGAGAGAGGCACAAGAAAGGGCTGAGAAGCTTGGAATTCAGGTGCTTCCTGGAGTGGAATTGGACTGCGTGTGTAGAGGAACTTCATTGCATCTTTTGGGGTATGGCATTGATGTGGATCGGGAAGAACTGCATCAGGCGGAGGATCAGGTTCTTAGAATGGAACAGGAGGTTTCTGAGAAAAAGATTGAGCTGGTAAAAAGGCTAGGGATTTATTTTGATGAACAGGAAGTCTGGGAACATTCCTGGAACCGGGTGGTGACGGCTGAGATGATTGGAGAGTCTGCCCTTAAGGATGAAAGGAACAAGGAACATCCTCTGGTACGTCCTCTGTATCCGGGAGGCCTAAGAAGTGACAATCCCTTTGTGAATTTTTATTGGGATATATGTTCACCTGGGAAGCCAGCTTTTGTTCCAGTAGAATATATGGCATTTGAGCAGGCTCAGAAGCTAATTACAGACTTAGGTGGTATCTCTGTGATTGCCCATCCAGGGCAAACTGTAAAGAAAGATCGGGAATTGATTGGCTATATGAAGGAGCTGGGTGTGAAAGGGATTGAGGTGTACAGCAGTTATCATACAGAAGAGCAGGTTCTGTACTATGAGAAAGTGGCTGACAGTCTCTCCTTGCTTCGGACGCCAGGAAGCGATTTCCATGGAAAGACAAAACCGGCTGTGACGCTCAGGGGCGTCTCTGGGAAGAATGTGGAAAGAGACGTGGAAACCCTGTTAGAATGTTTGAAATAAAGGGTCTAGACGTTCCCTTTTGACTAATAAATAAGAACCCTACCCTCTCTTAACAAAGGCATGTGTGCCCTTGTCAAGAGAGGGTATATTATATAATAAAATTAAATAATATATTAAATTGATTTATTATTTTGACATGATAAGCATGAAATGTTATTCTAATAATTGGAAAATAATAAAACTGAGGGAATCGTAGGGGGAAAAGGATTGGAGTCAAAAGGGAAAAATCTGGAAGCAGTGCAGGTTATGAACCGCAAATTGCTTTTAAAGCTATTACAGCAAAATATTATGTGCTCAAGGGCAAATCTTTCAGAACAGTCAGGACTAAAACAGGCGACGATAACAAATATTATTAATGACTTCATCTCTTGGGGCCTTGTAGAAGAGACAGGAATTATTGAGGGAAATAAGGGGAGAAGAGCTATCGGGATACGCCTGAAGGAGGATAGCTTTTATGTAATAGGCATCAGGCTTTCTAGAAAGTACTTCGAAATTGGGATTTTTAGCCTGACTGGCAAGCTGATTGGAGAAAAATGTAAAAGGAATGTGATTGATACATCTCCCAATGTGGTGATGGATACCATGCAGGCAATCATAGAAAAGCTGGCGGCAGACCATTCAGATAAAATAATTGTTGCCATCGGGGTTGCTGTGCCGGGCCCATATTATTTTCATGAAGGCGTTATGGAAACGGTAACGAATTTTCGGGGATGGAAAAAGGTTTCCATAAAAAGCGAACTTCAGAAGCGATTTCAACTTCCTGTAATGATTGATCATGATGCCAATGCTGGAGTATTGGCAGAGTGTTCCTTTAAGGTAAACCCGGAAAAGTATCGAACTGTAGTCTATGTGGCATTAGGCCAGGGAATCGGTGCCGGAATCTTCCATAACGGAGAGGTCTTTCGAGGGGCGACAGGAATTGCTGGGGAGATCGGACACGCCAGTGTAAATGTGAATGGTCCTCAATGCGAGTGCGGAAATCGGGGTTGCCTGACTTTATATGTTTCTACAATCACCTTTACAGAAAATGTCAACGAGGCTTTGAAAAAATCGGGAAGGGCCACGGTTGACAGCTTTGATGATTTGATTGAAAGGATTCAGAAGAAGGATGCAGATGTGTACCCTGAATTTAGGAGCATGATGCGCTATCTCAGTGCTGGGATCATGAACCTGGTCTACAGCTACAATCCGAGTATGATTATTATTGGCGATGAAATGAGCCGTGTAGGAGTTCAGATCATTGAAGAGATCAAGGACAATCTGGCACAGATCGTAGAGCGGAAGGTAGTAGATCAGGCAGAGCTTTGTCTGACTTCTTTTCAGATGGATCCTGCTTTTATCGGCGCGGCAGAGCTTGCCATTGATTATGTGTTTGGACATACAGAACTATTGCGGGAATAGTTGAAAACATTTGGAGACAAAAAAGAGTGAACTGGAATAAAAACCCAGTTCACTCTTTTTTTGCGCTAGGGCGCATATGGAAATTTACAGGGTATCCACAGACAGCACACCGTTTGTCTCCAAAAGTTTATTCACGTAATCCTCTTTATCCAGGTTCCAGGGAATGTATACAGTGATTAGAATGATAAAGGCTTGTCCGTTGGAACGGGGACGATCTAGATCGTACATATCGATTTTGCACCCATCCTCTCTTAGACGGTGCAGGAGCGTGGCTGCTGTCCAGCTCTCTTTTGTCTGCACATACAGGGTTACGTAGCGGGACAGGTGGTAGACCCGTTCTTCAATGAAGGGTAAGATATGGAGGGTGACAAGGAGTACCAGCGTGACGACGGCGGCTCCGTCCACAAACCCGATACCTGTGGCAAGTCCTACACAGGCACAGATCCAGATGCTGGCTGCAGAGGTTAGCCCTCGTACCCGGTGGCCGGAGATAAGGATGGAGCCAGCCCCCAGAAATCCCACGCCACTGATGACCTGTGAGGCCATGCGGGAGATGTCGGCGCTGCCAGAGAAGGTAATGTCGATGTATTGTGCAGTTAGCATTACCAGAGTCGAGCCCAGGCAGACCGCAGCGTCCGTCCTGGCACCTCCGCCTCTTCGTTTGGCACCCCGGTCAATTCCAATTAGAGAGCCTAAAATAAGCGAGGCTAGAATCCGAAGCATAATATTCTTCCATGTCCATTCTGTCAGAGAAATAAAAAACATTGACTCCTTCTTCCCTTCTGCTCTTTTTCTTTATTCTACCTGAAACCGGATTTAGATACAAGAACCTTTCAAGCATTTATAGGAATATGGAGTTTGAGAAGTTCAAATATTGGTATAAGTGCACAAAAAAATATAAAAAAATTCTGTAAAACTATCCAAAAAACAATTTTATTTATTAAAATGATTAAATAATATATTGACAAAATAAAATCGGGGGGGGGTATAATCGAAATATCAAATAATTTGGTGAATTAATCAAATAAAATTCAATATTGATAGTTTGAATCAAATTATCATTTGAATTAATAAAACATTAAAATTTAAGGAGGAAACAAATGAAAAAGAAATTGTTGGGAATTTTGTTGAGTGTATCTCTGGTAGCTGGGATGTTAATTGGGTGTGGCAGCAAAGAGACCGGGACGGAAACTGGAACAGAAGGTGGGACAGAGGCTCCAGCAGCCCCTGAGGAAGCAGAGCCAGAAGAAGTGGCAGAAGCTCCTGCAGACGGGGAGAAGCATTATGTGTTCGGATTTACAGAGTGGGGTTCTGCTTCCTTTTTTGACGCAGTATATGCCCCTCTGGAAGAGATGATTCTGGCAAACGGCGATACAGTCATCCACTCTGAGGGAAAGGCGGATGCTACCTATCAGATGAGCGTTATTGAAGATTTTATTGCCCAAGGCGTTGATTTGGTGTTCTATAATCCAGTAGACGCAGAAGCCTCACAGCCGGCTATGGAAGCATTGAAGGAAGCAGGAATCCCTGTAGTCAACTTCGACTCACAAGTATCAGATCTTTCTATGGTCAATGCATTTGTCGGAACAGATAACTACAAAGCAGGCCAGATTGCAGGCGAGCAGCTTGTGGCAGATTTCCCAGATGGCGGTGATATTGCAGTTTTGGATTATCCGGCTAATACAGCAGCAGTGGACAGGGCAAACGGATTCCTGGATGCAATTGAAGGCCATGGATTTAATGTAGTGGCTCAGCTGGATGGCCTTGGAAATACAGAGACAGCTCTGTCACAGGCAGAGGATATAATTCAGGCTAATCCGAACCTGATCGCTTTCTTTGGAATCAATGACGACAGTGCTCTCGGAGCATATGCAGCAGTCGTTTCCGCCAATGAGGATGTAGCTATTTATGGTGTAAATGGTTCTCCAGAAGGAAAAGAGAAAGTGGCTGAGGGAGGAGTATTTAAGGCAACAGCAGCTCAGTCTGTAATCAATATGGGAAAGCAGAGTGCTGAAGTAGCATACAAGATCTTAAATGGTGAGGATTATGAAAAGAATATCTCCATTGAACCGATTCTGATTAATGCAGATAATGTGGAAGATTATCTGGATGCAGACTGGCAGTAAAGGAAAGGGAATTCAAAAGGGGGCGCGTTACAAAGCAGCCCCCTTTTATAAAAACAGGTACTGACGGAGGCATTGAATAGTAGGGAGGTAATTGGTTTGAGCGTTTTATTACAAATGGAAGATGTTTGTAAAGAATTCCCAGGTGTCAAAGCCCTTGAAGATGTTCAATTAGAATTGGTAGAAGGAGAAGTGCATGCACTGCTTGGAGAAAATGGAGCGGGCAAATCTACACTAATAAAGGTTCTGGGTGGAATCTATATAAAGGATAAAGGACAGATTTTTATTCATGGAGAAGAAGCTGAGATTCGTACAGTAGAAGATGCGCGAAAATACGGTATCAGTATTATTCATCAGGAATTGATGATGGTTCCCCACATGTCTGTGGCAGAGAATATTTTTCTGGGGCAGGAAAAAACGGGGAAAATGGGGAGTGTTAATTTAAGGCGGCAAGAGAAAGATGCCCAGAGGATACTGGATGATTTCGGGCTGAATGTTTTAGCAGATACTTTGTTGGGGGCACTTACAATTGCACAGCAGCAGATGGTGGAGATTGTCAGGGCTGTTTCTTTTGGGGCCAGGATTATTGTTATGGATGAGCCCACATCGTCTTTATCAAATAAGGAAGTAGATATTCTTTTTGATACGGTACGGAAATTAAAAGAACAGAAGATAGGGATTATTTATATTTCCCACCGTATGTCAGAGTTGGATGAGATAGCAGATCGTGTAACAATATTGCGCGATGGAAAATATATTGCCACAGTCAATGTGAAAGACACAACAAGAGAGAAATTGGTGTCTCTTATGGTAGGCCGGGAATTGTCCAGTTATTATACAAAAACGGATACAGCTACCGATGAAGTGATCCTGGAAGTAAAAGATTTAAGTGACGGGAAAATGGTGAAAAATGTAAGCTTCGATTTGAGGAAGGGAGAAATTCTTGGATTTGCTGGCTTAGTAGGGGCGGGACGGACAGAGACGCTCCAAAATATTTTTGGCCTAACCAGGCGAACAGCAGGGACTGTAAAACTATACGGCGAAGAAGTAAATTTTAAATCTCCAAGAGAGGCTATGAAAGCAGGTATTGGGCTGGTGTCAGAGGACAGAAAAAAGCTTGGTCTATTTCTGGAACAAAGCGTCCGGTTTAATATGACTATTGAAATTCTGGATCAATTTATTAAGAATCTTCATTACAGCCGTGCAAAGGAACGAAAGCTCACTCAGGAATACATAGATAAAATGGAGACAAAGGTCGCTACTATGGAGCAGATTATTTCAGGGTTAAGCGGCGGAAATCAGCAGAAGGTTATTATCGGGAGATGGCTGCTGGCTACAGATAAAATTTTAATTCTTGATGAGCCTACCCGAGGAGTGGATGTCCTGGCAAAGGCGGAGATTTATGAGATTATGGATCATCTAGCGGCTCAGGGATTGTCAATCATTATGATTTCTTCTGAGCTTCCAGAGCTGATTAACATGAGTGATAGAGTCGTTGTCATGAGCCATGGTATCAGCACTGGAATCCTGGACAGAACAGAGCTGAATCAGGAAAAAATTATGATGTTGGCCACAAAAGAGCTGGAACTATAATCCGGGAGGAAGGAAAAGATGGGAAAGAATAAGAAGAATGGTTTTTTTACAAATCTGTGGAATGATATCAAGCCCCATATAGGTATCCTGGGGGCGCTGATTGTACTATGCATTATATTGACGATTATTACAGATGCATTTATGACTCCCAGAAATTTATTCAATGTGCTGCGCCAGATATCAGTCAATGTATTTTTGGCCTGTGGTATGACCATGGTAATTATTCTGGGTGGAATCGATTTGTCCGTAGGTTCTACGATTGCTGTCTCAGGATGTCTCTGTGCAGGTTTTATCACAAAAGTGGGGATTCCTGCGATTCCTGCAATTGTGCTTGCTGTGTTGTTGGGAGGCCTGATTGGACTTGTGAATGGATTGATTGTTTCCAGAACAACCATTCCCCCCTTTATCGTCACTCTGGCTACCATGAATATAGGAAGAGGGATTGCACGTGTTTATACTGCCAATAAGACAATTACGATCAGCGATCCTATATTCAGCTTTGTGGGAACAGGCTATGTATTTGGGATCCCCATTCATGTGATTTTTATTATTATCATTGTGGCGGTTACAGGACTGATATTAAGCCGCACCCAGTTTGGACGCCATATTTATGCAGTGGGAGGAAATCGACAGGCTGCAATTTATTCAGGTATTAATGCCTCAAAGGTAACACTATTTGTATTTTTGCTATCTGGCCTCTTTGCCGGCATGGCAGGAATCCTGACAGCCTCTAGAACTTTTACAGGCCAGTATTCTCTCGGAGAAGGTGCAGAGATGGATGCAATTACAGCCGTGGTTCTGGGAGGGACCAGCATGAGTGGCGGTGTGGGAACGCTGACAGGAACCGTTATCGGCTGTGTGATTGTAGGTGTCCTAAATAACGGTATGAATCTGATGGGAGTGGATTCATCCTGGCAGTATATTGTCCAGGGAGTGGTGGTATTATTGGCTGTGTTTATTGATTTCTTTAAGAAAAAGGGACTTAAATTTTAATCTGGGAAAGCGTGAAATCATGTATGTAATGGGTATAGACATTGGTACATCCAGTGCAAAAACAGCGATATTTAACGAACAAGGCGAAATGTTAGCTTTAGCGTCAAAGCCGTATAATCCTGAGGCCAGGAAACCGGGATATGCTGAACAGGATCCTGAAGTCTGGTGGGAGGCAGTTGCCTTTACCATACGAAAGAGTCTGAAGGAATTGCAGGTGGATCCAAAGGATGTAAAGACTATAGGATTTTCGGGACAAATGCATGGAATGATTCCCGTGGATAAGGAAGGACGAGTAGTGCGAAAGGCGATTCTGCACTGCGATGTAAGGGCGAAGGATACCGCTCAGGAGTTGATAAAGGAATATGGAAATAAGATATCTGATATTGTACTGAATCCAGTATTTCCAGGTTTTCAAATGGTATCTCTTTGTTGGATGAGAAAACATGAGCCGGAATTATTTGAAAAAGTAGAACAAGTTATTTGCCCAAAGGATTATGTGAGATATAAGCTTACAGGAATTCTCGGGGTCGAGCATACAGATGCCTCTGGTACACTTTTATATGATATGAACCATGAGAAGTGGTCAGAAGAGATTTTTCAGATGCTTCATCTGCCCTTACAGGTTGTCCCGAAGGAGATTCACAACTCCTATGATGTGGCCGGCACTGTCTCTAAAGAAGCAGCTAGAGCCACGGGTTTATCCACTAGTACAAAGGTGGTCTATGGCGGGGCGGATCAGGCAATGCACTCCCTAGGAAACGGAGTGTACAGACCGGGAATTATGATGGCGACGATTGGGACCAGTGGGCAGGTTCTGGCTGTAAGTGATAAGCCAGTAAAGAACCCGGAATTAAACACCCATCTTTTTCGCCATGTGAATCATCATTTTTGGTATGGATTGGCGGCCGTTCTTCATGCAGGCTCTACTTTAAACTGGTTTTGCAGAAATTTCGCAGTCAAGGATTCCTTTGAAGACTTAAGTAAAATTGCGAATCGCGTAAAACCTTGTTGCGATGGCCTTGTATTTTTCCCCTGTATGGGTGGGGAGCGAACGCCCTATCTGGATTCAGAGACGAGAGGTATGTTTTCTGGAATTAGTATGAGCCATGGAAAGGAACATTTTGCAAGGGCAATTATGGAAGGGGTTAGCTTTGCCATGAAGACAGGCATTGAAAAAATGAACCAGATCTATGGCAAGGCAGATAAGCTAATCTGTGCAGGAGGTGGAGTGAAGGGCCGGGTATGGGCCCAAATTCAGGCAGACATTTATGGAAGAGAAATTTTTGTATCAAATATATCGGAGCAAGCCTGCCTAGGCTCAGCTATTATAGCCACAGTGGGAAGTGGAACTTTTAAAAGTCTGGATGAAGCTTGTGATGCCATGATACAAAAGGAAGATTTGGTAATAGAACCCAATCAGGAACATGTAAAACTATATGAGATGTTCTATTCGGAAGTGTACTCTCAGTTATATGAGCAGAATAGCAGATTATTTCATAATATGAATCATTTTTAATGGTTAAACATTTTAATTATAAACTAAAGGAGGAACTATTATGTCAAAAATTTACCGTCGTTCCGGCGAAAATGCAGCACCCTGCAGCGATCCAATGCCTCTGTATATTGATGGGGTTTATCATGTGATTCACTTGAGTCCGCCATGGGATTCTCTGGGCTATATCACGCCGGAGATTCGAAGCAAGGATACCCAGCGCCACATCTCCAGTACAGATCTGGTACATTGGACTGTACATGAGCCGGCACTTTATCCAGGAAAGCCAGGTGAGGTGGATGAGGATGGATGTTGGACCGGAAGCCTGGTACGCAAGCGTGAAGATGGAGTATTTTATCTCTTTTACTGTGCATTTGATCATGACGCAGAAAACCAGCAAAAGATTTGCCTGGCCACAAGTGAAGATGGCTATACCTATACGAAGCGTTCAGACTTTCCTATTCTCCGTCCAGCTTCTTATTTGGAGCAGATTGATTATCGTGATTCTTATGTATTTTGGAATGAGGATGAAAATATCTATTGGATGGTACTGGCGGCCAGATATGAGAGTGGTGGGCCCTTCCACAGGAAGGGTGTGATAACCTATCGGACATCAAAAGACCTGTGGAATTGGAGTGAAGATCATGTGTTGTATTCTCCCTGGTATATGATTTGTCCAGAGTGCCCGGAAATGTTCAAGATGGGAGACTGGTGGTATCTGTGCTATTCCCACTTTGATCAGAACGCAAAGACTACATACCGTATCTCCAGGAGCTGTCATGGACCCTGGCGTACACCAAGCCTTCCAGGCTTCGATGGAAGACGTTTTTATGCGGCAAGAACCCTTACAGACGGAAAGCGGCGCTTCCAGTGGGGAAACATTTATGAACGGGAAGGCTTAAACAATGAAGGAAAATGGACGTATGCAGGAGATATGGCAATGCCTCACGAACTGCTCCAGCGTGAAGATGGTTCCCTGGCAGTCTGTGTGCCTCATGAGATCGTAGATTCCTTTAGCAAAGATGTCAAGCATGAATTTTCTTCTCTGATGGGGAATTGGGAGACAGGAAAGGATTCCTTGAAGGTAGACTCTACCTCCACATTTTCCTATGGTTTCTTTGAAGAAGAAAGCAAAGACGCTCTGATGTTCCATGGGAAATTAACTTTAGAGGATGGCTATGGAGCCTTTGGACTGCTGCTTAAGAGCACAGAAGGTCTATCTCCCTCATGGGAGCTGATTTTTGAACCAGCCAGATCCCGCGTAAGCATTACCCGCTATCCCTGTGCACTGGATCCTTTCTGGGAGACATTGAATCCAAAAGTAAAAGATGCACCTATGGAAGTAGATGGACCAAGAACCATTGAGCGACCGATTAAGTTTGAGAGAGGTCAGGAAATTGATGTAAAAGCCTTTGTCGACGGCTCCTTTGTGGAGTGCTTCGTAAACGATGAGGTGGCCCTTTCCTTCCGCATCTACGATCCATATGGACAGCCTTTCCATAAATTTGGAGTATTTGTAGAGGATGGTACCTTAAAAGTGGATCAGATTCAGATCAGAGAAGAAGCCGACTAAAATATTGAAAATATGGAGGGTACTATGGCAATATTTAGAAGATTATCTAACGGGTTGTCCTGCGGAGACTCGATACCTTTTTATCATGACGGAGTATACCATCTATTTTTCCTCTCTGTGCCGGAGAATACTGTGCGCTATCCAGAGAGAGTGAGAAACACCTGGCAGCATGTCACATCAAGAAATCTTGTAGATTGGGAAGAAATGCCGCCGGTATTGCTGCCAGGAGAGGGGACAGATCTGGATAAAGACGGATGTTGGACTGGTTCTGTGATCTATGCAGGGGGAAAATATCATATTTTTTATACAGGATATCACATTGATTCTGAATTTCCCCAGACTATTTGCCACGCAGTAAGTGACGACTGTATCACTTTTACGAAAGATACAAAAAGCCCACTGATCGTGCCTGACACGAGATACTATGAAAGCATTGACTGGCGTGATGCCTATATTTTCTATAATGAAGAGGAAAAGTGCTACTGGATGCTGATTGCAGCAAGGAAAAAGGAAGGACCATCCAATCGAAGAGGCGTGGTAGTTTTATACACATCTGTAGATTTAGAGCATTTTGAGCATAAAGGCGTGATTTATGAACCCTGGCATACCAACTGCCCGGAGTGCCCAGAAATGTACAAAATGGGAGATTATTGGTATCTGGTCTACTCTAGATTTTCAGAAAGGGCACAGACTATTTACAGGGTATCAAAGTCACCCTATGGACCTTGGAGAACACCGAAATTTGATGGAATTGACAACCGAAGATTTTACGCTGCAAAATCTTTGCTGGATGATGAGAATCGGAGAATTTACTTTGCCTGGACGCCGGAGCGAGAAAATAAATCAGATGATGAGCTGTGGCAGACAGGTGGAGACTATGCCATTCCCCATCAAGTCATTCCTATGGAAGACGGGAACTTGAAAGTGGTAATGCCAGAAGAAATTCATACATACTTCCAGAGAAAAAAGCTAAAATTTTCTTTTGAAAAGAAGCTTGGAAATATAAAAGCATATGGTGATAAAGCATTGGAGATATCTTCTGTGGGAACCTTATCTTATGGTTTTTTTGACGTAGAACAAAAGAACCTTATGATGGAATGTAATATCAAAGCTTCTGACTGTGCAGATTATTTTGGGCTTACCATAAATACAGATGAGGATATTGATAATGGATACCTGCTTACATTCAATCGGGCAAATCAGATGGTATCTCTGAATAAATTGCCAGCTCCTCTGGATCCCTTCTGGTCAACTTTATCCGGGAAGCCAATCATTCCTGCAGAGGTAGACGGGCCTCGGGTCTGCGAAAAGACATTTCCATTCAAAGATGGGGACATGATCAACGTGAAATGTGTGTTGACAGACACTATGATTGAAATATTTATAGGAGAGCAGGTCGCATTTTCCTATAGAACCTATCAGACACTGCCCAACCGTATTGGTGTGTTTGCACAGGACTGTAATGTAGAATACCATAATATCAGCTTTACGTTTTCTGAATAGACTTTATGTCTCCTCAGCCATTCGATATCCAATTCCTACCTCTGTAAAGAGGTATTCGGGCTCCGCAGGATTTTTTTCCAGCTTTCGACGGACATTTGCCATGTTTACGCGAAGAATCTGGTTGTTTTGCTCGATATAAGGGCCCCACACATGGGTGAGAATAGCGTCGTAGGTTAAAACCTTTCCTGCATTTCTGGCAAGAAGGGATATGATTTTAAATTCAATCTGTGTCAAATGGACGCTCTCGCCATTAAGAAGGACAAGACGCTTGTCAAAATCTATGGTGAGAGCTCCGCTTGTATAAGGCCGCTTGCAGAGCTCATCATCAGACTCCAGTCTATTGCTGTGGCGGAGGGCTGTGCGGATGCGGGCCATGAGTTCAGCGGTACCAAAAGGTTTGGTAATGTAATCGTCGGCGCCTAAATCCAGCGCCTGTACCTTTTCCTGCTCCTTTGTACGGGCGGAGATAATAATAATGGGAAGGCTGGACCAGGTACGAACCTGTTTGATGACTTCCAGACCATCCATATCAGGAAGGCCAAGATCCAAGAGAACCACATCACAGCTACCACTGTTAATGATAGAAAGGCCCTCAGCAGCCGAGGTAGCGGTTATAATTTTGTACCCCTGGGGTTTTAAAGTAGCTTTTATAAAATTACAGATATTTTTTTCGTCTTCAATAATCAGGATTGATAACTTACTCATAGTAAGCCTCCTTTTTTCATCAATACTATCTAAATTGGAAGGGTGAAAGAAAACTTTGCTCCTTTCCCATGGTTTGCGGCAGTAATGATTCCACCGTGGGCAGAAATAATTGTCTTGCAGATGGATAGGCCGATACCGATTCCCCTGCTGGTATCTCCGCTTTCATTGCTGCAATACGTATCTGTACCATCAAAAATGGTATCAAGCCGTTCCTCTGCAATTCCCTTTCCATAATCAATCACATCAAATTGCATTGCTTTTCCGTTTTTCCATACATTAAGCTCGATTGGGTCTACAGTACCAGAATGACGGGATGCATTTTCCAGAAGGTTAATAATTACCTGTTCAATTAAGGTGGCATCCATTGGAATGAGATAAAATTCGTCAGGTACTTTGACCCGGATGGCTACATCAGGAAGGCGTTTTTTAAGGCGGGTGACAGCTTCCCCCACCACCTCTTCCACTGACTCTTCTGTCTTTACCACACTGGCAGTATTTGCATTGATTCGTGTGACAGTCAGAAGATTTTCTACCATATTTAAGAGCCAGTTAGAGTCTTCATAAATATGTTCTACCAGGGAATCTTTTTCTCCCTCTGACAAATAGGTCTTGTTTTCCAGATAGGTTGAGCTGGATCCAATGATAGCAGTTAAAGGGGTACGCAGATCGTGAGAAATGGCGCGCAACAAATTTGCCCGCATTTTCTCTTTTTCTGCCTCCATTAAAAGCTTGTCACGCTCATTGATCATTTCAGCCTGGGTTTTCAGGTGTGAGGTAGTTGTACTAGTAATGACAGAGATACTAAACATCCCAATAAAAGTTACAGGGTACCCGGCCATGGTGAAATTTACTTCGCCAAAAGGATAAGTAAATACGCAGTTGACGATTACTACACTGATAAAGGAAGCGATAAACCCCGGATAATAGCCTGAAGTAAAACGGGCGATTAGAACAATGGCCAGGACATAAATGAGGGAAATGTTATTCGCATCATTAACTATCAGAAAAAAGCCGTAGGAAAGGAGAGTGGCAATACCCAGCGCAACAATGGTGATAATAATATTATTCCTAAACTCCTGTTTTGTCATACTCTTACCCTTTCCACAGATCAGCCTGCCAAAGCCTGCTGTGAGGCGATTGTGTCACTTTGCTCTTCTATCCACATCTGCATCCTCTGAGCAATAATCTCAAATTGTGCAGGACCAATGTCCAGCAGGAAGGTGTGGAAATCTTTGAGGTTGAAGGCTTCACCCAGCGTACTTTCTGCCTCTGCCCGAAGCTCCATGAATTCCAGATAACCCAGATAGTAGGCCAGATAGAGGGCAGGATCTTCTACCATAGCCTGAAAAATTTCCCGGCCAACCTCTTCTTCAAGTCCCATACTATTAAAAAAGTCGATTGTTTCTTCATAAGACCAGCCATCATAGTTGATGCCAATATCTGCCAGACAGTAGATGCTGAACGTATAGATCTTGTTCAGCTCATTCAGTCTGATAGCCGCATCGTCCATTTGAGATAGGCTGTAGGCATACATTTCAGCATAAGTTCCCCACCCTTCTGAATAGCCGGAGAAAGAAAAGAGCTTACGAATCTTGCTGGGATTCTTACCATAAAAGTATGTTGTCTGGTATAAATGCCCGGGAAATCCTTCATGAGCCAGGGTCACAAAGTCCTCTGTGCCGCCTGTAAGATTTCCCCGGTTAATATAGATAATATTATTTTGCAGGTCGTCAATGGGCGGAAGAATGTAGTAAGCTGGGTTGGTGTACTCTTCCATGGATTCCGGTACATAATTTACCTCAAAAGGTAAATCAGCCGGGGTTGGAAAATCAGTGGTAATCTCTGTATTCAGGTGATTCAGGACAGTATAGGGATCACTTAAATCAATGGGACAATCATCCATTCGCTCAAAAACATCCTCATCCTCCATTGTGAGATTCAGAATTTCCTCCAGAGCAGAATAGTATCGGTCGATAATAAGCTGCTGGATTTCTTCTACTGATTTATCGGAGCCTGTAGAATCCCGCACTAATAGCTCGTAGAATTTTTGACCATTTTCAAAGGCTTCCAGCCCTCGATCATTGAGTCCTGTTCCTTTTAATTTTTTCAACTCTGTCACAAGGTAATCAAAAGCAGGGATGACAGACTTCTGCATCAAAAGAACATTTTGTGCTTTATAGTCCTCTTTGGTTGCATCTTCCAGAAAATCTGTCTCATCAATTCGCAGATTGAAACTGTCGATGAGATAGTGATTCTCTGGATCTGCCATAAACTGCTCACATTGATCCACAACCTTATCAACTTCAAAATCTGGCATAAAAAAGCCTGCCTCAGACTGCTCTTTTTCAAAAGCCATCAGATCTTCAAAATAAGATGGCAGAAGCTTTAAAATTTCCAGGTAATCTGTCACATCCTTTTCGCTGTAAAATGTATACTCAGCCAGCAAAGTGGGAATGTAGGACTGCATACCGGTGGTAGGAGACAGGTAATTGTTGTAAAGCCGGAAGTCCTCCCCCTTTAGGGCGTCTTTGGAGTACATCATAAAGATATCATAGGATAATTGCTGCTCAGGAGTAAGCAGATCATAGTCAAATCCTTCTAATTCCTGAATATACCCCCGAATCAAATCATAAGACTCTTTATCATCTTCTTCAGAAAAGCTGCCTAGAGTTACTTCATAATCTTCAATCCCATATTCCTCAGGATGAGCCAGTGTAAAGTGAAGATTAATTATATTTAATTGCACTTCAGAAAGAAAAACTTCATCTGTATACTCCTCAAATCTCTGCTGCTCTTCTTCAGCAGTGGGAGCGTGATTACCAAATCCGGGAATCATGCCACAGCCGGACAGAGAAACAATAAGGGTCAGCGTCAACAGAAGGGAAAGCAAGCGCTGGGTGGATTTTTTCAAATTGCTCATAGGTCTCTCCTTTACAAGTTAAAATGGATTAAAGTTCTTTCTCTGCCACCCTGGGGAGGGTAAAGATAAATTCTGTGCCCACTCCCTCTGTAGAAATGGCATTAATATGTTCTCCGTGTGATGTGATAATTTCTTTTACAATCGCAAGGCCAAGGCCAGTCCCTCTCTTATCTTTTCCTCGGGACAGATCGGTCTTATAAAAGCGCTCCCAGATTCGTTTCATGCAATCCCTGGGGATGCCGATGCCTTCATCTTTGACGGATATAAAGACCTTTTCATGGCGCAGTGTAGTCTCAATGGTAATCTGTGAGTGATCGGGACTGAATTTAATCGCATTATCCAGCAGATTGTACAGAACTTGTTGAATCTTTCCAATATCAGCGGATACAAGCTGTTGCCTTGTGTCAAATAGCAGTTCGATCGAAATGTGATGCTCCCGACATCTGCCCTCAAAAGATGAGACCGTATTTTTGATCACCGTATTAATATCAAAGCTTGTAATATCAAGCATACTTCTTTTTGTATCGAACGAGTTAAGGGTTAGCAAGCCGCTGGTCAGCTTGTTCAGCCGTTCTGTCTCCATCAGGACAATATTTAGATACTTGTCCAGCATTTCCAGAGGAATCGTACCGTCCAGGATGGCTTCCAGATATCCTTTAATAGAAGTTAAAGGAGAACGGAAATCATGGGAGATATTGGCCACAAATTTTTTCTGGTATTCATCCATTTCTCCTAATTCATGTGCCATATAATTTAAGGTGTCAGCAAGCTCTCCAATCTCATCTTCTTCATAAATAGATAGCTCATATTTGAAGTTTCCCTGGGCGTATTGCCGGGCAGCTTCTGTGATTTTCATGAGGGGCCGGTACACAGTAAATGTAAAAACAGCCAAAACCAGGAGCGAGAGCACAAAGATAAAGATTAAGGTTAGATAAGTAATATTTAGTATGCTGTCCCGTTCCCGGTAAAGGTTGGACATAGGCGTATGAATCAGTACGTAACCCCTGGTTTTGAAATTGTAGGAGATGGGAGTGGCTACAGAAAGCATCTCAACCTCAAACATTCCATAAAAATCGCCTGTCATATAGTATTGATTACCCATATCCGTGAGATCAAAGGCGTCAATCACTGAGGAAGGCTCTTCAAAATACCCTATGTCTGAGTCTATTAAAAGGGTTCCGTCTGCGTTTAAGAGCCATATAGAGGCATCTAAGTAAGTATCTAAAGCCTGAAAGTGCGAATGTATGGTACTTAGAGACTGAGTATTCAGGCTTTTGGAATAATAGCTTCTAACAAAATTGGTGGAGATATAATTCGCCTCCCGATAGAGTGTTTCCGCTTTCTTTTTTGTCAGATGATTGAGTGTCATCTGGGAACTTAAAGTCGCAATGACAAAAAAGCTTAAAAAGCCAAATATCAGATAAGTCAATATAAATTTTATATAGAGAGAATGTTTCATAAAAGCTTCTCCAGTCTATTTTCAGGAAAGCGTATTTGACTTTACCTCAAATTTGTAACCAATACCCCATACAGTAGAAAGACTCCAAGCGGGATGATCTTTGATTTTTTCCCGCAGGCGCTTTATATGTACGTCCACAGTGCGGGTATCGCCGATATATTCATATCCCCAGATGTGATCCAAAAGCTGCTCCCTGGTAAATACCTGGTTGGGTGAAGCTGCCAGAAAATAGAGAAGCTCCAGTTCCTTGGGAGGCATCTCCACTACTTTTCCACGGTAGAGTACAGAGTAGTTGGTCTGGTTGATAACCAGATCGGGATACTCCACAAGCTTAGCAGAAGGTTTGGGGGCTTCCTGCTTGACAGGATGGTAACGGCGCAAAACTGCCTTGACTCTGGCCACCAGCTCTTTTGAATCAAAAGGTTTGATCATATAATCATCAGCGCCTAGTTCCAGACCCAGTACTTTGTCAAAGATTTCTCCCTTGGCAGAGAGCATAATAATCGGTGTGGCTGATTTGGAACGGATTTCCCGACAGACCTGATACCCGTCAATGCCTGGCAGCATCAAATCCAAAAGGATTAGATTGGGCTGGAAGGTATCAAATACTGCAAGAGCATTCTCGCCGTCATGGACAATCATAGTTTCGTAACATTCCTTTGTCAAGTACAGGGAAATAAGTTCTGCAATATTTGCATCGTCATCCACGATTAATATTTTCTGTTTTGCTACCATTATGTTTTCCTCCATTCACAGTGCTGGACTCTTAGCGAAACTCAGCAATTGTAACTCCTGCATCGCCCTCGCCGAACTCTCCCAGGCGATAAGTCTTTACATATTTACAGCGCTTAAGGTGCCCCTGAACAGCTTTACGCAGTGCTCCCGTACCCTTGCCGTGAACGATACGCACAGAGGGTAGATGGGCCAGATAAGCGTCGTCCAGATATTTGTCCAGATGAGCCAGAGCTTCATCCACTGTCATACCAATGAGATTGATCTCTGTACTGACGCTGATGGATTTGCTCATTTTGATTTTTCCAGCCCCTGTCTTGTTTAATTGCTTGGAAGATGAGATATTTTCTTCTATCAGTTCCAAATCGGAGATATTGACCTGGGATCGCAAAATTCCCATCTGTACATAGAGATTGCCTTTTTGGTCAGGCAAGGTGCTGACGGAGCCTTCCAGGTTCAGGCTTAAGACTTTTACGCGATCTCCCAAATGCAGTGAGGAAGCCTTTAAATTTTTCCTGGGCTTCTTATCTTTTGGGGAGGACAAGCTCTCCTCTGTCTTTTTCATTTTTTCCCGCAGGCGGGCACGTTCAGCTTCCATTTCACTCACAGAAATACTGGAATTGCCGAACTTGTGAAAATTCTTCATAGTTTGATCTGCGTAGTCTTTGGCCTCCTTAAGAACCTTTCTGGCCTGCTCATTGGCTTCCTGTAGGATACGCTCCCTCTGAGCGTCCAGCTTATCCTGCTTCCTTTCCAGAGCATTTCGCAGAGACTTGATCTCTCCTTTATAGCGCTGAATCTCTTCCTGTTCATTTTCAATGGTCCGCCGGTTGGCCTCCAGATCAGCCAGCAGATCTTCAAAGCTTTCATTTTGTTCACTGAGATGACCTTTGGCTTCTTCGATTAAGAAGTCAGGCAGTCCCAGCTTTGAGGAGATGGCAAAGGCATTACTCTTTCCCGGGATACCAATAAGAAGCCGATAGGTAGGGCTTAAGGTCTGAATGTCAAATTCACAGCAGGCATTTTCCACACCTGGAGTAGAGAGGGCAAAGACCTTCAACTCACTGTAGTGGGTGGTGGCCATAGTACAGATTCCCATTTTGTGCAGATGAGATAAGATGGAGATAGCTAAGGCAGCTCCCTCTGCAGGGTCTGTTCCAGAGCACAGCTCGTCAAAGAGAACGAGAGAATCCGGGGAAGCTTCTTTCAAAATCTGTATCATATTTGTCATATGGGAAGAAAAGGTACTTAAAGATTGCTCAATGCTCTGTTCATCCCCAATATCAGCGTATACTTCGTCAAACAGTGCCAGTTTAGAGTGTTCAAAAGCAGGAATATGCAGACCAGACTGGCCCATTAAGGTCAAAAGCCCGGTCGTCTTTAAGGAGACTGTCTTGCCTCCTGTGTTTGGACCAGTTACCACTAGAAGGTTATATTTGCCTCCCAGACGGATGGTGACAGGAACTACTTTCTCTTTATCAAGCAGGGGATGCCGGCCATCTTTAATAAGGATTTCTCCTTTTGTATTAAAAATCGGCCGACTGGCTTTCATGTCCCTGGCAAGCCCGGCTTTTGCAAAGATGAAATCCAGCTCTGTGAGAAGCTCATAATTTTGACGAATAGATTCTATATAAGCGGCAGTCTCTTCACTTAAGCGCTCCAGAACATGTTCGATCTCTTCCTGTTCTTTCATACTTAATTCTTTCAGGTCATTGTTCAGCTTTACCACAGCCATTGGTTCCACAAATAAGGTGGATCCAGTGGAAGATTGATCGTGAATCATTCCCGGAACCTGGCCCCGGTACTCCGCTTTTACGGGAATACAGTAGCGGCCGTTTCTCTGAGTGACGACGGCATCCTGCAAATAGGTTCTGGCGGAACCATTTACCAGACTGGACAGGGTGGAATGAATCTTGTCATTTGCCACTTTCATACTGCGACGCACGTGGCGCAGGGCAGGACTTGCTTCATCGCTTATCTCTTCTTCTGACAGGATACAGCGTCGAATCTCTGTGGAAAGAGGAGTGCACGGTTCCAACGCAGAAAAAAGAGGATCCAGGGAATCTTCTGCTTCCTCTTTCATATCATCATTTCGGGAATATTGTTTTGCCCGGCTGGTAGCCTCTAAAAGACTGCATACTTCTAAAAGCTCCAAAATATTTAAGGAGCTTCCTATCTCTAGCCGTTTCAGGGAGGCGCGCACATCCTTTGCGCCGGAAAATGAAATACTACCCTTTCGATAAAGCCTTTGCAGTCCGTCGCCAGTCTCTTTTTGCGCACGAATTATTTCCTCCATATTCTGCATGGGCTTTAAGGAAAAGCAGCGTTTCTTTCCTCCCTGACTTGATGCATGTTCAGCCAATTTGTCTATTATTTTATCATATTCCAATGTTTTTAGTACTTTGTCGTTCATGCTTTATATTTTACCCCAAATTCCGCCGAAAAGAAAGGGGTTTTTGATTATCGGAAAATCTGGACAGGAGGAAGAAAATGTATTAGAATTAAGATTATGAATGTTACCCTCAGTGGACAAGGGGTTATAAGCCCCAAGATCCGTCTCTTGGAGGATAAATCTTATGGCAGAAGAAAAACGTCAGGAAGAGCAGGAATTTTCCTTTGTAAAAGAAAAGATTAAGCGTCAGCATTTTTACCAAAATAAGATGTTCCGCAAGATTTTGTTTCATGTGGTTCTGGCTATTTTCTGTGGAGGAGTTGCCTGTTTTGTCTTTGTGAAAATGTATCCTTGGATGGAAGAGAAGTTCGGAGAAGAAGAACGGACAGATATTACCCTTCCCCGGGAGGAGGAAGAGGAGCCCGAGCCTGTGGTAGTTCAGCCACAGACGCCCCCTCAGGAACCGATTGTAATTACAGAGAGACAGGAACTGGAAGTTGAGGATTATAAGAAGCTTTATACAAAGCTGAAAGCTGTGGCTACAGAGAGTGAAAAGAGCCTGGTTATGGTTACGGCTGCCAGCAGCGATACGGACTGGTTCAATGAGACGTACGAGAGCAGAGAGCAGGTCTCCGGCCTTCTGGTGGGCAATAACGGAGTGGAGCTTTTAATTCTTACAGTGTACTCTGAGGTTCGTTCAGCCGATCGTCTTCAAGTGACTTTTGCAGATAAGACCAGCCAGGACGCTGTTTTGAAGAATTATGATGTTGTGACTGATTTGGCAGTGATCAGCGTCAACCTGGCAGATGTGCAGCAGGAAACGCTGGATAGTATTCAGATGGCGAATTTGGGAAGTTCAAATAACCTGCGGTCAGGAGAGCCAGTGATTGCGGTGGGAAGCCCAGCGGGGATCCCAGGCTCTGTTCGCTATGGCAATCTGGTGGCAGTGGGATATACAGTCAGCGTGATAGACGGAGAGTATGAACTTTTGGTCACTGATATGGTGAAATCTTCGGAAGGCAGCGGAGTCCTTTTAAACCTGGACGGCCAGGTAGTTGGTTTGATAGAAAATGCTTATACAAATTCTAATAATGTAAATGTTTTGACTGCCTATGGAATTTCAGATATGAAGGATGTGATAGAGCATCTCTCCAACAGCCAGGATATTGTCTACATGGGAATTATTGGCACAGATGTGACAGAGGAGATTTCCGAGGCGCAGGAAATCCCGCCTGGTGTCTATATTATGGATGTTGACACAGACTCTCCAGCTATGAACGGAGGAATTCAGCGGGGAGATATTATTACAGAGATTAGCGGACAGCCTGTTACCTGTGTGGCAGATATTCAAGAAATGCTGCTGAAGTTTTCTAAAGATCAGGTCATTCAAGTCAGTGTTATGCGCGAGGGCAAAGAAGGATACAAGGAGATCCCCTGCAGCGTGGCATTAGAGCGGCTGGAGTAGAAAAACAGCGTAGGCCCGTGCAGCGCACAGAACAATTTACAGACACATGTTTTACGTGGCTGTAAATTCGTTCTAGATCCCCGTGTGCTGATAGGGCCGGAGTGGGACTTAAAAACAGCGTAGGCCCGTGCAGCGCACAGAACAATTTACAGACACATGTTTACGTGGCTGCAAATTTGTTCTAGATCCCCGTGTGCTGATAGGGCCGGAGTGGGACTTTAAATAGGGAGGAAGTTATGAAATATATTGAAAGCCTGAGAGAGGGCGAGCGGGTGTCGGATGTGTACCTGTGTAAATACAAGCAATCGGCCATGACCAAGAATGGCAAGGCTTATGAGAATGTGATTTTGCAGGACAAGACAGGTGTGATTGACGCTAAGATTTGGGATCCGAATTCTCAGGGAATTGAAGAGTTTGAAGCCCTGGATTATGTAGATGTAATGGCAGAAGTCACCAGCTTTCAGGGAACTTTACAGTTAAATGTGAAGCGGGTGCGCAAGGCTCAGGAAGGCACATACCATCCAGCAGATTATCTGCCAGTCAGCGAGAAAGATATTGAGGTTATGTATAAAGAGCTAATGAGCTTTGCAGGCCAGGTTCAGGAGCCCCATCTTCGGCGGTTGCTGAAAAGCATTTTTGTGGAGGATACAGAGTTTGTAAAAGCCTTCCAGCTTCATTCAGCGGCGAAAAGTGTTCACCATAGTTTTGTAGGTGGACTTCTGGAACATACTTTAAGTGTGTGCAAGCTCTGTGAATATTATGTAAAAGCGTATCCTGTCTTGAATCGGGACTTACTGTATACAGCAGCTATGTGTCATGATATTGGAAAGGTCTATGAACTGTCTGACTTTCCAGAAAATGATTATACAGACGAAGGGCAGCTTTTGGGACATATTTTCATGGGAAGCGAGATTGTGGCAGAGCGTATCCGACAGATTCCAGAATTCCCAAAGAAGCTGGAAAATGAGCTGAAGCACTGTATCCTGGCGCACCACGGGGAACTGGAATATGGTTCGCCCAAAAAGCCTGCTTTGATTGAAGCTGTGGCACTAAATATGGCGGACAATACGGACGCAAAGCTGGAGACCTTGACAGAGGTATTTAAGGCAGCAGGTGACAAACAAGACTGGTTAGGATACAATCGGTTATTTGAGTCAAATATTAGAAAGAGCTCTGCTCCCTGCAAAATTTAAGAATGTCTGACTATGTTTTGCCTTGTCAGTAGGTGCGAGCGGCGAGCAGGAAAAGTTCTTCCAAGCTCGCCGTGCGTGTAGAATCTCGCAAGCGAGATTCTTTTTTTATGCACACGGGCACCCAAAGGAAGGATATCAGCAAAGCTGACAGGTGCCCGGTGCAGCAAATATGGTAAAGATATATTTTTTATGCGGAAAGGAAGAAAAGATGTTGCAGAAAAATGATCTCGTGACAGTGAGAATTGAATCAATGGGAAATGACGGAGAGGGCATAGGAAAGATAGACGGGTATACTCTTTTTATTAAAGACGCTTTGCCGGGGGATGTGGTGGAAGCCAAAGTGATGAAGGCAAAGAAACAGTATGGCTATGCCCGCCTCATGTGCATCCTTACGCCCTCACAGGATCGAGTGCCGCCTCTCTGTCCTCTGCATCAGAAATGTGGCGGATGCCAGTTGCAGGCCCTTTCCTATGAAAAGCAGCTTCAGTACAAAGAGGATAAAGTGCGGGGACATTTGGAGCGAATCGGCGGTTTTCAAAACCCACCTGTACTCCCAGTCATTGGGATGGAGGAGCCTTATCACTATCGAAATAAAGCCCAGTTTCCATTTGGAAAGAATCGGGAGGGGGAGACCATCACAGGATTCTATGCCAGCCGGACCCATACAATCATCTCCAATACGGACTGTGTGCTAGGAGTGCCGGAGAATCAAAAGATTTTAGAGATAATTTTGACATTTATGAAGGAACAGAAGATAGAACCCTATGATGAAACTATAGGAAAGGGACTTGTGCGTCATGTGATGATACGCAAAGGTTTTTCTACTGGGGAATTGATGGTCTGCCTTGTGCTCAATGGACGAAAGTTTCCAGAGATAGAAAAGCTGGCAGATAGGCTCTTTGAGATTCCGGGCATGATAAGTCTGACAATTAATGTAAATGAGAAAAATACCAACGTAATTATGGGGGAAGAAATTCTTCCGGTACGCGGCCAGGCTTATATTACGGATGAAATTGGCCCTATTCGCTATCAGATATCCCCACTCTCTTTCTATCAGGTGAATCCAGTTCAGACAAAAAAGCTGTATCAAATCGCCTTAGATTACGCAGGATTGACTGGAAAGGAAACGGTTTGGGATTTGTATTGTGGGATTGGTACAATCTCTCTATTTCTGGCACAGAAAGCGGGAAAAGTGTACGGTGTGGAGGTGATTCCCGATGCAATTCGAGATGCCAGAAAAAATGCTAAGCTGAATCATATTTCCAACGCTACCTTCTATGTGGGCAGAGCAGAAGAAGTGTTGCCTGAGAAATATAAAGAAGAAGGGATCTGCGCAGACGTCATCGTGGTTGACCCGCCCCGGAAGGGCTGTGATGAGAAATGTCTGGAAACTATGATTTGCATGAAACCGAAGCGGATTGTGTATGTAAGCTGTGATTCTGCCACACTGGCACGGGATTTGAAGTACCTCTGTGGGCATGGGTATGATTTGGAACGGGTACAGCCTGTGGACATGTTTGGGCAGACAGTGGGGGTGGAAGTTGCGTGTTTGCTTTCCAAACTTAAATCAAATAAGTTGAAACATATCAATGTGAAATTAGAGATGGATGAGCTTGATTTGACGGCGGCGGAGAGCAAAGCAACCTATGAGGAGATTAAGGATTATGTTTTGAAGCAAAGTGGATTGAAAGTCAGTAATCTTTATATTGCACAGGTAAAGCAGAAATGCGGTATTATTGAGAGGGTAAACTATAATCTGCCCAAATTGGAAAATTCCAGACAACTGAAATGCCCGCCAGAGAAAGAAGCGGCGATAAGGGAGGCGTTGGAACATTTTCGGATGATTTGATTTTGTATATTTGAACCGTCTGCCCTTTCCTTATATAATATAATGCAAGAAATAGAGCGGTGGCGATTATGAGAGAAAAACTAATTATTTATATGTGGATTGTATTGGCATTGAGCTGTTGTGCAGGCTTTTGAATTTTCCATGAAAGATATGACTGAGAATTCTTGTGTTGCGGAATTGGTGAAGATGTTTAAGTCGTTGGCAAGCAGATAGGGACGAGAGTGTGAACCACTTTTATTACTATTTGTGCCGCTAGACGAAAGAGGTGGAATGGAGATTATTATGAAAAATTTTGTTTCTGAGGTTAAAAAGATAAATACTGACGGACTTATTTATAAATTCTCAGAAATATCTATTGAGATGTTCAAAAATAACCAATGTATGCGAAAAGTAGAAATACCTGTTATCCATTATGGAAAACGCCAAAAACTGACAGTACAGTTATCAGCGTGGGACATTCCTAATATTGCATTTCTCTCGGTAAAAGAGAGTAACGATTATCGACAGGCTGATAAAGTTGCATCTATAGAACAACTTGTTGATTTATACCGTGAATATGACAACGAACATTCGTCAGCGGAAAGTATAAAAAACGCCGATAGCGATGAAGTATTTCGTGTTGGTTTAGGAATGACAGCCGAACAGTTCCAATATCAAAATTTATGGTGGATATTTGATAAATTTAACAGAGATTATTATATTCTGTTAGCAGCAAAAAATTTTAAACATAGAAATGACATAGATATCAATGCTGCCGTAAAGAAAGTGTTCGGTTGTTCAGCAGATGATTATGTTGCTATACTTCTTATGATATTTTGGCTTTGCAGTCAACATCCAGATCCGCTATCAGCTCCAGAGGACCTATACTGTAGAAAAGAAAATACTATTTTAACCACAGAAAATATCACTGAGTTTATTGAGTATTATTCTTGCGATTACAAAGAATTACGAGAACATTCGTTGGGGAAACAACTATTATATTCAAAGCCTTTTATTAAAACTCAAAGGTATGGAGTATATCTGGCTGTAAGTATGTATCTTGTTGCAATGATGGTTGGAAATGGGCTTTATTGGCTTGTTAGAGATTATTACTTTAAGCAAGGGACTCAGAAATTTGTTAATGCGTTTGGATTGCTATTTGAAGATTATATTAGAGATTTAGCTTTGAATTATTGCAAAACTTCTGAGTACAAGATATTGTCCGCTGGAGCGAAAAAAGGTGCTGATTTTCTGTTTGATTTTGGTATGCTTCAATTACTTGTTGAGTCAAAAGCATCATTACTTAAACTAGATGCTAAACAACAGGTCCCTAATTTGGAATCAGTGAACATATTTTTTGATCGTACGATAAGCGAAGCATACGTACAACTGAACAGTAGTTATGCTCAGATTAACGGCAAGGTAGATGCTCCTGTGATAAAAATTATTTTGTTGTATGATGAGTTTTCTAATACGGCTATTATTGAGTTGTCAAAGAGAGAAATTTTTGAGAAAGATCCCCTATGTTTTGTTATGACAATTCGTGAGTTAGAAATACTGCTTTATTTCCATTGTAATAATAAAGTAAAAGAGCAGCAAATTCTAGATGTGCTACTTGACTCAATAAAGCCAGATGGAGTAAGAAAAAATATTGGAGCCATTTATGATGAACTATCTATATATGAGAACCCACATCTTGATGGGGAAATGGATTACTTTTCCAAGGTAATGAAATATTTTGGAGACAATTTACAATAGAAATACTACAATTTAATTAATTTATGTAATAATCATATATGAGAAGATATCTGCAAACTGTTTTGACTATGAATGGGATAAAAGGACATATAGATGTACGGAATGTAAAAAGGTAATAAGGCGGAAGGGAGTGAAGTACGATTGGATAATTATGGAGAAATTCTGATATATCAGTCAGAGGATGGATTAACTAATATAGAAGTTAAGATGCAAGATGGAACAGTATGGTTGTCGCAACAGCAAATGGCAGATTTATTTCAAACATCAAGAACGAATATTGTAGAACACATAAAACATATTTATGCAGAAGATGAACTTGACGAAGTTTCAACCTGTCGGAAATTCCGACAGGTTCGTACAGAAGGAAATCGTAAGGTATTCAGAGAAATACCCTATTATAATCTTGATATGATTATTTCTCTTGGATATAGAGTGAAATCCAAGATTGCTACAAATTTCCGGCGTTGGGCTACCGAACGATTAAAAGAGTATATGATAAAAGGCTTTACGATGGATGATGAACGGCTGAAAAATCTGGGTGGCGGTAATTACTGGAAAGAGTTATTAGACCGTATTCGGGATATCCGCTCATCTGAAAAAGTTATGTACCGACAGGTACTTGACCTTTATGCAACAAGTGTTGATTATGATCCCAAGAGTAGTGAATCCATTGCATTTTTCAAAATGGTACAAAATAAATTACACTATGCAGCACATGGACATACAGCAGCAGAAGTTATATATGAGCGTGCGGATGCCAGTCAACCTTTTATGGGATTAAAAAGTTTTTCTGGTGATTTTCCTGTATTGAAAGATATCAGTATTGCAAAGAATTATCTCAATGATGAAGAGTTAAAGATACTAAATAATATTGTATCGGGATATTTTGATTTTGCGGAGATTCAGGCTATGCGTCATAATCCTATGTATATGGCAGATTATGTGGAGCATCTTGACAATGTTTTAAAAACTACAGGAGAAAAGGTGTTGCAGGGAGCCGGAGCGATTAGTCATACACAGGCAATTGAAAAAGCAACAGAAGAATATAAGAAATATCAGATGCAGAACTTATCGCCAGTTGAAGAAGAATACATGGAAAGCATTAAAAATATTCACAGTACAGTAAAGAAAAACGGTAAGAATTGACTTCCATAAAAGAGACTTTTTAGAGGTTGATAAAAATTTGAGTTTGGACAACGATAATCATGTGGAGACGGTGGTACTTTTGTCCCACAAGCCACCAGATAGCCATATTAACGTGAAAATTGAATTTAGGGATAGCGAAGGAAAAGTGCCTTTAGATGCAATAGCAGAGAGGGCAAAGAAACATCCGCCGAAAGAAAAAGTTGAGGCAATAAAGGATGCACTTAAATATTTTGAGGTAATCTAATGGATGAAGAGATTTATCAGATTGTAGAGCAGATAGTCCAATTACATCAGAAAGCCTATGAGGTTTATTTACCATTGGTTGAAGATGTGTGTAGCAGAATTGTGTCAGAAGATGAATTGTCACATTTGTTGGAGTATTTACTGGACTTTGCATGTGATGAAAAAATATTGGAATTGTATAAAAGGGTGTGTAGAAGATATTTGTATGTATATCCTGGCTGTATTAGGTTTTATATTGAAGCATATCGGGAAATGTGGGAAGATGATAATAATTGATAGGCAGAATTTTCTAGCAGAGGATAGAGGCAAAAGGAGAAGAAAAAATGGTGATATGATGGAAGAACAATGGAAAAAATAGTCAAAGATACAATTGCATTTACAATGTCACCTAAGTAATGGATAGATGGAAAAAGAGAAAGATCAGGATATGCTGAATATAGAACCCTAATTTTGCTGTAAAATATGCCATTGAATTTGACAACAAATCGGGGTATACTAAAGGCAGGAAAGACTAACTATCATTGCATCAATACGATAACTGATGCCCGGAATGGTAAGGATAGGGGAACTGATTTTATTCATAATGCATTTGATTTCTGATTCGACTTCATCAATCTCTGTGGTTAATTCCTGAATGAGTTTAATAGTATGTTTCAGCTCCAAGGATTTAGCGGGCATACGGCACCCGATAGAGGTTTTGGCAGTTTCCCAGAAGAGGATCGCCGTGTCTTTGTTATAGCGTCCTTTAGAAGCCGCAGAAAGCAGATTTGTGAGCCTTGTAAGATGAGCCGAAGCGATATGGGAAGCACTAGGAAACTCAAACAGCAAAGCATAAACGGATGCTATATATGAGAAAGATTTAGATAACACTTGCATACAGTCCTTGGAGAGGGACTATAAACACTACTACTTTATAATACGAGGTGAATGTGATTATGCCTAATATTAAACCAATTTCTGATTTGAGAAATTACAGCGATGTGCTCCGTGACGTATCTATTGGTGCGCCTGTCTTTCTTACTAAGAATGGACGTGGTCGTTATGCGATTGTCGATATGCAGGACTATGAAAAAACACAAGCAACTTTGAAGCTTATGGGAGAGCTTGCAAAAGGAAAAAAATCAGGAGAGGAAAAGGGGTGGCTTTCGCCTTCGGATGTGAGAGCACATCTCAGGGCAAAGACGAATGAAGAATAATATTTACTATTCCCCAGAAGCCCAAAACGATCTTGATGAAATATGGGAGTATATTTCTGCTGAACTATGCAATCCGCAGGCTGCAGAAAATACAATAACCAAAATCATGGATACTGTTGATGAATTGAAAGATTTTTCGGAAATCGGTGCCTTATTATCGTCCGTGACAGAGGTGGAGAGTGACTACCGTTTTCTGCTTAGCGGAAATTATATGATTTTTTACCGTGTAATTGAAAAGAACGTTTACATTGACCGTGTTTTGTATGGTAGGCGTGATTATCTTCGTACCCTGTTTCCTGACCTGCCACGGAATGATAACGAAGGATAAAACAAAATATGATAATGATGAAAAGAGTGTAGGTTATCGTACTTACATACGCTTGGAAATTTGACCATTACAGGGCATAACAGTGAACTTGGAACAAAATTATTTAATTAGTGAAAGAGCCAGTTGTTGCAAATTTTGCAACAACTGCGGCGGTAGTTATTTACACAAGATTCTGGATATTTAGATTTCGCAGAATGTCAGTCAGAACGTGAACAGGCAATCAAAATAAGAATGACATTCTTTTTGATGGGGTAGGAAGGTAAATAAAGGATAAAATTTAGGAAAAACTATCTGATTGTGCTCTCTTTTATAGAAAGAATATAAGTTTGTGATAATAAGTCCAAATTGTCAGGGAACATTGACATTTTTCTAAGAAAGATTGGTGGCAATGCAACTGCTGTTTCTGATAGAATGTTTGCAGAAAATATAAGGAGGCAAGCGTATGAACATAGCAGACAGAATACAGACATTAAGAAAAGCAAAAGGAATGTCTCAGGAGGGGTTGGCGGATCAGATAGGTGTGTCAAGACAGACCGTGTCAAAGTGGGAAAGTGAGCAAAGCTTACCTGATTTGGAAAAGATTATTTTGCTGAGCGAGTGCTTTGAAGTAACAACCGATTATCTTCTAAAAGGAATTGAGCCCAAGCCGGATGCTGCTGACAAAAAGCCAGATGCTAGAATTTTTTCGGCAACGGGAACTGCATTGAACTTCATTGGGCTGGTTGGAGCAATTATGGTATGGATAGAGGAGCAGACAACAGGAGCTGTTGCGATTGGCTTGATTATTATGGCCATGGGGGGCATGATTACTGCTATCGGACAGTTTGTGGGCGAACACAGAAAAAGCGCCCTCAAATGGTTTATCATGATTAATGTGTGGTTTCTTGCTCTGATTCCAATTTCCTGTGTATTTAACTGCATACAGGGGATTCTGGGTGGTTTTGGGTGGATGCTCATGCCGATTCCCCAACTGGGAAATTCTTTTCTGGCCTATGGCTTATGCTGGCTGGCATATCTGGCCGTTTGCATTTGTACTGATTTTATTTTGGTGAAAGGGAAAGGATAGACTTTCTCTTGTAAGTAAGAAAGACTAACACAGTTGAAAATATACCTGTTGATTCAGCAGAGTTTTCAGGGTAAAATAATTCCAAGATCATATCTTTTTTGAAATCTGGTAAATAAGGATCAGAGCAGATTCTTTGAAATGGGTGGGGCAAGAACCCTATGGAGGTAAGATTATGTTGTATCATTACACGGACTTTGCCGCTTTTGACGGCATAATCCGATGTGCGGAATTGAGGCTGAATAATATTCTGAATATGAACGATGCTTCTGAAATGAGATTTTTTATGAATGGTTTATGCCGCGCTGTTATGGAGAGATTACAGTCAAGCGGTGAGGAAGAAAAGAGCCGTGTGATAGAGAATTTTTTTCGTGAGGAGCTGGAAGAAGAATTTCGTTATTCGGCATATGCCGCCTGCTTTTCCAAATACAGAGATGATGCAGCCCAGTGGCAGCGGTACGGGCATTTAGGCCAGGGTGTCTGCATTGCCTTTCATGAAAATATGTTGCAGAAGATGACAGGCGGGGCCATATCACTGCAAACCGTGTATTATCAGAAGGATATGCGTGAACATCGTCTTGTGGAAGAATTTTATCAGCTGATGATGAAAGATAAGAAATTTTCACAAATACAGAAGGAACTTAGGCAACTTATGAATGATGCATGGATACAGTCAGCAGCCTTCAAACATCCTGCTTTTGCAAGGGAGAAAGAACGCAGACTGGTTATTTCTCCCTTTATATTGAATGATTTTGCTGTCGAACCCAAATACCATGTCTCGGCAGGGAGGATTAAGAAATTTTATCCCCTTGATCTGAACAGGATGTGTGGAAGACTGGGGCTTCATATGTCAGAATTGTTTGGGGAGATCATTATTGGTCCAACATCCTCCCAATCGCTACCAATCCTACAGGATTATCTGGTTGACTGTGGGTTGAATACACTGAAGAACAAGATCAGTATGTCAGATTGCCCGCTTAGGAAACCAACGTCTTAGCGGCTTCAAAAAAGCAGAGCGTTATGGAGGGGTACACATGGAATTATTGATGCCACTCCAACTTGTCGGCGGGTACAATAATATAATTATCAGCTCCCTCTCCCTGTCTGAGAATCACATTTTTTATTCCAGACTGAATAATGATCCTTGCGCAAAGCGGGCATGGTTTTGCAAGGTGAACAGAGGAATCTCCTGGATTGATTCCTGCTAAATATAAATCAGCACCTAATGTTTGCTCCCGGGAACAATTAAGTAGCGCATTTGTTTCTGCATGTATTGCCCGGCAGATGCCATAACCTTCTCCCTGATGCATATTTAATTTGATTCTTGGGCATTTTCCTATATCACAGCAATTTTCATATCCTCTTGGAGAACCATTATAGCCTGTAGAAATCACAGCGTCATCTTTTACAATGACAGCTCCATACTTTCTTTTGATACAGGTGCTTCGAAAAGCAAAATTTTCTGCGCAATTTAAATATGCATCTATCTTAGATATTCTTTGTCCATTCTTTGGAATAACCATTCTGTTTCCTCCAATTCTCTATGTTAAACTATTATTGGATAAAATGTGTTGCTTATATTTGCTATAATTTAAATAGTTGCATAATAAAATATAGTCCAGTAGATATGAAAAGCATAATCCCAGTGACAGGTATGGTTTTACGAAAAATATCATTAATAGAAATATGAAACTGTTCTGCACACAGAGAGATACAAATATGTGTAGGACAGAGTTGAGAGGCCAGATGACCAAGGCTGGCTAGATAAATGACTAATGATATGGGGGCATGAGCAACTGAAGCTGCTAATGGAAAGATAGCTGGAACCATGGCGGTAAAATTGCTGACAATGGAACCGACAAATACAATAAATCCATAGATAAGGAATAAAGGAATAGGTATATTTCCATATGCTTCAAGAAGAGCATTTGGAGCTCCGGCAGTCCCAAGTATGTCTGTAAAAAGAAGGATCGTGATCACCATTAGCATCATATTTTTATTAAATGATATTTTGAAAAAATGTACAAGCTCTTTTTTGCTGAATTTTTGTTGTATAAGGAACAAAAGTAGAGTGATATATACAGCCAGCGTTGTATTCAGGCGGAATACAAGGATGAGAAGAATAATTAATAGGATTGGCCAGAGATTATAAAAAATCTTACGGAACAATCCTCCTATTTGTTCCTTCTGCTTTTGAGAAGTACTCCCTATAGACACGGGGCTTAAATACATAAAATATGGAACAAGTATATTAAAAAATGTATATGGAAGCATCAGGAGAAGGAAAAGCCATTCTGGTGTTCCTGTTACAGCACACATTAATATGACATTAGTATATACAGGCAGTAATGCCTCTGGTATATGACGAAAATATGTAGTGATAAATGCCATGGCTTCATCTGGCATCATACCCTTATAACGTTTTTGAAGCATAGAACCCGCCATGAGTACAGCAGCAGGGGAGGGTAGAAGTCCACTTACAACAGGGGATACAACACTTCCCAATTTGGGGTTAGAGGATAATCCAGTGATACCCTCTTCTGCTTTCGTTAGCATACAGCGTTCATCCATAAGCTCTTGAAGAAGGATAAGTCCATAGGTAATGAGCAGAAGTTCTATACAGCTTCGTCCTAAGATGGTGCTAACTGCACGCTGGCAAAAAACAGATGGAGCCATCTGGAAGACGAAGGCTGCAAGAAGGGAAGCTGCAAGAACAGCTCCCCATAAAGGAGTTTTAAAACGTATAAGAATTACAATAAATATAAATACAATACACAATTTTAGTAAAATCATAGCTCTGGCCCTCCTTTATAGCATGACATCGCCAGAGTTTGGCCCTAGAGTTTGGCCAGTAAAAAGATTTCCATCTGGCTCAGCTGCTAAAAGCAGTGCACAGGGAGCCACTTCTTCTGCTTCCCCAAAGCGTCCCAGTGGAAGGGAAGCCAATTTTTCATCCCGCCACTCCTGAGTACATCCATTATAGAAAAAGGGCGTGGCCACAGGGCCTGGAGCAATACAGTTGGCCGTGACACCATGTTTACTAACTTCTCTGGCTAGAGATTTTGTGAATCCGATAATACCAGCCTTCGCAGCGCTGTAATGCGCGCTGTTGATCCCACCAATCTGACCAAGCTGTGATGTCACATTGATAATCCTTCCAAATCCCTGCCTTAGCATGGGGACAAGCGCGTAATGACAGCATAGAAAAATGCTGCGTAGATTGCAGGCAATCATGCGATCCCAGTCCTCAGAAGACATGTCTTCTACGGATACTTGATGATTAATACCAGCACTACATACTAGAATGTCAAGTTTTCCAAATGTATCGAGTGTGGTATTTACCATGTTTTTCACAGTTTCTTCCTGGGATACATCCCCTCTGTAAAGAATTACCCTTGTGTTATATTTCTTTTCCAATTCTTCTTTTAGATTCTCAGCATCTTCTATGTGGTTGTGATAATTTATACAGAGATTTGCTCCTTCTTTGGCATAAATTCGGGCTATTTCTCTTCCGATTCCGGTGGAACCTCCAGTGATAAGTGCAATCCTTCCAGTTAATTTCATAAAAAATCCCCTTTCATTTATAGTAATAGATTCATCTGCATGATGTGTCCATTATATAGCCTGAAAAGGGAAAAATCAAGATAAAACGTTTTAAATATATAAAAACGCAATGATAAATTATTTATCAAATTTTTCTGGTGCTATCACGAACGATCAATTTTAAATCAAATTTGGAAATGACAGGTTCTGAAACCTCTTCTTCAGTGGAATGGATTAAAATGCGGGCAGATTCTTTTCCCATTTCATAAATAGGCTGACGGATAGTGGTCAGAGGAACGCCCAGTATACTGGAAACAAAGTGATCGTCATAACCGATTACAGAAATGTCCTCTGGAATAGACAGACTGTATTTTTCAAGCCCCTTGTATACTCCGCAGGCCATCAAGTCATTGAAAGCGAATACGGCAGTGAAATCCTTATCGCTTAGATAATCCATGCCATCCAAACCAGATGCATAAGAGTAGTTTCCTTTATATATCAATTCGTCATTCCAGGGAATATTATAGTCTTCAAAAGCTTTTTTACACCCCATAAGGCGGCTTTGACATCCCTCAAGAGCGAAAGGGCCAGTGATAAAAGCGATTTTACGGTGCCCAAGGGCAATTAGGTGGCGAGTAGCCATATATCCTCCCTTTTCATGGTCGGATATGACTGCGTTAATGGGCTTTTTATAAGCAGTGAGATCCATCTGAACTAAGGGGATTTTCATAGAGAGAATTAGTTCTCGGTTAGCAATGAAATTGTTTTTCACTTCTTCTGAGGGCGTTGCTACAAGGGAAATTCCATCAACGTTTTTTGTACAGAGAGCTTCTATGGCCTGGCGTTCGCGTTCGAGATTGTTGTTGGTGGAACAAAAAATCATATTCCACCCATATTCTGCACAGAAATCTTCCATTCCTCTGGCATAAGTTGCGTAGTAGTCGTTTCGGATATCAGGAACGATTAAGCCAAGAGTGTAGCTGCGATTGGTTCTCAAGCTGACAGCGGCAGAATTGGGGCGGTAGCCCATTTCATGAGCGATAGAAAGGACGCGTTCTTTTGTACTTTCTGCAATACGTGAAGGGCGATTGTTAAGGACGAGAGATACAGTGGCAGGAGACAATCCTGCGGCTTTTGCAATATCTTTTATAGTAACTTTCATAATAACTCCTTTCGGATTTTCAGAACCAAACAGGGTTTTCAAATTGCTAAAAGTTTACCATATTTTTGAAAAGAAGTGAAGAGGGAAGTTGAATGGAGAAAAAACAGAAAAAGATATTATGCAATATGCACAAAATGTGATAGATAAAATTGTATAACTATCCGAAAAGCACAATGCTATATTGACAAAACGTTTTATCATATGATAATATTGCCATGTAAGGATAAAACGATTTATCTTACGCCGGCATATATATATAAATCGTTTAAAGAATTTTAAATAATTAGGAAGAGGTTTATGAGATGAATGATAAGAGAAGAATCATTATTGACTGCGATCCGGGGCATGATGATGCGGTGGCTATTATGCTGGCAGCTAGAAACCCCAAAATTGAACTTTTGGGTATTACAACAGTAAATGGTAATCAAACCCTCGAGAAAGTAACTAGAAATGCATTAAATGTATGCCAGTATTTAAATATTGATGTACCTATCTGCAAAGGATTGGCAGGCCCAATTGTAAGAACCGCACCTCCTGTAGAGGAACGTGTTCATGGGGATTCAGGACTGGACGGGCCAGTATTTGATCCATTGACAAAGGAACTGGATCCAAGACATGCGGTGGACTTTATTATTGAGACAGTTATGGGATCTGACAAACCAGTCACATTAGTTCCTACAGGCCCTCTTAGCAATGTGGCTATGGCTATGAGGAAAGAACCAAGAATCTTAGAAAATATTGATGAGATTGTACTTATGGGTGGAGCATATCAGCATGGAAATGTTACGCCGGCAGCAGAGTTCAACATTTATGCAGATGCTGAGGCGGCACATGTGGTATTTAGCTGTGGAGTACCTGTAGTTATGATGGGTCTCGATCTTACCAGACAGGCGCTTTGCTATCCAGAAGTGGTAGAGAGAATGTCCCATGTAAAAACTAAGGCAGGAAAACTCTTCGTTGATTTAATGAATTTCTTCTGTATGACGCAAAAGAGAACCTTTGGATGGGCAGGCGGCCCCCTGCATGATCCTACAACAGTAGCATATCTGATTGAGCCCAGCTGCATCGAGACAAAAGAGATGTTTACAGAGATTGATATTACCGGCGGGCAGAGCCACGGAAGAACCAATTGTGATTTCTTTAATCTGATGACCGATAAAGAGAAAAACTCAAAAGTCGCAGTGAAGCTGGATGTAGAGAAATTCTGGGACATTGTAGAAGAGAATTTGAAGCTTTATGAAGAGCTTTAAATAAACAGCGCAGGCTGAATAGTGCAGAGGACCATTTGCAGGCATACGTTTTTACGGCTGGAAATTCGTTCTATTACCCCATGCACTGGAAGGCCGGAGCGGTACTTTAAAATTGTAGGAGGAAAAGAAAATGAAGAAAAAGTTACTGGCGTTACTACTGGGATGTACTATGGTATTTGGTCTGATTGGATGTGGAGGAAGCAAAGGAGAGAGTGAAGCCCCCACAGAAGCTCCTGCAGAGACAGAGGCGGACGCAGAGACAGAAGCTCCAGCGGATGCAGAGACAGAAGCTCCATCAGAGAGCGGTGAGAAATTTAAGGTAGCTCTTGTATACTCAGGCTTCCTGGGGGATAAGTCTTTTAACGATCTGGCGCATGACGGGGCTGTGATGGCACAGGAGCAGTTGGGTATCGAGTTTACAGAGCTTGAGTCTGGTGAGGCGGCAGATTGGGAAGCGAACTTTGTGGCAATGGCAGATGCAGGATACGATTTGGTTATTGGCGTATCTACCCAGTTCCTTGAGATTATGGAAAAACACTGTCCAAACTATCCAGATACAAAATTTGCTCTGATTGATGGAGTAAGTGAAGCTGGAGATAATGTAGTATCTACTCTGTTTGCACAGAATGAAGGTTCTTTCCTGGCAGGTGCAGCAGCGGCTATGTTCACTGAGAAGACAGAGATTGAGGGCGTAAATGACAAAGCCATCATAGGATGGGTAGGTGGAATGGATATTCCGGTACTTCATGACTTTTATGCAGGATACGAGCAGGGAGCAAAATATATTAATCCTGATATCCAAATTCTTCAGTCTTTTGCAGGCACATTTACAGATGCATTGAAAGGAAAAGAATTGGCTACAGCACAGATTGATCAGGGCGCTGACATCATTATGAATGTGGCAAATATCACAGGTATTGGTGCAATGGAAGCTGCTGCTGAGCAAGGCGTATATGCTATTGGAGTAGATACAAATCAGGATGCATTATATCCTGGACATATTCTGACTTCTATGCAGAAGAATGTAGATAACTGTACGTTCCAGATTATTGAAGCAGCTATGAATGGCGAATTTGAAGGTGGAACAGCAACTTATATGGATCTGGCACATGACGGTGTGGGCCTGACCGATTTCTCTGTTATGAAGGAAGCTCTGGGTGACCAGTTCCCACAGGATATTGTGGATAAAATAGAAGAGCTGAAAGAAAAGATTGCCAGCGGTGAGATTGTAGTAGACTCTTATGAAGGCTATGGAAAACCAGCAAACTAAAAATTTACTCTGAATTTAAAATATAGGACAATTTGGACTGCTCAGGGATTTTTCCTGAGCAGTCCTATAAAGAAAGAGGAGAAGGAGGACAGAATGGCAGCAAAAGACGATTTTATTGTTGAAATGTCAGATATCGATAAAAGTTTTCCGGCTGTTCATGCGGTAGATGGGGGACAATTTACTTTACGAAAAGGTGAAATTCATTCCTTGATTGGAGAGAATGGAGCTGGAAAATCTACCATGATGAAGATGCTTTATGGACTTTATCGTCCAGATGGTGGCGTTATCAAAATTAATGGTAAAGTAATGGAAAATTTGACTCCCAGTATTTCTATCAGTGAGGGAATTGGTATGGTTCATCAGGAATTTATGCTGGTGAATGATTTGACTGTGTTGGAGAATGTAATTTTGGGATTTGAGCCAAAAAAGGGAGTTAAAATTGATTTTGAAGAATCGCGTTCGAAGATTAACCATTATGTAGAAACCTACCATATGGATATTCAGCCTGATAAGAGAATTGATCAGATTTCAGTTGGAGAGGCCCAGAGAGTAGAAATTATTAAGACTCTTTATAGAGGCGCTAATGTGTTGATTCTGGATGAACCGACAGCAGTACTTACACCACAGGAGTGTACAAAATTCTTTGAAATCCTTCAGGAATTGAGAAATGATGGAAAATCCATAGTCTTTATTTCTCATAAGCTAAATGAGGTTATGGACATCTCGGACCGGATTACGGTCATGAGAAATGGCAAATATATTGCAACTGTAAATAAAGAGGATACCAATACAACACAACTTGCCAAGATGATGGTGGGGCGTGAGGTATTTTTAAGTATAGAGAAAGAAAAAGGAAATATTGGAGCGCCGATTCTGGAACTCAAAGACATATGGACTTCTGGAGAGAAAGAACTGTCTAAAATCAGAGGAGTTTCTTTTGATGTTTGTGCAGGTGAGATTGTAGGAATCGCAGGCGTGGATGGAAATGGGCAGAGTGAGTTGATTGAGGCTATTGCTGGATTGCGTAAAGTGGAAAAGGGACAGGTGATTTTAGATGGACAGGATATTACAAATTACACTCCTCTTCAGGCAAGACAGGCAGGGTTGACGCATATTCCAGAGGATCGTAACTTAAGAGGTCTGAATCGTGCACTTTCTATTGAAGAAAATCTAGTTGCATGGCGTTTTGAAGAGAAACCATATGCAAAAGGTATTAACCGGAATAAAAAAGAAATTCGAAAATTTGCAGAACGCTTAATCGAAAAGTTTGATATCCGACCAGCAGATCCAACAGTTATTACGCAATCTTTATCAGGGGGAAATGCACAGAAAATTGTAGTGGCAAGAGAAGTGGATGCGGATGGAAAACTACTGATTGCCTCTCAGCCTTCTAGGGGAGTTGATATCGGAGCTATCGAGTCTATTCGAAAGATTCTGAATACTGTTAAAAAAGAAGGAAAAGGAATTCTGTTGGTATCGGCAGATTTGGAAGAAGTATTAGCGCTTTCAGACCGCATCGTGGTGATGTATGAAGGAAAGATTATGGGTATTGTGGACTCTGAGGATGCCACAACAGATAATGTGGGACTTCTGATGCTGGGTGAAAGACCAGATGATGAAGAGAAGGAGGTATCCTGATTATGACAGAGAAGAAAAATAATCGATATGTGACTCTTTTATTGACACTGCTTCTTTCTATGGTAGTGGGCGCAATTTTTATGTTTGCTTTAGGATTCAAGCCCTTTGAGGCATATGTACAACTTTTTAAAGGCGCATTTTTAGGAAAAGTAAACCTTGGTACTACACTTCAAAAATTCGTACCAGTCCTTTTGACTGGTGTTGGATTTGCGGTGGCAAGTAAAGTAGGATGTTTTAATGCTGGTATTGAGGGTGAATTGTATCTGGGGGCTATTACAGCAGCATGGGCAGGCCATTACCTTCCGAAGATGCCTGCACCCATACATATTTTAATATGCCTTGTTCTGGCTATGATTGTAGGCGCTTTATGGGCAGCAATTCCTGCGATTTTAAAGGTGAAATGGGATGTGAATGAGATTTGTGTGTGTATTCTGTCAACATATATTGCAAAATACTTTACTTCATGGCTTTGCAATGGTCCATTGAGTGCGAAAACAGGTATGCCACAGACACCTGCAGTTCATGAGAACATTATGCTTACACAGATTATGAAGCCGAGTCAGGCAAATACAGGCTTGTTTCTTGCAGTTATTATAGTGGTAGCAGTTATCTGGCTTCTTTACAGATCTACATTGGGATATAAGTTTTTGACAGTGGGATTAAACAGTAGCCATGCAGATTATATGGGAATTAATTCCAAAAAAGTGGTGATTCAGGGAATGATGTTGTCCGGTGCGCTTGGAGGAATTGCAGGTACAATTGAGGTTCTTGGAGTATATGGGTATTTTCTGGATAATTTCTCTTTGAACATTGCAAATGATGGTATGCTTTCATCTATGATCGTTTGGAATGATATTCGCCTGGTACCACTTATGTCATTCTTTGTGGCTGCCTTAAAATCGGGTGCTCTTTCCATGGAGCGTTTTGCAGGCGTTCCCAGATCTATTGTAGATACTATCACGGCAATTTTTATTATCTTTGCAACAATGGAGACACTTTTTAATCTTAAAAAGAAGAAAAAGAAAGAGAAAGTAACCACTGTGAGTTCTGAAGAAGGAGGGAAAAAGTAATGAATGACGTTTTTAATATAACACTGATTTATGCAACGATTCGTTCGGCGACTCCTATATTGTTCGCGGCATTATGCGCGACGGTTACACAGCAGGCAGATATTTTGAACATTGGTACAGAGGGGATTATGCTGACATCTGCATTTGTGGCAGTTCTGACAAGCTTTACGACTGGAAGCTGGTTACTTGCGATTGTTTTGGCTATTGTAAGCGGTATTGCGATTGCTTTAATTATGGCTGTGGCTAATATCAAGTACAATGCGCATATTTGTGCTGCAGGAATCGCGGTCAATATGTTTGCACTAGCGATTACAAAGTTTGGATTAAAACAATTCCTTGGAACAGCAGGTACTTTTACAAGCCCGGAAATTAAGGAAATTCCAAGAATTCATATTGCAGCGCTGGACAATATTCCTATTCTGAATGATATTTTTAACAATTGGTGTGTAACAGAAGTATTTGGAATTGTGATGGTAGTGATTCTTTGGTTCCTTCTTTTCAAAACAGTTTGGGGACTTCGGGTTCGCTGTGTGGGCCGTCTTCCTATGGCTGCTGAAACGGCAGGTATTAGTGTGCGCCGAATGAAATATGAGGTTATGATTATTTCTGGTGTACTGGGCGGATTGGCTGGAGCGCATTTGTCCTTGGGATACTCTCAGATGTTTGCAGATAATATTACCAACGGACGCGGGTTCATGGGCGTGGCCGCAATGAATTTTGGTGGAATGAATCCAATATTTGTATGGCTTGGTACGCTGATATTCGGATTTATTGATTCTGTGGGGGCAAGACTTCAGGCATATGGACTTCCGTCTCAGTTTATTTTAATGCTGCCTTACTTTTTTACAATTACCATATTGGTTTTGGCAATGTGGAGAAAAGGGCGGTTGAGCGAAAAAGCAAAGAGTGCATTGTAAAAAAGAAAGGAATATGGCTACTATGGACAAGAAGATCTGGGATCTGTTGATAAAAAATGGGACAATTGTGAACAGTACAGGTTCTTTCAAAGGAGATCTTGCTGTCAGAGCAGATAAGATTGTGGCAGTAGGACAATTAGAAGAGGGGCAGTCAGAGCGGGTCATTGATGCTTCTGGACGCCTAGTGATGCCAGGTATGATTGACAGCCATGCACATCTGGAAACCGGGGTCGGAGAATCCAAATCAAAAGACACCTATTACAGTGGCAGTATTGCCGCTGCATATGGTGGCACTACATCCTTTGTTGACTTTGCATTTAATAATGAAGGAGAAAAGCCGGCGGATTCCATGAAAAGGAAGCTAAAAGAAGCAGAGGGAAACAGTATTCTAGACTATTCCTTTCATCCATGTATTAACAGTATGGATGAGGAATCTTTAAGAAGCATCCGCTATTTCCTACAGAATGGTTTTCCTTCCATAAAAATGTTTACAGTGTATCGAAATAGTTTGATGCTGGAAAAACAGGGGATCTATGAAGTCTTAAAAATGGTTGCGAAAGAGCAAGGCATTGCACTTATTCACGCAGAGAGCGCGGATATGGTTGAGAGAAATATCGCAGATGCCATAAGTGCAGGAAAGACACAGCCAAAAGATCATGCGGCTTGTCGCCCTATTATATCAGAGATTGAAGCTATGTATGGCATATTAGCAATGGCAAGAGACACGAAGGCTCCGGTAATTTTTGCGCATATGACGACAGGAGAAAGTAGATCGCTTCTTGAGAGAACAGATGGAGCAAAGCTTTTTGCAGAAGTATGCCCTCATTATCTGATATTGGATGAGGAGGTATATGAAAGAGAGGATGGCTTTAACTATATATGTAGTCCTCCCATACGTGGAGCAAAAGATAGAGAAAAACTTTGGAAACTTGTGCAGGATGGCTATGTGCAGATGATTAATAGTGATCATACAGATTATCATTCAGAGCAAAAGAAAAAATATAAGGATTACTTTCCAAAAGTTCCCAATGGTTTGCCAACTATTGAGACAAGAGGAATGGCATTTTTTTCTGAGGCAGTTGTTAATAGGGGAATGAGCGTTGAACGCTTTGTAGAACTAACATCTGTAAATGCGGCGAAACTTATGGGTATATATCCCCAAAAGGGAATTTTAGCTCCTGGAAGTGATGCAGATGTGATTCTTGTTGATCCAAATGCTTCCTATACAATGAAAGCGACAGATATGCATATGCAAACAGATTTTTGCCCTTATGAAGGGATGAAAATGACTGGAAAAGTAGAATATACCATAGTTGGAGGAGATATTCTGATCGAAAAGGGCATTTATAAGGAAACAGGGCACAGAGGGAAGCTTATGAAACGAGAAAAACCCCTGCTTAATCTAGTTGGCTGAAGGAGGCGTAGAGATGGCTAAAAGGACAGTATTTTTGACGGGCGGCACGGGCTTTGTGGGCATGAATATTGCACAGAGACTACTGACTGAGGGCTGGAATGTGATTCTGTACGCAAGAAGGACGCCAGAGCTTTTGTTTATGGAAGAATTGGAAAAGCTGCGAGGCAGGCTAATCTTTGAGGCAGGCGATGTGCTGGATCAGAAACACGTAGAGGAAGTGCTGGAAAAATATCAGGTAGACGATTTTGTTCATGGAGCGGCAATTACACCTGATTATGAGATGGAAAAGAAGAATCCGGCACAAATATTGGAAGTCAATTGTTTAGGGCTTTTACATAGTATGCTTGCGGCAGCAAACAAAGAGATAAAGCGTTTTCTGTATCTGGGTTCCATATCAGCATATGGATCTACTGCATTTCAGGAAGGAATGCTGGAAGAAGGAGTAAGTTGTGGCAATCCACATTCTCTTTATGAGATTTCAAAGTTTACAGGAGAAAGGATAGTTCTGAGATTAAAAGAGCTGTATGGCATGGATGCATATGTGGCAAGGATAGGTGATGTGTATGGTCCATGGGAACGTTATACTGGTGTCAGAGGGCATATGAGCTTAATTTATCAGACTACAGCTGCAGCTATGGAAGGAAAACAAATTACTCTTCCGAGACCTTGTATTCAAGACTGGGTTAGCGGGCCGGATATTGCGGGCGAGGTATTGGCGATTCTTCAAGCAGAGAAACTGACGTATGACATATATCCTTTCTGCAGTGGTGAACGCTGGTCCTTATTAGATTGGTGCCAGCTTTTGAAAGAGCGTTATCCTGGATTTTCCTATGAGTTAGCTACGGAGCAAAAAGAAGCATCCATTCAGGTAAATCAGAGCAGGGATAATGCTCCGATGGGACTTGTTAGGCTTTTGGAAGATACGGGATATAAACCAATGCATAGAGATGTGAAAAGTGCTTTTGAGTGTTATATGCAGTGGCTGGATTCCCATGAGGGATTTTTGAAATCATAAGCGGAACTTATTGAGTGATGAGAGGAATGGATATATGGGTAATATAAAGAGAAAAAAAGTAATACTGGATGTGGACACTGGTTCGGACGATGCAATCGCTATAATGCTGGCAGCCAATTCAAAGGAATTGGAGATTTTAGGAATTACAGTCACATGGGGAAATCGTCCAGTAGAAAACTGTGTAGAGAATACTCTTCGTGTTCTGGAGCTTTTGGGCAAAGAAAATGAAATACCAGTGTACAAGGGATGTTCAGAGGCTATGGTGCGTTATTTGACAAAGCAGAGGAACGCAGCTTTGGAGAAAGATGGTATTAGTATTGTTAAGGATGGGGTGGAATATTCTGTTCATCCAGCTTATTTGAACCTTCCATCGGCCAAGACAAAGGCTCAGTCAAAACATGCATGCAGCTTTCTGGTAGAGACCCTGTTGGCATCCGAAGAAAAGGTGACATTGATTCCGGTGGGACCAGCTACAAATGTGGGTATGGCATTTCGGATGGAACCATCTATTAAGGAGCACATAGAAGAAGTAGTTTTTATGGGAGGGGCCGTAGATAAGGGAAATATTACGCCTTGTGCAGAGGCGAATTTTTATCACGATCCTGAGGCTGTAAAGATTATTTTGGATAGTGGTGTGCCCTGTCGGATCGTGGGATTGAACGCTACACATTCTGCAGAATTAAATTTGGATGATGCGAAAACCTTAAAGAAAATCGGAACGCCTGCATCAATGTTTGCAGGGGAGTTGATAGAAATTCGGGTGGATGCTTTAAGGCGTATGGGAAATTGTGATGGATATTCAGATGCTATCCATGATGCACTTGCTGTAGCGAGCGTGGTGGATCCTTCTGTAATCACAGAAGAACTATTATTAAGATGTGATATAGATATTAACGGAGGCGCTTCTGATGGCCAACTAGTGGTTGACAGACGTATGGGATATGAGCCCGACAAAAAGATTCAGACTAAGGTAGAAATGAAAGCAGATAAGGAAAAATTCTTTGGACTGCTCTGTGAGCGTCTTGGAAAATAATAAAGGAAAAAATAGGGTGGGAGAGGTACAGGTTGAAACGGATAGAAGGCATTAGTATTGAGAATATAAAGGAGTGGCTGGAGGGTATTGACAAGTTCAATGCCACGCCAGAACAGGGAGCAGGAACCACTCGTCTGGTATTTTCGCCAGAGGAAATAGGAGCCAGAGATTATATGAAATCCGTTATGAGAGAAATTGGGCTTACTGTGGAGGAAGATGGAATCGGTAACATTTTTGGCAGCCTGGAGGGAACAAAGCCTGAACTGGCACCAGTGTGGTCTGGTTCCCATATTGATACAGTTTTACATGCAGGAATGTTTGATGGCATGACGGGAATCGTAGCGGCAGTTGAAGCACTTAGGGCTATAAAAGATAGTGGTGAGAGGCCTCAAAGGACATTAAAGGCAGTTATCTTTACTTCTGAGGAGCCTACACGTTTTAAAAACGGCTGCCTTGGAAGCAGAGCCATGGCGGGAGAACTGACCTATGAGGATTGTGAAAGACTTACAGATGATCAGGGAATAACTTTGGCTAAACAGATGGAAATGCTAGGGTATCGAAAAGAAGATTTTTCCAAGGTGTGCAAAAAACAGGGGGATGTACACGCTATGGTGGAGCTCCACATTGAGCAATCAGAAAAGTTAGAGCAAAAAAATTTGCAGGTGGGGATTGTAAAAGCGATTACAGCATACCGGACAATGATGTTTCATTTGAAAGGAAAGCAGGATCACGCAGGGGGAACGATGATGTCCATACGGCGGGATACGGTTTGTGCTATGGCAGAAATTATAAGTGCAGCGGAACGCCTTGCCAAGGAAACTGGACGCTATGAGACAGTTGCTACTGTAGGAAAGATTGACGTATATCCAAATGCTACCAATATTATATCCGGGGATACTTCCTTTTCATTGGATTTAAGAGAGGATGACAGAGAAGTACAGATGCAGGTTCTCGGAAAGATTCTGGATTTTGCAAAAAAAGTAACAAAGGAGAGAGGCATCCAGATGAGCTATGAGACTTTCTATGATGACCTGCCAGCAATTGCATCGCCGCACATTCTTTCTGTCATTGAGGATGTATGCGAAAAGGAAAATGTAACTTATCAATATATGAGAAGCGGAGCAGGACATGATTCACAACTTGTATCTAGGTTTGCCCCTTATGCTATGATTTTTATTCCCTGCCGGGAAGGGATTAGCCATAATCCGGCAGAGCATGCAAAGTATGAAGATATTGTTACGGGAACGAAAGTGCTTTATGAGACCTTGAGGCAGTTGGCCAATGAGGAGGTGGAATAGAAAGTGAATATTTTGGTGACAGGTGGAGCGGGCTATCTTGGAAAATATATCGTAACTCGTTTGAGAAAAGATGGACATCGGGTACTGAACTATTGTAGAGACTTGATGCAACAAGGGACAGATAGTGAAGTGATTCCAGTACTGGGTGAATTGTATGATATTCCAAGATTGATACAGGTTCTCAAGGACTATCAGGTAGAGCGTATCATTCATACAGCAGGACAATCTCATCCAGGAATCTCTGTTATGGCGCCACTTCAGACAGTAGAAGCGAATGTGATGGGAACAATGGGAGTATTGGAGGCCGCCAGACTGACTGGTGTAAAGAGGGTGGTTCTGTTCAGCTCCGAGGCTGCATATGGCGAGCATGAGAATCGGCCAATGACATTAGACGTTCCATTGATTCCCCGGACGCCTTACGGTGTGACGAAAGCAGCATGTGAGATGATGGGAAGAGCTTATAACTGGTCCTTTGGCATGGACTGTGTTTCCATCAGGTGCAGCCAAGTATATGGACCGTTGCATGTAACCCAAGAGTATGTACGTGATGCTATTAAGGCAGGAGTGCGCGGTGAGAAATATGTTCTGCCTCATGGAAGGGATCATAAAATACAGATGATCCATGTGAGAGATGCAGCAGAAGTAACAGTGCAGGCATGCTTTGCAGAGCATATAAATGATATGGCTGTCTATAATGCATCCAGTGGATATCAACCAACTTTTGGTGAGATATTGGAAAAGCTAGGAGAGATGATTCCTGGATTTGAGTATGAAGTGGGAGACGGAACTGTGGGCAGTGAGCAGCAGGGCTTGTTTGATCTGACAGAGACAAAAAAAGATCTGGGCTATCAACCACAGGTATCTTTAGAGCAGGGGCTTAAGGAATATATAGACTGGCTAAGAAACCATGATTTATAGGAGTAGATAATGAAATTAAAGGGTAGGACAGCTTTTATTACTGGAGGGGTAACAGGTATCGGCAGAGCTATTGCTCTTGCTTACGCATCGGAAGGGGCCCGAGTGGCAGTAAACCACATTGGTATGGAATCGCAGGCATTAGCACTGGCGGAAGAATTGAGGGAAAAGAGCAAACAAGATGTACTTGCACTGGAAGGAGACGTGTCCTGCCAGGAACAGGTGCAGCATATGATTGAGACAGTGGAAAAAAGGTTTGGGAAAATTGATATTCTTGTATGCAGCGCAGGTATCGATCAGAAGGTTTCTCTTGTGGACATGACAGTGGAGGATTTTGACCGGATTCTGGGTGTAGACCTAAGAGGTGTGTTTCTGTGCTGCAAATTTGCAGTCCCCGGTATGATTGAACATGGGTATGGAAGAATTATTAATATTACCTCTCAACTGGGACAAATTGGAGGTGTAAATACCAGCCATTATAGTGCTGCTAAAGCGGGGGTGATTGGGTTCACTAAATCATTGGCAAGGGAATTGGGAGCGTATGGAATTACGGCAAACTGTATTGCTCCAGGACCAGTGGCCACGGATATGTTTCTTAAATCTATACCAGTACAGTGGCAGGAAGAGAAGCTAAAGGCACTTCCAATTGGAAGAATTGGAAATCCATGTGAGGTAGCCCCTGCCGCGGTTCTTTTGGCGTCAGATCCAGACGGCAGCTTTTTTACAGGGCAGACTTTGGGTCCAAATGGCGGAGATGTCATGCTATAAAATGAGAGAAAGAAGGAATCAGTTGTGGCAAATTATGATTTGATTATTAAAGGTGGAACAGTTATAACAGAAAGTGACAGTTATACAGCGGATGTGGCTGTTAAAGACGGAAAAGTTGTGTGTATTGGTGAAAGCCTGGATGGCGCAGATAATATTTATGATGCTGCAGGCAAGATGGTCATGCCAGGGGGAATTGATATTCATACCCATTTGGATACACCGCTAAATGGTTCACATACATTGGATGACTGGTATGAAGGGACAGTTTCAGCAGCCTGTGGAGGTGTCACCTGTGTGGTGGATTATCCTATGCAGGAAAAGGGCCACTCTGTTCGTGAGGTTTTAGAAAAATGGCATTCTCATGCAGAGGGAAAGGCAGTTATTGACTTTGGCTTCAGCCCAGTTATTACACAGAGAACAGAAGAATCCTACGCAGAGATTCCTAAGCTGATTGAAGACGGATATTCAACCATGAAGGTTTTTATGGCATATTGGCATAGAATTGATGATTTGGAACTGATCCGTCTTTTGGATATTGTAAATGAAAATGGAGGGTTGTTGGGAATACACTGTGAAAATGACAAGGCCATTGAATATCTGGCAGAAAAGTTGGTTGCAGAGGGAAAGACAGAACCTAAATACCATCCTGTGAGCCGTCCAGTATCGGCAGAAGTAGATGCTACAGAGCGGGCAATTCATTTGGCAGATATGGTGGAAGGAAATGTATTTATTGTACATATGTCCTCTGAAGAGGCTGTAGATAAGGTGCGTCAAGCCAGGAGGAAGAAAAATAATGTATATGCTGAGACGTGCACGCACTATTTGCTTTTGGAGGATTACGTCTATGATCAGCCTCTTGAGGAAGCAGCCAAATATGTGATTACACCCCCTATCCGCAAATCATCAGACAGGGAAGGATTGTGGGCGGCGATTAATTCAGGAGATATTCATATTGTATCATCGGATCACTGTGCATTTCCTATGAAGGATAAGCTTCGTCTGGGACAAGGTGATTTTACAAAGATTCCTCATGGCGCGCCGGGCGTGGAGGCACGGGTTCCAGTAGTGTTTTCGGAAGGCGTCAGCAAAGGAAGAATCACTCCTCAGAAATTTGTGGAAATTATTAGTACGAATCCTGCCAGAATTGCCGGACTTTATCCGCAAAAAGGAACTTTGGCAGTTGGAAGCGATGCGGATATTATGATTCTTGATCCAGAGAAGGAAGTGACACTTTCTCTGAGTACGATGCACAATCCGTCAGATTTTACCCCATATGAAGGAGTAAAAGTAAAAGGCTTTCCTATTGCTACGATATCCAGAGGCTCTTTTATATGGAAAGATGGGAAAGTGGTTGGACAAAAGGGACATGGAAAATTTGTGAAACGCCATCGTTTCCAGCCATTTTAAGTAGCAAAAGAAGACAGGGGGAAATGAAAGTATTATGTTCCAGTTCGTTAAATATAGACTATACTTACAAAGTAGATCATTTCGCAAGGAAGGATGAGACATATTTGTGCGTTGGATCATATGCGAACAGGAATTAGTACTTCAAAACGAAATGAATGAGCTTCTTTATATTGTGGAACAGGCTAATGCCAGAGATATGAAAATTGTGCTGAATCCTTCTCCAATGAATGAAAAGATTTGGAAGCTTCCTCTGAAATATATAGATTATTTTATGCTTAATGAGATTGAAGCAAAAGTGGAAGCAGTGGACACGACGGCAGCGGGCGACACATTTACGGGCTTCTTCATTGGCGGAATACAAAGAGGCCTTAGAGTGAAGGAGGCTATGGAGCTTGCCTCTAGAGCTTCGGCTATTGTAGTCACAAGAGAGGGAGCCGCACCCTCAATTCCCACATGCGCAGAGGTGGAAGAAATATTAAAGAAAGAAGGAAAATGAAAGATGAAGATTGTAGTATTAGATGGGTATACGGAAAACCCAGGAGATTTAAGCTGGAAAGAATTGGGGGCTTTAGGGGAACTGACTGTTTATGACAGAACAAGCCTGACAGATGAACAGGAAATCATAGGACGTATTGGCGATGCGGAAATTGTGATTACCAATAAAACACCTATTTGTAAATCAACGATAGATGCCTGCTCTAATCTGAAATTTATTGCTTTGCTGGCTACAGGCTATAATGTTGTCGATGTGGCTTATGCAAAAGAGAAAGGGATACCAGTTTCCAATGTTCCGGCGTATGGAACTGCGTCAGTCAGTCAATATGCCATCGCATTGCTGCTGGAGGTTTGTCATCATATTGGCCACCACAGTGATGCTGTAATGGAAGGGCGCTGGGAGGCTTGTGAGGATTTTTGCTTTTGGGATTACCCCTTGATTGAGTTGGAGAAAAAAACCATAGGTATTATCGGTTTTGGCCGAATCGGACAAGCAACAGGAGGCATTGCTAAGGCACTTGGCATGAAGGTTCTGGCTTTTGATGTATATCCCAACGATACAGGGCGTGCAATTGGGGAATATGTGGATCTGGATACGCTATTGGCATCTTCTGATGTGATTGCGTTGCATTGTAATTTGACAGAAGAAAATACGAATATTATTAATGAAAGAAGTATTGCAAAAATGAAAGATAGTGTAATCATTATTAATAATGCCCGGGGCCAATTGATTGTAGAACAGGATCTGGCAGACGCATTAAATCAGGGCAAAGTCGCAGCGGCAGCTCTGGATGTCGTTTCGACAGAACCGATTAAGGCAGATAATCCTCTGTTAAAAGCAAAGAATTGTTTGATTACACCTCATATTTCCTGGGCTCCTGTTGAGAGCCGGCAAAGAATCATGGATTGCAGTGTAGAGAATGTAAAAGCATTTTTAAATGGAGCGCCAATAAATGTGGTAAATAAAGTATAGAAAAATATGCGGTTTTGACACAAAAGAATAAACAAAGGAACTAGCTGGGTATAAGAAGGTTAGTTCCTTTCAATTTTAAATATTTACATGGATTGCTCATTATCTGATTTGCAAATTCCTCCACAAAAGTATATAATATCTACCAGTGATAAATTGATATATGATATTAATATGAAATGGAGGGGAAAATCAAGGCTAATATTAGCCTTGCAAAACTATGTATTCATTCAACAGCAAAGTTCGATACAGCGAAGTGGGTGAAGATAAGAAGTTATCATTATATGGAATTGTAAATTATTTCCAGGACTGTAGTACATTCCAGTCAGAGGAGTTAAATGTAGGCGTAGGTGTGCTGGAGGCTATGCATCGGGTGTGGGTGCTTTCAGCCTGGCAGATTGTAGTAAAACGCTACCCTTCACTCTGTGAAGAGATTCAGACTTCCACCTGGCCCTATCAATTTCAGGGCTTTTGCGGATACCGAAATTTTACTATGACAGATAAGAATGGTGAACTGCTGGCCTATGCCAATACACTTTGGAGTTTTCTGGACACAGACACAGGCCGCCCGGCCCGGGTGCCCAAAGAGATTGAGAAAGTCTATATCCTGGAGGAAAAGCTGGATATGGAGTATGCATCCAGGAAAGTACCTATGCCTGGGGAGGGAGAAGAGAAAGAGCCCTTTGCAGTGCAGCCTCAGCATTTGGATACCAATCATCATGTGAATAATGGTCAGTATATTCAGATGGCTCAAAAATATATGCCATCAGACTTTGTAATTCGCCAAATGCGTGCAGAGTACAAAAAGTCAGCGCATCTGGGAGATCTGATTTATCCTGTGATGTCTCAAAAGGATGGAATCTATACAATAGGTCTCTGTGATGAAGAGAAACATCCCTATGCAGTGGTGGAACTGTCAGGAGTCTAATCTGTTTTCGCTTCTATACACCAGACCCTGCTACAATGCTGCTCCATAGAGATAAAATTCCAGGGAATCAAAATATTGGGAGGGACAAGAATCCGTCAAGCGGTCTTGCCCCTCCCCTTAATTTACATTAGACCCTTTATTCCAGCGTGACCTCTCCGGCATAGTTGGTATCAAAAATCTGTCGTACCTCCAATGGATTTTCTGTCTGGCCTAAAGCCCACATCAACTTAGTGACAATGGCCTCTGTTGTCATATCTCTTCCAGGAATTACACCACATTCCAAAAGCCTGCGTCCCACCTCATACAGGGACAAGTCACTCTTCTCATAAAGACACTGACTACATACAACAATGCTGACGCCGCTTTCTACAAGCTTCTTCAGCTTTTCGGTCAGATTTCTCCGTTCAAAATGTGTGCCGCCTGCCCCAAAGGCTTCAATTACAATGCCTCGGTATTTCATCTGTTGTAACCAGTCAAAGATTTCCGGGTTTGTTCCGGGTATCAGCTTCAATAGAAATACATCCGTACACAATTCTTTTTTCAGTTTAAAGGTTCCCTTCCTTAGAACGCATGTATTTTTACTCTTGATATGTACTCCATCTGCATAAACTTCTCCCATATAGGGGGCGGAGATACTTTCAAAGGCGTCAAAGCCCAGGGTCCTCACTTTTACCGAACGGCAACCATTGATAATTTTCCCATCAAATGCAATTACTACACCGGAAATTCCTATATTTACTGCGGCAAAGGCAACTTGTAGATTCATTTCCGCATCTGTGAACATTTGCTCAATAGGAATCTGCGCTCCGGTCAAAACAACTGGCTTATTCAGATTTTGCAGCATATAGCTAAGAGCGGAGGCTGTATATGCCATAGTGTCTGTTCCATGTGTAATAATAATTCCATCGTAACGCGGCAAAGCCTCCGCAATAACTTCCGCCATGTATTGCCACTCTTCCGGCTGTACATTCGAGCTGTCCAGATTAAAAATATCTTTGCTGTTAATTATAAAATTTTCCTGCAATACCGGAAGCATCTGAAGAATGTCCTGACAATTAATACCTGGACTTAAGCCCTGCTCTGTCCACCTTGAGGCAATCGTTCCCCCTGTTGTCAATAACAATATCTTTTTCATTTCTACCTCCAGTGCCGATAAGAATTAGCTTTTCCAACTATGGGCCTTTCTTTTGAGACAATTAAATTTCTTTTACCAATTCATCATCAATTCTTGCGTCTGGAGTCAACCGGTAAATCAGAATATAAATTACAAAGGATACAACCATTGCAAACAGACCTGCTGGAAGTCCATAAGGCAACGGAACAACATACTGGAATAAATACCCTAAAATCGCACCGATCACAAACGAAATGACTCCTGCCCAGCGCATTGCAGGATGCTTATTTAAAAGCTCAGCGCTGTATTTTTTATTCTTTTGCTTTCCAATGACAAAATAATCTGCCAGAATAGGTGCGCACAACGGTGGTGCCATAGAGCCAAGTACGTTAATAAAATCAGCAAAGAATAACTGATAAAATGCCAGAGCTCCTAAAAGTGTTCCTAAAATACCACAGAACGCAACCAGTTTTTTTCTGCTTATATGAATTTCAAACGCGTCCAGAGACGGGCCGGTATAAAGAGCGTTACAGTAGAGTTCACTGTTGTCTGTGGTCCAAAGCGCAGTTGTCCATACAAACACACCTAACAGCGCTGCAAACAGATTTACACCCAGCATCCAGATTACATAATTGTAATTTCCCATATGTACGGTACCGATATATCCGACCACATTGAGAATAGGATTTGTGAAAATAAAGCAGGATGCGGCGCACCAGAACACAGCTTTTACATTTTTGTTAAAGCGGAACAAATCTACGCCCATAACGGCGCCGGCGATCCAGCTTCCCACAACTGCTGTGATTCCGTTTCCAAGGCCTAAGCCTTCAAGTGTTGACGCCTTACTCAAAAATGTGGAGACGCCCCCACCCTGAACAATAAAAATAACACCCACCACGATAGCCACAATCAAAATGAGAGGAGCACAGATATCTGCAATTTTTTCGATGGCTCCCATTCCTTTGATCGCCGTGATTGTAAACACAATTCCCCAAATAATGCAAAGAAGAAATACTTCCAGGGTAATTGGGGCAATTCCTTCGAATCCAAAATTTGCCGGATTAAATATAATAACCCCTGTAGGATTGCCAATAAATGCACCCCAAATATCGCCTATCATACCCAAAATACTTGCAAACCACCCAAGCGTCAGTAAAGCCATAACAATCATGGGAATGACAAAACCTTTACTTCCATATGAATAGCGGGACAGCAGAGAAAGATTCAGTCCTGTCTTTTGAGCCGCGATTCCCAGAAATGAAGTAATAAGAAACAGGGAACCCATACCAAGAACGATCGCTAAAAATGCCTGCATGGGCGGCAGACCGCCACTGCTTCCATATCCTCCCAGGGTTCCTCCCACAATAAGGCCGGTTACTGCATATCCAAATCCAATCCACACCATAATCTGACTGCGCGTAGAACGCCGTTTCGACATAGGCACTGCTTCCAACATGAATTCATCATCCTGTCCAGCGGTTTCGGTAACCATTTTTTTCTCTTCAACCTGACTCATTCCTGATACCTCCTAACCGGAAAGCAGATATTCCCAAACTGCTTTCCTAATATTCATTCATCCCATCGCTTCTTTAAAATACCACATACCCTTTCTGTAGCAAGAGCACAATCAGTCTAAATATCTATAAGAAACACCTATGATATATCACTGATATTTTAATTGTAATATTTCACAAAATAAATGTCAATAAAAATAAATATTTTCAGCAAATTGTCAAATTCTTATTGAATTGCTCGAGATATATTTTGTGAATATTGCAGTATTGTATCTTTAAAATAGGACAGATATAATAAAAATAGCTCAAACATCGCATGCCATATATCGTTTCAGGGAGAAAAATATGAACCGTACTATCACTGCAGAAACTTCCAGGACAGTTGCTGTTCTGGAAAAACTTCGGGAGGATATCACAAACTGTGTCTATGAATCCGGCCAATTTATTACAGAATCTGAGATTTCACAGAAATTTAAAGTTAGTAAGACTCCTGCCAGGGAGGCTTTAAATTACTTGTGCCAGGATGGACTGCTGGTAAAAATTCCACGCAAGGGATATATTATCAAACAGCTTTCTTTTACAGAACTGTCGAATCTCTGCTATTTCCGTAGTATTCTGGAATGTGGCGCCGTTGAATGGGCTATACGTTATGCCTCCGACTCAGAATTAGATCAAATTGATAAACTAGCGCATAAACGAATTGATGTCAATGACGAAGACTTTTATAATCGTTATAATGACCTTAATGTAAATTTTCATCTATCCATTGCGCAGCTTTCCAAAAATACCTATTTGATTTCAGCACTGCAGGGTGTATTGAACCAATTGTGGCGAGACCTTGCCATGGACGGACGTACAAATTTGGAAAAGTCCCTGGAAATGCATATTCAAATGGTAGAAGCGCTGAAAAAGCGTGATTTGGAGCAGGCCAAACGGATTACGATTGATCAGATTCAGGTTGTAGAAAAACGTCTGTATTTACATTGACGTCACTCTTTTAAGAAAGGAAGAATGTATATGATGAATGAACTTTGGAAAATGACTGCACATCAGGTAAAAGAGGGGAATTTTACAAAAGCAATCCTGGCTATCGGCTCTTGTGAAGCTCACGGCGCACATGTGGCTGAGGGCTGCGACACATTGGTTTCCTATAAACTGTCAAAACAAATTGCAGATCAGGTGGAAGGAATGTTGGTATTACCTCCTGTAACGGTAGGTTACAGCGCGCACTACGATTCTTTCCCATTTTCCCTGACTCTGAGCTATGACACAACAATCGCCGTTATCTATGATATAGTGGAATCTGTAATCCGCAATGGAATCACGCGGATTTTCCTGATGAACGGGCACGACGGAAATATTGCTCCGATTGAAATTGCTTCCAGAAAGATCAAAGAAGTATACCCAGAGGTTCAGATTGCTTCTCTGACACAATGGTGGGTAGCTGCAGGTAATCTTCTTCCGAAGGATACCTTTGAAGTATGGGGCGGGCTTGGACATGCCGGAGAAGGCGAAACCTCCATTGCATACCATCTCTTCCCTGACTGGTGTGAGCCAGAGCTTGCCACATGTGTGATACCAGATCTTCCAGATGAAGTGGAGATTAAGTGGGATTTCTCAGAATTAACAAATACAGCACAGACAGGAGACGCAACGAAAGCTACTGCCCAAAAGGGTAAAATGATGAATGACGCTATCGTAGAACATGTGGTCAAAGTTTTGAAAGAGCTTGATGAAAAAGGGTGGAAATACCACGGATAACTCAGGCATGTTACAAAAAACATGGAGGACGGAAAGACTTGATTGAATTAGGTAAAAAGCAAACATTGACAATTATAAAAAAAGTAGAATTTGGCGTATATTTGGCTGAGGAGGAAGGAGGAGAAGAGCGTGTCCTGCTCCCTAAAAAGCAAGTGCCGGAGTGGACGAATGTAGGAGATAGGCTCGCTGTATTTATCTACAAGGATTCAAAGGATCGTCTGATTTCCACCACTCATGAGCCCAAGATTGAGCTGGGGAAGGTGGCTGTCTTAGAGGTGGCTCAGGTGGGAAAGATAGGAGCCTTTTTGGACTGGGGCCTGGAAAAGGATCTGCTGCTGCCTTTTCGGGAGCAGACACGCCGTGTCCATGAGGGGGAGCAGGTACTGGTGGCTCTCTATGTGGATAAGAGTGAAAGACTCTGCGCTACCATGAATGTCTATGAATATTTGGAGATGGATACACCTTATAAAAAGGATGACAAGGTAACGGGAACTATTTACCAGATTAGCCAGGAGTTTGGAGCTTTTGTGGCAGTGGATAACCGTTACTCCGGCTTAATTCCCCGGAAAGAGTTTTTTGGAAATGCCAGGATTGGAGATGAGATTGAGGCGCGGGTGACAGGAGTAAAAGAGAATGGTAAACTGGATCTCAGCATCCGCGAAAAAGCTTATCTGCAGATGGACAAGGACGCTGCATATGTCCTGGAGGTATTGGATGAGTACGATGGAGTTCTTCCCTTCAATGACAAGGTTTCTGCAGAAATCATAGAGAGAGAGCTGCATCTTAGTAAAAATGCATTTAAGAGAGCGGTTGGAAGACTGTTGAAGGAAGGCAAAATAGAGATAACAGAGAAACGGATTTTGCGGAAATACTAAAAAAGTACCAAAATTGCAGAAAACGAAAAAAAGCTCTTTGCAAAGTGGAAGATTACGGTTATAATGGGGGAGAAAGGAGTGAAAAAAGATGAAAGTTCAAAACATTTCAAACATCGAGAAATTCTTTCAGGTAGTAGACAGCTGTGGAGGAAAAGTTGAATTAGTAACAGGCGAGGGTGACAGGCTGAATCTGAAGTCCAAACTTTCCCAGTACGTGTCTATGGCAAACATCTTCTCCAACGGTGAGATTCCAGAGTTAGAGATCATTGCATACGAGAAAGAAGATATCGACAAATTAGTTTCATTCATGATCAATGGTTAGATGAAACGAGGTAATGGTTCCTTGAGAAGGAATGATTACCTCGTTTTTATCATTTCTAATGTATATTATTCTTTTTTTGATTCTTCTGATAAATAATCAAAAGTCCTTGAAGAAGAAGATCATCTTCAAAAGCAATCTCATGTCTACATAAAGGTATAATAACACTTGCAAGACCTCCGGTAGCCACTACAGTGCAGGTTTCTTCCATTTCCTCTTGGATTCGATCAATCAGGCCGTCAATGGATCCGGCACTTCCGTATAAGATCCCACTTTTAATAGAATCAATGGTATTGCTGCCAATTAGCTTTCTGGGAAGCTCTAAAGAAACCTTGGGAAGCTGTGCTGCCCGGCTGGTCAGGGCATCCAGAGAGATAGCCACTCCCGGCAGGATCATTTTTCCGATAAAAGTTTTATTTTTATCAATGACGGATACAGTGGTAGCCGTACCCATGTCGATTAAGATTTGAGGTACAGGATAACGGTGTACTCCGGCGACAGCACCTACCACTAAATCACTGCCTAACTGGGCAGGATCGTCCACAGACAGATGAACTCCTGTCTTAACGCCTGGTCCAACCACCAAAATTCGGGCGCCCGTATACTTTTCAACAGCAACTTTTACAGTATCTGTAATGGATGGAACAACAGAGGAAATGATACCGCCATGGATATCAGAAGCATGGAGCTGATGCAGCTCAAAGGTTTCTTTCAAAATGGTGGCATATTCCAGGCTTGTAGCTTTATGATTTGTCCCAAATCGTTCATGAAAGAGCAGTTTGTCATCTTTAAAGCAACCCATGACAATATTCGTATTGCCAATATCAATGGTCAGTATCATTTGATTTCCTCCGAATATCCTGATATGTAACCCTATTTCTGCGGAGTGATGAGCTTTGCTTTGAACAGGGCGTATCCCACAGCTCCTGTAATAATTGTGGAAGAGATCATTTCACATACAGAATTGATTCCCACAAAAGTGCAGACAAAGACCAGAATATTTCGTCCGCCTATCAGCTCCTGCATATACTCTGTATTGCCGAAGAGTACAACGAGAGCAGTCATAAAGAAAAGTGTGTTAAGGAAAGCGGAACAGAAGCCTGTGGTCAGACAGGCCAGATGGACATTGCTTACCTTTCGGATTCCCCGAAAAATATATCCAAGCAAAAGACCGTCCAACATACGCGGCACAAAGCGTTGAATAAATGCTAAAACGGGATTGATGTCAAAGAGTATGACGCCCATGGCGCTTGCGCCCCCGACGCCGATACATTGAAGAAAGCTTGTCAGTCCAAATACAGCTCCTGCGATTGCACCACCTGCAGGTCCCAGAGTGATTGCGGCTATGGCCACGGGAATAATATTGAACGTAATGGCCAGCGGTCCAATGTTCAAATAACCCAGGGGCGTATAAGCCATGAGTAACAAAATTGCGGTCAATAGACCAAGCAGTGTAAGCTGCTTTGTGTTGAATGTGTGTTTCATATGAAATTTTCCTCCTTGTTATTATTCTCCTTCTGGAGATACAATACATCTCTTGTTATACCATATATTTTCGAAAAAATATAGTAAAAATTTTATATAAACCAAATCAATAGACGTTTTATGGACAAGGTTTGCTTTCCATGAGTGGAGATGTTATGATAAAACATATTATGAAAAGATTTGCCTCAATAAAGAAAGTGGGGACTGGAGATGCTTAATGTTTTGTTGGTATTAGGAAGTTATTTTAATTCTTTATATGTAAAAAATCTGGTAGACTGGAAAGAACAAAATTGCAAACTGCTCATGGAATTTAATGCGATTTCAGGCTTTGAACATTTAGGAAATCTGCGCCCGGACATTTTGATCTTGCATTGTGAAGTAGGATGGATGGACGCCCAAGAGTACTTAAAGTATATCAGGCGTATGTATCTGCCAACGCAGGTGATATTGCTACTGGGAGAATCCGCAGCTCAGATTCGTGAAAAGAAGTTATTTTGTAAAAGTGAAGATATACAAGTTATAAACTGGAAAGCTTTATCTGCCCATACTTTGGCCAGAGCTTTGAGAGAGGCTTCTGACAGATTTCATGCATTGGAAGGGCAAGAGCAAGATGATAAAGCGATTAACAGACAGAAAGTGCCGGCATCTGTATTTTTAAGGGATTTAACAGGCAATATGAGTGGGAGAGAAGTTTGTTTAATGCGTCTTGTCATAGAGGAGAAGAAGCAACCTTTTGTTGTGCTCGAGCAGATTATTCACGCTTTTAAAGTGCAGATTTGTCACCCTTTTCAAGGAAAATGGTATAGAGGAGAAGATGGAAATTACTGTATTTTGATTAATTTGGTAGAAAGCTATTCTACATATAGCAGGGTAGAACTTATTCATAATTTAGCCCAGGCTCTTTTGCGCTCAGTCAAAGAGATCGTGTTGGGCGGTGCATATTTTTCTATTTGCTACCAGACAGATAAAGAAGGCCTGGAAACACAATATCAAAAGTTGTGTGAATTGGAACGATACCGATTTTTCTGTAGGGAGTTACCCCTTTTATCTCTGTCCAGCATCCAGCACTTTAAGCATCATGTTTCAAATAAACAGTTGTGGGAAATGGTTTGGAATATCTATAACAGTATGGCTGCATGCGATTTGGTAGTACTCCAGCAGAATTTGCAGGAATTATATCTACATCTTTTGAAGACTTCAGTGTCTTTTGAACTGCTGAAGTATGCACGTTCTCTATTGTGCCAGGCTGTGAAAGTGGTGTTAGATACTTGGAAGTTGCCGGCACAGGAAGAACTCTTCGCCTGGCCTGCCGGGGGGGGGGTAAAAATTATATTGAGCAGGAGCTGGAAGAATATTCCATATGGTTTACCAGAGTAATTGAAAAACAAAACCTGGCTAATGAAACAAGAAATCCAATTATCCGGGAGACAGAAAAACAATTGCTTTTGGAATTCTTTCATCCCCTGTCCATGGAGATGATTGCTGATAAGCTGAACATTACCCCTTCGTACCTAAGTAAACTGTATAAAGCAAAGGTCGGATTTGGTCTGATTGAGAGCCTGAGAGATATTCGAATGGCGTGGGCAAGTATATACATGGATCATGGAGTGTATGATATCCGAAAGGTAGCAGAATATTGTGGCTACTCAGATTCAAATTATTTTGGACGAATTTTCAGGCGACAGTTTGGAATGACGCCTTCTGACTACATGATTGCCAGAAAAGGAACAAAGGGTAGACAAGAGGAGGGGCAAAATTCAGATGAGATGTGCTAAATTATATTATCCGGGTCAAATAGAACTGGTGGAAGTCCCTGAGCCAGAGATTCAGTCTGATGAAGATGTGAAAATACGGGTTAACTATGGAGCTCTCAATGCAGATGATTATAATGTTTATATAGGAAAACAGGGGCAAACCTATTGTGATTATGGCTTGTTCCATGAAATATCAGGTGAAATTGTACAACTTGGGGCATACAGCGCAAGGACGGGGCTGCAGGTTGGAGATCATGTGGCTGCTTCGCCTTTTATACCCTGTGGCTCCTGCCCTGCTTGCAGGGCAGGAAAATGGAATCTTTGCAGGGAAATGTTCAGCAATGGGCTGTTGGCAGAGTATGTTAGCTTGAATCACAGGCGACTCTTTCGGATTCCCCAAGAGATTACACCACAGCAGGGTAGCCTTACATGGCTGGTGCTTACGTGCGTAAGATGTATGGAACGATTATCTGTTTTGCCTGGACAGAGAATCCTGATTCTTGGGGCAGGAAGCTCCGGGCAGATTCTTGTACAGCTTGCCAGAAGGAAGCTTCCCTCTATTTTAGCAGTGAGTGAGCCATTGCAGAGTAAACGTACATTAGCTGTTCTGAATGGAGCTGATGTTGTGATTGATTCTACTTCTGAAAATTTGATGAGCAAGGCCCTGGATATTACAGATGGCGCCGGCTTTGACATTATCATTGATGCAGCAGGCGACATCCTGGCGCTTCAAAATAGTATAGCTCTGTTAGAACGGGGAGGAAAGCTGATGATATTTGCAAGCTATGACTTTACTTCTTATTTAAATCTTAACCTGGCTGACCTGTATTGGAAGGAATGTGTTGTAATGGGTGTTTATGGAGCTACGAATTCCCCCTATACGGTCAGCGATACGAAAATATTATCGCAATTATCTCTGGATTCGCTGATTGGCAAAGTGTTTCCGCTGTCAGATTTAAAGCAGGCGTTTGAAGCTTATGGCTCCCGATTGTATACACGTATACTGGTTCAGCCTTAGGAGAGCCATTAAAATCTGAATAAGAGTTTAAAATAATACTGTCATTGGATAGAGGACAAAAAAATCCTTTAGAATCCATTGGCAGTATTATTTTGTTTTCTTGATGAAAAAAATAAGCTGAATATATAATTAATATAAAGAGGCAGAAGTATTTTTGGGGAAAATAGTGCAATATGACGAATGTGTTGATGCCTCTATATGCCGAAAGGCCTACGGTATATCATTTGTCAATGCAAAATTGTGTACACAAATTCAGGCAGAAGCCAGAAAGGGATGAAGAATGAAAACGAATGAGAAGGTTATTGATACTAATATTAAGCTATCTGTAAAGGATAGAATCAATTATACAATTGCAGAGTTCGGATACAATTCCATTTATTACTGGATCAGTGCTTTTATGACTATTTTTTTCACAGATCAGATGGGTATAAAAGCAGGAATGGTGTCACTTTTACTTCTGGTTGTGAGAATTTTTGATGGGATTAATGATCCCCTCATTGGCTCCATGGCCGATCGCTCAAAATCGGATAGGTTTGGAAATCGATATACCAGATGGGTTCGCTGGGGAGCAATTGGTATGTGTACGGCAATTTTCCTTTTATTTTGCTGCCAGGCAGGATGGTCCTACAATATAAAGTGCGTTTATATGTGGGTGATTTATATAATGGTTACAGTTATGTCTACCTGTTGTAATATGCCCTATGGAGCTATCAATGGTGTTTTAACATCTAATGGTGCAGAAAGGACAAAAGCTTCTGGTATGCGTATGTTGTTTGCAAATACAGGGGCAAATGTGTGTGCTATTTTATCTGTTCCTATGTTGTTGCTATTTTCTAGAGCAGGTGGACAGCAGACGCCAGGAGGATACCGTCTTGCGATTCTTGTGACGATCGTTGTAGGATTGCCGCTGTTGATTTGGTCCTCCTACCATACAAAAGAAGTTGTACAGCCGCCTAAGAATCAGATAAAGATTCCTGTTGGCAAGCAGTTTGCAGCTTTTTTTAAAAACAAATACGCGATCATTGCAGCACTAGGCTTTTTTATGATCGGCTTTAGTGCTTATGGGCGAATGACAATCCAGGTTTATTATTTTACATATGTTTCGGGAAATGCCGGACTCAATACGTATGCTGGCTATCTGGGGCTATTTGGAGCTATTGTGGGTTCTGGTTTCTTAAGTATATGGATTTATAACCTGGTAAAGCACAAAGGATATCAGATGATGATTTGCTATGGATTAGGTGGCTTGTTTAGTATCCCCTGTTTTTTTACCAGAGCTACAGGGCAGTTTGCAGCCATATTCTGGATTTGCCAGTGCCTGTCTCTTTTGTTTCAAAATGCGGGCTCTGCTGCAGCGTATGGCATTGTGGGAGATGCGTCTGATATGGGAGAGCTGAAGGCCGGAGTTCGTGTGGATGGCTTTCTTGCCTCGTTTGTCTCTCTAATGATGAAAGCGGGCGGCGCAGTTGGGCCTGCGATTTTGGTAGCGCTTATTGACAGGGCCGGCTATGTGCCAAACGTTTCTCAGAACGAAAGTGTGCTCAGTATTATTAATTTTGGTATGACAATTGCTATGTCCATCTGCTGCTTTTTAATTGTGGTTATGTATTGCTTTTATGATTTGAATGAGAAAAAACACGATGGGGTTCGTCGTGAACTTGAAATGCGGCATGCCAAAATTGCAGCAGATATGGATAATAATAACTTTTAATTAATGTTAAGGAGGTAAAATTATGGCGATCAGTGCGGAACGAGTAAAAAGACTGGAAGACAAGGTAATACAGATACAGAAGGATATTTGTGTGACTACATCAAAGATTGGATATAGCCATTTAGGTGGCGGGATGTCTATGACTGATATGGCAGTAGCACTTTACTACGATTTTCTTAATTTTGATCCCACAAATCCTGAAAAGCCAGACAGGGATCGGTTTATTTTGAGTAAAGGACATTGCAGCCACTGTCTATATAACATATTTGTAGATTTAGGTATGTATACGAAGGAAGAGCTTTGGAATGAGTACAATCAGGTGGGAGGAAGGTTTGGTATGCATCCAAACTGCCACTATTTAAAGGGGATAGAGGCTTCTACAGGTTCACTGGGACATGGCCTTCCCTTAGCGGTGGGCTTTGCGCTTGCAGCACGAATGAATCATAAGAATTACCGTGTTATTGTAATGGTTGGGGATGGAGAATTAGATGAGGGATCTAACTGGGAAGCGCTTATGTGTGCGACACAATATCAGCTGGGAAATTTATATTTGATTGTAGATAAAAATAATTTTCAGATTGGCGGTTCTACAGACGAAATTATGACGTTGAACCCTCTGGAAAAGCGTCTGGAGACTTTTGGGTGGGATACAATTACCATTAAAGATGGCCACAATATGACAGAAATTTTGGAAGCATTGGATTCACTTTCAAAACCTGATTCACAGGTTTCTCGAAGGCCTGTTGCAATCATTTCCAATACCATTAAAGGAAAAGGCCTGATAGGCGGGCTGGAAAATACAGCAGATTCACATATTGGGATGATGCCCACAGAGGAATATTTAAAAGATACGATGTCCAATATTGAGCAGATCAGAATGGAGAGGAGAGGGTAGTATGGCAAAACGTATTGTATTTGAAGGAGAATTAGATCTGAAACATTTAAACTTGGTGAAAGCATTGGCAGCACGGGAACTATATGTGGAAGAACTGGGGCATTTAGCGGAAGCTGATGAGCGGATTGTAATTACTGGTGCGGATGTAGGGGCTTCCGGTCAAATAGGCGTATTTAAGAAAAATCATCCAGATCGCTTTATTGATACAGGAATTGCGGAGGCAGATCAGGTAGGAATTTCTGCTGGGCTGGCGTTAAATGGTAAAATTGTATATCTTCAGGGGTTTGGACCATTTTTAGCACTGCGTGCCCTGGATCAGGTACATACAGATATTGCATATCAAAATGTTCCAGTGCGTATCATTAATACACATGCAGGATTGACCTCTGGAGGAGGACCGACTCATTATAATATCATGGATCTGGCCATTATGCGCAATCTGCCCAATATGACAGTAATAGCGCCAAGTGATTCGGCCCAATGCATCAAGGCTATTCGTGCTACTTTGGAATATCCAGGCCCAGTGTGTATCCGCATTGCACGGGGAGCAGAACCGGCAGTCTATACAACTGAGGATTACGAATATGAGGTTGGCAAAGCAGTGACAGCTTTGGAAGGAACGGATATCACAGTGATTGCAACGGGATCGCTGGTTGCCCTGGCTATTTCAGCTGCTAATGGTTTGATGAAAGAGGGAATCAGCGTTCGTGTTATAGATATGCATACAATTAAACCTTTGGATAGAGAGGTTATTATAAAAGCTGCAAAGGAGACGAGAGGCATTATTACAGCAGAGGATCATTTGGTTGTGGGTGGCCTGGGAAGCGCTGTGGCAGAAGTGATTGCCGATGAAAATTTGAATACAAAGTTTAAACGTCTTGGTATCCCAGATGATGATTTTCCACCTTTGGGTGACTGTTATGAGCTTTATGCGCACTTGGGTTATGACCCGGAAGGAATCAAGAAAGCCATACGCGAAATGATGGACAAGTAAAAAGGAGGTAAGGCTATATGAAATCTATTGTTATGACACAACTGGGAGTTCCTGAAGAGAAAAAGTTGGGGATACTTGATCTGATTGATATCCCTATGCCAGCCGTTGGGCCGGAAGATGTACTAGTACGAATTGCCTATGCGTCTATCTGCGGTTCTGACATGCATGTATTGAAAAGTAATCTTTCCGCAGATTTGCTGGAGACCATCAGCTCTAATTTACCTTGGCGTTTTGGACATGAGATCTCTGGATATGTAGAGAAGATGGGAGAGGTTGCCGCCGCTACTACAGGGTTGAAGATTGGTGATCGTGTCACTGCAAACTATACACATTTTTGCAATTCCTGTTATTTTTGCCGTACAGGCCAGGAGAATTTCTGTGAGCATCCCCAAGCCCATTTTGATGGTATGAGTGAGTATGTGAGCTGGCATATGTCGCAAATATATAAAATTCCAGATGAGGTCAGCCTTTTGGATGCCTCACAGACAGAGCCTTGCTCCATTGCATTAAATGCTTGCCAGACAGTTGGTGTGCACTTTGGAAGCCGTGTATTAATTTCAGGAGCAGGGGCGATTGGACTGATGGCAGTTCAGTTGGCAAAGCATGCGGGCGCCAGCCTTATTACGGTGAGTGATGTGGTCCCAGAAAAATGTGAGCTTGCAATCAAGTGCGGCGCCTCCGGGACAGTAGATCCAAGGGAAAAGGATTGGCGGGAAAAAGCAATGGAATTGACTCATGGAAGAGGATATGATGCAGTGATTGAGTGCTCAGGTGCATCGTCAGCGGCCCAAAGTATTGTAGACTTAATGACAGTGAATGGACATGCTGTGCTGTTCGCCATGTACAATCCTGACTTTGAGATGAAGATTAAACCTTTTGAGACACTTTATCAACAGTCAAAACATATACACGGCATGTATACTTCGGCGGATTCCTTCCCCAAAACAATTGCTATGTTAACTTCAATGAATTTCGATCCTATTATTCAGGGCGTTTATGAGAAGGAGGATTATCAAAGGGCTTTTGAAGATCAGGCTACTGGAAAATTTGCAAAATTAGTGTTTAAATTTGCAGGAGAATAGATTTCCGATTCATACAGGGGGTGAAAATATGTCTGAAATTTTGTGCAAGGATTCAAAGTTATTTTCTGTTAAAGAATATACGTCTCTGAAAGAGCGTTTTACGCTAACTGGGAAAATGGCATTAGTTACAGGCGGCGCAGGAGGTATTGGGCGTTCAAGCGCACAGGCTTTCGCGGAGCTTGGAGCTGATGTTACCCTTATGGATATACCAGAAAAAGAGTCATACTTAAAAGAGATATGTTCTTTGATTGAAGAACGTTTTCCCGGACGCCATGCGTATTTTGTGACAGGCGACGTGTCCAATCAGGAGAGTGTGGAACAGTTTGTTGCAAATGCAGTGGAAAAGATGGGGAGTGTTGATGTACTTCATAATAATGCTGGGATTATTTTACCTGAGGACTGTGCTGATTTGCCGATTGAAAAATGGAACAGATTGATGGGAATTAATGTGAATGGCATTATGATGGTTGGACGTGCTGTGGCAAACCAGATGATAAAGCAGGAAAGAGGCGGAGCGATTGTGAATACAGCCTCCATGTCAGCTCATATTATTAACCCATCACCTAACGAGGAGTATGGCTTCAGCTATTGTGCCTCAAAAGCAGCAGTTATGAGTATGACAAAATCTATGGCGGCAAATTACATTAAGTACGGAATTCGGGTCAACAGTGTCAGTCCTGGTGTGGTAATTTCAGGCATCCATGACAACTATCCAGAGTTTGTTTTGAAAGAAGCTGCAAAGGCAGTTCCTATCCATAGATTTGGATATTTGGACGAGATTGCGGATGTTGTGGCATTTCTGGCAACAGAAGCTGCCAGCTTTATGGTTGGGACAGATGTACTGGTAGATGGAGGACAATGTATTAATTAAATTATGTATAGTCATTCAGGCTCTCAAAATTTTTTTGAGGGCCTGATGTCACGTTCAGAGTAAAAAGATTTTTAAGTTATATATTTTTGTGGTATAATGTGTAAGAAGATCGTGAATGAAGAAAATTTTGATTTTCCGAGTATGAACTGCTCTATCGCAAGAAGTGTAAAAAGGAGATTTTCTCATGTTAAAAGGAAAGACAGCCCTGCTTGCTGTGACAGGCAGTATCGCAGCATATAAAATGGTAAATTTAGCGAGAATGTTGAAAAAGATGGACTGCAATGTTCATGTGCTGATGACAGAGCATGCGACACAGTTTATCACTCCCCTTACGTTTGAAAGTCTGACTGGGAATAAATGCTTGATTGATACCTTTGACCGAAATTTTCAGTACAGTGTGGAGCATGTGGCCCTGGCAAAACAGGCGGATGTGGTTCTGGTGGCTCCAGCCTCTGCCAATGTGATCGGCAAGATTGCCAATGGAATTGCAGATGATATGCTCACCACGACTGTTATGGCTTGCCCGTGCAAAAAACTGATTTCTCCGGCTATGAATCACAATATGTACCACAATCCCATTGTTCAGGATAATATACAGAAATTGAAACACTTTGGATATGAAATCATTGATCCAGACAGAGGTATGCTGGCAAACGGCGATTCTGGTGACGGGAGGATGCCAAAGGAAGAGGTGCTCTTGCAATATATTTTAAGAGAAATTGCCTTTACGAAGGATTTGACTGGGAAGAAGGTTCTTGTGACTGCAGGCGCCACGAGAGAATCTATGGATCCTGTACGTTTTATTACGAATCATTCCAGCGGTAAGATGGGAGTCGCTCTGGCAAGAGCTGCTATGCTGCGGGGAGCAGATGTGACACTGGTGGCGGCCCATATGGAGGTTGAAGCCCCTATGTTTGTCCGGGTGGTGCCTGTGGTATCGGCTGAGGATATGTTTGAGGCTGTAATATCAGAAGCAGGAGATTACGATTATATCATCAAAGCAGCGGCGGTGGCAGACTACACGCCAGCGATGACAGCAGACAATAAGATGAAGAAATCCGATGAGGACTTGAGTATTGAGCTGAAGCGAACCAAAGATATTTTGAAATATCTGGGGGAACATAAAAGAGAGGGACAAGTACTGTGCGGTTTTGCCATGGAGACAGAGGATCTTTTAGAAAACTCCCGAAAGAAGCTTATGACGAAGAATTGTGATCTTATCTGTGCCAATAATCTCAAGGTGGAAGGGGCTGGTTTTGGCACAGATACTAATCAGGTAATATTGCTTCTTAAGAATGGTGAGATTGTTTTGGAATTGATGTCTAAAGATCAGGTGGCTCATCAGATACTGGATACCATGGGGAACATATAATACAGGAGATAATATAGTAATGGGATTTGTACACTTACACACGCATACTGAATACAGTCTTTTGGATGGCTCGAACAAAATAAAAGAATATGTGACCCGGGTCAAAGAGCTTGGCATGGACGCGGCCGCTATCACAGATCATGGAGCGATGTTTGGCGTAATAGAGTTTTATCGGGCAGCCAAAGCAGAAGGAATCAAACCCATCTTAGGATGCGAAGTCTATGTGGCTCCCAATTCCCGTTTTGATAAGGAGCTGACAGGCGGCGAGGATCGATATTACCATCTTGTTTTGTTGGCAGAAAATGACAAAGGCTATGCGAATCTCATAAAGATTGTGTCAAAGGGCTATGTGGAAGGCTTTTATTACCGCCCCCGTGTGGACATGGAGATTTTGGAACGCTATCATGAAGGAGTGATTGCCTTAAGCGCCTGTCTGGCAGGGGAGGTACAGCGATACATCGTAAAGGGGCTGTATGACGAGGCCAAAAAGATGGCCTTAAAATATGAAAATGTTTTTGGCAAAGGAAACTATTTTCTGGAATTACAGGATCACGGCCTTACGGAGCAGAAGACAGTAAACCAGGCACTTCTGCGAATGAGCCGGGAGCTTGATATTCCACTGGTTGCAACCAATGATATTCATTATACGTATGCGGAAGATGTAAAGCCTCACGATATTCTTCTCTGTATTCAGACAGGCAAAAAGTTACAGGACGAGGATCGGATGCGATATGAAGGGGGCCAGTACTTTGTCAAATCTCCTCAGGAAATGGAAGCTCTATTTCCTTATGCACTGGAAGCCCTGGAAAATACGGGAAAGATCGCAGAACGCTGCAATGTAGAGATCGAATTTGGCGTGACGAAATTGCCCCAATATGATGTGCCTGAGGGATATACTTCCTGGGAGTATTTGAATAAGATATGCTTTGACGGCCTGAAGGAGAGATACCCTGAGGATGACGGGCAGATGGAAGAACGTCTGAGATATGAACTTGGCGTCATAAAGAAGATGGGATATGTAGATTATTTTTTGATTGTCTGGGACTTTATTAAGTACGCCCGGGATCATGGAATCCCTGTAGGCCCTGGCCGTGGTTCGGCCGCAGGTAGTATTGTGTCTTATGCCATGGGAATTACCAATATTGATCCCATGCGGTACCAGCTTTTGTTTGAGCGCTTTCTGAATCCAGACCGTATCTCTATGCCAGATATCGATATTGATTTTTGCTTTGAAAGACGGCAGGAGGTTATCGACTATGTGGTGAGAAAATACGGAAAGGAAAGGGTAGTGCAGATTGTCACCTTTGGTACCTTGGCTGCCCGCGGTGTCATTCGCGATGTAGGCCGGGTCATGGATATGCCTTACGCTTTTGTGGATTCCATTGCGAAGATGATACCTGCAGAGCCAGGGAAGACGATTACCCTGGAAATGGCTCTGAAGATGAACCCTGAGCTCAGGAATAGCTATGAGAATGATCCTCAGGTTCATGAATTGATTAACATGTCCAGACGTCTGGAAGGGTTGCCGCGCCACACATCCATGCACGCAGCAGGTGTTGTGATTTGCCAAAAGGAGGCAGATGAGTATGTTCCCCTTTCAAGGGCTTCAGATGGTTCTATTACCACGCAGTTCACCATGACGACTTTAGAAGAGCTGGGCCTTTTAAAAATGGACTTTTTGGGCCTTCGGACCCTGACTGTGATTGAAGACGCAGCAAAAATGGCGGAACAAAGCTATGGCGTTCACTTGGATATGGATCACATTGACTATGATGATAAACAAGTACTTGCCTCTATTGGGACGGGCAAAACAGATGGTATGTTCCAGATAGAAAGCAGTGGGATGAAAAGCTTCATGAAGGAGTTAAAGCCGAAAAGCCTGGAAGATATCATTGCAGGGATTTCCCTGTATCGCCCTGGCCCCATGGACTTTATCCCACAGTACATTCGGGGGAAGGATCACCCAGAAACGATATCTTATGACTGCCCTCAACTGGAAGAAATATTGGAGCCTACTTATGGCTGTATCGTCTATCAGGAGCAGGTCATGCAGATCGTGCAGAGATTGGCTGGATATACCCTTGGACGAAGCGACTTGGTGCGCCGCGCAATGTCAAAGAAGAAGGCAAAAGTGATGGAAAAGGAGCGCCAGAACTTTGTATATGGTAATGAGGAAGAGAATATTCCCGGCTGCATCGCCAATGGGATTCCTGAAAAGACAGCTAATAAGATTTTTGATGAAATGATTGATTTTGCAAAATATGCCTTCAATAAGTCTCACGCTGCAGCCTACGCAGTAGTGGCCTACCAGACAGCTTATCTGAAATATTATTATCCAGTAGTATTTATGGCAGCGCTGATGACATCTGTCATTGACAATCCCAATAAGGTATCAGAATATATCTTAAGCTGCCGCCAGATGGGGATAGATATTTTACCCCCGGATATCAATGAAGGAGTGGCAGGATTTTCCGTGTCGGGCAAGTCTATTCGTTACGGCCTTTCAGCAATAAAAAGTATTGGGCGCCCGGTCATTGAAGCGGTGGTAGCAGAGCGAGACCTAAGAGGCCCCTTTACAAGCATCACAGATTTTATTGAGAGGATGATTGAGACAGAGGTAAATAAGCGAACCATTGAACACTTGATAAAAGCAGGAGCTTTTGACAGTCTTGGGGGCAATCGCCAGCAGTATATTCTGGCTTATGCAGGAATTATGGACGGTGCAGTTCAAAACCATAAGACCATGATGACTGGCCAGATGAGCCTCTTCGATCTGATGGGTGAGGAAGAAAAAGAAAGCTACAAAGCACAGCTTCCTCAGGTGGAAGAATATAAAAAGGAGCTTTTACTTTCTTTTGAAAAGGAAGTGTTGGGTATCTATATCAGCGGCCATCCTCTGGAGGAATACGAGACACGCTGGAGAAAAAATATTACAGCAGTGACAGCAGATTTTATGCTGGATGAAGAGACGAATGAGACAAAGGTCCGAGATGGGGAGAGTGTAGTAATCGGTGGAATGATTACATCAAGAACTATAAAATACACAAAGAATAATAGGGTGATGGCCTTCCTGAATATTGAAGATCTGGTGGGAAATGTAGAAGTTCTGGTGTTTCCAAATATTTACGAGCGCAATTCCAGAATGTTGGAACTTGACAGCAAAGTATTTATCAGCGGCCACGTAAGCGGAGAAGAGGATAAGGCCAGCAAACTCATCTGCGATCGCATCTATCCTTTTGACGCAGGAAAACGGGAGCTCTGGATTCAATTTTCGGATCAGACAGAATGTATGGCTCGGGAACAGGAGCTTTTAGACCTGATCCACGACAGCGACGGGCCAGACCCAGTCGTATTGTACGCAGCGACAGAAAAAGCTGTCAAGCGTTTGCCTGCGGGACGCAATGTTCAGGCAGAATCGGAGCTTTTGACAAAGCTTCGAAAAGCCTTTGGCCAGGAGAATGTAAAAGTTGTGGAGAAACGTATTGAAAATATAGGAAGAATGAATTAAAATCACAATCAGAAGGAGCAGCGGTGCTTTAAATAGGAGGAGCAAGTTATGGCAAAGGAAATTAAAACCATCGGAGTATTAACCAGCGGAGGCGATGCCCCAGGCATGAACGCAGCGATTCGTGCTGTGGTAAGAAAGGCAATTGCCAATGGAAAACAGGTAAAAGGAATTCGGAAGGGATATTCTGGATTGCTAAATGAAGAGATTATTGATATGACAGCCAATGATGTATCAAATACTATTCAGAAGGGTGGAACCATCCTCTTCACAGCTCGCTGTAAAGAGTTTATGACAGAAGAAGGCCAGCAGATGGGGGCTGAGATCTGTAAAAAGCACGGCATTGACGGCATTGTAGTAATTGGAGGAGATGGATCCTTTAAGGGCGCTCAGAAACTGGCAGGCCTGGGGATTAATACCATTGGTGTTCCGGGAACTATTGATTTAGATATTTCCTGTACAGAGTATACCATTGGCTTTGACACAGCAGTAAACACGGCTATGCAGGCTATTGATAAAGTCCGTGATACTTCCACCTCCCATGAGCGGTGCAGTATCATTGAGGTTATGGGAAGAAATGCAGGATATATAGCACTTTGGTGTGGAATAGCCAATGGAGCTGAGGATATCCTTTTGCCAGAGAACTATGATTATGATGAGCAGGAAATTATAAATAATATTATTGCCAACCGTAAGCGCGGCAAGACCCATCATATAATTGTAAATGCTGAAGGTGTTGGTCATTCCACCAGTATGGCCCGCCGTATCGAGGCAGCCACAGGCATTGAGACGAGAGCGACTATCTTAGGCCATATGCAACGCGGAGGAAGCCCAACCTGTAAGGATCGTGTCTATGCGTCTATGATGGGAGCTATGGCGGCAGATCTGCTTTGCGAAGGCAAGACAAACCGTGTGGTGGGTTATCAGTCTGGTCGCTTCCAGGACTATGATATTAATGAAGCCTTGGCGATGAATAAAGGTATTGCTCCCTATCAGTATGAAATAGCTCAGGCTCTTTCCAGCCATTAAGCCCTGGATAGGCATAAAAAGGAGCACATAATGATTACCAGTACGGCCAATCAACAGGTAAAACAACTGCTACAGTTGAATAAAAAGGCAAAGTTGCGGGACGCCAAAGATGTCTTTGTGGCAGAAGGACCAAAGATGTTTCGAGAAGCTCCAAAAGAGCGAATCGAAAAAGTATACCTGTCTGAGAGTTTTTTTGAAAAACAGATACAGAAAAAATTACTGGAGGGAATTTCTTATGAGGTTGTCCAGGATCACATTTTTAAAGTTATGTGTGACACTCAGACACCTCAGGGAATTCTCTGTCTGGTGAAACAATTTCATTATACCTTGGAGGAGCTTCTAAAGACAAAAAATCCTCTGTTTTTACTTTTGGAAAATCTACAAGATCCGGGAAATGTGGGTACGATTCTGCGCACTGCAGAAGGAGCAGGCATAACAGGAGTGATTTTGAACAAAGGCTCTGCTGATATATACAATCCTAAGACAATCCGATCCACAATGGGGTCTATTTACCGAGTTCCATTTCTTTATACAGAAGATTTAAGAAAGGTTCTGGAGGTTTTCAAAAAACAGAGTATTCGTTCCTATGCTGCCCATTTGGAGGGAAGCAGAGAATATGACCGAGAGAATTATCAAAGTGGTACAGCTTTTCTTATAGGAAATGAAAGTAAAGGACTAAGCAAAGAGCTGACAGCATATGCTGATACATATATACGGATTCCTATGGAAGGAAAGCTGGAATCTCTCAATGCAGCAGCGGCAGCGTCCATTTTGTTGTATGAAGCATATCGGCAAAGACGGTAAAAAAATTACAACCCTTGACAAATTATGGCCTCTCTGATAAAATGATGTAACACAAATGTAATATTTGTAATAATAATTGTAATAAAACAGACACAAATATTACAAAGGGAGGTTTTGATATGTGGAAAGTCAGTAGAAAATCGCTGAGTCTTCTGAGCCTTTTTCTGATCTGGATTTTGACATCGGGGTTTGAAGATTTGGATGTGGAGACATCAGCCGGCATTGGAGCCGTTATGGAAAATGTAACAAGTGATGACATTGAAGCAGTACAGCTAGAAGAAGAGTGGGAAGATAAAGTCCTTGCAAGAGTAGACGAATACGTAACCGTGCGCTCTGAACCAAATGCAGATTCAAAGGCATTGGGGAGAATGTTTAAAGGAGATGGAGGAGACATTATAGAGCAGGTTGACGGATGGACAAAAATACATTCTGGCAATGTGGAAGGATATGTAGACAATGAGTACCTGGTCTTTGGTACAGAAGCATATGAATTGGCACAGGAGGAAGTGACTCTGGTAGCTACCTCTCTGACAGGCGGTCTTCGTATACGGTCTGAGGCCAGCACAGAAGCCAAAATATTGAAAAACGTGGAGCAAGGTGCCAAGCTGGATGTGGTAGAAGATACAGAGACAGAAGGCACAGAATGGATCCAGGTGCAATACGCAGAAGAAAAAACAGGCTATGTATCAGCAGAATTTGTAAATATACAATTGGAGCTGGGCGAAGCCATGACTATGGAAGAGATTGAGAAAAAGGAAGCAGAGGAGAAGCGGGAAAAGTTAAAGCAGCAGTTGGCATCATTCCAGGCCAATGGCAATGAGGTAACACTTTTAGCAGCTTTGATTCAGGCAGAGGGCGGAAATCAGCCCTATGATGGCCAGGTTGCTATCGGCGCAGTCGTTATGAACCGTGTCAAGAGCGGTGGCTACCCCAATTCAATCGCTGAAGTGATTTATGCTCCGGGTCAGTTCGGAGTAGTCAGCAATGGAAGCATAGCCAGATATTTGGGAGGACCCAAGGCAAGCTGTGTACAGGCTGCACAGGAAGCGATTAATGGTTACACAACTGTGGGAAGCTATAAGCATTTCCGAAGAGCAGGAGCAGATGTGGGTCCAAACAGTATTGTGATTGGAAACCATGTATTCTATTAATTAAAAGATGAACAATCATATTTCCAACAGGCTGTTCTGAATAGTTACAGCAAATATTTCGAATACTAGGGAGTGTTCTGTGTAAGAACATTCCCTATTGTAATTTCAGAAAATTTATAGTATGATTAAACAAGAATTAAAAAGAAGGAGGAAGGAAAAAATTGGATGCAATATACTGGCTGCTTCTTTTTATTGTACTATTAGTTGTTGAGATTATTACACTCGGTTTGACAACAATCTGGTTTGCCGGTGGAGCCTTGGTAGCGTTTTTTCTCTCAATGGGAGGAGCGTCGCCTACCTTGCAGTGGGCTGTATTCTGTGTTGTTTCTCTGATTCTGCTGTTTGCCACACGGCCCTGGGCTGTGCGCTATTTCAACCAGAAAAAGGAGAAGACCAATGTAGACAGTATCATAGGTAAGACGGCGGTTGTCACAACAGAGATACGAAACCTGGAAGGACAGGGAGAGGTCTTTGTGAATGGGCTGACCTGGACAGCGCGGACGGCGGAGGATTCTGCTGTGATTCCTGTGGATACTCAGGTGACAGTTACTTCTGTTGCGGGTGTAAAATTGATTGTTGAAGAGAAAAAGGAGGGCTGATTTATGCCAGCTTATTTAGGAACAGTGTTAGTGATTATATTGGTTATCTTTATCTTGCTTATACTTGCGTCCTGTATCAAGATTGTTCCCCAGTCTCAGGCGCTTGTAGTGGAGCGTCTCGGCGCTTATATTGGCACATGGGGTGTGGGTATCCATTTCAAAGCGCCGTTTATCGACCGGGTGGCAAAGCGGGTGACGCTTAAAGAGCAGGTAGTGGATTTTGCACCACAGCCAGTTATCACAAAGGATAACGTTACCATGCGGATCGATACAGTTGTGTTCTTCCAGATTACCGATCCCAAGCTGTTTGCCTACGGTGTTGAGAATCCCATTATGGCCATTGAGAATTTGACAGCTACTACATTGCGTAATATTATTGGTGAGCTGGAGCTGGATCAGACATTGACTTCCCGCGAAGTGATCAATACGAAGATGCGAGCATCTCTGGATATTGCCACAGACCCATGGGGTATTAAAGTAAACCGTGTAGAGCTTAAGAACATTATTCCACCTGCTGCTATTCAGGATGCTATGGAAAAACAGATGAAGGCGGAGCGTGAACGCCGTGAATCTATTCTGCGTGCAGAAGGTGAGAAGAAGTCTACGATTCTCGTAGCAGAAGGTAAGAAGGAATCTGCAATCCTGGATGCAGAGGCAGAAAAAGAGGCAGCGATTCTTCGGGCAGAGGCAAAGAAGGAAGCTACTATTCGGGAGGCAGAAGGTCAGGCCCAGGCTATATTAAAGGTACAGCAAGCCAATGCAGATGGTTTGAAGATGCTCAAGGATGCTTCTGCGGACAGCGCAGTTCTGCAGCTAAAGAGCCTGGAGGCATTTGCAAAAGCTGCCGATGGAAAAGCTACAAAAATTATTATTCCATCAGAGATTCAGGGATTGGCAGGCTTGGTAAAGGCTGTTACAGAAGTGGCAAAGGAAGACTAATGATTTAAAATGACCAGGGGGGCACTGCGGTGTCCCCTAATTTTGTTATAGAAAAGATACCCTCTTCTTAACAAGGGCATATACGAAAAGATATCTTAAATCTTGAAAAGGGGGTCGTAAATATGGAACCAGTTATTGACTTGTCAAAAGAATATGGATTAGTATTAGAGGGTGGTGGAGCAAAGGGAGCATATCAGATTGGAGCCTGGAAAGCTTTACGGGAAGCAGGAGTGAAGATTAAAGGTGTGGCTGGGACATCAGTGGGAGCTCTTAATGGAGCCCTGATCTGTATGGATGATATAGATCGGGCAGAAAGATTGTGGAGAGATATTTCCTATTCTAAAGTAATGGATGTGGATGACGATCACATGGCCAAACTCTTTAGTAAGACGAAAATGACATCTGAATTTCTGAAAGAGACTCTGCGGGACACTTTCCGAATTCTCGGAGAAGGTGGGACAGATATTACACCCCTCCGACAATTGATTGAAGAAAACGTGAATGAGGATTTGATTCGTCAAAGCCCGGTAGAATTTTATTCCTGTACATTTTCTGTGACGGATAGGAAAGAACTGAATGTGGATATGAAAGCTGTTCCAGAAGGGGAGATAAAAAATATGCTTTTGGCAAGCTCATACCTTCCAGTGTTTAAAAATACAAAGTTGAATGGAAAGACTTATATGGATGGGGGCTTGACCAATGTGCTTCCTATGAATTCTCTTCTTGATCGGGGCTATGAAAATCTCATTCTTATACGAATCTTTGGCGCAGGGCATGAAAAGAAGGTTGCCATCCCGGACGAAGCGACGATACTTGAGATTGCCCCCCGTGTGAGCCTTGGAAGTCTTCTACAGTTTGACGGAGCTAAAAGCCGAAGAAATATGAAAATTGGGTATTATGATGCTCTGAGAACTATTTATGGTCTGGACGGAAAAATATATTATATTGAACAAAAGCCAGAAGAGTGTTATTATTTAAGACAATTCATGGCGATTCGTCCAGAAGTATTAGAGTGGCTTCTGTCAGCCTATAAATTAGAGCAGGAGACATCCCTTGCCATGCGCAGATATCTGGAAGAGATTCTTCCCTTAATTGCAGCTGAATTAAAGCTGGGAAAGAACTGGAACTATAAAAGCCTTTATCTTGCTATGTTGGAGGCTACCGCCAAATGGTATAAGGTAGCGAAATATCAGGTTTATACAGTCAAAGAACTTTTGGAGATTACTCGCAGCCGGGGGACAAGGCGGGAACTGACAGAAGAAATGCCTGCATTTATGCGGATTATATTAGATTTATATTAGGAGGAGCGAACGATGGATTTAAAAGGACGTGATTTTTTAACTTTAAAGGATTTTACACCAGAGGAAATTGAATACTTGGTGGATCTGTCTGCAGAATTGAAAGCCAGAAAAAAGCAGGGGATTGTGGAGAAGGATTTAAGAGGCAAAAATGTAGCTCTGATATTTGAAAAGACTAGTACAAGAACGCGCTGTGCCTTTGAGGTGGCGGCCCATGATCTGGGAATGGGAACTACATATTTAGATCCTTCAGGGTCTCAGATAGGAAAGAAGGAAAGCATTGCAGATACAGCCCGGGTGCTGGGAAGAATGTTTGACGGAATTGAGTACAGAGGCTTTGGCCAGGAAATCGTGGAAGAACTGGCAAAATATGCAGAAGTACCCGTGTGGAATGGGCTCACCAATGAATATCATCCCACACAGATGCTGGCTATGCTTTTAACTGTCAAAGAACATCTGGGGCATTTGAAAGGTGTTAAGCTGGTCTATATGGGAGATGCCCGTTACAATATGGGAAATTCTCTCATGGTTGCCTGTGCAAAGATGGGGATGCATTTTACAGCCTGCGCGCCAAAGAGCTATTTCCCGGAGCCAGAGCTTGTATCCTGGTGTGAGAAAGTGGCAAAGGAGACAGGGGCGACGATTACATTAACAGAAGATGTGGAAAGCGGAACCAAGGGGGCAGATGTGATCTATACTGATGTATGGGTGTCCATGGGCGAGCCGGATGATGTGTGGGAAGCGCGCATCCGTGAGTTATTGCCCTATCAAGTGAATCGGAAGGTGATGGAAAATGCAGGGCCCCAGGCGATTTTTACCCATTGCCTGCCAGCGTTTCATGATTTGAAGACAAAGATTGGGAAAGAAATCAGTGAAAAATTTGGAATTAGTGAAATGGAAGTGACAGACGAAGTATTTGAATCTTCTCAGTCTGTTGTATTTGATGAGGCAGAAAACAGGATGCATACGATCAAAGCTGTCATGGCGGCAACCCTGGGAGACAGATAATGAAACAGAACAAAAGGAACAGAAGAGATCCCTACTTTTTATGCAAGATATTAAATATGGTGTTGGCGGGTGCAGTTCTGTTCCTGGCAGTTCTGATTCTTGTGGGAGAAGTGGACAATTGGCGTATTTCGCTGATATTCTTGCTGGGAATGATGATGTGTGCCTTGTCTGGAATTATGGAATTGGCTAAGAGTAAGCGGGTGATTGGTTATACCTGCTCGGTTTTTGCAGGTATTCTGGCAGTAGCTTTGATTTTCACTATTATCCGAATGTGGTGAATTATGAAAGAAAAAGTATTGTATATCTTGAAAGAGGCTGGAGATTATGTGTCAGGACAGGAGCTCTGCGAGCGGCTTGGCGTGTCCCGGACAGCCATCTGGAAAATAGTAGGACAATTAAAAGAAGAGGGATATCAGATAGAAGCCGTAAAGAACAGAGGATACCATATGCTGTTTATTCCTGATGTCATAACAGAGGCAGAGATTGGCAGCAGGCTGAACACAAAGGTTATGGGGCGATCCTGTGTGTGTTACGAAGAGACGGACTCCACAAATATTAGAGCAAAGAAGCTTGCAGAGGAGGACAAGCCTCATGGGACTCTAGTCTGTGCAGAGAAACAGACTGGAGGAAAAGGGCGCCGGGGGCGGGCATGGAGCTCTCCTTCCGGGGAAGCAATTTATATGAGTCTTCTTTTGAGGCCTCAGATTCAGCCAGTTCACGCTTCCATGCTGACTTTAGTTATGGGTCTGGCAGCCGCCGAAGCCTGTAATGAAGTATTGGGTGAGGCCATGGGGGAGAAAAGCCTCAAAGTACAGATTAAATGGCCCAATGATCTGGTATTGGATGGAAAAAAGATCGCTGGAATTCTTACGGAAATGAGTGTTGAGATGGAATATATCCATTATGTAGTCATTGGCATTGGTATTAATGTCAATACAAAAAGCTTTCCGGGAGAATTAGAAAAGACAGCAGGCTCTCTGTATCAGACAGCAGGCAGGAGCTTTGCCCGGGCAGATTTGATTGCACGCTGCATGAAGTGTTTTGAAAAGTATTATGAGATTTTCTGTAGAACAGAGAATTTTAGTGTTCTTAAAAAAAGCTATGGTGATTTTTTGGTAAATACAGGAAAAATGGTTCGTGTGTTGGAGCCGGGAAATGAATATACGGGGACTGCTCTGGGAATCAATGATAGTGGGGAACTTCTTGTAGAACGGGAAGAAGGACAGGTGGTGGCTGTCTATGCGGGAGAAGTATCTGTGAGAGGCGTTTATGGCTATGTATAAAAAGGGCGCTGTCCTTAAAAAAGGGGCGGCCTTAGAAATCGGAGTGAGCGATGTATCAGGAAAATATTGTGCTCTGCGGAGCCAGTTCATATGAGGAAAAGTACTATTTTAATGAAGACTTTTCTGCTCTGCCTAGCAGTATCAAAGAAGAATTAAAAATTCTTTGCGTACTATTTGTTTCGGAGATAGGGGGAGTCTTAACTTTGGAATTTGAGGAGGACGGGACTCTCTGCTTTCAAGTGGCAAGTCAGGAAAATGATTATTTTTTTGATGATATTGGAAGCGGTTTAAAGATAAAAGAGATTCAAAAGGATAAAAAGGAATTGTTGACATCACTGGAGTTGTTTTATAAAATATTTTTCTTGAATGAGGAGATTGAGCATGCATAATGACTTATTTTCTATCGGACCATTTCATGTGTATGGATATGGGTTGATGATAGCAATTGGAATTTTCTGCGCCTATGTGCTGGCAGAGTACAGAGCACGACGGATTGACGGACTAGATGATGAGGTCGTTTTTGGCCTTACTTGGTGGGCCGTAGTGTGTGGTCTCATCGGTGGTAAGGTCCTTTATTTTGTGACTATACTGCCTACAATTATAAAAAATCCGTCTATGCTGTTTCAGGATCTAATAGAGGGCTTTGTGATATATGGAGCTTTGATAGGCGGAGTCGTAGGCGTTGTGCTTTATTGCAGATTAAAAAAGTTAAATTGCATGAGTTATTTTGATCTGGCGGTCCCTTCGGTGGCCTTGGCTCAGGGCTTTGGGCGTATCGGATGTCTATTGGCAGGCTGTTGCTATGGAAGGGAGACGGATAGTCCCTTTGGAATTGTATTTCAAACTTCGGAGTATGCGCCCAATGGTATTCCTCTGGTGCCTACCCAGATTATTTCCAGTGCTCTTAATTTCCTGCATTTTATAATTTTGATTGTATTTGCGAAAAAATATAAAAAGGGAGAGGGGCAGGTGGCAGGCCTTTTCTTTATTCTCTACAGTGCAGGCCGATTTGTGCTGGAGTTCTTCCGAGGGGATATGGAACGGGGAAATGTAGGCGTCCTGTCTACTTCTCAATTTATTGCTATTTTTATGGTGATCTTTGGCCTCATTCTATTTTTTGCCCTTGGTAAACGTGGCGGTGATAAGGTTGCTGCGTCTGTAAGTATTATCGGCGGGGCAGATGGCCCTACCTCTATTTTTCTGGCTGGTAAAGTCAAGGATGAAAAAGCAAGAGAATTAGAAAAGCAGAAGCTGGAAAAACTGGCACGGACTATAGAAGTCAATCCTCATACATTGGAGGAGACGGAAAGGTACTTGGTAGAGAAATACCAGGCAGTATTATTGCCGTCGGACAGTGAAGAAGTTCAAAGAGAGGAGCAGGCCACCCGAGGAACTCTTGTACTTCGTCATAAACCGGAGCTGGTACAGACGCCGGAGCCGGAATATCCAAAAAGCAGAGAACAGGATGAGTTAAAACGCTTTGGAGAACAAATCTTAAAGCGGACTGAGGAAGCCGAGCATGTATCTGCAAAAGAATTTCCATTAGACTTTAAAAAGTATCAGATTCGATTGGAAGAAAAGACCGATCCAGGGGAAGACGCTCCAAGAGATTCCCGTGATGCCTGTCTGGATATTTGTATTGAAAAAAACTATGAGTTTCTTCAATTATCATATTCTTACAGTGGAAAAGAGTATGAGAGAAAGTTGAAGGAAATTATGAAGGATATTTATCTGTATTATGGGGTAACACAGGAAGATGTTGAGAATTATACGGAACGTTTTCTCGTACTGGCTGGTATTATAAAGCAGTTGTAACCTGGCAGGGATAAATCTGGAGGATCATAAAAATGAAGCTGAAGATAGGAAATACAGAGCTTCCCAATCAATTGATATTAGCGCCTATGGCAGGGGTTACAGACCTGCCATTTCGATTGCTCTGCAGAGAACAAGGGGCTGGTCTAGTCTGTATGGAAATGATCAGTGCCAAGGCTATCTCCTTTCGCAATCGGAACACAGAGAAATTGATGCAGATTGACCCAGAAGAAAATCCTGTGTCCCTGCAGCTTTTTGGTTCAGATCCCGATATTATCAGTGAAATTGCTAGACAGATAGAGGAGCGCCCCTTTGATATTCTGGATATTAATATGGGATGCCCTGTTCCTAAAATTGTCAAAAACGGAGAGGGCTCTGCTCTGATGAAAAATCCAAAGCTGATAGAGCAGATTGTGAGACAGACAGTAAAGGCTACGAAGAAACCTGTGACAATTAAGATACGCAAAGGCTTTGACGACGACCAGATCAATGCTGTGGAGATAGCCAAAATTGCAGAAGAGGCAGGAGCGGCTGCTGTGACAGTCCATGGGAGGACGAGAGAACAGTATTACTCTGGCCAGGCAGATTGGGAGATTATCCGAAAGGTTAAGGAAGCAGTCACAATTCCTGTGATTGGCAATGGAGACGTAGATTCTCCCAAGAAAGCAAAAGCTCTTTTGGAGGAGACAGGATGTGACGGAATCATGATAGGGCGTGGAGCCCGTGGGAACCCATGGATTTTTCGTGAGATAGAATCTTATCTTAAGACAGGTATCCTGCCAGAAAGACCTTCTATGGAGGAAGTGCATAAGTTCATGTTGCGCCACGCCAGGATGTTGATAGAATGTAAAGGGGAATATACTGGAATACGTGAGGTGCGAAAACATATTTCTTGGTATACGGCAGGATATCCCCACTCTGCAAAGCTGCGGGTTCAGGTCAATCAGGTAGAAAATTTGGCAGACCTTGAAAAATTGCTTGGCCTATGGGCGGCTATTGACAATAATAAATCCGTAAGGTATAATACTGTGAACATTTAAGGGAATAATTGGACAAAAAGTAGATATAATGAAATAGATTGAGATTATATAACTAGTATTTTAAGAAACAGGAAGGATGTAAAAGGAAATGGGTGAGAAGAAAAATTTACTGACCTATGAAGGTTTGAAAAAACTGGAGGACGAGCTGCAGGATTTGAAGGTGGTTAAAAGAAAGCAGATTGCACAGAAGATTAAGGAAGCCAGAGAGCAGGGAGATTTGTCTGAAAATGCAGAATACGATGCAGCGAAGGACGAGCAGCGTGATATTGAGGCCAGAATCGAACAGATTGAGAAAATACTTAAGAACGCTGAAGTTGTAGTGGAAGATGAAGTGGATCTGGATAAAATCAGCGTAGGTTGCAAGGTAAAGGTTTTAGATGTGGAGTTTGACGAGGAGGAAGAGTTCAAGATTGTAGGCTCTTCCGAAGCCAACAGTCTGGGAGGAAAGATTTCCAATGAATCTCCTGTAGGAAAAGCGTTGATTGGTTCAAAAGTGGGCGACAGGGTTCAGGTGGAAACACAGGCCGGTATCATAGAATATAAGGTATTGGAGATCCAGCGTTCGAATTAAGGCGCTGTCGCAAAATTATTTCAAGACAGTTCCCAGGGAATAGTCAGACATAGAAGTAAGGAGTATGGGAGAATGGCAGAGCAAAAGAATGGAAATACGCAAGAGCAGGATATTAAGCAGCTTTTAAAGGTGCGGCGGGAAAAGCTTGCAGATTTGCAGGCACGCGGTATGGACCCCTTTCAGATTACGAAGTATGATGTAAGTCATCACAGCCAGGAGATCAAGGACGATTTTGACAACCTGGAGGGAAAAAATGTTACGATTGCAGGCCGGATGATGTCAAAGCGTGTAATGGGAAAGGCATCATTTTGTAATGTTCAGGACTTGAAAGGAAATATTCAGTCCTATGTGGCCAGAGACAGTGTAGGAGAAGAGGCTTACAAAGACTTTAAGAAGTTTGATATTGGCGACATTGTAGGTATTAAGGGAGAAGTATTTCGCACCAAGACAGGCGAGATTTCTGTTCATGCATCAGAGATTACTCTGCTTAGCAAGAGCCTTCAGATTCTTCCTGAGAAGTTTCACGGCTTAACCAACACAGATGTGCGTTATCGCCAGAGATATACAGATCTGATTATGAACGCTGAGGTGAAGGATACCTTTGTCAAGCGTTCCCGAATTTTGAGCAGTATCCGCCGCTATCTGGATGGACAGGGCTTCCTGGAAGTAGAGACCCCTATGCTGGTGGCCAATGCAGGCGGCGCTGCAGCACGGCCTTTTGAGACTCATTTTAATGCATTGGATGAGGATTTTAAGCTTCGCATTTCTCTGGAGCTTTATTTAAAGCGTCTGATTGTGGGAGGACTGGAGCGCGTCTATGAAATTGGCCGTGTGTTCCGAAATGAAGGTCTGGATACCCGCCACAACCCAGAGTTTACTCTGATGGAGTTGTATCAGGCTTATACAGATTATCATGGTATGATGGATTTGACTGAGAATCTCTACCGCCATGTGGCGCAGGAAGTTCTGGGAACGACCAAGATCGTGTATAATGGTGTGGAGATGGATCTTGGAAAGCCATTTGAACGTATTACAATGGTTGAGGCCGTAAAGAAATATGCAGGCGTTGATTTTGATACGATTAAAACTACAGAAGAGGCAAAAGAACTGGCTAAGGAAAAGGGTGTGGAGTTTGAGGAACGCCACAAAAAGGGCGATATTTTGAGTTTATTCTTTGAGGAGTTTGCTGAGGAACACTTGATTCAGCCAACCTTTGTGATGGATCATCCTATCGAGATCTCACCTTTGACTAAGAAAAAGCCGGACAATCCTGACTATGTGGAGCGCTTTGAGTTCTTTATGAATGGCTGGGAGATGGCCAATGCCTACTCAGAGCTGAACGATCCCATTGATCAGCGGGAGCGCTTTAAGGCCCAGGAAGAACTCCTGGCTCAGGGTGATGAGGAAGCGAACACAACAGATGAAGACTTCCTCAATGCATTGGAGATCGGTATGCCCCCCACAGGCGGCATTGGGTTTGGGATTGACAGGATGTGTATGCTGCTGACAGACTCGGCGGCTATTAGAGATGTTTTGCTGTTTCCGACGATGAAGTCATTAGACAAATAAAGCCAGTGTTTTCAAATGTTTACGGTTAGAGGGAAGTAATTTCAGGTTAGGCGGTATAGCCCCGATTACAAGGGCTGTACCGTCTTTTTGAGTTCCTATGCGCCTTGCCGTTTCGGCTGCGTGGCAGAAAGGAAATTGATTTCCCCTACAAAGTTGAAAACAATATCTACTTTCTGTACCCGTTTCCCGTCCACCTTTTCCGGCGCATGGACTATGATTTTCTTGATAAATTCATTGACGATTGCGGGGGTGAGTTCCTTTATCCTCACATACTTGCGGATAATCGCGGCGAAGCTGTCAAAATCGCTCTTGTTCTGTTCGTAGGTATCGACTTCCTGTTGGTCTGCCTTGACCTTTTCTTCCAGTTCCTTCTGTTCCGCTTCATATTCTGCGGACAGCTTCAAAAACCTGTCGTGGCTGATTGCGCCACTACACAAGAAAGATTTGCGAAACGCTGAACTGTGATATTTCCGATGTGATTGCGCTTGTGCCGGACGATGACCCGTAAGGGAGAAAGGGCAGCACAATGAAAATCGAATTGGACTATGTGAAAGTAGGGGATTACTTAACTTAAAGATAACATATACATACAGCCTGCTGATACATTGCTTGCAGATACCCCGCAGAAACCAAACCATACAGAAAAGGAGTTTTTGCATATGAAATCAATATTTGAACAGTTAGGCGGCACATATCACGAGGAAAATGGGTATCTTATTCCAGATTTAAGATTACCCACTGAAGAAGAACAGCCCATAAGCGCATGGGGACAACGGCATCTGGACTATCTGAAGCAGTACCGCAAAGTTACATACACCAATCTTCTCACAAGCGGCAGGCTGAACACCTACCTTGCTGACATTGACAGCCAGGCGCAGGAATGCTTTGAAAGGCTTATAGAAGACATAAAACAGGCACAGGGCATAACGGAATGCTTAAAGGAAGAAAACGCCTTAGAATGGACAGGAAGAATGAATAACATAAGGGCTTGTGCGAGGGAGATTGTGGATAGGGAAATCATATACGCATAAAGCATTAAAAATGGAGGGCAGGGATTAACACCTTGCTCTCTATTTTTCTTTAAAAGCATCAGAAATATAGGGAATATAGAAAAGAAAAGCGTTACTTATTATCCCTGCTTTGAGCAGAATAAAGTTCATTTATGCTTAGTCAGTTGATAACGAGTAAAGAAATGATTATAATAAATGATGACATACGGTGTCAGGATTTTGATGGTATTCTATTATCAAAGGAGGAGTTGGCAATGCAGGAAAGCAGATTATTTAAGATTGTGTATCATTTACTTGATAAAGGACAGGCTACTGCTCCAGAATTAGCAGAAAAATTTGAAGTATCTGTAAGGACAATTTACAGAGATATTGATGCTTTGAGTGGTGCAGGTATTCCTGTTTATGCAGAAGCTGGGCGAAACGGTGGCATTCATTTAATGAGTGATTTTGTTTTAGATAAAGCAGTGCTGTCTGAAGAAGAAAAGCAGGAAATTCTAACAGCCCTGCAAAGCATCAATCTTACTAACAATATTGGCATCAATCAAACATTGCAAAAGCTTTCTGCAATCTTTTGTATCAGTTCGGAAAACTGGCTTGAAGTAGATTTTTCCAGATGGGGCAACAAGGGAACTGACAATGAGAAATTTGAATTGCTAAAATCAGCGATAATTTATCAAAAGTGCGTAAAAATAACTTATGCAAATTCCTACGGAACAATTAGCGAAAGAGTTGTTAGGCCGCTAAAAATGTCATATAAGTCTATGTCATGGTACTTAAAAGCATTTTGTACGGAAAAACAGGATTATCGTATTTTTAAGCTGACCCGTATCATAGATTTTGAAGTTCTCACGGAAATTTTTTGCAAAAGCCCCTTTCCAGAATTAGATGATACATTGGAGCAATGCTACAACACAATCGTACTGCGTTTCCCGAAAAATATGTCATATCGTGTTTACGATGAATTTGACAAAACGATGGTAAGCAAAAAAGAAAATGGGGATTTAATCGTATCTGCCCAAATGCCAGAAGATGAATGGCTTATAGGGTATTTATTGTCATTTGGAACGCAAGTAGATATTATAGAGCCTGCATATCTGAAAGACATCGTGGCAGAACAGGCACAGAAAATCTATGAAAAATATAAAACTTGACATAGGGTGTCAGCATAAGCGTGATATAATTTACCTGTAAATTCTATTTGGGAAAGTGAGGGCTGAAAATGAAACATGAATGGAAAAAGCATGAGAAAGAAATATATGGTGTAAAAGCAAAACCTTGCGTGCTTGATATTCCCGCTCAAAAATATATCATTCTTTCTGGCAGAGGAAATCCTAATGATGAAATCTTTTCAGATAAAGTTGCCGCCCTGTTTTCGATGGCTTATAAAATTAAGATGGCATATAAAGCGTTTGCTCCAAAAAGCAACGAAATAACAGATTATACCGTATATCCTTTAGAGGGAATGTGGAGTATGGCTTCTGAAAAAGAATATTTGGTAAAAGAAGAATTGCAGTACCGCATCATGATACGACAACCAGATTTTATTTCCAGAAAAATGTTTGATAATGCGTTAGAGACAGTAAAGGTGAGAAAAAATATTCCGTATCTAACCGATATTTCTTTTGAAACAATCTGCGATGGCAGGTGCATTCAAATATTGCATAAAGGAGCGTTTGATGATGAGCCTGCGTCATTTGAGATTATGGACGGATATTGTATGGAACACGGATATAAGCGTATGGGAAAAGAACACCGTGAAATATATTTGAATCATGCTAACCGTACAGACAAAGCCAATTTAAAAACTATCTTGAGATATAAAGTTACAGATACAGAGAAATAGCAACATAGTATGATAAAAACGAAAGGAAAATAAATATGGGCAGACCAACAACAAAAACAGATTTACTAACAGCCGCAGCCGCTAATTATGAAAAGTTAAACACTCTTGTTTCTGGATTGACAGAAAAAGAATTATCAACGCCTTTTGATTTTTCGGGTGATGAAAAAAAGAAAGAAGCTCACTGGAAAAGAGATAAAAATCTTCGTGATATTTTCATCCATCTCTATGAGTGGCATCAGCTTTTGTTAAACTGGGTGTATTCCAATCAGAACGGTGATAATAAACCGTTTCTTCCAGAACCGTATAATTGGAAAACCTATGGAGATATGAATGTGGAATTTTGGAAAAAGCATCAGTCTACATCATTAGAGGACGCAAAGAATATGTTCCAGAAATCCCATAACGAAGTAATAAATCTGGCGGAAATTGTTTCAAACGAGGAATTGTTTTCGAAAGGCGTTTATAAATGGGTAGGCGGAAGCACGCTGGGTTCTTATTTTGTCAGCGTTACAGCAAGCCATTATGATTGGGCAATGAAAAAACTGAAAGCACATAGGAAAAATTGCGCCTAAATGCAGGGAGGACATACGATGCACTTCGTGAAAGCTAAAGGGATATTATCTGCTAAAAATGGAATGAATTTATACCGGGGCTGCTCACACGGGTGCATTTATTGTGACTCCAGAAGCAAATGCTATCACATGGAACACGCTTTTGAGGATATTGAAGTCAAAGAAAATGCGATTGACTTGTTGGAATATGCTATTATTCATAAGCGAAAAAAGTGTATGATAGGCACAGGTTCTATGACAGACCCCTATATTCCGCTGGAAATGGAAATAGGGAATGTCAGGAAGGCTCTGCACTTAATATATGAGCATGGTTTTGGATTTACGGTCATAACAAAATCAAACCGCATACTGAGGGATTTAGACCTTTTACAGAAAATAAATGAAAAGTCCAAGTGCGTTGTGCAAATGACTTTGACAACGTGCAACGAAGATTTGTGCAAAAAGATTGAGCCGAATGTAAGTACGACAAGGGAGCGTTTTGAAGTATTGAGAAAGATAAGGAACGCAGGGATACCGACAGTTGTATGGCTGACGCCAATTTTGCCGTTTATTAACGATACTGAAGATAATATTTCAGGTATTTTGGATATGTGTATTGAGGCAAAGGTTTATGGCGTTATTTGCTTTGGAATGGGGCTAACTCTCCGAGAAGGAAATCGAGAGTATTTTTATGAACAGTTAGACCGATTATTTCCTGGGCTGAAAGAAAAATATATCCGTACATACGGAAATCAGTATATGATAGAAAGCGGCAACAGCAAAAATTTAATGCGGCTTTTTCACCGAAAATGCGAAGAAAATGGAATTTTGCATGACCAAGAGCAAATATTTAACTATTTGCATTTCTTTGAAGAAAAGGACGATAGTAGGCAATTAAGTATTTGGGATTGGAAAGCGGATAAAATATGAGTGTCATTTATGGAACAGAATGGATACGTTGTCCTGTTTGCGGCAGTAAAACCCGTGATAAAATCAGAGAAGATACAGTATTGAAAAATTATCCTCTCTATTGTCCAAAATGTAATCAGGAAACATTGATTGAAGTAACAAATTTGCAGATAACAGTCATCACAGAGCCGGACGCATAGACGCAGAGCCGATGAACTTGTGAAATAAATGGCTTATCTGGAAAGAAGCCGAGGAAAAAATATTGCGGGAGCATGGAGTTGACGAAACCACCATTGAACAAATCCGCACAGACGACAGGGCAGACTTCAATTCCAACAGGCGGTTTTATCATTGGACAAGCGACTTCGGCGAATACCTTGAGGGGATGGCAGACAGGGAACAGAATACCGAGCCAAAGACTGTTGCTGATTTACTGGATGAGATTGAGGACGAAACTCTGTATCGGGCATTGCTTACTGTGGACAGGCGTACCCTGCAAATTATCCTGCTGAAAATGCAGGGCTATTCCACAAAGGAAATTGCCCCGCTTGTGGGATTGACAACGGGTGCTATCTATGCAAGGTTAGACCATCTGCGGAAAAAGTTACGGAAGATTTTATAAGCATCTAATATAGATGGTTTTTCAGTGGGCTATTGGATGGAAGATAAAATTCTCCCATCCAATTTAAAATTAAATGAATAAAATTCTTGTCCACAGGGAATACTAAAAAGTTTGCCCAAAATCTTGACACAAATATAGCCATTATGATACTCTAAAATACTCATAAGAGAATTAGAAGTAAGTCAGAAATGGAGCTGTCAGAATGATACCAGATAAAATATTGAATTACTGCCTTCAAAATCTTGAGGGGACAGTCTTAGTTAAGAGTTGGGGCGAGAAAGGGATTTTCTATAACCCAGACCATGTGCTGAAGCGTGGCGTTTATATATTGACGGTTAAGGAAAAAGACGGTGATAATGACAAAGGTTCTGGTTTAAACAGAGAGAATGTCTACCGTGTGAATCTGGGAATACGGAAAAGCACTTTTGCGGAATTGTTTGGGGCAGTCCCAAAACGCCCGCCAGCAGGCGGCGTTGTAGATATGGATTACGACTTTACCGTATTGAATGAGATACTTCCCCATCCCGTCTACGCATGGATGGCGTGGATATGTGCATTGAACCCCTCTGAAAAGACATTCGAGGAATTGAAACCATATATCCAAGAAGCCTATGAGTATGCAAAGGAGAAATTTGAGAAACACAGGAAGTAATCTTGAAGATTGAAAATTAAATAGCACATAGATGGAAGAATGGAATGTCAGCCAACGGACAAGGCTGACCGCCGCCGAATTTATGCTGCCCTTTTCGGCTGGCGTATGGCAACATGGTTTTGAATCCCAAAGCCGTTACATAGCATTGCGAATCCGAGCAGGAGAAAAAACTCCTGTCGTTCGTGGTGAAAATCTCAGTCCATCAGTGGAGGAAAGACGAGAATGGCAAAAAGGTGTGGGACATTGAGATTTATTACCGTTTTGTCGGGAAGATTGATTAAATACAGGAACTATGGGGAATGTGCCATTTGTGGCAGTTCCCCGAAGAATTATCCTTAAGTAAAGTAAAGCGGGGATTACTACCTCCCCGACCTGACGATAGAACCTTCGCCTGACCGCAGTTTAGGCAAGTATGGCCTGTTGCGGTTGCGGTATCTGAAAGAACATCGCCCCATCGTTTGGGCCGAGCTGGTGATGGAGGGCAAGCTGTACGCCCATCTGCTGGCCACCGAGGATGCCGCCCAAGACCTGCTGGATAGCATGATGCCGGGAATGGCAAAGGAGGCTGGGGCCACCGAGGATTTGAAAGCCCGTGACCCCATGCGCTGGGTGGGGCTGATGAATTGTTGTAAGGCCCAGGTGGAGGAAATTATCTTTGCAGAATTAATATATATCTAAAAAGCGACTTCGGCACTTTTGGGGGTGCCGAAGTTTTTTCTCGAATCTTTAAGAAATCTTCAAAATCATTCAGTATTATGAAACCATAATCCAAGAAAGGATGTGTCTGATATGAGTTATATTTTGCAAACAATAAACCTCTGCAAAAATTTCAAAGGACAAATGGCGGTAGACAATGTATCGTTGAATATTCAGCGCAACTCAATTTATGGGCTGCTTGGGCCGAATGGTGCGGGGAAATCTACCATCTTGAAAATGATTACAGGTATTCTCCGTCCCACCTCTGGCTCGATTGAATTTGACAGCCATCCGTGGAGCCGGGCAGATTTGGAAAACATTGGTGCTTTGATTGAGATGCCTCCACTCTATGAAAATCTCTCGGCCTATGAAAACCTGAAAGCCCGAACACTGGCCCTGGGGCTTCCAGAAAGCCGCATCAAGCAGGTGCTTGGTATTGTGCAGCTTGAAAATACTGGGAAAAAGCGGGCAGGCCATTTTTCGCTGGGAATGAAACAGCGGCTTGGAATTGCCTTGGCTCTGTTGTCACAGCCCAAATTGCTTATCTTGGACGAACCGACAAATGGGTTAGACCCGATTGGTATTCAAGATTTGCGTGAGCTTATCAGAAGTTTTCCGCAAAAAGGAATCACCGTCATATTGTCCAGTCATATACTCTCCGAAGTTGAGCAAATTGTTGACCACATTGGCATTATATCTGCCGGACATTTAGGCTATGAAAACGAAATCCATAAGAACCACGATCTGGAAAGTATTTTTATGGATGTTGTTGGTGCACATAGGGAAAGGAGTGAGAAATAATGTTCGGGATTGTACGTTCGGAACTCCTTAAAATGCGGCACAGCTTCTCGATGAAATTGATTTTTGGTGCGCCACTGGCAACTGTACTTGTCGGCTTTTTATTGAGCAGTCATGCAGTACAATATTCGGCTTACAACTGGTGGTACACTATGCTTCTTCCTGTTGTGATCGCACTGTGGGCCGCAGGTACTGTTATCCGTGAGAAAAATACAGGGCTACAAAACATTGTTTGTTTGCCGTTCCCTTCTGCGAAAATATGGATTGGCAAAGGACTTGCCCTGACTGCTGTGCTTTTTATCAGCAATCTGCTCATGTGGTTATTTACTACGGGAATTGCCAGTTTTACGACTATGAATATTCCGCCGCTGGACAGCATAATCGGCTGTATGCTGCTGTTCCTTACTTGCTTGTGGCAACTTCCTTTTATTATGCTGATTGCAAGCAAAACAGGGTATCTTCCCTCTGTGCTAATAACTTTTGTGACGAATATTGTTTCATCTACTATTGATGCAGAAAAAGCATGGTTCTTTCTTAATCCATACACTATTCCGGCCCGTGTAGTCTGCCCATTTTTCAAGATACGTCCTAACGGACTTCCCATTGAGGACGGTTCTCCGTTATTGGCTGTTGAGCATATTTTTCCCGCTCTTGCTATTAGCTTGGCATTAGCTGCTGCCGCCTTTTGGATTTGCTCTAAATTGCTTGGAAGTGGGGGAAAGTCCAATGGCTAACTATATCTGCTATTTGAAAAGTGATTTATACAAATTATGTCATTCCTGCTTTTTCCTTCTGCACGTTATTTTTGCCGTATGCGGGGCGGCTATGATGTTACTGTATGCGGACGTTTCCCAAAGCGATGACATCAATAAACTGGCTGCTTATTTTCAGATCATGGCCGTTGCTTTTCCCTTTGCAATCGGGATTGTCTGCTATGTTGCAACAGAACAAGAAGCAAAAGCAGGGCATTTTCAAAATATATTGACACTTCCGTACAGACAAAAAGCCGATCTTTCCAAATTGACTATTTTGCTTGTGACTGGACTTTTGGCAACCGTATTGAGTAGTGTACTATTTGGCGCGCTATTTCCACTGGTTGGCGGCACAACAGAAATTCCTTCCAGATTTTATACAGTAATTCCACTTGTCCTTTGGGGCAGTAACATTTTGCTGTATGGTATTCATTTCGTATTAGCAATTCGATTTGGTAAAAATTTGGGGATAGGGATTGGGGTGTTCGGGAGCCTTTTGGTTGCGCTTCTCCAAACAGGATTAGGCACGGGCATCTGGTTTGTCATCCCTTATGGTTGGGGCATTCATTTTTCTTCTTACGTTCTGGAAACGACCTTTGGCCTAATGCCGCCAGACAGAATAGGTATGGATTTTGGCATCATCTTTTGCATATTGTCAACTTGTGCTATAATAGGAATTGTAGTCCTTTGGTTTTCCAAATATAGCGGAAATCGGTCAGCCGATTGAGAGTGGAGGTAGAGCTGATGAATTGGTTGGGCAATATTATTTGGTTCTTGTGTTGCGGACTGTGGCAGGGAATTTCTTGGCTGGTTGCTGGTGTTTTATGGAGCATTACTATTATCGGTATTCCTTTCGGAGTACAGTGCTTCAAAATGGCAAAGCTGGCGTTGATGCCTTTTGGCGCAACAGTAATGTAGATGTCCTTGGAGGGCAAATAGGGCCATGAAAAAGAAGTTATCTCAAAAGACATTTGCTTGGCTATGTATACTTACCATTCTGTTACTTACTTTAGCTGTATGGACGATATGGGGAAATACGGCGTTAATAGTAAACGAAATTTCGGTTTCTGGCAGTCAGATACCCTCGGAGTTTTCCGGGTTTAGAATTGCACAGATTTCTGACCTGCATAATGCTGAATTTGGTGAAGAAAACGCACATCTGCTAAACCTCCTTTCAGAGAGCCAGCCAGACATCATTGTTATAACAGGTGACTTGGTGGATGTACAGCATACGGATATAGATACAGCCCTTTCCTTTGCCGAAAAAGCAGATCGAATTGCGCCGGTTTATTATGTGACGGGCAATCACGAGGCCAGCCTACCGCAGTATGATGAACTGAAAACCGGGCTTGAAGCTGCTGGCGTAACCGTCCTTGAGGACAAGACAATACAGCTTGAACACAACGGCAGTTTCGTAACTCTGATTGGGCTTTCAGACCCTGATTTTACAATCAAAAGCAATACCTTCGATGAAGTCCCTGTTATGATAAGCACCAAGCTGAATGATTTGATGGAAGATAAAGCTGGCTATACGATTTTGCTTTCTCACAGACCGGAGTTGTTCGATACCTATGTAAGCTGTGGTGTTGATTTAGTTTTAAGCGGTCATGCACACGGCGGGCAATTTCGGTTGCCGCTGATTGGTGGGCTGGTTGCTCCCAATCAGGGATTTTTCCCAAAGTACGATGCTGGCCTTTATACAGGCGGCGGCACAAACATGGTTGTCAGCCGTGGCATTGGAAATAGCATCATACCGCTTCGTTTCAATAATCGGCCTGAAATTGTATTGGTGGAACTTATAGCAGATTTGTAGCAAGCAGGATATATAAATCAGGACAGAGAGGTGAGATAATGGCACATATATTAGTAGTGGACGATGATATTGCTATGCTCCAGCTTGTCAGGCGTGTTTTAGAAAAAGATCAGCACTTAGTTACACTAGAATCAAACGCCAAGGCAGTCACAGAAATGGATTTTTCAAAGTTTGGCTTGATTTTGCTGGATATTATGATGCCGGAAATTGATGGTTTTAACCTCTGCAATCAAATCCGTGACCGTGTAGATTGCCCAATTATTTTCCTTACTGCAAAAACGCAGGAAAGTGAAATTGTTCAGGGATTAGGACTTGGAGCAGATGACTATATTACTAAGCCGTTTGGGACAAACGAACTTAGAGCGCGGGTAAATGCTCACTTGCGGCGTGATATAAGAGAAAAGAAAAACAGCTTTTCAATATCCGGCGTCATTTTCCGCCTCAATGCAAAAGAAGCTGAAATCAACTCAAAAAAGGTTCTGTTGACAAAAAGTGAGTACGAAATATGCGAATATCTGGCGCGGCATCATGGACAAACATTTACGCGGGAGCAAATCTATGAGGCGGTCTTTGGATTTGACGGAGAAAGTGATAGTTCTGTTATCTCTACTCACATTAAGAATATACGCGGGAAGTTAGCTGAATTTCACTTGTCAACGATTGAAACAATTTGGGGGGTTGGCTATAAATGGGTGTAAGAAAACTGCGTACTGTTTTTATGAAGTATGCGATATTTCTTGCGCTTGGTGTCTTTCTGGTTGCTTTTGTCAACATAGCCTTCTATCTATTTGGAGTTGAAATTGGATTTATATACCCAATAAATAGAATGAGCTCAGAAATAGAAAATGCGAGGGGAAGTTTACAATCCACAGATCGGATTACAGAAAATGAAATACCACCCCTTTGTGAATATGCCCTTTTCACAAAAGACGGAAAGTATATTGGCGGTTCGCTCGATCAGGAAGAACCAGCTTCCGTTTGGAAAATGTGCATTGTGAACAATCAGAAAAGCAGCAAGCCTTATCTGTATGCTGTGATAGACAGGACTGACGAAATACTGATTTTAAGGTATAGAATGACCGCCCAATTCAGCAATCCGCTGCTGCATAGAATATTTTCTTCGGCAGATTGGGTTTTAATTGCTGTCATTATATTGGAAATTCTGCTTTTCTTGATTGTTTTGTCATATCTATTCGGGAAATACCTTGGGAACAAAATGGATAAATTGCTGACTGCTGTAAAGAAAATTGAGCAGCAGGATTTGAATTTTGAGATTGAAAAAAGCCATTTATATGAAATCGACTTAACTCTTGACGCACTCAATCACATGAAATTGGCACTAAAAAAATCGTTTACAGAACAATGGCAGGCCGACAAACTGCGGCAAGAACAGATTTCTGCATTAGCCCATGATCTCAAGACACCGCTAACCATCATCCGAGGCAATACGGAATTGTTGTACGATACTGACTTAACAATAGAACAACAGGAATGTGCTGACTACATCACAGACAGCTATACGCAGATGCAAGTTTATGTTAAAACCCTGATAGACCTGTCTACGGCTTCAACAGGGTATCAACTTAATAAAGAAATCTTTAATCTTCCTGATTATCTAAAGCATGTGAAAGTATCAATAGATGCTTTGTGCAGGACAAAAGAAATTCATTTGCGAATGAGTACGTCCGACATCCCAATGCAACTAACCGCAGATAAGGTTTTGTTAGGACGTGCCATTCAAAATGTGGTAAATAATGCGTTGGACTATTCCCCTCAAGATGGAACACTTCATATAGATGTCTGCGGAAAAGACAATTTCGTTGAAATTTCAGTCACGGACGAGGGGGAAGGATTTTCTAATGAAGCGTTGCAGCACGCGCAAGAACAATTCTTTATGGACGATCAAAGCCGTAATTCAAAGCTGCACTTTGGTATGGGCCTATATATTGCAAAATCCATTATGGAACAACATAGTGGTGAGCTTGTCTTAGAAAACTCCAAAAGTACAGGCGGTGCAAAAGTAATTTTGAAAATTCCATTTTGATAGGATGGGTGGCTTTTATAGCCACCCATTTTTTGCAAATCTTTATGAAATCTTCAAAAACTTCTCTTATTATATCTCTAAAGTAAATGATCTGCCCAGCGGCGACTTTTACCCACACTTGCGAAAACAGTCGTTCCCTGACGGCTCATACGGTTATGCCTTGCGCCCGAATGGTCTTGCACCATGCGGGCACTTTTCTGTTTCCAGGCCAACGCCCCCGCTGCCGCTCCCCGCCTCTCCCCGTTCAGACCCCAAAAAATCTGAACGGAGGAAAGGACAATGGAAATTACCATCAAAATCAATGGGCGGTTTGTTTCTGTTGAGGTCAGCAGCATCCCGCGCAGGTAGACCATATCAAGGTTTACGAAAACGGCAATATCAGTGTTCACTTTAAGTTTGCGGACGAGTTCCGCTGGATTGCCGAGTACATTGAAATCAACACCACTGACACCGCCGAGGCGGGCTGACCCCCGCCAAAGCATAAAATCCTTTTGACAGTGTGTTTTCCTAATAAAACGCACTCATATGTGTGGTGACAACATAAGAATATTTCCCCTCTAAAACTATGTCCGCAAGCTCCTTCCCAATCTGGTGCGCTTCCTCAAAGCTGACCTCACCGGGAGCGAAAGCCTGTATTAGATGATAGGCTTTATTGGCCATTTTTACATCGTCCTTTCTAAATTTGGGCATAAAAAAACTGCTGTAACTTGTACGGTTTACAACAGTCTGGTTTCGTGTCTGTTCAGTTGTTTTGGATAGAATTATCCATGTGTTATTGTAGCAAATCTGCGGATGAAGGTCAAGGACTGTCAGAGAAAAAGAGGAAAGGAAATCAAAGAGGGTTAGGGATACTTCCCTATGGAAATTTCATCATACGGACGGCAGGGAAGTATGGGGAATTTCGCCCATGTGTCCAGACATGGGCAGTGCTTGCTATTCTACCCATGACACTCCCGGAGGGTGTGTCGGCATTCCAATATGAGTGTCTTAATTTAGAAAATAAAAGATTGACATCATGTAGTTTTAATGATAAAATACATAAAACTACATAGTGTCAACTAATGGAGGTAAATAATGGAACAGCAGATTTCAATTTCAGAATCAGAGTGGCGAGTGATGAAAATTGTTTGGAACAATTCTCCGCAGACACTTCCCGAAATATTGGATAAATTAAAAGGAACCGATTGGAGCAAAACAACCATTCAGACTTATCTTGCCCGTCTGGTAAAGAAAGGCGCATTGTCTACGAAGCGTCAGGGTAAAGGATATTTATACTATCCGGCAGTATCAGAAAGCGATTGCCAGTTTACAGAAAGCCATAATTTTTTAAGCCGTGTGTATGACGGTTCTCTTTCCAAAATGGTTATGGGATTTGTAAAAAACGGTAATCTTTCAAATGAGGAATTAAACGAATTGAAAAACATAATTGCTGGGCAGGAGAAAACAGATGCAGATAATAGGTAACATCTTTAATGCGGTCATTTTTGTGTCTGCCATTGGTAGCATCTTTACTGTTATATCGCTTTTTGTAAATCATGTTCTCCGTTGTAATTTGCCGTTATGGTTCTCTTTTTGTGGTATGATATTTTTTTGCGTTCCATTCCTATCGCCGGACGTACTTTTAATATCGCCGGAAATGCAGGATTGGATAAATGGTTTTCGCATTGCCAGTTTTTTATGGGTGTGTGGATGCGGCGTTTTAATTGTGCATGATATAATACGTCTTATGTTGGCAAAGCGAGCGATTAAAAATTATCAGATTTGTAACAATGAGCGGTTAAATAGTATTTATTTCAAATGTGCGGCGGCAGCCACACTAAAGAAAGTACCCATATTATACCTCGGAACTTTGGATAATCCCATTTGTGTTACTGGCGTAATCTGCCCGGTAATCATTATGAATGAGAAGGTCATAGAGCAGTTAACAGATAATGAATTATCATTCGTTTTTTTCCATGAATTGATCCATGTAAAACGAAAACATACTCTTTTCGAAAGAATCTATGATTATGTTTGTATTCTAAACTGGATGAATCCTCTTTCGTGGATTGCCAAAAGAAATTTTTCTTTGCATTGTGAAACAGATTGCGATTCCCATACGATAAAAATGCTACGGGGAAAGGTCACAGAGACAGAGTATGCTTCTGCCATTATCCGACTTTTGGAATATTCGACAGTTCGGGCGGCAAAACCGGGAAATGGAATAGGCGCACTTGATTTTCTTTTAACGAAACGGAGAATTAAAAGAATTACTGTAAGAACATCAAAAATTAAGGATAGATTGACAGCGTTTATGTTGGCTGTACTTTTGGCACTCATGCTTGTACTTTCTATGCGGTTCAGCAGAGAGTCTTTTTATCCTTATCCGGCTTATGATACTGGGATAGAATATAGTGCGGGTTATAGCGAATAACCCGTATTATTAAAAATTATAAATCTACACATGTAGTTACTCGGAGGTGTTTATGAAAGCAAATATTGAAATCAGTCACGTTACAAAGAAATATTCAAATGGTGTCATGGCACTTGATGACATTAGCTTTTCTGTTGGAAGTGGTGTTTTTGGGTTATTGGGGCATAACGGTGCCGGAAAGACTACACTTATGAAAGCACTGGTTACGGTATTGTCTCCTTCAATGGGTACGATTCGTGTCTGCGGCTTTGATTCCCGGAAACAGGGAAACGAGGTCAGAGAGCGGATTGGATATTTACCACAGGAACTTGCCATGTACCCCTCTCTGTCCGTGTTTGATTTTGTAAACTACATGGCAGAGTTAAAAGGCATCCATGATAAAAAGGCTGTAGGCGAAGTGTTGGAACAGGTTGAAATGCTGGAATTTTCTAAACGTAAAATAAAGCAACTTTCCGGCGGTATGAAACGCCGGGTTGGGATTGCACAGGCACTGATTGGCAATCCTCAGATTCTTGTGGTTGATGAGCCGACAGCCGGACTTGATCCAGAAGAACGGGTACGGTTTCGGGGTTTACTATCACGATATGCGAGAGAGGGGCGTACTGTCCTGCTTTCTACACATATTGTTGAAGATGTTCATCAGCTTTGTGGAGAACTTGCCGTACTACGAAAAGGGCGGTTGTTTTATGCTGGTACACCTGACGCACTTTTGGAACGGGTAAAGGGAAAAATAAAACTTTTACACTTAGAAAACGAAAATCAGCTTATCGGACTGCAAAAGAAATCAGTAGTCTTGCAGACGACTTATGAAAGCCACGGATTGACCGCGCGAATTATGGACGAGGATTCCTCTTTTCCGGGGGCTTTGACCGATGCGGCAACTTTGGAAGATGCCTATGTGTATTGTATGGGAGGGAAATCACATGCGTAAAATGATTGCAATTATCCATTATGAATATAAGATGCAGTTTAAGAAACTGGCAACGTGGGGTGTATTTCTTGTGGTAACAGTATTTACATTGTTGGATAATTACCCCTCTGCCAGCAATTTGGCACGTTTAGAATTTTTAAATGAACCAGCTTACTTTGTATATCGAACAATGAGCCTTAATGGTTTTGTTCTAATGTTTGGCTTGATGTTTCTACTGGCAGAACGTTTTCCGCTGGATAATAAAACAGGAATGAAACTTCTGCTTATGTCCCATGCGCTACAAAAAAAGCAATATATATTGGGAAAGCTGTTGGGTGGATTTTTATATACTTTTTCAATATTATGTATTTTCCTTGCTTTCAACACGGCTGTTTATTTTGTGGTAGCTCCTTTTCCGATTCCATTACTTGAATGTACCGTTCCGCTGGTAAAAGCAATCATTGTTTCCGCATTTCCAGTAAGTTTGTTTGTCAGTTTGTGTTCGGTTGCATTACCGGGAATGATAGATATACGATTGTTCTATCTTTTTGCGGCTATATTGTTTGGTATCAATGCGGCTTATGTTGGTTCAGCAAATGCAGCGCCATTTTATATGATTACTTCTGGAGATTTGACTCGTTTCATATGGGTAAACCCCAAATGGTCATTTAATGATACTGAAAGCATTTTAGCAAATGGGGCTTTTCTTATGGGGAGCGGTTTAGTTTTCGGAGGTCTATTATTTTTGAGACATAGATTTTGGAGGTCAGAATGATAAGGAGAGCCACGAGTGAGATAAAAATTATAGGGATAAATTTTTTTATCATATCATCAGCTTTTACGGTTGCACTGATTGTACTTTCTGCGATTGCCGGGGAACTACTTCATTTTTATCCGGTCAGTTTTGAAGTGATGTTCCCATTTTTTGTAACAATCGCTGTGGGTGAATGGGGAAAGACACGGGCAGACAGTAATTTTGATATTATTGCTGCACAAAGCAGTTCCCTGTTCCATTGGGTACTGCTTCGTTATGTAATTACCTTTGGAATATCCAGTTTATTTGCCGTTTTTTGTATGGTGATTTCATCAGCTTTCAGATATGAATTACCGTTATGGGAACTGCTAGTTATTTATTTCCCACCGGCATTCTTTTTGTCATCTTTATGTGCGTTGTTTGGAATTTATTATACTGGGGAACATATAGCAACATTGACTTGTGGTATCGTGTGGCTGATAGTTCTTTTAATACGCAGTCTGCTTAGAATTTCGGGGGTAGAGTACATTTATCTGTTTATCAGATATGCCGATGAACAAAATCCTGTTTGGATATGGAATAAGATTGTTATTACAGTAATTGGTATATTTTTATGGGGTGTTATTTATTTGAAATGTAAAAGGACTGATGCCCTCTGAATGAAAAAGTCAGACAAAGTTATATTATGATTGATAATATAATTTGATTTCATTAGGGCTTTACCGATATCTGTGTACAGAATGGTAGAAGGGGGGGGATTTTTATATTTGTTAGCTAGTAGCCCAGGCAGGGTATATAGCAACGAGCAGATTTATGATATTGTCTGGCAGGAGCCGTATTCCGGCGATTATAATATTGTTATGAACCATATCCACCACATAAGGGAAAAGATAGAGGATAATCCGAGCAAGCCACCTTTTTTCATGGTTCAGAATAATCCAGAAATATTCAAGAAAAAATTCAGATATTGGGGATATTCTATTCTTTGGGATGTTTGTATGTCCGAAGATACCCTCTCTTGACAAGGTCGACCGTGTATGCCCTTGTCAAGAGAGGGTAGGCTTCCACAATAGCAAGGATGGTTGTAATCTGTTCTTCCGTACACTGAAAACCTTAGAAAAATAAACCCAGTAGTTATGCGGGTTTGCAGCACTTCAGATCCAAGTTGACAACAAACTGAGAACAATTTTTCGTATAAATACGAAGGATTACGACGCAGACAATTCCTTCGGTATAGAGAAGCCCATAAGGAAGTATATGAAGTTTCCGGCAAAACCGGCGTGGCGTAGGTCACGCCGGTTTCTCTGTGCCACTGACTGGCTCCGGGCTGTGAATTACAATCCTGTGAATCAGCTCATTTACCGTGGAAGCATCCAGTTCCTGTAAACCTTATTTTGTCAAAATTGGTTTACAGATAATCTACTTGACTTTCAAATCTTACTATTGTAATATAAAAAATAAATCTTACTGATGTAAGAATTAGAGGCAATGGAGAAAAAAAGAGGATAAACGGAGGTTCAGGTGAAAAGGAAAAGTAAGCGTAGGAGAAGAAAAAATAAAATCTTATTTGCACTGATAATACTAATATTGCCGATATTGCCAGGGTGTAGCGATAGGACACCGGATGTATCAGATATTGAAATAACTCAGCAAGGCAGTGAAGTATATTCTTTCGATAAAAATGATTCTGCCAGTGCAGAGCGCATAGCTGAGATTCTCAGTGATATTTATGATGAAGCAGTAAGTACACCCTCCGGGTATCCCTCTATGACATATGGCAATAAAGAGGAAACAAATACATTGGGAAGTCTGAGTATTATGCGGCGAATGGTTGCCAGACTTGGCGAAAACGGTTATGTGGCTGTTGATAGCGGAAATCAGATTGACATGACACAGGCAGAGCAGGTGCTGGCATTTTGTAAAGCAGTAGATGAAAAAGAAATAGATGAATTGACTATTATAATGGTTTTGGAGATGGGGATTTGTAAATTTGATTTGAAAACAGAGGATGGTAATGTAAATGTTGTCAGAGGATATTATCAATATGACCAGAATGGCAGTTTGCAGAACAGAAGTACAGTAAGCTACCCAGCGGACTTCTGGCAGTATACAGAGGAAGGATATTTAATCTTTGAGGGGAGCTGCTTTTCAGATGAAAGTTATATATTGACATTAAGCGACACGCCAGAACATACGATGCTTCGGATTTTACCTTTGGATGAAAAGTGCAGGGAATATAACAGAAAGTATATCTTGCCAGTTGGTTATGAGCAAAACAACCTGTTTCTCTGTAATTGGAGTGAGGATGATTTTGGAGATTTGGACTTTTACGATTTATTTGACAGGTTCTATCCAATGATACACAGCCAGCCAGTGCCTTATATGGCGGATGAAAATTTAGGAGTTGGATCTGTTTATCAAGTACAAGGAGAACTATTTGAAAATGTGATCGGGGCATATTTCAATATGGATCATGAAACGCTCCGTTCAAAAACAACATATATTTCAGAACTTGCCGCCTATGAGTACAGACCACGAGGATTTTACGAGGTGGAATATCCAGATATTGCGTATCCAGAAGTAGTAAGTTATACGGAGAACGAGGATGGGACAGTTACGCTTCATATCAATGCAGTATATCCCAATGGAAATGTGTCTAAGGAGTTTTCACACAAAACCGTAATCCGCCCATTAAGTGAGGACAGTTTTCAGTATGTATCGAATGAGATAATCTTACCAGAAGGAGACCATGTTATTTGGTGGCATTCAAATCGGTTGACGGAGGAAGAGTGGAAAGAGGTTTATGGAGGGACTTAAATAATTGAATTATCCTGTGTGACGGAGAGTTGTGGATCAGGTTTTTATTGTTTCCATATACCCATATGGGACAGGATGGAGAGAGAGATTTCTGACGCTTTACTGCCTGTGGCATCTTCTGCGGCTTGGATGTTGGTGGCAAAAAAGTATGTGTTGCCAGCAGTTTCAATATAGCCTATAAACCAGCCATTCACATCTTGACCGTCCACACGTCCGGTGCCGGTTTTTCCATAAAAGTTTTTGCCTTCTGATGAAAAAAGGCAGATAGAATTTTTTATGGCATTTATATTTTCCGGGGCAAAGTCAAATTGGTTGTTGTGTAGGGCTGTCAAAAGTTCCACCTGTTCTACCGGGGAGATTTTTAGCGCCCCTTGCAACCAGTATGCAGAAAGACTTGCATTTACAATTTCATTTCCATATCCGATTTTTCGGACATAATCCTGAATAGCAGCCCCACCGATCTGCTTATCTATTTCCTCGAAATACCAGTTGACGGAGGACTGCATGGCAGAAAGTAAATCCTGATTCCCGTTCCATGCTTCAAATGGGTGATTTGTTCCGTCCCATGCCATGAAAGAATCATCTGGCGCAATCACATCTTCTTCCAGTCCAAACAGCGCATCATAGATTTTGTAAGTAGAATTTGGGGATGTCCTTAAAGTGGCATGCTCCATGTCATAGACATTCCATGTATCGCCGTTTAAATCGTATAGTACAAAGCTGCCCTCATATCCACTGAACCAGGCGGACAGGTCAATTGTGGAAACTTTGTCAGAGGGAATATTCCACGGATACCGGTTCTGCTCTGTGGCATAGGTGGAGAGCATTGGGGCAAGTCCGAAAAGAATAACGCTAATCGTGACAAAAGCAGTAAATCCCTTTAATTTTCTGAAAACAGAAGGTTTTTTATAAGAGGAGATATTAGCAATTCTTTGCTGTAGCTGCTTCATGCTCCCGCTGATCCCGGCAGCAAAGGGAAAAGGCGTAAGTGAAACTTTTTCCGCAAAATTGATGAGGGTATTCCCGTAATTTTCATAATCGCTTTCATCGAGGAGTTTCAGGACGGATGTATCACAGGCAACCTCCCGTTCATTTCGCATTTCTTTCAGTGCATACCAGACACATGGGTTGCACCAGTAGAGTACGCCAAAAAAATTCATAAAGAAACCAGCCAGTGCGTCTTTGTACCTGTAATGTTGTAATTCGTGCAACAGCATATACCGCATATTCGCAGCAGTAAAACACCCTCCGGGTATCCCTTTATGCCCTTCGTCATGAACATGGAAATCCGATATGAGGTGGAGGGGAAGATAAATGCAGGGGTTGAATAATCCCACAATAACGGGGGATTTCAGGAAGGCTGTGCTGTAAACGGGAATCTTTCTTTTTATTCTCATCTCCTTTAAACAGTTATGATATAAAATACGGACAGTCTTGTTCTGAAGGGGAAGCGCAGACCTTTTCATGGCGTTTAGCCGGGATACTGATTTTATCACTAATAAAATCATAGCCAGAATGCCAACCAACCATATACCACACAAAATCAGTCCAATAATGGAGGGCGTTTCCCTGCTGACGGACAGTGCAAAATTATTCATCTGATTCGCAGCGCCGGATACATTTGGATTCAGGATGCCTTCTGCAATCGTCTCTCTGTTTGATGACGCCGCATTTTTCCATGCGCCAAACAATGCGAGTATCTGCGTAAAAGAAGCCGGACGAAAGGGAACAAAGGGGACTGCAAGAATCCCAAGCAGCAAAAACCATAAATTGAACTGCATCCGGCTGGTTAAATAATTTTTAAATGCCCGTTTTACGATAATAAGAAAACCTATAATAATACAAATAAAAATATTACATAGGAAAAATCGTATTCCAAAATCTGCCATGTTAAATCCCCCTGTCTTTTGAACCCTTTGCGAGAAGGGAACGGAGCGTGTCAATTTCTGATTCGGAGAGTTTCTCATCTTCGATATAGGCAGAAAGCAGTGCCGTAATATCTCCGCCATAATACCGATCAAGAAAAGAGTGGCTTTCCTGACCGATATATTCTTTTTCTTCTATCAAAGGCGTGTAAACGAAAACCCTGCTCTGCTTTTCATAGGAAAGCGCCCCTTTGGTTACAAGCCGCTTTATTAAGGTCTGAATTGTCTTAGGACTCCATTTAGTAGTCTGCGTTAATTTTTCGGTGATTTCATTGGTACTGATCGGCGCGTGTTTCCATATGACTTTCATCACTTCAAATTCAGCTTCTGAAATTTGTGGCAATGCTTTCATTTGCAATCCCTCCTTAAATCTTACGATTGTAATATACATTATAATGTGAAAATAAGGAAATGTCAATTGAGGAAGATGTCTGCCAGAGAATGTTACTCTTGTTTTGCAGGCTTCCTTCTTGTTTACATAATTTAAATGTGCTATAATCTGTGGAAATATATAAATATTTAAAGGGGATGAGAACGATCAAACGATGGAAATTGTGCCTTTTGATCGGAGCAATTCTAACAATTTTAGCGATTCGATATGGGAAAATATGTGAACCATATCGTGAACAGGAGATTGCTTTTTCCGTGAGAGACAGCTTCTGTGAGCAGGATCAAGAGCTTGAGTTATCGACACTTTTAGAGTCGGAGATTTACTATACAGATGATGGAAGTTTGCCATCAAGAGAGTCGAAACGGTATGAGAAACCTATACACCTGACAGCTTCAGAGGATGTAAATGCTGTTACGATTCGTGCGATTGCCTATTATGGAGGCGAGGATTATTCTGATATTTGTACAAAGACGTATTTTCTTGGAAAGAAAGTACTGGAGAAATTTTCATCAATCATTGTGGCAATTTCAGGAAATCCCGATGATTTTTTTGGCTTTGACAGAGGCATCCTTGTGCCAGGGAGACTGCGGGAGACTTATATAGAGGAGCATCCTGACGAGCCTTTTTCAGACAGGATGCCAGCTAATTATTATTTACGGGGAGATGAGGCAGAAAGGCCTGTGCATGTAGAATTATTTAATCCTGATGGAACCTGTGTTGTATCTCAGGATATGGGGATTCGTGTCCACGGTGGCTTTACCCGGAGCTCTGACATGAAATCCCTGCGTTTGATTGCACGTAATGAGTACGGAGATAACAGAGTTCGATATAACCTGTTTCCCGAAGAGGGAGAAGAAGATACGGATGTATATAAAAAAAGCGAATACAAAAAAATATTACTCCGCAATCATGGGAACGATGAAGAAGTTGCCTACCTGCGTAATGAGTTGGTACAGCAGTTGGCGGAGGATTCGGGACTTTTGGATACACAGGAATTTCGGGCAGCTTCCGTCTATATAAATGGAGAGTACTATGGATTTGAGTGGATGGAGGAGGTTTATGACAGGACCTATTTTGAGACGCATTATGGAACAAATGATAAAGATGGAACCTGGCAGGTTGTAATGCCTAACCTGGGAAATGCAGAGCCAGATTCAGAGGATGAGGCGGGCTTGCAGGCTGCACAGGATTTCGATGCCATGTATGCTTACAGGTACAAAGATTTGACAAATGATGAGACCTTTGCCGAACTTCAAAAGCTGCTGGATGTAGAGAACTTTCTTCAGTATTGTGCCATAGAGGTTTATGTAGCCAATCCAGACTGGCCTGGTAACAACTGTAAGGCATATCGTTGGTATTCTAATAAAGACAAGTACCGGGAACCTTATACAGATGGACGCTGGAGATTTCTGCTCTATGATTTGGATATGGGTATGGCTAGAGTTGAAAATTCTTTGGCAGAGGATTCTTCGATTGGCAAAATACTTGGAATTGTTAGTGACCCCTGGGATAGGCAAGAACCTCTTTTGCAGGCTCTTTTGAAACGAGAAGATATGCAAAAGCAGTTTGTCGAAATCCTGGAAACGATGATGGAAGGTCCCTTCTCCAGCACCTATGCCTGTGAAGTCATAGATGATATACAGGAAGAAATGAAAGTAGAATTAGAGATGAATATTCAGAGGCTTGCAGAGAAATATGCAAAACAACAACCAGATATCTATGCAGATGCTGAGGAAGCTTTCTGTCACCAGTTAGCTCTTCATGAGCAAGAAATTAACACAGTAAAAGAATTTTTTCGACAGCGTCCCCAATATATTCAGAAGGAGCTTAGAGAACTTTTAAATGATTTTTATGAGTAATGGAAACAGCGAGTAATTTGAGAAAAGGAGTGATTGTTTTGAAAAAACTAGGTTTTGGATTGATGCGTCTGCCTCTCACAAACAAAAATGAGGCAGGTAGTATTGATGTGGAGCAAGTCAAAGAAATGGTGGATGTTTTTCTGAAAAAAGGGTTTACTTACTTTGACACAGCATGGATGTACTGCGGTTTCAACAGCGAGAATGTGACAAAAACGGCTCTGGTAGATCGTTATCCGAGAGATCGCTATACGTTGGCTACCAAACTGCATGCAGGTTTCTTTCATTCTCTGGAAGACAGAGACAAGGTATTTAACGAGCAACGCAAAAAAACGGGTGTGGAATATTTTGATTATTACCTTCTCCATGGCATTGAAGAGCAAAGTTATCTCAAATTTGAAGAGTTTGACTGCTTTCGCTGGCTGCAGGAAAAGAAAGCTCAGGGGCTTGTAAAACATATGGGCTTTTCATTCCACGACAGTGCCGAACTTCTGGACGAGATTTTAACAAAACATCCTGAAATGGAATTTGTACAGTTGCAGATCAACTATCTGGATTGGGAGAGTCAGTGGATACAGTCTCGTAAATGTTATGAAGTGGCAGTAAAGCATCAAGTACCTGTCATTGTTATGGAACCAGTCAAAGGAGGCACGCTGGCAAAACTGCCAGAGGAGGCAGAGAGACTTCTCAAAGAGCATACACCGGAGTTGTCCATTTCTTCCTGGGCCATTCGCTTTGCCGCTTCACTGGATAATGTCATGATGGTGCTGTCTGGTATGAGCAACATGGAACAGATGGACGACAACTTGAGCTATATGGACCACTTTAAGCCCTTGGATGAAGAAGAAAAGCGTTTGGTATTTCGTGCAGCAGAGCTGGTTAACGCACAGATTGCAGTGCCATGCACTGGATGCTCATACTGTACGGAGGGCTGCCCGGAGCATATTGCTATTCCCCAGTATTTTTCTCTGTACAACGAAGACATGCGGGAAAAGCTGGAGGAAAAAGGATGGACAGTAAATTACACCAATTATAAACATCTGACAAGAGACTTTGGAAGGGCAGGGGACTGTATTGCATGTGGACAATGTGAAGAGGTATGCCCCCAGCACTTACCTATTATAGAAAAGCTGAAAGAAGTATCGGGACATTTTGACAATCAATAGGAAGAGCTTATGATTACAAAAGTAATTACAGATTTTGACCTGAACCAAATCAGCCGTTCAGGCCAATGTTTTCGTATGTGCCAGCTTTCAGAAGATACATATTCTTTGATTGCTTACGGTAAATATCTGGAAGTGCGGCAACAGGATACACAAGTGACCTTCTCATGCTCAGAGGAAGAATATGAAACTTTATGGAGAAGGTATTTTGATCTGGATTTAGATTATGGAAAGATAAAAAAGGCAGTCGATCCAGAAGATGCCTACCTGCTGGAAGCAGTGCAGATTGGCGGAGGAATCCATATCCTTCAGCAGGAGCTTTGGGAAACGATTGTGACATTTATTCTTTCTCAGCAGAATAACATTCCCCGCATCAAAAAGTGTGTGTCCACTCTCTGCAGGGAATTTGGCGAGAAAGCTTGCGATTTTCGGGGAAACGTTTACGATTTGTTCCCCAAACCTCAGGCGTTGGCCCAAGTCTCGGAGGATGTGCTCCGGGGCTTAGGCTTGGGGTATCGGGCGTCCTATATTAAAAAGACGGCTCAGGCAGTTTGTGATGGAAGGATAGATTTGGAGAACTTATTCTCTATGAATTATGAAGAGGCACACACAGAGCTGATGAAGCTTTGCGGAGTGGGCAAAAAGGTGGCAGACTGTGTCTGCCTGTTTGCGCTTCATCATATAGAAGCATTTCCTGTGGATACCCATATTCAGGATATGCTTGACCGGTACCCCAAAGGCTTTCCCTTTGTGCGATATCAGGGATTTGCAGGAATTTTGCAGCAGTATGCCTTTTATTATGAATTATTTGGAACAAAGGAATTGTGTAATATATAGTCGTATTTTGTCTCTTTTCTTCTGTAATATTTTGGTATATAATTGGAGAAAATGGGAGGTAAATGTATGGATTACATCGATTCCTTTTTGAGTAATCAAATAGTAATCGCTTGGATTGCGCCCATTGTTGGCACAATTATAGCAGAATTAGTTGTACATTCTATTATCGAGCGTAAAAAAAGAGAACCTAGAAAAAGGAACAATCCAAGAGAGGACAAGAGAAGCGGCAGTCAGGGCTCATTATTCTTCTTTGTCTGGAAAATAATGGTAAATAAGATAGTTGGCATGATAGTGGTAGGAATTCTGGCTTTCTTATCCATACGGATGCTGCTGAGTCCCGGTAGCTGGCTCACGCAACGGGGGGACGAACTTGCTTTTAAAGTGAATCCGGCTGAACCTGAGACCTTGTATAAAAAGAATGGAGAGGCAGAGCAATGGATGGACGATGACGGAACAGAATACATCGGAACCAGGAAAGACGGAAAAATAGAAGGGATTGGACAGGCTGTTTATATAAATGGAGAAAGATATGAAGGGGAATTCAAAGGAGGATTGCGTGACGGCAAAGGGACACTGTATTCTTCCTCTGGGCTTATTCTATATCATGGAGACTGGAAGGATAATGTAGAGGAAGGGAAAGGCATCAATTATTTCCATGAGAGCAATGGTAGGTACGAGGGCGAGTTTAGAGCGGGCCAACGGGAAGGGAATGGCACTTACTATTGGGAAAACGGCGACAGATATGAGGGAAAATGGGAGAGTGGACTCAGAAATGGAATGGGTGTGTTGATCCAGGAAGATGGGACCATCAGCGCTGAAATCTGGTTGAAGGGTGAATTTGTTACGAATTTAATATGGGATGCCGAAACCTGGGTTGATTCGAACGGTAATGTTTATACTGGAAAAAAGGTAGATGGTGAGATTGAAGGGTATGGACGTGTAGTCTATAGTAGTGGAAATATTTATTTGGGAGAGTTCAAAGGTGGTTATAGTGACGGTAAAGGTATTTCCTACTATAAAAATGGAGACCGTTATGAAGGTGAGTGGAAAGATGGGGAGTGTAATGGACTTGGAATTTACTGTTTTAAGATTAATGGAGGATTCTACTACGGTGAATGGAAAGATGGAAATATGGACGGAAAGGGGAGCTATTTTGAACCATTAGGCCTTCACTACGAAGGCGAATTTAAAGAGGGACAATTTTTCGGCGAGGGAACGAAATGGTATCCTTCCGGTGACAAATCCGAGCGGTGGTATTTTGAAGGAGAATGGACAGAGGATTCACAAATTGGAACCTTATACTATAAAGACGGAACATGCAAAACAGGCATTTTTAAAGATGATGAGCTAGTTGAAGAGACTGGTGAAATGAGAGGAATTAAGGATCGGGATGGTGCGACTACCTGGACAGATGAGGAAGGTGTCCAATATACCGGCAGAAAAGAGGATGGTGTGCTGGTGGGAGAGGGCATCCGCATCAAAAAAAACAAACAGCTCTATATTGGGGAATTTGCAGAGGGAATACCAAATGGATACGGAACAGAATACTATAATGATGGAGACTATTATGTGGGCACATTTACAGATGGAATGAGGAATGGAGTGGGAGTTTATTATTACAGTGACGGAGGAGAATCCAAAGGATGGTATTGCGGTGAATGGGTGGATGGAGAACGAACAGGAGCAGGCACAATCGAACTCTTTAACAATTTGACATATTTTATAGGTAATTATGAGGATAATTATTTTAGTGGAATAGGAAGCAAACACTATACAGATGGCGTTTATTATGGAGAATGGCAGAATAGTGAACGTGTAGGGACAGGAGCTTTCAGCGCCTCAGACGGAAGCTGCTACTTTGGTGAGTATAGGGATAATAAGATATCTGGTTATGGGGTCATGTATTATGCAGACGGCTCCCGGTATGAGGGGGAATGGGAGAATGGCAAGAAAAACGGAATAGGTACAGAGTATAAGCCTGATGGAGAAAAAGATAAATATGGAATCTGGGTGGATGATGTATACCAAAATTAGAGCGCAGAGGAGGAAAACGTATGAAAATAGAGAAAGTGACACTGATTGGATTGGGAGCCATGGGGTCTTTTTTTGCTCCCCGGCTGGAAGTGGGACTAAAGAAAGGCGATTTTCGGGTACTGGCAGAGGGTGAGCGAAAAAAACGTCTTGAGACAGAGGGAGTGACTCTCAATGGAGTGAATTATAAGTTTCCCATTGTGGAGCCAAAGGAAAAAGGTGATCCGGCAGATCTGATCATAATGGCAGTGAAGGATATGGGCCTTGACCAGGCGATCCGGGATATCGCCAATCAGATTGGAGAACACACACAGATTCTATCTGTGATGAACGGGATTGAGAGCGAAGAGAAAATTGCCGCTGTGTATGGCTGGGAACACGTACTCTACTCTTTTATGCGCGTGTCTATCGTCATGAATGAAGGAGTTGCCGACTACGATCCAAAGAAAGGTTTTGTCCATTTCGGGGAGAAAAATAATGAGACTTATTCAGAGCGTGTGGAGGCTGTGCGGGAGCTGTTTGAACGCTGCGAGATTCCTTACAAGATAAACACAAATATGCTTCATGGTATGTGGTTTAAGTACATGGCAAATGTGGGAGAAAATATGACCTGTGCCCTACTCGGGATTCCCTTTGGAGCTTATCGTACTATGGAGAGCGCCAATGTCATTCGGTGGGCAGCTATGAGAGAGGTAGCAGCCATTGCCCAGAAACAGGGAATACAGTTGGGGGAAAAGGAGATGGAGAAGCAGGAAAAAGTAGTAATGGGGCTTCCTCCTCTCAATAAACCTTCCACTCTTCAGGATCTGGAGCATGGAAAAAAGACAGAAGTGGAGATGTTCTCCGGCACTGTGATTCGCTTGGGGGAGAAGCTGGGAGTAGACACGCCAGTCAATCGCATCCTATATCATGGAATTAAGGTGCTGGAAGCCAAAATTGAAAAATAACTTTAAATACATATTTTTTGTCCGCTTACACATGATAACTAAGAGGTGAAGCGCGATGAAATCTATTTGGAATGAAACGACAGAGATATTCCCGTCAGAGCCTTTGACACGTGATATCACAGCAGATGTAGTTGTGATAGGCGGAGGCATGGCGGGAATTTTGACAGCATATTATTTGCAGGAACAGGGTGTGGATGTGGTGGTTCTCGAAGCCAATTGTATTGGAAGTGGTCAGACAGAGGACACGACGGCCAAGATTACCTCACAGCACAGCTTGATTTATGATCGCTTGATACGGGAATGGGGAGAGCAAAAGGCGCGTCAGTATGCCCAAGCCAACCAGGAGGCAGTGGTGGCCTATGCAAATCTGGTGAAAAAACTGGGAATTGATTGTGAATTTCAGCGAAAGCCGGCGTACCTTTATACCCTTTCCGACAGTGAAGTATTAGAGCGGGAGGCTCATGCAGCAAAAAGACTTGGAATTGAGGCAAAAGTTACCACACAGACGACACTACCATTTCCCGTGCAAGGAGCTCTTATGTTTCCTGACCAGGCTATGTTTCATCCATTGAAATTTTTGACAGCAGTTGCAGAGCGTATAACGATATACGCTGAGACAAAAGTGGAAGGCGTGGAGAAAATGTCTGTTTTTACTGGACGCCATACAGTCAGGGCGAAGCATCTTATCTTTGCCTCCCATTATCCTTTTGTCAACATACCAGGATTTTATTTTGCCCGGATGCACCAGGAACGCAGCTATGTACTGGCCTTAGAACAGGCGGGACATTTGGATGGTATGTATATTGGAGTGGATAAAGACGCCTCCTGGTCTATGCGAAACACAGGAAATTTGTTACTATTTGGAGGAGGAAATCACAGAACGGGAGAAAATAAAAGTGGAGGAAAGTATGCAGAACTAGAAAAGCAGGCACGAAATTTTTGGCCGGTCAGCCGTGAAGTCGCCCGTTGGTCAGCCCAGGACTGTATCACGCTAGATGGGATTCCTTATATCGGAAACTTTTCCAAAACCAGACCGGATTGGTATGTGGCTACAGGATTTGGAAAATGGGGTATGAGCTCTTCTATGGTTGCCGCAAGAATCATCAGTGATGCGATTGTAGGACAGACAAATATATATAAGGAAGTATTTTCGCCACAGAGATTATGGAAATGGCGAACAATACAAAATTTTTTGAAAGAGGGAAGATATGCCGCAGTGGGATTGACAAAGGGGATATTCACGGAAAAGATAGAGGACGTAAAAGAACATGCAGGTATTGGGAGAGGACCAAGATGCGCTCATATGGGGTGTAAATTAGAGTGGAATCCAGATGAGGGTATCTGGGAATGTCCTTGTCATGGCTCCCGCTTTCAGGCAGACGGAGAGATTATAGATAACCCTGCAAACCAAACCTTATCGGATGAGACATCTTCACTTTAAAAAAGAGGAGAAAAAATTCTGATACAGGCAGAGAACTTTGACTTTAGTCATAAGATGTGCTAAGCTTTCAGATAGTATAGATAAGGTGAGGAAGTATGAATAGAGAAGAATTTCAGAAAAAATTGTCAGAGCTGGGAGTAAAGGCTAAAGAGAAGAATAATCGTCTGAAGATAGAGGAGATCAGAGAATTCTTTCGAGAAATGGAGCTTTCTGAGGAACAGTTTGAACTGGTTTTCTCATACCTGGTATCTTGTCACATAACGGTGGAGGGATACATTCCAAGTGAGAAAAATCAGGAAAAAGCTGAAAAGAGTGAAATTCCTCTGACAAAAGAAGAACAGAGTTTTTTAAAGAATTATCAAAGAGAACTGGACTATCTGGAAATCATGACAGAGGAAGCGATTCTTGCTCTCTGTCTTGAAGTGGAGGAGACAGGAGATGCACTGGCGAAAGCCCGGCTCACAGAACAGTTTTTACCAGAGGTTTTGAAGCTGGCAGATAAATTTCGAGGACAGGGGCTTCTACTGGGAGATTTAGTCCAGGAAGGAAACATTGGTTTGATGCTGGCTATGGAGACCTTGGGAATGAGGCCAGAGTCATGCCCAGTCCTTGAATATCTGCGACAAGAGATTTACTCTGCCATTGCCCAGGCCGTGGAGGACAATCAGACAGAGAAACAGGCAGGAAATCTGTTGGCAGATCGTCTGAATTACTTAAGAGACAACATTAAAAAGCTTTCAGATGATTTGGAGAGGCAGGTGTCTATCGAGGAATTGGCAGTCTACATGGACATGCCAGTAGAAGAGATTGAAACCCTATTAAATCTGGCCGGCGAAGAAAAGAAGTGAAAGAAACCCTATGCGCCCGTTAAAATCGAGTAGGGCTTGCCCTACTCGACGCGCGGGGCGCAAGTTGCGCTAGCAACTAAAAACCCTGTGCGCCCCATTAAAATCGAGTAGGGCTTGCCCTACTCGACGCGCGGGGCGCAAGTTGCGCTAGCAACTAAAAACCCTGTGCGCCCCTGCGCAAAAAAGGCAGTCGAAATTTTCGACTGCCTTTTGACGCTGTGCCTTTTTTAAGCGACAACTACGTTTGTTGCCTGGGGTCCACGATTTCCCTCTGTGATATCAAAAGTCACGGACTGTCCCTCTTCCAAAGTCTTGAAGCCATCAGCTACGATGCCAGTGAAATGTACAAATACATCCTCACCTGTCTCGGAATTGGTGATGAAGCCATATCCTTTTGTGCCGTTAAACCACTTTACCGTTCCCTTATTCATTGTAAGGCTACCTCCTAAAATAAAATTAAATACCGTATATCTTCTCCGAAATAATAAACACATGTTTTTGTAAAGCATCATAGTAGAATGATGACTTACAAAAACATGTGAATCAACCTTCATCAAAAATACACCTGATACTCTTTATAATATAGCGTGTACGATATGAAATGTCAAGAAAAATCCAGTAATTTTCTATGTTAAATGTTCAAAATAATTACCCGAAAGTTTGATATGCCAACCTAATAAAAATGCCTTTAAAGCTCTTGACAGTTTTATTCTTGGCAAAGTATGAAAAAATCTCTTACCCCTCTTTGCTACTTAGTTAAAAATGTCGCAAAATATAGCCTTTTGCGCTATTTTTTGGAAGTATATTAGCGTGCAAAAAAGGAGGGGAGTCCTGTGTGGTAGAAATTTTAGCGAAGATTGGCCTTCTGTGGTAGATATCATAAAAGCTTGTGAAAAGAGAGAAGAGCTGAAGCTCAAACTAAAACAATAATTATGAAGGGGCTGATGGAGAAGAATGAATGTATTGCTAATTGGCAATGATAGTAGATTGATGGATGTAATGATAAATAAGCTTGGTAAGAGCAACCATAGAATCTACAGAATTACAGGACATAAAGGAAAAAAGACTTTACATAAGCATGTGCTTGAAACATACACATGGTCTTTTGACCAACTGGTAGGTGCATCGGTAGGAAAACAGGTATTTACAAGAATACCTCCATTATGTTGTTTCATCAACCAAATAAATATAAGAGGATGGCAACTTATAGCCTAATTCTAGTTCCACACTGGCAATTAGTTCATCGGAAGGCGGTTTGCTCACATATTCTTCCAACGCATATGCACTGTCTTCCCAAAAATTCGTAAAATCAAAGCCCTCAAACATATTTTCAGCTCCTCCCATTCTGATTCAATCCCAATTTATGTATTTGAAAACAAATCTATAAATTGCATAAATTACCCATATAAGCCAGAAATGAGCCCGCATATGTTTTTCCTAAACGGGATATATTACTTGGTGTCAGCTTCCTCGTTGAGAGGTTTATAGTTGCTGTCCATGTAGTTCTTTTTCCCGAAGGGAACGTAATTTTCATCCAGTAAAATCAAGTTCCCGTTTCCCAAATCAGGGAACTGCCGCGCAACCTCCTTGAGCACTTCCCATTCATCTTTTGTATTTTCTTTGTTGTCCTCCTCCACCTGTCTTAACGCTTCTTGAATAGACTGCTGATCTGCCGTTCCCCAATAGAGAGGATGGGGCTGGAAGGAAGAATGGTAATCGCCACCCTCATAGCAGAAAAAACAGGAGCAGGGGATTTTTTCAAATAGAATCTTTTGCGCCCCGTCAAGCTCTTTCACCTCCAGACAGTAGCACCCATTTACGGTTGCCGCGCCATCCCGCGCGGTCATGTTTGCGATTGCCATGATAGTAAGGGGTTCCGTTTTCACGATCATGCCGGGAACCAAAAGCCCCTCCTCGTACATTTCCCGTAAATACTCGTCAGAAAATTTTCCGACAGCCCGCCATAGGAAAAACAATGCAAGAAGGAAACAGATAACGGCGGGAATCCAGCTTTTAAACAAAGAAATTCCTGACATACATAGGAAGCACACGCAGATTATCGCGGAGCTTCGCCGCTTTTTGACGACAGCTTTTATTATTTCATCCTTCTGCCGTATCCGGCTCACATCTGCATGGATGCCGGATTTTACACTTGCCTCAAATTGTGAGTAATCGACCATTTTTTCCTCCGTTTCTTACATTTCTGTAGATTGCTAATATTTTTTATAGATATATTTAGTAAAAATCCGATAAAAACAATATATAATCCAGACCACCCAGGTTATTTCATTAGCTGATACTTTTACAACATCTGACAACAGACTTTCATATTCGTTATCAACGCTATTTTCTGTTCTTTCCTGATAGCAGCAATTAGGCTACCTGTTTTTGAACATTCAATATTTTCACCTTCTTTCCGATTTTATAATATCATGAGAAACACCATATTCAAGAAACGCTCCGTTGAAATGTTAAACGCTGCATTGGATTTATGCAAAAATAACTTTCACTTCTGTGAGGTATTCAAGGGATATTTCTCTTTTGTGCCGCCTGTGCTGGTCACGCCATGCGTTAATAGCCGCATATGAATATATGCTGAAATATTGGTTAAAGCAAGACCTAAGATTAATGAAACACCATTCGCTTTGTAAACGTTTTAATATCGCTGCTGTAAATTTCAATTAAGAGAAGACGGCAGACCAATCAACGCCCCCATCGTCAACCGATAAACGGGTATATAACCCTGCCTTTGGTGTATTTTTGTATGTTGTCCTGCTCATCTTCATCTGTTTCTCCTTTCTTCGTCTGAATCCGGTTGAACGTAGATAAGCTCTCTGTCTTTTATTATACTTTTACTGCCCGAAAACTGCAAGTTTTTTCATATTTGTCTGAATTTAATATCGCCCTCACAAATGCCTCCTGCAGTGTGCGCTCACTGTCAAATACCCTTGTCACTATCAGCTTTGCTTTATTCAAATATATTCCCTCCAATCAATTCAATATCAGACGCTTTGAAAGGACGCAATTAAGACGCTTCCAAAATGCCCCTGAATCCTTATGCTTCCTATGTTTAGACGCTAAGACACTTATTTTTTGTTCTTAAAATATCATACAGATATAGTTTCCCATCTTTTGCATGACGTACCAGTATTCTTGCCTTAAAAACATTGTATCTGACCAGCTCGCCTGCATCATCATAAACAGGTACTGCAATATGTAAGTTTCTCACAGTACGGTCCTTTCCCAAGTACATTCAAAACTCCGTTTCGCTTCTGGACTTTTTTGTCCAAAGGTTTTTCAATAGGTTTAAGAGTTCTATATTCAGTTGTCATGCTTCAATCACGCCCGCATCTTCCACCTCATCAACGGTGTCATTGTCCCTGAGTCTTGCTTTACACAGGTTCTTTACATATTCATCTTGGCTCATCAATTCTTTGCCACATTATCAAGTGGTGAATTCAATAGTGCAAAATGGATGTAGAAAGGGAACTTCTTGTTCATCAAATTTCTGGCGGAAACGGATGACATATGATATTATAAAACAAGAGGTTAAAAGTGAAGCAATTGCAATCTATGCCAGTGAGCTTATGAAAACGCTGTTTTTTGAACAAAGCAGGCAACAGGATGGGATGAGAGAGGCTAATAATGAATAGCTGATATCATATTTTTCATTCAGGCAGAGAGGAGGCTTTGGTGTGTCCTCTTGTCCACTGAGGGTACCAGGAAAGGAAAAAGGTGTAGATGGGGGGCATAAAAATGTTGCATGTGGCAGTATGCGAAGATGATCATGCTCTGCTTGTGATTATAAAAGACAAAGTGCAAACATATTTAAAAGAAAATAATATCATGGCGATTCTGGAAACGTATGATCGCAGTGATTTGTTCAAGTATGATCTTCAGGAAGGAAAGTACTTTGATATTGTGCTGAGTGATATTGAGATGCCGGATACGGATGGCATGAAGCTTGCAGAACAAATCAGGAGTTGTCTGCCGGACGCCATCATTATTTTTGTAACGGCATATCTGAAATATGCTGTAGATGCGTATGAACTGGATATCTTTCGGTATATTCCCAAAAGCAGTATGGATGAAAAACTGCCGAAGGCTTTGGACGATGCATTAAAACGGATGCAGAATCAGTCTCATAAAAGTTACCTGATACAGACAGCGACAAAGATAGAAAAAATTCTGCTGAAACAGATCATATATATCCAGAAAGATGGAAAAAATGCAATGATCATCTGCACAGACGGCAGTGTGAAAAAGGTAAGAAAGAGTCTTTCGGATGTATATAAAGAACTTCATTCGGAAGACTTTGCCTTTGTGGAGCGGGGCAGCATAGTTAATCTTGCACAGATCAAAGGGATTCGGAAAGATGAGATTCTGCTAAGCAACGGCGTGTGCCTTCATGCGAGCCATGCAAGGATGGAAGAAGTGAAAAATCGGATGGCTGTATACTGGAGTGAGCATGTATGATATTTTTATCAGAATTTATAGAATGGATGGCCTGTCTGACAGAAATAGGATTAATGTTCTGGCTGCTTTGGGAAGCGTTTAAAGATCAGAGAACAAATGCAGGCATATATTGGGATCGTATTTATGTAGTGAGCATGGCCACCTGGGTATTGGTCATCAATAATATAGTACTCTATTCAACATTTACCCTTTTGCAGCTGGTATTGGTAAGCAGTATCGTGGCACGGGCTCTTTATCGGATCAATTTTATAAAACTATTGACATTTATCCTGTTTTACACGTTCTGCTTCTGCAGCACAGATATGTTGGTAAGCAGCCTGTACCTCTCTCTTGGAAACCGGTGGAACATAAACGGCGATACGATCATGACATTTTCTCCACAAAGAATAGGATTGGTTGTTCTGGCAAAGTCTGTCATGATCGTTTTTATGATTTTATTGAGAAAATGGCTGATTCCTGTTATAAGAAGCAATTATGAACGAAATATACTGTTGATAACAGGGATCGCTTTTGGGGGATTTTTATATTATCGGGAACGATCACAGAGCATTTCTTCGGTGGAATTATCCAGCATCTGGGGTTTGACGGTTGTTCTTTGCGGTCTGGGAATTTATATTGTCTATAGCTATCAGGAAAATCGAAACGAAAAAATACGGAACAAAATAGCGGAAATGCAAAATGAACTGCTACGGGAAAACTATCAGATGGTAAGTGATCTGTATGAAAGCAATGCAAGACTATACCATGATCTGAACAATCATCTGGACATCTTGTATCAGATGATGAGTTCTGAACGGCTGGATGAGGCAAGAGCATATATCAGCCAAATCAGTGAGCCTATGAAAGAACTGATGCTGAAGAGTTTTACAGGGAATGATATCATCGATGTAATTCTCAGCAGCAAAAAACAAAAGGCAGAGCAACTTGGAATAAAGGTAAGCATGGACGTAGAGTTTCCGTCCAATACAGGTATCAGGACAAATGATGTATGTACGATTCTGGGAAACCTGATGGACAATGCCATCGAGGGAAGCAAAGACACAGAAAATGCAGAAATCTGTCTGAAAATATGCCGGGTACATCAATTTATTGTGATCCAGATCTCCAATACGATTTCCAGACAGCCGTTGATTGATGAAAGAACTGGCAGGCTGATTACGGCGAAAGAGGACAAGGCAAGCCACGGCTGGGGGATGCAGAGTGTAAAAGCCGCCCTGGAAAAGTATAACGGAACGATGAAATACCAATTTAATGAAACAGAATTCAAAATAACAGTTATGCTGTTTTTTTAATGAAATACGTGAAGTGAGAGGGGGAGAAAAGCATCCAGAAAGGTGCAGGAACTCCCCCCTCACTCTATGTCTGCTAAAAAAATCTGGCGGTTTCTCCTTTCTGGAAGAAGCTGCCGGATTTTTGGTGTACTTTGCTCATGGTTTCTGTTTGTGATTTTGCGGACAGAAATCTGGAGGTTTACGGACAAAAGGAACCATTTGGTATTGAGTTATGATATTATCGACGAATAAAATACAAAAAGGAGATGAAGTATTTATGAAAGTGAAGAAAAGCATTGTTTTGACTGCAGCATTATTATTTCTGGGCAGTGTCGGATGTGGAGAATCGTTTAGGGAAGATGCCGAAAGCGAAATAAGAGCAGAGGACACAGCACAGACCGAACATGATGTACCTCAACAGGATTTTCCAGAAAGATTTGAGGAAACCATAGATGGCGTGGTATTTGATATGGAGATACGGATTTCTGAGGAGGCAGACATGGAGAATCTGCACACAATGACAGCCACACTTCAACAACCGGATATAGAAAAAGTCAAAGCAGTGTTTGCGGAGGGAAAGACCATAGTGGATGAACAAAAGGAAACTGGATCAGGGGAAGATGGTACGGAATTTCCATGTTATACAGCGGATTATGAGGATGATACATTTTTGAATATCAGCACAAATTTAACTTACAGTCACACTCCGGTGTTTGAAAAGATAAATGGAGCATTTCGCCTCTATTCGCATTATAACGCAGAACGTTATGCAAAAGACGCGGTATTAGAAGCCGGTGATCCTGAAATGATATTTGAACGTGTATTAAAGAACATCCGCGATGCGGGCTATCAGCTTGAAAATGCAGCATATGATTACTACGCACTGGATCATGAGACTATGGCAGAAGAATTTATGATGCTTGATAAAACGGGTGAAGCTCTGAGTAAAGAAGGAATTTCCTGGGGGATGGAAGATGACTGCTATTTTTACACAGCGGTTCAGCTGCAGGAGGGACTTCCCATATATTTTGGAAGTCAGGATTTCCCGGAAGATGAGGAGAGCAACCGACCGATTCAGGCGCTGTGTTCTGCAAATGGATTAGAAAGATTAGATATCTCACGGTTATATTCTTTTTCCGAGCCGGGAGATGCCGTAAGCTTGCTGGATCTTGATACAATTGTTAAAACAGTATCAAAGAAATACACAGATATTATAGGGCCTTCCTTTACCGTGAAACGGGCAGAATTATACAAAATGCCGGTGAAATCAGCAGACAGCACATACGATGTAAAAATTGTATGGTTATTTGAAGTTCTGGAAACAGGGAACGACAGTGATACCGGCGAAAAATATGAATATACACAATACATGTTTGTTGATGCAGTGGACGGTACGGAGGTGTTGCTCTAGTGAGAAAGCGACAGGCATACGTTCGAACAGAAATCGGCCGCCTGTTTCGTAAAAAAGAATTCTATTTTTCTATTCCAGGAATCGTTTTGATTTTGTTTTTGTCAGCAAACGATGGGATGGGTAATTTGGGAGATTCTGTTTTGTCAGCGGTACTGCTATCATCTTATGATGCTGGTTTTTTGATAGCCTTTTCACTGGCGGCCATTCCATATGCTGCCGCGTTTACAGATGAGCTGGAATATAATTACTCAAAGTATCTGGTGATTCGCGGAAATCTGAAAAGCTACGTCTTTTCCAAAATGTTTGTTATTTTTTTATCGTCTGTACTGACAATGGGAATCGGTATCACCTGCTTTTCTGTGTGCTGCCTGGCAGGTTTGCCCTGGGTGGATAAAGGATTAATGGAATATATCTTACAGTCCGGCGGTTATCGTTATTTTTTGGAGCGTGGATATTACCTCTTTTGGTTTTTCCTTTATGGAACACAGTGGGGGATTCTGGCAGGCATTTTGTCGATGGCGGCAGCATTTTGTTCCCTTTTTTTATCAAATAAACTGCTTGTCTATTCCTTGCCGGTTTTGCTGTATCAGATGTTGACTGAATTTGGTGCGGACAGCTTTCGACAAACAGCAGCATTTGACCCCCATGTAATTTTTGATGCCAGATACAACATATGGAACAGCGATATAAAAATGTTCACTTGGGCACTTGCGGCAGGAGCAGCGGCGTGGCTTCTTTTTGGCATTGCGGGTGTATGGCAGCTGAAAAGGAGGATATAGACACCATGTTATATGTTCGTTTTTTTCGGCAGGCACTTGCAGAGCGGATCTTTAGTTCCAGGACATATTCCGTGGTATTCCTGCAAGGATGCATCTTGTATCTGTATATGCGGCCGGTTGTACGTGCTTCAAAAGATATGGACTGTGGGGCAGCGCCATGGGCATTTCCGTTTCTCCTATCCAATATTTTCTTTTTGCTGTTATTTATGGTCGGGATCATTTATTATTTTTCAGATGTTCCATTTATGCAGAATAAAAATATGTATCAGGTAATCCGTACAGGGAGGATGAGGTGGGCAGCAGGACAGATTGGCGCAATATTTGCACAGGCATTTTTGCTCATGGTCGCCAATGTAGTGTTCAGTATGCTTTTGCTGACCGGCTCGTGTGAGTATACACTGGGCTGGGGGAAGTTGTATCATACTCTGGCATTAACGGGTGGCTCGGAGGCGTACCGGTTTTTGTTCTTTTTTTCTTATGAAACCATGCAGCTGTTTACCCCTTTGGAACTGCTTGGACTGACCGTGCTGCTTGGCACTCTGGTGATTACTTTGGTTGGTCTTTTTATGTTGGCAGTCAGCTTGTACATAAGCAGAAGTGCTGCGGTTACCGGGGCATTTCTTATGGTGATGATGATTTATCTGGTTGAGAATATTCATCCATTGTTAAAAAGGCAGACGGCAATGTTTGCGCTGGTAAACTGGATGCGGGTAACCCATATTGGAATCAAATTACATGACAGTTTTATTCAGCCTTCGGTTCCTTATATGCTGGCAGTATTAACAGCTGGAATTATAACATGTGCAGGCTTTATATGCCTGAAAATCAAAAAGACAGAATTTCAGTGGTATAAAGAAGAATAGGGAGATGCAAATGGAACAGTCTGTGATCGAAATGAAACATGTAAGTAAATCATTTAAGGGGATTTTGGTATTGCATGATGTAAATATGACCTGCAGGAGTGGAAAAATATATGGGATAGTCGGATACAACGGTTCCGGGAAAACCGTATTATTTAAATGTATCTGCGGTTTTCTTCATGTGGATTCCGGGAACATATGGGTAAATGGGAAAGTGATGGGAAAAGAGTTGGATATGCTGAAAAATGCTGGAATTATCATTGAAGAACCTGGATATATCCGCAATTTATCAGGATATCGTAATCTGGAATATCTGTATCGAATACGGAATAAAAAAAATGCCGAAGCCATTTATTCCGCTATGCGGAAGGTGGGTCTTGACCCATATGCAAAGAAAAAAGTCTGCAACTATTCGCTGGGTATGCGTCAGCGCCTGGCGATTGCCCAGGCGACCATGGAAGATCAGCAAATCCTGATATTGGACGAACCGATGAATGGCCTTGACAAGGAAGGGGTTGCGGAAATGAGAAAATTTTTTTCAGACCAAAAATGTATGGGAAAATTGATACTTCTGGCCAGCCATAATAAAGAGGATATTGAACTACTCTGTGATGAAGTGTATGAGATGGATCATGGCACATTGAAAAAAATCAATGAAAACGAAAGCGGATAAAGGCCATATCTGCCATCAAAAATATGAATTAACTAGCAATTACAGCATATTCCGGTCGGTGGAGCTCTGTAAATATCATAATACTGGCTGTGACTGCTGCCAGAAAGTCAGCAATGGGGCCTGCATACATGATTCCGTCAATTCCCGTAGACAGGGGAAGGGTTAGGATCAGAGGCAGGAGGAAGAGAATTTGCCTGGTAAGAGACAGAAAGGTTCCCCTCTTCGGCTTCCCAATGGAAGTAAAAAAGTTTGAGCTGATAGGCTGTAAAAAGTTGATAAAGGTAAAAAATAGAAAAATACGGAAATAGTTAACTGCAAAAGTATAGTAAGCCTCAGAACCATTGCCAAAGAAGGATATGATTTGCCTGGGTACAAGTTGGAAGGCTAAAAAGGCGACAGAAGCCAGCGCAAAGCCACATGCGACAGCGAAACGGTAGGCTTCCTTTACACGTTGGTACTGTTTTGCCCCATAGTTAAAGCTTGTGATAGGCTGTAGTCCCTGGGAGATACCAATAATAAAAGACATAAATACTTGATTGACTTTCGTAATAATTCCAGCGCAGGCAATGGGGATAGCTTCCCCATAGGCAGATATGGAGCCATAATATTTGAGAGAATTGTTCATCACAATCTGTACCACCATCATAGCAATCTGATTGCTGCAGGGAGCTGCGCCCAGGGAAGTAATGCGGGCAATGACAGCCTTGTGTACTCTGAGATGTTCTCTGCGAATCTGCACTGTACGGCAATGGCTTAAGTACCAGGCGGCCATTCCACCGGAAATGACTTGTCCAATGACAGTGGCTGTAGCAGCGCCTGCCATTCCCATGTGAAAGACAAATACAAATAAAGCGTCGAGAATTGTGTTGATGATGGCCCCTGTCAAATTACAGATCATACTGATTTTAGGACGGCCGTCTGCGCGGATTAAGTGACCGCCACCTGCGGTGAGTATGAGAAAGGGAAAACCAAGAGCCACAATTCCTGTATAAGTTTTTGCATAACCCAACACCTCATTGGGAGAGCCAAAAAAATGCAGGAGGGGCTCGAGACCCAAGAGAGTGACCAGACAGAGAATGACGCCGCAGCCAAAAAGCATGACAACAGAGTTCCCCAGATAGTATACGGCCTTTTCTGACTCATCTTTGCCCATGGAAATATTAAAGGCAGAGGAACCTCCGATCCCAAAGAGGAGGGCGATGGCGATGCAGGAAATGGAAAGAGGGAAGGAAATATTAGTTGCTGCATTTCCAAGCTCTCCTACGCTGTGGCCAATAAAGAATTGATCTACAATATTGTACAGAGAACTGACCAGCATGGCAATAATGCTGGGAACTGCAAATTGAAATAACAGTCCTTTGACTGGCTTTACTCCAAGGGGATTTTGGCTCATATGTATTGTAGGTTCATTCATTCTTTTTATCTCCATGAATTAAGTTAATATGGGTTAATTTAAGATTTCTCCTCAGTAGAATTCCAGAGCTGGTGAATTCCATTTAATACTCGTATGGAACTAACCGTCATTTCTTCTGTCATAACCGGACTTTCTGTGAGGCCAGATTGGATACATTCTTTTGCATGAAGCACTTCATAGATTAACTCGTGCTCACAGGGAAATTCCAGGGTGACTGGTTCCTGACCCTGAAAGTGAAGAATGGCCTTCCGGGCTTTCCAGTATTCAGGAAGCTCAATGTATCCCTTTTCCCCATAGAGAAAACCTGTATGGGAAGTCTGGGCGCGAGTGCTGTTTTTCGTAGTAAAAAGCAGGTCGTTTTCCATTAAAAGTGCAACAGAGAATTGGTTTTCCACAGAAGTATTGCTTCTGGTGCACAGCCCACTCCATTGGACAATAGGGCTGGAAAAAAGGTATTGCATTAATTCTATACTATAGATTGCGTTGGAGTAAAGGGTACCTCCGCCCTTTGCAGGATCAAAGAGCCAGGTATTATATCCAGGATCAAAAGAACTGGAAAAGTCAGCAGTGTGGATCGTGCCGAAATCTCCCTGATGGATTTGCTCTTTTATTTTCTGAATAACAGGGAGGAAGACTACCTTTTGCATTTCCATAATGAACAGATTCCTCTCCCTGGCCAGAGCAAATAATTCCTCCGCCTGATCCACTTGCAAGGTAAACGGTTTTTCACATAAGACATGCTTTCCCTTTTCAAGAGCCAACTTGGAGTAATGATAGTGCTCGCTGTTGATCATGGAAATATAAGCAACATCAATATCCTGAGAACATAAAAGTTCTTCATAGCTTCCATATGCCCTGGGAACATTCCACAAAGCAGCTTTCTCCTGTGCTTTTTCCAGATTACGGGAAGCCAGGGCCGCAGTCTCACATCCCTCTATGGCCTGCACAGCCTTAATAAAGCGAGGAGCAATGGAGGAAGTACTTAAGATTCCAAATCGCAATTTCATAAGGATTCTCCTTTGTCACATATTACTGGGAGCCTTTCAACCATTCCACAATCTCGTGAAATTCCATAAAATGTGAAGCCTTTACCAGGATAGAATCGCCTTTCAACAGTAGAAGAGGCAGAGCTTTCAGCAATTCCTGCTTTGTAGAAAAGTGCCGCCAGGTAAGCCCAGGATTCTTGGCCTCAATTCCTCTGGCCATCTCTTTTGACAGCTCTCCTACCAAAAAGACTGCATCCACCCCGCTATCTGCCGCATAACATCCCACATTATAGTGAAGTAATTTCTCATTCTCACCTAATTCTCCCATGTCTCCCAGAATAGCCACTTTTCGCCCCAGAGCATTGGAGAGAACGTCCAGGGAAGCCCGCATAGATATGGGATTGGCATTGTAGCAGTCATCCAAAATATCCCATTTTTCTGTGTGGATGAGATTGTTTCTTCCGCTGACCGGTATTAAACTTTCCATACCTGCCTTGATTTCTTCCAGAGACAGGTTAAGGGTTAAGCCTACAGCCGCTCCGGCCAGGGCGTTGTATACCATATGTTTACCGGGAATAGGAATATGGGCTGAAAAAGTTCCGGCTTTTGTGACAAAGGTACAATGAGTACCCGCCAAACCAAGGTTTTCAATATCTTTGGCATAGAGATCACGCGACTCCTCCAGGCCAAAGAAGCAGGGCATAGGAGAGCGGTTATTTTTTAATGTAATAAGCTTATCATCATCCCCATTTACAATAATCTTTGCCCCTGGCTGAGCCTGATCAAACATCTCAGTTTTGGCCTTTAAGATTCCATCCCGATCCTTTAGATTTTCCAGATGACAGAGTCCAATATTTGTGAGGACACAGATATTGGGGCGAGCCATTCGGGCCAGGCGGGTCATTTCTCCAAAATCACTGATTCCCATTTCGAGAACAGCAGCCTGGTGCTCTTCCCGAATACGAAAGATAGTCAGAGGAAGGCCGATCTCATTGTTAAAGTTCCCCTCGGTCTTCAGTACCCGGTATTTTTGACTAAGCACAGCAGCTATCATTTCCTTGGTGCTGGTCTTCCCCACACTTCCAGAGATGCCGATAATGGGGATAGACAGAGTGCTCCGGTAATATTCTGCAAGACTTTTGATGGCCTGAAGACAGGAGTCTACCAGAATGTAAGGTCCTGCCGGATGCTCTGGGGCCTGTTCACAGAGTACGCATGAGGCTCCCTTCGTATAGACCAGTGGAATGAAGCTGTGGCCGTCTACACGCTGGCCTTTGATGGCTACAAAGAGAAAGCCTGGCTCCACCAGCCGGCTGTCAATGACGACGCCTGCCACTTCTCTGAACTTTTGCATTTCATCTCCTACATAGACGCCGCCGCAGGCTATGGCAATCTGGTTCAATGACATATTTTTCATGACAGTTTCTATTCCCTTTCCTTTATGATTTTCCCTTGCTTAGTGAAACTTCGATGATTTTTTCACACAAATCTTCATAGGACATACCAGCAGCAGCGGCTTCCTGGGGAAGAAGACTGATAGGCGTCATACCTGGGAGCGTGTTAGCTTCCAGGCAGTAGATGGAAGAGTCTTCTGCATCCATTACAAAGTCAATGCGGGCATAAGATTCTATCTTTAATACTTCGCATACTATTTCAGCATAATGCTGCATCTGCTTGGTCAGCTTGGGATTAAGCTCAGCCGGACAAGTCTCAATGGTACTGCCAGGTTGATATTTATTCTTATAATCATAAAATCCCTGAAGGGGTGCCATTTCGATGACTGGGAGAGCTTTGCCATCAATGACTCCTACTGAAAATTCCCGGCCAGAAATAAACTGTTCCACAATAACATCATCTGCAAAGGAATAAGCTTCTTTCAATGCCTCTTCCAGATCGGAAGCTTGATTCACCCGATAGACTCCCACACTGGAACCTCCACAGGTAGTTTTCACCATACAGGGATACTGGATAGAGGAAGGCGCCACATACTCTCCATTTTTTAAAGTAATTCCATTCGGGGTGGGAATCCCGGCTCTTACAAAAAACTGCTTGGAGATGCTCTTATCCATAGCCAGGGCACTGCTCAAGTATCCTGTGCCAGTATAGCAGATTCCCATCAGATCGAAAGCAGCCTGGATACGGCCATCCTCTCCATTGGCTCCGTGGAGGCCTATGAACACAATATCAGCCATATTGCAGAGCGCCAGCACATTGGGACCAAACAGACTTCTCCCCCCATCTTTGCGTAGTTCCTTTAAATGAGAGAGATCAGGATGTGATTCTGAGATTCCCTGAATATCTTTTGTCCAGTCAATGTCTTCCTGAAAGAGACTTTCTGAAAGAGATTCTTCCGTCTCATAACCCAAATAGACATCCAGCAAAATAGCCTGGTGCCCTCGTGCCTTTAAAGCGTGGTAGATATTACTTCCAGAGCTTAAGGAGACATCCCGCTCTGTGCTGGTTCCTCCAGCCAATACAACGATTTTCATAAATTTTACTCCTCATTTGCCTGGTTACAGCAGGCTTTTGTTTTTGTCCAACATAGTTTGAATCTTTTTCTGAGTATAGGATCCAAGGAATTTTTTCTCCTCTTTTGAGAGCTCTCCCGGGTAAATAGGAGTTCCATATTCCAGAATCACATGACAGGGACGGATAAAAGGAATATGATTTTCAAAAATTTCAGCAGAGTTGGTGATAGCCATAGGAATAATTGGACAACCGGTTTTCTCTGCCATCTTCATGCTTCCCTCTTTAAAAGGTAGCATTTCATCCGTACGATTCCTAGTTCCCTCCGGGAAAATACAGATAGAGATTCCTCTTTTAATATATTCAATTCCCTGCAAAATCGTTTTTAAACCAGCTCTCAGATCCTCCCGGTCCAGAAACAGACAGTAAAGAGCTTTCATCCAGTCGCGCAGCAGCCAGTAACGAAGCATCTCTACCTTTGCTATATAGCCAGTGAGCCGGGGACAGCGGGAATAAGTGATCAAAATATCAAAATAACTTCGGTGATTGCCTATATAAAGTACTGCTTTGTCTTTGGGAACGTTTTCTTCTCCAATTACAGTAAGCTTTAATCCAGCTACCTTCAGCATCAGCTTAAAAGCTGTCTGTACCATTCGAAGGCAGCTATAATCCTTCAACTCCTGATTGAATTTTCCAATGACCCACTCTACCAAAAGCACTGGGATGCCAAAAAGCAGATAAAGAAAGAGCATCAAGACAATAATGATGAATCTTATCATATCAGATCTCCTATCTTCCGAATAGCTCAGTCATCAGCCTTAATTGTTGAGCTATATTAGAGTGTAAGTCACCATTATGAAAACGCCAGGACCAGTTTCCTTCAGCCGTGCCTGGGATATTCATTCTGGCGTCACTCCCAAGTCTTAACACATCCTGAAGTGGAAAGATAGCAAAACGTGCAATAGTGCCAAGACAAGTGCGAATAAAATCCCAACTGATATTACCTGCATCTGTGTTCATGTAACGGCGTACCTTATCTTTGGAATACTCTGAGGCATGCTCATACCAGCCTGCAGAAGTGTCATTGTCATGGGTACCTGTGTAGCAAATACAATTGCGGGTATCCAGTTGGTGGGGGAGAAAAGTGCTCTCGCCGCCCTCAAAGGCAAACTGAAGAATCCTCATACCAGGAAAGCCAAAAGAATCCCGCAAATGTTCCACCTCCGGGGTGATAAGACCCAGATCTTCGGCAAATATGGGCAGATCATTGCCTAATTCCTCCTGAATGGCATGAAACAGGTCTTCTCCTGGTCCCTTTCTCCAGGTACCATTAATAGCAGTAGTTTCTCCGGCAGGAACTGACCAATAAGCTTCCAGACCACGGAAATGATCAATTCTCAGGTAATCTACCTGATCAATCTGATTGCGGATTCTGGAAATCCACCATTGGTATCTGTTTGCTTTATGGACCTTCCAATCGTAAAGGGGATTACCCCATAGCTGGCCTGTGGAACTAAAATAATCAGGTGGGACTCCAGCCACACAGGAAGGATACCCCTCCTTTGTCATCTGAAACAGTTCCCGGTTAGCCCAGACATCAGCACTGTCCAGGGACACAAAAATAGGAATATCGCCAACAACAGCAATTCCCTTTTCATTCGCATATTGCTTCAGGTTATACCACTGGATGTAGAAAAGGTATTGTAAAAACTGATGGTAGCCGATTCCATCCTTTAACTTTTCTTCCCAGAGAGCCAGGCTGTCAGGTGTGGGATTACGCAGGTCATCGGGCCACTCCATCCATGGAGCGCCATTGTGGAAATCCTTGGCTGCCATAAAAAGGCAATAATCATCTAGCCAAAACTTGTTGGCAGCATAGAAAGAATCATATTCCTCCAAAAGGTTCTTGTCTGCTGTGTGTAAAAATGAGGAATAAGCCTTTTGATAAAGGCTGTACTTGTACTCCCTGACCCGCTCATAGTCAATTTTAACTGGGTTGAAATCTGGAATGGAGTTTAGATCTTCCTGGGATAAAAGCAGCTTTTCCTTTAGAATCTCCGGGCTTATCAGCAAAGGCTCCCCCGCGAAGACAGAAAAACCCTGATAAGGGGAATTTCCATAAGAAGTAATGGGCACCAGGGGGAGAACTTGCCACAGATGCTGTCCAGCAGCCTCCAGAAAATCTATAAATTCATAAGCTCCTTTTCCAAAATCTCCGATCCCGTAGGGGGAAGGAAATGAAGTGGGGTGTACGAGAATACCGCTGTACCTGTGATTGACATGGTCATCGGCAGATGTTTTGAAATGCATATGGGCCTCCTATTTTAAGTTCCGCAGCCCCGCACAGCGCACGGGGTCTAAAAGCCTTTCCAGCCGCAAAGATATGCGTCTGTAAATGCTTTTGTGCGCTGTGCGGGGCTGCTGATTTAAGTTCCGCTTCGGCCCCACCAGTACACGGGGTCTGCGCAGATGTTATCTATGTTTAAACTATTAGCAGTTTAACGCCTGAACTCATTATAATAAAGATATTGCCAAAAAACAAGGATAATACAAGCAATTTTCCCATAAGATGGAATGAGGTGAAGTGTATGTGGAAACGAGTTTTTTTAATTGGGAGCATCCTCATTTTTCTTTCGGGGTGCAGTATGCAGACAAATGAGAGGGAAAAGTTAAAAGATCTGGAATATACCATTTTGGAAGAGGGGAAGGCCCCGGAGGAACTTCAGAGTATATTAGACGAGAAAAAGGAAAATGGATTTAAGATGACTTATGAGGATGAAAACAACCTGTATCTTTGTGTGGGATATGGGGAGCAGAAGACAACGGGGTACAGCATCGCAGTCAACGATGTGTATTTGTCGGAAAATGCCATCTATTTTGATACCAATCTCATTGGACCGGAGAAAGGGGAAACCGTATCTGAGACGCCCAGTTATCCCTGTCTGATCGTGATGACGGAATATATAGATAAACCTGTGGTATTTCAATGAGATGGGCATAAGTTTGGGAACGTCACATATATTGGTAGAAAGTAAAAGTGAAAGCAGGTGTATATTGTGGAGCTTGTTCGTACAAACATTCATATGAATCGACAAAAAGGAAAAGCAATCAGCCAGATCACTCTGGATGATGACTATAATATTCCAGACAATATGCCGGATGCAGGTATGGTCATCCAGGAGAAGGGCAGTATAGAAATAGGAGAGGTGAAGGCTGAGAATGGCCGGGTAAAGGTAAAAGGAAGCTTGCGTTTCTTTGTCCTTTATATGGATGATACACCAGAAAATGGTTTACATAGTATTCAAGGGCAGCTTCCTTTTGAGGAAATGATGAATGTGGAGGATGCAAAAGATGGAGACAGCTTGCAGTTAAAATGGATGCTGGAAGACTTGTCGGCGGCTTTGGTTAATTCCAGGAAATTAAGTATCAAAACAGTTGTGACTCTGGAGCTGGAAGTGGAAGAATTATTTGACGAAGAGATACCAGTGGCAGTTGAGGGGCCTGACACGGTTCAGGTGAAGACTTGCCATCTGTCTACAGCAGGATTGACAGCTCAGAAAAAAGACACCTGTCGTATCAAAGATGAGATTATTTTACCGGCAAATAAGCCAAACATCAGAGAAGTGCTATGGCAAGATGTGACCATGCAGGGCACAGAGCTTCGTCTGTCTGAGGGAGAAGTCCTGATCAAAGGCGAGCTGGTAGTATTTATCCTTTACGAGGGGGAAGAAGAAAATGGAAAAGTGTACTGGATGGAACAGATTCTTCCCTTTAACAGCCGGGCAGATGTAAGTGGATGCCATGAAGGGATGCTGGGAAATATTGGAATCAACCTGGAGCGCAGCGATTTGGAGGTCAAACCTGACTATGACGGGGAACTGCGCGTATTAAATATTGATGCAGTGCTGGAACTGGATATTCAGATCTATGAGGAAGAACATCTGAGCATGATCTGCGATCTCTACAGCCCTACAAAAGAGCTGGAACTTATTACATCACCTGCAGTTTATGAAACTCTTTTGGTATGCAATGCTTCTAAATGCAGAGTGACCGATCGGATGAAAACCGGAAACACAGAGGTACAAATCCTGCAAATCTGCCATAGCAGAGGCGAGGTAAAGGTAGATGAAAGCACAGTTACAGAGGATGGGGTTCTGGTGGAAGGAATTGTTTCTGTCCAGGTACTTTATGTAACCTCTGATGACAACCATCCATTCCTGTGTCTGAAAGGAATTGTACCCTTTACGCATCTGATAGATGTGCCGGGAATTGGAAAAAATAGTGTGTATTATCTACAGCTTTCTCTGGAACAACTGTCTGTCAATATGGTAAACAGTGAGGAACTTGAGATTAAGGCGGTGATTCTTCTCAATGCTTTGGTTTTGGATCGGGTGAGTATGCAGCATATTTCTGATGTGGAAGAACATCCGCTAAATATTGAGGCAGTAAAGGCCCTGCCAGGGTTCCTGATCTACGTGGTGCAGCCTGCGGATACGCTTTGGGATATTGCAAAGGCTTACCACACGACGACGGATCAAATTTGCAATTTAAATGATTTGGCTGCACCTGAGATTAAGACGGGGCAGAAGCTGCTTTTAGTCAAACAAATGGAGAATTTATAAGTATTTAGGCATGGTGATTGACGGACACTCGCCCATGTATCATCCCTGACAGGATTCGCTTCCGCTCCCCGCAGGGATTGATACATGGGCAGAGTTGTTGGTCTATCCCTTTCCTGCCTACATATACGTCCATTTGAAGAGGACCTCATATGTCCTTGCCATGAGAGTAAATTAACACTTATTTTTAGTAGGATCAGTTGCACTTAAATGAGAAGTTTGATATACTTGTGTATACAAAAAACATTGTAAATACAACTTTGTTAACATATATGTTCTTATAAATGATTAAAAAGATAAAATAACGGAGTAAGATAACGATGGATAAGATGCGGCTGAAGGCATTGGCGAAAATTAATCTGGGACTGGATGTATTGCGCCGGAGAGAGGATGGATATCACGAAGTTCGGATGATTATGCAGACAGTCCATATCTATGACCAGATTTTGATGGAAAAGCAGGACAAGGCAGGAATTCAGGTAAAGACCAACCTTTATTACCTGCCCGACAATGAAAATAATCTAGTATACAAGGCGGCTAAACTTCTGATGGACGAGTTTCATCTCCCCAAAGGGGTTATGATTGACCTGAAAAAATATATTCCTGTGGCAGCAGGGATGGCAGGGGGGAGTTCCGATGCGGCGGCGGTATTGTTTGGAATGAATCGCATGTACAATCTGGGGTTATCTCAGGAAGAATTGATGATTAGAGGCGTGAAAATAGGAGCAGATGTACCCTACTGTGTGATGAGAGGAACTGCTCTGGCTGAGGGGATTGGAGAAGAATTGACCCCTCTTGCGCCTATGCCTTCCTGTTATATTCTCGTGGCAAAACCCGGCATCAGTGTTTCTACAAAATTTGTCTATGAGAATCTGCGGGCAGCCGAGCTTCCCTGGCACCCGGATATTGACGGGATGAAAGAAGCTCTGGAGCGTCAGGATCTAAAAGCCCTGACAGAACGGATGGACTATGGGAATGTGCTGGAGACTGTGACAGTTTCCGAATACCCGATCATTCAAATGCTGAAGGATACCATGAAACAATATGGAGCCCTGGGGACTTTAATGAGCGGCAGCGGCCCTACAGTGTTCGGCGTGTTTGACAACCAGCAGACAGCGAAGCGGGCTTATCTGGTATTGAAGCGGGGACGCCAGGCGAAACAGGTATTTTTGACAACTCCGTACAATACTCATTCAGAAAGAAGGGGTGTAGCGGATCTTAATATAGGAGGAGCGAATGAGGTTGGATATTAGTTCAAATATCAATGAATATCTTCCTCTGCGCGATGTTGTATTTCAGACATTGCGCCAGGCCATTCTTCGGGGAGAGCTAGAGCCTGGAGAACGTTTGATGGAGATTCACCTGGCAGAGCGCCTTGGAGTAAGCCGGACGCCTATTCGTGAAGCAATTCGGAAACTGGAATTGGAAGGGCTGGTTGTGATGATTCCCCGCCGGGGAGCAGTAGTTGCCAGTATTACAGAGAAGGATTTAAAAGATGTCTTAGAGGTGCGCAGGACCTTGGAAATTCTGGCAGCTGAGGTGGCCTGTGATCGGATTACACCAGAACTTTTGGAGGGATTAAAGAAAGCTGGCCAGGAGTTTTGGAATCTGAAGGATACAGAAGACGTCACAAAATTGGCAGAGGCTGATGTGAAATTTCATGAAATAATTTATCTGGCCACAGACAATCCCAGGCTACTCCATATCCTAAATAATCTGCGGGAACAGATGTATCGTTACCGCCTGGAATATCTGAAGGATAAAGGAAGCCGGGAACGGCTCAATGAGGAACATAAAAGAATTTATATTGGAATAAAAAATAGAGATAAAAAAGCAGTCACGGCTGTCGTGTGTGAGCATATTGATAACCAGGAAATTGCTATTTTGAATGATATTCGGGAAAGTCAGGGATAAAAAAAGAAAATTTTGGGAATTCTCTAGAAAATAAGATTTTTGACTTATGAAAGAAGGAGAATTACCATGAATAAATTAAAAATTTCATTGTTGACTTTATCATTCATTCTTGGAATTGCAGGAACTTATACATTTGCGCCATATTCATATAAACCAAATCCTGCCAGATATGAACGGGTGTCCTGGTGGAGTGGACTTTATCCTGAATATTGCATACCTGACGCCACACATTTGGTAGAGGGAGATCAAAGTTATGACAGCCAGGAAGAGATACCTGTAAAAATTCGTTTTAAATATCTGACCTTCTTGAACGAGGCGGAAGGGTAGTTTAAATCTTGGAGGAGCCATCATGTATGAGGTAAGAGAAGCCCCCATTGGAGTCTTTGATTCTGGAGTCGGGGGACTGACCGTAGTCAGGGAGATAATGCGTCAGATTCCACAGGAGCGTATCGTATACTTTGGAGATACGGCTCGGGTGCCCTATGGGACAAAGTCCAGAGATACCGTGATCCGTTATTCCAGACAGATTGTACGTTTTTTGAAGACACGGAATGTGAAGGCGATTGTAATTGCCTGCAATACAGCCAGTGCCTATGCCCTGGAAACCCTTCAGGAGGAGACGGATTTGCCGATGATTGGTGTGGTCAAGCCGGGGGCAAGAGTAGCCTCCAGGGCCAGCACAGGAGGTAAAATCGGTGTGATAGCTACAGAGGCGACAGTGGGAAGCCATATTTACCGGGAGTACATACAGGGATTAAAACCAGAATCAAAAGTTTTCGAAAAGGCCTGCCCACTTTTCGTATCCTTGGTGGAAGAAGGGTGGCTGAAAGATCCGATTACAGAGGCAGTGGCACAGAGGTATCTCCAGGAGATGAAAGAGCTTCATATAGATACTCTGATTTTAGGATGTACCCATTACCCACTGATCCAGTCTACAGTGCGAAAGGTTATCGGAGAGGAAGTAGCTCTGATCAACCCTGCATATGAGACGGCTATTGAGCTGCGTGAGCTTCTGAAAAGAGAGAAGATTGATAATCAGGAACACCATAAGATTGAAAAAAATCCTTATGAATTTTTTGTCAGCGATGCGGCGGAGCGCTTCAAGACATTTGCGAATTCCATTCTGGACTATGATATTACGAACACGAGACAAATAAACATAGAGGAGTATTAGGACAAAATGACAAAGCAGGTACTACTTACGATTGCAGGTCTTCAATACATGGGGGAAGAGATGAATGACCCAGTTGAAATAGTGACGGCTGGAGACTATTATAATCGAAATGGAAAGCATTACGTGCTATATGATGAGGTAGTAGAAGGATGTACAGGACATATCCAGAATACCATTAAGATTGGGGAAGAAAGTCTGGAAGTGATGAAGAAAGGTCTCTCCAATGTACACATGATCTTTGAAAAAAACAAAAAGAATATGTCCTGCTACTCGACTCCCTTTGGCAATATGACCATCGGCATATTGGCGAATGATATTGATGTAAAAGAGTCTGAAAAAAATATTGATATTGAGGTAAAGTACTCTCTGGAGGTGAACTACGAACATTATGCGGATTGCTCCATTCAGATGAATATCAAATCCAAGGATGCAGGGGATTTTAGTTTGAGGCAGTAAAAAGCAGCCGTATAAGAACGGCTGCTCTTTGTCTATTTTTTTAAGATACGTTTGAAAAAGCCTTTTTTCTTAACAGGAGTCTCAAGTCCACCCCGGGCACTTTTGATGGCAGTGATATAGATTCCACTGACTACCACCTTCACTTCACGCTTTACAGGAATCAGTTCAAATACATGCTCATCACATACCAGGGTCATAACCTTGGGACCGACTTTCGCTTTGACAATGGGAAGCTTGTTCCATCGCAGAAGCTTAGGCGTCTGGGCTATGACTTGGGCTGGAAGCCCTGACTCAGATATCTTCATCCGTTTTTTATCAATGATTAACATACTCATAGTCTGAGCAATGGCATCCATCTGTTCCTGTTGAGCGGCTTGCCTTCTCTGTGCTTTTTTTCCAAAAAAATACAATGCCACTAAAGCGGCTATTAATATGACAAGAATAACAATTAATACAATGGTAAGTTTTGACATAAACTCTGCCCCTCCTCGGTCTTTTGCGCATCACATATTATAACAGTTTTTTGAACAAAGCGCAAGGGGGATTGCCTCTTTACCATGGATAAAGGAGAAAGATGATGATGTATATGATTCTGCAAGTTCTTTGGAACGGCTTAGTTCAGATTGTGCAATACTGGATGGAGCATTTGATTTTTATAAATATCGTTTTATCTATCGTAATTGTGTTTTTTGAGCGCCGGGAACCGAAATCTGTCTGGACATGGCTGATGCTTCTGTACTTTATCCCTATTTTGGGTATTTTCCTCTATTTTATGATTGGACATGATTTTCACAAACAACACATGTTCCGTACAAAAGAGATTGAGGACGCCATGTACTCTGCTATCGGGAAGCAGGAGGAGACGATTATCCGGGATGAGTTTGAACCTGCGGATTCCCGCTTGCGGAAGTTTTCTGACGTAGTTTTAATGAACCTGGAAGCGGCGGACGCAGTCTACAGTTCTGATAATGAAATAGAAATCTTAACAGACGGCAGAGAAAAGTTTAAAGCTCTCTATGAAGAGATGAGTAAAGCCACTGAATATATCCATATTCAATATTATATTATCCGAAATGATGAATTATGGCAGCCATTTGAGAAACTTTTGGTGGAAAAGGTGCGGCAAGGCGTAGAGGTACGCCTCCTATATGATAGTATGGGAAGCCGGGGAATGAAAAAGAAGGATTGGCGCCGCCTGCGGGAGGAAGGGATCCAGATAGGAGAGTTCTTCCCAGCCATTTTAGGACGTCTGCAGCTTCGTATAAATTACAGGAATCATAGAAAGATTGTTGTGATTGACGGGAAAACAGCCTTTGTAGGAGGGTTTAATATTGGACGGGAGTATGTGGGGCTGGACCCAAAATTCGGGTATTGGCGGGATACCCATTTGAAAATACGGGGGTCAGCAGTTCTGTCTCTTCATATTCGTTTTATTCTGGATTGGAATTATGCCACAAAACAGGATCTTTTCGTGGCAGACCGCTACTTCCGGGAATATAATCAGAATGTTCCGGGCAAAGCGGCAGTACAGATTATCTCCAGCGGCCCAGATTCCAAATGGCAAAATATTCGAAATGTATATTTGAAGATGATTAGCAAGGCTCGCAAGAATATTTATATCCAGACGCCCTATTTTATTCCTGACGAAACAGTAATGAGTTCCATCCGTATTGCAGCTATGTCCGGGGTGGATGTCCGAGTGATGATTCCCTGTAAGCCAGATCACCCCTTTGTATACTGGGCAACATATTCCTATATTGGCGATTTGCTGGAGGCAGGGGCAAAATGCTACACTTATGACAATGGTTTTCTTCATGCCAAGGGAATGGTGGTAGACGGCCTGGTGAGCTGCTATGGAACGGCCAATATGGATATTCGAAGCTTTAAATTGAATTTTGAAGTCAACGCTGTCATCTATAGCGTGGAGATAGCAGAACGTCTGGAAGCAATTTTTATGGAGGATTTGAAGTCCTGTACCAGAGTGACACAGTACACCTATGGGCGAAGATCTTTTTTGGTACGAGTAAAGGAACAATTTTCCAGGCTGTTTTCTCCGCTGCTTTAAAAGTTTATTCCTAAAAAAATGAGGCTGCCACAGGAAGAAAATCAATACAAGAGTTTCTTCCTGTGACAGCCTCATTACTTTTATCATTTACAGTTTATAGAGCGATATGGTTAATGTACCCTGGTCAGCAACTGCTTGAATCTGAATGGGTTCCTCAAAAATATTGGTAAAACGCAGATCCAGCGTATTACCAGAGATGGTTGCGTCCATTCCTTCTGGAATATAACCTACATTTAAGGAATGGGGATGACGTTCGGTAGCTGGCAAACCAGCGTCTAACATAGCTGCATACAGAGTTGAGGAAACCTGACAGATTCCACCACCAATTCCAAGAACATAACTTTTATTTACAATTACATTGGCTTCTACATATCCGTTGGCAGCAGTTCTAGGTAAGATCGTCTGATTGAAAGAAAAGCTTTCGCCTGGCTGAATTACAACTTGATTGATTCTAGAGGCGGCCAAGGATATATTGACTGCACGTGATATGTTCGCGTTATAGGCAGTGGCATAGCTGCCAATGAGCGTACTGGCAGGCGCTGCTTCAGAAACGGAAGCAGACAGACCCATACCGTCACCTGCTGCACTCCGCCCTTCAGCTTTCCCAAAATTTTCGTAATGGACACAATAAGCACGGTAATCATTTCCAAAGGAAGCCTGAAGATCTGGATAATTATTTCGGTATACCAGACAGTTGAATTCTGCACTGCCCGACCGTCCTTCTGCAAGACCGGAATTAAGGTAATGCTGGTATAAGCTATTGTAATCATAACCCAAAGCAGTCTGAAGATCTGGATAAGTATTGTAATAATAATCCATATCAAAGGTTAGACTGGTAAGCGGCGCCTGTGCCGCTCTGACATATGTTCTACTTCCCCACAACAAGCAGAAACACAAAATCATTGTAATAAAAATACTTGTTTTCCGTTTCATGTTTTTCCTCCTAAGTAATATTTAAGATTGAGATCCAAACGTGTTGGGACATCTTTCCTGTAATTAAATTATAGCATGATATAACTAATAACGAAAGTAATTTTAAATCTTGATGAATAATAAAAATCGTGATATTCTGGTGAAGTCAGGTCAAAATAAGAGTTAGAATAGTTTGACCCATGGAGGAGAAATATGAAAAAGAAATGGATATTTATACTTGCTCTTGCAGGGCTGTTTGCTATGACAGGAGCTTGCGGCAATAAAAAAGAAGAAAATTCCCAGGAGGGCACAGCAAGTACAGAAGACGAATTTTCTGACAGCAAAGTAGTGAAACTTGGAAAATATAAAGGCGTGGAAGTAAAAGCGGTCAGCACAGAGGTGACGGAGGAAGACATACAGGCAGAGATTGACAGTCTTTTAGCGGCTTATCCAGACACAAAACCTATTGAGGATAAGACGGTAGTGGAGAATGGCGATACCGTGAACATTGACTATGTTGGGCGGCTGGACGGAGAGCCATTTGCAGGAGGAAGTACCCAGGAGGGCGGAACAAATCTGACGATCGGCTCCCATTCCTATATTGAAGGATTTGAAGAGGGGCTCATCGGAAAAGAAGTAGGCAATACCTATGATCTTCCCTTGACATTTCCGGATCCCTACGATCCTAATCCAGATTTATCTGGAAAAGAGGTAGTCTTTGAGGTAACGATCAATGAGATTGTAGAATTTGTAGATGCAGAATGGAATGATGAATTTGTTCAGAAAAACACAGGGTATGATTCCATTGACGCCTTTCGGGAGAGTACGAAAGAATCCCTGAGGATGGAAAAGATTCAAAATGCTCAGGAGGAAAAAGAATATAATATCATTCAGGCGATTATTGACGATACAGAGTTTGACTGTGCAGAGTCGGATCTGGAAGCTCTGAGGAATAATACAGTCCAGGAGTATGAGACCTATGCCTCTTTTGCAGGAATGGAATTGAAGGATTTTCTTCTTTATTATAATAATATGTCTGAGGAGGAATTTGAAAAGCAGGTTGCAGATCTGGCAGAATTTCAGCTTAAGAGCCGTCTGGCCATTGACGCTGTCAGCGAGGCTGAATCCATTGCTTTGACAGAAGAAGAGTATCAGGAAAAGCTAAAAGAGCTGTCTGTGCAGTATGGAGCCGGGAGCCCGGAAGAATTTGAGAAAACCTATGGCCGCCAATTGATTGAAGCAGATCTGATTTATGATAAGACCATTGATTTTGTGGTAGAAAATGCAGTGGAAATTTAGGACTTGAATTATAAAACTCCCTGTATCTGGATGGAAAGATTCAGATACAGGGAGTTTTGCTTTCAGCAGTCATTTTCCTCTTGTGGAATACATACAATGTAAAAAAGTATTCAAAGAGGTTTCTTTTGAAAGATTATATCGAAGAGCGTGCTGTGAATATTGCCAACTATATTATTGAAAATAACGCCACAGTACGGCAAACAGCGAAAAAGTTCGGAATTTCTAAATCTACGGTACATAAGGATGTGGCGGAACGTTTGCTTCACATTAACCCATCTCTTGCACGACAGGCGCGGATTGTACTGGATGTCAACAAATCAGAGCGCCATATTCGGGGTGGCATGGCTACCAAGGAAAAATATTTGCATAAAAAGACGGTATAAAGCCATTGACATTTGAAAGGAAATCGCTAGAATAGAGGATTGAAATATACCAATGAGGAGAGAATGAAAAATGTTTTCCAAGCAGGATTTGAAAAAATTGATTATTCCGCTCATAGTTGAACAAGTTCTTGTGGTGGCTGTGGGAATGGCGGATACAATTATGATTTCCAGTGTGGGAGAAGCAGCAGTCTCCGGTGTGTCGCTGGTAGATACTGTCAATGTGCTGCTAATTAATATATTTACAGCCCTGGCCACAGGCGGAGCCGTTGTTGCCGGCCATTGCTTAGGCGAGGGTTCAAAGGAACGTGCATCTGAAGCCGCAGAGCAGCTTGTGTTGTTCACTGCGGCTGCGTCCGTGTTCATTATGCTTTTTGTGTTAATAGGCCATCAGTGGATATTAACCCATGTATTTGGCAGAATTGAGGCGGACGTTATGTCAGATGCCAGGACTTATCTTCTGATCACAGCATTTTCTATTCCCTTTATCGCTGTGTACAATGCAGGCGCGGCGATTTTCCGCGCCATGAGTGATTCCAGAACATCTATGCTTATATCCCTGATTATGAATGGAGTGAACATTGCCGGCAATGCACTGTTGCTCTATGGCCTTGGCATGGGAGTAGAGGGAGCAGCCATTCCCACCCTGGTCTCCCGTATTCTGGCAGCCGTGATCGCTATAGTACTTCTTCGAAATCAGGACACACAGATTCATCTGCGAAAGGATATGACCTTCCGGTTTCAAAAAGGAATTATCCATAAGATCTGCTTTGTCGGCATCCCCAATGGTCTGGAGAACAGTGTCTTTCAGCTTGGGAAAATCATGGTGTTAAGCCTTGTCACGAGCTTTGGCACTACCGCTTTGGCAGCCAACGCTGTAGCCAACAACATTGCCATGTTTCAAATTATACCGGGTATGGCAATCGGCTATGCCATTGTGACAGTAGTTTCTCAGTGCGTAGGCGCAGGGCGTTACGACGAAGCAAAACGCTATACAAAGTTGCTTTTGAAGTATATGTATGCAGGAATGTGCCTGGTAAATATCATTGTTATCTTTATCTGCCCACTGATAGTAAGGGCGTATCATCTGTCTCAGGATACAGGCGAACTGACTACAAAAATTTTAATTTATCACGCCATTTGCTGTATCACTATCTGGAGCCTGGCTTTTGGCCTGCCAAATACATTGCGCTCATCTGGGGATGTCAAGGTGACACTGGTGGTGAGTATGGTATCTATGTGGATCTTCCGAGTAGGCTTTAGCTTTCTTCTGGGAAGCAGGTTCCATTGGGGAGTCTTTGGAATCTGGGTTGCCATGACAATTGACTGGCTGTTTCGGGCTATTCTCTTTTCCTTGAGATATCGAAGTGGAAAGTGGGAGAACATTTCGTTTTAATTGACAGACAATAAGAGAGTTGATAGTATAGTGGAATAGTGAATGGGAGTGTTAATTTTCAAAAGGAAGAAGGAGAGGGCAGATGCAAGATTTTGTAAAGATTCATCCAGAGGACACAGTGGCAGTTGCCTTGCGGCCATTGCAGAAAGGAATGAAGCTACAGGTAGGAGAACAGGAAGTTTTATTGCGCGAGGACATTTTGCAGGGCCATAAGTTTGCACTGAAGAAAATCGCGGCCGGGGAAGAGATTGTGAAATATGGAGCGACCATTGGACTGGCAGAGACGGAAATCGAAGACGGCGCCTGGGTACATACACACAATTTAAGGACAGGCCTGAAGGAATTGCTAGAGTATACCTACAGTCCCACAGAGACAAGCGTTAAACCAGGACAAGCCAGGGATTTCTTTTTGGGATATCGAAGAAAAGACGGGAAAGTGGGCGTGCGCAATGAAATATGGATCATTCCCACTGTGGGTTGTGTCAACAGTGTGGCAAAGGCAATTGAGAAGCAGGCGCAATGTCATGTACAGGGGAGTGTTGAGGGAGTTGTGGCATTTACGCATCCATACGGCTGTTCTCAACTGGGGGATGATTTGGAAAACAGCCGCCAAATCCTGGCGGATTTGATTACACACCCAAATGCCGGAGCTGTTCTGGTGCTGGGCCTGGGCTGTGAGAATAGCGGCATCGGGGAATTAAAGAAGTATATGGGGGACTATGATTCCAAGAGAGTTCGCTTTCTGGTAGCACAGGAGTGTGAAGATGAAATTGGAGAGGCATTATCACTTCTTAAAGAGCTTGCAGAATATGCAGGCAGTTTCCAGAGGGAAGAAGTCCCGGTCAGTGAATTAATCGTCGGCGTAAAATGTGGGGGATCCGACGGGCTGTCTGGGATCACGGCAAACCCGGCAGTAGGTATGTTTTCGGATTGCCTGATCAGACAGGGAGGAACGGTAATCCTGACGGAGGTGCCGGAAATGTTCGGCGCAGAGACATTTCTGATGAATCGGTGTGCAGATGAAGCACTGTTTTGCCAGACTGTGGCATTGATAAATGATTTCAAGACGTATTTTATGGAGCATCATCAGAGCATTTACGAGAATCCATCGCCGGGGAATAAACAAGGCGGGATTACAACCCTGGAAGAGAAGTCTCTTGGATGTATTCAAAAGTCTGGCGGCGCAGCCGTACAGGGCGTTTTGAAATATGGTGAGAAAGTAAAAGGAAGCGGATTGAACCTTTTGAGCGCTCCAGGCAATGATTTAGTATCCTCTAGTGCGTTAGCAGCGTCGGGGGCGCATGTGATCTTGTTTACGACAGGAAGAGGAACGCCTTTTGCCCCTCCAGTTCCAACTATTAAAATTGCCTCGAATACAAAGCTGAGCCAGCATAAACAGAACTGGATCGATTTTAACTGTGGCCCGGTGGCAGAGGGAGCTACCATCGAGGAAACGGGGAAGAATCTGTTCCACTATGTCTTGGAGGTGGCTTCTGGGGAAAAGGTGAAGGCAGAGAAATCAGGTTTTCATGATATGGCAATCTTTAAACAGGGAGTGACGCTGTAGGAGGAGATAAGTGATGGAACGATTATCGTATCAGGTATTGGAGCAACAGGGATATCAGGGATTTTTGCAAAAGACGGCGCCAGAGCGGATTCTGCAGTTTGGCGAGGGCAATTTTATGCGGGCATTTGTGGACTATTACATAGATGTTCTGAATGAAAAAACAGGTTTTTGCGGCAAGGCGGTGTTGTGTCAGCCCCGTGGGACAAGGACAGCTTCTGCGGATCGGATCAACGGGCAGGATGGCCTCTATACTTTTTATGGGAGAGGCTTTGAGAAGGGGAAGCAGGTAAATGAAAAGCGGGTGATCAGCAGTGTCAGTCGTTGCCTGAATCCGGTTCGGGACTTTGATGCGTGGATGGAGTGTGCGAAAAATCCAGATTTGAGGTTCATTACCAGTAATACAACAGAAGCGGGAATTATCTACGATCCCTCTTGTGAGCTGACGGATCGCCCGGCGTCCAGCTTCCCGGGGAAATTGACGCAGTTTTTGTATGCCAGATTCCAAATGTTTGGAAAACAGCCAGGGAAAGGGTTTGTGATCTTGCCCTGTGAGCTTATTGAGGAAAACGGCAGAGTGTTGGAGAGATGCGTACTTCAGTATGCAAGACAGTGGGATCTGGGAGAGGCTTTTGAGAGATGGCTGCAGGAGGAAAACAGATTCTGCTCTACTCTGGTAGACCGGATTGTGACAGGTTATCCGGCAGAAGAGGCAGAAAAGCTTAACAAAGAGAACGGTTATGAAGATCAGGCTGTGGATACGGGAGAGGTGTTTAGCTTCTGGGTGATAGAAGGCCCCCAATCCCTGGAAGAGGAATTACCTTTTCGGAAAGCAGGGCTTCCAGTGTTGATTGTGGAAGACCATAAGCCTTATAAACAGAGAAAGGTGCGTATTTTGAATGGCGCCCACAGCAGTATGGTGCTGGGAGCCTACCTGGCCGGGCAGAGGATCGTGCGCGACTGTATGGAGGATTCCGACATCCGATCATTTATGACCCAGGCAGTTTATGAGGAAATTATTCCGACCTTGACGCTGCCCAGAGAGGAGTTAGTGAGCTTTGCCGACTCTGTGATGGAGCGGTTCTGCAATCCCTTTATTGACCATGCACTGTTGGATATTGCTATGAACTCTACGTCCAAATGGAGAACCCGTATATTGCCAAGTGTTAAGGATTATGCAAAAATAACAGGGAAGCTACCTGCTTGCCTGACAGCCTCCCTGGCTTTCTATCTGGAATTTTATAGCTTGGGCTGTCAGGAAGATGGAAAAAGTCGTGTTTCTGACTCCCAGGAGGTTCTCGATTTCTTTTCTGCCCATAAAGGAGATACTCCAATGGAATTAGCGGAGGCAGCTTGCCAGAGAGAGGATTTCTGGGGAGAGGATTTGAGGCAGATAGAAGGCTTTGCGACGGCAGTGGGGGAGGATTTGCTGCTGCTGCGGGAGAAAGGGGCCCGGGCAGTGATGAAGACAGTCTATGAAAAATAAAAAAGAATATTAAAAAGAATATTAAAAAGAATATTAAAAAGACGGCAGTTCGCTTGCCGTCTTTTTTGATGTCCGGGGACGCACAAGTAATTCTTTTCAGAAAGATACAGAACTGTTCAGAAAAGTACGGAACGCTGCTTCCTTGGAATTGAGTAGATGTGTCTCCAAAGCCTCCCTGGCCTCTGAGAGATTGCCCTGAGTCAGATGTTCTAGGACTACATTGTGCTCGTTGTAGGAGGCAAAAAGCCGTTTGTCGCTGACCTGTCCGCTTAAAATACGCAGCCGGCAGTTTTGATTGTCAATGTCGTGGAGCGTTTGAATAAAGTAGCGGTTGGGACAGCGAGAAATAAACGCATCGTGAAAAGCGTTATCAAGTAAGTGGATATCACCAGTATGGGAAATGATACCCTGATAATAGGATTCCTGCAAATGGTACATCTGATCTAACATTTCCTCTGGGAGCTCCTTACAGTAAGTGGACAAAATATACGACTCCAAAAGGATTCGACCCTCATATACCATATTAATTTCCTGAATAGACAGAGGAGCAACAAGAAACCCTTTTTTGGGAAGAATCTGGATTAGATGTTCCTGCTCAAGACGGCTTAGGGCATCGCGAACAGGAGTCCGGCTGACTCCCAGATCCTCACAGAGGAGCTCTTCGTTCAGAAAAGAGTTGGGTGGATATTCACATTGCAGTATTTTATTTTTGATCGTTTGATAAGCAAACTGTTTTCGGTTGAGTTTAGGCGACTGCATAGTTCTAAACCTCTTCTGTAGGTATTTTTATTTATTATAAAAGATTGTAAAAACATTGTCAAACGAGAATGAGAACAGCAGTAAAAAATTGTTTGTGGGTTTTGCACAAAAATTAGGAAGAAAATAAAGACATATTGCTGAAAATAGTACAGACTGTTGACAAGAAAGATTGTGACAGCTATAATGTATACAACAATAAATATAACAAAGAATACAATAATCAACGAAAATTAGGGAAAGAAGGAATACTGGGTGAAAACGATAAAAATACTGGCGCCTGGAAAAGTTGAGACTGAAGAAATACCGCTTCCAATCCCCCAGAAAGGCGAAGCATTGCTAAAAGTACTGTATGGGGGAATCTGTGGCAGTGATTTGGGAACCTACCGCGGAACATTTGCCTATGTTTCTTATCCCAGAATACCAGGACACGAGTTTTCCGCAGAGATCGTGGAGATTGAGGAGAATGACAGGGGACTAAAAAAGGGAATGATTGTAACCTGTAATCCTTATTTTAATTGTGGAAACTGCTATTCTTGCGAAAAAGGACTTGTAAACTGCTGTATACATAATCAGACCATGGGAGCACAGAGGGAAGGGGCTTTTTCTGAGTATCTTGTGATGCCCATTGAGAGAATTTATGATGGAAAAGGGCTTCCGGCCAAGACGCTGGCCTTAGTGGAACCTTTTTGCATTAGCTACCATGGCGTGTCCAGAGCACAGATACAGCCTGGCGAGCGGGTTCTGGTAGTAGGAGCAGGGACGATTGGCGTTTTGGCGGCGGCATCGGCCAAGGCGAAGGGGGCGCAAGTTTACATTGCAGATGTCTCAGAGCACAAATTGAATTATGCAGTGACAACCTTTGGACTAAATGGAGGTATTTGGAACGACGGGAGCGAAGCTTTCCAGAAAAACATGGAGAAAATTACGGAAGGTAAGGGCTTTGACGTAACGATTGAAGCGGTAGGGCTTCCCAGTACTTTTCAAGATTGTATAGACGCCGTAGCTTTTGGCGGCAGAGTAGTGCAGATCGGAGTCGGAAAGAAAAGTGTTGACTTTGACTTTACAGTAATCCAGAAGAAAGAATTGACGATTGTTGGTTCCCGAAACGCTCTGAAAAAAGATTTTGAAGAGCTGATTGATCTAGTAAAGACGGGCAGCATACCGCTGGATAAAATTGTAACTGATGTATATGCATATACGGATGCAGCACAAGCTTTCGCAGAGTTTGATGCCAACCCAGGGACAATGCTGAAAGTTCTTTTGAAATTTGGAGACTAGAAACTGTATTTGTATGGAATAAAAGGGAAGAAGGTAAGAGAAGGATGAGATTAAAAGGCAGGACTGCAGTGATTACCGGAGCAGCACAGGGGATTGGGCTGGCAATTGCAAAAGCTATGGCAGCAGAAGGAGCGAATCTGGTACTTGCAGACATTAACGAAGATGAGGCAAAAAAGCAGGCGGAACTTTTGACAAATGAAGAGGCGAGGAGCATAGGGATCTATGGAAATGTGGCCTCTGTCGATAGTATTGAGCAAATGTTTGCGGCCGCTGAGGAAGCTTTTGGAGGGTTTGATATCCTGGTTAACAATGCAGGAATCCTGTTCTCCACACCGATACGGGAAATCACGGAGAAAGAGTGGGATATGGTGCAGTCCGTGAATTTAAGAGGTGTGTTTTTCTGCATGCAGAAGGCGCTTCCCTATCTGGAGAAAAAAGACCATCCCCGTATTATCAATATTTCTTCTGTGGCAGGACAGATGGGTTCTTACGCCTCCGGCATGTCTTATGTGGCATCCAAGGGAGGAATATTATCTCTGACATATGGGATGAGCAGAAGGCTGGCAGAAGAAGGCACAGGTATCACGGTAAATGCAGTCTGCCCGGGAACCATTGAAACTCCTATTATCAGGCAGTGGACTAAGGAGAAAATCTCGGAGCTGGAAAGCCGGATTCCTGTAGGAAGGCTGGGACATGCAGAGGATATCGCCACAGCGGTTGTATTCCTTGCACAGGATGACACTGATTTTATTACCGGAGAGGCCATCAGTGTGAATGGAGGAATGTACTGCGGCTGAGGATACCCTCAGTGAACCAAGGGGCACTTAGCTCTGCAAGAGATATAAAATGTATTCTGGAAGGAGAATTAGATATGAGAGAATCAATTCATAAGTATTTTCAGGTAGGAACGATTCAATGGATGAGTCATCCCAAATACGATGTGGTGGACTCAATCAAAAAACTGGCGTGTGATGATTTTTTTGATGCGCTGGAGATTCGGCATTTTGCTGATCCCAATGTGAAGAAAGAAGCAAAGAAGATCCTGTCACAGTCTCATATGAAAGTTTGTTATGGGGCGCAGCCGAGCCTTCTTGGTCCGGGATTAAACCCTAACGACATTGACGAAGAAGGACGCAGAAAAGCAGAAAAGGTTTTACTGGAAGCCATTGACGAGGCAGAGGAAATGGAAGCAAGTGGAATTGCATTTCTGGCAGGAAAATGGCAAAATGAGACGAAAGATCAAGCATATGAGCAGCTTTTAAAAACAACGCGGAACGTCTGCACTTATGCGGCTTCTAAAAATATGAGAGTAGAGCTGGAAGTGTTTGATTTTGATATGGATAAAGCAGCACTGATTGGCCCGGCCCCCTATGCGGCAAAATTTGCCGCGGATATGCGCACGACCCACAGTAACTTTGGACTGCTGGTGGATTTGTCTCATTTTCCAACAACTTATGAAACATCCAAATTTGTAATACGCACACTGCGGCCGTACATTACACATCTGCATATTGGAAATGCGGTGGTGGAACAGGGCAAGGATGCTTACGGAGATAAGCACCCACGGTTTGGATTTCTACACAGCGCGAATGATACAGAGCAGCTTCTGGATTTCTTCCGGGTATTAAAAGAAGAGGGATTTTTCTGTGCAGAGGATCCATATGTACTCTCCTTAGAGGTAACGCCTTGGGAGGATGAGGATGCAGATGTGGTTTTGGCAAATACGAAGCGTGTGATAAATCGTGCCTGGGCGCTTTTGGAAGACTGAGTAGGAGGTATTCATATATGAAAATTATAGTTCTGGATGGCTATACAGAAAATCCTGGAGATTTGAGTTGGGCTCCCCTGGAGAAATTGGGGGAGGTCACGGTACATGACCGCACTTCATATGTGGACGATCCACTGATTGCAGAGCGTATCGGTGACGCAGAGGTTGTGATTGTGAACAAAACGCCCATTACGAAAGACACTCTTGATAAGTGCTCCAATGTGAAACTGATTGCGGTGTTGGCTACCGGGTATAACGTGGTGGATTATGGATATGCCAGGGAGAAAGGAATCCCTGTAGTAAATGTACCTACCTATGGGACTCAGATTGTAGGGCAGTATGCAGTTGGATTGCTGCTGGAGATTTGCTCTCATTATGGCTATCATGCCCAGACGGTAAAGGAGGGAAAATGGGAGAGCAATCCTGACTGGTGCTATTGGGATTATCCGATGATTGAGTTATATGGAAAGACTGCTGGTATAATCGGCCTGGGAAGGATTGGGCAGGCAACGGCAAAAATTCTGAATTCTCTGAATATGAAGGTGCTGGCCTATGATTCCTTCCAGAGCGAGACAGGCAGACAGGTGGCAGAATATGTGGAACTGGATACCCTTCTAAATCAGAGTGATGTGATTTTCCTGCATTGTCCTCTATTCCCGGAGACAGAGGGGATGATCAACAAGGATACGATTGCCAAGATGAAGGATGGTGTGATCCTTATAAACAACAGTCGTGGACAGTTGGTGGTAGAGCAGGATCTGGCAGACGCACTAAACAGTGGGAAAATATATGCAGCCGGCCTGGATGTAGTATCGACAGAGCCAATTAAAGGGGATAATCCACTTCTAAAAGCGAAAAATTGTCTGATTACTCCTCATATTTCCTGGGCAGCCCAGGCGTCCCGGCAGCGTATTATGGATATAACAGTAGAGAATATTAAAGCATGGCTTAAAGGGGAGCCTGTTAATGTGGTGAATAAATAGGGATATCAGCAGGAAAGGAGGATTGATTCTAATGGGTGATACATATTTCGACTGGCTTGCAAAGGAAACTCCCACAAAATGGTGGCATGATTCTGGCAATCCAGATGAGATTGAGTTGGCTTTGAAGCGAGGGGCAAAGGGAATTACGACTAATCCGGTATTAACTTACCGCACTTTCCGTATGCAGCCAGAATTTTGGCAGGAGAAGGTGGAGAAAATCTCGCAGGATTTGGACTTTGAAGAACGGGCAGAGGCTCTTCTGGAACTGGTAGCCGGGTATGCGGCGGATCAAGTGCGCACTATATATGAAACGTCCGATGGAAAGGACGGTTATGCCCTGGGACAGTTGAATCCAGGTCGTGCAGGTGATTACCAGGGAATGTTAGAACAGGCCCGGCGCGTCCATAGCTGGAGACCAAATGTGGCCGTGAAGCTGCCATCCACCCGCTCTGGCATAGAGGTAATGGAGCAGATTGCGGCTGAGGGAATTCCCATTTGCGCCACGTTAAATGTGTCTGTGTCTCAGGCCATTTCTGTAGCTGAGGCCTATGAGAGAGGGCTTAAGAAGGCGAAGGAGAACGGCGTAAAACCAGCTCCCTGTTTTGCTGTTCAGCAGGTGGGAAGAATAGACGATTATCTCAGAGATGTGGCGATGGATATGAAGCTGGGATATGGTGAGGATGTCATCACTATGGCCGGAGTGGCAATTGCGAAGAGGTCCTATCAGATTTTTAAGGAAAAGGGCTATGCGGCAAGGATTATGCCGGCAGGCTTAAGAGGTCACTATCATCTGGCAGAGCTGGCAGGAGCTGATGTAACATTTAGTATTACGACGAGGGTGCAGGAAATGGTGCTTGAGGCGGATCCTGAGAGGGAAGTGAGAATTGATCAGCCCGTAGAACCAGAGATTTTGGAGAAACTATTGAGAATCCCGGAATTTGTACGTGCCTATGAGTCAGGTGGGTTGAAGCCGGAGGAATATATTACATTTGGCGTGATGCAGAAACTATTGTCTCAGTTTATGGAGACTGGATGGTCGCCGCTGGAGACTTATGGTTCCACAAAGATATCCGCCAGATGGATATAATATATAGAACAAAAAATACAAGTAAAAAACGTAAAAGGAGGAAAGGTATGAAAAGGAAATTACTTGCTGGGGTATTGGCAGTAGCATGCATGGCGTTGACGGTATTGGGTGGTTGTGGAAACGTAAAGACGGACAGCGAAGCTGCAATGGAGAGCTCATCAGAAACAGGGGATAAGGCAGAAGCAGAGGAAGCTGCGCCTGCTACAACCAAGAATCCCTATGAGGAAGATGTTAAGATTGCATTTATTCCTTACACGATAGGAGATTCTGTTGGATCTGCGTGGGCAGAGGGTATGAAAGCGGAGTTCGCAAATTATTCGACAGTAACCTTTAATGTGTTTGACGGGGAAGCTTCTGTAGATACAGAGGTTCAGATTATAGATGATTTAATCAACCAATCTTATGATGCAATTATCCTTCAGAGTGTGGATTCTGCCGGTTTGGCAGCTTCTGTACAGAAAGCAGAGGCTGCAGGGATCCCAGTGATTACTGTAAACCTGGATGCAGATACTCCTCACTCCTCGCTGGTAGCAATGGTTGATTATGAGGGTGGAGCACAGGTTGCACAGTCTATTGCGGAATCTCTTGGGGGAAAGGGAAATGTTGTGATTATTCAGGCGTCACCGGGAGCGACTAAGGGTGAGAATTCATCCAGAGGATTTAAGGATGCACTGGAAGCCTACCCGGATATTGAGATTTTGGACGAGCAGACAGGTGAATGGCTGACTGAGGAGGCCTATACAGTTATGGCCGATTTTCTGACCAAGTACCCGGAAATTGATGCTGTATTCTGTCATAATGATGCCATGGCAGAAGGCGCGGCAGAGGCGGCAAAAGCTGTCGGCCGGCTGGACGATATTCAGATTTGGGGCATGGACGGCGAGACAAAGATGCTTGAGTATATCGAGCAGGGGCTGTGTACTGGTACCATTTATACGAACTGCCAGGAGCAGGGAGCGACCTGTGCGCGTATGGCAATGTATCATATTGCTGCCGGTGTAAGAAGCAATGCTTCTACACCTGTCGTAAAAATAGCTCCGATTGTTGTTACTTCTGAGAATGTTTCTGATATTACGGACGATATGCGCTGGTAGTAGGAAGATGCAGGGGGAGCTGAGAACAGCCCCCCTTTTCTGTTAAAGTGTTTATCACAAGGGAAAGGGAACGGTTATGCGACAGGAAAATGTTCGGAGATTGATTTCTATTGGCCTGCTGTTGATCTTGCTAATCGTGTTTGGATTTACCACCGATAATTTCTTTAGTGGGGCAAATTTACTGAATATCCTGAGGGAATGTTCTGTGATAGGGATTATTGCCATCGGGGCGACGATGGTAATTATAACAGGCGGGATTGATTTATCCACTGGCGCGAACTTGGGAATTTCTGCCATGATTTGTGCGCGACTTTTGTATTATTATCAATTGCCGTCGCCAGCGATTATTGTGATCGCGCTTTTAATCGGAACACTGGTAGGGCTTCTGAATGGTATACTGGTAGCGCATTTCAGGCTGCCTGATTTTATTGCAACTTTATCTACACAGTTTATTTTTCGGGCGTTGATGTTGATTACAGCTATTAAAGAAGACGGATCAATTGTTAATAAAGTAATTAAAGACAGAGGGATTTTGGTTTGGGGAGGCAGCATCAATGGGGTTTACCTTGTAACGATTGCTTTCATCCTATTGGCCATATTGGGACAGCTCTTTTTAAAATGTACGAAGCCGGGAGTTTATATTTATGCCACAGGGGCAAATAGAAAGTCTGCCGATCTCTCTGGAATCAATACGGCGAGGGTGAAGGTAGCTGTGTTTGCAATTACAGGTTTCTTATGCGGTATTGGGGCACTGTTTACCATGGGACGTGTAGGAAGTGTGACGACAGATACAGGAACAGGATTCGAGTTTGATGCTATTTCCGCTGCGGTTATCGGGGGCTGCGCCCTGAGCGGCGGTCGGGGAGACGTGATGGGCAGCGTAATTGGCGCCATATTTATGGCAGTGTTGCAAAATGGAATCTATAAGTACAATGTTCCTACAGCTACACAGCTCATTGTGAAAGGTGTTGTCATTGTTCTGATGGTTATCTTCGACTCAGTTTACGATCAGCACCAGCAGAGACAGATTATGGAAAAAGCGAGGCAGGATGAAGAAAGACTGGTGGGAGGTGAAGTGTAATGGAACAGATCCCTATTTTAGAGATGCGGGACATTGTGAAAACCTTCAACGGCGTCCAGGTGCTGAAAAAAGTGAATTTTGAAGTGAGAAAAGGCGAAGTTCACGCACTTATGGGGGAAAATGGGGCAGGAAAATCTACCTTGATCAAAATCCTTACCGGTATTTATCCCAAAGACAACGGGGAAATATACATCAATGGGGAACGCAAAGAAATCAATAGCAGGAGTGATGCAGCAAAATGTGGGATCAGCGTCATTTATCAGGAATTGAGCCTGATCTCTACTTTGACGGTAGCACAGAATGTAATGCTGGGAAAAGAAGACAGCAAGGTCGGTTTTTTGAAGCGCAGGAAGATGAAAGAAGAGGTTCAGAAACTAATCGATCTCTATGGATTTCACATTGATGCAGATGCTCCAGTAGAGACCCTTACGATTGCCCAGCGCCAGACAGTAGAAATTCTAAAAGCTCTAAGTGAAGAGTCGCAGGTTATTATTATGGATGAGCCTACAGCCTCATTGAGCGCCAGGGAATCGGAGAGTTTGTTTGAAATCATCCAACAGTTGAGGGAAAAAGGTGTAAGTATTATATATATTTCACATCGCTTAGAAGAGGTATATCGTCTTTCCGATCGGCTTACGGTTCTTCGGGACGGGACAAAGGAAGCTGTTCTTACAAAGGAGCAAATTAATCCCACAGAAGTAATACGCTTGATGATTGGAAAGGAACTGAGCGAGGCGACAGCCTCCAACCAACTCTGCCATTCCAAGCAGGAAACAGTGCTGAAAGTAAAGGAGCTGACCAGGAAGGGCGTATTCCAAAATGTGAGTTTTGAACTACATAGAGGTGAAATCTTAGGCTTTGGCGGCCTCATGGGAGCCGGGAGAACGGAAGTCATGCGGTGTATCTTTGGGGCGGACACTTATGATTCTGGAGAGATTTATTTTAAGGGAAAGAAGGTTTTAGGCAAAGTAAGCGATATGATTGGACTGGGCTTTGGCCTGGTGCCAGAAGATAGAAGGAATCAGGGGTTTATTCCTCTTCTTGCCATTGAAAAAAATGTGGCTCTGACAAATTATGACAGCCTGGCACAAAAAGGATTTGTAAAAGGCCGGGATGAAAAGCAACTGGGTATACAGATGGTGGAAAGCCTTGATATCCGTCCGGGAAACCCACAGATACCTGTGGGAAATCTTTCTGGAGGAAATCAGCAAAAAGCAGTGCTTGGCAAATGGCTGAGCAGAGATCTGAAAGTTCTGATTGTGGATGAACCCACAGCGGGAATTGATATCGGCGCCAAGGATGAGGTATACAAGCTTCTGGATAATCTGGCGAAGCAGGGGACGAGCGTGATTGTAGTATCCTCCGATCTTCAGGAATTGCTGCGTGTATCCCACAGAATATTAGTTATGCGGAAGGGAACAATTTTTAAGGAGTTTGCCAGCGGAAGGATTACCCAGGAGGATATCCTAATGGCAGCATCAGGAATTGAGGAGGGAGGTAAATGATGAAAAAGAATACGGATATCCGGGGGCTATTGATGCGCTCCCAGAAGCTTTGGATTATCCTGGCTATCATCATTGTGCTTACTGTCCTTCAGCCGGGGGTCTTTCTGACAGGAGCTAATTTTAAAAGTATTTTGTTGTCTATCTCCATCTATGGAGTAATGGTCTGCGGAACGATTTTTACCATTTTGTTGGGCGGCATCGATTTGTCGGTGGGAGCTGTAGCGGCGGCCAGTGGCGCTGTCTGTGTAAAATATATTGTAAATAACGGAAATACAGGGAGCAGCGCCCTTATTGGCGTACTGTTAGGATTGGGATTCGGTATTTTAGTTGGGCTGTTGCACGGGATCATTGTGGCAAGGTTCGGAGTGCCGGCATTTCTGGTAACACTGGCATCTCAAAACATTGTATATGGTATTGCACAGTTGATCACAAACAATAAGGTAATCAGCATCATGGAGCCAGAAGGATTTATTTTCCTGGGAGGAGGCAGACTGCTGGGTGTGCCGTTTTCTATCTATATTATGCTGATTGCAACTATTATCAGTTATATAATTTTGAACCGCACTGTTTATGGAAGGCATATCTTTGCAGTCGGCGGAAACACGCAGGCCAGTGACTTATCTGGTATACATAGTAATCGAGTAAAAATTATTGCCTATATTGCTTCAAGCTTTACAGCAGCGTTGGCTGGCATTGTGTTGGCCAGTATGAACCGTCAGGCCATTGCCAAGGCTGCACAGGGATACGAGAATGATGTACTGACAGCAATTGTATTGGGTGGCGTTTCCCTGATGGGTGGAGAAGGAAATATTCAGGGCGCCATCTGGGGAGCACTGCTGGTGGGAATTATCAGTAATGCGCTTCGGCTGATGGGGATACCAAGCTCCTACCATGGAGTCGTAAAGGGAATTGTCATTATTGCTGCAGTTGCGTTGGATGCGTATGTGCGTTACCGTAACAGTGGATTAAAGAGGAGCAGAGTAAGGTCGAAAGCAGTGAACTAACAGCGAAGGCCCGAACAGTGCACAGAACAATTTCCAGACACATGAAATGCGGCTGGAAATTCGTTCTATTACCCCGTGTACTGGAAGGGCCGGAGCGGAACTTTAATAGGAGGACCTATGAAAATTATAGACGGTCATGCCCATGTGTTTGAGACTCTAAAGGGGTTTGCGGCACGGGGAGAACTGCGGGCCATAGGGAAAGGCCTGGCGAGATGGTCCAATGGAGATGTGGACGCTATGATCCCAGAAGGGTACGGGGATAGAGAGTTTACAGGAGAAAGCTTGATTCGCCTCATGGATAAAAATCAGATAGAGCGGGCGGTGCTTTTACAGGGAAGTTATTATGGATTTCAAAATGAGTACACCGCTGAAGTGGTGAGCCAATACCCAGACAGGTTGGTGGGGGCAGCGACTTTCGATCCATTCTGTAGGCGAGCAGATGAGCTTTATCAGCGACTTTTTGGGGAGCTTGGATTTCGCATTTTGAAATTTGAGAGTAGTACAGGTGGCGGACTGATGGGATACCACAAAGATTATCCATTGGATATAGGCTTAGAGCCCTGGATTGGGAAAACAGCTTCTGCTGGACATACGCTGGTGCTGGATATGGGTAGCCCGGGAATGAGCAGTTTTCAACCAGAAGCTGTGAGGAATATTGCACAGAAATACCCAGAGATGAAAATTGTTATATGTCATTTACTGGCATGCCACAAACAGGATGAGGAGGCTCTGAAGCAGGCATTGGAGATCCTGACACTTCCAAATGTCTGGCTTGACTTGGCGGCAGTACCATTTAACTTGATGCCGGAGCGTTGGCCCTTTCATACAGCACAGTATTATATAGGGATTGCAAAGGAGATTGTGGGTTATGATAAGCTGATCTGGGGGACGGATGCTCCTTCGGTCCTTTGTCATGAATCCTATCAGGATTTACTGAAATATGTTTTTGAGATTCCTGGGATCAAGGAAGAAGAGCTGTCAGCTATCTTATACCAAAACGCGCGGGATGTATATTTTTGACTTGCAGTGTATGAGAAAAAATGGAGGAAGAAAAGAGATGGAAGAAAACAAGTATATTAAATGGTTTTGTAATGAGACGGATACCATAGGATGGCATGATTCAGCCCTGCGTGGAGAACAGCAGGAAGCATTTTTAAACGGGGCAGTTGGAATAACGACAAACCCCTTCCTGGTTAATGCATCTCTTCGAGGGGACAGAGCCTTTTGGGAAGAGAGGCTTAGCCATCTTCCGAAGGATTTAAGCGGTGAAGAGAAGGCATGTGAGCTTACGAAGCTGGTGGCTTGTTTTTATGCGGAGGAGATTCGGCCAATTTACGATCGGGGAGAGATTGGAAAAGGGTATGTGTGTGCACAGGTGAACCCATCTAAGACGGGGGATGTGGATTATATGATGAAGCAGGCAAAGGAGATTGCCTCCTGGGCGCCTAATATTGTGGTGAAGATTCCGGCAACCAACGCAGGAATTACGGTCTACGAAGAATGTGCAGCTTTGGGAATGAATGTTGCGGCGACTGTAAGTTTTACGGTTCCTCAGGTGCTTGCTGTGGGTGCTGCCGCGAAGCGTGGAAAGGAAAGGGCTGTAAAGAATGGTATCCGACCTGGACTTAGCATCGCAGTTCTAATGGCCGGCCGTCTGGATGATTATCTGAGGGATGTGGTACATGACAACCAGGCTCAAGTGGAAGAGGGAGACATTGTCCAGGCAGGAATTGCCTGCTTGAAAAAGGCATATCAAATTTTTGGCGAGCGTGGCTACGATACCTTCCTGATGCCTGCGGGCCTTCGCGGTACAAATCAGATCACGGAGCTTGCCGGAGCCCGAATGATCTTTTCACTGGCGCCAAAGATTGTGAAAATAATTGCCCCGGATCAGCCCTGTGAGGAAAGAATTCAGATTCCCGTGGACAAGGATGTGATTGCACGCCTGATGACAATGAAAGAATTTCGGAAGGCTTACGAAGAGGAAGGGATGACGAGAGACGAATTTATTACTTTTGGATCTGTAAATCGAACTACCGATCAGTTTATCATTGATGGCTGGAACCAATTGGTGAGTTTCCAGTAAGAAGATGAAATAAAAGAAAAATAGAACCCCCACCCTATACTGCTCAAAGGTTAGGCGTGGGGGCTCTGTTATGCTTACAGAAAAAACTTATTACTTAAATAAATGATTATTCTGAAACTGATACATACGCACAGAATTCAAGATATCCTGATTGTGCTCTGACATATGATGGCGTGCTGCTTCAGCATCCTTGTCCAGGATGGCCTTCAAAACGAGGGCGTGTTGTGCAATGGAATTTTGCAAGCGATCACGACTGATAGGAAGCGTAATTCGAACCAACTGGGCAAATACCTTTTCGATGGCTTCGTACAGGTGGCGGTTGTAGGTAGCCTTTGCGACAGCCATATGGAATTTCTTGTCCCATTCTGCCATTAGTGCTACTTCGCTGGAGGGTATCTGGCTATGGATATTGCTGATCTTTTCAAGTTCTAGGATATCAGCATCTGTACGCCGTTGAGCTGCATAGTAGGCGGCAGAGCGTTCCAGACTCTCACGAAGTTCCAGAATTTCAATCACATCAGTAGAACTGATTCGCGAGACGAGGGCACATCGGTTGGGCAGAAGTTCAACATAGCCCTCATAAGCAAGGCGGTTGATTCCTTCCTTTACAGGTGTACGGCTAACATCTAGCTGTGCGCTGACTTCCCGAATATAGAGGGCAGTACCAGGCGCATAGACACCAGTTAAAATTTTATTTTTTAGTATGCGATAGACATAGTCAGCCTTACTTGCACTGTTGGAAATGCTAATCGCGTCTTCTTTTTCATAAAGATCCATTTTCTTAGATCTCCTTATGGAAACATTTTTTCATGTTTTCTTATTGTTTAATTATAGCAAATGCATATAAAAAATTCAACGAATTTCTGGGTAGTGAAAGTTTGTACGGCGAGATGCCTTAAGTATAAGTTACATAAATTACATAGAAAGAGCCAGCCTGAATGGCGCAAACCCATTCAAGCTGGCTCGGATACTATTGGGTAGAGAAAGAAGCCCATTTAAGCGCGCTATCCTAGGTATTTGGAAAGAAAAGTCCTAGACTTCTCTGCTGCTATCACAGAATCAGGCTCAGGAATACATTCCAGTGAAATAGAACCCTGGTATCCCACCTCTTGGAGTGTGGCAAACAATGGATCAAAGGATATGTGCCCACATCCAAGTGCAAGTCGGTTAGAGTCGGCTAAGTGGAAATAACCAAGATCCTTGCCGGCCGTCCGAATGGCTTCCGACATATCAGCCTCGTCGATGTTCATATGGAAGGTATCCAGATGGATAAAACAATTCTGGAGTCCCCATTTCTGTATAAACGTTTTTAATTCAGCTGCTGTATTAAATAGATTTGTTTCATATCGGTTAATTACCTCGATCAGAATACGCTGACCCTTTTCTTTCGCATAAACTGAGAGGATTCCTAATTGTTCTGCCAGCAATGCGTCAAATTGAGTGCGATCGCCGTCTGGATGGTTTCCTTTCACCCAGCCGATGACGACACCGTCCGCCGCATCAAGGGCGGCGGCGATATCAATATAGTCTTTTACCTCAGACATGGCAGCGGCACGGTTTTTAGGATCAGAAGATGTAATGCACAGGTGACGCCGAGTAAAGATTTGACCAGTCACGATAGAGGAGATACAGATACCATTTTTTTTCAGGGCAGCCTTGAGTTTCTCTATTGGGAAAGTGGAGGCATCGATAACATGAATTTCAAGTGCGCCATAGCCAAAACTTGCTGCCCGCTGCACAGAAGTCACCAGATCTCCGCGTAATACTAGAGGGGCTCGTGGAGCGCCCTCCTCAATGGCAGTAATGGATAAACGATTATGCATAACGCTCCTCCTTTTTAATAGGAAAGTGTATAAATATGACGCTCACCATTTACAACAGCCTTGACAGCCTCCGGATCACGCTGAGTCATCTTTTCGATGGGAGGAAGTTCTCCAGCTGGGTAGCGCTCCAGAATGTCGTTGACAAGCTTCTCCAGATAGTCGAGAGTCATCTCTACACCCTTGCGAGCTTTCTCGGCATCAGCCAGAGAAGCATCTCCTATGACGCCTTGAGGCTGACAGATGCACTCCATGCCACAGGAACCGAGGGCATTGTACCATTTGATGGGACCAGAGCCAGTCTCAGCAGAGTTATTAATATGGCCTGATGGAATCAGGGGAGCGGGGGACACTTTCACAGCATATTCTTGCTGGCAAAGTTCAGGAAACAGAGCCAGGGACCAGGACTGCTCTACCTCGTCTGCATGTACAAAAGGCGTATCATAGGGGCCTCCATGCTCTTTGGTCTCCATCTGTTCCCTAGCGGCATTCCAGAAGTGTGTATAAAGGATAATCGCAGGGACCTGGAACTTCTTTCCGAATTTGTGAATAGCTAGAGGAATCACATAATCCTGTCCGTGCCCATTGACAACAATCATCTTCCGAAAGCCTGTGTTCCAGAAGCCGGCAAATACATAGACGAGATAGTCGGCCAGAGTCTCTTCGGGAATCATAATTGTTCCTTTCTGCCCAAGATGATGATAGGGGTGTGATCCATACCAGATGGGCTGTGCAACAGTACAGCCAGTGGCCTTTGCTACCTGTTCGCATAGTCTCGTATCCAGGTAGGTGTCCTCTCCGTAGGGGGCGCTGGGGCCGTGGTTCTCCGTAGAACCTACGGGGATAAGGATGACATCATTTTTCTTCAACCGTTCTGCCACGTCGCGGTTAGACATGTTCTGATAATAGATGCCATTGTTAACTTCCATGTTGCCACCAGTGGCGGGAATCTGCCATTTGCTCATAATAATCCTTCCTTTCTTCCTTAAAAATAGTAGTAAAAGTTTCTTTGGATGCTGTTCATTGCTGATATTGGCAAAAATAAAATGCCAATGGCATGCCATTAAAGATTATTATAAGGAATTAAATTGAAAAAGGCAAGTACTTTTTACGATTCTTTTGATATAAATATAAATCAATTTTTGTAAACTTCAAAAAAACAGGTAAAATTTCTACAAAAAAGTAAAAATAATACTTGACTTAATAAGCATATTGTTGGATAATAAGAAAAAACAATAATAAATATATAGCAAAAATACAAACCCCTTAGGATGTACGTAGTATCAGGATAAGGGAATTTTTTCAAGTCAAAATGGCATGCCATTGAAATGCCATTAGGAAATTAAAGAGAAAAATACCAATTTTAAATAATAAGTTAACAAAAAAATACAAATTTTATATGAACTAGAAGGTGAAATTATATGAATAAGAAAAAAATGAGAGCTGTGCAGATCAAAGCCCCAGGAGAATATTCCGTAGAGACACTCCCGATACCAGTTCCGGGATATGGAGAAGTACTGGTTATGGTGAAATCTATTGCAATCTGTGGTTCTGACCCGGGCATTTTTTCAGGTAAAGTATTAAAGAACGGCTGGCCACCATACTACCCCTTCGTGGCAGGACATGAGTTTGCAGCGCAGGTGGTAGAGGTCGGTGAAGGCGTCACAGATTTGAAACCAGGGGACCGGGTTGCGGGTGAAGCACATTGCGGTTGTGGTACGTGTGAGATGTGCAAGAAAGGATTTTACAATCTCTGTCTGAATTATGGAAAGAAGGAGGCGGGCCATCATCATTACGGCCATTCGTCTGAGGGCTGTTATGCACAGTATCAGGTTTACGATCAAAAGGCCCTAACGCCCTTGCCAGAAAACGTAAGTTACGATTTGGGCACCTTGGTGGATACGACGGGGATTGCCTACAATGCCCTCCGGTTGACAGGCGTGGAACCAGGAGGATACACAGCGATCATTGGCCCTGGCCCCATGGGTATAGCGGCTATGATTCTTGCAAAGGCTCTTGGATCCGCCACCATCATGATTGGCCGCGGAAAGCGGCTGGAGAAGGCTGTCGAGATGGGGGCAGATGTGGCTATCAACTTTGAAGAGTGTCCCGATGTGGTGGGAGAAGTGAAGCGGATTACGAAGGGCGGAGCCCATCAGGTTATTGAAGCGGCCGGAAATGCAAGCGCTTACTTTGAATCTGTTCAGATGGCGAGAAAGGGCGGACATGTGGCCCTTGTCAGCATACCGGGAGAAGATGGGCAGCAGGCAGCTTTGAAAACTCTGATTATGAATCAAATTACCCTGCATGGTGTGCGGGCCAATCCAAATTGCAGCCGTACAGTCCTGAATCTGATGAGCCAGGGAACCATCCAGATGGAACCGCTGATTACACATATATTCTCAATAGAAGATATTCACGAGGCCTTTGATACTTTTACAGGAAGAAAGGATGGAGCCTTAAAGGTTCTGATTCATCCGAACGGAGAAGGGGAGGATTAGAAAAATGGTATCTTACATACTGGAAGAGCCAAAAAAAATACGGGCGGTGGAGACTAAGATCCCAGTTCCCACAGACACAGAGGTTTTGATTCACGTAAAATATGTGGGAATCTGCGGCTCTGACATCCATTTGTTTAACGGAACTTACAACGCCCCCCATAGCTATCCCTTGCGTTTCGGACACGAGTGGTCTGGCGTGGTGGAGGCGGTCGGTAAGAATGTTACCAAAGTATCGGTGGGTGATAGTGTCACAGGTGATTGTTCCCAATATTGCGGTGTCTGTCCCATGTGCGCCAAGGACAAAAATTTGTGCGCACATATTGAAAAATTTGGAATTACCGTCGATGGAGCGACGAGCGAATACATCATACGCGATGAAAAATACGTCTATAAAGCACCGGAAGGAGTCGGGCTCTCCCACCTTTGCCTGACAGAGCCGGTGGCTGTGGCAGCTCATTTGATTGAAAAGGTTCGAAAGAGTGTGCCGGAAGGATTTATTGACAAGCGGGTTCTTGTGCTGGGCGGCGGCGTCATCGGAATGAGCGCCCTGATGCTGTTCATCCATATGGAGGGTTGCAAGCAGGTGGAACTGTACGACCTTTCTGAACACAGAACTGAGATCGCGAAGTCGGAAAACGCGGTAATTCCCACGGCGGAGGATATGGATCCAGGGGAAGGCGGCGGAGATTACGCATCTATGTATGCGACGGCAAAGTACGATGTGGTTATTGAGACTACGGGCGTTCCTTCTGTTTTCGCAAATGCCTTTAACCTGGTGAAGCCGGGCGGTGTTCTTGGATGTGTGGGAATGGCGGCAAAGGCCGAGATTCCACAGAAATTGATTGTGACCAAATCTCTCACGGTTGTGGGTTCCATTGGAGGAACAGGAGATTTCCCAAGGGCCATGGAATTCCTTCAGAAATGTCCGCATTCGGCAAAGAAGCTGGTAAGCCATTACCTTCCCATAGGGAAGGCGGAGGAGGCTTTCCTGCTTGCAAGAGATACAGCTATCAGCATGAAAGTGATTTTGGAGGTGTGAGAGAGATTGGAATAATGAATGGTATACCTTTGGGAGAGATAGAAGAAAAGGAGGAGACACAGTGAGCGAAGTCAAAGAAGGCGTTATCCTGAAAATGACTGGGATTACGAAACGGTTTCCGGGAACCCTGGCTCTTGATAAGATTCAGCTTACCTGCGAGCGGGGCAAGGTGCACATTCTGCTGGGCGAGAATGGTGCAGGAAAATCCACACTGGTAAAGATTATTTCTGGCGTCTACAGGAGAGATGAAGGGACCATCTGGTATGATGGACAGGAAGTGAATTTCCGGGACGTCCGGGAGACGATGGATGCAGGAATCAGTATGATTCATCAGGAGCTAAATCTGCTTCCAGACCGGACAATTGCTCAGAATATTTATCTGGGGCATGAGCCCATGAAACCGGGACAACCGGGTGTGGTGGACTACAAGAAGATGGTACAGGACAGCAAGAATTTGATGGGCAGTCTGGGACTCGACATGAATCCCAACACCCTGGTAAAGAAACTTTCTATCGCACAGATGCAGATGGTTGAGGTGGTAAAGGCCCTCTCTAAGGAAGTAAAGCTTGTCATCATGGACGAACCCACGTCCTCTTTGACCAATCGCGAGATTACAAAGCTGTTCCAAATTGTGGAAAAATTGAAGAGGGATGGCGTCGCCATTATCTACATTTCCCACCGTATGGATGAGATCAAACGGATTGGAGATCAGGTGACAGTTATGCGGGATGGTCAGTACATAGACACAGTTTCTGCAAAGGATGTGGAACTACCCGATCTCATAAGCATGATGGTAGGACGTAAAATCGAGAAGATGTATGAGCGCAATCACTGCCAGCCGGGAGAGGTCATCTTTGAGACTCATGACTTGACCGGGTATCGCTTCCGCAATGTGAACATCAAGGTGAGAGCTGGTGAGATCGTGTCTCTCTCCGGTTTAATTGGTGCGGGACGTACCGAGGTGGCAAAGGCAGTGTTTGGAAGAGAGCCTATTGAGAAGGGTAGCTTTACATTGTTTGGTCAGGAACACAAGAAAATTACGCCGACGAAGGCTATCAAATGTTCTCTTGGATACCTGTCTGAGGACAGAAAGACGGAAGGACTTGTCCTCCAGATGCCTATTAAGTCGAACCTTGTATTGGCTAGTCTGAAAAAGACCTTCAAGGGCGGAATCTTGAATGCCAGGGTGGAAGATAGAATTGGAAAGAAATATGTGGAGGAACTTCGGATTGCTACACCGAGCGCGAGCAAACTTGCAGGCGAACTGTCTGGTGGAAACCAGCAGAAAGTAGTGATTGGTGAGTGGCTGGAGACGGGCTGTAAGTTTTTGATTATCGATGAGCCGACTCGAGGCATCGATGTGGGGGCAAAGAGCGAAATCTACAAGCTGCTCGATAAGCTAGTAAATGAAGGGTATGGCATCCTGATGATATCCTCGGAACTAAATGAGGTGATCGGTATCTCAGACAGGGTTTATGTCATGAAGGACGGGGAAGTCACTGGAGAATTGGACCGCGATGAACTGGAGCAGGAGAAGATTATGGAATTTGCTGTAGGCGGGAAAGGCGGTACGGAATGAGCGAGATAGGAAAGAAAATAAAGGGGCTTAACGTCCCGGGAATTCTGATAGGCGATATTCTTTTAGTAGTTTTTTTCAGTATCATGAATGAGAATTTTTTTACGAGTTATAATTTGATGCTGATTTTAAGAAATAGTTGCACGCTTCTGTTGACGTCTATGGGTCTGACTTTGGTCATCCTGATGGGAAAGAATGACATTTCAGTTGGCTCGGTGGTGTCTATGACGGCAGTCATAGTGGCGGTTCTGATAAATAAAGGTCTTCTGGTTCCTCTGGTACTTTTGATTGCACTGGCCATGGGAGCAGCCATCGGAACGATAAACGGTATCCTGGTGGCAAAGCTGAATTTTGACTACTGGGTTGTAGCATTCTCCAGTATGTCCATATTCGCAGGGTTGGCGTTAGTCACTACTGACGGCGTGACGGTTTCCATCAAAAGCGATGTGCTCGACTACATAGGAAATGGCAAAATTCTTGGACTTTATGTGATTATCTGGATTGTAATTCTTCTGACGCTCCTAATGATTTTTATCCAAAACAATACGAAGTTTGGATATGATGTGTACTCTATCGGTGGTTCGGAAAATGTGGCGAAGGTCAGCGGTGTGAAGGTAGTAAAGGTAAGGATTTTAGTCTATATGCTGAGTGGATTATTTGCATCCATAGCTGGTATTGCCATCGCCTGTATGACAAACTCAGGCAGTCCCTCTGTGGGCACAGACTATTCCTTCAACGCCATGGCGGCCGTAGTTATTGGCGGAACTTCCTTTGCTGGTGGAAAAGGGGGCATACAGGGGACGGTACTTGGAACCCTGCTTCTACGTATCCTGGCCAGCGGGCTAAGCCTTATGGGAATTGCTGCAACCTGGCAAAAAGCAATCATCGGCCTGGTAATCGTAAGTCTGATTGTCATCGATGTTCTCAATGAGAACAGAAAGAATATCAAGGGATTAAGGAGGGTGTATCGGAATGTCGCTTAAAACAAAGAATCGAATTGACTTAATTTCCCGTTTCTTGATCTTACTTGTGGTTATTCTTGTCCTGGCACTACTGCAACCCAATGCATTTTTAAACGCCAGCAATCTGTCCCAGGTTATTTTTCAGCAGGCTCCTTTTACGATTTTGATGGCATTTGGAATGAGCCTTGCGATTATTTCCAATGGAATTGATATCTCTATGGCCTCGAATATGGTTCTATCCAGCTATTTCAGCGCTCCCTACTTTCAGAATGGACAGTACCTTCTGGGGATTCTGGTATCGCTGGGCGTGGGAGTCGGATTCGGCCTTTGCAATGGCATCTTAATCAGCAAGGTTAAGATTGAGCCATTTATCGCGACCTTTTCCATTGACTTCGTGGCTTTGGGACTGGCGTATGTGGCTTGCGATGGAGTGTATATTTATGGATTCCCAGATACCTTTCGTTCCCTGACGAATGGAAGCCTCATACCTGGTATTCCCAATATTGCCTTGTTTACGATACTGGTTTTTGCTCTACTCTTCTTTGTGACAAAATGTACGATCTATGGACGCGCACTCTATACAGTAGGGCACAACAGAACGGCGGCCGGATTTTCCGGTATCCGCACTGACAATATCATCCTCTCAGTGTATGTTATCAATGGCTTGCTAGCTTCCCTCACCGGAATTTTGTATCTGTCCCGGTTGAATGCGGCTGACCCGACTATCAAGGGAACGCTGACGATTGACTCTATTGCCGCGGCCCTTATCGGAGGTATCGCCTTTGGAGGCGGCAAAGGTTCTGTCTTAAATACGGTTATTGGCGCATTGGTCATTATGTTTATTCGGAATGGTATGAACATTATGGGAGTTTCTACCAACTGGCAACAAGCAGTCGTAGGCTTTGTAATTTTGTTCTCGATTTTTTATGAGAGAGGCTTGAGCATTTTGATGGCAAAGTTTGCGGAAAAGAAAAAGTAAAAAATAAGTGAATCATAACGGCGGGAGGCTGTTTTGATAGAAAAATCTTAAACAAAAGGAAGGAGAAGATGAATAATGAAAAAGTTATCAGTAGTATTGGCAATGGTATTGACAGTAACAGCTATGGCAGGGTGCGGGGGCAAGTCCACAGAGAGCACAAACACAGACACGAGTGCAGACACAGAGACGAGTGAGGGAGGAGATGAAAACGAAGCTGCCTCTGGAGAAATGAGAGATGTGGTTGTGATGGTGAAAAACAGCACAGCTCCCTTCTGGATCAGTACTATGGACGGAGCAAAGCAGGCTGGTGAAGATTTCGGGGTGAATGTTATCTTTAAGACGCCTGTAGATACGGCAGAGGGTTCTGGAAATGAGCAGCAGTCCCAGCTTTGCGAGGAAGCCATCGTGTCAGGGGCGGACGCTGTTGTCATTGCGCCGGTGGACTCTGAAGCGATTGTTCCAGCAACAAAAAAGATCAATGATGCTGGAATTCCTGTGATTAACTTGAATACCCGAATATCTGATGCAGAACAGTATGTAACCTTTGTAGGCTTGGAAAATGTAAACCAGGGCTATGATACCGCAAAGGTCGTTTTGGAAAAGATGGAGGGAGAGGGAACCATTTTTATCATTGAAGGTTCTACAGGTGCGCAGACCTCTATCGACCGTGTGACTGGCTTTGAGAAGGCTCTCGCCGAGTATCCGAACATTGAAGTAGTGGCACAGCAGTCGGCCAATTACTCCCGTGCAGACGCTATGAATGTAGTTCAGAACCTGCTTCAGTCTTATCCCGATGTTGATGCCATTATCTGCTGCAACGACGAGATGGCAATGGGGACTGCAGAGGCTGTAGATGCAGCTGGAAAAACGGGAGAAATTCTGATTTCTGGACAGGATGCGAATGATGACGCTGTAGGAGCTGTAAAAGAGGGTAAGCTGTTTGCAACTTCCTTTGGAAATCCCTATATGCAGGGGTATACTGCAGTGCAGGCAGCCGTGGATGTTCTGGACGGAAAAGAAGTAGAAGATTTCTATGAGGTTAAGACTAAGGTCGTAACACTTGAAAATGTAGACACCTTCAAGGATGAGTAAAGAATAACATGTGACTGGGTCTGCTATGGCAGGCTTGGAAATGGAAAATATTAGAAAGGAAGAATGAAATTGAAAGAGAAGTATTTGACAACAGATTATCCCAATATTTTCTTCGAGGACGATAAAGTTGGACGCTTGAAGAAAAGACTTTGGGATGCAAGTGAGGAAGAGATTCAGACAATTTTGGATGACTATGAGATTCCTTCTGATTCTGAGATGGGAAAACCTGGATGCTATATCCAGACATCTCCCCGAAAGATGGTAATTGAGAAGCGCCATAAAAATGATATTGTTATGGTTCCCATCGGCTGTACAGAGAATCACGGAATCCATAACAATTCAGGGCTTGATACTTTTATGTGTAGCTCCATCTGTGAGGCTGTCCGCAGAAAGACGGCAAAGGCTGGCCATGAGGTGGCTCTTGCGCTTCCGCCCATCAATTATGGTGGTCATCCCTACCATCATTGTGGTATGCCGGGAACAGTTATGACGAGTGAAAAGAGCATAGTTGACACATTGATCAATGTTATGCTGGGGTTATGGGACGATGGCTTCCGCAAGATTATTTTGGTAAATAACCATGGTATGGATTGGATGATGGAATCAGCAATCCAAGAATTTTTCAAGCGGTATCAGCTTCCTGCTTTTGCAACTGTGGTAGAGTGGCATCGCGCCGTACGTGAGTTCTTTTATCCCCTAGGAGACGAACGGCCTGATTTCGTGTCAACACCCTTTGTCCATGCGGACGAGGCCGAGACTTCCGCAGCACTTCTGATGTTCCCAGATATGGTTGACATGAGTTGCGTGGTGGACGCCCAGGCCAAGAGCTTTGGTATGCTGGACGGTGGCTTCTATGATGGTTCCGTGGATTCCTTCCATCGGCCTAACAAGTGGTCTGAGGCTGAGGGCCATCGGGTGATTGAACGCTTTGGAACACCCGAAGGTGTGGTTGGTTATCCGTCCCGGGGAGACGCGCGTCGAGTGAAGCGGGCCATTGCGGCAATCTGTGAGTATCTGAACGCTATGGTAGAGGATATTCTGGAGGCTTATCCAGCCGGCCAGGTTCCAGATCCGAAAAAGTTCTCCTTGCGGCCTTATGAGGAGATTGAACCTTGCCTGAGAGAGCCACTCAGTGAGGGCTGGAAGAGCGTTCATGAGCTGCCCAGAAGGGGAATGTTTATTGACTAATTGAGAAGCTAATAGAAGCCTCTGTAAGTTGATTATAGAGGCTTCTAAGAAAAACAGGAGTTTGTGATGAACTTTATAACCTCCATGACGATGGTGGATCACATCATTGGCAGTGCGCCTTTTGTGTATGAGGGCGATTTCACCAAAGGAATTAAAAAAGGAAAAGAATTAGGATTTGATGGTGTGGAATTACATATTGCGGACCCAGCAATGGTGGATATTTCTGAGATGGAGGAGACATTTGCAGTTTCCAACACTAGGCTTACCGCTATTGGGACGGGAAGAGCTTATGTGAATGACGGTCTCTCCATTACGGATGAGTCCTTAAATATCCGGCGGGCAGCTATTGAAAGGCTGGAAGGTTTTCTGGAGATGGCTGGGAAATTCCGGGCAGCGGTGATTGTGGGCTGTATGCGTGGAAATATTTCCAGTTCGGATAAATTACCTCAGGCTATGGAATGGTTGCAGAAATCTATGAGGTATCTGGATGTGGTAGCCGGGGAGCTGGGTGTGAACATAGTGTTTGAGCCCATTAACCGGTATGAGAACAATTTTCTCTGCAATATGGCAGAAATTGTTGCATTTATCCGTGAAAATGACTTGAAAAATACAGGAATTTTGATGGATACATTTCATGCCAATATTGAAGAAGAAGATATTTGCGCTTCCATACGTCAGAACGCAAATGAGATTCAGTATGTGCATATTGCGGATTCTAACCGTCTGTACCCAGGCGGCGGTCATCTGGACTTTGAGAAGATTTTAAAGACACTTGACGAGGCTGGCTATCACGGTGTGCTGAGCGCAGAGTGCCTGCCCTTTCCATCGAAAACGATGTCCGCTGTGAAGTGGATTGAGAATATGAAAGCGATCATGGAAATATAAGTGGTGGCACAATGTTAGCCACGCCTGTATCGTGCCGAGATTATAAAGGATTTAAACCAAGATCAAAGGGACTTTCTGGCTGTGACAGTATTCTGAAAATTCTTTCGAGATCTGACTATCTGTGAAAATCATATTCATTTGTGAGATGGTTCCATAAGACAAAAGGCCAGAATTTCCATACTTGCTGGAATCCGTTAGAAGAAAGGCCGACTGGCTCCTTGAGAGGGCCGTTCGTTTGAGTTCGAAAATTAGGTAGTTGGATACGCCTAAGGTTCCGTTAGAAGAAAGGTAGGTCACGCCCATAAAACATTTGGTGTGTTGATAGTGAGCCAGATATTCGGCTGTGCTTCCGTCTAGGATGGAATTGGTACGCCGGTCAAGTTTGCCTGGCAGGATGATGAGGTTCACATTTTTCATTTTTGAGGCTGCCTCGATGATAGGAATACTGGGCGTAACCAGGGAAATTTGTTTGGAAGAGTCCAAGTAGTCCAGAATATGCATTGTGGTTGTACCGGAGTCAATATATATGATGTCACCGTCTTCGATGAGTGCCTCCGCTGCACAGGCAATTTTCTCCTTTGCATCACTATTCTGGGAGGCTCTGCTGGCAAATAAGGGAATGTCTTTGTTCTCACGAAGACGAATCCCGCCATATACCTTTTCCACCACACCGATTTCAACTAGGTGAGAGACATCGGAGCGTATCGTATTCATGGATACGTTGAAAGTATCCTTCAGTTCCTGCATGGTTATATTTTTTCTCTGGAAAATCAAAGTCTCCATCCGCTTGATTCGTGAATCACGCATGAATTTATATCACCTTTCTATTCTTATAATAAGAATATAATATAATATTTACATAAAATTAGCAATTTTTTGTATAAAAAAATATTAAGTTGCAAATTAGTTTTTGGATATTTGAAAAAGTTATAAGCTAAATTAAAGAAGTACAAGAAAACTTAACAATATTACATAGAAAACAGGAGGATTTTACAATGGAAAAAATTAGAGTAGGTGTAGCAGGATACGGAACCATCGGACAGAGGCTGGCTGACGGTGTCGCGCTGCAGGGAGACATGGAACTGGTAGGAATCGCAGATTTGGCCCCCACACTTTCACTTCAGGCCCTTCAAGAGCGGGATATGATCGGAGCGAACAATGTGGAATACAAACTGTACTTGGTGGACGGAGCCGATCCGTCAGCCTTCGAGGCAAAGGGTATTCCAGTGGCAGGCACCTTTGAAGAACTCTGCAAAAACGTAGATATTATGCTGGATTCAGCACCAGGCGGGGTAGGCGCGAAGAATAAGGAGAATTATTATGACAAGTATGGCGTCAAGGCAATCTTCCAGGGTGGTGAGAAGAACTCTGTTGCTGACGTATTTTTCCATGGCTATGCTAACTACGAGAAGGGGGTAGGCGCAGATTATTTGAAGCTGACCTCCTGCAATACTACAGGTTTAATCCGCACTGTAGACTGTTTGGATAGAGCTGTCGGAATCGAGAAGGTAGCGATCACCATTATCCGCCGTGTGGCAGATCCCGGTGATTATCACAGAGGCCTTACGAATGCGCTCCAGATGGAGAAGGCCCCCACACACCAGGCAGTGGATTTGATGACCATCATGCCTCATGTGGATGCGACCGGCATCCTGGTACATACGCCAGTGACCCATGGACATATCATCACAGTGATGGCGACGGCAAAAAATGGGAAGAAGATTACAAAGGAGCAGGCGTTAGAGGCTTTTGAAAGTCATCCGCGTATTCGCGTCGTGACTATGGACGAGGGTTTCAAGGGGAACGCTTCGTTTTTCAAATATGCTCGTGACTTGGGAAACCGTCGGGGCGATATGTATGAGGTGGGACTGTGGGCCGATTCCATTGTGGAGTCAGGAAATGACATTATGTATGCCATTAATATTCCTCAGGAGTCAGTGACTATCCCAGAGACTATGGATGCCATTCGTGCGGCGATGAAGATGCAGTTGACGAGAGAGGAAGGGACGTCAGCTACTAACGAGTATCTCGGAATCGGAAAATTTAAGAATAAGTAAGCGGAACTTATAACAGGAGGCAAAAATGCGTTTCGGTATTCAGACATTGGATGATTTTGAACTTTGTGGAAAGACAGTTCTATGTCGGGTTGATATGAATCAACCCATAGATCGGGAGACAGACACATTGAAAAGCATTGCCCGGATTCAGGCATGTGCTCCCACAATACAGGAATTGTCGGAGAAGGGCGCAAAGGTAGTGCTCCTGGCACACCAGGGTAGTGATATTGAATATAAAAATTTTTATTGTACGAGGCCACATGCAAAAGTGCTCTCAGAACTTTTGGGGCGTGAGGTCAAATGGATTGACGATGTGGTGGGCCCAAAAGCAAGACAGATAATCCGGGAACTGAAGGAGGGGGAAATTCTTCTTTTAGATAATGTGCGGTACGTCTCGGAGGAGCAGACTTTATTTGAAATGAAGTTGAAGCTGACCCATGAGCAACAGGCGAAGACGCTTCTGGTGGAGAAATTAGCGCCTCTGGCGGACTTGTATGTTTGCGATGCGTTTGCGGCGGCACACAGAGATCAACCCTCCCTGTGCGGCTTTGAGCAGGTATTGCCTTCGGTGATGGGGCGGCTTTTCGAGAAAGAGTACTGTGTCATTTCCGAGTTAATGGAGCAGCCAAAGAGACCCTGTGTCTTCATACTGGGAGGCGTCAAGATTTCCGATGCTTTTATGATGATGGAGACAGTGCTCGGAAACGGAACAGCGGACCAAGTGTTGACAGGGGGATTGGCTGGAAATATCCTTCTGGCTGCAAAAGGCGAGAGAATCGGCCAGAGTAGCCTGGACTTTATTTATCAAAGCAATTACGGTGAGTACATTGAAAAGGGGAAAGCCATTTACGAGAAGTATAAGGATAAGCTGGTACTTCCTGTGGATCTCGGATATGTGGAGGATGGCGAGAGAAAGGAATGTCTCATTGGACAGGTGCCGGAGGCTATTGGCGCAGTCGATATCGGAAGTCAGACAATTGGCATATACTCTGACATCATTGCAAGAGCAAAGACGGTATTTGTCAATGGACCTATGGGTGTATTCGAGCAGGAAGCCAGTGAGGCTGGTACAAAAGCGGTCTTTGGGGCCCTTGGTACAACCCATGCTTATACAGTTGTAGGCGGCGGAGACAGTGTGACGGCGGCGGCCAAATATCAGGTGACAGACAAGCTTGGCTATGTCTGCACTGGCGGCGGCGCGCTGATCCGATTTTTGACTGGAGAGGAACTGCCAGTGGTAAAGGCGCTTCGTTTCGCGGCGAAGAGAGAAGGATAGGAGGGAAAGTAATGACGCCTGAATTAAAGAAAGAATTAGAATTGCTTGCTTTGAAGATTCGGATTGGAACAGTGGAATGTATTAAATCCAGGGGATTTGGACACATAGGTGGGAGTCTTTCCGTGGCGGACGCACTGGCTGTGCTTTACGGAGCAGTAATGAATGTGGATCCCAAGAATCCGAAAAAATCAGATCGTGACAAGCTTGTGTGCTCTAAGGGACATGCTGGTCCTGCGGTCTATGCGGCGCTGGCATTGAAGGGGTATTTCTCCTATGAGGAATTGAAAACCCTGAACCAGCCGGGAACGAATTATCCTTCTCACTGCGACTGCAACAAAACGATAGGTGTAGATATGACAACGGGCTCCCTGGGACAAGGAACATCTTTGGCAGTTGGTATGGCGGTCGGAGACAAGCTTCAGGGAATTCAAGCGAAAACATACCTAATTGTGGGAGACGGTGAGGCCAACGAAGGGCAGGTCTGGGAGGCAGCCATGTTTGCATCGGCTAAGAAGGTAACAAACTTGGTATGGCTGATTGACTGGAACAAGAAGCAGTTGGACGGATTTGTAGAAGATATTCTGGAGCCCTTTGATTTTGAAGAGAAGTTTAGGGCCTTTGGGTTCGAGGCAGTAACAGTAGATGGAAACGATGTAGAGCAGTTGTATGAGGCACTGACGCGGTCTGTGACGGACAAACCCTTGGCAATTATTCTTGATACGGTGAAGGGAAAAGGCGTTCCTGAGATAGAGCAAGCAATGGGCAATCATTCCATGGCGGTAAGTGCAGAAGTTTTTGACGGATGGCTTGATGGCCTGAGACAGAAACTGAAGGCACTGGAAGCGTAAGGAGGGGAAAAGTATGAAGATTGTTTATAATGGTCAGAAAGACACACGCCTATTTAAGGATACGATTGGGGCAACCATAGAAAAGATTATGGAGTCGGATGACAAGGTCATATGGCTGGACGCCGATCTGATGAACTGTTCTGGCACAGCTAAGCAGCTTGGAAAGAGCGAACGCTATATCGACTGTGGCATTGCCGAGGCAAATATGGTAGGAATCGGCTGCGGAATGAGCGCTGTGGGATTGAAACCTTATGCACACACCTTTGGTCCTTTTGCCTCCAGACGCTGCTACGATCAGGTCTTCCTCTCCGGTGGGTATGCGGGAAATGCTATTACGATTATCGGAACAGATCCTGGTATTACAGCTGCTTTCAATGGAGGAACGCACATGCCTTTTGAGGATGTGGCACTTTACCGCGCCCTTCCGGGAGCAACGATTGTGGACATTACAGATATTCCTATGCTTGAAAATATCTTGTGGCAGGCAAAAGACTTGCCTGGTGTGAAATACATTCGTGTTCCAAGAAAGGATTCCTGTCAAGTCTATGAGGATGGAATGGCCTTTACGGTGGGCAAGGGCAATGTGCTCCGGGATGGGGAAGATGTGGTCATTATTGCTTGCGGAATTATGGTGCATGAGGCTTTGCAGGCGGCTGAGAAGCTGGCGGTTGAAGGAATTGATGCGGCAGTAATTGATCCGTTTACGATCAAGCCGCTAGATGTAGAGCTGATTCGGAGATATGTGGAAAAGACAGGAGCCGTCGTGGTGGCAGAAAACCACAACCGGATTGGCGGACTCACCAGTGCCGTACAGGATGCAGTCGCCGGAATGGCATGCGGTTTCGGATGTGTGGCTGTGGACGACATTTTTGGTGAGGTGGGTCCCCAGACGTATCTGCGTGAGAGGTTCGACTTGACATCCGACCATATTGAGAGAGAGACAAAGCGGGTGGTAAAGAAATCCTAAAAGATGGAGGACGGAACGAATGTCTGGATATATAGAATTATTGAATACCTACAGAGAAGGACTTTATCCGAAGTCTCTGGTGGAGACAGAACAGGCGGCTTTTGCCCTGAAGCGGACAGGAGAGACGGACGTTCTCGTGGTTGCAGGAGAGGAGGGAGTTTTGAGCCAATTTGAGGGAAACGTGAGAGGAGATGTGAAAGTATGTCCACTGGATCATGAGAATCGGTTAGCGCTCAACCGTTTCCTGTCTTACACAAAGCCCAGGGCAGCCGGGCGGGCGGGAATTTCCATAGGTTTTGGCGACCGTTTGGGATGCGCCTCCTGTGCGCACCTTTCAGCCATAGAAGGGAGAAACGTTTTCCCAATCCTGGCCCAGCAGAGCAAACGGGAGCTGACCCTGACAAACCGAACTTACGAGGATGTATTGGATGCAGCTGCCTGGTCAGTATTTAAGGCTGGCTGGAAGACGGGTTATGGAGCAGACGGCGACCATTTAAAGACTGTTGAGGACATTAAGTATGCGCTGGATTGTGGCTACAGTATGATTACCCTGGACTGCTCAGACGTGTTGCGGGAGGTGAAAGGGCAGGAGGCTGCTACTGCGTATCTGGAGCTTCCAGACGAACGTCGCAAAGAACTGGAAAAAACGTATCTGGAAAATAGCTTTTCAGAACTTGGTCTTATATTCACTGAGGAGGCGCTTCAGGAGATTGCTGTGTGCTTCCTTCCGGCCGTTGACCTGGTGGTGAATGTGTATCAGACGCAGATAGAGACGCGTCCGCGGAATATTGACTTGGAGATTTCCCTGGACGAGACCAGCTTTACTACTTCCCCGGAGGCACACTTCTTTGTGGCAAATGAGGTGAGAAAAGCTGGAGTCTTTGTAAATTCTATGGCTCCCCGATTTGTGGGAGAATTCCAGAAGGCTGTCGATTATATCGGCGATCTGGACGCATTCCGCGATGATTTTACCCGACATGTGAAGATAGCGAATTTTTTCGGCTACAAGATCAGCGTACACTCAGGAAGCGATAAATTTTCCGTATTTTCAGCTGTTGGAGAACTTTCGGAAGGCCGCTTCCATCTAAAGACGTCCGGGACCAGTTGGCTTGAGGCCCTTCGTATAATTGCACAGGAAGATCCCGACTTTTTCCGCATGATGTACCGAAATGCTCTGGCTCATTTTGACGAAGCAAGCACCTACTATGTAGTGCACTGTAACCCTGGCAGAATCCGTCCATTGGACAGCTTGACAGACACACAGCTTCCTGAATATCTGGAAGAAAACGATGCCAGGCAGCTTCTGCATATAACATACGGCTATCAATTGACTAATCCAGAAATTAACCCCAGGTTCTTCGCAGATATGAAGAAATTTGAGCGGGAATACGAAGAAGTCATTTGGAAGCATTTTACGAAGCATATTGATTTATTGAAGGAGAAGATATAGAATATAGAAAAAGAGGCGTCGCGAAATCATACAATTGATATGATTGAGCGATGCCTTTGCTGTATATCGATTTATAAAAGGATAGAAACATATAGAAACTTCCATTATAATATGTTAAAATCGTAAAAGATTAAATTAGGAGGGGTAACAGTGGATAGAGAAATGGTCATCGTACTGGATTTTGGCGGCCAGTACAATCAGTTGATTGCCCGCAGAGTAAGAGAATGTAATGTATATTGTGAAGTACATCCTTATACAGTCAGCCTGGATAAACTCAAAGAGATGAATCCCAGGGGAATTATTTTTACAGGCGGGCCTAACAGTGTATATGATGAGGCTTCCCCTCATTATCAGAAAGAGATTTTTGAACTGGGCATCCCAATTCTGGGTATCTGCTACGGATCTCAGGAAATGGCCCATGCTTTGGGCGGGGTAGTCAAGACAGCTCCAGTCAGTGAATATGGTCATACAGAAGTTCAGGTGGACAAGACTTCTGTTCTGTTTCAGAATGTGGAGCCCTCCACAGTTGTGTGGATGAGTCATACAGATTATATTGAAAGTGTTCCTGAGGGCTTTCGGGTGACGGCTCACACTGCAGTCTGCCCTGTGGCAGCTATGGAATGTCCTCATCGAAAGTTATATGCAACTCAGTTCCACCCGGAGGTGATGCATACAAAAGAAGGACAGAAGATGCTGCGCAACTTTGTCTATGATGTGTGTGGCTGCTCTGGCGACTGGCAGATGGGATCTTTTGTGGAAGATACGATTCAGCAGATACGGGAAAAAGTAGGAGATGGCAAAGTACTCTGTGCCCTGTCTGGAGGTGTGGATTCCTCTGTAGCGGCCGTTTTGCTTTCTAAGGCTATTGGAAAGCAGTTGACTTGTGTGTTTGTAGATCACGGTTTGCTTCGGAAAAACGAGGGCGACGAGGTGGAAGAAGTCTTTGGTCCTGACGGACCTTATGAACTTAATTTTATTCGTGTAAATGCTCAACAGAGATATTATGAGAAGCTAAAAGGTGTGAGCGAGCCAGAAGAAAAGCGAAAAATTATTGGCGCTGAGTTTATCCGTGTATTTGAGGAGGAGGCAAAGAAAATCGGAGCAGTGGATTTCCTGGTACAAGGAACCATTTACCCAGATGTGATTGAGTCAGGGCTTGGGAAATCAGCAGTGATCAAATCACACCATAATGTGGGTGGCCTGCCAAGTGTGGTAGATTTTAAGGAGATTATTGAGCCCCTTCGAATGTTATTTAAGGATGAAGTCCGCAAGGCTGGCCTGGAACTGGGGATTCCAGAATACCTTGTCTATCGTCAACCATTTCCGGGGCCGGGACTTGGGATTCGTATTATCGGTGAAGTCACGGAAGAGAAGGTTCGGATTGTTCAGGAGGCAGATGCTATTTATAGGGAGGAGATTACTAAAGCGGGGCTGGATAAGGGGCTTGGGCAGTATTTTGCAGGGCTTACGAATATGCGGTCTGTGGGAGTGATGGGGGATTTTCGGACCTATGATTATGCAGTGGCGCTGCGGGCAGTGAGTACCAGTGATTTTATGACGGCGGAGTGCGCTGAGATTCCCTATGAGGTGTTGTTTAAGGTGACTAGTAGGATTATTAATGAGGTGAAGGGGGTTAATCGGGTAGTATATGATTTGACTTCTAAGCCGCCGGGGACGATTGAATTTGAGTGATGAAATTATCCAGAGGCACACCCGATTATCCTGTGAGGGCAATCTGGGGTAGCCCCAAAAAGAGAATAGAGTAAGTTCAAATGACCTTGTAGAGAGGAAGATTCCTTTCTATGAGGTCATTTTAAGTTAGAGGGATGGAGAGAGAAAGCCTTGAAAATAGAGGGATTGAGAGGTATCAGGTGTCAATACGGTTTGAATCAGAGGGAGAGTTTTCCCGTGTATTTTGCTTCTGTGTTATTTTTGGGAAAAATGGGGCGAGGATATGCGAGATTGCCTTTTGAGGATAATCGGGGTTGCCCCTGAACAGGGAGAATTTCCCCAAAACCATTTTTGGGAGCTGATTTTTGGGGATTTGGTTTTGGGAGTGCCCGTAAAATGGGGATTCCTGTTTCCCAAAAATGAAAGGCCTGTTTTGCCGTTTTTGGGGATTTTCGTTTTTGGGAAAAGGGTGTCTGTTTTTGGGGATTTCCCAAAAAGTGGTACAAAAGCTGTATAGCCTGAATACCTGTGATTCCTGACATTGGAGGTGTCTCATAGTGAGAAAGAAGAATTTTAAGGGAAGATGTGAAAAGAGGAAGCTACTTAAATGTGAGGATGTATGCAGGACATTTGATGCCATCCAATTTGCCTATGCTGACCTGTTAAATGGTTCAGAGGACATTAAAAGCTTTCGGGTGAATGTCCTGCTGGATGGCATGGATGGCGGTTATACTTCTGATTTTGTCTGTGTTAAGGCAGACAATGATTTGATGGTCAGGGAGTGTGTGGAAAGGAAGCATCTCACAAAGCCATTGACAGTGAAGCTGTTGCAGGCTTCAAAGGATTTCTGGTTAAGGCATGGAGTTAGCGACTGGGGGATTGTGGTTGAGAAAGAGGGGGCTTTCAATGGATAAGGAGAACTTAAAGAAAAATATGCTTCTGAAAAGGAAAAATAGAGAGGTTCAGATTAAGGGGCAGGGAGATTCGGAAATAAAGGGAAACAGTATCGGAGATACAGAGCAGATTTTCAGAGTGCTTGCGATAGCAGATGAAGAAATCCTTGTGATTGACTGCATTAAGAAGACCATGCCTGTATGGATGGAGATTGAGAAGCTAAATGATTTTATAGAGGAAAAGGAAATCAAACAGTCAGGGGAAGCAGATTTTGACATTCTGGAAGATTACAGCCCTGATGTGAGGAAGACCATCTATCAGAGATATAACATCATTTCTGCAATACTGCCTTTCGTGGATAATGAATCCATGCGGAGCGAATTGATAGCAAAGATGGCAGAGGAACATGGTATCAGTAAGCAATCGGTGAGGAAGTATCTCTGTGAATATCTTTCGTCACAGGATATCAGAAGCCTTGCCCCACAGGAGAGGAATACAGACAGGGCATTGACACAGGATGAAAAGAACATGCGGAAAGCCCTGAATAAGTATTATTACACCACGAAGAAGCGAACCTTGAAGAATGTCTATACCATGATGTTAAGAGATTCCTATTTAGATGGAGAGGGGAAGCTGTTAAATGTGTATCCATCATTGTATCAGTTCCGCTATTTTTTCCGCAAATACAATTCAAAACAGACAGAGTTTATCAGCAGGAATGGATTGTCATACTACCAGAGGAATCAGAGACCGCTGACAGGGGATGGGGTACAGGCATTTGCTCCCAATGTGGGAGTGGGGATGCTGGATGCAACAACACTTGACATCTATCTCATAAATGAATCAGGGGGCATTGTCGGCAGACCTATTCTGACTGCCTGTGTGGATGCCTACAGTGGTCTGTGCTGTGGGTATACGCTTTCATGGGAGGGCGGTGTATACAGCCTTAGAAATCTGATGCTGAATATCATATCCGACAAGGTGGAACACTGCAGGTCTTTTGGTATTGAAATCAGTCGGGAAGATTGGAATTGTAACAGGTTATCGGGAAAGCTTGTTACCGATATGGGGTGCGAATACAAAGGGGCTGTATTTGAGCAGATAACAGACTTGGGAATACAGGTAATCAACCTGCCATCCTATCGACCAGAATTGAAGTCCAAAGTGGAGAAGTTCTTTGACTGCATACAGGGTTATTATAAAAACCAGCTCAAAGGAAAAGGGGTTGTGGAACCTGATTTTCAGGAAAGAGGGGTACATGATTACAGGAAAGATGCCTGTCTGACCATGGCAGACTTTGAGAAGATAATCATTCATTGTATCCTGTTCTATAATTGCAACAGGGTTTTAGAGAACTTCCCCTATACAGAGGAAATGCTTTCGCAGGAAATTAAACCTTATGCAAATGAGATATGGAATTATGGCTGTGGTCAGGATGGATGCAATCTGATAACAGTTGATAAGGAACGGCTCATTTTGACATTGCTCCCCAGGGCAACAGGAAGATTCACAAGGTTTGGACTGTCGGTGAATGGGATGCATTACCATAACAAGCTGTTCAGGGAGCAGTACCTGAATGGGAAAGAATGTACTGTCGCTTATAATCCTGATAATGTATGCCAGATATGGCTGATTGAAAATGGTGTGTATATTCCCTTTGATTTGATTGAAAGCAGATTTAGGGAGAAAGATTTAACAGGAGTACAGGCCATGAAGCAGCGGCAGAGGGATTTAATTAGGCAGGAGACAGAGAATAAGATACAGGCAGAAATAGACCTTGCAGGACATATCAGTGCGGTGGCAGGGGCATCAGGAGGACAGAAAAAGCCATCTATTAAGAATATTAGGGCAAACAGGGAAAAGGAGCAGAAAAGGCTTCATAAGGACTTTGGAAAGGAAGTGGCGGTAAATGCTTAAGGAGAAATGGAACATTGTGGAGAAACTGCCTCCCATGCTGTCGGGGGAGGAACTGAAAAGGAGACTGGAGATAAAGCCATTTTACGGTGGGGAGATTCGCTCCAAAACTAAATCGGAGAGACTTATGGCACTGAATGGAATCTACAATATTTATCTGCCCTCTGTGATGTCAGAGGAAATCTATTCAAAGATATATCTTGCCATGTTAAGGAGCTTACAGAAGAAAGAGGGGAAGCTGGCAATACAACAGAGGAATGAGAACGGCAAAAGGATAAGAGATGTAGATGGTTCTGATTATGGCTATCAGGGTATCATAGGGGGGTCAGATAGCTTTACAATAATCGGCAGTTCAGGAATCGGGAAATCAAGTGCGACAAGCAGAGCTATCACTATTGCGACAGAAAACAGGGTGATTGAAATGGAAAAGCCATTCTGTAAGATTCTGCCTACGGTAGTGGCCCAGTGTCCATTCGATTGTTCCGTGAAAAGCTTATTGTTACAGATTTTACGGCAGATTGATATGGAGCTGGATACTCACTATTATGATATGGCGGTAAGGGCAAGGGCAACCACAGATATGCTGATTGGCAGTGTCAGTCAGATAGCACTAAATCATATCGGCTTGTTAGTGGTAGATGAAATCCAGAATATTGTCAACCACAGGCAGGGAAAAAGTCTTGTAGGGATGCTGACACAGCTTATCAATAACAGCGGTATCTCTATCTGCATGGTTGGAACACCAGAAGCGGAAGTCTTCTTTGAGAGTGTTGATTATCTGGCAAGGAGAGCTTTAGGGCTTCGGTATGGAAGCTGTGAATATAATGCCTATTTCAGGGAGTTCTGTACTGTCCTGTTTCAATATCAGTATATACAGAAAGAATCTGATTTGTCAGATAGCATTATCCAATGGCTTTATGAACATTCGGCAGGAGTGCTTGCAGTTGTAGTGAGCCTGATCCATGATGCACAGGAGATAAGCATTTTAAATGACAGGGAGATATTGGATATTGTTTCCTTGAATGAAGCATATGAGCAGAGGATGAACATGCTGCACAGCCATATCAGACCATCTGTGGTGATAAAAAAAGATACCGTTAAAAAGAAAAAGGGAAACAGTGCATTAGAGGTAGTTGGCAATTTTGGCCAGGAAGAAAAACAAGGGAATCCTGTACTGCCAGTGAAAGAGAGACAGGAGACTGATATACTGCCACAGGAAACAGATTCTGACAAAGATGGCAGAGCCACAGGCAGTATTGACAAGGCAGAGGATAATGTGGAGCCTGTCATTTATTCAGCGGATAAAGGTGATAGTTCTGACTGGACTTTTATGGAGCTTGCAGAACTGGCGAAAAAGAATCGTTGCGATATGTTATCTCTGTTAAAAGGGAAAATCAGCATCACAGAGATTGCAGTCTGAAAGGGGTGGTATCATGGAGATTGCATATTTTCCACAGATTTATCCAGATGAACTTATCTATAGTGTTTTGGCGAGGCTTTATGTACATAGCGGTTATCCTGCATATACATTTTGTGCCGAAGATGTCTTTATAAATAAAAGGGTAAGACCAGATATGGAGCTTCTGAATGTAATGAAACCAGAAATATTAGAATACCTATGTAAGAAAATGTCTATGGCTGAACTGATTGAAAAACACACCATGTTTCCTTGTTATGCAAGATTCCTGCCCTATGAGAGAAGAAACAGGGCATTTGAAGCACTGTGCAGTATGGGAGGAAATTACAACAACCTGCTTGCCATTCCAAAACAGAAGAATGGAGAACACAGGTATTTGAGATATTGCCCTTTATGTGCTAAAGAAGATAGAACCTTATATGGAGAATCCTACTGGCACAGAAGCCATCAGTTGGCAGGAGTGGGGGTATGTCCTGTACATGGCTGTAAATTATTGAATAGTTCTGCAATTATCAGCGGAAAAGCAAGCCCTAATCTGGTTACGGCAGAACAGGAAATAAAAGAGATGGATATTATCTATGGGAATGAAATTGAGAAGCAGCTTGCAGGATATGTGGGAGCAGTTTTCCAGTCAGATATGGATATGAAGAATCCTATTGTGGTCGGGCAGTTCCTACATTCTGTAATGTCAGGTACAGAATACCTTTCGGTCAGGGGAGAGCAGAGGAATATCCAAAAGTTTTATGATGATTTTATGGTATTTTATAAGGAGTTGCCAGAACAGGGATTGACGGAACTGTGGCAGATACAGAAAGTATTTAACAATTACAGGCTCAACTGCTTTGAAGTGTGCCAGATTGCCATGTTCCTGCATGTGCCGATAGAGAAACTAAGCAGTATGGAGTTGCCTGACAGGACACAGGAACAGCTATTTGATGACAAGGTAAGGGAGCTTCATAAACAGGGATTGAAATATCCCGAAATAGCAAAAAGATTAAATGCATCCTATAATGTGGTGAAGCCTGTCGGTGGTGGGAGATATGGCAAATACAGCTATGGAAAAGAAACACATCAGAAATGCGGGGCAAAGCCTAAAGACTGGAAGCAGATAGACAGGGAATCACTGCCATTGGTAAAAGATGCAGCCAGACAGTTATGGGGTAGTGGGGGTGAAAGACCGCACAAGGTAACAGAATTTGCAGTTTGTAAATTATTGGGTTATCCTGATAAGCGATTAGAACTGATGCCTTTATGCAGGGCGGAGATATTAAAGCATCAGGAATCACAGGAACAGTATTGGGCGAGGGAAATAGTATGGGCTGTACAAAAAATCCAGAAAGAGGGGAAAGCCCCCAACTGGAAGCAGGTCAGGACACTCACAAATATGAGGAAAGACAATGTGCTGGCATGTCTGCCATATCTGAAAGAGATAGCAGTACCAGAACTATATAAAATGGTGCAGGGTATCTTATAAAAAAATATGCCTTTTAAAAAAGAAAAAGTGGGGTTGGTGCATTATAAGATGGGAACTGCTCGTTGAAAAAACATATTCATTTTTTTACCGAGTAAATCACTTCCCATCTATATGCTGCATATCTTTTTCTTTTTAAAAGGAGATATTTTTTCACAATAGGAGTTAACTTCTATAAAGAACAGAATTAGAACATAAAAAGTATGTATTTATATATAGGGGAAAATGAGGCCTCTTTTATAGGTAAAATGCCCTGAAATACTGATGTTTACAGGCTTTTTCACATGTCGAGTGCTAGACAGGCTTTGTCTGGCAGAATTGGGATGGAAACAGGCTGTTTACATATCCCATTGGTAAAATATTATATTGGGTGAAGCAGTCTGACAGCTTTCTTTCTCTTCTCCTAAATGATATAATATCAGAAGTTCAAACTACTTGGAGGGCGATAGATTTGGAATACAGGATAAAGTACATATTTAAGGGAACAAGGGATAAGGGGCATGAGATAGCAGACTGCCATGGAACTTATATGCTTTATGATAATATGCAAAGAGAGGAGATGTCCAGCCCTCCTGAATACTTGGAGGAGGGATTTGAATTTCCAGAACTGCCAGAAACAGAGTACCTGACATTTAATAAAGACAATAGCCAAATGAGAGGCATGGCAAAAAATGATAAGGAACATACACATTTGCCAGTAACAGACAACACAGGCACAAATGATGATGTGGATAATTACCCTCTTACGGAGGCAGTCTGGATTGAAACAGAAATGCCACAGGCAGAGTATGATCTGGAAGAGGATAAATTTCCCCTTGTGGGAACAGAGCTTGCCAATTTCCTTAACTTTGATATTGACTGCTTTATGAACGGGGGCTACCGATTGCTATGGGAAGCAGGGAAAGGGGGCAGGGGAAGCCATATTGTCGGCTGGAAGAAAACAGAAGGGTTTGATTTAAGTAAGCCGTGGGTAAGGCCAACAGTTAATTCTTTTACGATAACAGGCAATGATGACAGTGATGATGGGCTGCATGACAGCATCCCATTCTTCATCAGGATGTTTGGGTGCAGGTTCATCAATAAAGAGAAATGGGAGTATGATCTGGAAGAGGTGCAGAAGATAAAAGACCTGCAGGAGCGGTTAAAAGTATTCTGCGGTAAAGTTTTTTTACCAAAGGATAAAAATGATAATAGGAGCAATTTTGTAAGGTATTGTCAGGAAATAAAGGAAATCAGCAAAAAAGAACTGCGGAGTATGATACCGAAGGGCTGGAGCACTTCCTCATCACTGGAGCAGGCATTATCGAAAGAATGTTATGCCATGATAAAGGGTAATGTAAACCTCTTTATCTGTGAGGGCTGCGGTATGTATACTGTCTCTGATGATAAGCGGAGCAGGCTGTGCAACAGGCGGTACTATGATGGGAGCATGTATGATGAGGAAAGCAATGTTATCAAGGTGTACAATTATATATGTAAGGATGAAAAATACCAGAGGGATGCCTATGGCAAAGGGAAGTCAGACATCATTGAAAATATTATCCAGCATGAGAGGAAAAGGCTATACCATCATTTGACTGATAATATAAAATTGAAAGACTACGATATATGGGATGCCTTACGTGGGGATTTTCGGAATGTCACAGAAAAATATAAAGAAGAATATCAAAATAAAATCAGTAGTGCGGAATCGGAAAAATTGATGATACAGGCTGCTGATGAATATTTAAAGCGGATAGAGGAAGACATGGACCTTGCCATATCAGAGAGGCTGGGAATCTTAAGAGAGGATTATAGGTTTGGGAAAAGGAAGTATAAAAAGGTCACATCATTAGAGGGGAACATATACAAATAACATGAAAATAAGGACTTCCAGACAATGGGGGTTCTTTTTTTGTGTGCGAAAATGCAATTTAGCAGTGCTCGGAGCAGGCGGAAAAACCATGATAGACTACCCATAGAGTCAGGGAAATAAGGAAATGAAGACTTAAAAATGCAATTTATTAGTGCTCGGCACAAAAGAAAAAAGTGGCTGATAATAAAGAAAATAGTTCACAGCAGGAAAGACCTGCCTGCCACTTCCCAGGCAGTAAGAATGGTGGGGAGGCTGGTATATAACCAGACAAGGCTCAGGGACCAGATTCCCTGCTGTTACTTCAACGATAGCCGACGGTGGAGGCAAGGCTGTTATAAACAGCCCTGACAAGGTGTGAGGGAACACACATCATTTCAGAAATAAAAGAAAGAGAGGATAATGATATGAATAGACAAAAAGAACTTGCCGTAAAGGTGATGGAGCTTGTAAATGAATTTACACACTGGAATTTCCAGATGATGCAGGAAGGAAGTATTTATCTGGTCGGCACAACATTGTGCAGCCAGAAAGGACAGGAAATGAATGTCTGCTACAAAATAGAAGATGAAAAAGTACAACTGAATGTATTTGTTTCAGATGTTGAGTACGATGACGATTTTGTTCATAAAAAGGTTAAGGAGTTGGCACAAAAGTTTGCTGTCGGCGTGGCAGGGGTAAATGGGTGGATGCTTACCTTGGAAAATGTAATGCCCTTGCAGTTTTTTGAAAGCAACATGCATGTAATCGTTATGGAAAGAATGACTGATATGTTAGAAGCCATGACAGAGATTGTTAATTATGATGGGGAGGAAAAAGAAATGGTGGAGTGTTACACGGTTGGGGATGTTTATCAGGAAGCGGTCAATCATCAGGAGGGGATTTTATTTGATATAGATGATTGTGGTATAAACCTGCATGTATACATGAGAAAACCAACTACACATGAGATTGAACAGTTTGCATCTGGAAATCCATTTGAAATGAAACTGGCACAATTAAGGAATGTTATTTTTCCAATGTTCAAATTTGGCGATATGAGCTGGATGGATGCACCATATAATGTACACCTTAGCAGGAACCTGAACAGGCTGGAGATGCCTGCGGATGGTCAGGGACTGGCTATGACAGTCCATTTGTACGACACACAGACAGGCAGATTGCTCCATAACAGGCTGCTGTCATTGTCTACGGAAATCAGCAGGAAGCTTGTTAAAATGGCTATGGAGCAGAAAGAGAAACCCTTTGACAGGCAGGATTATCTGGGGAATGTCAGGAGCATATATGCGGCATATCCGACAAAGAAGTTATTGGGAATGGCATTGTGCTCTTATAGAGTAAGATAAGCAATAGATTGGCGGGGCTTCAGTTAAGGGCTGAAGCCTCCCCTACGGGGGAGAAAGGAGGATATTATGGGAATGAGGGCAGACTTGATCAGGGAGATGTCTCCCCAAATCAGGAAGCTGTTCTATAATGACAGCCATTACTGCAGGGATGTGGAGACAAGAAAATATGACAGGTACATTGCGGATAACCCTGATAATGTCAAAGCATTAGAGGATGCAATGACAAATAAGGGCATTACACTTGTGGTTGCCCCCACAGGTTCAGGGAAAAGCAGGACACTGGCAGATGTGGCGAAAAAGGTAGTAAAGCAGGATAAGGACTGCAAGGTATTCATAGCACTTCCGACGGTGAACACAGTACAGCAGACAGGGAACATCCCTGATGTCAGGGCCATGGTCGGCGGCGACATGTTCTATACCAGCAAAAAGATTACGGCGACCACTTATGAAAAACTGGACAAGGTACAGGACTATATCAGGAAGCAGAAAGCCCTTGGGGTTAAGGAAAGGTATGTGCTCATCCTTGACGAGTGCCATTTTCTGGTGACACAGCATAAGTTCAGGGAATATGCCATGAAAGGGATCATATCGGGCATTGAGCAGAATTTTTATGACAGTGCGATACTGCTGACAGCCACACCAGCCCCCATGCCCCTGTTTCGGTGCGATAAGTGCATTGAGTTTGAGAGCGACAGCTATCGGCCTGTGATGGACAGGATTGAGATTGAGTTCGTGGATGATGTGGTTGAATATATAAAGGAGATAGACCTGGATAAACACTTCCCATTCGTCAGGCTCAATAGCACGAAACGCATTGGAAATTTGGTGAAAAATTACCTGCCATCCTATGGGGTGCTCACAAGCGAGGAAAAGGACAGTGACCTGTATAATTCCATTGTAGACAGGGAGACAATCCAAAGCTCTCCGCTTAAGGGGATTCTTACTACCAGTGTTTCAGAGGTTGGAATCAATGTGACTTCCTATCCGTCGAATTTGCAGATGATAGCGGCCTTTCCTGACTGGAACATGAGCGTTGACAGTATCGAGCAGTTTTTCAACAGGGCGAGGAGGACTGTCACATCTCATATTGAGTGCGCAAAGGTCATACTGCCAAAACCAAAGGCAAATGAAGCATACCTTTTAGATGGGGAGGGGAATAAGATATGCGAGTTCCATAATGTTGTGCTGGAGAATGGTATGGCGGTCATAAAAGATACCGCACAGATGGATGGCATCCCATGTGGAAAATATAAGGTGAAGCTGGATTTATACGGTGGAAAAGTGATAAGAAATCTATATATCAGATCCACGGAGAACAGTGGGGAGGCTACTTACGGCATGGATTCACAGCCTGTATTTTTTAACGGGGCAGGGTTCAGTCCTTTGATGGGTATTTTGAAATCAAATTACAGGGCTGCCAAAGAGGTAACAGCCACTCTCCAGAGATATGCGGATGCCTTTGCAAAGGTAAGGGATGAAAACCAGAGGACAGGAAACCTGACTGATGATGAAATGGAGGGTTTGGAGCTGGATGACAATGAACTGATGGAGGTTATGGCACTTGCAGGCATTGAAGCCCAGAAAAGGCTGAAAGACTGCCTGAAATATGAGGATGGGAAAATCAGGGTAGATTACAGGCTCCTGTATATGGTGAGCTACGACCAGTACCAGAGGCAGTACCTTTACCATGCAGACAGGCTGAAAGAGGAGCTGGAAGCCAGAATGAAGGTCAGGGTTGATTTTGTGGAGACTGCGACAGGGAAAGAGAAAAGGGATTATGACAGGAATAATCTCTGGGATGGGCTGGAATATGTCAGGCAGGAAGTGGTCTGTGAGGAAGCGTATTATAATGCAATCGTAAAGTGGGAGGAAAACAAATATACATCGGACATACATCACAGCGACAACAAGTTTAGCTCAAAACCTGCTTCCATGAGCTATATCAGGGAAAAATATGGCTGTGTGGAAGTCAGGTTTAAAAAGGACACAGAGGAAAAGAAAAAGATTGCAAAAGCATAAAGGAAAAGAGGTAGATATTATGATGGATTTAAAAACTGCCAGCCCACAGGAGATTGCGAAGTATTTCTCCTATGAGGTAAACAACATGTTCTTCAAGCCTGATAAGATAGCAGAGGAACAGAATGGCTCCAGACAGATGGAGGATTTGGACATCTGCTGGATAAAGGTAATATCTGACAGCGGATACAGGACAGATTTGAGGAATGAAGCATCCGCAAAAACAGGCAGACAGCTTGCGGAGATTCCCTTTGTTAAGAGGAAGATGGAATCTGTCAGCAATGGGAAGATGGAAAAAGTGGCAAAGGAGATGGCAATAGACCACAGGACTTTGCAACAGACTTTTTCAGGGCTTGTGTTCTACCATTTTCTGCAGTCCTGTGATAAGGAAGAAGCCGAAAAGCTGATTGTGGTTATGGGTGAATCCTTTTACAGGTTGCCCCTGATCTGAAAGGAGAATGATGTTTTATGGGAATTGATTTAAACGAAATAAGGAAGCATGTGGAGCTATATTTTAAAGAGCATCTTCCTAAATATACAGTATTGGAGATTAGGCAGAAATCTTATCATCCAGCGGACAATTATCTTTGGATGGTATCGGCAAAGAAAGAGGATGGCACTTATGCGGTGTGGACTGCATGGAATGAATCAAGCCAGAGCCTTAACTTTGGGCATTATAACCTGAAATCCATAGAGGACTGTGAAAAGGTGTTTGAAGAATTTTATTTTAAAGGATAGGAACAGGGGAACTCTGGCTTTCGGGCTGGGGTTCCTTAATATCCCCTGTCAGACCTTGAAATCAACGGGGTTTGATAGTATACTAAAAGAAGCAGAGGGAAGGAATCGTAAGGATGGCAAAGAAAACACAGGACTTAAAACCAGATACAGTGCTAAAGAATTACTGGAGTGGTAATGAGCAGTTTGCCGACCTCTTCAATGCAGTGCTGTTTGAGGGAAAACAGGTCATCAGGCCAGAGGAGCTGGAGGATGTGGATACGGAGGAATCCTCTGTATTGGAGCATAAGGACTATGCGGAGAGCATCAGGGCATCCAGAGACAATATAAAGGTAAGCAAGAGATCCACCGCATTTGGAGTGGAGCTTGTGATGCTGGGAATGGAATCACAGGAGCATATCCACTATGCAATGCCTATGCGAATTATGGGATATGACTACGGCACTTATAAAAAGCAGTATGACAGCAATGCTAAGAAGTATCAGACAGCAAAGGGGCTGGAAGAAGATGAATACCTGTCGGGGATGAAAAAGACAGACAGGTTCACACCAGTCATTACGATGGTGGTCTACTATGGTGAGAAGCCATGGGATGGGGCGGTATCGCTCCATGGGATGTTAAATATTCCCGAAGAGATGAAAGCGTTTGTGAATGACTATAAGATTCTGCTTGTGGAGGCGAGGGAGAACAGCCTGACACTCCATAATATGAAGAATGTGGCTTTTTTCAATCTGATGAAAGTGATTCTTGATAAAAGCCTGTCAAGGGATGAAGCAAGGAAAAAAGTCATAGACTATGCAAGGGAACACAAGGTAGATAAGTCTGTGATTATGACAGTGGCAGGAGCAACAAACTGTAAGATTGATTATAATGCATTATCTGAGAAAGGAGACTTTGATATGTGTACTTTGTTTGATGAAATCGCAAAAGAAAATGAAACAAAAGGAGAAGCAAAGGGCATTGTTGAGACAGGATTTGATTATGGGCTTTCTGAAAATGATATATTGAAAAGGCTGCAGGAGAAACTGAACCTGTCATTACAGATGGCACAGGAATACATCAAAATGTTTGGAAAGCAGACAGTGTAAGAAGCTGACTGTAAAGGCATTATGAATCCCCCTTAAGATGGGGGATTTTGTCATTTGGAGCCAGACAAGCCTTGTCTAGCATAGAAATGTCAGTTTTTCCAGTAAAATCAATACTTTCAGGGGTTTTGGAGCGGAGAAGAAGTCTATTTTTTCATTATATATAATATATACTTTAGCTGTTGTTAGAATATATGGTTTAAGTATTTTCTGATAAAAAATCTGCCTCATAAAAGAAAAAGGCAGGTATGGGCTGTAGTGGTATGGAACTGCATGTTAAAGAAAAACAAGATTGTCTTTTTTTGACAGGTAGCAGCCATTACAGAACCTGAATCCCTTATTTTTCTTTTTAATAGGCAGATGTTTTTTGTTTTAGAAAAATTCTGATTTTAGTTATAATTTATATGGCAGGTGTCTATAATGTATAGCCCCACAAAGGGGAGGCCCTTATCGGGCCTGCAACCTGTAAATGCAAAAAATTGGAGGATGGCGGTACATAAACAGCCATTTTTTCAAAGGGTTCACTGCATGTTGCCCTAATGGGAGCAGGTTAGCTGAATAAACAAGATAAGCCTTATGTTCATGTGAACACAGGCTTATTTTTTTCGTTTTTTTCTCTGGAAATTGATGATTTCCTCTTTCCTTTCATTGATTGCGGAGATTTCTTCCTCAGTTGCGGTGAACAGCAGAATATTCTCTACCCTGCAGTCCAGTATCAGGCACAGCTCATTGAGGGTGTTGGAGCTTATCGGCTCTCCATGCCCCATTCTTCTAAGTGTATTACTGCTTATCCCCCAATGGTAGATAAGCTGATATTTAGTAATTCCCCTTTCTTTCATGGTAGTCCATAGCGGTTCATATGAAATCATGCGATTCCCCCCTTTCCATTCAGGGTTCCCAATATTTATATGTTCATTCTAGTATCAATATAAAATATTGAACATTTATTATATTTAATAGGGGTTATATATTAAATATATACCTTGCACAAGAGTGGTAGGTACGTTATAATACAGTAGGGATATGGATAATATGAAATCCATAAATAAGCGGATTTTCGATTGCTTATGGACAGGGATATATCCTCAGATAAAATACAAAAGGGCAGGATGGCAGATATCCTGTATATGAGGAGGAAGAAAATGAAAAAGAGAGTTTTAAGTTTTTTGGCGACAGGATTGGTTATTGCATCCCTTGCAGGGTGTGGAACAAAGACAGAGGCAACAGATCAGGAGGTTTCTGAAAGCAGTAGTGCTGAAACAGAGGAAATGTATCTGTACAATGGTGAGGGGAGAAAAGTTGGTTATGTTAAAACTGGTCATCCGATTATAGCGACTGAATAGGCGAAAGATATCGCATGGAGCAGATTTAAAAATCCAGTTAATGGAACAGATTATGATTATCTGTATATTTTGAATGATTATTTTATTGAATCTACAAAATTACATCTTGATGCAGTTAGCATGAAACAGGGGATTGAAGATTATATCAAGCAATATGGACTGGAAGAAATTGAATACACTTTTTTAAATGAAAAAGATTCTGATATGGAACTTTTTGAATGTAGAATGGATTCAGTATATGAATTAGCGGGAGATAATGTTATGAAGAGGAAGAGAACAGTACCAGTGAGACGGTGGAAAATGGAAAGGCTGATGTTGCGGAAAAGAAAATTGCTGAATCTGAAAGTTCTGCTTTTGAATCAGATGACATTGACAGTAAAATCACGGAGAAAGATGATTCAGAGCTTGAATTAAAAGATTATTACTATAGCATGGAAGATAGAACTGTTTGTAATAGCGACGAAAATATCTTTGGTTCTGTAATTTATAATGGCACAGATTTTACAGGGTATGTCACCACTTTAAAAGTTCCCATTTATGCAAAAAATGGTGTTAAAATGGGCTATGTCAAAGAGGGTGTTGATATCATTATTCTTTAAGAATACCGTTTACTCGTGAAAGTTGGAATGGAAGAATGAAGGCTTGTCGTGGAATCGGCGCTTCGCTTACCAAGAAGGAGATTTCGATGTGGGAACAAGAGCATATGACGCTCCTTGAACAAATTGCGCCGAATGAATTTGATATTTTACATTATGCTGCTATTGTAGAACTTAAAAAACATTAAATTCTGTCTGTTGGATTGTAGGTGCAGTATGGGTTCGTATTATGAATGATTATGGGCATATTGATGATGAAACGCCCTCATTTGCCATATCACTGTATGAGGAATACAGGCACTTAGGAATTCTTTTAAAGCTAAAAAGTAACAACAGTTACAACTATTCAAATTTCCCGACAACCGTTCCTAGCTGAAGAATATGTCCTTTTGCTCTTTTTATAAAGTTCCTTTTTGTGGGAGGAAATGGCAAGTCAATTTCGCTATCAAGGGCATAGATTGTAAAACGGTATAAATGCTGTTGGCCTTTTGGAGGTTTGGGGCCAGCATATTTGCACCAGCCATAGCCAAATCCCTGCCTGGCATTTCCTAAGCTGGATACAATTTTCCCGCCAGGGATTGCTTTGTCTATCTTTTTGGTGGCTGGGATATTCCAAATCAGCCAATGCGTAAAATTTTTGAAGAGCGGATGTTTTATGTCCTCAAGGATAATTGCCAGTGTTTTTGCGTCAGAAGATAAGTTATTGATTATAAATTCAGGGGAAATGTCTTGGCCCCGGCCAGTGTTTTCTATGGGAAACTTACCTTCATTTTTCATTCCAATACATTCAAACAATAAAGTATCCACACTCATTTCGGAACCTCCATCAAGTAGGCGAAAATTTTCAAGCTGCTCGATAAAATTATCTATCATTTCTGATAGAATTTCAAGACTATATTATTAAAAAAGCCTGAACACTATCCAGTTGCGCTGTCAAACTGTCCAGATACGTTAATCGGCTTTATCCCAGGGCCCTTTTGAACGATTGAAAAACATAGAGGAATCTCAACATGATAAGAACAGCTATTTGTGACGACGAAGCAAACACCCGCTCCTATCTCTCAACCCTGATCAGGGCACAGTCCTACCCCTGTGAGATCGTGGAGTACACTTCTGCAGGCGACTGCCTGGCAGACCATAGGGAAATTGATCTGCTCTTTTTGGATATAGAGCTGTCCTCCTCCAGTCTGGACGGGATGACTCTGGCCCAGAAGCTCAGGGAACGGATTTCAGGAACACAGCCTATCATTATCTTCGTGACTGGCTATGAACGATATGTGTTTGACGCCTTTGATGTGGGTGCGTTCCAATACTTGCTGAAGCCAGTGGACGAGAAAAAATTTGCTCAGGTTTTTACCCGTGCGATTGCGCAAATAGAAGCTGCCAGAGAAAAGACAGTTCGTGTGCTCACGCTCCAATCTGCCAGTATCAACAAGACCATACCAGTGGACAGCATCTATTACATCGAGAGCAGCGATCACAAGGTCGTGCTGCATTTGAAAGACGGGGAATTTGCCTACTATGCTAAAATTAGGGATTTGGAGTTGGAATTGCAAAAACAGTTTTTTCGCATCCACAAAGGGTACCTGGTCAACCTTTCTTATGTGGAAGGGTATAGCAAAACAGAAGTGATGCTGACTAATGGAGAAAAGATTTTGATCTCAAAGTATAAGTACCAAGACTTTGTAAAGGCATATCTCAGGTTCCTGAAAAAGGGAGCTGGCCTATGAGTGATACAGGATTTCTGATTTTTAACGAGGCGTTTATGATTGGAGTAGAGTTAATATATGCAGCTTTACTCACCGCCTTTTTCCTTCCCTTTATGACTACCCATGGCCAGAAGTGGCGTAAGCGATTTATTGTCTTTTCTGTTTACCTCCTCTTTGAAATGGTTTGCAGCCAGGCGGCACTTCCACAAGGTTCCCTCGGACTGCTTTTGACGGTGATGCTGCTGGCAGTATCTAAGTGGATTGGCCTGGAAAAATCTCTTGTTTTTCTTCTGACTCTGCTTTACTTTAATGCCAGAATTTCCAGCGGCCTGATGGTACAAAGCCTGGCTTTCCTTCTGGAGCAGTCATTGAACTTTTACATCGAATCGCCGGAAGCCATTCTGCTTCGCGCCGCCATTCAGGTCACGATGTTCCTGATATCCCACGTCACTCTGCTTGCCGTCATGTTGTATATCCTTCAGTGGCAGCTAAGGAAACATCGGATACCGCTTAACTGCCGAGAGCTGTGCTATATCAGTTTAGTACCAACGGCAGGAATTTTGTTCGGCCAAGTGATCTCCCGGCTGATAGTTGAGTTCAAGGACGGCGTTCTATTCCAGCTCTATGAGCGACATCCAGTGTTTTTGGCAGTAGTACCGCTACTGGCCCTGTTATTCTATGCGGGGGCCTACCTGACTATTGCCTTTCAGCAGGGAATGGCAGAACTGCGAGAGGAACAGGCTACCCACTATGTTGAGTATCAGCAGATGCAGGCAATCCGGGCACGTATTCATGAGACTGAACGGTTCTATACACTTATACGACAACTGAAACATGAAATGCGGGGCCATTTAACCAATATAAAGGGATTAGCCCAAAGGGGAGAGTATGCCAGCCTGGAGGGTTATATCACACAGATGGACGAGAGAATAAGCGACTTTGAGTGGACACTCCAGACTGGAAACCCCATTACAGATGTAATCATCAACGATGTACGTCAGAGGAGCCTTGATTTGGGTATCCGTTTTCAGTCGGACTTCTATTATCCGGTATCAGGGGGATATGACGCATTTGATGTAGGTATCATCCTTCAAAACTTACTGCAAAATGCAATTGAGGCTTGCGAGAAGGTCAAGGAGAGAGAGCGATTTATCATACTAATAAGTAAGAGAAAAGGGCGCTTCTTTCTGATTGAGGTCAAAAACTCTTTCATGGATGAGGTGATATTCGGACAGGATGGTTTACCTGTCACAACTAAAAAGGAAGATACTTCCATGCACGGAATCGGCCTGTCCAGCGTGCGCCGGGAGGCGGAGAAGTATATGGGAGAATTGGAGCTAAAGATAAAGCAGGAGGAATTTTCCGCAACAGTTTTATTGCAAGGGAGGAGCAACTTATGAATAACACCATCAACAGCAACTATTTATCCAGACTTGGGGGGATTATCCCCAACAATGGCATGCTCCAGGAGCCAATGACCCAGAGCAGCAGTTTTCTTAACATGGTCGCACAGGCCAGAACAGGCAGGACTGCTCCGCTGGCAACAAGTATGAGCGGTATCTCAGGCATAGCGGCTCTATATACTAGACCGATGACGGATTTGGCAGTGCAGACTGCCGGACAGATTCAGACCGGAGGTGTAGAAGCAACAAAGGCAGCTTCTTTGGAAACCATGCTGAAAGCCAAATACCCTAATATCCACTACCATGTCTTTGACGCCAGCAGCAGCTATTGGAAAACGAGGAACGATTATCCGCATTATCTGTTGTACCAGGATGGAGACAAGGCGAAAGAAACACTGGAAAACTGGCAGCCTACTGGGGAAAATCCTTTCTATGGTTCCATAGACGGCAGATTTATCGCTCCCAAAGAAATTCACGCGCTGGGCAACGTTCCCCCGGGGAGCAAAGCCGTGGTCATTCACCCCAAAGTACAGGAACGTATGGAGCAAGACCCGGCCTATGCCCAGGAGATTTATGACAAGATTGACACCTGGTTTGCCTTTGACGTGGCGCGGAACGAGGCCATGATACCCGGATGTACATTTGATATGTCCCAGTGTGTTGCCATTGGCAAGGATGGCAATATCTGCAACGCCTGTGCCTCCAGCTGCGGAGGCGAGATTACCTACTCCCGGAGCGGTTCCGACGATGAACCAAGCTGGTGGGAATTGCGAAGGGTCCGTCATGCTGAATTAATGGAGCTGATCGTGGAGAATCAAATTAACAGACATATGCAAAATTCCAAGCTGCTTTCTGCCGCTTCTGCAAAAGCCTGGCTTGCTGAAATGATGAGCGGTGGAAAGTTGCAAGCAATTTTTGGAGATGAGATTTCGGGTATTCCTACAGAAACCGTTCTTGCCATTACCCGGGCACAGGTTTGGGGCGGTGGAGCAATAATCTGAAGTAGTTCAGGCATGAATTATGAAAACACATCTTACCGCCTCCGAATAGGGGGCGGTTTTTTGTTCAAATTACTTTGACATCCCAAGAGAGGTATTGGAGCGGATATGAGACGCCGGTCTGAAAGCACCGTTCTCCAATCACCAGCGGCAGTATGATCGAGGAATCTGCCAGCGTACTTCTGCCATTCTTCAGGCAGAAGTATCCGATGACCGAAGATAAGAACGGTTATGGGCTGATGGATTACGGCGCAACGTGGGCATTAGTTGAAAATATGCTTCTCGCCGTAACCGCGGAAGTGCCTTCACAGGTAAAAGCAACTGTCGAAAACAAAGTCCGTTGGAATAAATGGTAGCCGAAATTGGGCTGGATTATGTGACCAATGATGACAGCATGAGACGTTCCTTTGACGCACCACCCATCATAGTGAATTTTTTTATTACAGTGAGATCAAAAAATCTTCCAGAAAGGGTGGTAGACGCCATGCCTGAACTGCCGGAGGTTGAAACAATCAGACAGGTATTGGAGCCCCAAGTGAAAGGCATAACGATTACAGCGGTAACAGTGAGCCGCCCGGAAGTAATCAGCCATCCCACATTGTTTTCCATTTGAGCAGTGGGGACGAGTTGCGGTTTTCCGATGTCCGCCGTTTTGGACAGTTCTGGTTGCTACGAAAGGGAGAAAGCGATACATACAGCGGTATAGATAAGCTGGGTCTGGAGCCTTTTGATCATGGTCTGACGGGTGTCTATCTGCAACATCATTTTGGAAAGCGGAAAAAGATGGTCAAGGAATGTCTGATAAACCAAAGTGTGATTGCAGGCATTGGGAATATCTACTCAGATGAAATATTCAGAGGTAATAGGAAGGACAGCAAAAATATATCATCTAATCTCTACACAGTAATGTAATGATTAGCATTAGAAACTTTTAAAAATAAATACATTAACTTTGTTACTTTTGTCACTTGTTAAATAAAAACTTTTTGGTATAATAAATATATATTTAATATATAATGAAAGTACAAGGTATATGAACTTTTTGGATGGTTTCTCTTTGAGAAATCTGAAAAAAGGGATCGTACCTTCTTTTATTTTTATGCGTATTTTTTATAATCGTAAAGGGCTATTAGTTTTAGCTGACAAATACTTTAATTTTGTATCAAAATATGCACATCCAGTCTACTATACAAATGAACTTTGTCTGGTTGCAAAAATGAGACAAAAGAAGAGTATATAAAAAAAGTTATAATTGAAGTGCTATTTGTGGTATTGTAGTGTAAAATAGTTTTACCCTCTCTTGAAAAGTGTAGATAAAGACAAAATAATTTGATGCTAAAGGAGAAACGATGAAGACAGAATTGTTATTAGCCTATCAAAATCCACAAGAAATAGGCTCACTATTTTCAGAATATACAAAAATGTTAATAGACAATGACGACTCAATTCAGGAATATCTTGATATTCAGAACTATGATGAAGAAATCAATCATTTGGAAAAGAAATATGGCCTCCCCTGGGGAAGATTGTATTTAGCTTACTGCGATGGAGAAGTGGCAGGCTGCATCGGACTAAAGAAACTGAATGAACAAAATTGTGAAATGAAACGCCTTTATGTAAGACCACAGTTCAGAGGGAAAAAGATAGGAGAACAACTGGTTCAAAAAATAATCATGGATGCCAGGGAAATCGGGTATTCTTACATATTGTTAGATACGCTCCCTTTTTTGAAGAAAGCAATTCTTATGTACAACAAATTTGGATTTTACAGAATAGAACGATATAATGATAGCCCAATGAGTACATCTATATACATGAAGCTGGATTTGTAATTTTGACTGCAATTGATGCGAACAGCAGCTAGGAGGCACTATGGCAAACATTTTGATTGTTGAAGATGAGAAGGCTATGCAGGACATTATTGTGGAATATATGCGTAAAGGCGGGCACACTTGCTTTACTGCTGATGATGGCATAGACGCTCTGGTCGTTCTGAAAAGCAGCTCAATGGATCTGATGATTCTGGATATTATGATGCCTCATTTGGATGGACTTTCTGTCTGCAAAGTGGCGCGGGAAATGAGTAATATGCCCATTATTATGCTGACAGCCAAAAGCGAAGAAGAGGATAAACTGAAGGGCTATGAGTACGGAGCTGACGACTATATGACAAAGCCTTTCAGTCCAAAGGTGCTGCTTGCAAAAACGAACGCACTTCTGCGTCGCTCTACTGTAGTGCCTGTTGAAACTATCAGTGTCGGGAAAATCATGCTTCATCCGAATTCTCACAAGGTTTATCTTGACGGACAAGAAGTCATACTAACCCACAAGGAATATGAATTGCTGCTTTTTTTCATGGCGAACCCAGGGCAGGTTTTCAGCCGGGAGCAGCTTTTAAACCGTGTTTGGGGCTACGACTTTGAAGGGACGACCCGCACTGTGGACACGCATATCAAGACTTTACGGCAAAAGCTGAGGGACGAGGGCAGGCACATCGTCACCTTGATCCGCTCCGGCTACAAACTTGAGGTAAGGGTATGAAAGATACATTTTCACTCCGCACAGTTCGAAAAAGGATTTTAATGCTCTCAAAGCTGGCAGGTATCGCACTGATTTTATCCTATGTCCTTTCTACCCGTTTGCCTGTTAAGGAGGATGTTTCCTTTTTCATTTGGTTCGGCTTTGTTCTTCTGATCGTTTTGCTGCTTGACTATTTCATGGGACGTTTTATTTCAAATCCTATCTCAGAGCTGAATGCCACAGCAAAACGGATGGCGTCACTGGATTTTTCAGCTCCCTGTAGTATCTTTTCCACAGATGAATTTGGGGAACTTTCCGCCAGCCTGAACATTATGGCCCAAAATTTGCAGGGCGCCCTTTCCAGCCTGGAGGAGGCAAATATACGGCTTGAAGAGGATGTGGAAAAGGAACGGATCCTGCTGGATGAGCGAAAAGAACTGGTGGATCATTTATCCCACGAAATGAAAACGCCCCTGGGCATTATACGGGCCTACGCTGAGGGCTTCCAGGATGAAACGGACGAGAAGAAAAAGCAAAAATATGCACAAGTCATTGTTTCCGAAGTTGAGCGCATGAATAATCTGATTGTGACACTTCTGGATTTGTCTGCACTGGAAACAGGGGCATCTCAGCTCATGCTCACCCGCTTTGACTTCTTGGAACTGGTGGAGACAGTGGCCGGGCGACTGTTAGTGGACGCTCCAGATAAAGAATTTAAGTTGCAATATGAATTGCCGGAACAAAAGATATTTGTATACACAGATCAGCGGCGTATGGAACAGGTTTTAACCAATCTGCTTGTCAACGCTAAGAAAAATGTGCGCCCTGGGGGTATCCTTCAGTTGAAGCTAACTGTCAGCAGTGGTTTACTGAACTTTTATGTGTTCAATCAGGGAAGAACCATTTCAAAGGACGATGTCCCCAAGATCTGGACAAAATTTTACCGGGAAAAAAGTGCATCTTATAGCGGATCCGGGCTTGGATTGTCCATTGTGGCACAAATCCTGTCTATGCAAGATCTACCTTATGGAGTGGAAAATTTGGAGGATGGAGTGCGCTTCTATTTTTCCATTCCTGTTACAGAATAATTTCACACGTATTTCACAGAGGTCTCACGTCAATTTCACCGCGACTATCTAAACTCTCCTTATCATAAATGAAGGAGGGTTTTTTATGTTTTTAGGTATAGAATGGTACTGGTGGCTGGCGATTGGGGCAGTAGTAATCGTATCTATCCCATTCAAAATCAAGTTTATGAAATGGTGGAATCACCGTCAACAGCAGAAGAAGAAGAACTGGACAAGAAAGTGGGGTGACGACGAGTGATCAAAGTTAAAAATCTGACGTTCTCTTACAGCAAGGACAAACGGGCTCTTCACGGCCTGGATTTCACTGTAGAGGAGGGCGAGATTTTTGGTTTCCTGGGGCCTAACGGATCTGGGAAATCCACGACACAGAAGATATTGACTGGGATCCTGAAAGGACACAGTGGGGAAGTATCTTTGTTTGGACAGGATATCTCTGTGGCCCATAGCCGGGAATTTTTGGCGAAAATCGGTGTTTTGTTTGAGTTTCCCTACCTGTACGCGAATTTGAGTGCTGTGGATAATCTGAACTATTTTTCTTCCTTCTATCCCAGGGAACAACGGCGGGATGTGGAAGAGCTGTTAGAGCTGTTGGAATTTAAGACAGACTTTTTAAGAAAACCGGTTTCTTCCTACTCCAAAGGGATGCGTCAGAGGGTGAGTATGGCTCGGGCACTGCTTAACAGTCCTAAGCTTCTATTTTTGGACGAACCTACCAGCGGTCTTGATCCTTCAGGGGCGGTGCTGTTTCGAAATATTATAGAACAAGAGCGGAAAAAGGGAACAACGGTTTTTGTGACTACCCACAACATGATGGATGCGGATCTCTTGTGTGACCGTGTGGCCTTTATATCCAACGGGAGCCTCGTAGCCTTGGACACGCCCAAACATCTGAAAGAAGAAAACAGTAATCATCAGGTGGCGATTGAATATTTGTACCAGGGACAGCGGGAGACGAAGACCATTGAGACTAGAGCTCTGGATGGGGGGCTCCCTTTTGAGCATGATGAGATTATCAGTATCCACTCCCAGGAGCCAACCCTGGAAGATGTATTTATCCAGTACACAGGGAGGGGGCTAAACTGATGTGGAAAAATTTTTGTACATTATTCAAAAAAGATTGTCGGATGTTGGTATCAGGGAAATTCCTTCTTATGGCCACAGGATTTTTGATCCTTTATACAGCCTATGTGAACCTGGGGTATGTACGCTTCATGGAGAAAGAGATTTATAATGTCTACCTGTATGACCCAGAGGGAATACAGATAAATGTCTCTCCATTGGTACAGAGTGTCCCAACCAGAGAAGCTCTGGACGCGGCCCTTCTGGAGGATACCGGGGGCGTGGGGCTTTCCGTCAGCTCTGGGGATGTACAAGTAGTACTTTATGAAGCGACAAAACAGATTGACCGTCACCGGGCGGACTACGCCTTATCCCTGCTGCACCCCTCCCCCAGCCGTATCCCAGAACAGATTGGCACTAATACGCCGGAACAAAAAGCAAGGAAGGAGATTACGTGTGAATTGCTATTTTTTGAACTGTCTGCTGTGGGATTTTTGGGAATTGCCGCTGTCCTATTCAAAGAAAAGAGTATGGGAGTGATTCGTGTCCACGCCACACTTCCCTTTCAAAAAAATCTGTTTGTCATATCAAAGCTGGCAGTTTTTCTTCTTTCCGACCTCTGCTACGCTGTACTGCTCACACTAGTGAACGTGGGGCTTTCTGAGGGGACAGCAGTACTGCCTGCTGTCCTGATTCAGACGGCCATCCTGTCGCTGGTAATGGCTTTGACGGGCCTGCTCTGTGCGCTGCTGCTAAAAGACTTTCGACAATTCACGCTTGCCTATCTGCTGATTGCTGTTTTTGCTGCTTCTCCTGTGTTCCTGTCTGCGAATACGGCAGTAAAGTTTGACTGGATTGGTTTTCACCCGTTCTATCATTTCTACATGGGACTGAAAGACGCCTACTTTGGAATGCCTATCATGCCGGGGGATTATACGATCTCTGGGTTTGCAATCATGATTCTATTCTTCAGTGTTCAGCTTGCGTTTCGTAAAGAAATGGGAAAGGAGGGGTGAGGTATGATAGGAATTCGATACCAACTGAAAAGTATATGGAAAGACAAGTTTTGTCTGATGACTTTTCTACTGCCCATAGTGATCGCTGCCGCACTGAACTTCATGGGCTCCATTGACCTGTCCAATCTGGGTAAATTTCACTTTGGTGTGCTGGAAAAGGATTTGCCCACACAGGATGTGACATGGCTGGAGCAGTATGGTCCTGTGACAGTCTATGGGACATGGGAGGAGTTGACCGCAGCCGTCAACGAACCGTCTACGAATGTAATGGGTGTGAAAGCCGATGGTCAGAGTATCAAAATAACGATTTCCGGGGATGAACTCGATATATTTCAACAGACAGCCAGTACTCTCCCTACCCTTTATGAGCAGCGAGATGTGGCTGGACAAACGGAAATTTTAAGCCTGGAGTACCCGGATATTTTGGAGGATCTTGAAGGTATTTTTATTCCTGCTGTGTTGATCATGGCTATATTCATGGGATGTACATTTAATGCTGTCAATATCATTTCAGAAAAAGAAGATGGGGTGGCGTTTATCAATGAAATTCTCCCTATGACGTCCAGACAGTATATGATCCAGAAAGTCATGATGGGTTTTCTCTGTGGGGGGCTGTCCTCAGTGATGACAGTATGTATCTGCTTTCAACTATCCTGGCAGAACACAGGGATAATGCTGATATTGATCGGCCTGTCATCTTTTGTGGCCGCACTGATTGGATTGTTTATTGGTAAATATTCGGAAGGGCTGATGGTTGGTGTGACCTATATCAAAATTATTATGCTATTTTTTATTGCCGTGCCAATAGTTTGTGCGCTGTTAGGTGTGAGCGGGCCACTGACTATCATTTGCAATCTTGTACCGTCCCAACCTGCCTTTGAAGGCATTATGGCCTTGTCAGCTGGGAATATAGGGATAGCCATGAAAGATATCGGTATTCTTGCACTTCACGGCGCAGCCTGGTCTGCATTGTACATTTTGCTACTATAACCTCAGCGTACAAAGGAACCGTGTGTCCCTTTGTACGCTGGATTTTTGAGTGAGGGAGAAAATATTGAGGAAGAAAATATATTAAGCTACCAGAAAAGGATAAAAACATATAGAAACTTCCATAATAATATGTTATAATCAAAAAAACAAAAGTTATGGGGGAATTGAAAATGAGGCTGTTGTCATCTTTTTTGACGGCTATTATTTGCCTATTTGGAGTAAGCTTTGCTGCTAATGGTGCATTTACACATAGCGATTGCCAGGTGGTTGGCTGCACCATAGAAGGAGAGCATACTCACAGCTATTGTAATGTAGAAGGCTGCGCCATAGCGGGGGAGCATACCCACAGTTATTGTGATGTAGAAGGCTGTGCCATTCAAGGAGAACATACTCACAGTTATTGTGATATGGAAGGCTGCGCCATAGCGGGGGAGCATACCCACAGTTATTGTGATGTAGAAGGCTGTGCCATAGAAGGGGAGCATACCCATAGTTATTGCGATGTGGAAGGTTGTACAACGGAAGGAGAGCATACCCATAGTTATTGTGATGTGGAAGGCTGTACAACGGAAGGAGAACATACTCATAGTTATTGTGATGTAGAAGGTTGTGCCATAGAAGGAGAACACGTGCACAATTATTGTGGCGTAGAAGGCTGTGGTATAGCAGGAGAGCATATGCACAATTATTGTGGCGTAGAAGGCTGTGGCATAGCGGGAGAGCATATGCACAATTATTGTGGTGTAGAAGGCTGCGGTATAGCAGGAGAGCATATGCATAATAACTGTGGAGTGTCTGGATGTACTATGACTGGCGAACATACCCATGGTCATTCTAATGGACATCATGGTTCAAGAGGCAGACATGGACATCACTAGAGAGCGTCATAAAATGGATTTCAGTAAACACTGGGCCTTGTAAGAGGCCCAGTTAAGAGCTTAAATGGTTAAAAGCAATGTTTAGCTTTTAACCATTTATTTATTTTAATAGAATACCCTCTCTTGACAAGGGCACACACGCCTCAATCACGATATTTCGCCGCTTTGCGGCGTTATCCTCAATCGGCGTACGTCCAGTACGCCTCAATCGTCTGCCTTGCAAGGCGACGAAATCTCATGATTGAGGTCGAAGAGTCGAAAAGAGGTAAATTTTGCGTCCTGCAAGGCACTTGAAAGAGGCGTACTGGACGTACGCCGATTGAAAGTAACGCCGCAGGTCACAAAATTTACTCTTTTTCGACCGTGTATGCCCTTGTCAAGAGAGGGTATAAAAATAAAATGTAAGAGAATAGTTCAGTTATTATAAGAAAATATAAAGAAATTTTAGAGAAAAATCTGCTATAACATAAAGTAAGAACAGCATGGTTGGGGGGAAACGGAAGATGGGACAGGTACCAAGAAGAACTCATCCTGTAAGGAACGATTCGGCACGGCCTGAGAAAAGAAACTTAAGTAAAGAAGAGCAGATCAGAAGAAAGAAGCAGATAAGGCGCAAAAAAAGGCGGAAGGCAAGACAGCGTTTTCTGATAAAACTAAGCTTTTTATTTCTAAGCTGTTGTATTTTGATTGTTGTGGCAAGCATTGCATGGAAAATTACAGCAGGTGAAAATGGATGGAAATGGGAAAAGGAAGAGGAAAAGATAGATGTAGACAAATTAGTAGAGGAGGGATACCCGGACAGCCTTCTTGAGCTATTGGAGAAAAATCCAGAGACAAAACAATTTGTACTGCATTATATGGAAAATAAAGACAAGCACGAAACCATTGATGTATCAAAGGAACTGACTCCCAATGAGATTCCTCTGTTCCTGCAATGGGATGAACGCTGGGGTTATGAGACATATGGAGATGATTTTTTGGCTTTGACCGGCTGCGGTCCCACCTGCTTGGCAATGGTGCGGTGCGGCTTAAGTCAGGATGGAACATGGAATCCCTATAAGGTGGCTAGAATGGCAGAAGAGGAAGGCCTTTATGTGTCAGGGGCTGGATCTTCCTGGGAACTGATGACTTGGGGAGCAGAGAAACTTGGCCTGACTTCTTGGGAAGTGATCTTTGATGAAGAGCATATTGTATCTACTTTAAACTCTGGAAATCCCATTATCTGTGTAGTGGGGCCAGGAGATTTTACAGATAATGGACATTTTCTTGTTTTGACAGGAATAGATGATTCAGGTAAAATTATCTTGCGGGATCCCAACAGTAATATCCGAAGTGAGAAGACATGGGAGATTGACAAGTTGATGTCTCAAATAAAGAATTTGTGGGCATTTAGTTTTGAGTAGATGAACAGAGGGGATTGAGATTATGAAAAAGCTGTTTTTGCTAATGATATGCGGACTGTTATTTTTAGCAGGCTGTGGCAGAGAACAAAAATCTGTAAAGGCGCCAGAATTAGAGGCGGAGGAGCAGGTGGAACAGGAGCAGACAGATGAAGAGCAGGCATTAGATGGCGAGGAAACTAAAACATTTGTACCCAGAGATCTCTCTAACGCAGAGCTGCAGGAGTTCACCATGTGGATTAGCCAGGGGAGTAATTATGGCAATTACGGATTTTTGATGTCAGAGTACACGAAGCCCCAGGATGTGGACTTGTCACAAGTCTTTTATGCAGGGGCAGGACTGGAAACAGAACCTCTTACCAAGGAAGAAGAGCAAGCTTATTTAGAGATTACTGAGCAGGAAGAGATTTACACAGATTGCACCAGACTGACGACGGATCAGATCAATGAATTTCTGGAGGCTAAGCTGAATCTGTCTCTTGATGACATGGAAAACGAGCTTGAATGGGTATACCTTCCAGACTCGGATGCCTGGGTTTGGCAGCACGGAGATACAAATTACATTAATTATACCTGTGTCAGCGGGCGCCAGATAGCTGCGGATACTTTTGAATTGAATTGTGTTCCGGGAGATGAGAATTTTGCTCCCTATGCGTTGCCTTCCTGCCGACTGACCCTTCAAAAATACGGAGATGATTATCGGTTCCTTTCTAATATTTATGTGGCGGGGCTGGAGTATTCGAAAGATATCTGGAAAGTTGAGGATCAGACCTTTGATGTGAATCTGGAAGGCTGGGGAGACGTGACATTTACTTCCTATGAAGGGTTTAAAAGCACCTACGGCAATATGGACTTTACATTCAGTCTGGTGCAGGAAGGGGAAGAAGTCTATCAATTTCCATCGGTGGTGGAAGAAAATTATCGACAGAGAGAATTGCCAGAGCAGATTTTGGCTGTGGGATTCAAAGATTACAATCAGGATGACGATACAGATGTGATCATTCTGGTGGAATATAAGCCGTATATTACCACTGGTGAGCCAGAGACAGAAACTTTTGTAGAAGTTCGGCTGTATCGAAATGAGCCGGACAGCAAAAAATTTATATTGGATATAGATAAGATGGATTATCTGAACATCAATGGCTTGAACCATTCCATTCAGGAAGTCATGGAACATATAGAAGAATCGCCCTTACAGTAGGTTTGTACTACCTGATAATCCTTTGATAGTACGACCAGATCTGCATCCTTGCCCACACGAATAGAACCTTTCCGGTCATCGATACCAATGCAACGGGCGGGATTGATGGTACAGGCATTGAGTGCATAGTGAAAAGGGATCATAGCCTCTTCCACCAGAAGCTTCAGCCCTTCGTTCAGCTTTAAAGTAGAGCCTGCCAGGGCGCCAGAAGCAGTCAAATGTGCGCTTCCATCTTCTTGAACTTCAATCTCGTTTCCCCCAAAGAGGAACCTACTTCCTGAGGGAGAACCTTTTGCCATCAGAGAATCAGAAACCATGATAGAATAGTCTGGTCCTTTGCACATAAAATAGTTGTTCAAAGCTGCGGGCGTAGAGTGACAGCCATCACAGATGACTTCCCCATACATGCAGCGGATGCGGCAGGCTGCGCCTACAAGCCCATTGGAACGATGGTGAAAAGGCGCCATACCATTATAGACATGTGTGATAGAGCGAGCCCCATGCCCATATGCCATAACAGCCTGCTCGTAAGTAGCGCCAGAATGTCCGATACTCACAGCAACGCCATGCTTTGTAAGATAACGAGTCAGAGCAAAGTCCCTGTCCAGCTCTGTGGCTAGGGTGACATATTTGATCTGACCCCGGGCGGCTTCCTGGTAAAGCCTGAATTGCTCTACAGAGGGAGCTGCAAGATATGATTCAGGTTGTGCACCTTTATAATTTCTGTTTAAATAAGGTCCTTCCAAATGGATGCCCAGGATTTCGGCGCCTTCATAGCTGGCGCTCATGACTTTTGCCACATTAGAGACGGCTCTGGTCAGAGTATCTTCGCTGTGGGTGAGAGTAGTGGGAAGAAAACTGGTGACGCCTTCTCTTACAAGGCTCCCTGCCCAGTTCCGCAACCCCTCTTCCATGGCGTCGTTGGTATCAAATCCATAACCTCCATGACAGTGAATATCTATAAAACCAGGGACAATCCACAGATCGCCGTAATCAACGTCTGCTGGCCCGTCTCCGTAGGGGAGGATCTCTGTGATCTTTCCTTCTTTTATTTCTATAGCAGCAGGGAAGAACTGGTCTGCAATCCATATTTTTCTACTCTGAATCCACACGGCAATTCCCTCCTGCCTGTTTTCAAAAAGTACTTTACCCTCAGTGAACAAAGGGACACACGGTTCTGCACCACAGATTTGCGATTCTGCTACGTTACTGTCGCTCGGCGTACGTCCAGTACGCCTCGTTCCAGTGCCTTGCAGAATTGCAAATCTGAGATGCAGAACTCCGCAGGACCCCAAGTACCGGATTTTGGTGGCTGACAAGGCAACGGATTGAGGCGTACTGGACGTACGCCGATTGACGTTAACGCTGTCAGCCGCCAAAAGACAGTACTTGGGGCGTGTATTCCTTTGTTCACTGAGGGTATTCTTTCCCGCTCCAACAATAGGTACAGAGCTTATCAGGAGAGAGGCCAGTAGCTTCTATCATATCATCCAACCGATTATAGCGCAGAGATGTAAAGTTTAACTGCTTTCGTATCTCTTCCAGCATCTGCTCATATTTCCCGGATTCTGGATTGGCATATTCCTGCAGAACTTCATCTGTTACATGGCCGTCTTCCAGCTTTTCGATGACTCTTCTGGCAATGAGATCCATCTCTGAGGAGGAACGGGAGAAGTTCAGGTATTTACATCCATAGAGAATAGGAGGACAGGCTGGGCGGATATGGACTTCTTTTGCTCCGCTCTGGTAGAGAAATTCTGTAGTCTCACCTAACTGTGTTCCCCGAACAATGGAGTCATCGATCAGAAGGAGACTCTTTCCTTCAATAAGATGATGTACAGGGATGAGCTTCATCTTTGCAATGAGATTTCGCTTGCTCTGAATGGTGGGCATAAAGGAGCGGGGCCATGTAGGAGTGTATTTGATAAAAGGCCGTGTAAATGGGATTCCTGATGCATTGGAATAACCGATAGCATGGGCGATTCCAGAATCCGGTACGCCAGCCACCGTATCTGGTGTGGCATCATCCCGCTCTGCCATTTTGACACCGCAGTTATACCGCATCTGCTCTACACTCATACCCTCATAAGAACTGGAGGGATACCCATAATATACCCAGAGGAATGTACAAATTTTCATATCCTCTCCTGGTGTAACCAAGGTCTTTACACTGTCTGGTGTGAGGATGACAATTTCTCCTGGTCCCAATTCTTTCAAATTTTTATAACCTAGATTCAAATAAGCAAAATCTTCAAAGGAGACACAAAAAGCGTCATCCTTTTGACCGATTACCACAGGCGTGCGCCCCATTTTATCCCGGGCTGCATAGATGCCAAGGGGAGTCAGAATCAGAAAGCTCATAGAGCCGTCAATTAGCTCTTGAGCATACTGAATTCCTTCGATCAGATTAAGCTTTTGATTAATAATTGCTGCGACTAATTCGGTGGGATTAATATCGCCGCCGCTCATTTCCAGAAAATGTGCGTTTCCTTTATGGAAAATGGTATCAACGATCTCGGAAGTGTTGTTGATACGACCTACCGTTGTAATTGCGTATGTTCCGTGATGAGAGCGGACAATCAAAGGCTGTGGTTCATAGTCTGAAATGCAGCCAATGCCAAGATTTCCCTTCATTTCCTGCATATCCTTGTCAAACTTTGTCCGAAACGGGGTATTCTCAATATTGTGAATTGCCCTGTCAAATCCCTTTTCGCCATATACAGCCATACCACCGCGTCTTGTACCCAGGTGCGTATGATAATCCACGCCAAAAAACAAATCAAATAAACAGTCACTTTTCGATGCAACTCCAAAAAATCCACCCATATACGTTCACCTTTGCTTTTAGAGAATTGTTTGTTATTATAATCTAATATCAACGTACCATATATTTGGCCGGAAGTCCAGAAAATAAAATTTTTTTGAATTCCACATTGATGTGTTTCCATTTTTGTAGTATACTGATTTTACCAGTTAAAATACTAATTTTAAAGTGAGGATGATAACAATGGCATTAGTTACAACAACTGAAATGTTTAAAAAGGCTTATGAAGGCGGCTATGCAATCGGCGCTTTCAATGTAAACAACATGGAAATCGTACAGGCTATCACAGAGGCAGCCGGCGAGTTGAATTCTCCGATTATCTTACAGGTATCCGCAGGTGCGAGAAAGTATGCGAATCATACTTACCTCGTAAAATTGGTTGAGGCGGCTATCGCTGAGAATCCCAATATTCCAATTGCTCTGCATCTGGATCACGGCGCAGATTTTGATATCTGCAAGTCTTGTGTGGATGGCGGATTTACTTCCGTTATGATCGATGCTTCCAAATATTCTTTTGAGGAGAACATTGAGATTACAAAGAAAGTAGTGGAATATGCTCATGCTCACAATGTAGTAGTAGAGGCTGAGCTTGGCAAGCTGGCAGGTATCGAGGATGATGTTAATGTTTCCGCAGAAGATTCTTCCTATACACAGCCAGATGAAGTAGAAGAGTTCGTGACAAAGACAGGCGTTGATTCCCTGGCAATTGCCATTGGTACAAGCCATGGCGCATTTAAATTCAAACCAGGCACAAAGCCACAGTTGCGTTTTGACATTCTTCATGAGATTGAGCAGAGAATTCCTGGATTCCCCATTGTTCTTCATGGCGCTTCCTCTGTTCCTCAGAATTATGTGAAGATTATCAATGAGAATGGCGGCGCATTGAAGGATGCTATTGGTGTTCCAGAAGATCAGCTTCGTGAGGCAGCAAGATCTGCAGTCTGCAAGATCAATATTGACTCTGACCTTCGCCTTGGTCTGACCGCTGGTATCCGTCAGGTTATGAATGAGCATCCTGATTACTTTGATCCCAGACAGTATCTGACTGTTGCACGTGCAAACGTGAAGGATGTAGTAGCTCATAAGATCAAAGAAGTACTGGGCAGTGCAGGCAAGGCTTGAGATTTGCTAATTGAGTAAAACGTATTGATAGGAATAACAGGAAGGTTGCGGATTGTTTCGCAGCCTTCTTTTTTCGGAGACTGAAAATTATCAGGATGTTTATTGGCAGAAGGAGGCGAAACCGGAGAATGTACAGGCAAATGAAGTTAGGGGTTAGACGTCTGTTAAGAGATCTATACAATTTACGCTTTGCAGGCTTGGGGCTTGCTATCTATTACCTGACAGTACATTTTCTGTTTAACCAGTTTTGCCCCATGATGATTTTGATACATATGCCCTGCCCCGGTTGCGGTATGACACGCGCACTTGTCCTGGTACTGACAGGGCAATGGACACAGGCCTGGCAGCTTCACCCTTTGATATACGGCTGGATTGTATTCGGCATTGGATTCGTGATTGACAGATATGTGCGTGACAAAAAGTCAACCTATTTGAGAATCTTTTTGATTGTCCTTTTGCTTGGCACGTTAATCCTATATGGATATCGAATGGTAAATGGATTTCCTCCATCCCTTCGCTAGGGTAAAGTTTTTGTAGGAAAACAGAATAGAAAGAAATAGGAAAGCACCTTTTTCTGTGTTAGGATTTGATTGGCGAAAAAAATCCAAAGAAAGAGGTGCTTCCATGATCAACAGTATACAACAGTTTCAGGCAGAAGGGGTAAAAAAGTTAGAAAAAGTTTTTAACAGCTATGCATCAGACATGACAAAGGTTGCGGAGATGGTACAGGGAGTGACGGACAGTGTCATTGGATTGGGACTGTCCATGATTGTGGAGGAATGGGAGTTCTATGATACCCTACTCCATGACAGGAAAGAACTGAGACCGGGATGGCGGGTGGTGCGCAGGATGCCCGGAGTGAGATATGGGGTGCGATAAACGGGAAGAGGAAAAAGGATGCGGCGGAGGTCTTTGAGAGGATCATCGGCATCACAGATACAGAGAGCAAACAGAAAGCGGTAGGGGCATCCAGGGATTATATCCTGGGGAACTGGTCTGCGATCATGAACGGGGTGAGGAACAAAGAGGATGACATCCATTGTAGCGCAGAAGGGCATATCAGCCACATCTATGCGGACAGGATGAGTTCAAGACCCCTTGGGTGGTCAAAGACAGGAGCGGATAAGATGGCGCGCCTTAGGGTATATAAAAAGAATGGCGGGGATATGCTGACGCTCGTAAGATACCAGAAACAGGAACTGCCAAGGGCTGCGGGGATGGAAGAAGTGATCTGTTCAGCGGAAGAAGTATTAAAGAGCGAGCGAAAGAACCGGAAGGCACAGGGAGCGCTGGCAGAGCTGCCTGTCTACACGATACCGTATACACAGATCAGAAAGATCGCGGCGCTAAAGAATCATATCTGGGGCTTGTAGGAAGAGAAAAGAACAGGTATAGTAAAGAAGGTCAATCAGTCTGACCGGATCAAGGGGCTATTCTGTCTGTCCTATTCCTACAATAAACTTACACTATCTAATAGAATCTCTCATTTGACAACCCCACCTTTTACGATTATAATAACACTATACTGTGCATAAAAGCCTCAAGCCTTAACGGGCCTGGGATTATGCCCGAATATTTGAGAAAAAGCGAACTATTACAAGATACACAACATAAAACGGAGGAGAACAAAATGAGAAAACTGCACGAGTATTCGAGAAGCAGAAAATTCTATAAATGGGCGGCTATCTGTGCTGCCAGTTTCATGTTTTTTATGTCGGGAATCACCGGTCTGGCAGCCCAGGTTGGGACCGTGCAGTCAGACAATGTAAATGTTCGCTCAGAGGCAAACGCATCTTCTGACAGTGTCTGCAAGCTACCAGCCAATACAACGGTGGATGTGATAGATCAGGCGGAGGACAGTGATGGCCAGACCTGGTACAATGTTTCATTTATTTATGAAGAAGCGGAGACGTCGGGCTGGATTCGCGCCGATATGCTGACTGTCTCAGAAGTTGAGGACGGCCAGGAGGCTGAAGGTAGCGGATCCGGGGAATACTCAATTCAGGAACCGGAGGAAGCTTATGCGGGTTCAGGTTCACTGACACAGACAAGCATTATGGTGGGGGACGGGAATATCACTGCATGGCAGGTAGACTCATCTCTGACAGGAGGGCAAGAGTTGTATCTGGTCTACGCCTCAAAGTCAGATGGAAGCACTGGCTGGTTCTACTATGATCCCCAGGATAATACATTTCAGAGAGAGATGGGACAGTTTTCCGGTAGCGGAGAGTCTGAAGGACTTATCGATGCTCTTCAAACTGAGCTAACCCAGCGTCAGGAAGAGCATGCAAAGCAGTTAAGCCAACGCCTTTATATTATTCTTGGCCTGGCTGTTTTGAGTGTTATCTTGCTAGTCCTAGTTATAATATTTGCTATCAAATATAGAGATGCGGCTTATGAATACTATGACGATGATGAGGAAGATGACGAAGACGATGATGAGGAAAGTAATGAGATCAAAGGTTCATCCAAAAGCTATGACGATGATGGCTTTGATGATTTCGTGAAAGCTGTGAAGAAAAAATGGGCGGAGCCTGAAGATGAAGATGATGAGCTGGCCTATGATGAAGAAGATGAATATGACGACGACGAGTTTGATGAGGATGAATTCGACGATGATGAATTTGACGAGGACGAGTTCGAAGAAGACGAAATAGAAGAAGAGCGAGAAGTTGTAAGAAAAAAGGAGAAGAGGAAAGAAGAGAAAAGAAAAGAAGAGAAAAGAAAAGAAGAAAGGAAAAAAGAAGAGAAGAAAAAGGTAGTACGAGATCAAGCGCTGGAAGAAGACTTTAGTGGAATTCTTCCAGAGATAGATATGAGTGCTGTCATGGAGGTAGAAAAGGAAGCCCAGAAGAAAAAGAGTAAGGCAAAACAGATACCCGAAAATGGTGCTGAAGAGTTGGAAGAAGATTTTGACATTGATATCCTGGATTTGGATGATTTAGATTTATAATACAAAGAGAGAAAGCTTCTAATTAGGGAGAAACACGCTTTGCGAGTTTCTCCTTGTTATGCGCAGGGCGCATATAGAATTTAGTTGTTGTCGCAACATGCGCGCTGCGAGTAGGAAAATAAGCGCCTTACTGGATTTGTATATTTGCGATTGCAATAATAAGATTTACAGATAGGATGTGGGCGAAGGGCGACCTTGTCCACTGTGGCAGGAGGAGTTATTCATGTTTGAGGCATATACAGAAAAAGCAAAAAGTGTACTGGAAAAAGCAAAGAAAGTTTCCAAAGAATTGAATCAAAATTATGTGGGTACAGAGCATATTCTGATTGCACTTTTGCGGGAAAAGACTTGCGCCGCTTCCCAGCTTCTTAAGGAACGAAAAGTGGAAGAAAAGGCTATTTTGCATTTGATTGAGGAGCTCATATCTCCAGAACACGGGACAGGGCTAAAAGAACGACCAGGATTTACGCCCCGGGCGCAGCGGGTATTAGAGGAAGCAGGCCATGAGGCAGTACGCTTTAAGGAAAAGCTGATAGGTACAGAGCATATTTTGATTGCCATGTTAAAGGATGTGGAGTGTGCTGGAAGTCGTCTTTTGAATACCATGAGCGTAAATGTGAAGGAACTCTACAACGCCCTTTTGAACTCCATGGGAAGGGCAGGAAGAGAATATCGGGAGGAGTATGCCCGCAGTGGAAGAGGGCAGGGCAAAGCCCAGATGCTGGAGCAGTACAGCAGAGATTTGACAGCTCTTGCCAGGGAGAAGAAATTGGAACCCTGTATTGGCCGTGAGGAGGAGATCCGCCGCCTGATTCAGACTTTGAGCCGCAGGACAAAGAACAATCCCTGCCTCATTGGAGAGCCGGGCGTGGGAAAGACAGCCATTGTGGAGGGGCTGGCCGGACATATTGTAGAAGGAATCGTCCCGGATGCTGTAAAAGGAAAACGGGTACTTACACTAGACTTGACGGGTATGGTAGCTGGTTCCAAATATCGTGGAGAATTCGAAGAGCGGATCAAGAAAGTCATGGAGGAAGTATGCCAGGCGGGGAATGTGCTGCTTTTTGTAGATGAGCTCCATACGATTATCGGTGCTGGCGGCGCCGAAGGCGCCATGGATGCCTCCAACATTTTGAAGCCGGCACTTTCCAGGGGCGAGCTTCAACTCATTGGCGCTACAACCGTAGAAGAATACCGGAGGTATATAGAGAAGGATGCAGCTTTAGAGCGGCGTTTCCAGCCCATTGTAGTGGAGGAACCTTCAGAGGAGCAGACGATTGAAATATTAAAAGGAATCCGAAGGAGTTATGAGCGTCATCACCAGGTAGATATTACAGACGAAGCCCTGGAGGCGGCAGCAAAGCTTTCCAAACGATATATCAGCGATCGATTTTTGCCGGATAAGGCCATTGATCTCATGGACGAGGCGGCGGCAAAAGTGCGTCTAGGCGGGTATAAGGCTATCCACATTATTGCAGAGCTGGAGCGCCAGAGCACAGAGCTGTTGGAGGAAGTAGAAAATGCTGTGAAAGCCCAGGATTTTGTAGGAGCCGCCAGTCTGCGAAGAGAGCGGGAGGAGATTGAGGAAAGGCTAAAGAGAGAGCGCGTAAAAGCAGAGCGCAGCACAAAGAAAAAAGCTTTTGTAGTGGGAGAAAATGAGATTGCCCAGATCGTTTCAGACTGGACAAAGATCCCCGTCAATAAGCTGGCTGAGACAGAGACACAGAGACTCCAGAAACTGGAGCGGATTCTTCACAAGCGGGTTATCGCTCAGGACGAAGCAGTGACGGCTGTGGCAAGAGCCGTTCGCAGAGGCCGGGTAGGCCTGCAGGATCCCAACCGGCCTATTGGCTCCTTCCTGTTTTTGGGACCCACCGGAGTGGGAAAGACAGAGCTCTCCAAGGCTCTGGCAGAAGTTCTATTTGGCAGAGAAGAGGCCATGATCCGGGTAGATATGTCGGAATATATGGAAAAGCACAGTGTGTCTAAGCTTATTGGGGCGCCTCCCGGATATGTGGGCCACGACGACGGTGGGCAGCTCAGTGAGAAGGTCCGTCGAAATCCTTACACGGTCATTTTGTTTGATGAGATTGAAAAGGCCCATCCTGACGTATTTAATATCCTGCTACAGGTATTAGATGACGGCAGGATCACGGATTCTCAGGGAAGGACCGTCGATTTTAAAAATACTGTGATTATTATGACCTCCAATGCAGGGGCCGGCTCCATCATTTCTCCAAAGCGTCTGGGCTTTGCCTCTGTGGAGGATGAGAAGCAGAATTATGAGGCTATGAAGAGAAGTGTCATGGAGGAAGTCAAGCGGATGTTCAAACCAGAGTTTTTGAACAGAATTGACGAAATTATTGTATTCCATGCTTTGAATAAAGAGCAGATGAAAAAGATTGTGACTATCCTATTCAGAGAGCTGAGTGAGCGCTGTGAGAAGCAGCTTGGTATCTGCCTGAAAGTACGGGACAGTGTCAAGGCACATATTGTAGAGACAGCCTACGATGAAAAATACGGGGCACGGCCTTTAAAGCGAGCTATTCAGACGAAGATAGAAGATACTCTTGCAGATGAGATTTTGGCAGGCCGTGTAAAGCGAGACAGTGAAATCATTGTCACCATGCGGAAAGGAAAGGTTTCCATGGTGTCGAATATCTAAAACTTTTTCAAAATAACTGGAAATGAATCCGCGGATCGTTTATAATTAGATCATCCTATATTTTAAACACTCTTTATGGGGAGGACAAAAGAAATGGCAACAGTAAAAGAGCTAATTCGTTCAGAAGCAGATGGCAGTATCAGTTTTGGAGATTATGAGCTGGCTGTAAAGACAAAGCTGAAAGATTTTAATCATCAGGGAGACTTGTACAAAGTAAAGACTTTTAAGGAGATCACAAAGCTAGAGCGCAACGATTTGTTCGTGTATGAGTCTGTACCGGGAACAGCCGTAGAGCATTTTCAGGTCACTGCCGAACAGGTAGAGTTTCAGGTGGAGGGACCGGAGGATGCGCAGATTACCCTTGGCATGGAAGACGATACAGAGTACCTGACCATTGTTGACGGTGTGGATGCTGGCGCGATTCGGACAAATCTGGGCGGAAAGCTGGTACTGAGCGTGGAGCTTGGAGGCAAAGAAAAGGTAAATGTGAAGGTAGTTAAAGCGTAGGAAGAATTATGGCAAAAGGAAAGACTACCGTGTTCTTCTGTCAGAGCTGCGGGCATGAGTCGGCCAAATGGCTTGGCCAGTGTCCCGCCTGCCGGGAATGGAACACATTTGTAGAGGAAACCATAGAGAAAAAAAGTACGAAAGTAGTACAGAGAGAGAGGGCAGCCGCTGGTCCGGTCTGCCTTTCTTCTATTGAGACAAAAGATGAGGAGCGGATGTCCACCCGAATGGATGAACTTGATCGGGTGCTGGGAGGCGGTATTGTGCCAGGCTCCCTGGTACTTGTGGGAGGAGATCCGGGGATTGGAAAATCCACGCTTCTTCTGCAAGTCTGCCAAAAGCTGTCTGAGGATGAGAAAAATGTCTTATACATATCTGGTGAGGAATCCCTAAAGCAGATCAAGTTGCGTGCAGCCCGCATTGGGAAGTTTTCGGACCAATTGCTTTTGCTGTGTGAGACGAATCTTAATCTCATAGCTGAGACGATTCGCCAGAGAAAGCCGGATGTGGTGATCATTGACTCCATTCAAACCATGTACAATGAGGAAATAAGTTCTGCTCCGGGTAGTGTATCTCAGGTCAGAGAATCTACTTCTGTTTTGATGCAGCTTGCCAAGGGTCTCGGTATTTCGGTCTTTATCGTGGGGCATGTGACGAAAGAGGGGACTGTGGCAGGGCCCCGGGTATTGGAGCATATGGTGGATACGGTGCTCTATTTTGAGGGAGATCGCCATGCCTCCTATCGTATCTTGCGTGGAGTGAAGAACCGTTTCGGCTCAACCAATGAGATCGGCGTATTTGAAATGAGAGAGAGCGGATTGACAGAGGTACAGAATCCCTCTGAGTTTATGTTAAACGGTCGTCTGGAAGCAGCTTCCGGCTCGGTAGTGGCATGCTCTATGGAGGGAACCAGGCCCATTCTCTTAGAGATTCAGGCACTGGTCTGCCACAGTACCCTGGCGGTGCCCAGGAGGGCCGCCGCAGGCATGGATTACAACCGGATCAATCTACTTTTAGCCGTTCTGGAAAAACGCATGAACTTGAAGCTTGGGAATCAGGATGTATATGTGAACATTGCAGGGGGAATTAGAATCAGCGAGCCGGCTATTGACCTGGGCGTGATCCTTGCTGTCGTGTCCAGCTACCAGGATAGACCCATTGATGAGAAGGTGCTTGTCTTTGGAGAAGTGGGCCTAAGCGGAGAGGTGCGGGCAGTCAGCCAGGCTTCTCAGCGGGTACAGGAGGCCAGAAAGCTGGGATTTACTACGGTAATCCTTCCAGAGGTGTGCAGGGAACAGATGGGAGAGATTGAGGGAGTCAGACTTTATGGTGTACGGACTGTGGCAGATGCGGTGCGCCTGATCCGTAAATAGTACAGAGCTTTTGAAAAAGCATAAAATAGACATTGACAAAAGCCCCTTATATATGATATAAATATAAAGTACGTTTTACATAGGGGATTGGTCAAATGGCATGACAGGGGTCTCCAAAACCCTTAGTGGGAGTTCGATTCTCTCATCCCCTGGGAGCAAAAAGCGCAGGAAGTCTGTAGGTTGACGGGTTCCGGCGCTTTTTCTTATATGTCCACAGGGAAAACCTTCCCTACTCGATTATTCAGGAAGGAGAGCAACATGAAACGAAGCATCGCAGGAATCTTAATGATCTTATGTCTGGGACTGCTGTCTGGCTGCAAGGATAAACAGCCCCAGCCGAAGGAATTACTTTTAGAATATATGAGTCTGCTGAATCAGGGGAATTACGAAGAGATGTACACCTATCTGACACCAGAGACTCAGGAGACGGTTGATCAGGAAACGTATGTTGAGCGGTATAAAAATATTTATGGTGGCATTGAGGCCACAGATATCCAGGTGACGCTCCAGGATGAGGAGGAGACAAAGAAGGAGCAAAAAGCAGACACCCGTCGGGTGAGATACACTCTGACCATGCAGACTCTTGCAGGAGAGTTATCCTTTGACTCTGCGGCTATTTTTACAAAGGATGAGGAAGGGGCTTACAAGATGAGCTGGGACAGCCAGGACATTTTCCCCAACCTTCAGAATACAGATAAGGTCCGGGTAGTGACTACCCCCGCAAAAAGGGGAAATATTTACGATTGCAATCAAGTGGAGCTGGCCAGGGAAGGAGTGGCTTCCTCTGTGGGAATCGTACCAGGAAGCCTCCCAGAAGATCGCGAGGCTGCCATTGCCGGTATTTCTGAGCTTTTGGAAATGAGCGTAGAAAAGATTGAGACGGCTTTGAGTGCAAGCTGGGTAAGGGATGATACCTTTGTACCGCTAAGGATTGTTTCCAAGGAGAATTATGATCTGAAAGAACAGTTGCTCGAGATTCCGGGAATCGGGATCACAGATACGACCCTGCGGTATTATCCATTCGGGGAAAAAGCGGCTCAGCTTACAGGATATGTGCAGAATATTACGGCGGAAGAGCTTGAAGAACGGACAGGCCAGGGGTATAATAGAAATAGTATCATCGGCAAGGCGGGAGCAGAGAGATTGTATGAAGACATACTGCGTCCCAGAGATGGGTATATCATTCAGATCCTGGATGAGCAGGGTGATGTGAAAAGTATAGTTCTGGAAAAAGCACCGGAGGATGGGCAGGATGTGAAGCTGACCATTGATATTACCCTGCAGCAATATTTGTACCAGGAAATGGAAGGCGACGAGGGATGTGCGGTTGCCATGGATCCAAAGAGCGGAGCTGTCCGCGCTTTGGTGAGTGCGCCAGCCTATGATCCCAATGATTTTGTCATGGGGTATACCTCCAGCGCATGGGAGGCGGTGAATGGGGATGAGGCCCAGCCTCTTTATAACCGATTTCTGGCATCCTGGGTTCCTGGCTCCGCTTTTAAGCCAATTGTAGCGGCTCTTGGGCTCACAGACGGAAGCCTGGATCCAGATATGGATGTAAAAAATGAGGGACTTAGCTGGCAGAAGGATAGTAGCTGGGGGAATTATTATGTGACAACCCTGGAGGACTACCCAGTGAAAAACCTGGAAAATGCTCTCATTCATTCTGACAATATTTATTTTGCTAAAGCAGCTATTGCCATGGGAAGTAATAAGATGGCCAAAGGCCTTGACCGGGCGGGGTTTGGAGAAACCCTGGATTTTGATTTTTCCTTAAAGACTTCCTCCTATGGAGAGGAAGGGAAGTTTGCCTCTGAGACAGAGTTGGCAGACAGTGGTTATGGCCAGGGAAAGATATTGGTGAATCCTGTGCATTTGGCGTCCATGTATTCCGCTCTGGTCAATGAAGGAAACATGGTGAAACCTTATTTAAGAGAAGGGGAAAGCACTGCTTTCTGGAAAGAAAAGGTCTTTTCATCAGAGGCGGCCAAGATTGTACTGGAAGATCTCTATGAAGTAGTAGAGCAGGAGGAAGGAAGCGCTCATGAAGCCGCCCGGGAGAATTACCGGCTGGCTGGAAAGACTGGGACAGCGGAGATTAAAGATTCCAAAGAAGATACGAATGGTACGGAGCTTGGCTGGTTTGTAGGCATTTGTGTGGAGAATACCGATCACCCACTGCTTGTGGCTATGATGATAGAAGACGTGAAGGGACGCGGCGGCAGCCATTATGTGATTCCCAGGGTTATGACAGGATTTGATGCCTATATGAATGAGCCCATGGCTTCCGGCGAGGCAGAGTAGGGGGAATTTACTTATGAAGGATGGACAATTTCGAAAATATTTGTATATCAGTCTGGCAGGAGCTATAGGCATTATTTTGTGTATTATCTTTTTCTTTGCCATGTTCCGGTTTGGACAGATGATGAACCATCTGCGGGTGCTGCGGAACATTTTGACGCCCTTTATTTATGGAGCTGTAATTGCCTATCTTTTGGCGCCTGTCTGCAATTTTGTGGAGACACATTTGAATGACCTGCTCTCTAAAAAGATGAAAAATAGCCAGAAAGTGGAAAGACTGTCATGGGCAGCGGGAATTGCCTTTGCTATGATATTTGGGATTTGCATTATTTATCTGCTTTTGTCCATGGTGTTACCCCAGGTATTTACAAGTATTCGGGGGATTGTAGCAGTTCTTCCGGCTAATGTAAATAAATGGATGCTATGGCTGGAACAACTTTTGGCTGATAATGAAGTTTTAAGCAATTATGTGGAGCAGTTTACAAATACTGCTTATAAAAATATGGAGGCTTGGCTCCAGACAAAGCTGCTGCCCAACATGCAGACTATCGTTAGCGGCGTGTCCGCAGGTCTGATCAGCGCAGTAGTGGTAGTAAAAAATATTTTGATCGGACTGATTGCTGCAATTTATATGATGGGGAATAGAAAAAAATTCGCAGCCCAGGCAAAAAAGCTGGTTTACAGCTTCTTTCGCGTGCCGGTCGCCAATGACATTCTGGATGAAGTCCAATATATAAACCATGTGTTCGGTGGATTTATCAATGGGAAGCTTTTAGACTCCCTGATTATTGGAGTCTTATGCTTTATTATCATGAATATTATGAATATGCCTTATACCATGCTGATCAGTGTGATTGTGGGAGTGACAAATGTCGTGCCGTTCTTTGGCCCTTATTTTGGCGCCATACCTAGCGCATTGATTGTGCTGACAGTCAGTCCGATTAAATGTGTGTATTTTCTCATTTTTATTCTGGTGCTTCAGCAGTTTGATGGAAATATTCTGGGACCAAAGATTCTGGGAGACTCCACAGGGCTTTCCAGCTTCTGGGTGTTGTTTTCCATTATACTGTTTGGTGGACTTTTTGGATTTGTAGGCATGATTATCGGAGTGCCTACCTTTGCGGTCATCTATGATCTGATTAAAAAGTTCTCGAATTTTATGTTGAAAAAGAAAAATCTTTCTGTGAATACAGAGCATTATGAGGAATTGATATCCGTTGTCCAGGAGGGAGACACGTATCACTATATCCGAAACAGCAGCCATGAGGAAATAGATAAGGCACAGGAGATGGATATAGAACACAGATAAGGTGCGGCTGCAGGAGAACAGCTATATAGAATAGTTGGAGGAGGCTGATAAGTATGGTTTTGGCAATTGATATAGGAAATACGAATGTTGTGATCGGATGCATAGAGGGAGAAAAGATATCCTTTGTGGAAAGGATCCATACAGATGTAAAAAAGTCAGAGTTGGAGTATGCCATCAGCTTTAAAAACGTATTGGAGCTTTATGGGATTGATAGGGAGAAATTTACCGGCGGTATCATATCATCTGTTGTGCCCCCTGCCACAAATACCATCCGAAATGCTGCCAAAAAAGTGATTGGAAGGGAAATCTTAGTGGTCGGGCCTGGTGTGAAAACAGGGCTGGACATTAAAATTGACAACCCTGCCCAGCTTGGCCCAGGTCTGGTAGTAGGGGCAGTGGCGGGAATTGAAGAATATTCTTGTCCTCTTGTGATTGTGGATATGGGAACAGCCACAGCTTTTACTGTGGTCAATGAGAAACGCCAAGTGATTGGAGGAATGATTCTGCCGGGAGCCAGAGTTGCACTGGATTCTCTTATCAGCAGAACGTCACAGCTTCCAAAGATCAGTCTTGATCCACCCAAAAAACTGATTGGCAGCAATACTGTGGATTGCATGAAAAGCGGCGTTATCTATGGAAATGCTGCCTGCATTGATGGAATGGTTGACCGGATTCGCAGAGAGCTTCAGACAGAACCTACTGTGGTGGCCACAGGCGGATTGGCAAAAAGCATCATTCCTTATTGTCAAGAAAAAATAGTAATTGATGATGCACTTTTGTTAAAAGGATTAAAGCTTATTTATCAGAAAAATCAGTAAGAAGAGTAGCTTTTCAGGGGAAGGAAGGCCATTATTTCATGTATGACGTATCGTCTAAAAAAGCGGAAGAATTCATTGATCAGGAAGAAATATGGGCAACCATACAGTACGCCAGGGATAATAAGAACAACCTAAAGGAGATAGAAGCTTTACTTAAGCGGGCAGAGGATTGCAAGGGGCTTACCCACCGGGAGGCCTTGCTTCTTCTGGAATGTGAAGACCCGGATTTGATAAAGAATATGTTTCAATTGGCTCGGAAAATTAAGCAAAGATTCTATGGCAACCGAATCGTTATGTTTGCTCCCCTGTACCTGTCTAATTATTGTGTAAATGGATGTACTTACTGCCCTTATCACGCTCAGAATAAACAGATGGCCAGAAAAAAGCTGACCCAAGAGGAGATTCGCCGGGAAGTCATAGCCTTGCAGGATATGGGGCATAAAAGGTTAGCCTTGGAGACAGGAGAGGACCCTGTAAACAATCCTATCGAGTATGTACTGGAAAGCATCCGTACTATTTACAGGATACATCACAAGAACGGTGCTATTCGGCGGGTCAATGTGAATATTGCGGCCACCACCACAGAAAATTACAGAAGGCTTAGGGAAGCGGGAATCGGCACATATATTTTGTTTCAGGAGACCTACCACAAAGAAAACTATGAGAAGCTTCATCCTACTGGCCCGAAACATGATTATGCCTATCACACAGAGGCTATGGATCGGGCCATGGAGGCGGGAATCGATGATGTGGGAATTGGCGTGCTCTTTGGCTTGAACATGTATCGGTATGATTTTGTGGGACTTTTGATGCATGCAGAGCATTTGGAGGCCACTTACGGTGTGGGCCCTCATACCATCAGCGTACCCCGCATCCGCGATGCGGAGGATATTGATGCTTCTTCTTTTCAAAATGCTATTTCCGATGAATTGTTTGCTAAGATTGTGGCAGTGATACGCATAGCTGTTCCCTATACGGGGATGATCATTTCCACACGGGAGTCTCAGGCGACCAGAGAAAGGGTTCTGGATCTGGGTGTCTCCCAGATCAGCGGTGGTTCCAGGACAAGCGTAGGAGGCTATGTGGAGGAAGAGACGGAGACAGAAAACTCTGCACAGTTTGAGGTGAGCGACAAAAGAACCCTGGATGAGGTGGTAAACTGGCTGTTGGAGCTGGGATATATTCCAAGCTTTTGCACCGCCTGCTATCGCAATGGGAGAACGGGAGATCGCTTCATGAAGCTGGTTAAATCAGGACAGATAGCCAACTGTTGTCAGCCCAACGCGCTTATGACTTTAAAAGAGTATTTAATAGATTATGCGTCTGAGGACACCCGAAGAAAGGCAGATGCTATGATTCAGGAAGAGCTTGGGAAGGTGCCAAGTGACAAGATTCGTGAGATGGCAGCACGTAATTTAAGAGAGATTGAAAGCGGAAAGAGAGATTTCCGATTCTAAAATAAAATTTGCCGGATGAATGAGGAGGTTGACACATGTCAACAGAACAAGGTGGGAGAAGCATTTGGGAGGCATCCCGAAAATACCGCTGGAAAGAGACAGGGGAAGATTCGCATATGGAGGAATCAAGAGAATATACCCAGAAATTTGAGACCATCTGTCCGGTGGACTCGTCAAAAGTCGTTCATACAGTGCGATTTATCAAAAGCACTTGTACTCGTGTAGATGACATTGTAGATGATTTTCATTGCAGCCGGAATGGAAGCTGTGTGAAGTGTACAGAAAATTATAGGTAGTATTATAGAAAAATGGGGTAAAACAGATGGACAGAAAGAGAGTAGTAGTAGCTTTGGGACATAAGGCGTTGGGGACAACTCTTCCAGAACAGATGACAGCCGTGAAGGAGGCTGCAAAAGCAGTGGCCGACCTGGTGGAGGAGGGGTGCCAGGTGGTTATTTCACATAGTAACGCACCTCAGGTAGGCATGATTCATACGGCTTTAAATGAGTTTGGAAAGGTACATCAGGACTATACCTTTGCCCCGATGTCCGTCTGCTCCGCCATGAGCCAGGGATATATTGGCTATGACTTGCAGAATTCTATCCGGGAGGAACTTCTCTCCCGGGGAATCTCAAAAACTGTCAGCACAATTATCACTCAGGTGGTAGTAGACCCTTACGATGAAGCCTTTGCACAGCCTATTAAGGTGATTGGCCGCTATATGACAGCAGAAGAAGGGGCGGCAGAGGAGGAAAAAGGGAATTTTATCATAGAAGAAAAGGGAAAAGGTTTCCGCCGTGTAGTGGCGGCCCCCAAACCCACAGACATTGTGGAAATCGATGCGATTCGCGTGCTCTCTGATGCGGATCAGGTAGTCATTGCCTGTGGCGGTGGCGGGATTCCTGTTCTCAGGCAGCGAAACCGCTTAAAAGGCGCCAGCGCAGTCATTGAAAAAGACTATGCCAGCGGAAAGCTTGCGGAGCTCTTGGATGCGGACATGTTGATGATTCTGACAGGCCAGGAGAAGATGGCCATTAATTATGGCACTGAGCGGATGAAACAGTTGGATGTGGTAAGCCCAGAGGAAGTAGAGGAGTATGCGGCAGCAGGACAGTTTCCGCGTGCGTCTATCCTGCCCAAGATGGCGGCAGGAGCCAGCTTTGTGTCCGGCCGGAAGGGGCGTGTGGCTGTGATTGCAGAATTGACAAAGGCGAAGTTGGCGTTGTATGAGAAAGCGGGGACAGTTATAAAATAGACCGGAAAAAAACTCTTTACAAATCACTCACTTTCGATTATAATATCAACTGCTGATAAGCATAAGCTGGAATAGCTCAGTCGGTAGAGCGACGCACTCGTAATGCGTAGGTCGAGAGTTCAAGTCTCTTTTCCAGCTTTCTTTTTATGGGTAAAACCCTCTACAAAAAATAAAAGAAAACCATTGACTATACCATAGTTTTTATATATAATGCAAAGTGCGGGGAATCGCAGAGATGCGTAATATAAAGAGCTCCGCCTAATATGGTGGTTTCATTCATAAATGGATGGAGTTCATTGGTTAGAAGCAAATAGGACGGGAAAGTCAGTAAAGCTTTCTTGGGTCCTATTTTTTTCGTAGTAAGCAGAATTGCAAATTTATGGTGAGAACTGTGTATCAAATTTCAAAAGTTGAAGAGAGAGGCGAAAGAGATGAAAAAAAGATGGATATCCATGTTCCTGATACTGATACTTTGTGTGACAGCTCTGTCAGGATGTAAAAAAAGCAGCAGTGGTGAAAAACTCTATATCTATAACTGGACAGAGTATATTCCCCAGGAGGTCTACGACGCATTTGAAGAGGAGACAGGGATTGAAGTCATAGAGTCAACTTTTTCTTCCAATGAGGAGATGCTTGCAAAGCTGACTGCAGGTGGAAGCGATCAGTATGATATGGTAGTTGCCAGCAATTACGTGCTCAAAGCTATGATTGAGCAGGATTTGATACAGCCAATCCACAAAGAGAACTTAAATAACCTGGAGAATATCAGCGCCACTGCTATGGGGCAGGATTACGATCCAGAGAATACGTATTCCATTCCCTTTATGAGCACCATCACTGTGATTGCAATCAATAAAAACAAATGTCAGGAGCTGGGGGTTGAGATCAAGAAATTTGACGATCTTTTGAATCCTGCCCTGGAAAATAATATTGTAGTAGTGGATGATGTCCGGGAAATCGTAGGAATTGCCCTGAAAGCCCAGGGCCAGGACTCCAATTCCACAGATGAGAGTGTAATTAAGGGAACACTTCCCTGGTTGGAACAGCTTCAGCCTAACGTAAAGGCTTATGACAGTGACAGTCCAAAGACCTTGTTGGCAGCCAATGAGGTGGCAGTGGGCATTATTTACAATACAGATGCGGGAATGGCGATTAAGGAAAATGCAGATATTGATGTGGTTTTCACAGAGGAACCCTGTGAGATTTCCGTTGATAATTTTGTTCTTACTGCCAATGCAAAAAATGTGGAAAATGCAGAAAAGTTTATAGATTTTATTCATGAACCAGAGATATATAAGATGATCCTGGATGAATTCCCCAGCGTGTGTCTGAATGATGCGGCCATGGAGATTCTGGAAGCTGACTACCTTGACAATCCCGGAAGCAATGTGGAGCGCTCCGAGATCGAACGTGCCACTCTTATTGGGGAAGTAGGAGACGCAGTGACATGGTATGACGAAGTATTTACAAAGATGAAGACGAACTAGAAAACAGCAAAGGCCTGGACAGGCCCTGGCGATACTTTAAATTAGGAGATATTTCTTATGAAGAAGATAGAAATTATTACCAGACCAGATAATTTGGATACTATAAAAAAGATCCTGGCCCAGAATGAATATTCCGGCATGACGGTTACGGCGGCTATGGGCTGTGGTCGGCAAAAAGCAGACGCCAAAGATTTTGAAGAGTTGAACCTGGAACTGAATCTGCTTCCCAAGATTCATGTGATGACAGTAGTTTGGGATGAAGATTTGGAAGAGATTCTCTGTGAATTGCAGCAGAAGCTGAGCACGGGAAGCGTAGGGGACGGCAAAATTTTTATTTCCACCATTGATGATGTAGTGAGAATCAGGACAGGGGAGCGTGGTTACAAAACCCTGTGATACAGGAGGAACGATAGATGAATCAAGCCAGTGAAAAGGTAATCGTCAGGCTTACGAACGTAGATAAAAATTTTGACAGCGAGAGAGTTGTAAAGAAACTGAATCTGGATATTGAGGAAGGGGAATTTCTGACCCTGCTTGGTCCCTCTGGATGCGGAAAGACTACAACTCTGCGTATGATAGCAGGCTTTGAGTACCCTACAGAAGGCCAGATTTTTCTGGAGGGCGAGGATGTAGACGATAAGAAGCCCAATGAGAGAAATGTGAACACAGTGTTTCAGAATTATGCACTTTTTCCTCATATGAATGTATTTGATAATATTGCCTTTGGCCTGGTAGAAAAAAAGGTGAAAAAGGAGGAGATCCAGCGGCGGGTGGAAGAGATGATCAAGCTCGTTCAGCTGGACGGTATGGAGAAGCGTATGCCCTCCCAGATGTCAGGGGGACAGAAGCAGCGAGTGGCCATTGCAAGGGCACTGGTGAACCGCCCTAAGGTTCTTCTTCTGGATGAGCCTTTAGGAGCGCTTGACTTGAAGCTGCGCAAGCAGATGCAAGGAGAGCTAAAGCATTTGCAGCGGCAGCTTGGAATCACCTTTATCTATGTCACCCACGATCAAGAGGAAGCCCTGACTATGAGTGACAGGATTGCCATCATGAATCATGGATATTTAGAACAAGTAGGGACGCCGGAGGAAGTTTATAATCATCCGAAGACAAAGTTTGTGGCTGATTTTATCGGGGAATCCAATATTATTGAGGGATATATCGAAAATATGACAGATAATTCCATTGAAGTCACTATGGAATCTGGAAAAGCGGTGATTGCAGAGAAGGGATACCGTCTGGAGGAGATCATATATCTCTGCGTACGCCCGGAAAATCTCAAGCTTTCTACCGATCCGGTGAAAGGCTTCCGGTTTCGCGGTCAGGTGAGAGAGCATGTCTTTATCGGCTCTATCAATAAGACGATGATTGAGCTGCCTAATGGCCAGATGTTGAAGGCGGAGACTCCCGCAGAAGATGAGCTGATTCCCGTAGGGACAGTGGTAAATGTTTACTGGAATCCTGGCAAGGTAGTTGTCATGCGCACAAAAGAAGAACAAATCTACAATGTAATTGAGCAGTCTGTGGAAATAGAGGGAATGACCAATGATCAAATCTTTTAAGAAAAGGCTGACCGCTCTGGTGACAGTGGGGCCGACAGTTCTGTGGCTGGGAGCCTTTTTGATGATACCCCTGATTTATGTGATTGGGATCAGCTTTTTGACAAAGAACGCCTACGGAGGCGTGGATTTTGCGCCAACCATTTCCAATTATATCAGTTTGTTCCAGAGTGAATATGCCAAAGTGTTTCTTGATTCCCTCTGGCTGTCCCTGGAGACTACAGTGATCTGCCTTTTGGTAGGATATCCTTTTGCTTATATTATTGCAAATGCCCCTAAAAGGTGGAAACCTTTCCTGGTCCTTTTGCTGATGTTGCCCTTCTGGACCAATTCTCTCATTCGTACTTATGGTTGGAACACGTTGCTTCGTACCGAGGGAATTATAAACCATTTCCTGCAAAATATAGGTTTGATTCGTGAGCCTTTGGAAATGCTTTATACAGACGGAGCGGTGCTTTTGGGCATGGTCTATGCACTCTTGCCCTTTACAGTATTGCCTTTGCATACCTCCATTGAAAAGCTGGATAAATCCCTCTTAGAGGCGGCCAGCGATCTGGGAGCTTCCCGGAAACATGTCTTTATGCGGGTGGTTTTACCTCTTACCATGCCGGGTATTTTTGCAGGTTCCATTCAGACATTTATCCCGTCTCTGGGCTTTTTCTTTATCTCAGATATGATGGGCGGGGCCAAGACCATGTATATTGGCAATCTGATTAAAAATCAGTTCCTGTCAGCAAGAAACTGGCCTCTGGGCGCTGTTTTGTCCATTGTATTGATTGTAATTACTTTGATTTTAATGAAACTTTACACAAGAGTAGGCAGCCTGGAAGATATGGCATAAGAGGGGAGACAGGGAAATGAAAAAGCGAAGAAAAGTGAGAGAATTCAAGCCGTACAGTATGTTTTATGCGTGTCTGGTCTACCTGTTTTTATATCTTCCAATTTTTGTAGTGATTGCATTTTCCTTTAATACATCTAAGATAAACATTACGTTTGAGGGATTTACTTTTGAATGGTACTGGAAAATGTTTGAGAACAGGCAGCTAATGCAATCTTTTGGGAATACGGTGATTGTGGCAGCAGTGAGTACCGTATTCTCTGTGATCATCGGAACACTCTGCGCACTGGGATTGTACAAATTTGAGTTTAAACTTAAGAACCTTATCAGCAGTTCTCTCTATATTCCTATTGTGATTCCAGAGCTGGTATTTGCCATTGCTCTGCTGATTTTCTTTACTTCTATTCATGTGAGTATGAGTATGGTGACATTGATTATTGCTCATGTGACGTTTTCCATGCCTTTTGTGGTGATTACTGTGCGAGCAAGACTGGCCGGCTTTGACAAATCCATTGAGGAGGCGGCCCGGGATCTGGGCGCCAATGAGTTTCGCACATTTATGCGGGTGACGTTGCCCATGATTTCTCCTGGTGTGATTTCTGGGGGGATGCTGGCCTTGACGATGTCTTTGGACGACGTGGTAGTGAGCTTTTTTACCGCAGGGCCGGAGAGTACTACACTGCCCCTGAAGATTCTGGGAATGGTTCGCAAAGGCGTCTCTCCTGACGTGAACGCTTTATCTACCCTGATGATTTTTGGGACCATTGTGATTTTGCTGACTTCTACTCTGATTCAGGGACGCCTGGAAAAGAGAATGTAAAAAGGAGCGTTTGTGATGTTTCATATAGAGAAAATGACAGAAGAAATGCGGGGAGAGGTATTTCCCATGGTACAGGCATTTTACCACAGCGACGCAGTCTGCCATCCTGTGGAGGCTATGGTGCTGGAACAGACCTTTAAGGATGCGGTAGGTCCAGATTCGGTCCTCCAGGGGTATGTGCTGATGGAGGAAGATACTATTATCGGCTTTGCCTATACCACCATTTACTATGCCTGTGAAGTGGGCGGGCGTTGTCTCATGTTTGAAGAACTTTATCTGAAAGAAGAGGCCAGAGGAAAAGGTTACGGGACCATGTTCTTTGAGAAAATTATAGAACAGCATCCAGAGGTTCGGCGTTTTCGTCTGGAGGTATCCAGAGCTAATAAAGACGCAGTTCGCCTCTATGAAAGGCTTGGCTTTACCTTCCTGGAGTACGATCAGATGATAAAGGATCGCAATATGGAGAACTCTCTCTCCTGACAGGGAACCCTGTCTCAGGAGTTTCCGGCAATGCGAATCTCAAGACCAGTAATTCGGTTTGCCAGTTCCTCAGGCAGGGGAGCGTCTGTGATCATTAAGTCAAAACGGGACCAACTGGCATATTGGGCAATGGCACCCTGGGAAAATTTGCTGCTGTCGCAGACAATGCATTTTTTTGCGCTGGCGTCCAGAACTGCATTTTTCATTTCAATGTCATTGAAATTCAGAGTGGTGGGTCCGTTGTGATAGCGGATGCCGTTAGTGCCCATAAAAGCAATGGCAGGACGGAACTGCTGAAGGGAGTCAATGGTACAGGGACCGTTGGTGATCTGAGTATTGGCGTCCACAAAACCGCCAGTAATATAGACGGAGTTGCGCTGACGCATTACTACATTGGCTACTGTGAGAGAATGGGTAATGACGAGCACATTTTCCCTCTGAATCAACAACTTAGCAATTTCCTGTACAGTACTGCCACTGTCCAGATAGATGACAGAATTATTTTCAATATATTCTAATGCAGCCTCGGCAATCTGATATTTTTGCTCGTGCTGGTGGCTGACTCTTAATTCAATTGGCGCATCGATGTAGTTGGGAAGGATTTGGGCTTTTCCATGCAGCTTGCGTATCAATCCTTGTTGTTCCAGGAAAGTCATATCTTTTCGAATGGTTTCTGCAGATACTTGGAACAAAGAAACCAGATCTGCATTTTTTACAGAGCCATTTTCTACGATCATTCCTAAAATTTTATTTCGCCGTTCTTGGGTGGTAAGTTTTATCATCTTGTCTTTGACCCTCCAATTTTTGTGATTTCAATTGCTTTCCCAATATTTAATGTTTGATTTGTTTTATTTTACAACCTTTGTGAAGAGATGTCAATGATTTGCAGAAGCTGTGAAATTGGTAAAAATGGTTTGAGTTCCATAATATTTTGAAAAAAATTGCGAAATAAAGTATTATAATTGGGAATACAATATGTTATCATCAAATTAGTTGGAAAACAAATTGCGAATACAATTGTCGGGAGGGATTACATGGATGCAAGAGAACGAGTAGTGCGTGTTTTACACCATCAGGAGGCTGACAGGGTTCCCATTGATCTGGGTGGAGCAGCCTGCAGTTTGACGGATGAAGCCTATTTTCGTTTGAAACGTTACTTTGGAATCAAAGAGGATATTGCACCGTTTCGAAGACATTCCACATCTACCTACTATGATGAGCGGATCCTTAATCGTCTGGGAATTGATTTTCGGCGTATTATGCTTCCGGGCCGTCCCAGAAAGGAAGAGTCCGGGGATCAGATGCATTTTGTAAATCTCTGGGGAGTCCGCCATGTGTGGAATGGGGACTTTTGTTCCCCTTGCGAGACGCCTTTAAAAGAGGCGGATCTGGAGGCGCTGGATACATATCCCTGGCCGAAAGCAGAAGATTATTTCTGTATGGATGGGCTGGAAGAGACAGCGAAGCGATTATATGAGAATTCTTCTTATGCGCTGGTAGCCCGGATGCCCTGCTGGGGATTGTTCGATATTGCCCACCAGCTCAGGGGAATGGAATCGTTTTTTATTGACATGCTGGAAGAACCAGAGTTCGCCCACAGGCTTGTAGATAAGATTTTGCAGTGTGAACTAGATATTTATGGGGCCTTTTTGGACCGCGTGGGTCCCTATGTACAGATTGTGGAGACTTGTGACGACTATGGCAGCCAGACAGGGCCTATGTTTTCCAGAGAGCTGTTTCAGGAATTCTTTAAACCCGCCCGCACCCGGCTGAACCAGTTCATACATGAGAAGGCCCCGGACGCAAAGATTTTTCTCCATTGCTGTGGTGGGATCGCAAGCTTTTTACCAGATATCATTGATACAGGTGTGGAAATTCTCAACCCCATTCAACCTGGAGCAGCAGGCATGGATCCCAAAATTCTTAAAGAGACCTACGGGGATTCCCTGGTCTTTCACGGATGCATCGATACCCAGCGAGCACTACGGGGCAGTGTAGAGGACACCAGGAAAGAGGTAAAAGAAAAGGTAGCGACTCTCTATCACAAGGGCGGATACATTGTGGCGCCGGCAAACCATATTATGCGAGATGTGCCGCCGGAAAACATTATCGCTATGTACCAGGCTGCCACGGAGCTATAAATCAGCGACGGCCCGTGTGCTGACAGGGCTGAAGCAGAACTTCTTATTAGGAGGTGAGCATGAAGAAAACGAAATTACGTTTAACCCCTTCTTTAATCTGTATGGATCTCTGTAATTTGGAAAATACAGTAAGGAAGGTGGAGGCTCTTGGTGTGGAAATGTTACATATTGATCTGGTAGACGGCTACTTTAGTCCCAGTATGCCTATTGGTTTGGACGTCATCCGACAGCTTAGAAAAAAGACCCAACTTCCTTTTGATGCTCATGTAATGGTAGAAGATTGTCGGTTTTTCCTGGATGAGCTATTGGACATAGGCGCACAGCGTATCGCTATCCACAGTGAAAGCTGTGTGCATCCAGATCGGATACTGGCAGAGATACAAAGTGCAGGTGTGGAGGCTGGCCTGGCCATCAGCCCGGGGACTTCCCTGGATGTTCTGGATTATCTTAAAGACCGCTGTGACTATGTGCTACACATGATGATCAACCCAGGCTTTGCTTCTGTCCCTAATGAGACAGTAGTACCATACGGGATGAAAAAGCTTCGGGATATCCGCAATAAAATAGGCACAGAAAAGGATATTACGGTGGACGGACATGTGAGCTTTGAGCTACTTCCAGACCTGGTGAAGGCTGGCGCCACCACTTTTGTGGCCGGGACTAAGAGTTTATTTTCCAATAGAGGATCATGTGAAGAAAATATGAGTGAAATCCAAAAGATTTTTCACTCTCAGGAAAAGGAGGGGGATTATGAATTCTAAGGAGCGCTTTTTAGCGGCTGTGTCTCATAACCCACCGGATCGAATCCCCATTGACTTGCGCTTTGCTCCAGAATTGGAAGCCAGGTTAAAACGGGATTTGAAGATGGAGCATGAAGAATTTTGGGACTGGCTTGGACAGGATGTCTATACGGTTCGCCCAACCTATCCTCATCCGGCATCCCCAATCAAATATGCGGATCCTACGGTACGTGTAGAAGACGATATGTATTTTGACATTTACCAGGTGCCTTTTCGCATGATGAAGCTTAAAAATCAGACCTATCTGGAGCCGGCCGGTATCATGCCGCCGCTGGAGCATGTGGAGACAGTAGAAGAGCTTTCCGAGTTTCCCTGGCCTTCCACCGATTCGTGGGATTACTCGGGGATTCCAGAAGGATTGGCCGCCCGGCCGGACAAAGCTTTGTGGTGCCGGTCCCGGGGATGCTTTCAGACAGCCATGTTTATGCGCGGCACGGAACAGTTTCTGGAAGATCTGGTGTTGAATGAAGAATTGGCAGATGAGTTGTTGGATAAAATTTTTACTTTTACAACCAACGATATTGAAAAGAGCCTGATAGCCGGAGGAGGATACTATACTTTTGTAGAGTATAACGATGATGTGGCGACACAGCGGGATCTTATGATTTCTCCTCAGATGTGGAGAAGGTACTTAAAGCCTCGGATGCAGCATTTCTGCGAAATGGCTCACAGCTACGGCGCTCTTGTCCGCTATCATTCCTGTGGTTCTATTTATCGTATCATAGAAGATTTGATTGAAATTGGTGTGGATATTCTCAATCCCATCCAGCCTCAGGCAGCCAATATGGATCCATACCGCATTAAAAAGGAATTCGGAGACAGAATTTGCCTTCACGGGGCAATTGATATTCAACAGCTATTGCCCTATGGAACAGCGGAACAGGTGCGCAGCGAGGTGGAGCGCCTGGTTACAGAACTGGGGAAGGACGGCGGTTATATCCTTGCCGGTTCCCATACAATACAAGCAGATACTCCCACAGCAAATATAGTCGCTATTGTGGAGGCGATAAAGGGGGTATATAACATTGAAGAACTATGAGTATTCTGAGACCCAGGCAAGGGTGGTCACGGAGTGTAAAAATGCACTGGAACAGGTGGATCCCAGACAGGGTTATGATTGCTATGGAGGCCTGGATCAAGCGTTTTAACCATTTGGGGATTCCAATGATTGATGTAGGAGCATTGAATGAACCTGCTCTGCGCCCGGGAGATCTCTTGATTGTAGCTTCAGGAAGCGGCAACACCGTCGTGCCGGTTGCCATTGCAAAAAAGGCAAAGTCTCTGGGGGCAGTGATTGGACATATCTGCTCCTCGGAACATGGGGAAGTGGCAAAATATAGAGATTTTATGGTGAAAATCCCTGTGGCGAAAAATAGTATACCCAGTGATGCGGTTCAGTCTGTGCAGCCTATGACGAGTCTCTTTGAACAGAGCGTATTCCTTCTGGGAGATATCATATCGCTGATGCTTGTGGAGCGCCGGGGACAAGAAAAAGAAAAACTCTGGCAGTGCCATGCAAATTTAGAGTAGAATTAGGGACACTGGAAGAAGTGTGGCAGGACTTGTAATAGGAGGTGTTTTACGTATGGTAACTTTAGTTCGGGTTGACGATCGTGTTATTCACGGACAGACTATGGCGTGCTGGCTGGCACAAGTTCCCTGTGAAGGAATTCTCATTGTGGATGATAAACTGGCACAGAACCAGCAGATGATAAATATCTATCGCAATACAGTGCCAAGTGGAATTCGTGTGTTTGTATTTTCAGTAGAAAAAGCTAAGGTAAAGATTCCTGAAGCTATTGGGTCAGCAAAAAACTATTTTGTAATATTTCGCACAGTACTTACACTTAAGGACTATTTAAACAGTGGCGGTGTACTGGAAGGGGAGATTAATGTGGGACCGGCAAGCGGGGGAAGGCCGGGAGCAACTGTTGTAGTTCCCACCATTGCTCTGACTGGGGAGGAGGTGAGTGCCTATCATGAAATTGCACTGCGCGGCTATCGTATTTATCTGCAGATTGTACCTGCAGCGAAGAAATTATGGTGGGATGATGCAGTGAAGAAGATAGATAAGACATAGGGATATGTAATAAAAAACGAAGGAGGAGAAAGGTATGTTAGTATTGCAATCTTTATTGGTAGCTTTATTCTGTGTTCTTGGTTCCGTGTGTACACCCTTCTATGGCTTTACGGGAGGCTGGTATATACTCTCACGGCCATTGATTGGCGGGTTTATCTGTGGAATTATTTTTGGGGATGTAACATCTGGTATTCTTATGGGAGTTGCGATTCAGGCAGCTTATCTGGCATTGGTGACGCCAGGAGGCTCCTTTCCTGCTGAGCTGGGATTTATCTCCTACCCAGTTATCGCGGTGGCCCTTTACTCTAAAATTGACACAAGTCTTGCAGTGGCATTAGCTGCTACCATAGGCGTCCTGGGCACCTTTGTACTGACATTTACTATGTCGATCAATTCTGTATTTTCGGCTATGTCGGATCGTGCCATTGAAAAGGGAGACATCAAGGGAGTCACCCGATCATTTTTAATCTATCCACAACTGCTCCAACTCTTTACAAGAGGAATTCCCGCCTTTTTGGCTGTCTATTTTGGGGCTCAGTATATTCAGAACTTTTTGGATATGTTGCCTGCATGGTTGATTACGGGTCTGATGTCACTGGGAGGACTGCTCCCGGCGGTAGGTATTGCCGTATTGCTGTCTCAGACTGTGAGAAATCAATCCTTCATTCTATTCTTTCTGCTAGGCTTTCTCTGTTGTTCTGTGCTGGGCATGGATACCATTTCCATTACGATTGTAGCCTGCGTGATTGCGCTCTTTTACTACCGGACTTCTGGTGTAAGTGGGGCGAAGATAGACACAAACGACCAGTTAGCAGATGAGGAGGTGCTTTAATATGGCAAAGACGAATGAAAAGTTGACAAAAAAAGAATTGTGCATGGAAGAGGAACGTGCTCTGGGAAAAGAGGTGGATGATGAGATTATCACAGCCACAAAGACGAGTCTTATGGGACCGCTGGCCGGTATCGGTGATTCTATGATTCCCGGCGTAATCATACCGATTCTATTGGCAATTGCAATGGCAATTTCTGCGAAGGGAAGTGTCCTGGGGCCTCTGTTTTATATCGTGACCTATTTGGCTTTGATTGTGGTGGGATCTCATTATCTTTTCTTTAAAGGATATCATTTGGGGGTGAGCGCCACTGACCTGATTATGGGAGAGCGATCCACCCAGATCCGGGATGCGGTAACGATTGTGGGCGTCATTGTCATGGGAGCAATTGCGGCTGGAAATATTAATTTTTCCATCAATTTGACCCTGGCAGATGTGTCCATTCAGGGAATGTTTGACAGCATTTACCCCAAGATTCTACCTCTGGGACTGGTGCTGGGAAGCTGGATGCTGCTTAAAAAGACAAAGTTAAGTACTATGGCGCTGATTGGAATTCTTGTTGTGATTTCCTTTGTGTTTGCAGCACTTGGTATCTTTTAACCTGATGTATCAGTTCAGCCACTTTGAGGATAGGATGGAGAGTTTATGAAAGTTATCTTATTGTCCCACGGTACGCTTGCACAGGGGATGGCAGAGGCGTGCAGAATGATTTTAGGGGATACCTCCAGGCTTCTTACTCTATCGTTGGAAGAGGAAGCAGGAGTGGCAGCTTTTGAAGATGAGCTGAGGCAATTGCTTCAAGAGATAGAAGGACCTTATATGATTTTGTGCGACTTATATTTTGGAACTCCTTTTAATATGGCGGCTCGCCTGGCCCAGGAGGATCTTCTCAATGGCAGATGCCGGATTTTGACGGGAGTTAATCTGGCCATGCTTTTAGAAGTCATGACGGGTTTGGAAGAAGAGGATATGACAGATCTGGACAAGCTGGCAAGGGCTGCAATGGCGGCGTGCAGAGAAGGATTTCATGATTATATAATAAAAGAAATAGTTGATAATTATGATGAGGATGAATGTTTGTGAAGTGGTTATCTAGTACAAGGTAGGCTTATTTATGTCTGATTTGCTTCTTCCTCCAGAAAAGAAACGGTAGCGAAAACAATAAAAATACGATATAATATACCCAGAAGAAATGGACAGTTCACATGTACTATATGGAATGATGCCAGGGTTAAAAGATGCCATACGGATTCTTCCGTGCTGCGCACTCCCACAATCCGGCATCATGAAATTCAAACAAGGAGGGGTATGGGGTGAATCAGGTTTATGAAAAGTTAATGAATTGCTATGAAAGCTGCAGAAAAAAAATTGATTTTGTGCCAAAGGTAGCTCTGGTGTTAGGATCGGGGCTGGGAGACTATGCCCAGGGTATTTCTGTGGAGGCTGTTCTGGATTATAAAGAGATAGCAGATTTTCCTCAGTCTACTGTGGAAGGGCATCAGGGCCGTTTTGTATTTGGCTATGTGAAAGGCGTTCCTGTAGTCTGTATGCAGGGTCGGGTACATTATTATGAGGGATATTCCATCAGTGACGTAGTACTTCCCATTCGGCTGATGAAGCTTCTGGGAGCAGAAATCTTATTCCTTACCAATGCTGCCGGAGGCGTGAACGTGGAATATGAGCCTGGCGATTTTATGCTGATTCGGGATCACATTTCCTCCTTTGTCCCCTCTCCATTGATTGGACCGAATATTCATTCTCTGGGCCCCAGATTTTGCGATATGAGTGACACTTATGATGCAAGCCTGCGGAAAATCATCCGGGAGACAGCCGCTAGGCTTGACATTTCTTTAAGAGAAGGGGTCTATCTCCAGTTTACAGGACCCCAGTATGAGACGCCGACGGAGATTCGGATGGCCCGGATATTGGGGGCTGATGCAGTGGGCATGAGTACTGCCTGTGAGGCAGTGGCGGCGAATCATATGGGAATGAAGCTTTGTGGAATTTCCTGTATTACGAATATGGCGGCCGGTGTTACAGAGAATCCCCTCTCCCATGAAGAGGTTCAGGAGACGGCAGACAGAATTGCTCCTCTTTTCAAATATCTGGTGACAGAGAGTATCGTGGCAATGGCAGCAGAGGAATAAAGTGAGTAGAAATGAATAGGAGGAGCCTTATGGATTATAGAGCGTTGATGGAAGCAGCAATACAGGCGAGAGAGAATTCTTACAGCCCTTACTCGGACTACCGGGTAGGGGCGGCTCTGCTTTCGGATACCGGAAAGGTTTTCCGGGGCTGCAATGTGGAAAATGCCGCTTTCTCCCCGGGAATTTGTGCGGAGCGCACAGCTTTTGTAAAGGCGGTCAGTGAAGGGGAACACAGATTTCAGGCCATAGCCATTGTGGGCGGAGCAGGGGCAGGGGATCTTGAGCTTACGGCGCCCTGTGGATTATGCCGGCAGGTTATGATGGAATTTTGTGATCCAAAAGCCTTTGAGATTGTTTTGGGGACAAGTACAGAAGATTATCAGGTCTTTACCCTGGAGGAGTTGCTGCCTCTGGGATTTGGGCCCAAGAACCTGAGAAAGCAGGACGTGTTATGACATATCTGCAAAAATGGAAAAAAGAATTATTTTTGCTTCTATTTCTCATAGGAATGGGTCTTGTGAAGCAGTTCCTTGTTTATAATCTGCCCCTGATGGCAGTTCCCAAGGGAATTCATGACGACTGGATCATGGTGCATCTGGCGGATACTCTGCGAAGGGGCCAATGGCTGGGGGAATACAACGATCTGACTCTGACTAAGGGCATGTTCTTCCCTTTGTATCTGGCAGTCTGCAATTTTTTACATCTTTCTTATCTAAATACGACTGCCCTGTTTTACACTGTGAGCTGTATGGTATTTGTCTATGGGGTGCGCCCTCTTTTGAAGCGGTACTGGGCCTGTGGGGCTGTGTACCTGCTGCTTTTGTGGAATCCGGTGTCCTATTCTCTGCAGGCATTTCAGAGAGTGTACCGCAACAGTATTTCCTATGCTCAGGTGCTTTTGATTTTTGGGGGATTTCTGGCTCTTTATCTGAGAAAAAAGGAACCTTTAAAAAAACATATTTTTTGGATGCTAATGGCCGCCGCAGGGACCGTCAGCTTTTTCTATACCAGAGAGGATGCCATCTGGATTGTGCCATTTTTGGCCGTGTTCTTGATCGTTTATCTGATTAGCCTTTTTGATCTGTGGAGGAAGACAAAGGAGAGACAGTATTTTGGGAAAGGGCTGCTGGTTCTCCTTCCCTTTTTGCTTCTTTGGGTGACGGGCCAGTGGATTGCGTCCCAGAATCTGAAATATTATGATATCCGCACGACCAATGAGCTGCAGGACAGTGGATTTGCAAAAATGTATCACAGTATGATGGCAGTGAAGCCAAATGAGGATATCCCTGGCGTCACCATAACCAGTGAAAAGATTGCCCGCATGTGTGATGCCTGTCCTACCTTAAAGAAGCTGGAACCTTATTTTCAGACAAGCAAAGAGTACTGGGCAGGGCCAGAGGGGGATGCAGATACCTGGGAAGTGCGGGATGGCTGGGTATTTTGGATTGTTCGTACCGCTCTGGCTCAGGCTGGGTATTATGAAAATGGCGCCATGGCCAATGAGATTTGCCTTCAGATTCGGGACGAACTGGAAGCGGCTATGGATGCAGGGCTTCTGGAACGGCAGGCCACGATGCCCTCCACTTACATGTCCCCCTGGCGGGAAGGATATCTGGGAGAATTACTTCAAGCTCTTGGAAAGTCAATCTGTTATACTGTGACATACGACGAGATGGAAACTCTGGTGTATCTTTACAGTGAGCCGGATGAGAATGGGGGGATTCTGCTCTTTGAGCGGATGACAGGTGACAAAGCCGTCTGGTATGAATCTGATCGGATAGAGATGGCTGGCTGGTACGCAGTGTATGAGGGAATGGATGGGGTGACACTTCAGGCTGAGACTGGGGATGGAACTGTACTAGGTGTTGCAGAGTTTACGGAAAGTGAAGATATTGCAGCTTATCTGGCAGGCCAGGGACACCAGGTTCCCGGGAGCGAGAAATGCCGTTTTCATCTGAACATTTCTGTGGAGGATAAGACACAACCTGTTTATTTAAAATCCTATGGAAATGGAGAACTGATAGACGCCTACGAACTGGAGACAGATGCAAAGGGATTTGAAGGGAATTCTTCTCGCCTCAACCTGGATTGGTACTGGGATGTACCGGAGCGACATGATCTCTTGGCCCGGATTAACTATAAGGGTGTGATTTTAAATGGGATCCGGCAGGTTTATCGCTACACTGGCCCTGTTTTGGCGGTTCTTGGTCTCATTTCCTGGCTGTACTTGAGTGTTATCTTCATAAAGAATAGCATTGTAAAATTTACACTGCAAAGAGAAAAGGGTTGGGACCATGCGCTTGAGGAATGGCTGGTGCTGACTTCGCTTCTTGCCAGCTATTTCGTGCTGTTGGGTGGAATCTCTTATTCAGAGATTTCCGGTTACAATGCGATTTTGTACTGGTATCTGTCAGGAGGTTATCCGGTGATGATTGCCTTTGAAGCTTTGGCCCTTTTGTTTATGCTCCCTAAATTAAGAAGGAGAAAGGGAAAATAGCATGATTGATCTGCATTTACATTTTGATGGCTCCCTGCTTCCCCGTACCATTGTGGAACTTGCCAGAGAACAGCAAATTCGTCTTCCATCAGAGGAGCCGGATGAATTGAAACTGTTTCTGACAGCTCCCCAGGATTGCAAGAGCTTAAATGAATATTTGGAAAAATTTGATCTTCCCCTTCTGGTACTTCAGACAAGGGAGGCAATTCGAAAGGGGATGTATACCCTTTTATGCTCTCTTAAGGAACAGGGAATGTTGTATGTGGAAGTGCGCTTTGCCCCTCAGCTTCATGTACAGAAGGGACTTCATCAGGCAGACGTGGTAAAGGCGGCTGTTCTGGGAATGCAGGAAGCCCTGATTGGATCTTTTTTTAAGGCAAAGCTGATTTTGTGCTGTATGCGCGGGGCGGACAACCGGGAGGCTAATTTAGAGACTGTTCGGGCAGCCGCAGCATATTTGGGCCGGGGTGTGGCTGCCATTGATCTGGCTGGAGCGGAAGCTCTCTACCCTACGGCTGACTTTGAAGAAGTATTTAGCCTGGCAAAAGAGTTGGGAGTACCTTTTACCATTCATGCAGGAGAGGCAGACGGACCGGAGAGTATAGAGGCAGCTCTGAGCTTTGGCGCGGCCCGCATCGGCCATGGGGTTCGGGCAAGAGAGGATAAGGAGTTGCTTTTGTATCTGAAGGAGCGAAAGATTCCATTGGAATTGTGCCCCACCAGCAATATGCAGACAAAGGCCGTGGAAAGCTTTCAGGAACATCCCATTCTGAACTATCTTCGGGCAGGATTAAAGGTGACTGTGAATACAGACAATATGACTGTCTCAGATACGACTATAGAGAGGGAGTTTCTTCGCCTGGAGCGGGAGCTTGGAATGTCGCCAAAGGAGCGAAAAGCTCTTTTGCTCAACGCTGCAGATGCTGCTTTTCTCACAGAGGAGGAGCGGTGGAGAATGAAAGATGTGATTGGGAGGATAGAATAAATAGGGGCTGTCAGTTAATACAGTATGTCCACAATCTATTGGGCAAATCGTATTATTAACTGACAGCCCCTTATCACTTACTTTCATTTACTGGGCATGAATCGCATCCGTGACGGACATTCTTTTAATCTGCCTGGCAGGCCCGCTCACAGCCATGGCGGAGGCTGTCAGGACCACGAGAATAATGAGAATCGACGCAGAGAGGGGAAAGCTCCAGGGAGTGCCCCAGCGGGCTGTCACCAGGTGGTCATAGATGAGCCAGTGGAGGGGAAATCCCATGGCACAGCCCAGGATGACTCCGGCGATAGCATAAGTTCCCGTTTCTGCTGCAATCATCTTTGTAAACTGCCGGCAGCTCATTCCAATGGCGCGCATGGAACCGTACTGCTGCATGCGGGCCGATACGCTCAATCGAATGTTGTTGATAATGTGAAAAGTGGTAATCAGTACAATAATACTCAAGAAACCGTATAAAAACAGTGCAAACGCCCAGTAGGCCCCACGGTTTTCCTGATTGCTCAGGCGCTGGTCGGAAAACAGCACCTGATTACCGGCCAGGTCACGAAGTCTGCTCACGTCGTCATCTGTGGCGTGGCGTGTGAGCTGAATATCCAGGATCGTGTAGCCAGTTTCGCCGGTCAACCGCTCAAAAGTACTCTCAGAGCAGATGAGAATTTCATGATCTATCCCCGGGTTAATGGGACAGTGGGACAGAACACCTGCCACAGTGACAGGGCCGAAAGCAGTGGGAACTACATCCCCAGTATGCAGGGGATGATCGTCTGTGCTGTGTACAGTGAGAACAAAGTTTTCCTCCTGAAGCATGGAGGATAAGTCGCCCTCCAGCACATAACCACTCTCCTCTGCCCAGTTAAACTGCTGGAGATCATAGGAGAAAAGAGTCGCAGTTTGTTCCTGTCCATGGATAGTTACAGGTACCTCATAGGCAAAACGCCTTCCATAGACTCGTTTTACCCCAGGGCTTTCTGCAAGCAAGTCTGCCAGGCTGCCATCAATGGAACAAGTCTCATCGGGAGAAACGACCGAGAGATCCGGCGTGTAGGGCTGTAAGGGTTTGATGGCATGACTCATAAAGGCAGTGAGGGCGTAAAAGGAGAGGAAGAGCGTAATACTCAGAGCAAAGGAACAGGAGATAAGAAGAAAGTTCTTCTTCCTGGCCAGAGCATGATGAATTCCCAGAGCTGACTCTATCCGATAAAGCCTTGTGTTCGCTGCCTTTTTCATCTCCTGATGGGAATCCGTATTACCCATAACAGCAGTTACCGGGGAAACTCTGGCTGCTCTCTTTGCAGGAGTACGGGCAGCCAAAAGGACGGTGGCAAGACCTACAAGGGCTCCCACCAGAATTCCGATTGGGCTGATTCCCCAAACAGGCATTTTAGAAAAATATTGGGCGCTTAAATACCGCAGAGCGGCACAGAGAATCCAGACTGCCACCGTTCCAGAGAGCGCTCCTGCGGGGATGGCCGTCTTACACCAATTCAAGGCTTCCAGGCGGACAAAGCGACGGATTTGCTTTTCATCCGCTCCAAGACAGCGAAGGAGCCCGAAAAATTCTGTCCGCTGTGCTATGTTGCTGTTCATGCTGCTGGCAACCATCAGTACCCCTGCTGTGAGAACCAGAAAAAATAATAGAAGCGCCACCAGATATATTCCAAGCATATAAGAATCCCTGCTAAATCCGAGTACCCCTAAAAGAGCTGTGTTTTCTGCAATCTGATCTTTGGAAAGACCAAATTGTTCCTCAATATTTTGAATGGATTTTCGGATATTACAGTGTTCTGAGAATTGGACATAATAGGTCAGATCGGAGTCCCAAGAGGTCTCGTTGGCAGTCTGGTATACGTGCTGAAAGCTGGTCAGAGGCAAAAAAGCAATAATAGCGTCAGCCTTGGCAGACATTTGGGTATCCATTCCAAAGCCCGATATGGTGAACATCATAGATTCACCGGAAGGTGTTTCCAGGAGAATAGAATCTCCCAGATTGAGTCCAAGAATGTCTTTTGCCGCCTTTGTCAGAAGTATCTGACTGTCATTTTCCGGGAAAGCCCCTTCTGTAAGGCTGTACTCCATAATGGTGAGCATGGAAGGCTCAATACCGCAGACAGCCGCCCTCTTGCCGCCTATATAGTAGTCCTCTTTTAGACGGTAATTAAGCACATGATACCAGGAGGATGCAGTGACATCCGGCCGGGCGGCGATCAGCGCCGCGTCCTCTTTGCTCAGATCGCGGATCTGGATATGCCAGTTTCCATAGCTTACGATGGCTTGTATTTTTTGGCTTCTTAGCTCCATATCAGCCATTCCAAAGATACCTGTCACTAAAAAGACAGAGAGAATAATACACAGCAGCGTCATTCGGTTCTGCCTTTTGTGTACTCTTGCATAGGCAGGAATCAGACTAAGATAGCTTTTCATCACAATTCCCCCCTAAATCTGTCAAAATACCATCGGATACCCGCAGAACCCGGTCTGTGTAGGCTGTCAGGCCCATATTATGGGTGATCATCAGAACTGTTTGCTGATAATGATGGGAGGCCTGTGTCAAAAGTTCCATTACTTCCCGGCTGCTCTGACTGTCCAAATTGCCGGTAGGTTCATCGGCCAGGATTAGCATGGGATGATGGATCAGGGCGCGCCCGATGGCCACTCTCTGCTGCTGTCCGCCGGAAAGCTGGCTTGGAAGATGGCTGCGCCGTCCCTCAAGCCCCAGAATGGCTAAGAGGTTCTCAAGTTCTTCCGTATTCGACTTCTGATAATCTAATAAGAGTGGAAATATCATATTTTGCTCTACCGTCAATTCGGGAATCAATTGAAAAGACTGAAAGATGAATCCGATATTTCTCCTGCGGAAAATGGTACGTTCTTTCTCTTTCATTGAAAATAAATCTTGTCCTCCCAGATATACACGTCCAGAGGAAGGTTCGTCAAGGCCGCCGATAAGGTTCAATAGGGTCGTTTTGCCACTGCCTGATTCCCCCACAATGGCGGCGAATTCACCTTTGCGCATGGTAAAAGAAGCGTCCCGGAGGGCGTTGACACTGCTCTCTCCAGAGCCATAAGTTTTGCATAAATGTTGTACGTTTAATAGTTCCATAGCTACCTCCTTTATGCTGCAAGAATAGCACAGTAAGCTTACAATGAGATGAATGTTCTCTTACAGTTTTGTAAGCTGCCCAAAAGCCGGGAGGATTATGGTAAAAGTAGTGCCTGAGCCGGGAGTACTTTCTACAGAAAGGATGCCGCCCTGCCCCTGGATCATTGCCTGGGCAAGAGGGAGACCCAGGCCAACTCCCTGTGACCGGGCGGGCGTCTTTCCCTGGTAAAAGCGTTTGAAAATATGATGGAGATCTTCCGGCAGAATTCCCTTGCCATTATCAGAAACGAGAATACGGGTATCCAGAGGCGTCTCTTGGACCTGAACCTGGATAGTTCCATTTTCTAACGTGTGATCAAAAGCATTTTTCAAAAGATTTCCCAGAGCTTCCCCAGTCCATTCAGGATCGCAAAAAACAGAGACGGACTGATCTTTGGGGAGAATGAGTGTCTTGTTCTCTCTTACAGTCCGATCCGAGAGCTGGGCCAGAGAAAGTTGAAGAAGGTCAGAAATAGGAGTGGGAGATTTCTGGAATGTAATGCTGCCTACATCCAGTCGGGCGATCTTCAAGAGAGATAAGATGAGTGTTCTCATTCGTTCAATGGCAGCATTTGATTTCTCTGTAAAAGTCTGAACAGTCTGTACCTGGTCCGGTTCCTCCAAAATGATTTCGTTGTACATAGATAGAGCGGCCAGAGGCGTTTTTAACTGGTGCGAGATGTCGGAGATTGTATTTTTTAGAAATTCCTTTGTGTCGTGTTCCCTGTCCTGTCCGGCTTTGAGAGCAGTTGCCATGTGGTTAATACAGCCAAAGAGACGGTAGAGGGAGCCTTCGCAGTATTGGGGAAGAGGGTGATCAAAGCTTCCGCCTGTATAGGCGGATACTGTCTGGATGGCCTCTAGATACAGGCGTTCCCGTCGGTTGAGGAACCACAGAGAGATGGACAGAAGGAGAAGGGAGGGCAGCAGAAGCTTTAGAGCAGAGTGGAGGAGAGAAGTTTTTTGATACTGAAAGAGGGCAGGAAGAAGCCAGGGATTTGTACTTTTGCAGATTCCCAGTTGATTTAAGAGATGGATTCCCTCGTCAGAGATTTCTGATTGGGTAAGAGCCTTGGCGATGACATCCGGGGAAACCGCCTGCGCTAGGAGAGAGGATGCCAAAGCCTGGTCGTGCTCCAGGAGAAGCTGCTGTGTAGCCTCAGTCCGGTCTGACAAAAAGCCCAATTCTAAAAGAATACTAAGAAAAAGTACAAGAAGGATACCCATTGTAAAGTGTCTTACAGATTTTTCCTGGAACATGCGCATCATTTCTCCTTCCATTGATAACCAAAGCCGCGAACGGTAATCAGGTGTGAGGGGTGGGAAGGGTCAGCCTCTATCTTTTCCCGGAGACGGCGGATATAGACAGACAGGGTATTGTCATCCACAAAGCTTCCCTTGTTGTCCCAAAGCTCGTTCAAGATCTGGCTGCGGGACAGGACTTGATTGGAGTTGCGTAGGAAAAGGCAAAGGAGACGATACTCGGCGGCTGTCAAATCTAAGGACTTATCCTTTAAAAAGACTCGATTTTTATGGTAATCAATCCGCAGATCTCCACAATGGATGATGGACTCTTCCTGTACAGGAACAAGGCCTGCCCGGCGGAGAAGCGCCCGGATGCGGGAGAGAAGCTCGCCCAGTTTAAAGGGTTTCGTGATATAATCGTCCCCGCCGCTGTCAAGTCCCCGTATAATGTTCATCTCTTCGTCTGATGCGGTGAGAAAGATAATGGGCACCTGGTTCCCTTTTGCCCGCACTCTGGTACAGACGTCAAAGCCTGTGCCGTCAGGGAGAGTTACATCCAGCAATAGAAGATCGTATGCAGAACCGCAATCCAGATAGTTGCAGGCCTCTTCTGTAGTCTGGGCAATATCCAGAGAAAAACCATTCTTTTCCAGTGTGTATTTTAAGCCGTCAATCAGGCTGATGTCATCCTCCAAAAGCAGTATGTGTTTCATTTATAGGCCTTCCTTTCTTCACAGACGAAACATAATATAATGAAAATTCTCAAATCTGTGCTCATACGTAAATATCCATTTCATCGGAAATTTACGTGTGAATGGACAAAGGGACTGACGCAAGCGAAAGAAGCAACCTTTTGCGTTAGTCCCCCAATTTTAGTTTTATATTTCTCTCCAGTAAGGATTGTAAATTCTTACAGCTTAATATTTTTAAAGAGATCTCCAAGACTTGTAGTGGCAGCCTCAGCCTTTGGCAGAGTGAACTTCTCCTCATGGATCTCTTCTGCGGCCACGTCATTAAGAGCCTTCATGCTCAGGGAAAGCTTTCCATCTTTGATTGCGATGACCTTTACCTTTACAGTATCGCCTACCTTGAGAACAGCATCCGGGCTCTTGATTCGTTTTTCAGAAATCTGAGATACGTGAACCAGACCGGAGAGACCGTCACCCAAGTCAATAAATGCACCGTAAGACTGAAGGCTTTCTACCTTACCCTCTGTCACTAAGCCAATCTCTACATTGGAAATTTTGGAGCGGCGGGCCTCTGCAGCTTTTTCACGAAGAATTTCTCTGGCAGAGAGTACCAGCTTTTTCCTGTCAGGCTCTACCGTAATAACTTGTACCTGAATCTCCTTATTCAACCATTCTTCCAGATCTTCCACATAGCCAAGGGAAAGCTTGGAGGCCGGGATAAAGCCGCGAAGACCTTCTACATAGGCGATGACACCAGCATTGACCACACCGGCTACCTTCACGTCCAGCACGGTCTTATCTTCCAGATATTCAGCAACCTTTTTCCATGCCATCTCGTCGGCAGCAGCCTTGCGGGACAGGAGGATATGTCCCTGTCCATCATCTGGACGCAGCACAGTTGCAGTGACCTCTTCACCGATCTGCACATCATTTTTGATGGAGAAGGCAGGATCTTCCGAATAATCTTCCAGACGGATAATGCCTTCTGTGTAAGATTTCAGATCCAGAGTAACCTCAGTCTCAGATACGCCGATTACGGTTCCAGTTAAAATATCGCCCTCTTGCACCTTGTGGAAGGAAGCTTCCAGCTCGGTAGCGTAATCGTCCATTGTCATTTTTTCTTCCATAACTTGTTTACCTCTCTTTGCTTAAATATTATTTTTTAAAGAGCCCTTCCCAAAACAGAAGCTTCAGGAAAATACGCTTATAATCATTCAGCTTCAAAAAGCTATAGATTCCTTTTTTTCTGGCCAACTGGAATAATTCCATGACTAATAAGAAATATTCCAGATAAAAGCCAAAGACACTTAAGTGTACTGGGGGAATCACCAGATGCATAAAATCCCATTTTTCTGGTTCCCGGGTAAGAAGACGCTTTTCATATTTCTCATAAAGCCCTGTACCTGGAATGGGAGTAAAAATAGAGACTCCTGTGTAGGCCAGGTCTAAGCTTCGGATAAAACGGCGCAGATTTCGAAAGTCCTTACGGCGGAACCGAATATCTACGATGAACAATCCCACCGGATGAATAGACAGCTTTTGAAGAAGTCGGATGCAGGCACAATTGATATTCAAGGACGTCCCTTTGGCATAGCTGTCAAGCTGGTGATTACTGACAGCCTCCAGGCCTACCATCACATACTTAAGGCCAATGTCAGACAAGGCTTGCATTAGCTCTGGATTGGCTGTAATAAAGTCAGCTCTGCCGTAACAGATAAAGGTTTTATGAATCTTATGGCTGCGGATCAGGGATATAAAATTCCAGAGCCGCTCTGTATCGTATAAAAAATCGTCATCTACAATCTGTATATTGGGACTGGAAATACTCAGGATTTCCTCTATCACCAGGGAAAGGTCTCTCTGGTAATACTGTCCCTTGTTTAAGGTTCTTCCATAACAGAAGGAGCAATGGTGAGGACAGGAAGAACTAGTCTTTAATAAGGCTACAGGATGAACATCCAGATAGCGGTAGGAGGACAGATAGCGCTCCATATGGCTTCGATCAGGTATGGGAAGCCGGTTCATATCAAATGCTTCCACTGGATTTTCACACCATCCCTCACTGGTATGATAACAGAGACCATCGAGATTTTCAAAGGATTTTTGCTGTAATACATCCAGAATTACAAAAATATTATCTGATCGGCAGATAAAGTCAATATAAGGCTCAAAAAAGCGCGAAGCATTTCTCTGTGCATGAGGTCCGCCTATGAAAGTGAGGATTTTGGAATCAAAATCCTTGGCTTGGCGGGCATATTGCTTCATCAGGTTTTCCTGTGTAATATATCCGGTGATGAGGACTACATCTGGCTGGTACTCTGTAAGCAGCTCTTCAAAGGAATGGAAATCTACGGCAGCCTCATAGAGATAGTGGGGAATCCTGGCCTCCTTTAACATGGCTGAAATGTATTCCAGCTCCAGAGGTTCCGTGCGCAGAGCCATATCCAGGGAAAAACCGTTGTCTGCTGAATTTGGTTTTATTAATAAAATCATAGTTTTTTATATTATTCTAAAAAGTAGTTCATTTACGTCTCTATTATATGGTAAAATGAATCAGAAAGCAATGATTATAAGGATGGAAAATGAAATGAAACAAGAAATAAAATATTTGTATATACTACTCATGTATCTTCCCTCTGGTTTCGGAAGGCTGACCCAGAAAGTGACTCATTACAAATACACTCATGTGGCCCTGTCCCTGGACGATCGGTATGAGCATTTTTATGCATTTTCCAGGCTGCGGGCTAAGACGCCTCCTATTTCCGGCTATATTGAGGAGAAGCGTATTTATTATACACTGGGAGAAAATGTTTCAATCTATACTAAGATTTTCAAGGTCCCGGTGTCGGAAGAGGGATTTCGAAGGGCACAGCGGTGGATCGAGAGGATCAGGCGGGACCCGGAGACGATGTACAATCTGATTCAAATGCTGCTCCTGCCCTGGCTTGGGGGGCATCCCGTCTACAAAGCTTATAACTGTGGAGAGTTTATCGCTAAGGTCTTGAAAATGGCGGGTATTCCATTGGACATGCCCTACTACAAATATATGCCAAAAGATTTTGACAGACTTCTCAGAAAATACGAAATTTTTGAGGGAACCCTTGAGAATAACAGCCAGGAAGGGATGGAGGACGACTTCTTCCGGGAAACGGGCAGATGGGAATATTTTCTAAAGACAGCTTATATTGTCCGGGAGCTTTTATATCGCCAGATGACGGGGCACGCTTCTAAGCATTTTAAGCCGGAGAAGGTCAGGTTTGTGTGGAAGCAAAAGGGAAGGAAAAAGAGCAGAATATAAAACCAGGGGAGGCTCAGTATGAATATAGTAAAAGTGAGAAATTTGCTGATCGGAGAGGGAAGACCTAAGATCTGTATCCCCATTACGGGGAGAACAAAGGAGGAGATCCTTCTTCAGACAGAGGTAGTAAAAAAATCCCGGCCAGATCTGGTGGAATGGCGGGCAGACTGGTATGGGGATGCGCGAATAGAAGAAAAGCAAAGAGAGGCATTAGAAAGTCTTAAGGAAGCCTTGGGGGAACTCCCTTTGCTAGTGACCTTCCGTACAAAGCAGGAGGGAGGTCAGCAAAAGATAGACAGGGATGAATATGAGACATTCCTGAGACAGATACTTGGTTCAGGGTTGGCTGATTTGCTGGATGTGGAACTGTTTATGGGGGAAGATTTGATGGAGAGGATTGTAACTGCGGCACATGAAAATGGCGTGGCAGTGGTGGCCTCCAGTCATGATTTTTTGAAGACGCCTCCCCGGCAGGAGATCCTTAAGAGGCTTTTAAGGATGCAGGAATTGGGGGCGGATCTTCTGAAGATTGCCCTTATGCCCTGTGATCCGGGGGATGTGCTGACGCTCCTTGAAGCCACCTGGGAGATGAAGAAAAACTATGCAAAGCAGCCTTTGATTACCATGTCTATGGGCAGTATGGGCGTGATTAGCCGCATATCAGGGGAGACCTTTGGCTCGGCATTGACCTTTGGGGCAGCAGGACAGGCATCGGCGCCAGGGCAGATAGATGCGAGGAAGCTTAAGGAGGTGCTTGAAAGCTTGCATACTGCGGGGGAGAGTACACAGGGGGAAGCAGAATCTAAAGTTGTGAAAAGATTTGCTTTATGATACAATTTTATTAAAAATAAGCAGGTTTGATATATTGTTGGAAGGAGAAAGCTTATGCGATTGGTTGATCCGTATACTCCGGGGGCAGGAAAAATGCCATCTTGCTTAGCAGGACGTAAGGAATTGGTAGAAAATGCAAAATTGAATATACAGGCAACCATAAAAGGATATCCGCAGAATCCGGTAATTTATTATGGACTCAGAGGTGTTGGAAAAACTGTCCTTTTAAATGCAATAGAAAAAGAGGCAGATGACCTGCCTGTAATCTGCGAACATATTGAGATAGCAGAAAGAGGAAGCTTTATCCGACAAATTGCAATTAGCAGCCAGAAAATGCTGCGTGAATTAAGTGTGTTGGAAGCTGCAAAAGAGGCGGTTGGAAAGTTGAAAAGTGTTTTTACCTCATTTTATGTTACGTATAATCCTGAAGATAGTTCATTTACAGCCGGATTGTCTGAAAGAGCAGCATATGGAGTTATAGGAAATCTGTCCGAAGATTTAACTGAGTTGATTGTAAGTTTAGGAAAGACAGCAGAGAAAGCCGGGCGACCTATTTGCTTCTTTGTAGATGAAATCCAATATATGAAAAAAAGTGAAATGGAAGCTTTAATTAATGCGCTCCACCGCAGCAATCAGCTTCGGCTTCCCATTGTATTTTATGGGGCAGGATTACCAAAAATTTTAAGAATTTTTGGAGAAGTAAAATCTTATTCAGAACGGCTGTTTCAGTTTGTAGAGGTAGACAACTTGAAGGAAAAGGATGCCAGTGAGGCTGTCATTCAGCCGGCAAAGGACTTTGAAGTTTCGTATGAAAAAGTAGCTGTTCAAAAGATTCTGGAACAAACCCAAGGATATCCTTATTTTATCCAGGCATTGTGTAGTACCATTTGGCGAAAGACTTCTTCAGATGTAATTACTGGTGAAGATGTTATTAAAAATGAGCCTATTTATTTAGAGGATTTGGACAAGAGCTTTTTTAAGGTTCGATTTGACAGATGTACAAAAAGGGAACAGGAATTTCTGTTTGCTATGGTGAAGTGTGGCGAATTGCCTTGTACAATTGCAAATGTGGCTCATTTTATGGATGCAAATGTGAAAATGATTTCGCCTATCAGAGCTACGTTGATTGATAAGGGAATTATTTATGCAGCAGGGCATGGAGAAATCGATTTTACTGTGCCTCAGTTTGACAGCTATTTGCGAAGAGTAAAAACGGACTTATAAGTAAGATTGTTTAAAGAAAAAATGTGGAAGATGTTGAGAATTAAAGAAGTCGTTCTTCTCTGATTGTTCAGGAAGAGCGGCTTTTTGCTTTCCCTGAATCAATGAAAGAAAGAGGCTTATCCTCTCTTTGCAAGGTATAGTAAAAAAGATATATAAATACGATTTCGAATTTAATTTCGGATAAATAGAAAAAATACAAAATTTATAACGAGAGGCAAACAACCTATAAATATAGGATTTTTGTGAAAAAAATTGGCTATATAGAATAGAAATTGATAAAAAATAAACAATATATAGTGAAAATATATAATAAAACGAAAATAAAACCAAATATATATTGACAAGTTGCCTTCTGTGCTATATGATACATATAAATACATAAACGAAATAAATTAAAAATATTAATCGGGTTTTAAAAGGAATATAGAAGATAATAAAGATAAAAACGTAATTATTAAAAGGGGAAGAGGCTATGGGGTACTTTGCGCTGGATTTTCAAAAATAAATGTCACCCCAATGTTGGGGATTGGGCTGGAAGGGTATTTTATACTGCGCTTTGCAAAGGGGATTCTGGATGAACTTGAGATCTGTGCAATTGCTCTGGCAGACAGTGAACGAAAAGTGGTACTGATCAGTACGGATCAATGTATGCTAAAGACGGATGTCATAGAGGCGTTTAAAGAAAGCATTACAGAGGCTACAGGAATACCCAAAGCGACAAGGTACAGTATGTGGAGGCTGCCCTTGGCAATGTGGCCTTGATAGGAATTCCCGGAGAGCCCTTTATGGATATGGGACGGGCTTTGAAGAAGGCTGAGGGATGGGATTTGGTACTGCCCACCTGCATTACGAACGGTTATGAAGGTTATTTTCCCATGCTAGATGCCTATGACGAGGGCGGATATGAAGCAAGAAGCTCCAGATTTAAAGCGGGGGTGGCAGAAATCATTGTAGAAGAAGGTTTGCAGCTTTTAAAAGAGATACAGAAAACCCCTATTTTCCCCAGTTGACAGAAAGTTGCTTTGGACAAACAGAAATGGATGGAAAAATTTATGACGGCGATTAAGAATGTAGTTTTAATCATGAAAGATCATTTGATTCCAGATGCAGTGCTTTTCATGGAAAAGGGAGAAATTTCTGCTTTTGGAGAGATGACTCAGCTTGAGATACCAAAAGAGTGTGAGAAGGTGATCGACGGACAGGGAGCTTTTCTGGGGCCTGGATTTATAGATATACATACACACTCAGACGGAGAAGTCTTCTTCACAGAGGATCCGGTAAAGGCGGCGGATCACCATTTAAAGCATGGGACTACTACGGTTCTACCAGCACTGTATTTCAGCATGGATGCAAAAGAATATGTGGAGGCAATCAGCATTTTGCGAGAGGCTATGAAGGATCCGGCCTGTGCCAATATTTCAGGAATCTATATGGAAGGGCCTTATCTGAATCCGGCCTTTGGATGTGACAGAGAATCTAACCCCTGGAGAGGGCCCATTGTCCGGGATGATTATATGCCTGTGATAGAGGCGGCATGGGATTTAGCAAAGGTGTGGGCTTTGGCGCCAGAGAGAGAACATATTCTGGACTTTGTGTTGGATGTGAAAAAAAAGAATCCGGCAGCCGTGCTCGCTGTAGCACACAGTGAAGCTACACCGAGGCAGGTAGAGGCTTTGATGCCCTATGGATTGCGGATAGGTACTCATCACACAAATGCCACGGGAACCCTGGAGAAGTACCCAGAATGTCGCGGTGTCTGTGTGGATGAGGCGGTAAATTATAACGATGGGATTTACGCAGAATTAATCTGCGACAGTAAAGGGATTCATGTGGATCCTTATATGCTTCGCCTGGTGAGAAAGATTAAGGGAGACGACAGAATTATTTTAGTATCCGATGCTTATGCCTGCGATGGGCCCATTCCACCTGGATATGAAGGGGTGTATGATATTAATTTTGACTATACGGGGGAGATCGCCGGATCAAAGATGACACTGGATATTGCCTGCCGTAACATGATGAAGCATACGGGGGCTTCAATTGTGGATGTATTTCGTTTTGCATCCTACAATCCGGCTTGTGCAGTAGGTTTTTATGACCGTGGGGAGATCGCTGTGGGGAAGAGAGCGGATCTCTTGGTTGTAGACCATAATATAACTATTAAAAATGTAATCCTGAAAGGAGAAATGCAATGATGAAAGATATTATTTTTGACCCTCCAACAAAGTTTGATTTTAAGTGCGGCGATTATGTTCCCTTTAAAGACAGAGAGGTCTGTGAACGGCTGAGGAAGATAAGTGGCAAGGATTTGGAGAAACACTCTAATCCAGATTTTAATATTAAAGTGATGATGAATCCCCATCCTGTATTGATTGCCACTCTATTTTCCCGGATTAAGGCGGCGTCAGAGGCAGGGAAAAAGTATACTATGATTCTGGGAAATCCTGAGCCAGAGACTTACATACCATTGGCACAGCTTATTAATTATTTTCAGGTAGACTGCAGCAAGCTTCATATTTTTGCCATGGATGAGTGGGCAGACGATATGGGAAACATTGCCCCAGAGACTTATGAGGCTGGCTTCGCACATTCTATGTTAAAGTATTTTGTGTATCAGATCGATCCTAAGCTACGGATGCCTTTGGAGAACGTTCATTATCCTACCAATAAAAACATTGCCGATTACTCAAAAATGATTACGGATGTGGGCGAGGGAGGCGCAGATATCTGTTCCTCCTCTCCAGGATGGACAGGCCATATGGCATTTATCGATCCAGTTTCAGAATTTATGACCGAGGATATTGACGAATGGTTGAATATGGAGGCTCGTATTGTGACACTTCATCCCCTGACAGTAGCACAGAATTCTCTACACGGTGTGTTTGGACAATCTGGTTATGTGGCAAGCGTACCGCCCCGTGCGGCTACTATTGGACCTGTTGATGTTAAAAATGCAAGAGAGCGAATCGAAGTGCATGCCCTGCTCACAAACAATACATTTTCTTCCTGGCAGAGAATGACTTCCCGCCTTGTACTTCACGGCCCGGTGACTCCTGCAGTTCCAAGCTCTATGTTACAGCTGATGAAGACACAGGTTTATGTCAGTGAAGAAATTGCTGCTCCCTTTGAGTGCTGGGAAAAGGTCGGATATTAGAATCAGTCCAAGAGTACAGGATTGTTGAGAGGAAAAGGTATGGACAAGAAAGCAGAAAAAACATTTGATATAAGTGTATTGAAGCGGTTTGCAAAGGATTATATGTCAATTGTGGGAATTGTCATACTGTGTATTATTTTCAGTGTGATCTCACAGATGAAATTTGGGTCTCAGTATTTCTTTACCTGGTCCAACTGGAAAAATATTTTACTTCAAAGCTCTACAGTTGCCATTGTGGCCCTTGGGCAGTCCGTCATTCTTTTGACCGGAAACTTTGATTTGTCTCTTGGGCGTATGGTCTGTCTCACAAGCTGTCTGGGAGCTATCTTGATGAAGAATTACGGCGTGCCTGTGCTAGTCGCCATTATCATTATGTTCTTAGTAGGTATTTTGTGCGGCTCAGTCAATGGATTTTTGACAGCCTATGTGGGAATACCAGCATTTATAGCAACTCTGGGTACTCAGTATGTGTGCTATGGCACTGCAAAATTTTTGACAAACGCCACACCTATTGCCAATATGCCAGAATCTATCGGATGGCTGGGAAGAGGATATCTACTCAATAACCTGATCCCAATCTGTGTCATCCTGATGGTATTGTTGTATGTGGCGGCTCAGTTTGTCACAACGAAGACTAAAATGGGCCGGAACCTGTACGCAGTGGGAGGCTCCAGAGAAGCAGCCTTCTTCTCTGGAATCAACGTGAAGAGAGTTTATTTTGGGACCTTTGTTTTGGCGGGAATTCTGGCGACTTTTGGAGGCCTGGTTCTGATGTCAAGGCTGAATTCGGTGGCCACTACCAACGGTCAGAACTATGAGTTTGATGCAGTGATTGGTTCTATTATCGGTGGCGTCTCTCTGGCAGGCGGAAAGGGAAGAGTGATCGGTACCATGTTTGGATGCGTCTTCCTTGTGACTCTGTTCAACGGATTTTCCCAGATGGGAGTGGATCCCTTCATCCAGGATATCTTGAAGGGACTGGTTCTGGTAGTAGCGATTACACTGGATGTATTGAGCAGTAAGAAGAAAAGCTAACCTGTCCTGTAGTGGATACATATTCAGCTTGAGAAAGGATGGGTGAAATAAATGGACAATGATTATATTCTTAATATCAAGGGTATTACCAAAGAGTTTCCGGGAGTCAAAGCATTGGACAATGTTTCGATTCAGGTAGAGAGAGGAACGATTCATGGCCTGGTGGGAGAAAATGGCGCCGGAAAGTCTACATTAATCAAAATCCTTGCAGGTATTTACCAGCCCAATGCGGGTGAGGTGATCCTGGATGGAAAGACACATCATTTTCTTGCCCCTGTGGAGGCGAGAAGGGCAGGCATCAGCGTCGTGCATCAGGAGATCAAGCTGGCGGAGACTCTCTCGGTGGCAGAGAACATGTTCCTTGGCAATCTGATGATGAACGGAAAGCTGGTGGACTGGAAAGGCATGCGCGCCCGGTCGAAAGAGATTGTGGCTGAGCTGGGAATGGATATTGATGTAAATGAACAGGTTTCCAATCTGACAGTGGCAAAGAAACAAGTTGTGGAAATCATGCATGCCATCAATAACAATTCCAAAGTTTTGATTATGGACGAACCTTCTGCTGTGCTTACAGACCGGGAATTGACCGTGATGTTTCGGATCGTAAAGCAGCTTCGGGAAAAAGGAATTACCATTATTTACATTTCCCACCGGCTGGAGGAAGTATTTGAGCTGTGTGATAATGTGAGTGTCCTTCGTGACGGACAGCATATTCAGACAATGCCAGTGGAAGCCCTGACTAAACAGGATTTGATCAATATGATGGTTGGACGGGAGATGGGACAGGAGTACCCCAAAGAGGTAGGAACTCTTGGAGATACAATTTTAGAAGTCCGTAATCTAAATGCAGGCGTCCTGAAGGATATCAGCTTTTCTGTTCGCTCCGGGGAAGTGTTTGGAATCTCCGGCCTGGTGGGAGCTGGACGGACAGAGCTGGCCAGGGCAATTCTAGGGATTGACAAGATAGAGTCCGGCGAGATCTATGTGCGTGGAAGACAGGTGCATTACCACACCTTTGCCGACGCCATCAAGGACGGCCTTGGACTGATACCGGAGGATCGCAAGCTCCAGGGACTTGTTCAGATCATGACAGTAAAGAAGAATACCACCCTTGTAAATCTAAAACGTGTCATACAAAACGGCGTTATAAGAGAAGAATTGGAGGATAAATACAGCAAAGATTACGTTCAGAAGCTTCATGTAGTGACACCGAATATAGAGACAGAAGTGCAATACCTGTCCGGGGGAAACCAGCAGAAAGTAGTAATTGCCAAGTGGCTGTTTCAGGAGTCCGAGATTCTCTTTCTGGATGAGCCTACACGAGGAATCGACGTAGGGGCCAAAGCGGAGATATACCGATTGATAAATCAGCTAGTACAGGCCGGAAAGACAGTTATCATGATTTCCTCTGAGATGCCAGAACTTTTGGGCATGTGCGATCGGATCCTGATCATGCACGAGGGCAGACAAAAAGGGGAGCTGAGCGCAGACGAAGCTACCCAGGAAAAAATCATGGCAATGTGTGTGTAATACAAAAAACTAAAGCAGGGGCTGCTATAGTATATAAACCTTTTAACAGCGACGGCTAGGCTAGCTCCCCGTGTCCTGGCATAGCTGTAGCGGAACTTAAAATAGCGAAAGCTAGTCCAGGGCACAGAACAATTTTTGGACGCATGTTTTTGCGGCCGAAAATTCGTTCTAGACCCCAAGTGTCCTGGCATAGCTGTAGCGGAACTTAAAATAGGAGGAAATGAGTATGAAAAAAATGATGGCATTGTTGTTAACACTGGCACTAGTAGTATCCTGTGCTGCCTGCTCCACAAAAGAGGCGCCAGCGGCTGCACCCGCAGAACCGAGTACAGAAGGCGAAGCGCCAGCAGAAACACCGGCTGAGGCGCCGGCGGAGACACCAGAACCAGCTGTAGAGAACACAGAAACAAACAGCGCAGACGGTATCCCTGCTTCTGTAACCTTATCTGACAGCACAGCCCTTCAGGGAAAGAAAATCGGCTGCTCTATCTGTTACAAGGGTGATGAGTGGTGCGCAGGCGTGGCAGATGCTCTGGAAAAATTAGGAGCCTACTATGGTGCTGAGATCGTGGTAGAGGATGGGGACTTGAATGATGAGACTATGACAAAGCAGATTGAAAATATGATTTCCAGCGGATGTGACATTATCCTGGCAGATCCCACTACACCAGAAGGGTGTACAGAAGCGCTGAACAAAGCTTATGATGCTGGAATCCCCATTATTATTTACGATGGCTACTGGACAAGCGGAGAAGAGCAGGGAAAAATTATCACAAGTGTTACCTGGGATCAGATTGAGACAGGCCGCATTGTTGGAGAATATTTTGTAAAATATGTAAAGGAAAATATGGATGGCAAATGCCGCCTGGTTGAGCTGACTAATGCTGTATCTGAGCAGTGTCAGTCCCGCTTTATCGGTCTCCATGAGGTGATTGATAAGGCAAATGCTGACGGTTGTGAGATAGAGATTATCGGACATCATGATTCTCAGGGAAATCGTGAGACAGCATACAATGCAATTTCCGCAATTGTGGAGCCTTATGATTTTGTTATCTCTGATGTAGACAATGGCGCTATGGGCGCAGTTTCCGCTCTGCAAGCTACAGGCAATACAGATGTGAAGGTAATATCTATGGGGGCTTATGGTGCTGAGCCTTTCGGAAAACTTCATGACAATGACCCGAACTACCTTGCATGTCTGAACGTAGATGCGTGGATTCTGTCTCAGTTCGTGTTTGATGGCGCAATCGGATATTTTGAGGGAAAAGAGCTTCCAGAGAAGACAAACATTGACCTTTATGTAGTAGATAATTCAAATGTAGAGGAGTTCTGGAGTTTCTAGGATATAGAACTACGAGATTGACCACAGAGGGTAAGAAGAGAGGGGATGGCAAACGCCGTTCTCTCTCTTCAAAACTTAGACAGATTACAGGGAGGAAGTCAGAGGAATGAAGTTGTATATAGGAGTTGATCTGGGAAGCACAAATATGAAAGCTACGGCTTACGATACGAATTTCCACTGTATAGCCAGCGCGTCTTCGGCAGTTTCCTATGACAGAAGCTGTGGGGTGGAAATTAATCTGGAGCAGTTCTTTGAGACATTTGTCTCTGTGATGAAAAAGTTGACGACCTCAGAGAAAGTGAAGTCTGGTCAGGTGGCGGGAATTGGCTTTACCGGCCAGGCAGAGACTTTGGTGGTACTGGATAAAGAAGGTTGTCCTTTGAGGAATGGGATATCCTGGATGGATGAACGGTCAAAGGATGAGTGTAGAGATTTGGAAGCTTTTTTAGAACCTGGAGAATGTGAGAGGGTGACAGGTCAGAAGGCAGTCCTTGCCACCTGGCCGGCCACTAAAATATTGTGGCTGAAAAAGAACGAGCCGGAAGTATATGAAAAAGCAGCGCATTATATGCTTCTTAAAGATTATATGGTATACCGCCTGACAGGCCGCAGGATGGCAGATTGCTCCATCGCCACTTTTTCCTTTTACTTTGATATTTATAAGAAACGATACTGGAAAAAGATGCTGGATGTGTTGGGAATCACAGAAAAGCAGCTTCCGCCTTTGGCAGAGCCTTGTACAGAAGCAGGCCCTTTGACGAAAGAGGCGGCTTTTGCTCTGGGGTTGCCCCGGGAGACAGCAGTGAATATTGGAACCTTGGACCATTTTGCAGGGATGATTGGTATGGGAAACGTAGAACCAGGCGCCATCAGCCTTTCTACAGGAACAGTTATGGCTCTAGCTGCTTTTGCGCCCAGTCGGACGGAAGGCCAGGATTGTGGAATCGCCATGCATTATGGATTTTTGCCGGACACCTATGTGATGCTGCCAGTGGCGGAAAGTGGTGGAATTAGCCTGGAGTGGTTTAAAAAGACCACCATGTCACAAATGGATTACAACACATTAAATCGGGAACTGGAACAAAGAACCTGTTCCAGTGAGATTGTATTTTTGCCTTATCTTGTGGGAACAAATTCACCAGAATTTGACACAGAGGCTAAGGGAATGTTTTATGGCTTGCGCTCAGAACACGATGCAGTTGACATGGCCAGGGCAGTGATGGAAGGAGTTGCCTTTGTGTTGAGAAAAAATTGTGATGCTATTCAAAAGGCAGGGGTTCCTGTATACTGTATCTATGCCACAGGAGGAGCCGCACGCAGCAAGACCTGGTGTCAGATTCAAGCAGATATTACTGGACTTCCAGTCATTGTACTGAAAGAAAAAGAAGTTGCCTGCCTGGGGGCAGCTATAGCTGCTGCAGTAAGTAGAGGAGAATATACATCCTATCAGGAGGCGGCAAAACTGACTCATGCCCAGGGTGGCAGGTATGAACCAAAAAAGAGAGAGGAGCTAGAAAGAAAGTATCAGAAGTTCTGCGCTCTCTATGAGTTTATGATTACACTGGAAAGACAAGAAGCAGCAGATTCAAGCCTCCAATGATTGATTTTTTGAATAAAATATGGTAAAATTTGGACTTGAACCACAGGGAAAAACATGGAGGATGTGTTATGCCTCAGGATTCTTATCATTATAGAAGGTATTTGATATTGAATATTATCAACCACTTGGGACCGATCAGCCGGACAGAGCTGATTACCTTGACAGATTACCGTCCAGCCAATGTGGGGGATATTATTAAAGAGCTTTTAGATGAAAAACTTATTGTAGAGACAGGATATGCGTCTTCCGGGCCGGGAAGAAAGCGTATTATGCTGGAAATGAACAAAGAGCATTTATGTGCTGTGGGGATTTCTTTTTCTTCTCAAAGTGTAACTTATCTTGTGTCCCAGATTGATGGGAAGATTCTGTTCCAGGAGGCCACAGACTATGAGCCTGATCTTTGCAAGGAAAAGACGATTGCTCTGGTGGTAGAACATGTGAAAAAGATATTGCATATGTTTTGTGATAGGAAAATTTTGGGTATTGGTATCAGCGATCCCCATTATGATCCTTCCAATTATAAATCCATTCATACATTATTGACCAATTACACTCATTTTAACGACTGGCTCTATAAGGATTTGAAACCCATATTGGAAGAGATTTCAGGAGTACAGGTGGCAAATTACAGTGGCGTGGCAATGCCAGCCATTGCGGAGCAGCGATTTGGAGTTGCAAAAGGGGTACAGGATTTTATATGTGTGGAATTGTCCAATGGAATTGGATGTTCTATTTGTTGCAATGGGATGCCTGTAGTAGGCGCCTCCGGGAGGGCTGCCGAGTTGGGACATACGGTGATTAGCTTTGGTGAGTCTGCCGACAGCATGTGTTACTGTGGAAAGCAGGGATGTGTGGAAGAGAGTACAGCTTTTCCAGCCCTGGCAGCTAAAATCAGTACAGCTCTGAAAAAAGGGGTGTTTTCTTCTCTCATTATGCATATGAATGAGCAGCAGGAGATTACGGTACAGGCCATTCGAAGTGCCCTGGAAGAAGGGGACAAGATGTGTACTTATTATGTCAAGGATATTGCCGAACGCCTGGGTGTAGCTATCTCCAATGCAGTAAACCTGCTGAATCCTGAACTGATTGTGTTCTATGGCTTTATGGTAGAATTGGGAGACTTTTTTTTGCAGCAGTTGGAAATATCCATTCGAGAAAACTCTTTGTCTCTGGTAAATGATTTTGAGGTAAGAGTTTCCGACTCCACAGAAACCGTGTACTCATTGGGCGCAGTTGCTGAGATATTTTCTTCTTATCTGATGCAGGAAAATTATAAATGGATCTACCAGTTTGACAGGAATGATTTGGAGGAAAAATCTATTAAGGTCAATGGTTTGGCAGAAATGGGTGAACTTTTATGAAAACAGCAAATATCATACAGCGTCCCAATCCTATGGATTGGGACGTTCTTGAACCGCTGCCTATAACACAATTATACTGGTCAGGACCAGTTGATATTTGTGGAGAGGCAAAGATCTGTTATGACAGTACAGCAATTTATATACAACTGTCTGCAAATGAAAAACATATTCGGGCAGAGCACACAGGAGCTTTGGGGATGCCATGTGAAGATAGCTGCCTGGAATTTTTCCTTGCCCCAGATGAAAAGGACAAGCGCTATCTGAATTTTGAGTTTAATCCAAATGCATGCATGTATCTGGGAATAGGGAGCAGTATTCGTGATTTAGTCCGTCTTCTTCCAGAAGACGCTACACTGTTCCAACCCTACGCAGAACAGACCCAGGAAGGTTGGAAAATAACTTTTCAGATTCCCGTTTCCTTTATTCGCTTTTTCTTTCCCGATTTTACTGCCTCACCTGGTAAATGTATGCGGGGAAATTTTTATAAGTGCGGGGATAAGACTCAGGCGCCCCATTTTCTGTCCTGGAGCGAGCTTTCCAGTCCTGTGCCAGATTTTCACAGAAGCTGTGATTTTGGGGTATTGTATCTGGGATGAAAATATAATAATAGTACCCTCAGTGCCTTTTTGCTCACTGAGGGTACTTTGTAGGTAGAAAAACGAAGAGTTTAAATGTTCTGTCAGTTCTTTCCTTTGGTCTACATTATCGTTCTAACTGCAAATCAAAATGCGGATCATATGCTTTCTCTTCATCCATGTATCTGCGCAAGGTGTTGATTGTCTCACCGTTCTTGAATTTCCGATCATTGATATCCTCAGTAGTTCCCATAACAGTCACATTCAACTGGCGATGACGCGCACGCACGTGATCCCAGTCAATAAAGTAAACGTGAGCAAACTCGCCCCCATCCAGGACGCCATCCTTGATCGTCATAGTTTCGCTGCGCCCAAAGAAGCAGGAACGAAGGTGGCCGTCTGTATTCATGGAAGTCCAGTCTCCAGGCTCATCTACATAACGACCGAACTGAGAGTGAATGGGACCGGGATGCCGGTATTGTCCCTCTTCTGCATAATCTGGAATCATTTTCCGCATAATATCCAGAAGATCATGCTGCAGATATTCCAGGTCAAAGGAATCAATATCGTGAGATGCCTCCTGAATCATAACAGAGCATGTGGTATGATGGGAAGCAATGCAGACAGTACCGTTCTTTACGCCAGATTCTTTTACAATTTCGATAATTTCCTTGGAAACATCGTGGAAGGTAGGTATCCAACCACGGGACTGAAGTTCAAGTTCTTTCTGAAATACTACAAATTCCATATAATAGTCCTCCTATTTTAAAGTCGCTGCGCGACGGCACTAAAGGGTAAAGTCACTTTGGCGCACACTGAATGAGAGGAACTTTCATTCGAAAGGGAACCCATGAAAGTTCCTCTCGTGCGCCTTTGCGACTTTACTGTCCAACTAAAGTTTACGGGTTACTTTTTGTGGCGTTCATCCCAGGCTCTGCGAACGGCAGAGATCATTTCGTCTACCATGGCGGCCCGGTCGGTAGCTTTGACGACGCCGGAAGAGGAGCCGGTAGCTTCTGCTCCGGCAGAAATGGTCTGGTATACATCATTGCCATTGGAGATTCCAGCGCCTTGAAGAACAAGTATCTTAGGATTCACTTCTTTTACGGCGTTCATGGAAGCCTCCACATACGTGGGACCGCTGGTGATTCCTGTACCAATGAGTTCAGAAGGCTCAGCAACAATGATATTTGGATTAAGCTTGGCGATCATACTGGCTTCCACAATGGAATCGGCACAGACAATAGTGGTCAGCCCAACTTCGTCTGCACGTATAATGGTTTCGCGCAGAACAGAGACTGAGAGAGGCTTTTCAACATGATTGAGCATAACGCCTTCTGCTCCAACAGCAATGAGGGATTCAGGCAGAATATCTGCAAGGCCACGCCCTGGACGAAGGGGATCCATATGTGGCGCGAAAATATGTAGATGCTTTGTAGCAGCTTTTACGCGTGAGATTTCAACAAGAGGCGTTGTGAAAATAATATCTACGCTGTATTTCTCCGAAGCAGCATCCGCGGCCTTGGCAAGTTCGAGAATATCGTCTCCATATAAATAAGACTTTGGACCGATCTCGAAAAAAGGTGCTTGAATCGTACAGTTGGAATTCATAAGTGAACGCTCCTTTCCAGTTGTGTTTGTTCTAAATATAGTATACAAAAGAAAAATAATAAAGTCAATAATATTTTCTAAAACGTAAATATTAATAAAAAAATATAGATAAAATTGTCTATTATAGACATTGACTTTATAAAAAGAAAATGTTATTTTCTTTTTATAAAATTTAATGATGTTGGGAGGATTTTTATGAATTCAGAAGCGATCGCGGCAGCAAAAGCGGCCTATGACATTGAAGCGGCGTGTATTACAGAAATGAAAGAGTATTTTGATGAGAAACAATTTGAAAAGGCTGTAGCTCTGTTAGCTTCGGCCTCCAGAATTGGGACCACAGGGTGTGGCCATTCAGGAATTATCTGTCAGCATATGGCCCATTTGATGTGTTGTATCGAACGCCCTGCCAGATTTATTTCTCCTGCAGAAGCTGTCCATGGAGGTTCCGGTTTCTTGCAAAATGGGGATGTGATGATTTTTGCATCCCGGGGAGGAAAGACAGGAGAACTACTCCCAATCCTTGATATTTGTAAAAGAAAAGGAGTACATATTATTTCTGTAACAGAAAACCTGGAATCTCCCCTGGCAAAAGCGGCAGATGTAGTTTTAAAACAACATGTGAATCGTGAAACGGATAAATATAATGCCCAGGGAACGACAAGTACCACAGCGCTGTGTATGATTTTTCATGCCCTCCAGGCAGCTCTGATCGAGGAGACCAATTATCAGTCAGAGCAGTTTGCACTGATTCATCCGGGTGGAGCTGTGGGTGAGAGACTAAATCATAAAAAATGATTCAGATGGATTGTACCATCCTTAATGGTATGCTATCATATAACCAGTCAGTGCTAGATGATTGCAGATACTGTAAGGAGCAAAACCATGGCGAATAGCAAGTTAAAAATTGACATCAGAAGAAACAAAATATTAGATCGCCTGCGGGAGGATGGGGTGGTCCGGGTAGCGGAGCTGAGCAGAGAGCTTGGTGTGACCCCTGTTACAGTGAGGACAGATCTAGATAATTTGGAAGAAGACGGATATCTGGAGCGTGTTCAGGGAGGTGCTGTTGCTAAAGCACGCACAGCAGACTGGACAGAGCCTGTATCAGAGGGAGAGGAAGAAAAAGCCCTGATTGCCAGGGAAGCTGTAAAACGCATTAAGGATGGCAGTACACTTTTTATTAATTCTGGAACGACTACAAAGTCTTTGGCGGCAGCGTTAAAACAGCATAAGAATCTAAATGTGGTAACAAATTCTATTGCAGTGTCCATGGAGCTGGGAAATGTGTCCTCTATCCATGTGATTTTATTGGGCGGGGAGATAAATACACAGTATGCCTTTACCTTTGGGGAAGACGCCAGAGAGCAGCTTCGCCATTATCAGGCAGACTGGGCAATCCTATCTGTAGATGGGGTGAGTACTCTGGCGGGTGTCACTACTTTTCATGCTGATGAGGCTGCTATAAACCGTATGATGATGGAACGAGCCCAAAACACCCTGATTGTTGCAGACCATTCAAAGATTGGCCGGGTGGGCTTTACGCGCCTTCACACCATAGATTCTTCCTTGCAACTGATCACAGACTATAAATCAGACAGGAATAAGCTAATGGAATTGGAAGCGTGTGGACTTGATATTACCATTGCTCCAGGAAGGGCTGACAGTGGTGGAGCTCCAGAATGAGTATCCGATTCTGACAGTTTTAGAACCATTCATTGACCGTCTGGTACGGGGATCCAGAAATTGAATATATTGAGACCAAAGAGGCTGTTTTTCTCTGTCAATCAGGGAAGGACAGCCTCTTGTATGTGCGCTATGCAGAATTCTCAGTATGTAGTCCTGCAAATAAATAATTTGGATAGTAGCTTTCAGGCTGGAATGTTGAAAACACGATACTATGATTAAATGGAAATTAATTTCAATTCGTGAAATATTGACATTATCAGTCAAAGAGCTATAATGAAGATGTAATCATTATTGCGCAATATGAAATTAATTTCAAAAGGAAAGGCATGGGAACGATCAGAAACAAAAGACTTATGGTAAAGGTTTGCGAACTGTATTTTCTTCAAAATAAAAGTCAGAAGGAAATATCGGCGCTGCTTGGAATCTCAAGACCACAGATCTGCAGAATTATAACAACAGCGAAGGATGAGGGAATTGTTCAGATTTCCATCAGCAATCCTTATGTTCGGGAGACTGAACTGGAGCATTTGCTGATTCAGAAATTCGGGCTCCGGGACGCTCTGGTAGTGGATAGCACATCAATAGATGGGGAGAGCAGTTTACAGTCCTTTGCAAAAGAGGCAGCGAAGCTGGCGGGAGATTATATTCCCCAGGACTCTAGTGTGGGAGTTATGAGTGGCTATACAGCAAAGGCTATGATCGATGCGTTAGAACCCTCTTCAAAAAAACTGAAACTGATAGTACCTTTGATTGGCGGTATTTCTACAACGAACATGAGTATTCATGCAGATACACTGGCGCTTAATATGGCAATGTTATATGGGGCAGATGCCTGGAACTTGAATGCTCCGGCAGTAGTGTCTGAAGTTAGTCTGGCTAAGTCTTTGAAAAAGGAAGAGGCCATCGCTAGAGTTTTGGAATGTGGAAGGAAGACGGACATTGCTTTGGTGGGTATTGGGAACTTGAATGAGGAAGCGACTAATGTTAGACTAGGGAGCTTAAAGAAAGAAGATCTTGCCCAGCTACAGAGCCAGGGCGCAGTAGCATCTGTATGTGGTTCCTACTTTGACCGGGAAGGACGGGAGGTAGGAGGAGAGATTACAGCCAGAACCATTGGATTGACACTGGGCGAGCTTCGGAGAAGCAAGATCATTGCGGCAGCCATCGGAGATGAAAAGACGGAAGCTATCTGTGCAGCCCTGCGCTCTAAAAAGGTGGATATTTTTGTGACGGATATGGAAACAGCCAAAAAAGTTGTATTGGAGGATAAGATATGAAAAAGATAAAGAAATTATTGGCTATGAGTATAGCAGCGATGTTACTAATGGGAATGATGACTGGGTGCAGTTCATCGGCAGAACCTGAGCCTAAAGAGGAGACAGGCACGAATACAGAACAGGGGGAGACGCCCCAGGAGCAGAAAGGCAGTGAGGAAGGCGGTCTCTCTGGAAAGAACATTTCTATTATGACACCGTATTTAGGCTCTGTCACGACGAATCAGATGGTAGAGTACATAGAGAAAAACCTGACGGAAGCAGGAGCTGAAGTTTCCGTAATTAATACGGACAATGACTTTTCAGAGTTAGCTAGCCGGATTGAGGACGTGGTGAGCGCCGGCACAGATGGAATTGTGTTAGTAAGCGCGGATCCGGGACAACTGTCGAACCAGTTGCAGGAGGCCTTTGACGCACAAATTCCAGTCTTTGGATGTGACAGCGGCTTTATTGAGGGAATGCAGATTAATGCAACCAGTGACAACTATCAGATGGGTGAGTTGATTGTAAAATATCTCTTTGATGATTTGATGGGCGGAAAGGGAACTGTTATTGCTCTGACCCACAGACCTCATCCAGGCGTAGTAAAGCGCTGTGAGGCATTTGATGCTTTGATTGAGGAATATCCTGATATCACGCTGATTACCGAACAGCATGTACCGGCAGAGCAGCCAATTAACGACGCACAGGACATTGTGGAAAATCTGCTTTTGGCCAACGCAGATCCAGATTCTATTACCGCCATCTGGGCAGCATGGGATGAGCCGGCTATCGGAGCGACACAGGCGCTTAAGGAGGCAGGCCGTGAAAATGTGATCGTTACGGGTGTGGATGGAAATGAACAAGCGGTTCAACTAGTAAAGGATGGAACGAACCTTAAGGCGACAGTAAAGCAGAACTTTGAGGGAATGGCACAGATCGTCTATGAGCAGATGGACAAATATTTTCGCGGTGAGACGATAGAACCAGGAGAAATGTATGCTCCGGCTACTCTGATCACGCCTGAAAATGCAGGAGAATAGCAGGGGGTATCAAAGTGCTTTTAAGGACAACAAATGTCAGTAAGCAGTTTAATGGTGTGTACGCGCTGAAGGATATTGATCTGGAGATCGAAAAAGGAGAGGTTCATGGCCTGGTAGGAGAAAATGGAGCTGGCAAGTCAACTTTGATTAAGATTTTGACAGGCGTGTATTCCCTGGACCAGGGAGACATCTACTGGAATGATCAGCGGGTGGACATAACAGATCCGGTGGAAAGTCGGAAGATTGGCATTAATGTCATTCATCAGGATTATGTATTGATTCCAGCTTTTAATTCCGTGGAAAATGTATACCTGGGAAGTGAGTACCCCAAGAAGAATGGACGAATTGACTGGAAGTCTATGAGGAAAGAAGTAGAGGTAAAGGCAGGAGAACTGGGAATTGAGATTGACCTCTCAAAGGCGGCGTATGAATTGACGCCGCCCCAGAGAACATGTCTGGAAATTGTCCGGGCCATGATGACAGATTGCCAACTTTTGATTTTAGATGAACCAACAGCATCACTCACAGATAAAGAAGCAGAGATTTTATTTTCGATTATTGGAAAGTTAAAGGAAAGGGGAACGTCTATTCTGTACGTTACCCACAGAATGGATGAAATTTTTCGACTGACAGATCGAGTTACCATTTTTAAAAATGGTACAAAGTCTGGAGTTGTAGAGACAAACAAGATTGATAAAGATGGCCTGATTGATCTGATGACAGAGAAATGGAAGGCCCAGGCCATCAGTCACAGCTCAGCCATAGGAGAAGTTGCCCTTGAGGTGAAGCATCTGGCATCCAGAGACGGAATTGTGAAGGATATGAGCTTTCAGGCTCACACAGGGGAGATACTGGGAATCTTTGGATTGGGCGGAAGCGGCAGGACGGAACTTTTGGAGTGTATCTATGGGTATCGGGCGGTAAAGGACGGAACAATCACTATCAAGGGAAAAGAAAGCCGGAAACGGACTCCTAGAAATTCGATTCAAGAGGGGATGGTGCTCATCAGCGAGGACAGGCGTGGCAAAGCTATGATTGGTGGAATGAGCGTGCGGGAGAATATTACCCTATCCTGTATGGAGCGCTACACAAAGGCTGGCAGGTTTGAAAGAAAGCGGGAGAGTGAGGCTGTCAGGCAGCAAATTGACGCGCTACAGATCCGCACTACAGGGACGGAGCAGCGGGCCATCGAGCTGTCAGGGGGCAATCAGCAGAAGGTTGTATTTGCAAAGGCATTGATGACTGGACCGAATATTTTTCTGTGCGATGAGCCAACACAGGCAGTGGATGTAAAGACAAGAAATGAGATTCATAAGCTGTTACGGGAACGGGCAGATGCAGGGAGCGCTGTCGTGTTTGTTTCCTCTGACTTGAAGGAAGTTCTCGATGTGGCGGACAATATTCAGATTATGTCTCGTGGACGCTCAAAAGAATTGCTGAAAAACGAAGGTTTGACATCGAATGAGGTGCTTGCCTGCTGCTATGACAAATAGTGTTTATATAGAAGGTGGAACATAATGAAGAAGACAGAGATAAAAAAAGTTGCACAGGTCTATGGGACTGTGCTCGCCATGCTTGCAATTATTATCATTTTTGGTATTCTGCGGCCGGCTGCTTTTTTGACAGTAAAGAATTTTATTAATATCAGCCGCCAGATGGCTGCGCTTACAGTCGTCTCCATTGGGGCGACAATGGTGATGGTGGTCAATGAATTTGACCTGTCTGTGGGCAGTATGGCAAGTCTGGGAGGCGTCATGGCGGCTCTGATGGCAGTAGCTGGAGTACCGGTAGGGCTAAGTTTTTTATTAACAATATTAATTTGTATGGTGATTGGCCTGGTAAACGGATTCATTGTAGCGAAATTTCGCGTGTTGTCCTTTATCACAACTTTGGGCATCAGCACGATTTTAGATGGACTGATCTACCGGCTTACAGGCGGGGCGACCGTATTTGAAAATATTCCTCCCACCTTTACTTGGTTAGGGACCGCAAAGATTGTAGGAATTCCGTTTCTTTCGATTATCATGTTGATATTTGTACTAGTATTTGCATTTTTTATGACGCAGACTCCAGCCGGTCGAAAGATGTATGCCATAGGCGGAGGGGAAGAGGCAGCCAAGATCGCAGGGATTGCAGTAGGAAAATATAAGATACTGGCTTTTGTACTGTGTGCAGCCCTGGCCAGCGGGACAGGAATTGCAGTGGCCTCCCGGGTAGGATCGGCTAATACCAGTGCAGGAGCAGGCTATTTTTTGCAGTCTTATGCTGCAGCCTACATTGGTTGCACGGTCTCCAGACAGGGAATTCCCAATGTGGCAGGAACTTTTGTAGGTGCGGCCATTCTTTCAATTTTGGCAAATGGGCTCACGATCCTGCAGATGCCGTCTTATATGCAGGATATTATTACTGGTATCATCATTGTAGTTGCAGTGATTGCTCAGAAACTGGGGCGAGGTGATGCGAAGTGACAGATCGGATTTACAGTGAACGGATGAAGAAGTGCGTGGAGGGCAAGTGTCATACAGTCATTGGATATCTTACGGCGGGCTACCCAAATGAAGAAGCTTTTTTTGAAGTGATAAAGGAATGTTGTAAAAGGGGGCTTTCTATCCTTGAGATAGGATTTCCCTCTGCGAATCCTTCAGAAGATGGAGAAGTGATACGAAGGGCCCACAGACAGGTGGGAACGCAGCTTTGCAAAAATATGGATTTCTGGAGAAGACTTCGCAGTGAAGTGTCCGTTCCCATTTGGCTGATGGGATATGAAAAGGATCTGATTCAGACAGGGATTTACAGAAAAATGGCAGAAGAAGGCCTCTATGATGTGCTCGTACTTTCAGATGCTGAAACTAAGGAGCGGATGGAGCTTAAATCAGAACTAATGAATTATAGCGTTGACGTAGCGGGATTTGTCTCTAATGACGACAGTTTTCATGAAGTCGTAGAGTGTCGGAAAGAGTTTGGAATTATCTACCAGAGACTTTACACAGGACCTACAGGAGAAAAAAATAACAGCAGGGATTATGGAGAGCTGTTAGATTACAGCCAAATGTCCCATCAGAACCTGATCTTTGGAGGGTTTGGAATTACATCGGGCGACAGAGCCAGGGAACTACTGGAGCGGGGATTTGACGGAGTGATCGTGGGAACAGAAATGATGCGGAGGCTGAATAACTCCAGAGAGGAACTTTATGAGTTTGTGGAGGAATTAGTACATGTTGACAGCAGCATATGATATTGGAACGACGGCGGTCAAGGGTGTGTTGATGGACGATGCAGGAACTGTGTTATCCACTTATTCTGAGCCTGTAACAACTATTTTTGAAGGAGAGAGAAAGGAGCAGGATCCAGAAGAATGGTGGGAGCAGTTTTGCCGGATATCTCGCCGATTTATCAAGGAAAGCCCATATGGAAGGATCCATCGAATTATTATGAGTGGACAGATGCAGGATGTCATTCCTGTGGGAGAGAATGGAAAAGCAGTCGGGAGAGCAATTTTGTATTCAGATGGCCGTGGGATGGACCAGGCTGAAAAGCTGTGTGCAGCTCTCGGAAAGGATTATCTGGAACAGACCACGGGAAATCATTTTGATGGTTCTCTGTCTGTGCCTAAGATTCTGTGGCTGAAGGAGAATCACCCAGAGGTCTTTGAGGCAGCGAGGTATTTTTTGATCAGTGCCAAAGACTATATTATTTTCAGACTGACCGGAAAGGCAGCGGGTGATGTGACAGCCTGTTCCACGGCAGGCGGGATGGATATCAAGCAGAAGCAATGGGATCCACAGATCCTGAAGGCTGCAGGAATTTTGGACAGCCGGATGCCACAGATATATGAACCCCACAAGGCAGTAGGCTTGGTTACAAAAGAAGGAGCAGAAGCTGCGGGGCTTTCTACAGATACCACTGTATATGCAGGAATCGGGGACGCCGGAGCGACTACCCTGGCCAGCGGGATTGCAAGTCCCGGAGAGTACAATGTGAATCTGGGAACTTCTGGCTGGGTGGCGACCATGTCGGAGAAAATTTCCAGAACGGATGGAGGCATTTTCAATTTGGCGTCCTTTGAAAAAGACTTGTATATTAATGTAGTGCCGTTTTTGAACGCTGGAAATGTCCATAAATGGGTAAGTAGCATCCTTTCAACCAAGGGAGAAGATGGAAGAATTGACTACTCCTTTGTGGAGAGAGAGCTGGACCAGAGTGAGGTGGGGAGCAGAGGAGTCGCTTTTTTGCCTTATCTAAACGGGGAGCGTTTTCCAGTGATGGATACAGAGGTCAGAGGAACCTTTTTGGGAATCAGCGCGGATACTCAAAAAGGAGATTTGGCTCGTAGCTGCCTGGAGGGAGTGGCATTTTCCATTCGGCAAGGGATTGAGAGTATTGGAATTTTACCCCGGAAGATTACAGTGATCGGAGGCGGCGGAAGGGTTGCCCTATGGAATCAGATTTTAGCAGATGTACTTCACCAGTCTGTCTATGTATATAAAAATGCGGAAATTTTGCCAGCTTTGGCGTTGAATTCGTCTGTGCTGCTGGCAGAGGGAAAAAATGCAGGATATTCTGATTTCACCAGGCTTCTTCAAAAGGAGGAATTTTCTGTCAGGTATGAGCCGAATCCTTCAAATATAGCGCTTTATGATGAATTATATAAAAAATATCTGCGCATTTATCCGATGGTAAAGGCTTACTATCAGGCATAGTGAGAGAATGACAGAATAGTACTTTATTGAGACAAACTTCCAGACGGGCCATAAGTGCATAGAGTGATAAAAAGGTTTGGAGTACACTCTATGGATAGCCCTAAAATAGAAAACATGTTGAATCTGGCTTTGGATGCCACAGAAGAGGAGAGGAAAAAATCTCTGAATCTAAATGTAGGTTTTAACCAGGAAGAGAGGACCTGGGAAGTGATCGTGAAATACTCTGGAGACTTGAGTCCTTTGACTCAGGAAGGACTGACAGTGGTGGAACTCCAGAATGAGTATGCGATTCTGACTGTTCCAGAGTCATTGATTGACCGTCTGGTACAGGTCCCCGAAATTGAATATATCGAGAAACCAAAGAGGCTGTTTTTCTCTGTCAATCAGGGAAGAACAGCTTCTTGTATGACTGCTGTGCAGAATTCCCAGTATGACCTGTTTGGGGATGGGGTTTTGGTGGCAGTTCTGGATTCGGGGGTAGACTATGCTCACCCGGATTTTCGAAATGAGGACGGCAGCAGTCGGATTCTGGCTCTTTGGGATCAGACAATTCCCGGAAATCCCCCCGAGGGTTATGCCGTTGGAACAGAATATACCAGGGAACAAATCAATGAAGCCCTCCAGGAGTATGATGAAGGCCGAGGCCGGAGCCTGGTGCCTAGTATAGATAACAGTGGCCACGGTACCAGGGTCCTTGGCATAGCAGCAGGAAATGGGCGGGCCAGCAACGGCCGTTACAGGGGAGTGGCCAGTCGCAGCCCTATATTAGTAGTGAAGCTTGGAGTGCCCAGAGCAGAATCATTTCCCAGGACAACAGAATTGATGCAGGGGCTGGACTACTGCCTGCGAAAAGCCATTGAGTACAATCTGCCTGTGGCAGTCAATATTAGCTTCGGCAATACGTATGGCGCGCATGACGGAACCTCTCTTTTAGAAACTTACATTACGGATATGGCAAACATCTGGAAATCTGTAATCTGTGTAGGTACGGGAAATGAGGGATATGCAGCCGGACATACCAGCGGAACACTGGAGGAAAGACAGGTAATGGAGATTCCGTTGGCAGTAGGGGAATATGAAGCGGCTTTGAGCGTTCAGATCTGGAAATCCTATGTGGACACTGTGGATATTATGTTGACCAGTCCCGGAGGAAGAAGAGTGGGACCTATCCAGAATATTCTCGGACCCCAGCGGTTTACTCTGGAAAATACGGAGATCCTTTTGTACTATGGAGAGCCTACTCCATACAGTCAGTCACAGGAAATCTATATAGAATTTCTCCCAAGAAGAGATTATATAGATATGGGAATCTGGAGCTTTACACTGGTTCCGCACCAGATACGGGACGGCACTTATCATATGTGGCTGCCCAGCAGTGCAGCTTTGAACGGAGTGACGCGCTTTTTATACCCAACCCCCTACACGACCCTCACCATTCCCTCCACTGCCCGAAAAATTATTGCCGTGGGCGCCTACGACAGCCTTCGCATGACTTACGCTGATTTCTCCGGCCGCGGCAATACGCGGGAGCAGGATCTCCCCAAACCTACACTTGTGGCTCCTGGAGTAAATATTACTACGACAGCTCCCGGGGGCGGTTACGCTGAGGCCACGGGAACTTCCTTTGCCACGCCTTTTGTGACGGGAGCCGCGGCTCTTTTGATGCAGTGGGGAATCACGGAGGGCAATGATCCCTTTCTTTATGGGGAGAAGGTGAAGGCTTATCTCCAGAAGGGGGCCCAGCCACTGCCGGCTTTTGAGGAATATCCGAATCCGCAGGTGGGGTGGGGCGTGCTTTGTGTGAGGGAGAGTCTGCCTATATAATTGCTAAATTTAGAAAAATTCAGTATATTAAGGCGGCTTACTTATATTCTGTTATATATAATTAAACAAGAAGGATGAAATTGTTTTATCTTAATGTTCCTTTTAAAAAGGACAAGAGGAAAAAGTTTGATAACAAGTTGTCAAAAATAGAAAAATTGTTATCAAATTTAATTTTTAGTTATCAAATTTGTTGGCTTCAGATATGCTGGAAGATATAATTAAAATATATTATCTGAAAGAGGGTTGATTATGCAAGCAGAAGCATTGAAAAAATTGGTTTTTGATATACAGAAATTGAAAACAGAAAAACAGACAGTTGAATTAAAGGCAGCTGAAAAAGGTTGTCCAACCAGATTATATGATACACTTTCTTCGTTTTCGAACCAAGATGAAGGCGGCGTTATTATTTTTGGCGTTGATGAAAATGATAAATATAAAATAAAAGGAGTTTATGATCCACAGGATTTACAGAAGAAGGTAACAGAGCAGTGCAAACAGATGGAACCAATGATAAGAGCTTTATTTACGGTCTGTGACATTGAAGATAAAGTGATTGTATCCGCTGAAATTCCGGGTGTAGATATTACGGAAAGACCAGTGTTTTATAAAGGCGTTGGTAGAATCAAAGGTTCTTATATTCGTGTTGGGGAGTCTGATGAGCCAATGAGTGAATATGAAGTATATAGTTATGAAGCTTTTCGTAAAAGAATTCGTGATGATATTCGTACAGTAGATGAAGCTAAATTACAGCTTTTGGACGAAAAGCGTTTAAATGACTATTTGACTATGGTAAAACAGGAGAGAAGAAATCTTTCGGAAAATGTATCGAATGAAGAAATTTTGGAATTGATGGCAGTTACGGCATGTAATGTTCCTACATTGGCTGGGATAATGACGTTTTCTAAATATCCTCAAACATACTTTCCCCAGCTCTGCATTACTGCAGTATGTTTGCCTGGAACGGAGATGGGAACAGTAGGAGAAAGTGGAGAACGCTTCATTGATAACAAGCGGATTACAGGCGCAATACCAGATATGTTGGAAGAAGCAGTTGAATTTGTACGAAAGAATAGTCGAACTAAGACTATTATAGATGATAATGGGAAGAGAAAGGATAAACCGGAATATCCAATTAAAGCAGTTAGAGAAGCAATTTTAAATGCATTAGTGCATCGTGATTATAGTCTGCATACGGAAAACACACTAAAGTGGTTATGAAGAATGACTGTTATAAAGAAAATACAACATCAGAAAAAGCGATTTTAGATTTCTGCTCAATACCTAGATCAAGGGCCGAATTAATTGAATTTACGGGTAAATCTCGTACTTATACAATGATTAGTCTGGTGGCACCGCTTGTGAGTGCGGGTAAATTAAAAATGACATTACCAGATAAGCCTAAAAGCTCTAAGCAGAGGTATATAAAAGCATAATTAAAGAAGATAACAATGGACGTGGTTGAGAAAATCTTGTTGCAATTCCTATTATGGCAGTGGTAGTTCCCAAACAAGAAGAAAAGTAAAAATATATAGTTAGGAAAAAGGAGTTTTATGATAGAAGAAAAAGTAGTAGAAAAAACTGGTGAGATAGTATTAGGAGCTGCTATCGATAAACTTAATGCGTACAAAAATAAAAAGGAATGGAGCAAACTTTTTATTGATGCAGGAGAATTCTTTTTGCAACAGGTAGAGGGTGGAGATAATATCGTTGAAGATATGTCAAATCTTTTATCCAGAGAGAATATGAAAGAATTGGCAAAGAAAACGGATGAAGGAAGTCGATATTTATTAAAAGACGCTTTGCATAGAGAGATGAGAAGTTTATTCTTTGGATCAACAAGAAATTGAATTGGCAAAACAAACAGCGAATCCTAGTCTTAATCTGTCTTTTTTTGAGATTGATGATGAGGTTTTTAAAGAAATTTTTGAAGAACATATAGGTGATGAATGCATTTACGTTTCAGGTCAATGCAAAGAAGAGACGATTTATTGTATCTTGAATGAACTGCGTAGATTGAATACGGGAAAAGTAGTCTTTGTAGTAAGAAAGGAAGAGGAGTGGCAGAATCTCAGGCAAGCAAATGAAGAGAATCCAAAACTAGGAGGGAAAATTTTGATTCCATGGTTTAATGCTGAACAAATATATGCCATTCCAAATAACACAAATATTTTTATATATGGGGAAGAGGAATATTGTGCAGGTAAAGAGTCTATTAAAGTTAGAAAAAGAAAAAGAAGTACAATAGTAAAAAAATTAGAAGAGGCAGGAATGTCTCATGAAGTGGCTTATGCAATGGTAGAAGATACCCATGGATTGTATGTACCACTTAAGAAAAAAATAATCCGTGGAAAATATAGAAGCAGAAGGAGATCAGGTTGTATTAGAGCAATTATGTGGACGTAAGTATGAGCAAATAATTGAAGATATAAAACCATATATGAGAGGAGAGGAACCATTTTTTGTAAGATTTAAAATACATGGTGGAGTTGTGTGTTAGAAATTATATCTGAGCCAGATCCAGTCTTTAATTTTCCACAGGAGCAACAAGATTATGCGGGGGTGTTACCAGGAGGAAAACCATTTTGGACAGGGACATTGAAGGAAGGCTTGTTTCGTAGCTTTGTTATGAAAGCATATTATAAAAAGGATGTCAGTAGCCAAAAAAAGATAGATAGAGTGGTAGAGAGGCTTTTGACAGAGATTAAAACACTAAATCAGTGGCTTTCTATTGCGAAGTATTTTTCGATATTATGTGAGGCATCTCCAAAAGCAGTTATCCGACGTTTGGATGATGAGTGGACAAATGCGACAGGGCTTGTAGAGGTCTTTTCAAGAGATAAGGGAGATGGATTATTTGGTACAAATTACTATACACATTTTATTTGGGGGATTGAACAATTTTTATCACAAAAAGAATATGCGGCATGGGCGGTAAGATGGTTTTTAAAGATGCATGATTTAAAGATAAAATATGCAATTAGTAATAGTCCTAAAGAAACTTTGAAGCAAATTTTTTGTGCATGGTGTAATGTTACTGTCCTATCACAGGAGGATAAGAACTTTCTGGCAAAGGAGGCTTTTGATAATGGGTATGATATTTGGGAACTGATTTATGATGAGTTACCGGGAAGAAATTCACATATGGTAGGTTCTCCAAGTAAGCCCAGATATAGAACGGCTGAGGAACCTATTATGGCAACATATGCTGATTTAAGATATGCATATAAAGAATATTTATTATTATGTTTAAAATTTGTTTTTATTGCTTATTAGTGATGAGGTATACAAAGATATTATGATTTTGTATCTGAGGACGGCATATTGGAAAGATAAAACTTGTCTAGGCAAAGCGGTAACTACTGCAAAAGAACATCATGTAAACGAAGGAGTTTTAATAAGTATATTATTGATTGAAGTAATTGATGCAGAGGAAATGCCGCTTATTAGTTTTGAAAATGAACAGATAAAAAAGAAATACTGGAAGTTTAGAAATTATTCTCACAAAGATGATGAAGAAACTTGCCGCTTTATCATAAAAGAAATGAGGAAGTACTCGGATCAGGTGACTCTAATGGACGCACTTCATAGTTATGTCAAGTATTTTCGACCAGAAGAAATTTTGGTAATTATGCAAGAATTGTATACATTAGAAATAGGAACAGTTACTTCGATGACTTCGCATGATTTGGGACAAATATTGAAAGTTTTGCAAAGTGAATATAGTAATACAAAAGAATGTATGAGAGTTGCAAAATTAGAGCTGGCATATCGTGGAGTGTTAGAATGGGACGATATGAGATGTTTCCGGAAATGTTTAGAATCTTCACCGATAATGTATGCAGAGATGGTTTCTATTATTTACAAAAAAGATAATGAGGATGTTAAAAGGGAAGAAAGTGCAGATGAAAAAGTGATAAATAGTGTTTTTTCACTATTTTATGATGCGAAGTTTTGTCCGGCTATAAATAATGGAAATGTAGAAAAAGAGAAATTATTTGAGTGGATAGATGAATTTGGAGAATTGTTAAGACAACAGCATCAGGCGAGGCTGTTTACTTCTCTTTTGGGCACCGTTTTTTCAAATTCACTGATAGGAGAAGATGGATAGTATCCACATGAATCAATTCGGGAAGCCATTCAGCAGTATGGAGATGAACGATTAGAGAACTCTTATGTGACAGGAATATTTAATCAACGAGGTGTTTTTAGTCCAACGGGTGGTGTAGAAGAACGGGGGCTTGCAAAGAAATATAAGGAAAATGCTGATGCAGTGAGAACAAGATATCCTAAAGTTGCTAATATATATGATAAACTGTGTGAGAGATATTTATATGATGCAGATTCGGAAAGAGAGTTGGAAGAATATGCAGGAATATAAAGAAGCACCATGCAAGGTAAATAATAGAACTAAAGTGGGGGAGGGTGGAAATGGTATTGTTGGCTTGGTTCCCAATTTTGATAGGGAGACAGTTATAAAAATATTTAAAGTGAATAAAAAAATCAGCAAAGAGGAACGTGATAGAAGATATCGGCGATTTTGTAAAGAGATAGAAGTGCAGAAGGAACTTAGTTGTGTGATGGAAAGCATTTTGATGATAAGCCGGGAAATGGCGGAGTTGTGGAAGGACTGGAATCAAACGATGCAAAACCGGGTGAAATCTGCCCACAGGCGGACAAGTTTGGAGAAGTTGTCTTATTCCTGTATAGTCCGCGGTGAAAGGGGAGAAGACGGACTGTGGTTTCTGGTTGAGTCAACAGAAGAGGGAAGAAGATTTCTGAAGCAGACAGGGGCTTTACCGCCTGAAATTCGGACGGATGAGAACGCGGCGCTTCCTTATATCAGTCTGATCTGTAATCAGAATCTGCTGTACGATAAGAAAGAAAAGAGATATCTGGAGGTATCGGAGGAATTTATTTACCGGACGCCGGAGATATCTTTCCAGCAGCTTAGGGCATCGGGAGGCGTGATGGAAGAAGTCGTTGTGGGAACGGTGCGGTCGGACCGTTTTGGAGCACAGGTAATCCGCCAGATGGCAGATCTGCTGTTGGAATCATTTGACCTGACGAAGGAACGGCTTCTGATAGAACTGGGTGTGTTGTTTTATTATGGATTGGAAAAGGGACAGAAAGAACCGCGCATTGTACTGTCGGTTACATTTTTACCGTTGACAGAGACGGGCGATTCGGAAGGGGAATATACACAGTTTGGAGAAGGACTGAAACAAAATCTGACGGATTGGTTTGAACAAAAACAGCCGGATACGAATTGCTGCGGATTTTTGTTCCACTTGAAACTGTATGAGCCTAAGACGAGGGAGATGATTACAGCGTATTATGAAAACTTGATTTACAGGAGTAAATGGCAGCAGAAAGTCAACAATTCTGGACGCCATTACATAATATGATGCAGTGGCCGACTTTGAGCGTGAGATGGAGGAGCTCTGCCAAATAGGACTTGTTTGAAATCTGTTTCCCTGTATCCGAATACAAGGCTGATAAACTGGTATACTCGTGTGTCAGACAGGACGTCGCTCTCTTTCCATGTGGATCCTGTAGTGGCGTAGAGAACCTGATAGGTATCTCCGTCAGAGACAGACTGATTAAATAACTGACGCATTTTAACTTTATTTTTCTGGGTTTCCTCCATGTGTACTTTCGGTTTTTTTGAAAATAATCCCATATGTAATTCCTTCCTTTCATAAGCTTCAGGTCTGTATTTTCTTTTGCAGATATTTTAGCACTCTTTTTGGGGCTGTAAAATATATAAAAATAAGTAATATTAAAATTTATCGTCAATTTTCTCCTGATTTATGGTACAATTTTTTTGTGAAAACATGTCAGTACGAATGAAAACAGAGGTGAAGACTATGAAATGGAGAACAGCAATTATAACGGTAAGCGACAGCGGATACGAGGGGTGGAGGGAGGACAAAAGCGGTCCTATGATCCGCAAAATTCTGGAGGAGTCAGGAGAATACGAGATTATTCGGGAGAAAATCGTACCAGATGATCAAGATAAGTTAGAAGAGGTTCTCTGTGTCTGCGCAGACAGGGAGAAAGCAGACTTAATCCTGACAACTGGTGGTACTGGATTTTCTCAGAGAGACAGGACACCGGAGGCCACCATGAATGTGGCAACAAGAAATGCCCCGGGAATTGCGGAGGCTATGCGTGTGCTTTCCCTTCAAGTTACTCCCAGAGCAATGCTGAGCCGGGGAGCTTCCGTAATTCGCAATGAAACGTTGATTGTCAATCTGCCGGGAAGCCCTAAGGCAGTCAAGGAATGTCTGGAGTTTATTCTCTCCTCCCTGCCTCACGGACTTGGGATCCTAAAAGGATTGGATGAAGAGTGTGGAGGTTCGGCATAATGACGAGGAAAGAACCCAGGTGCTTGTGATTGGAGTAGGGGGCTGAGCTGTCTAGTGATCAACCTACTGTAGAGATAATTGCTTATAATGAGAAAGTGGTGTCGGTTAAAACATTGCCTTAACCGACACCACTCTTTTTATTGAATACGGAACTGACTAATAAGTTGATTCAAAGTCTTTGCCTGATTAGATAATTCGTTAGATATTGCGGCACTTTCCTCGGCAGCGGAGGAGTTTGCCTGTATTACATTAGACACTTCTTTGATTCTATTTTCTACAGAAACAATCATTTCTGACTGCTGGACGCTGGCAAGGGATATCTCATCCATCAGGACTTTGATAGATTGGATACATTCACTGATTACCTGCATGGCAGAAATGGCAAGATTTGTAGATTCTGTACCTGTTTTCACATCATCAATTGAGCGGCCAATCAGTGCGCTGGTATTCCTGGCGGCTTCGGCAGATTTAGCTGCCAGATTTTGAACCTCATCAGCGACTACAGAGAAGCCTTTTCCAGCAGTGCCTGCTCGGGCAGCTTCAACTGCGGCGTTCAGTGAAAGAACATTTGTCTGGAAAGCAATATCCTGAATTGTTTTTATGATACTGACAATTTGAGTGGAGGATTGGTCAATATTCTTTGTTGCGGCAACAAGCTGTTCCATCTTTGTATCAGCCTCCGCAGCATAACCCGTGGCTCTGTCCACCAGATCGCTGGCATTGCTGCAACGGACAGTACTGTTCTGAATCTGCGTCGTGATCTCAGTGACATTGGATACAAGCCCATTGATAGAAACCTTCTGCTGCATCGTACCCTGGGACAACGCCTGAGCTCCGGTGGATACCTGATTGGCGCCGCTATTTACCTGAGTTGCAATTTGCGTGATATCGCGCATGACATCCATAAGATGGGTGCGGATGCTTTTTAAGCTTTCTGCCAGAACTTTAAAATCGCCAATATAATATGATTCATTTCTTGCAACATCCACCGCAATATTGCCATCTGCCATTTCACCTAAAATACGACCAATATCGTCAATTGTCTTTCGCAGGCAGTCACAGACATGATGAATTGTCTGTGCAATCATACCAATCTCATCGGTTCTGCCACAAAATGATTCTAATTCTTTATCCACAGAAAGCTCTAGATTTCCAAGACGTCGGATAGCTCTTTCCACCACCATAAGCTCCCGGCCTTCCCGGTACAAGATCAACAGCGTCACAAGGATAATGAACGCTGCTACAATTGCGCACAAAATACCTACTGTAATGCGTACTGTCGCTACTCTTCCATAGACTTCTGACGCATTATCGCGAACCATGAAAACCCAGTTTCGATCCTTTAAGAATTTGTATACAACCAGTTGCTCTACTCCATTTTCATCTTCATAGGAGTATGTACCAGCCTGTGTGCTATCATTTGCTTTTATCTTTTCAAGGATTTCTAGGTAGCCTTTATCAGTAGTCTGTGTATTTAACAGTGCATCGTCTTCATGATATAGATATGTACCAGTGTCTACATTTAAAAATACATACTCGCTGTTTGGCAAGCCTTCAATGTCCAGATCCAGTAAAGCATCCATTAATCGGCTGGCATAAACACCGGCACCTACATAGCCAATGCATTTCTGACCCTCAAAAAGAGGATAGTACATAGAAAGAATCATACTTCCGGTTCCTGGAGATTTCATAATTCCCAGATTAGTCAGTTGTGGCTGAGCCAAAATCGTATTCTGGAATTCCTCCAGAGATTCACCAGTCCGGGTAGTCATTCCGATGGCTCCCTGAGAAGTGTGTGTCAAAATATATGTGGAGGGAGTACCAATATACAATCCCTCAAAGGTTCCCTTGACTGCGGCAAAGTCTTCCGTATACTTCTGACCTTGTTGGAGAAGAGCAGGATCCTCTGGATTTGCAAGAAGATCATAGACCTCACTGCTCAGGGCAAAGGCTGCCATATATTCTTCTGCAGACGCCACATAATCATTGATGATTGCAGCTCTGGATTCCACTGCATCAATCATTTGGTTCGTAATGTTGTTTTCTACCATTAAAGAAACGCGGTTGGACACGATAAACCAAAGCAAAAGCATACCTATTAAGGTAATGGCTGAAGTAATAATACTAATGCGTGTAGCTACCCTCTCTTGACAAGGGCACACACGCCTCAATCACGATATTTCGCCGCTTTGCGGCGTTATCCTCAATCGGTGTACGTCCAGTACGCCTCAATCGTCTGCCTTGCAAGGCGACGAAATCTCATGATTGAGGTCGAAGAGTCGAAAAGAGGTAAATTTTGCGTCCTGCAAGGCACTTGAAAGAGGCGTACTGGACGTACGCCGATTGAAAGTAACGCTGCAGGTCACAAAATTTACTCTTTTTCGACCGTGTATGCCCTTGTCAAGAGAGGGTAGCTTTTGGTTTACTAAAAATTTCATAAATATCACCCCTGCAATACATAATAAAATTTTAGATTGGATCACTTTCCAATTCCTTTATCGCAGGAATAATTTTAGCACGCACCACTCTATTTTTTAAGAGTTGTAGATGTTATTTTACTGTAAAAACATATTTACAAAATTAATACTATATAGTATAATCCTATAGAGGAGGAAACTGTTATGAAGGTTCAGGCAGGCAATATTATTTCACAGATTAAGCGACTCAGTGACAGAATCTTTGAACGGATATTATCAGAAAGGGACATTGATGCATTTAACGGAGCCCAGGGACGGATACTCTATGTTTTGTGGCAGAAGGAATATATTTCCTTAAGGGAACTGGCCGATGGGACAGGACTTGCAGCCACAACCCTCACCAGCATGATTGACCGCATGGAAGAGGCTGGACTGGTCTGCCGGATTCCAAATGAAAATGATCGTAGGAAGACACTGCTTGCACTGACAGACAAAGCAAAAAACCTCCGACAGGATTACAATACGGTATCAGACAAGATGACAGAAATTGTCTATGCTGGATTTTCAGAAGAGGAGATCCGGCAATGTGAAGCTATGCTTGAGAGAATTTATCAAAATTTGAAACAGTATCTCTAATCTTAGACAACTAAGGAATATTTGCCTTAATGCTGGATTATTTCGACTGACGAGATATCAAGGAAAGAGAGGAAAAGAAAATGAATCAAAAAGTAAAAGATGATGTGGTACAAAAAGTAAAAGAAATGATGAGCGCTCACTCCTGCTGTGCAGAGGCAAAAGAGGCAGCACAGAACTGGCTGGATGCCCTGGGGACAGACAAAGAAGCAGAACAGACGAAGAATCTGATTGCAGAGCTGGAACAGGATATTATGCCCATTGACGGACTGATTGCCTTCGCAGGCTCCGAAGCTGGTGCGCAGGTATTTGGAGCGGAGAAAGCAAAGGCAGTGGAAGCGCACGCCATAGAAATCAAGGAAGCAGGAGCAAAATACTGTGACTGTCCCGCCTGTGTGGCAGTAGCGGCAATTCTTGAAAAGAAAGAGGAGCTACTATAATTCTGTTCTGGACCCCTTAGTCTACGGAACACACCAAAGGAGGACGCCCCATATGATGCGTGACCCAGAAAAAACCATAGGAAATCTGATAGATAAGCAAAAGGTCTCTTTCATCGCTTCCATTTCAGAAGATGGCTTCCCCAATATGAAGGCTATGCTGGCTCCACGAAAGCGGGAGGGGATCAAGGTCTTCTATTTTACTACGAATACTTCTTCCGTGCGCGTAACCCAATACAGAAAGAACTCTAATGCCAGTATTTATTTTTATGACAAACGGTTTTTCCGGGGAGTTATGTTGATTGGGAAAATGGAAGTTTTGGAAGACGCATCCAGCAAGGAACTGATCTGGCAGGAGGGGGATACCAAGTATTATCCTGAAGGCGTTACAGACCCAGATTATTGTGTCCTGCGATTTACGGCACATAAAGGGCGCTACTATGCGAACTTCCATTCTGAGACCTTTCACATTTCCTAGTGGGAAATGAAATCTATGAACCGTAGCACATCCTCTGATGCATGGAGACTGTAAAGAAGCCCATAAGGGATGTTATAGTTCCAGTTCACAGGGATTGTTACCAATCCAGGGTGTATCTTCAATATGAATAGCAGGGTGATGACGCTCAAGACTACTTCGGATAAAGTCATTGACAGCGGAATCACCCTTTTTTACCATCATGAGAGTTTCTCCATACAAATCTTCCGGTTCAAGATATGGTTCCCTATACATCAGCGGATCTGGTAAGACAGTGGAAGAAAACTGCAAGGAGTGTGAAGACTTTACACTCCCTTGCTATCTTATGGCAAATATAGTTGTTGAAAAGAAAAATACGTGGTAGACTAAATAAAGTAGTCAAACGATCACCTACAATTACCAATAAACCCTATTTTAAACTTAGAGTAACATAATAAGGGAAAAAATGGAAGATTTTAGAAAATATTCTTGCAAGGAACGAGCTTTAATAAAATATACAAATTTTGGCGAGGCCATTGAACCACGTAGATGGTATCAGCACGACATTGATCAAATTGTATACTCAACAGAGTTTCGAAAGATGCAGAGAAAGCACCAACTAATCTCAGAGAAAGATCCCAGATGTCGATCGCGAATGGTACATACACTGGAGGTAGCCAGAATTGCAAAAGAGATAAGTGAAAAACTAAATTTGGACATTGAATTAACAGAGGCGATAGCTTTGTCACATGATATAGGAAATTCAGCATATGGTTCTGTCTCGAACAAAATTTTAAAAGCCAAGACAGAGGGCATATTTGCGCATGAAGAAGCTAGTTGGCTTATGTTAAAGTATTTGTCAGAAAAAGAAATTGTGAATGGAGAAATCTGCAGTGAACTTGAAAAAAATTTTGGGGAAGAAAATAAAATATATTCTTATATAATTGAAGACTATAGACCTGTAAATGTTGATGTGTATGAGTATCATGCTTCTAAATATTATACTAGCATTTGTAAAGAAATATTAGATGGAGTAAAAAAGCATGGAACAAGTCATTGTGCTTTAACTCTAGAAGGTCAGGTGGTAAATTTTGCGGATAATATTGCATATTTATCACAGGATATTGCAGATATGATTGATACTAAGATCTGGAATACGAAAGAAATTAAACATTATACCTATATGGGATTGGCAAAGGAATTTGAAGATTCTGAAAAAAATCAATATAAATGGGAAGAAATTAATCAGGGAATGGATACTGATGTAAGACATGTATTTAGCATTTCCAGCAGCGAGCGAATCGGAACATTGATTAAACGTTTTGTTGAATATAATATAAAGAATATAGATAAATTACCTTTAATAAATTCAGAAATATTAGGTAAGAGTATACCAATTTTACAAATTGATGAGGGGTTTAAACTTATAATTAATTGTATATGGAAATATTTGGAAGGTTTTTACGCTAATTCTAAGATAATGGCTTATAACCGTATTATCAGTTGTAAAATGGATGTACTGTGGGATGTTTTAAATGATATAGATTTTACAAGTCAAAATCAAGGCTATAAGCGATTTTATAGAAGGTTTGAACATCCAATATTTAATGATTTCTTTTTGAGCAAAGGATTGTGTGACAGAAAAATAGAATTATGGAAAAAGGCTTTTTTTATCGCATTTCTTTCTAGTGAGGAGATTAGTGTAATTATTGATTTGTATCAACAGAGAGATTATACATTCGAGCTCGAACTGTAGATACCATGATTGGCATTGCATAATTTAATGGAGGCATTATAGATGGAATTGACAAACATAGTTGAAAGCAATGAAAATGTAAAGAAAATATATTTTTTATGTGATGATGGTGCAGAAGTAGAGTCATGTTTGCTTTTTTTGGAAAAACATGGAACAGTCATATGTATATCTTCTCAAGTGGGCTGTACTCAAAAGTGTAAATTCTGTGCAGCAGGATTAACAAAATTTGTGAGAAATTTGACAGCCTTGGAAGTGCAAAAGCAGGTCGAATTAATTATAGAAAAGTTTCCTGAGCGTTTTATAGATGGGTTTGAAATTACCTATATGGGTTCTGGCGAGCCCTTCAATAACGGCGAGACTTTGAAACAGACAATAGAGTATTTTTTCTTCCATTATAATAACTTAAATAAAATAAATATTTCGACTTTATTGCCACGCCTTGAGGAAGATTATTATAGAGAACTAAAAAAATATAAAGAGAAATTACATTTACAATTTTCGCTTCACTTTTGCACAGACGATAAACGGCATCAATATTTTGACTTTAACTTGCCCTCAATTTCAGATTCCTTAAAGTATCTTGACATACTTTCCGATCAATTAAATGATAAATATACAATCAATTACGTATTATTTGATCAGATAAATGATTCTAGTGAAGATGCAATAAGACTGGCTAATTGGGTAAACGGAAGAGAAGCATATGTTAAAATCAGTGAAATGAGTCCAATTAGTAAATCAAAATTGAAAAAGTCCGAAAAATTAGAGGAATTTATACATGTTCTTCAAGAGCTTCATGTACAATATGAATGTTTTAAAAGTTTGGGGAAAGATGTAAATGCAGGTTGCGGGCAGTTCTATAATGAATCACTCATTTAGAAGAACATAAAGAAAAACTATGTTTAAAAAGAGCTTGGAATGAGGAGGCTTCCAATGTCAGCACTATTTTTTGATATCGATGGAACTATAATAAGTGAGAAGACAAAAAAGGTTCCAGAAAGTACTATAGAAGGCTTACACAAAGCAAGGGAAAAAGGACATTATCTTTTTATCAATACAGGCCGTACAGTATGCGCTCTTTCTCCAGCTTTAAAAGGACTTCCTTTTGACGGGTACCTTTGCGGCTGTGGAACGTATCTGTTGTATAGAGATCAGGTTCTGGAAAAGCATGAGATTCCCTATGAGAGAGGGGTACAGATCATCGATCAGATGAAAGAATTTAAGATAGAAGGCGTGCTGGAAGGAATTGAAGATGTCTATTTCTCAGAAAATACATATCGGTGTAAAGATTTGGAACGTTCCAGATGGGAGCTGGGGCTTTGGGGGTTGGGAAGATCAACCTTCATGGAAAGGAAAGATTTCCGATATGATAAGCTTTACATTCATGTAGATGATAGGAGTGAGAAGGAAGCGTTCTTTCGTGCCCTGGAAGAGGAGATAGAATTTATTGATCGAAGGAACAATTTTTATGAATGTGTGCAGAAGGGATACTCCAAGGCTACGGCAATTGAATTTTTTCAAAGATACTTGGGTCTATCTCTGGATCAAATCTATGTCTTTGGGGACAGCAGCAACGACGAGCCTATGTTTCATTATGCCACACATACCATTGCCATGGGGTATCATGACGAAATGTTGGATCCTATGACAGAGTATGTGACAGATACCGTGGAAAATGGTGGGATTTATCAGGCCTTGGAGCATTTTCAGTTGATTTAAATATAAAGGAAACGTATATTCCAACCGTCAGCGGAGCGCATATCTTGTAAAGCGCTCCTTTTTCTGGAATTTTCTTAGATTCCTCTGTAATCGTTTCGAATACGTTCTGTTCATATTTCCTCTTATTGATAGTGTCAAGTTTTTTTCGCAAATTTAATTTCCACCGTTTGGTAGCCGGTAGTCAGCCGGCTATGATATCAGACAGCAGTTCCTCCTCCGGTTTGGAGAGGTGATCCATGTTCATATAACGACGGGTGCCCCATTGGGTCCCAGCCACATGACGCAGTCTGGCACATACCAGCATTAAAGCACTCTGACCATCCGGAAACGCTCCGATCGCCTTTGTCCGGCGTTTGATCTCACGGTTTAATCGTTCAATGGTATTGTTGGTCCGGATCCTCGTCCAGTGCTGGGGAGGAAAGTCCATATAGGTCAGGGTCTCCTCGATCCCTTCCTGCACCTTTTTGGACGCACTGCTCAGTTTCATCTCCTTGAGCTTGTCGGATACTCTGCGGGCTTTCTCACGGGCGGCCTCCTTACTCTCCTGGGCATGGATCGCTTTCAGCATCATAGCAACTGTCTTCATTTTATTGCGCGGCGTAACAGAGAAAATATTCCGATAAAAATGAACGGTGCATCTCTGGTAACAGGCATCCGGGAACACTTCCGGTATAGTATCGAGCATACCCAGGTTCTTGTCTCCGATGAGCAGTCTGACTCCCGAAAGCCCACGCTCCTTAAGCCATACAAAGAACGACCGCCAGCTTTCTTTATCTTCTTTCATTCCTTCTGCCGCACCGATGCTCTCCCGGAATCCGTCACTGTTTACACCAATGGCCACAAGGATGGAGACATTCCGGATCTCACCACCCCAGCTGCGTTTGAGATAGACGCCGTCTACATAGACATAGGGATAGTCCCCGGACAGTGGCCGACTGCGCCACTGCTCGATATGTTCATAAGCTTTCTTGTTGAGATTGCTGATAGTGCCGGGAGATACTTTGGTCCCCCAAAGGGCTTCCGTGATATCTTCCACCCGGCGTACGGAGACGCCCGCCAGATACATCTCGATCAGGGCTTCTTCCACAGAGGATTCCCTGCGGCGGTAACGTTCGATGATGGCAGTCTCAAAAGGGACCCCTTTGAGTTTGGGAACATTTAACTGCACTTCTCCAGCAGTTGTCTGAAAATTTCTCTTATAATGCCCGGAACGGTAACCTTGACGGCCACTGGAACGTTCGTACTTCTGTGCATTGATGAGTTCATCTGCTTCTTTGTCGAGCAGGGCATTGAGGGTTTCTTCCACACTGGAGCGGACAAGGTCTTTCAGATTGTGCTTTATTAAGTCCTCGTTTAGTTGTATAATGTTATCAGACATGGTTCTATACCTCCTTTGGCAAATTTAGTTGCGGTGACTTAATTCTACCAAACGGCTATAGACCATGTCTATTTTTATGAAATTAATTTGCGAAACTTATTATACGTCATCCTCTTATTTCGTTTTCGATTTTTTGCAATAAAGAAAATATTATTTTCGTTTTAAAAAGTCAATCGTAACTATTCACGAATATTTCTGTTTATTTTTGGGTAAATTAACGTATTTGAAAGTATAAAGAAAATATTATTGACTATTTGTTTTCGCAAGCATATAATAAAGTCAACATCATGAAAGAAGAGTATGTATGAGTAATTACAGAATCGAGTGCGATGCTCTGGGTAGCAGAGAGCTTCCCCTGGGCGCGACTGCTGTTGGCACAAAACTCAGCATCAGAGACGGTTATATGGAAGCTGTTTACCCTATTCTGTCAGAAATAGTCGGCATAGATCTGCAGGCTACAGAGGATCTGTTTGATGGACTGCAAAATTCGGATGAATATATTGATATATCTTCGGCCATCAAAGCCCTCGCCTGTGGTGTGTCCAAAATTGCTTCTGATTTGAGAATATTGTCATCCGGCCCCAATGCGGGTATAGGTGAGCTGACAATTCCCACAGTACAGCCCGGTTCTTCGATTATGCCTGGGAAGGTTAATCCTGTGATGCCTGAGATGATCAAGCAGATTTGCTATCAGGTATGTGGCAACGATACGACGATTCAGATGGCAGTGGAAGACGGTGAGCTTGACTTGAATGTCTGGGAACCTATTATTATCAAGGCTATGGCAGAAGCTGCCGGAATTTTGACAAAGGGCCTTTTTCTCTTTGCTGACAAATGCATCCGTGGCATTACAGTCAACAAGGAACTCTGTTACAAGTATTGTGAAACATCAACAGCGCTTTCAACAGTGATTGCTTCCTTATTTGATTATCCCACAGGAAGCAGAGTTGCCAAACGTGCTGTCAGGGAAGGTAAAACTATAAAAGAAGTTAGCATTGAAGAAGGCCTCCTGTCACCTGCAGAGGCTGAAGAATATCTGGATCCCATGCTCTTGACTGACGGCCAACTGTTTTCTAAAAAAATTTCAGAATATAAAACCTGTAAGGAGGATTGATCCTATGTGCATTGCAGAAAAAATTGCACAATTTATCGTAAATACCGAATATACCGACATACCAGAATTTGTGATAGAGCAAAGTAAATTTGCACTGATTGATTATCTGTCCGTATCCTTTCCCGGGGCGGACAGCGAAGACGCCCGGCGCATGAAGAGCTATGCGGACGCGGAAAACTCATCAGGCACCTGTTCTGTATTTGGGGCCACAAAAAAATATACTTCCGAATATGCTGCATTAATAAACGGTGTAATTGCACATTCTCTCGATTTCGACGATGTTGGCCTGACAGCAATTAACCACCCTTCTGTAGTTACTGCACCTGTTGCCTTTGCTTTGGCAGAGGAGTATGGAAAAAGCGGGAAAGAACTGCTCACTGCCTATGCAATTGGTAATGAGGCGCAGCATCAGCTGGCCGCTATGGTCATGCCGGATCTCACAGAACGGGGCTGGCACACTACAAGTGTCTTTGGGACAATTGGGGCGGCTGCCGTTGCATCAAAGTTGTACGGACTTACAGTGGCGGAAACAAAAAATGCCCTTGGCCTTGCAGCAACCATGTCCAGCGGGCTTCGGGTAAACTTTGGTTCCGGTACAAAACCATATCATGCAGGTATGGCCTGCCGGGATGGCGTGATTGCAGCCAAACTGGCCAAGGAGGGAATGAATTGTTCTGAAAACGTATTTGAAGGTACAGACGGTTTTGCTCAGGCATTTACCGGAAAAATAATAGATGCAGAAAATCTTCATCTGGGACAGCCCTGGGATGCACAGATAGCAGGCTATCAATTTAAGCAGTACCCGGTCTGCAGCTCTTCTCATGCGGCGCTGAACGCTTATTCCAGCCTCATGGAGGAATATGGCTTTACTGCCGAAGAGGTGGAGCATGTACGCGTGGGAGTTTCTGAGCTGGCATTCCACTGCCTCCTTTATCCAAATCCCCAGACGGAAAAGCAGGCAAAGTTTTCTATGCCCTATGCAATTGCAGCGATTGCTGTGTTTGGCAAATTAACATTGGAACAGGTGACAGAAGAAACAATCAAAATGAAACAGATTCAAGATTTCATGCCTAAAGTAGAAATGGTATTGGATGATTTATATCAAGAGGCGGGAATTTTAAATAACGAACCGGCAGTAGTACATATAACATTGAAAGACGGACACATATTGGAACGGCGTGTGGAATATGCTTTGGGTACGATTAAAAATCCTATGTCAATAAAAGATATCAAACAAAAATACGCTGACTGCACAAAAGATTGGGATGACAGTCTGCGGGAGAAATTGTTTGGACTTTTAATCGGCATAGAGTCAGTGAAAAACGTACAGAGTATCGAGAAAATAATTGGCCAAACGGGCAATAGAAAAGATGCGGTACTTTATTGCATTTAGTTCTAGCAAATCTACATATCAGGAGGAAAAACGTATGGCAAGTGTATCTTTAAAAAACATTAAAAAAGTCTATTCGAACGGATTTGAGGCAGTAAAGGATTTTAATCTTGAGATTGAAGATAAAGAATTTATTATTTTTGTAGGACCGTCTGGCTGTGGAAAGTCAACAACACTTCGTATGATAGCAGGCCTGGAAGAGATTTCTTCTGGTGAGCTGAGAATTGACGGAAAACTGGTAAATGAGGTAGAACCCAAAGACCGTGATATTGCAATGGTGTTCCAGAATTATGCACTATATCCGCATATGACCGTATATAACAATATGGCCTTTGCCCTGAAAATGCGCAAGACCCCCAAAGACGAGATTGAGCGTATGGTAAGAGAGGCGGCGAAAATTCTCGATCTGGAAAATCTTCTGGACAGAAAACCGAAACAACTCTCCGGCGGTCAGAGACAGCGTGTGGCTATGGGGCGCGCAATTGTTCGGGATCCCAAGGTGTTCCTGATGGATGAGCCGCTTTCCAATCTGGATGCAAAGCTTCGTGTGCAGATGCGTATTGAGATTGCAAAGCTCCATGAGCGTCTGGGCGCTACCATTATCTATGTAACCCATGATCAGACAGAAGCCATGACTCTGGGAACCAGAATCGTAGTTATGAAGTCCGGTGTGATTCAGCAAGTAGATACGCCGCAGAATCTTTACAACAAGCCCAATAATCTTTTTGTGGCTGGATTTATTGGTTCCCCACAGATGAACTTCTTTGATGTGGAGTGTGTGGCAGAGGGAGATAAAGTGCACCTTATGCTTGGTTCAAACAAAATTGAGATTCCCCAGCAGAAGGCAAAGGCACTCCTTGACGGCGGATATGCAGGAAAGGACGTGAAAATGGGTATTCGGCCGAAGGATGTATACGATGCAAGAACGAGGAAAAATTTAATGAATGTAATAGAGGCTCCCGTAAAAGTATATGAACTTCTTGGCTCCGAAGTGTTCTTGTATTCAGAGGTGGAAGGAGCGAATCTTACTGCCAGCGTAGAGCCTGAGACAGATGCAAAAGTAGGAGATGTGATCCCCTTTGCCCTGGATGCAAGCAAGATTCATGTATTTGATAAAGAGACAGAACAAGTAATCGCCAATTAAAGAATTTTAGTGGAATGAGGCTGCGCAGGAAACCGGATGGCGATAGATTATGTGGAATATCAGGGGGGATCGCAAAACCATCTATTTGGATGATTTTGCGGTGCCCCCTTTTCGAATATAAAAAACAAATAAATACATTTTTGAATATAATATGAGAAAAAGATAAGAGAGACAGAAAGGGCATGTGAAAGCAAGAATAAAAGCAAAAAACAAAGAAAATATTACACGTAGATGATAAAAAATAAATAAAATATACGAAAAAACAAGAATAAAAGCAAGAATAATTAGTAATTAAGGATAAAGAAAAATAAATTAGAAATAAAAATGTAGTTAATATTGACAAGTAGATAAAATACATATATAATTATCAATAACGAAAGAAAATAGGAGTAAATAATTGAATTTAATCGAAAAAAGGAGTAAAATAAATTCGAAAAAGAAATTAATTAAATGGAAAAATAGTTTACAAAGGTATTTATTAAGCGGAAAGGATGGGGGATATGAATAGGCTTCGGGTTGGATTTGGCAGGGTCAATGTAATGCCGATGATGGGAATTGCGGTTCACGGATATTACAAACCCAGATATGCAAAGGGGGTGTTAGATGAATTGGAGATAAATGCGCTTGCATTGGCGTGTGAAGAAGAGAAAGTAGTACTCCTGAGTATGGATCACTGTGGAATTCATGCAGAATGTGCAAGTGCCTTTCGGGAAGCGATTGCAGAGAAGACAGGGCTTCCGGTAAATGCAGTTTATATTCACGCCACACATACACACACAGGGCCAGAGCTTAAGAGGAATTCTTCAAACACTCTGGAACAGGAATATTTTTCCATGGTAAAAGGACGCATGGCCGATGTGGCAGAGTTTGCTTTAGAGGATCTGAAGCCGGCAAGGATGGGCTGGGCTGTAGGAGAGGCCCCCAATATCGCTTTTATAAGAAGGTTCCGTATGAAGGATGGAAGTGTTCAGACGAATCCGGGCGTAGATAATCCAAATATTCTGGAGCCTATCGGAGAAGTAGATGAGAGAGTCCATGTGCTTCGTTTTGACCGGGAGGGGGCTGACAGTATTGTGCTGGTAAACTTTGGCGATCATCCAGATACGGTGGGTGGTGAAAAAATATCAGCTGACTGGCCAGGGTTTTTGAGAAGGCGCCTGGAAAAAGCGCTGGACAATGTAAAATGTATCTTTTTCAACGGCGCACAGGGAGATGTAAATCATGTGAATGTTCATCCCACAGCTGGAGATATGAATGATATGTTTATGGACTTTGACGACGTGTCCCGGGGATATGGTCATGCAAGGCATATGGGAAATGTGGTGGCAGGCGCAGTGCTTCAGGTCTTTGACAAAGTAAATTATGAAGAGGTGGATTCTATCAGATGTCTGGAAAGAGCCGTACAGATTCCATCTAATATGCCCACACCGGAGGACATGCCCCAGGCTTATGAAATCAATCGTCTGCATCAAGCAGGCCGTGACGAAGAAATTCCCTTTAAGGGAATGATGCTGACTACAGTGGTAGCAGAAGCAGAACGGATGATTGAACTGGAACATGGCCCAGAGTTTTTTCCGATGAATCTTATCGGTGTTGCCATTGGAAATATTGCAATGTTTGGAATCCCGGGTGAACCCTTTACCGGCATCGGGCGCGCCCTGAAAGAAGCGGAAGGATGGACAATGGTGCTCCCCACCTGCCTGACGAATGGATCGGAAGGGTATTTCCCGATGATGGAAGCATATGAGGAGGGCGGATATGAAACCAGGAGCTCGCCATTTAAAGAAGGAGTTGCAGAGAAAATAATCCAGGAAGGTTTAGAACTGCTTCGGGATCTTCGCTAAGGTACGAGCCAAGGTCAGGCTGGCTTGACTTTGGCGAGGGCCGGCCCCGCTTCATCGGGCACTGCCCATCGGGTATTTGACTTGGCTGCGAAGGCTGTAATAAATAAAAATAATTAAGGAGGAAAAGTATGAAACGGAAAATGTTGTCACTTGTTTTGGCCACAGCGATGGTAGCATCCATGCTTGCTGGCTGTAGTAGTAACAATTCGAACACAGAGGGAGATCCCACAGAAGGGTCTGCAACGAAAGGAGCTTCTACAACAGAGACATCGGGAGATGATATTGTTATTAACTTCCTTGGCGCTCAGTACAGCGATATGACGGAGCCGTATTTGAGGGAAGTGTGTGACAAATTTGAGGAGCAGAATCCTGGCGTTAAGATAAACCTGGAGATTGTCGGATGGGATAATGTCAGCGATCGCGCAAGAGCGCTGGTTGGCGCAAGACAAGCGCCTGACATTTATAACGGCGGTACGGCATCTGAATATGTGCCGGATGATTTACTGTATAACATTAAGGATGTGGTTTCTGATGAGCTTCTGGCAGATTTCTATCCTACATTCCTTGATAACAACCGGAACGTGGATGATGGAGAAGTATATGCGCTTCCCTACGTTGCTTCTGTCCGCGCACTGTACTGCAATGCAAAGATTTTTAACGAAGTAGGAATTGAAGAGCCTCCCAAGACATGGGATGAGGTAGAGGCAGCCTGTCAAAAGATTGATGAATTTTATAACGGCGACGTCTATGCATGGGGAATTGACGCGACGACTGCAGAAGGCCAGACAATGATGGCATATTATGGCTGGACCAATGGCGGCGGCTATGTAGATGAGAACTTCAACTGGGTTCTGGATTCTGATGCAAATGTAGAGGGATATGAGTGGGCATATAAGCTTTTCCAGAACGGCTGGACCAATGAGAATCCTTCCATAGATACACGTGATAATATGCAGGCAATGTTTGCAGAAAATAAGATGGCAATGCTGGTTACGGCATGCTTCTTCCCGAACCTGTATCCAGATACAGAAATGATAATTGGAGAAATTCCGTATAATGACAAGAATTGTTCTTCTTCCTCCACCTTGGGCGTGCAGGATGGCCTGATGATTTTTAATGGCAACGCGAAGAAAGAAGAGGACAGCCCTGAAAAGATTCAGGCAATGAAGGATTTCTTTGACTTCTTCTTTGCAGCTGAAAACTATGTGCAGTTTATGCTGAATGAGGGACTGCTTCCATCAACTCAGTCTGGAGCTGAATTCCTGGCAGAGAAGGATCCGGCCCAGAGCGCTTATGTTGATATCCTGGAGGGCGCTAAGTTTTATGCAAGGAATCTGACCGAGTGGACGGAAGTTGAAAAGACCTTGATTGCAAATGAGCAGGCAATGTTTGAGGGAACTCTGACACCCCGTGAGGCCCTGGAAGAAACTCAGGCGGTAGCAGGGCAGTATGAGCATTAGCTAAAAGTTGTCAAATGATTTTAGGGGAAAGGGAATTTTCCCTTTCCCCTTTTCCTCTTTTACATGTTGAATTCCAGCAATGTGTACAGCCCAACGGCTGGAGTTACAAGTGAGAACAGAAAGGAGATGGCGAGCTTGAAAAAAGACAAAGAGATGAAAAAGAAGGAGCACATTCGCTGGAAAGATCTGAAAGCATATATCTGGCTGGCACCTTGCCTGATTTTATTGATAGCGTTTGTTTTGGCGCCGGTACTTGAGGTTTTCTATCTGGCTTTCAGTAAGATTTCTGCTGCGAATATTGTAAAAAGCTTTGGAACCCTAGAAAATTTTCAGTATTTGTTTCATGACAGAGATTTTCCCCGAACTATGATAAATACGGTAATCTGGACGATTGCAATTGTGGGAATCAGCCTTGTGTTGAGCCTGATTATGGCCCTCATACTCAATGAAGAGTTTCGGGGACGTTCCTTCCATCGGGTGATTTTATTGCTGCCGTGGGCGACATCGCTTCTGATTACAGCCGCAGCATGGAAGTACATTCTGGATTATCAGTATGGAGCATTAAATGCACTTTTGATAAAACTGGGAATTATTGATAGTGGCATCAATTTTCTGGGGGGAGCAACTAGTTCATTTATATGGATGATCATTGTAGGCATAATTGTTACAGTTCCGTTCATGGCTTTTACACTTTTGTCGGGGCTTCAGAGCATCCCCAAAGATTGCTATGAAGCGGCATACGTTGACGGGGTGAATTTTTGGAATCGATTGTTTCATATTACTCTGCCTCTTCTGAAACCATCTATTAACGTTACGATTGTATTAAATGTGATTTATGTTTTTAATTCCTTTGCAATTGTAAATACGATTACAAATGGCGCGCCAGCAAATAAAACGCATACGATTACCACCTACTTATATTATTTGGCCTTTGGAAAGAATAAATATGGTGCATCGGCAGCGTTGAGTATCATAAGCTTTGTGATTCTTACGATCTTTGCGGCGGTCTACATGAAGATGCAGATGAAGGAGGAAAATGAATGAATAAAAGAAATAAAAAAGTAGGACGATTTTTCCTTTATATGTTTGCCTGGGGTATGTCGCTATTTATATTGTATCCATATATCGTTATGTTTTTGAATTCCTTAAAGGATCAGCAGACTATTTATAAGATTCCAGGTACGATACTGCCGATAGAGTGGCACTGGGAGAACTTTATAAACGTATGGAAAGATATACCGTTGCTGACATATTTTAAGAATTCTGCCATTATTGCTGTGTTTGGTACACTGCTTTGTATTGTATGTGCAATACCTGCCGCATATGCATTTGCCCGTATGAGATTTCCGGGAAAGCGTTTTTTGATGGCTCTGCTTATGATGACACAGATGTTCTCACCGGTTGTCATGATGGTAGGCATTTACAAGGTTATGGCCCGATATAGCATGACAAATTCACTGCTTGGAATTATCCTTTTGGTGGCTGCTTTTAATCAGGCCTTTGCCGTCTGGCTCCTGCATGGAACTTTTTCTACCATTTCCAAGGAGCTGGAGGAAGCGGCCCGGATTGACGGCTGCAGCAAGCTTTCTGCCATGATTCGTATTATACTGCCCCTGGCAGCTCCAGGTATTGTTACGGCTACCACCTTTGTGTTTATCAATGGATGGAATGAATATACCCTTTCGCTGATTCTGATTGGAGATACGAATTTAAAGAGTATCAATTTGGGTATTCGTGCGTTCTTTGGCTACACGGGTACGCAGTGGTGGTATGTATTTGCGGTATCGCTTCTGGCGACGCTTCCCATTCTGCTTTTCTTCAGAATCTTGGAACGTCACTTGACTGGAGGATTAACAGCAGGAGCAGTCAAAGGATAGGGAAGAGAGGAGAACGTTTGGGATGCTTGCAGTTATTAATGCAGAACTCGTTATGCACAATCACCTGGTTTCCAATGGGGTTATCCTGGTGGAAGACGGAAAAATTGCTGCATTTGGAGAAATGCGGGACATTCAGATTCCCAAAGAAGCAGAAATATTGGACGCAAAAGGCCAATATGTGGGGCCTGGATTTATAGATATTCATACACACGCCGGTGGCGGAAAATTTTTCGCAGAGGATCCGTTGTATGCGGCACGCCATTTTTTGAAGCACGGTACCACGACTGTATTGGCAGCGCTGTATTTCAGCATGAATCAGCAGGAATATATAGAGGCGATTCGGAAGATACAGGATGCAATGGCACAGCCGGACGGAAAAAATATTCTTGGATTTTATATGGAAGGCCCTTATCTGAACTCTAAGTTTGGATGTGACAAGACTAACAATCCTTGGATGAAGCCTGTGTGCAGGGAAGATTACCAGCCTGTTATTGATGCTGTTGGAAATGACGTTATGGTCTGGGCTATAGCTCCAGAAAGAGAAAACATCGAACAGTTTGTGATGGATGCGAAAAAAGCCAAGCGGGATGTCCGCTTTTCGGTAGCGCATAGCGAGGCCAGTCCACAGCAGATTGAGAGACTCATGCCCTACGGCCTGTGTATTGGAACGCACCATACCAATGCGACTGGGGATCGGCCCAGATATCCAGAGTGTCGCGGGGTATGTGTGGATGAGGCTGTGAATTATAATCGGGATATTTATGCAGAGCTTATTTGTGACAGCCGGGGAATTCACGTGAACCCGTATATGCTGCGTCTGGTTCGGCGCATTAAGGGAGACGATAGGCTCATTCTGATTTCAGATGCGTATGTGGGAGATGGTCCGGTACCGCTAGGCTATGAAGGCGTTACAGACATCAACTTTGACAAAACCGGTGAAATAGCAGGTTCCAATCTGACCCTGGAGGCTGCCAGCAGAAATATGATGAGACATACAGGGGCTTCTATTGTAGATGTATTCAATTATGCATCTTATAATCCAGCTCATGTACTTGGACTTACAGACCGGGGCGAAATTGCGGTAGGAAAGCGTGCGGATCTGGTAGTAGTAGATGACAAAATCAATATTAAAAATATACTTTTTAAAGGAGAGATGCAATCATGAAAGACATTATGTTTGAACCGCCCACAAAATTTGATTTTAAGTGTGGGGATTATGTTCCTTTTAAGGACAGGGAAGTGTGCGAGCGTGTGCGCAAACTAAGCGGTACAGATTTGGAAAAGAGAGAAGACTGGTGGCATCCAGAGTTTCAGGTTAAGGTTATGATGAATCCTCACCCGGTTCTCATTTCAACCCTGTTTTCTCGTCTGAAGACTGCCTCTGAGGCAGGCAGGCCGTTTTCTATGATTCTTGGCAATCCAGAGCCGGATACTTACATTCCGCTGGCTCAGCTGATTAATTATTTTCAGGTGGATTGCAGCAAGGTATTTATCTTTGCAGAGGACGAGTGGGCTGACGATGAGGGAAATATTGCACCGGAAACTTACGAAGCAGGCTTTGTTCATTCCATGCTGAAATATTTCGTATATCAGATTGATCCCAAGCTTCGCATGCCCCTTAGCAATGTATATTATCCGACAAATAAGAACATTCAGGATTATTCAAAAATTATCAATGATGTGACAGAAGGCGGCGCAGATATTATCTCTACTTCTCCGGGCTGGACAGGCCATGTAGCCTTCGTAGATCCGATTCCAGAATTTGTTCGTGACGATATGGAAGAGTGGTTGAACTGCGAGGCTCGCATTGTGACGCTGCATCCCTTTACGGTAGCGCAGAATTCCCTGCACGGCGTATTTGGCCAGTCTGGCTATGTACAGAGCGTACCGCCCCGGGCGGCAACCATAGGCCCTGTTGATGTACGCCGTGCAAAAGAGCGCATAGAGGTACATGCCCTCCTTACCAATAATACCTTCTCTTCCTGGCAGAGAATGACGTCACGTCTTGTTACCCATGGACCGGTGACGCCCCTTGTCCCCAGTTCCATGCTTCAGACCATGAAGACGCAGGTTTATATTGCAGAGGAGCTTGCAGCTCCCTTTGATTGTTGGGAAAAAGTGGGATACTAAAAGAAAATATTTTGTAGAAAAAATGGAGAATGGTTTTGTGCCGTTCTCCATTTTTGAAGTCAAAGAGGGCAGCTTCTTTAAATATTTTTTCACTTTTTGATCACAATTTGAACACAATTCCCTGCTAGACTGATGTATAAAGTCAGAGAGGATGCAAAGGAAGGAAGTTATGCTTTATGTATGAGTATGGAAGTAACCATTCAGACACTTCAAAAAACTCAGGGAGCGAGTATAGATACAGCGGCCCCTTTTATCAGGACAGTTACCGATCCGGTTCATCTTCCGGTCATCCCATAGGGGAGGTACAACCAAGGAAAAAGAAAAGCTTTGGGCGACTGATAATGAGATCTATTTGTTTGGCGCTTGTCTTTGGTATTGTGGCCAGTGTGGCATTTCAGGCCACAAACTATCTTGGCCAGAAAGCCCTTGGTGGAGATGTGACAGTCGAAAATCAGGGAGATGAGCCTGCTATATCAGATAATGAGACAGTTATTCCGAACCTGGATATGGCAATTCCTCAGACAGGTGGAACTTCCAAAGCAGTTGGCGCGGATGTGTCAGCAATTGTGGAGAAATGCATGCCTTCTCTAGTAGCAATCACTACAGTAAGTATCAGAGAAGTTCAGAATTTTTGGGGCTTTGGCTGGTATAATATGCCTCAGCAACAGGAGCAGACTTCCACGGGAACTGGTATTATCATTGGCCAGAATGACACAGAGCTTTTAATTGTGACGAATGATCATGTGATTGCCGGGGCCAATACCCTGACAGTACTCTTCAGTGTGGATGAGGGGAAAGACGAGGCCAGCGCGGTGGAAGCAAGGATCAAAGGAACAGACGCGGCAAAGGATGTAGGTGTCATCGCTGTATCTCTGGAAGATATTCCAGCAGAGACACTGGCGGAGATTAAGGTTGCCTCCATAGGAGATTCCTCAGAACTCAAAGTGGGAGAACAAGTAGTGGCCATTGGAAATGCTTTGGGATACGGCCAGTCTGTGACCACAGGAATTGTCAGTGCACTTGGACGGGAAGTGGCTCTGCAAAGCGAGGATGGAACTGTGATAAATAACAGACTGATTCAGACAGATGCAGCAATTAACCCGGGCAACAGCGGAGGGGCTCTTCTGAACATGAAGGGAGAAGTAGTTGGAATCAACGAGGCAAAGTATTCCTCCAATTATGTGGAGGGCATGGGCTATGCCATTCCAGTCTCCGATGTAGAAGGGATTATCGGCGATTTAAAAACTATGACAACCCGTGATGCAGTAGATGAAGATAGAGTGGGGTATCTTGGAATTAATTGTCAGGATGTGACAGAAGAGATATCCAAGCAGTATGATATGCCAGTAGGGATTTATTTGAAATCTGTGGTAAAAGGATGCGCAGCAGATAATGCAGGTCTTCAAAAAGGAGATATTTTGACAAAATTTGATGGAATCACAGTAACCAGCTATGATTCTCTCAGGGAACGATTGCAGTATTATGAAGCCGGAGAGACAGTAGAAGTGACTGTTCAGTCTCCGAATGGAGCAGAGTACCAGGAAAAAACAGTGACTGTGACCTTGAATTCTAAAGAAGAAGTAGATGCAGCGTCCCAATAGCTGATAACCAGCCTCCATTAGAAATTTAAAATAAATACAAAAGAACGAATAAGGCCAGGCACGAAGAGGAAAAACATGTAATTCCCTCAAAAAGCTTGGCCTTTTCGCAATTTTATGATATGGTATACACAACAAAGCAATACGAGGTAAATACATGGAAGACAAAGAGTATTTGGAAGAAACCGTCGATGTAGAAAATGTAGATCAAAATAACCAAGAAGACAAAGATGACAAAAACGACTATGAAGATGTCTGTTTTCTCTGTCACCGGCCCAAAAGCAAAGTAGGCAACATGATTACTCTGGGTCAGGGCATCTGCATTTGCTCTGATTGTATGCAAAAGACCATGGATACCATTCAGAATGGTAATATTGATTTCCATAAAATGCCAGGGATCAGTATGATTAATCTGGCAGATTTGCAGAATATGATTCCTCAGAGGCAGAAAGTAAAAAAGAAGAAACCCAAAGAAGAACCTGTCAAAGCTTTTGATATTCGGGATATCCCTGCTCCTCACAAGATTAAAGCCAGTCTGGATGAGTATGTGATTGGTCAGGATCATGCTAAGAAGGTGATCTCTGTTGCTGTGTACAATCACTACAAACGGGTAGCCACAGGAACCCAGGATGAGATAGAGATCGAAAAGTCAAACATGTTAATGATAGGGCCTACAGGAAGTGGGAAGACGTACCTGGTAAAGACACTGGCACGGCTGCTGGATGTCCCCTTAGCCATTACAGATGCCACTTCCCTGACAGAGGCTGGTTATATTGGCGATGATATTGAGAGCGTGATTTCCAAGCTTCTGGCAGCTGCTGACAATGACGTGGATAAGGCTGAGCGGGGAATCGTATTCATCGATGAGATTGACAAGATTGCCAAGAAAAAAGATACCCACCACAGAGATGTGAGCGGCGAGTCTGTACAGCAGGGAATGTTAAAACTGTTAGAAGGCGCGGAGGTAGAGGTTCCAGTGGGTGCCAACAGCAAAAATGCCATGGTGCCATTGACTACCGTGAATACGCGCAATATTTTATTTATCTGTGGAGGCGCTTTTCCAGAATTGGAGAACGTAATTAAGGAAAGACTGAACAAAAAGTCTTCTATGGGATTTCAGGCAGATCTAAAAGATAAGTATGATAAGGAACCGAACCTGCTTCAGAAAGTGACCCTGGAAGATTTGCGAAACTTTGGTATGATTCCAGAATTCCTGGGGCGCCTTCCCATTATCTTTACTCTGGAAGGTCTCACAAAAGAGATGCTGGTAAGAATATTAAAGGAGCCTAAAAATGCCATCCTAAGGCAATACCAGAAGCTTTTGGCTTTAGACGAGGTACAATTGGAATTCAACGATGAGGCTTTGGAAGCCATTGCAGAGAAGGCCATGGAAAAAGATACAGGCGCACGTGCCCTGAGAGCAATTATTGAAGAATTTATGCTGGATATTATGTACGAGATCCCCAAGGATGACAATATTGGACGGGTGACTATTACAAGAGAATATATTGGGCATACAGGAGGACCTGTGATTACCATGCGAGGTGTGTTGGAACTGGAGGAGCGTAGCGGAACTTAAAATTAGGAGGAAGATATATGAACAAAGAAATTTTTGACGATTTAGGTAGAGCAATTTCCAGTGCAGCAGACACAATCGGTCGAAAGACAGGAGAGCTGGTGGAAATTACTCGGCTCAAAAACCAGATCTATAATCTGGAGCGAGGGATCAAAAAGGATTATACAGATTTGGGAAAGATGATATATGAGCGTTATATGAGCACTGGAACGACAGAAGAATCCTTACTTCCCATTTGCGAGGAAATTGCACAGAAAGAAATTTTGATTCAACAGTACGGCAATGAGATTGACAGCTTGAAAGAGGAATAGAGAAAGAAACAATTCATGGACAGATTTTCGAGGCTAAAAAGAGATAAAGACCATTGGGCACAAAATGACGAAAAACCACACTCAAAGAAAAAAATAGTGCTTCTTTGGGGTGGTTTGTTTTGCATAAGTATCATCCTGAACCTGGCAGCGCGTATATTTGGAAATTTTGCTGAGTGGTATGCAGTGCATATTTATCCAGTAATGGTGGGAACCGTGGGAAGACTGTTCTCGCTGTTTCCATTTTCCGTCATTGAGGTGTTGCTCTATCTGACAGCCCTTTTCCTATTGGTCGGTGTGTGGGCTATACTCACAGGAAGGCTGTCTTTTTATAGGGCAGTTGGCATTGTGGGAAGAGTTCTGATCGTGATCTTCTTTCTATTTACTGTGAATTGTGGCGTCAATTATCATAGGATGCCATTTTCCCAGAGAGCGGGGTTTGAGACTCGGGAATCTACAGAGGAAGAATTGATTGAGCTGTGTAATTTTTTAGTAGAAGAGATTAATGATGCGGCCGAACAGATTTCCGTAGATGCAGAGGGACACTGCATATTTGAGGGGAATTTGGCTTATGAAGCTCGAAAGGCCATGCAGACAGCGGCCAGGGATTATCGGGAGCTAGAGGGGTACTACCCAGACGCAAAACCGGTTTTCAGCACATGGTATTTATCTTATCAGCTTCTGCAGGGCGTATATAGCCCCTTTACAGTGGAAGCTAACTATAATCATGGGATGCCGGATCAGGATAAGCCATCGACGATCTGCCATGAACTCTCTCATCTGAAAGGATTTATGCGGGAAGATGAGGCGAACTTTGTCTCCTATTTGGCCTGCCGTGTGTCGGAAAGCCCAGAATTTCGATACAGTGGAAGTATATTGGCCTATATTTATTGCGGCAATGCCTTGTATGATCAGAACCCGGAAGCCCTTCGCCAAGTGAGGGAGAAGCTCTGTGATCAGGCAATCCGAGATCTTTTGGATCACAATGCCTACTGGGATACATATAGGGGAAAAGTCGCAGAGGTCTCAGATAAAGTAAACGATGTGTATTTAAAAGTAAATTCCCAGAAGGAAGGGACGAGGAGCTATGGCCGGATGGTGGACTTGCTCCTGGCATGGAAGCGGACACAGTAGAAGGGAAATGTGGAAGCGTAAGAAATGGAGTCAAATCTATGGAACTGATTGATTTGAGAAATGAGGACGGAAGCCTTACAGGAAAGGTAAAGGAGCGCAGTGAAATTCATCGGGACGGAGACCTTCATGGAACAGTACATGTGTGGCTGATACGCTATCGGGAGGGAAGGCAATCGGCAGAGGTGCTCTTGCAAAAGCGCAGTGCACATAAAGATTCTTTTCCGGGAAGTTATGACATCTCTTCTGCCGGCCATGTTCCGGCGGGAACTGATTTTTTGGAATCTGCCCAGAGAGAGCTGGAAGAAGAACTGGGAATTAAGGCTGAAAAAAAGGATTTACACCATATCTTTTCCCATATTGGCTACAAAGAAGCAAGATTTTACGGGCGTGTTTTTAAAAATTATGAATATAGCCAGGTCTATCTCTATGAGTGTGCTCTGGAGCCAGAAGAGATGAAGCTTCAGGAGGAAGAGGTGGAAAGTGTGCTCTGGATTGACTACCAAGAATGTCTGAAGCGTATTCGCGGCAATGAGATGCAGCACTGCATTTTTCAAGATGAATTTGAAGAACTGTCGAAAAAAATACAGGAATATGTCATAAATAAAAAGGAGAGGAAGAATGAAAACAGATTTTAGAATTCCTACTACAGGAGCATTTGGAAATCCAATTGCAGAAAATCCATCAGGGGTAATGTGTGAGGCAGGTTATCAGTCATTAGGGTTAGACTGGCGGTATCAGCTTTTTGAGGTAAAGCCAAAAGATCTGGGAAAGGCTTTAGAAGGGGTTCGCTGTATGGGCTTCAAAGGCCTGAACCTTACTATCCCTCACAAGATAGCAGCCATTCCTTATATGGATGAACTGACAGAGAGCGCCAAAATAATTGGCGCTATTAACACAGTACTAGTCACGGAAGATGGAAAGCTGAAAGGCGAGAACACAGACGGCAAAGGCTTTGTTCTGGGGATGGAGAGCAATCAGATAAGCCTGACAGGAAAACGGATAGTGATTCTTGGGGCAGGCGGGGCAGCCAGAGCCATCAGCGTGGAGTGCGCTTTTGCGGGATGTGAAGAGATTGTAGTAGTCGCAAGAAAGGAAGTGGCAGGCTCAGAGTTGAGTGAACTGATCCGAACGAAGACAAAGAGTAAATCTTCCTATCTACCCTGGACTCCCAAACTTCAGATTCCACTGTGTGATATCCTGATTAACGCCACTAATATTGGCTTATATCCTGATACGAATAAACCTGATATTGATTACGGGACAATTTGCAAGGGTATGATTGTACAGGATATTATACCGAATCCGGCCATGACACCATTTTTGGCGGAAGCAAAAAAATGCGGAGCTATTGTGTTTGACGGGATGCAGATGCTGGTTAACTAGGGAGCTCTGGGTGTAAAGATCTGGACGGGAAAAGAACCCTCTAAGGAAGCCATGCTGCATGCACTGGAAGCTCTAAATGATTGATGTTGTAACCATACCCTCTCTTGACAAGGGCACACACGCCTCAATCACGATATTTCGCCGCTTTGCGGCGTTATCCTCAATCGGCGTACGTCCAGTACGCCTCAATCGTCTGCCTTGCAAGGCGACGAAATCTCATGATTGAGGTCGAAGAGTCGAAAAGAGGTAAATTTTGCGTCCTGCAAGGCACTTGAAAGAGGCGTACTGGACGTACGCCGATTGAAAGTAACGCCGCAGGTCACAAAATTTACTCTTTTTCGACCGTGTATGCCCTTGTCAAGGGAGGATACTATTTTGCAAAAAATTACCAAGTAATGCATTTTGGTATCGCCGACCGGCCTCTGCCCAGTTAATGACATGAAACCAGTCGTTGATATAATCTGCCCGGAGATTTTGGTGCTTTAGATAATAGGCGTGCTCCCAGACATCCAGATTCAGGATAGGAGTAAGGCCTATAGAGAGTGGTGTGGCTTGATTGGGAAGTGGGACAAGGACCAGTTTACCTTTGTCATCTGCAGCCAGCCAAAGGTATCCTGAACCAAAAATTTTCATTGCCATCTCAACAAATGTTTTATAAAACTCTTCCCAAGTTCCAAAATCTAATAGCAGTGCATCTTTCAGTTTCCCTTTCAGCTCTGTAACGCTAGGCGACATGCCAGAAAAATAAAGCTGATGGTTGTAGACACCGCCGGCATTTTTTAGCACATCCTCCTGAATGTCCTCTGGCAGAGTGCGATTTTCCAGGATGAGGCGCTCCAGAGACCAGTTGTGAAGGTGCGGATAGGGTTCCAAAAGCTCATTTAGACGATTCACGTAGGAACCTAAATGTTTGTCATGGTGGAAATACATGGTTTCCATATCAATATAAGGCTCCAGGGCATCATAGTGATAGGGAAGAGGAAGCAGTTCAAAAGGGTAATGCTGAAGAATCATATACGTCACCTCAGAGGGGCCTGGTTTTCTGTCATAGTTTATGCGTGAGAAGTTGAAAATATGTACTTGACGAATCAGGGAGCGAAGTAGATAGAAAATATAAAAAACTGTGAATTTATCAAAAAATCAGTAAACTTTTTGAGAGTTTTAACGATATAATATATGTAAAGCTTTGTTACAAAAATGTGATGGATGATTTTTTAGATTCTTAAATCAGCAAGGGAGGTATCAAATATGAGCGGTATTTCTGGTATTAGCAGTACATCCCCTTACGTATATGGACAGATTGCAAGCGGGAACAGATTGACGTCTGCAGCAAACGGCGCCGCTGAACTGGCGATTACCGAAAATGAAAAAGCCCAGATCACAGGTATTAACACAGGTACAAAAAATCTGAACGATGGACTCAGCCTGCTAAGAACGTCGGACTCCGCACAAGGCAGCATAACAAATTCTCTGCAGAGAATGCGCGAATTGGCTCTCCGGGCTACCAGTAGTATTCTGAATCCCACAAATCGTGCATCGATTCAACAGGAAATCGAACAGCTTAAAAAGGAGATCAACCGTGTATCCGGTCAGACTACCTTCAATGGGATTCAGCTATTGGACGGCAGCCAGACTGAGGGAGTCAAGCTGGTAAGCGATGCGTATGGGGGCGAGATCAATGTCAATAGTTCTATAAATTCAACGATAGATGCACTTGGCCTTGCAGATTTTGATGTTACAAAGAGTTTTGATATTGGGGCGATTGACAAAGCTCTGGATCAGGTTACCGGAGACCGCACTACCTTAGGAGCGCAATATAATAAGCTGGAATATGCGATTAATTATAACGGATATGCATCTGAGAATTTGACAGCATCCATGAGCCGCATGGGAGATGCCGATATTGAAGAGACACTCATGAAGCTAAAGCATCAACAGACCATACACAGTATTTCTATGATGCTACAGAAGAAGAACATGGCTCAGAAGGGACAACAGATCCTGGGAGCACTTCAGGTGTAGGAACTATGTAGGATTTCATAAAAAATAAAGATTTATAAGGCCTTTTATGATAAAATCTAAATCATAAGAGGCTTTTTGCTATGGCGTGATCGAGTGTGTGGGAGCTGGTATCTAATTTCCTAAAAACAGTAATTATATGAAAATATGCACTTGACAAATCCAGAAGAATCACATAAAATAACATCTGTACGTTGGTTATCGGAGTATGGCGTAGCTTGGTAGCGCGCTCGGCTGGGGGCCGAGAGGTCGCAGGTTCAAATCCTGTTACTCCGATTGATGATGATAGCCAAAAACCAGAGGATTTTCAATAAAATCAAGGGTTTTTGGTTATTTTTTCTCACATCTGTTTTTGAACAGTGCGTTTCAGGTACTGGTGGGCTTTCGCTGAGTTATCTGGCGTGGATCGGTTGACAAAGGAAAAAATAACTGTTATATTTTGAATCAGAACAAAGGCGTTCTTTTTATGGAAGAACGCTCTTTTTTTATATTTTTACGAAAAATATGAATACACATATTTGATGAATCGATAAGGGAGTAAAGGAGAGATAAGATGAATCATTATTCAAAAAAGGATATTCTCAGGCTGGTGGAAGAGGAGGATGTGGAATTTATCCGTCTGCAGTTTACAGATCTGTTTGGCAATCTGAAGAATGTGGCTGTTACAGCAAATCAACTGGAACGTGTGCTGGACAATTACTATGTATTTGACGGCGCCTGTATTGACGGCTTTGCAAAGGACAATGACACAGATATGCTTCTGTATCCTGATTTAAGTACTTTTGCTATATTTCCATGGAGGCCTCAGCAGGGAAAGGTGGCCCGGCTGCTCTGTGATATTCACAGGCCCAATGGATCTCCCTATGAGGGAGATCCCCGCTATATTTTGAAAAAGGTTCTGAAAGAGACAGAAGAGATGGGATATCAGTTTGATGTGGGGCCAGAGTGCGAGTTTTTCCTGTTTCACACGGACAACGAGGGGGAGGCTACCACGCTCAGCCATGAGCGTGCCGGATATTTTGATATGAGTCCCATTGATCTGGGGGAAAACGCTAGAAGGGATATGGTTCTGACCCTGGAGGATATGGGCTTTGAGGTGGAATCCTCCTTTCACGAGATAGCGCCTGCTCAGCATGAGATAGACTTTCGCTATGGGGAGGCATTGCTGACTGCAGATCATATTATGACTTTCAAGCTGGCAGTGAAAACCATTGCCCGGCGCTTTGGTCTACATGCTACGTTTATGCCTAAACCTAAGACGGATGAAAACGGATCCGGCATGCATACAAATATGTCTCTGTCCAGGGATGGAAAAAATATTTTTCAGGATCCAGAGGATCCAAATGGACTGAGCAAGGAAGCTTACTATTTTATCGGAGGAATTTTAAAGCATATCAAGGGAATGACAGCGATTACAAATCCTTTAGTGAATTCTTACAAACGCCTGTTTCCAGTTAAGCCAGTGAATGGATATACAGCGCCCTCTTATATTGCTTGGTCTGGAATTAACCGGACACCATTGATTCGTATTCCGGCCCAGAGGGGAGATAACGCGCGAATTGAGCTTAGAAGCCCGGATCCCTCCTGTAATCCCTACCTGGCTCTGGCAGTCTGCCTGGCGGCAGGTTTAGAGGGAATAAAGGAGCAGATTATGCCTCCGGCAGCAGTGGATCGGGATATTCATAAGATGACAGAAGAAGAGCGAAGGGAAGCAGACATTGAGCGGCTTCCGCACAGTCTTGAGGAGGCTCTCACAGCTATGGAGGCGGATGCTCTTGTAACAGGCGTTCTGGGAGAGGGCGTCAGTCGAAGCTATATTAACGCAAAGCGCAGAGAGTGGCAGGAGTACTGCGCCCAAGTGTCGGCCTGGGAGATTGATAAATATCTGTACCGAATCTAAGACTTACACTTCTCAAAATGGTTTAAGGAGGTGTGAGTGTGACAAATGTGATTGTATTATTTCCCAAAATAGAGGATGCAAATAATATTCGTAATCTGTTGGTGCGCCGTGGATTTCAGGTCCCCGCTGTCTGTACGACGGGGGCACAGGCCCTGGCAGCAGTGGATTCCTTAGGCGATGGGATTGTGGTATGCGGCTATAAGTATCCTGATATGATATATACTGAGTTGCACGACTGCCTCCCTGCTCATTTTGAGATGCTTCTGGTGGCTTCCCAGCAGGTGTGGAGTGAGTGTGTGGGCAATGACATTGTATGCGTTGCCATGCCGATTAAGGTTCATGATCTTGTGAATACGCTGGAGATGATGGCGGAAAATATTGTCCGCAGAAGGCGGAAGCTGCGGGAGAAGCCTAAGGTGCGCTCGGAGGAGGATAAGAAAATATTGTGGGAGGCCAAGCGACTGCTGATGGAACGGAACAACATGACGGAAGAGGAGGCCCACCGCTATATCCAAAAGTGCAGCATGGACAGTGGCACCAACCTTATCGAGACCGCCCAAATGATACTCAGTATGATGAACTTTTGAGGGAAATGACTATTTTTTTGGCAGGGGATATGGTAATATGATAGAAAGAAATTCAAGTATTTATAAAAATATTTTTTGGCTGGCCGGTAAAGTCGCGAAGGCGCACGAGAGGAATTTTCATGAGTGCCCTTCGAATGAAAATTTCTCTCATTGGGTGTGCGCCGAAGGGACTTTACCCTTTAGTGCTGTCGCGCAGCGACTTTAATTTAGGAGGTATTTATGAATTTTACAAAAATGCATGGAATTGGGAATGATTATATTTATGTGGACTGTACAAAAGAAGTATTACAAAATCCTGAAGCCACAGCGCGCTTGGTAAGTGATCGTCATAAAGGAATTGGTTCCGACGGCTTGATTTTAATCAAATCCTCTGATCGCGCGGATTTTGAGATGGCCATGTACAATGCAGACGGTTCCTACGGCGAGATGTGCGGCAATGGAATCCGGTGCGTGGCAAAATATGTATATGATAACAAACTGACTGATAAAACAGACCTTAGTGTCATTTCTGGCGGGGCTATCAAGCATTTAAAGCTGACAGTCGCTGACGGCAAGGTGTCCCAAGTGCGGGTCAATATGGGCCAGCCTACGCTGGAACCGTCCAAGATTCCTGTGATTGGCACAGGAAAGTCTCTGGTGGCAGAACCTATCCGTGTGGCTGGACAAATGTACGCTATGACATGTGTTTCTATGGGAAACCCTCATGCTGTTGTCTTTATGGATGATGTGAAGAATTTAAAAATACAGGAAATTGGACCAAGGTTTGAAAATCATAGACAGTTCCCGGAGCGGATCAACACAGAGTTTGTCCGGGTAATAGACAGAAAAAATCTGGAAATGCGAGTGTGGGAACGGGGCTCCGGTGAGACTCTCGCCTGTGGGACAGGCGCTTGCGCTGCTGCAGTCGCTGCTGTTCTGAATGGCTATGCAGACCGGGAGGTAGTTGTATATTTGCTGGGAGGCGATCTGCACATCTGCTGGAGCGAGGAGGATAACTGTGTGTATATGACAGGACCTGCGGCCACAGTATTTCATGGAGAAGTGGATTTGGAGCAGTTAAAGAAGGACCAATAAAAGTCACGCAAAAACCTTGTAAAAGTCTGAAATGAGGAGGAGTAGATGTTATGATTAAAGTGAATGACAATTATTTGAAGCTGCCAGGCAGTTATCTGTTCTCTACAGTGGGCAGAAAACAGAGAGAGTATGAAAAAGCCCACCCGGACAGAAATGTGATTCGCCTGAGCATCGGCGATGTGACACAGCCATTAGCTCCTGTGATTCTTGAGGCCATGCATAAAGCGGTAGATGAGATGGGGCAGGCAGAGACATTTCGGGGCTATGCGCCGGATCTGGGCTATGAATTCCTGAGAGATGCCATTGCCAAAGGCGATTATCACTCCAGAGGGGCAGATATTTCTGCAGATGAGATTTTTGTAAGTGACGGAGCAAAGTGCGATTCCAGCAATATTCAGGAAATTTTCAGCCTACACAGTAAGATTGCCGTCTGTGATCCCGTCTATCCCGTCTATGTGGATTCCAATGTAATGGCCGGAAGGACAGGGACCTACGATGTAGAGACAGAAAGGTGGAGCAATGTCATTTACATGCCCTGTACAGCAGATAACGATTTTGCCCCGGAGCTGCCCAAAGAGACGCCAGATCTGATCTACTTATGTTTTCCTAACAATCCTACGGGTTCTACAATCACCAAGGATCAGCTTCAGGTGTGGGTGGATTATGCCAATAAAGTAGGGGCAGTCATTATCTATGACGCTGCCTATGAAGCATACATATCTGAGGAAAATGTGCCTCATACTATTTATGAGTGTGTGGGAGCCAGAACTTGTGCCATTGAATTAAAGAGCTTTTCTAAAAATGCAGGATTTACAGGCGTGCGCCTTGGGTATACAGTGATTCCCAAAGAACTAAAATGTGGAGACACAGCGCTTCATTCTCTGTGGGCCAGACGCCATGGAACCAAATACAATGGAGCACCCTATATTATTCAGAGGGCCGGAGAGGCCGTTTACTCTAGAGAGGGCCGGGAACAATTGAAGAAACAAGTAGCTTATTATATGAATAACGCCAAAACCATTTATCAGGGCTTGAAGAAGGCAGGATATCAGGTGTCGGGGGGTGTCAATGCTCCCTATATTTGGCTGAAGACCCCAGATAAGATGACTTCCTGGGAGTTTTTTGACTATCTGCTGGAGAAAGCCAATGTGGTGGGCACTCCCGGATCTGGATTTGGACCCAGCGGAGAAGGATATTTTCGGCTGACAGCCTTTGGCTCCTATGAAAATACTGTGGAGGCTTTGGACAGGATTCAAAAGATGTAAAAGATTTCACCAAATTTTCATATTTATTTTATTGACATTCCAACAAATAGGTATTAATATATAGCACAATATATAAGTACATACTGTGCTATATATTTTTTTGCGCAAAAGCGCACAGGAAAGTTTTGAATCAAGAACTGAGAACTGCCGGTTTGGCAGCAGGGAGGTGTATGGCAGATGATGAAGGAACCGGCACTCATCAGCAAACAATTGAAAATGATTCACAATCTTTTTGAGGAGAGAAGAAACCGACAGCTAAACAAGTACAATCTCACTTCCTCCCAGATGGATGTGATTATTTATCTGGGATTAAGAGATATTGAGGGCAAAGATATCCATCAGCGGGAAATTGAAAAAGCCTTCCGCCTGAAAAATCCTACAGTGACAGGGATTTTGAACCGTCTGGAGGAGAAAGGACTCATCGTTCGGAAGACAAATGTAGCTGACAGGCGCTATCGGATTATTGAGCTTACAGAAAAAAGCAACTGCTTGATGACTGAGATTTGCGATCAAATGTGGGAGATGGACAGCCGCATTTATAGCTGCATGACAGAAGAAGAGCGCCAGAAGCTTACTGAACTGCTGGACCGCATCCTGCATAGTCTGTCGGAGTTCTGAGTAACTTAAAAACAACACCCCTAAAGGTGTGGAACTTGAAATAGGAGGTTTAGCGTGCTAAAGACATTAAAATCCTACATCGGCGAATATAAAAAGATTGCAGTGATGGCTCCTGTTTTTATTGTTCTGGAAGTCATACTGGAAATGATTCTTCCCCGGCTGATGGCCACAATTATTGATGACGGTCTGGGGACAGGGAATATGGAATATGTGGTAAAAATCGGCCTTTTGATGCTGGTGGTTTCCTTTGTATCGCTCTATTCTGGAGCTATGGCAGCAAAATTAGCAGCCACTGCATCCACTGGTTTTGCAAAAAACTTAAGAGAAGCTATGTACAATCATATCCAGGAGTTTTCCTTTTCCAATATTGATCGCTTTTCTACAGCAGGTCTTGTGACAAGATTGACTACGGATGTGACGAATGTACAAAATGCATTTCAGATGATAATGCGTATGTTTACAAGGGCTCCTATCACACTGATTACAGCTATGATAATGGCTTTTTCTATCAATGCAAGATTGTCCCTGGTATTCCTGGTGGTTCTGGTATTTTTAGGAAGTATTATCCTTTTCCTGATAGGAAAAGTGGGACCCTACTTTCGGGAGATGTTTGAGAAATACGATGGGCTCAATTCCAGCGTCCAGGAGAATCTAACGGGAATCCGAGTGGTAAAGGCTTACGTGCGAGAGAAACATGAGACTGAGAAATTCAAAAGGGCATCCGAAGCCCTTTACTGGTGTGCAGTGCGTGCAGAGAAGGGCATGGTCATTATGATGCCCATTATGCAATTCTCTGTGTATACCTGTATTATTATCATTTCCTGGCTTGGAGCCAAGAGCATTGCAGTGGAGGGTATGACTACAGGTGATCTCATGAGTCTTTTTACTTATACCATGAATATTTTAATGAGTTTAATGATGATCGCTATGGTGACAGTTATGATTTCTATGGCGAAATCTTCCGCAGAGCGTATCTGCGAAGTACTGGAGGAAAAGAGCAATCTGATCAATGGACAGAATCCTCAGAAAAGTGTTGAGGACGGTTCCATTACCTTTGAGGATGTGTGCTTTAGCTATCATGGTGATAAGGAAAATCTACATCTGTCCCATGTGAACTTATCTATTCAGTCAGGTGAGACAGTGGGAATCCTGGGAGGCACTGGAAGTGCAAAGTCTACATTGGTGCAGTTAATTCCCCGGCTTTATGATGTAACATCTGGCAATGTAAAAGTAGGCGGAATAGATGTTCGGGACTATGATATTGAGACACTTCGCAACGAGGTATCTATGGTGCTCCAGAAGAATGTGCTGTTTTCTGGCACTATTAAGGAAAACTTGAGATGGGGAGACAAAAATGCCTCAGACGAAGAATTGATCCGCGTCTGTAAGCTGGCCTGCGCAGACGAATTTATTGAAAATTTCCCAGATCGGTATGACACATATATTGAACAGGGAGGAACCAATGTATCCGGGGGACAAAAGCAACGTCTCTGTATTGCCAGGGCCTTGTTGAAGAAACCTAAGATTCTCATCCTGGATGATTCTACCAGCGCAGTGGATACCCACACAGACGCTATGATTCGTAAAGCCTTTCGGGATGAGATACCAGATACGACAAAACTTATTATTGCTCAGCGGGTTTCCTCTGTTCAGGATGCGGATAAAATTATTGTGTTAAATGACGGACAGATTGACGCAGTAGGCACACATGAGGAGCTTCTGGAGAATAACGCTATTTATCGTGAAGTATTTGAATCCCAACAGAAAGGGGGCGACATGGATGAGCAATAATCGGCCAAGAGGTCCCATGGGAAGAGGAAAGGGCTTAAAAAGCGGCCCTAAGGCGAAGAATCCGGGCCGTACATTAAAAAGACTGTTCGATCTTGTAGTGAAGGCATATCCGGTCCACTGCGCAATTGTGGTTGTGGGAATTATAGTAAGTGTCTTGGCAAATGTAAGGGGAAATTTGTTTTTGCAGACGCTGATTGATAACTACATTACTCCTTTGATTGGCGCGGACTCCCCTGATTTCACGCCTCTGTTAAAAGCTCTGTCCACCATGGCAGTGATTTATATGGTTGGAGCCTTGTCTACGTATCTCTATAACCGACTGATGATTACTGTGGCACAGGGAAGCTTGAAAAAGATTCGAAATAATTTGTTTGAACATATGGAGACTTTATCCATTCCCTATTTTGACACTCACGCACATGGGGATATTATGAGCGTTTATACGAACGATACGGACACTTTGCGCCAGCTTATCAGTCAGAGTATTCCACAGCTTTTATCTTCTGGGATTACGATTGTCAGTGTCTTTGTGTCCATGATCGTATTAAGCCCCCTTCTGACTGTGCTGGTAATTGGTATGGTCTTTGTCATGACTCAGGTTATCAAGAAAATAGGAGGGAAGTCTGGCCAATACTTTATGGCTCAGCAAAAGGATCTGGGAACTGTCAACGGTTATATTGAAGAAATGATGGAAGGGCAGAAGGTAGTCAAAGTATTTTGCCATGAAGAGGAAGCCAAACTTAAATTCAAGGAACTCAACGATCAGCTCTTTAAAAGCGCCAGCAATGCCAATATTTATGCCAATATTTTGATGCCGATTATGGCTAATATTGGAAATATCAGCTATGTGCTCACTACGATGATAGGCGCACTTTTTGCCATCGGTGGTGTGGGCGGTCTGACTCTGGGCGGTCTTGCGTCCTTTTTACAGCTCAACCGCAGTTTCAATATGCCTATTACCCAGGTGGCCCAGCAGTTTAACTCTATTATTATGGCACTGGCAGGCGCAGAGCGTATTTTTGATCTTCTGGATGAACCTTCTGAGAAGGATGATGGCTATGTCACACTGGTCAATGCCCGGTACGAGAATGGGGAACTGGTGGAAGTGCCGGATCGTACAGGCATATGGGCCTGGAAGCATCCTCACCATGACGGAACTCTGACTTATACAGAAGTGAAGGGCGATGTAGTCATGGATGGAGTGGATTTCGGGTATAACGAAGAAAAGATGGTCCTTCATGACATTAAGCTCTTTGCAAAACCTGGTCAGAAGGTGGCTTTTGTGGGCGCTACAGGCGCAGGCAAGACTACAATTACCAACTTGATCAACCGCTTTTATGATATTCAGGACGGCAAAATACGCTATGACGGCATCAATATTAACAAAATTAAGAAATCTGACCTGCGCCGGTCACTGGGAATGGTGCTTCAGGACAGCCATTTATTTACAGGAACGGTGGCTGATAATATCCGCTATGGAAAACTGGACGCCACAGACACAGAAGTAAAAGGAGCGGCAATGCTGGCAGGCGCAGATACATTTATCCGTCACCTTCCCCAGGGTTATGACACCATGCTCTCCGGTGACGGAGCAAATCTTTCCCAGGGCCAGAGACAGCTTTTGACCATCGCCCGGGCAGCCATTGCAGATCCGCCGGTGCTGATTCTGGATGAGGCTACATCGAGCATTGATACACGTACAGAGACGATTGTTCAGAGAGGAATGGATAGCCTGATGAATGGCCGGACCGTATTTGTGATTGCTCACCGGCTTTCCACAGTCCAGAATTCTGATGTGATTATGGTGCTGGAGCAGGGACGTATTATTGAGCGGGGAAATCATGAGGAACTCATAGAGCAAAAAGGCAAATATTATCAGCTCTATACAGGTGCTTTTGAGCTTTCCTAAGGAAAATAAAGATAGATGCTTGACATGGATAGGAGGAGCGTGTTACGCTCCTTTTATCATAAAGGAGAGGTGATATGATATGCTAGACATGTTTGATTTAACGGGTCACAAGGCCATAGTGACAGGGGGAACCAGAGGGCTGGGACGAGGCGCCGCAGAGGGCTTGATGGAGGCAGGTGCTGAAGCTGTGATCTTTGGATCCAGCGAAAAAGCCAGGGAAGTGGCGGCTGAGTATTGCGCCAAAGGATTCAAATGTCATGGGATCGCGGTAGATTTGGCAGACGCAGAAGCCAGAGAAAAGGCTTTTTATGAAGCATTGGAGCTTTTAGGTGGTGAACTGCAGATTCTTATTAACGCGGCAGGCGTTCAGAGTCGTCATAAATGTGAAGAATTTCCCATGGAAGATTGGAACCGGGTGCTGAATGTGAACCTCAATGCGCCTTTTGCCCTTTGCCAGTTAGCTGGGAGAGAATTTTTGAAAAAAGGATATGGAAAGATTATTAACTTTTCATCTATGACATTTCACTTTGGAGGATTTACAATCCCAGCTTATGCAGCGTCTAAAGGCGGTGTCACACAGATGACAAAAGCTTTTTGTAATGAGTGGGCGGGACATGGCATTACTGTAAACTGTGTGGCTCCAGGTTATATGGATACAGAAATGAACACAGCCTTGACAGATCCCAATAACCCTAGATTTAAGGAAATCAGTGATCGAATTCCTGCGCATCGGTGGGGAACGGGGGAGGATATGAAGGGAGCCTGTGTATTTCTTGCATCTCACGCCTCTGACTATATTAACGGCGCTGTGCTTCCAGTAGACGGCGGATACTTAGTAAAATAAAAAATTGTTTTTGCTATTCGCATAAAAACTTGTAGAACGGTTCATAATGGTAACAAAGAGCAAGAAAGGAGAGTTCTATTATGAAATTGTTCAAAAAGTGTACAGCCGGAGCTCTGCTCCTGGTTTTCGTACTGGTAGTTGCTGCTTGCGGAAACAGCCGTGACAACAACACAACTGACACGCCGAACAACACAACCAACAACGGTACTACAAATGGTACGACTAACAACGGCGCGACCGAAAATGGTACCACAAATGATGTCAATGGAAATGGTACAGACACCAATGGAACCAATACTCCTGCCGATGATGACAATGGCGGCCTGCTGGATGATATTGGCGATGATATGGTAGACGGCGTGGACGATGTGGTGGATGATATAACCGGAGATGGGAATAACAATAACAACACCAACAACGATGTGAATGGAACAACCAACGGAACAACGAATAATACAACGAATCCATAACAGGGTTCCCGGCGGGAGGCAGATTTATGCCTCCCGCTAAACTGTTATGCATATAAAATGTAACAAAGCCTTATTGCAGGCTGGGTAAAAATGCGATATACTGTTAAAGATAAATTAAGTTAGAGGGGAAAGAGATATGGATTTTATTACAGTAAAAGAATTATATAGCAACAGTGAGAAATATTTGGATCAGACCATTGAAGTAGGCGGCTGGATCAGAAGCAACCGTGGTTCCAAAGCCTTTGGTTTTCTAGTGTTAAATGATGGAACATATTTTAATACACTCCAGGTGGTATACCATGACACCATGGATAATTTTGGTGAGATTTCTAAGATCAACGTAGGAGCAGCCGTAATTGTAAAGGGAACTCTGGTGGCCACACCTCAGGCTAAGCAGCCTTTTGAGATTCAGGCAGACACTGTGATGGTAGAGGGGGATTCTGCTCCAGATTACCCACTACAGAAAAAGCGCCATTCATTTGAATATTTGCGTACCATCTCTCACCTGCGTCCCAGGACTAATACCTTCCAGGCAGTATTTCGCGTGCGGTCCCTGATTGCTTTTGCGATTCATCAGTTTTTTCAGGAGAGAGGATTTGTCTATGTGCACACGCCGCTCATTACAGGAAGTGACTGTGAAGGGGCAGGAGAAATGTTTCAGGTGACGACTCTGGATTTGGCGGATGCTCCTAGAACAGATCAGGGAGAAGTGGACTACAGTCAGGATTTCTTTGGAAAGATGACAAACTTGACAGTTAGTGGACAGCTCAACGGGGAAACGTATGCTATGGCTTTCCGAAATATCTATACCTTTGGCCCAACTTTCCGGGCGGAGAATTCCAATACCACCCGTCATGCGGCAGAGTTTTGGATGATTGAGCCGGAGATGGCGTTTGCAGATCTGGAAGATAATATGGCTGTGGCTGAGGATATGCTGAAATATATCATTCAGTATGTGTTGGAGCAAGCTCCAGAAGAGATGAATTTCTTCAACCAATTTGTGGACAAAGGCCTTCTGGAACGCTTAAATGGTGTGCTAAACTCAGAATTTGGCCATGTCACCTATACAGAGGCCATTGAGATACTGGAAAAGAACAATGACAATTTTGATTATAAGGTAAGCTGGGGATGTGACTTGCAGACAGAGCATGAGCGCTACCTGACAGAAGAAGTGTTCAAGCGTCCTTTGTTTGTCACGGACTATCCAAAGGAGATCAAGGCTTTTTATATGAAGCAGAATGAAGACGAGAAGACAGTGGCGGCTATGGACTGTCTGGTTCCGGGAATCGGCGAAATCATTGGAGGAAGCCAGAGAGAAGACAATTATGAAAAGCTAGTGTTCAGGATGCAGGAGCTTGGACTTAAGGAAGAGGATTATAGCTTCTATCTGGATCTGAGAAAGTACGGCTCCGTGCGCCATTCTGGATTCGGACTGGGCTTTGAACGCTGTGTCATGTATCTGACTGGTATGGGAAATATCCGTGATGTGATTCCATTCCCCCGGACTGTGAACAATTGTGAACTGTAACATGATAAATATCCTTTGACAGGACGCATCATACCTGCCAAAGGACGGAAAAATCCCGGGGCTGTGCTCGGGATTTTCTCTTCTTATGGGTAGAGCGCGCAGGTAGAGATGGAAGAAATCAGGGATAGATATGAAATAGAATATAAGATTGCGGATCTGATAAAAATGCGCCTGTATCAGCGGTGCCATGGTCTGGCAGTCGTGCTGGGGAAATGGGTGATCCAGATTGGAGACTGGAAAGGACTCTACTGGACGGAAGGGAATTCCCTGTATCTTGACAGTTCTCGGCTAAGAGAAGAATTTTTGGAGGATAGCCAGTGGCTATGTCTGGAATTTCTACATATGATAAGCCATTGGCTGCTGGGGCATCCCTTTTTATCTGGGGAGGATAAGAATGGAAAGCTTTTGGATCTGACCTGGGACGTGCCGGCGTGGGATCTGACAAAACTGCTCTGGAGAGAAGAAATTTTCATAAAAGATGTGTATGTGGACAGCCATGAGTATTGGAACCGTTTGGATCATTCTGTCAGATTAGCAAAGGTCTCAGGGGAACTGGGGGGCGGATTCAGCAAGGATGGCAGTGAGAGTGAGGAGACAAAGGCGCATAGCCAACGCTGGTGGCGTCTTCAGCATGAGAAGCTAAGCCGAGAGTATCTTCCAGGGAAAAAGCGTCAGAGGGGAACCGCCCACCGCAAAAGACCCCACCGTTTGATATTGGCATCCGGCCATCGGGGGGACTATCGGGAGATTTTGAGAAGCTTTTCCTCATTTCGGGAGGACAGTCGGATCAATCAGGAAGAATTCCAGTATGCCTGGTATGAATATGGCATGCAGATTTATGGAAACATGCCTTTGATAGAACCGTTGGAATACAGAGAGTATCAAAAGATTGAGGATCTTGTTCTGGTGATAGACACTTCTGCATCCTGCGAAAAGGATCTAGTTCGCATTTTTTTAGAGGAGACAAAGGGAATCCTTGAGCAGGACAGCTTGTTTTTCCGGCACTTTTGCCTCCACATGCTCCAGTGCGATAATCAGATTCAGAGAGATGATAAGATTACAAGCAGTGAAGAGTTTGAAAAGTATTTGGAGGAGTTTACCATCACAGGAGGCGGAGGAACCGACTTTCGTCCGGCCTTTTGTAAGATTGCCGAGCTTAAAAAAGCAGGTGAGTTTCATGATTTAAAAGGGATTCTTTACTTTACAGACGGCTGTGGAATCTATCCGAAAGAAGCTCCTGATTATGAAGTATATTTTGTGATGGTGAAAGGACATTATGATGCCATAGATATGCCAGGATGGATTCATTCTCTGGTGCTGGAGGAAATTTAAGACTTATGAATATAAAAGAAGCAAAAGAAGAGATTAAAAAAACAGTCAAGGCCTACACCTCAAAAACGGAAGCGGGAACTTACCGGATTTCAATCCATCGTCAGCGCCCAGTCCTTCTGATTGGTCCCCCGGGAATTGGAAAGACAGCGATTATGGAGCAGATTGCCCAGGAATGTTCTCTGGGACTGGTGGCTTATACTATGACTCACCATACAAGGCAAAGTGCCATTGGGCTGCCTGTGTTGGAGAAGAGAGAGTTTCAGGGACAGGAGTATACAATAACTTCTTATACTATGAGTGAAATTATCGCATCTGTCTATGAACAAATGAAACTTACAGGGAGAGAGGAGGGAATCCTCTTTCTGGATGAAATCAACTGTGTGTCGGAGACCCTTATGCCAGCCATGCTCCAGTTTCTACAATATAAGACCTTTGGAAGTCATAAGCTTCCCGAGGGATGGGTGATTGTGGCAGCAGGAAATCCTTTTGGATACAATCGTTCTGTGCGAGAGTTTGATATGGTGACACTTGACCGGGTAAAGCGAATGGATGTGGAGCCAGATCTTAAGGTGTGGAAATCTTATGCTTTGGAACGAGGCTTACATCCGGCGGTACTTTCATTCCTGGAACTAAAGCCAGAATGTTTCTATGTGATAGAGCCAGGGAAAAGGGGGTTTGTGACTGGGAGAGGCTGGGAGGACCTCTCAGAGATGCTTCTGACTATGGAAGAGCTAAAGCTCAAAGTAGAAGAGCATCTATTCTGCCAGTACCTTCAAGACCAGGAAACAAGCCAGGAATTCGCCCTCTATTATCAGCTTTATCAAAAGTGGAAGGGGCAGATTTATCTGGAAGAGATTCTTGAGGGAGAGAAAGAATTTCCAGAGCTTCCCTCATTGCCCTTTGACGAACGCTTGTGCGTGGTCTGGCTTTTGCTCCAAAGGCTTCATGTGATGGCCTTTTCTTTAGATGAGAGGGAACAGATCGCAAAAAGTCTGCAATATTTTATAGAAGGTATGGGACGCTCGGGACAAAGTTGCCAGGAACAGTTGGAGCGCAGAAAAAAAGGATTTTTGGTACGGAAGGACTGTGGACTTTTACAGCCAGGAGAGGAAGAACGGGAAAAAATTTTGGTAACTATCATTCACGGTTGCATGGGGCAGGAACGCCTTTTGGGTGAAGCAGGGGCGTATCAAAGTAGACTAGAAGAGGAGCAGGAAAATCTTAAGGAAAAGGGAACAGAGCTGCGAAAAGCCTTGCAGAAAGGGATAAAGTTTGTCCGGCAGACCTTTGGAGAGGGGCAGGAGTTGGTAATTTTTCTCACAGGGCTTTTGGAACATCCATTCATTAGGCGGAGGATGAAGGCACAGTTGGGGGCTGAATTCAAGGCGGCAACAGAGTTTCTTTCTGTGGAGGGAAAAGAGGAGGAGATTCGTAGAAGATTGGAGAGCAATCCAATGCTAAACTTATAGTTTATAGACTTAAAATCTAATAGACTTAGCAAAGGGCTTGTGTTATACTTTTAATAGTGGAAGGAGGTGAAAGTATGAGCGATGAAATTAGATTAATTTTAGATGAATTACAAAAGATAAATGGCCGATTAGACAAGATGGATGATCGGTTTGATAAGATAGATGATCGGTTAGACAAGATGGATGATCGGTTTGATAAGATAGATGATCGGTTAGACAAGATGGATGATCGGTTAGACAAGATGGATAATCGGTTAGATAAGATGGATAATCGGTTAGATAAGATGGATAATCGAATGGATGGGATGGTTACAAAAGAGGATTTAAGGGAATCTGAAAATATGATTCTTAGTCATATAGATCATGTGCAGGAAGTGTTTGACAAGAGATTTGAGAAACTTGAAAAAAACATGGAAGAATTGTGTCAGTATTATCGAATTACAAAATTGGAGAATGAAAATACTACTTTGCTGTTACGAATGATTGAAGAATTGAGGAAAGATGTGGAGGATTTGAAGAGAAAGACAGCATAGGCTAAATTCTTTGATATCAAAATAATGAAAAAATTGGATGAATCATAGAACTGCTGTATAGAAGAATATGGCAGTTCTTTTTTACATTTTATCCCCATAGGGTGGATTGTTTTTCCTTATATCCTATGCTATAATGGGGACACTGATTTCTTAAGAAGAACGAGAATAAGAAAAGGAAGATAAATAGATGAGTGAAAAACATACGCATATAGCGGAGGATGGAACAGTCTATGAGCATGTTCACCATACAGAACATACGCATGATACAGAGAACATTCACTCCCATGGACATGCGCACACACACAAGAATACAAAGGCAGTCTTAAACCGCCTGTCCCGGGCTATTGGCCATATGGAATCGGTCAAACGGATGGTGGAAGAAGGGCGCGACTGTAGTGAGGTTCTGGTACAGCTCTCCGCTGTAAAAGCAGCGATCAACAATACCGCCAAAGTGATCTTAAAAGATCACATAGAGCACTGTCTGGTGGATGCGGTGGAAGTTGGGGATCACGAAGCCATTGAAGAATTGACGGCGGCCATTGATCGGTTTATGAAATAAAGGTTCAGATAAAAGAAAAAGAAGTACTTCCCAAATTGATAAATTCGGTTTTCGAAGTACTTCTTTTTTTACCCTTTCTTGACAAAGGTGTGTATGCCCTTGCCAAAAGAGAGTATGGATATAGAATGAAAAACTAGAAAAAACATACAAAAATATAAGGTTAATTTTAGTAAAAAAGATAGTTGAAATAACATATAAAACTGTTGTATACTAAAAGAACAAAAGATGTATATCACTGTTTGAAAATCTTGTGGTAAAGGAGAGGAAAGTATGAAAAAGAAATTTTTGGCACTGGGATTGACACTGGTTATGACATTTTCATTGGCTGCCTGCAATAGCGCACAGGAAGTAAGCCGCGAGGCAGAAGAGGCACCTGCCTCTACAAATGTGGAGTCAGAGACAGAATCAGAGGCGCCAGCAGAGAGCAATAAGACGGTTAAGAACCCCTATGTAGATGAAGTTAAGATTGCTTATGTAGCACATGACATTAGTACGCCCAACAACCAGGCCTGGTTAGAGGGAATCGAGCGCGAATGTGAGTATTATGACAACATCACAGTTCAATCTTTCAATGGAGACAGTTCTGCGGAAGAACAGGTAAAGATTATGTCTGAAGTGATTAACCAAGAGTATGACGCGATTATCATTCAATGTAGCGACGGCGCAGCACTGGCAGACAGTGTGACACAGGCGGAGGAAGCAGGAATTCCTGTTGTTACGTTGAATTTGGATGCTGACTGTACACATACGGCTCTTGTACAGGCTCTTGATTATGATGCAGGCCGCCTGATTGCGGATGAGATTGCGGCAGCTACCAATGAGCAGGGCAAGGTGGTAATCATTCAAGGTATCGCTGGCGTATCCAGAACAGATAATTTGGAAAAGGGATTCAGAGACACATTGTCAGAGAAGTACCCCAATATGGAGATCATTGCAAGCCAGGCAGCAGATTTTGAGAAAGAGAAGGCAACTACTGTAATGAACAGCTTCCTTTCCCAGTTTGAACAAATCGATGGTGTATTTGCAATCAATGATGCTATGGCAGAGGGAGCATCACTTGCTGCTCAGAACGCTGGCCGTCTGGAAGAGATGGTGATCTGGGGAGCTGACGGTGAAAAAGATGCTCTAGCTATGATTGAGGAAGGAACTTTAACAGGAACTATTTATACAAATAGCTGGGATCAGGGCTCTACTGCTGCAAAAGTAGCGCTTCTCATGATTGGCTCTGAGTACAGTTCTCATGTGCTGACAAAGACACCTCAAGTTATGATGGAGCCAGTTGTGGCGACAAAGGATACTGTGGGAACAATTGCGGAAGAAGACCGCTGGTAGTAGCTAAAGGGGCAGGGGTGCACATAGCCCTTGCCCTTTTTCCGATCAAAATTTTATCTTAAGGGGTGTGAATATGAATAAGAATACAATCCGAAAGCTGGTTTCGGCGGGATTGCTCCTGATTTTAATCCTTATATTCACGATTTCGAGCGACTATTTCCTGACACTTGGCAACTTTATGGAAATTTTCCGAGATGCTTCTGTGGTGGGGATTATTGGAATTGGCGTTACAATGGTGATTCTGACAGCCGGAATTGACTTATCTACAGGCTCTATCATGGCCTTAGTCGGCATGACTATGGCAAACATTTATCGCTATACGCTGCTTCCTATCTGGGTTATGATACTGGCTGGGCTTCTGGTAGGTACACTGGCCGGGCTCTTTAATGGTGTGATTATTACTAAATTCAGTCTCCCTGAATTTATCGCCACACTCTCTACAATGAGCATTTTTCGGGCGCTGACTTATATCATTTCGATTAAGCAGAACGGGCTTATTACCAGTCAAGCTCTAAAGGCGAGAAGTTTTATTCTTCTGGGAAAATCTGTAGGTGGAATTTACTATGTAATTATTGTCTTTGTACTGCTGGCTGTGATTGGTCAGGTAATCTTAAAATATACCCGCTTTGGCACGAATTTGTATGCAGTTGGCTCTAACATTAAGGCTGCACAGCTATCTGGCATCAATACAGACAGGACAAGAGCTCTGGCCTATGTGATTACCGGCTTTTGTGCAGGCATTGCGTCTGTATTTATGACAGCAAGACTTCAAAGTACTACGGCGCTCCTTGGCGAAGGGATGGAATTTAATGTGATTGCAGCGGTGGTAGTAGGCGGATGCTCTTTGGCTGGTGGCCGGGGAGATATTGTGGGAACTCTTATTGGGGCAATTTTTATGGCTACGTTGGATAATGGCATCTACAAATTTCAGATCAATACCGCTTATCAATTGATTATCAAAGGAATCATTATTATCTGTGTGGTTGTGTTTGACTCCTGGTACAACAACTTTATGGACGAAGCCTCCAGGAATAAAAAGCTGAAGGGGGTAGGGGAATGAATCAGGAAATTATCTTAGAAGCATGTGATATTAATAAAAGTTTTTCCGGTGTTCAAGTCTTAAACCAAGTGCATCTGGATATTCGCAAAGGGGAAGTGCATGCCCTGATGGGTGAAAATGGAGCCGGTAAATCTACACTTATTAAGATTATTACAGGAGCCTACACCAAAGACAGCGGCAGGATTTTCTGGAAAGGCCAGGAAGTGGAAATCAATAGCCTCAAGGATTGCCAGGGTCTTGGAATGGCCTGTATTTATCAGGAACTGTCCGTAATACCTGCTTTGACAGTAGCACAAAATATTTATCTGGGACGGGAACCTAAAAAAGGGAAAACAGGGCTGATTGATTATAAAAAAATGAACAGGATGGCTCAGGAATTGATCGATCGCTATGAATTTCCCTTAAAAGCCACAGATATTGTGGATAGTCTGGGAATTGGCCTTCGTCAGTTGGTCGAAATTCTTAAGGGACTTTCTTGCAACTCGGAACTATTGATTATGGATGAACCCACCGCCTCTCTCAGCGGAAAAGAAGCATCCATTCTATTTCGCATTATTGACGCCTTGCGCAGGCAAGAAGTGAGCATCATCTACATTTCCCATCGTCTGGAAGAAGTATATATGCTCTCCGATCGTCTGACTATTTTACGGGATGGGAAAAATGCGGCAGTGCTTGAGAAGGAAGAGATCATTCCAAAGGATGTGATCCAGACTATGATTGGGAAAGTGGTGGATGAATCAGCAGGCTCCAGGAAAACATTGACCCGCAACACGAACGAAGTGGTATTGAAGGTAGAAGGCCTTACCCGCAAGGGATTTTTTGAAAATGTAAACTTTGAAGTGAGACAGGGAGAAATCCTTGGATTTGGGGGACTGATTGGAGCAGGACGGACAGAGGTGATGCGCTGCCTGTATGGAGCAGACAAATATCAGAGCGGGAAGATATGGATTGAAGGCAAAGAATATGTTCCCACGTCTACCAGGAAGAGTATTGCTTTCGGTTTTGGATTTGTCCCTGAGGATCGCCGCGGCCAAGGCTTTATTCCCCTTTTATCCACCAACCGCAATACAGCTTTGACAAACTATGACATCATAAGGCAGACAGCATTTTCCATTTCCTCAAAAGAAGAGCTGGAAATGTGTAAAAAGATTATTGAGAAAATTGACATCCGTCCTGCAGATCCAGAGAAACAGGTGGGACTTATGTCTGGGGGAAATCAACAAAAGGTAGTCATAGGTAAATGGCTGATGCGGGAACTGAAAATTTTGATTGTGGATGAGCCCACAGCGGGAATTGATGTGGGAGCTAAGGATGAGATTTACCATATTCTGGAGGAACTGGCAGCAAAGGGAGTGATAGTGATTCTCGTATCTTCTGACCTGCAAGAGCTGGTTCGCGTTTCTCACCGGATTCTTGTCATGCGCAAGGGAAAGATTGTGAAGGAACTGGCTGAGGGAACAGTAACTCAGGCAGATATTTTGGAGGCGGCTTCCGGCATTGAAAATCAAGAGGAGGTAGCAGGATGAAAAAGAAATTTTCGATGGAAAAGTATAGCAGAATTTTCATACTGCTTCTATTTATTATTGTATTGACCGTGATTCGGCCAAAGAGCTTTCCTACCGTGAACAATATCTCAAATGTACTCTGGTCTATATCTGTGGTTGGAATTTTGGTATCTGGCTCAATCTTCGTTATGCTGTTGGGAGGAATTGACCTTTCTGTAGGATCCCTGATGGGGCTTTCTGCAGTGGTTACAGTCATCACCATCCGAAATTATGATTATTCAAATAAAGGTGTGATTTTGGGGATAACCCTGGCTCTTTTCGTGGGAATTGCAGCGGGAGCTCTCCACGGCTTTCTGGTGATGACTTTCCATGTGCCTGCATTTCTGGTGACTTTTGCTACACAGAGTATTTACCTTGGGATCTCTATGGTGCTTACAAACAATAAAATTTTAAGCTGCCTGGAACCTAAACTTTTTACCAGTATTGGACTTGGACGGATTGGCCCCTTTACATTTCCCATTTATTTTATGATTCTCATTGCCCTGTTGAGCTTTTTCATATTAAATAAGACTGTTTTGGGACGTCATATCTATGCTGTGGGCGGGAACCCAGAGGCATCTAGAATATCTGGTATCTCGGTAAAGAAAATCACACTGATTTCTTATATTACTTCAGGGCTGACGGCTGCCATCGGCGGTATTGTTCTAGCTTCTATGACCCAGCAAGGTATGGCGAGCACAGGCTCTGGATATGATACAGAGGTGATCACAGCGGCTGTCATTGGCGGAGTCAGTCTGGTAGGAGGAGCCGGAACCATTCAGGGAGCCATTGTAGGTGCAATGTTAGTCGGTCTTCTGAACAACGGAATGAACCTGATGAACGTGCCGTCTACTAACCAGGGGCTTGTAAAAGGACTGGTTATCATCTGCGCAGTGGCCCTGGACATTATGCAAAAAAATGAAAAGAAAGTTCATTTGCCCTTTTCAAAGAAGAAAAAAGCAGGAGGAAATGTATGAAAAAGATAGACGCACATTTACATGTTGCAGACATTATTGCAGGCTATTGCCGCAGGGGAGAATTGCGTGCTGTAGGTAATGGAAAGGCAATGTGGGGAAATGGGGAAGAGTTTCAGCTTATCCCGGCAGAGTATGGAGATAGTTGGAATTTCCGGGCCGAGAAAGCTCTGGAGCTCATGGATGCCAATGAGGTGGAACGGGCAGTATTGATGCATGGCAGTATGTATGGATTTCAGAATCAGTATCATTATCAACTCCTCCAACAATATCCAGACAGATTTTGCCCCTCCTGCACAGTAGATCCCTATATGACAAATCATATGGAAACACTTAAGTTTTATCTGGAGGACTTGAAATTTCATCTAGTGAAGTTTGAAATTAGTTCCGGCGGTGGACTTATGGGCTGCCACGATGCTTTTTCCTTAGTCTCTGACCGTATGATGGAGATTTACAGTGTCATAGAAAAGAATCAAGGCGTGCTGGCAATGGATGTGGGAGATATCACTATGCCTAGCCATCAGCCTGACAGTTTAGCCAGGATTGCCGATACGTTTCCGGGATTAAAGCTGGTAATCTGTCATCTGTTGGCGCCCTTGGAAGAGCGAAAGGAAGAGTGGAGAGAGAGCTTACAGCTTTTGAAAAAAGAGAATGTTTGGTTTGATATTGCAGCTCTTCCCAAAATTGTAGGGACAGATACTTACCCTTACCCCAGAGTACAGGAAATAGTGAGAGAAGCTATGGAATTGCTGGGGATGGACAGACTATTGTGGGGAACGGATGCGCCCTATGCCGCGGTTACGGATTCTTATGAGCATTTGGCAGATTATCTTGAAAAAGCAAAGGATTTTTCAAAAGAAGAACTGGAAAATATTTACTATCACAACGCATATCAGGTCTATTTTTCTTGAACCATAAATTTTTGATGTGAGAAGCCTTCCCGTTGGCAGGAGTTACGGGATACCCTTGGGGGTAACAGAAAGGAGTGCCATGAAAAAGATTGTTTCGTTTTTTGGAGACAAATCAGAAATTTTTTGCAACTTAAACGACAGGGCCAGGGAATATGCAAAATCCTTAGGCATAGAGTATCGTTGGGCTCCACAGCTTCCATTTTCTGAGGAGTGTGTGATCAAAGAGCTTCAAAATGCGGATGCCGGAATCATTGACATAGAGCCTTATGGGGAATCTATTTTTAGTCAGATAAAAGATAGAGCAAAATTATTGGTACGTTTTGGCGTAGGATATGATAAAGTAGATTTAAAAGCAGCAAGCACAAATGGGATAGCAGTTGCCCGGACGACGGGAGCCAATACAACGGCTGTGGCAGAGATGGCATTGACACTGATGCTGTCCTGCCGCAGAAGGATCAGCAAATATCAGGCAAGAGCCAAAGCTGGAGAATGGGTAAAAGATATTGGAAATGAGATTATTGGTGGCACAGTAGGTATTATTGGCTATGGCTGTATTGGCCGGCGCTTGGCAAAACTGCTTAAAGGGTTTGACTGTCGGATTTTAGCTTTTGATCCCTTCCCCAATAAGGAAGCGATGGAGGCAGATGGGGTAGAATTGGTTTCACTGGAGGAAGTGTTTTGTCAGGCGGATGCCATCAGTATCCATGTGCCTTACACAGAGCAGACACATCATATGGTGAACAGAGAGACGTTGGCCATGATGAAGCCGACGGCTGTGATTGTGAATACAGCCCGTGGAAATATTATAGATGAGGACGCACTGTATGAAGCTTTGAAATCCGACCGGATTGCAGGGGCTGGCGTAGACGTATTTGCAACAGAACCTCTGCCTGTGGATTCACCACTTCTGACTTTGAATAATGCGGTAATTACCCCCCATGTGTCCAGTCAGACAGTGGAATCTCTGTGGAATATTTATAAAATGGCAATTGATATCAGTGCGGATTTCTTTGCGGGCAAGGATTCCCTACATATTTTAAACCAGGATTACAAAGAGCACGCCTGACAGATTGCCGAAGGAGGGTCAGATGAGGTATTATCTTGGTTTGGATAATGGAGGTACGGCCACAAAAGCGGCTATCTTTGATGAGACAGGAAAAGAAGTGGCGACAGCGGGGATGGATACGGCAATGCTGGTGCCAAAGGCCGGATTTACAGAGCGGGATATGGACGAGATGTGGGAGGCAAACTGTCAGGTGGTTCGAAAGGCTCTGGAAAAAGCACAGATTAGAGGTGAGGATATCGCCTGTGTGACAGTCTGTGGACATGGGAAGGGCCTGTATCTCTGGGGAAAAGATGGCAGGCCCGTGCGAAATGGAATTATTTCTACAGATAACAGAGCCTGGCGCTATCCAGTACAGTGGAAAGAGGATGGGACGCAAGATAAAGTATTTGAGCGATCTTGCCAACACATTCTGAGCAGCCAGCCAGTATCCCTTCTGGCATGGCTGAAGGATAATGAGCCAGAAGCCCTGGAGAAGACCCAGTGGATTTTTGCCTGCAAGGATTATGTGCGGTTTTGCCTCACAGGAGAAGCTTTTGCGGAGCGCACGGATTATTCTGGCTGTAATCTGGTAAACCTTCACACAGAAGAATACGATCAGGAGCTTTTGGAGCTGTTTGGTCTCTCTGAGTGTATGGAAAAGCTGCCACCGCTTCGGTATTCTACAGATATCTGCGGTTATATTACAGCGGAGGCAGCCCAAAAGACAGGATTGAATGAGGGAACCCCCGTAGCCGGAGGCGCCTTTGATATTGATGCCTGCGCTCTGGCCGTGGGCGTCACAGATGAGGAACATGTCTGTATGATCGCGGGAACCTGGAGTATTAATGAGTACATAGGTCGGAAACCCATCACAGATGGGAGCGTCATGATGAACTCCTTCTTCTGTCTGCCAGACTATTATCTGATAGAAGAATGTAGCCCCACTTCAGCGGGAAATAATGAGTGGTTTATGAAAACTTTGCTTCCAGAGCTTCGCAAGGAGTGCAAAAAAAATGGAACAAACATTTATGAACAGATGAACGCCTGGGTGGAGGAGATTCCTCCTGAGGAATTTTGTCCTGTATATCTGCCATTTCTCATGGCCAGCAATGTACATCCAAATGCCAGGGGAAGCTTTGTAGGGCTTAGCAACTTCCATACGAGGAAGCACTTACTGAGAAGTGTGTATGAAGGTGTCACCTTCTGCCACAGATATCATTTGGAAAGGCTTCTAAAGACGCGAAAGGAGGCGCCCAAATCCATTCGTCTGGCCGGAGGTGCTGCGCGTTCTCCTATGTGGACCCAGATGTTTGCAGATGTGATGAAGTTGCCGGTAGAGAGTGTACAGGTAAATGAGACAGGTGCTTTCGGCTGCGCCCTGATTGGTGCCACAGCCTGCAAAGCTTATCCAGATATTGCAGAGGCGGCGGCCAGGATGTGTCGGATTTCCAGCCCTGTGCTCCCAGATATGGAGCGGGCATCCATTTATGATGAAAAGTATGAGCTGTACTGTAAGACGTTAAAAGCATTGGACGGGCTGTGGGATTCTGTGCAGGCTTATCAAGACAGACATTAAGTTTAGAAAATAGAGAGCTGTTGCAAGGAGAAGACATATCATGCCTTTTCTCTGTAACAGCTCTTTTTATGTGCAGGCGCATAGAAAAATTAGCTACTATCTGCTAGATAGAATAGAAGAAATCCATTGCCGCATTGCGACAACCAGCCACATGGGAGCGCATCTTTGTGGCGGCCAGCTCCAGATCCTGATTCAGGAGACAGTCCAGGATTTCTATATGTTCTTTGCGGGCTTCCTGTAAATGGGCTTTGTTTTGGGTACTACAGACAATGATACGCGTGTTTTTATCAAAGACTTTTTTCATCATATCAATGATATAAGAATTATTGCAGTGGCTAATAATTCCCAAATGCATGGCAGTGTCTGTCTGATAGCCATGTTCGATAGAAAGCACCTCCGACTGAAAATTTTCTTTCCATTGTAACAGCTCTTCCTGGGGAATATTAGGTCCAGCCAGTTTTAGTGCAATGGGTTCAATCTCCATACGGGCCTGAAAGATTTGAACAATATCGCTAAGAAGGATATCAGTTACCAGGATTCCCTTTTTGGGCACAATGTGCAGAAATCCTTCCATCTCCAGAATACTGATAGCCTCGCGGATGGGAGTTCGGCTAAATCCCAGCTTGGCGGCAAGCTGCGCTTCATTTAGCATACTTCCAGGGCTATACTCACAATTGACGATTTTTTCTTTTAAGATAGAATAGGCCTGTAACTTTAGATTTTGTTTTGTCTCAATTGTTGCTGTCATAGGTGGCAAAACTCCCATTTCTTAATTGTAAAATAATGTTGTATGGATCTAGTATATTATAGCATGATTCAGCCAAGAAATGTCAAGAACTAATTGGAACCAAACTATTTTTCCTGCATAAGCTATATAGAAATATGGTCTATGAGGGATGATTATGCGCGATATTCCAGTGAAAGCCATGCAGACAGAGGCGGTGGACATGGGCCGCCTGCAGGTAAATGTTACATCAGCTCTTGGAGCAACGCCCATATCAGGGGCAAAAATAGCAATCTACTATACGGGAGAACCAGAACGGGAACTGGAAGAAGTAACGACAAATGAATCAGGGCAGACAGAAGAGCTGGAATTGGCTGCCCCGCCTTTGGAATATAGTATTGAGCCAAGTGAACAGCAGCCTTATTCAGAATATACGATGGAAGTGACAGCACCGGGATATGAGCCGGTGGAGGTGGTAGGAGCAGAAATCCTTCCCAATGTGACGGCTTTACAGAATATTAAGATGGTTCCATTACAGGACGGTAGGGAATATGAGCGTTTTGTAATTCCTGCCCATACACTGTTTGGAGATTACCCGCCTAAAATTGCAGAAGCTGAGATTAAGCCAGTCAATGAGACGGGGGAAATTGTCCTGAGCCGGGTAGTAGTGCCGGAATACGTAATCGTCCATGACGGTGTTCCCACTGACAGCTCAGCTACGAATTATTGGGTCCGCTATAAAGATTATATTAAAAATGTGGCATCCAGTGAAATCTATGCCACCTGGAGTGAGGCGGCCATTCGGGCAAATATTCTGGCTATTATGTCCTTTACTTTGAATCGCGTATATACAGAGTGGTATCGCTATTACCATGGATTCTTTGTCCAAAATCCTCTAAACTGATTCTAAATTTGATCTTGATGTCATCATTGTAAACATCTATCCGTTCAATCAATTTGCCAATGATTACTTTTTTCATAGGGACTGGGGCTTGCTCAAAGGTCTCTCTCCAATTTATGATGAGATTATTATATCTCTCTAAATCTTGGATGTCCAGTTCGGATTGCTCATATTCTTGCTCCATATCCTCTAAGGTTTGTATCTCATCTTGTAGGCTTTTCTCTCTGTCCTCCAGGAGATTGGATAATCTTTCAAGAGGTATTACATATTCCCCCCGGATTGCATCAGGTATTTTATCCTCTAGTGTTGTAATATCTTCTTTTATGGCTTTTATTTTTTTCTTTTGTTGGTTGATGGTAGTCTGTAAAGCCTTTCTCTGCTTTTCCTGCATCTCTAAAAGTTCTGAATAAACCTCTGCCTTGCCTAAAGAATCCATGTATGTTCCTATGACATTTAATAGGATTGGCTCTATTTCCTCCTGCCTGTATGCTCCCCTTCCCTTGCATTGGAGGGAACCTACAGCCTTTGTACCACAGCGATACCTGCCTACAATCTTCTGTCTCTTCTCCCCATCCTTTGTTGTCCAATAATCATATTTGCTCCCATTGGTAAACTTTCTCCCACAATAACCACAATATAAGATATCCATAAACAATAAACGGCCACTTGTGGAAATGGGATAAGTCCTTCGCATCCTTTTTACCCTACATTCCCTTATATCTTGCACTTTATCCCAGATATCCTCTGGTATGATGATGTAATCGGGATTGGGCTGTTCTGAATAGGTCTTACTCCCATTAGGCCCTCCATCACGCCTTGCCACATAGCCCTTGTAGATAGGATTCTTTAATATGCAGGAAATAGATGTGCTTTTCCATTCATCACTTTTAAGTGCAGGTATTTTCTGCTCATTTAAAACCTTTGCAATCTTAAACGAACCATAACCATAATTGAGAGCATAATTGAAAATCTGGCGGACTAACTTTGCTTTCTCTTCATTTATGACTAACTTCCTGGCAATCCTTCCATGTGCATTGATTTCTCCCGTTGGTATCAAATCATAACCCAATGGAGCACAGCCCCCTACAAACTCTCCCTTTCTTACTTTATCTAACTGTGCATCCCTTACACGGATTCCTGTTTTCCTGCTTTCTCCCTCTGCCTGCCAGAAACGAATATAGTTCAAAAGCTTGTCAATATGTTCCTCTGTTTCTATTTTTCCTTCCTTGACTGACCAGACCTCAATTCCCAGGTTATTTAGGTTTGATACATACAAAGGGGTTTCCCCCTCCCTGCGTCCTAAACGATCAGACATATAAACTAATAGAATATCAAATTCTTTCTTGGATGCATCCCTCACAATCTCCATCAATATATCTCTTTCCCTGATGGCTTTCTTATAGCCCGATACTCCTTTTTCTATGTATTCTGAATCAAATTTCCAGTCTGACTGATGAGCAATAAATTCCTTACACTCATTCCTTTGTAGTGGTATATCATCCCCATGCAACTGCTGTTTTGACGATACACGATATAAACACCTTACTTTCTTCATTCCCTTGTTTCCTCCTTATCTAAATGTGGGGGTGATGATAACGCCAGGTCTCGGCTTTGTCCAGAGCTTTCTATAAAATTCTTCAAAAATTCTCCCTTTAATATTTCTTTTACTTCTTGTTTGATTTTATTGCTATCAGGATTACTTTTAAATTCCAAGGTGATTTGAAACTTATCTGTGATAGGACTTTTATAATGATAAGTTACCCTTTTTACCTTTCCTTTGATCTTCTCCACATCCTGTTGTTTCCTTACTTTTACTTTATGATTCCTTGTTTTTTGGTAGACCCAAATAAATGATGTATAACCTTTCATCACAGCAAAACTCCTTTTTATTTGGGTATCCAAAATATGTATGACAATCATGCTATGCATACTTTTTGAAAAATATAGGTCTATTAACAGAATGTATAGGCTGTTTTAGATTTTTTCTGTGCATAAAAAGTAATGTATACTCTGTACATGTTTCTGAAACAGAACGTATGATGGTTTTTCCTCAATGTTTCTATTATTTACTTTCTTATCTCTGTTTTTATAGGAATGGGTGCATGTCTTATAAAGCTACATTATTTTCTTCGGGTTTAAACAATTTGAGGGATTGATTATGAACAATATTTAGATTGATATAGAAGAGAGGATTACTTTTATTGTTATTTTTTATTCTATCTTTTGATCTTATTGCTTGTGGAAAGAAATTATTAAGCTTGAAAGGTAATGTATATGGATTCCATTTCCTCCCCCCTTTTATTTTTGCGTTCCATACCTTTTTTACCCTATTTAAACCTATTTTTTAAAAAAATTATTCCCTTCATCCATGCTTTTATAAATTATGGTTAATCTTAACCTTTTCTCAAAAGGTTAAACTCCATTGATATAATTTTTCCCTTTCTTTGTATAAACTCACTTGCATTTCTTTCATTTTATCATAATAGAATAGTAGTTGCTGATTCATAAAATTTATCACTAGCCTTATTGTTGTAATGATATTTATTCTCTTTTTTTCATAGTTTCTATATTCTGTGCTTTATCCCCTTTACTAACTAGATTTATTTTGGTTTATAAATAAATGCTGGCATAGAAAAAGGAATAGGTTGATTCCTATTCCCCTATCTATCAAACAATTACTTTTTTTCCTGTGGTGTTATATATCCCCATGCCATTGCTAAGATTTTAGTTATCTTGTCCAGGATACGGATATTCTGTAATTGTTGACCATTTTGCGGCAATGCTACTGTGGCCTTTAGTTCTCCATATTGTGTATAAATGTATAATAATCCGTCTGCCTGCCAAACATACATCCTATTTAACCACATCTTGATTTCCCTCCCTTGGTATCATTACTACCATATTACTATATAAATTCCTTGCAATAGATTTTGCTCTTCGATCAGTTGATTCATTAGAACTGTCTACATGAATAGATGCCCGAAGCCTGCTTTTTATTTCTCCCTCAGCTTCCTCTTGGTAATATGCACTAGCAGTAATAATCATGTCCTTAACTCCTTTCTTTTTTTTAGTTTTATTTTCTAATTGACGTATATTCTCCAGGTATCCATAGAAAAATACCCTATGTCAAGTTGAATTTGACATAGGGCATTGTACCTTATTATCCTCTCTTTTATCCTATTTCTCTTTGACTTCCTTTTTCATGGTTGCTTGCGGCTTTAAAACCTCTACAATCTCAATCTCTCCATTCTCTTGTAACCTTGCTCCACCTTGTATCAAACCGATTTCTAACATGGCAGATAATTTGTTTTTGGTAACCTCACTACGTCCAAACCGGCTGTTTAACAGGATGTACTTGTCTCCATTTAAACCGATTACCGTATACAGGATATTTACCGGGCAGTCCTCATTTAATGGATGCATACTGGTTAAGGTTGTCTTTACCATGATGTTATTCTGGAAAAAGCTCTCACTATCCAAAACTACTTTGTTTTCACTGTCCAGTGTCAGACCTAAGATTGTTTCATCCGCATTGATGGCCTTAACGATATCTTTCTCGGTCATGCCTATGATTTCTCCGGTCTTGGTTTCAAACAATTCATAACCCTGAATCCTGCAACTAAACTGATTTACTTGGTTTACTACGATTTTACACATAATGTTTTCCTCCTTAGAAAAATGTTTTTTATTTAACTTATACACACATTCTAACGCTGAAAAACTACGGTGTCTGTTGACGTAATAGCCAGAAGTGAATCATATTTTTTAGGGAGATTGCCGCATGAAATGAGGGCTGTTAGGGAATATAGCCAATTTGTATTTATTATATAATTACTGCTTGCATATATGGTATATGTGCAATAAAGAGAGTTAAAATAAACTTATCTATCTTAACTCCCTTTAAAATTATTACTCCCTAAATCTTTAATTATTTTTTATCTATGTTTGCATATGATGTATTTTTGATGAATTTAATCTTGTTTAATCTTTCTTCTTTTGTATTTTCTCTGCACATTCTAATAACTTGAATCGCTCTGGATATTTTGCACTTGATGAAATATGATGAAAGGTGCTTTTCCATTCCTCATATCCATATCTTTCTAATGTATCATTTAATATCTTTTGATTATCATAATAATATAGGATTTCTCCTGTTTCTTGGTCTGCTGTTTTGGCTTTTACGCCTTGTACTTTTTCTGATGTATACAACAATTTATTTTTCTTTGTCCTAATATCTTGGAATACCTCTCTACATTCCTCTAACTCATTTTCCCTCCATGTCCTCAAGACGATATTCCTTTGTAGGTTTTTTGAACATAAATAGCCCTTTTCCCCTTGTAATTCCTTTAAACCTACCTCTTGCATGTTGCGGATACAATAGCTAACTTTATCATAAAAATCGCTATTTGCTTTTATATACTCTATCCAGACATATCCTCTTTTCCATATGGTCTCTACTTCTTTGTTGGTTGTCTTGTGATCTAAATTACATATCAGGTGATAGTGCCAGTTCCCTGTCTTTTGCCTTGCAAACACACCCACATATTTAAAATTGTTGTATTTACGGTTCATCCTTAAGATGAAATTCTTAAACTCCCTGTGTGCAGTATCTAAATCCGTATAATCTTTCTCACCCCTTTGAGTATCATCAAACGTTAATGTTAAAAAGGATACGTTTGGAACCGCAAAATTATTGTAGATTAATTCCTTTAGTGTTTCCCTTCTTTTCTTCAATCGCTGATAATAATTGAACGCTGCATAGGAAGATTGTTTCTTCTCTTTATCTTCTTGCTCTTTATCTTCTTGTCTCTTGACTGGGATTTTCTTCTCTTTGTATATGGTATCCTTTGGTATCCCGTAATCTACATCCTCATAAACGATTACTTGTGTCCTCCTTGCCCCTATGACAAGCTTAATCTCTTCCATTTGTTTCACCACCTTTATAAGTATGACTTCAGAATACCATATTGTTTAACATAAAAAAATTAGCAGAATAGATAAACTTATTTTGTGCTTAAGTCATCTTTTCCTGCTTTTTTGGAATGTGCAAAATATATGTTGTTGCATAAAAAAAGAATGTTGTTGAAAACATTCTGGCATGTAGGGCATTGTGCAATTTGCCTTTACTCGATTTTTTTTATAGTATGAATAAGATTGGTTTTGAATATTTCTATCTAGGGTGTTAAACTCTTTTACATTTGTTAACTCATAATATCTGCTGATTTCACTTTCATGTAAGATTAAATCCTTTTCATTGTCTATCTCTTCATATTTTACTAATAGAACATAGAGGGTTTGTTCTTTGGTGGGGTCTGTGGGGTCTAGGGTTACTGTGCCTTGGGAGGTGCCTTTCTGTATATGCGGCCTGGGCTTTATGGGGTCCCAAGTTGGTGGGGCCGTGGGGTTCTTATCCCTCGTCGTTTTCCATTCCTCTACTATATACTCTGGTTCATCCTCTATTTGTATTGTCTTTGGATTTTCTTTGCGAAGGAAACTGCCATCCCAACTTATGACTTCCTCCGTTTCTTTGTCACGTGTACAATATACTTTTATGATATTTATTTTATTCTTCTTTAGATCTTCTACCTCTGGGGCTGGCCCTGGGGTTTCGCCTAATGGGTAATCCCAGGTGTGGGTGCTTAGGTTCATTACATCACTAAACCTATAAACTACTACATCATATCCATAAGTCCTTAATTCCTCAGCACTTATAAATTGTGTCTCTATATTTGGATCTGTACCAACACTTTTCCTCACTGGCATATCCATTTGCCCCCAAGTGTTGACACCCTTCCAAGTTTCCTCTAATTGGAGGGATATTGCAAAAGCACCATTGGTTCCTCTCCTTAACCATACATTACCATATGGCATGTGCAACCAACCACTTAATCTACCACTCCAGTTAAAGGCTGTTCCGGCAAAAATGCCTATTCTTTCATTATATTCATCTAACATGTCAAATAGAGATAACCCCTCTATGATTATATAAAATTCCTCATTATTTGGATCATTTACATATTGCTCTAATATTTCAGTCCCCCAAATCTTTTCAATCAATCTTAGTCCATTACAGTATTCCTCTCCTTCCTCTGTTGTATATATCCAATTTTCTAATTGCTGTCCATTTGAGGTAAACCCATACCAAGGATGTGGCATTTCATTGTTTCCAGATTCATTTAAAAAATCTTCTGCATCATCATAAATTCTGTTTACTTTTGATACTTCTTGAGATTCACGTGTGGCACCTAGATAAGAACTTGCCCATAGTCCATGTGCCGGGTCTGGTCTTGTTAATCGGAATACATCCTCATGTGTACCATTACCAAACCACATGTCTATTGTCTTATCTACATTTTTATCTGATTCTGATACTATAGATATTCTATAACCCTTAAACTTCTCTGACCAAGGATGCTCTATATCAACGTTTGTTCCATTTACAGTATCATGGTATTCACCATTTACACCACCTGTTGCATGAGCAGGAGAAGTGTTTAAAAGTACTATTAATAATAACAGTGATATGATTGTAAATAATATTGGGATGTAACTTCTTTTTCGTACCATTGTTTGCTTGTCCTCCTTTATCCAAAATTATTGACAACTATTTTTTATCTTAATCTATTTTAGATGTATATTTGGGGGCTTGAAGTGAAATTAAATAAGCACTGACTTTGTGGGGTCAGTGCCTGCTATAAAAGTTCTTCTATAATTACTTATTCTTTGCATGTTCAGTACAGAAATTTATTCTGTCAATTATTTCTTTTATAACTTCTTGCTTTATCATACTAAAAATATATGCCTTTAAATATTTCTTATTAACTTTTTCATATACATGATCTATCATATTCCTAAAATAACTTGTAATAGATGGATCGAAATATTTAAAAGATTGCTTTGTACTATCTGTAAGATATTTACTCGCTTCCCCTATTTGAGACATATATAATGCACATAAATCAAAGGCGTATGTATTAGTATCTAAATCTATCTCTGTACACTTAAAATCTTTTAATACCATTTTGATTTTCTGTTGATTTTGTGATATTTTTAAAAGTAATTGAATATCTTTACTGTATGATTTAGTCATACCCACTTCACTTCCCTTAAAATTGTCTTATAAACTGAATGTTTATTTTGCGGAACTCCTATAGACAAAGCATATCTATCAAGTTCTTCATCATCCTCTTTCAGTAATTCAAGCCATAATATATCCACAGGAATACTAAATAGTCCTTTGATATACTCTGCTATATCTATTCGCATTGAATCACCATCTATTACTACATCTATATCACTATCTATTTTTGATGTATTATTTGCATATGAACCAGCTAATCCTATTTTTATGTTATCATATTTATTATATACGCTTTGCAATGTTTTTATAATCTCTGATAGATTAAGCATTATAATCACCACCTCATATATAGTATACCGCAAAATTGGAAAAATTACAAATTACTGTTTAAACTTATTAAAAATTTGTTTCTATTGAGTTTTTTACCCAGATGCTAAGATAAATTATCTTGGCATCTGGGTAGAATATTGATTAATCTTCAAAATTTTCAGATGTTATTAATTGATCTGATATATCATCCATTGCTTTCTCTGAATCTTCTAAATATTTGTAAGGGTCAAAATATACCTTGCCAAACATAAATTTACACCATGTACCATTTGCTAATTCGGCTTGAGGTAATAATAATTCTGGATCATTAGCTAATGCTACCTTGGCTTCTTGGTCTGTCATTTGACGCCAGGATGTGTCTCCAGGTTTTCCAACTACTTCATTATATGTACCACCGTTAGGACTAGTCCATGTACCTGTTTTAGTTATAGATTCATATGCATCTATACTATCTTTTTCTTTGTCTGTTGTAGCATTAGCTTTTAATTGCTCTATTTCTTCCTGTGTGAGAGCTGTCCCATCTACGATATCTCCATTTACCTCTGTGTCTTGGTATTCTCCATTGCCTTGGCTAGTGTCAACATCACTGACTTGATCTCCCCGACTTATGCTTTGTCCCTCGTTTAAACCTAACTCTGAATCTGTTGCATAACCATCTCTGGTTGCTATGGCTTCATTTGCTCTTAGAATTAATTCGATGGCTTCTCCCTTTGTTAAAGCTTCATCCCAATTACTCTCTTCACCTTCTATTAAACCTAACTGTTTGCTGACTACCATTGCTTTGAATAATTCTTTGTCCATTCCTTTGTGGGGTTCGTTGACCATTAGAGACATGATTCCTGCTTTCCATCTGTCTGGGGCTTCATTGGTCTTTTTGTCTTTGATGCCTGCTCTAAGGGCTATGTCTTGGGCATTGCCTGTGTCTTTGTATGCCTTGTCATTATCCTTTACAGCCGCATATTCGTTGCTAAAGTATCTTTGAACTATCGTATATATGGCTTCTGCTCTGGTGATTGTTCCATTGAAAGTTGTTGAATCTAAACTTTTACTTTCTACATCTAAGTAAGAATTGTCTAGTGCTTGGCTTGCTAACTTGACTTGCTCTGAATCACTTCCTACTAAGGATACTAAATCACTATTGGATTGTAGGTTTGTATCTACTGGGGTATCACTCTTTACTAGACCAGCTAGAAATTCACCACGAGTTAGGGTACTGTTTTTGTTTGCATAGCCTACTTCATTGTCATCAAATAAACTAAAATAAGCATTGATTGCTATATCTCTGATTGTCTTTTCATCACTTTCATCTATGTCTATATAATTATTTTGAACATATTCTGTTAGATCCGTGAGGGTGTCACTGTCTTTGAGTATATCTGCAAATACTTTGTTTTGCATTGCATAGTAGAGGGTGCTGTTGTTTGTCCAGTTGCCCTCTAGGTCTATGTAACAAGGACCATTCTTCTTTCCTTGATCGAAACTTAATACCCGGAATAGATCGTCAAAACCCATTCTGAACTCTTGGTAGTTTGACTGTGATCCTAGTTCTGTCCATGCTAGGGTGGATTCTGTGCCTTGTTCTTCTTCATAATAGGAGGGTACGGCTACTTCAATCTCTATTGTAGATCCCTCCCGCAATAGTTCGACCATCTCTTTTGAAGAAACTGAAGCACAGCCCATTATTTGACTGCACATGATTAACATTGTTATTGTTGGTATGATGAGCTTTTTGATCTTCATAAACTTTCCATCCATTTGTTAGCGTTCTCCTTTTCCTAATAGTGTTTGTGGTGATATGCTCTTCGCATACCACCACAAAAATTTTATTTTTCTTTATTTTATTTTTATGCCCGATTGTATGTATAATACATTTAAAATACGCTTGGATTTATTCCTACCTTGGGATTATCTACTTTTGCTTTATTGTTACATAATAAGTTAAACGCTTTATTTTTAATACTTTTAAGATTGATTGTATTATTATTTATGATAACTGTTTCTCCATTCTCCTTTTCTTTCTCTACTTTACCTCCGCTTAATTGTTCTATAATTTCTAACCCCTGTATTGTAATATCCAAAACCTCTAATCTGGTACCTCCCTTGTTTGAGGTCTTAATGCATTTACTTTTGCTTAACTCTAATATACTGCTTACAAATAATTGTTCATCAAAATCACTTGAGCCTTGATTTCCCTCTATAAATGCTTGCACTTTTTCATCTAAGGATGAATGTTCAAAACCCTTGCCCTTAAACTCTTTCAAATCTTTTATCAGTTCTAAGACCTCAATATCATATGTTGTAAGCTCTTTAATATCCATCATATTAACCCTTCCTCCTTTGTATTTAGTATTATTATACTTCCTTTAAGTCAATTTTTCAATGCTTTTAGCATTGTTTTGTTGACCTATAGAAAGCATTTATTGTCTACAATAAACTAATAACAGGAGGTCTCATATGATTCATGGATTAGGTGAACGGTTACACCAACAAAGAATACTAAACCACCTTTCTCAAAAGGAAGTTGCCTTGACACTTGGCGTTTCCCCGTCTGTTGTTTCTAATTATGAGACAGGCGGAAGAACACCAAGTGTGGAAGTTCTTATGGCCCTTGCCAGACTTTATCATTGCTCTACGGATTATTTACTTGGGTTTAATACCCGTGAGAATGACACCATTGATACTTCTATGCTGACACCAGAACAAAAAACTTTTCTTGTGCAATTCCTTAACAGCTTATAAACTATTCTTGTGTTGGCTATTGCTTGTTATTATATCCAGGATATTTAATACATAAGCATCTTGTAAATATTGTATGTAATGTTCTAATACATATATACTGGATATTTCATTCTCTTTATCATTATATGGCATATGCTTGATACCTACTTGTATCACCTCCAATACATTTGTTAAGTGATTCATTTCTGAATCTAATTCATTCAACAGATTGATTATTAAATCTGTTGAATTTAGGTTTTGAATTGCCCTCATCCTTTTCCCCTCCTTTCTTTTTAAGGTAGTGGGAGAGTAACGCTGAATAAGGGAAAAGGCAAGGTATTTTTTTAAAACTTTTAATGTTTTTATGGGATGTTTTCTTCCTTTTTTCTCTATAAACCCTTTCTCTAATTTTCTTGTTTAACTTTGCTCATCAAATTTTTGATTTTTAATTTTAACTTCTTTTGCACTTTTACTGTTCTTTAATTTTTCCTCTTTTGTATGATGATTTTTTTCAGATTGTAAGAGCCGAAAATCACTTCCTTTTCCTCTTATCTTTTGATTGATAATTTCCTTTTTATTGTTGATAATTATTTTATGTATCTTAACTGTACAGCGATTTTTGCTCTTTGTATGAATGGCATGGTATATTTGCAAAATATGAGCTGTTTTCATTCTGAACTTAAACTGGCTTCATATTCTTTTACCCTACGATAGAATGTATTAGGCTTTAAACCTAAAATTTGCATGGCTTCTTTGCCTTTTATCTTGTTTCCTTTCCATTCTTTGTATACCCTTATAAACTGATTCTCATTTACTTGTATGGGTTTTCTACCTTTGTATACTCCTTGTTTTTTGGCCTCTGCAATTCCTTCCGACTGCCTTTTTACCCTTTTGTCCATTTCCTGTTCTGCAAGAGAAGAGTATACCTCTATTAATATCTTGTTAATTAATTCTAGTACCCACTCATTTTGAGCATCTATGTCTATTAATGTGGTTGGTATTTCTAAAATACGAATAAATATATTTTGCTTTGCATACCATTCTAATTCCTTTCGTATCCCTTCTTTTGTTCTACCTAATCGATCCAATTCCTCTATGATTAATTCTATGTGCATCTCTTTTGATGACTTGCGTAAATTCTCTAATATGAGTTTTAAGGTATTATAGTTAGGTCTATCAAATGTCTTTCCCGATTGTTTATCTATAAAAATGTTTTCTATCAGCATATCATGCCGATATGCCTTTATTGCCTGTATCTGGCGTTCTGGATTCTGTTCATTTGTACTTACCCTTGCATATCCATAAGATACCATTCCTTTTTCCTCCCATTTCATAATTGCCTTTTTGACATACTTTCATTAGACTATACCCTTTTGAAATATTATTCCCTTACCCCTTAAACTACCTTGCATCCTTTGCTTTTTTCAAAATTATATTTCAAAATATATTCATACCTTATTGACATGCTTTTTTACTTGCTAAACAAATAGGCCAATACCCTCTTTTGGATATTGACCTACTATCACTTTACTGTTATTCTATTTTTACAAGCCTATTACCTCATACTCATGCCTTATCCACTTCACCCTCCTGGCCCCTATTTTTACCCAAATCTCACTCAATAATACCTTATCCCTACCCTGGATTCCTATATGCTCCGTGGTACCGAAATAAAGGCTATGATTTCACCATTACATCATCCACTGCTTTTGATCACAAATGGATCAACGGAAGAAACATTTTTGGAAATATTTCTCGGATTGTGGATGAATTGTTTGGCAATTATCTATCCAGACCCAATGTAAAACAGCCTATTTTGACACAATATTGTGACGGACGGCGGGTGACTTGTCCCAATTGGATGAGCCAGTGGGGAAGCCAGGCTTTGGGAGAACAGGGATATTCCGCTATAGAAATTTTACGAAATTACTATGGGAATTCTATGTATATCAACACTGCAGAGGAAATTTCAGGCGTTCCCTATTCCTGGCCGGGGAGTAATCTGTCTGTGGGGGCCAGAGGGCAAAAGGTATTACAAATGCAGGAACAGCTTAATCGAATTGCCCAGGCCTATCCGGCACTTCCTGTCATTGCAGAAGACGGGATTTTCGGGCCTGCTACAGAGGCGGCAGTGCGGGATTTCCAGTCCATCTTTGGACTTCCGACAAATGGAATCGTAGATTATCCCACTTGGTATAAAATTTCGGAGATTTTTGTGGGCGTGTCCAGGATTGCAGAGGGTAATCCAAGGTAAGGAGCTATAATAAATACTACTCCTGCTCTGACGGCATACAGATCAGATACCAGGGCTGCTATGGGCAGCTATGTAATGATTTGTGGACTGTCAGAGCCTTGGAGAGCCCATATGTTAGAATAGACTTGTAATATTTGGAGAATTTATTATAATTAGGCAGTGGACAAGGTATTTGTCTCAGGAAATCAAAGATTAGGGAGGACAAGGCAATGCGTTTTCGACCATGTATTGATATTCACAATGGAAAAGTAAAGCAGATTGTAGGTGGAAGCCTGTCGGATAAAAATGATTTTGCCAGAGAAAACTTTGTATCAGAGCAGACGGCAGAGTGGTATGCCACACTATATAAAAAGGATGGTTTAAAGGGAGGCCATATCATTTTGCTCAACGGAAAGGATTCTCCCTATTATGAAGCTACAAAGAGACAAGCTATAAGCGCCCTGGCAGTATACCCCAAGGGACTTCAAGTTGGGGGAGGGATCACTCCCGACAATGCCTGTGAATATTTGGAGGCAGGGGCATCCCATGTAATTGTAACCTCTTATGTATTTCGAAATGGGCAGATTGAGTATCACAACCTTAAGAGGATGCGGGATACGGTAGGGGAGAAACAGCTAGTTCTTGATTTGAGCTGTCGTAAGAGAGCAGGGACTTATTATATAGTCACGGATCGATGGCAGAAATTTACGGATGTGGAAGTTACTAAGGAGCTTCTCACGGAGCTTTCCAAGTATTGCAGCGAGTTTCTCATTCACGCAGTGGATGTGGAGGGAAAGGCATCTGGCATTGAAAAGGAGCTGGTTTCACTTCTGGGAGACTGGCAGGGTATTCCTGTCACCTATGCTGGAGGCGTGGGCAGTATGGAAGATCTGTGGACTTTGAAGGAACTTGGAAGAGGGCGTCTGGATGTGACTATTGGAAGTGCTCTGGATCTCTTTGGTGGTTGTATCCCTTACCAAAATGTGGTATACTTGGGACAAGACAATTGACACACTTTGCCGGGTCAGTGGTCTAAAAAAGCGTAAAGGAGTTGAGTCTATGCGTTATATTATTAGCGGAAAAAACATTGATGTGACAGAAGGTCTTCGGACAGCCATTACGGACAAGCTTGGAAAGTTAGAGCGCTATTTTACTCCAGACACAGAAGTTCAGGTAACATTAAGCGTTGAGAAAGAGAGACAGAAGATTGAGGTTACGATTCCTGTGAAGGGAACAGTTATCCGCTCCGAGCAGGTAAGCAATGATATGTATGTATCTATTGATCTGGTGGAGGAAGTGATTGAGCGACAGCTACGGAAGTATAAGAATAAGATTGTACAAAGAGAGCAGGGAGGCGGCAGCTTCCGGCAGGAATTCATTGATCGGGAAGCAGAAGATGAGGAGGTAAAGATTATCCGTACCAAACAGTACGACTGCAAGCCCATGTACCCAGAGGATGCCTGCGTTCAGATGGAGATGCTGGGTCACAGCTTTTATGTGTTCGTCAATGCGGAGACGGATCAGATCAACGTAGTCTACAAGCGAAAGGGCAATACGTATGGACTTTTAGAGCCCGAGGTTTAGAGAAAAATTTGAAAGCATAGGAACTTAAATAATAGCTTATAGAGTAAAGCTTCCAGAGTCAGGGAGAGAACAATGGCTCTGGAAGCTTTTTTCTTGAATAATCTTTCTGTTAGTGCTACAATACAAAAATAGGGTATTTTCCCCCAATATACGATACAGGAGTTAATTCGATGAATATCATTACGAAAATGTTCGGAACCCACAGTGAACGTGAATTGAAGTTGATTTATCCAATAGTAGATAAAATCGAAGCCTTGCGGCCTGAAATGATGGAATTGTCAGACGAAGAGCTGAAAGGTAAGACAAAAGAGTTCAAAGAACGGCTGGCAAACGGTGAGACACTGGATGATCTCTTGGTGGAGGCGTACGCTGCAGTGAGAGAAGCAGCCAGACGTGCTCTTGGAATGGAGCATTACCGGGTACAGCTAATCGGTGGTATTATTCTTCATCAGGGCCGTATAGCGGAGATGAAGACAGGTGAAGGAAAAACCCTGGTATCCACCCTTCCGGCGTACCTCAATGCCCTGGAAGGAAAAGGCGTTCATGTCGTAACAGTCAATGACTATCTGGCCCACCGTGATGCAGAGTGGATGGGAAAGGTTCATGAAACTCTGGGGCTGACTGTCGGCGTGGTGTTGAACAGCAATACGAATGATGAGCGCAGGGAAGCTTATAAATGTGATATTACCTATGTGACGAATAATGAACTGGGATTTGACTATCTGCGTGATAATATGGTGATCTACAAGGAGCAGCTTGTACAGCGGCCTCTGTACTATGCCATTATAGATGAGGTGGACTCGGTACTCATTGACGAAGCGCGGACACCCCTGATTATATCTGGGCAGAGTGGCAAGTCCACAAAGCTCTATGAGGTCTGTGACGCTCTGGCAAAGACCATGAAGCGGGGCGAAGCCAGTGGAGAGTTCAGTAAAATGAATGCGATCATGGGCGAGGAGATTGAAGAGACGGGCGAATTCATCGTCAATGAAAAGGACAAGGTAGTCAATCTGACTGCTGACGGTGTAAAACGGGTAGAGCAGTATTTTCATATTGAGAATTTGGCAGATCCTGAAAATCTAGAGATCCAGCACAATATTATCCTGGCTTTGCGGGCCAATTACCTTATGTTCCGGGATCAGGATTATGTGGTAAAGGACGATCAGGTGCTGATCGTTGATGAATTTACAGGGCGTATTATGCCTGGCCGCCGGTACTCAGACGGGCTTCATCAGGCTATTGAAGCAAAAGAGCACGTAAAGGTAAAAAGAGAGAGTAAAACTCTTGCCAACATCACATTCCAGAATTTCTTTAACAAATATGAGAAAAAAGCTGGCATGACAGGTACAGCCCTGACAGAGGAAAAGGAGTTCCGCGAGATTTACGGCATGGACGTAATCGAGATTCCCACCAACCGTCCTGTGATTCGACAGGATTTGCAGGATGCCGTATATAAGACAAAGAAAGAAAAGCTGCTTGCTGTAGTTAATGCCATTGAGGAGGCTCACAAAAAAGGCCAGCCTGTACTGGTGGGTACCATTACCATTGAGGCTTCCGAGGAGCTAAGTGCGTTGCTGCGCAAGCGGGGAGTTCCTCACGAGGTATTAAATGCCAAGTTCCATGAGCGGGAGGCAGAGATTGTAGCTCTGGCAGGCCGCCACGGGGCAGTCACCATTGCCACCAATATGGCAGGTCGCGGTACAGATATTAAGCTGGATGAAGACGCTAAGGCTGCTGGAGGATTGAAAATCATCGGTACAGAGCGCCATGAAGCCCGACGAATCGACAATCAGCTTCGTGGACGTTCAGGACGGCAGGGAGATCCAGGCGAATCCAGATTCTATATATCTTTGGAGGACGATCTGATGCGTCTCTTTGGCTCTGAGCGTTTGATGGGGATCTTCAATGCTCTGGGTGTGCCGGAAAATGAACAGATTGAGCACAAGATGTTGTCAGATGCTATTGAAAAGGCTCAGAAGAAGATTGAGAGCAATAACTTTGGAGTACGTAAAAATCTGTTGGAATACGATCAGGTAATGAACGAGCAGCGTGAGATCATCTATGCAGAGCGCCGTCGGGTTCTGGACGGGGAGAGCATGAGAGATGCTATCTATAAGATGCTGACCGATACCGTGGAGAATACAGTTGATACTCTTATTGGGGACGACCAGGATCCAGAAGAATGGGATCTGAAAGGGCTCAATGAAGTTCTTCTTCCCACCATACCTTTAAAGCCTATTATACCAGAGAGAGTAGCTGGCAAGAAGAAAAATGAACTCAAGCACCTCTTGAAGGAAGAGGCAGTGAAGCTCTATGAACTGAAAGAGGCAGAGTTCCCCAACTCAGAAATGCTAAGAGAGCTGGAGCGTGTCTTTTTGCTAAAAGTGATTGACCGGAAATGGATGGATCACATTGACGACATGGATCAGTTGCGTCAAGGTATCGGCCTGCAGGCATTTGCCCAGAGAGATCCTCTGGTAGAATATAAGCTGAGCGGATATGATATGTTCTCCGCCATGACATCCAGTATTCAGGAAGAAACCATCCGTATTCTGCTACACGTAAGGGTAGAGGAAAAGGCAGAGAGAGAGCAGGTGGCGAAGGTAACAGGAACGAACAAGGATACCAGTCTTGCTAAGACTCCAAAAAAGAGAGATTCGGAGAAGATTTATCCCAATGATCCTTGTCCCTGCGGAAGTGGTAAAAAATATAAGCAGTGCTGTGGAAGAAAATAGTCAAAAGCTGTGCTTTCTTGGGAAGGGAGCACAGCTTTTTTTGTGGAGCAGAGGTATATACAAGGATTAGAATGAATATTTTAAAATATTCAAATAATTAATACAAAATATCCAAAATACACAAATTATAGAGAAAAATATTTTAAATTTTAAAAAAAAGGTATTGACAATTACAAATAGAATGATTATAATATGTTTAAAGATAAGACATAACAAACACACCACTCAATATACCGAATATATAATAATATATTTCATATAGATGTGATGTGAATCTAAAAAAGGAGGTACGGTCCAACAAAAACTTAATGAATTACCTCATAGTTTAAGAAAGGGAGGTACGAACCAGTGGGAACGTAGGTTAGACTTTCTACTATAAAATAAGAGGAAGGTGTAGAACATATCAGAATCAAAAAATTATAGTAAGAAGAAAGTCAGGGAACCCAAAGAGCAAAATGTTCGATTAGAATCGGTAGAGTAGAAGAAGCTGGCAGAGAAGAAGAGAGTAGAAAAAGCCAGAAAAGAAAGTCTTAAAATAAAGAGAGAGAGCCGAGAACAGAAGAAGTCGAACAGTGACAGCAGAAACCTATAAAAAGGTTTCACGAGAATGAATGATAAATAATCATTCAGGACATTCAGAAAAGTAAATTGTAGTTTGAAAAAAGAAAAGAGGAGACATAGTCCAATGGACAGCATAGTTTAGCAGAGGGTATCAAGAAAGTAAAATTGATACCCTCTAATTTTTGCGCTACAGAATTCAACAGTAAACAGTTGTCACAACTTGTAGAATTATGGTATACTTATTTTATTATTTGGATATCCTGTTTCTAAATTTAGATATGGGAACAGGATATCCTGAGAGAAGGAGAGAGAGTATGAGTGACAACAATTTCAAACCGTTTATTCCTGCGGAAAAGAATCTGCCGGAATTTACAGCTACTTCCATTATTCTGGGTATTCTATTAGCAGTACTCTTTGGTGGAGCCAATGCCTATCTGGGACTGCGTGTGGGTATGACTGTGTCTGCGTCTATTCCTGCAGCCGTTATTTCCATGGGTGTAATTCGGGTGATTCTCAGAAGAGATTCCGTGTTGGAGAACAATATGGTTCAGACTATTGGATCTGCAGGAGAATCTGTAGCGGCAGGTGCTATCTTTACCATGCCGGCACTGTTTTTGTGGGCGACAGAGTGGGGAACTCAGGCACCATCTCTGGTTGAGATTGCCATTATCGCCGGTATCGGCGGCGCATTGGGTGTGCTGTTCATGGTACCTTTGCGGAAGGCATTGATTGTCCAGGAGCACGGAGTCCTGCCCTATCCAGAAGGACAGGCTTGCGCGGAGGTATTGTTGGCAGGTGAAGAGGGCGGCGCAAAGGCTGGTATTGTCTTTAAAGGCCTTGGAATTGCGGCATTGTATAAGTTTATTGCAGATGGCTTAAAGTTGTTCCCTAGCGAGGTACACTATGAGATCCCGGCTTATGCGGGAGCTGGTGTAGGTGTGGACGTGCTTCCGGCACTTTTGGGTGTAGGTTATATCTGTGGAACGAAAATTTCTTCCTATTTGTTTGCAGGCGGTATCACGGGCTGGTTCGTACTGATGCCTCTGATCGTTTTGTTTGGCGGAAACTCCATTCTTTTCCCGGCAGATGTGACGGTGGCAGAGCTGTATGCGGAGGGCGGTTCCTTTGCTGTGTGGACCAATTATATCAAGTATATTGGCGCAGGAGCAGTGGCAGCAGGCGGCGTCATCAGTCTGATCAAATCTCTGCCATTGATTGTGCGCACCTTTAGAGAAGCTTTAAAGGGCTATGGCAAGGGCGGAGCAGGTACAGGAGAGCGCACGGATAAAGATTTGTCTATGAAGGTTATTTTTATCCTGATTGCCGCTTTGGCGCTTCTGCTTTGGCTGATCCCCGTCGTTCCAGTGAATCTGTTCTGTGCAGTTTTGATTGTTATATTTGGTTTCTTCTTTGCAACTGTTTCCTCCCGTATGGTAGGCTTGATCGGAAGCAGCAATAATCCGGTATCCGGTATGGCTATTGCTACACTTCTGGTGACAACGATTATTCTGAAAGCTACCGGGCAGGTGGGACAGGCAGGTATGACGGCGGCAATTGCGATTGGTTCCGTCATCTGTATCGTGGCAGCCATTGCTGGAGATACTTCTCAGGATTTAAAGACAGGCTATATTGTAGGCGCAACTCCCTACAGACAGCAAATCGGTGAGCTCATCGGCGTTGTGGCATCGGCAGTGGCCATTGGAGCCATTCTGTATCTTTTGAGTGCCGCATGGGGTTACGGTTCTACAGAGCTTCCCGCTCCTCAGGCTACTCTGATGAAGATGATTGTAGAGGGCGTTATGGGAGGAAATCTCCCCTGGAACTTGGTATTTGCAGGTGCATTTATCGGTATCGTGGTAGAAGTTCTGGGTATTCCCGTACTGCCTTTTGCAGTAGGTCTCTATCTTCCGATTCATCTGAGTACTCCCATGATGCTGGGCGGCGCTGTGCGCTGGATCTTTGAGAAGAGGAAAAATATGAGTGAGAAGGCCAAAAAAGATTTGATTGAGAATGGAGTTCTCTACTGCTCCGGCTTAATCGCAGGAGAGGGACTGGTAGGTATCCTTCTGGCGGTATTTGCCATCATTCCTTTGGCCGGTGGGACTCTGGGCGACTTCCTGGGAACACTTGTATCTGGTACTCCGATTAACAGTAATCTGGGCGGCCTCATTTTCTTTGCTCTGCTGACAGCTACGATGTGGATGGTTACAAAAAGAAAAGAGAAATAAATGAGCAAAAAGTCAAAAAAGAATTATCTGGACTATGTTCCGGTGTGTGCGCCGGAGCATAGCTGGGATTTGGATGATAAGAAGCTGGTAGTGGTCCATGTGGAGAACAAGGGTTTCTACAACCGACTGGCCCAGAAACTTTTCAAACGTCCTAAGGTAAGTCACATCAGCCTGGACGAGTATGGAAGCTTTGTGTGGCAACAGATGGATGGCAAGCGTACCATCTATGATATCAGTTTTTTGGTGAAGGAGCGCTATGGAGACAAGGCAGAGCCTTTGCTGGAGAGGTTGACGAAGTATTTTCAGATCTTATATCAGAATCATTTTATTGGGTATTGTGTACCTTTGGAGAAAAAAGAATCGTTCAGGTGAGAATAATAAAGGGGCAGTTGGGAGAAAACATTTCCCGGCTGCCTCTTTTAAAATTTATCAAAAAAAGAAGGCTTATAAAAGCCTCAGAGAAAAGAACCCAGATTTTGACAAATTCTACCAAAATTCTTCTGATATTTTCGTAGAGTAACATATTCTACGAAAGCGGAGGATTTCTTTTTCCTCCAATTTCTCTAGTATCATAACACATTTCTTGAAAAACGTAAATATTTTTTCCTCAATCTTGCATTTTTTGTAAAAGTTTCTAGTGGTATCTCTTGTTTGTTTTCAAAGTTTGTCTATTTTTTCATTCCAAAACATTCTATTTTATCCCTTTTTTCGTAAATATAAGCCCTGAACTTCTGGAAGTATGTTACTCTACGAACTCTCCAACTCAGAGACCTAATATCAGGAGCACTGCCAAAAACCAAAAGCAAATACCCAGAGGCAGGCCTGGTATCCTTTTTCGTGTAATAGAAGAGATTTGCTCATGGAAAAAATAGATATCCATTGTCACATCCTGCCTGGCCTTGATGATGGTGCGGGCAGTGAAAAAGAGAGTATAGAGATGCTAAGAGCCGCGTATCGTCAGGGGATTGGTGCAGTGATAGCAACCCCTCATGCTTCACCGGAGTATCCTAAGAGCAGGCCGGATGTGATTTTCGAGCAGTGTGAAAGGCTGGAAAAGAAAGCCAGGGAGGAGATTTCCCCTGGGTTTCGTATCTATCCGGGGCAGGAGATTTTGTCCACAGATCGGGTACTTAGAGGGCTGGAAGAGGGAGAACTATTGTCCCTGGCGGGAAGTGCCTATGTGCTGTTGGAGTTTTTTCCTTCCACGCCCTACTCTTCCATTTACCGGGTCATCCGGGAGTTTGGAACGACAGATTTTGTGCCGGTTCTGGCCCATATTGAGCGGTATGAAGCCTTAAGAGAGGAAGGCAGGGTGGAGGAACTCATCCGAACGGGAGCCTATATGCAGATGAATTACCGTATGATCGGGGGCAAATGGTACGAGAGCTCTGTCAGATGGTGCAGAGAGATGTTGAAGGCAGGAAATATCCACTTTCTGGGGACTGATATGCACAATCTGAAGCATCGTGCGCCAGAGACAGAAGGAGCCATGGGGTGGCTTCATAAGCATCTGGAGGAATCTTACCTGGAGGACATTTGCAGGGAGAATGTAAGAAAAGTCCTGGAAAACAGAAGGATATAAGAATTTCATAACAATTTAGAAGGAAAATTTTAACATGAACCACACACAAAGAGATGAGATAGAGATTGACTTGCTGGAGATTTTTCTGATTATCAAAGAAAAGTTTCTGTTGATAACGGCCATTGGACTATTGGTAAGCTGCCTGGGGTGTGCATTTACTGCCTTTCTGATGCCGCCTGTGTATACCTCCAAATCCAGCATTTTAGTGTTGACAAAGGAGACAACCCTGGCGTCATTGGCAGATTTGCAGATGGGAAGTCAGTTGACAAATGATTATGAAGTGCTGATTACTAGCCGCCCAGTATTAGAGACAGTGATTGAAAATCTGGGACTGGATATGGAATACGAGGATTTGAAAGAGGACATCACCATAGGGAATCCAACGGACACGCGAATTCTGGAGGTTTCCGTGGATAATCCAAGCCCGGAGGCTTGCAAAGATATTGTAAATGAGCTGACAAGAGTGGCCTCAGCATTTATCGGGGATAAGATGGAGGTGGTTCCGCCCAAGGTGATTGAGGAGGGGCAGCTTCCTGTCAAAAAGACCAGCCCTGTCATGTGGAAAAATGCGCTGATCTGCCTGTTCCTGGGCCTTGTTTTGAGCGCGGCTGTGATTGTCGTGACGGCAATCGTGGATGATACCATTAAGTCCGAGGATGATATTGAGAAATATCTGGGAATCCCCACGCTGGCTACCGTTCCCGACCGGAAAGACTACATCAATGACAAGCAAAAGAAAAAGAAAAAGGAAAAGAAGAAAAAGACAGCAGGAGGAAAGGTTCGATGATGGAAACGGAACAAAGTGTATTTATGACAGATCCAAAGAAATCGGATTATTTTTACAATGAAGCCATGAAGACCCTTCGGACCAACATCCAGTTTGCTGGGAGGGATGTGCGTACCATCCTGGTGACAAGCTGTTTTCCCAATGAAGGGAAGAGTGATGTGACCTTTCAGCTGGCCAGAGAAATCGGGAAAATGGGGAAGCGGGTGCTCTTTCTGGATGCGGATATCCGCAAGTCCACATTTCTGAGCCGTTATCAGGTAAAGAAAATCACGGGAGGGTTGTCCCAGTATCTGAGTGGTCAGAGAGAGGTGGAAGAGATCTGCTACCGAACCAACTATGAAAATGTAGATATCATCTTTGCAGGGGTCATTGCGCCGAACCCTTCAGAGCTTTTGGAGGATCCCTATTTTGCCTCCCTGCTTGGAGGGATGCGGAAGAGATATGATTATATCTTGATTGACACGCCGCCCATAGGAAGCCTGATTGATGCAGCGATTATCGGAAAGTTCTGTGATGGGGCAATCCTGGTGCTGGAAAGTGAACGAGTCAGCTACCGGATGGCTCAAAAGGCCAAGGAGCAGCTGGAGATGGCGGATTGCCGTGTGATAGGGGCAGTCTTAAATAAGGTGGATATCTCAAGAGAGCGCTATTATGGGAAATATTACGGAAAGTACAAATACTACAATTATTATTCCAGTGAAAAGAGATAGAGAGAGACAGAGATAATCAGAGATAGTTAGAGAGATGGAAGAACAAGTATGAGGAAGAAGAACAGATTTTTATCAGGGTGGAACTTGGTATTACTGATTGTGTGTGTGGTATTGTCGCTGGCGCTCCTAAGCTTCCTTGTCTGGAATCACCAGGCAGAGAGGAAAGAGACGGAAAGGCTCAAAAAGGAGGCAGCGGCGGAAGGGATCTTTCCGGTTTCGTTCGAGGAGGAAAGGCCGGAGACGGAACTGGGGGAATCCCGGGAGGATGAAGAGAGTGAGGACATCCAGGGAGAAAGCCCGGAGGAAGAGGCTTTGGCCCAGGCAAAAGGGATCGCATGCTGGGGGGACGAGTTTTTTCGTGGGGAGGAAGCCCAGGAGAACTCCTACCGGGTAGCGTTAGAAGAGAAGCTTACCGAGAACGGCTATGATTTGGAAGTGGTGGGAAAGACCCTGTCCGGCGCCAGTACCCTGTCGATGATGAAAATGGCGGGGGTGCCGGAGGAGGAGATCGAGGCGTATATTTCAGAGCATCAGGAAGGTGCCGGAGGGGCAGAGCTTCCTGTGACAGAAGTTGGGACGAGGGATCTGACCCAGGAGCAGATGACAAGGACGGAGGCAGAATATATCCCTGTGCTCTTTATGGGATATTACGGGGGATGGAACAAAGACCCCCAGGAACTTATCGAGCAGCAGACGAAGATACTGGAAACCTTTGTGGGAAATCAGGAGCAGTTTGTCATTGTAGGGGTCCGGCCCATGGATGGAAGTGTGGGCCAGGAGGAGTTTGACAGGGCTATGGAGGCAGCATGGGGAGAGCATTACTTAAGCGCCGCCAGTGTGACCACGCAAAATGTAGCCACGCGAACAGGCCAGCAGGAGATAGGGGAAGCCATCTATGAGAAGCTAGTGGAACTTGCGTATATCCAAAAGGAATCCATATAAAAAGGGATGCGTATGAAAAAGAAGAAGGTGTGGATGATTCCTGTGGCAGCCAGTGCGGTTGCAGTGGCGGTGGGAGGATTCATCGTCTTTCAGGGAATCCAGAATGTCCAGGAGGTACAGTCTGGATATGAGGAGGATTCTATGGAGGATACGGATTCTGCCAATGACACAGAATCCGCTTATGATACAGATGCTTCCGGTTCAGGGACTGTCACCTGGAACGGGAAAACGTACCGGTATAATGAACGCCTGAGCAACTATCTCTTTCTTGGTGTAGATAAAGCGGAACTGGTGGAAACAGAGGCCGGATATCTGGATGCAGGCCAGACAGACGCCATATTTCTGGTGGCCTGGGATCGGGTGGATGGAAAATTGACAGTGGTTTCCATCCCCCGTGACACCATGACGCCCTATGACTATTACGGAAGGGGAGGGCAGAACCTGGGGCCTATGAAAAGCCATCTGAACTTAGCCTATGCCTATGGGGATGGAAAGCATGAGAGCTGCCGGATGAGTGTGGAGGCGGTGTCACAGCTGTTCTATGGGCTGCCCATAGAGAAATACTGTGCAATCAGCCTGGAGGCCCTTTCGGAGGTTATGGAGGAAGTAGGAAATGTAACCGTGACGGTGCCAAACAACAGCCTGGAGGAGAAGTACCCGGAATACAAGGAAGGGACAGAAGTTACACTGGACTCTGAAAACATCGAACCGTTTATCCGATACCGGGATATCGGGGTAAGCCAGAGCGCTTTGTCAAGGCTGGAGCGCCAGGAGGTATTCCTGGAAGCATTTCTGGAAAAGGCAGAGGAGAGGTTTGCAGAGGATCCGGGTTTTGTCACGCGCTCCTATGAGGCCATGCAGCCCTATATGGTAACAAATGCCGGTGCAGATCAGTTTGTGAAGCTGATGGAGAGTCTGGCTTCCAAAGGAAAGCCGGAGCACTGGACGGTTCCGGGGACAGGGACAGAGGGAGTGAACTATGATGAATACCATGTGGATGAAGATGGACTGTATGAGAAGATGATTGAGACATTTTATATAGAAGAGACCTAGAAAATATTCAGGGGAAGAATAAAAGGATGAAGAAGAAACAAAGGTATGTGTTCATTATGGTACTGGCTCTTCTGGCCGGCGTGTGTGCCGGCTTTGGAATCCAGCATTTGATGAGGGAGAAAAACGCAGGAAAAGAATATGAGGAGCTTTTAGAAAGTGTAACCGTAGAGCCGGAAGAGACAGAAGAGCCGGAGGAAACTGGTGAACCGGAAGAAGAGCTTGCAGAGGAAGAGGCACCAGAAGAAAAGATAGAGATCCCCATTGATTTTGACGCCCTGAAGGAGCAGAACGAGGATGTGTATGCCTGGATTCGGATTCCAGGAACCAACGTGGATTATCCCATCCTTCAGGATGAGGAGGACAATGGATACTACTTGTCCCATACCATAGATGGGGAGGAAAAGATAGAAGGCTCTATCTATACAGAGGATTATAACAGCAAGGAGTTCGATGACCCCAACACAGTGATCTATGGTCATAACATGAAAAATGGTTCCATGTTTCGAACCTTACATAATTACGAGGATAAGGCGTTTTTTGATGAGAACCGTGAGGTATACATTTACCTGCCGGACCGGATCCTGGAATACCATATCTTTGCGGCATATGTGTACGACAACCGGCATTTGCTGCTGAATTATGATTTGGAGGATCCGCTGGTATTCCAGCAGTATTTAGATGAGATATTTGCCATACGGGATATGAATGCCCATATAGATTCCACCATGGAGGTGGAGAATAATGACAGGATTCTGACCCTGTCCACCTGCAATGCAGGAATTAAAACCCAGAGATATCTAGTACAAGCCGTACTAATATCTATAAAAAACTGAAGAAAGGAGGAAAATTCAGTGAAAAAGAAATTATTTGCCATGCTTCTTACAGCAGCGCTGATAGCAGCTCAGGGCGTAACCGTCATGGCGGCAGGAAGTGCAGAGGCAGGGGGTTCTTCAGCAACAATTAAGGACGCCACAGGTGCAGCAGTTGTGGAGAGTGCCAGCGGAGACGTAACACTCAGCGCGATCAGTGGTTCAGAGACCATTGATTCCTTAGCAGCATGTGTACCAGCCGAGAAGCGGGAAGCAGTAAAGACCCAGCTTAGTGAGGCAGTGAAAGGCAGCTTAAGTGCAATTGTAGACTCTATGAGTGAGAACGACAGAAACGACATGAGTGGTTTCAAGATGTTATCCTCAGCGATCTTCAATGTAACAACTGCCGGAGATACTGTAAAGCTGCGTGTGCCAACATTGAAGGATAAGAATGTGGAAGTGTACGCACTGCATCTGGCAGCAGACGGGACCTGGGAAAGGATCCGCGGAAGCAAAGATGGAGAGTACGTAACCTTTGTATCTGTAGATGGTTGGTCACCAGTGATCATTACCTACAAGGAGCTGAGCAGTGGAAGTGGGAGCAGCACACCATCATCCAGCAGCACGGCGTCAGGCCCAGCGGGAATGGTAGCATCCCCACAGACAGGCGTGTCTTCTGACTGGGGCGTATGGATGCTTGCAGCAGTAGGACTGCTTGCAGCAGCAGGCGCATTGTTCAGAAGAACGAAGGCATAAGTTTGCCTGTAGTTTGGGGCCGCGCTTTGGGGCGCGGTCCTGAATGAGAGAGTGTTTATTGTCTTTTACATATATAGTTTTGTATTGAAATATCCGGGAGACTTACATGAGGAGAAAATTATGAATGTCAAAGATACTGGAAGAATCAATGTAACACGTTCATCTATGCCAGAGCTTAAAGAATTTATTGAAGAACTAAAACCAGTATGGAATAGTAGATGGCTTTCTAATCGGGGAGCCGCTTCTAAAAAATTTGAAAGTATGCTAGAAAGCTATCTTGAAGTAGAGCATGTATATTGTTTCGCAAATGGTCATGTTGCCCTCGAAATCGCCATAAATAGCCTGTTTTTAAAAGGAGAGGTTATTACAACTCCCTATACACATGTCTCTACTACACATGCAATTGTAAGGAATGGGCTTACCCCTGTTTTTGTGGATGTGGAGGAAGAAAATTATACTATTAATTCAGAATTAATAGAAAAGGCGATTACAGATAAGACAGTTGCAATAGTAGCAACGCATGTATACGGATTTCCATGTAATGTGGAAAATATTGAAAGGATTGCACAGAAATATAATCTTTATGTAATTTATGATGCTGCGCATGCTTTTGGAGTGAAGTATAAAGGTGTTGGGATTGGAAATTTTGGAGATTTAGCAATGTTTAGCACACATGCTACAAAAGTATTCCATACCATTGAAGGCGGTATTGTTACATATAAAGATAAAGATAATGAAAGATTATCTCCTATGAGGAAAATAGTAAATTTTGGGTTTACAAACGAGGAATGTATAGATTTTATTGGTACAAATGCTCGTATGAATGAATTTGAAGCAGTTATGGGAATTGTAAATCTGGAACATATAGATACAGAGATTGCAAAACGGAAAATTGCAGTTGAAAGATATAAAGAAAGATTGGATGGCATAAAGGGAATCCGAATCTTAAAGCCAGCTAAAAACGTGGAATGGAATGGCGCTTATTTTCCAGTAATTTTTGATGGATATCGATGGGATAGAAATCAGGTACAAGCAGAACTTGCAAAACATAATATTTACGCCAGGAAGTATTTTTATCCCCTTGTGAATCGGGCAGCCTGCTATATAGATCTTTATGGAAAGGTGGAGGTACCAGTCGCGGCGCATGCAGCTGACTGTATATTAACATTGCCCATGTATGCGGATTTAACGGTAGATGATGTGGACAGAATTTGTGATATTATTTTGAAATAAGAATGGATTGTCGCCAAAAGGAATGAAAAACAATGAAAAGGGAACAGATAAGTATTTATAATTCATGGAGAGGCATAGCTGCTATTATGATTTTGTTTTCTCATATGGCTTACCTTGAAAGTGCAGTGAATCCGTTTTGGCGAGGATGCTGGAATTTTTTTATGCATAATGGAGGCGTCAGTTGTTCTTTTTTCTTTTTGACTTCTGGTTATTTTCTTTATTATACATGGAAAAATCAGACTTTTGGTGATTACTTGAAGAGTAAGTTAAAAAGAATTTATCCATTAACTTTTATCGTATTTCTATTGGCGTTAATTATAGATGTTTTACTTGCCAATGATGTTATAACAGAGGGAGTAACACGTGGTTCTTTCCAATGGTATTTAAATATAGTTGCGAATATTTTTCTCTTTAAAGCGTTTATACCTTTACGCAGTACATTTTATTCTTTCCATGGGCCATCGTGGTATATTTCAGTTTTGTTTGTATTCTATATTGTTGCTTATTGGTTTATAAAAGGTATCAAAAATAGTCATAAAGATACTCATGCAAAATGGTTAAGAATTCTGAAACGATCTATAATAATAGCTTATATTTTGCAGTTGCTCATATGTATTGTTTTGAGCATAAGGGGAAGCAAATCGCTGTATTTATGTTATATAAATCCGTATTTTAGGATTTTTGGGGAGGGGCTTGCTGGAGTTTTATTATGTGAGCAGGAAGAAAAGATACAGGAACAAATGATTTTTGTTCAGCAGAAGCTGGGGATGAGCTGGACTGTATTAGAAATAATAGCGATTTTTATTTTTTTATTTAATTTTATTTTAAAAGATTTATTTCAATGGAATGTATGGCAGGCGTGGTTACAAATTATCCCTATGGGGATGGTATTGATAGTGTTCCGAAAGGGAAGAGGTATCGTTAGTAAAATATTGACTAAACCAGTATGGATGTTTTTGGGGTTGATTTCCTTTGAACTTTATATGACACATGCATTTGTATACGAAGGTATCCCAATTATTGTAGGTATGGTTAGCAAGGAGTTGCAATCGTGGATCATTTATCATGCAGGGACAAGATTTGTTTTTACTTTTTTTGTATGTATTGTGTTTGCATGGCTTGTAAATAGATTGATGAATAGGTTAGATAGAAAAGTTTTGGGTAGGGTAAAGTGAATTTAATATCAATAGTAGGGGGAAATATAATGTGAAAAAGCTATTATTATTGGGAGGCTCGAGATATTTATTGCCTGTTATAGAAACTGCCCATAATCTTGGATTATATGTAATTACATGTGACTATCTGCCAGATAATATAGCTCATAAATATTCTGACGAATATTGTAATGTTAGTATTATTGATAAAGAGGCTGTGTTGGAAGTAGCTCAAAAATTAATGGTTGATGGAATTATGTCATTTGCCTGTGATCCAGGTGTTACAGTTGCAGCTTATGTTGCAGAAAAACTAGGACTTCCTTCTTGTGGCCCTTATGAATCTGTTCTAATACTCCAAAATAAAGGAAGATTTCGGGAATTTTTAAAGGATCACGGATTTAATGTTCCTTTTGCGAAAAAATATACAAGTATAAAAGAGGTAGAAAAGGATATTCCATTGTTTCATTGGCCAGTTATAGTGAAACCTACAGATTCGTCTGGAAGTAAAGGGGTAATGCGTGTTGATGAACCAAATAAACTAGAAAAGGCAATTATGTATGCGCTGAAGTATTCATTAAAAAAAGAATTTATTATTGAGGATTTTCTTGTAAAGGTAGGCGCATCGTCTGATTCAGAAGGTTTTTCAGTTGATGGTGATATAAGATTTCTTTCTTTTAATGCACAGAAATTTGATAAAAATGGAATAAGTGAATATGTCCCAGCTGCGTATTGCTGGCCGACAACAATTTCGTATACACATCAAAAAGAATTACAAGAAGAAATTCAGAGATTACTTAAACTTTTACATATGAAATCGTCACTCTATAATATTGAAACAAGAGAATGTGTAGATGGAAAAGCCTATATTATGGAATGTTCACCCCGTGGCGGTGGAAATCGATTGGCTGAGATGTTGAGATATATAGAGGGCGTTGATTTAATAAAGGCGGCTATACTTGCGGCAATTGGTAAACCCATAACTGGGATTGAATCAAAGATAGATAATGGATTTTGGACAGAAATAATTTTACATACAAATAAGCCTGGGAGATTTAAAAAGCTACAGATTTCAAATGAGATTAGAAAGAATATTGTTGAAATGGATTTATGGGTAGAGGCAGGCGATAAAGTAAATAGCTTTTCTGGAGCAAATGAAGCTTTAGGAACAGCTATTATGAGATTTGAAAATAAAGAAGAAATGTTAGAGGTAATAGATTGCCTTGAAAAGTGGATAAAAGTAGAGGTTAGCGAAGAGTCTGTGTTGTAATGGAATTAATTAAGACATTCAATTGGGAAAGGAGAAATATGCCTAAGTTTATGGGAAAGAAGTTACTTCTTCTTGGCGGTAGGCCCATAGGAGCCAGAGAAATTGTTGAATGTGCAAAAGCTATGGGGGTATATGTCATTGTAACAGATTACTTACCTATAGAGCAATCGCCTGCAAAGATGATTGCTGATGAAGTGTGGGACATTAGCACAGCAGATATAGAGACACTGGCTGATAAGATTATAGAGAATCATATTAATGGCGTACTTGCAGGTGTCAATGAATTTAATATTAAAAAGATGATAGTTTTGTGTGAAAAGACAAAGCTTCCATGCTATTGTAATTCTCAGCAATGGCATCTTCTTCAGAATAAGGCATATTTTAAAAGATTATGTAGAAAAAACGGCATCCCTGTTACAGAAGAATATGATATTCACTCGATAGATGAAGTTAGAAAAACAGCCATAGACTATCCTGTTATTATAAAGCCTGTAGACGGTAGTGGAAGTTGTGGATTTGCAATCTGTAATAATGAGAATGATTTGATGGCTGCATTTCCTAAAGCAGTCAAATTTTCTGATACAGGCGATGTTCTTATAGAAAAGTATATGAACTATAAAGAAAGCGTTATTATAAATTATACAATAATTAATGGGGAAATATTTTATTGTGGGATGTCAGATAAATACTCAAGAAAAGTGTCAAAAGATGGTAGCCCTATTATGGCATTTCAGTACTATTTATCTCAGGAAGAAGAGCTTTATCTTCGCGATTTGGATAATAAAGCGAAAAAGATGTTGAGTGGATTGGGATTTACGTGTGGAGTTTTTTGGATCGAAGCCTTTAATAGTGATAAAAAATTTACTTTCAATGAAATGGGGGTTCGTTTTGGAGGGTCCTTAACTTATTTGCCGATTAAACATCTATACGGTTTTAATCAGTTAGATATGCTTGTTGAATATGCCCTTTTTGGAAAGAATGAGTTGAAAACTCCAATCAAAAGGAATGTGTTTTTTGATAAAACTTACTGTATTTTCCCAATACATGTAATGTCCGGGACTATTACAAAAGTTGAGGGTCTGGATAAATTAAAGGAATGTGAAGATGTGGTTAAAATCGTACCAGTACATTATGTTGGAGATAACATAGATGACTGGGGTTCAGCTAAACAAGTGTTTTCTTATATTCATTTTATAGCTGACAATCGTAGCGAAGCGGATAGATTTGCAAAATGGATTATGAATAACATACATATATATGATGAAAAAGGTAGAGATATTTTATTTAATCTTTATGTATGAAAAGCTGAAGGTAAATAATAGCTAGAGAGAATACTATATATGGAGATGAAAAATGAATCATAATATCACAGTAACGCTTATTTCAATGGAAGATATGATTACCGCAAGATGTATTGATATTAAGAATATAATTTCTGTGATAGAAAATGCCCTTTTACAATTTAAAGCAGGAGAAGTTTTCCTTCCAGATAAAATCTCTCAAATTTTTGATGAAGGGATTCAGAATCGGATTAATGTAATGCCGGCAACAATTAAAACATTGGGCGAATCAGGAATATGCGGTGTCAAATGGGTTTCTGTATTTCCACAAAACCCAAAAAACAATGATTGCCCTAATGTAACAGGAGTCATTGTACTTTCTGAACTTGAGAAGGGATATCCATTTGCTATTCTTGATGGTACTTTAATCACAACACTTCGGACAGCTTGTATGGGAGCGATTGGAGCGAAATATTTAGCTGCAAAAGACAGTAAAATTTATGGGACAATTGGAGCTGGAGAGCAGGCAAAGATGCACTTTATTGCTATTAAGGAACTTTTCCCCAAAATAAATACATGCTATGTTGCTTCTAGGACTCATAATAGTGAGAATTCATTTGTAGAAGAATTAAGTAAAAGATATCCAAATGTTCAATTTATCACATGTGGTTCTGATTATAGAAAAGCCTCTAGAAATGCAGACATTATAATAACTGCTGTTAGTTGTCAGGAACCACTCCTTAAAGCTGAAGCGATTAAAAAAGGTGCATTTTATTGTCATGTAGGCGGTTGGGAAGATGAATATGAAGTTCCATTGAAAGCAGACAAAATTGTGTGTGATTATTGGGAGGCCGTTAAACATAGAACACCTACCATTAGCCGTTTGTACCACCAAGGAATGATAAAGGATGAAGATATTTATGCAAATATTGGAGATATCATTGATGGAAGTAAGCCAGGAAGGGAAAATAATGAGGAGTTTAATTATTTTAATTCAATTGGGCTTGGGTTTGTTGATATTGCTGTAGCATATTCTTTTTATAAAAGAGTGAAGGAAAGTAATTTGGGAAAAGACTGGGCAATTAAGGATTCCAATATTTTTGACAAAATATAATGTAAAGACGTAAAAATGGACGCTTGCCGTAGCTTCTATAATTGGTTTAATGAAATGGAGAATTTTTATGAACACTAATTATTTTGACAATTATATAAACCTCAATGAAGTGGAAAATCAAAATTCTCGTGTTGAATTTTATAGAAGGGTCGCCAGATTAATAAAATGTAGTACATTGGATTATGTAAATGCACATAGTAAAGAAGTACATCCTAAAATTTCTTTTTATTCAAGATATGGCAAGCGTTTTTTAGATATTGTAATTTCATTGTTAGCTTTGATTATTACACTTCCTTGCAATCTTTTAATTGCCATTATCACTTTTTTTGATGTTGGATGCCCAATTATTTTTAAACAGCAACGGTTGGGGAAAAATGGAAAAGAATTTACGCTCGTTAAATTTAGGAATATGACAAATGAGCGGGGAAAAAATGGAGAATTATTGCCTGCTGAGCAGCGGGTCACAAAATTTGGCTATTTTGTAAGAAGGACTTCTTTGGATGAATTATTAAATTTTTGGAGTATCTTAAAAGGAGACATGTCCCTAATTGGCCCAAGACCTCTGGAGATCGTATATAATGAGCGCTACAGTGAACGGCATAAGATGAGAATGGCGGTAAGACCTGGACTTGAATGTCCATTATTATATGATATTGATCATAAAATTACATGGTATGAACAATTTGAAAACGATATTTATTATGTTGAGAATCTGAGTTTTTTTCTTGATGTAAAAATGTTTTTTCGGCTTGTAAAAATGGTGTTTGATAAAAAAAATAATTCTATGAGAGGGGCTTCCATGCGGGGAGGATTTATGGGATATAGTAAGGATGGAAGGACTATTAATTCACAAAGTGTTCCAATCAAATATGTTGAGGATGCGGTATGTATGCAGGAAAATGAAAAACAACTGATACTAGCAGAGGGGGCATAGATGTGAGAGCCATAACACCAGAATTTGTCGGGAGCCGTATCAAAAAAATTCAGTATTGGAGAAAGGTAAGCTTCGGGGATGATATTCCGTTAATAAAGAAAATCCATATTGATATAGATTTATTTATTTCAATGATAATAGTAGGAAATCATATTGATGAGTACTTTAAATATGGCTTATTCAAGAAAGCATATTCCATTCGCAGACAATTTATACTTGATAGACAGAGAAATATATTCCGAAAAAGGTGTAATGATGAAAAGAAATCAAGATTGTTTGATGATAAAGCTGCTTTTAACAAGATGTTTGACAAATATTTAGGACGTGAATGGATAGATACAGCAACATGCTCATTTAAGGAGTACAGAGAATTCATTGAACGGTACCCAAATGCTTTTTACAAACCAGCAGATGGCTCATTTGGAATAGGTATAGGAATATTAGATGTTTCAAAAAAGAATGATAGTCTGGAGATTTTTAATGAATTAAAAAAAGAAAAGATGATTCTTGAAGAACAGATTTCACAAATAATGGAAATGAAGAATTACAATCAATCAACGATAAACACTATTCGAATCGTTACTTTGATTGATAATACTGGAAAAACTAGAATAATGGCAGCAGTATTTAGAAGTGGGCGTAAAGGGGAGCTGGCAGATAATTTTCATCATCGTGGATTAGCGGCAAAGGTGGATATAGAGACAGGGATTGTAGAATCTGATGCTGTGGATAATGAGCTAAAGCATTATAAGGAACATCCTGATTCTAAGCTTTTAATCAAGGGTTTTCAGATTCCAATGTGGGATCAGGCTATTGATATGTGTTTGGAGGCAGCAAGTGTCGTCCCGGAAGTTCGCTATGTTGGATGGGATGTTGCTCTGACACCGACAGGCCCTTCCATTATTGAAGGCAATTGTAATGCTGATCCTGATATTACCCAGATGCCTTTAGACAAAGGTGTATGGGATGAGTATAGGAAATTAATTTGACTATTAAGTAAATAAAGTTATATTTGGATTATCTTATTTAAGGAAGATTTTTTATGATAAAACTGACATTTGTTGGCGATATAATGTGCGAAAAACCACTTTTGAAGGCTGCAAAACAAAAGGGCGGAGATTATGATTTTAGTAGTTTGTTTTGTAATACAAAATCATTATTTTCGGAGTCGGATTATTTGATTGGCAATTTGGAGACTCCATTGGCAGGTAAAGCTGAGAGGTATACAAATGCATTGTATTCATTTAATACCCCTGATGAATTTGCGAGTGCTTTAAAGGAAGCAGGTTTTTCTTTGATTGCAACTGCTAACAATCATTGTTTAGACAGAGGGCTTACAGGGCTCAAACGTACAAATGAAATTTTGGATGCAAATGGAATTCAACATACAGGGACTTGGATCACGCCCAAAGCGCGCAAGGAGGGTTGTTATTTTACAACAAATGGAGGAATAAATATTGCAATTATAACATATACCTATGGCACTAATTATGCTGTAAATCATTTTAATTTAAGCGAAGAAGAAGAAGTCATGGTTAATTTGTTACACCCCTATCATGAGCTAGTATATGGAGCTAAAGTTGAGGAAAACAAAATTTCTAGTTTAAAACGAACTTTTGGCAGGTTTGTTTCAGAAGAGAAAAAAATTCGTTTAAAAAAAGTTTTACATAGAAGATATAATACTCCAAGAGAAGATAATTATCTAAATGAAAAAACAGTGCGACCATATATTGAAAAGCTAAAAAAAGATATTGCGCTAGCAAAGACTAAAGCAGATATTATTATTTTTTATCCTCATATAGGTGGTCAATTTAATATAAAACCAGGGAAGTTTACAGAATACATATTTAATGAAGTATTGAAAATGGGTGTGGATGCGATTATTGGATCACATCCACATATAGTTCAAAAGGCAAGAATAATATCTGGTGTACCATGTTATTATTCTATAGGAAATTACAGTATTTCTCCAAGTTCTGTTTATTTGTTGCATGAACATTTGCCTGAATATGGTTTGGCAGTACACCTTTATATTGAAAAAAAAATAGTAAGCAGCTCTTTTTCCGTGTTAAAGATGGTAGAGGAAAAAAATAAGGTGTTAACTGTATATCCTGTTGATGAGTATGCTGCATTATTGCAAGATGCAACGGATTTGGAAAAGTTAAAAAGGGAAATGATGCAAATCTATACGACTGTCTCAGGAAAAGTAATACATAATGAATTTGTCTTGCAAAAAGAATATATACTGTAATTATTCACCTAAAATAGTGAGGAGGTTATTGACTATTAAGGTAACAATAAATAATCGATTAAAAATACGGCTCGATCAATTGATAGATGCCCTTTTTTTCTTATATCTTTGCCTTCCTTTATCTACAGCTGTATTTGAAGTATTACTATCAGTAGTAGACATTTCTTCTTACGCTAGAGTAATTGCAGTACTTATTACTTATAGTCCGTTTATTTTGATAGTTCTTCTAAAAAAGAGAGATATTAATATTGTAGTTGATTTTTGGATAATAGTCTTTTTTATAGCAGTATTTTTTGCTATTACATATTTAGTTCATCCAGAGTATGAACCATGGTATTCTAGAAAAGATTATGGTGTGTTAAATTATGTGTTTTTTCCAGATAACGGTTTATATATATACTTTTTTATAAGACTTGTTAATGATCCAAAAAGAATATTGAAATGTATAAAATTAAGTGCCTGGCCTATGTATATTTACTATGGTTTGCATGTGGTACTTGCTACATTTCGTGGGTATTGGATGGATACTAGTATTTATGGATATGAAATACATATGTCTTATAATTTATCTCTGGGATATAGTGTTTTGATTTTTGTTCTTGTATTTTTACATAGCGCATTTGAAAAAAGAAAAGTAAGTGACTGGATTGGTGCAATAATAGGCATTTCAATAATATTGATAGGTGGATCACGTGGCCCATTTTTGGATATTGCCATTTTTCTTGTTTTATATGTTTTATTAAAAATTAGTAACTCGCGAAAAAAGGTTTTACTTATTACAACAATTATATTACTTGCCATTGCATTATGGATTTTTTTCCCATTAATAATCACGTTTATGGTACAGATATTGAATAAATTTAATGTTTCCTCTCGTTTTTTAATAAAATTACTCAATGGCTCAATTGCAGATGATTCAGGGCGTGGAAAAATCTGGGCAGTTGCAATAGAGATGATTAAGAAGAACCCATTGGGCTATGGGGCAATGGGAAGCAGACATGTTATAAAAGACTTGATTTATGTCGCACATCCTCATCAGATATTCTTAGAGATTCTTATTGACTTTGGAGTAATCGTAGGAACGGTTATTATTGTATGGTTAGTTGTATCTTCTATAAAGATATTTATGATGAAAGATTTGGACGAATGGAAAGATGTATTTTTGATTTTTTTTGCTCGTGGTTGTCAATTGCTTGTTTCTCTTACTTTTTGGCATAGTATTGGTTTGTGGGGAGCCTTAGCGGTAGGGGTTTGTATCCATTATTCTCATGAGAGGAGAAGTCTGAATGATGGCGAGCAATAGAACGAATAACGTTATAAAGAATTCATTTGCAAGTTTGCGATATATAATTATTCAGATATTGGTTCAGCTTGTCATTAGAACTGCATTTATTCATATCTTAGGTAATGAATACACGGGTGTATCAGGACTTTTTACTGACATACTACAAGTTTTATCTATGATGGAAATGGGATTAGACAGCTCTATGGTATATGCATTATATAAGCCACTTGCGCAAAGAGATGAAAAAAGAATTTCTGCATTGCTGTCATTTTATGAAAAGGCCTTTAATATTATTGGTATTATAGTATTAATTACGGGAATATTATGTACTCCATTTTTGGATTATATTGTTAATGATGTACCAAATATATCAGAAAATATAAAAGGAATTTTTTTGATGTATGTTGTGACTACAGCATTTTCATACTTTTTAATTTATAGAACTGTTCTGTTACGCGCAGATCAACAAGCACGAGTTATCTCAGATTGGAGTTCCATTATATTTACCGTAGAGTGTCTTATTGAAGTAATATTACTCATAATATTTCAAAAGTTTTATGCATATTTAATTGTTCATTTGGTTGCTTCTATTTTACGTAATCTAATTCTTTCGAAGATTTCAATAAAACGTTATCCGAACTATTTTGGAAACACAGAAGAAAAACTTTACTTAAAGGAAAAAAAGATATTATATCGCGACCTTGCTTGTCTTACAGTTTACAACTTATCGGGTGTTGTCATTAATAGTACAGACAGTATATTTGTTGCTGCTTTTGTTGGCACAGTAGAAGTGGCAATAATAAGCAATTTTACATTAATAATAAATAGTTTGCGTATAGCGATAAACCATGTTGTAAGTGCAACCAAATCAAGTATAGGAAATTTAGTAGCAACAACAGATAATAAAAAACAGGAAATTGTTTTTAATAGAATGAATTTTATATCATTTTGGATTACATGTTTTTGTTGTACCTGCCTTATGGTTCTACTAAATCCATTTGTGGGTGAGATATGGTTTGGACAAGCTTATAAAATTTCAAATTCAATTATAAAGGTATTGGTAGCAAATTTTTTTATAGCAGTCATGGTGTTTCCAGTGGAGTCGTTTAGGAACGCAAATGGTCTTTTTGTTCAAGGTTGGTTTAGGCCAGCAGTCATGACACTTCTCAATATAGTGCTTGATTTTTTTATGGGAAAAAGATGGGGAATGATTGGGATCTTTTTAGCTACAACAATTTCGCGTACCTGTACGCAAGTTTGGTATGATCCATATCTTATATACAAACAAGTATTTAAAAAGAGTGTAAAAAAATATTTTATGAACTATATTTGCTATATTTTAGTTACAATATTTTGTTGTTTTACAGCAGCTACTTTATGCGATTTTGTGACCTTAATGAATAGATATATTAATTTTATTTGTAGATTGATAATTGCCATAGTAGTTCCTAACATATATGTCTATGTGTGCTTTCATCGGACGGAAGAATTTTCATATTGCAGGATATTATTGAAAAAGTTAAAGCATAAATTAGAAGCTTAAGTGTTATGAAGTGTTTTTTATACAATAGAAATATTAACTTTGAATTATATTTACAAATATTAGATTGATATAAAGAATAAAAGGCAGAGATTCATGGACTTCACAGAATTTATAACACAGTCACAATACATTCCTAAATGGAACCTACCCACATGGATTGTAATAATAACTGTCACGTTTCTATATTTCTTGTTTTTGATAAAAGGAAACCTATTTGGTGTAAACAAAAAGAAGGCGGTTCTTCTAGGACTCTTGACGGTTTACCTGCTTTTTATCCTCTGTGGAGCTGTGTTTACCAGAGAGAAAATGGAGACATCACAGATACGTTTGGAATTATTCTGGTCCTACAAATGGGGGATTCAAAGATATGGATTTAAAATTATATTAGAAATCATTTTGAATATTTTGATGTTTATGCCAGTAGGCACTCTGTTTCCTTTGATTGTCGGAAAGTTAGAAACTAAAAAGTGGGAAATGTTTTTTCTTACCATCCTGATTGGGCTGTTCTGTTCCTGTCTGGTAGAAATTTTGCAACTGCTTCTCAAATGCGGCCTGTGCGAGCTGGATGACATCATACATAACGTTCTCGGGACAGCAGCAGGGTATGGGATATTCGTTCTTATGCGAAATATGCAGGGAGGTGTAAAGAAATAAAACTAATTTTAAAGAATCTATGATAATAGGAATGTAAAACTATTTTGCTCCATTATTATAATACTCTCCCCCAACAGGGGCACAGAGAATAAAGAAAGGAAAAACCATCATGAATCCAACCAAACGATTAAGCGCACTCATCATAGTATCTGCGCTCACCCTGGGCCTATTCGCACCCCCACTGGAACAAGTTGCCCTTGCATCAAAAGCCGGCACACAGGAATCAAGTCCAACAAAAGAAACAGAATACGTATCTGTTGCCCCCTCAAACCTGCCTGGCAGCGCAGAACTTGAAGCCATGTACATTGAGCAGCTTTTTTATGGAGAAGGTATCTCCACCTATAAAGATTATGGTTACAACCTGACCGGAGCCACACGCCAGATCTATGATCAACTTCGTACTGAAATAGAAGCCATTGCAAATGGCACAAAAACGAAGACAAGTGGAATTTCTGTTACATGGGATACGCCCTTTGAAAGTGATGATGAACTGACAAAGGGGATTGAAAGTGCAGTTGACCATTTAATGGTAGATTTACCAGCAGACTTCTACTGGTACGACAAAACAACGGGATACCGATACTCATACACCTCCACTTTGTCATCTGCCACATTGAAATTTGCAGTTTCAGAAAATTATAAGGATCCAGATGTTGCACCAGAAACTATAGGTGAAAAGGTTTATTATCTATCCGTAGACTCCACCAAGATCAACTCCGCCAAAACCGCCGTATCAAACGCACAGCAAATCGCATCAAAATACGAAGCGATGACAGAGTATGATAAAATCAAAGCCTTCTGCCAAGAAATCTGCGATCTTACCAGCTATAATAATGAAGCAGCAGATAAAAAAGATACTCCCTATGGCGACCCCTGGCAGCTTGTATGGGTATTCGATGGAGACCCCAGCACAAACGTGGTCTGCGAGGGATATTCAAAAGCATTTCAATACCTCTGCGACTTGAGCGGCATTGACTGCTACACCGTGACAGGCACTATGGCAGGCGGTACCGGAGCAGGCGGACATATGTGGAATATCGTTGTGTTAGATGGGATAAGCTACCTTGTGGACATTACCAACTGCGATGAAGGAACCATTGGGAATCCAGATAGGCTGCTCTTAAAAGGGGCAAGCGAAAGCTCAGAGACAGGATGTACCTTCAACAACCTCAGCTCAGCTTTGACTTATACCTACGACACAGATCTGATATACACCAAGGATATCCTGAAAGTATCCACCACAGACTGTCCAGAGCCGGCCCCATGTGAGCACGAATATGGCAGCCAATATGACAGTGACGGTGAGAATCACTGGAAAGTATGCACGAAGTGCGGTGCAGCAGACGTAAACTCAAAAGAAGCGCATACCTTTGGCGACGATTGGATCAGCGACGAAAAGACCCACCATCACGCATGTACAGTTTGCTTGTTTGTGAAAGATTCTGCAGCACATACAGAAACAACAGCCGACAATGCTGTGGCGTCAACCTGTACACAAAAAGGGAAAGAAGCAGATACGATTTGCTCCGTATGCAGCTATTTGATTAAAGAAGGCGAAGAAACACCTTTGGCCGCCCATACGCCAGGGGAAGCTGTCCGGGAAAATGAAGTGGCGGCAACGTGTACGGTAGTAGGCTCTTACGATGAGGTAATCAAATGTACCGTCTGCAATGAGACCATAAGCACAACTCCGAAGACAATCCCTGCAAAGGGGCATAACCCTGGCACAGAATGGACAGGGGATGAGACAAGCCACTGGAAGGAATGCACAGACTGCGGATCAAAGTTCAACGAAACAGCCCATACAGAGAACAGCGGTACAGTGACCACCCGGCCCACAGAAACAGCAGAGGGCGTAAGAACCTATTCCTGTACGGTATGCGGTAGAGAGCTTAGAACCGAGACAATTCCTATGTTAGAGGAAGGCCATAAGCACGCTTATACCATACAAAATTCAGATGAAACACACCATTGGAAGGAATGTGTATGCGGCGAGAGCGACGACACATCAAAATCAGAGCATACGTTAGCTACCCGGGAGGAAATCATAACAGAAGCAACCTGCGGGAAAGAAGGTTCCAAGGATGTCATTACTTACTGTTCTGATTGCAACAGAGAGATAGGCAGATCTACAGAGGCCATTCCAAAGACAGAGGCTCATACAGAGAGCGCAGATTTCTCAAAGGATGCTTCCAACCACTGGAAAACCTGTACGGTATGCGGCGAAGCATTGAGGACAGAATCCCACACAGCAGGGCCGGCAGCTACGGAAACATCTGCCCAGACTTGTACCATATGCGGCTATGAAATAGCGCCTATGCTTACACATACACACACATTTGACACGGCCTGGTCAAAGGATGACAGTTACCACTGGCATAAGGCCACCTGCAGTCATACAGAAGAGGTCTCAGGAAAAGCAGCCCATACATGGGATGGGGGAGCCATCACAACGCAGCCAACAGAGACAGCCAAGGGAGTAAAGACCTATACGTGTACGGTATGTAAAGCAGTGAAGACGGAAGCTGTAAAGGAGCTTGCATCTACACCGAAACCGACGCCCACGCCGACGCCAAATCCTACCCCAAATCCTACCCCAAATCCGACGCCCACCCCAACCCCTACTCCCCAGCCGAGTGAGGTTGCAAAAGAGGTGGAAAAGGGAGAAAATGCTCCAGATACCAGTCTTGCCACTTCAGAAAAAGATCTTGCAGATATGATTTTGACAGAAGAAGAGAAAGCACAGGTAGCAAATGGAACAGAAATTAAGATTGTGCTTGATGTGAGAAATGTCACATCTACTATCAGTAATGGGGAGAAAGAAGCAGTAAAGAAGGTATTGAATGGCTATAAGGCAGGCCAGTACCTGGACTTGAATCTCTATAAACTGATAGGGGAAAGCCGCAGCGGTATCAGCGAGACAGCGAAAAAGATTAGAATTACCATAGAGATACCAAATGGTTTGAAGGACAGCACAAAGGAGAGAACATTTGCTGTAGTCCGTGTACACAACGGCCAGGGGGAGTTTTTGGAGGATCTTGATAACAATGCCGATACGATAACCATAGAAACGGATCGGTTTTCCACCTATGCGATCACGTATAAGGACAAGGAGCCCGGGGAGGGAAGCGGATCCGGCAGCCAGGAAAAAACGAATACAACAAATACCAAGGTAGTGAAGTCCCCTCAGACGGGAGATCCTGCAACAGCTGTTGGATACATCGTCCTGTCCATGATTGCAGGGGCAGCCTGTATTCTGCTGTATTTTAGAAGAGAGTCTGGGAAATAGACAGATATAGTTATGAAACACAGATAATTCATTTGTAAGAGCCTCAAAAAAGATATCCTCTCATGACAAAGACTTTGTGTGCCTTTGTCATGAGAGGGTATTCTGTTTTCGTTTTTAACATCTAAAAACAAACAATCACTCAACCCAATATTTTTCCAGATACGTTTCTGCTATCTCAGGAAGAATAGAAAGCTTTTCGACTAAGCCTGCACAAGTCTTTTCCCGGGAGATGGAAGCTTCCTGTCAGCTTTGGCAGTTCTAGAATATACCGCTTTCTGAGCTGTCATAAACAAAAATGCGGAAATAAATCCTTTACGGATTTCTGCATCCTCCATAAGTTCTTTAAAGCAGAAATCCACCTTTGGTTTCATTAGAAATGTGTATTGATTATTCATACTGTAAGCTCCTTTCCCAAAAGAAAGATGCGGATAATAGTAGGCATGCTTATATTATAAAGGATATAGACGCCTGGTACAATACCATATCTTTCTTTCTGATACAGTTTTGATGTTGTGTGTTATCTACTGGATTGTGTGACAGAAACGTCTGAAAACTTAAGAATCCTTCGATAACGTCAGTATACGCCAAATTCTTACGAATAACAAATTAAATTTTTATAAAAAGAAGTTGCCACAAAAAATATAGACAGAACAGGGCAAAAATATTGCGATCCGACGGAAATATGGGTATACTAAGTGATATAAAATGAACTGGAGGAACCTATATGCTTTCCAGAATAACCATAGAAAATTTTAAATGCTTTAAAGAAAAGACAGTGATTGAGTTACATAAGGATGATAATTATACTATTTTGCCACAAAACGTATCATCAGGCGGAATATTGAAAGGTTTGGTGTTTGTCGGTGGTAATGGAAGTGGAAAGTCTACGATTTTAGAAGCGCTAAGGCTTTTTTTGAATTTATTGTTTGACGAAAATCATATTCAGATGTGTTTCTATGAGTGTCTTTTGTCTGAAACACGGGAATTTTGTATTACTTACGAGTTTTTGGTGCAAAGTCAGGAAATTTCCTTTGAATTAAGATACAATTTTGCAAAAGAAATATTTTGTGAACGATTAGAAAAGAATAATGTGCTTCTGTTTGAAAGAGTGGGAAAAAGCGCGAGAGATTACTTTGAAACTCAGGAAACTGTATACAATGAAGGTTTGATCAAACCAGATGGACTTTTTTTAAGAACGTTGTATTTTAACGGACGTTTATTAAAAGACTCTCTATTGACTGTATGGATGGATTATTTGAAAAGCTCCCGATATGTCAGCGCTGCTCCGGCTACATTAGATGCGCAGGAATTTGCAGGAGAGACACAAGCTTATTATGAGCAGGGGGGAACAGAGAAAATCAATGATTTTTTAGAAGCAATTCATTATGATCAGAGAATCCAATATACGAATATAGTAGAAGATAGAAGTCATACAATTACTTCTCCGCAAAAAATACTATTCTATCAGAGAGAAGGATTATCGGTGTCCGTTCCTTTCATTCAGGAGTCTTTGGGAAATAGGGCTTTGATTAAAGTGCTGACGGCTTACCTTCCTGTTCTTGAGCAGGAAGGGTTGCTGTTGATTGATGAATTTTCAAGTGGTCTGCATAATGAATTAATGAATATTTTGATTACTTATTTTATGAAGCATGCAAAGCGGGCGCAGATGCTTATGGTATCACATGGAACGAATATTTTGTCCAATTCTATTTTGCGCCCTGATCAAGAATATTCGGTTGAGTTTTACGGGACAGCAGGAAGTAGGATCCATAGATTTTCACAGGAACGTCCAAGAAATTCCCAAAATATTCCCAAAATGTATAACAGTGGAATCTTTGGAGGAAAGCCTGTATATGGAGAAGAAAATGAAGATTTGCTTTGACAAAAATATTGGGACAGTGCTCTATTTTGTGGAGGGCGGCAGCACGGAGTTTACGCTGCTGAAAATTATTTATGGGAAGCTGCTTCACTATGATTATGTAGAAAAACGTCGAAATAGTCCGGCAAAGTTTATAAATAATCAATGTGGACATAGTCAGGTCTATGTGATTAATACGAAGGAGAGCAATATAAACGATATTTCAGAAATTGATTATTTAGATCAGATTTGTGAATACCTAATTAATCATTATGGCTTAGACTTGGACAATGCAGCAAAGTTTTACTTGTTTGACAGAGATAATCAGTCCAATACTGATATCAAAAGAATCGAACGATATTTATCTATATTAGCAGAACCTTATGGAGATGATACAGAATTTGAAAAGGGCGGGCTACTACTCTTTAGTTACCCGTCCATAGAAAGCTTTGTTCTATCTAATTTTAGGGAAGATACATATAAGTATACATTTAAATTGGGAAGTGATTTGAAAACATTTATCGGACTTCCAGAAAACCAAAGAGAAGTTCAGTTTAATAAAATATCACAGGAAACTTTATTACATGCAGGAAATGAATTTCTAAAATATTTAAAAAATATTGGAGTAGACTTTGATTTGGATACACTTTCAGAAATGAATTCTGCGATATTTTGTGAAGAAGAAACGTATTTTGCAGAGAATCAAAAATATCAGGCATTTAGTGAATTGATTTTATCTCTCTTCTATTTAGGAATTCTCGAATAGATAATCAAACAGGAGAAGCGACATGAAAGCATTTTTCAGAGGATTACTACTGGGAACCATAGGATCTGTTTTTGTAATAGTGTTGGCAGCAGGCGTCTGTTATTTTGGCGGGCTGCTGGACTTTGCGGGCGCAGAAAGGGAAGTCCTCTCTTCTTCCGTGAAGTCGTCCGATAAGTCGGTAGGCGCAGAGATGGCAGCAGGGATAAAGATGGAACCAAAGGAAGATGCCCAGGAACCCGAAGAGGAAGAACCTGTCAAGCCGTCTAGAGAGGAGGAACCTCAAAAGGAAGATGAAAATAGTATCCGCCTTCTCTTTGCAGGTGATCTGTATCTGACGGAGATCTTACAGGACAAATACCGCAGAGCAGGAATTCAGGCCGCAGCTACAGAGGAGCTTTTGGCCTTTCTCCACGATGCAGATTTATTTATTCTGAATCAGGAATTTCCCTTTGGGACAACAGGGGAGGCCATGGAGGAAAAGGAGTATACTTTTCGGGTTTCTCCCGATTTGGTCAGTGTTCCGGTGGAATTGGGGGTAGATCTGGTAACTTTGGCAAATAATCATATCCTGGATTTTGGCCGCGGCCCTTTGACAGAGACCTTAGAAGCTCTTGACGAAGCAGGCATCGCTCATGTGGGAGGAGGAGAAAATCTGGAGGAGGCCAAGGCCTTGAAAACCTTTGAGATTCAGGGAAAAATACTGGGATTTTTAGGGGCCAGCCGTGTGATCCCTGAAGCTTCCTGGAACGCCTCCCAATACAACTCTGGCGTATTTACTACTTACGATGCCACACAGCTTGTGTCAGAGATTCAGAAGGCAAAGGAGAGCTGCGATTTTGTGGCAGTTCTGGTTCACTGGGGAATTGAGCGCAATACTTACCCGGAAGATTATCAGAAAACCCTGGCACGCCAGTATATTGATGCAGGGGCAGATGCTGTGATTGGAAGTCACCCCCATGTACTTCAGGGAATTGAGTATTATCAGGGCAAGCCTATTTTCTATAGCCTAGGGAATTTTATCTTCAATAATAGTGCCTATGAGAGTATTCTGGTAGAGTTTGAGCTTACAGGTGATGAGACAAAGGTGCGTGTGATTCCCTGTGCAAGTGAGGGGAATCAGATGCGGCTTTTAGGAGATAATCAGGATTATTACCAGAGGCTTCGGGAATTGTCTTTTGGGGTGTCCATTGACGAGAGTGGGAGAGTTGGAGCTCAGTGAGAAAAATCAGTTGACAAACAGAGAATCAATGGATATAATGTCCCTAGTATCGGACAGATATCTATAAATTATATAATCAAAAAGGCATAGACGGGAACAAGTAGGAAGCAGTGACACGTACAGAAAGCAGCCGGCTGATGAGAGGCGCACGAAGGTCTGTTTTTGAATACCTCCCCGAGCTTCACACCCAACAGAATTCTGGTTCTAAGTAGGCTGTGACGGAACCCTGCACACGTTATCGTGCTAGAGTGTCTAAAGGCACTCGAAGAGGTAAACGGTGTGAGCCGTTTATAAAAAAAGGTGGTAACACGAGTAGAATCCTCGTCCTTTTCAGTAAGGGCGGGGCTTTTTTAGTTGGCAATGAGCGGGGCAGCAATTCTGAAAGGGAAGGTATTGTGCTTGCACAAGACGCTTGCCTTGCTAGAATTGCTATAGGGCGAAGCCCGTAAGCGAGATGAAGCGAAGCGGAATCGAGCTGCCCCGTGCAGAGGAAACATGAACAATAAACAACAATAAAAAGGAGAACACCCCAATGGCACAAAATGTATACGACACTCTGATGGAGCGCGGCTTCATCGAACAATGTACCCACCCGGAGGAAGTGAGAGAGCTTCTGGGAGGAAAGGAACCAGTCACATTTTACATCGGCTTTGACGCCACGGCTGACAGCCTGACAGCAGGCCATTTCCTGACCATCATGGCTATGATGCATATGCAGAGGGCAGGCCACCGACCCATTGCCCTCCTGGGAGGCGGTACTACCATGGTCGGAGACCCTTCCGGCAAATCCGATATGCGTAAGGTGATGACAAAGGAAACCATCGAGCATAACGCAGAGTGCTTTCGCAAGCAGCTTTCCCAGTTTCTCGATTTTGAAAATGACAAGGCTATTCTGGCCAACAATGCGGACTGGCTGCTGGATCTGAATTATGTGGATTTCCTTAGAGAGGTAGGCGCTCACTTTTCTGTAAACCGGATGCTGACAGCCGAATGTTACAAACAGAGGATGGAGAAGGGACTCACTTTCTTTGAGTTTAACTATATGATTATGCAGTCCTATGACTTCCTGAAGCTGAATCAATTGTATGGCTGTCAGATGCAGTTGGGAGGAAATGATCAGTGGTCCAATATCATTGGAGGAGTGGAGCTGATCCGCAGAAAAGAGAATAAACCGGCATATGGTCTGACCTTTAAGCTTTTAACTACCAGTGAGGGCATTAAGATGGGCAAGACCATGAAAGGGGCTGTGTGGCTGAATCCTGAGAAGACTTCTCCCTACGAATTTTACCAATACTGGAGAAATATTGAAGATGTGAAGGTGGAGGAATGTCTGGGGCTTTTGACCTTCCTGCCCATGGATGAGGTGCGCCGTCTGGGGGCTCTGGAAGGAGCTGAGATCAACCATGCCAAAGAAGTGCTGGCCTATGAGATTACAAAGATTGTCCATGGAGAAGAAGAAGCCAAGAAGGCTCAGGAGGCAGCAAAAGCTCTCTTTGTAAATGGTGGAAAGACGGACGATATGCCTACAACAGCTTATCCGAAGGCAGATCTGGAAGCTGGAAAGGATATACTCTCTCTGTTGGTGGAGACGAAGCTTGCACCTACCCGCTCTGAGGCCCGCCGTCTGGTACAGCAGGGTGGTGTGACTGTTAATGATGAAAAGGTGGCGGATGTTTACAAGAGCTTTACCACAGCAGATTTAGACAACGATGGCGGACTTATTATTCGGAAGGGAAAGAAAGTATATCACAAAGTTGTACAGGAATAAGATTTATAAATAAACTGCGGCGGGGATGGAGTACAGCAAAAGGATGTCGGTTTAAAATTCATAACTGACATCCTCTTTTTCGTGGGTGTTAAATATTTATTAATTCGGCAATATCAGAGAATTTGATGTATAAATCATCATATATGTTTACCTTTATAGAATCAAAAAAAGTAAAATCTCCAGTATCTTCTGATTCAAAGTTATAAACAAGGATACGATTTTTATCTGGATCAACGATCCAATATTCCCGAACACCAGAAGTATGAAACCAGATAAGGACAAAACTCAAAAATTGTGTTTAAGACAGCAGACACAAATATGTGAAGTGAATATCTTATCTGGAGGAAATAGAAAATGGCAAAATCATTATTTGAACAGTTAGGCGGCACATATCACGAAGAAAATGAATATTTTATTCTATATTTGCGATTGCCCGCCGAAGAAGAACTGCCTATCGGTTGTTCTTCTTCAGCGGGTAAAGCTATACATGGAATTAAATAGTCGCCTTGCCTTTCGTATTTGCCGCCCAGTTCCTCAAAAATCGTCTTTGCCATTGTCTGTTACCTCCACATTCTTTTTATTTTGAATGTCCGCAAAATCCGTCCTACTCAAGATGACGGACGGGAAGGCGAAAGCAACAGCATTGTAAACCAGAAAGAATATCTGATGAAATACGCAAAAGAACACGGATTCCCTAACCAGAAATTCTACGTGGATATGTAAAACCGCATTTTGATGCAATCGGCTCCAAGAAAATATGCGAAAAACGCTTGAAATAAAGGCTTTCGGCAGATTCGATAATTTGCCGGAAGCCTTTTCTTTTTATGTTCTGAAACGGTGGACAGCCATCGAAATGCAATTTGAACCCCTTCAGCCGATTTGAACCCCCTTGCAAGGCAAAATAAAAAAGTATAAATCCCCCAAAAAGAAATCCTATTGGTTCTGAACATTCAAGAATCAATGGGATTTTACATCGTTTTCATAAGGTCGAGTAGGAGCCTTTTCTGCTCATCAGTCAGCGGATTCCATCTGGAAAACAGGATGCGTTGTTCATCGGTCATTTGCATCGGCTCATCCCCTTCAGCAAAGAATTGCGCCAAAGTTATGCCAAATGCCCGACAGACCGATTCCAAAGTAGGAAGCGTTGGCGCTTTCTGTTGAACATATTTGTAAACGTGGAGTGGGAGAGGTTTTCCTCTTTTGCCAGAAGGTAGTCTGTCCAGCCTCTTTCTTCCATCAATTCTTTAATGCGTTTCTGCGCATCCATTTCTATCACCTGCCAATCTGTAGCTATTATAATTCCCAAAAGGGCATATAGAGTTATAGTATGGCAGTCATTTGGGGATGATATTCATATCTGAGGAGGCAGAAAGTTATGGAAGAACATATTTTTGAGCGTTTTGCCCGTGAGCGCGGCATTACTGTTGAAGAAATGAGGGCAATTATCTCAGCACGGATTGAGAGGGGATGGAATGATCCTGCTCTGGAGAAACAGGCATAATGGAGGAAGATTCCGTGTGCCGGGGAAATCCCGACACCGGATGAATGGCTGAAATATGTGGTTAAAAAACTGAGAGATGTTGGATAGTGCGGAGGGGTGACAAACAAATACAAGTAAACAAAGGGACTTCCTCAATACTTAAAAGGATATGACAGTAACAGTTATAGTCTTTTTTCATGCGGTAATTACCATATGAAATGAACTCCTATTCTCACAAGCAGAGAAATTACCCAACAACAATATTCCGCAATCCAAACTCCCGAAAATTAACGGAAGAAAATCATATATCAGCACCGAAACCAATCAATCATATCAATCCATATCACAGGAGGGCAAAGACTATGAATAAAAAACAGGAACAACAGATTTTGGACTATTACAGTACCGCCGACAAATATATCCGTAGCAAGACACACTCCAATGCGCATCAGACTGTATTTACGAAAGAAAACGATAAATACCAGTGGCTTGTGTTGGAACAGAAAAACCAGTGTGAAGTAGAGGTAAGGCAGACCGACAGTCATGGAACAATCACAGCAAGGGATAATTACGAACTGACAAGAAATCTCCCTAAGTGCGTGGGCGTGGAGCGTTTATGTGAGGGCGCAAATATACAGACATTTTTTAACGCCGATGAAATCAATCTAATCTATCAGTTTGGGGAGCAGAGTAAAGCGGAAACGTGCGCCAGTCTTTCCGCTATTCTTCCGCAGATAAAAGACGATAATACAAAGCAGATAGTAAGTACCACCTTGAATAAATTAAATGCCTTGTCAGAAAAAACGTGTGCGGAACTGACCGTTACCACCAAAAGACGGAAACTGACCGAGCGTGACCATTCCATAAAGACAAGGTTAGCCAAAGCAAAGGCACAGGCAAAACAGCTGACAGTTGCCGAGGGAAAAAAGAACAAAACCCACAGCAAAGGAAAGGGGGATATGGAACCATGAAACTTTCCCGATACGAGCAGGAAACGGTTGTCAATTACAATGCAGGAGAACAGACCGCCACCCTCTACACAAGGGATAAGGCAGTTATGCGGAAACTTGACACGCTTGTTGCCGACTTTCCCGACACATGCAAGCTGACAGGGCAGGACGAGGTATCTAAGACCTATTCCTTTCCGAAGTCACACGTCAGTTACCGCAAGCCGAGGGCAGTTAGCACCGAACGGAGGGAACGGGCAAGGCAGATGATGATTAAGAGAAATAAAGGAAAAAATATTAAGGATTTTTTTATAGAAATATAAGTGGGTATATGATAATATGAAAAAATTACATAGCAGTTGGACATATAAGAGGAGGTAACATGAAAAAAGCCAAAGGTATAGTGATAGTGCTATTATCTGTTATGCTTGCAGGTTGTTCAAAGATGAATAGTGAACAGCAACAGGATAATGCTATTACGGCAGAACAGCAAACAGAAGAAAACCAAAGTATACAGAGTACGGAAACCGTTAAAGAAAATGAAACACCTATTGTGACAGATAATATTGTTGATTATTCTGATTACTTTCAAGGAATTAGCGGTTGTGCTGTAATGTATGATGAATCATCAGACACATATTTTCTTTACGGCAAAGAGAAATGTGAAAAGCAAGTTTCGCCGTTGTCAACATTTAAGATTATATCTGCATTGGCAGGTTTGGAAAATAATGTGCTTGAAAACCAAACTTCCACAATGGAATATAGTGGTGTAAAATACCCCATTGACACATGGAATTCAAATTTAACCTTAAAAGAAGCATTTGAAACTTCATGTGTATGGTATTTTCGGCAAGTTGTAGATATGGTTGGTCAAGAAAATATTCATGTTATGCTGAAAGAAATACAGTATGGAAATTGTGATATATCCGAATGGAACGGAAGTGAAACTAATTCATTGCCAGAGCTTAATGGATTTTGGTTAGAATCATCGTTAGAAATTTCTCCAAAACAACAAGTAGTTATGCTGAACTATATTTTTGGCAGTAAGAATAATTTTAGTACTGACAATTTGGAAGAATTAAAAAATATTATGTATATAGCAGAACTTGATAATGGTTCTTTGTATGGAAAAACAGGTTCGGGAACTGACGGTAAAGCATGGTTTGTTGGCTATATTGAAAAAAGTGATAATAAAATTTACTTTGCAATTTATCTTGATGATATGCAAAATAGAGAAGTAGTTTCAGGAAATAAGGCAAAGGAAATAGCAATCAGTATTTTAAGTAATGAGGTATAGAAAATAATAAATTTGAAACGAAATGTAATATTGTTTACCTTTAGGTAGCGATTATCTTAACAGACAATCAGCTACCTTTTTTATTTTCAGAAACTATTAACACAGCCACAGAAAGAATGAGGTTTCAGAAATGATTGAGAGCAAAAATGACACAAGCAAAAACTTAGAAAAGGCATTGCAGGCATTGAAACAGGCACAACAGCGTGTAGCCAATGAGAAGAAAAAACAGAACGAGAAGAAACGTAAAGCCGAGAACCATCACAATCCACTCTCCCCAATGCGGAAAACGAAAGCGAGGGCGGTACGGAATGACGAGGGCAAGGGTACTGGAAAGCCGAGGTAACGTATTCACCCCGTTTACGGGGTGCGCACAGATATACCACCAGAGGTGGTATGTGCGCTCTCCGAGGGGCAAGTTTCACTTGCATGGACTCCTGCGGAGGGCGTTGTCTGCCTTGCGGCAGCCAAAAGGGGAAACGACAATTCCCCTTCGCAAGCTGCGCTTGCTACCCTTTAGTGAACTTTGCGTTCAGATAAAGGCTATGAGTGCGCCCACTACCCTGTCGGCAGAATGTAGGTGTTGCGCATGGTTAATGTCACGAAACAGGCAAGCACACGTTTTTCCATAGTCAGGCGGAGCAAAGGACAGTCGGCAGTTGAGAAAGCGTCCTATATCAGCAGGAGTATTCTTGTCAGTGAATTTGACGGACAGACATATCAACCAAAATACCATGAAGATTTAGTCCACAGTGAAATCACTCTCCCACCCAATGCGCCCAAAGAGTATGCAGACCGAGCCACTTTATGGAACGCTGTTGAACTGTCAGAGAAAGGGCAGTAATCACAGCTTGCGAGAATGTTAAAAGCGTCACTCCCCAATGAATGGAGTTACGAACTTGCGGAGGAAGTCGTGAGAGATTATGTGCAGAGGAATTTTGTTGATAAAGGAATGTGTGCGGATTGGGCAATCCATGACAGCGAGAACGACAAAGGACAGCGCAATCTCCATATCCATGTTTTACTCACTATGCGCCCCTCACTGAAAATGGGGAATGGGGAGCAAAGACAAAAAAGGTTTATATACTTGATGAAAACGGCGAGCGCGTTCCCCTCATTGACAAAAAGACAGGTCAGCAGAAAGTAGACAAGCGGAACAGAAAACAATGGAAATGTCAGACCGTAGAAAGTACCGACTGGAACAGCAGGGAAAACGCTAAAATGTGGCGCAAGGACTTAGCCGACACAATTAACGCCGCCAATGAGCAGTTGGGGATTGCGCTACGTTGGGAACACCGTTCTTTTAAGGAACAGGGAATTGACAGAGAGCCGACAATCCATATCGGGGCAGTTGCCAACGCTTTAGAGCGTAAGGGCATACAGACCGAGAGGGGCAACATCAATCGGGAAATCATCAAAAACAATATGCTGTTGGAGCAGGCAAAGGAAATGCTCATGCTTGCCAAGCAGGAACTTCACAGCGCACAGTACGTCAAGATTAAAAATACAGCGGTCAGCGTGAAGAATGAAGTTATGGAGATGATTGCGAAAGTAAGGAAACGCAAAGGCAGATTAGACTTGCCGATTGTCAGCGGAAAGCACCTAAGAAGAATATCCGATAGAACAGCCTTGCAGTCAGCCGACAATGCGGAGAAATTCATCACCACAAGGAAGATAGATAGCTTTGAGAGCCTTGCAAAATTCACAGCGGACAAGGAGCAGAAATACAGCCAGCTTGAAACAGTGCATTTATCAAAGGGCAGAAACTAAACCGGTTAAAGGAACTGTCAAAAATGTATACCCTCTATGCGCCAATCCAAGCCACCTATAAGGAATGCCAGTCACTCAAAGGACTTGCAAAAATGAAATACGATAAAGAGCATAAAGACAGCTTATTAAAATACCCCGAATTAAAGGAGCGTATGCAAAGCCTTTTACAGAACGGCGAGAAGATAACGCCGAAACAGTGGAAAGCCGAGATACAGACCTTGCAGTCCGAGTATGACAGTATCAGCAGGGAGCAGACTAAGACCGCCACAGAATTAGCTTATGCCGAAGTAATCAGCTACAACAAAAAGAACCTTGAGAGGGAGCTTCAGAACGAGAGCCGACAGCATAACAGGCAACAGAACAGGACTAAGTGGAGGGAGGAAGAAATTTAATGAAGATTTGATAGAAATGTGAGTGTGATTGTGGTATTTTAATATTAGCAAGTAGAAATTTATTAAATGACGGCGGATAGATGAAAACAGTTGAATTTGGAAAGGAAAATATAGATGTTATTATTCTTCTTCATGGGGGAGGTCTTTCATGGTGGAATTATACGGAAACGGCAGAGTTGCTTAAAAACCGTTTCCATATTGTAATACCGATATTAGATGGTCATACTGGAAGTGATGTATCTTTTACCTCAATCGAAAATAATGCAAAAGAAATTATTTCATACATTGATGAGCAATTTAATGGTCATATATTGTTAGCAGGAGGTCTTTCGCTTGGCGGACAGGTGTTAGTGGAGATACTCTCACAACGAAATAATATTTGTGATTTTGCTATGATAGAAAGTGCGCTGGTCATGCCAATGAAAATAACAGAATATTTCATTGCCCCTTCATTTTCACTGTGTTACCCCCTCATAAAAAAGAGATGGTTTGCAAAGTTGCAGTTCCAATCCCTGCATATTCATTCATCATTATTTGAAAATTATTTTAATGATAGTTCGCTGATAAAAAAGGAAGATATGATTTCTTTTTTAAGAGCCAATTCCAGTTATAAGTTAAAAGATACAATAACTGGTTGTCAGGCAAAAACTCTTATACTTGTTGGTGGGAAAGAACAGAAAATTATGAAAATGTCTGCCGAATTATTAAGTAAAAAAATTAACAAGTCAGCACTTGAAATTTTACCTCAGTACTATCATGGGGATTTAAGTATCAATCATAGCATGGAATATGTAGAAAAATTGTTGCAACTTATTTGTGTGTAATGATGAAAAACTATATTTAACTAAACAGAAATTGCAATAATCACAATAAAAAAGTCACACAGCGTCAGAGCGTATAGAAATTAAATCTATGCGCTCTATTTTTATGTAAAGGAGCAGATTTATGAGCAAAGACAGCAAGGCACAGCATAGAGCCACCCGACAGCACCCGATAGTGTCAAGATTTTTTCGCAAATTTAATTTCCACCGTTTGGTAGCCGGTAGTCAGCCGGCTATGATATCAGACAGCAGTTCCTCCTCCGGTTTGGAGAGGTGATCCATGTTCATATAACGACGAGTGCCCCATTGGGTCCCGGCCACATGACGCAGTCTGGCACATACCAGCATTAAAGCACTCTGTCCATCCGGAAACGCTCCGATCGCCTTTGTCCGGCGTTTGATCTCACGGTTTAATCGTTCAATGGTATTGTTGGTCCGGATCCTCGTCCAGTGCTGGGGAGGAAAGCCCATATAGGTCAGGGTCTCCTCGATCCCTTCCTGCACCTTTTTGGACGCACTGCTCAGTCTCATCTCCTTGAGCTTGTCGGATACTCTGCGGGCTTTCTCACGGGCGGCCTCCTTACTCTCCTGGGCATGGATCGCTTTCAGCATCATAGCAACTGTCTTCATTTTATTGCGCGGCGTAACAGAGAAAATATTCCGATAAAAATGAACGGTGCATCTCTGGTAACAGGCATCCGGGAACACTTCCGGTATAGTATCGAGCATACCCAGGTTCTTGTCTCCGATGAGCAGTCTGACTCCCGAAAGCCCACGCTCCTTAAGCCATACAAAGAACGACCGCCAGCTTTCTTTATCTTCTTTCATTCCTTCTGCCGCACCGATGATCTCCCGGAATCCGTCACTGTTTACACCAATGGCCACAAGGATGGAGACATTCCGGATCTCACCACCCCAGCTGCGTTTGAGATAGACGCCGTCTACATAGACATAGGGACAGTCCCCGGACAGTGGCCGGCTGCGCCACTGCTCGATATGTTCATAAGCTTTCTTGTTGAGATTGCCGATAGTGCTGGGAGATACTTTGGTCCCCCAAAGGGCTTCCGTGATATCTTCCACCCGGCGTACGGAGACGCCCGCCAGATACATCTCGATCAGGCTTCTTCCACAGAGGATTCCCTGCGGCGGTAACGTTCGATGATGGCAGTCTCAAAAGGGACCCCTTTGAGTTTGGGAACATTTAACTGCACTTCTCCAGCAGTTGTCTGAAAATTTCTCTTATAATGCCCGGAACGGTAACCTTGACGGCCACTGGAACGTTCGTACTTCTGTGCATTGACGAGTTCATCTGCTTCTTTGTCGAGCAGGGCATTGAGGGTTTCTTCCACACTGGAGCGGACAAGGTCTTTCAGATTGTGCTTTATTAAGTCCTCGTTTAGTTGTATAATGTTATCAGACATGGTTCTATACCTCCTTTGGCAAATTTAGTTGCGGTGACTTAATTCTACCAAACGGCTATAGACCATGTCTATTTTTATGAAATTAATTTGCGAAACTTATTATACGTCATCCAGCACCCACCCACAAAAATTATCGTGGAAAGGCACTATGTAGGCACTGAAAAAATGGAAACGGTATTCAAGCGGATAGCCGAGGAACAGATAAAAAAAGGTTATGGAAATAGCGGAAAACAACGCAAATTAGCACTGGAAGCGAAAAAGGGAATATAGTATAATAGGAGTTAAGAGGAAGTCCCTTTTCATCAAGGAGGACAAAATGAAAAGGGAAAAACTGAATAACGACAAAATCACTGCTTTATATTGCAGGCTTTCCAAAGACGACGGCACAAACAATGAGAGTATGAGCATCAGCACACAGAAAACCATGCTGAAAGATTACGCAAAGCGCAACGGTTTTCTGAACTGCCAGTTCTACGTTGATGACGGTTACAGCGGTACGAACTATGACCGCCCCGCTTTCCGACAGCTTATCGAGGACATACAGGACGGCGAAGTGTCAACGCTCATCACAAAAGACCTGTCACGTTTGGGGAGGAATTATCTTGAAACAGGTACTTATATCGAGGTATTTTTCCCTAATCATAACGTCCGGTACATTGCAATCAATGACGGGGTGGACTCCATAGACAACGCACAAATGGACATTACGCCGTTCCGCAACATTATCAAGAACACGAGGCATTTGGGAGGGGTAAACTGCTAATTTCTCTCCAATTCGACAAATCAGTGTGCAACAATCAAATATCGCTGCTGTTACAGAATGTTTCCGTCTGGCTGCTGATGCGGTCAGGCGCTTTTTTGCCCAATCACACCAGTAGCGGCACTTCCGCAATCCGCAGGGAATTGATTACGATATGCACATGAATGTTGCCACTGTGGTTATGCCCGTCCGGGTGGGTGCATACAAGGGCTTGGTGTCCGGGGAAATGCTCTTTACAGAACTGCTCGCCCAACTGTTGCGCCCGGTCTACAGTCAAGCCATTGTCGGCAGCGTCACGGGGGTCAAAACTGATGATATAGTGGTGGCTCTTTACGTCCTCTTTTCTTTGGTTCTTGCCGTATTTCAGATTGGAGCGCATACACGCTATGGCGAAATCTTCATCACCGCAATTAAGGGAAGCTATGCGGTAATCGTCACGGAGAACAAGCCGCCCGTTCCCGTCCAGTGTGGGCTTCATGGTAAACTCGTCATGCTCAAAGGTTAGGTACTGCTCGGCAGCTCCATAGTCGGCATTTTTAGAGCTGATATGTTTGAATGTTTCCAACGGCTTCACCTACTTTCTGCAAGACTTCAAACTTCAAGGCGGCAATCCCGGATATGGCGGCTCGTACCTCGTGGGAGAGGGCGTTATAGGGTGCGCCGTACTCGTTCAGACAACGGGCAATCTGGTTCAAGTTGCTGCCGATTTTTCCGTACTCGGCTGTTAGCTTTCCAACGGCAGACAGCAGTTCATCATTAACCGGGGAAACAGTAATAACCGGGCGTATGCTTGACTTGATAAGGGCTTGCCGGATAAACTCGGCTTGGCTCATTTTGCAGAGGGTGACACGCTCGGAAAACTCTGCATATTCTTCCTCGGTTAAGCGTGTTTTGATTACCCGGCGGCGGTGGGGCGTATTGTATTTTTTCATGGGCTTCAACTCCTTTCATGGATGGATTTTTTCAAGCGGCGCAAGCCGCAAAAAGGCGGGCTTGGGGTGGCAACCCCAACAAGATTCCCGCAGGACAAAATTGAGCGATTAGCGAAATTTGGTACTGTGGTAGAATCTTGCTCTAAGAAAGTGACGGCTTCCGCTGTGTGGGCTTCCCTCAATACCTTTAGTGCCGCAAGCGGGGATTTTGCCAAAACAACAGCGATATTTCTCTCGCTAATACCTACAAACCAGCAAAAAGGAAAATGGACGTTGATTTGCAGAAATTCCCCCTCACTCCTTACAACACCACGCAAGCCCGAATAGGCGGGAATTTTTGAAAATTTCTTCTCGCTCGCCCTCCACGGACAGCTTGCGGATTTGCCAAACGTGAGAGGGAATTTCTTTCTATCCCCTTTGCACGGCATAATACCGACGATTTTTGAAAATGCCAAAAATGGGCGCAAAAAAACAGGAAACCTTTTCTTGATTTCCTGTCTTGGTGTGCTGTTATATAGCGGCGATTATTTAGTTTTATATCCACTGTTCTACAAACTGGTACTGTTTAAAGTTTCGATAATTTTAAAATATGCTGATATGCAAATTCGATTGCTCTGCAAGTTAAATTTTCACACATATGCGGTGGATTGTTTTCTGAAAAACCTGCTGGACGTAATTCTAAACATCTTAGCGAACCAAATGCTTTATCAAAAGCAGATGCAAAATCATAACACGCAGATACGATTTCGGATTCTGTTTTTCCCAATATATGAAAATAAATCCCTACAAACATAAGCGTACCTTCGACTAGACCACATTGCGCTCTGTACCCGCCTGCACCATGTAATCCAACGGCAGAACAAATTACCTGCGGTTCAATAGCAATTTCAAATAATTCGCTTAGACAGATAAGCGTTGTCTTTGCACAATTTATATCTTCTTCCCAGTACAATTCATGTACCCGATTTGTTATATAGTCTTTCATCTGCACACCTCTTAAAAAGTCATAATTTGCCGTTGCTTTATTATATATCCGTTTTTTCAAAAATGAAAGCAATTTCTTATACTTCCTGTTCATCAAAACGGAACTTAAACAATGCCGCAACAAGCCGTGCTTTTATACTGTCCTCGGTATCCCTGTCGATATGCCCGTTTTCAATGGCGGCGATTCGGATTCGCTTGCTATAATGCCGTAAAACCTCGTCCACGGCTTCCGGCTCTCCGCTGGTCGCCCGGACAATCGTTTCATAGGGTAAAAGGTTCGGATTCCCCATGTGAAAGCACCTCCATTTCTTTGTGCAGGAGCTGTAAAGTCCTGCGAATTTGATACCCGGTTGTACTCCGGCAGCGTCCGTACATTTCCCCGATTTCCTGCTGTGTGTAATGCCCGAAAAAGTAAAGGAAAATGATTTCCCGGTTCTTCTCCGGCAGAGATAACAGGGCGGCGGCAAGCTCCCCATTGGTGAGGATAACTGTCTGACCGCATATCGTAACGGGGTATTCTTCATAAGGTGCTTCAAAATATTCGTCTGTTGTGCCTAAAGGGTAAAACTTTTCTTCTGTGAGGTATTCAAGGGATATTTCTTTTTGCCGCCGCCTGCTCCTGTCACGCCATGCGTTGATAGCCGCAAAGCGTATGACGGTCTTGCAATAGCCATTGAAAGTATACATGATGTGTTCTCTGTATGCTTCTGTGTAAGGCATAGATGATTCCCCCTTTCTCCCACATGGGAAACAATGTTGATAGGTTCCTTTATTTTGCAAGAGGCAGCTTTGTTATAGGCGGCTGCCCCTCGTTAAACCGTAATAGTTTTTTAATCAAGCAATTCATTAGATAAGACAGCGACAAAGTTAGTTTTCCTATCTGTCTGCGCTCTTTTCAGCCATTCCTGTTTTTCTTCCTTTGTCATGCAATCAAGCAAAATTGTAAAGCGGGCAATATTATTATTTTCATAGTATTTTTCGACATAGCGTTTTAAGTCACTTAATGGCATATAATTTGAAAGCACGGCAAAGAAGTTTGTTTTGTTATCCTGTTCTGATTTATCTACATACTGTAAAACCAAATTTGTGTCCATATCTTGTATAATGGTTGAAAACAGTGCAATTTTATCAGCGTCATATGCTTTCTTGTAATAATCTTTTTGAGCTGTTTCGTCTAATACTGAAAAGAGTGCGGAAAATCTAATTAAGTCCTCATTTTGAAAATATTGTTCCGTCAAAACTGGTATATCATCAGCTGCAACAGGCGTTATACTTATAATCAAAGGCATTTCTATTGCCGGACTAATATCTGTGTTTTTCAGAGAATAAATCAATTCTTTTATTGCCGAAATAGCTTCTCTGTCATTCAGATAATCTTTTACCGAATCAGAAAAATATACTGTCATTTTTGATTCGTCCTCAAAGACAATTTCTGTTGCACCATAATAATCTTGATTTTTAGCGTATAAGTTCCAACCCATTTCAATAATATAAGAATTGCAATAATATCCATTTTGCGTATAAGAATATTGGTAGGAATTAGCATTTTCCAAATCATTATTATCTAAATTTTCATCGTCTAAATACCAGCCATACCCTAAATTTTCATCATAAATATACGTGCTTTTCCCATTGCCTTTTTTTTCTGGTATTGACGATTTACTTGTTTCTTTAGAATCGGTAGCAGCAGAAACGGGATAACCGCCGATAAAAACCGCACCAGATAAAATAAAAAGAGTTAATATAACAGTCAAAACCCGAATTGTTTTCGTCTTACTCTTGAAATTCATAATGGCACCTAACCTTTCTTTTATCTGTTCTGCTCCCTCTGTCAAAGTGACGGAAGCTAAAGAACTTTTGTAGAGATTGTTTGACTTCAAAAAGGAAATTAGTGTATCTCCATACTCACGTCTTGCGGTATCATCAAGTACAGATATAACTTTTTCATCACATGACAATTCGCAGGATTTATTCACTTCCTTTTCCAGCAGATATACAAAAGGATTGAACCAATGGACGCACACAACAATCTGTATCAGCCATTTATAAAACATATCCCTCTGCTTGTAGTGAATTAACTCATGCACAAAGATATAAGACAACTCTTTATCTTCCAATTCGCCAATAGGCAAAATGATTCTTGGTCGAAAGAAACCAATCAGCATAGGGGAAGCAATCAGCGGATTACATGATAGTTCTACCCTTGTCTTGATATTCAGTTTTTCTTCACAATCAGATAGCAGATTCAAGATTTTTATATCCGATACTTCTTTATTTCCTGCTTTGATGTATTGGATAAAACCTTGATAAACTGTTATCTTACGGACAAATAAAACCAGTGCCAATGCTGACCAGATAAAAAACAGGCAGACATATTTGTTAAATGGCTCACGCATGGCAGCGGCGTTTATTTCCCGGTTTGTCTGTATCGGCTCTGCATTGTTGTTACCCGTATCTGCGGGAACGGGTATATTGGGGCTTGTAGGAATTTCATTCGTTATTGCTACTGTGTCGATTTTTTCAAACAGGCTTCCAACAATCGCATTATCGGGAGTAAAGGGAAGCAAAAACCGCAAAGCAACGACGATCCAGATATAATACTGCCAACGCTTGCTGAACCTGTTTTTATACAGCGGCTTCAATCCCAAAATAAGAAGCAGTAACAGTGCGCCGGAAACAGACAGCGACAATAATATTTTCATAAATTCATTCATTTTCTTTTCTCCAAAATGTTTCAATCTCTTTCAATTCGTCTGCCGAAAGAATATCCTGCCGCAACAAGGTTGATACTAAGTTTTTCACATTCCCGCCGTAGACTTTATCAAGAAAGCTGTGGGTCTGCATGGTCTGGTATTCTGCTTCTGTTACCGTAGCCACATACTCATTTTTTCTGCCGATTTTTTTGACTTTCAAGAACTTTTTTTCTCCTAAACGGGAAAGCAGCGTGAGTACGGTGTTGTTCTTCCATTCATTTTTATCTTTTTCCAATTCCTCCATGATGAGGGAATATAAAGCTGCCCCTCCATTCTTCCAAATGATTTTCATTAGTACCAATTCGGATTCAGAAATTTGCTGTGCCATTTTGTCCTCCTTTTATATTAACATTTTGTAGGTGTATAAACATCTTAACACTTTGTGGGTGATAATGCAATACCCTAATGAAAATTTAAGAATTTATAAAAAGATATGAAAGATAGGGGGAATTTCGTAGTAGTCGGCATTGTGGGAATGTGTATAACTGGCTATCTCATGGAATTGTGGGTAACTCTGTTTGCAGGACGTGGGAAAGCTGCACTTTAGCTTTTCCATGTGCTGTGAATAGAGTTATCCATGATTCCATAGCCAGTTATGCACATTTCCACAATGCTTGTCTTTTGGTCTTTGGTTCGGAATAGTGTGGTGCTGGCGGTCTATCTCTTGTTTTCGGTTGCTTGCTTCTTTACCGTACATGAGCATTGGCCCCAGGGTTATCATTGCCATAACCTTCCAGCAGGTTGATGACGCCCCAGATACCGAGGCCGGCTCCCAGTGCGATCACGAGGGTCTGCAAAACTTCGATTGCGCTGTTGAAAAATTCCATACTTTAATTTAGCCGGAATCGCTTTGTGGTTAGTGTTGGTTCATAGGCATACAAAAGCCGGACAACAAAACCGCCCTGAATTTTGGGCGGCTCGATTCCGGCTATCCTCCTTCTTCATTTTTTTGTTGAGCTGTCCGCTTTGTACGCCAATGGCCTCAACCGAGGCAGGTTTCAGGGACCCTGGCGGGTAGATAAGATCACTCCTTTCTCGCGGAACGGGATTATTCGCCCTCGGTGTCTACGTCAACTTCAAACACATCGTAGACCTCGTTGGGTTTTGGTTTGAGCCGGGTGGACAGAAACGCTTCAATGTCAAAGGCGTTCTTATCGTCCGCGTCGGCGGTGTACTGGAAATTGGGGTGCCTGGTGATGTCATACTTATCCGACAAAAACGGGCGGACGCCCCGCAGCTGGAGGATACATTTTCCCCCGTCCATCACCGCAAGCTCATCCTGGCTCATCAACTCTTTGCCACATTGTCAAGTGAATACTTCACTCTTTTGGATTTTTGTTTATTATAATATGATTGTGAAAGCTGTCGATCTGCTGTCCTCTCCCTCCCTTATTAGGCGTTCCCCTGAATATCCATTATTCAAACAAAGCAGAGCCGCCACTACAAGAAACACAAGCTACGGGGTATTAAAACCAGCCTTGCTCTGCTCGGTATTAGCTTGCTGTGCAGCAGAGCTACAGAGAATTAAACCTTATTTGGGATTAAGGTGGACAGAGAAGATAAATCGTTAAGAGAGGTTTAAGGACGTTTGCTACACTTAAGAAGCATTTCACAACAAATAGGTTGTTTAAATGATTTAGACAAACTATAATATCTGTTATTTCTATGATAACAAGGAGGTAATTTATGAAACTAAAAAAAGTAATGATATTACTCGGTACTGTCTGTATATTGAATACAATGGTTACAGGATGTGGTTCCGGTTCTATTGCTAAGACAGAAGAAAACCAGACAGACGAAGCATTATTAGAGGAATTAAATGATGCGCCGTCAAAAGAGATTGATGGAAACACGGATGGACTGCAGGAAAATACAGCAGGTAAATGGCAGGTACTAGAGCCGGATGTCGCTGCTGCTGTTGATGCGGATTTTCTGGGTAAGGTCTGGAAGATTGAAGAAGACTCATTTTTCATTGCCGAAAAGAAAGTAAAAATTCTTGATGACGGTTCCTTATCATACAGTTCTCCAAGCTCCAATGCCGATCTCCCTGATTCTCAGTTGATTCATGTGATTTTGGAAGATGATACCCGTTTTTATTTAAAAACCACTGATGGAAATGGAGAAAGCTATGAGGACACAAAGGCTGAATTTCAGGACTTGAAGGTACATATGTCTGTTGAAATGAAGGGCAGCTTTAAAAATGATAAATTTTATGCCAAGGAAATACGATTCTTTTAGAAAGTGATGGGAAAGATTATGAAAAGGAAATTGATACTGATGTTTATGATAGCTTTAACTATGGGGATGATCGGATGCTCATCGGAACAAAAAAAGGATGAAATATCTGTGGAGAATGATTCCCCGAAAGAAACGGTTCAGGAAGAAGTAGCAGATGTAAAAACTGTAGATGCAAAAACTACAGAAACAGAAGCAAAAGTTACAGAATCGTCAAAGTCAGAGATTACAGAAGAAACCAAAAAAACCACTTCGGAAGCCGAAGAAATTCCGCTCGAAGAAATTCCGCTCGAAGAAATCCCAGCGGGCGATCCCATAGCAGGAATTATTGAAAAGTATGAAGAAAACATACTTACACTCAGGACTCCGGAGGACGATATGCTCTATTATTTTTTTATGGAAAATACCCCGATATTAGAAGGGTATTCCACGGAAAGTGCCCATGAGGCAAAAGGAGGTTCCACGATTGCTGTGGGCGATAAAGTTGAGATCAGTTACCGGGGGACACTTGATGATGAAGAACATCCAACTCAAGCTGTGAAAATTGTAATAATCACAGGTGAATAATTTTGCAAAATTATTGTGTATTCACGGTTAAATCCAAAAGAAGCTGCAAAAAAACAGCGCCAATGCACAGGAGGAATCTTAAAAAGTTGGATTCCTCCTGACTTTCTATAATCTCACATTATTCTGTTGCCGCTGGTATCTCCCCGACAAAGTTATAAATGATTTTGATTTCCTGAAACTTCTCCCCGTCAACCTTTTTCACCTCCCCCACCAGAATCCGGCTGATAAGGCGGTTTAAGATACCCTCGTCCAGTTCCCGGACTGCGGCGTACTGCCGGATTTCCCGGATAAAGGTGCGGACATCACTTTCCTGCTCATTGGAGCGGCGCAGGGAGAGTGCCAATTCTTTAAGCTGCTTCTGGTTTTCCTCCTGTTCCCGCTCCATTGCCGCCGTCAGCTTCACAAACCGCTGCTCGGACAGGATTCCCTTTGCCTTGTCGGTATACAGGTTCAGGAACATATCGTCAATCTCCCGGTTCCTTGCTTCCAGCCGTTCCCGCTCCTTCTCCATCTCCGAAGCGTCCGCCAGATACCGCCGCTCCATGCGGCTGCTAATCCGCTGGTAGAACGATTCCACGTCTTTCAACGCCATTGCCGCAAGTTCCTGAATATCCTTCAATACAAGTAATGCAGACTTCCATAGGTAAAAGATACGGAACAATGATTGTGGAATGGGAAGGGGAACAGATTAGTGGGCTTATGGAAATTTTAGGCCATACGGAAGCTTTTCATGGAGAAATAGATGAGACTGGAAATTGCCGTATTGAGGGGAGGATGATTTCTTTGACCCGGACGATTCCATACATTGCAGTAGGAAAAATCATTCCCTCAATGCTGCAGCTCTCCCTGCGTGGAGAACGGAATATTTTTGAAGTGGCAGGTGTGCCATGTAAAGCGAATGGAGGAATAACATTGTGAGAAAGTTCTATACAGGTGTTGTCAGGCGCCGAAAAAGTATTCTGATCTTTTTTATTGCATCAGTGATATTATGCGCGGTATTAAAGAATTTCGTATCTGTCAATTATGATATGAACGATTATCTGCCGGAGGATGCGAAATCGACTGTTGCATTGGACATGATGGAACAGGAATTTGAGGGCGGGATTCCCAATGCCCGCGTTATGATAAATCATGTGACAATTCCAGAGGCCTTAGAGTATAAGGAGAAATTGAAAGCCGTGGATGGTGTTACGGAAGTAACATGGCTGGATGATGCAGTGGATATTACGCTCCCTATCAGCGCGATTGATAAGGACATTCTGGAAACGTATTATGCTGACAATACGGCATTGCTTACTGTGACGATTGAAAAGACAAGCCGTATTAGTGCAGTGGCTGATATTCGGGAGATTATCGGTGATGAAAATGCAATGTCCGGGAGCGCCGTTTCTACGGCGACGGCCACATTGAATACGGTTTCAGAAATTCAAAAAATAACAGTAATTGCCGTGTTGTTTGTGCTTATTGTACTGATTCTGACAACAAGCTCATGGGTAGAGCCGATCATTATTTTGGCCGGATTAGGGATTGCGATATTGATTAACGGCGGGACGAATCTTATTTTTGGAGAGATTTCTTTTGTCACAAATGCGGCAGGAAGTATCCTCCAGCTTGCAGTTTCGCTGGATTATTCTGTATTTTTGATTCACCGCTTTGAAGAATGTAGGAAAGAAACGGCGGATGTACAGGAGGCTATGGTAGATGCCTTATGCAAATCCACAACGTCTATCCTTTCCAGCGGATTGACGACAGTGATTGGTTTTTTGGCGCTGGCGTTAATGCAGTTTCAAATCGGGCCGGATTTGGGCCTTGCACTGGCAAAAGGCGTGGCGGTAAGTCTTATCATAGTGTTTCTATTTATGCCTTCTCTTGTTTTATCTGCTTATAAATTCTTAGATAAAACAAAGCACCGTCCGCTTATGCCAAGTTTCAGAAAGTTTGGGGCGGCAGAATTGCATGAGGGCGTTTTTGATTTACAGGATGGCGCACAGTCTGACCTGAAAAGCGGTGTGAATGATTTGAAGGATGGGGCCGAGCAGCTTCACAGCGGTGCTGCCGATTTAAAAGACGGAGGAAGCACTCTGCAGGATGGCGCCGCCGATTTACAGAATGGTGTAAATGTGCTGGACGAAGGAATCCATTCGCTGAATAGCGGAATCGGGCAGATGCAGGAGGCATTAAACACTTTGAACCAGCAATCGCCGGAGCTGGTGAATGGCTCGGTTTCTTTTAAGGCGGCGCTTACACAGCTTCAGGAAGCATTAGGCGGGGTATCTCTGGCCACAGAAGATTTAAGCGCATTGACAGATGCGTCTTCGGCAATGAAAGCTGGTATAGATGACCTTGTAAATGGGATAACTGCCCTGCAGAGTAATGTGAATTTCGATGCTTACAAAGGCGCTATGTCCCAAAACGGCTTGGATATTGACGGCCTGCGGCAGAAAAATGAGTCTGCAATCAGCGGCTTGGAAGGGCTTATTTCATCATTATCCACACAAATTGAAGGCCTTGAAAATGCCGGTATGGATACATCCGAGATAGAGTCACAGGTTTCGCAGCTTTCTGATATTATTTCATTATTAAAAGCCAACAACGCCAGTATAGGCGGAACAGATAGTTATTTGCAGACAGTGAGCTCCAATTTATCTTCTTTACTGCAGGGAGCAACAGCCCTGCAAGAGAATTATAGGATTTTTGACGGGAAAATTGGGGAGCTGGTAAATAAAATCGGAGGTCTGGCTTATCAGATGTCAGAGCTTTCATCCGCCATAAATACATTAGTTTCTGAATATGGGAAACTGGATCAGGGGATTAACGGTTACACAGAGGCGGTTGCAAAGATTGTCGCAAGCTATTCACAGATCACAGATGGAGCTGCCCAGCTTGTTACCGGGAGCAGCGCATTAAAAACAGGCAGCAAAAGTTTATACAGCGGAACAGGCGAACTGCTTTCCGGCATTGTGGAAATATATGATGGCGTTGCAGAGCTTTTATCCGGCATTACTCAGCTTTATGACGGTGCAGGAGAATTAAAGGATGGCACTTCCACAATGAGGGAGGAAACCGCAGGCATGGATACGGAGATTACGGATAAAATCGACGAATTAATTGAAACAGTTACAGGAGGGGATTTTGAAGTTACCTCTTTCGTATCGGAAAAAAATACAAATGTTCAAAGTGTGCAGTTTGTAATTAAGGCGGATGGCGTTCAGACGGAGGAGGTCAGTGAGGTAATGGAGGAAGCGCCAAAGAAACTTACAGTATGGCAAAAGTTCTTAAACTTGTTTGGATTGTATCGTGAAAATTAACGGAGGACAAAGCTATGACGGTGATTAAGGAAAACATAAATACGATAGTCATCTGTTTGTGTGAGAACGGTGGCTCCCAAGCTTGATAATAATCAATTACCCAGTCTGGCGCGCCGGAGCAACCTTTGTCGGTGAGTTTTTCACGATCACATATAATAGAGATATCTGGTTCGACATAATTTGTATCATCTTTATCCCAAAATACAGCGAACGGGGCAAAAAAGGCTCGCAGGAGCCATTATATATATTTGCCCATCAATCAGTTTTGCACGCTGCCCCTCTGGTAAAGCGTAAATATCATCGATTGTATAAGGTTTTTCATGAACCAAAGCTGGCGGCAGCTTTTCATTTCCCTTCGTTATTCGTGTATGTGATTGTATAGTTCGTATTCCTGTGTTAGCATTTAATTACACATAAGCTATAACTAAAGAATAAGCGAAAACCATACAAAAGTCAAATATCAGTTGGTCAGCTGCTATTGAATTCTCTAATTTTTTGTTATAAACTAAATATAAAAAAATTGGAGTGATAAAAAATGTTGACTTTATTATTCGTAGTCTTAGTATTTATTATTTTTGGAAAATTGCTGATGTTTGCATTGAAAGCATCCTGGGGACTAATAAAAATCCTATTTTCAATCGTATTTCTCCCCCTGATTTTGATTGCATTGCTTTTCATGGGGCTGACGTACCTGGCGTTGCCCATACTGGTGATTGCCGGCGTGATTTCCATTGTGAAATCATGAAGCTTTACGGCTAAGCGGAACTTAGAATAGCAGGAGGAACACATGGAACAGACAGCACATTTAAAACGTGTCCTTACATTCATCCAAGAGCGGGGATGGAGCTATACGTACAGTGAGGAGGACGGATGCGGAAGCATTGATTTTGATTACCGGGGCGTTCCCTATCACATCTGGGAATTTGAGGATGGCGAACGGGGAGTGGAAACGAACCTGCGAAGCGGCGGACGGCAGGAAGAGCTGCTTGGAGATTATGAGACAGAGCTTTTAGAGCTGATGAAAGACTGGCACTAGCAGACAGAAGTTAAGCGGATTTATGGGGAACAAGGAGGGCAAATGAGAGACAGCCTTTTTGTAAATGGACTGACCATTGACTGGGATAAGGTAGATTCAGATTCTTATCTCCACGAGATCGCAGCGTTGCGGGAAATAGACTCTATAAGGTTTGAAAAACCAGTTACCTTTTTTGTGGGAGAGAACGGGACAGGAAAATCAACTCTTCTGGAGGCAATCGCTGCCTCCTACGGGATAAACCCAGAGGGAGGAAGCAAAAACTTCCGTTTTTCCACCAGAGATACTCATTCCTCTCTGTATAAGGGGATGACATTGCGTAAAGGATATCGAAGGCCCCGGGACAATTTTTTCCTTCGGGCGGAAAGCTTCTACAATGTGGCAACCCAGGTGGAGGAATACAGGGACGGTGATAGGCCAGAGATTTATTATCGGCGGTACGGCGGCCGTTCCCTTCATGAGCAGTCCCATGGGGAAAGTTTTCTGGCCTTGATGCAGAACCGTTTTCAGGATCAGGGGTTCTATTTGCTGGATGAGCCGGAAGCAGCCCTCTCTCCTCAGCGCCAGCTTACTCTGCTTATCTGTATTCATCGCCTGGCTCAGGCAGGCAGTCAGTTTTTGATCGCCTCCCATTCCCCTATTTTGCTTGGACTTCCAGATATTACAATTTTATCCTTTGACGACGGGGAAATTCGTCCCATAGAATATACAGAGACAGAGAGTTACCAGGTGACAGAGATGTTTCTCAACCATAGAGAGTACCTTTTAGAGCGGTTGCTGGGGGAAGAAAAGCAAGTGTGAGGCATTATTGTAGATATGAATTTAAAATATGATAAAGTTTTTTCTGTAATTGATATTGATTATGAAAATTTCTGTAGGTGGGAAGGAATTACCCCATTCTATCAAAATGTAACACAGGAAGGGGTTGTTTTATGGAAGGCAGCATAAAGGACTAATTATCAAAATATTGGAGCCTTATTTAAAAAAAATGGGAGCTTCTATAGGAGAATGAAAACAGAAGCATTATCGCTATACGGTAGTGCTTTTTTGGTTGATTAAAAGCAAAAATCTCTTTACAAATATATCACCAGGAAGTAGGATTTTATATAAAGAAATTAGGAGGTATTTAAACGATTTTACAATGAAAACAGGAAAAGACTGAAAGTGGAAATAGTAGAAAAAAGCGAATAGAAAGGGGCAGAGAATATGAAGCGTGAAGAATATATTTCAGACGAAACTGTTGTAAAACGTGCAAGTAAAGCAGTAAGAATTGAATTGGAAAAGAAGCCTGAATGAGATTAAAAAGAATTTAAATCAAACAGAATCAACCCACAACCTACAGGAAAAGGAGACAAAAACGTGAACCAAACCACAACCATCAAACCGCCCGTGGAGGTGCGTTATCAAGAAGAATTAGAAGCTTTGGCCGCTCTGGATACAGGCAAGCGGCCCGTCAACTGGAAACTATCGCCGAAAGCAGTGCGGACCTTTATTCTGGGAAGCAAGGAACCCCTTTCCTATCAGGGACGGGAGATTTCCATACGGAAAAAATATCTGGGAAATGACGCCCTGGTGGAGCGCTGTATCATTACACTGGCAGGCAACCGGGGGCTTATGCTGGTAGGCGAGCCGGGAACGGCCAAGACCATGCTCTCAGAGCTTCTCTCCGCGGCTATCAGCGGCACGAGTACCAACACCATCCAGGGAACTGCGGGAACGACAGAAGATATGATCAAATATAGCTGGAACTATGCCTTACTATTGGCAAAGGGCCCAACCCGGGAAGCCCTTGTGCCCTCGCCTTTGTATGTAGGGATGGAGCGGGGAATCCTGACACGTTTTGAGGAGATTACACGTACTCCGGCGGAGATTCAGGACAGCCTCATAAGCGTTCTGAGCGATAAGGTTCTGAATGTGCCGGAGCTAGGGGAAGAGGGACTTCTCTTTGCCAAAGCAGGCTTTAATGTGATCGGTACGGCAAATACAAGAGATAAGGGCGTCAATGAGATGAGTAGCGCCCTGAAGCGGCGTTTTAACTTTGAGACAGTGATGCCCATCCGTGACGTGGCCCTGGAAAAGCAGATTATTTTAAATGAAGTAGAGGAGCTTGCCAGGGAAAATCAGATTGACATGCCGGCAGATGAGGATGTGGCCGGGATTCTGGCATCCACGTATCATGAATTACGCGAGGGCGTGTCCTCCCTGGGACATCGAATTGATCGACCCTCCGCAGTGATGAGCACGGCGGAAGCCGTGTCTGTCTACTACCAGACCATGATGACTGCTTATTATTATGGAGATGGTGAGATGGATATGAGCTGTCTGGTACAAAACCTTGTGGGGGCAGTGCAGAAGGAGAATAAGGACGATCTGGAAAAGCTTCGCAGCTACTTTCAGACTGTGATTCGTGATAAAGGAGGAAAAGAGGGCGGCTTATGGAGCAGCTATTACGAGGCCAGGAAATACCTGCGGTAGTGTCCAAACTGGTTGAAAACTGTTATGATTTAACAAGGCCCATCCTGTATTTTCCAGTCCGCCATCACAGTCCTGCCTGTGCCTTTCACCTGAAAAGAGCAATCGCTGATTATGAGCCGGATTGTATTTTGATAGAGGGGCCTGAAAATGCGGAAAATCTCATTCCTGTGCTGACACATCCTGATACAAAACCGCCCTTGGCTCTTTACTATGCTTACCGGGATAAAAAGGGTCTGGTAAGCCCGGAGAAAGAAGATTATAAATGTTACTACCCCTTTCTCGACTGTTCGCCAGAGCTGGTGGCTTTGCGGGAAGCGGCAAAACGGGGGATAGAGGCCAGATTTATCGATCTCCCCTATGGAGAAATCCTCATTGGGACGAAGGAGAATCAGGGGATCCGTCGAAAAGGAGAAAAGCAGACTTATAATGACGACTACTTATTGAGCCGCAGCCGGTACCTGGCCCTTCTCTGCGAGAAGACGGGCCTTCGGGATTTTGAGGAGCTGTGGGAGAAATATTTTGAAATTCAGGGCCTGCACCAAGAAACTAAGGTTTTTGTGCGCCAAATGCTTACATATTGCGCGCTGTCCCGTCAAAATACACCCAGGGAAGAGATGGAAGAGGATGGCTGTCTTTTGCGGGAGCAGTACATGGCAGAGCAGATTGCGAAGACTTCCCAGGATTTTAGGCGGATTCTTGTGGTGACAGGCGGATTTCACACCTGCGGCTTCGGCGACCTGATCGAAGAGGATTTTGGAAAAAAAGTACGCTTTCAGGGCAAATCAGTAAAACTTCACAATACCAGAGAGGATGGAGAAGAGGTCTATCCCATGTCTTATTCTATGGAAGCAGCAGACGCTTTAAATGGCTATGCCAGCGGTATGCAGTCTCCCGGCTTCTATCACCAGGTCTGGAAGTCTCTTGAATCAGAAGGAAGTTCTGAGGGCGTTTATAAAGATGCAGTTCTTCATTTTTTGGCCATGTCAGGGAGGAGGGCCCGCAGAAAGGAAGAGAGCATTTCTTCCTATGATGAGATTTGTGCATTTTCTATGGCGGAAGGACTGGCAGCTCTTCGGGGGAAACAAGAGCCTGGCCTTTATGAGCTTAGGGACAGCGCCCTTTCCTGCTTTGTGAAAGGCGAGTACAGTGTTTCCACAGATGGCGCTATGCGTGCTTTGAAAGAGTTAGTCACGGGAAGCCAGGTGGGAAGCCTCTGTGCAGACGCGATGCGTCCGCCTATGCTCTCAGACTTTGAAGAACAATGCAAATATTTTGGACTGAAAATTCATTCTGCCATGGAGCAGGAGGTTACATTAGAAATCTTTGCTAAGGAAAAGCATCTTAAGATGAGTCGTTTCTTTTATCAGACAGAATTCCTGGACTGTGGCTTTGCCAAACGGAAAAAGGGTTCCGATCTGGTGAACCGCAGAGACAGAAACCGGATTCGGGAGATTTGGACTTATAAATGGTCCAGCCAGGTGATGGCTGCTCTGATTGACGCCTCTATTTCTGGGGGAACCATTGCAGAGGCAGTCCATTCCTTGTTACATTCACGGTTTGATAAGAGCACAGGGTGCAGAGAGGCGGCAGAACTACTTGTCCGTGGTTTTCTTATGGGCTTGTCTGATGAGCAGGAGAAGATGGGGGAACATCTTTCCCAGGTCCTTGCAGGGGATGGGGATTTCTTTTCTCTGACCCAGGGACTTTCCCAGCTTTTGACTCTCAGTGAACTGCAGGATTTGTATAAAGTGCGGGATCGAATGGATCTGGAACGAATGATAAAGGTATGCTTTCAGAAAATTATCCAGCTTTTGCCCTCTATGGGGCAGATCAAAGAGGAACAGCAGCAGGAGTGTATGGAAGATTTTCGGACTCTTTATCAGATTACAGGGAAGAAGGCTTACACCGACTATCGCCCTGTTTTGGCAGAAGCTTTGGAACGCCTGCTGGAACGCCGCCCCATTCAGCCGGCAGTAGAAGGCGTTACCCTTGGACTTTTGTACGGTTATGACAGCAATTATGGCGAAAAAATCGCCGGGACAGCACAGGGGTATGTACGGGGAACAGAAGAGATGTTGGCCCAAAGTGCAACTTTTCTGCGAGGACTTTTCTTTTCTGCCCGGGATTTTGTATTTGTGAGTCAGAATTTTCTGACACTGATAGATGAATTGCTAGGCCGCCTTCCTTCTGAGGAATTTTTAAAGCTCCTGCCGGAGCTAAGGATGGCTTTTGGCTACTTTACGCCCATCGAAGTTGACCGGATCGCCGGAAGGGCAGCCGCTCTCCATGGCAAGAAAGGGAAGGATCTTTTAAGAGGAAGAATGGTGGATCCAAAAGAATATGCTTATGGAGAAGAGCTGGATGCATATGTAATTAGACAGATGAAAGGGGAGGAAATGTGAGAGACACAGAGCAGATGAACCGTTGGCGGCTGATTTTAGGCCGCACTGCAAAGGATCAGATTTCCTTTGGAACAGGAAAGAGTGCAGGTATGGAAAATGGCGTCTCCTGCTACGATCTGGAAGACGCCCTGGACTTTTTATATTCACGGGAATACGGGGAAGATGTGCGAAGAGAGGGAGGCACAGGAGCCAGTCAGCTTACAGCAGCTACATGGATTACAAAGATTCGCCGACTGTTTCCTAGAGAGACGGTAGAGGTGTTGGAGCGCCACGCCCTGGAAACTTACGGGATGACAGAGCTGCTTACAGACAAAGAAGTGCTGGAAAAGCTGGAACCCAATCAGGAGCTGTTAAAAACCATATTGCAGCTCAAACATCTTATGAAGGGAGAAGTGCTGGACACGGCCCGGCGGATTGTGAAAAAGGTTGCGGACGAGATTGCTGAAAAATTAAACCGGGACATTCGCCGCTCCCTTCTTGGAAGCTTGGATCGAAATACACCCAGTCATGTAAAATCCATGCGAAACCTGGATATCCGCAAGACCATACGCAGGAATCTACAGCACTATGACAGAGAGGAGCAGCGCCTGCTCCTTGATCAGGTGTATTTTAACAGCCGTACCCGAAAGTACAGTCAGTGGCGGGTAGTAATTGCCGTGGATGAGAGCGGATCCATGCTGGATTCTGTCATTCACAGTGCCGTGATGGCAGGAATCTTTGCAAAGCTTCCTATGCTGGACACACGGCTGATCATATTCGACACTCAGGTGGTAGACTTAAGTGCGCACATGGATGACCCGGTAGAAACTCTGATGAGTATTCAACTGGGGGGAGGAACTTATATTGCCGGGGCTCTTAAGTACTGTGAGACATTGATCGAAAACCCTGGGAAGACCATGGTGGTACTGGTATCTGACTTGTGCGAGGGGGGAAGTATCCAGGGTCTTTTAGGCGTCAGCCGGGGGATCATCGAGAGCGGAGCAAAGCTTATTTGTCTGACAGCTCTTGATATGGATGCCAACCCTGTCTATGATCGGCGGACTGCCCAACAGCTGGCGGATCTTGGAGCCCATGTGGGAGCCATGACTCCTGAAGCTCTGGGGGACTTTATGGGGAAGATTATGCAGTGAGCAGGGGTGACAGGCAGTACTTTGAGACTTAATAGAGATTATAGGAGATAGGCAGGAAGGATGGAAGAACTGAAACGTCTGCTGGGACAGACAGACGATGAATATTTGATAGGCTTGTGTAATAAAGGAACTGTAAAGCGGGCTTATAAGGATCTGGAGCAGGAAGCCCCTACTGTGATCTGGACGGAGGATGGAGCGCAGGTGACATTAAAAGAGACGGTGTGCGGTATTCGTGTGCCTTTGGGGGAGAGCACGTGTAGTTGTCCCTCCAGAAGTATTTGCCGTCACTTGATTACAGCCATTCTTTATCTAAAGAGAGAATTGGTAAAAGATGAGCCTGAATCAGGCACGGATGCTTCAAAGACTCCTGATATTCAGACAGAAGCCCAAAAGGATGAGGGTCATATGGTTCAGGAGCTTCTTGCTGTGCCTTTGAAGAAATTAAAGGGAGCCTGTAAGACAAGAAAATATAGAGAATTTTTGAATCATATTGAGGCGGGGGACTTCCCAGAGATCCGGGAGGGAACTGTGATCACAGTGCGAATTCCCTGGGAGAACAGTACCGTAAAATTGCTGAACCCTCTGGAATACTCTTCCTGTACCTGCCACAGCAAGGAGCTTTGCACTCACAAGGCTCAGGCGATTTTGGCCTTTCAATTGAAAAAGAAAGCAACGACTCTGGAAGAGCTAAAGAGGCTGTCTGAGAGCGAGGAAGAGTGGGATTTTCAGGAGCTGGCACAGGTGGCAGATACCATAAAGGAAGGGATCCGTCTGCACTTGATGACAGGCTTGTCGCGCCTTTCCCCTGAGGCTGCCGGGAGCATGGAACGGCTGGCAGTCATCAGTCATGGGGCAGGATTGGCAGATTTTGAGACACGATGCAGAGATGTGGCTGGGGAGTATCAGAACTATTTTGAACGCTCAGCGGCCTTTCGCACAGAAGTCATTACAGGGAAGCTTCTTGGGCTGTATCATATGGCGAATAAACTGGAAATGGCGAAAAAGACGGAGGAGGTAAGAAAGCTTGCAGGGACTTTTCGGGACACCTACTATCCAGTTTCACAGCTGCACCTTACGGCCATAGGAGGAAGGAGCTTTCGCAATAACGCAGGATATGAGGGAGAGATTTATTATTTTTTGGAGACAGATCAGAAGAAATGGTATACCTGGACGGATGCAAGACCCACCTTTTATGAAGGAATGAGGAGAAGACCGCCGGGACGTGATAATAAAGTCCAGGCGCCCTGGGGACTGAACTGCAGCCGGGAAAAAATGATGGAGCTGGAGTTTTACCTGAGCCATGGGAAAGTGGCGGGGGGCAGCAGGCTATCTGTGAGCCAGGAGACGAAAAGTGAGATTGTAGGAATCCGGGATTTGCATCAAAATGAGATACGGCAGATGATTTTTTGGGACTACAGGGAGATTTTGAGGACTTGTTTTCAGGAGAACCATCAGGAAAAGGACAGAGAACGTCTGGCTTTTGTAGGCGCTGTCCAGTGTCGGGAGGGTACTTTTGATTCGGTTAAGCAGCGTTTTACCATGGAACTGTGCGACAGGGAAGGGTGCTGTCTTTCTGTAGCGGTGAAGTATTCTAAAGAAGAAAAACTTACAATCCAGGTTTTGGAACGCCTGAGTGAACGGCTGAAAAAAAGGGGAATGGTTCCCCTGGTGTTTTTTGGAATCCTTTATGTGGAACAGGGAAAGCTTTGTCTCTACCCAATCGAATTCTTTGAGGGACAAAGGTTTTTGGAGGAAATGGAAGAGATGGAGGAAGGACCTTTCGGGACGCCACAGATCTCAATGTTGAACCAGGAACAGCTTCGGAGTATGGAGCAATTTTTAAGAGAAATACGGGAAACTCTGTCGGATCTCTTCCAGAGCGGTCTGAATTCTGTTCGGGAGGAGACCCTTGTAAACCTTGGTCATCTGGCAAAGGAAAGTGAGGAATTGGGGCTTCACAGGGCAGGGGAGGAGCTTTCATTTTTAAATAAATCTTTAGGAGAAAAACGTCATCAGATGGAATTTGATCCGGAGCCTGTACTGACATCCTGGATCCGGCTTACGACTTATCTAGATATTTGTATGGATAAAGTGTCTCTTGATCAGGTATTGGCAGGAATGATGGAAGGAAAAGAAAGGGGATAAATTATTATGAATTTAAATGAGGAGAGAAACTATCAAAAACTTATGGACATTCTGGATGTTCTTGAACTGTCGGAGAAAAACCAGAAGTTGGCAGAAGAATATGTAAGCCCGGAGCAGTCGGCGCGGCCAGAGCTATTAAAAGAGGTGGAACAACAGGATTTTTCGAAACTGGACAAAGAAAAGCAGCGAAAGAGCACAGAGTATGTAGAACACTGTAAAAAGCGGAACCGTATGGAGATTTTAGAGCGTTATGTCCGCTTCCTTGTGGCTGTAGGGGGCTCTACAGCTACTTATATGCTGAACAATAGCGGCTGGAATGTGAACACTATCCAGGAATATCTTACGAAGGAGCAGTTTATCGCTATGCGGGCGGAAGGACTGGTCTGGAACAATTATGCCCTGAATCAGCGTATGATGAAGCAGTTGTTTGACACAGGAAAACAGGAGCCTGAGGTTTTAAGAGGGGCTATGGAGCTATGCTATCACGAGCATACCAATGCAAAAGTACTTCTTGCCAGCATTTATCTGAATAACAAAAAGCCTCAGGAGAAAAAAGGGGGCTTACTGAAAGGATTGATTTCGAAAAATAGTTCCAATGAAGATTTTGAGATTCAGAATACAGTGAAGTTCCTGGAAGACAATCTTATCGGCAGTCTGCCCAGTATTCTTTCTTCGCCCAAACCTAATGATACAGAATTGAAACGGCTGAAAGATTTGGTGAGAGATGGAAAACCAGAATTACCCATTCCAGAAGACCTTTTAAAGCTTTTACACAGCAATCAGCCGTCAGGTTATCTGATTACATTACTGTCGGCATGTGCTTTCCTTGCAATGGAACACTCCAAATGTCTGGTTGTTTTTTTACAGTTGATGGCTGTTCTTTCCTCAAATGCTACATTAAGCGCTTGCAAGGCCATGGCGGAACATTCTTGGTTTTATGGCCATTTGGAAGAGCTTGAGAAGCTACTTCCTCTGAAAACGGATGATTTTATCCGCTGGTACATAAGCAGCAAAGAGGTAGAAGGACTGGTACGTATGGCAGCCCGGTATCCTGAAGCTATGAAGACGGCAGTGGAACAGACCTCTACGGATGAGTATTTATTTGTGACAGAGCAGATCAAAAAAGGGAATCCTGCTCTATATCGGCAGTTGGAAACGCCAGCTATTTCTGGCAAATACCAGGTGAAGCTTGCAGGTGAAATGGTAGGAAGATATACAACGGGACAGACAGAGGCAAAAAATTATCTTTTGGGAGAGGAATCCTTAGAAGATCTTTTCCCCTTTGTCAATTCCTGGAGAGGGGGCTATCACTATGACTACCGCAGGTTTCAGAAGTTAAATGATCTCCAGAGAATGAACAAGGAAATGTTTCAGAGGGGAGTGATTTTAGAAGCACTTCAGATGCAGGGCAGCTATTTTATCTCCTATTTCCTCACTCCCGGAGGAGCCAATAAGGACAAAGAGCTGCACAGAAAGAAGTATGAGAAAGATGTGGAGAAATTAGTTCAGCTTTTCGAGGATGAGAAGCTTCCCATACATTACCAGATGGATGCTATGGAAGGGATTTATAATGCTTACTACTGGGAAGGGGACAAAACTCTCTTTCTGGATTTGGCAGCGGAGGCTGTATCCAAGAGGAGGAAGGAACATGAACAGGAGCTTAGGGACGCCACAAAGGAAAGTACGGCTATAGGGCGCTGTCTCTGTATTCGTGTTCTGGATTATTTCTGGCAGGAGGAAAAAGAGACCATTTTATCTTGTGCATTGGACAGTTCCAAGCAGGTACGGGAACAGCTTGTAACCATCTGCACACTCCATAAAGAATGGGAGCCGGAGATACGCTCAGGGCTCTCTTCCAAGAAGTCTCAGGAGCGGGAGCTTAGCATCCGTGTTATGAAGGCCTGGGGAGCTAAAAAATATCAGGAAGAACTTACGAAAGCTTTGGAGGTGGAGAAGAGTAAGAAGTTAAAGGAACTGCTTCAAAGCTGTCTTGGAATTGAAGGAAAGGCAGAGATAGAAGAAGCCAAGGTAGAGACGCCACAGCAGCTTGCCACACAGATATTAAAAGGCGGAAAGAAACGAAAAGTAGCCTGGGCGTACGAGACGCCATTTTCACCAGTTCACAAAAAGGACGGCAGTGTGGCAGAGGAGGATTACATGCAGGCTCTTCTGGTATCCTATGCTGATATGCTTGTACCGGGGGTGAGCCCTGAGGCGGGAATACTTGCTGATCATCTGGAAGAAAAGGAGCTTGCCGACTATATGGCAGAGCTATTTGACAAATGGGTGGAAGCTGGGGCAGAGGCTAAGAAAAAATGGGTTCTCTATGCAGTCTCTCTCCATGGCACAGAAAAAATCGTCCCTGCATTTCGGCGCCAGATTCAGGAATGGCCTCAGCATGCAAGAGGGGCTATGGCGGCAGAAGCCGTAAAGGCTCTGGCTTTGAACGGGAGCTCCCAGGCCCTCCTCTTTGTGGATCAGATTTCCCGAAAATTTAAATTCCGACAGGTCAAGGCAGCAGCAGCGGCTGCCCTGGAATATGCGGCGTCGTCACTTGGAATTAGCCGGGCTCAACTTGAGGATCGGATTGTGCCGAATCTGGGCTTTGACGAAAAGATGGAGCGTATTTTTGACTATGGAACCCGCTCTTTCCATGTGTATCTGACTCCTGCTCTGGAACTGGAAATTTTTGATGAGGCTCAAAAGAAGCTAAAAAACCTTCCCGCCCCCGGAAAACGGGATGAGCAGGAGACGGCAGCGGCCGCCTATGCAGAATTCAAGGATTTAAAAAAGCAACTAAAGACAGTGGTGTCCAATCAGAAGCTACGCCTGGAACAGGCCTTGACGGCGGAGCGCCTCTGGAGCCTTTCTGCCTGGGAAGAGCTCTTTGTGAAAAATCCTGTGATGCACCAGTTTGCCATTGGCCTGATCTGGGGCGTTTATGAAGATGGAGTGTTAAAAGACACCTTCCGCTATATGGAGGATGGAAGTTTCAATACCATGGATGAAGAGGAAATTAGACTGCCGGAGACAGGAAGCATCGGTCTTGTACATCCTATAGAGCTGGAGAAGGAGAGCCTTTCCACCTGGAAAGAACAATTGGAGGACTATGAAGTCGTCCAACCTATTGAACAGTTAAATCGCCCTGTTTACCGACTCACGGAGGAAGAAAAAGGCGAAAAGGAGCTGACACGCTTTGGAGGAAAACTGTTGAATGGCCTCTCCCTGTCTGGCAAGCTACAGGGTATGGGCTGGTATCGTGGTTCCGTACAGGATGCAGGCGTCTATTCTTCTTTCTACCGGGAAGACGGACCAATAGGTGTGGAACTGGAATTTTCTGGAAGTTATGTGGGAGATGAAAATGATGAAGTGACAGTCTACGGTGTAAATTTCTATAAGGCCGGCACTGTGAAGCGGGGCAGTTATGTCTATGACACCATTAAAAATGAGAACAGCTATCTTCTGGAAGAGATAAATCCCCGCTATTTCAGCGAAATTGTTCTGCAGCTTGAGAAAGCTACAGCGTCCAGCCAGGAGCAATTGGATTATCCAGAGTGTAAAAGGTAAAAAGGTACCCTGTATAGAAAGACGCGTTACGTTGTAATTTTAAGGCATAGAAAAGATTTAAAAAAACTTAAATCTTTTCTATGCCTTTTTCCGTTATAGTATTCGTAAGACGTTTTACACAGGGGCAAAAGATGCTTCTATGAGGAGGGGATCCAAGCTGAAGGACAGTGAGATAATAGGCAGAATCAAACAGGGCGAGGCAGAGCTTCTGGATACTCTGATTGAACAATACTACGATGGGATCTATCGGTTTTGTTATTATAAGATCGGGGATCGGGAGGCAGCCTACGATTGCACCCAGGAGACTTTTTTGCATTTGCTGCGCTATATAGAAACTTACGTGGAGCAGAAAAAGTTCAAGGCTTATCTGTACCGGATTGCGGCAAATGTCTGTACTGATTATTTTCGAAAGAATTCTGTACAGACTGTGGGAGAGGAAATGCTGGAGTGGATCCCAAAGGAGGATACAGAATTAAAGCGGGTGGAGCTTTCGGATCAGGTACTGAGGGCATTGGATTGCCTGTCCTTGGCTCAGAGAGAAGTCATTATTCTCCATTTCTTTTATGACTTTAAACTGCGGGAGATCGCGCAGATTGTGGATATCAATATGTCCACGGCCAAGTCCCGCCTGAAACAGGGGATGGATAAGCTGAAGAGGTATATGAGACAGGAGGAATGTTCTTGTTGAATTGGAATGATTTGGAAAATAAAAAATTAGAAAAAGAAATTCGTATGTTTTTAGAAAGCAGAGAAGAACCTGTTATAGAGGAAGAGAGAAAGCGCCAAAGCCTGGAATTTTTGCGGCTCCAAAGGAAAAGTATACATATAACCTTGCGAAAGCCTTACGGACAGCGGGTGTTGGAACAGGCAGCTTATATTTCTCCTGCTGCGTGGGTTTTTCAGGGGCTTTTGGTTCTGGTTCTCGGAACTATCTTAAATACGCCGTTCGATATGAAAGAAATCGTGCTGGCAAATCTGTCCATATGTGCACCGATTATAGGAGTCATTGGGTTCACGGAAGTGATGCGCAGCTATCAAAAGAATATGTGGGAACTAGAGCAGGCTTGCCGGTATAATTTGAGGCAACTGGCTGGTATGCGCTTGTTATTATTTGCAGCAGCGGACATCCTGGTGGTTGCCGGCGTTATGGTAGGCGGCTTAAGCCTAGGATTTGGGGCCGAAGAACTCCTGCTGTTCTTTTTGGTACCTCAGCTTTTATCAGATAGTGTATATCTATACTTGATGGCCCGTTTTCGCAGAAAATTTCAGGGGACAGTATTAATTGGAGCTGCTGTATTAATGACTCTTTTCTGGATACAGATCTCCATGATAATTATGGAGGCGCCCTGGTTGATATATGAGCTGTCTCGTCCCTGGGCGTTGACATTTTTTATAGTAGTGAGCGCTACGCTTTTGACGGCTTTGAGTATCCGATTTTTACATGGAATAGAGAAAGAGGAGGAAGGAAGATGGAACTTCGGCTGGACCGACTGACAAAACAATACAAGCAAAAGTTGGCAGTAGATCGGATAGATTTGAACCTAAAATGTGGGGTCTATGGCTTGCTGGGAGCCAACGGGGCAGGGAAGACAACTTTAATGCGGATGCTCTGTGATATCCAGGATCCTACATCAGGGGAGATTTTTTATAATGGCCAGAATATTCGAAAAATGGGGGAAGAGTATCGGAATATTCTGGGCTATCTTCCACAGAATTTTGGGTATTATCCTGAGTTTACAGCGTATAAATTTTTGCTTTATATAGCATCCCTCAAAGGGATAGGAAAAGAGAAGGCAAAATTGCGTGCCCTGGAGCTTTTGGATATTGTAGGGCTTATGGATGAAAAAAAGAGAAAAATTAAGACTTTTTCCGGGGGCATGAAGCAGAGGCTTGGAATTGCCCAGGCTATGTTGAATGAGCCAGAGATTTTGATTTTGGATGAACCTACGGCCGGGCTTGACCCCAAAGAACGAGTTCGTTTTCGGAACCTCATTAGCTCCTTTTCTCAAAATAAAATTGTACTGCTGTCCACCCATATTGTCTCTGATGTGGAGTATATTGCAGATGAAATTCTGGTAATGAAGGATGGAAGGCTGATTCACAGGGGAGCCCCAGAGGTTATTACGAAAGAGGCCCAGGGCCTCGTCTGGGAATGTCGGGTAGATTCCAAATTGGCAGGGCAGTATGTGGAGGAGTACAATGTGGGTAATCTGAAAAATGCAGGAGACGAGACAATTCTGCGCATTATCTCCGACACTAAGCCTATGGAGGGAGCCATAGAAGCAGAGCCTACCCTGGAAGATCTGTATCTCTATTATTTTAGTGAGGAGGAGAAAGGGCAATGACACAGATGATTGGATTTGAGTTTGGGAAGATTTTTAAGCGGAAAATCGTATATGTGGCTATCCTTTGTATCATACTGCTGGGCGGAGCCATGTTCCAGGGAAGGGGAGTTGAGGGAGAGATTGCTATGCTTCCAGATGGGACTTATATTGAGGGGCGGGAAGCTGTGGTCTATGACATAGAAGTTGCCTCCCGCTACAAAGGAGAACTGACGGAGGAGAAGATTCAAAATATTCTGGAGGAATTTAGCCCGCGCACAAAAGATGCAGCTTTTTGGGGTATTAATACTACTTATAATATGGTGGCAGGATTTTGGGGAGAAAATGACGGAAGCTGGAATGGCATGGGAGTCCGTGATATATTTCCAAATTATCAGGATGAAAAGGAGATGGTCTGGAATTATAACACTGGCTGGCTCAGCTATTTGGAAATGGGAATTTATACCATGGTGTTTATGGGATTTTTGTTGGTGATTGCTCTGTCGCCTGTATTTTCAGAAGAATATACAAGGGGAACAGATGCACTGATTCTTACTGCCCGCTATGGGAAGCGTCAGTGTGTTTGGGCCAAGATCATAGCTTCTTACCTGTTTACCATTTTCGTGACAGGAGGGTATTTGCTTTTAATGACAATTGGCTATTTTATGGAGTTTGGACTTGTGGGAGGAGAGGCCAGTGTTCAGCTTAACAATCACTTTCTCTTTCAAGATGTGCCCTATTTCCTGTCCTATATTCAGGCGGCAGGATACTGTCTTGTGCTGTGGATCGGGGGCTCTTTGATTTTGACAGCCATTGTACTTTTGCTTTCTTCCCTGTGTAAATCTTCTTTTATCACTATAATCGCAGCACTTGCATGCTATATGGGTCCAAATTTCCTTGGCCAACTTAGAGTCCCGGCAGAGCTTTTAAGTTTGAATCCTATCTGGTGTTTTTTTGCAGAAAAAACCTTGGCGATTCCCAAGATGTTTGCTGGAAATGGAGCAGGCATGTCTTATGTGTGGGTTGTGGCAGCTTTTGCAGTGTTGGCCGTGGGAATTTCTTTTGGGATGGGGCGCAGGATTTTTGCCCGGCATCAGGTGACCTGAATGTTGTTACCCTTGACTTTTCTTGACAGTTTTCGTACACTATGTATGAATCCTAGCCCTTTGTAGGGGTAATAAAAGACAGGGGAGCAAAAGATGAAACTTAACACGTCCATTTTAGCAAATAAATTGAAATCAAAGTTCATGTTCCAGATGAAGAAGATTGTGTCAGACGATCTACACCTGGAACATGTACTTTTTTACTGTGACGGAGATCAGATGCAGAGCCACAAAATTTATATCTGTACACAAAAACAGGTGGCAGAGCGGGAAATGGCAGTACCGGAATACACAGTATTGTTCTGCATTGGTAAGGTTCCCATTCAGAATATAGAAAAAGGCGGGCAGGTATTTCAACTGCCAGAGGATACAGACCCTTTTCAGCTATTTAATGCCATTCAACGCCTGTTTGATTATTATGAGCAATGGGACGAGAAGCTTCATGAGCTGGCAACTCAAGAGGGAAGTATTCAGGAAATGTTGGATGAGAGCTTCCATATCTTTCACAATCCGATCATTGTCAATCTGGCAGATTATTTTGTCATTAGTTATTCCAGTATCATTGATACCCGTACAGAGCTTTCCAGCCTGGTGGATCCAGATGCGATATTTGAGTATAGTCGGGAATACAGAGACACGAAGCTCCATCAGAAACTTATGAAGAAGAAAGGAGCTTATTTTTTCCCGGACTATCTCACCGGAGCCAGGAGCCTTTGTGTGAATATTTTTGAGCGGGATCGCTTTACTTACCGGGTGACTATGGTAGAAAGCTTAAGCCGCTTTGAAACCTATGACGGAGTGCTGCTGGAGCATTTGTCTAAATATATCAAGACAGCTCTGTCCAAACAGATGGTTTTGCAGACGGATATGGGCTACCGCCTGGATCGAATTCTTTCCGACATATTGTCGAATCCAGAACAAGACCTAAAGTTGTTGGAACAGGGGTTTTCTGAATTCGGCTGGTTGCCCTCTCATCACTACTTCTGTATTACTTTGAAAGTGGCGGCTCTTGATCTGGAAAATATGACAGTTCGGTTTATCTGTAGCCATATTGAGAACATTTTGGGCAATGCCAGCGCCTTCCAGCATAAAAATAATATTACGATCTTTGTAAACTTGACTCGTTTTGGCGGCGAGATTGAGGATGTAATGGAGAAGATCGTGTATTTCCTCAGGGATAGCTTTTTAAAGGCAGGCCTGAGCAACGAATTTGTTGGCTTTGAGCATATACGCTATTATTATCGCCAGGCAGTCGCTGCTCTGGAAGTAGGAAACCGCAGATCGCCTCTTCGATGGATTCACCGCTTTGATGATATTGCTCTGGATTATCTTTTGGAGCAGAGTAAAGGAGAACTGTCCTGTGAGATTGTATGCTCCCGAAAGATTATGGATCTTAAGAGGTTTGATGAGCGCCACAATACGGATTATTACCATACTTTAAAACTGTATGTGAGGAATCACCTCAATGCAGTGCAGACAGCCAAGCTACTGTACATTCATCGAAGTACTTTTCTGTATCGAATGGAAAAAATCAAAGAGATCACGCGCCTCGATCTGGATGATTTTGATACGCTACTTTATGTGATGATGACTTTTCGCATGTTGGATCAGGAAGGACTGGAATGAAATAAACCCCTTTCACATATACTGTAACAGCATATATGGAAGGGGTATTTTTATGGACAAAAGTTCCGAATATAACTTGTATAAAGACATACAGACCCGGACCGGCGGAGAGATTTATTTAGGCGTGGTCGGGCCGGTACGGACGGGAAAATCAACGTTTATCAAGCGGTTTATGGATCTGTGCGTTCTGCCGGGAATTGAGGATGAGCACGCCAGAACTCAGGCCAGAGATGAACTGCCACAGTCGGCGGCAGGTAGAACCATTATGACTACTGAGCCTAAATTTATTCCAAAAGAGGCAGTAGAGGTAAGGATCTCGGAGGATGTGGCCGTAAAGGTGAGAATGATTGACTGTGTAGGCTTCATGGTGCCGGGAAGCGAGGGACATATGGAGGATGAAGCAGAGCGGATGGTGAAAACGCCCTGGTTTGACCACGAGGTGCCCTTTACCCAGGCGGCAGAGATTGGCACGAAAAAGGTGATTACCGATCATTCCACCATAGGAATCGTAGTCACCTGCGATGGTTCCTTCGGGGATATTCCCAGGGACAATTACATAGAACCAGAAGAACGCACAATCGCAGAGTTAAAGAAGCTGGGAAAGCCTTTTGTGATTCTTTTGAACTCTGAGAAGCCTTATGGGGATGCGGCTTCCGGGCTGGCAGCGCGGATGGAAGAAAAATATGGGGTATCTGTGATACCAGTAAACTGCGAACAGCTTCGAAAAGAGGACATTACCCGGATTTTAGAGCAGATTCTTTATGAGTTTCCTTTGGCAAGGCTTGAATTCTATGTGCCTAAGTGGGTGGAAATGCTTCCTATGGAGCACAAGATCAAGACAGACGCCATTGCTCAGATTCGGGAGGTAGCACAGAGATTAAATACCATCCGGGATATACGGCCGGAGAATCTTCAGATCGAAAGTGAATTTGTAGACCGGATGAAGCTTGATCAGATCAAGATGGATAACGGTACTGTTCAGATTAATATGGAGATCGATGATCACTACTATTATGAGTTGCTCAGCGAACTGACAGGAAGTGAAATTCTGGGAGAGTATGAGCTAATGTCATTGATTCGCGAACTTTCTAAGATGAAAAAGGAATATGAAAAGGTGGAGACAGCTATTACGTCTGTGCGGCAGAAGGGCTATGGTGTGGTAATGCCAGATCAGTCGGAGATTACTCTGGAGGAACCGGAGCTGATTCACCAGGGCAATAAATTTGGCGTAAAGATTCGTTCCATTGCACCTAGTATCCATTTGATACGCGCCAATATTGAGACAGAGATAGCTCCTATTGTGGGAAGCGAGGCTCAGGCCCAGGACTTGATTGCCTACTTAAAAGACAGCGGAGGAGAAAATGAGAGTATTTGGAGCACCAATATCTTTGGAAAATCCGTAGAAGAGTTGGTAGAGGACGGAATCCGGGGGAAAATCTATCAGATTGGGGATGAGAGTCAGGTAAAGCTCCAAGAGACTATGCAGAAAATTGTAAACGACAGCAATGGCGGACTTGTCTGCATTATTATTTAAATAGTGGGGAATAGAAGAAAATCCGGTTGGAAGGACTGAGCAGGAAGAGCTCCCAACCGGATTTCTTTCTTTGGAAAAAATGGTGGATATCTTTGACAAATGTTAGTATAATACCAGTAGAAGTAATTCAGGAGGAATTTAAAATGGGACTTGACATTTATGCAGGAACACTCACCCGCTATTATGCACATAATTGGAAATCTGTTACACAGCAGTGGGCGGAAGCTAACGGTTTTTCCTTTTCCCGTATTACCTCACAGGGGGAAACGGCAGATGGAGAAGAAGTATTGAGTCCGGCAGAGATTCAGAAAGGTATGGAGAATTGGCAGAGTCAGATGCTTACAGCTATCTCATCCCAGGATCGGCCCCCTTACACTCCTTGGAAGGAGGACAATGAGACTCCTTATTACACGGACAAGCCAGACTGGGATGCCTTTGGAGCCTTGCTTCTCTATGCGGCCTCCCGAATTTATCAGGAACCCCTACCAAAGACCGTGGAAAAGAACTGGGATTTTGAGAGTCACCCTCTGATTCAGCGAATGGGGGAGGATGAAGAGAAAATCTGGTCCCTGTTTATCGGAGCGATCTGGTGGCTTCCTATCGAGGATGGTTTTGCCTTCAACGGCCCCTGCCCCACAGAGCAAGAGATTACCTTTTCTACCACAGGAGCTTTAAAGATGGAGCTTAATGAGATTAATGCTGTGGGATGGAAGGCAGATGAGAAAACGATTTTGGGCTGGACTGAGACAGAAGGATATCCGGCAGACATGGATATCCGGGACGGACAACTGACAGGAGTCAGCGAGAATGAACATACGTGCTATGATACAGAATCTTTGGCAAAATTTGCATTTTCTATTTTTTGGAGGGCAGTTAAGTTTGCCCAGGAGAACCAGGTGCCGATTTTGCTGGATTTTTAATGGCTGAAATACGATTACGAGGAGAGAAAAAATGAGTCTGAAACAGGAAAGAATTGTGGTCAAGGTGGGAACTACCACCCTGACGAATGAGCTGGGCAACAGTAACCTTCACCGGATGGAGGAGCTTGCCCTGGCCATTGCAGATATTCAGAATATGGGCCATGAAGTGATTTTGGTGTCCTCCGGTGCGATCGCTGTGGGCGCTAACAAAATGCGGCTCAAGGAAAAGCCTGCAAGTATGAGGATGAAACAGGCAGCGGCAGCCGTGGGACAGTGTACCAATATGTTTTTGTATGATAAATTTTTTGGATATTATGACAAGACGGTGGCACAGATTCTTCTGAATGCTGAAGATATAACTCAGGAGGAGAAAAAAGAGAATTTGACCAACACCTTTGACGCTCTCTTAGAACACGGCGTTATTCCCATCGTGAATGAGAATGACTCTGTAAGTTATACGGAGATTGAGTCTGAGGAGAAGCTCTTTGGAGACAATGATATGCTCTCTGCGGTGGTTGCAGTTCTCTGTAATGCAGATAAACTGATTATTCTCTCAGATATTGACGGATTTTATAACAAGGATCCCCGATTATATAAAGATGCAACTTTGATAGAATGTATTGAAAAAATTGAAGACAGTACGTATGAGCTTGCCGGCGGAGCGGGCTCAAGACGGGGGACTGGAGGTATGCGGACTAAGCTGCAGGCTGCGGATCTGGCTACTTCCCAGGGGATTGACACGATTGTGGCCAATGGAAGCAATCCGGCCGCCCTGTATGATATTGTAAAAGGAAAGCAGGTAGGAACCAGATTTATGGGACACAGGAATTAGATGGAGATTATAGAAAGAAATGAAGAAGAAATGGTGGCACGACAAAGTGGCGTATCAGATTTACCCCAAGAGCTTTAAAGACAGCAATGACGACGGCATCGGAGATTTACAGGGGATCATGGAAAAGCTGGATTACTTAAAGGAACTGGGAGTGGGCATAGTCTGGATTTCCCCCATATATTCTTCGCCTTTTGTGGATCAGGGATATGATATTTCTGATTATTACGCGATTGATCCAGCCTTTGGGACTATGGAAGATATGGAGGAGCTTTTAGCAGAGGCAAAGAAAAGAGACATCGCTATCGTAATGGATCTGGTGGTTAACCACTGCTCCGATCAGCACGAATGGTTTCAAAAGGCATTGAAAGACCCATTTGGGCCCTACGGGAAGTATTTCTATATTCGAGAGGGCAAGAATGGCAATCCGCCTTGCAATTGGCGCTCCTACTTTGGGGGAAGTGTGTGGGAACAGTTGCCTGGCTATGATAATTTGTTCTATCTACATATGTTTGCAAAGGAACAGCCAGATTTGAACTGGGAGAATCCGAAGCTTCGCCAGGAGATTTATGAGATGATCCGCTGGTGGCTGAAAAAAGGCATTGCAGGCTTTCGCGTGGATGCCATCATCAATATAAAAAAGGATTTACGGTTTCAGGACTTTCCTGCAGATCGGGAAGATGGCCTGTGCGCCGGAACGACGATGCTAAAGTATGCCTGTGGAGTGATGGATTTTTTGCAGGAAATGAAGCGTGAAGCATTTGAGCCCTTTGACGCATTTACCATAGGGGAGCTTTTTGACTTTCAGCCTCAAGAACTTGAGCGTTATATAGGTGAACAGGGATGCTTTGAATCCATTTTTGACTTTGCCCCTCATTTGCTGGGGGAGAGTGAAAATGGCTGGTATGACAGACGGAACGTAAGCATGGATGAATTTCGGGATGCCATTTTTGAAAGCAAGGCAGTGACCCAGGAAATTGGCATGATGGCAAATATTATTGAGAATCACGATGAGCCCAGGGGAGTTAGCCGTTATCTGCCAAAGGATGGGCAAAACGAAAGAGGCAAGAAACTTTTGGCTGGAATTTCTCTTATGAGCTTTGGTCTGCCATTCCTCTACCAGGGACAGGAAATCGGGATGACCAATAAGGAGTTTTGTTCTATAGAAGAAGTGGACGATATCAGTACTTTGGATGAGTATCGGGTGGCTTTGGAGCATGGACTTTCCAAAGAAAAGGCCCTTTTGGTGGTGTCTGAAATGAGCAGAGATAATGCGCGGACACCTATGCAGTGGAGCAGAGAAGCTCACGGTGGTTTTACAAAGGGGACTCCCTGGCTTTCAGTGAATGAAAATTACAGGGAGATCTGTGTGGAAGAGCAGGAAAGGCGTGAGGATTCTGTTCTGACATTTTATAAAAAGCTTATTGCCCTGCGCAAGGACCCGGAATATGGGGAGACAGTTGTCTATGGAAGGCAAGAACCGGCCCTTGAAGAATTACAGGACTTTATAGGCTTCTATCGAAAGGGAAAAGAGAAAACACTGTTGGTACTGGCAAATGTACAGAGAGAAAAAAGAACTGTGTGTATTGCTCCTGCAGCGAAGCGCGTGGTTCTGGATAATTGTGATTCTGGACTCGAACTGAAAGGTATGGCAGGGTGGAAGGACGGCAGTCAGATTCCCATGAAAGGATATCAATTTCTTATTCTGGAAGTAGAAGAAATTTTTTGACCTTAAGGTATTCGCTTGCTATAATAATATTGGAGAATATTTTTTACGAATCATTTGGTTAAAGGTTATTAGATTGATATGGTAAAGAGAGAGAAAAAAAGTGGCAAAAAGATATTAATTGCTTTTGGTTTAGCATTATTTTTAGTTTTAGGAAGTTTTGTAATCTTTATTGTCACAAGAATATCAAAAGAAATGTCTCAGTCAGCAATCAGTACATTAAGCGAAAGCCTTGATCTGCTCAAAGGTACGGTGGAGGTGCTTTTTGAGAGGGAAGCCCAGTATCAGAAACTGATTGCAGAGGAGCTTGCTATTGTCGAAGATCCAGAAAAATTTATTCTTAACTATGACAGGAATAGCACTCTTGTCAAGATGTCTATTGTCTTCACAGGGGAGTCAGAAGGTATTTCAAACACAGGAGAGGTATTTGACCCAGAGGAACTGGATTTTTCCCATGGGGAGACAGTGGAGGAGCTTCCTATTTCTACCTCCTATATTAACAGTATGGGGACTTGGGCGTATACTATAAAGTGCCCAGTTATAAAGGAGGGGGAAGAGATTGCTGCCCTTTATGTGGAATATATTTATGATTCTTTTGAAAAAGCCCTTCCAGACAGACTTTACAATGGCACTGCCACTCTTTATATTATGGATGGAAAAAGTGAGCGGTTTCTGCTAAAGCCCAAGGGAATTGGAGAGCGGGACGCCGGACATTTGAACCTGGAGGACTTTTACCGGGCTAATGATATTATGGAGGCTCACATTCAGGAAGAGGTTTCCATAAGTATGGAAAAAGCTGAGAATGTGATGTTCTACCACAAAATACGGAATCAAGATTCTCTGATTTACATGTGGACAGTCAATGATGGCGCCCTGTATTTGATTGGCTATGTGCCAGTATCCTCCATACAGCGTGAGGGCGATGCTGTAAAGCAGAATATTTATATTGTAGTCATTGTAATGCTTGCCGCCTTTTTCATCTGTACCACTGTATTTTTCGTCTATGAGAGACAGCAAAATAAGTTCCGAAGAGAACGGGAGGCAGAGAGGGAGACGTATAATAAGCAACTGGCAGAAGCTTTGCAGGCAGCTCAAGCGGCCAATAGCTCCAAGACTACATTTCTCTCTAATATGTCCCATGATATTCGTACACCCATGAATGCTATTCTGGGATTTACGACCCTCCTTGCAAAAGATGCGGATAACCCGGCAAAGGTGAGAGAATATACAAAAAAGCTTACGGCTTCAGGGCAGCATCTTTTAAGTTTAATTAACGACGTTTTGGATGTATCAAAGATCGAAAGCGGAAAAGCTGTGCTTACCATAGGGGAATTTATGCTGAACAACATTATTTCCTCTGTAGATACCATTATCCGTCCGGCAGCAAAGAACAAAGGACAGAGCTTTGATATTCTTGTGACTGGAATTCGGCATGAATGTCTGATTGGCGATGAGACAAGGCTCAATCAGATTTTAATTAACCTTCTCTCTAATGCAGTCAAGTATACCCAGGAAGGTGGAAGTATCTGGTTTCGAATCATCGGATTGGAACAGCGCTCCAGCCAGTATGAGCATATTCGCATTGAGGTGGAGGACAATGGATATGGCATGACGCCAGAATATTTGAAGGTTATTTTTGATGCGTTTACCAGAGCGGAAAACAGTACCACGAATAAGGTACAGGGAACAGGCTTGGGCATGGCTATCACCAAGAATATTGTAGAGCTTATGGGTGGAACCATTGAGGTATCCAGCGAGGTAGGCAAGGGAAGTATCTTTACGGTGGAGCTTGAGCTTCGCATCTCTGACCAGGAGGAGGATTCAAAATTTTGGGAAAAATATGGAGTGTCGCGGATCCTTGTGGTGGACGATGATAAGGATGTATGTGACAGTATCCAGATTTTAATGGAAGATACTGGGGTTCTGATCCATGTGCGACAAGATGGAGAGACAGCAATTGAGGCAATATGGGAAGCATTTGAGAAGAATGAACCTTACAATATGGTTTTACTAGACTGGAAGATGCCAGGGATGAATGGTATCGAAACAGCTAAAAGGATGCAGGAGAAGATACAGCAGCAGATTCCCATTTTGCTTTTGACAGCATATGACTGGGAGGCGATAGAGGAGGAGGCTCTTAAGGCAGGTATAACAGGATTTCTTGCGAAACCTTTCTTTGTCTCGGCATTAAAAGAAAAAGTCTTTGAAATGCATACAAGGGAAGAGGGGGATGTATGGTCTCGGGGAGAAGAGCTCAATCTGGAAGGAGAACATTTTCTGGTGGCAGAGGACAACGAGATCAATGCGGAGATTCTGGAGGAGCTTTTGGAAATTGAGGGAGCCACCTGTGAGATTATGACGAATGGGCAATTGGTAGTAGAGCGCTTTACCCATGCCAATACAGGGGAATTTGACGCAATTTTGATGGATGTCCAGATGCCAGTGATGAATGGCTATGAAGCCACCAGACATATTCGGGCTCTTAATCGGGAGGATGCAGCTTCGATTCCCATTATTGCCATGACAGCCAACGCATTTGCAGAGGATGTTAAAGATGCCATAAATGCTGGCATGAATGCTCATGTATCAAAACCAGTGGATATGGAAATTTTAAAGAGAACTATAAAGGAAATACAGAGAAAGGGTTAGAATATGGTAATAGGCTTAAAAAAAGGGCTGGCAATTCTGCTGTCAGTGGTAATGCTGTCAGGAGTCGCAGCCTGTGGGAAAAAGGAAAATAGTGAGATCAACCTGATAGATGATGAATATAAGCATGAAAAGGTGGTCAACTTATTTGGTCCCACAGAAAAGTCTAATCCTAATGCTGACAATATAGCTAGAACTGCTCAAGAATTAACAGTTTTGATGGCAGAGGAGCAATTAGGCGTGACAGTAGAGTACCGGACCTATACAGCGGAGGATTATCAGGATAAGACCTATGATGATGTCGCTCTGGCCCGCGCCCGCAGTGATATGGATGATTTTTATCTCTTAAATCCAGATACGATTCAGATTCTTGGTATGGAGGATAAGCTTGTAGATTTGTCTGTACTTGAAAATGCTGCCAATTTACGAGATGTGGTGAAGGTGGCTAATACAGTGAATGGAAAGCTGGTGGCCATTCCCCAGGAAGTAGTGGCATATGGCCTGTTTGTGAATAAGGACATGTTTGATAAGTATGATTTGGAATTGCCCAATACGCCCGAGGAGTTCTTGGAGTGCTGCCGCGTATTTAAGGAAAATGGCATTGAGACGCCTGTTGGGGCAAACCGCTGGTGGCTGGAAAATTTTGTATTATCCCAGGCTTTTGCAGATATGTATAATGGAGGAAATACAGAAGCAGAGATTGCAGCTCTCAATAGCGGAGAGGCGAAATACAGCGATTATATGCGTCCGGGGTTTGAGTTTTTGAAAACTCTGATTGATTCTGGATATGTTGACGCAGAGAAAGCTTACACCTATGAGGCCATTGAGGGAGAAAAACCTGATTTTATGGCTCAGAAAACGCCAATTGTCATGGCTTATTGGGGAGCAGCCAATGCAGAGACTGCCTATGGGAAGCCAGATTTTAATCTTCAGGTCATTGGTTTTCCTACCAACCGTGGACAGATGCCAGTAGTATCAATGTCGGGATATAGCGTCAGTGTAAATGCAGAGCATATGGAAGATACGCTGGACACTCTAAATATATTGATTTCCGATGAGGCTCTTCAGCTTTACACGGAGACAAATAAGGTAATTTCACCATCCAAAAATGTGGAAGTAGAATGTATTGATGCTTTAAAACCTCTGAATGACAGGGTTAATGAGGGGGTGTATGTGCTGGGATCTAATGCAAAGATGAAGGTGGAGCAGTGGGGAAATACATGTCTCATTGTACGGGAGTTATTGAATGGAGCTTCTGTGGATGACTGCCTGGCAGAGTTTGACAGGCTGCAGGAGGGATCCTTAAAGTAAGGGAGCAGCTATCTGTCAACTAGGCAGTGAAGATCACCCAGGCGAAGCGCCAGTTTTATGCATTCTATTCTTTCCTTGATATATGAGTTCTTGAATTAATTCCCAACTTTCCTGCTTAGGAGAGAATACAAAGCCAATTTCCCTGGGAGCGATGGGAAAAGGGGCAGGAAGTTCCAGGAGAGTTTTTTCTTTGAGATCAAATTCTATAAATTCTCGTATAACACAGGCAATTCCTAAGCCGATTTTTGCAAAATCAATGAGTAGGTCCATGGAAGTAGCCTCTAAGATATTTTCTGGGAAAAGCTGCATGGCTTTAAAGTATTGATCTAGATACTGTCGGGTCAGATTGTCTTTATCTAAAAGTATCAGAGTACCGGATTGTAGATAAAGGGCAGTGTCATGGGCAGAAAAGCTTTCTACACCTATCTGTCCCAGAAGAATTCGCAGATTGTCCAGATATTCCCTGGAGGTTACGAAAATATCCTGAATCTTTCTGACAGGATAAAAGTCCATTCCCCGCAAATGCTCTGGCCTGCCAGTCAGCCCCAGATCCAGCTCATTATTTTCCAGCATTTGAAGAGTATGGTTCGTGGACTGACAGGCAATCGTCACCTGAATGTGGGGGTGTAGCCTGACGAAATCCTTTAGGTATGGTAAAAGAATGTATTTGCAGAGGGTTGAGCTGACCCCAATGCGCAGACGCCCCACACCCAATTCCCGTCGCAGACGGAGCTGATGCTCCCCGGATTCCAGGGCTTGAAAGGCTGACTGCACATGGGAAAAAAGCAGTTCTCCATCCTCAGTAAGCTGTACACCCCGGGAATTACGGATAAATAGAGTCGTATCCAGGGACAGCTCCAGCTTTTTAATAGACTGGCTGATAGCTGGCTGGCTGATGAACAGCACATCCGCAGCCTTTGAAATATTTCCTGCAAGGGCTGTGGCGTAAAAGATACGGTAAAGGGATAGATTCTGGTTCATAAATAAGGTCCTTTTTGATAAGTTAAACTTATAATTAAATGAGTATAATATATATTCAGATTATAATAACAGTGTTGTTAGAATTCAAGTAAAAAATGGTAAGTGAGTCTAGCGGCTTAATAATCCCCCTTTAAGATGAAATCAAGTCTTCTATTTTAACAGAACCTCATACTGAAAGTCGTCCATAGATTTCCTGAGTAGCCATAAAGCAAGAAGAGCACACACAATGCCAAGAGCAAGTAAAATCCAGACGTTGACGAACAAGACGCCAGTGAACTGGCTTACAAGGAGCAGTAGAACAGGAAGTAGCAAAAAGACAGCCCTTTGCTGAGCGTCCTCCACACTCTGAGCCTTGGCAGAGCCCCGGACAATTAGGGTGATGGCGATGAGAGAAATGGCTGGCGATACCAGTATCAGTATCAAAGCCCATTTCATATCTGGCAAAATAAATCCTCCGGTAGTCAACTTTGTCTCTGCCTCCACTACAAGAAGCATGGCTACAAAGGAAATTGCAGAAACAAACATGCTGAGCAGAAAAGAGGCCAACACCTTGGAACGAAAAATCTCTTTTAAAGACAGAGGAGAGTATAGGAGGGTTTCTAGAGTTTGCTTTTCTTTTTCTCCCACAAAGGAGGTCGCCGACATGACTGTGGCTGCCATAATGGGGATAATGAGAAAAAATATAGGAAGGATATAATTCAGTACAAGGCCAATGATGCTTAGAGATAAATCTTCTTCCAGCTCATTGATAGGAAGCATTTCTAACAGTTTTTGTAGATTAACACTCTCGTCAGGGGCAAAATGTAAGACCAGGATGAAAACGGTAGGGATAAAGACAGAAAGCACCAGGGGGACTGCAAGCAGAGTTGAAAACATCCGTTTGTTTGTAGTAATTCCTTGCAAATCTTTTTTTATAATGGCAAACATTTGGCTTTTCATATGGAGCCCTCCTTTTTCCTGGTTAATGTGAAGTAGATATCCTCCAAAGTGGGAAGTTCAGCAGAGACATGGTAGATCTCACCGCCAGCTTCTACAATTTTTCGAACAATTTGTGGAATGTCTTTTTCAGATTCAATCTCAACCTCATATGCAAGGTTCCCTATCTTTCTACATGGTAAGTCTGAGGGAACCCCCTGGGCTTTCAGTTTGATTTTCATGCCAGGATACACAGAGCTTCGAAGATTATGAAAAGTTCCCTCTGCAATAAGGCGCCCGTTCTCCATCAATCCATAGCGGGTACAGATCTCCTGGGCATAGCGCAACTGGTGGGTACAGAGGAACACTGTAATCCCATGATCTTTGGCCAGATTTCGTATCATAGTATGGACGTTCTGAGCACTTTCTGGGTCAAGGCCTGAGGTGGGCTCATCCAGGAACAAGATTTGAGGCCGATGAATGAGTGAGCGTGCCAGAGAGAGGCGTTGTCGCATACCAGTGGAATAGGAGGAGAGCTTTTTGTCTCTTGCGTCAGATAATTCCAGACGTTCCAGCAAATCCAATCCCCGTTTTTCACTTTCTTTCGTACTTAGGCCGAAGACAGAGCCATAAAATACAAGGTTTTGGATCCCGGTCAGGTTTTGATACATTTGGGCGTGCTCTGTTACGACTCCAACGAGAGCGTGGAGCTTTTCTGGAGCTATTGTGGGATCTATGCCAAATATGCGACAGCTTCCTTCCGTGGGTGAAAGCATCCCATTCAAAAGCTTTACTGTAGTAGTTTTCCCAGCTCCATTTGGCCCCAGAAACCCGAAGACTTCTCCTTTTTCCAGATTAATGTTCAGGGAATCCACAGCTTTTTTGCCACCAGGATATGTTTTGGACAGGCTATTTAATGTTACAATATTCATACGTGTACCTCCTTCAAGTCAATTGCAAGTTTAACCTTTGAACCATATTTTTAAAACGTATGTGCTCAGATAGAGGAGCAAATACCGGATTGTCAGTCACGGCATCCCGTATACTTTTTCGCACAGAGGATTCTGCTCTGGGAAGATCACTGCCTAGAGGAAGCATCTCTTCCAGCCAGCCCTCCAGGAGATCAAAATAGGAATCTCCCTGAAGCTTAAGGGGATAGATATCTGATAAAGCCAGAGTTGTATAGAGATCAAGCATATCCAGAGCTTGTTCCTGAGAGCCATGTTTCATAAATTCCTGTGCAATGGTAAGGTACAGGGTCATTAAGACAGTGGGATGTAAGGTTTTCAGTTGAAAAGTGTCAGCAATGGTAAGAATACGCTCATATGTTTTTTCAAAAGCAGAGGAATCTGCCTCACACAGGGAGAGATAGGGAAGAAGCATGTTCAGTAATTCAATGACAGTCTGATAGATTCCAGCTTGAAGGACACGCCGGGCCTCCTGTGCATCTCCTGCCATTAAAAAGGCAGAAGACAATAAGGGCTCTGGTGCCATTCGAAGCTGCACTGATTGATTCAGTAGATCAATCACTTCATTTGCCTTTCCAAGTCTCAGCAGGCAGAATGCCTCCATATTGACAGCCTGTGTTTTCAACTCCACTTCATCGCTTTCTTCCCTGACTCGGAGAAATAGCTCTCTGGCTTCATCTATGATAGCAGAAGCCTTTTCTGGTGTGTCTGCCAACATACAATGATTCACATACAGGCAGCCGAGCTGAAATAAGAGAGGAGTGCATGAGAAATACTTTCGTGCAATTTCATGGCATTGTTCCATGACCTCCTCAAATGGTTTCCCAGAAAAATCCTGGGAGAGCTGCCAGTATAGCTTGCGTATATCTTCTTTTGTCATTTGAGGTTCGTAGCCCATCAGTTCATCAATGCTAATGTGGAAAAAAGTGGCCAGTTGAGGTAAAAGTGTAATATCAGGGTAAGTGGTAGCAGTCTCCCATTTGGAGACGGAAGCTTTGGAGACACCAATATATTGTGCTAAATCCTCCTGGGTGATACCTCGCCTGTGCCGGTTCTCAATAAGGATGCGGCCGATGTTTAAAGCTTTCATTAAAGTTTGCTCCTTTCTAAACGGAAGTAACTTGTATTGTAAGTTTAGTATGAATGATTTTTCTATGAAATACAATGGATTCTGAGGCGATATTGGTTAAAAAAGTTTCCTAATAAGAAACATATTGGAAGACTGTAATGCCATTGACAGTGAAGGGAAAAACAATTATGATGATGAAAAAGCTACTTGTTTCAAGAAAAAACAGGAGGTAGAAAAATCATGTCAACAAATCAGACCTTAGAAACCATTTTCAGCCGTATGAGCTATCGGGGCGCCTTTAAAGACACACCTGTACCCAGAGAGGATTTAGTTACAATCTTAAAAGCAGGAATTGCAGCTCCCTCCGGCTGTAACAAGCAGACCACTTCCTTTGTGGCCGTGGATGATGAAATAGTTTTAAATGAGCTTAAGGAGATATTTTCCAAGCCGTCCTGCCAGTCAGCACCCGCTTGGATTCTGGTATTTACCCAGGAGATTGTAGGAGTTGACGGGAATTATTACCATGTTCAGGACTATGGAGCCGCCATGGAAAACATGCTGTTAGCCATTAAGTCCTTAGGCTATGAGACTTGTTGGTATGAGGGAAACGTTCGCAATTGCGCAGAGGAAATAGCAGAATTTGTAAAAGCGCCAGAAGGATGTAGGCTGGTATGTGTTCTTCCGGTGGGAATTCCGTCAGATGAGCTGCCGCCTAGAAAAATTAAGAAGGCATTTGAGGAGCGGGCCTGGTTTAACAAATATGGGGCAAAATAAGACAGAGCTTACGAAACAGACAGGGAGTAAAGGAAACCAATGAGAATTGTATATCATGAGACCACTAGGATATTTCATTTGTATAACCATACCGTCAGTTATATTATGACTATAATGAGAAATGGCCATCTAGGGCAGCTTTACTTTGGAAAACATATTCAAGATAAAGAGGATTTTTCCTACCTTTTGGAAACCTGCGAAAGGCCTATGACCTCATACATTTATGAGAATGACAAATCATTTTCTCTGGAACATATTCGTCAGGAGTATCCAGTATTTGGGACGACAGACTATCGTCAGCCAGCGGTGGATGTGCGTCAGAAAAATGGAAGCAGGATATCAGATTTTCAATATCAGAGTCATAAAATAGAGGAAGGGAAGCCTAAGCTTCCCGGCCTTCCGGCTACGTATACAGAGAGTGAAAAGGAAGCCTTGACACTGACGATTCTTTTGGAGGACCCAGTGACAAGGGTAAAGGCAGAGCTGCTTTACACCATATTTGCAGAGGGCGGGGCTTTGGCTCGCAGTGTGCGATTTTGCAATGGAGGTGAGACGCCGGTATGGCTGGGACGGGCTATGAGCCTTTGTCTGGATCTTCCGGATCATGAATATGTGTGGCAGCAGCTTTCCGGGTGTTGGGCCAGGGAATGTCACATTCACAGCCGAAGTCTTGAGCCAGGGATTCAGGCTATTGGGAGTATGCGTGGACATTCCTCTCATGAACACAATCCTTTCCTGGTTTTGAGGCGTCCAACTACAGATGAAAGACAGGGGGAGGCTATAGGGCTTTCTCTAATCTACAGTGGAAATTTTAGAATTCAGGCGGAGGTAGACGCCCATAATACACTGCGGGTACTAGCGGGAATCGACCCAGAGACTTTTGAGTGGAAGCTGGACTGTGGGGAAGTCTTTCAGACACCAGAGGCTGTTCTCGTCTATACAGATCAGGGCCTGAATCATATGAGCCAAACCTTTCAAAGGCTGTATCAGAGGCGGCTGGCCAGAGGTTACTGGCGGGATAGGGCCAGGCCCATTCTTAATAATAATTGGGAGGCCACCTACTTTAACTTTACGGAAGATCGGCTGATAGAAATTGCCTCCAAGGCAAAGGAGTGTGGCGTGGAGCTTTTTGTCCTGGATGATGGTTGGTTTGGAGCCCGAAGCAGCGATCATGCCGGATTGGGAGACTGGAAGGCGAACCTGGAACGCCTGCCTCACGGAATTGAAGGCCTGGCCGATCAAATAGAGGAATTGGGCCTAAAGTTCGGCCTGTGGTTTGAGCCGGAAATGGTCAATAAGGACTCAGATTTCTACCGGCAGCATCCTGACTGGATTTTATCAACGCCTGAACGTATGGAATCTCACGGTAGATACCAGCATGTCCTAGATTTTTCCAGAAAAGAAGTGGTAGACGCCATCTATGAACAGATGGCACAAATTCTTAGAAATGCTAAAATCTCCTATATTAAATGGGATATGAACAGGAGTATCACAGAGTGTTATTCCAGGATATGGCCAGCAGACAGGCAGGGAGAGATCTATCACCGGTATATTCTGGGCGTCTATGATCTGTATGAGCGCCTTACCTCGGAATTTCCTCATGTACTCTTTGAATCCTGTGCCAGTGGCGGCGGCCGTTTTGACCCGGGGATGCTTTACTATGCCCCTCAAGGCTGGCTCAGCGATGACAGTGATGCCATTGAGCGGTTGAAGATCCAGTATGGAGCTTCTATGTGCTACCCCATCAGCAGTATGGGCACTCATGTGTCTGTCACACCCAATCATCAGGTGTTTCGAAATACCCCCCTTCACACGCGGGCAAATGTAGCGTATTTTGGTACTTTTGGCTATGAGTTGGATTTGAACAAACTGACCCAGGAAGAGACCAGAGAGGTGGCAGAGCAAGTAGCTTTTATGAAAAAATATCGAAAGCTTCTCCAATTTGGAAGATTCTATCGTCTCAAAAGCCCTTATCAGGAAAACGAAGCTGCATGGATGGTAGTAAGTGAGGATCAGAAAACTGCTCTGATAGGATGGTACCGCATCTTGAATAGCGTCAATGGATCATATACACGGCTACGACTTGAGGGATTAAATCCAGCATACTGTTATCAAAATACCAAAAGTGGACAGTGCCATTATGGAGATGAGCTTATGTATGCAGGACTTATCACCAGCGATATGACAGCAGGGCAGAAACCTTCCTGTGTGAAACCCTGCACAGACTTTGAATCCAGAATTTATATACTGGATGCAGTAGAAAATTGTTGTTGACGCTCCCTATGTAAATACCATATAATGTATGTGCTGTTTATTTTTTACAAAAAAATTTCGAAATAGATTCTAATGATAGAGAGGAGCGGTATCATGAGACAGTTTTATGGAAAGAGCCAATATGGCAAGTTGGCAGAGGCGGTCCGGGGATTAAGCAATCCGCAATTTATTATGCTGTTTTCCAACGGTGAACAGTTTGAATCACATGTGAACGAACTGGAGAAACTTTATCCTGGAGTGCCGAGCATCGGCTGCATCGGCATGTGCTATGATACAAAGGTTGTAGAAAAAGGAGTTGGTGTCGTAGCATTTTTAGATGGAGTTAGCGTGGCTGTCAATGTGCTGGAAGAGGTGTCTGTGATGCCTGTAAAATACATTGATCGATTGGTACAGGACATGAGAAGGGTAAATGGTTCTCAGGAAAATACCATATGTATTGATTTTTGCGCTGGTAATGATGCCTGTGTATTGACAACCATCTATTCCGTATTAAAACATCGAGGAATTTCCTTAATAGGTGGTACAGGGGACGCCAATAAAGTGTCAGCTAACGGTAGAATTTATGAAGATGCAGTCGCTTATGGTCTGGTAAAAAATCAGACTGGCAAAGTGAAAGCATATAAAGAAAATATATATCATCAGATGAAGGACTGCCGTTTTATCGCCTCTCATACAGATAAATCCAAGTATCTGATAGGGGCTCTGAACGGCCAGCCGGCCAGACAAGTCTACCAAAACATTTTACATATTTCAGAGCAGGAGATTCAGACACAGACCTTTAAGAATCCCTTTGGCAAGCTCAATGGAAATGACATTTGTATTGTATCCATCAAAGAGGTTGTTGGGGATGCATTGGCCTGCTACAGACAGGTCAATGATTCGGATGTGTTGTGTCTGCTCCAGTTGGGGGATTACAGAGAAATTGTAAGGAACACTATCCGTATGATACAACATGATTTCCAAAGAATTTCGGGAGTATTCTCCATTAACTGTCTGTTTCGATATCTGTTGTTCAGTCAAAACAATTATATGGAAGAATACCTGGGTGAAATGGGAGTGTTAGGTTGCCACGCTGGACTGGTCGGATATGGGGAGCATTATAATAACCGATTCATCAATCAGTCTATGTCATGTGTAGTATTCGAGTAGAGGGGGAGAATCATGTTGTTTGGAAAGAATAAAGGAAAGTCTAAAGGGACTTCAAAAAGCGAGCTGACTCTGGATCCGGTATTGCATGTGATGGATACATTAAAAGACTACCATACAGAGCTTGTGCAGAAAGAAGTAAATTCTCTGTGGGAATTGAACAAGATCGGAAGTTCTTTTGGTAATGTGCTTACAGAGGCAGAACATTTTGAGGAGAAATTGCAGGACTTCGGGCAGAACTTTACAAGTATTGAACAGGTTTCTGGCGAGTTTGCAACTGTGAAGGAGAAGATTGCTCAGTCTGTTACCCAGGCTCAGAATGAAGTGGAAGAGCTGAAGACCAATTCCAAGCAGGTGGAAGCGCATTTTAGCGAAATGGAGAGTACATTTGAAGATTTACAACAGGCGGTACTGAAAATCAAGCAGTGTACCAATCGAATTGTATCTATTGCGGATCAGACGAATCTTCTGGCGATCAATGCATCTATTGAAGCGGCCAGGGCTGGCCAGCAGGGAAAAGGATTTGCAGTGGTTGCTGTTCAGGTAAAGGAACTTGCAGATGAGATCAAGGAATTGACAGGAGAGGTGGATTCCGGCATCCATGAAGTGGAGAGAGGTACAGAGCAGCTCAACAATAGCATTACGACTTCTCAGCAAGCTCTGGGAGCCAGCTTGGATAAAGTGAATGAAACTTATGAGATGTTTGACGAAATTACACGATCAGCCGAGAGCGCCACAACAGTGCACTCAGAGATTTCCGGCGTGATTGGAAGTTCAAAGTCAGCATTACAGCACTTATGCGAATTTTTTGTTCATGTGAAAGATCAAAATCAGGAAGTGGTCAAACATATTAATCAGGCAGCCAGACTGGGTACGACAAAAAGTACCATGTTTGAAGATATTGATAATATGATGGCTCAGATTCCTCCTATTATAAAAGAGTATACATCTGAAAAAGACAGGTAATATTAGATTTTGAGTAATAGAAGAAAGGCTGTGTGCCGATTGGCATATTGCCTTTTTCTTGTTTTATAAAAAAATATCCCCCGGGGTGGCTTGTGAACATTTTAACGGATGTGTATAATCAAAGATGTCAATGAAAATTCAATTGACAGAATGAAAAAGTGACAGTGAGGTAATACGTATATGAAAAGCAGATGGATTTCTTTTATCATAGCAACATTCATGTGTATAAGCCTATTGTCTGCCTGTGGTTCTAAAAAGGAAGCCCCCCTGGGGGATGACCATACATCACAGCAGACAGAGCAAGCAGCAGAGCCTTCCGGGGAAGGCGCAAAAGATTCAGTGATTGTAGCTATGGGACCCAACTCAGAGCCGGAGGCAGGCTTTGACCCAGCATATGGATGGGGAGCTGGTGAGCATGTACATGAGCCGTTGATTCAGAGCACTCTGACCATTACAAAGCCAGATCTTTCCATTGGATATGATTTGGCCACAGATATGCAGGTGAGCGAGGACGGCATGACCTGGACAGTTACAATTCGGGATGATGTAACGTTCACCGATGGAGAAGCCCTGACAGCATCAGATGTGGCATTTACTTATAATACAGTGAAGGAAGTAAGCTCTGTGAACGATTTCACCATGTTGAAAGAGGCAGTAGCCGTCGATGACACTACTGTGGAATTCCACATGGCGCAGGCTTATTCCATTTGGCCCTATACCATGGCCATTGTGGGAATTGTGCCGGAGCACGCCTATGGGCCGGATTATGGCCAGCAGCCGATTGGTTCTGGGCGATACGTCATGAAACAATGGGACAAGGGGCAGCAGATTATCTTTGAAGCCAATCCAGATTATTATGGAGAGGAAATTCAAATGAAACGGGTTACGGTTGTATTTATGGAAGAGGACGCGGCCTTTGCAGCGGCCAGGGCGGGCCAGGTAGATTTAGCTTACACAGCCGCCGCATACACGGATCAGACCATAGAGGGCTATGAACTTCTCTCCTTTGAGACTGTGGACAACAGGGGATTTAACCTTCCGGCAGTACCTGCAGGGACGGATGCAGATGGGAATATCCTGGGAAATGATTTTACGAGTGACTTACAGGTGAGAAGAGCCATTAACATCGGTCTTGACCGAGAGGAAATGTTGACCAATGTGGTGAATGGTTACGGGACTCCGGCCTACAGTGTATGTGACAAGATGCCCTGGTACAACAGCGTGGCAGAGGTGGAGTACAATCTGGAAGAGGCGAAAGCTATTCTGGAGGAAGCGGGATGGGTTCTGGGTTCAGATGGAATCCGGGAAAAGAACGGTGTGAGGGCAGCATTTAATCTCCTGTATCCGGCCAGTGATTCCCTGCGTCAGGCTCTGGCGGCAGATACGCAAAATCAGTTAAAAGAGCTGGGCATTGAAGTAACGATAGAAGGAGTAGGCTGGGATACTGCCTATGACAGAGCCCAGGCGGAGCCCTTAATGTGGGGCTGGGGAGCGCACTCTCCCATGGAGCTGTATAATATTTACCATACATTGGAAGGTGAGACGGCGGGATATTCTCCCTACTCCAATGAAATGGTTGACAAGTATATGGATGATGCATTGGCGGCCGGCGATCTGGAGACCTCTTACGAGCTCTGGCAGAAAGCCCAGTGGGATGGTACTACTGGTATCACCCAGGAGGGGGATATTCCCTGGATCTGGTTGGTAAATATCGATCATCTGTACTGGTCAAGAGAGAATTTGAGGGTGGCTGAGCAGAAATTGCATCCCCACGGACATGGCTGGTCGATTGTGAACAATGTGGATCAGTGGACATGGCAGTGAAATACCCCGCAGCAATAAATCCATTATAACCAACTATAAAGCAAAGAAGGAGCTGCCTTGCGGCTCCCCTTTGTGTGTGGAGGTATTTGGTGAAAAAGAGTATGAATAAATATACAACAATTAAAAATGTGGGAAAGCAGGGAATTCGGATGATTCTACTGCTGATATGCGTGAGCATAGCGGCCTTTTTTCTGGTTTCTCTATCTCCGGTAGATCCTCTGCAGGCTAATGTGGGACAAGCTGCCCTGGGAAGTATGAGTCAGGAGCAGATTGCAAAGCTTAACTCCTATTGGGGAGTAGACGAGCCTCCAGTGGAACGTTTTCTTAGCTGGGCTTCTGATTTTTTCAGGGGAAATATGGGGATTTCCCTGCTTTATCGCCGGCCGGTGTCGGAAGTGATTGCTGTAAAATTTGCCAATTCTATCTGGCTTTTAGGCATCGCCTGGGTGATTTCTGGTGTGATGGGTTTCTGTCTGGGAGCTTTGGCGGGAATGAAGCAGGGAACCTGGGTGGATAAGGTGATTAAGGGATACTCTCTCTTGATTGCAAGTACGCCTGCTTTTTGGTTAGCTCTGGTGCTTCTGATGGTCTTTGCGGTCTGGCTGCAAATCCTTCCTGTGGGCCTGAGTGTTCCCATCGGTATGGAAGCCGCAGGCGTCACCCTGGCGGATCGGGTTCGCCATGCTATTCTTCCTGCCCTGACTTTAAGCATCACTGGAATTTCTAATATTACCCTACATACCAGGGAGAAAATGATTGATATTATGGAGAGTGATTATGTGCTTTTTGCCCGAGCAAGGGGTGAGAGCAACTGGAGCATCTTTAAAAACCATGGTTTCCGTAATGTAATTCTTCCGGCTCTGACCTTACAGTTTGCCTCCATCAGTGAGATCTTTGGGGGCTCTGTCCTGGTGGAGGAGATTTTTTCCTATCCGGGACTGGGACAGGCGGCAGTGACAGCCGGGATTGGAAGTGATGTCCCCTTACTTTTGGGAATCACCGTTATCAGTGCAGCCATTGTATTTGGAGGTAATCTCATTGCAAATATTTTGTACGGCATTGTAGATCCCCGTATTCGTAAGGGAGGTGCAGGGCTATGAGAAAAATAAACGGCAGGGTACGCACAGCCTTTTTATTTGGAATGGCAGTCCTGTTTTTAGCCCTGATTACCATAGGAGGGCAAGTGTTTGCAGAAGAAGCTGTGGTTACAGATTTTTCCAGAAAAAATCTAGCGCCATGCGAAAGCTATCTGTTTGGAACAGACTGGATGGGACGTGACATGTTTGTTCGCACTTTGACTGGATTATCTATGAGTATCCGAATTGGACTTCTGGCCGCAGGAGTCAGCGCTTTGCTGGCTCTATTTCTGGGAATTGTCTCAGCTACCATGGGAAAGGCGGTGGACTCTATTGTCACCTGGATCATAGATCTGGTTATGGGAATTCCTCATATACTGCTTTTGATTCTCATTTCCTATGCCTGTGGCAAAGGTTTTCGCGGCGTAGTCATCGGCGTGTCCCTGACCCACTGGACATCTTTGGCCAGGCTGATTCGGGGAGAGGTTCTGCAGTTAAAAGAAGCAGCTTATATTAAGGTGGCGAGAAAGCTGGGCTTAAGTCCCTGGCAGATTGCCTGGAAGCATATGGTTCCCCATTTATTTCCTCAGTTTTTGGTGGGGCTCATTCTCCTTTTCCCTCACGCCATTTTGCATGAGGCCAGCATTACTTTTTTGGGATTTGGGCTTTCACCGGAGCAACCGGCCATCGGAGTGATTCTGTCAGAAAGTATGCAATATCTGGCTATGGGAAAGTGGTGGCTGGCCCTGTTTCCGGGGCTACTTTTGGTGCTGACAGTCGTATTATTCGATGTGGCAGGAGAGAGCTTGCGAAAACTTTTGGATCCAAACAGTGCCCATGTATAGCGAAGGCCCAAAGCGTTCTTTAAAGTAGGAGGGGATAAGGTTGGAAGAAAAAAAGGTCATATTAGAGATAGAGAATCTGTCTGTTTCCTTTCGGCAGTATGACAAGGGATTTGGAAAGACAGATTTGGATGTGATTCGCGATCTGAATGTTACCATCCACCAGGGAGAGATGGTTGCGGTGGTGGGATCCAGCGGATCAGGAAAGAGCCTGCTGGCTCATGGGATACTGGGGATTCTTCCCTACAATGGGATCCTTGGTGGAAAAATTTTTTACGACGGAGCAGAGCTTAGCCAAAAGCGGAAAGAAGAGCTTCGGGGAAATGAGATTGTCCTGGTGCCTCAGAGTGTGGCATTTCTCGATCCTCTCATGAAGATAGGCCCTCAGATTCGAAGGGGAAAGAAGGATGAAGCATCTGAAAAAAAGCTGGATCAAATCTTTAAAGGCTATCATTTGGAGAAAGAAGTCCAGGAACTCTACCCCTTTGAACTCTCCGGCGGAATGAATCGGCGCGTGCTTGTGTCCACAGCTATGATGGGGAACCCCCGCCTGGTTATCGCAGACGAGCCCACCCCTGGTCTTCATATGAAAATGGTGAGACGGGTCATGAGCCATTTTCGGGAGCTGGCAGATCAGGGAGCGGGAGTCCTTTTAATTACCCACGATCTGGAACAGGCGTTGGAGGTGGCAGATCGGGTGGTAGTATTTTATGCGGGAACTACCGTGGAGGATGCAGACGTCAAGGATTTTGCCAGGGAGGAAACCTTGCGCCATCCCTATTCCAAGGCTCTTTGGAGGGCCCTTCCCCAAAATGGATTTCAATTTATCACAGGCACACAGCCTTATGTGAAGGACTTACCGGAGGGTTGCCCCTTTGGGCCAAGGTGTGAGAGATTTTGTGAGAAGTGCCGGGGGGAGATCCCATACCGGGAGCTTCGAGGCGGAAAGGTTCGCTGCCTGTACGCAGAATAGCTTATATAGGAGGTTATGTATGATACTGGAAGCAAAGCATATTTTCTTTCGCTATGGAACGGACGGCAGACAAATTTTAAAGGACTTTAGTTTAAAACTTACCCAGAAGGAACGGGTAGGTCTGATTGCCCCCAGTGGATTTGGAAAGACTACCTTTTGCAAGGTTCTGGCAGGCTATGAGAAGCCGGAGGAGGGAGAAGTTCTCCTGGACGGACATCCATTGTCTGAATATAGGGGATATTGTCCTGTGCAGATGATTTGGCAGCATCCAGAGCAGGTAGTCAATCCCCGGCTTCGGATGAAAGAAGTGCTGGCGGAAGGAGATCATCTTAAGCAGCAGGTCATAGAAGGCCTTGGCATTGAGCCAGATTGGCTGAACCGATATCCGGCAGAGCTTTCTGGCGGCGAGCTTCAGCGGTTTTGCATAGCCAGGGCCCTTGGGGAGAGGACACAGTTTATTTTGGCGGATGAGATCAGTACCATGCTAGATCTTATCACTCAAAGCCAGATCTGGAGCTTTTTGGTTCAGGAGGTTGAGCGGCGTGGCATTGGACTGCTGGCTGTGAGCCACAGCACACCGCTTCTAGAGCGTGTCTGTACCAGAATTGAAAACTTGGAACGGGGAAGTGTATCATGAGAAAAATAGTGATTGTAGAGGATGATGAGAAGCTCTGCCGTGAGCTGGAAGTTTTTTTGACCAATAACGGTTATGAGGCAGAACATTTAGAGGAGGAAGCCTGTACGACACAGGGAATTCTTAAGAAAAAGCCAGATCTTTTGCTGCTGGATATTGGCCTTCCCAATACAGATGGCTTGTATCTGTGCAGGGAGCTTCGGAAGGTGTCGGAGATTCCCATTGTGATGATTACAAGTCAGGATACTCAGATGGCAGAACTGATGAGCATGAGCCAGGGAGCGGACGATTTTGTCACGAAGCCCTTCCATCCGCAGATTTTGTTGGCCCACATGGAAGCCATTTTAAAGCGGGTATACCGGGAGCCATGTCAGAATGAAAAGAGGAATTTAGGGCTCTTTGTTCTAGATCTGACAAAAGGGATAGTAGAGGCTGAGGCGGGAAGTGTAGACCTTACAAAAAATGAACTTAGGATTCTGGATTGTCTCGCCAGGCACAAGAATCAGATTGTATCCAGAGACGAGTTGATCTCTTATCTGTGGGACAGCGAATTGTTTGTGGATGATAATACGCTGACCGTAAATATGACACGGCTGCGGGGAAAGCTTAGTTCCATCGGTATATGTGATGTGATACAGACAAAGAGAGGATTGGGGTACAGATTGGTATGCGATACAGAAGCTATCTGAGAGAACGATTGGGACAATTGCTCTTTTTAACAGGAGTTTTGGCCACGGTTGAAATCTTTTTGCTCACTGTGGATGCCAGTATGGGAATCGGGATCTATATAGGACTCTGTTTCTATGGCGTTTATTTTCTGATGACCTGGCAGGAATTCCGGCGAAAAAAGATTTACTTTTTGAATATAGAGGAGAGCTTAGATGGACTGGATAAGAAATATCTTCTGCCAGAGATGTTGGGTCAGCCTTCCTGTCAAGAAGAGCGACTTTTAAAAGAGGCATTTCAGGATTTGGGAAAATCCATGGCTGATCATGTAAATGGATATAAAAATGCAGAAAACGAATATAAAGAATATATTGAACTTTGGATCCATGAGGTAAAAACCCCCATTGCGGCAGGTAAGTTGCTCATAGAAAATAACAGAACAGAAGTGACCGGGGAGCTGGAGGAGGAATTGGAGAAAATCGAGGGATATACAGAACAAGCCCTTTTCTACGCTCGAAGCGCCCATGTGGAAAAGGATTATCTCATACGGCCTGTGGATCTGAAGGAATTAGTCATGCAGGCAGTCAAGCGAAATAAGAAAACTTTGATCGGGAAAAAAACAAGGATTCATATGGAAGACTTGGAGACAGAAGTGTACAGCGATGAAAGATGGTTGCTGTTTATTTTGAATCAAATTCTTTCCAACAGCGTGAAATATTCGGATAAGGAAGCTTTGGATCTGACATTTAAGGCAGCACGCGAAAGAGAGTATACCTGTCTTTCTATCAGAGATAATGGCAGAGGGATCCGGCGTAAGGATCTGGGCAGGGTATTTGAAAAGGGATTTACTGGAAGCAAAGGTAGACAGTCGGGGCAGGCTACAGGTCTCGGACTTTATCTTTGCGATAAGCTTTGCCACCGGCTGGGGCATGGAATTGAGATCGAGTCTCAGGAGGGAGAAGGCTGCCAGGTAAAGCTCATCTTTCCTAAGGGAAGCTATGCAGATGTCTGTTAAACCTTACAATAATGAAAGAGTGATGTAAGGAACTTCGATGGATGAAATGGCGATGCTCCTGTAAGATTAGACCATACAAAACAAATTTCGTACAGGTAATGAAAGGAGCGTATGATGAGCGCCATATTAAGTGTAAACAATATCGAAAAATATTATGGAAGTAAAGGGAATGTGACGAAAGCCATTGACAATATTAGTTTTCAAGTACAGGCTGGAGAGTTTGTGGGGATTATGGGGGCCAGTGGAAGTGGTAAGACCACACTTTTGAACTGTATTTCCACCATTGATCGTATTACCAGTGGGCAGATTCAGGTGGGTGGCCAGGATATTACCAGGTTAAAGGGAAATGCCCTGAATAAATTCAGAAGAGAGGAGCTGGGATTTATCTTTCAAGACTTTCATCTGTTGGACACACTGACTGTCTATGAAAATATTGCCCTGGCACTCTCCATTCGTCGCATATCGCCTGTGAAGATTGAAAAGCGCGTCCATCAGGTTGCAGCGAAGCTGGGTATCACAGAGATTTTGAAAAAATATCCTTATCAGATTTCAGGCGGAGAGAAGCAGAGGACGGCATCAGCCAGGGCTATGATTGGGGATCCCAAGCTAATTCTCGCGGATGAGCCCACAGGAGCACTGGACTCCAAAGCATCCAGAATGGTACTGGACAGCTTTTCCCGGCTGAACCAGGAACTGGGAGCCACAATCCTTATGGTGACACACGATGCCTTTACGGCCAGCTATGCCTCCCGTATCCTCTTTATCAAGGATGGGAAAATATTCAGTGAAGTTCAGAGAGGAGAAGAGACCAGAAAGGCCTTTTTCAACCAAATTATTCATGTGGTAACACTTCTGGGAGGTGATTTGAATGATGTTATTTAAATTATCCCTCCGCAATTTGAAAAAGAGCTTTCAGGACTATACAATTTATTTTCTGACACTGGTATTGGGGGTTGCGATTTTCTATGTGTTTAATGCTTTGGATTCTCAGGATATTATGCTTGCTGTATCTGCTTCTACCCGTGAGATTATTCAGCTTATGCTTACTGTGCTGGCAGGACTTTCTGTCTTTGTTTCTATAATACTTGGCTTTCTCATTGTGTACGCCAACAATTTTTTGATTCGCCGGAGAAAAATGGAGTTTGGACTTTATATGACTCTGGGTATGAGCCGCGGGAGCATTTCTCACATTTTACTGGGGGAGACGGTGATCATCGGATTGATTTCTCTGGGCGTGGGGCTTGTGATTGGCGTGTTTGCCTCGCAGCTTATGTCTATTCTGGTAGCAAAGATGTTTGAGGCTGATATGACTTCCTATACCTTTGTCTTTTCTATGAAGGCCGCGGGAAAGACTGTGATTTACTTTGGAATTATGTACCTCTTGGTGATTCTGTTCAATGTGGTTACGATTTCCCGGTATAAGCTTTTGGATCTACTTACTGCAGGAAAAAAGAATGAGCGTGTGCGGATGAGAAACCCCATTCTTGCAATGCTATTGTTTCTAACTTCTGTTGGAATTCTTCTTTATTGCTATCTGAGTGTCCTGGGTAAGCTTGGAACCGTTGACAGAGCTCGCCTGATGCTGCTGATCTTATTGGGAGCGATTGGAACTTTTCTTTTCTTTTTGTCTCTGTCTGGGCTGATGCTTAAGGTAGCCAGAGTCTGGAAATCATTCTATCTGAAGGACTTAAATACCTTTGTCTTCCGGCAGATGAACAGCCGGATTAATACGATGGTCTGCTCTATGACAGTCATTTGCCTGATGCTGTTTTTAACGATTGGCGTGCTTTCCTGCGGAGTCAGTATGAATCAGTCCCTAACCAAGGAGATTGAAGAAATGACGCCAAGGGATGTCTGTATGACAAAGCCTATGAGAGAGAAAGACAATCAGACAGAAGAGGAGGCAAAGAAGAGCGTAGAGGAATCCCTGACAGAAAAAGGCATTGACCCAAAAGAAGAATTTTTGGATGGATATGTGGAGATTACTTCTTATATTCGGCCGGAACTTACATGGGAAATGACTCTGGGAAAGAATCGTGAGGCAGTGATGGCTCAATTTCCTATGCTTGACTGGGATCTAGAGGAAGAGCTGGTCCCCCTCTCACAGTATAACCAGATGGCAAAGTTTTATGGAATCCAGCAGTATGATCTGAAAGAGGATGAATACATCCTTCTTTGTACCTTTGAACCTATGAAGAATATCAGAGATATGGGACTTGCGGCAGGAGAGCCTTTAAACATTGGGGAAAAGCAGTATACTCCCAAATATCCTGTGTGTCAGGACGGATATCTGGGTATGAGCAATTCCTATACTGTTCTTGGTATCTTTATTCTGCCGGACAGTGCTTTTGAACAGGAGGGTTTTTTTGCTTATCACAATTATATGGCGGCAGACTATCAGGCAGAGACAGAAGACGGACGCCGGGAGATAGAAGACAAAATTTCAGAAGCCACAGACGGTACACCTATCTTTGTGACATCGAAGATAGGTCTGCGGGAGAACAGTGTAGGAATGGCGGCTACTGTTACTTTTATCGCCTTATATCTTGGAATTATTTTCCTGATTTCCAGTGCGGCAGTTATGGCATTGAAGGAACTGTCTGACAGCTCTGATAATAGGGAGCGTTACCGAATTCTTCGGGAGATTGGAGCAGATCAGAGTATGATTCGAAAAGCCCTCTTTCGTCAGATAGGAATCTTCTTCCTGCTGCCTCTTATAGTCGCCTTTATTCACTCCATTTTTGGCGTACAGTTTGTGAACCGAATGTTGGTACTGACGAATCAAGACTCTCAGCAGTCATCTATGATTTTTACAGCCGCGTTTATCCTTTTGATTTATGGAGGATATTTCCTGTCTACGTATCTGGGGAGCAGGCGGATTGTGGAAGAGGCAGAGTGACAATTTGATTTTTTCTTTGAGACAGTCTAAAAAATTATGACAGGAGTGAAATTTTTTGTTTTAAGATAAAGGAACTTTACATTTTCTGTCAGTTCCTTTATCTTCTTTTTTAGGACATTAATTTCTGCGTTATTATTATCAGTGTTTTTGATGAAGCTACCACATTCTTGAGCTACAGTTTTTCATAAGAAACCAATTGGCTGACAGGAATACGCTGAGTATCAAAACGATTTGTGTCGCCCATCCCTTTAGCAGAATAACCGATGGCTAGAATGTTCACTGGTTCCAGATTGGCGGGAAGCTGAAACTCTTCGCAGAGAATATCGGGCTTAAAATAGCAGATCCATACAGAACCTAAGCCTAACTCTGTAGCCTGAAGCATCATGTGATCAGTTAGAATGGAGGCATCAATGTCGCCTGACTGTTTTTTGTCAAAGGGGCGTACCCATGCTTTCTCATGGTCAGCGCATACGATTATCGCCAGAGGCGCCTTATAGATATTTGCTGATTTGCCAACCTTGGCAAGACCTTCTTCACTTTGAACGACAATTAGACGAATAGGTTGCAGGTTAGCAGCAGTAGGAGCCACATGAGCAGCCTCCAGAATCTTTTCTAGCTTATCTGCCTCTACAGGCTGTTCGGTATAGCTACGTACAGAATAGCGTTTTTTAGCAAGGTTTAAAAAATCCATAGCATCAATTCCTTTCTTTGTGTTAAAATGTACACACTTGATTCTTCACTATGTCAAATCAACTGATATTTATATTGTATCATTTAAAATAGAATCTACAAGAATGTACTTTTCAGGTAGATACTAACCAAAAGGGTAGTGACCTGCTGAAGGAATGTAAATCTGTGGTGCAGAACCGAGAGTATTATATTAAGGAGAAAACATATGGAATACAAAGAACAGAAATTTAATTGTCCAGTAGAGGCCACCTTATCTTTGATTGGGGGGAAATATAAACCTCTAATATTGTGGCATTTGCGTGAACAGCCTCTTCATTATATGGAATTGCAGCGCCTGATTCCAAGGGCAACCCCTAAAATGCTTTCCCAGCAGCTTCATGCCTTAGAGGACTGTGGTATGATTCGTCGGGAAGTTATACCAGAGAAGCCGCCTAAAACCGTCTATTTCCTTACACCTTTTGGCCACAGTATTATACCCGTTCTCCAGGCTATGTGTGAATGGGGGACAGAATATCTGGACTGTCGGCAGAAAAAATGCGCTGCAAGCTTATAGAATAGATAAATTTTTGGAAGTTCGCATCTTTTTTTATATGATGTGTGCTTCCTTTTTTTCTATAATATGGATGTAACAGGAAAAAGCGAAGGTCATAGCGAAACTTACAGATAGCGAGGGCCTCAACAGCGCAAAGAACATTAAGTAGGAGGTGTTGCATATGTTCGTGTTACAAAAAGAGTTAGGGAGATATCCCTTAAAGGTATGGCTGGAAAGCGAAAAAGATTTGGAGGCATCCTGTATGGAACAGGCATATCATTTGATGCAGCTTCCTTTTCTACATAAGTGGGTCTGTCTTATGCCGGATACTCACGCGGGGATGGGTATGCCCATCGGGGGTGTCATTGCCACGAAGAATGTGGTGATACCCAATGCAGTGGGAGTAGATATTGGCTGTGGCATGGCTTATGTGGGAACGAATATTCCCGTGAGAGTATTAAAGGAGACTATGACAGGCAACGGGAATCTGGTACAGGGAATGGTGGGAGATATTCTGAGAAATATTCCTGTGGGATTTGCCCATCATAAGACGCCTATGCCCTGCTATACGATGGAACTGGCCTTGGAAGAGTTAGATCGGTATGAAAAGAATGAAGAATTGCTGGGGCAGTTAGAGGCGGGATATTTTCAGATTGGAACCTTGGGTGGCGGCAATCACTTTATTGAGCTTCAGGAAGATGACAAGGGATATTTGTCTGTGATGATTCATTCTGGGAGCCGCCATTTTGGAAAATCCGTCTGCGATTATTTCCATCACAAGGCCAGAGAGATGAACCAGAGGTGGTACAGCCAGGTACCAGATGAGTACCGTCTGGCATTTCTGCCAGTCGATACAGAGGAAGGCCGCCAGTATTTGGACTGGATGAACTTATCTATGGCATTTGCCCGGGAAAACCGGGAGAAAATGGTACTGTCTGTAAAAGCGATTCTGGAAAAATGGATTGGAAAATACACAGATCTGACTCTGGAATATCAGGATGAAATCAACTGTCATCACAATTATGCGGCCCTGGAAAATCATTACGGAGAAAATGTATGGGTACACCGAAAGGGAGCTGTCCGGGCAAGAAACGGAGAACTGACAGTAATTCCAGGAGCAATGGGGTCTTATAGCTATGTGGTCATGGGGCTTGGAAACCCTGAGAGCTTTTGCTCTTCTTCTCACGGAGCAGGGAGGGCTTACTCCCGCAAGGGTGCCATGGCGGCCTTTACCTGCGAGGAGGTCATAGTGGATCTAAAAGATCAGGGTGTGATTCTCGGAAAAAAGAATAAGCGGGATGTGGCAGAGGAAAGCCGTTTTGCTTACAAGGATATTGATCGGGTGATGTCAAATCAACAAGACCTGGTGACGCCTGTGAAGCGCTTGCGTACCATCGGTGTGGTGAAAGGTTAATAAGAGCATCATTGACACTTTAGTAGAACAATATTATGATTAATATGAGAGGAACAACTCTGTAGTATTTCATTAATCTAAGCCAAGGCCCATTTAGGCGAGTCCTTTATGGGCCAGAGCGGTATTTATAATTAGGAGGGGTTTACTATGAGCAATGTAAAAGACGTCATCTTATCAGGAAAGACAGTATTGGGGATTGAGCTGGGGTCCACCCGAATTAAAGCAGTATTGATTGACGGAAGCCATCAGGCTATAGCTTCTGGCAGTTATGACTGGGAGAACCAGCTGGAAGACGGAATCTGGACGTATTCACTGGAAGAAGTATGGAAAGGACTTCAGGGCAGCTATCAGGCACTGAAAGAGGATGTGAAAAAGCAGTATGGCGTAGAGCTTACTACCATCGGCTCCATAGGAATCAGTGCAATGATGCATGGGTATCTGGTGTTTGACAGAGAGGGGAATCAATTGGTGCCCTTCCGTACATGGAGAAATACGATTACAGGTCCGGCTTCTAAGCAACTGACAGAGCTGTTTCAGTATAATATTCCTCAGAGATGGAGCATTGCTCACCTGCACCAGGCAGTTTTGAACGGGGAGGAACACCTTCCCCGCCTTGACTATATGACAACCCTGTCAGGCTATATTCACTGGAAATTGACGGGGAAAAAAGTCATGGGTGTGGGAGAGGCTTCTGGCATGTTTCCCATTGACATTGCCACTAAAAAATTTCACCAGCGTATGATCAGTCAGTTTAATGACTTGATTGCAGATAAAGGCTATACCTGGAAGCTGGAGGAGATTCTTCCAGAAGTTCTGACGGCAGGAACTCATGCCGGGGTGCTGACAGAGGAAGGAGCAAAGCTTTTGGACATTTCTGGCTCCCTGGCAGCGAACATTCCTTTCTGCCCGCCAGAAGGGGATGCAGGTACAGGTATGGTGGCGACCAACAGCGTGAAAAAGCGCACAGGCAATATTTCAGCCGGAACATCAGTGTTTGCCATGATTGTTCTGGAAAAGGAACTTAAGAAGGTTCACCCGGAGATCGATTTGGTGACGACTCCTGACGGCAGCTTAGTGGGAATGGTACACTGTAACAATTGTACATCGGATCTCAATGCATGGGTAGGGCTCTTTAAGGAATTTGCAGAAAGCTTTGGCGCGAAAGTAGATATGAACCAGCTATTTGGCACCCTCTACAATAAGGCGCTGGAAGGAGATGCAGATTGCGGCGGGCTGCTGGCCTATAACTATTTTTCAGGAGAGCATCTGACAGGTTTTGAAGAGGGACGGCCTTTGTTTGTTCGTCGGCCTGACAGCAAGTTCAACCTGGCCAACTTTATGCGCGCACATCTTCTGACCTCTGTGGGAGCTTTGAAAGTAGGGCTGGATATTCTGTTCAAGGAAGAGGGAGTCCAGGCAGATGAGGTACTTGGACACGGAGGGCTGTTCAAGACAAAAGGTGTGGGACAAAAAATTGTGGCGGCAGCCATGAACGTTCCGGTAGCCGTTATGGAGACTGCAGGAGAAGGCGGCGCCTGGGGAATTGCTCTGCTGGCGGCCTATATGAAAGACAGGGAAGAAGGAGAAAGCTTAAGCAGTTACTTATCAGACAAGGTATTTGCCGGCGAGAAAGGCACAAGAATGGAGCCGGATCCTAGGGACGTAGAGGGATTTGATATCTTTATCAGGCGCTATATGGATGGGTTGGCTATTGAGCGGGCTGCAGTAGAAACGCTGTGATTTGTAAGTACCCGAACCAGGGGAAAGGAGTGAGTGTGTGACAGATGATGTAAATCAATATACACTGATGCATAAAAATATTCCTGTGGTTGAATTGGCATTGGATACAATTTCTGGCGCAATCGTGTCAGTCGGCGCTGTCCATGAGGCTGCCCATGTGCCGGTGGGGATTTTAGTCAGAAAAGGGACAGTTGATCGTAGTGGATTGAATGAATGGTGGAAAGGACGAGCAATCCCGGCGAGCCGTTCGGGAATCCGTGAGGCACTGCTGGAATTGAAAGTGCCAGATACCCGGCTTTTGATGCAAAAGTGTCTGGGACTCAGCTTGTCTGACCAGTACTGGATCCGGCCTACGGATTCTAACCTTTTATGGGAAAAGGTCAATTTTTTTTACCACCCATTTTCAGAGGATGTAGGAAATATCCTGTTTGGGAAAGGCTCTGATAGTAGAGAGATTAGCCTGATGTCCCCTGACAACACATCGGATGGGTGGTTAAAAAAGAAATGGAAGATCATAGATGGAAAACGGTGCCTCATAAAGGGTGGCAGTGGAGCCACCCAACAGGAACCATATAATGAGGTGTTGGCAAGTAGGATCATGGACAGACTCCATATTCCTCATGTTTCCTATTCTCTGATTACGGAGGGGGATTATCCTTACAGTGTATGCGAGGATTTTATTACACCAGATACAGAACTCGTTTCTGCATGGTACATGATGCAGACTGTAAAAAAACCAAACCATATATCCGTATACCGCCATTACTGGGATTGCTGTAAAAGGTTGGGGATTGGCGATATTGAAGACGCCATGAACCGGATGCTGGTTGTGGATTATTTGATCGCCAACGAAGATAGACACCTAAATAATTTTGGAGTAGTTAGGAGGACAGATACCCTGGAGTACCTTGGTGCGGCACCAATCTACGATAGCGGGACGTCTCTTTGGTTTGACAAGCCGACACGGATGATAAATGCCAAAACAAAAATAACCTGTAAGCCTTTTAAGAACAAGCATGAGGAACAGATTAAACTGGTGACAGATTTTAGCTGGCTGGATTTTTCAGCTCTGCAGGACATTGATGAAGAGTTTATGGAGATCGTAAAAGATTCCCTTTTTGTGGACGAGGTAAGGCGCGAGGCTCTGTGCCGGGGGCTTATGCACAGGAAAGAAATGCTACAGGAAGCCGCATTACAGTCGGTTAGGCAGGGGTTTGTGGACAATACAGAGTATGATGTGACGCAAAACACAGCCTACAGCGGTTATTCAAAAGAATGACGTCATTCAGGCGAATAAAACAACTCATGCTGTCTCTTCACCCGTCTGCGTACTTCCATAAGAAATGCCTCCGGCCCTAGAATCTTTATTACGGGTCCAAAGGATAAAAGCTCAATTAAAAGCTCTGTCTCGTCTGACGGATCATAAAAGATGGAGCAGAGCCAAGTATCCGACTCGGGTTCATAGACAGTCTGCTTTTCATAGTGTGCAAAGCGCAGCATACAGCGTTCCAGGGCATTGCGTTCATTGCGAATTCGGATTTGTACTGGTTCCTCTGTCTGCTTTTGAAAGGATGAAAGATTCCAGTCGAAGTCAGCAGGAACGAGAGCCCTGGAAATATGGCAGCCCTGTATCCGTGCCAGATTCATCACATGGAACCGGCCTGTATGTCCTTGAGACAGGGAGACACAGAGCAGGCGGAACTTATCATCCTTTTGAGAATACTGAAAGCGGCAGGGGAGAACCTCAAGAGTACGGTGTTTCCCCTTACGGCTTTCGTAGGCAATAAATAGAGGTTGATGGTCAGCCATAGCTTTTAATGCAGTCTGAAATATCTCACGATAAGTTGAATCTTCATAAGGATCTCCATCCATATAGCGATCAAAATAGTGAAAGTCCTCAGGTTCATAGAGGGCTTTTATCTCATACAATTCTTCTTCCAGCTGGCACAGTGCATGTTCTGGGAAAAAGAGACGGAAGCGTGGGTCGGAAAGTAGAGCCTTCAGCCAGGATTTTTGAAGCTTCGTCAGAGGCAGCTTTAAAAAATCCCCATCCTTTTTCGCGGGATCTGGCCTGAGAGCACAGAAAAAGCGATCCTCATCCTGGAGTATGAGAAGGGGATGCCAGGCCCCTTTTAGAAGCTTGGGGAGGATGGCAAGAGCGCTCTCCAGGGAGGCTACACTTAAGATATCTGCTTCCATTTCTTTTTGAGTCATAGGTCTGTCCTTGGCATGTATTAAAATTTTTCTTACAGCCTGAAAATAAGATCCATAGATTTCTTCAAATAATTCCATATCTACTCCTTAGAGTGGGGAAACTTAACAATACATTTGGTACATGGCCTCCAGATCTGCCATTACCTTTTCGAGAACAGTCTGATTAGAACATTGCAGATCCAGAATTCTTCCGGTAAAGGATTTTACCCAGGAGAGCATTTCATTCGTATCGAAAAAGACACCTGTATAAAGATAAACATTTTCCCGTACTTTCAAGACTTCTCCACCCCGTCCTTCTCGTTCCAGCCGGTTTATAATATGACTCTCCCGATCTTCTTCAATGTAGAGCTTCATACACAGAGTTTCCATGCGGCTGTGTCCGCCAAAAGAGACACCCCAGCAGGAAGGTAGATTCTTTTGAAGTTTTTCCCTGTGAAGGCTGTACTCAGTACAGACATCCAAAAGCTTAACCTGTGAAATACAGTCCAGGCGCAGACAGTTGAAACGCCTCCTGGGAAAGAAATACAGACAGAGGTAACGCCGGCCAGTTTGGGTGCTGACAAAAATCTGCAAAGGCAGGCCTGTGATCTGGCTGCGGTTATCGGAACGAGTGCTGTGGTTCTCAAAGGTAATGAGTCGATGCTCATGGATGGCCTGAAGAATAGTCAGCAGTACCTGGTCTTCCAGGGTATGTACGACAAAATAGTGCTTCCAGCAGAAGAGATCGTTGTGAAGAAATTCCCGATCTAAAAGAGTGCTTCCTACAAAGCCAAAGGGCATAGCTTCTGAGGAGAATTTAACAGCCTGCAAGAGATGGTCATAGAACGGGGAAGTCTCCAAATCTAGTGGAGGGGAGAGGCGGTAGATATAAGCCTTCCCTCTCTTTTCAGCCTGCAAAATACCCAGCTGCTCGTATTCCCTGCATTTGTTTCGCACAGTTTGCAGATCTGGCACATTCTCCATCCGCTCAGAAAGAAGATCACACAAGTCAGTAACTGAACGGGGCTGGCCATCTTCCAGAAGATGGAGAAGAAAGAAATGTAAAAGGAGATCCTTGTCCGTAAAGCTTTTAGACTTCCAGGCAGTGTAAAGGGGATTGGTGGAAAGCTGTTTGCTGTCCATATGGACAGAGACCTGCTTTCCTCTGGATGTGTAATCTGAATGAATATAACCGGCCAAATAGCTTTCGATCCGGCGGCGTTCATTGTCGTAGGTACGGCCACTTTTTTCCTCGAATTCTCTGCGGACTTTGAAGCCATAGAGAAAGAACTGGCGCATATAGTCCCGGATGCGTTCAAAGTTTTTGATAAGCTCCTGATAATCAGACATGATATTGCCTTTCTGTAAGTCTTATAGCGTCAGTGGGCAGGCGTACTTTACCTGCTCACCGAGGGCACCCTCAGCGAACAAAGGGTAACTTTGTCTGAAATAATTATACCTTCTCATTAGAGATGGGGCAAGCTGTAGAGAAATGAAAAAATATTTGTAATTTTGGGAAATATTAAGTATCATATACATATTAGGAGGATGCAAAATGTATAAAGATAAAAAGAAAAATAGGAAAACATATTTTCTTCTCTGTATGCTGTCAGCAGTTCTACTCTGTGGATGTGCAGAGAAGAGAGATACAAAAGAAGTACCGGAAGCTGTGCCTCAGGAGGAGGAAGACACTTCCACACAAGCTGTGACGTTTGAAGGACGGGATATAGAAGGAAACGAGATCACTTCAGAGATTTTTTCAGGCTCCAAACTAACCATGATCAATGTGTGGGCTACCTACTGCAATCCCTGCCTCAGAGAGATGCCAGAGCTTGGGGAGCTGGCAAAAGAATATGATGCCGACGAATTCCAAATGTATGGAGTGGTCAGTGATGTGCTGGAGGGGCAGGAAGAAGATGTGTTGGAGCAGGTGACAAGTTTAATTGAGGAAACAGGGGCAGATTATCCCCACTTGCTTTTGAATGAGTCACTTTACCAGGGACTTCTCATGAATGTAACAGCAGTGCCCACCACATTTTTTCTAAATCAGGAGGGAGTTGTTCTGGACGTGGTGGTGGGAGCCAAAGATAAGGAAGGCTGGAAGGAGAAGATAGATGGACTTTTGGAAGAGCTGTAGGCAGAACGCCTGGATATGGAACCTGGCTTTGGGACTCCTGTTTCTGGGAATTGGAGCTTTTTTGGGACAGCCTGGAGTGATCTGGAAGAAAGCAGTTATGATCTGCCTGGAATGTATTGGAATCGGGTGAAATGATGAGAAAAAATCTGAGACTTAAAGTACAGCTCCTTTTTACAATTCTTACCAATGGGTATGCCTATGGATTTTTGAATGGGAAAATTTACCAGGGTTCTATGAAATACGCTTGTGTCCCCGGACTGAACTGCTATTCCTGCCCGGGAGCAATTGCTTCCTGTCCTATCGGAGCGCTGCAGGCATTGCTGAATCAACAGGGATTCCACATCCCTTTTAGTGTCCTTGGAGTTTTCTTTGTGTTTGGCAGCCTGCTGGGACGCTTTGTCTGTGGGTGGCTGTGTCCCTTTGGATTGGTACAGGATTTGTTTTATAAGATTCCTATCTTTCGAAAGAGAAAACGTTTGCCCTTTCATTCTCTATTAAAATACGGAAAATATCTTGTACTGATTCTTTTAGTCTGTATAGGCTCTGTATTCCTTTTTGGAGGATTTGCAAAGGCGCCGGCTTTTTGTAAATACCTATGCCCTTCCGGGACATTTTTTGGAGCTTTGCCCTTGCTGGGCGGGAACAAATTATTGCGCAGTCAGGCAGGAGGATTATTTATTTGGAAATTAGGCGTGCTGCTTTTCCTTTTGCTTCTCTCTGTAAAGATTTACCGTCCTTTCTGCCAGTATTTATGCCCATTGGGAGCGATTTATGGGTGGTTTAACAGCTTTAGTTTGGTTCAGATTCACTGGGAGGAGGAGCGGTGTATCTCCTGTATGTCTTGCGAAAAGGCTTGTCCTGTGGGACTTTCCCTCCGTGAGATCTCACGCTCCCCAGAATGTATTCGCTGCGGCAAATGCATCCAGGCCTGCCCTGAGAAATGTTTGCATTTCCCGGATCTCTATGTTAAGATGAAGCAAGAAAAAAGGAGGCACGAGTGATTATGGAAGCTGTGATAGAAATACTGGAATTAGTTCTGCATTATCTGGTAGAGATGGTGATTCCAATATTTGAGCTGATTGGTGTGGGAATTATCATTAACTCTGGTATCCGGGGATTTTACAGCTATGTGTGTCGGAAACCGGACACAAAACTGACATTGGCCAAGGGCCTGGCTATGGGCCTGGAATTCAAGCTGGGAAGCGAAATTCTTCGTACGGTGGTTGTGCGAGAGTGGACAGAGATTGCCACGGTAGCAGGAATCATTGCTTTGCGTGCTGCTCTTACCTTTCTGATCCACTGGGAGATCAAAGAAGAGGAAAAGGGAATTGATATAGAGTGAGGAATCATTGGATGAAGACAAAGCTGATTGCATTTGACTTGGACGGCACAGTATTACATGATGATAAAAAGTTTGGCAAAGCTACTGCCAGAGCTCTTGAGGCGGCCGCCCAAAAAGGAATTCAGATTGTTCCTGCTTCTGGAAGACTGTATATGGGCATGCCAGAGGAGATACGAAAGTTGCCATTTATCCATTATATGATTGCTGTAAACGGCGCTCTCGTATACGATGTGAGAGAGAAGAAAGTCTTATATCAAGCTGAAATGGAAAAAGACGATGTAAGGCAGGCATTTAAAGAATTAAAAGATATACCAGCCATCTGTGGATGTTATCAGGATAATCAGGGATGGATGAGCCGGGAAGATTATGACAAGATTGACGCTTATGCTTTTCTTCCTAATTTACGCGAGCTCATGAAAAAGATTTATAATCCGGTGGCTCATCTGGAGGATACGCTTTTACAGTCAGAGCATAAGGTTCAAAAGATGATGCTGTTTTTCGCAGATTTGGAGGCGAGAGAACAGGCGATGAAGGACTTACTTGAAAAATTTCCGAATCTTGCTATATCATCCTCCCTACCAAATAATATAGAGCTCAACGCAATGGAAGCTAACAAAGGAGCTGCCCTCCGGTTTTTGTGCAGCTACCTTGGCGTTGATATTAAGGACAGCGTGGCTTTTGGCGACGGCTCCAATGATTTGACGATGATATCTGTTGCAGGAATTGGCGTAGCTATGGGAAACGCATGCAAGGATCTACTGCAGGTGGCAGACGAAGTGGCCAAAAGCAATGAAGAAGATGGAGTGGCAGAGTATATAGAGCGGTGTATTCTTGGAGAAAAATGCACTTGACAAAATTTGTTTGTTTCTGATATTCTTGAGGCAGCAGATGTGATGGAAATAGCATTTCACTATCTGCATAGAATAGTATTAGGAAAAGGAGCTGAAAGAATGATTATTAATTTCTGCTAAACTTAAGTAAGTGAATAGGACGTGGAGATAAGCTGGCGGAGACAGCCAGTTTTCGAGTGTTCGGCAGAAATGAAGTTCTTTCAGTGTGAAATTATCATATAGAGTATTGCCTCCCTTTGTGTAGACACAAGGGCGGTGATATCTGTGGCACGGGGAAAGTAGTTCTCCGTGTTTTTTTGCGCAGGGGCGCATAAAGAAGTTAGTTGCTAACGCAACATGCGCCCGGCTTCTTTATCTGCCAGGAAGGATGTGATGTGTATGGCACAAATAAAAGTGAATGATTTGACCTTTTGCTATGAAGGAAGCTATGACAATATTTTTGAACATGTGAGTTTTCAGATTGATACAGACTGGAAATGTGGGTTTATCGGAAGAAACGGAAAAGGAAAAACAACTTTTTTAAGACTTTTAATGGGACAACATGAATATACTGGAACCATTAGCAGAGGAATAGAGTTTGCTTACTTTCCTTATAAGATATCTGATGGCAATAAGATGACCATGGAGATCTTAGAGGAATTGAATATGGAAGTTGAGCTCTGGAAGGTTTGCCGGGAACTGGAACTGCTTTCGGTAGATACAGAGGTGCTTGGCAGAAACTTCTCTACTTTAAGCGGAGGAGAACAGACGAAAGTCCTATTAGCCTTGCTATTTTCTGGAGAAAATCGGTTTCTTCTGATTGATGAGCCTACGAATCACCTGGATATGGAGGCCAGGGAAAAGGTAGCCGAATATTTGAAAAAGAAAAAGGGGTTTCTTCTGGTATCCCATGATCGAAGGTTTCTGAATACTTGCATAGACCATGTGCTGGCTATTGAGCGGCAAAATATTACTGTCATGCAGGGAAATTTCGCTAGCTGGTGGGAACAAAAATCCCGCAGAGATGCTTTTGCCCTGGCAAAGAATGAGAAGCTTTTGAAGGATATCAGTAGATTGGAGGCGGCGGCCAGGAAAACAGAAGGGTGGTCTGATAAAATAGAAAAGACAAAATTTGGCACTCGGATCGGAGGACTACGCCCGGACCGTGGGCATATTGGCCACAAATCAGCTAAGATGATGAAGCGGGCGAAAAATGCTCAGAGACGTATGGAGGAGGCTGCCTCCGAAAAAGAAGGGATTTTGGAAAACCTGGAGAGCACAGAAGAATTGAAGCTTTTTCCTCTTTCCTTTCACAAAGAACGGCTGGTAGAGGCAGAGCATCTGTCTCTGTTTTATGGGGACAGGGCCGTCTGCCAGGATGTATCCTTTCAGCTAAAAGGCGGAGAACAACTGGTTCTCACAGGCAGAAACGGCTGTGGTAAGACAAGTATCTTGAAAAAAGTTCTGGGAGAGGAGATTAAGACGGAAGGGATTCTAAGGACTCCTTTTGGGATTCAGATTTCCTATGTGCCTCAGGATGTGAGTCATCTTTCGGGAAATCTGATGGAATATGCTTTAGAGCGGGAAATCCCAGAGCATTTGTTTTTGGCTCTTCTTCGGAAACTAGATTTTCCAAGAATTCAATTTGAAAAGGATATGAGCTGCTACAGCCAGGGACAGAAGAAAAAAGTGGCGTTGGCATCCAGCCTTTTAACCCGGGCCCACCTATATATCTGGGATGAACCGTTGAATTACATTGACGTGTTTTCCAGAATACAATTGGCCCAATTGATTCGCGAATATCGCCCCTCGATGTTACTGGTGGAACACGATGAGAGCTTTCTGGAAGAGATAGGGGCTGTTCAGATTAGGTTAAAAAATTAACAGAAACTGGTAAGCAAGAGTTATAATAGATAATTTTAACAAAAATAAAAAAAATAATAAGAAGAAACTTGTTAGATTATAAATTTTTTTGGTATTTTTAGAACCGGATAATGGTTGCAAAAAAACCATAAAAATAATCTCATAAGGGGGTTGTTAATACTTTAACAACATGCTATAATAGCCATAATTGATGTAACTTTATCAATTTATATAACTTTGAGAATAGAAAAAAGAGAGAGAGGTAGCAGTATGAGTCAGAAAAAAGCAAACAAAATCGTGGTTGTTGGAGCAGGTAAAGTAGGAGAAACTGTCTGTTACACATTGATGCTGAAGACACAGGTCAGTGAGATTGTGATTATTGATGTGGATGAGGACCGTGCAAAAGGTGCGGCTCTTGACATTTCTCATGGTACAGCTTTCTACAGCCAGGTACGTGTGCGCCACGGCGGATATGAGGAATGTGGGGATGCACAGGCGATTATTGTGACTGCAGGCGTTCCCAGAAAGCCAGGACAGACAAGACTCGATCTGGCGAAGGTGAATACGAATGTGGCAAAGAGCATTGCCAGGAGCATTATGGAATATGCTGAAAATCCCCTTATCATTGTAGTGGCGAACCCGGTGGACGTAAATACCTATCTGATCCAAAAAGAGACAGGACTTCCCACAGGACGGGTAATCGGTACAGGTACCTCTCTGGATACAGCACGTTTCCGCTATCTGATCAGTGAGCGCTGCAAGGTAGATATCCGTGACATTCAGGGCTATATTTTAGGTGAGCATGGAGATGCTCAGGTGCCTATCTGGAGCGGTGTGAACGTAGCAGGTGAGCCAGTAGATCACTTCCTTTCTCAGGATGAAGAAGAGCGCGCCAGAGAAAAGGTTGAGATTGCTACAAAAGCACGTTCTGGCGGTGCAGACGTTATTTCCTTAAAGGGCGCTACCTTTGATGGAATTGCTATGTCTACTCTGCGTATTGTAGAATCCATTATCAAGGATCAGAATACGGTACTTCCTGTAGCTCATGTGCTGGGAGACGAGTATGGTGATATGGCCGATTCCTGTATCAGTCTTCCCTGTGTAATCAACAGCGATGGAATCTCCAAGGTCTTGAAGATCACTATGACAGAAGAAGAAGAAAAGAAGATGATTCATTCTGCAGATACTTTAAAAGCATTCATACATGATGTATGCAATAACAACTAAAAAGGAGGTAGCCCAATGGTATATAGTTATTATCCAGGATGTACGCTGAAAAATAAGGCGCAAGATTTGGATAAATATGCCAGAATGTCGGCGGAGGCTCTTGGCTTCACACTGGAGGAGATTGAGGAATGGCAGTGCTGCGGCGCTGTGTATCCCCAGGCTTCCGATGAGATTGCTACAAAGCTGTCCGCAGTACGTGCGCTGAACAGTGCAAAGGAAAAAGACCAGGATCTGGTAACGCTCTGCTCTGCCTGCCATCATGTCATCAAACGTGTCAATGACGATATGAAACATGTGGAGGATATCCGTACCAGAGCGAACAACTACCTTGAGCTTGAGGAGCCTTATGAGGGAGAGACACAGGTACTTCATTTTCTGGAAGTGCTCCGTGACCGGGTAGGCTTTGATGTGCTGAAGGAGAAAGTGACAAACCCTCTGACAGGAAAAAAGATTGGTGCTTATTATGGATGTATGTTGCTGCGTCCGAGCAGTGTCATGGCATTTGATGATCCAGAAAATCCCACTATCATGGAAGACTTTATCCGTGCGTTAGGTGCAGAAGCTGTGGTTTATCCATATCGAAATGAGTGCTGCGGCGGTTACATATCCCTGAAAGAAAAGGCTTTGGCAGGAAATCTGGTGGATCAGGTGATGGAATCTGCTGCCGATAAGGGAGCGGAGGAATTGATTACAGCCTGTCCTCTCTGCCTGTATAATCTGAAGAACAGTGGCAGTGCAAAGAAGCTTCCCGTTCACTATATTACGGAACTGCTGGCACAGGCGCTGGGATTGATCACAGAATAAGGGGGTAGACAGCATGCTTAGAACTGAAAAAGAACAGGCTGAGATCATTAAAGAGATCAGTGGTGTGAATACGAAAAAATGTATGAAATGCGGAAAATGTTCCGCTTCCTGTCCGGCCTATGACGAGATGGATATACGGCCGCACCAGTTTGTCTCCTATGTACAGAATGGGGATATCAATGCCCTTCTGGAGTCAAAAAGCATATGGAAATGCCTTTCCTGCTTTGCCTGCGTGGAACGCTGCCCCAGAGATGTAAAGCCGGCCAGACTGATTGAGGCTGTCCGTCTTATGGTGATTCGCCAGAGAGGCGGCAATTACCTGACACCCAACGAGGTGCCGGAGCTTCTTGATGAGGAGCTTCCACAGCAGCTATTGGCAAGTGCATTTCGTAAATACAGTAAATAACAGAAAGGTTGGAGGTGAATCGAGTGCAAAGAATAGGAGTATTTGTCTGCCACTGTGGTTCCAACATCGCCGCCACTGTTGATGTGGCACGTGTGGTGGAAGCGGCAGCAAAAGAGCCGGGCGTCGTTCATGCGGAAGACTATCAGTATATGTGTTCCGAAGCCGGCCAGTTAAAGATCCGCGAGGCAATTAAAGAAAAGAATCTGACCGGGATCGTTGTATGTTCCTGCTCTCCGCGTATGCATGAGAATACATTCCGTCAGGCAGCAGAGCGGGCAGGGATTAACCCATACATGGTAGAGATTGCCAATATCCGTGAGCACTGTTCCTGGATTCATAAGGATATGGAGGAGGCCACAGAAAAGGCAGTCATTCTTGCAAGGGCAGCTATCGCTAAAGTGACATTGAACGCGCCTTTGCAGGCTGGAACCAGCAAAGTAGTTAAGAGAGCGCTTGTGATCGGTGGAGGTATCGCTGGAATTCAGACAGCTCTTGATATTGCAGATGCGGGTTATGAGGTAGACATTGTAGAGAAGACTCCCAGTATCGGAGGAAGAATGTCACAGCTTGATAAGACATTCCCTACATTGGACTGCTCAGCCTGTATTTTGACACCAAAGATGGTGGAGGCTTCTGCCCACGAGAAAATTACGATTTATACATATAGTGAAGTAGAAAAAGTATCTGGATTCGTCGGTGATTTCACTGTCGATATCCGCAAAAAAGCTCGCAGCGTAGACATGAGCAAATGTACTGGCTGTGGTGTGTGCCAGGAAAAATGTCCTTCCAAGAAGGCTCCCAGTGAGTTTAACAGAGGACTGAATACGAGAAGTGCAATCTATACACCTTTTGCACAGGCTATCCCCAACGTTCCGGTGATTGACCGTGAGAACTGCATCAAGTTTAAGACCGGAAAATGTGGTGTGTGCTCCAAAGTATGTCAGGCTGGCGCTATCGACTATGATCAGCAGGACGAGATTGTGACACAGAACTATGGTGCGATTGTAGTTGCTACAGGCTTTGATACTATTAAGCTGGATGAGTATGACGAGTATTCTTATAGCACAAGCCCAGATGTAATTACTTCTCTGGAGCTGGAGCGTATTATGAACGCAGCAGGTCCTACAAAGGGGCATTTGGAGCGCATGTCCGATCATAAGGCGCCAAAGTCTATGGTATTTATCCAGTGTGTGGGTTCCCGTTGCGCAGACAGGAGAGGAAAGAGCTATTGTTCTAAAATCTGCTGTATGTACACGGCAAAGCATGCTATGCTGATCCGCGACAAGTACCCGGATGTAGAGGTTACAGTCTTCTATATTGATGTTCGTACACCTGGAAAGAACTTTGATGAGTTCTACCGCCGTGCTGTGGAAGAGTACGGAGTCAATTACATCAAAGGTCAGGTAGGAAAAGTCTCTGAAAAGGGAGATAAGCTTCTCGTTCAGGGTGTGGATCTGATTGACAATAAGAGAATCCTCATGGAGACAGATATGGTTGTACTGGCTACTGCCATTGAGCCAAATAAAGACGTGAGAAAGATTGCTACTATGCTGACGGCAAGTATTGATACGAACAACTTCCTGACAGAATCCCACGCAAAGCTGCGTCCGGTAGAGTCACCTACAGCAGGTATCTTCCTGTCCGGCGTCTGTCAGGGACCAAAGGACATTCCAGAGACAGTTGCCCAGGCAGGAGCAGCGGCTGTGAAGGTGGTGGGCCTTCTGGCGAAAGACCATCTGGTGACGAATCCCTGTGTGGCTAAGTCCAATGAATTGTTCTGTAATGGATGTTCCTCCTGTGAGAAGGTCTGCCCATATGGCGCTATCTCTTATGAGGAGAAAGAAGTGAACGATCATGGCATCCGTGAGACAAGGAGAGTTGCAGTGGTCAACAGTGCACTCTGCCAGGGATGCGGCGCATGTACCGTTGCCTGCCCGTCAGGAGCAATGGATTTACAGGGCTTCTCGAACAGACAAATTCTTGCGGAGGTGGATGCGATATGCAAGTAGAAAACAACAAAGAATTTCGACCGAAAATCGTAGCATTTTGCTGTAACTGGTGCAGTTACGCAGGTGCAGACCTGGCTGGCAGCAGCCGTCTGGCATATCCGGCAGATGTAAAAATCATCCGTGTGCCCTGTTCCTGCCGTGTGAATCCTATGTTTATCTTGAGAGCCTTCCAGAAAGGCGCTGACGGCGTGATCATGTGCGGCTGCCATCCGGGAGACTGCCATTATACAAGCGGTAACTATTATGCGAGAAGAAGAATGACGCTTTTGTTCTCTATGCTGGATTATCTGGGTGTGGAAAACGGACGTACCCGTGTAGAATGGGTATCTGCAGCGGAAGGCGTGAAATTCTCTACTACAATGAACGAGTTTGTAGCAAAGATTCATTCCTTGGGTGAAAACGTCAGATTGGAGGATTTGCGATGCAAGAATTAGTAAAAAGAGCAAAAGAACTCCTGGCAGACGGAACTGTCGTACGCGTGCTCGGCTGGAAGCAGGGAGATCTGGGATACAATCCAGAGCCAGCGTATTTTAACAGCGAAGAAGAGCTAAAAGATTTTGTGTATGATGGGTTCTGCGGTGCGAACCTTAGTAAATATATGATTGAAGCCTGCAAAATGGAGGGCAATACTCTGGTATTCTTAAAACCCTGTGATACATACAGCTTTAATCAGCTCATCAAAGAGCACAGGGTAAAAAGAGAAAAGGCTTATATTATCGGCGTAGGCTGCAAGGGGACTCTCGATATTGACAAAGTGAAAAATGCAGGCATCAAGGGAATCGAGAGCATCAGCCAGGATGGTGACACCCTGAAGCTTAAGACCATTTACGGAGAAAAAGAATTTCCTTTCAACGACGCTTTATTGGAGCGCTGTACTGTATGTAAGGGAAAGACACATCAGGTATATGACGAATTGATCGGCGCTGCTGAGGGCGAGGAAGCAGGCCCCGTGGGCAATCGTTTTGAGATGGTAGAAAAGCTGGAAGCTATGTCTCCCAAGGAGCGCTTTGAGTTTTGGCAGGGAGAGCTTTCTAAGTGTATCCGCTGCAATGCCTGCAGAAATGCCTGTCCTGCCTGCAGTTGCCTGAAATGTGTCTTTGACAGCAATCAGTTTGACACAGCTCAAAAGGCAAATGTAGACACCTTTGAGGAGCAGATGTTCCATATTATCAGGGCTTTCCATGTGGCAGGCCGCTGTACAGACTGCGGCGAGTGCAGCCGCGTATGTCCTCAGGGAATCCCGCTGCATCTTCTGAACCGGAAATTCATCAAAGATATCAATGAATTCTATGGAGAATATCAGGCGGGTGAAGATACTGACAGCCGTGCACCTCTGACAAACTACACATTTGAGGATGTGGAACCCGGAATCGTAGTGGAAAGGGGGCAGAAGTAATATGTATAAGATAGAAAAAAGCCGTCTCAGTGAGCTGTTTGCTGCTATTGCAGCCCAGGAAGATTTATTTCTGCCAATTAAAAAATGTGATCAGGCCAATTATGGCCTCTGGACCGAAGAGGCAGAAGTGGATTTGGACACCTTGAAAACGGTGAAATCTCCAAAAGACTGTTTCTTCCCTCAGAGTGAAACGTTGTATAAATGCAAAAATGAAGATGGCAAGCTGGCTATAGATCCGGCAAAGCTTCAGGATAAGCCCTTTGTAGTCTTTGGCATGAGAGCATGTGATGTGCAGGCTGTAAAAGTTCTGGACAATGTATTTTTAAATGATCCAGTAGATAGCTATTATGCTGCGCGCCGGGAGCACGGCATTTTAGTGGCAATGGCCTGTCATGAGCCAGAAGAGACTTGCTTTTGTAAAGTATTTGGCATTGACGCAGCAAATCCTGCTGCCGATGTGGCAACCTGGATGGTAGGCGAAGACCTCTACTGGAAAGCCCTTACAGAAAAGGGAGAAGCTCTCACAAAGCTGGTGGAAAATCTTCTGACAGACGCTGACGAGGCTGCTGTGGAGAAGGAAAAGAAACAGATTCAGGCTATTATAGAAAAGCTTCCATTTTCTCATCTTGATCTTTCTGTATTTGAAAATTCAGAGCTTATGGAGCTGTTTGACTCTCCCAAGTGGGAAGAGATGTATAAACCATGTCTGGCCTGCGGAACATGTACCTTCGTGTGCCCGACCTGTCAGTGTTATGACATCAAAGACTTTAATACAGGAAGCGGCGTACAGCGCTATCGTTGTTGGGATTCCTGCATGTATTCAGACTTTACCATGATGGCTCACGGAAACATGAGAACGAGCCAGATGCAGCGCTTCCGTCAGCGCTTTATGCACAAGCTTAAGTACTATCCTGACAACAACGACGGCATGTACTCCTGCGTAGGCTGCGGCCGCTGTGTAAGCAAGTGTCCTGCATCATTAAATATCGTGAAAGTAATCAAGAAAATGGGAGGTGAAGCGTAATGGGTGAATGTACTTGCGGAGGAAATCACGGAAGAGAAATGCTGATCCCCATGATCGGTGTCATTACAGACATCCGTACGGAGACTCCAGATGTAAAGACCTTTCGTGTGGTAGGCCGGGACGGCAAGAAGCTTTTTGAGCATATGCCTGGCCAGTGCGCTATGGTATCCGTTCCAGGCGTGGGAGAAGCAATGTTTTCCATTACCTCTTCCCCGACAAACAAAGAATTCCAGGAGTTTTCCATCAAGCGCTGTGGTACTTTGACAGACTGTCTTCATGGAATGAGTGTGGGAGATGAGCTCACGGTACGTGGACCTTATGGAAACGCTTTCCCAGTAGAACAGGAGGGCGCCTTAAAGGGAGAAAATCTGCTATTTATCGCCGGTGGTATCGGCCTTGCACCCCTGCGTTCCGTAATCAATTATGTGCTTGACAACCGTGATAACTACGGTACAGTAGAAATCCTCTACGGTTCCCGTTCTGCGGATGATCTCGTTCAGCTAAAAGAAATCCAGGAAGTATGGTGCAAGACAGAAGGCGTAGACGTATATCTGACCATCGACAGAGAACAAGAAGGCTGGGACGGCCATGTAGGCTTCGTACCTTCTTACTTAAAAGAGATCGGATTTCAGACAAATAAAAAAGTTCTCATCTGTGGACCGCCAATCATGATCAAATTCGTTCTGGCAGGACTCCTAGAAATGGGCTTTTCCAAAGAACAGGTATATACAACCCTGGAGCTGAAAATGAAGTGCGGTATCGGAAAATGCGGCCGCTGCAACATCGGATCAAAATACGTATGCAAAGACGGCCCCGTCTTCCGCTTCGACGAAATAGACGAGCTACCACCGGAATATTAATAGCAATGAGCAGCGCGCAGACAAAGGATAAAGCAGAGCCGTCGTGCTCGCACGTAAGGCTATGCTTTAGCGTTTGGATGCATGGGGCGAACGCCCCAACCGAGATGGAGCGAAGCGCAATCGAGGTGAAGCTGCGGGGTAAAAGCCTAGATCACACCCCACCAGCGAATTGGCCAAAGGCCAAGAGCCTACAAGCCATATAGCGAATTGGCCAAAGGCCAAGAGCCTACAAGCCATACAGCGAATTGGCCAAAGGCCAAGAGCCCGTAAGCCATACAGCGAATTGGCCGAAGGCCAAGAGCCCGTAAGCCATACAGCGAATTGGCCAAAGGCCAAGAGCCCGCAGGCCGCTTACCCCTCCCTTCTCTCATCATGCTGCTCCACATCCCCATACAACGAAAGGAACTGGTATAAAAAAATGCAGAAAATGGTAAATGTATATTTTTATGGAAAACAGTACTCAGTGCCCGCCGAACTTACAATCATGACTGCAATGGAATATGCAGGCTACAAGCTGGTGCGAGGCTGTGGCTGCCGTCACGGATTCTGCGGCGCCTGTGCAACAATTTACAGAATCAAAGGAAGCAACGAATTAAAAACCTGCCTGGCATGCCAGACCCAGGTACAAGAAGGAATGTACGTAGCCACACTTCCCTTCTTCCCCACAGACAAGAGAAATTACAACATCGAAGAAGTAAGTGCTGAGCAGAGAATCATGATGGATCTCTATCCAGAAATCTACAGCTGCATCGGCTGCAATGCCTGCACCAAGGGATGTCCTCAGAGTCTGAGCGTTATGCAGTACATTGCATACGCACAGCGGGGCGATTTCGAAAAATGCGCAGAGGAATCCTTCGACTGTATCGGCTGTGGAATCTGTACCTCCCGCTGTCCGGCCGGAATCTCTCATCCAATGGTAGGTGTTCTTGCAAGACGTCTGACAGGCAAATACATTGCTCCAAAGTCCCAGCATTTGGCAGAGCGTGTAGAAGCCATCAACAGTGGTGAATTCGATGAGCTCATTGAAAAAGTAATGCAGAAACCTGTGGAAGAGATGAAAGAACTGTACAACAACAGGGAAATTGAGAAATAGGAGGGGAGCGCATATGTTTACAGCAGAAATGTTGGAATCTATCAAAAAAGTAGAGGCCACAAGAGCAGAAAGAATCGGCATGGAGCCAAGAAGAATGACGGCTGAAGAAAAAGATGAGCTTCTCCGCAAATTCCATCCCGATTATCGTGAAGAGGGCTTTCAGGAACTGAAGATTGGCCCAAATAAAGGCGAGAAAGTGCCCTACGAGTTGGGAACCCTTCTTCACTCCAACAGCCGAATCAAAGATGTAGCCATTGATTTAAACAAAGTAGACTACGATGTAGACGTACTGGTAATCGGCGGCGGCGGAGCAGGATCTTCCGCAGCTATCGAGGCCCACGAAGCCGGCGCAAACGTAATGATGGTCACAAAGCTTCGTATCGGTGACGCCAACACCATGATGGCAGAAGGTGGTATCCAGGCGGCGGACAAGGAGAACGATTCTCCCCAGCAGCATTATCTGGATGCTTTCGGCGGCGGACATTTTGCGGCAAGACCGGAACTACTGCGTCGCCTCGTTATGGAAGCCCCAGATGCAATCCAGTGGCTGAACAACCTGGGCGTAATGTTTGACAAGGATAAAGATGGAAGAATGGTGACGACACACGGTGGCGGAACCTCCAGAAAGAGGATGCATGCCTGCAAGGACTACTCTGGCGCAGAAATTATGCGTGTACTTCGCGACGAAGTGTGGAACCGTCAGATTCCCATCGCTGACTTTACCGCAGCTGTAGAGCTGATCAAAGATGACAAGGGACAGGTAGCAGGCGCTGTGCTTCATGACATGGAGACAGGCGTTTACAAAGTAGCCAAAGCAAAGACTGTTATCATTGCAACTGGCGGAGCAGGACGTCTTCACTACCAGAATTTCCCGACTTCCAACCACTATGGAGCAACAGCAGACGGTCTGGTAATGGGTTATCGTGCAGGGGCACCTCTTCTGTACCAGGATACCATTCAGTATCATCCAACAGGTGTGGCTTATCCGGCACAGATCTTTGGCGCTCTGGTGACAGAGAAGGTACGTTCCTTAGGCGCTATGCTGATCAACGCAGAGGGTGAAGCTTTTATGCATCCTTTGGAAACGCGTGACGTTTCAGCAGCTTCCATTATCCGGGAGTGCAAAGAGCGCGGCAAGGGAGTTCCCACACCGACTGGATATGGTATCTGGCTGGATACTCCTATGATTGAGATGATCCATGGAGAGGGAACCATTGAAAAGAGAATCCCGGCTATGCTTCGTATGTACTTAAATTATGGCATTGATATGAGAAAGCAGCCTATCTTAATCTACCCAACTCTCCACTATCAGAACGGTGGTCTGGAGATCGGCGGAGAAGGATTTACAAAGGCTATCCCGAACTTACTGGTAGCAGGCGAGGCTGTGGGAGGAATCCATGGCAGAAACCGTCTTATGGGTAACTCACTGCTGGATATTATTGTATTTGGCCGCAATGCTGGTAAGGCAGCGTCAAGAAAGTGCAAAGAAGTAGAGCTTGGAACTATGAATCTTAACCATGTGCAGGCTTATGGAGAAGAACTGGAAAAAGCAGATCTGCACACAGGAGAAGTTTCCCCTATGCTTCTGCCCAAATATACCTTTGGTATGCCCAAATAAGTTGGAGGGGAGTTCGTTATGGGAATCTTAACATGGTTTCAGGAAAATATATTTTCCAATACACTGATGATGGTGTTTCTCATTGCCGTCATTGGTTATCTGGTAGGAAGTATTAAAGTTTGTGGACTGGAACTGGGGACTGCCGGCATTTTGCTGGTAGCCCTGGTATTCGGCCACTTTGGTGTAGAGATTCCGTCACTGATACAGAATCTGGGTCTGATTTGTTTTGTGACCTCAGTTGGCTTTATTGCGGGACCAAAATTCTTTCGGAATTTTAAGCTAAATGCTACATCGTATATCCTGCTGGGAATTATCGTCATTGCGGCAGGCGCCCTTACATGTGTTGGAGTAATCAAAATATTTGGCGTGCCAGTAGACATCAGCCTTGGTATGATGACAGGCGCTCTGACCAGTACGCCAGGTCTTGCGGCTGCACTGGAGGCTACGGGCTCTGAGGCAGCATCTGTAGGTTATGGAATTGCGTACCCCTTTGGCGTAATTGGCGTGGTACTGTTTGTACAGCTAATTCCTAAGATTTTAAAGACAGATATGGCAGCAGAGCGCGCCAAATATGAAGCTGCTGCCAATGTGGAAGTGGAAGAATACCACAAGACAAAGAAGGAAGAATTATTCTATGCAGACAGTATGGGATTCTTCCCATTCTCCCTGGCCATTGCTTTTGGTATTATTCTGGCAAAAATTGAAATTCCTCTGCCAGGTGGCGCAGTATTTGCTCTGGGAACCTCCGGCGGCCCTCTGATTGCAGGATTGATTCTGGGACATTTCGGCCATTTTGGAAAACTGAGTGTCAAGGTGGAGAAGCATGTACTGGAGTCTCTGAGAGAATTTGGTTTAGCTCTGTTCCTGTTGGGGGCAGGCTCACAGGCAGGCTCCGGTTTTGTAGAAATCCTGAAGGAGCAGGGAGCACTGTTGTTCCTCTATGGAGCACTGATGACTCTGATTCCAATGTTCCTCGGCTACATATTCGCAGCAAAGGTACTGCGCTTAAGCGTCTTCAACACACTGGGCTCCATCTGCGGCGGTATGACAAGTACTCCTGCACTGGGTACCCTAATCCGTGTGACAGAGACAGACGACGTAGCGTCCGCTTACGCGGCAACCTACCCCATTGCCCTAGTAATGGTAGTCCTAGCCAGCCAATTTATAGGGATTTTCCTGTAGCAATGAGCCATGCGCAGAGAAAGACAAATGGAATCCGGGGTGCTTGCAGCCCGGAGGCCATATGGCTGTCTCTGCATACGGCGAAAGCCGGGAGCGAGATGGAGCGAAGCGAAATCGAGCTGCGCATGGCGGAGTAGAGAGAGGCCAGTCATACGACGCGAGCCGGCAGCGGAGCGTCCCCGGTTGTGCATAGCGGCCGAAGATAAGCGAAGCGCAATCAAGCCCACCAGCCAGGCAACTTATTAACAAAAAATTTCAGGAGGTGATACTCATGCGAGAGATTCAAGCACAGCAGATCACAGATGTTGTGGAAAAATTATGTATCGAAGCAAACCAGTATCTTCCCAAGGACGTTCAGGGAGCCATTCGTCGCTGCCGGGAATGTGAGGATTGGGAGATCGCTCAGGGAGTGCTGGATAAAATCATAACCAACTTCGAGATAGCAGAGCAGGAAAGCGTTCCGATCTGCCAGGACACAGGTATGGCCTGCGTATTTCTAGAGATCGGCCAGGACGTCCACATTGTAGGCGGCGATCTCACCGAAGCGGTAGACGAGGGCGTTCGTCGCGGCTATGATAAAGGATACTTAAGAAAATCTGTAGTAAAGGATCCTGTTCGCCGAGGCAACACAGGCGATAACACCCCAGCTATGCTCTATACAGAAATCGTCCCAGGAGAGCAGATCAAAGTAACCGTAGGCCCCAAGGGATTCGGAAGTGAAAATATGAGCGCTATTCGGATGTTCAAGCCTTCCGCTGGAATTGAGGGAATCAAAGATTTCATTCTGGAGACAGTAGAGACTGCGGGCCCCAACCCCTGTCCTCCCATGGTAGTGGGCGTCGGCATCGGCGGAACCTTTGATAAATGTGCACTTCTGGCAAAAAAGGCTCTCATGCGCAGTACAGATGAGAGGAATCCAGATCCTTATTATGCAGATCTGGAAGCAGAAATGCTGGAAAAGATCAATAAGCTCGGAATCGGACCCCAGGGCTTTGGCGGAAAGACAACGGCACTGGCTTTGAACATTGAGACTTTGCCAACTCATATTGCAGGCATGCCCTGTGCGGTGAATATTAACTGTCATGTGACACGCCATAAGACGGAGGTGATCTAGGATGGAAAAACATATTCAACTGCCATTGACTGAGGAGGTGGCAAAAAGCCTCCATGCCGGCGATAGTGTATACCTGACCGGCACCATTTATACATCCAGAGATGCGGGACACAAGCGTATGTGCGAAGCTCTGGCAAGGGGAGAGGAACTTCCTTTTGATCCAACAGATGCAACCATTTATTACGTAGGCCCTACACCGGCTAAGCCAGGACAGGTGATTGGTTCAGCAGGCCCTACCACCAGTGGAAGAATGGATGCCTATGCTCCGACCATGATGTCTGTAGGCGCCAGAGGTATGATTGGAAAGGGCGCAAGACTTCCAGAAGTAGTGGATGCCATGAAGAAGTATCATGGAGTATACTTTGGAGCTATCGGCGGAGCTGGCGCTCTTCTTGCAAAATGTATCAAGAAATGTGAGTTGATTGCCTATGAAGATCTGGGGGCAGAAGCACTTCGGAAGCTTTATGTAGAGGATATGCCACTGGTTGTTATTATTGACAGTGAAGGCAAAAACCTTTATGATGATGGAAAGGCTGCTTACCTGGCATCACAAAAATAAAAGAAACGATATCAGCGGAGTCACTCTCCGCTGATATTTTTATCATATAGGAGAGCTCCATGAACTCCCCTGTATGAAAGTGCACTGCATACGAGATTTTCACATAAAGGGGAACCAACGGAATGAAGCTTCACTTAGAGAAAGCATCAGAGTCCTATTTGGTAGGCGTCCTCCTAGCCATTGCAGGCGGATATCTGGATGTCTATACTTATATTTGTCGTGGAGGCGTATTTGCAAACGCCCAGACAGGCAATATTGTCTTGCTTGGAATAAATATGGCAGATCAGAATTGGTCTAAGATCTTGTTCTATACATACCCTATTTTAGCTTTTATGGCAGGGATTCTGATTACAGAGTATGTGAGAAAGAAGTTTCGTTATAATCCGGGACTTCACTGGCGGCAGATAGTAATTGTCATAGAATTTCTAGTCTTGTGGATGATTGCGTATGTTCCTTCTGGAGTAAATGATGATTTGATTAACTCATCAGTATCCTTTGTGTGTTCTATGCAGGTAGAGAGCTTTCGCCGTTTCAATGGAAGTGCCTATGCTACGACCATGTGTACCGGTAACTTGCGCAGCGCTACAGAGCAGTTGTTTTACTATAATATCAATAAGGACAAGGCGGCTCGAAAAAAAAGTCTGCAATATTATGGAATTATTCTCTTCTTTATCCTGGGAGCAACCCTTGGAACAGCCATAACCCGGGCATTTATGGAGAAATCGGTGCTGATCGTCTGCCTTCTATTGCTTATGGTGTTTGTTATTATGTTTATTCCTCCGGCAGAGCAGGAAAAGATATAAGCTTCCTTCTTAAAACTGAATTATAAAAAATTATTGAGACTTGCAATTTTATCCATAAATGAATAAAATAGAAATAAGTAGGTTAAAACCTATATGAAAATTTACTATAATTAAGATATTGGAGTAATGAGAAATGAAAGGGAACTATGCACAAAGAGGAAACGCTGAGAGAAAGGATAAGCGAATTGGTCGTAAAGTAGGAAATCTAGTGGCAGTAATGTTGGCTGTAAGTATTACAACGGTAGTGATACTTTGCGTGTTGATGTTTTACCGACTTACAATATCTATGATGGAGAATGTTTGTGTAAGTGGTACGAATATGCTGGCTTATGAGTTAGCTAATTACAATGGTTCAGATGATAAGACAGAACTTTTAGATAGTCTGAAGGAACAGATGGGATGTGAGTTCACTATCTTTCATGGGGATACAAGAGCTTATACAACGATTCAACAGGATGGGCAACGTGCCGTGGGAACTCAGCTTTCCAGTGAACTTTCCAAAGTGGTGTTAGATCAAGGACAGACTTATGTAGGCAATGCTAATATTCTCGGAGAAAAACATTTATGCTCTTATGTACCTACCCGAGATGCCAATGGTCAGATAGATGGCTTGATTTTTGCAGGTATCTCCATGTCGGAGGCTACCAAACAGATTAATTTGACTATAGTACTGTCATGTCTGATTGGTATAGGGCTTATTGCTGTCGGTATTATGATTATCGGCGCTTACATAAAGAGGACTGTCTCTATGCGACTTTTTCGCTTAAATATATTGGCGCAAACCCTGGAACAGGGAGATCTGGGGCTAAATCAACATCAGACCATGATGGTGGATATTGATTCTGATGATGAGATTGGTCTTTTAGCTCAAAGCTTTGACAGCACGATTTGTCGCCTGAGAAATTATATTGGAGAAATTTCCAGTATGTTGGAGGATATTGCTGAAGGTAATTTGACGGCCCAGATAACCCAGGAATATGTTGGAGACTTTGCGACTATTCGTACATCCCTAAATGATATTCTTCAAAAACTCAATAGTACTATGAGTCAGATTGTCTCTAGCTCTGAGGGTGTTTCTGGTGGAGCAAACCAGATGTCTACTGCCGCCCAGGCGCTTAGCCAGGGGTCTGTGGAACAGGCCAGCGCTGTGGAAGGGTTGAAGCAAACGATGGAGGAGGTCACTGGCCGTGTTAAGCAAACTGCATTAAATGCCCAGCAGGCCCGGGAACAAGCAGGAGAGATGGGACGGCAGATTACTGAGAGTAATCAAAAAATGCAGGAAATGATCAATGCTATGCAAGAGATCAATGACAGTTCTAACGAAATTGGAAAAATAATTAAAACAATTGAAGATATTGCTTTTCAGACGAATATTCTCGCTTTAAATGCGGCTGTAGAGGCAGCCCGGGCAGGAACAGCAGGCAAGGGATTCGCTGTAGTAGCCGATGAAGTCCGTAACTTGGCTAGTAAAAGCGCAGAGGCATCTCAGTCTACGGCAACTCTCATTGAGCGCTCTATTTCTGCCGTGGGGCAGGGAACACAAATTGCGGATGTTACTGCGAAGCAATTGGAAGGCGTAGTGGCAGGAGCTCAAAAGATTGTAGGGGCCATTAATGGTATTGCTGCTGATGCCCAGACTCAGGCAGACGCAGTGGATGAGATCGAGACACAGATCAGTCAAATCTCCAGTGTGGTACAGACTAATTCTGCTACTGCCCAAGAGAGTGCGGCAACCAGCCAAGAGCTCAATAACCAAGCTGGTCTGCTCAAGCAACTTGTGAAAACTTTTCAGCTTTGCCAGTGAAAAACATTGACAATATGAATTCGGAAGGAGAGTGGCTCAAAGCTATGAATTTTTGGACTCATAGTTAGGGGACACTCTCATGTTCTTTGTATTGAAAGCTATATTGGCAAATAATAGAAAGGAAAAAAACGATGGCAGGTTCCATATTAGGTAAACATTTCTGCATTTCCACCTGGGGAGAATCCCACGGAAAGGCAATTGGTGTAGTCGTGGATGGATGTCCGGCAGGCCTTAAGCTTATGGAGGAAGATATCCAAAAATATTTGAATAGAAGGAAGCCAGGTCAGTCTCGGTATACGACCAGCCGGACAGAGGCAGATCAGGTGGAGATTCTATCAGGAGTCTTTGAGGGAAGGACCACAGGAACTCCGATTTCCATGGTGGTCTACAATACTTCTCAGCGCTCAAAAGATTACAGTGAAATTGCCTCTTACTATCGTCCAGGACATGCAGATTATACCTTTGATGAGAAGTATGGCTTCCGGGATTATCGGGGAGGTGGACGCTCCTCCGGGAGAGAGACCATCGGAAGAGTGGCAGCCGGAGCAATTGCATGTAAGATTTTAGAGGAGCTAGGCGTAACCCTTTGTACGTATACTCGTTCCATTGGGAATGTTGAGATGAATAGGGAGAATTTTTCTGAAAAAGAGATTTTTGAAAATCCCTTCTATATGCCTGATGCGGACGCGGCAAAGCGGGCAGGGGCATATCTGGAGGAATGTATGAAGGCTCAGGACTCTTCTGGCGGTGTAATAGAATGTGTGGTTCAGGGATTACCAGTAGGACTTGGAGAACCTTGCTTTGATAAGCTGGAGGCAAACATGGCAAAGGCGATTCTGTCTATTGGGGCGGTGAAAGGCTTTGAAATAGGAGATGGGTTTGCAGCAGCGAGAGCCAAAGGAAGTGAGAACAATGATGCCTTTGTGTGCAAAGATGGTCTAGTATCCAAGAAGACGAATCATGCTGGGGGGACATTGGGGGGAATCAGTGATGGAAGCCCTCTTATATTCCGTGCGGCTGTAAAGCCGACTCCATCCATTGCTTCTTTGCAGCACACAGTGAACCAAAAAGGAGAAAACATAGAGATTTCCATTCATGGACGCCATGATCCGGTAATCGTGCCTCGTGCAGTGGTGGTGGTGGAAGCTATGGCGGCCCTCACTCTTGTAGATGCACTGATGGAAGGGATGAGTGCAAAAATAGATAACTTGCAGAAAATATGGAAAAAGGATTGAATAGGATGTACCGAGTATTAAAAAAAGATGGAAACGCAAAACGAGCAGAGCTTCAGAGTGTGCATGGCACTGTTCAGACTCCTGTATTTATGAATGTGGGAACTGTGGCGGCGATAAAAGGGGCAGTGGCTACCTCAGATTTAGAAGAGATCGGGACACAAATTGAGCTGTCCAATACGTACCACCTTCATGTGCGCCCGGGGGATCAGGTAGTAAGGAAATTGGGTGGCCTGCACAAATTTATGTCCTGGGACAAACCCATTTTGACAGATTCAGGAGGATTTCAGGTATTTTCCCTGGCATCCCTGCGAAAAATCAAGGAAGAAGGGGTATATTTTCAGTCCCATGTGGATGGTCGGAAGATTTTTATGGGGCCGGAAGAGAGTATGCAGATTCAGTCTAATCTGGCGTCTACTATTGCCATGGCTTTTGACGAGTGTGCGCCAGCCCTGGCGGACCGAGAGTATGTGACAGCTTCTGTGGCCCGGACTACCCGGTGGCTAAAGCGCTGTAAGGTGGAGATGAAGCGGCTAAACAGCCTTCCAGATACCCTGAATCAGAATCAGCTTTTGTTTGGAATTAATCAGGGAGCCATCTTTGACGATATACGGGTAGAGCATGCGAAAGAGATAAGCGAACTCGATCTGGACGGCTATGCCATCGGAGGTCTGGCTGTGGGGGAAAGCCATGAGCAGATGTACCATATTCTGGAGGAGACGGTGCCTCATCTACCGGAGAATAAACCTACCTATTTAATGGGAGTGGGGACTCCTGCCAATATTCTGGAAGCTGTGGAGCGGGGCGTAGACTTTTTTGACTGTGTCTACCCTACAAGAAACGGACGTCACGGACATTTATACACGAATTTTGGAAAGATCAACCTGTTTAATGCCAAGTATGAGCTGGACGATCGTCCTATCGAGGAAGGATGCCAGTGTCCAGCCTGCCGCCGTTACACCAGAGCCTATATCCGCCATCTTTTGAAAGCAAAGGAAATGCTTGGTATGCGCCTCTGTGTATTGCACAACTTGTATTTTTATAACACTATGATGACAGAGATACGTTCAGCTATTGAAGAAGGCCGCTACCAGGAATATAAAAGACAAAAGCTGGATAAAATGGGTGTACACTCTTGACCAAAGATTCTGATATATGCTACTATTACAATAATGCGTTTCATTAATTTAAATTACCAGGAGGAAGAAGAATGAATTTATTGGCAACAGGTGGTACCATGGGATGGGAAGTCATCATCATGTATGTAGTGATAATCGGCGGATTTATGTATTTTGCAGCAATTCGTCCTCAAAAAAAGGAACAGAAGCGTGTAAACGCCATGTTGTCTACTATGGAGGTAGGCGATGTGGTAGTGACAACAAGTGGATTTTATGGAGTCCTCATTGATATTACGGAGGACGACGTTATAGTGGAGTTCGGAAGTAACCGAAACTGCCGGATTCCTATGAAAAAAGCAGCAATAGCAGAGGTGGAAAAGAGCAATGAGTAAGAAACCGACAGTATTAATGATCCTGGATGGATATGGCTTGAATGAAAAAGTAAATGGCAATGCAGTGGCTGAGGCCAAGACACCCGTTATGGATAAGCTGATGGCTGAGTGCCCTTTTGTGAAAGGAAATGCCAGTGGCCTTGCAGTAGGACTTCCTGACGGACAGATGGGCAATTCTGAAGTGGGCCACATGAATATGGGAGCTGGACGTATTGTGTACCAGGAGCTGACCCGTATTACTAAAGAGATTGAAGATGGAACATTTTTTGAAAATGAGGCGCTTCTTCAGGCAGTGGAGAATGTAAAGGCCAATAACTCTGCCCTCCATTTGTACGGTCTGGTGTCCGACGGCGGCGTGCACAGCCACAATACTCACATTTATGGGCTTTTAGAGCTGGCAAAGCGCCATGGCCTGAAAAAGGTATATGTGCACTGCTTCCTGGACGGACGGGATACCCCTCCTGCATCTGGAAAGGATTATGTACAGGAACTGACAGATAAGATGAAAGAGCTGGGTGTAGGGGAAGTGGCGACTGTCATGGGACGCTACTACGCTATGGACCGTGACAACCGCTGGGAGCGGATAGAGAAGGCATTTCGCGCTTTGACAAAAGGAGAGGGCGATGAGGCCACAGATGGCGTCAGTGCCATTGCAGCTTCCTATGAAAAAGGTGTCAACGATGAGTTCGTAGTGCCTGCTGTGGTAATGAGAGACGGAAAGCCAGTGGCAACCATTCAGGATAAAGATTCCATTATCTTTTACAATTTCCGGCCGGATCGTGCCAGAGAGCTTACAAGAGCATTTTGCGACGATGCATTTACCGGCTTTGAGAGAGAAAAGAAGCTGGATCTCACATACGTATGCTTTACCGAATATGATGTAACCATTCCTAATAAGCTGGTTGCTTTCCACAAGGTGGAGCTTCACAATACCTTTGGGGAATATCTGGCAGCTCATGGCAAAAAGCAGGTACGTATCGCCGAGACAGAGAAGTATGCCCATGTGACTTTCTTCTTCAACGGCGGCGTGGAGGAGCCAAATGAGGGCGAGGATCGAATACTTGTAAAGTCTCCAAAAGTGGCCACTTACGACTTGCAGCCTGAGATGAGCGCTTACGGTGTCTGCGATAAGCTGGTGGAAGCCATCAAGTCAGACAAATACGATGTGATCATTATTAACTTTGCCAATCCCGACATGGTGGGGCACACTGGAATCGAGCCTGCTGCTATCAAAGCAGTGGAAGCAGTGGACGAGTGTGTAGGCCGCGCAGTGGAAGCCATCAAAGAAGTGGATGGACAGATGTTCATCTGCGCCGATCATGGCAACGCAGAGCAGCTTATTGACTACAATACGGGCGAACCCTTTACAGCCCATACGACGAATCCGGTTCCCTTTATCCTGGTGAACGCAGATCCGGCCTACTCCCTGCGGGAGGGCGGCTGCCTGGCAGACATTATCCCGACGTTGATTGAGCTGATGGGTATGGAACAGCCTAAAGAGATGACAGGGAAATCGTTGTTGGTGAAATAAAAGAGGAAAATGAATAAAACCTCCTTTTTCAAGAGAAACTTTTAAGAAAAAGGAGGTTTTTTTATGCACTTATATTTACCAATCACAGATATCTATGCGCGTGAAATTCTTGATTCCCGGGGAAATCCTACGGTGGAGGCGGAAGTGACTGTAGAAGGCAATATTACAGGCCGGGCTTCTGTGCCCTCAGGGGCCTCCACCGGAAAGTTTGAGGCTGTGGAGCTGCGTGACGGACAGTACCGCTACCTGGGGCTGGGAGTGGAAAAGGCGGTTCACAATGTGAACACAAAATTGTCAGATCTGCTTATTGGAGAAAATGCTCTGGAACAGTCTTATATTGATCATCTCCTGGTGGACGCCGACGGTACAGACAATAAATCCAACCTGGGAGCCAATGCAACCTTAAGCGTATCCATGGCAGTAGCAAAAGCAGCGGCAAAAGCTTTAAACGTGCCCTTGTTTCACTATCTGGGAGGTGTTCATTCCAAACAGCTCCCCGTTCCTATGATGAACATTTTGAATGGAGGTAAACATGCGGACAATACAGTGGACTTACAGGAATTTATGATCATGCCCGTGGGGGCCTATAACTTTAAAGAAGGACTTCGCATGTGTGTGGAGATTTATTATAAATTAAAGCTGCTCTTAAAAAAGAGGGGACTCTCTACGGCTGTGGGAGACGAGGGAGGCTTTGCACCAGACCTGGCGGATACTAGGGAAGTCCTGGACTGTATCGTAGAGGCTATCCACATGGCGGAGTATGAGCCCGGAACCCAGATAAAGATAGCCATAGACGCAGCTTCCAGCGAATTCTATGATGAGAAGACGGGGAAGTATTTCTTTGAAGGAGAAAGCCGTATGCAGGGAGAGAAGATCTATCGTTCTCCAGAAGAAATGATAGACTATTATGAGGAGTTACTTGACAAATATCCGATTATCTCCATTGAGGACGGGCTGATGGAAGAAGATTGGGACGGTTGGCAGATGCTGACAAAGCGACTGGGCCATCGGGTACAGTTAGTGGGCGATGATCTCTTTGTGACAAATGTAAAGCGCTTGGGAATGGGGATTCAGATGCATGCAGCCAACTCGATTCTTATCAAAGTAAACCAGATTGGAACGGTCTCAGAAGCCATGGATGCCATTGAACTGGCAAAGACAAACAATTATACAACGGTGATTTCCCATCGTTCCGGCGAGACGGATGAAGATTTTATCGCAGACCTGGCAGTGGCAGTCAATGCTGGACAGATTAAGACAGGCGCCCCCTGCCGGATGGACCGGGTAGCCAAGTACAATCAGCTTTTGCGCATTGAAGAGCATTTGGATCCGGTGGGAACTTATAGTAATCCCTTTTATAAGTTTGATTAGAGGTTAGATAAGATCGAAAATAAAATCTTGATCAATCCCCCAATCTATGGTAAAATAAGGCTTGTTTGACCATAGGAGGTGCAGGAATGAGTATTTTAAGAATTATTCTTACCATATTATTTGTTTTAGTATGTATCGCTTTGACCGTCATCGTCTTGGCGCAGGAGGGTAAATCAGCAGGACTTGGAGCAATCGCAGGAGGCAATTCCTTCTGGGAGCAGAACAAGAACCGTTCCGCAGAGGGAAAGATCGTACTGGCTACGAAGATTTTGGCAGTTGTCTTTCTTGTGTTGGCAGTCCTATTGAACTTGAATTTATTTTAAGGAAATGAAGTTGATGAAGCACTCCCAGATAACAGGGGTGCTTCTTCTTGATTTAGCAGGTATGCAGTCAGTTGTATTCTGCTGTGGGATGGAAGAATGATAGAAAAGAAGAGTGAAAAAGAGAGAAAGAAAATTATATATGATTTTATCTGTGACCCCCACTATGTACCTATGAAGCAGAAAGAGCTGGCTATTTTGCTTCAGGTGCCCCGGGAGAACCGCCAGGAATTAGTGGAGATCCTGGAAGAACTTATAGCTGAGGGAAAGATTCAGCTTTCCAAGCGGGGGCGTTACAGCAAGGCAGAGGCGAAGATGATGGTGGGAACCTTTATCAGCCATGCAAAGGGATTCGGCTTCGTCTCAGTGGAGGGGGTGTCTGAAGATATTTTTATCAGCGAGGACGACACAAACGATGCATTTCTGGGAGATACGGTACAGGTAGCATTGAAGGGAGGCACTGCACGCGGAAAACGTCAGGAGGGTGTCGTAGTGCAGATTCTGGTCCACAGCATCACAGAAGTGGTGGGAACCTTTGAAAAGAGTAAAAGCTTTGGATTTGTAGTGCCGGATAACCAGAGAATTACCAGTGATATTTTCATTCCTCTGGAGTGCACGAAAGGGGCTGTCACAGGGCACAAAGTAGTGGTGAAGCTGACAGACTACGGAAAAGGGCATAAGAACCCAGAGGGGAAAGTGATCGAGATTTTGGGCCACAGTAATGATCCGGGCACAGATATTCTATCCATTGTGAAAGCCTATCAGTTTCCTGTGGAATTTTCAGAGCGTGTCTTAAATCAGGCCGGGCGGGTGGCAAAGCCTGTCTCGGAGGCAGACATAAACGGAAGGCTTGACCTGCGGGAGGAGATCTGCGTTACCATTGACGGGGAAGACGCCAAGGATCTGGACGATGCGGTGGCTGTGAAAAGAGATGGGGAGAATTATATTTTAAGCGTTCACATTGCAGATGTGACGAATTATGTACAGGAGAACAGCGCTCTGGACTGGGAGGCCTATGCCCGGGGAACCAGCGTCTATCTGGTGGATCGGGTGATCCCGATGCTCCCCCATACGTTATCCAATGGGATCTGTTCCCTCAACGCAGGGGAGGATCGCCTGGCCCTTAGCTGCATCATGACCATCAACGGAAAAGGCGAAGTGATCGATCACCTCATAGCAGAGACTGTGATTCGGGTGACTCGCCGGATGAGCTACACGAGTGTGAAAAAAATATTGGAGGATCAGGACGAGGCAGAGTGTAAAGAATATGAAGATCTGGTTCCCATGTTTGAAGAAATGGCTGTTCTGGCAAAGCTTCTTCGCAGGCGTCGGAGGAAACGGGGATCGATTGATTTTGATTTCCCGGAGACCAAGATGATCCTGGATGAAAATGGCCGGCCTCTGGAAATAAAGCCCTATGAGAGAAACACAGCCACACGGCTGATTGAGGATTTCATGCTGGCAGCCAATGAGACCGTGGCTACGGATTATTTCTGGCAGGCACAGCCCTTTTTGTACCGGACCCATGAAAATCCAGATACAGAAAAGATGCAGAAGCTGGGGCTTTTTATCCGCAACTTTGGATATGCCCTCCATTTAGGGGGAGATGAGATCCATCCAGGAGAGCTGCAAAAATTGCTGGACAAGATTGAAGGTACGCCGGAAGAGGCATTGATTAGCCGCCTGACCCTGCGTTCTATGAAGCAGGCCAAATACACCACGGACAATACAGGACATTTTGGCCTGGCAGCAAAATACTACTGTCATTTCACTTCCCCTATCCGCAGGTATCCCGATCTGCAGATTCACCGGATTATCAAAGAGAATCTCAGAGGAAAACTGACAAGGGAGCGGGTAGAGCATTATGAAAAAATTCTTCAGGAGGTGGCCAAACATTCCAGTGAGACAGAGCGCCGGGCGGAGGAAGCCGAGAGGGAGACAGAAAAGCTGAAAAAAGTAGAGTATATGGAAAATTGTATCGGCGACTCTTATGAAGGCGTGATCTCAGGTATTACCAATTATGGACTGTATGTGGAACTACCCAATACCATTGAAGGAATGGTGCATGTGAATTCCCTGGAAGGGGATTTTTACGAGTACGACGATGCCAGGTATGAGCTGCGGGGCCAGCACACAGGAAATGTCTACCGTCTGGGGCAGAAGGTTCAAATCCGGGTGAAAGATGTGGATCGGCGGTGCAGAATCATAGATTTTGTGATAGAGGACACATAGGATAGTAAGCGGTAGAAACAAGGAGGGCGGGAGCATATGAGTAAGGAAACCATAAAATTAATTGCCAACAATAAAAAGGCATACCATGATTACTTCATAGATGAGACCTACGAGGCAGGCATTTCTCTGGCGGGAACAGAGGTAAAGTCTGTCCGTATGGGAAAATGCAGCATCAAGGAGGCTTTTATCCGGGTGGATCAGGGGGAAGTATTTATCTACGGCATGCATATCAATCCCTACGAAAAAGGAAATATCTTCAACAAAGATCCCCTGAGGGTGCGTAAGCTCCTGCTGCATAAGTATGAGATTAATAAGATCAATGGAAAGATTGCTCAAAAAGGATATACCATGGTGCCCTTAAAAGTGTATTTAAAGGGGAGCCTGGTGAAAGTGGAGATTGGCCTGGCGCGGGGGAAAAAGCTTTACGACAAGCGTCAGGACATTGCCAAGAAGGATCAACGTCGGGAGGCGGAGAAGGAATTTAAAGTAAAGAATCTTTATTAAAACATCTCTGTGTTAAAAGGTGTTATGAATTTGATGTAATTTGTGAAAACCTTTGAATTTAGGGTTGATTTCTCCCCAGAAAGTATTAAAATAAAAAGGGAAAAGACAACTCTTTGCAGGCATGCCTTTTTGCCCGCGAGGGGTACCGTACCAGAAATGGATATAAGGAGACGAGACGATGATTATCACACAGAAAAAGCCCATTGAAGAATTGATGGCAATGCTCGAGGGCGCGAACAAGATTGCGATCCTGGGCTGCAGCAGTTGTGCTACGGCTTGTGCTACGGGCGGAGAAAAAGAGGTTGCAGGACTGAAGGAATATCTTGAGTCCAAGGGAAAGACGGTAGTGGCTACGGGTATGGCAGATTATTGCTGTATGAACATGGGAGTCAAGAGCGCAATGAAGAAGCTCAATGCAGCAGCCCCGGATGCAGTTGTCTGTATGTCCTGCGGCGATGGTGTACAGGTGGCGGCGAACCATGCCAAGGTACCAGTTTACCCGTCTAACAATACCATGTTTTTAGGCGAGGCCGTGCGTTTAGGCTTGTTTGAGGAAGCCTGTCATCTGTGCGGAGACTGTATGCTGGGAAGTACCGGCGGTATCTGCCCCATTTCCAGATGTGCAAAATCTCTGGTAAATGGCCCCTGCGGTGGACAGAAGAACGGAAAATGCGAAGTGAACCCGGACAATGACTGTGCATGGATTTTGATTTATAATCGTCTGGAATCCCTTGGTCAGTTGGATAAGCTGACAAAGAGACGTTCAGACAAAGGATATGAGAAGGTTGCATATCCCAGAACGATTAATATTAGGGGGAACAAATAATGGGAATGTTAGAGAAAGCGCTTGAAGGCGGAAAATTTGGTGTAACCGTTGAGATGGCTCCTCCCAAGGGATATGATTTTACCGAGCAGATGGAAGCAGCCGAGCTGTTAAAGGGAAAGGTGCACGGAGTCAATGTAACTGATATGCAGTCTGCCTGTCTGAAGGCATCTTCACTTGGTCTGTGTATCAAATTAAAAGAGGCAGGGCTGGAGCCTATTATTCAGATGACAGGACGTGACCGCAGCCGTATGGGTATCATGGGAGACATGCTCTCCGCAGCAGCATTTGGTATCGATACCATGTTGGCATTGACAGGAGACCATCCTACAGTGGGCGACTGCAATGCATCCAAGCCGGTTTATGATTTGGACTCTGTAGGTATCTTACATATGCTGTCTGTAATGGAAGCTACAGGAACAGACTGTGGTGGAAATGAGCTGGCAGGCGGCGCCCCCACATTTTATAAGGGTGCAGCCGTAACTCCTGTATATGAACCACTGTTTTTGCAGATTAACAAACTGCGCCAGAAGGTTGAGGCAGGCGCTTCCTATATTCAAACTCAGGGAATCTTTGACCTGGAAAGCTTTAAGCGCTTCATGGACGAAGTGGACAAGGCAAACATCAAGACTCATATTATGGCAGGTATCATTCCATTGAAAGCTGCTGGAATGGCAAAATACATGAATGAAAATGTACCAGGAATCGCAGTTCCACAGGATATGATTGATCGCCTGGCAGCGGCAGCAGCAGAGGGCAAGCAGAAGGGAGTTAAGGGACTTCCCACAAAGCTTGGTATCGAGATGGCGGCAGAGATGATTGCCAAGATCAAGGATGCAGGAATCTGTGACGGCGTACATATTATGGCCATTGGGGCAGAGAAGAATGTTCCAGAGATTTTGGAGAAAGCTGGAATTGCTATTTAAATAATCTTAAAATGAAAAGAAGCATCGGGGCATGCCAGCTGGTATGAAACGATGCTTTTTTTATATACAGGGTATGTACATTGCTTACATCTTTTGTGAAAGTTGCGAAGCTCTTGACTGAGTGATATAATTTAGGGGAATAATCAAGGAACAGGAAGTAGAAGAGACAGAAGGGAAGACAGATGAAAAAACAGGAATTCAAAGCTCTCACAGATTCCAGAGTAGTCCTATTAGATGGAGCGACCGGATCGAATTTAAGAAAAGCAGGTATGCCCGTGGGCATTTCCTCAGAAGAGTGGGTAGGAAAGCATCCCCATGTTTTACAAGAATTGCAGAAAGCTTATGTTGAGGCAGGAAGTGATATTGTATATGCGCCTACATTTGCCGCCAATCGCATTAGCCTTCAAAATTTTGGGCTGTCGGCTCAGGTAATAGAACTGAATACTCAGCTTGTGAAAATTGCTAAGGACGGTGTGGGAAGCCAGGCATGGGTGGCAGGAGATTTGACGACTACAGGGCAGCCCATGGAGCCGAATGGGACTCTGACCTATGAGGAGCTTTATCAGGCATACAGAGAGCAGATAAAAGCTCTTGTGGACAGCGGAATCGATCTTCTGGTAGCGGAAACCATGCTGGGCGTAGAGGAGACGATAGTGGCTTTGGACGCAGCTCAGTCTGTCTGCGATCTTCCGGTGATGTGCAGCCTTTCTCTGGAAGCAGACGGAACGGCCAGGTTCGGAGGCAATGCAGTGGAAGCTGTCATTACACTTCAGGAGATGGGAGCTTCTGCCGTGGGACTGAACTGTTCTGTGGGCCCAGATCAGCTGGAATCTGTCATAGCAAATATGAAACAGGTGGCAAAGGTGCCCATTCTTGCAAAGCCAAATGCAGGCATGCCCCAGATTACCGATCAGGGTGAAGCTGTCTATGACATGACGCCGGAGCATTTTGCCTATTATACAAAAAAATTAGTGGAGGCAGGGGCAGGCCTGGTGGGAGGCTGTTGTGGAACTACACCGGAGTATATCCGCAGGCTTGCAGAGGTTCTTCGTTAAATATAGAATGAAAAGGTTTTTACATAATGAAAAATTATTAAAAAAGTGATTACTTTTTTGTCACACAGACAAGGGAGAGTTGTCTAATTAAATAGGAGGTAAAAATCTATGAATAAAAAAACGAATGAAGAACTACAGGCTTTCGTTGATAAAGCCACAGCAGGGGATAAAAAAGCCCTGGAAACCCTTGTCACAGGTATGCAGGACATTGTGTTCAATTTATCTCTGCGGATGCTCGGCACATTTGCAGACGCAGAGGACGCCACACAGGATATTCTACTGAAAATGATTACACATCTATCTTCTTTTAGAGGTGATAGCTCATTTACAACATGGGTATTCAGCATTGCTGTTAATCATCTGAAAAATTATAAAAAGCATATGTTTGCCCACTATCCATTGAGCTTTGAGTATTATGGGGATGATATAGAAAACGGAAAGATACAGGATGTGCCAGATTTAACGCAGAATGTGGAAAAGGATATTTTGGCAGAGGAACTGAAGATGTCTTGTACCAATGTAATGCTTCAATGTCTTGATACGGAAAGCAGATGCATTTTCATATTGGGTACGATGTTTAAGGTTGACAGCCGCATTGCAGGGGATATTTTGGAAATGACCCCAGAAACGTATCGACAGAAACTTTCCCGTGTACGCAAAAAAATGGCAGATTTTCTTGGACAGTATTGTGGAGAATATGGCAGCGGCAAATGCAAATGCAAAGACAGAGTGAATTATGCAATACAAAGCCATAGACTAAATCCGCAGCAACTGGATTATACATTAGCCACAGAAATTTCTGCTAAGGCTATGCTTGATGTGAAAAATGCTATGGAAGAAATTGACGATTTATCACAGGATTTTTCGTTCTGTAAGCCCTATCAATCTCCCGAACGCACGAAACATCTGGTACAGGAGTTGTTAGATTCCACACAGTTTTCCATTATCCAGAATTCATAAAGGAGATGACAGATTATGAATACACAGTTAATTATAGATTACTTATCAGCATTGAGCATAAATAACAACCGCGAATGGTATCATGCGAACAAGGACGATTACAAAAAAGCGAATGTTGAGTTTGAAGCGCTATTACAGGCTTTAATGTTAGAAATTGGAAAGTTCGACAGCAGTATTTTGCATAACAACCCAAAAGATCTTACGTTTAAGATTGTAAGAGATACCCGTTTCAGCCATGACAAATCACCTTATAACTCTGCGTTCCGTGCGCATATTTCCTCTAAAGGTAAGTTGCCTGTTCCTGTCGGATACTACCTTATGATAAAGCCAGATAATCAGTCTTTTTTAGGCGGCGGTTTGTTTGCAGACATGTTCAAAGACGCAACGAGGATGGTACGGGATTATATTGTCCAGAATGGTGAAGAATGGGAAACGATTATCCACGAGCCAGAGTTTGAAAAATATTTTACTGTACAGGGAACAGCATTAAAGAATGTCCCTGGTGGATATGAGAAAGAACATCCCCAAGCAGAATATCTAAAATTTAAGAGTTGGTATCTGGAATATCCGCTAAAGGATGAAGAATTGAAAGAGGCAGGAGCATTTATTACAAAGGCAACGGAAGTATTTCGAATTATGAAACCTTTTAACGACTATCTGAACAAGGCACTTGCGGACTTTCAGATGCCGACAAGGTGAGAAAATTGTTCACAAAAATGACTGACTGAGGGTAAGTATAGAAAGAATAACATAAAAAAGTACACTTTATGAGAGAAAAGCCATTCTTCATAAAGTGTACTTTTATAGAATGGGTAATGGGGAAAAAGGATAGGGAATGTTTCACAAAAAAGAGAAAAAAAATTTGCAATTTTTACTAATGTTGTGGTAGAATCATGCCGATAGAACATATGAATTATGAAAACAAAAAAGTACACTTTTTGATAATCAGGTATCAAAGAGATGCAGGTACAGTATGAATTGCTTGCAAAAGATCATAAGAACGGCCGTTTAGATAAGCAATGGCGAGAAATCGGGGCTTTACCAAAAGGACTAAAAGGCAGGTTCATGATATAGAAAAAGAAGGAACGGCATTAGAAGGCAGAAGCTTAAAGGTACTTTAAGGGACTGCGTATTGAGTATGCCAGGACCCTTTGAACATGCAAAAGCATGAGGTAGAGGGGAGCGAAGCAGCTGGTAAAGCTGGCAGCATCATTCTATAGCTTTGGCTGTATATTGATCAATATATCTTATTATTTTATAAAAAGGAGGATACAAAATGTATCTCAATGATGAATTGAACTGGATAAAGATTTGCAGAAAAAAACGAATCTATATTTTTGGAGCGGGAAAAATCGGAAAAAAGATATTTTATCAGCTTCAGAATGAATGTGGGATAGAAGTAGCAGGTTTGATTGATAATGACAGGAAAGTAGTAGAAAAATGTGTAAAAGGAGAATCCTGGTTTACTAAGGCCTATATTTTAGAAGAGTACAAAAAAATCCGAAAAAAAGAGGACTTGATTATCATTTCAACAGCAATAGCCGAAATTGAGGGGCAATTGCTGGAGGAAGGCATCTATCCATTTATTAATTTCAGGCAGTTAGATTTTCCCGGTATAGAGGGAGAGGGGCGTTATAATGAAGACTATTTTTCTATGCAGGTCCACTGTGCAAAGATTGATTCTGTGTTGGATCGGGAGTTTTTCCAGAACTATATAAAACCGACAGATCGAGTGGCCGAATTCGGTATGGGCGGCGGTTTGCTTCTGGATAAATTGGATTGCAGAGAAAAGATTGGCATTGAAGTGAATCCAGTGGCGAGAGAGTATGCAAAACAGTTGGGAATAAAAAGTGTGGCTGATATTGGGGAACTGGAAGACGAAAGTCAGGATGTGATTCTCTCCACCCATGCTTTAGAGCATTGTCTCGAACCCTACAAAATAATATGCGGATTAAGAAAAAAGCTGGTGGATGGAGGAAAGGCAGTTTTTGTAGTGCCTTATGATTCCATTCGCGATGAATATTTGAAGGGAGAGAACTGTTACCACTTATATACCTGGAACCAAAGAAATCTGGGCAACTTATTTAAAGTCGCGGGCTATTTTATCAAACAGGTAGGCCTTCGTGAAGTCGCGTGGCCAAAGGGATGGAAAAAGATGTTTTCAGAAGATATGCAGGACTGGTTTGAGGCTATTTCCGTATTAGAATCTGAGCGGATTGGCTATTACAGCGTGTATGTGGTAGCAGAGAAATAAAGATGAATAAGAAAAGTGAAAAAACGAAAAAAGCTTTACTCCCGGCAGAGGCAGGAACTTTGGCAGGGGATGATATTTACTTTTTTTCCTCAGATTATAATTTACTTTATAGGGTACATATTCCAGAGCTTTCTGTATCTGTCATAAGCCATATTCCTTGTGAAAAGGTAATTGCATATAGGATGTTTCGAAAGATGCGCTACTGGAAAGATAAACTAATTATGGTTCCTTCCTGGTCAGAAAAAATTTGGATTTATGATCTGAGTAGCAGGGAATGGAAGGACGTTGCTATCGAGCATCCACAAATCACTTTGAAGTTTTGGGGAAGCGTCATTTACCAGGACGATATTTTTCTATTTGGGGCGGCATATCCAGCCATACTGAAGGTTAATCTCAATGATTACTCGGTAACTTATTTGGAAATCAACAGTGGAACAAAAGGACTGTTTTGTACCGATGCTGTAAGAATCGATCACATGGTCTATTCTCCTGTGAGCATATCGAACCAGATTATGTGGATGAACCTGGACACTCTGGAGTATGGATGGAAGCAAATTGGAAGTGCAGGAAATGAATATTGCGGCATAGCCTATGATGGAAATGATTTTTGGATCCCTTCCTGGCAGCATGGGAAAATTGTGAAGTGGGACGGTCATATACAGTGGGAAGAGTTCGAACTGCCAGAGGAGATTGCCAGCCGCAGATATTTGTTTACTGGTGCCGTCTGTGACGGGGATAGAATCCGATTTTTGCCGATACAGGATGGAAAAGGTCTGGAGATACGAAAGGATATTTCAGGTAAAGATCGAGTCACACTGACAGAGGAAACAAAAAAGTATATTCATATGGAACATTATGAGGATGGAACCATTGTCTTGATGCGGAGCGATGCCAGCTTGGAGGTTAAATGGAGAGGAACATGGATAAAAGGAAGATGTGAAATAGATTATAAGGATTTTCAGACTTACTTTTGTAAGAAAACCTTGTGGGACATTTTATCCGAAAAGGGGATTACGACTGAAACGGAACTATTTGAGATGAATGATTATATAAATATGATTACAAAAGAACCGATAACGACAAATGATTTTTTGAGTGAAAAGATTGTGGGAATCCATATCTGGAATCTGATAGAATAAAGCTTTTGCAGGGAGAAGGAGAGGGAAGGACGATGCCCTACAGAGAGATAAGAAAAGCAATCCAGGAGGCGCTTTATGAAGGAAAACCCAGATTTATTATCTACCCTTACGGAGAAATGGGGATGATAACAAAACAAATTTTGTATGAATGTTTTGGAATAAAAGAATGTCTTGTCATGGATAACAAATTATCGGACTTTAATTCGGAGATAAAAAAGCTGGAATACTGCAAATGCCTGGATACTACAAAGTATAAGGTTTTATTTACTTGTGCGAATACAGAGATATACGATGAGGTATACAGAGATTTAATAGCTTTTTTTCCTGCAGATCAGGTGACTCAGATCTTTAAAAGAAAAGAGGAAATACAATACACAAAATGCGGAAAATACAGCTATGGTCCTTTGTGTAATCACAATTTAGTAGAAGTGGTTGGCGCATTTTGTTCTTTTGCAGCAGGAGTGAATGTAGTAGTGAATCATGCGGTTGATTATATTACGACTCACCCATTCATCTATCATTCTTCAGCAGTCAATAGGATTTTTGAAAAAGACTATGATGGTTATCAGAATGAACCCTGGTATTTTCCGGGAGTTGAGCCCAAAAGCCATGTCCAGGTACGCAATCTGAAAAAATGCAGAATAGGGAATGATGTATGGCTTGGAAAAAATGTTCTCATTACAAATGGCGCAGACATTGGGAACGGAGCTGTAGCCGGAGCCGGGGCTGTGATAACCAAGGATGTTCCTGATTATGCAGTAGTGGCAGGAGTACCGGCACGCGTTATTAGGTATCGATATAAAAAGGATGAAATAGAGGCCTTAAACCGTATTGCATGGTGGAATTGGCCGGATGAAAAAATCAGAGAAAATTATGAGGATTTTTATCTGGATATTAAGGAATTTATCCGAAAACACGATCACGGAGGAAGACTGTGAAAATTGTCATTTTTGGTGTGGGCAGATGCTATCAGGAGCGAAAACACAAGATTCCTGCTGACTATGAGATAGTCGCTTTTCTTGACAATAATCCAGCCCTGCAGGGACAAAATATGGATGGCCGTCCCATTATAGAACCTGAAAAGATCTTACAGATTTCATTTGATAAGATCCTTCTTATGAGCGCAAGCGAGGAAGCTATGAAAGGCCAACTGATAGAGCTTGGAGTTGATAAAAAGGACATTTGGTATTGGGAACGCTTCGTCAGTGAGCTGTGTCGTGGAACGCTTCATATTTATTGTGGGAATCAGAAGGAAAAGAGCTGTGATAAACGGATATTGATTGTGTCAACACATTTGAATTATACGGGAGGCCCCCTTGCGGCAGTATATGCGGCGAAGGCATTGCAGGGTAGAGGATATGCTGTTTTTCTGACAGCGCCTTCTGGAGACAGGATATTTATAGATGAAGCAATAGAAAGCGGCATCAGTATTGTATTGTGCCCGGCGCTACCTTATGTGCATAAAGAAGAACGGCTGTGGATACAGCAATTTGACGCGGTACTGGTAAATGTGTTTCCAATGCTTCTTTGTGCCTGCGAGCTCAGCAGGATAAAGCCCGTTCTATGGTGGATCCATGAGTCAGAGGAATTGCTGTATCGTAATATAATCAATCGATATGGAGAGTATGCTGACAAAAAACAGATGGAACAAGTTCATATCCGTGCAGTGAGCAAGGTTGCACAAAATCAATTTAATAGTTGTTTCCCAGACAGAATTCAAAAAAAACTATCTTACGGGATTCCAGACCAAAAGAAAGAAACCAGCTCTTGTAACGGGGCAGAACATTTGGTTTTTGCCATTATAGGAACGTTACATCCGGGAAAAGCACAGGACGTCTTTGTAAAGGCCATCCGGTTGCTTCACAGGGAAGAAAAGGATAATGTACATTTTTACATAGTTGGCGCCATGGGAATAGATGAATATAGCAATGGGGTGAAAAAAGAAGCATCAAAAGAATCGGCCATTAAAATGACAGGATTGCTAACGAGAAGGGAGATTTACAGGATATATGAAAAGATAGATGTGGTGGTTTGCCCTTCTTTGGAGGATTCGCTGCCTATTGTGGCAACGGAAGCCATGATGTATGGAAAAGTTTGCATAGTTTCTGACAAGACGGGAACAGCCGATTACCTGGAAGATGAAAAAAACGGTTTAATCTGTAAGGCAGGAGATCCAAAGGATTTGTGCCGAAAAATGAGGTGGGTCATTGAGAATCGGGAAAAGCTTAAGACAATGGGAAGTGAAGCCAGGAAGGTGTATGAGAAGCATTTTACAATGGATAACTTTGGAAAAAGGCTGGAAGAGGCGCTGAAGGAAACGATGGAAGACTTAAAGAGTATAAGTGTAATTGTACCAATCTATTATGGGGGGAAATACATACCCAGTATCATTGGCCAGGTGGAGGACTGCAAAAAATGTTTGAAAGAGGAAGCTTATATAGAACTATTGCTTGTAAATGATGCTCCTGACGCTCCTCTTTCTCCTATGTGGAAAAGCAGTGAAATTCACGTAAGGATCATCAATACCAATAAAAATGTAGGAATTCATGGAGCAAGGGTAAAAGGCCTTAAGGAATGTCGAGGGGAGTACCTTTTGTTTCTGGATCAGGATGATCGGATTCGTCCAACCTACTTTTATAGTCAATTACAGTCCATAGAAAAAAATGATGCAGTGATTTGCAAAGGGCTTTCTGGCGGAAAGGAATATTATTTAGATGATGAAGTATTTCAAAAGCTTTTGTCAAAAGAATTTGTCCTGAAAAATTGGAATCAAATCATTTCCCCAGGGCAAGTTCTTTTACGGAAGCGGGCAATTCCAGTCACATGGAGTGAAAACATTATAAAATTCAATGGCGCAGACGACTGGTTCCTGTGGCTGTGCATGATGGCGGAAGAAAGCAGATTTTCATTAAACAAAGAGGTTTTATATGAACATGTTGTTCATGAGGAAAATGCCTCCGGGGATTTGGCAGGTATGGCCCAATCGGAGCATGAAGTTATCCGCATGGTACAGGATAAGAAGATATTTCAGGAAAAGGATTTCCAGCTGTTGATGGAGGGATTTTTTCTAAGAAATCTGTTCCGCGTACAGGAAATGAATCGGTTGACCAAGAAGCTGAATACATTGGACAAATGGATGAAACTAAGAGAACAGGGAGTGAAATATGCAGAATATCTGCGCTCCCTGGGAATCTACAGCGCTGCCATTTATGGATGTGGAATGATGGGAAAGCACTTGCTTTTTGATTTACAGCCCTCCATCTGTGTAAAGTATTTTATAGATAAAAATGCCGGGGAGATGAAAGCAGAAGTGCCGGTTTATGGGTGGAAGGATACCTGGCCGGATGCAGACTGCATTATTATCACACTGGTAGAAGGGGAAGAACAGGTACAAAAAGATATAAAAGAAAAGAAGGGTCAAAGGACTCTGATATTAAAGGATTGGATCGCGAAGACAGAGATACCGTAAGCAATATTTACACAGAGGTTTTGAGGAAAGGAATCAATGAGAAAAAAGCAGGTATTTTGGGGAGCGGGGAAAATCGGGAAGGCTGTTCTTACATTTTGGGAAATGTGGGATTTGTCACCGGATTTTTTTTGCGATAATGAGAGCGCTTTGTGGGGAAAAAAAGTTAACCATATAAAAATTTTACCGCCGGAGGAGATCTATAAATGTAAAAGTGATGTAACCATCTTCCTGACCTGCTATCAATATGCAGAGGTGAAAGAGGAGTTGCTGGCTCAGGGAATCTCAGAGGAAGAAATTATCATTGCGGACAGTATTAGAGCGCCGGAAATGATATACCGGATGTCGGAGCAGCTTTTTTTACAGGTTCAAAAAGACAAAAAGCCTGAAAACACCTATGAGTGCCTCATCGATCTGTCAGCAGGAATGGTTCTGGGGGGAGTAGAGAGATGGAGCTGTTCTCTGCTCAAGACTCTTCAGGGGCTTGGAATAAAAAGTGCATATCTAATGCCTCGTCAGGATCGTGAGAAGGAGAATGAGAGAGAATGGCCGGCGCTCTTTATAGAAGAGGCAAAAGAGAAACGAATGATGAGCACTATGGAGCAGATAGTGAGCAGCGAAGCCCATACCGTAGTATGCAATTTCCCTTTTGAAATTATGATAGGCGCCTGCGCAGTAAAAAAATGTATTAATCCAGATCTTAGAATCATAGCAGTTCTCCATAATGATGAAGAGATTTATTACAGGGCGATGACGGTATGGGAAAAATACATAGACACATGCCTTACGATTAGCACGAAAATAAAAAGTACTCTTTTAGAACGAGGGTTTCCGGCTTTTAAGGTGAAAGATTTATATTGGAGCGTTTCCTGTGACAAAAAGAATAACCGTACTTACAGCCCAGCGGATACCCCCCTTCAAATAGGGTATGCAGGAAGAATTTCTGTGATACAAAAGAGGGTGGATTTGCTTATCAGGGTTGCAGAGAAATTAAAAGCAGATGGGATAAATTTCTGTATGCACATAGCCGGATCTGGCGACTATGAGGAAGAGCTGAAAAGGCAGATAAGAGAAAAGACACTGGACAATGAGGTAAGATTTGTTGGTGTGGTGGACCATGAACATATCATGGATTTTTGGAAAAGGCAGGACGTCTGCATCAGCTGTTCTGAGTGGGAGGGGCACAGCATTTCCCATTCTGAGGCAATGGCTGCGGGAGCCGTGTTGGTGATTACGGATACCTCCGGGGCCAGGGACGATGTGGAAGAAGGCGTAAACGGATTTCTTGCTGATGTTGGAGACATAGAAGCGCTGGCAAAGCATCTTGTATATCTGGCTGCTCATAGGGAGCTTTTGCACACTATGGGAAGCCGATCCGTAAGAAAGATAGCAGCAAGAAACGAATCTATGGAGCCTGAACGCTACTGGAGGAGGCTGCTGGAGGAAAAACTGATCTGGAGGATTGACTACGATGTATCATGAGTCAGAATATATTTATCAGGAGTTTGAAGCACATTTTTCGAATAGGAAAAAGGAACCTTTGGTTTTGTATGGAATTGGGAAAAATACAGGCGAACTCCTGGAGAAAATACAGGATTACCAGATAGCAGGCCTGATGGATGGAAAGAGAAAAGAGGGAAACATCTGGAACAAGCCCATATTGGACTATAAGGATGTGCTGGCATTGAATGTGAAAACGATTGTTATCATTGCCCGCCCGGCAGTCATCGGGGTGATTTATCATAGAATCTCAGACTTTTGCTCCCAAAATAGCATCACAGTATATGATGTGAGGGGAAAGGATTTATCGGAGATATATGTAAATCAGGAACAGGAGATACCCTATTTTAAGCAAAGCTTTGAGGATTTAAAAAAAGCGATAGAAAAGCATACGGTTATATCCTTTGATGTGTTTGATACATTGATGATGAGAAAGATCCTGTACCCGGAGGATATTTTTACAGTTGTGGAAAAAAGGAAGCCCTTTCCCGGCTTTGCCGCACTGCGGACAGAGGCAGAAAGACAGCTCTATGAAGAAAAGCAAAATCCCACATTTGTAGAGATTTATGAGAGGCTTCAAAGGCTGGGGGGCATGGATGAAGAGCAAAAAGAGGAGCTTAAGGCTCTGGAGCTTGCCGTAGAAATGGAGTTTGTAGTTCCAAGAAAAAGAATGTTGTCTGTGTTCAACAGCATAAAGGGAAAGAAGAAGATTTATCTGATTTCGGATATGTATCTGCCCGGAAAAGAGATTGAGAAGCTGCTTAAAAAATGCGGCTATGAAGGCTATGAGGAGCTTTATGTATCTTGTGAAAAAGGGACGTCAAAGAATGAAGCATTGTTTGACGTATACCTTAAAGAACGGGAACAGGAGGGATATAGAAACTTCGACTGCTTACATATCGGGGACAATGAGACAGCGGATATTATGAGTCCCAAAGAGGCGGGAATAGACGCCTTCCAGGTTATGAGTGCCCGGGAGCTATTGGAGAGCTCTGCCTACCGGAAATTGCTGTCGTCAGATTTATGCTTTATGGATCATCTGGCGCTGGGACTTTTCTGTGAGAAAGCCTTCCAGGATCCTTTTGCCCTGTATGGAACAAAGGGAAAGCTTAAGATTGAAAATCTGCGGAAATTTTCTTATTTATTGATTGCTCCGATGATTTTTTATTTTACTGTGTGGCTGATGCAGCAGGTGTGCGAGTTTGGATGCGACTATGTATTATATCCATCAAGAGATGCTTATCTCATTGAAAGACTTTGCAGGATAATCTGTGGGATACAATCAGAAGATACATTTCCGAACGGCGAATATTTTTATGCTTCCAGAAGGGCGGTGCTGGCGGCTACGATATGGAATCATCAAGATATTTATCATGTAGCCGAAGCGGATTTTGGGGGCAGTGTTTCTCAATTACTAAAAAAAAGGTTTCGTGTAGAAATAAATGGGGATGGAGAAAGCGTCGAGGCGAAGGACAAGGAGAAACTTAAATGTTATCTGGAAAAGTACCAGCAAAGGATTCTGGATCAGAGCGCAGCAGAGAGGGAGAACTATCTTCATTATATTTCAAAGACGGGAATTTGTGGCCACAGGAAACTTGCGTTGATTGATTTTGTGGCTGCAGGAAAAATCCAAAACGGCCTGGAAAAACTGGCGCTGGAGAAAGAATTTCAGGGTTTTTATTTTTTGAGAAGAGAACCGAACATAGGAGAAATAGACAGAGATATACAGGTAGAGACATTTTTCCCATCAAAGGGAGCATTTGAGATTGATCTGAATGTATATAAATATTATCTGTTTTTGGAAATGGTACTGACTTCTCCAGAACCCACCTTTGACTGCATAGGAGATGAGGGAGAGCTCATTTTTATGGAAGAGACCAGGACAAAAGAGCATCGTGATATAGTAAATGAAATCCAGGAAAGTATTTTGGAATATGCAAGGGAATTTTCAAAGCTGTGTCCAAATTTACGAGAGGAGAATGTAAGCCGTACTACTCCAGATATGATATTAGGCTTTCTGGCTAAAGAATATACGGAGCTTTCTATGCCAGAGGTTACATCATTGGTATTAACGGATGAATTTCTGAGTCAGACGTATAATATTTTTCAAGGATGAAGATAGTTACTAAGTCAGAGAATATAAATACAGGAAAGGAATAAGCTTGTTTTGACCGAAATGGTTTAGGAATTAAAAATTGTTAAAAAAATTTAAAAAAAAGCTTGCAAAATGAGAGGTTATATTATATACTAGACAAGTCGGCAGGTGATAAAGACAAGCTGATATGGTTCCTTGGTCAAGCGGTTAAGACGCCGCCCTCTCACGGCGGAAACAGGGGTTCGATTCCCCTAGGAACTGCGCATAAAGACTCTGAAGACTTACATTTTGTGAGTTTTCAGAGTTTTTTATTTTGTTTCTTGTGATTAGGATATCAAAGAGGGTATCAGACGTATGTTGGATTAAAATAAGGAAGGAGATTTTGCACGTCTTCATTTTAAAAATCGTAAAAAAATAGTTACACAAGCATATTTTTAGTCTATATATTACAAAATATGTTTATGTAACTATTTTTGTATATTATATCCAGTTTTGTTAATATAAATAGGAAACAGAGCTGGAATTGAACTTCTGAAGATAATGTAAAAATGTCTCATAAGAAATATTTATCAATTTAAATTTAAATATTGAATATAGATATAAGAAAGAAGAAAAGATTTCTATTGTCACATGTTTAAAAGTAGTTTATAAAAAGGACAGTCTTAAAAATATAATTAATTGCTGGAATATAAGGTGGTTTGAATGTGCATAACAAATGAGTTGAATTATTTTCAATCAAATCAGTAGCAGCAATACATCCTGCATAAAATGTGATTATATGGACAACCTTATATGCTCGAAAAACCGCCACATTTATATCATTAATAAAAGACAAGAGTTTATCTTTAGTAACAGCTGTCATTACAATTTGTTTTTTATGTTTTAACTACTAGTGTTATAGGGCTGTTTTTAGGAAGCATATATTTTAATAAAGTCATAGGTCTAGAGGCAATTAATAGTTGGGTCAGCGTTGTTTTAGGATTAATCGCCCTGTTTATTGGGATAGTATCATTATTCTTGAGTTTTTATAATCTGGATGAATCAATAAAGCCACAAAAAGAAACCCTTGAGATCATGAGGGGACTGGATGCTAATATAGGTAATAAATTAATGGATATAAAAAGTGGGATGCAGCAAGGCTTCTCAGATTTAAAAAGTGATATACAGTCAAATAAAAATATAATAGAGAGCCAAGAGGGCGACAAGAAATGGGGGAGATCTGATGTCACAAATTAATATAAATTTAGTTCTTTGTGAAAAATGCGATGACGATTTTAGAAATTTTTATAATATATTTGATAGAATCAAAGAAGATGATAACCATACAGCATCATTCGTCATTGTTACCCTCTCTTGACAAGGGCATACACGGTCGAAAAAGAGTAAATTTTGTGACCTGCGGCGTTACTTTCAATCGGCGTACGTCCAGTACGCCTCTTTCAAGTGCCTTGCAGGACGCAAAATTTACCTCTTTTCGACTCTTCGACCTCAATCATGAGATTTCGTCGCCTTGCAAGGCAGACGATTGAGGCGTACTGGACGTACGCCGATTGAGGATAACGCCGCAAAGCGGCGAAATATCGTGATTGAGGCGTGTGTGCCCTTGTCAAGAGAGGGTACGTTAGGAAATATATTAGATACAGAAAATCGAAAATATTTTTTGGAATATAGAGTAAAGAATTGTAATAAAAACAGTGATAAATATGGTTTGGCAGCAAAAATTGGAAGTGCAAAGATGATAGCACAAGAAAAAACAGATACAGATGTAGAGTTTAAAAATTATAATAATGTAAGAGGAAAAATAGTAGTTAATAATTTGGAGTTTTTGTCCAAAGGCAAACATACAATAGAAGTGTATCTAGGGCAAGATGATAAAGAAAAAAAACTTATATCTACGTATACATTTTTAGTAGAATAATGAAAAATTTTTTGGTGAAACAGACAATGTAAATATAAATAAAATTTTCATGATTTGACAATGTTAAGGCATCTCTACTATAAGAGGTGCTTTTCTTATCCCCAAAACCACGAAAAGGAAGGTGAGGTGATTGCCACGGAAAGCAGATGAACGGATTGCCCAGGCAAAAGACATGTTCTTAAAGGGCATGAAGTTAATTGACATTGCCAGGCAGCTGGAGCTACCAGAGAGGACAGTGCGGCGTTGGAAGAGTACCCATAAATGGGAAAGCGAGTGTTCGGATAAAAAGCAAACGTTCGGAAACGGAAAAAAGGTGGGCAGCCTGGCAATAAGAACGCCACATGGCCGCCTGGAAATAAACATGCAGAGAAGTATGGATTCTTTTCAAAGTATCTCCCAGAAGAAACTCGTGATTTCTTTTTTGGTCGCAATTGCGGCTGGTGTAACCTGCCACTACATCATCAAATGGTTAGACAGAGACCATAAGGACAACGAATATCCTAGTGGGTACTTTGCCACTATAAAAGAAAAGAAGAATCCCTCAACTGTACGCCATTACGGTCGGGGGATTTCGTTCTTTGTCCACATGGAACGTTATAACTTTTTGCCTACTGGCATTATAGCATATGCAAATTTGGGTTGCAAGATGCATTTTTAATTTATCCGTGTATTTTTGTAGCAATTATAGGCTAATTTTTACCATAAAGCAAGACGTAAGTGCAAAGTTACAAGATGTCAAAGCGCCAGGATATATCAAAGTAGGAAGGTTGGTCGTTATAACAACTTCAATTACAACAACAAATAGCATAGTGCCTAATGGTGTAATTTTTCCTAATGGATCATTTCCAAAAACAAGAAGTGCTTATGCTCCGATCTCTTGTTCAAATGTAACTAATGGAACTATACTTAACCCACTTGTAACAAACGCAGGATCAATAATTTCCAATGTAACCATTGAAGCAAATAAACGATTGATGATATCAGGAAGTTATATATCAGCAGATTAAAAGGAGCATTGTACACAAGTAGAAATTACTACATACAAAATAATTTCAAATTCAATATAGTAATGAAATCATTTGCGGTTCCGTCAAAAAACTTTCTATGTGTTCCATGAATAGAAAAACCTGTTCCTGGTTTAATATTTTCATAATTCCCATAGAAAGTAGTGAAGGCGAAAAGATATTATTTCACTGACCATTGTGACCAAGTTCCATCATAGCGATAACGAATCGATATTTTAGTTTCATTATACCCAAAAGCAATTTGAGTAAGATTGTTATTCAAAAATTTAAGTACTAGAATATAACAATAGAATCCAGGTCCATTTTTAACATTTGCATATACCAATGCGTTAAAAAATCCAGGTGTCACAATGCTATTACAGTCTCCATCCCCATACCTCTCTGTAATATTATAGATAGGCAACTTTGCATTTTGGGCTTATTCATTGTCTAAAAATGTTGTCATATGTCAAAATCTATGCTATATTTTGAGTAGAGCAATCGTGTTGCAGGGTGGGCTGACCTTTCATTCTGACAGAATGGGGGTGATGCCTATGAAAAATCATTTTGATTTTAAGGATCTAATGACCTTTGGTCTGTTCCTTTTGGCATTGCTTACATTCGTTTTTACGTTTTGTAAGTAAGGCTACATAGAAAAACCACCCCTAAAACTTTGGCCGGTAATGGGGTGGAGTTTCTATCTACATTATTGGTCAACCCACCTTGTGGGCGGTTGCTCTTTTTATATTATGAATATATCATATCCGTTTATGAAAAACAAGATATTTTAGAGGAATTCCTTTATCTTTCCATGACAAAAGCTCCTGAAATGTTCCAGGAGTAGAAATGGTTATATGGCTTTATGTATTATGCTGACAAATATCGCTTATGAGCTGCCCGGACATTATCACGAGCCACTGTACAGTAAATCATGGTGGTACTGATATTTTCGTGGCCAAGCAGCGCTTGTACATCTTGTATAGGCATCCCTCTGTTAAGAGCATTTGTGGCGGCTGTGGCTCTGTAACGGTGTGGATGTACCTTTTCTACACCCGCACGAAGCCCCAGCCGCTGTAGCATTTGGCGAATACCATGCTCACTTAAACGTAAATAAGGTGATTTGGATGAGACAAACAGGGCCGAATTGGCGTCTTTCCTGGACAAAAGGTACTTTTTCAGGTGATAGCAGCTTGAAGCATTTAGGTATACTTCCCGCTCCTTTGACCCCTTACCGAATACAATGCAATCCATAGAATCAAAGTGAATGTCTTGACGATTTAGACGGACTAATTCGCCTACACGCATCCCTGTGCTGTAAAGTAGCTCAATCACTGCTAAATCTCGTTCCTTTTTGCAGGCACAGCGTAGAATTTCGCGCTCTTCATCTGAATACGGTTTCTTGACCTTCTTTTCATAGCGGATTTGGTCAAGGCCGCTTGCTGGGTTATAGATAATATGCTTTTTCTTCTGGAGCCATGTAAAGAAGCTGTTAAAGCAGATCCTTTTATTGTTTAAGTAACGATTTCCTACTTGACGAACAGCTTTGCACTGTGCCAAGTAGGTAAATAAGTCCTCCGTAGTAATCTCCTGGACTGGCTTTTTAAGGTTATGAAGCATCAGCCCCAGTTGAAGCTTGTAGTGTTCAATGGTTTTGTCACTCCGGCCAGCCATTTTCAGGGAAGCCAGATACATATAGAGGTAGTCCATATAAGTTTTCTCCTCTAACACAGCCACATCCGTACATTTTTTGGTCACTTCATACTCTGACAATTGATAATATAAGAATAATCGTAAGTCAGAGTTGTACTCAGGAGGCAGTTTTCCGACTAGGAACTGCAACACATTATTAATAAGTTGTTCTTTCATGGTATTCATCCCTCCTTTTTGATGGGAATAGTATACCAGAATACACAAAATAAGACCAAAATGCAAAGACAAATGTTACTCAAGCAGAACTTTTTTCTTTTGCTGATGGTATAACTACAAATGTCTTTCGAGCATATAGGGTTGGCCATACAATAACATTTCATATGGAATGTGTTACAACTTCTAATATTTCTTATGGTGGTGTTATAGGTACATTTAAAAGCCCTTACCGACCAGCAATTAATTATATTGTTGTCCCAGTGCGTAATAACTCTTCATCTTTTTCAGAAATAGCAACATTGTGGATAAGAAACAATGGCAATTGTGAACTTTATGGTAATGCTGTCACATCAGGAATAAGATTTTACATTCAAGGTTCGTTTACATACTAATTAAATCATGAATCAACGTTCCAGTAATGATATTTCATTTATATTATTTTTTGAATAAGCCAAGAAGTCATAACATTATGTTCAGATGCATTAGCATTATTTTGGATTTCAACTCGTCCTGCACTATCTCTGCTAATTATGCCTTTTACAATAACATCTGGCGAGCCTACTCTTGCACACATCAAACCAACAACTTTATATCCTTCAACGGATGGAGGTTCTACAATGAATGAATTATTTCCGGCATTTAATTGTTTTACATCGGTCTTTACATACATTAAGAGTTCCATCTTTGCACTTACGTCTTGAATCCCCGCATCCATTTCATCTAGTTTTTGCTTGAGAGTGATATTGGCAAGTTTGTTGTACCAGATGGCGGAGACATGGGTTTTAAAGAACGCAAACTTGTCCAAAACTTTATTAAGAATTGGATGATTGTCTACAATCTTGTATGTAACAGCCTGCTGCTCACCTCCTTCTGATGTATATATTTCTTCGAATGTTTCTATTTTATCTGGCCGAATATCTGGTGTCCAGACTGTGCCTGTTTTTGGGTTTAACATAGTTTTATTCCTCCTTTATTTGATTTTAATTGCTTGAAAATATACTCCGCTAGTTTTTACAGTAGTTTCGATTTGTGGTTTGTATACGTACATGCGAAAGATTTTGCTTGTATCAGTTTTTTTTACAATGGAAGCACTTGCGCCACCACCGCTACTGCCGTTAAACCTTACACATATATTATTCTCCAATAACAAAGCAAAAATATTATCCGATGATACATTTATCTGAGCCGATCCAACCAACAAATATGTGCCAGGTGGCACTTCTACTTGTGCAACTTCTACATATTCTCCTGCTGTAAGAATTTTTCCAAGGAAACTGCCTCCATAGACAGTCCCAATACTATCAAGCCGTTCTTTTAGCTCCTTATTTTCCTGTTTTAATGCTTGAATTTCCCCTAATTCATACAGGGGGGGGGTAATTTCCTATCATATAATAAACCTCCTACTATATTATTCTTATATTTTGCCATGCTCCATTTACTTTGATTGCTGTAATTAACTTATTTCCACCTACAATATCAACAGCAATTAAAACAGCATCACTAGCACTTCTGCTGGGAATATATATTCCTTTTGAGTAGGTGGGAATTTTCCCTGTAGCTATATTAATATCTGCATCTGCACTAAAAAATTGTACTTTTGTACCTGATGGCACTTTGGTTATGTATTGTGGATTAGTTGACAATTTATTTTGATTTTCTGTTTCTAATTGAATAACCTTCAACTCTAATTCCTTAATTTTCCTAAAAATTTCGAGGCTTCCGCCCCCCCCCCCATTTGCTAAACTCATAGTTATTTCCTCCTTAATGATTATTTTGTTGTCCATGAACTCCAAGTAGTTCCATTAAAATATCGTATACATATAGTTCCGCCGTTTGTCGATAACTGTGCTATACGTTCATTTTTTAAACCAAACACCAAAACCACACATCCACCACTGGAATTTGGTGGAGTATTTTTTGTTTGTTGATTTGCATAATATGCTCCAAATGATTTTAAAGTATTTAAATCGTGAGATGCAGAAGCAATATTTGTTCCATTCAAAAAGTTGCCTAGTGATTGTTTTATTTGATGATTTTCCTGTTCCAATTTTTCTAATTTTTCTAAAATCGCTAGGGTAGCTGCGCTACCCCCCCCCCTAAATTTCCTGCATACTGCATGGCTATTTCCTCCTTAATAATCAGTTGATTTCGTATATTCATAGCAGATAAGTGCTTTGTATTTTTCGGCATCTACATTATTGGTTTTTATATCTATAACTTTTTTGCTTGAAGAATTAATAGAAACATATACTCTTTCTATGTATGTACAATAAATAAATGTATAAATTGTAGCCGTGGAAGAGTAAGACTGTGCAGAAGCTAACCACATACTTTCTCCTAAATTGATGTGTTGATGTCGGACATTATCTATTTCTACTACAACTGATTTAAAATCATTTGCAGGTAATGTTCCAAAATCAATCATCTTTCGATATAACGGTTTCCCATCAACCCATGTACCTATACAGCGTTCTTCAAATGAAAAAATCTGCGCTTCGCGCATCTTATTAATATCTTTAATTAGTGAGAGGGAGTTCCCCCCCCCCTCCAAGATTACCCATATATTGCATAATTTTCCTCCTAATTTTTAATATGCAAAAAGTAAATATAAAACTTTAGTTCCATTTACTAGTGCATTTCCATTATTTCTTGCATATATAATAAGAGAAGGGCTTGCCATCTGTACCACATATGTTGTTAGTGCTGGATTTATACTTCTATTATAGAGCTCTTGTACAAATACACCTTTAAAGCCAAGAGAAACACCTAAATCTGATTCATTTAGTACTACTGCTCCATTCTCAAAATTTACTACAATATATTTAAATACTATACTATTTTTTAATTTATCATTCGCTTGTTCAAGCTTTTCAATTTTTTCCATAAGCTCCAAATTTCCAGTTCCTGGACTTGATATATTCGGCATATGATGTCTCCTTTTTTAATAATATTGTGTAATTCATTGTCTTAATCATATTAAATTTGAGCTTTCGAAGAAATTGGTTTTTCGATAAGTTCATTCATTTGGGGAGCGGGGCGAGATATGGATGTGATCTTGCCCCTTTTGCGTATTTAAGAGCAAAATGTAAAGATAGATTAAGGGTTAAATGTTGTGCTTGTAGCAGGAGTAGACAAGTTGCCATCCTCATAAAAATCCAGACGAATATATGTCTTATCTAAAACAATATGTAACACCTTATTGTCTCCTCGTAACTGTATGACGTATCTTCCATCATTAATTGCTGTAAAACCCACGGAATTTATGTTAGATAGAAGCAACTTTGCACCTACCCCCTCAAGCTCCCCGCCAACCGTAGTCCGTTCTACCTTCGTGGAATCCCATTCTCCAGCCTCTTTCTCCTCCGTGAATTTATACAGCATATTCTCACGGATGCAATAATCGCCAAGGGCATAGTCCTTAGTTGTGCTGAATTCATCACTAATATTTTCTGTGATCTTATCAACCTTATCAAACCAACTCTGCATCCCAGCCAACAATGTCGTCCCTTCCGTGGCCTGAGTGTATGTCCCATACAAAGCAAGCATATACTGCGCTGTGGGAGGTTCCAGGCATACAATCTTGATTGCGCCCTCCAGACGGATGATATCCGTGATATTGGCTACAATCCTGGATTCCTCCACTGTAAGCACGGGGCCGGAGCGTACAATGTCAAATAATCCGCCCATACCGGGGGTCATGCCTTCTACAGGGATAGACTGTTCATAGCGCTGGGTGTCCTCGTTCAGCGTCCAGCCTTCCAAAGGAACTACTACAACGACTGTATTGTCAGCAAATTCCAGCTGTTGTGCGGGGACGCCTTTGAGCGTTAGATCAATGTCTGTCTCTGGCAGATCTGCTGCGTAAAAGGTGATCTGAGCATAGGCTGTCTCATAGCCTGTGATGAGGGAGAAAGCGTACCTGGTATCGTCACCTGTGCCGGAAAAGAAGTACAGTGGTGTCATACCCTCGCGCATCTGGGGGACGGTGATAGTTTGTGAATATGGGGCGGTGGTTCCTGTCCAGCCAGTGGATGGAAGGGTCAGCGGTATGTCTACGCTGGATCCGTCTGCTCCGCCGGCGCCGCCAGTAAGGATATACTTTTCTTCCTGGGCGTTCCATGTATACATGAGGCGCGGATCTACAGTGTCGTCGATGTAGGTTCGGTTTACGTTTCCGGGAATTGGGAAATTTGCATAAGCTCCGTAAAAGGGTGGTTCCTGCCCGACTGGAATCTGGAAATCAAAAGAGGTAACATCTCCTGTAGTTTGAGATGTTACCTTGGCCCCCTGATCGTATTCGACAATCGTTGTCTTTCCGGCTTTTACAGTGGGAGTATCTCCCTTTTCTCCCTTTAATGATAATCTTTGTTCTTCTGTCAGATCTTCCCATGTGAGAGGATCACCTTTGACATGACCTAAATTTATTTGTGGCATAAAAATCCTCCTTTCAGTCTTCCAATATCAAATGGTTAAAATTAAATCTCCGTTTTCATCCATTTCCAGATCTAGGGGTTCATCGCCCTCTGTATAAAACATATACAGATCACCGTTTATAATTTGAAATGCGTATTGCCCGGAAACGGTGTGAATGACGCCATCGTCGCCCTTTTCCCCTTTAAATTCGCCTCTGTTTAGCCTGTTTGTTAAATCATCGCCAACAGACTGGGCGTAGGATGCAGAAGTGTTGGCCCTATTTGTGGCGTCTGCGGAGTCATTGATTGCATTTTGAAAATCTGTTTCGCGTTTGGCTTCCTGAGCCTGCCGCAGCTCTTCATTTGAAATTCTAATATTTTCAGCAGAAATTCTTTCATTTTCGTTCTCAATGCGAATTACTTCATTAGACCTTCGTTTCTCTTCCTCATTGGCAAAGTCAATGGCCTGCAGGACTCTTTCATTTTCAGCATTGATACGAATGGCCTCAGCATCTTCTATTTCCTGCTCTAATGCTTTCATGGTATCCGTCTGGGAAATGGCATTTTGTGTGGCCTGCTCTGCATTTGAAATGGCAGCGGCAGTGTCTGATTGCCTTTTTTCTTCGTTTTCTCTTCGGGTAGTTTCTGCCGCCTGCGCATCCTTATGAAATGCTTTTAACTTATCCGTGGCATCAACGGCCTCATTCGTTGCAGCTTCACACTCATTGGTCTGGGTTCTGCTTTCCTCAATAACCGATAAAGTTTCCTGAATTAATTCGGATACATCTGTATTTAATTTGTTTACTTCATTTAACTTCTGAACCAGCAGGCCAAATTCGTCGGAAGATACTACATAGCCTACATCAAATGCAGATTTTGATATTACAATAAAAAACGGAAAAGATGTGAGGGCTCTGTTTTCTCTTTTGGCAATCACGGATATTTCATACTCACTTCTTCCGGCGATTGCAGACATTTGTTGTGTGATTTCAACTCTTATTGTATTGGCGTCTAAGATTTCACATTCATTAAAGATGACTTTTGTGTCAGGCTTCGTACCCCGAATGACGATCTCAACAGCATCCGGGTTAATGAGATAGGGTTGGGATTCATTTAACAATGTGATATCCACATATCTTGTACTATGGCCGTCACCTTGAATTCCTTTGACAAACAGAAAATTATTAGTACTTGCAAAATCCACAGCGTATGATTGAATAAGAGGTTCTATGGAATTTTCAGTATTCATGAAATCCTCCTTTCGAAAGGGTAGGAGAGTCTCCTACGTATTGTTAGATTGGTTCCTCTGTCTCTGAATTGATTTGTTCCGCCTCCTCTAAGCACTCTTTATTGAGCTGAGCATAGTAGATTCTCTCAACTTCAGAAAAGACATCTTTTAAAATAAAATAAGCGGCCCCAATATCCAGGCCGCTGTTTTGAATCATACCGTTGATACCTTCTTTTAAAATTTGATAGCTTTTAATCATTTGGCTCTCCTTTTTATGTTTCTGAACACATCATATACACTACATAGTAGTGCGGGGTGATACCACTAATAATATGTGTTGGTTCTCCTTCTATTGTTCTCCATGTATCAAATATTTCAATATCAAAACAAATTGAAATTGGTTGCCATTCCACCTTATATCCATTAACTGTACCAGCAGTTAATCTATTAACATTAATAGATGCAGACTGTAACTTGTCAATTCTGGCATTGGCTGTGTCTAAGTTCTCGATAGTAGCATATGTAGCTTCCACTGTACTTGTTTCAATATAATCAGCCAGGACATTTGTAGCTTTAATATTTTCGGCAGTAATATTCCTTACAACCAAATCATCAAAATTCTTTAATGCACCTCCTGATACATCAAAACTTGTACCAGCAGTAAATCCGTTATTAAAATTTCCGTATGTGCCATTCGTCGTATAAGAAATATTTCCAAAGCTGCTCCCATACTGGACGCCAGAGACAAATACATTTTTGAAGCTTGCAGAACCGTTTGCATTAATTCTCCAGTTTCCATTGGTGGCCCGCAGGTATCCGGTACTGTTCATTTCAATGCCATTGGCAGACAATTGATTGGAACTTAAGGTCCATCCACCAATGGTACCGCTGGTGGCAATTAATTTTCCCGATGAATCTACGCGAAAGGGACTGTTCTGCCCAAGGCTAATCCCATTGGTTCCTATATAGACTCCGGCATTTGCAGAGTTCCATGAAGATTTGTTTCCTGAATACAGCTTGCCGGACTGGATGGTAAAACCATTCGTTCCTCCAATAGTTCCTGAGTCTGCCTGGATTTTTCCTTTTACATCCACAGAACTGGCAACTAAATGGCCGCTGCTATTTACATGAAAAGTGCCATTGCCATTATTAAAATCTGTTCCTGTAATCGTTCCGCCAATGATTTCATCGCCCTCAATCACAGAGCCAGCAATATATCCTGCGATTACAAACTGAGCCAACAGGCCGAAATCGTTGTAGGTTACGCCCTTTTTCGTGTACTGAACACGTCCAAGAGCAGTTTTGATTGTTTTTAAATTATCGTCGCTAAAAAGTAATTGGCCTCCGCCTATAAAAATACGATCACCAGAATATTTAGAATCCTGGGTATTGCTAATTAAAATTCCTTTGTCGCCAATCTGCACATCCGAATTGGTAGTCCACAATTCTTGACCAGCAGCAAGTAATCCATCTGCAAGCATTTTATTAATAGTAGAAGTGTCCTTATTCGACTTGTTCCAATTGGACGACTGGAAAGAAACGGAAGTGGCGACAGAATGAGCAAGCTCCAAAGCTTTTGTCACGTCTTCATATATTTTAGACTTTTTTGCCTTAGCGATATTGCCAAAGGTAACAGAAAAATCATCTTCATCATACAGATTTAGATCGATTTCAAGGATTCTTGCCTTGATGATGTAATCATCTCTCAGACATATGTGGATGTAATTTCCTACATCAAACGTTTCTGAAATGCGATGAAATTCTGGCAGAGCGAAGAGATTTTCCATGTCACAGGAAAATTGCAGCACCGGCTGAGAAACTTTAAATAGATTTTCCTGGCCATACGTTAACATTTCGTGAAGCATATCCATTCGTTCCGAATCCGTCATGGTATCGGTCACAACAAAATTAGAAGAAGACAGTTCATCTTCTCTGATAAATTTAGATAACTCTTTTAATTGCTCTTTGGTGAAATTATTTGGCATGGATACAGATTCTATGATTTCATCCATCTGTTTACCAATGAGGTTTTGCTGTGCTTTCAGACTGGACAACTGACTCTCCAGCACGCTTATCTGGCGCTTAATTGCCTGAATGGCGTTATAACAGGGAAGGTAGAGGGTATTATAATCTCTGTGGCCGGAGGTTCCCTGGCCTGCTTTTATCATAATAGCCTGCCTTTGTTCGTAGGAAGCTAACTGCTCTTTCAATGGATTCAGACCGTATTCGGACCAATTGGCGCTTCCTGATACAGCAGGCATTTTTTCTGATTCCAGTTTATGAATCTGCCTGTAATAATCTTGATACTGAACAATGAGTTCTTCATAAGCGCCCACATTTTCAGCCCACTTATTTTTCCAGTTCGTATAGGCATCGTACAGGCCTTTGGTCATATAATGCAAGTCATGAAAATAATCGAAATTATAAATTTTATCATAACCCATATTTACTTCCCGGAGATTCAAGTCGTCTGCCCCCAGCACGGTTAAACAGGTTTTGATGTCGTCGGCAGAGGACGAGATATTCGTGTTTTTCAGCAGGTTATGATAGGATACAAAAATATCAGTGTCTTCTCCGACCCTGTTTTCCTGATAGACATTGATTCTGTGGTTTAAGGTGTCAAAATCGAAGATACATTGAAATGCCTGTGAAACATCTGAAGTTAAAAAAGAATACACATCCTGTCTGGTTATCTCAAAACATCGCTGAACCGTATATAATTCTGTGTCAACATGACCTATTTCCCAGTCAGGACATTTTTCAAGAATGAGATGTAAAAGGCTTTTTGACGGGTCGGATAGGTGATAGAATTGTACCCCGTCTATACTTTCCGTAGTTCCCATATTGATGACAAACTCTTCCAGATATTTTTGGGCCAGCACAACTTCCTCGCTTAAGGCTGTACATTCTTTGGATTCAAATTCTGTCCCTTCGGACTGTGTTGCAATAGACCCAATGATGAACCTGCCCATTTCAGGAACTTCTATATATTGCAATTCGACGATAGCGTCATACAGGTTATTTTTTATTCCATCGTGATACAAATAGGTAGTAAAAGAAATCTCATCATAGCTATTGAAATTCTTTTTATAATTTTTTCTGGTACATTTGATCGTTCCAACCCTATTTTCAGAAGCTTTACAGAGAATAAAAGGAGGGGCTTCAAGACTATCGTAATGATTTCTGATTATTCGCATAGAAAACCTACCTTTCTTGGAACTCTGAAATGAAAGATAAGAGTTGCATTGGCATTTACCTGTATCTCATTTTTCCCGGCAATCAGGCGGATAAAATGCATATTAAAATCATTTAATATCACTTTGTCTGAAATAGAACTGGTTAAGATTTCATTTTTACAGTCCATGACAATCCTTTCATCAGCAGATACATTTTTAATTACTGACGTCCAGTTTTCATCCGAAATATTTTTGATTTCCAGGTTGGCAATGGGAGACGGTGAAGTTATCGTGACTTTGGGAAACAAATAATTATTCAGATCATCCGAAGTGTTGAAAAACATGATAGGCGTATCCGATGTGACATGATAGACCTGAGTATATTCTTTCGACCAGGCAAACTGTGAATCACATTCCATCTGAAGAATGATGCCAGCTACTTTATTCGCAATTTTCCGATAAGAGACATTTGTGATTCTTACGTTAAAGTATAATAGCTCATCAAACTCATAAGAGTATATCTGCATCTTTTTGTATCCACGAAATCCTGTCAGTTGTCTGAGAATTTCTCTACATTCATGTTCGTTAAAATATAAATGGGAGGTGTTGTAAGCATTACAGCCATTTTTCACGATGGTTGCCTGTGGCTTTAATTTACTGGTATATTTTGCTCCCAGATACACAGGCACAGGATTGCTGCCTATGTACGTTTCGACTGTTTCGTAACTCATTCCTAAATCTTCTTCATCGTTGGCTGAACCAGAACCAAAGGATGCGAGCATTAATCCATAGTCTGATAATTTAAAATCTCCAATGACCATATCTTTTCCGAATAAATCCATATATTTATCACCAACTTTCTTTATAAAAAGGAACAAGACACCCATTTGTAGAGTGTCTTGTTTTAATATTTTTTTATTTGACAATAGGCTTTAATATGCTACAATATTACAAAGTGCTACCTAAAGTGGTAGGCGGTTAGTCCTCTGATCGTGAGACTAAACTCATGTATATCTTATAGATATCCTTTCGAGGAAATATTTACGAAAGGAGGACGTTAGTATATGGTTACTTACTCTGATATGTTTACATACACAATAGTAATCTTTACTATTCTTGCGTTTGCGTTTAACCACAAAAACAAAAGAAAATAACCGCCCTCGCCAAAGTACGGTTATTTTCTAAGTTTAGAATTTAATTAAAATTTGGACTAACCGCTTGCTTTACGGGTAGCACTTTTAGCTTATTATACTATTTATTTGGCATAAATACAAGAAAAAATATATACACATAAAATCCTATAATTAATAATATACCAAATAAACAATGATTGCAATAACATTTTTTATTTACCATACCTCAAATCCCGACTCATTTCCTCAAAGGTCTTGTTTATGCAAGTCTGTGCAATGGCTCCTACCTGTTTTGTAAAATGGTTGGTGTCATTTACATCTCCATTGATCTCAATCAGGCTGTCGTAGTGTAGTGTTACATTTGCATTATCCTTCTTTACTGGTTCAACATGATTTCCATTCAGTCCAGAAAGGTTCCATGTCTTATTCAGATCGTCCAGCATGGGAGTAAGATTCAGCAATGCGCTTGTCTGATCAGGGGTGAGGATACCTTCGCCGTGCTTTACTGCGACCATAGCATCTTCGCCAATGGCTTTCGCGACTGGGTCAAATAGGCCGTGGTCTTTATTGGTAATGATACCGCCTTTGGCATATGCCTGCAATGTATTAATAACATGCCATCCAAATCCTTTCGGATATTTCGCCTGCAACTGTTTAACGGCCTCACTGGATGATGATGCGAATACAGTATGGTTTCCATAATTGTTAGAACCGATGACATAAGCTTTTGGGATAGTTCCTTTTTCTTTGGGAAATTTAATTTTTTCTGTAGAGCCTACACTTACGGCTCCTGTACTGGCTAATGCTGAGGCCGCCCTGTTTGCCGCCGCCGCTACGGAATCAGCGCCAGACGCAATGGAAGAGAGAGCAGTGGTAATGCCATTGATGTTGTATCCTCTTTCCAGGGTGTTTATCAAGCTGTTCTGCAAGCTGTTTGTCATTGCATTAAGATTTGCTTCACTGTAGTAAGAGGAGACTAATTGATTTACCAGGTTATCTGCGCGGGCACTGAACATGTAGGACAAGGAGTCTGCCGTAGTATTCGCCTGCATTTGCAATCCATAGAGATAAGTCTGTATACCAAGGATGTTACCGATAAATGCACTGGTCTGTTCTGTTAATACAGCTCCATAGCTGGCAATGGCATTTTCTCCAGATTGCCAGGGAGAGAGTATTGCATTGGATATAACGATTCCATGTTCCTGGGCAATCATTGCAAGCTGTTCTCCGACCGTACCGGCATTTGCCTTTACAACCCCAAAAGAGTTGGATATTAGAAGTTCCCGGTCTTCCAGGGTAAGCTTCAGGGCTTCGATGTCTGCGTTCTTTTGCGCTTCATAATCTTCGTATTGCTTGTTTATAGCTTCTTTTTGTGCGTCAATAGAGTGTGCATACTCTGTTTCTTCCAGGTCTTTCCTGGCTTGAGCAAGCTGTTCTTCCAGCTTCTTTCTCTTGGCGACAGTTGCCGATGAATCATCGTTCTGCATTGCCGCAAGCTGACGTTCAATGTCTGTGATATTCTTTGTTTTTTCTGCGATAGATTCCTCATAATCATGCAGATCCTTTGCAGCTTCCAGGGCTTTTATCTGTGCGTCTGTCAGCTCTTTATAGGCGTCTATCTCTTCTTCTATCACCTCGATTTCTTCATTTACGCGGGTTTCATTTAAGTCAATTATGGCGTCCTCTAAGGAGTTGGCGCTGTTTACGGCGTCCCATTGTTCTTTTGACAGGTCGGCCAGTTTGTCAGCGTATTCTGTGGCTGAGTATCTCCCAGCCAGGTAATCTTTGTTTAGCCGGTCAATGGCATCCCCGTACTGGGCTACCTGGTATCTGGCCAATTCATACTGCTGGGCATATAGTCCAAGGGTGGCAATGGCCTGGTCGGTCCAGGCTCCCTTTCCGTCTGATACCCGGATATCGTTAAACTCGTCAAATAATCCGGCCAGGTTCTCCATTTCAGAGTTAAGATTGCCAAACTCCGTCTGGATGCGTTCAAATATCTGTATATTCAGCTCTAAGAGTGCATTGTCAAATTCCTCAATAGAAGTCTTACAGTCCAGGATACTTCCCTCTACATCTGAGAGGGCATTGACCATTTCCAGCCATTCCTCGGTTCCTTTTTGAATTCTTCCAGAGGACAAAGCCTCGTTCAATTGTTGGACAAGACGGGCTTTTTCGGATTCCAGTGTGTGAAGCTGTTTTTCCGCCTGTTCGATTTGTTTGGAATAGAAGCTTTCTCCGATCAGTTCACCGGCTTCTTCTAATAGTGCAATCTGCTTCTTGATGAGATCGATGGAGTCGCTTCGCAGATCAAATTGGTTATTGAAGTCCTCCATGATGTTGTTAAACTTCTGGAGCTCCAGTTGGCGGATTTGAGTTTTTAGTTCCTCTAGTTTTTGTGTACAGTCTGCAACCTTGCCGGCCCAATCCTGATAAGCTTCTATGGCTTCTACCACTTCTTCGTTGCCTTTGCCCATAAAGTCTGTAAGCTGGACAGCGCCATTTACAATCTTGTCCCTGAGGTCTGAATCGATCCCGGAGAGGGCTTCATCAGCCTTTTGTCGGTACATGGAGAGGGCGTCGGTATAGTTGTTGACTTCCTCATCCAGGACGCCTATTTGGGCAGTTAGGAGAGTGTTCTTAGCGTCAGCCCCAAAGACGTTCTTCATACCTTTTTCCAGGTTGTCAAAGGCGTCTTCCAGGACTTTTACCCGCTGTTCGAAGAAGTTGATGCTCTTTTCGAAGGCGTCTTCGGCTTGTTCGGCCTCTTCTCTGGAGTTGTCTATTGCGCTGCCAGTGTTTGATGGGCCAGTATTGGGGATGCTATATCTTGGAGTGTATTGGGGAGAGTTTGTTACAATGAAGTCATTGGGATCCAGTTTTTGATAGTTCCAGTCATAGGTTTTATCCTTTATTTGCTGTAATGTTAAGCTGGCATTATCAAGGCGGTGGAAATCTGCCGCTGTACCGTTGGCTCCATTTTTGTTTATGTCACTAAGGGTATTGAGTGCAGCCTTAGCGGTTGCGACTGCCTGTGCGGATGCTCCGGCAGCATTAGCTAAAGAGATAAGCTGCGCAATATTTCCAGCTTCGTTAAAGTTGATATTGCTAAAATCAATCTTTTGCAGAGCCAACTGTGCCAGAGCTTGTCTGGTAATGTCTGAAACATTTGCCTCCGTGAGGAATTGGGTGATTTCTTCCAGAGTGGCATTTGCTAATTCATGCCCTTTTTCAGCAACAAACTGTTTCTGTAATGCTAAAATTTCATGCTGAGCATTTAACTGTGCAAGTACAATCTCTTCTGCATTGGCAATGCCCATCTCATCGAGCATGGAGATGATAAGATTTTTGTTTTCGTCTGTAACATGGGATAGAATCCCTGAATGATCCAGATAGGCTCCAGTTAGTTCTCCGAATATCTGGCCTACTTCTTCTGTATTCTCTCCGGCATCCTGGATGCGCTTGATGTAGTCCTCGATACCGTCTACATCGGAAAAGGCTTCGCTGATGGATGAGAGATCTTCGAAGGAGATAGAACCGTTGGCGTCAAATAGCTTTGTGTAGGACTGCTCAAGGACTTCTAATTTTTCTTTTACTTTATCCAGGTTTTGTAGGGTGGTGGTGTAGTCCCAACTGGAGTCCTCGAATCCAGGAGTATCAGATGAGATATCATCCTGGGCAATGCCAAGTTTGATTAACAGGTCAATGAGGTCATTAACTTCTAGTTCGTACTCGTCGGCTGCCGTGATCAAACTGTTAAAGGCGTTATTGTTTTTAGCATCTGCCATTGATTCAAGGCTTATCCTGTCGAACCCCTTTAATTGCTCTGCAAATTTCTGCAAACCGGAATCGTTTTGCAGCTTATCATAGAAATCAAGAAGGTTAGTGTCTGCTTGGTCAAATACATCATGAATTACATATCCATAGTCTTCTAACTCTTCTGTACTAAAGGCTGCCTTGGCTGCTTCTAAGTCTTGCCTGTATTTTTTGACACTTTCATCATGAAAGGGATCTTCACTTTTTAAAATAGCGTCATTATATGCTTCAATCGCTTCAATCGCTTTCTGATATTTTCTTGATAAGTCATCGTCATCTTTGGTTATTTCAGCAATTAAAATTTGCTGGAGTGTATTTCCGAATTGTTCTATCGTGTCCTGTACTCTTTGAAACTCACCATTTGAATACTCTAATACATGATCAAAAGGATCTGTAAAGTCAAAGTCTCCACTGTCTCTTAGATTACGTACATCTGACATAAAGTCATTAATCGTGCTTTCGGCTGTGGCAGCATCTGCTTTTAGCATAAGGCTGAATGTACCGGAACTTTCATCAGGGTTCATATGAATCCCATATTTGTCGGCAAGTTCTTGTATTGCAAGTCCTTCCTCACTATACAGAGATACACCCATTCCAAGAACGTAGTTTTTATCGTCAAGCATCTGCTTTTTGGCATCTTTGATCCCTTTTTCACCCGTATTATTTAGAAAAGATTGGGCGGCATCTTTGCTGTATGCCTTGATTGCTTCACTATGATTTTTGTAAGCATCTGTTACGAGGTTTAGCTTACCGTATTCTTCTCCAAACTTATCATTGAGTTCTGTCTGAAGGTCAAGGAGCTGCTTTTTGATATTGTAGGTTTCTTCCTCATTGCCTTTGGCATCTAAGAGCGCCTGATGGAGCTCCTGATACTTGGATACATAGCCATCAATGGAAGAGGAGGTTTCTTTGTATGCGTTCGCAGACTCGGCGGTGGCCTGACGGATGCTTTCCAGGTGTTTTTTATAAATCGTCATCCCGCCAATCACAGCAGCAATTGCTCCCACAGCAGCAGTCGCCCATCCGGCAGGGGTTGTGGCTAACCACACAGCAGTAGCCTTAATCTGATCCCATGTGGCGATTGTCATTGCCTTTATATTTGCAATCCATGCAGGTATAGCGCTGGTTGCCTGGGATTTTATGGAATTTGTCAGCCCAACGCGAATAGCGATTTCCTTTGCCTGAGCATCCGTAAGCTTCTTTTGCTCTACCAGTTGAGCCAGCTTCTTTGCTGTTAGTTTGACTGTTTCTGTTCCTTCACCTTGAAGAGCAGCAGATAAACCAAGAGAGGCCATGGTTTCGCTTGCCTTAGCGGCTGCATCTGTCTGGGACAGTTCTGTAATAAATGCTTTTTGGATGGCATATTGAGATTCGGCAGCGGTTAAGGAGACTTTGGATTTCAGAAGTCCAGCATTGGAAAATGCTTCATATTGTTGGGTATCGGTTAATCCCTGAGCGGCTAATGTTTCCTGAATCTTTGCGTTGGATAGGCCCTGGGTGGAGAGTAGGAGGGCAGTTTGTGTGGGAGCTAGATCAGAGAGAGCATTGGCGTAGCTTTGAATTTGTGATGTGTTAAAATCGCCATAATCTACATTATTGATTTCTTTGATTTTGTTGATGTAGGATTGGAGTTCGGCTATGCCACCAAAGTTTTGTGTTGGATACAGCAATTGTACTTGTTTTCGAGATAGCCCATTAACATTAAAATTTATTGTATTTAATTCAAGTAATGCATTTTTTAAAGTATTTATTTCTTTTTTAAATTTAGTGATTTTCTTAATATGAGATTGAATATATTTATGTTTATTGATATAATTAGCCATAGAAATTTTGCGAGGAGATTTTAAATTATGGCTAAAATTAATATTGTATTAGAAGGTAGATGCAAAGGAGATAGCATATGGATTGATAAAAAAGGACTTGGTATAGGTGGCAGCAATCTTAATAAAACTAATATATCTTCTTATATAGTCATAGATAAAACCAATATAGACCAATATTCCTTCTGGAAGGGTGTTTTAGGGGTAGCACTATTAGGAGAGTGGGGAGTTGTTGCTGGTCTGAATGGCAAGGATAAGGAGGCATATCTTATTGAAATCGAATGGATTTATCCTAAAAATAGCTCTAATAATAAATCATTGATACTTTTGGATGGAAGATACTATCAAACATTAGTAAGAAGTATGTTTTAATTGTAACCACTCTCTAAAACAAAGTAATCTATATATTCAACCTCACTCTACGCTACTTCTCGAAGTTCCCTTCTTGCTGGTCTGGATACCAGCGAGCGTAGACTATGACATATTTCTCAATATATCATAGAAATTGGACTATCCCTCTGAATCTTATAGAATAAGACCCTGTGCCTTCTAGTCTCTGCGCCTTCACCCTCGTTCAACGTAGGAGAGTAGGTTTCCACCCTACTCTGAGTGCCTTACATTCACTCAGCTTGGTTCCGAATGATATCTCTTCCTTCTTATTTGTTTTTCATGAAAATAAGATGGCTACTTAGCGTTATTGGTTAGCATATAGCCAAATATCCGTTTTTTCTGTCTTTCGACACCTTAGTATCCGATTGTTACCAATGATACCGTGGTGGATATTAATGAGAGATTCCCCGCTGTATTACTTGGCTTCCACCTTTCATACTTTGACACGTTTTATTTCTTGCAACATGGACTCACACCCATGAAGGACAAAATCATTATTTTGATCTATCTTTTAGAAAGTGATTAAATAATCCAGCGCCGGCCACTCCGGTTGCACCTGTGGAGCCTAGCTGGTCTGTTATGTTATTAAAAGTACTTGTAATTGTATTACCAAAATCAAGAATACCTTTTATGACCTTGGTGCTTAAGATGCGCTCAGTAAATCCTTGAAAGGAAGCTTCAAGCCGATTTAAAGAAGCTTTCATACCCTGTTCGCACCTATTCTGTTCTTTTAATACAGAGTTCCCAGAATTTTCAGCAACCCTATTTACTTCATTGCCTACATCATGCAGTTCTTTCTTTAATCGTCTACTATCCAGAATGATCTGGTCGATCGACTTTTCGATGAGACTGCTATCAATATCAATGTTTATAGTTGTCCCAGATATTTTATTAATCTCTTTGATGACCTGTGGCAAGACATTTTTTACAGAATTCATCAATTGTGTCTTATCAAGCTCGGCATTGATATGTACGGTGTACTTGTCCAATATTTTCTGTATTTTCGCAATATCTGAGCTGCCAATATCGCTTGAATCAAGCAGTACTTTTAATAAAACGTTTGGATCATTGTTCATGGAGTTATATTGCCCCCTTTACATGTTTGAGAATGGTTACTTGGTTTTATTAGGTTATTAGATTTTCAGTTGTATACGAGTAGCTTTGGTAATGCTTTGGGGAATAGTCTGGAAAGGGCTTGGGCAAGCTGCTCTTCCAGCTTCTTTCTCTTGGCGACAGTTGCCGATGAATCATCGTTCTGCATTGCTGCAAGCTGACGCTCAATGTCTGTGATATTCTTTGTCTTTTCTGCGATAGATTCCTCATAATCATGTAGATCCTTTGCGGCTTCCAGGGCTTTTATCTGTGCGTCTGTCAGCTCTTTATAGGCATCTATCTCTTCTTCTATCACCTCGATTTCTTCATTTACGCGGGTTTCATTTAAGTCAATTATGGCGTCCTCTAAGGAGTTGGCGCTGTTTACGTCATCAATCTTTGTTTAGGCATTAGGAATTTTTAAAATCCATAAAAAACATATTGCTTTTCTTTTTATGAGATTGAATATATTTTTATTATTTGCTATAATTGCCTTAGCAAATTGATTACGAGGTCTTGTTATGGAAAAGATAAATTATGTTTTAGAAGGAAAGTATAAAAGTAAAAAAATACTTGGTGGTTCTATATTAGATATAGATATAGACATAGACTTGATGCCAATTGTAAAACGCTATATATCCTCTTATACAATTATAGATGAAACCAATAAAGACCAATATTCCTTCTGGAAAGGTGCTTTAGGGGTAGCACTATTAGGAAATATAGGTGCTATTGTCGGAATAGGTGGTAAGAATAAAATGGAATATCTCATTGAGATCAAATGGAAAGATGGAGATAAATCCTTAATTTTTATTGATGAAAACTATTATAAAATATTTATTAAAAGTATGTTCTAAATAGTAACTACCCTTTAAAACAAAGTATTCAACCTCACTCTACGCTACTTCTCGAAGTTCCCTTCTTGCTGGTCTGGATACCAGCGAGCATAGACTATGACATATTTTCTCAATATATCATAGAAATTGGACTATCCCTCTGAATCTTATAGAATAAGACCCTGTGCCTTCTAGTCTCTGCGCCTTCACCCTCGTTCAACGTAGGAGAGTAGGTTTCCACCCTACTCTGAGTGCCTTACATTCACTCAGCTTGGTTCCGAATGATATCTCTTCCTTCTTATTTGTTTTTCATGAAAATAAGATGGCTACTTAGCGTTATTGGTTAGCATATAGCCAAATATCCGTTTTTTCTGTCTTTCGACACCTTAGTATCCGATTGTTACCAATGATACCGTGGTGGATATTAATGAGAGATTCCCCGCTGTATTACTTGGCTTCCACCTTTCATACTTTGACACGTTTTATTTCTTGCAACATGGACTCACACCCATGAAGGACAAAATCATTATTTTGATCTATCTTTTAGAAAGTGATTAAATAATCCAGCGCCGGCCACTCCGGTTGCACCTGTGGAGCCTAGCTGGTCTGTAATGTTATTAAAAGTACTTGTAATTGTATTACCAAAATCAAGAATACCTTTTATGACCTTGGTGCTTAAGATGCGCTCAGTAAATCCTTGAAAGGAAGCTTCAAGCCGATTTAAAGAAGCTTTCATACCCTGTTCGCACCTATTCTGTTCTTTTAATACAGAGTTCCCAGAATTTTCAGCAACCCTATTTACTTCATTGCCTACATCATGCAGTTCTTTCTTTAATCGTCTACTATCCAGAATGATCTGGTCGATCGACTTTTCGATGAGACTGCTATCAATATCAATCTTTATAGTTGTCCCAGATATTTTATTAATCTCTTTGAGGACCTGCGGCAAGACATTTTTTACAGAATTCATCAATTGTGTCTTATCAAGCTCGGCATTAATATGTACGGTGTAGTTGTCCAATATTTTCTGTATTTTTGCAATATCTGAGCTGCCAATATCGCTTGAATCAAGTATCACTTTTAATAAAACGTTTGGATCATTGTTCATGGAGTTATATTGCCCCCTTTACATGTTTGAGAATGGTTACTTGGTTTTATTAGGTTATTAGATTTTCAGTTGTATACGAGTAGCTTTGGTAATGCTTTGGGGAATAGTCTGGAAAGGGCTTGGGCAAGCTGTTCTTCCAGCTTCCTTCTCTTGGTGACAGTTGCCGATGAATCATCGTTCTGCATTGCTGCAAGCTGACGCTCAATATCTGTGATATTCTTTGTTTTTTCTGCGATAGATTCCTCGTAATCATGCAGATCCTTTGCGGATTCCAGGGCTTTTATCTGTGCGTCTGTCAGCTCTTTATAGGCATCTATCTCTTCTTCTATCACCTCGATTTCTTCATTTACGCGGGTTTCATTTAAGTCAATTATGGCGTCCTCTAAGGAGTTGGCGCTGTTTACGGCGTCCCATTGTTCTTTTGACAGGTCGACCAGTTTGTCGGCGTATTCTGTGGCAGAGTATCTCCCAGCCAGGTAATCTTTGTTTAGCCGGTCAATGGCATCCCCATACTGGGCTACCTGGTATCTGGCCAATTCATACTGCTGGGCATATAGTCCAAGGGTGGCAATGGCCTGGTCGGTCCAGGCTCCCTTTCCGTCTGATACCCGGATATCGTTAAACTCGTCAAATAATCCGGCCAGGTTCTCCATTTCAGAGTTAAGGTTGCCAAACTCCGTCTGGATGCGTTCAAATATCTGTATATTCAGCTCTAAGAGTGCATTGTCAAATTCCTCAATAGAAGTCTTACAGTCCAGGATACTTCCCTCTACATCTGAGAGGGCATTGACCATTTCCAGCCATTCCTCGGTTCCTTTTTGAATTCTTCCAAAGGACAAAGCTTCGTTCAATTGTTGGACAAGACGGGCCTTTTCGGATTCCAGTGTGTGAAGCTGTTTTTCCGCCTGTTCGATTTGTTTGGAGTAGAAGCTTTCTCCGATCAGCTCACCGGCTTCTTCTAATAGTGCAATCTGCTTCTTGATGAGATCGATGGAGTCGCTTCGCAGATCAAATTGGTTATTGAAGTCTTCCATGATGTTGTTAAACTTCTGGAGCTCCAGTTGGCGGATTTGAGTTTTTAGTTCCTCTAGTTTTTGTGTGCAGTCTGCAACCTTGCCGGCCCAATCCTGATAAGCTTCTATGGCCTCGACTATGTCTTCGTTGCCTTTGCCCATAAAGTCTGTAAGCTGGACAGCGCCGTTTACAATCTTGTCCCTGAGGTCTGAATCGATCCCGGAGAGGGCTTCATCAGCCTTTTGTCGGTACATGGAGAGGGCGTCGGTGTAATTGTTGACTTCTTCATCCAGGACGCCTATTTGGGCAGTTAGGAGAGTATTCTTAGCGTCAGCCCCAAAGACGTTCTTCATACCTTTTTCCAGGTTGTCAAAGGCGTCTTCCAGGACTTTCACCCGCTGTTCGAAGAAGTTGATGCTCTTTTCGAAGGCGTCTTCGGCTTGTTCGGCCTCTTCTCTGGAGTTGTCTATTGCGCTGCCAGTGTTTGATAGGCCAGTATTGGGGATGCTATATCTTGGAGTGTATTGGGGAGACCTTGAAGAGCAGCAGATAAACCAAGAGAGGCCATGGTTTCGCTTGCCTTAGCGGCTGCATCTGCCTGGGACATTTCTGTAATAAATGCTTTTTGGATGGCATATTGAGATTCCGCAGCGGTTAAAGACACTTTGGATTTCAGAAGTCCAGCATTGGAAAATGCATCATATTGTTGGGTATCGGTTAAAAATCCCTGAGCGGCTAATGTTTCCTGAATCTTTGCGTTGGATAGGCCCTGGGCGGAGAGAAGGAGGGCAGTTTGTGTGGGAGCTAGATCAGAGAGAGCATTGGCGTAGTTTTGAATTTGTGATGTGTTAAAATCGCCATAATCTACATTATTGATTTCTTTGATTTTGTTGATGTAGGATTGGAGTTCGGCTGCTTCTAAATCATTTACAAGTATATTTAATTGTTTAGAAGATAATCCAGAAATGTTAAAATTAATACTATTTAGTTGCTCGATTGTTTTATTAAGGTTTTTTACAGTATTGATAAAATTGTTAGTTTTCGTAATATGAGATTGAACACACTTGTTTTTATTGGTATAATTGACCATATAAAGTTTTAAGGGAGATTTTTATTATATGGCTAGAGTTAATAAATTCTTAGAAGGAAAATATAAAAATAATGATTTATGTTATCTAAAAGATAATAATTGCTTATCACCAATAGGAATGGGATGGAATCTTACTAAAAAAAATATCATTTCTTACCAAATCATAGATGAGACAAATAAAGATCAATATTCCTTCTGGAAAGGTGCTTTAGGAGTAGCGCTATTAGGAAATATAGGTGCTGTTGTCGGAATAGGTGGCAAGAATAAAAAGGAATATCTCATTGAAATCAAATGGAAAGATGGAGATAAATCCTTAATTCTTATTGATGAAAACTATTATAAAGTTTTTGTTACTAGCATGTTTTGACAAAATTAGATAAATTATAGCAATTAGAAATAAAATTTTGATTTTGCAGGAATTTATGTAATTGTATATTTTATTTATAGTTTTAGTGTGCCAACAAATATTTGATGCAGTAAGTAATAGTAATCTATTATTCAACCTCACTCTACACTACTTCTCGAAGTTCCCTTCTTGCTGGTCTGGATACCAGCGAGCATAGACTATGACATATTTCTCAATATATCATAGAAATTGGACTATCCCTCTGAATCTTATAGAATAAGACCCTGTGCCTTCTAGTCTCTGCGCCTTCACCCTCGTTCAACGTAGGAGAGTAGGTTTCCACCCTACTCTGAGTGCCTTACATTCACTCAGCTTGGTTCCGAATGATATCTCTTCCTTCTTATTTGTTTTTCATGAAAATAAGATGGCTACTTAGCGTTATTGGTTAGCATATAGCCAAATATCCGTTTTTTCTGTCTTTCGACACCTTAGTATCCGATTGTTACCAATGATACCGTGGTGGATATTAATGAGAGATTCCCCGCTGTATTACTTGGCTTCCACCTTTCATACTTTGACACGTTTTATTTCTTGCAACATGGACTCACACCCATGAAGGACAAAATCATTATTTTGATCTATCTTTTAGAAAGTGATTAAATAATCCAGCGCCGGCCACTCTGGTTGCACCTGTGGAGCCTAGCTGATCTGTTATGTTATTAAAAGTACTTGTAATTGTATTACTAAAATCAAGAATACCTTTTATAACTTTGGTGTTTAAGATGCGATCGGTAAATCCTTGAAAGGAAGCTTCGAGCCGTTTTAAAGAAGTGTTCATACCTTGTTCGCACCTATTCCAAAGGACCTGATTGCAGAGGTAATCAATGACTATGCGGGGCATATCCGTTCTGCCAAACAATTGGCAGACTATTATGACATACCCTATAACACGGTAAAGTATTGGATAAAAAAGTATAATAGAAATGGAATGGACGCATTGTTAAAGCCTCGAAGCGGTGGCAAATATATTACCTATGACCCCTCTTTCAAGCTGCGTGTAACTGAATACTGGCTGGGTCATCCAGAAGTTTCCTCCAGCCAGGTCTCAGAAATGTTCCATGCCAGCCGCGGCGCGGTAAGGAGCTGGCGGAAGATTTACCTGGAGCAGGGGGCTGACGCCTTGGGGAAGGAAATGCGCGGGAAGAATAAGAACATGAAAAATGGAAAAAGAAAGGCTGGGGCTGAAGCGGCTGAGGTTCAAAGCAGCCCCCAGGAACGCATAGAAACGCTGGAAAAGCAGGTGCGCTATTTACAGATGGAGAATGACTACCTAAAAAAATTGAATGCCTTAGTTCAAGAAAAGGATTGCTCACAAAAGCAAAAAAAGGAAAGGCTGTAACGGAACTAAGGCAGAAATATGGGCTGAAAGAACTCCTTGAGGTTGCCGGGCTTTCCCGCAGCACATATTATTATATGTTAAAGTCGTCCCAGAGGGAAGACAGACATGAAAGACACAAAGAACTGATAAAAGAAGTGTTTGAACAGAATAAGGGAAGGTATGGCTACCGCAGGGTAACAATGGAACTGAGGAACTGGGGAGTCTGCCTAAACCATAAGACAGTATTGAAACTGATGAATGAGATGGGCCTTCACTGCAAGATAAGGAGGAAAAAATATAATTCCTTCCGGGGAGAAATAAACAAGGCAGCAGAGAACATCATAAAGAGGGACTTCCATGCCGGGAAGCCTAATGAAAAGTGGACAACGGATGTAACGGAGTTCGCACTGCTTGGCAGGAAGGCCTATCTGTCGCCAATCCTAGATATGTATAACAGTGAAATCATTGCCTACAGCATTTCCTTAAACCCGAATTACAAAATGATAACGGACATGCTGGAAGAAGCGTTTCGAAAAATACCGGATGGAACTAACCTGGTCCTGCATTCAGACCAGGGATGGTGCTACCGTATGAAGGATTACCAGGAGAGGATTAAGGCGAAAGGAATCCGGCAGAGCATGTCAAGGAAAGGGAACTGCCTTGACAATTCAATCATGGAGAACTTTTTTGGCCTACTCAAATCAGAAATGTTCTATGGGGAAAACTTTACAAGCATAGAAGAATTTATCAAGGAGTTGGAAGATTATATAGATTACTACAACCATAAGAGAATCAAGGGAAAACTAAAAGGACTGAGTCCTGTTGATTACAGGAACCAATCCTTAGAAGTTGCCTAACCTTGATTATAAACTGTCCAACATTTTGGGTTCAGTTCAGACTTTGGCTGAGTAGATGGGTGGTATTTCTATCTTACTATTTTGTCAACCCACCTTGTGGGCGGTTGCTCTTTTTATATTATGAATATATCATATCCGTTCGTGAAAAACAAGATGTTTAAGAGGAATTCTCCATCGGGTTCCCCAACTCCCAGGTATACATCTCTTTCTGGACTACAGCATGTACAAAGGAATTCTCGCCGCCGGCCTCCTCATATTCTTCAATCAGATCTTCCAAAGCCTCCAGCTCCATATCATTGATTTTCCCAAATGAATGGTAATATCGGTAGGACTGACTGATTTTGTCTTTCAGCTCTGCCCGGATACGCTTATTGTTTTTTCGCTCACTCTCCATAAAGCGCTCGTCGGTATTGCGCTGCATATCATCTATTTTTCTGGATATATCTGATAAGGACGCGGAAAGCTTGCTTTGCACGTCCGTCAACTCTTTTTGTATCATAAAGGACTGTTCACGATCATGGATGCGATTTTCCATGATGATCTTAATATTAGCCTGGTTGTCTTTGATTGTTTGCAGAAGTTCTTCTTTCTTTTTCTTCCTGTTGTATAGATCATTCCATAGTTCAGAGATTACTTTGCGGTTTTTCATAAGGATATAACATACAAAAATAAGGATTAGAAAGGCAGCGAAGAGTACCAGAGGGCTTATACGAGCGAAGTAGTCTGTAAATAATTTTTCCATATCATCTCATTCCAAGTAAACATTTCCAGGTATTCCCTGATTTTGTGGCTTCTCCGTCAGGATATCTCATGCCAACCAGATTCTTCTGATAGGCTTTTAAAGAGGCGTCAAATTTAGCTCCAGCAATGCCATCCACGGCTCCACAGTCATATCCTTGTACATTCAGATATTTTTGTAAAGGTTTTACGACAGGATGTCTGCTGTTTATAGTCCGGGACACAGTGATCGTTTTGGATAAGGTTTCAGTGCCTGCAATTCCATCCACTTTTGCGCCAATTGCCTTCTGTACATCTTTGATAAATTGTATTTTGGTATAAGAAGGGTTAGCAGAAGAAGCCTTTTTAAAACTGTCGGGAACGGCAATGGACCACATATATTTTACCTGTTTCGCAAACAATGCCCATGTATTTTTTACCCGGGATGCTTTTGTTGACGCAGGATCGTTGATGTAGACATACCCATTCTCATATCCATACAGCAGAATAAAGTGACCGGAACTTGTCCAATTTCCTTTCCCCATACAGGCGATGACCCAGTCATCCCTCTTTAAGGCGTTTAGGGCTTCTGTGTGAGCAGTGGAAGAGGACTTGCCGTATAGATTGGAAGCATTTAATTTTTTACATGTTATTCCATAAGCAGCCATTTGCGGCACAAAATAAGTATAATACGTACCCTGATTGAAGGCCTTGTAGCCGTGAGCCATGGACCACTCGGCAGTAGTGACAGGCGTCACGCTTTTGTCTTTTAATGTGGCAATGGCCATGGCTGCTGCAGTGGGGCCGCACCCAGAACTTCCAATGGTTTTCCTTTCCCCTTTTGCAGAATAGTTGGCATTTTTCCAGCGGGAATCTGTTTGCAAATAACAAATTGGTTTTACCATAAAATCGCTCCTATTATTTTCCTGTAATTTGTTCCAAGGCCTGCTTCACCTTATCAAATCCAACCATACTCACAAGTCCGCTTGCCAGCCCCATAAGAATCATATAAATGACATTATTTACGGTAAAAGAAATGGCATTGAGCTGATAATAGATGGCTGTGCCGCCTCCGCCAATGAAAAGAGCCGTAATAAGAGATACAAGATTATAAGACAGATTTACCTTGCTATCGGCCAAATTTTTTACACCTTCTGTAACCAAACTGCTGAGTACAGAAAAAGAAGATAATAACATTAAAAATGTAGCGTTTGTCATAGGGATACCTCCATTCATAGAAAAGTTTTAGGAGAGTAGCATATCACTACTCTCCCTGACAGAATTAAGAAACAGTCACTTTGATCAGATCTTTTACTCCATTGTAATCCACGTTTACATAAGTGGTTCCGGCGCCTACGCCTGTTACGATCCCATTTGCGACTGTTGCGACAGCAGAGTCCTCAGATGTGACAGTACAGTCGGCAATCTCAATGCCCACATTGCTGTACAGTCCGCCTTTCATTCCAATTACGGAAATTTTCTTTGTCTCATCCACAGCCAGCTCCATGACAGCAGGTGTAGCTGCAATATCGGATACTGTGACAGCAGATTCTGCAGATGGAATCTCCGTAATGTAGGCATAGACAGATCCGTCCGAACATGTCGCTCCCTCTACGGCAAGTGCATTTCCGTCCAGTTTCGTAGTGGTAGTTCCGCTTGCCTCAAGCGCAATGTCAAAAGTACCAGAAAGCTGGAAAGAAGGAACGTCGATCTGTACTTCCCCTACTTTTCCTTTCAGGTTGTTGTGCTTGTCGGCGGTGAGGATCAATTCGCCAACCATAGGAGTAGACTCTGCGTCAACAGTCACTCGCTTTACAGTAGTGCTGTACCGATAAGTAACGCGTACCGTATCATCGGCGTCTCCAACTGTGATCACGGAACCTTCTGGCGCCACCTCCAAGGTAGAGCCATCTGCCTTTTCCACAAATACTTTTCCCACAGGCGTTTTCTTAAGTGTGCCAACTCCCTTGGAAAGAGTTACACATTCTGCTACCGCAAAGACATCCTTTAAGCCCTGGAAGATAGTAGAGCCTACATTTGCAGCAATGTATGCAAGATTCCACTCAGCCATCTCAATAGACGGAGCAAGCTTTCTTCCATACTTATACTTGTAGAGAGTTTTGTTTCCCTTTCCACCAGTTACTTCCTGATCTTCCATCGTAACAGCAATGGAGGCATTTAAAGAAGTGGTACCTGTAAACGCCAGCATACCGTCAACGATAAATGCAACATCAGCGGTTGAGACTAAAAAGTCTTTTGAATTTTTTGCCATGATTTTCATCCTTTCTTAAATAAATTAATCATATATAAAAAAAGAAGCAACTCGTTATCCGATTTTGCTCCTTAATTTATCTGCATCTGATTTTAAGTTTTCATATTTATCTGTTACTTCAATACTTGTCATCCAGTGTGGAAGGGGCTCCTTAAACGTCACCATTCCACTCATTTCTCCAGAGCGGCAGGCCTGATATTCCTCATGTTTATTGATTCGTTTTATATAGCGCCAAAACTTGCGTATGGTCAGGTTCGAGACATATTCTTCTGGAACTTTCATTTGAATGATGAAAGAGTCAATATAGTCTTCAATATCTGATTTCTCTTTGTTCTTCTTTGCTTCAAATTCTTTTGCTTTTTCCAAAGCTTTCACTGTATCCATATTGATAAATTCATCCACATCGAAATCAATATCGTTTTGAAGAATCAGGATTCTTCTTAAATCTTCAAATACAGCGTTGGTGATTTGGAAACCATTAATGAAAAGATCGAGATTTTGAGAATTGTATTTAATTTCAGTCTCATCACTACAAGCTAATTGAAAGATTCCAATGATAAAATCATAATAATAAGACAAAAGCGGCATATGATATCTTTGGGCCAGTTCTTCATTTCTGCAGGCATATTTTAGAAAGTCTAAATACTCCATTTTAATTAATGCTTTCTCGCAGAAAATGGAATCCTTACGCAAAGTTAACGCTGACTGGTATTGTTGAAAGAGAATGATATCTTTCATTTTAATAGGATATAATGTGATTGATTCGTTGTACTTGATTTCCCTATTGAAGATTAAAAAAGGAAACAGTGACTGCCTATTCACTTCCATACGGTTCCTTCCATTCACTGTAATTAGAAATTTGATATTTCAAACGTTTTCCATAATAGTTATGGTTGGGGGCATATAATGTTATAAAATCTTTTTCCGCAGGTTTTACATTGCCGATGCCTTTTAAGTCTGTAGTTCCATTTAAAATCCTGTCTGCCACGTCGCATAACAGGTCAACGCGATTTCCGTATTGTCCCACGTTGTATCCCATTCTTTCCACATCTATTTGGGAGGGAATGGTATCCTCTGTGATCCGCACAAGATTTTTGGAAGTAAAGACATAGACATACAAATTAAAATCAATAAATAGCTCTTGGCGTATTGACTCGATATCAGTCTCTACGACCACAAAGGTCTTTTCCTGGGAAGTTGTTTCATCTGCAAAAGGATAATCAAAGATTTGTCCCTGCTCTTCAGAACCCAAAAGGGCCATAAACTCTTTATTCGTAAGGAAAAGATTTATAATCGTATTTTTATAATTAGACGCAGTGTATAAATTTGACATAGCTCACCTCCATGAAAAGAGACAAATGGCGATACTGCCAGAATAGCAGCACCGCCACCTGTATAAGAATGTTCTTCCTATGGCTCCCTTATTTTTGAAACTGCCGTTTTTGGCGGATGTTCCGACTGAACTTTTGGGAACTTCCGCCTCAAAAGAGGACGGACGAAAAATGCGTTTCATAACTTTTCGGGGATTTTTTGGTAAGTACTTCTATTTTTGATCCGTTTTTTCAGGCTTTCATTGATTTTAAATAAGGGATAGGTACATTTCCTCTCCATATTCCTCTGATCTCCACATAGGAGGCCTTTGGCATTTTTTTCTGTAAGGGAAAAGCATCCTATTTTGGGAAGCTCAATGGTTTCATTGTGGATCAGCTTTTCTACGATTAATTCGTATGTAATATTGTACACTTCGTCGATGGCATACGTGCTGATTCCAGTTCGCCTGGAAGCTTCCTTTATAAAATCTTTTTTATTCAATGGCATTTCCTCCGTACCTTGCGAATTTGATCCCATATAAATTAAGCTCTCCGTCAGAGGACTCCCGAATATAAGACTTGGACGGAAGGAGTTCTGACATAATTTCCATGATGGAAGTATTTTCATAATGAAATAATACAAAGAAGAGTAATTTCGAGATATGAGAATATTTTTTCCTATCAATATAAGTAATTAATGTAAATAAAGTATGTTTGTTAATCTTCATTTTTTGGATGTCAAAGACCAATTCCTCCTTACATTTCTGGGAAAGCAAATATTTTTCTTCTGGAGAATCCGATTCTTTTACCCATATGGCATTGATAGCAGAAATGGTAGCCTCGCACATTTTAACGATTTTAAGGAGCTGTTTTCGATTGACAGAATTGGGCTGAAAGCCGGCAAACCGAAAACATTCTGACAGAGGAAGAAAGTTCTTTCCCTCTGTCTTATCAGAGCGATACCGATTGATTTCTTTGAGTAAATAATCCATAGAAGTCTTATGGTAATTGTATTGTTTCTTTTTTGGATCACGATAGCCCTTTGTCTGGGCAATGAAGCCGAGAAATGCAGGCTTGATGACCCTGTCGTCCAATGTGCGCCTTGCCCATTTGCCTTTTATCTCAGTGATTTCTTTGCTGGAAGAGATATCAAATTCTTTTTTGGCTTTATCAATTTCAATACAGCTTAAGACATTCAGGATACAGATATCATGGTAGATTTCCCGGATATCATCGTAGCAATCCTTTAAATCTTTTTTCGATGTATTTATGAAATCCCACATCAGCGTATTTAATTCCTGAGATAAGTTGACGATTTCGCCTATCTTGTTTTCACTTGTGCGATAATCCAAATCTGATTTATCTAAATTTGTATAAAAACGCTGGGATTTTTTAGCGGAAACTCTGTTGGCAGGCACTTTAAAAACGTGGTAATTTTTTAAAGCTGCCTGAATCAGAATTTGATTGTCTGTCACGATCATTTGATCACTGTCGTACCTTTATACCCTCGGTTTCCCGATATTTCTAAGGGGAGTAGACTATTTCATTTACCCTGTGTCCATTCACAGGCTATGATAAAAATCACAGGACATCTCGTACACTGGCGCTTCCACATGAAGAGTTTCACTTCATGTGTACGAGGTCTGGCCCTATACGTTTGACGTACTTAGGCATTTTCCTCTAGTCGTTACATCTTATTATTCATTTCTAAATAATCTTGACACGGCATGATCATGGAATAGAGCGACGTTTCTATTCTTTAGACGTTTGCCGTTAGCCTAATATGGAAAAATATTAGACACCCTACATGTATAGGTTCACCAATGTTTTTACAGATACATTACTGTATCAGGCGGACCATGTTGTTAATCCGCACCGCTTAAACGTTCCAGCGTGTTTTCGCCTATTGCGTTCATGCACACAATTTCTTTCGTGAGGTTGAAATACCGGTCAATCAAATCATGCCTCATATTCGTAGAAATCAGAATGTTTGATGTAGAAATGTGTGGACTGCGACATCCTAAAATTTTCGTTCCATAAGGATATCTGGTGGTGTGAATATGACCTGAAGGGAGAGAGGACTCTCCTGAGTCTACATCAAATTCACCAATACTGTGCAGCAGCATTTCATACGGGTTTCCAAATAAAACAGAATAATTACCGTCAATCAGGATATGTCCCTTTTTCAGGTTCTTTAGATAGGATTTACACGTTTCTTTTTTAAAGTCATAGAAATACTTTGTTTTATAGAAATCCTCCGACGCCTTCATCATAGTATAAATCAGCTCATTTTTATCCTTAAAAACATTTGAGACCTCATGATCGAGAACGGAACATTTTACCTGATATTTTAATACGTCTTTATCTGTGTTTAATAAGTTTACATAATCCAAAGATGGCTTTAATAAACTGTGAACTTCTTCAGGAGTAAGCTGAAGGGTATTTAGTAATTGATAATGTGTCTGAACCATTCTTCCATTAAAAAAATGGGTTTTCTTTTCGTGTTTTACAATGCTGAAAGTTGGATCTATGTGATTCAGCCATTGCAGCAAAGGAGCAAATTTCACGTATTTGATACTGTTTGGCGTTGTTATGAGTTTGATATCCTCAATTTTTTCTGCGAGAGTGACAGCATCTTTCTGTAGCTGTGACAAGTCCGTAATATGCTGATCCTGAAACCATTGCTGTATATTTGTATTGAAGCAACAGGATTTAAAAAATCGGTTTCTCAATAAAACCATGCCAAAACAATCATAATTTCCCATAATGCTTTTATCGATTAAAGATTGTCCGTCAAAAATAGAATTGGATACTTCCGCCGCCCCTTCTCTAGAAACAACACGTTTGTCCGAATCCATTTCAACAACGATAGAATCTTCTTTAAATTTGCTTTCACAATCAGGAATAATCAGGATACTTTTTGGATCAATCTGTAGCGTATCGATGGCGCTGCTGGTTGGAAGAGAGATATAGGACTCCAATGCAGCCAGATCTACGGCGCACCCCTCGCTTATGGCTAATCCGCACATTTCCCATTCATGAATTTTGGGATAGAGTCTTTCTTCGATAAACAGACACTTTCCAACTCTGGCAGACCCTGATGTGCGCTTGAACCGGACATAATGATTTCCATTGCAGTTAAATCCATTCTGGTATAGATAATCACGCAATTCCTTTCGCGACTGAGCCACGCCAATTGTTTTAAGAGAATAGACGTAATTTCCATTTTCATCTTCTGCATAGTCAAAGCCTTCCGGCAATTCCAAGGGAATTTTTTCATTTGTAGGAACAGAAGTGACAATACCCACAATTATGCCATCCTCTGTGGCGATATGATCCTGAAAGCGCAGCTCATCTAATTGGTATCCAGCCATCACATAAGTATTCTTTTTTATCTGATTGAAATCCTTGCTGCTATACTTGAAAGTAACATTGATAATCTTATCACTGTATTCCTTGCCATTGTACAGAAAAGAAAAGGTATCTTTTTTACCGTAAACCTCCTTTGCCATTTCCCGGATTTTTTCACGATCCAGGCTGAAATCAAAAGAATTGATAAAGCGGTTATAATTGATATGGCCATCTTTGGTGACAAGCCTGTATCCTGTTTCATTTTTGCTTTGATCTTTGTAAGTGTTCGTCAGATATAAGTCCTTTCCGTCGATACTTGGGATGTAAATGCAATTTCTGTTTTTGCTCAAATTACGTTCCTCCAATATTCGGTGTTTTTTCTACACTGTTCATCAAATCTGAAATCATTTGCAATGCGATTGGCTATGGCGGAACCATTTTTGGAATCTTTTCCTCTGATATCTGTGTTGAAGTCTGAAACATAGATAATACCTCCAAATTTTGTATGGTCTGCGCCTTCCTGTTTTCTTGTTCTGCTCATTGTTTTTGTCATTTGCTGTTTGATTGCCTCCTATTCATAAATTTTTATGATTGTCAGTGTCATAATGTGGCGGTTATACTATATACTTCTCCATTTGCAGAACAAAAACGAACGTTTGTTCTAAAAACTATTGACAAATACAAACGTTTGTTCTATACTTGTCATTGCAAGCAAGGAGGTGTATCAATATGGAACAGATTTTAGTTGCATACTATGAAAACAATGCAAAAAAGCTTCATGAGATAGTGGACAAGATCTTATTAAAATTTGGGGGATTATCAGACAAAGATCTGGATGATTTTTATTCCCTTGCAAATGAGGTTTTCGCAGATGTGTTGAAAAGATATGATAACTCACAATCTTTTGATGGATTTTTGTATTCGTGCTTATTAAATAAGATAAAGACAGAAGTGACGAGAAGGAATCGGGAAAAGCGAAAAATAGACAGAATGTCCATTCCCATTGACACGCCCATAGGCGACGAGGAGGATACTACTTTAGGAGATGTGATAGCGGATGATTTTACCATTGAGAGGGAATTATTTGAAGTGAGAGAAGAGGGATATAGCAAGCGGGTATTACAATATCTCAGTAAGCTGTCAAGTATTCAGAAGGAAGTTTTAAGGTTAAATATAGCTGGTTATCATCCAAATGAGATCCGGGAAGAGTTACACATGAGTAAAAAGCAGTATGCAGATTGTAAAGCAGCGATACATTCATTTAGAAATATCTCAATCCTGTTTTAGATGACAGGAAGAAGTATGGGGAGGGGTGTCACATGGCAAGGCCCAGAAAGCAAACGTATACCTTAGAAATGTATCTGAAAAAGATACAGAGAAGAAAGATATGTAATGATGCAGATGTTCAGAGAAATTTTGTGTGGAAAAAAGAGCACATGAATGAATTGATTGTCACAGTACTTACAGATGACTATATCCCACCCATTATTTTGGGGGAGGAAGAAAATTCCCAGTTACATATTGTGGATGGCGGCTGTAGAAGTACTGCACTGATGGCATTTCGATATGGGAATTATAAAGTTACATCATCCATTGAAAACTCAGTCATTCCATACCAAAAGAAGGTTGCAGACAAAGATGGGAATATAGCGTGGGAAGAAGCAATGTTTGATATAAAGAATAAAACATACGAAAAACTTCCAGATGAATTAAAGGAAAAGTTTGATGAATATCAAATTGAGACAGTCATTCATGAATCTTGCAATAGTTCCAAAATTTCAAAATATATCAAACGTTACAACAATCATGTATCCATGAATACGGATCAGAAAGCGTTTACTTATATTGATAAGTATGCGGAGCGAATTCATAGAATTTTAGACAGCAGATTTTTTGTGGACTGCAACAGTTATACGGAAAATGATAAAACAAAAGGCGTTGTGGAACGGATCATTGTAGAATCTATCATGTGCATGAATCATTTTGAGAACTGGAAGACTCAGGCAAAGGAAGCCTGCAAGTATTTAAATGATCATGCAACAGAAAAAGAATTTGATGCTTTTGAAGCGCTTTTACACAGGTTAGAACCTATCGTCACAAGCGATATAAAAGATATCTTCAATAAAAAAGACTCCTTTGTATTTCTGACCTTGTTTGACAGATTTACGAAATACGGGATAGAGGATGTGAAATTCGCAGAATTCCTTCGGGAATTTAAGCAAAATTTCAGATTCACGAAGAAAAATAAAAAGGGCCTGATGTTTGATGAGATTGACAGAGGGTTGAGCACAAAGGACAGGCAAGTGATTATTGATAAACTGGATTTACTGGAAAGTCTGATGCTGGGATTTTTGCATGGTAATCAAGGAGACAAAAAAGTTGTGCTGGAATGCTTTGACAGGATTTGAACGAGTAGGGGAGATTTTACTCTGCTGGCAGTGTGGATATTGTATTGCAATTCGACATACAATACAGTATACTGACTATATGGAAATTGGGATATTTAAGAAAGGCGGTGTTTGAAATGGCAATTAAAAGTGCAAATGTAGCGGCTCGCGTAGAGCCTGAAATCAAGGAAAAAGCAGAAACAATCCTTTCAGAACTTGGAATTCCAGTATCTACAGCCATCAATATGTTTTACAGACAGGTAGTTTTATGGAACGGTATCCCGTTCAGACCAGCAATTCCAGCGAATCGGCCACTGGCCCGTGATGAGATGAGTATAGAAGAATTTAATGCAAGGATGGAAATCGGATTTGCACAAGCAGAAGCAGATGAGTCGTCTCCCGCTGACGAGGTGTTTTCCAGATTGATTGGGGAAGTGTCCAGTGATTCAGCAGTATGAAAGTAAAGATAACACAACATGCAGAGCAGTCCATGCGGGAGATTGCGAAGTATTTTACAAAGGATAACGAACTGTTCTGATTCCGTTTTCTGTTTTTGTACAAAAATGAAGCCGCTGCTCCATAGATGATTATTCATCTATTTTGCAACGGCTCCGTAGGCAATCCCTCCTGCGGAGGAATTACAAGTAATGGACCTGAGGGGAGTCGAACCCCTGTCCGAAAGCCTATTCCCTGTTCTTCTACTATCATAGTCAGTTCTTTGTCATTCCCTCTGCTAACCGGGAACTAACACCCTGTCAGCTTCAGTAGCTTCATGATACGCCCATATGCGCAAAGCTTAACATATGTCGTTTCCTGCATAGTCGATGCCGGATTCTTAAAGTGCAGGTGCTCTAAGGCCGACAACTGCCATTAGGCAGCGTATGCTAAATTATCTTCAGCGTTTATATTTAGGTTTGCGATTTGACGCATCGCCTGCGGATAGCTTCACCAGCTGCAAGACCCCCGTCGAAGCCAGTACAAGCCCCTGTTGGGTAATCTGGTGTAAGTAGTATAACCTAAAATTCCTGTTTGTGCAACTCTTTTTTAAACTTTCTCTTGTCCGCATTTAAGAGATTAAAGAGACCTATTTAAAACATGGAGATTACAACAGTTCTCTCAGACATGCTAACAGTTCCTGATTCTTTTCAGGGCTCATAAAACAGAAACGGAAATACCGATTGTCCAAAAAGGGGAAAGTAGAGCAGTTTCGAATCATGAGCTCTCTGCGAATGGCATGCTCGAAAAGATCGTCGGCTGTCACACCATCCTTTAAGCTTTTCACCAGAATGAAGTTGGCGCTGGGACGGAAAGGCTTTACTGTCTTCCAGGACAACAGCTCCTCATAGATTCTGGTGCGCTCCTGATGGATCAGAGACCTTGTCCGTTCAATATATTCTGTGTCTGAGAACATCAATTCTCCTGCCACAGCGGCCAGACTGTTGATAGTCCAGGGATTTTTCCGGGAATTGATTTTTTCTAACAGATCCTGATTTCCCGTCACAGCATAACCCAGGCGAAGTCCTGGAGAAGCGAAAAATTTGGACACCCCCCGCAGGATTACGAGATTGTTGTAATACCGGGTGAGAGGGATGGAGTCAATTGCCTGAAAATCAGGGGCGAACTCCACATAAGTCTCGTCTACCATCACATAAATATCATACCGCTTACATTCGTCCAAAATCTTGCGCATGACGCTCTGGGGCACGGCAGTGGAGGTGGGATTGTTAGGGTTGCAGACGACCAGAAGATCAAGGCTTTCATTTAAATGATGCTTGAAGTCCTCTACATTCAGGATAAAGTCTTCCTCCTCTTTCAGAGGATAATAGAGAGAAGTACCCCCTCCCAGAGATATCTCCCGCTCATATTCAGAGTAAGTAGGACCCAAAATCAGAGCCTTCTTAGGATGCTCTATCTGTATAAAGAGAGAAATGAGTTCTGTAGAGCCGTTGCCCACCAGGATATTCTCATAGGGAGCTTTGGTATAAGCTCCAATCTGTTTGCGCAGAGACGTATATTCCCGATCAGGATATGAAGTGATAGCATCGATGCGCTCAAGGAGCGTACTGCGCATTTTAGGAGAAATACCCAAAGGATTGACGTTGGCGCTGAAGCTGGTAATATTCTCTTTTTTGATTCCATATATCTCTTCTATTTTTTCCAGGTCGCTGCCGTGGAAATGATCAACATGTTTTAACATGGGGTTTCTTTCACTACCTTTTCTTGTACTTTAATTCAAATAATGTTATACTAAATTATAATTAAATTGAGAAAAAATGCAAGTAAAAACTACAGAGGATGAAGGGCTTATGAGAGAAAAGATTGAGCGAATTGCCGCCGGGAAAATCGAATATGAGAAGCAGTCGGTATCTCTTTCGGAGTCTTATATCCAGTTTTCCTTAAGTCCCGGGAGCCGTTATGAGGGAAGCTTTACCGTATCCAGTAGCCGTCCTGTCAAGGGGATTGTCTATGCCTCTTCTTATCAGATGAAGGTTTCACGGCCCAGCTTTCACAGCCGTATTGCCAAGATCACCTACAGTTTTGACAGCCAGGGTATGTGGGGGGGAGAAGAGATAGAGGGGGAATTCTGCATTGTCACAGAGGCAGGAGAATTGACGCTACCCTATCTGGTTCAGATAGAGGAACATCAGGATACGGAAGAAGAGAACTATACATACTTTGTGTCTGCTGACCCAATTGAGCCGTTGCCGGAGGAGAAGAAAGAGGAGCCGGCAGTGGTACAGATTATCGATGATTTTGATGACGATGATATGACGCCGGAGGACGCTGTGAAGCTGACAGAGCTGATCTTGAAGAGCAAACGGCCTACAGGAGCCCAGTTTGCAAGGCTTCAAAATGCTTATTATAAATTTGGCGGCAAGGAAATGCTCAGCGGAATCTGTTCGATCTTTATTAAGAACGGACATACAGATGGGGAAAGCTTTTTCTGGTATAAACGGGGCGTTCAGATGGAGCTTAAGATTACAAACCTCTATGAGTTTTTTATGATGTCCGTTCCAGAGGATTACAGAGAGCCGTTGCCCAAAAATCTGCTCTTATATTTTCTCATGGAGAATACTCTGAACAGCAAGCAAAAAGCATTTCTCTTTGCTAATGTGATTCGATATCAGGAAAGGGATTCGGATCTTTACCGGCAGTATGAGAAGCTGATTGAGCCTTTTATGCTGGATCAGCTCCTGCAGAGAAAGTTGAATGAAGATTTGGCGGTGATTTATGAGCGATTTCTGGTTGAGTCTTTGCTCACTATTGATTTTGCGGAGGCTTTGGCAGACATTATGTTTTTGCGGAGGCTAAAGTGTAAGGATAGCCGGATCCGTCAGGTTCAGGTGCTGTATAAACCTCTTCAGCGGGGGATCACAGTACCTTTAAGCGGCGGACAAGCGTTGGTGCCCATCTATACGCCTGGCGTTACTATTCTTCTCATAGATGAGCAGGGCAACAGTTATACTTCAAGCGTCCCCTATACATTGGATCGGCTTATCCAGGAGCAGAGGTATGTGGGAAGGTGTCGGGAACTTCTTAAGTATCATCAGGGATTGTATCTGCATCTGTGCGACGGAACCTCCCGTTACCATGTAATTACCGGAGACAATGTGGAGAACTACAAACGAATTTTGCGAATAAACGGACTGACTGCCCGCTACAAGCAGGAGGTGCGCCAGGAAATCTTGCAGTTTTATTATGCAAATCACGATCTGGAGGAGCTTGACCGGGAATTTTTTGTCACAGAGACTACTTATATGACGCCCAAGGAGCGGGCGAAATTTACGGAAATCCTGATTCTGCGCGGCCTCTATGATGAAGCCTGGGGAATGATAAAAAAGCATGGGTATGCCATGGTGCGGGTAAAGCTTTTGATTAAACTGGCGGCTTGGCAGATACGGGAAGTGGAGTATGCAAGAAGGGAGTTTTTGTTAAAGCTTTGTCTCTATATTTTCATGAGCCACAAGTATAATGAGAGTATTTTGGAATATTTAGCCGGATACTATTTTGGCTCTGTGGAGGTCATGGAAGCTATCTGGAAAGCAGGCAGAGAGTTTGACCTGGATGTGTTTGAACTGGAAGAGCGGATTCTGGTGCAGATGTTGTTTACAGAACAGCTTCGGGAGTCAGCCTTTGAAATGTTTCGCGACTATCACAGATTGGGCAGGGAGAGTATGCTTAGCCGGGCTTACCTGACCTATCTGGCCTATCAGGATTTCGTTTTGGGCCACTCTGTGCCGCCCCAGACTTATGAATACATTGAGAAAGAGATTGCCTGGGAGGAAAATCTGGCAGACGTGTGCGGCCTGGCCTATCTGAAATATTTGACTGGAAAAGGGCAGTTGACAGAATATCAGCAGGATCACGCGGAGAAAATGACGAAGGAATATATACAGAGGCGCATGTGCTTTGGCTTTATGAAAGAGCTGATGGCCCGTCTGGGCAAGCCGTATCTTTTGGAAGATAAGACCTTTGTGGAATACCGGACAAATCCGGCCAATAAGGTGGTCATCCACTACGTAGTGGAGACGCCCAGGGAAAAGAATTGTAACTATGTAGTTCAGCGGTTGTATCCTGTGGAACCGGGACTCTTTGTGAAGGAATTCACGCTTTTCTTTGGAGAACGTCTTACCTGGTTTATCACAGAGACGAAAGCTGACGGAACCGAGATTTCCACACCAGATCGAAGCCTGACAGAAGAGCGGGAAGACGAGATCCTTACAGGTACGAAATACGCGGCAGTCTATGAAATGGCCCGCTCCCTGGAAGAGCGAAACATGCCCCTTCTGGAACAACAGTTGGATCAATACGGCAGAAAACAATTCTTGGTAGAAACCTTATTTTCTTTGAAGTAGAGTAGTGTGGAAATTAAAATTGCAAAACAAAATCCCTGTTCTGTACCACACCACAGAACAGGGACTCACTCACAAAAAATTTACTCACTTGATATACGTACGATAACATATTATATTGTATATGTCAATTAAATTTTTATGTATGGAAAATAGTTATATTTATTGTTTACAAAAAGGAGGCGAGATATGCTTATTGAACAATATGAAGAGATTAGAGGATTTGCATTTCTTACAGAGCGAGGACTCGAGTCTTATCGAATGGCGAGTGGAGATACAAAATCAACGCAGTATGAACTTCGTCAAATAATAAATAATGAATTTAAAAAAGCAGCTTCTGAGAAAGAACAATTAAGAATCGTTTATAAGAATGGAAATACAATAATTAATGATATATTGTCAGCGGATCGTGTTTGCATTATAACAACGATTCCTTCGCAAAAAGATGGAAGCGCAATAGTTTTGCTATTTGTCCCAAACAAAAATCAAGATAGACAGCCATGGGAACTGCAAGGTGCTTTGTCAGAAAATGAGTTTAATAGCGATATTTATGTGGAAATTGGAAATAAACCACGGGAAATGCTTTTTAATTATGCACAATGGACAAACTATTTAGCTGATTTAAAGCAATTAAAAAATCAATTAGCGTTATATGAAAACTGGTCTTTTAAAGAAGAACCGGATGATGATGATTTCCCCATTCTTAAAAATTATATAAATTATACGTTTGCAAAGGCATGGCAAGATAAACAAATTTTGCTAAGTATTGATGGGCGATATTCTGTATTTAACACAGGACTGGTGAACAGAAATTATAAATATATCTATATTTTATTCGAAAAAAATATTGGAATAAAGCCATGGAAATTTTTAATGTATTGTATACCAGGAGTCAAACTAGGAGGGAAGCTTTTAGCGGATAATTTTAGAATACTACCAAGACCTGTTCGGTATTTTTCAAATATCTCGGATATTAGTTATATAATATGTGATGAAAAGACACCTGATGAACAAATACCTGATTTACAGCCAGATCATTACTTTATTGATCATCCTGAGAGGTTGCCACATTATTTTTTGTTAGATGGATGTAGAAAAAATATTGATATTGTTAACTTGTTAAATGAGGATATAAGTAATTATTCAGAAAAAGAAAAAAGGTGTTATTGGCAGAAAGTTGGCGATGAAATCGCCTCTGATCAAGATGTATATGATGATTTGGAGTCGGCATTTCGTAATGCTGTAAGAAAGGCAGTCATGCGGGTAAGCTGGAATTACAGAACAGCAATACCAGTATATTTTCCTACATATAACAAAATGTCAATTTTATTACCCATTTCGTTTAGCTCAAAGGCAGAAGCAGAAGTTGCATTAGTCGTAGAATATAATGATATCTCTAAAAAATATACGGCACCAACAATATTAACCTTACCTACAGCTTATTCCAATGCACGCCTTGTTTGCAAACCAGAAAGTGATTGGTTGAATCAACGTATATTTATGCCGTCTCAAAATGAAGAATATATTTTAAATGAAGAAGAAAATCTTAAAATTAAGGAGTAGAATTGAATTATTTCTATCCCATTATTAAAAGGAGAAAACCATGGACCGGTTTGTAGTAGGCTTTGACCTGGGAAAGGATTATTCACAGATTTGCTGCTGGAGCCCGGCGTCCGGGGAACCCACGTCTGTGTCGGTCGTCACAGGAGCGGAAAAGTACCGGATTCCCACGGAAAATCTGGAATTATTTTTAAAAAAAGCATTGCGTCTCACCAAATCCTTTGGGAAGCTCCACGAGGCAGCAGCAGTCGTATTTTCGGTGGAAAATCTGGAAGAGGGACTTGTAGAGAAAATCAAAAAGACAGCTATGCAGGTGATTGGAATTTCAGAGGGGCGGCTCTATGTTCAGACTCACCAGGAGAGCTTTTGCTCCTATGTGCTGAACCAATCGCGGGAAATCTGGCGTCACAATGTAGTCTTATTTGACTATGAGGGAGAAGTGCTGAAGGGAAGCGCTTTAAATATCAATGTTCACACTATACCATATTTAGCCAGAGTGGAGAGTGAGGAAGACTGGCAACGGCCCCTTTCCGGGCTTGCACCAGAAGAAAAGGATGAGGCTTTTTTGGGCCTGATGCGGAAGATTTTTGCACAGCGCCCAGTCTCGGCAGTCTATTTGGTGGGAGAGGGCTTTGAAGAAAAATGGTACGAGGAATCCCTGAAAGTTCTCTGCAATGGGCGGAGAGTATTTGCCGGAAATAACCTCTATGCAAAGGGCGCCTGCTATCGGGCTGCCAGGGCAGCAGGACGCCAGGAGACGGCGGCTTATGTATTTTTAGGGGCGGATAAAATTTCTTACAGTGTGGGACTTCGCACACCTGGAACGGGGAAAAACAGCATCCATACTCTGCTGGACGCAGGAGCAAGCTGGTATGATGCCAAAGCAGAGTGTGAAGCCCTGGTCTGTGAGGAGCCTGTGGTGGAGTTTATCCTTCAACCCATGCAGGGGGAGGAGATGCTAAAAGAGAGCCTTTTCCTGGAGGGATTGCCGGAGCGCCCGCCCAGAACCACCCGGATTCAGATTGCAGTAGAATTTTTAGATGTGAGGCGACTGCGGGTGGAGGTCCGGGATCTGGGGTTTGGTGAGCTCTTTCCCTCTACAGATTTAAGTTGGGCCGAAGAAGTGGAACTTGGGTGACAGGCAGAGAGGAGAGTAGATGCGATGGGCGCGGTATTGATATGCAGTCAGAGCCAAGCTGAGACACCTTATTATATAGAAAGCATGGGAATACGCCTTTACTCCATGGAAGAGCTGGCCTATTTCCTCTATGAAAATATTTATCTGGTGGACAAGCGGATGCTGGGCGAACATCTCTGGGACTGGATTCGGACAGAGGTGGGAAATACGGAACTGGCAGAACGTCTGAAAAAGGGGATGGAAGCTGGCAGCAGTATGCAGAATATGGTTTTGACAATCTTAAGAAATGTGGACTATTATACCCAGGAGGAACTGGCAGAGCTATCAGCCAAAATGAAGGTTTTAAATACCTATCAGGAGCAGGAACGTCTGAAGCTTCGGGCGGACGAGTACTTTATCAATGGAAATTACCAGGCGGCCATCTATGAATATGAGAGAATCCTGGATATCCGCCAGAGCGGGCGCCTGGGTGTGGATTTTTATGCCCATGTGTGGAACAATCTGGGGGTCTGTTATTGCCGTCTTTTTCTATTTCGAAAAGCGTCTCGGGCATTTCGCACTTCTTACCAGTATCAAAAGGATCCCGAGGTGTTGAAAGAATATGTCTATGCCATGCGATTGGGACTGTCCGAGGAGGACTTTGAGGAGGCCATGGATCTGCAGAAAATTCGGGGGGAACAGCTAAAAGAATTGACGGATGAATATGACCGCCTTGCGGAAGAGGCAGGGGAGCATCTCAGAATTGAGGCAGATTTACCTAAGAGACTTTATGAGCTGGAGAGGGAGTATTATAAAAACACCAGATATGTGTGAGGAAAAATCACGCAAAAAGATTGAAAATTGAATAAAACCGTGATATTGTGAAAAAGATTATGATAATATGAAGAGAAAAAATCACGATACAGATTTTACGAGGAGAGCTTATGCTAAGTCAATTTTCATTTTCCAATTATAAATCATTTAAAGAAGAAGCTTTTTTGGATTTAATTGCTGAACCCATAAAAGATAATGAACAAAGTGTTCTGATCGATAAAATAGATGGAGAAAAATTTTTGCCGGTACTTGTAATCTACGGTCCAAACGGGGGAGGAAAGTCCACAGTTCTGGAAGCGTTGGGATATTTGAAAGCAAGGATTTTACGGCCTTATTTGATTTCTCAGTTAGAGGACGATGCAGAATATGAGACGTTGTTACAAAAAAATTCAGGAATGGAATTTAAAGAAAAGTATCATAGATTTTCTCCTGAATGTAAAGAACAGCCGTTGAGCTTTGATATTATGTTTCGCGTAAAGGGCAGACAGTATAAATATGAATTTTCTTGTGTTCACAATAAAATTGTGGAAGAAAATCTTTATCAATTGGTAGTTGGAGAGAAAGACGTTTCTATTATTTTTGAACGCTCTACTGAGGAATGTGTTTTAGGAACAGAATTGGAGGGTGTGCCAATAGAAAAATTAAAAGATACCATGCCTTTGCTTACCCATACGGCCATTAACTATGATATAGAGCCAATTGATGAAGTATTATCGTGGTTTTTAAACGTTAACTATCTGGATTATGATAATCCAGGTAATGAACGGCAAATTGTTCTTCCAAAAACAGGAAATGAAAAAACAAGAATGTTTGAAATGCTGCAAAAAATGGATATTTCTATTTCTGATTTTCGGGTAGAAAAGGACAGAGATGGAAATATAGAGAGTATTTTTACAAAACATCGCCTTGATAATGGAAAAGAGATTGAAATACCATTTGAAGAAGAATCCAGCGGTACAAGAAAACTTTTTAGTTGTCTATGTGAGATTATAGATTGTTTGAACGAAGGGGCATTAATTATTGCAGATGAATTGGATGCCAAACTTCATCCTAAATTGTTAAAATTTATAATTGAGTTATTTACAGATCCTAAAGTGAATAAATTTGGAGCGCAGCTTTTATTAACATCACACGATATTTCCACAATGGTTCCAGAGGTTTATCGTAGGGATGAAATATGGTTTTGTGCCTTAAATGCCAGAAATGCTTCAAAATTATATTCTTTGATTTCATTTAAAAAAGAAAACGGGCAAATTCCTCGCAACGACGAAGCTTATGGAAAACAGTACCTGGAAGGTCGCTATGGGGCTGATCCATATATCAGAAAAATATTGGACTGGGAGGATTGATGAATGAGCATTAAGCCTTTGAAGGTCAGCGAGCTAAAGAGAAATCAAGAAAAAATAAATACGAAAATGCAGAAAAAGAAGAAAGAATTGCTGGATGATCTGCCCCCATATACATTTATTATTAGTGAAGGGACAAAAACAGAGCCGAATTATATTTCTGGATTAACAGATGTTATTAATCAAAAATTTTCAGAGTTTACTTCTGGTCCAAGAATTTTGGTAAAGGGAACTGGGCGAAATACAAAAGGGTTGTTGAGCTATGCCAGAAAACAGGTGGAAAAAGAGTTTCCTCAGGCAGAGGTTGTATGGTTAATGTATGATAAAGATGATTTTCCCCTTGATAATTTTGACAACACCCAGTATAGTGCAGAAGAAAAGAAAGATTCCAGGCAATATAGGGTGGCATGGTCAAATGAATGTATAGAATTGTGGTTTGTTTTGCACTTTCAGGAGCTTACAGTTAATAATGGGCGTGAACACTATCAGAAGATTTTAAGAAAAAAATTTGGTTATAAAAAGAATCTTATCAATTTATATGAGCTGTTACAAGATAAAACGGAGATTGCTATTGAACGGGCGAAACGACAATATGAAGCTTACATAGATGCTCCGCCATCAAGAAGATGCCCTGCTACAAGAGTGTATGAACTAGTAGAAGAATTGCGTAAATATATATAGAAATGAAGTCGGTTAACAACCCTCAATGAACAAGGATAAAATTTACACATTGACAGCTCCCAAATCCTGTGGTAGAATACAACGGTAACTTTACCATAGTACAGTGACCAATTGGTAGAGAAAAAAAGTAAATACCTGTAGAACAGGGACGGGAGGAAACTATGAAAAAAAGAGTATTGAGCTTATTATTGTGCGGCTGCATGGCAGTATCTTTGCTGGCAGGCTGCGGTTCAAAAGGTTCAGAAGAGGCTCCGGCAGCGCCGGCCAGTACAGAGTCAGATGCAGAGCCGGAAGCTCCGGCTGAGAATAGTGACGATGAAACAGAGGCTCCGGCAGAAAATGCAGAAGCTGCCGCAGACAGCGATATGGAGTATGTAAAGGGGAAAGGAACCCTGGTGGTAGGTATCACGGATTTCGAGCCTATGGATTACAAGGACGAGAGCGGCGAGTGGATCGGATTTGACGCTGACATGGCGAAAGCTTTTGCTGAAAGCCTGGGCGTCAGTGTAGAGTTTGTAGAGATTGACTGGGACAACAAAGTTATGGAACTGGACAGTAAGACCATTGACTGCGTATGGAACGGCATGACTCTTACAGATGAGGTGACAAGTGCTATGGAGTGTTCCAAGGCATACTGTAACAACGCACAGATCGTGATTGTTCCGGCGGACAAGGCAGACCAGTATCAGGATACGGACAGCCTGAAAGATCTGAATTTTGCTGTTGAGGCAGGTAGCGCGGGAGAGGCAGAGGTTGACGCGCTGGGATTAAGCTTTACCCCAGTAAAGGCACAGGCCGATGCGCTTCTGGAAGTGGCTTCCGGTACTTCTGATGCAGCAGTGATCGATTCCCTGATGGCAGCCGCTATGGTAGGCGAGGGAACCGGCTATGACAAATTGACCTATACGGTTCAGTTGAACAGCGAGGAGTACGGTGTGGGCTTCCGCAAAGGTTCTGATCTGGCGGCAGCATTAAATGACTTCTTTGCAGCCAGCTATGCTGACGGAAGCATGAAGACTTGCGCTGAGACTTATAATGTACAGGCAGCTTTGATTGAACAGTAAAAACAGAGCTTGAATGATTAAGATTGCGACCTTGGCCCAGCCTTACCGGCTGGACCTTTGGCCGCATCTTTTGCTGTAATTCCATCGCTGAGTCAGCAGCTATACAGTGAAAGCCTGGCTGTTTGGATAAACAAATTTTTATATTACAAGAAAGCAGGATACATATATGGAACGGATATGGGAACAGTTTCCGATTGTAGTTCAATCGTTGAATATTGGTTTTTTGCAGACACTGAAATTATTTATCGTAACACTCTTGGGAGCGGTTCCCCTGGGACTGATTATAGCCTTTGGTTCTTTGTCCCGCTTTCGCCCATTAAGCTACCTTACGAAGATTGTGGTCTGGATTATTCGGGGAACTCCTCTGATGATCCAGCTATTGATTATTTTCTATTTTCCGGGTCTTGTTTTGGGAAAACAGATCTGGGGCGGCGGGGAAGCCGGGCGGTTTGTGGCGTCCACTGTAGCTTTTATCTTTAATTATGCCTGCTATTTTTCTGAGATTTACCGGGGAGGAATTCAGAGTATCCCTGTGGGACAGGAAGAAGCCGGTCTGGTGCTTGGCATGACCAAACGACAGATATTTTTTAAAGTTACGCTGTTACAGATGATTAAGCGCATTGTGCCGCCTATATCCAATGAAATTATTACGTTGGTGAAAGACACTTCCCTGGCCCGTATCATTGCTCTTCAGGAGATTATCTGGGCCGGACAGGCATTTCTAAAAGGTTCCCAGGGAATATCCGGTGAGATTTGGCCGCTGATTTTCACAGCCGTTTACTATCTGATTTTCAGCGGACTGCTGACAGCGCTGCTGGGAAGATTGGAAAAGAAGCTGGATTATTTTAGATAAAGCAGTGAGCTTTGAATTAGGAGGATAAAATGGCCATTTTAGAGGTAGAACATTTAAGCAAGACTTTTGGGCGTACACAAGTACTGAAGGATATCAATTTTTGTTTGGAGAAAGGGCAGGTAGTGTCCCTGATTGGATCTTCAGGGAGTGGAAAGACTACATGCCTGCGATGCCTGAACTTTCTGGAACGACCGGACACAGGCGTGATTCGCGTAAACGGAGAGACACTTTTTGATGCAAACGATCCAGTGACAACACAGGAAGCAGCCATTCGAAAGAAACGGCTCCATTTTGGACTGGTATTTCAGTCCTTTAACCTGTTTCCTCAGTATACGGCCCTGGGAAATGTGATGCTGGCCAGCGAACTTTTGGCCAAAGAACGTCCTGACTATAAGGAAAATAGGAAAGAAATCCATGATGAGATTGAGCGCAAGGCACAAGTTTTGCTGATGCAGATGGGATTGGGAGATCGGATGGGCAATTATCCCCATCAGCTTTCCGGCGGTCAGTGCCAGCGTGTGGCCATTGCAAGAGCTCTGGCCTTGAAGCCGGATATCCTCTGCTTTGACGAGCCCACTTCAGCTCTGGATCCAGAGCTGACCGGAGAAGTCCTGAAGGTGATCCGCGAGTTGGCAGAGCAGAATACGACTATGATTATTGTGACTCATGAGATGGCTTTTGCCAGAGATGTGTCCAACCATGTGATTTTTATGGATGACGGGCGGATTCTGGAGGAAGGGACGCCCCGGGAAGTGTTCGGAAATCCCAGAGAGGAAAGAACAAGGCAGTTTTTGGGGCACTATGTACAATGACTTTGAAATGGTGTACCTTTTTGAACAATTATCGCTGCATCTCAATATATAAATTTTCTCACAGGAACAGTTGAAATTCCAAAAGGCTCAGGTTATACTAGAAAAGAAATTGTAAATCACAGGATAAAGGAAGGACAGGGAGATCAATATGGAAAAGAAAGAGCTTTTATATGAAGGAAAGGCAAAGAAAGTTTACACCACAGAGGATCCCGATGTGCTAATTGTCGATTACAAAGATGACGCCACTGCATTTAACGGACTGAAAAAAGGGACGATTCAGGGAAAGGGTGTGGTCAATAACCGCATGACGAACCGGGTATTCCAGCTTTTGGAGAAGGAAGGCGTACCCACTCATTATATCGAAGAATTGAGCGACAGGGAAACCGCAGTGAAAAAAGTGGAAATTGTACCTTTGGAGGTCATTGTCCGCAACGTGGCTGCCGGAAGCTTTTCCAAACGTCTCGGTGTGGAAGAGGGAACGAAGTTCCTGGCTCCCACATTGGAATTCAGCTATAAAAATGATGATCTGGGAGATCCCTTGATCAATGATTACTTCGCCATTGCTCTTGGACTTGCAACCAGAGAAGAGATTGATATTATCACCAAGTATGCTTTCAAAGTCAATGAAGTGTATAAAAAGTATTTTGCAAATGCTGGTATTGAACTCATTGACTTCAAGATCGAGTTTGGGCGCTATAAAGGACAGATTATTCTGGCAGACGAGACCTCACCGGATACTTGCCGCCTCTGGGATATGAAGACACGTGAAAAGCTGGACAAGGACCGTTTCCGCAGAGATATGGGAAATGTAGAGGAAGCTTACAACGAAGTATTTAACCGCTTAGGTTTATAAAAATAAATTCAAAATCCCATGAAAGGTCAGGCATCATGAAAGAGTTTGTTCATGAACAGTATGAAGAAGAGAAGCTAAAGGAAGAATGTGGAGTCTTTGGCATCTATGATTTTGACAGCAGCGATGTGGCTTCTACCATTTATTATGGTCTCTTTGCCCTGCAACACAGGGGACAGGAGAGCTGTGGGATTGCCGTCAGTGATACAAGAGGTCCCAAAGGGGTTGTGAAAAGCTATAAAGGCATGGGATTGGTAAATGAAGTATTCACGCCTGAACTCCTGGAGGGATTGAAAGGTGATATCGGAGTAGGGCATGTGCGCTACTCCACTGCGGGCAGCAGTACCCGGGAAAATGCACAGCCCCTTGTACTGAATTATATCAAGGGCACTCTGGGTCTGGCTCATAATGGAAATCTCATCAATGCCCCGGAGCTTCGAAGAGAGCTGGAATATGGGGGCGCTATCTTTCAGACCACCATTGATTCTGAGGTGATTGCCTACCATATTGCCCGGGAGCGGGTTCACACAGGGACAGTAGAAGAAGCCGTATCCCGAGCTATGTACAAGCTAAAGGGGGCTTATTCCCTGATTGTCATGTCTCCCCGGAAGCTGATAGGAGCCAGAGACCCTTACGGATTTCGGCCCCTGTGTATTGGCAAACGTGACCATGCCTATATTTTAGCCTCAGAGACGTGTGCCCTTGAGACCATAGGGGCAGAGTTTGTCCGGGATGTGGAGCCAGGGGAGATTGTGACTATCACACCCACTGGAGGAGTGATATCGGACAAGACACATTGCCTTCCAAAGGAAAAGGAAGCAAGGTGTATCTTTGAGTACATTTATTTTGCAAGGCCGGACAGCCATTTTGACGGAGTCAGCGTCTATCGTTCCAGAATTTTGGCGGGAAAATTTCTTGCTATGGATTCGCCTGTGGAGGCAGATCTGGTGGTAGGAGTCCCAGAGTCGGGAAATGCGGCTGCTTTGGGATATTCTCTTCAGTCAGCAATTCCCTATGGGACAGCTTTTGTAAAAAATTCTTATGTAGGCCGTACCTTTATTAAGCCAGGGCAGAGCAGCCGGGAATCCAGCGTGCGTGTGAAACTAAATGCTCTGCGGGAGGCAGTGGAGGGAAAGCGTGTGATTATGATTGACGATTCTATTGTGCGGGGAACGACTAGCAATCGAATCGTTCGCATGCTTCGTGACGCAGGAGCCACAGAGGTACATATGCGGGTCAGCTCGCCGCCGTTTCTTTATCCCTGTTATTTTGGCACAGACGTTCCAGCCCAGGAGCAGTTGATTGCCTATAACCGACCCATAGAAGAGATTCGCCAGCTAATTGGGGCGGACTCCTTAGGGTATCTGAAAATAGAACGTTTGGGTGAGATAATCGGTGGCTTGCCTCACTGTACAGGCTGTTTTACTGGAAATTATCCCTTAGATCCTCCCAGGGAAGATATCAGAGGAGATTTTGAACGTTAGCAATGAGTGTGTAAGGAAGCCGGACAGAATTGGCGGCAGAACCCCAAATTAATTATCACATAAAAGGAGAACTCTATGAGTACAGACAGATACCAAAGTCCCTTATCCGAGCGTTATGCCAGTAAGGAAATGCAGTATATTTTTTCCCCGGACAAGAAGTTCCGTACTTGGAGACGGCTCTGGATTGCGCTGGCAGAGACAGAGAAGGAGCTGGGACTGAATATTACCCAGGAACAGATTGAAGAACTGAAAGCTTACCAGGATGATATTAATTATGATGTGGCAAAAGCCAGGGAAAAAGAAGTGCGTCACGATGTGATGTCCCATGTCTATGCTTACGGGCAGCAGTGTCCCAAGGCAAAGGGAATCATTCATTTAGGCGCCACCTCCTGCTATGTGGGAGACAATACAGATATTATTGTGATGACAGAAGCTTTAAAGCTTGTGCGCAGGAAGCTTGTCAATGTAATCTCTGAGCTTTCCGGCTTTGCAGAGAATTATAAGGGCTTACCCACCCTGGCATTTACCCATTTTCAGCCGGCGCAGCCCACCACAGTGGGAAAGAGGGCTACTCTGTGGATGCAGGAGTTCTGTCTGGATCTGGAGGATTTGAACCATGTGATCTCTACCATGAAGCTGTTGGGCTCCAAGGGAACCACAGGAACTCAGGCCAGCTTTTTGGAGCTTTTTGACGGCGATCAAGAGACAATTGATAAGATTGATCCTATGATAGCTAAAAAGATGGGCTTTGAACAGTGCTATCCTGTATCCGGCCAGACTTATTCCAGAAAAGTGGATACCCGGGTGTTGAATGTCCTGGCAGGAATTGCGGCCAGCGCCCACAAGATGTCCAATGATATTCGGCTGCTGCAGCATTTAAAAGAGGTGGAGGAGCCCTTTGAGAAATCTCAGATTGGCTCTTCGGCTATGGCTTATAAGCGAAACCCCATGCGCAGTGAACGGATTGCATCTCTGTCCCGGTATGTGATGGTAGACGCTCTGAATCCGGCCATTACCTCCGCCACCCAGTGGTTTGAGCGCACTCTGGATGATTCGGCCAATAAGCGCCTGAGTATTCCAGAGGGATTTTTAGCCATTGACGGTATTCTGGATCTCTGCCTCAACGTGGTGGACGGACTGGTGGTTTATCCCAAGGTGATAGAGAAACGCCTTATGTCTGAGCTTCCCTTCATGGCCACGGAGAATATTATGATGGATGCGGTGAAGGCAGGGGGAGATCGCCAGGAGCTTCACGAGAGAATCCGGGAGCTTTCTATGGAAGCAGGAAAGAATGTGAAAGTAAACGGCGGGGACAATAATCTTTTGGAGTTAATTGCTGCTGATCCAGCCTTCAATCTGTCTCTGGAAGATTTGAAGAAGACCATGGATCCCTCCCGATATGTTGGGCGGGCAAAGGAGCAGGTGGAACTGTTCTTAAGCCAGGTGGTTGCTCCCATAGTGGAGGAGTATCGGGATCTTTTGGGCGTCAAAGCTGAGATAAACGTATAGGAAAGCCGCTGTGAAAAGCTCTATAGAATCAAAAGATTGGAGCTGTTCACAGCGGCTTATTTATATTCCACAATTTGCCTTAGATTACTTCTAGCTCGTCAAATCCTTCCAGGAGCTTTCGCACAATCGCGATCATGCTATCGCAGTCACCGGGGCGTACCCCTTCCATGTTCAAAGGCATCAGAGGATCGTGGAGGGAGAGGCGCAGAAGCAGCCATCCCTGAACCTCTTCTGAGGCAAAGGAAATGCGTACTCCTTCGTAAGAGTTGGGAGCTACAGCATATCCGGCAGCCTCTGCCCGGGTCTTAAAAGTTTCCAGGACTTTCTGGCCGTAAGTGCTGAATTCTTCTCCTGTCAGTTTCATTCGGTATTCCCGCTCGTCAAATCCCTTTTTCAAGTGCTCAATTAGAGAACCAATTTTCTTTCCTTCTTTAGCAGCAAGAGCCGCAGCAATGAGAAGCTTCACTGCCATATAAGCTCCGTCGTCCAGGAAATAGTTTTCGCTGAGAGCTCCATGGCCGGAGGTTTCAATTGCCAGAGGAGATACGATACCTTCACTGTTCAGCCGTTTGGATTCATTGATGACATTTTTATAGCCTCGTTTGAAGCGATGATGCTTTAAGTGGAGATCCTGCTCTAAGAATTCTGTCAGACGGTCGGAAGTGACAGAGTCTGTGACAATAGTCCCGCCAGGATAATCTTTTGAAAGGATTGCGGCCATCATGGCAATGATAGCATCGCGGTTGACCTCAGAGCCGTCGGGAAGCACGGCTGACATTCTGTCCACGTCGGTGTCAAAGATAATTCCCAGATCAGCCTTGTTGTCCAGAACTGCTTTCTTAATTGCTTCCATGGCTTGTTTGTTCTCTGGGTTGGGAATATGGTTGGGAAACATGCCGTCCGGCTCTAAGAACTGGCTGCCGGCAGTGTCTGCGCCCAGAGGGTCTAGTACCTGGCTTACAAAAAATCCTCCGGCGCCGTTTCCTGCATCTACCACAATGCGAAGTCCCTGGAGTGGCTTTTCGTAGTTATCTGCCTTTACGCCTTGGCAGATTTTTTCCCGGAGGCTCTTTGTATAAGCATCAAGGCTATTGCAGGAGACTGCATTTGCCGGAACAGAAGCCGCTGTCAGATCCTGGGCAAGAGTCAGGATTTCTTTGATGTCAGACTTTTCCAGACCGCCGTCAGGATTGAAGAACTTCAGGCCGTTTCGGTTGAAGGGCAGATGGCTGGCTGTGATCATGACAGAGCCGTCAAAGGCAAACTCGGGAAATACGACAGTCATAAACATGGAGGGAGTGGATACAAGTCCACAGTCATAGGCAGTGACTCCGGCTGCCGCAAGTCCGCTAAAAAAGGCTTCTTTCATGGAATCAGCAGTAATGCGGGAATCATGCCCGACGCCGATTTTCAGCTCTGTAACTGGCTTGCCAGAACGCCCGGAGAGCCAGTTGGCAAAGGCCTGGCCGATTCGGTTTACTGCATCGGGGGTGAGATTGACAGATTCGCCCTCTATGCCTTCCACGGCCACGCCGCGCACGTCACTGCCATTTTGCAGTTTCAATAGATTTTTTTCACTCATAGTTTCGGTCCTCCTAAAGATTTTTTTTCTTGTATACAAAATAGAGCCCAATGCTCATAAATACAATGAGATAAGTAAGCAGAACCAGAATCCCTCTTAAGTCGGCTGGCTCTCCAAAGGCGATGCTGCGCACCATGCGGCTAGTCTGTGACAGAGGCAGGGCGGAGATAAATTCCCGTACTCCGTGAGGAATCTGCTCTGTGGAAAAAAAGGTGTTGCACAGATAGGCCATAGGCATAATAAAATAATTGGAAAACCGTGGCACATCCGCATGATTTTTAGCCAAAAAGGAAACCACAATCCCAAGGGCAGAGAAAACCGCCCCGTTTAGAGCCAGAATCAAAAGAGACAGAAGGTTAAACTTAAGTCCAGTACCCACAGGCAGAATGAGAAACAGAATCAGGCCGCCTGCGTATAGACCCCGGAGACTTCCGGCCAGAATCTGCCCTGCGATGAACTGCCACAGAGGGGTGGGAGATATAATCACCTGATCAAAGGCTTTTTCGTAAAGACGCTGTACATTCAGATTTTGCGCGATAGCGTTGAAACTGCCGTTCATGGTGGTCAGAGACACCACACCCGGGATCAGAAAATATAAGTAGGGCTGCCCGTTCATGCTGGTGCGGATGCCCCAGCCAAATACAATCAAATACATCAGCGGCGCAATCAGTGCCGCCATGGTGATTCGGGAAAAGTCCCGGATAAATTCCCGCCATTTTTCCCATAAAATTGTTACAATTCCCATAATAAGCTCCATCTTTTCCGCCTTTGACCAGCGGTATAAATCATAATTTTTGACTATTGCGACAGGCGTTTTCCAATCTGTTCGATAAAGACATCTTCCAGAGTCGTATCCCGCAGGGTACATTGTCCCTCTAGATGTGACAGAAAGGAAATAGCATCTTCACGCTGGTGGAAATAGTGACTGTGGACACCGTCAGTCTGCATTTCATCCACTGCGTAGGCGCCCAGACGTTCAATCAGGTGGGTGGGAGTGTCAATCTCCTGTAGAGTTCCGTCATTCATGAGAGCCACCCGCCCGCAAAGAGACTGGGCCTCCTCGATATAATGGGTGGTTAAAAGGATGGTCAGGCCCTGCTCATTCAGCTTGCGCAACAGATTCCACATCTGCCGGCGGGAAATGGCATCCATGCCGGCGGTGGGTTCGTCTAAAAGAAGAATCTGTGGATCCGTAAGCAGCGCCCGACAGACCATCAGTTTTCGTTTCATACCGCCGGAAAGCTTGCGGATGGTCTTTTTACGGTGCCTGGTAAGTTCGGCAAAGGCCAGGAGTTCTTCTGTCTTTTGACGGATCTGCCGGACAGGCATGTAGTAGAGACGTCCCTGGTATTCCATAATTTCGTCCATATTCATATCCTGACGCATAGAATACTCCTGGGTGATCACGCTGACTTTCTGTTTGATATCCTGGCGCTTCCTGGTGAGCAGTTCCCCATCTATGTAGATTTCTCCCGAACTTGGCAAAAGTAAGGTAGAAAGCATGCCAATGGTAGTGGTCTTTCCCGCCCCGTTGGGACCCAAAAGACCGAAAAATTCACCTGTCTCGATTTTAAGATTCAGAGAATCCACAGCTGTGAAATTGTCAAAGGTTTTTGTGAGATTTTTTAATTCTATCATGGTTTAACTCCGGGGTTCCTTTGCGATAATCAGTGAATAATAGCCGGAATCATCCGGTATCTCTTCTACACTGTGGTAGATATGCTCATTTTCCATACCGCAGTTTTCCACCATTACCACATCTTTTCCGCTTTTAGACAGGAGTTCTTTCACCTGTTGCATCTTTTTCCCAGACTTCATGAGCACGTAATTGCCGGGAAGATCCAGGGTATGCTCTAGCTGATGAACAGCAGGGATAATATGGAGCTGCTCATTCCATTCTACAAGAGGGGTATTAGTCCGGGCAGCTGCGGCGCAGAAGGAAGTGATGCCACTGACTAACTCTGTGGTATAACCTTTAGCTTGAATCTTTTTCTGAATATAAAGATAGGTGGAATAAATGGTAACATCTCCTAAAGTTAAAAATACTACATTTTGTCCTTGCTTTAAATAAGCCTCTATCTGGTTGGCGGCCTTTTCATGGTTGCGCTCTATCTCGTCTCTGTCAAGAGTCATGGGCATCTCCACAGAAAGCAGTGTTTTTTCTCTGAGCTCAGGAACAGCCTGGACAGCGATTTTGTAGGCTACGGTTTCCTGAGCCACAGGTCCCGGAAGGGCAATGACCTGATTTTCCTGAATCAGGCGTACCGCCTTTAAAGTCATAAGTTCCGGGTCGCCAGGTCCCACGCCTACCCCATATAAAAATCCATTCATTCTAGATAGCCTCCTTGATTTTTGTTGTGTACGGTCAGTTAAATTTCATTATACAGTCCAGGATTTTTTTTTCAACTAAATTTTGCATAATATTGCATTTTGAGTGCAGGTGTGCTATATTACAATCGTACTGCAGGTGCCAAAACAGTAAGAGACTGGGTTTGGTGAAAAGGGAAACAGGTGCAAATCCTGTACGAACTCGTCACTGTAAATAGGGAGCAGAAGCCAATATGCCACTGAGCGATTGGGAAGGCGGCTTTCATGTGTGGATCTATAAGTCAGGAGACCTGCCTGCGGGTAATTCGGGGAACGCCCCGAGGCCACGAGTAACTGGTCGCAGATTGATACAAATATGGAGATCATTCTTTGCGTCCTCTTACCAGGTATCTTGCCGGAGGAGGCATTTTTTGTCATAGTTGGAAAGCTCTTTGAGCCCTCCTGTATGATAGAAGCTTTCTGGGTAAGATTTTTAAGTGTAGGCAAAATCTGCCTAAAAGAAAAGGAGGAACGACATGAGAAGGAAAATGTCAGTTGTGTTGGCAGCGATGATGGCCTTGACTCTCTGCCTAAGCGGATGCGGAGGGAAGAGTCAGGAAGCTACAACGGCCCCTGAACCAGCACAGGAGCAACAAGAGCAGGAGCAGAAGGAACAAGTACCAGCTGAGGAATCCCAGGATCCAGAGGGAAAGACAGCAGTTCTAGTGGTGAGTTTTGGTACAAGCTACAATGACAGCCGGGATATTACCATCGGTGCTATCGAGGAAGCGATTGCGAAGGCCCACCCAGAGTACGAGGTGAGAAGAGCTTTTACTGCTCAGATTATCATTGATAAGCTGAAAGAGCGGGATGGCTTAGAGATTGACAATGTAACCCAGGCTCTTGACCGGGCTGTGGCAGATGGCGTAGAAAAGCTGATTGTACAGCCGACCCATCTGATGGATGGTTTCGAGTATAATGATTTGATGAATGAGCTGGAGAGTTACAAAAGTGATTTTAAGAGCATATCTGTAGGAAGACCATTGCTTACAAGTAATGAGGATTTTCAGGGAGTTATCGCTGCGGTTACAAATGCCACGAAGGAATATGACGATGGAGAGACAGCAATCGTGTTCATGGGGCATGGGACGGAAGCTGCCTCCAATGAAGTATATGGAATTATGCAGACAAAGCTTAAAGAAGCAGGATTTGAAAATTATTATGTGGGGACTGTGGAGGCTGAGCCCACACTGGAGGATGTGATTACAGCTTTGAAGGAAAAGGGAACATACAAGAAAGTCGTGCTGGAGCCATTGATGGTGGTGGCAGGAGATCACGCCAACAACGATATGGCAGGGGAAGAAGACTCCTGGAAGACAGCTCTGGAAGCGGAGAATTTTGAAGTGGAGTGTGTGATCCAGGGACTGGGAGAGATGGAAGATATCCAAAAGATCTATGTGGAACATGTGGACCGGGCGGTAGAAAAGCTGGAGCAGAGCGCAGACACGGCTATTTTAGTAGTAAGCTTTGGAACGAGTTTTAACAATAGCCGCGACATTACTATCGGGGCTATAGAAAATGAGATTGCAGATGCATTTCCTCAATATCCGGTAAGGCGGGCTTTTACCTCTCAGATTATTATTGATAAGCTGGCAGAGAGGGACGGGTTGGAGATAGACAACGTGACCCAAGCTCTTGACCGGGCTGTAGCAGATGGAATCAGGACTTTGATTGTACAGCCTACACATATGATGAGTGGCTATGAGTATACAGATCTTTCCAACGAACTGGCAGAGTATGAAAGCGACTTTGAGAAAATTGTTTTGGGTGAACCGCTGCTGACCACTGAGGAAGACTTTCAGGCAGTAGCTACAGCTCTTGAAAATGCTACAAAGGAATTTGATGACGGGGAGACGGCAATTGTATTCATGGGACATGGAACCGAGGCAGACTCTAACCAGATTTATTCCCAAATGCAGGAAACTGCGACAGAAAAAGGGCTGGAAAATTACTATATCGGAACCGTAGAGGCAGAGCCTACTCTGGAAGATGTAATGGCAGCTTTAAAGGAAAAAGGAAGTTACAAAAAGGTTGTGCTGGAACCATTGATGGTGGTGGCAGGAGACCATGCCAACAACGATATGGCAGGTGATGATGAGGATTCCTGGAAAAATATGTTGGAGGCAGAGGGGTATGAGGTGACTTGCCGTCTGACCGGGCTTGGAGAGATGGCTGATATCCGCCGCATTTATGTAGATCATACTCGGGCAGCCATAGATAGCTTGTAAGATTGAAAATACAGGGGCTGTCGCATGGTGATGTGATAGCCCTAATTCTAAATTGAAATAGAATACAGAATAGGGAAAGAGGATTATGAAAAGGTTTTTCGTTTGTTTTTTGACAGTATTGGCAGTAGCGTCCAGCTTTATTGGAAGTTCATTTACCAGCTTTGCGAAGGAGGAGGAAGAGGGGAGCGGGATATCCTATGATCAGGTAGCCTCGGAAGAAGAAAAGGCCAGTGCCCAGCAAGTGGGAGTGGAGGGAATGGCTCCTGTCTACGGCTCTGATGTGGTTGATGGCACGTATGAGGTGGAAGTGGAGGTTAGCTCATCTATGTTTCCAGTTGACAAGGCTGTGCTGACAGTCAGGGAAGGTGAGATGACGGCTGTCCTTACCATGGGCGGAACGGGATACTTAAAGCTTTTTATGGGTACAGGAAAAGAGGCGGCGGCAAGCAGCCCTGACTCTTACCTGGACTTTGAAGAGGATGCAGACGGAAAACATACTTATACGGTTCCCGTGGAGGCTTTGGACGAGCCTATTGACTGTGCAGCCTTCAGTAAGAATAAGGAAAAGTGGTATGACCGACAGATTCTATTTCGGGCAGAGAGCCTTCCAGAGGAAGCGGTTCTGGTGGAGCTTCCAGATTATGAAGCCTTAGAGCAGGCGGCAAAGGAGAAGCGAATAGCAGCTATGAGAGCGGAATCTCAGGAAGAAAGTCAGGATGAGGGAGAGACAGACCAGCAGGAGGAACCAGTTCAGCCTTCATTGATTGAGATGGAAGATGGGGAATATGCCATTGAGGTGGAGCTTACTGGTGGAACAGGGAGAACGACAGTGAACTCACCAGCAGGACTGATTGTAAAAGATGGATACGCCTACGCCCGGCTTGAATGGAGCAGCTCCAGCTATGATTATATGGTGGTAGGGGGACAAAAATACCTTCCTGTCAGTGAGGAGGGATATTCCACTTTTGAAATTCCTATCACTGTGTTTAATGAGCCGATGGAAGTATTGGCTGACACTACGGCTATGAGTACTCCCCATGAGATAGAATATACCCTTATTTTTCACTCGGATGGGGTTATGTCCAAGCATGCTACACCCCAGGCAGCGGCTCAGAGAATGGTTTATATGGTTCTCATCATCATGGCAGTCTGTGCAATCGTATCTTTTATCTCTAAGAAAAGAAGGAATTCTGTGAAATGATAAAAAAATGGACAGCGATTATTCTAAGTATATGGGCAATTTTTGCACTTGCTTCCTGTGGCTCCCCCCAGGAGACAAAAATGGTGGAGAAAAGTACAGAGATTAGTACAGAGCTTACCTATACTCACAGTATGGAGCTTACCTTTGCGGAGAAGTTTTCAGTGGATTATTATGAGGGCGATTACGCCCTGATCACAATTGCGGGCGAGAGCCGTTTTTTGGTGGTTCCTGAGGACAGAAATGTGCCAGCAGACTTGGCGGAGGATATTATTCCTCTTTTGCAGCCCATTCAGAATATTTATCTGGTAGCGTCCGCTACCATGGATATGTTTGTGTCTTTGGATGCCTTAGATACCATTCGTTTTACGGGATTAAAATCTGATTCCTGGTATATTGATCAGGCAAAGGAGGCTATGGAGCAGGGGGATATCCTGTATGCAGGGAATTATTCAGCTCCAGACTATGAACAAATCCTCTCAGAGACTTGTGGTCTGGCTGTGGAAAATACTATGGTTTACCATACCCCGGAAGTAAAAGAACAGTTGGAAAAGTTTGGAATACCAGTGTTGATTGATTATTCCAGCTATGAGGCAAACCCTCTGGGAAGAACAGAGTGGGTGAAACTTTATGGATTGTTGGTGGGAAAAGAGGAAGAGGCTGAGACAGCATTTGCCTCTGAGGTAGCTGCTTTTCAGACAGTGGAAAAAGGAGAAAAGACAGGAAAGACCGTAGCTTTTTTCTACATTACCACGAATGGGGAAGCTAATGTCCGCAAAAGTTCAGATTATCTGCCAAAGATGATTGAGCTTGCAGGGGGAAGCTATATTTTTCGGGATTTAGGGGATGAGGAGGACACAGCGTCCTCCACGGTAAGTATGCAGATGGAGGAGTTTTATGCGGCTGCAAAAGAAGCAGACTATATTATCTATAACAGTACTATAGATGGGGAACTGGGCTCTGTAGACGAGCTGATTGCAAAGAGTTCCCTGTTGGAGAACTTTAAAGCCGTACAGGAGGGAAACGTTTTTTGCACGACGAAAAATATCTATCAATCCTCCATGGAGCTGGGAACCATTATCTCAGACATTCATAAAATGCTGACGGGGGATGAAGACAGTCTTACATATCTTTATCAGTTGGAGTAAAGGATGACATTGCAGGAGAGAAAAATAGAAAAAACAAGATATTTTTTTGCATTTCTTATATTGATTGTTCTAACAATTGTATTTCTGGCAGTAAATGTGTGTGTGGGCAGTGTGAACATTCCCTTTTTGGAGGTCCTTCAAATTCTGAGGGGAAGCGGGGCGGAGGCAGTGCATGGAGATATTGTCCTCCAGATTCGTTTTCCCAGAGCACTCGCCGCAGCCATTCTGGGAGGCGGTCTGGCACTCTCCGGGTATCTGCTTCAGACTTTTTTTCACAACCCTATTGCAGGACCCTTTACTCTGGGCATTTCCTCTGGGGCTAAATTGATGGTTTCCCTGGTGATGGTTTTACTATTGGGAAATTCCATTCATATCAGTTCCCTGGCTATGATTGGGGCGGCTTTTGTGGGAGCCATGATTTCTATGGGATTTGTTCTGCTCATGTCGAGGGTGATGGAGCAGATGTCCATGCTGATTGTCAGCGGCGTGATGATTGGATATATTTGTTCTGCTATCACAGATTTTGTAGTGACTTTTGCAGATGATGCAGATATTGTGAATCTACATAACTGGTCCAAAGGAAGCTTTTCTGGTATTGGCTGGGACAACGTGGCGATCATGACAGTTGTGATTTTTGTGGCGTCTTTCTGCGTGTTTATCATGTCAAAACCTATTAGCGCCTATCAGATGGGGGAGGCATATGCCAGAAATTTAGGGCTGAATGTTCGAAGATTTCGTGCGCTCCTTGTACTATTGTCCAGCATTTTGTCAGCCTGTGTGACTGCATTTGCAGGCCCGGTCTCCTTTGTAGGGATAGCGGTGCCACATTTGGCGAAAAATTTATTTGGCACTTCAAAACCTATTTTGATGATTCCCGCCTGCTTTCTGGGGGGAGCTGTGTTCTGCCTGTTCTGTGATCTGCTGGCTAGAGTGGTGTTTGCCCCCACAGAGCTGAGTATCAGTACGATTACGGCAGTGTTCGGGGCTCCCATTGTAATTTGGATTATGATACGTCGAAAGAGAGAGCAGAGTTAAGAGATATGAAAGAGTTCTATTTTTATACGGAAGGCATGACCGTGGGATATCACGGGGTTCCTCTGATTCAGAATATTGAAATTCGGCTGAAAAAAGGCGAGATCTTTACGCTCATTGGACCAAACGGAGCTGGAAAGACTACGATTTTAAAAAGTATCATCCGGCAGCTTGCATTGATTGGCGGCGCGGCTTATCTGGATGGCTCTAAGATGTCTGAGATGACGGGAAAAGAGCTGTCAAAAAAGCTGTCTGTGGTGCTCACAGAGCGGGTGCGCCCGGAGTTGATGACTTGCGAGGATGTGGTGGCTACAGGGCGCTATCCCTATACAGGGAAATTCGGGGTGCTCTCAGATGGAGATTACCAGATTGTAAAAGAAGCCATGGAGCTGGTGCATATCTCTGAACTTGCCAAGCGGGATTTCTTAAAGACAAGCGACGGGCAGAAGCAGCGGGTGATGCTGGCCAGAGCCATCTGCCAGGAGCCCGAGATTATTGTACTGGATGAACCTACCTCTTTTCTGGATATGAGATATAAGTTGGAATTCATGTCTATTATACAGAGAATGTCCCGGAAAAAGAACCTGTCTGTAATCATGTCTCTTCATGAACTTGATCTGGCTGAGCGCGTGTCTGATAAGATAGCCTGTGTCAAAGGCGACAAGATCGATCGCTTTGGTTCCCCAGAAGAAATTTTTACACCAGGCTATGTACAGAGCCTGTATCAGATGACAGTGGGGTCCTACGATGAACGGACGGGAAATTATGAGCTGGAATCAGAACAGGGAAAACCCCAGGTGTTTGTTCTGGCTGGTAATGGCACAGGCACGCCTGTCTATCGCAGACTTCAGAGACAGGGGATCCCCTTTACCACAGGAATCCTGTGGGAGAATGATTTGGATTATCCGGCGGCAAAAGCTCTGGCTACAGAGGTGGTCAGTGTGAAAACATTCTGTGAGATAAAGGAAGAGGAATTACAGAGAGCGAAGGAGTTAGCGGATAGCTGTCAGGAGGTGATCTGCACTCTGGATCTGAAGGACTGTGAAGGCTGGAACGAGAAAATTCTGGAGCTTTCCCGTTATATTGCAAAGACTTCATAAATGCTTTATAATACCTGATAGATACGAGACAGGCGGACGAAGCGGGAGAAGTATCATGATGCAGATTGCAATATGCGACGATGAGAGATATTACCGGAAAAAGATAAAAGAATTGGTACAACAGTATCTGGAAAGACGGGGACTGCCCTATATGATTAGTCTCTTTTCGTCAGGAGAGGAGTTTTTGGAGCAACGGGAAAATGCTGTAAAATATGATATTGTGTTTATGGATATCAATATGAGTGAGACGGACGGAATCAGAACAGCAGAGAGGATGCGTGCCTTTCACTCGGAGACTTACCTTGTATTTGTCACTGCTTTTATCAATTATGTGCTGGAAGGCTATAAGGTGGATGCAGTGCGTTATATTATGAAGGATACACTGGATACGGCTGTGGAGGAATGTATGGATGCCATTCTTCAAAAGATGCATGTTTCACAGGTATCCTTTTGTTTTTTGGAGGGAGAGAGAAAGCTTTATACAGACAATATTCTGTATGTGGAGAGCAGGAAGCATAAGGTCATTTTTTATTACATGGAATCAGAGATGCGAACATACGAGATGTATGAAAAACTGGATCGGATAGAGATAGCCTTGGATGGCTATAGCTTTTTTCGCGTCCACAAGAGTTATCTGGTAAATATGAAACATCTTCGAAGCGTCAACAATTATCGGGCTGAGTTGGATACAGGGGAAGAACTGCCGATTCCCCGTTCCAAATATCAGGCAGTAAAGGAAGCATTTGTGGCATATAAAGGAGCTTTATAATGGAAATGGTGATGAAAACAGCGGCGATGTCCCTAATAATGGGAATCTGCTGCTATATATTTTTTGGGACCTTTTTACAAAAACGCAGATGGAACCATGTATGGATAGTGTATATGATACTTCCTGCATTTACAGTTGGATTTCTGGTGATTGCCTGGACGCCGATACCTATGTACCCGCTACAGCCAGTTCGCCTGATTTTAATGCTTGCTGTGATTGCTCAAATCTTTTTTCAGGTAAAACTATTACAAAATTTAGCGCTGTCCACCCTGCTGGCAAGTGCCTACTGGATGATTGTAATAGTGACGGATTCTGTGATTTATGTGCTCCCGGGATTATGGTATCAACGGCTGGCTCTGGTGGAAGAGGATATAGCCACTGCTCTTTATTTATGCCTGATTCTGCTTTTTTGTCATGGATGGAAAAGATATGCCAGAGAAATCCCAAATACAGGCTGGCTGCGATTTGGCCTGATTCCCCTCCTTAGCCTTGTAGTGATGGTGTCCTTCAGTATGCTTATTGGAAAGGGAAGTTTGGTCAACAAAAATACATTGCTCACAGCATCCCTGGGCCTTGGGACTATGAACCTTTGTCTGGTTATCTTTATGGGGACTATTTTAAATAGGGAAGTGAGACTGCAAAGATTGCATTTGACTCAGGAGCGTACCCAGAGACAGATGGAGCTGTATCGGAGCATGAATAAAAATTATGAGCAGCAAAGGCGATACCTGCATGACTATAAGAATCAGTTGACGTGTATCCAGGGTCTTCTTACTGAGGGGAAGCAGCAGGAAGCCTCTGAGTATATTGCGCAGCTTACAGGAAATCTGAAGAAATATGTGGATACGGTGGACACCAGGCATGCAGTGGTGAATGTAGTGCTGAACCAAAAGTACCGGGAGGCCTGTGAAAAGGGGATTACGATGGTATTGGCGGTGAACGATCTGTCCAGTCTCACAGTCAGAGAGGAAGATTTGGTGATCCTGCTGGTGAATCTTTTGGACAATGCCATAGAAGCCTGTGAAAAGCTAAATGGTCATCCGGTCATACAGTTTAAAATGATGCTGGAAGAAAGGGAACTGATTCTCTCTGTTCGTAATCCTGTGAAGGAGCCGGTTTTCATTCAGGGAAAGAGGGCGGCTACTACAAAGAGACAAAAATCTCAGCATGGAATTGGATTGCTGAATGTGGATGAAGCTGTAAAGAGAAATGGAGGGACGAGTGTTCTGCAGTGTAGGGATGGGTGGTTTTATTTTTCGGCGCTTATTCCCAAAAGGTATTGACTCTCCTCCTGGGTCAGAATGTAAAATAACCTTAGATTCGAATCTATCATCACGAAAACAGGAGGTATGAAGGGATGCTGCAGATCGGAGAGTTTTCAAGAATATGCCAGGTTAGTGTTAAGACACTTCATCACTATGACAAAATTGGTTTGTTGACCCCAGCAGAGGTGGATCGATTTACTGGATACCGCTATTATGAGACAGAGCAGATTGACACGATGAACTATATTCAGCGTCTGAAACGCTACGGCTTTTCCCTGGAAGATATACAGCACCTGATTACCATTTCGGATGATAAAGAGCTGGCAGATACGCTGAGGCGGCAAAGAGACAAGCTGAAGTGTGAGCAGCAGGAAATGGCCATTATTCTGAATGAACTTCAGACACACATTTCTTTATTCGAAAGGACAGGTGACATTATGACTTATCAGAAGGGCTATACAATTGAGATCAAGAATTCGCCGGAAATGATTGCTCTGGCAACACGCAACAAAATGGGTGTGGATGAATTCGGCAAGTATTACGGAACCTTATTTGAGCGTGTGACAAAAGAACATGTGACGCCTACAGGATTAAGAGGGTCGAGATACTATGATGATGAGTTTGATTGTAAATCCTCAGATATTGAACTGTTTATGTGTATCAAAGAGAAGGACAAGGCAGATATATCCATAGAGCCCTGTGAGTGTGCCATGACTGTGCATCACGGCGGATACTCAACACTTTCGGAGGCGTACGGCGCGGTTGTGTCGTGGATAGCCGAGAACGGTTATGAGATTGCTGGGGCCCCCTTTGAACTCTATATCAAGACACAGTTCGACTCTCTTTCTTCAGAGGATTGGGAGACAGAGGTGTATTTCCCTGTGAGGAAAAAGTGATTATTTATCTACCCTCTTTATTACTGAAGATAAGATAGCAGAGAAAGAATAGATGCCAGCCGGGAATCAAAACAGGTTCCCGGCTTTTTGCGGCTGCTCTTACAAATCTTTTAACTGAAGTATTAGGAGAAAATTGAAGATATTTTACAAGCCAGATAAAGTCTAGTCTGATATAATTAGCGTCAGCTAGGAGGGAAATTACATGAAAAAAGAAATTCGGACAGTGATCTACGACGAAGAGCTTCACATTGAGGCTTACCGTTTTGAGGGAATCGTACAACCCTTTCCAAACCATTTCCATGAATACTATGTGATTGGCTTCATGGAGGACGGTGAGCGTGTTCTATCTTGCAAAAATCAGGAGCATATCGTTACAAAGGGAGATATTCTCCTGTTCAATCCAGGTGACAACCATGCCTGTGTCCAGAACGATGGCGGTACACTGGATTATCGGGGCTTCAACATTACCAAAGAGGTCATGTTGGATTGGGCAGAGGAAGTCACCGGCAGACGGGAATTGCCCGGATTTTCCCAAAACGTAATTTTTGATGAAGAACTTACCTGCTATCTTCGTTCGCTTCATGAGCTGGTAATGAAAGGCTCTCATGAATTTGGAAAAGAGGAAAATCTGCTGCTCCTGATCTCCCGTCTGATTCAGCAATACGGCCGGCCCTTTAAAAGCTGTATCCCGGAGTGCCGGGAAGAGATTGAAAAAGCCTGTGCCTTTATGGAACAGCATTATGCGGAGCGGATATATTTGGATCAGATATGCAGTTGTGTTGGATTGAGCAAATCCACCCTGCTCAGAGCTTTTGCCCGTTCCAAAGGTGTCACGCCATACAGTTACCTGGAAAATATTCGCATCGGTAAGGCCAAAAAGATGTTGGAGCAGGGAGTTTTGCCTATTGAGGCCGCACTGCAGACGGGCTTCTCCGATCAGAGTCATTTCACCAACTATTTCAATAGATTTATTGGCCTGTCACCTGGTAACTATCGGGACATATTTCAGGATAAAGATATGGAGGAAGCGCCATATGAAAAGTAAGAGCACAGCGGGACATTTAGCCTCCCTGCTCACCATCGCCATTTGGGGAACGACCTTTATCTCTACCAAAATTTTGCTGGTTGATTTTCAGCCTGTGGAAATACTGTTTTTTCGCTTTCTCATGGGCCTGCTGGCCCTTCTGCTGGTCTGTCCCCGACGTTTGAAAGGAACGAGCAGGCATCAGGAATTAACCTTTGCTGCAGCAGGCTTATGTGGGATATGCCTTTACTATTTGCTGGAGAATATTGCGCTTACCTATACGATGGCCTCCAATGTAGGTGTTATCATATCTGTGGCTCCGTTTTTCACAGCGATTCTCTCCCATCTGGTTCTGAGAGAGGAACGGCCGGGAGTCAATTTCTTTGCAGGTTTCACAGTGGCCATGGCTGGAATCATCCTTATCAGCTTCAACGGCTCCAAGATGGAGCTGAATCCTGTAGGGGACTTGCTGGCTCTGCTGGCCGCGCTGATTTGGGCCTGCTACTCCGTGCTGACAAAGAAGATCAGCGTCTATGGGTATCACACCATCCTCACTACCCGGCGTGTGTTCTGCTATGGTATCCTGTTTATGGTCCCAACGCTGTTTCTGTTTGATTTCAAGATGGAATTGATAAGGTTTGCAAATCCTGTGTATCTGTTCAACATTCTCTTTTTGGGGCTGGGCGCTTCGGCCCTGTGCTTTGTCACCTGGAATTTTGCAGTAAAGGCTCTGGGGGCGGTTAAGACAAGTGTATACATTTACATAGTTCCTGTTGTTACGGTGGTGACTTCTGTGGTAATTCTCCATGAGAAAATCACCGCTCTGGCCGCCGTCGGAACAGTTCTGACGCTGTCTGGCCTGTTTCTGTCAGAGAGTAAACTATTTTTGAAAAAAGAGGAAAATAATTAAATTGGGGCTGTCGCTTTATGGATTGAAAAATCGTGCGACGGCCCGTCTTTTTTTGCTCTCCAAACGTCGATTCCTGCCATTCTTATTGAGATCAAGGTAATCTGGAAATAGAATAATGTAACAAACAAAACTGCCTTTATTCACGAAGGGAATCATAGAAAAGGAGATAGGAAAGATGGAAAAAAGGAGAAAATTTACAGCCTGCAATTATAAATGGAGCATTTTAAGTATTATTTTCATTTTGCTGTTTAGCTCCTGTGGAAGAAAAAGTCAGATACAAGCGGATAGAACGCCGGAGGAGACAGCAAGGGCTGCATTGGAAGCATTGCAGGAACTGGATTTGGACACCTTCAATGACTGTACAGACAACTATGTTTGCACTATCCGAAACTGGATTGGAATTCCTACAGGAAAAGAGTACCGAATGTTCAACGAGCTCCTACAGCCAGGCCTGGTGAAGGGCAAGCGCTATGAGGCGAATCATGAGTTTGCAGAGAAAATGATGGAAGATATGGAGTGGGAGATTCTTGAACTCAGAGAAAGCGGGAATGTGACAGAACTTGATCTGCGGATTACGAATACGGATATGACAGATTTAATGGGATATTATATCATTGATCTTTTGGAACAGATGACAGAAAGCCAGGGGTTGGGAATTGGAGAGTTAGTGAAGGAGGTTTCTTCTCTGAAGAATTACAATATGAGCAAACTGCTGGAAACGATGGATTACCTGAAAGAACAGGGCACCAGGACAGAAGAACTTACCGTTCAAATGACGAAAGTGGATGGAGTATGGAAGCTCTGTCTGGATGAGGATTTTATGAATGCACTTATGGGAAACATGAATTCGGAAGAGTTTTCAGAGGATGTGGAAGCAAAAATCCGGGAACGGGAGACACAGTATGAGGAAAAGATAGAAGACTGGGCCGACGGGTTTGAGGAGAAGGTAGAGGAGTGGGGTCATTGATGAGGGTTTCATAATAGTATTCTGCAAAAAAAGAAAATGACAAACTCTTTAGACTAGGATATAATAAATGAAAAACAGGAGGGACAAATAAATGGATCATCAAGCTTTAAAATCCATTCTTACAATAGGAGAAACCGTAGCGGTAGAATTTAAACGTTGTGGAAATGGAATGGAGCATGATGTATACGAAAGTGTATGTTCGTTCCTGAATCGCTTTGGCGGAGATATTCTTATGGGAGTACTGGACGACGGGACTGTAATAGGTGTCCAGGAAAAGTCAGCTCCAGATATGATTAAAAACTTTATTCGTGTAATAAGCAACCCAACAATGTTTTCTCCAACTATTTATTTATCTCCAGAGATTATTAAAAAGTGCAGGTTTATATGGGATTGATAGAGCTACTGGACAGCAGGGATATAATCTTGCGGCGGTGATGTTGCTTGGAAGAGATGATGTAATATTGGATGTTGCGCCTGCTTATGTCACAGATGCTTTGGTTCGAAAGGTTAATGTAGATCGTTATGATGATAGAGAAGTGATAAAGACAAACTTAGTGGAAAGCTATGAACAGCTCATGGAGTTTGCCAGAAAACATTTGCCGGATAAATTCTATTTGGAGGACGATCAGAGAAAGAGTCTCAGAAATATTATAGCTCGTGAGATGCTGGTCAATACTTTGATCCATCGGGAATTTACAAGTTCCTATGTTGCCAAATTTGTGATTGAGAAGGAACGAATGTATATAGAAAATGCAAACAGAGCAGTAGGAGAAGGTGCGATAACTCCAGAAAATTTGGAGCCAAATCCTAAAAATCCAATTATTGCGGCATTTTTTAGAAATATTGGTTATTCGGATCAGCTTGGATCTGGCGTGAGGAATTTGTTTAAATATACGAGGTTTTATTCAGGAAAGGAACCTGAGTTTATAGAGGGTGACGTATTTCGAATTATGATTCCGTTGGAAGAGGCATATTCTTATGATGCAGGGAATGTCGTTCGGGAATATGCCGATTATGTGTCAATAAATACTGGTAGAGTGCCGATAAGTGCCGATAAAATGCCGATAAGTGCCGATAAAGTGCCAGTCATTTATGAAGGAACAGAACTAACAGAGCAACAGATGCGCATAGTAGAGTATGTGCAAAAGTATGGAAATATTGCATCCGGCAAGGTGGTGGAAATATTAGGAATCAAACAAAGAAGAGCAAGGGATATATTAAAAGAATTGGCAGAAAAAAATATTTTGCTGAAACAAGGTTCCTATAAAAATACGGTATATGTATTAAATGGAAGGCAAGAGGAAAGTAAATAGGATAGAAATCTATACGTCTATACACCATGCAGGGGCCCTTTTCCCTGCATGGCTTAAATCAATGATCTCACGGATTCCCGTACAACAATATTATTGGAAGAAATGGTGATGCTGTGCGTCTCTTTTTTGTTGATTAGATCCATCAGTATATCAATTGAATACGTTCCAAGCTCTTCATTGTTGATAGCCACTGTGGTTAGGCTGGGATAAATCTGGCTTGAGATAATAATATCGTCAATAGCGATGACAGAGATATCCTGGGGGACACGAACGCCCTGCTTTTGGAGGTAGCGGATAAGCTCAATGGCCAAGAAATCTTCCATACAGAAAATAGCTGTGGGAAGCTCCTTTTGACTGAGCATCTGGCCGATGTAAGTCTCTGTTGTATCCCGATCCTGAATCTTATCAAAGAACCAGGATAGATCCAAAGGCAAATCAGACTCCTTCAAAGCTTTTTGATAGCCAGAGAATACTTGGGTGTAAAAAGCAGGAAGGTTCATATTGCCGATAAAGCCGATATGGCGGTGCCCCTGCTGAATCAGATAGTGGACAGCCGTATAGGCGGCAAGTTGATAATCTGCTTTTACAGTATAAAGGGAAGTATGCTCTGAGTGATCGTCTGCAATTACAAAAGGAATATTCAAAGTGTGTAACTTAGAAATCAGTACAAGTGGAATATCTTTTAAGAATATCAGTCCATCCACATCTTTATCTAAGATATTATCTGGCAATGTCAGCTCATCTCCCACAAGACTAAATTCAGAATAAATAAGAGAATAATTATAATGCATACAACGCTTTAGCAAGGCGTTCATTACAGCAAAGTAGAAAAGATTATCAAAAACAGGAACAGACTTATCAAACACAACAGCCACCGTAAAGCTTTTTTGAAAATAAAGCCGTTTGGAATTTAATGTTGGCTTGTAATTTGTCTGCTCTATGACGTCCAGTACTTTCTTTCGTGTTTTCTCGCTGATTCCCTCTTTACCATTGAGGATAAATGAAACAGTAGTCTTAGATACATTTGCCATTTCAGCAATGTCATTAATTGTCAAATTATTCTTCATAAAAGTCTCCATAGTAAAATTAAACCAGTTTAGCTTTTTGGAAATCTGTAAAACTATATTACAGGTTTCCCTATGCTTTGTCAACCAAAATTATAAAATATAATCATAATATAGTTGTACATGAAATTGAAAAATTATGATACAAAAAATGGAATCTTTTTGACATAAACCGATTCAAATATAAATTTAAGTGTTTGAGTCTGGATAAAAATAGATATTTTATGGTGAATTTGCATAATAAAATAGTTTAAAATTCGTATATTATAACTAATATATCGAAAAAATACAAAAAAATGTTGACATAAGCAGCTATCTCATGTAATAATTGATTAAACCGGTTTAGAAAATGATAATTACAGGAGGTTAAGATGCCAGTATACGAGTCAATAAAAAATGCAGACAATAAAATTATAATCTCATCAAAAAATAGAGATTCTGTTGTGTTTGGTTGGGAAGAAGTTGTAAGTTCCTTGTCAGAATTGGCAGGTAGAGGAAGTAAGAATATTGCCCTGGATGGATGGTATGGGATTAATTTTGGGAAAATAGCAAAGGCCCTGACAAAATGCCTGGAGGAACAAGGTAGGGACGTTTTGCTGATCCCTGCCACAAAGCTTTATGTGTCAAGAGAGGAGATTATCGCTTACAATCAGCCATATGTGACAGATGATCCAGGTTTTGGAAAAGTAAATAAAAATGGACGGATTGAAGATATCATGTCCTCGGAGGCTGTAAATACTGTCAAAGAGAAATTGGCTAGAAAAGAAAATCAAGTGGGAATTATCTATGGAACAGGGGCGGGAATTCAGGCCTTTGCAGAACTTTTGGATGTAACCTGCTATATCGATAATACTCATCAGAAGGTTCAGTGGGATATGTGGGACGGAAAGCTTCCCACCTTTGGAAGTGACGTCCCCACAGAGGGATATAACTGGAAGGAGTACAATTATTCTGATTATTACATGTTAAAACGCCAAAAAGATTACATGTATGAGGCTATGGATTTCTATATTGAAAATTATTTTGAGGATGATCTAGTTCTCATCAACAAGGACACCTACGATGAGATTATGTCAACTCTGGTGAAGTACCCCATCCATGAAGTAAAGATTTTCAGCCCGGGGCCATGGGGAGCATACCGTTATAGAGATATGGATTATGGGGTAGAGAATCTTTCCAACAATGCATGGAACAAAATTGCCGGGCCAGAGCTTAGAATTCTCATTGACTTTGGCGGAAAGAGAAGTATATCCATGCCTATGCTTAATACGATGCAGTACGGAAAAGAGCTGGTAGGAGAATTGATTGATAAGCAATACCCAGGGCTGTTTCCACTGGATATCTGGCTGGACGACGGTTGGCATCCCACACCTCAGCCAGCAGAGAGGATCAGCATGCCTATGCATATTCATCCCAGCAGCAAATATGTGGAAGATCATTTTGATGAACCCCTTGGAAGATATGAGACTTATTACATAGCAGAAGCATATGAAGGCGCCAATACCTGGATGGGCTTTCAGGATGATGCAGATATTGAAGAGTGGGAGAGGCTGTGTGAGGAATCCCAGAATATTACGCCTATTGAGAATTGGAAAGATTTTATAAAGAACTGGACCAGCAAGGAAGGAGACTTGTACCTGATCCCGCCTGGAACCATGCATGGCCATGGAGGAAATCAGATGGTTCTTGAGATGGATACAAATCCCAGCATTAATGGTACAGAGTATTCCTTCTTTGAGTATGATTTTGCCAGACCTTCCTGGGACGACGATGCAAAATCTATGACAGGTAAGCCTTTAAAGATGCATCTGGAACATGGAAGAAATATGGAGAAGACAAGGCGGGCATCTTGGGTAAATGAAAACCTTCGCTCTACCCCTCAGGTAGTAAAGTGGACAAAGGAATATTATATTGAGCAGTATAAGAGCTATTCTGTTATGCCTTATCATGTGGAGAGAATACACTTTGAGAAATGTGGAGATTATTCTACAGAAGGGAAATTCATGCATATGCTTACCCTGACCGTGGGATCTAAAGTCACAGTTCGCTCAAAGAACAACAAAGAATTGTCTGCAGTATGCGATAAATTCCAGACCCTCGTCGTCCCGGCTTCCTTTGGAGATTATGAAATAATCAACGAGGAAGGTGGACGGGCAACCTGCGTGATTCAGAGATGGAAAGAAGGGTAAGATTTTGAATAAATAATAAAATCGGATAAAAATGGGGGAATAAGTTACTATGATTAAAATGAAGAATGGAAAGCTGCAAAAATGGATCGTGCTAATAATGGTAGCGCTGATTGGAGGTATGATTAGCAAGCTTCCATATTTGAAGGATTCTTATTATTCAGCATTACTAGAAGCGAGTGGAGCAACGAACACACAGCTTGGGTTGATTTTGACTGCGTATGGTATTATGAACACTATTGTTTATATTCCAGGTGGTTTTTTGGCAGATAAGTTTTCGCCTAAAAAGCTGATTGTGATATCCTGCTTTGGTACAGCCATTATAGGATTTTGGTATGCAACTCTTCCAGGATTTGGAAGTTTAGTAATCATTCACGCTTTGTTTGGAATCACAACAATATTTACCTTTTGGGCGTCTATGGTTAAGATTACAAATAATCTTGGTAAATATGATGAACAGGGGAAAATGTTCGGACTATTGGAGAGTGGCAGAGGGCTAGTATCCACTGTATTTGGTTTTGCAGCAGCAGCAGTATTCACACATTATGTGGATGATATTCTTGGATTACGAGGGGTAATTATTTTCTGGAGTGTTTTACTTGCCTTGGATGGAATTTTGGCAATTCTCTTTATTGAAGATCCTGAGAAAATTGAAGGAAATGCGATTGCAGATGATGGAACAAAGATGCGCTGGGAAGATATGAAGGCTGTTATAAAGATTCCGCGTGTATGGCTGGCAGGCATTGTGATTGCATGCAATTATACGGCCAATCTTATGTTCGGCTATGTTGTTCCATATCTGGCAGATGGGTATGGGGTAGACAGTTCAACAGTTGCATTTATTGGTGTATTTCGTGCAAATGTTTTGATGTTCCTGGGTTCCATTGTAGCAGGTGTGTTTGCAGATAAGCTAAAGAGTGTAATTAAATTTTGGACCTATGGTTTTATTGGCATGAGTGCAGTGGCGTTTCTGTATCTGTTGATTCCAACAAACAGAAGTATGACCTGGATTGTGATCGTGAATCTGATGCTTCAGGGAACCTTTATTTTGGCTGTAAAAGCCATGTATTTTGCAGTGATTGATGAGTTGAATATCAATAAAAGACTTGCTGGAACAGCATCAGGTCTCCTTTCAATTGTGGGATATGCTCCAGAAATGTTTGCCTTTACTCTGGCAGGCAGCCTGATTGACAATAATCCAGGTGTACTTGGATATCACAAAATTTTTATTCTAATAGGCGTATTTTCAATCTTGGGGTTAATTCTAGCGTTTGTACTGAAAAAAGTAAATTCCCAATATAATGTGGAAATTCAAAGACAGCCATAATTGAAAAATAATGGGGGTAGATGATGGAACTATATACTTCATTGAATGTGGATTATAACAATGATATATCAGAGTGGAGAGAGATCGAGCATCAAATGAAATGTCTTGCAGAAGCAGGGTTTACACATACCTCATGGATGCATGACTGGGATGGAGAGTATTTATACAGTCCGAGTGAAATGCTTTATGCTCGTGATCTTTTGAAGCATTATGGCATCAAATCACATACGTGTCATGGAACGGAAGGAGGGATACGAAACAAAAATCAAGGAGAATCCTGCATGTGTACACGAAAAGATTTTACGAATTCTAATCTCTACATTCGCGAAGCAGGTGTGGATTTGGTGAAGAACAGAATTGACTTCTGTACGCATATTGGAGCAGAAGTATTGGTGCTGCATATGTCAATACCTTTCCGGGTGTTCCAAAGAAATCAGGATGCTATGGAAGAATATTATAGGCAGGTGTATTGCTCCTTTGATAAAATACAGCCCTATGCGAAAGATGCCGGAGTCAAGATTGCATTGGAAAACCATGTAGTAATCCCTGCAGAGTTTCAACAGGATAAGTTTGATCGAATGTTTGACAGATATGATGAGAGTTATATGGGAATGTGCTGGGATTCAGGCCATGCAACAATTTCAAACTATAATAATTTTTATGAACTTTTAGAGCGCTATGGAAATCGTCTTATCGCAACACATTTGCATGATAATGATTCCATCGATCCGAAAAACTTTGATAATGAGAGCCTGGCGTTAAAGGCAGATAAACACAGAACGCCTTTTACAGGCATTTTGGACTGGAAGAAGGTTGCATACTGGGTGGCAAAGGCTCCATTAGATCTTCCGGCAGATTTTGAGGTATGTCTGCAGTATGGAACAAAATATACGTCAAAGGAAGAAGAAATGGCAGCGCTGGCGCAAGTGCATGGAGCAGCGGAAAGATTTCAGGAGATGGTATTAGCAGATAAAGAAGCGTAGAATTTCCTGTCTGGGGCTAGTTTTGGAGCTGGCCTCAGACAGATAAAGTCGTTCTCAAAGGTGGTATTTTATGAAAGGAATAGGTGAAATAGTAAAAAAAGAACTTAAAACGACAGAGGTTAAAGAAACCATTTCTGAGATATTAAAGGTGCCAAAGCAAAAAGTCACGGATATTACTGTTTTTGACAAGGGCATGACAAATCATTCTTTTTTATTTACGATTAATCAGGAACAATTTATTATGCGAATTCCTGGAGAAGGGACAGTCCGCATGCTGGACCGATCTAATGAGGCGTTTGTCTATCAAACAATTGGCGATCTGGGAATCTGTGATGATATTATTTACATCAATGCTCAGAATGGCTGTAGAATTACAAAGTTTTGGGAAGGGGCAAGGACGTGTGATCCCAAAAGTATGTCAGATGTAAAGAGATGTATGAGAAAGCTGCGTTATTTTCACGAACAGGAATTACAAGTTCAGCATGAGTTTGATCTTTTTGAGCAAATTGAATTTTATGAAAAGCTGTGGGATGGCGTTCCGTCCAAATATTCAGATTATAAAATAACAAAAAGAAATATACTGGCATTAAAATCTTATATAGAGAGATATGTGGACAAAAAGGTTTTGACCCATATAGATGCGATTCCAGATAATTTCCTTTTTGTGCCAGAAGGGGAGAAAGAGAGTGTGCGACTGATTGACTGGGAGTATGCAGGGATGCAGGATCCCCATGTAGACATCGCCATGTTTAGTCTTTACTCTCTATATAATAGGAAACAAATAGATCAGCTAATTGATTTATACTTTACAGAAAGCTGTTCTTGGGAAATTCGAATAAAAATCTATTGCTATATTGCAGTCGGTGGCTTGCTCTGGAGTAACTGGTGTGAATATAAAAGGAAGTTTGGCGTGGAATATGGAGAATACGCAGAATTTCAATATTGCTTTGCAAAAGATTATTATAGAATTGTTCAGAATGAATTAGAATAAGCAAAACAGAGGGAAAGTAAATTGAAACAAACGACAAAAAATAAATTAAAATTAAAAGAGCAGCTTGATTGGGCTTCTATTATCATTCCTTTGGCAGGTATTATTATTTTAGTCGTTGTATTTATGACTTTGCCAGAACAATCTACAGCAGTTCTTCAGACGGTTCGCGATTTTCTTGGTAATGTATGTGGAATTTATTATGCATGGTTAGGAATAGGAATTTTATGCTGTACGTTATATATCGCTTTTTCAAAATATGGTTCTATTAAACTGGGAGGTGAGGAACAAAAGTACTCTTCCTTTGTGTGGGGAGCAATGATTTTTACATCTACCATGGCAGCGGATATTTTGTTTTATTCTCTGTGCGAATGGGCTTTGTATGCAAAAGAGCCCTATATTGAACAGATGGGAGGAATTCAGAAGTGGGCGTCCACTTACCCATTATTTCATTGGGGACCTATTGCGTGGAGTTTTTACATTGTACTTGCAGTAGCATTTGGTTTTATGCTTCATGTAAGAGGCTGCGATAGGCAGAAATTTTCAGAAGCATGTCGACCGCTCCTAGGGGATATTGTGGATGGAGTGGGAGGAAAAACCATTGATTTAATCGCTATTTTTGCACTAATAGCAGGCACAGCGACCACCTTTTCTCTGGCGACCCCACTGCTGTCTTCTGCATTGAGCCGTGTGTTTTCTCTGCCCAACAGCATAGGACTTACAATTGTAATTTTAATTTTGATAGCTTTTATATACATAATGGCTGTCTGGTTTGGTATGAAAGGCATTTCGAAGTTGGCATCATATTGTACCTATCTGTTTTTTGCACTTTTGCTTTATGTTTTGCTCGGAGGAGGTGAAGGTAGATATATTATAGAAACAGGTTTTTCAGCGATTGGGAATTTGCTGCAGAATTTTATTGGTATGGCCACATGGATGGATCCCCTTCGAGATACAAACTTTGTACAAAATTGGACTATTTACTATTGGGCATATTGGATGGTCTGGTGTGTTGCAACGCCATTTTTTATCGGAATGATCAGTAGAGGAAGGACAATCAGGAACACTATTTTAGGCGGTTATGGATGGGGACTTGCAGGAACCTTTACCTCCTTTATTATTTTGGGCAATTATGGTTTAGCGCAGCAAATGAAATATGGCTTGGATGTGGCAGATTTTATAGCAAGGGGCGGCAGTTGTGCAGATGCTATTTTGAAAATATTTGAAACAATGCCTTGGAATAACATAGGTTTATTACTTTTAGTGATTACGATGATCGCGTTTTATTCGACGACTTTTGATTCTATTACCATCGTTATTGCTTCATATTCTTATAAAAGTTTGCCAGTCAATCAAAAAGCGGATAAGAAAGTGTGTGCGTTCTGGGCAGCTATGTTTATCTGCTTCCCGATTGCTTTAATATTTGCAGAAAACTCTATGTATAGTTTGCAATCCGTATCAATTATTGCGGCATTTCCAATAGGATTTATTGTGTTGTTGATTATAGCAAGCTTTTTTAAAGATGCTAATAAATATTTAGAAAAAGAATAAAGTAGGAGGAAAAATAATGAAAAAGAAATTAATGAGTTTATTGTTATGTCTGGCAATGGCAGGAACTTTGATGATGGGCTGTTCTTCGGGAGAAAAAGAAGTGGCAGAATCATCAGTAAGCGAAGAGCAGTCAGAAGAAAAAGTAGGTTCTGAAGAAGAAAAGGGACAAGAGACCCAAAAGTCTCAGGAAGGTGTAAAAATAGCCTTTATTATTCCTCACAATAATGAGTGGAATCAGCAGTTTTTTGAGCAGGCAAAAAAGGATTGTGAGGCAAGGGGATATGAGGCTGTGGTGTTTGACGCACAGAACGATCAGCAGAAGCAGGTAGACTATATACAAAGCTGTATTACGCAGGAATTTACAGCCATCGCAATACAGCCTGTGAACAATGCAGCAGTTGCTCCGGCTCTTAAAGAGGCGGCAGAAGCAGGACTGCTGGTTATCACACAGTATACTATGGAAGAAGAGCTGGGACTGAATGATATTATTTATGAAGTGGCCTTTGATCAGTTTGGTGTGGGGGTTGCAAGTGCAGAAGAGTTTGTAAAACAGACTGGAGAAGAAGGAAAAGTGGCGATTATTGCAGGCCCTGCCGGAGCCGCCAACGCAGAGGCACGCACAGAGGGGATCAAGAGTGTACTGGAAGCCTATCCTGGAATGGAGATCGTTCAGGTGGCGTCCTGCGACTTTGACAGACAGAAAGCGATGGCAGCAGCAGAGGACATTTTGACTTCTCATCCAGATTTAACTGCTTTTATCAGCCAGGATGACAACATGTCTGTAGGTGTCTATGAAGCCATCAAAGCTGCAGGAAAAGAAGGAAAAGTTCAGATTGCTTCTATTGGTCTGACAGAGGATGGCGCGAAATACATTGAGGAAGGAAAATTCCTATGTTCTGTGTCATTTCCTGCGGGAGCCTTTGCAACACCTGGCGTAGAAATGACAGAGGAATGGGTGACAACAGGTACCACAGAAGATAAGATTGTAGGTTATTACGCTGTAAATAAGGACAATGTAGCAGAAGCTGAATGGTAATCTAGCAGACTTTTGAGAGGATATTCAGTCAAAGAATATCCTCTCAAAGGTAAGGAGGAAGCATATGGGTGATGTTTTTTTTGAAATTCAGGGTGTCAGTAAACGCTTTGAACCAGTGCAGGCTCTTTCTGATGTAAGTATCAAGCTGGAAAAGGGAGAGGTACGGGCCCTTGCAGGTGAAAACGGAGCAGGAAAATCTACTCTTATGAAAATCCTGAATGGAAACTATAAAAAGGATTCGGGTAAAGTCCTGATTGACGGGAAAGAGGTGGAGATTACTTCTTCATTAAAAGCGGCGGAGCTTGGGATTGCAATTATCTTTCAGGAGCTGAATCTGGTAGAAGAACTGTCAATAGCGGAGAACATTTTTGTGGGAAGGCTCAAAAAGAAAAACGGCCTGGTAGACTGGAAAGGCCTCTATGAAGACGCAGGGGTTTTGCTGAAAGAAGTAGGATTTGACATAGATCCCAGAGAACTAGTTAAGAACTTAAGTATTGCGGGAAAGCAGATGGTGGAGATTGCCAAAGCATTGAGCTACAATTCCAGAATAGTTCTTATGGATGAGCCTTCGGCTACATTGACGCAAAATGAACTTAAAAAGTTATTTCATATTATAAGAAATCTAAAACAAAAGGGAATTACTGTTATCTATATTTCTCATCGGATGGACGAAATCTTTGAGATCTGCGATAACATTACCGTACTGCGGGATGGGTGCGTGATAGATACTAGGAAGGTTTCAGAAGTATCTTACGATGACATTGTGCGCATGATGGTTGGACGAGACATGGATCAGACCTTTCCTGTCAGAACTTCCCCAATAGGAGACGAGGTTTTACGTGTAAAGAACTTGAGGAGAAGAGGTGAGGCTGCCAGCGCCGAATTCTATCTGAGACAGGGAGAGGTTTTGGGAATTTCAGGCCTGGTAGGCGCCGGCAGGACAGAGATGATGCGTGCTCTTTATGGGGCAGATTACACAGATTCTGGTGAAATTTATATTCACGGTGAACGCGTTAAAATTAGAAATCCAAGAGATGCCAAGAGGGCGGGACTTGCTTTTCTCACAGAAGATCGAAAAGGGGAAGGGTTGATATTAAGTTTTCCCATTAAATTCAATATAGAGATGGCCAATTTCAAGAACATACTCCAGGGAATTTTTATTAGCAGAGATAAGGAGAGCAAGATTTCAGAGAGATTTCGAAAGGAGCTGGCTATCAAAATCCACTCCATTTCTCAGGCTGCCAAAACCCTGTCCGGCGGGAACCAGCAGAAGGTAGTATTGGCTAAGTGGCTGAATACTTCAGCAGATATATTTATTATGGACGAGCCTACAAGAGGGATTGATGTAGGTGCAAAGCATGAGATATATGAGTTGATTTACCAGTTGGTAAAAGAGGGAAAAAGTGTGATCCTGATTTCATCAGAGCTTTTGGAAATCACCTCTCTCTGTGATCGTGTTCTTGTGATGAAGGAAGGCAAAATCTCAGGGGAACTGCAGAAGGAAGAAATCTGTTCGGAAAGTGTTATGAAGTACGCATTATAGGGTGGTGAATATGGAAAATACAATCAATAGAAACAGGCAGTCTGGCATAGGTACAGTACTCAATTGGAGCAGGGACAATACAAGCGTGCTGCTTCTGGTGTTCATGATACTTTTAGGAACAGCGCTGACAGATGGTTTCCTTACCATAGACAATTTTATTAATTTGTTCCGCAGAGTGTCTGTAAATGGAATTTTGGCAGTGGGCTTTTCTCTGGTTTTACTGGTGGATGGATTTGACTTATCCCTGGGGGGTACTCTGTCTGTGTGTGCTGTTCTTCTGCTGGGACTGCAACACTCCATAGGTATGCCTTTGGCTATGGTTGCAGCGATTCTGACGGGAGCAGCCTTTGGGGCTTTGAATGGATTGCTGATGAAGATTACAAGGGGAGGTTCAGGGGAGGCCTTTTTGATTACACTGGGAACCCAATTAATAGGTTTCAGCGTGGCGCTTACATACACAAAGGGCTATGACCTTGTAGGGCTGAATGACGAATGGTATGCCCAGATAGGCCAAGGAACCTTTATGGGAATTCCTGTTGCAGCGCTTATCTGGTTTGCCATTATGATATTTACCCAGATTATGCTCAAAAAGACAGCATGGGGCAGAAGCCTTCTGATGACGGGAGGAAATAAAAAGGCTGCCTATTTGTCTGGGATTGATGTAAATAAAATCAAGTTCATTGCCTTTACACTGGCAGGTATCACGGCAGCTGTGGGAGCAGTGATTCTTACATCCAGGACGACGGCAGCTTCTCCCAGATCTGGGGTGGATGCAGATTTTGATGCAGCCATTGCAGCGATTATAGGAGGAAACTCTGTGGAAGGTGGAAAAGGCGGTATGGTTCAAGTCTTTATTGGAGTAACCATATACGGCCTGATTACAAATATTTTAAATCTTCTGGGTGTGGACTCCGTAGTGCAGTATATCGTAAAAGGCGGAATTCTGGTTTTGGCCATAGCGCTGGATAAGCTGAAAAGGAGATAGAAGATGGAAGAACGCATGATACCTGTTTTAAAAAGAAATCTAAATCAATATCGAATTGCAGTGGTACTGATTTTAGGATTTTTATTTATGAGTTTTGTATCAGAATACTTTATGACAGCCAGGAATATTCGGGAGATGCTTAACTCCATTAATTCTTATGGAATCGCAGCAGTAGGGCTTACCTTTGTATTAATCACGGGGCTTCTGGACATTTCTGTGGGTTCGATCATTGCCATGACGGGCGTTATTTTTGCACTGACATTTCCACAGATAGGAATGATTGGAGCTATGGTGATATCTCTGATCTGTGCATTGTCAGCAGGCACCCTTACAGGGACCTTAGTGGCATGTCTGGATCTGAATCCCTTTATTGTATCTCTGTCTGCACAGCTTGCCTATAAGGGGATTGCGCTTGTCCTGGCAGGCAGCAAGCCAATTCCCGTTATAGATGTTTCTGTTTCCAGACTGGGCAGTATGCATGTGAGTGTATTTCCGATTATGTTTTTTGTTTTTCTTATTGTAGTGGCAGCATCACAGATAGTTCTAACAAGGACACAGTTTGGTAGAAATCTTTTTGCAATAGGTGGAAATAAGGAAGTGGCCAAAAGTGTAGGAATCAATCTAAAAAAGCATCAGATTCTTGCTTTTTCCATTAATGGATTTCTGTCTGGGGTTGCTGGCCTGACCCTGGTAGTCCGGCTTTGCAGCGCAGATGGTACGGTGGCCAGCGATGCTGCACTTACAGTCATTCCTATGGTAATTATCGGCGGAACCTCCTTTTCAGGAGGAAAAGGAAGCGCAGTCAAGACACTTCTGGGAGCGCTGATGATAGGACTGATTTTTAATGCAATGAGTATGTTTAATATTTATACAAATATACAGAACCTGGTAAAGGGCATCATTCTATTAGCTATTATTGTATCGGATAAATATTTGGAACATAAAGAGGAGCGCGTCTAAGAGGAGGAACTTAAAATTAGGAGGAAACGAAATGAACATTTTAGCAATCGGTGCACATCCCGATGATGTGGAGACTTCCTGCGGAGGAACCCTTGCAAAATATGCAAAGATGGGACACAAAGTATTTACGGCCACGGCTACCAACGGAAACGTGGGTTCTGCAACCCTACCTATGGAGGAGATAGCTACCATTCGCAAAGAGGAGGCCAGAAGGGCGGCTGCCCATATTGGGGCGGAGTATCTGTGTCTGGACTATGATGACGAAATGTTTTTTGAGGACAGGGCGGCCAGGCTGGCATTTATCAATCTGGTTAGATATTGCAAAGCAGATGTGATCCTGACTCACAATCCAGAAGACTACAATCCAGATCACGAGCTGACAAGCAAGATTATCAATGACATCGCAGTGATGATCCCAGTAGAGAAGATTCAGACGAAAGCGCCGGCTTATGACAAGATACCGGTGATCGTTTACTTTGAACCAGTACATGGGTTGGGATTTGTGCCTACAGAATACGTAGATATCACAGATGTGATGGAACTTAAGATGGCTATGTGCCGGGAGCACAAGAGCCAGGTTTCCTGGATGCAGGATAATTATAAGGAAGCCCTGGGAGAGAAAGAAAAGGATTTCTTTGAAGATTACCGCACAATTGCCAGATACCGGGGAATTCAGTGTGGCGTAGAATATGCGGAAGGGTTCCGTATGGCCAATGATGCATTTCGTGTAGTTCCCCGGCGTGTGCTACCTTAAAGATGATGAAGTGGAAGATGGATGGGCATTTGAGGTTTGGTGAGAGCCTCTTTGCAAACAATGGAACAGTAGAGCTTATGATTCCACTGACCTATGGCCTTAGAATCAGCCATTTTTCCTTTTGTGAGGAGGAAAATGTATTCTATGAACAGCCAGAGGATAGGAAGGCACTTACCACAGAAGCAGGGTGGAATATCCGCGGGGGACATCGGCTGTGGGTGGCGCCGGAAAGTGAAAATGTGTACTATCCAGACAATGAACGAATCTCCTATGAGGTATTAGGAAAAGAGATTATCATTTGCCAGAAGGAGGATCCCTGGCTCCATGTAAAGAAGAGCATGAGAATTTCCTTTGAGAAAGACAATGGCGTCAGAATCCTTCACCAGCTTCAAAATACAGGAAGCCAAAAGATGAAATGTTCTCTGTGGGCCATAACTGCTATGGCTCCAGGAGGAATAGAACAGATTCCACTGGCTCTCCGGGAGGGAGGAATGGATCCCTGGCATCGTATTTCCCTGTGGGATTATACCAGTCTGGGAGACAGGCGGGCGGCTTATACCAGGGAAGAGATTCGGCTTTCGCACCTGGCTATAGACGAAAAGTATAAGATAGGAGTGGGCCACCCCTGCGGGCCTATCCGGTATGAAAACAGGGGGATTGTATTTGAAAAAGACTTTTCTTTGGAGCCGGGAAGCCCATATCCAGACGGAGATGTGTCCTACGAGACCTTTCTGTGCAAATACATGGTAGAAATGGAGAGCTTGTCCCCTTATACGGAGCTTTTACCAGGGGAGACAAGAGAGCATGAAGAGATTTGGAGACTTTATAGAAAAAAATGGGAAGGAGAAACAATATGAAAATAAACATTGGGGCTGTAGGTTTGGGATGTCCCTTTGAGATCGGGTATGAAAATGCAGAAGAACTCCTGGAACAGACAACGAAGGCCCTGTGCTTGGAGGGTGTGGAATGTGAAAGTACACGTGTTGTACTCCATGATCTGGAGAGTGTTTACAAAGCCGCCTCTCTATTGAAAGGAATGGAAATAGACGCAATACTCATCTGTATAGCCACCTGGAGTGAGGATCATCATCTGCTGGATCTGCTTTCGTTGATTGACAAGCCTGTGATTTTACGGGCCTACCCCCACAGAGAGACGGGATCTCTATGCTGTGCCCACCAGATAGGGGCTGTCTTTACAGACATTGGGAGAACGTACGAGTTTGTCTATGGAGATGCAAAAAGTTCTGCCTGTGCTCAGAAGACAAAGAAGATCGGGGCTGCCTGCGCGCTGGCCCGCTGTATGGAACGGACAAGAGTGGGAGCTATTGGAGGACGTGTCAAGGGAATGACAGAGATTGCCTACGATGAATTTGCAATCAAGCAGAAGTTGGGAGCCAGGGTAGTAAATTTGGATGAAAAAGAAATGACAGAGCGGGTGGCTGTCATGACGGCAAAAGAGGCAAAGAGACTTCTGAAGGAAAAGAAAAAGGAGCTGAATCCCTGCAGGATTTTAACCTCTGAGGAACAACTTCTGGAATCCATCAAATATTATGGAGCCCTGAAAGAATTGGTTCAGGAGTATGCCCTGGAGGCCTTATCTGTAAAATGCTATACCACTTATATGGGAAAGGTATGTCTGGCCTACTCTCTTCTGGCAGAAGAGGGGATTACATGTTCCTGCGAGGGGGATGTGACAAATGCCCTTACCATGAAGCTTTTATATGAGCTTTCCGGCCTCCCTGTGAATAATACAGATCTACTCTACCTGAATGAAGAAGAGAATAGCATCTTATTTTCTCACTGTGGATCTTCTGGATTCTCCATTGCAGAGGGCGCCATAGAACTGGCGCCAGTACGGCTGGCAGAGACAGGGGTGTGTACCCGGTTCCTGATGAAAACGGGTACTGTCACAGCAGTGAATATCTGTGGCCATGGAGAGCAGTTCCGCATGGCGGTTATGACAGGAGAGGCGATTCCATGCAGTATGGAATTCCCGGGAAATCCCGTTAAAATTCAGTTTGATAAGAAGGTAGAAGACATAAATCAGGAGATTATGGAGCATGGGATTGGCCATCACTGGATGATTGGATATGGTGATTATATAGAGGAGCTGCGAAGATTCTGCAGGATTAAAGGAATCCAGTTGTATGAGATATCATAAGAAAAAGTAGCATTAGAAGGGATGTAATAAAACATATAATCAACTAAAAAATCAATTAGGAGGAGAAAGATTGAAACGCTCAGAGATAAATAAAATTATGGAGGATGCATTAAAACTATTTGAGGAATACAGGACAGCTCTGCCGCCTTTTGCGCTGTGGACGCCGGAGGAATGGAAGGAGAAAGGACAGGAAGCCCAGGAGATCAGAGATAATATGCTGGGCTGGGATATTACAGATTATGGACAGGGGGATTTTAGTAAGATTGGGCTCCTTTTGATCACATTAAGGAACGGAAACCAAAAGGACAGCCAGACTTACCCCAAACCATATGCGGAAAAACTGATGGTTGTCAGAGAAAATCAGGTTACACCCATGCATTTTCATTGGAATAAGATGGAAGATATTATCAATAAGGGCGGAGGAAATCTGATGATTAAGCTTTACAATTCCACCGACGAAGAGAAACTTGATGATACTCCGGTGACAGTGACCATGGATGGCGTGAAATATAGATTTCCGGCAGGCCATGTGGTGCGCTTAAAGCCTGGAGAGAGCATTACTCTGACCCAGGGACTCTATCACAGATTCTGGGGAGAAGAGGGAAAAGGGACGGTGCTGGTGGCAGAGGTTTCTATGACCAATGACGACAATCTGGACAATAGATTCTATGATACTGTGGGACGTTTCCCAAAGATCGAGGAGGATGAAAAACCTCTTTATCTACTGTGCAACGAATATCCAGAATAAGGAAAGGCGTGCTATATGATAAGAGATGGAATTGCTGTTGCAGGAAACTTAATTGTGGATTATGTGAAAATGGTTGATACCTATGCAAAGCCAGGGATGCTCTGCAACATCCTGAGCCGCTCTCAAAGTCCGGGAGGATGCGGAGCCAATACTCTTGGCAGTATCGCGGCTATGGATCCAAAGTTGCCTCTGTGGTGCTGCGGTTGTATCGGAGATGACGAAGCAGGTATTTATATCCAGAATTTTTTAAAAGAGTACGGGATCAACAGAGACGGGGTACGGGTCAAAAAAGGCTGTATGACTTCTTTTACGGATGTGATGACGGTACAGGAGACAGGAGAAAGAACCTTTTTCCAGGCCAGAGGCGCCAATGCAGTATTTGGGCCAGAGGACTTGAACTTAGAAGAGATAGGAAGGCGCAGGATGTTCCATATGGGATACGCCCTTTTATTAGACTGTTTTGACCAGGAAGATGCAGAATATGGAACCGTTATGGCTCGGACACTAGCAAAAGTGCAAAGCCTTGGGGTGAAGACTTCCATGGATGTAGTCAGTGAGGACGGAGAACGGTTTGCCCGTATCGTGAAGCCAAGCCTGAAGTACTGTAATTACTTTATTGCAAATGAAATCGAGGGCGGAAGGATTGCTGGTATAGAGCCGAGGGAAGAGAATGAGTCTCTTAATCGGGAAGCCCTGAAAGAGATCTGTAAGGCGCTTATGGAATGTGGCGTATCAGATCTGGTAGTGCTCCATGCACCAGAGGGAGGAGCTTATCTTACCAAAAATGGCGAGTATGGATTTGTACCCTCTCTGAAGCTACCCAAAGGCTATATCAGAGGAAGCGTTGGGGCGGGAGATGCATTTTGTGCAGGAATCCTCTATGGGCTGTATCAGGAATATTCTATGGAGCAGACCATGGTTCTGGCCAATGGAGCCGCAGCGGCCAATCTGTCTGAGCCGGACTCTCTCTCAGGACTTCGGCCTGTGGCAGATATTTTCAGGCTGGCAGAGCAGTATCCCCAAAGAGCACATGGTATAAAAGAACGCTTTGCGTTGTAGAGTTAAGAGATACATAGGAAAGGATGTCTTTATGAAAGCAGTCATGTATGGAGGAGGAAACATTGGGCGGGGATTTATCGGCATGCTGTTTAGCCAGTCCGGTTATGATGTGACCTTTATTGATGTGGCAGATTCTGTGGTGGAAGCCTTGAATCGGGAGAAAAAATATCCTGTGCGGTATGTGTCTGCCCAAGGGAAAGAGGATGTCGTGGTAGGGCCTGTATCAGCAGTGCATGGTAAGGAGCGGGAACAAGTGATTGAGGCCATTGCCAATGCGGATATTATGGCTACGGCCGTAGGGGTGAGGGTTCTGAAATTGATCACCCCGAACCTTGTAGAAGGGATTCGCAGACGAATTAAGACCAAGGGAGAGCCTTTAAATATAATTATTTGCGAAAACTTAATAGATGCAGATAAGATGCTGGCTGCTCTTATCCGGGAACAGCTGACGGAAGAGGAAAATCAATGGTTTGAGAAAAACATTGGTCTGGTGGAGGCTTCTATCGGACGGATGGTTCCGGTGCAGACGGAGGAGATGAAGGCAGGGAATCCCCTGAGGGTGTGCGTGGAGCGGTATGGTTTCCTGCCTGTAGATAAAGATGCGTTCAAAGGAGAGATTCCAGAGATCAAAAACATGGTGCCTCATACTCCATTTGATTTTTATATAGAAAGGAAGTTGTATGTACACAATATGGGGCACGCTGTCTGTGCGTATCTTGGAAATTATATTGGGAAAGAATACATTTATCAGGCCATGGATGACAGCGATGTACAGTATCTTGTAGAAAATGCCATGCTGGAAAGTGGAAGGGCTATTGCAAAACAATATGGCGCCAGTTTGGATGGTATCGTATTACATACCCAGGACTTGCTCATACGTTTTGCCAATCAGGCTCTTAAGGATACCTGTGCCCGGGTAGGCGGTGATCCGGCCAGAAAGCTTTCCGCCCGGGACAGGCTGATTGGAGCATCTGCCCTTTGTGTAAAGGAGGGAATTTATCCAGCGTATATCCTGCTGGGGGCTGCGGGGGCAGCCTACCAATACCTGAAAGAAAATCACGAAAAACAGGCAATAGAACAGGCAGCCAGGGTTTTGGAAGAAATATCAGAGCTTGAGAGAACAGATGACAGGATGAAAGGAATTCTTACTTTTTATGAAATGCTCCTTGGCGGGGCTACGTTAAAAGAGTTAAAATACACAGCACAGACTATGGAGGCTGAACGACTGGTTTCCATTATATAGAAATGTTTTACGTTCCTGGTTCCATTTTGTGGGTGATTATGCTATAATTTAGAAACGCGAAAATTATAAGAAAGTCACGGTGGACAAGATATGAATAAACCAGGAAGAGATAAAGAAATTATATTTGTTGGGGCTGCATTTGCATTTTATTTCTTTATTGTAATGTATAAATTGACAAATTCATCATTATGGATCGATGAAACCATTGAGTATTGGTACTCAAAATATTTGTATGGCACGTTACCTTATGAAACTTCTAGTCTGAGCATGTATTCTAGAATTATATCCACCTTTCAACCGCCACTATTTAATGTGATTCTGTATTTCTGGCTTAAAATAAGCAGTGCAGAATGGTGGCTCAGGTTCTTCGGCGTTGTCATGGGATTTGTGGGAATGGCCGGAATCTATCAGTCAATCAAAAAATTCAGCAATTCTTTTATTGCAGCTACAGGCGTTATTTTTTCGGCGACCATTTATCAACTGGTATATTATTGGCAGGAATGTGCAGAATATTGTCTGATGCTTGGAACTTTATGTTGGACGGTGTATTTTTGGATCTGCCTGCTACAGGAAGTCAGCAAAAAGAATATCATTCGGTTTACCATAGCGGCCATTGTGCCCATTTACAGCCAGTACGGAGCAGCCTTTCCCGTACTGGCTATGGCTGCTATTGCCTTTTTGTATACGGTACTTAAAAAAGATAAAAAGAACCTTATTACAATCTCCATATCTTATGTGACTGCTCTGGTTGCAGCAGGACTACCCCTTTATTTTTTGTTTTTAAAACAGCAGATGATGAATCAAAGCAAGGGTTATGTGGCTATGGACGCCATTCTTTATGAGGGTGGATTCCTAAGAGACTTCGTAAACGGATTCAAGACAGTTCTCAAATGGAATTTCCTTTCTTATTATGACAGTACGGCTGTCACTTTCGTATTGATTGTCATTTGTTTGCTCATACTTGTCTCCCTGATTTTTGGAAAGAGTATGATTACAAAATGGATGGTTTTGTATAATGCTGTCACGTGGGTGCTCTATTATTTTGCCGTAAAGTTTGGAATCTACGGGGAGGGGCTTTTTGGACAGCGATACAGCGTATTTTTTATTCCCCTTTGGGTTATCATGATTTTTGCAGTCTGTGTGGACGTTTACCTTCTGATAAAAGAAAATCCTGAGCTTGTAATACCAAAGTTCAAAACTCTTAACCTGTCGGATTTAAAATATTTTGTTGTAGGAATCTCAATCTGTACAGTAGTCTGCTATGGCATGTACAGTTGGACAGAAAGCTTGCGTCACAATTGGAGCAAAGATGATATTCGAGGGGTAGTAGACGCCTGGTACGAGGAGAAAGCGTTTGAAAAGGAAACGATTATTTATTATGGAGCAAATCCGGGTTTTGCCTATTATGTGGAGCAACATCAGGATTATCAGGAACAAAATGGCCTAATAAAAACGAATGTCCATTACATGGAGTGGATGTTCAATCAGAGTGTTGAGGCTTATACGGATTTTATTAACAGCGCATTTGGCAGTGATTGGCCAGAAGAATTGTATATTGTAGTATCTTTTGGGGGAGATGACTTGTTTACACTCATGGAAAGCTTTATCTCCAGAGGTTATAGCTCAGAGGAATTGTATAATGAGGGCGGTGGAGTGTTGTTGCATTTGACCAATCAATAAAAAAGTGATATGATAAACCATGCAGGTTTTTAAACCAAATTTATGCAGAAGAAGGAAGTGAAGAGTCCGTGGACGGGCGAAGTCGAAGTTGTAGCTTAAGACGGAACAGAATACGTGTGGGCATGGGCTCTTCCTGCAGGATAGAGAAGAGTATGCTGTGATTCGCAGAATCTGACGGATTGTTGCCAGTCAGGCTTGTGAATTCTTTTGTCATGTCCATCCGTAGGAATGGAGGAGATTGGCATGGCAATGGAAATTTTTGATAGGGATAGGTTGACGGAGCTTTTGAAGAGCAGACAGTTTCGGAAGCTGCGGGAAACTATGGCGGAGATGAACGAGGTAGATATTGCAGAGTTCATTGAAGAGCAGGAACAGGAGGCAAAGGTACTTGTATATCGGATGCTGCCCAAGGAACTGGCGGCAGATGTATTTTCCTTTCTGGAAGTAGAAGACCAGGAACATGTTATTAACAGCATTACGGACTATGAACTGGGAAAGATCATTGAAGATTTGTATGTGGATGATGCGGTAGATATGCTGGAAGAGCTGCCGGCGATTGTAGTAAAGCGTGTCCTTCGCAATGCGACGCCGGAGACAAGGGCGCTGATCAATCAGTTCCTGCAATACCCGGAAAACAGTGCGGGAAGTATTATGACAGCCGAATACATCGGCTTAAAGCGGAATATGACTGTGGAGCAGGCATTTGCCTATATTCGTGAACACGGTGTGGATACAGAGACGATCTATACCTGTTTTGTCACAGATAGCAAGCGCTGCCTCCAGGGGGTCGTCACAGTTAAGGATCTGCTGATGAATCCTTATGAGACAATCATCAGGGATATTATGGATGAGCACATTATCTATGCAGTGACTACACAAGATCAGGAGGAAGTCGTAGAGACTTTTAATAAATACGATCTTCTCTGTCTGCCAGTGGTGGATCACGAGGATCGCCTGGTAGGAATTGTCACAGTAGATGATGTGGTGGAGGTTATGGAGCAGGAAGCCACAGAGGACTTTGAAAAGATGGCGGCTATGCTTCCCTCAGAGAAACCTTATCTGAAGACGGGAGTTTTTGAGCTGGCAAGAAATCGTATTCCCTGGCTGTTACTTTTGATGTTTACTTCCATGCTGACGGGAGCGATTCTGGTGAGCTATGAAGAGGCCCTGCAGGTAGTGCCGCTCCTTATCAGCTTTATCCCAATGCTGATGGATACCAGTGGAAATTGCGGAAACCAGAGCAGTACAATGGTGATCCGTGGTATGGCAGTGGGAGATATAGAATTGAAAGATGTGCTAAAGGTGGCCTGGAAGGAATTTCGGGTAGGGATTATCTGTGGCGGAGTGTTGGCCGCAGCCAATTATGTGCGGCTGATGATTCAGTACCCCGGACAGCCCCTAGTCTGCCTTACAATTATTTTGTCTTTGATTATGACAGTGATTTTGGCAAAGACCATTGGCTGTATTCTTCCAATGGTGGCAAAGAGATTGAAGTTGGATCCAGCTATTATGGCGGCTCCCCTGATAACTACCATCGTAGATGCCTGCAGTTTGATGATCTATTTTCAGATTGCCTGCACATTGCTGAAGATATAAAACTTATAATCAGGAGGTTTCTATTTATGTTAGGAGATAAAAAAGTCCTGTTCAGTGGGATGCAGGCTACAGGGAATCTAACCCTGGGAAATTATTTGGGAGCCCTGAAGAATTGGGTGACTCTGAGTGATGAATATGAATGTTTTTACAGTGTGGTGGATATGCACTCTATTACCATACGCCAGGATCCGGCAGTTTTAAGAAAACGTGCCAGAGCGCTTTTAACCTTATATATTGCGGCTGGCCTGGATCCAGAGAAAAACTGTATCTACTACCAGTCCCATGTATCAGGTCATGCAGAGCTGGCTTGGATTTTAAATTGCTTTACTTATATGGGCGAGCTGAACCGGATGACTCAGTTTAAGGATAAGGCTTCTAAGCATGCGGACAATATCAATGCAGGTCTTTTTACATATCCTGTGTTGATGGCGGCTGATATTCTCCTTTATCAGGCAGATGTGGTTCCGGTGGGTGTGGATCAGATGCAGCATCTGGAGATTACCCGGGATATTGCACAGCGCTTTAACGGCATCTATGGGGATGTATTTACCATTCCAGAAGCTTATATTGGCAAAGTGGGCGCTAAGATCATGAGCTTACAGGATCCGGCAAAGAAGATGTCAAAGTCTGATGAGAACCCCAATGCAAGTGTATACCTGATGGATGATAAAGATACTGTTATGCGCAAATTTAAGCGTGCAGTGACAGATTCCGAAGCTCAGATACTGTACCGCGACGAGCAGCCCGGAATCAAAAACCTGATTGATATTTATTGTGTCTGTACTGGCAAGACGCCAGATGAGACAGTGGCAGAATTTGATGGAAAGGGCTATGGAGAGTTTAAACCAGCCGTGGGCGAGGCAGTCGTATCTGTGCTAAAGCCTCTCCAGGATCGCGTGGCGGAGCTGAACAAGGATAAAGCCTATATTGACTCTGTAATCAAGAATAATGCAGAAAAAGCTCAGTATTTTGCAAACAAAACTTTGCGCAAAGTTCAGAAAAAAATTGGATTCCCGGAGAGGATCCGATAGACACTAGCAGTATAGGAGGTAATTATGAAGAGCATTAGACCAGAAGAACTTCAAAAGAATCCATTCTCCATGATAGGGAAGGAATGGATGCTGGTGACGGCCCAGAAGGAAGGAAAAGTCAATACAATGACGGCTTCCTGGGGTGGTCTGGGGATTATGTGGGGAAAACCAGTGGCCTATGTATTTATCCGCCCTCAGCGCTACACGAAAGAGTTCATAGATGCGTCGAAGACCCTGTCTCTGTCTGTACTGGATGAAAGTTTTAGAAAAACTCTGAACTATCTGGGGACTGTTTCCGGGCGCGACGAGGATAAGATTGCCAAGTCCGGCCTGACAGTGGCTTACACAGGGGAGACTCCTTACTTTGCAGAAGCCAATACCGTCCTGGTGTGTAGGAAGCTGTTTGCACAGCCATACGATCCGGCTTCTTTTATTGACAAATCCTGTGAGGAGAAATGGTATCCTCAGAAAGACTACCACACCATGTATATTGTGGAGATTGAGGATGTTTTAATACAGTGACAGCATTATAAAGTACTTAGGAAATAAAGAAAAAAGACGTTTTTCAAAAGCCAGAATTATTTTGAAAAACGTCTTTATTTATGCAATTTGTCAAAAACAAATCCCGAAATATTAAAAAGATATAATAAATGACGATATTTTTCTTGACAATAATGTCGTTTTATGGCTATAATAACATATACATAAGTGTATACAGTTATGTATGCAATCATGTATATAATTAAAAAAGAGAAGGGAGAGAGTATGAAAGTAGCATGCGTGCAGCAAAGGGCAGAAGGCATTGAGTGTCATCAGGGGATTTTTGAAAATTTAAAAAACCTGATTGTAGAGGCAGCGCAGAACCAGGCAGATTTCATTGTCCTTCCAGAGTGTTCATATCCAGCCTATTTTTTAGGGATTAACCAGGCAGAATGTGACAAAGCGCTTGAAGGAGCAGAAAGGTTTCTGGAACAGATTGCAGAACTTGCGGCAGAGCACAAAGTATACATCGCTGCGGGTGCTGCCGTTTATGAAGGGGAAAAGCTTTATAATGCAGCCTATATGTTTGATGACAATGGCAAACTGGTTCATAAGACTGCTAAGTCAAATATGTGGCATTTTGATTCTGAGTGGTTTACACCGGGGGAAGAATTTGAGGTATTTGATACAAAGTTTGGAACTATGGGTATGTTAGTGTGTGCTGACGGGCGAGTACCTGAGATTGCGAGAATCTTAGCTCTTAAGGGAGCAAAAGTGATCATCGATCTGGTAAACCTGACAGCCGCAGCGGCAGAACCCAAGGGACTAATGAATCAGCAATATGAATTTATGCTTCCGGTCAGAGCTATGGAGAATGGAACCTGGTTCCTGGTGGCGGATAAAGCAGGTTTGGAAGCAGGGGCAGCCAGTTATCTGGGGCGGAGCATGGTGATCGATCCAAAAGGAAAGATTGTGGCAGACGCGTCTCCAGACAAGCAGGAGATTCTCTACTATGAGATAGATCTTGATATGTATGAGGACAAAAGGTCAGGGCGCAGACCTGATTTGTATGGGGAGATGGTAAAGGAAACAAAAGAACTGCCCGTTTATGAGTTGATGAAACGGCCGATTCTCGATCTCTCTGCTACAGAAGCATATATGTCCATGGCTACATTCTCGGCAAAGACCCAAGAAGAATATTTTGAAAAAGCAAGTCATTATATCCATGCATGTAGTTATATGGGAACCAGGATTTTGTGCCTGCCACAGGCTGATATGGAGATAGAAGAACTTGCAAAGAAGCTTCAGGAGGTATTACCTGAAAACCTGGTACTTGTTATCAGCGGCATGCTTGGGGGATATAAGAGTGCGCTGATTCTTGATAAAGGTCAGGTTTATGGAAAAGCCTACAAGACTCATGGAAAAGACAGCAATCCAGAGGGGGATTTGACAGTTACAGAGACTACCTGGGGAAGAGTAGCAGTCATCTTCGACGAGGAGGCGTATATTCCAGAGGTTCCCAGAAGCTGTATGTTAAAGGGATGTGAAGTTCTAATTTGGAGTGACAATACAGCGAGAAATATGGATACGAAGGTGATGCAGACTCGGGGGGCGGAGAACAAAATCTTTGTCATAAGGACTTCCAATGTAGAAAAAGATACGGCATCGGCAGTGAATCCTGACGGCCGACCAGTGACATCTACATTCAGAGGAATGGAACAGGTGGCAAGCGGAATGTTCTTTTTGCCGGCAGCGAGAGCAAAAGCAGTCGTACCAGGAACAGACGTAGTACTAGGGCGGATAGGGAAAGCGTACAAGGACTTGCTAAAATAAAGATGGAGAAGGACAAACGTGAAAATTGTAGTTTTGGACGGTTACACATTGAATCCGGGAGATCTCTCCTGGGAGGATGTGAAAAAATGGGGTGAAGTAGAAATTTACGATAGAACACCCGCAGAACAGATTGTAGAGAGAATTAAAGACGCAGATGCAGTACTAACCAACAAAGGAGTATTAGATAAAGAAGTACTGGCTAGCTGCAAAAATTTAAAATTTATAGGAACATTGGCAACTGGCTATAATAATATCGATGTACAGGCGGCAAAAGAATTGGGGATTGTTGTGAGCAATGTTCCCGCTTATGGCACTAATGCTGTGGCACAGTTTACCTTTGCACTTCTTCTTGAAATCTGTAATCAGGTAGCAGTACATAATCAATCTGTAAAGGAAGGAGAATGGACAAATAATATTGACTGGTGCTACTGGAAGACGCCATTGATGGAGCTTGCAGGCAAAACCATGGGAATCATAGGCTTTGGACGCATTGGACAGAAGGTAGCACAGATTGCAACGGCCTTTGATATGAAGGTGCTGGCTTATGATGAATACCAAAATCTTTCTTTGGAGACAGAGAACATCCACTATGCATCTCTCGATACGTTGTTGCAGCAGTCAGACATTATTTCTCTACACTGTCCATTATTTGAATCTAATGTCGGAATGATAAATAAAGAGACGATTCAAAAGATGAAGGACGGAGCGATCCTTCTCAATGCAGCCAGAGGGCCGCTGGTAAATGAAGCAGATTTATCTGAGGCGCTTGAATCAGGAAAAGTATATTTTGCAGGCTTGGATGTAGTTTCAACAGAACAGATTCAGATGGATAATCCACTGATGAAGGCAAAACATTCCTTTATTACACCACATATTGCCTGGGCGCCGACGGAGACAAGGGCAAGAATGATGGAGATTGTTTCAAAGAATCTCCAGGGATTTATAGAAGGGAAACCTGTAAACGTTGTAAACTTATAAAATCTAAAAAAGAGAAAAGGAGACAGGAGTATGAGCAAAGAAATTTTAGTAGCATGGGGCGTGCATGTAGACGCAGTAGCAGGTTGGCTGGGTTCTTACGGCGGAGAGGATTCTCCCACAGATATTTCCAGAGGTATTTTTTCTGGCGAAGTAGGCTCACCGCGTATTTTGAAAATGCTGAAGAAATACAATATGCCTAGCACCTGGTTTATTCCCGGACACTCTATTGAGAGCTTTCCAGAGCAGATGCAGGCAGTTGCAGATGCAGGCCACGAGATTGCACTTCATGGATATTCTCACGAGGACCCCATGACAATGACACCGGCACAGGAAGAGGCTGTCCTTGTAAAATGTATTGATTTAATTGAGAAAATGTCTGGAAAAAAACCAGTAGGCTATGATGCTCCATGGTGGCAGTTCAGCAAGGTTACAGATAAACTTTTGCAGAAACATGGAATTATCTATGACAACAGCTTAATGCACAATGATTTCCATCCTTATTATGTGCGAATCGGTGATACATGGACAAAGATTGATTACTCAAAAAATGCAGAAGACTGGATGAAACCTTTGGTTCGGGGCGAGGAAACAGGCCTGGTTGAGATTCCTGCAAGCTGGTATTTGGACGATCTGCCTCCTATGATGTTCCAGAAGGCAAGCCCAAACAGCTATGGATTTGCAAGCCCCTGGGATATTGGACAGATGTGGAAAGATCAGTTTGACTATGTTTATCGTGAGTATGATTACGCGGTATTCCCAGTCTGCATCCATCCTGACGTAAGCGGACATCCCCAGGGAATTCTCATGAACGAGCGGCTGATTGAGCACATTATGAAGCATGAGGGCGTGCGCTTTGTAACCTATAAAGAGATTGCAGAAGATTTCATGAAACGCTTTCCGCGTAATGTGTAAAAAGAGTCTAGCTAAGAAAGGAATATGACCATGTGTATGGCTTGCGGTCAAATGTTTTCCAGTATCCATTGGAGTGATCGGTTAAAAACGGACGAAAAAGGGTTTGTTGATCAAAGAGTTTTGCTGCGAACGAGACAGATGAAAGTAAGTGTTACAAATAAGATATTGGGGTATTATGGTCTGTCTGTTCGTAATCGTCCGGGAGGCGGCTATACGGTGATGAATAGAACAGGAAGAGCACTTTTGTGCAAGGACTTTGGAGATCTTTGGTTTCAGGTACAAAAGCTTTGTGGAAAGACGGTGGATCCGTTAGATCCAGATTTGCTGAGCTACCTGGAGGCCAAAACGGATCAAGAGGACGTATAAAATGGACGGGGGCTATATTTCTGTCGTAATCATAACGGGTTTTCTGGGCAGCGGAAAGACGACACTTTTGCGCCATTGGCTGGAACAACCATCTTTTCAAAAGACTATTGTGATTGTAAATGAATTTGGAAAAGTAGGTTTGGATCAGCGTGTGCTTAGAAGGGTAGAGGAAAACACAATTTTACTGGGGGGAGGCTGTGCATGCTGTCAGGTGCGTGCTGACTTAGTAAATGAGCTGGGCAGAATCATTGATTTGAGAGATCAGGGGGAAACAGAGGTAGATCAGGTGGTAATTGAGACGTCTGGCCTGGCGGATCCAGCCCCTATCCTGTTTTCCATAATGACTGATTCTATGTTAAGGCATCACTATAAGGTGAAGCATGTGGTCTCCTGTCTGGATTCCGTAAACGGAAAGCTACATTTGGAGAACGGTATGGAAGCTGTGAAACAAATTGCAGTGGCAGACAGGGTGATCCTGACAAAAACAGATCTCGCCCAGGAAGAGGAAAAGCAGGAACTCTATACCCGAATCTACGAGATCAATCCAATGGCAGTCGTTCTGGAAGCCGTATATGGAGAGATCCCGCCAGAGAAGGTATTTGGAAATGAAATTTATGGAAAGCAGGATTTGATCCGCCTGCACAGTAAAGTAAAATCAGAAAGTGTCCATACAACAGGGGTAAGAACGATCTCCATAGGGTTTGAAAAGCCGCTTAACTGGGCCGCTTTTGGAATCTGGTTGTCGGCATTGTTATATGCCCATGGGGAAGCAGTGTACCGGGTGAAAGGAATTTTGGATACAGGTGAAGAGGGGCCGGTGTTATTGAATGGCGTACAACATATCATTCATCCACCGCAGCATCTGGATAGCTGGAATGAGGAAGAACATCAATCAAGTCTCGTGTTTATCATGCGGGATATTGATCCAAAATTGATTCTAAAATCGCTGAAAGCTTTTCAAAGTTTTATTGGATCAAAAGCAGAAATCAGAGAAATTTGTTTAGAACTTTATAATGAATCATAAGCGAAACTTAATAATAGGAGGTTGAATGTATGAGTACTAAAGTTGAAACTGCGAATCAGCAAACTACAAATACAGATGATTTTCAGTATGAACCTGTCCCTAAATCCAATCGAAAAACATGGGTGGATTTGACATTTGTATGGTTTGGTGCTGCTATGGTAGCACAGCTTTATCAGGCAGGAGTTACAGTTACAATCGGTACTGGTGGTTTGCCAAATGGATTAATTGCTATTTTGGGCGGAGCTCTGTTCCTGGCGTTATTTACGGCACTCAATGGTTATGTGGGTTACAAGACCCACTGTAATGCGGCACTTTCCTCCCGCTATGCCTATGGAAGCGTCGGTGTGGCTATTCCAGGATGCCATGTGGCAGATATTGGATGGTATGTGGTAAATGCAGCTATGTTCTGTTCCATTGTAACTACACTGTTTCCACAAATTGATATTAAAGTATGGGCGATTTTGATTTCCATGCTGTTTATTACTAATAATTACATCGGATTTTCCAAGATGGTTATTTTGAATAAGATTACAGCCCCCATTCTGATTTTTACGGGCTTGTTCGGTATCTATAAGTGTAGTCTGTTACCAGGTGGATTTACAGCTATTTGGAGCAATGTATTTCCTCCAACCATGAGTATCAGCGCCGGTGTGGCAGTCGTGATTGGTACTTGGGCAGCCGGATGTTCCCGTGCAGCAGATTACATGCGTTTTGCAAAAGAGGCAAAGGACTCCTTCCTTGCATCTTTCCTTGGATTCTTTTTCGGATTTATGCTTTGTATCGTTACAGGTGCCATCTGGGGAGCAGCCACAGGAACTTCTGAAATTGCAGCGACACTGAGTGCATTAGGCATCGTAGGACTTGGCGCATTAATGTTCTTCTTACAGAACTGGGCTACCTGTGAGCATAGTTCTTATATTACATCCACTTCACTGCCGATTACCATTGAGGTAGTGACAAAGAAAAAATTCCCCCGGCGGTTTATCGTGTTGGGTGTTGGTCTGATTGCAGTCTGCATCTGTGGTCTGGACATTCAGAGCTATTACGTACCCTTCTGCGCTTTCCTAGGATATCTGATTCCACCAATCGCCGCCGTTTCTATCGCAGATTACTTTATAATGTCCAAGACAGATTTCCATTGGACAGGACATAAGAATTTTTATGATATGGATGTGAATTCTGAAGATGTGGTACATCATAAGTTTAACTTGGCAACCATTCCGGCACTGATTGCAGGATTGCTTCTGGGCTGGAAGCTCAACTGGGGAATCTCTTCTATCAATGCGTTTGTGGGTACAGTGGTGGTTTATTGTGTGTTCTGTGTCATCTTTACTGCCTGTGGACTGCAGAAAAAAGAGATGGATTTGAATGAGCAATTGGCTTCACGTAACTAGAAGAGAAACATTACTCAAGAAAGGAAAGAGGTGCCGCTATGTTGAATTGGATTTTTTTGATAGTAGGTCTGTTGCTTATCAGCCTGTTATGGAATGTGATTACGGTAGAAGAGCGTAGAAAAGAGACACGCATCGTATGCTGTGTGTTTCTGTGCCTGGGAATTGTGGTTTATTTTCTGCAGACGGTGCTGCTGTAGTCTAGAAAAGATTGAATATTGAAGACATAAAAGAGGATATCTAACTGTCAATAAAGGACTCCGTACGTTCTGTGATTAATATCGATGACGAAAATAAAGACAGGAACCCTTTGCGATTCCTATAGAAGCACGCGGGAAAAATCGATAAATCAATATATAAAAAAGGCCCTCCACTTCTCATTGTAGGAGTAGGAGGGCCAAATTGCGTCTAATTTTTTGAAATAAATCTGCAACTTTTATAAAATTGTTGTAGACATTTTTAATAAATCACGTATCCGTTTCTTTTGATTCTGGGTGGCAATCCTTGCATTGGCAGGGTCGCCAGCTTCAATATAACGTACAATCTCCCGATGCTCGTCGTTGGAGAGGGACCAGTCATCATAGGGAAGGATATAATTGATAGAAACATAGTGAAACTGGACTTCAAAACGGTTGATGCTGTCAATCAGAATACTGTTATTACTTAGGTTTTTCAGGGCCTGATGAAAGGAATTATCAAACTGTACCCATTTCAGGTTATCCTTTTTTAGGAGGCACTGATCCATTCCATCCATATATTCATGGAGAACGGAGGTTTCTTCAAGCGTGATGTCTTTATTGGCAAAGCGGGTGGCAAGGTTGTAGGATAACATTCCATCCAGTCCGTCCAAGACTTCATAGCATAAGAGCAGTTCTTCTTTTGTAAAGACTTTGACATAAGGGCCTTTCTTGGGAATGTTTTCTACAAGGCCTTCCATCTCCAAGAGTCGGATAGCTTCCCTTACAGGGGTACGGCTCATTCCTAGACGTTTGTATAATTCTTTATTTACAATCGGAGATCCGGGCTGAAAGGCCCGGATGCAGATATCATGTTTGATCGTTTCGTAAGCTTTTATTACTTGTGACTTTTCATCATTCGCCATGTTGTAGGTCCTCATATGAGTTTCAGTTATTCCCGCGACGCAATCATTTTAGCAATTAAAAGAGGAAATGTCAAGATTTAGAAAAAAGCTGTGACATATGACAGGTTTAAAAAGTATAATAGGTACAGGCCTGAAACGAAACTAATAATAGGAGGAGCGTATGAAGCGGGATATGGAACGAAAGCAGATAGAAGCTCTGATTTTAAAATATGAGAAAACAGTATATAAATTGGCTTATTCTTATATGAAGAATAAGCAGGATACTGACGACATTTATCAGGAGGTCTTCCTGCGGTTTTTTCGAAAAAAACCAGAGTTCGAGAGTGAAGAACATGAGAAAGCCTGGTTTATACGAACCACCATCAACTGCTGCAAAAGTTATTATTTGTCAGGCTGGGTGAAGCGCACTATGGCTCTGGATGAGGAAGTCCATGGTAAGGAGGACAGCTATGAGATGGAAGAGAGAAGCGAGCTTTTCTACGCAGTGATGGAGCTTCCTGTGAAATATCGGACGGTGATACACCTTTTTTACTATGAAGGGTACACAGTCAAAGAAATTGCAGAGCTGACAGGGGAAAAGGTGACGACGATTACCACACGTCTGAGCCGGGCGCGCGAGCAGCTTCGCCAAGTCCTAGATGGCTGTCAGTGGCTGGACAAAAGGAAACCTATATCAGATATTCGAAAAGGAGGAGTGCAAGGATGAGCATTAAAGAATATAAGAAAGCATTTTCAGGGATAGAGCCCTCGAAAGATCTGCACGACTCTTTGTTAGAGGCAGTTTTAAAAGAGGAGAACAGTATGAAAATAGAAGATAGAAGAAAGGGTAAAAAGCATATAAAGTCAAGGCTGCTTGCAGCCTGTGTGGCAGTGATGATTCTCTGTGTATCTATGACAGCCGCGGCGGCCTTTGACTTGAATGAGGTTTTCCAGGGATTTTTTAAACGGCAGGCGGCGACAGAGGAAAAGGGAGCAGAGGCGACAGCAGTGCCCCTGGAGGCAGGGGATGATTTTCTGGCAAGCGCGGGAAATGTCATTCATGAGGAGACAACGGGAAATGGGCTGAAGTTAATCTTGCGTGGGACAGTGGGAGACGGAAATGTCCTCTATGCGGCTCTCGACGTGGAGACAGAGGATGGAAGTCCCTTTAGCGAAGAGCAGGAGGGCAGCATATCCTCTTACCGGTTTGAAGAGGTTATGCTGGAAGGGGATGGCATTGAAAAGGACGGTCTGAACCGGCGCTACTGTGGCCTGGAGCGGATAGACGACGGCAGTGTGCCAGGAAAGGCTACCTTCCTGATGTCAGAGATGTTTGAAAATGATTTAAAGGGAAAGAATATAAAAATGTCATTGAGAAATCTCATGATAGAGAGCAACGAAGTGATTGATATGGGGATGGATAAAACCATATGGGAGCTGATGCAGGAGTTTGAGCCTTTAAAGATTCGGGAAGCAGAGGGGAATGGAGGCCTAATGGTGGGGTTCGTGACCACTGAAGAGGATGCAGAAGGAAATGTAGGTAATCATGAGAGCTATATGGTGGAAAAGACTGACAAACGTGTGGCATTTTCCTCTACCTACCCAGAGGCAAGTATATCCAACATGGGCATCTTTAAGGGACAGTATGAGGATAATCTCATTGTAAATCTGGAGCTTGGCGGCGAGCTCGACTGGGATCTCCTGGATCAAAAACCCCTGATGGTCATTGATCGTCGGACAGGGCAGGAAATTTCAAACGGCGGTGGTGGTACGGCCATTGGAAACGGTGCTGAGGAAACCTACTTCCCAGGCATGGAGAATCAGGCAGACATTATAGGAGATGACTATATTTCCTGTCGTTACTGCTTTAACAATATTGGAGAAAATCAAGCGAAAAATGCAGTCTTTGCTCTGGGTGGCGACGGTTCCTACGAGGAATTGTTCGGCGGTGAATGGAGCCTGAATTTCACAGTAAATTATGAAGATACCATGAAAACGTGGAATTTCCAGGAGAAAGTTTCTGCTGGAAATCTGGAAATCAAAAAAATTCAGATTTCTCCGGTGTCTGCAGTGATAGAATTTGACACTATGTCGGATGAACCGATTGACTTTGAGGATATTATTCTGAATATGAAGGATGGAAACAAAGTGAAAGCCAATGCGATGAGCTGGGATTCGGAGGCAGACATCGACAAGGAATGTCAGATTATCTGGGAAAGCGTAGTAGATTTGGAAGAAGCCGAGAGTCTTTCTGTAAATGGAACCATAATTACCCTGTAAAAAATGAACAACAAAACATCCGACAGTTTGTATGATTGTCGGATGTTTGTCTATGAAATATAATGGAAACATAGTAGATAAGAAGTGTGGATCAAGGATTGTTAAATTATCTACAAAACCATGGCTTTATTTTAAAGAAATACCTCAAGGCATACCTTTATACAAAAAAGCATGGCGCTATCAAGGAAATACCCTCCGGGTATACCTCTATGCCAAAAAAACATGGCTTTATTAAGGAAATACCCTCCGGGTATACCTCTATGCCAAAAAAACATGGCTTTATTAAGGAAATACCCTTCGGGTATACCTCTATGCCAAAAAACATGGCTTTATTAAGGAAAGGAGAAGTTTCGAAATGGGATTCAAATCAGACATTGAGATTGCACAGGAAACAGTTATGCAGCCGATCACAGACATCGCAGCAAAGGCGGGGATTGATGACAAGTACTTGGAGCAGTATGGAAAGTATAAGGCAAAAATTGATTACAATTTGCTGAAAGACAGTACTGCTGAGAACGGAAAATTGGTTCTGGTGACAGCTATCAACCCCACACCGGCAGGAGAAGGCAAGACCACAACGACAGTAGGTCTGGCAGACGGTATGCAGAAGCTGGGTAAGAAGGTAATGGTAGCTCTTCGTGAGCCATCCCTTGGACCTGTATTTGGTGTAAAGGGTGGAGCAGCAGGCGGCGGATATGCTCAGGTAGTACCGATGGAGGACATCAACCTTCATTTTACTGGCGACTTCCACGCAATCGGAGCAGCTAACAACTTGCTGGCAGCTATGATTGACAATCATATTTTCCAGGGAAATGCACTGAATATTGACCCAAGAAAGATCACCTGGAGAAGATGTGTAGACATGAATGACCGTCAGCTTCGTAATGTAGTAGATGGTCTTGGCGGAAAGACTAATGGTATGCCGAGAGAGGATGGCTACGATATTACAGTTGCCTCTGAGATTATGGCAGTTTTGTGTCTGGCAAATGATATCACAGACCTGAAGAAGAGACTTGCAAGAATTATCATCGGATATACATATGGAAAAGCTTCCGAGCAGAAGCCAGTTACAGCAGGCGATTTGAATGCACAGGGCGCTATGGCCGCTCTGTTAAAGGATGCATTAAAGCCAAACCTGGTACAGACTCTGGAGCATGTTCCAGCTATCGTTCACGGCGGACCATTCGCCAACATCGCTCATGGATGTAACTCTGTAACAGCTACCAAGATGGCTATGAAGCTGGCTGACTACACTATCACAGAGGCAGGCTTCGGTGCAGACCTGGGTGCAGAAAAGTTCTTGGATATTAAGTGCCGTATGGCTGGCTTAAAGCCAAACGCAGTTGTTATTGTAGCGACTGTACGTGCTCTGAAGTACAACGGCGGCGTTCCAAAGGCGGATCTGAACAATGAAAACTTAGAGGCTTTGGAGAAAGGCCTTCCAAACCTGCTGAAGCATGTAAGCAATATTAAGGATGTATACAAGCTTCCCTGCGTAGTTGCCATCAATGCATTCCCTACTGATACCAAGGCTGAGCTTGATCTGGTAGAGAGCAAATGTAAAGAGCTTGGCGTAAATGTTGCACTGTCTGAAGTATGGGCAAAAGGCGGAGAAGGCGGCGTGAAACTGGCTGAGGAAGTAATCCGTCTTGTTGAGGAACCCAATGACTTTACCTTCTCCTATGAGCTGGAAGGAACCAGCATTGAGGATAAGCTGAATGCAATCGTTCAGAAGATCTATGGCGGATCCCGTGCTGTTCTGACTGCAAATGCTCAGAAGCAGGCAAAAGAGCTGGAAGCTCTCGGATTTGGCAGCTGCCCCATTTGTGTGGCTAAGACTCAGTACAGCCTGACTGACGATCAGACAAAGCTTGGCGCGCCCAAGGACTTCGAAGTTACGGTACGTAACCTGAAGATTTCCGCAGGTGCGGGCTTTATCGTGGCTTTGACAGGCGAGATTATGACCATGCCTGGTCTGCCCAAGGTTCCGGCTGCAGAGAGAATCGACGTAGACGAGACAGGAAAGATCTCCGGCCTGTTCTAAGATTAAGAGACAATCCATTATAAAACCTAAATCATAGAAGCAAACGGGAAGGACCTTCACGGGCCCTTCCTGCTTGTACGTAAATTATCTATAATTGGCAGAAAGAAGGGATTCGAGATGGGATTTTCAACCAGCAGATGTGATGAATTTGTAGAGGTATTGGCTTCCAAGGCTCCCGTACCAGGCGGCGGCGGTGCGTCTGCCCTCGTGGGCGCGGTGGGCATTGCCCTGGGCAACATGGTAGGAAGCCTGACAGTAGGAAAGAAAAAATATGCAGATGTGGAAGAGGAGATGCAGACTCTGAAACAGAAGGCCACTGCTCTTCAGGCAGATTTCCTGCGTCTGATTGAGCGTGACGCAGAAGTCTTTGAGCCTCTGGCAAAGGCCTATGGCATGCCAAGAGAGACGGAGGAAGAAAAGGCAGAGAAGGCCCGTGTTATGGCAATCGTTCTCAAAGATGCCTGCTCTGTTCCTATGGAAATTATGGAGAAATGCTGTGACGCCATCGACTTGATCGTGGAATTCGCTGCAAAGGGTTCCGCCTTGGCTATCAGTGATGCAGGTGTAGGTGTAGCCTTCTGTAAGGCAGCACTGTTGGGCGCGTCCTTAAATGTATTTATCAATACAAAATCAATGGCCGACAAGGAATATGCAGCTGAGTTGAACGCAAAGGCAGACGCAATGATTGAGAAGTACACAAAGATCGCGGACGAGGTATTTGCAAACGTAAATGGAAGACTGCGCTAGTAAAGTGGCGAAGGCACACGAGAGGAACTTTCACGAGTGCCTTTTCGAGTGAAAGTTTCTCTCATTCAGTGTGCGCCGAAGTGACTTTACCCTTTAGTGCTATCGCGCAGCGATTTTAATACGGAACTTAAATTAGGAGGAGAATAATGGCGAAACAATTATTAGGAAAAGAGGTAACTGCTGCATTAAATGAGAGAATTAAGGCAGATGTGGAGGCTTTAAAGGCAAAAGGCGTAACTCCCACCCTGGGAATCATTCGGGTAGGCGAAAGACCTGACGACCTTTCTTATGAGAGAGGCGCGACAAAGCGTTGCGAGACTTTAGGCGTAGAGTACAAAAAGTATTTGCTTCCAGCTGAGGTAACTCAGGAAGAGCTTTTGAAGGTGATTGAGGAAGTAAATCACGATGATAACATTCATGGCGTGTTGATGTTCCGCCCCCTACCCAAGCATATTGATCAGACCCTGGTAGAAAATGCTCTAGCACCGGAAAAGGATGTGGATTGCCAGACAGATGCCTCTCTGACTGGAGTATTTACAGGCAAGCAGATAGGATTCCCGCCCTGTACACCTCAGGCTTGCATGGAGATCCTAGATCATTATGGAATTGACTGCACAGGAAAGAAGGCAGTTGTGATTGGAAGAAGCTTAGTAGTTGGAAAGCCTGCTGCTATGATGCTGATTAAGAAAAATGCAACCGTTACAATTTGTCATACAAGAACAAAAGATATGCCAAGTGTGACCCGGGAAGCTGAGCTCTTAATCGTGGCTGCTGGCCGTGCTGGGGTAGTAGGTGCAGAGTATGTATCTCCAGGACAGACAGTGATTGATGTGGGAATCAATGTGAATGAAGAAGGCAAGCTTTGCGGTGATGTGGCCTATGCAGAAGTAGAGCCAATTGTAGAAGCTATCACTCCCGTACCAGGTGGTGTGGGAAGCGTAACCACCTCTGTGCTGGTTGGCCATGTGGTGGAAGCTGCCAAGAGAAAATTTGCATAAATTACGGAAGTAATTAAAAATAAGATCGTAGGTTTTCCGGGATATAGAAAAGCCTACGATCTTTTCTTGACTGTGTGCCTTTGTCAAGAGATGGTAGTTGCCTTTTTGAAAAAAATCTGTATACTATAGAAATAAGGGTTAAATCAAAGACCCTGGAATAAAATAGGAAGGGACAAGAGGTGCTTATGACCGAAGTGAATGAGCAAATCAAAGAAGCAAAGCAGCAGGTTGAGACAAAAGAGAAAAAGCAGAAAAAACACTTTCCCATTTTATTGATGCTTCTGGGTATTCCTGTACTTTGTGTACTGGCAGCTTATGCGGGCGGATTCTGTTATTACCAAAAGCATTTTGTCAGGGGCACGATGATAGATCAGGTAGACGTATCGGGAATGACAATCCCAGAGTTGGAAGCACAGATACAGGAATATTCTCTAAAAGTTTTGCAACGCCAAGCCAGCGGCGGCCTGTTGCAGGAAGAAATAGAGGGAAAGGCCATAGGGCTTTCTTATTCGTCTATTGAACCATTTCAGGAGATTTTACAGGAACAAAATACCTGGCTGTGGTTTTTGCGTCAAGATACCGTTCATGAAACAGAAGAGTTGATTCAGTATGATATGGACGCTCTTGAAACGGAGATTGGGAATCTGAGTGGATTCAAAAAGGATTTTGCTGTGGCGCCTACAGATGCATACATAGCAGATTATACACCGGAGCAGGGATTTGAGGTGGTGGAAGAGATTCAGGGCAACCAGCTAAACCGTCAGAAAGCCTTGAAAGCAATCAGTGAAGGTGTGGAAGAACTTAAAGAAGAAGTGAATCTGGAAGAAATGGACTGCTACGAAAAGCCAAAAATTACTGTAGAGAGTGAGGAGCTCAAGGCAGCATCTGACAAGCTTCAGTCTTATGTGGGGACGACAATTACATATACATTTGGGGACAATAAGGAAGTATTAGATGGAACGACAATCAGCAACTGGATAGAAATGGATGGATTTGATGTATCAATAGACAAGACCCAGGTGGAGGAATATGTAGCTACATTACGAAAAACTTACGATACGGTGTTCAGGCCCCGAAAGTTTAAGACAAGTTATGGAACAGAAGTCACCATTAACAAGGGAGACTATGGCTGGTGGATGAATACAGACCAGGAGATAGAAGAGCTCTACGATATGATCGAGCGAGGGGAAAGTGGAGAGCGAACCCCAGTCTATCGCCAGACGGCTGCGAGCTATGATGAACAGGATTACGGCAATACCTATGTGGAGATCAATCTGACAGCCCAGCACTTATTCCTTTATAAAGATGGAAAGAAAATTTTAGAGTCGGATTTTGTGTCGGGCAATGCATCTCGAGGGTATGATACGCCTGGAGGAATCTATGGGCTTACATATAAGCAGCGGGACGCCACACTGGTGGGAGAAACTTATCGGACGCCGGTGTCTTACTGGATGCCTTTTAACAACAATATTGGTATGCACGATGCCACATGGAGAAGAGAGTTTGGCGGTGACATTTATAAGACAAATGGATCTCACGGCTGTGTGAACCTACCCTATTCTGTGGCCAAAGAAATCTATGGATATATTGAAAAAGGGACTCCAGTGATCTGCTATTATCTTCCTGGCACAGAACCAGTCCCTGTGGTGGAGACACCTCAGGAGCCAACCGATCAGGAGGCAGCACAGCAGGGAGAAGAAGTTCCTCAAGAAGTACCAAACCCAGAGCCAGAGCCTCAACCGGAGGAAGTGCCAGTGCCCGAAGAACCGGTACAGCCAGAAGAGACTCCTGTAAATCCAGAACCTGAGTCACAGCCTCAGGAAGCATCACCAGAATCCCAGGGAGAGGAGAATCCGGGATGAGTCCTTTTATTGACAAAGCTTGTAAATAAAATTATAATAAGGAAAATTATGTAGTCTGTTTTCAAGATCAAACAGACGAGGAGGAATCAAATGAAACCGTATGGTGTAAATGAACTTAGAAGGATGTTCCTGGAATTTTTTGAGAGTAAAGGCCATCTGGCCATGAAAAGCTTTTCATTAGTACCTCACAATGACAAGAGCCTTCTGCTGATTAATTCTGGTATGGCTCCGTTGAAACCGTATTTTACTGGCGCGGAGATCCCGCCAAGAAAGAGAGTAACTACCTGTCAGAAGTGTATCCGCACCGGCGATATTGAGAATGTGGGAAAGACGGCACGTCACGGCACTTTTTTTGAGATGTTAGGCAATTTCTCCTTTGGAGACTATTTTAAGAGAGAGGCCATTTCCTGGACATGGGAATTCCTCACTGACGTGATAGGTCTTGATCCAAACCGTCTTTACCCTTCTGTCTATGAGGAAGATGATGAGGCTTTTGACATTTGGAATAAAGAGATTGGAATTCCTGCTGAACGCATTTTCCGTTTTGGTAAGGAGGACAACTTCTGGGAGCACGGAGCAGGTCCCTGTGGTCCCTGCTCTGAGGTATATTATGACCGGGGAGAAAAATACGGTTGTGGCAAGCCAGGATGTACGGTAGGCTGTGACTGCGACCGTTATATGGAGATCTGGAACAATGTATTTACCCAGTTTGACAATGATGGCCATAATCATTACACAGAGCTGGAGCAGAAAAATATAGATACTGGTATGGGACTGGAGCGTCTGGCTTCTGCAGTACAGGATGTGGATTCCATTTTTGATGTGGACACCATACGCGCCCTGCGGGATAAAGTGTGTGAATTTGCCCATACGGAATATAAAAAAGATGAGAACAAAGATGTATCTATTCGATTAATTACAGACCATATTCGCTCTTCTACATTTATGATCTCTGATGGGATCATGCCCACCAATGAGGGACGGGGATATGTGCTACGCCGTCTGATCCGCCGTGCGGCTCGCCATGGACGCCTTCTGGGAATTGAGGGCAAATTCCTGGCAAAGCTGAGTGAGACGGTGATTGAAGGCTCCAAAGACGGCTATCCAGAGTTGGAAGAGAAGAAAGATTTTATTTTCAAGGTACTGACTCAGGAGGAGGACAAGTTTAATAAGACCATCGACCAGGGACTTACTATTTTGGCAGAGATGGAAGCAGAGATGAAAGAAAAGAGCCAGAAGGTTCTCTCTGGCGAGAATACATTTAAGCTCTATGACACCTATGGATTCCCGGTAGATTTGACAAAGGAGATCCTGGAGGAAAAAGGGTTTTCTGTGGATGAAGAGGGATTTCGGAAAGCTATGGAAGAGCAGCGCGTCAAAGCCAGAGAAGCCCGTGCTGTGACCAACTATATGGGGGCGGACGCGACCGTTTACGACGCCATTGATCCAAGTGTGACCACAGAATTTGTGGGTTACGACCGTTTGACATTTGATTCCAAAATTACGATTCTTACCACAGAGACAGAACTGGCAGAAGCTTTGACAGATGGAGAGAACGGGACGATTTTTGTGGAGAAGACACCTTTTTATGCCACTATGGGCGGACAGCAGGGCGATACAGGCGTGATTCGCACAGAGCATGGAGCGTTTGAAGTATATGATACCATCAAGCTTCTGGGAGGCAAAGTGGGCCATGTGGGACGTGTGGTCAGCGGTATGTTCAAAGTATCGGATCAAGTGTCCCTGGAAGTGTGTCCCAAAGGACGCGCAGATACTTGTAAGAATCACAGTGCAACCCATTTGCTTCAAAAGGCATTGAAGACAGTCCTTGGAAGCCACGTAGAGCAGAAAGGCTCCCTGGTGACGCCAGAGCGGCTTCGCTTTGACTTTTCCCATTTTGAAGCTATGACAGCTCAGGAGATAGAGAAGGTGGAAGCCCTTGTGAATGAAGAGATTCAGGCATCCTTACCAGTTGTGACAGATATTATGGACATTGAGGAAGCAAAGAAGACTGGGGCTATGGCACTGTTCGGCGAGAAATACGAAGAAAAGGTTCGTGTGGTATCTATGGGAGATTTCTCTAAAGAGCTATGTGGAGGAACTCATGTAGGAAATACAGGAATGATCACTGCCTTTAAAATTGTATCTGAGGCAGGAATCGCAGCAGGTGTACGCCGAATCGAAGCTTTGACAGGGGACGGTGTATTTGCCTACTATAAAGAAATGGAACAAAAGCTTCTGGAAGCAGCCAGAACAGCCAAGGCGACCCCTTCCAACCTAAATGAGAAAATTGAACACCTGCTTACAGAGATCAAAGAGCTTCACAGCGAAAACGAATCTCTGAAAAGTAAAATGGCGAAAGATTCCTTGGGCAATGTCATGGATCAGGTAAAAGAAATCCACGGTATCAAAGTGCTGGCCGCCAAGCTGGAAGGTGTGGATATGAACGGCATGCGCGAGCTGGGCGATCAGTTGAAGGAAAAGCTTGGGGAGGGAATTGTAGTTCTTGCCTCTGCTGCTGAGGGTAAAGTAAGCCTCATGGCCACTGCCACAGAGGGAGCCCAGAAACGGGGAGCACATGCAGGTAATCTCATCAAAGCTATCGCCGGACTGGTAGGCGGAGGCGGAGGCGGACGCCCAGGTATGGCTCAGGCAGGCGGTAAAAATCCCGATGGAATCGCCGCAGCTATCGCCAAAGTAGAAGAGGTTGTGGCTGAGCAGGTGAAATAGAGAAAAAACTATTGACAGAACCTTCCTCAAATACTATAATCTTATTTGTGCAATGATGAGTACCCAGACAGTTGTCACATGCACAATATGCAACTGGAGGGAGGTTGGAGTGGTACTATGTCGAATGTGATTGTTAAAGAGAATGAGACTTTAGATAGCGCTTTGCGTCGCTTTAAAAGAAACTGTGCAAAAGCAGGAATTCAGCAAGAAATTCGTAAGAGAGAGCATTATGAAAAGCCGAGCGTAAGACGTAAGAAAAAGTCTGAAGCAGCTAGAAAACGTAAATACAACTAATTGTGCGATGATTCCCCGGCTGTAAGTCGGGGGATTTTTTGTCATATAAGGAAAGCTTAAGAGACATTTTGCTATAACAAAAAGCTGTAAAACAAAGCTGTAAAACAATGACCTTGAAAGCAAGAGTCTTAACACTTTCTTTATGGTAAAAAAACTATGTAATAAAAATACTATTTTTGTCATATTTGACTATAGCTTTTGAACAAGAAAAAGTATAGTATATTTTTGGAATATAGGAGGAAATCTTATGGAGCAGATGAAAACTGTGGTAAACAGACTTTCAGAGATTGAAAGTGCTGCTATCCAGCTTGAAGAGATGGCGGCAGAGCAAAAAAAGGAGATTGCTGCGGAATATGAACGCAAAGTGCAGGAATTTGATCGGGAGATTGATGCTCAGACAGAGGAAAAGCTGAAACGATTGAATGAAGAGTTGGAACAGAGAGCACAGGAAGAACTCTTGAAAATGAACCAGGAGACAGAGTGGGAGCTGGCTGCCATAAGAGCAGAGTATAATTTGCATCACAGAAAGTTTGCTTCTGAGATTGTAAAGAAGATAATAGGAGAGTAGACATGGGCGGTCTGATGAGTTATGGTGCTATCGCCACGAAGATTCGGGCGATGGAGAGCCGGCTTTTGGATGAGGAAGATTACAGGCGTCTGGCGTCTATGGAAAACATTTCTCAAGCCCTGACATATCTAAAAAGGATACCGGCTTATGAGAACTTATTTCGAAATCAGAGTGAGACCCATATTCAGCAGGTAGATTTGGAACGTCTGCTGGTAGGAACTCTCTTTCATGATTTTACAAAGATTTATCGTTTCTGTGATAAGAGGCAGAAGAAATTTTTGGATCTTTATTTTGCAAGGTATGAGGTTCGGATACTCAAACGGTCTCTGAGGCGTATTTTCAATCATGGGGATCGGACGGGAGAAGTTAGAGAGCAGCGGAGCTTGGTACAGAAATTTTCAGACATTCATATGGAGGAACTGGCTCAGGCAGAGACGATACCTCAATTTCTGGAAGCTTTGCGTGGCACTGGCTATAAAAAAGCTCTTTCTGGCCTGTTACAAGTGGACCGCGCCACACTCTTTGATTATGAAATGACATTGGATCTCTATTATTTCTCTGAAATGTGGAAGCAGAAAGATAAGTTTTTAAAAGGAAAAGATCTGGAACTGCTTACTAGAAGCTTTGGAAGCCAGATTGATTTGTTGAACATGATGTGGATCTATCGGGCAAAGAAGTATTATCAGCTGCCAAATGCCTCCATTTTTGCCCTGGTGATACCTATCTCTTATCGGCTGCGGGACAGCGAGATCCGGGATATGGTTATGGCGGAGGGACAGCACGAGCTGGATCAAGTAGTCCAACATACGTATTACCGAAAAAAGTTCCTGAATATGACAGGAGATGATTTGGAAAAGTTTTACAGTCGGTTTTTGAAGAAGATATACATGGAGGAGCGGCGTAAGAATCCCTACTCTATAGCAGCAGTGACCGCATATCTGTATGATAAAGAGGAAGAGCTTGATAAACTGACAACAGTCCTGGAGGGTGTGAGATACAAGCTACCGCCTCAGGAGACGTTGGCATACGTAGGGCAGTAGAGATGCGAAACGAAAAAATAGCAATAGGAGGTATAACAGGTGGTTGTTAAAATGAACTTCTTAAGCATCACCGGCCCGAAGGATGACATTGAACGGATGGCCGAGCAGTATCTTTCCAAGTATGATATTCAATTGGAAAATGCACTGACAGAGCTTAAGACAGTGCGAAATCTTAGGCCTTATACGGATAAAAATCCATATGAGGAAGAGATTCGCCAAGCCAGGGAATACTTTCCCCAGAATCTAAAAACGGAAAAAGAATTCCCAGATATGACAGCAGAAAAAGCCATAGAGATTCTTCGCAGTGCAGAGAATAAGCTTGAAGTCATGAGGAGAGAAAAGGAAGAGCTTATTAGACAAAGGGAAAAATGCAAACATTCTATGGACAGTATTTACCCTTTCCAGGAGTTGCAATATGGCATACATGATCTGCTGGGCTTTACTTATGTAAAATATCGGTTTGGACGTATTTCCAGAGAACATTTTGAAAAATTCGAAAAGTATGTCTATGACACTCTGGATACCGTTTTCTACCAGTGCAAGGTAGATGAAAAGTATGTGTGGGGTGTGTATTTTGTCCCTGTGTCCCTGGCAGACAAGGTAGACGCAGTTTATGCCTCTATGCATTTTGAGAATGTTTTCGTTCCAGACGAATATGAAGGAACAGCAAAAGAAGCGTATGAAAAGCGACATCAAGAGCTTATGGAGCTGAATAGGGAACTGGAAGAAAACGATAAAAAAATTGAGGGAATGGTGGGAGAAAAATATGACGAGCTGGCCGGGGCTCTAAGTTGTCTGGAGAGACACTCTGCAAGCTTTGATATCCGCAAATATGCGGCATTGACGAGAGAGAAGGATCATGTATTTTACATTCTCTGTGGATGGATGCCCCAGAAGGACGCTGACGCTTTTCAGAAAGAGATTGAGAATGATGAGCAGACTTTTGTGGTTGTGGAGGATGACCACGACAACGTGTTTAGTACACCGCCTACAGAATTAAGGAATAAAAAACTCTTCCGGCCTTTTGAGATGTATGTAAAGATGTACGGACTTCCAGCTTACAATGAGATAGACCCTACTGCATTTATCGCTTTGAGCTATTCATTTATTTTTGGAGCTATGTTTGGCGATGTGGGACAAGGCCTGGTGCTTCTAGTGGGAGGTTTTATCTTATATAGGATAAAGGGTATGAACCTTGCGGCTATTGTCTCATGTGCAGGAATTTTTTCTACCATATTTGGCTTTTTGTATGGGAGCTTTTTTGGATTTGAGGACACAGTGATTCACCATATCTGGCTGCGGCCCAAGGAGGCCATGATGAGTTTGCCTATTATCGGGCAGATGAATACAGTTTTTGTGGTTGCCATTGTGTTTGGTATGTTTCTGATTCTGACTGCTATGATTATGCATATCATAGTATGTATTCGTAATCGGGAGATGGGGGAAGCCCTTTTTGACACGAACGGAGTGGCTGGATTCATTTTTTATGGCTCTTTAGTGGCTATTATCTTTTTAGTGATGAGTGGGCATGTTCTTCCAGCAGGTATGCTTTTAGCCATTGTATTGGGAATTCCTTTACTGGCTATGGCCTTCAAGGAACCTTTGACTTCCCTTATTGAAAAAAAGGGAGAGGGGATCGAAGGCGGTATTGGAATGTATCTGGTTCAGACCTTCTTTGAGATGTTTGAGGTACTTTTGAGCTTTTTCTCTAACACCTTATCCTTTGTCCGTGTGGGGGCTTTTGCTGTCAGCCATGCGGCTATGATGGAGGTCGTACTGATGCTGGCCGGCTTTGAGAATGGCGGCAGCGGCAACTGGATTATCATTGTCCTTGGAAATGCCTTTGTCTGTGCTATGGAGGGCTTGATAGTAGGAATCCAGGTATTAAGGCTTGAGTATTATGAATTGTTCAGCCGTTATTATAAAGGAAGCGGTCAGGAATTTAAACCATACCGTCTTCTTTCGAAATAAAATTTAATAATTATATCCACAGCAGCTTGGACGCGCTGAGAAACTTAAAATTAGGAGGTTATGTTATGTCTATGTTAGTAAAGGTTTTATTGGTTGCAGCACTTGTATTGAGCATTGTAATTCCCTTTGGAACTTATTTTCTGGGAGAGAGGAACAGAAAGCGCTATAAGACTTCCCTGACCTGCAACTGCTTTTTCTTCTTCAGCACACTGGCTTTGGCAGCAATTTTGGCTTATGGAGGAAATGTACAGGCAGCGGAGACTGCAGAGGCAGCAAGCCAGGCGGGACTGGCAACAGGTCTTGGTTATATTGCAGCAGCCCTTGTAACCAGCCTCTCCGGTATTGGCTCTGGTATTGCGGTTGCTTCCTCTGCCAGCGCAGCTCTTGGAGCAATCAGTGAGGATCAGAGTGTATTTGGTAAATCTATGATCTTCGTAGCCATGGCCGAAGGTATTGCTCTGTATGGTTTGATTATATCCTTCATGATCTTAGGTAAGCTGTAGAATTTCTTACCTGAAAGGCAGGAAGTCTTATGAAGATGTATGTGATAAGCGACAATTTGGATACTTGGATCGGTATGCGCCTTGCGGGCATTGAAGGCTCCGTGGTTAACGGGAAGGATGAATTAAAAGCAGCACTGGACCGTGTACTGGCAGACAAAGAGATAGCAATTATTGTTCTGACAGAGAAGTTTGGGCGGGAATACCCTGAGCTCATTGATGAGGTGCGCTTAAGTCGTAGCCTGCCATTGCTGATTGAGATACCAGATCGCCATGGTACACAGCGGGGAGAGAATTTTATAACCGCCTATGTGAATGAGGCCATTGGGCTAAAACTCTAGGAAGGAAGGTGGATTGTTTTGACAGTAGAAGAAAAACTGCAGCATTTTACCACATATACCATGGAGGAAGCACGGAAACGGTGTGACGCCATGCTTAGTGAATATACGGCTGCTCTGGAGCAGATTTTTCAGGAGCATCAGGAGACAAAAAGACGCCAGGAAGATCTGGAGATTAAGACAGAGACAGATCGCCTTGTCCGTGAAAATAATCACCGTGTCTCCCAGACACAGATGGAAATTAAACGGACACTGAACCAACAGCAGTCAGAGCTGAAAGATAAATTATTTTCAGAGGTAAGAGATATGCTGGCCCGCTTCGCTGAGACGCCGGCATACCAGAAACTTCTGATAAAGCAGTTCAAAGATGCGTTGGCTTTTGCGAAAGGGGAAGAGATTATTCTCTATATCGATCCCTCTGACGCAGCGCGCAGATCAAGCCTTGAGGTTGAGGTTGGACAGATGATTACAGTCAGCAGCTATCCCTTTTTAGGTGGAACCAGGGCAGTTCTTCCCGGGCGGAGAATCCTGATTGACAATTCGTTCGAGACGAAGCTGGCGGAAGAAAAGGAAAACTTCCGGCTGAAAGGAAGGATCGGGGTATGAGTAAAACAGGTGTGATTTATGGAATCAACGGTCCTGTGGTATACCTAAAGGGTAATACAGGATTTAAGATGGCTGAGATGGTCTATGTAGGTGAGGAAAAGCTGGTCGGTGAGGTGATCGGCCTGGACAAAGATACAACGACCGTTCAGGTGTTTGAGGAGACAACGGGAATTAAGCCTGGGGAGATAGTGGAAGCCAGTGGAGATGCAATTTCTGTCTTGTTGGCTCCTGGAATTTTGAATAATATTTTTGACGGTATTGAGCGCCCTTTAAGTGAGATTGCAAAAACTGGCGGTGCGTATATTAGCCGCGGTACAGTGGTAGACTCTCTGGATAAAGAAAAGCTCTGGGATGCTCATATGACAGTGACAGTGGGGACAGAAGTGACGGGCGGTACGATTATCTGTGAAGTGCCGGAGACCTCTGCGATTGTGCACAAAGTTATGGTACCGCCAGATATGGAAGGAACTATTGTAAAGGTAGTACCTGATGGAAAATATACCATCTGCGATACTATTGCAGTGCTTCAAATGTATGATGGCAGTGAGAGGGAACTGACCATGGCTCAAAAATGGCCCATCCGGGTTCCCAGACCCACTCAGAAGCGTTATCCTGCCACAAGACCATTGATTACTGGGCAGCGTATTGTTGATACCTTGTTTCCCATTGCTAAAGGAGGCACAGCTGCTGTTCCAGGCGGATTTGGTACAGGAAAGACAATGACACAGCATCAGATTGCGAAATGGTCCGATGCAGATATTATTATTTATATTGGTTGCGGCGAGCGCGGGAATGAGATGACTCAGGTTCTGGAAGATTTCTCAAAGCTGGTGGATCCAAAGTCGGGAAATCCTTTGATGGACAGGACTGCACTGATCGCTAATACATCTAATATGCCTGTGGCGGCTCGTGAGGCCAGTATTTATACGGGTGTGACATTGGCTGAATATTATCGTGATATGGGCTATGATGTGGCTATTATGGCCGATTCTACCTCACGTTGGGCAGAGGCTCTCCGTGAGCTTTCTGGACGTTTGGAGGAGATGCCTGCAGAAGAAGGCTTCCCAGCTTATCTGGCTTCCAGACTGTCAGCTTTCTATGAGCGTGCCGGAATGATGCTGAATTTAAACGGTACAGAAGGAAGTGTATCTATCATCGGAGCTGTATCTCCTCAGGGCGGCGACTTCTCAGAACCGGTCACACAGAATACAAAGCGTTTTGTTCGCTGCTTTTGGGGGTTGGATAAATCTCTGGCTTATGCCCGGCATTTCCCAGCTATCCATTGGTTGTCCAGCTACAGTGAGTATGCCATAGATCTGGCTCCCTGGTACAAGGATTATGTGTCAAAGGAGTTTACAGACTGCCGAAACCGTTTGATGGTTATCTTAAACCAGGAGAGCAGCCTGATGGAGATCGTAAAGCTTATCGGAAGCGATGTGCTTCCCGACGATCAGAAACTGCTTCTGGAGATTGCCAGAGTGGTGCGCCTGGGCTTTTTGCAACAAAATGCATTTCACCCGGATGATACCTGCGTCTCCATGGAAAAGCAGATGAAAATGATGCAGACTATCCTGTATCTCTATGACAGATCTAAGGCATTGGTCACAATGAATATGCCTATGTCCGTGTTGAAAGCAGAAAATATTTTCGAGAAGGTCATTGCCATGAAATATGATATTCCCAATGATCATCTGGAAAAATTTGAGGAATATAAGCAAGCCATCGACGCCTTTTATGATTGCGTCCTGGAAAAGAATGCATAAGGGGAGGGGTAAGGATGTCAATTGAATATTTAGGTTTAAGTGAAATCAACGGTCCTCTGATTGCCCTGGAAGGCGTTCAGGATGCTTTCTATGAAGAAATCGTAGAGCTGACTGTCGATGGAAAGAAACGAGAGCTGGGACGTATTATTGAATGTTACGAAGATAAGGCTGTCATTCAGGTGTTTGGCGGTACGGATAATATGTCTCTGCAAAATACCCATACAAAGCTGACGGGCCGTCCTATGGAAGTTGCCCTGTCCCCAGATATTTTGGGAAGAACCTTTAATGGAATTGGAGAACCTATTGACGGACTGGGTGAGATTGAATCCGACATTCGCCGAAATGTAAATGGACAGCCTATGAATCCTGTCATGCGGGAATATCCCCGTAACTATATACGAACAGGTTTTTCTGCGATTGATGGTCTGACTACACTGATTCGTGGACAGAAGCTTCCTATTTTTTCTGGAAACGGCCTTCCCCACGATCAGCTTGCAGCACAGCTTGTAAAGCAGGCTTCTCTGGGAGAAGACTCAGAGGAGGAATTCGCAGTTGTATTTGCAGCTATGGGTGTAAAACATGACGTAGCAGACTTTTTCCGTCGTGCCTTTGAGGAGAGTGGCGTATCAGAGCATGTAGCCATGTTCCTGAATCTGGCCAATGATCCGGTGGTAGAGCGTCTGATTACTCCCAAGGTGGCTCTGACTGTTGCAGAATATTTGGCTTTTGAGTGTGGGATGCATATTTTGGTTATTTTGACCGATATGACTTCTTTTGCAGAGGCGATGCGAGAAGTCTCTTCTTCCAAGGGTGAGATTCCCTCTAGAAAAGGCTACCCTGGCTATCTATACAGTGAATTGGCAACCATATATGAGCGTGCCGGAATCGTGCAGGGAGTGAATGGATCGGTAACTCAGATACCGATTTTGACTATGCCAAATGATGATATTACTCATCCTATACCTGACTTGACAGGATATATAACAGAAGGCCAGGTGGTACTGGACCGTGTATTGAACGGCCAGGGAGTTTATCCGCCTATCAGTGTTCTGCCGTCGTTGTCCCGTCTCATGAAGGATGGTATTGGGGCTGGGTACACGAGAGAGGATCATCAGGATTTGGCAAACCAGCTCTTTTCCTCTTATGCAAAGGTGGGAGATGCAAGAGCTTTAGCCTCTGTTATCGGTGAGGATGAGCTGTCGCCCATTGACAAAAAATATCTGGCTTTTGGCAAGGCTTTTGAGGAACACTTTGTAGGCCAGGGACCCAATGAGAATCGAACTATTCAGGAGACCTTAGACATTGGTTGGGAACTTTTGGGGATGCTGCCCAGAGAAGAATTGGATCGAATCAATACAAAGATTCTGGATCAGTATTATCATCCAATGGATGAAGAACAATAATTTAGAGGTGTCTGTATGGATAATAACGCGATTCCTACAAAAGGTAATTTAATACTGGCAAAGAATTCTTTGATATTGGCCCGTCAGGGATATGAGCTGATGGATAAGAAGCGGAATATTCTCATACGGGAGTTGATGGGACTGGTGGATCAAGCCAGAGATATTCAGGCTGAGATTCGCGATACCTTTACTTCGGCTTATAGGGCTCTTCAGCGCGCCAATGTAGAGATGGGAATTAACTTTGTAGCGGATATAGCCCGGAATGTACCGGTGGAAAATTCCATTGAGATTAAGACTAGAAGTATCATGGGGACAGAGATTCCCCTGGTGCGCTATGATGCCGCCACCCGGACTCCAGTCTATGCTTTTTACAGTACAAGAGAATCTTTGGATATTGCTAGAGTGTCTTTTGAGAAGGTGAAAGAATTGACCATTAAGCTTTCCATGGTAGAGAATTCTGCCTTTCAGCTTGCGGCTAATATTAAAAAGGCCCAGAAGCGTGCCAATGCCCTGAAGAATATTACCATACCCAGGTATGAGGCGTTGACAAAGGATATTGCAAATGCTCTGGAGGAGAAAGAGAGAGAAGAATTTACCAGGTTAAAGGTCATTAAGAGGATGCAGACCAAGTAAAATATGAGATTAGCGAAGAGGCGTCATTGGGGGATGCCTCTTTTCTTGTAAAAATCTTTTCCTTGTCATATCCCCCATTTTTCGCTATAATGAATGGTAATTTGATTTTTGTATACAAAGCGCATCCTTTGAGGGGCATGAGAAAGGACACAAATGAACAATTGGAAATTACTGATAGGAAATAAGGTATTGATATGTGCAGTCACAGGCTGGTTTGTGGCCCAGGTATTAAAGACGTTGATTTATATGATGATTATGAAAAAGTTTGAGCCAGAGCGTTTGATTGGCTCTGGAGGGATGCCAAGTTCTCATGCGTCAACCGTATGCGCTCTGGCCACAGCCTCAGGGCGGGTCTATGGTTTGGGTACGTTTGAGTTTGCTGTCACAGTGATTATGGCAATTATTGTCATGCACGATGCCATGGGAGTGCGCCTGGAGACTGGAAAGCAGGCAAAGCTTTTGAACGAAATCATTGCCACATTCAAGACCCTGGATGGAAAAGTTCTGACAGAAGAAAAACTGAAGGAATTCGTGGGTCATACGCCTCTTCAGGTATTCATGGGAGCCCTGTTGGGAATTGCGATAGGATTCTGGATGGCAGGAATGTAAGGCGAACTATAAAAAAGTATAAAGGGAGGTAGATTATGAAAAAAGATGTACAGGTAGATGAGAAATATAACAAGCTGGTGGAGTATAGTATGAAGTCAGGGCAGATTGATGTCAGTCTTTATGCTGAGTATGATGTAAAGCGAGGGCTGCGTGATTCCTCTGGAAAGGGCGTTCTGACAGGACTGACGGAGATCTCGGATGTAGTTTCCTTTGGCTATATAGATGGAGATAAGATACCCATTGACGGAGAGCTGTACTATCAGGGTGTGAACGTGCAGGAGATGGTGAAGGGGTTTGAGAAACGGCGTTTTGCATTTGAGGAAACCACTTATTTATTATTATTTGGGAAGCTTCCCACAAAAGAACAATTGAAAGAATTTATTGAGATTTTGGGAGATTACCGGGAACTTCCAGAGACATTTGTGCGGGACGTCATTATGAAGGCTCCGAGCCCGAATATGATGAATACTTTGCAGAAATGTGTCCTTACTCTGTATTCTTATGACAAGCAGGCTGAGGATCTTTCAGCCTCCAATATCTTAAAGCAGTCTTTACAGTTGATTGCGCAATTTCCACTGATCAGCGTGTATGGATACCATGCGTACCGTCACTATCATCACGATCAGAGCCTTGTGATCCGCAATCCCAAACCGGAACTTTCCACTGCAGAGAATATTCTGCGGCTGCTTCGGGCGGACGGGAAATATACAGAGCTGGAGGCTAAGGTTCTCGATATCGCTCTTGTCATTCATGCAGAGCATGGTGGTGGTAATAACTCCACATTTACCACCCACGTTGTTTCCTCTACTGGAACAGACACATATTCTGCCGTGGCAGCTTCCCTTGGTTCCTTAAAAGGGCCGAAACATGGCGGTGCGAACCTGAAAGTACAGGAAATGTTCCACGATATCAAAGAACATGTGGCAGATTGCCAGGATGATGAGATGCTTCGAGCATATCTGAACCGAATTCTCAAAAAGGAGGTTTTTGATCATGCTGGGCTCATTTATGGGATAGGACATGCAGTTTATACAGAGTCAGATCCCCGTGCGGTGATCTTAAAGGAGTATGCGAAAAAGCTTTCTGAGGAAAAAGGATTGATGGAGGAGTTTGCGCTGTATGAGCGTGTGGAGCGGATTGGAGGCGAATGTCTCATGTCTGGGCGTCGGCTTTTGAAGCCTGTCTGTGCAAATGTAGACTTTTACAGTGGCTTTGTATACAGTATGCTGGGCCTGCCAGAAGAGCTGTTTACCCCTATCTTTGCTATTTCTCGAATCTCTGGCTGGTGTGCCCATAGAATCGAAGAGCTGGTTAATGTAGGTAAGATAATCCGTCCAGCTTACAAATATGTGGGCCATCATGTGCCCTATATGAATATTGAGGAGCGTTTATAAAGGTAAAAGAAAACGGCGGAATATTGGTTTGAAAAATTATTATGAAATATTAGGTGTAAGGCGGGAGGCTACTACAGAAGAAATCAAACGTGCCTATCGAAATCTTGTCAAAAAATTCCACCCGGATGCGAATCAAGATTTGAATGAGGCAAAAGAACTTTTTCAGGAAATCTCGGAAGCTTATAAGGTTTTGTCCGATGAGGAGAGCCGGAAGCAATACGATTCCTGGGGACATACGGCTTATCAGAAATATGCTGGCCACGCAGGCTGGCAGACAGGGTATGAGAGCAGCGAATATAGCACTGAAAATGGTCATTGTGGTGCATGCCAGGGCAAAAGAGATGAAAAAGAAAATGAACCGCCGCCTCAGAGCGTGCGTGTGGCGGTGAGTATGTCTTACCAGGAAGTATTGACTGGAGCTGTAAAATCTGTGGAGATTGTGTTGCGGGATCCCTGTCACTCCTGCGGCGGGCAGAGCACAGCTTTGGGAAAATGCCAGGTGTGTCATGGAAAAGGCTATGTGGAACGGAAACGATGGGTGAAAGTGCGTATTCCATCCAGAACATATGATAAGTGTTTCTATCCCTTGGAAGATGTTATTTGTGAGGGGGAAGAGAAGATTCCTCAGAATAATATGGTTGTTATTGTCCTTCTTAATGATCAGAAGGAATTTGAGAGGAAAAATTATCATCTCTATTCGGTACAGCAAGTCAGTTACATGGTAATGGCTTTGGGCGGCGAAATTGAGATTCCTACAATTGAGGGTGTGGTGAAATATTTCCTGGATCCAGGAACTAGAAACGGGGCACGTATTCGTCTGGCAGGAATGGGCCTGTGGATGCCGCCAAAGATTGGAAACCGCGGCGATCAGTATGTAACCCTGCAGGTGGAAGTACCCAAAAAGTTAAATTCTAGACAGAAAGCCGCACTCGAGGCTTTCTGGGACACTATGAAAGAGGATACCACATCCCATGAATAGACATTATCCTACCCTAAAGGTTGTGTAAAGGTGCCAGTCTGAGAGCTTTTAGACGAACAATTATAAAAAATATATTAGTATGTTCATATTTTCCTCTCTTTCTTCATTACAATTAGTAATAGAGAAAAATAAAAGAGGAATCCTATGAAAAAAATACTGATCTTCTTTCTAACTTTAAGTCTATTTTTGAATCTCCCCTTCATTTCTGCGATTGCATCTGACGGGGATACTACAGAGGAGAATATGGATGAGATAGTGCCCCAAGAACAGACAGAGGAGGCACAGCAAGATACCCAGGAATCTGAGGACAATTCAGAGGATATCCAGGAGAACACAGAAGAAAAGGACGTGGATACGGTTAGCCAGTCAGAAACGCCAGATGAAATAGAACCTGCAGAAGAACCGGCTGTGGAAGAGGCGCAGAATACAGAGTCTGCGGCTGGGGCAACAGATGTGACACAGGTAGATGATAGCCTGGGTATTACGGCTCCTTCTGCTGTCTTAATAGAGGCATCCACGGGAACAGTGATTTTGGAAAAGAATTCCCATGAAAAGCTTCCCCCAGCCAGTGTCACAAAGATAATGACATTGCTGCTGATTTTCGATGCTGTTTCCCAGGGAAAAATCAAACTGGAGGATACTGTGACTACTTCCACCTATGCGGCTTCCATGGGAGGCTCTCAAGTGTTTCTCGAGGAGGGAGAGTCACAGAGTGTGGATACGATGATTAAATGCATCTCAGTGGCTTCTGCCAATGATGCTTCTGTGGCCATGGCAGAACACATCGCAGGCACAGAGGAACTTTTTGTGGAGATGATGAATGAGCGGGCCAAGGAACTTGGAATGAATGATACTCATTTTGTCAATTGCTGCGGACTGGATGTGGATGGGCATGTGACCACAGCCTACGATATTGCATTAATGTCCCGGGAATTGATCACGAAATACCCACAGATTCATAATTACTCTACCATCTGGATGGAAAATATCACTCACACCACCAAGCGGGGAACAGAGGAGTTTGGACTGACGAATACCAACAAACTCATTCGGCAGTACCCTTACGCCACAGGGCTGAAAACAGGCTCCACCAGCCTAGCAAAATACTGTGTGTCTGCCACAGCGGAGAAGGATGGAATTGAGCTGATTGCAGTCATTATGGCAGCGCCTGACCCAAAGGGAAGATTTGCAGACGCCACTGCCCTTTTGAATTATGGCTACGCTAAATGCAGCCTCTATCAGGATTTGGATGAGCAGCCTGTGGTAAAGGTACCTGTTCAGTTTGGAGTTTCGGAGGAAGTCTTAGGAAAGTATGATGGGACTTTTTCCTATCTGAGTACAACTGGAGAGGACTTAAATAGCATTGAAAAGAAGTGGCTTTGCGTGAAAGAATTAAAGGCTCCTGTGGAAGAGGGGCAGGAGATTGGAAAGCTGACTTACGTATTGAACGGCAAGGAGATTGGAAGTATTCCAATTCGGGCGTCCCAGAAGATAGAAAAGGCAGGATACAGCCATTATCTTGGGAGAGCTTTTACATATCTTTTGTTGTAGCTTGAGTACTGAAAGAAAATAATTTATAATAAATAATACTGAAAAATACCCTCTTTGCGAAAAAATTTTCGCAAAGGGGTATTTATGAGCAGAGAACAAGGGAGAATCAAAAGATGAAGAATATGACTGCACATAGTATCTTTAATGATGTGTTGGGGCCGATTATGGCTGGGCCTTCCAGTTCACATTCTGCAGGGTGTGCCCGCATTGGGTTGACTGTACGTAATTTGTTTGGAAGGAAAATAGAGAAAGCAGTTGTGATATTTGACGCAGCAGGCTCTTATCCATCCACCTATATTGGACAAGGATCAAATTTTGGGTTTACCGGAGGTCTCCTGGGAATGACGACGGATGATCCCAGGTTGAAAGATGCTGTCCAGATTGCTGTTGATAAAGGAGTTGATATCTGTTTTTCTAAAGAGATGCTAAGCCATACGCATCCCAATGAAGCACGGATCGATGTATATGGAAATGGCGATAAAGTAGAAATGAGTGCATTGACCCTTTCCACGGGCGGTGGCACATTTAAAATTACAGCTCTTGACGGGTTTCCAGTTTCAATTGACGGAAGTACAAGGATGAGCTTTGTTGAATATACAGCGTCCGATCCTGACAGAATTATTGAAAAAATCAGAGCAATTTCAGGACATGCTGCAGTTCAGACTGTCTGGAAAACCCATGAAGCTCCGAATAACAGCAATCCACTCTCTTGTATGATCTGGATTGAGGGATTGAACGCCAGAGAGGAAGCGGCTATTGATGCATTAAAAGAAGAGCGCAATGTTTGGGCTGTCCGCCATACTGGCAATGTGTTACCTGTGAGCATGAGGCCCCAGAAAGAACAGAAGAAAGGATTCTATACTGCCACAGAAGCTCTGGTTTTTGCAAAGAATACTGGAAAGACAGTGACAGAACTTGCTATCGATTATGAAACTTCAGTAGGACAAATATCAAAGGATGAGGTTCTTTCTCTTGCAGAGCAAACATTGAAAGCTATGGGAAATACGGCATATAATCCACCTGATCCAAAAGACACAAAAGCATTTGGATTTCTCCCATACCGTGCCTGTGAGATGCGGCGCACCTATGAATCTGGAAGCAAAAGACTGGCAGACATTGGATGTCTTAATAAAGCTATGCTCTATGCAGTTTCTGTCATGGAAAATAGTTGCGCACATAATACCATAGTGGCGGCACCGACTGCAGGTTCCAGTGGTGTGGTCCCTGCGGCAATCTTTGCATTAAGTGACTCTTTAGGGCTAACTCATGAGGAGGAGATAAAGGGACTTCTTTCCAGCGGATTGACCGGGGCTTTTATTGCAAATCAGGCAACTTTTGGAGCGGAGGTGGCTGGATGCCAGGCAGAAAATGGTTCGGCCAGTGCCATGGCTGCATCTGGCATAGTAGCAATGCTTGGAGGAAATATCTATCAGGGGTTCAAGGCGGCATCAATGGCATTGCAGAACATGCTGGGACTGATCTGTGATCCTGTAGGTGGATTGACTGAAATTCCCTGTATCAACAGAAATGTCAGTGCTGTTGCAAATGCCATGGCTGCTGCAAATATGGTAATGCTAGGGTTTGATCCAGTCATCCCTCTGGATGAAACAATTAAAAGCATGTATGAGGTTGGGCAGCAGCTTCCAGATACACTGCGATGCACTTGTGGAGGCGGTTTATGTACGACTCCTACTGGAAAATACTTTGGTTGCTCCAAGCTTCCTTAAATGGACTGGCGGAGCCATATCCTCATCTCTTGTTGCAGCCAGATTTCATTGCAATTTAAGAAAATCTGTGATATGATATGCCCATGTCTAAATTTAAAACTTTTCAATATCATTTAAATACAGCGAAGCTGCCAGAAAAAAGAGACCTTACTTTTATTCTTATGGCAGATTTGCATAATCATAGGTACGGGCCGGACAACGAACGGCTGCTTGCAGCGATTGAGGCACAAAAGCCTGACGCCATATTGGTGGCAGGGGATATGTTGATCTCCAATACAAAGCAGCCGTTTGAGCCGGCCCTGGCTCTGTTTCAGCGATTGCGTAAGAAGGGGTTTCCCATATTCTATGGGTATGGCAACCATGAAGAGCGGTTGCTGATACATCCTGAGCTCTACGGAACGATGCATGCAGAGTATACGGGAGCATTACTTGAGTGTGGAGTGAAGCTTTTGAAAAATGAAAAAGCTACTTTTAGAAAGGCAGACTGTCAGGCTGTAATCTATGGATTTAATCTGGATTTGAAATACTATCATAGAATGACCAAGCAGCAGTTTCAGGAGCAGGAGCTTTTGGATGCCCTTGGAAGTCCAGATCCGAAAGAATATAATATTTTGCTAGCTCACAATCCTGTTTATTTTGAACAGTATGCTAAGTGGGGGGCAGATTTGACACTTTCTGGTCACTTGCACGGAGGAGTGATAAGAATTCCCGGAATCGGCGGAGTGATTACGCCCCAGGCCCGGTTATTTCCCAAGTATGATGCAGGACATTTTAGCAAAGGTGGCCGGGATCTCATTGTAAGCCGAGGGCTGGGCACACATACAGTGAATGTGCGGATTTTTAATCCTGCGGAGCTTGCAGTGATTCATCTGAAAGGAAGAGGAGGGGCATAATGGGCATCCCCGTAAAGCTGTCTGTGTTTGAAGGTCCATTGGATCTTCTGCTGCATTTGATAGAAAGCAATAAAATAGATATCTATGATATTCCCATTGTGATGATCACTGATCAATATATGGAATATATTCGTGCCATGGAGTCTCGAGATCTGAATGTCATGAGTGAATTCCTGGTGATGGCGGCCACTCTTTTGGAGATTAAAGCAAAAATGTTGCTTCCGGCTGAAGTCGATGAGGAGGGGGAGGAGATTGACCCCAGGGCAGAATTGGTGGAACGTCTACTGGAATATAAGATGTACAAATATATGGCTTATGAGCTAAAAGAGCGGCAGTGTCTGGCAGACAGAGTCTTTTATAAGCAGGCGGCAATCCCGGAGGAGGTAGCTGCCTATATTGAGCCGGTGGATCTGGAAAAACTAATGAGCGACGTCACCCTTCAAAAGTTAAATGAAATTTTTCAGGCAACGCTCCGCAGATCGGAAGATAAAATAGACCCTGTGCGCAGCAAATTCGGCACAATTGAGAAAGAGGAAGTAAGCCTCGAAGACAAAATATCTTATGTAGAGGAATATTTGTCGAATAACAAGCGCTTTAGCTTCGGGGCCCTGCTGGCAGGAGAGGCAAAACGGAGTAAGATGCATGTGATTGTTACGTTTTTGGCAGTTCTGGAGATGATGAAGATGGGGAAAATAACCGTGTATCAGGATGGAATCTTTGAGGAGATTTTGATTGAATCAAAAGAGGTACATACAGAAGTGGTGGAAAATGTTTCAATCAAGTAATATTAGGAAGATGAGGGAGAAACAGTGGAAAACCAGAAATTAGAGGCAATTATAGAAGCCATATTATTTACTATGGGAGAATCTGTAGAGGTATCCAGGTTAGCGGCTGCCCTGGAGCTGAGCGAGGCCTGGGTGCGGGAAATTGTGCGTAGAATGATAGAGCGCTATGAGGAGGAGGATCGAGGAATCCGAATCGTGGAGCTGGAAAATTCTTATCAGCTTTGTACCAAGACAGAATATTACGACTATCTGATTCGGGTGGCCAAGCAGCCTAAAAAATATGTGCTGACAGACGTTCTTCTGGAAACTCTGTCCATTGTAGCTTACAAACAGCCTGTGACCAGGCTTGAGATTGAGAAGATCCGGGGAGTCAAATGCGATCATGCAGTGAACAAGCTGGTGGAGTACGGACTCATCGAAGAGGTTGGACGCCTGGATGCCCCTGGCCGTCCCAACTTGTTCGGTACCACCGAGGATTTCCTGCGAAGCTTTGGCGTGTCCTCTGTGACGGAGCTGCCACGGATTTCTCAGGAGCAGATAGAAGACTTTAAAGAAGAGGCAGAGGAAGAGATTCAGCAGAATACGAGAAAATAACGGAAAAATTATCTTGTTTTTGGAAAAAATTGTGTTATAATATTTTTAACGCAATTTTTTATTCCCGCGAGCAACGAGCCAAGTTGCTGCAGGGTATTTCACTTTGTGTTTCAATTCTAAGTTTGAATCAGCACAGTTCTGTGCAATTTATCCAAATTACAACATGAAAAAGTCAAAGGAGGATGATAGGGTATTTTATGTTTAAGTAAGGACTTGGGAGGTCTTGATTTTATAAAAACCTGCCTAGTGCTGTCTTTTTTGACAACAGCGGCCTGGATTGATTGGAAAAGACGAATCGTTCCCAATAGATTGCTGCTGACAGCTTTGCTCTGCCGTGGTATTCTTTGGATTCTGGAGTTTGCCCTAAGTTGGGAGCAGTCTGTCTGGCAGCTATTGCAAGACTTGACAGGCTGTGGAATCGTTCTTTTCACGCTGCTGGTCTTGGCATCTATCAGCAGAAATGGGATAGGGATGGGAGATATAAAGCTACTGGGAATGATTTCTCTTTATGAGGGCATTTCTCGGACCTTTTCCTGTTTTGCATATGGATTGTTTATGGCGGCTGTAGTGTCTGTCTGCTTTTTGGCTTTGGGAAAGAAGAAACGCAAAGATAGGATTGTCTTAGTACCCTTTTTTCTAATGGGGTTTTGGCTCACAATGATTTTGTAAAGAAAGCCAGACATCCTGTGTGCAGAAAGGTGTTGTAGAAATGTTACAGACAGGTTCTGTCATTGATGGAAAATACAAGATCTTAGGAAGAATTGGCCAGGGCGGCATGAGCACTGTCTATCTGGCGATCAATGAAAAAGCAAATAAAACATGGGCCATTAAGGAGGTTCGAACAGAGGCTAGGTATGACTCAGAGATGAATCTTCAGCGATTGAGGATGGAGACAGAACTTTTAAAAAAGCTGCGTCATCCCCGCCTTCCCAGCATTGTAGATGTAATTGACAGTGAAGGAAGCCTTTTGATTGTTATGGATTATATTGAGGGCCATACTCTGGAAAGCTTGCTTAAAGGCAGTGGCGTGCAGTCCCAGAAAGATGTGATTGCATGGGGGAAGCAGCTCTGTGAAGTGTTGGGCTATCTGCACAGACAGGAACCGCCTATCATTTATCGCGATATGAAGCCGTCTAATGTAATGTTGCAAGCAGATGGAAACGTGAAGCTAATTGATTTTGGAACAGCCGGGGAAATCAAGGAGCAGGAAGACGGGGAAGACACCGTATGTCTTGGAACACCCGGCTATGCAGCCCCGGAACAGTGGGAAGGCTGCGGGCAGACAGATGCCAGGACAGACATTTATTGCCTGGGAATTACACTGTATCATCTCCTCACCGGGCACACCCCCACAGAATATCCTTATATCATCTATCCCATCCGCCACTGGAATTCCCAGTTTTCTCCCAATCTTGAAAAAATAATACTGAAATGTACCCAGAGAGATCCCGGAAAGCGGTATGAGAGCTGTGAGGATCTTCAATATGATTTAGAACATTTGGAAGAACTTGATAGGCAGTGCCTTAGAAAACAGGGGAGAAAACTAAGGATTTTTCTTGGAACAGCCGCCCTGGCTGTCACTGTTAGCTGTGGCGCTATTGTTTTGCACCAGATGAAGGAGCGTATTACTTCTGACACCTATCAGGAAAGAATGAGGCGGGCGCTTGAGATTACTTCCACAGAGGAACAGATCGAGGCCTATGAACAGGCAATTCACTTAAAGCCTTCTGTGGCAGAAGGATATATAGAGCTTTTGAACAGAGTATTTCTCATGCCGGAAGAGAACGGAACGATTAATTTTGAGCAGGAGGAGGATGAGTACCTGCGAAGGCTGCTGAACACAAAAATATCTGGAACCAGCACGTATGAACAGGCTCTGAAAGAGCACCCAGAAGATTACGACAGACTGGCCTATGAATTGGGGCTGGCCTACTACTATTATTATGAGACTGATGGGAACAAGTCTTATGCAGTGAAATGGCTGCATGCAGCCGCAGCCTCAGATACCCTGCCTTCCTCCTGCCAGGAGAGAGCCAGGAGGCTTGGAACCATTGCAGAATATTATACACAATTAGGAGTTTTGGATAAGACAGGGGATAAGACTACTTCTTATCTGGATTATTGGAGAGATTTGACAGAACTCACAGAAGGCAATCTCACAGAGCTTGACAACGCAGTCACAGCTCTTCGGATGTACCAGGAGCTGGCCTGCCAGATCTATACCAGAACCCAGGAATTTTATAGAGCAGGTGTAACAGAGGAGGAAATGGAGAAACAGTTAGACGCCATCCAGGAGCATTTGCAGTCAGACTTTGACCATGTGGACTGGACAATGTGGGGCCTGGAACAGATGAGGACAAGCCTGACAGAACTTTTAAAAGAGGCCAGACAGCAAGTTGATTTGCTATGGACACAAGATACTGTGGCCGGAAATTTGTTCTAGCCCCCGTGCGCTGTAAGGACGAAGCGGAACTTAACAAACAGCGAAGTCCAGAGCAGCGCACAGAACAATTTACGGACACAAGATACTGTGGCCGGAAATTCGTTCTAGCCCCCGTGCGCTGTAAGGACGAAGCGGAACTTATAATGGAGGAATTTAGAATGAAAATAAGAAAAGAAATAATAGGATTATGGATGCTGATTTGCATTTTGCTGTGCCAGGGAATCGAAGGAAGCTGCGAAGAATTAAGAGAAGGGGTAAACATAGAAATAGAGACAGAACCTCCAAATCTGGGAGAAATAGATCCAGAAGAACCAGACCCAGAGAACCCAGATCCAGAGAACCCGGACCCAGAGAATCCAGACCCGGAAGAACCAGAACCAGAAGAACCAGAGGATACGAAAGCCCCTCTGGTCCGGGCCACCTGGAAGGATTCCCAGGGAACCCTTATAGAAAACTATTACCAGACAGGTGCAACTGTGGCATTAGAAGTTGTGATTGAGGAAGAACATTTAGATAAAGAAGGAACTAAATTCTACTTGACAGCCACAGACTACAGCGGCGGGGAAGTCTCCTGTGAAGAAGTATCATTCTTACATGAGAAGAGCTTAAAAGAGCTGGAACAATTACTGGGTGATGAATTGAGAGAGGGGGATAACTGCCCAATAGAAATATCAGAGTCAGAAAATATTGTGACACTCAGCATACAATTAAGAACCCAGGCACACTATACTCTTTCAGCAGTGGTGATGGACGAGGCTGGCAATTACACCAAGGAATGTCTGGGAAAATATGAGGAGCTCTGTCCATTACAAGATACATCGGAAGGTGGTGAGAAGTTCATACTGGGAACCTGCTGCCTGGATAGGACACCCCCAGAGATAAAGTTAAAAGAAGGAGACGATGGAAGGCCAACAGGAGATATTACTTGGAGGGCACAAGAAGAGAGCTTTTTCAAAAAAATGATTCGAGGAGTCACCTTTGGATATTTTTGCAAGCCTGAGATAGAGGTGAGAATTCAGGCCTTTGACGAGATTAGCGGAGTGGAAAGCATCACCTATACTTTGTGGGAGCTGGCAGACTTAAAAGATAAAGAGGAGGCGCATATATCCAAAACAGTCACTGCCCACAGAGGCGAGATTCTCCAAGAAGAGGAAGGAAGCAACCGTGCTTATGTGGCTTTTACAATCCCTGATTCTTTTCAGGGGACCATAAAAGCCATAGCAAAAGATCAGGCGGGAAATGAGATGGGATCCTGGACAGAGACTGTGGGACTTTTGGCTGAGTCTGACGAAATCCATAGACAGAATGTATCCCTTGAGGTGATTTTTGTGGAAGGGGAGGGGAAGAAGGAGCACTTTTATCGGGGAGACGTGAGAGTAAATGTAAATATGAAGGATACCTTTTCCGGGATAGGTTCGGTTACTTTTCAGGCAGGAGAGCAAGAAGAGAGACTCTCTTTTGCGGAAAAAGAACAGGAGGTTGTGACAGAGACGGAACATTCTTTTACCATTCAGGCAGCAGGGCAAAATCAAAATCAGATTCCTGTCTCTTTGGAACTGACCGATCTGGCGGGTCATAAGACGAAGATAGCTTCTGTCCCTGAGATCCACATTGATACAGTTGCACCTCGGGTAGAGGTAGAATGGATCAATACGGATGCGCGAAATGAAAAATACTACAGGGCAGACCGGACGGCTGTGATCACTGTGACAGAGCGAAACTTTGATCCTACAGACGTACAGATGGAACTGACAGGAATGGAAGTGCATGAGCTTTCCTGGTTCCATCAAAAGGGAGATGGGTGTGAAGGTTCTGAGAACCCTGATCATCTGGGGCACAGTGATACCTGCGCGTGGATCACAAAAGTAGTATTTGACCGGGATGGGGAATATACATTTGGATTTTCCTTAAGGGATGCAGCAGGGAATCAGGGAAGCTACGGGAAAGTGGAATCTTTTATCATAGACAAGACTCCGCCCGTCATTCAGGTAAGTTGGAATCAGGTTCAGGCCCATCATGAGAAATACTATGGACAGGAACGAAAGGCAGTGATTGATATTTTGGAACAAAATTTTCGACCAGAGGATGGGGCGATTAAGATACAGGCATCTCATAGAGGGCTGTCTATAAATCCTCCTAGAATCAATCCCTTTCAGGAAGAACAAAAGGAAGGATGGAGCCAGGAGAAGGCGCAGATAGGTAAGACTTGGCAGACAGAAGCGGTTTTTGACTTTGACGGACTCTTTCAATTGCAGGCAGAGTGTATGGACTTGGCAGGAAATATGGCTAAAGTGTATCTGTCTGAAGAATTTGTCATAGATTTAACTCCACCCCAGATACTATTTTTTGATGTAGAGGATCGCTCGGCAAACAATGGAACTGTGTCTCCCAGACTGGAGGTGCAGGATACAAATTACGATGGAGAACAGCTAAAAATACGTTTTGAGGGAAGTAATGGCCAGGGAAGGATTCCTGACAGTTCAAAGGAGTCTTCAAAATACAACCTTTCTGTGAAATGGAAAGACTTTGAGCGGGTACCGGAAAATGATGATCTATACCGCATCACAGCAGAGGCGGTAGATCTGGCAGGAAACAAGGCAGAGGCTGAACTTTTATTTTCTGTCAATCGGTTTGGCTCTGTGTATGTGCTGGAACAAGAGACAGAAAAGCTGGCAGGACCAGGAGGCACATACTACACGAATCTGGAACCAGAGATTATCATTGAAGAATATAATGTAGATTTGCTGGAAGGGAAAAAAGTCACATACAGCCGGGACGGAGAAGTAGTTCACTTGCAGGAAGGGGAGGATTATACGACAGAATTTTCTGGAAGCGAGGATACATGGAAGACGTATCGATATGAGATTCGGAGACAAAATTTTCAGAAAGACGGAACTTATGTCATTACACTGTATTCGGAAGATCGGGCGTCTAATATTTCCACAAATCGGATCAAGGAAAAGACTGTTGAGTTTATGGTGGACAAGACGAAGCCCAGCGTGGTAATCACAGGAGTGGAGGAAAATGGAAAATACAGGGGATATAAGCGAGAGATTCAGGTGGATATAAAAGACCAGATGATACTCAAAGGAGCCAGGGTATATTTGAATGATGAATGTGTGGCGGAGAGCGCACAGGAAGACTTAAGAGAAAATCATGGATTTTTCACAGTAACAGCCTCAAAATCGGATGAGTGGCAGTCTGTAAAAGTGGAGGCCTGGGATGCAGCAGGAAATGTAACAAAGACTGAGAAAATATACTTTTTTGTGGCAAGTCCATTTAAAATTCATATTCCTCCAAGGGAAGAAAGTATTCAGGTACAGCCAAAAAGTGAAACGACGCTTTCCTCTGTCGAAGAAGCAAAAACTTCACCGGACGTAATACTTGATCTGATAGGAGCAAGTGCTGGACTGGTAATATTTGGATTCCGAAAGCCAATATTTTCAATACTTGAGAAACAGAGGAAAACGTGATATGATACCCTCAGTGGACAAAGGATACACGCTCCCAATACCGTCTTTTGCCGGTTAACGGCACTTTCATAGATTGCTATGTCTGTGCGAGGAAGGATGTATGATGGAAAAACCATGGAAAAATTGGAAGTTACCTGTTCGATTTCTGTTTGTGATTAGTATCTTACTTCTTTTGGGAGGCTGTTTTCCAAAAAGAACAGAAGAGACCATAGAAAATCCGGGAATAAAAGTGACCTTTTTTGACGTGGGAAAAGGTGACGCTATTCTGATTGAGACAGTGAAAGAGCGGATGCTGATTGACACAGGATATGATGACACGGCCGGAGTCATTCTGGATTATCTGGAAAAACAGCAGATCTCTTATGTGGACTATCTTGTGCTTACACACTTTGATAAGGATCACGTGGGAGGGGCCGACTGGATCCTAAAAGGGGTGGAAGTGGGAGAAGTCTTCCAGCCAAATTACGAATCAGACAGCAGGCAGTTTCAAGAATATGAGACAGTGATACAGGAAAAAGAACAAAATCCAGTGATTGTAACGGAGACGTTGGATCTGTCTCTGGGGGATGGGGATGTCAAGTGCCTAATCTACCCGCCTCAGCAGGAGGAGTACAAAGAGGGAGATAATGATTTTTCTCTTGTACTCAGCCTCACTTATGGTAGCCAGCGTTTTCTCTTTGCTGGAGACTGTGAGAAAGCGCGGCTCAAGGAGCTTTTGGAACAATCTGAGTTCGGACTTAGGCATGATTTGCTGAAGGTACCTCACCATGGGAGAGAAGAGAAGAACTCAGAAGAGTTTTTAGAAGCTGTTGCGCCTTTCGTAGCCATCATTACTTGTTCAGAAGAAAAACCAGCGGAGGAAGAAGTCATAAAAATCCTGGAAGATTTGGGGACGGAGATATATTTGACTTCTGATGGAACGATTACATGTACCAGTGACGGGAATACCTTACAGGTATTTCAGAGATAAATAGGAGATTTTACATTTATGATAAGAAAAGGAACGATTGCCTGCCTTCTTTTGTGTTGTGCAGCTCTTTTGTACGGCTGTGGAAAGAAGGAGACAGGAGAAATTGTAGTGATAGAGGGACAGACCTCAGATGAGCCGGAAAAAAACAACACAGAAGATGAAATATTCGCCGTGGAGGATCCTGAGACAAAGCCTGGAACGATCCTGGGCGAAGAGACCGTTGTACTTATGAGGGGAGAGACTTTTGAAGAAGTTCTATACACAAGGGTACAGGTTGTAGAGGAGGCTTCTGTTGCTTATGACCCGGAGCTCTTTTCTATGGAGATAGACGGTGACGGGATCAGTTTTTTGGATTTGCGCTCCTCTCGCTCCAGGGTCAGTATTTGGGAAGAACAGGGAGATTCCACAGAAGCCCTGGCGGATTCTTTTGTCTATAAGAGCAATGAGGAGTGTACAGTAGAGGATGTAACGATTGGAGAGGGAGAGTATCCGGCTACATGGGTAAGCTATTCAGAGGGAACAGGCGAGGATGAGAAGACTTGTGATTTATACATACTCCGATATAATGAAAGGCTGTATGTAGTTCGGCTGGACTGTACAGTTGGATTGTATGAAGAAGTAGGGGAAGAACAGCAGATGATCCTATCCACCCTGCGCTTTGACGAGGGGTGACAAAAATGAATAGACTGCAGATTCGCAATTCCCTGATTTTACTGCTGACAGCCATTGTTTGGGGCGTGGCCTTTGTAGCTCAGAGCGTAGGGATGGACTATGTGGGTCCCTTTACGTTCAACTGTGTCCGCTCTCTGATTGGCGGAATAGTTCTGATTCCTTGCATTGCCTTGCTGAACCGCCTTGGCGGTGTGGAGAAAAATTCTGCCAGGAAAGTTGAGAAAAGCTCTAAGGCTTATAAAAAGCAGAGAAATCAATTGATTCTGGGCGGCATCTGTTGCGGCCTGGCTCTCTGCTTTGCAAGCTGTTTTCAACAGTTGGGGATTCAGTATACCACTGTGGGCAAGGCAGGGTTTATCACTGCTTTTTATATTATTATTGTGCCAATACTGGGTCTTTTTTTAAAAAAGAAGTGCGGACCTCTTGTGTGGATTGGCGTGTTGTTCGCGCTGGCAGGTCTTTATTTCTTGTGTATGAATGAAAGTCTTCGAATTGGAAAAGGAGACATTCTTGTATTTATCTGTGCGGTTCTTTTTTCTGTTCACATTCTGGTGATTGACTATTTTACCCAGTATGTGGATGGGGTCAAGATGTCCTGCATCCAGTTCTTCGTGTGCGGGATTGTGGCTGGGATCGCCATGTTGATCTTTGAAGAGCCTTCTCTTACACAGATTATAGCAGCGTGGAAACCCGTTCTTTATGCAGGCGTTCTTTCCAGCGGCGCGGGTTATACCTTACAGATTGTGGGCCAGAAGGGTATGAACCCTACAATTGCCTCTCTGATATTAAGCCTGGAGTCAGTCGTTTCTGTCCTTGCGGGGCTGCTGCTTTTAGGCCAGAGCTTAAGCCGCAGAGAAGCACTGGGATGCGTGCTAATGTTTATTGCCATTGTGCTTGCACAGCTTCCACAGAAAGAGCACAGCAAATAACTATATTAGGAGGCAAAGATGAAGATACTGTTTATATCACTTGGGTGCGATAAGAATCTGGTGGATTCTGAGCAGATGCTGGGACTTTTGGGAGAAAAGGGATTTCAGTTTACAGATGATGAGACACAGGCAGACGTAATTGTGATCAATACTTGTTGTTTTATCAATGATGCTAAGGAGGAAAGTATCAATACCATTCTGGAGATGGCAGAATATCGAAAGAGTGGAAGCTGTAAGGCGCTGATTGTCACAGGCTGTCTGGCAGAGAGGTATCAAAAGGAAATCCTGGATGAGATTCAGGAAGTAGATGCAGTTCTTGGAACCACCACCTACGATGTGATTGCAGAGACAGTAGAAGAGGTATTGGAGGGCAAAAGAGAGTTGAAGTTTCAGGATATCAACCGCCTTATGCCCGCTAAGGCCAAGCGGATCCTGACTACAGGTGGTCATTATGCTTATTTAAAGATTGCAGAAGGCTGCGACAAGCACTGTACTTACTGTATTATTCCAAAGATTCGGGGAAGATATCGAAGTGTTCCCATGGAGCAGCTTTTGGAGGAAGCCCAGGATTTGGCGAGTCAGGGCGTAAAAGAACTAATTCTGGTAGCTCAGGAGACGACTCTTTACGGGATGGATCTTTATGGGGAGAAAAGGCTTACGGAACTTATAAAGAAGCTGTGCGCTATAAAAGGAATTCGTTGGATTCGGATCCAGTATTGTTATCCAGAGGAGATTACCCAGGATCTGGTCAAAGTTATAAAGGAAGAACCCAAAATCTGCCATTACCTGGATCTTCCCATTCAGCATGCTTCGGATGAGATCTTAAAGCGTATGGGAAGAAAGACAACCCAGAAAGACTTGAAAGAGATTGTGAGATATTTGCGGACGGAGATCCCAGATATTTGTCTGCGTACGACGCTGATTACCGGGTTCCCGGGAGAGACACAGGAGGATCACGAAGAATTGATGGCCTTTGTAGATGAGTGCGAATTTGACAGACTGGGCGTGTTTCCCTATTCTCCAGAGGAGGGGACTCCAGCAGCGGGGATGCCAGGGCAGATAGAAGAAGAGGTGAAGGAAGAGCGCTGGGCAGAGCTGATGGAATTGCAACAGGAAATTGCTTTCGATAAAGCACAGGAAGCTGTGGGCCAGGTACTTGAGGTCATGATTGAAGGGAAGGTGACGGATGAAGAGGCCTATGTAGGCAGAACTTATAAGGATGCGCCAGGCGTGGACGGCTATCTTTTCATTCATACAGACAAAACGCTGGTGAGTGGAGATTTCGCAAAGGTTCAGGTGACTGGGGCGGTTGAGTATGATTTGATAGGAGAACTGATATGAATTTGCCAAACAAACTAACGGTACTGCGTGTAGTTATGATTCCCTTCTTTGTGCTTTTTATGTTGACAGATTTGGGAGGGGCCTATGGAAAATACATTTCTCTGGGACTTTTTGTGATAGCCAGCCTGACAGATCTTTTGGATGGGAAAATTGCCAGAAAATACAATCTTGTGACGAATTTCGGAAAGTTTATGGATCCCCTTGCAGATAAGCTGCTGGTGTGCTCCGCTATGATCTGTCTGGTGGAGATGGAGCGCCTGGATGCTTGGATAGTGATTGTGATTATTGCCAGAGAATTTATTATCAGCGGATTTCGTCTTGTGGCTTCGGATAATGGAGTGGTAATTGCGGCAAGCTATTGGGGGAAGTTTAAAACTACGTTCCAGATGATTATGATTATTTTATTGATTCTGAATCTGGGAGGCGTGTTTGAAACGATAGAGACGATTGTCACGTGGATTGCATTAATACTTACCGTTATTTCGTTACTTGACTATCTGGCCAAGAACAAAGGAGTATTGTTGGAAGGAGATATTTGATATGGTAGTGGAATTGATTTCAGTGGGAACAGAGATTTTACTTGGCAACATTGTGAACACCAATGCGGCTTTCTTGTCTGAGAAATGCGCGCAGCTTGGACTTTCTCTCTATTACCAGACTGTAGTGGGAGATAACCCTGAGAGGCTTGAGGAGACATTAAAGCTTGCTCTTGGCCGCTCTGACGTAGTCATTTTAGGAGGCGGCCTGGGCCCTACTCAGGATGATTTGACGAAAGAGATTGCTGCACGGGCATTTGGAAAAGGATTGGTGGAAGATCCTCATACGAAAGAGAGAATTCAGGCCTACTTTGATGTCCGGGGAATCAAAGAGATCACAGAGAATAACTGGAAACAGGCAATGGTTCCTGAGGGAGCAATCGTAGTGGACAATGACAATGGAACTGCGCCTGGGCTTATTTTGGAGGAGGGCGACAAGATTGTGATTTTATTGCCAGGGCCGCCAAATGAGATGAAGCCTATGTTTAACCAGGATATTTTTCCTTATCTGAATAAAAAGCAGCCAGAAACCATTCTGTCAGAAACCATCAAAATATGTGGTATGGGTGAGAGTAAGGTAGAGACAATGATTGGAGATCTGATTGCGGCTCAGTCAAATCCCACCATTGCTACCTACGCGAAGACTGGTGAGGTACATCTGCGGCTGACGGCCAAGGCAGAGGACAAGGCTGCGGCGAAAAAGCTGATGAAACCACTGATCCGGGAATTAAAGGTACGTTTCGGAGGCAATATTTATACAACAGACGAGCAGATGACCTTGGAGGAGGCAGTTGTCCAGCTTCTTAAAGAACAAAATCTCACACTGACCACTGTGGAATCCTGTACGGGCGGACTTTTTACAGGGCGCCTGGTCAATGTACAGGGAGCTTCCGAAGTGTTAAAACAGGGATTTATCACTTACTCCAATAAGGCAAAGAGGAAGCTCATAGGTGTCAAAAAGTTAACCTTGAAGGAGTTTGGGGCTGTCAGTGACAAGACGGCAAAAGAGATGGCGAAAGGCGCCATTTTGACAACGGGATCTGATGTGGCTGTGGCTATCACAGGGATTGCCGGCCCTGACGGAGGAACCAAGGAAAAGCCGGTGGGACTTGTCTATATCGCAGTGTCTGTAAAAGGAGATATGCATGTGGAGAAATTCCAATTTACCGGAAACCGGGCTAAAATTCGGGAGAGCGCTGTAGTATCAGCCCTGACTCTTCTTCGCACAGGTATTTTAGAGACCATCAAGTTTTAATTTGAGCCTGCGCTGTGAAAACGCTATGAGACTGTTAGTAAGGGAGAGAAATCAGATGTCAGAAAGAAAAACCATAAGGATTAAATATTTTTCAGATAAAATTGAGAAACTAACCTTTATCGGAGATAAGTCAGACTGGATCGATCTGCGTGCGGCAGAGGAAATTACCATGAAAGCAGGGGAAGTGCGGTTAATCCCCCTGGGAGTTGCAATGGTGCTTCCCAAAGGCTATGAGGCCCACGTGGTTCCCCGCAGCAGCACATTTAAAAATTTTGGAATCATTCAGACGAACCATATGGGGATTATTGATGAAACCTACTGTGGGGATAATGATCAGTGGTATATGTCCGCCTATGCCCTGCGGGATACGGTCATTCATGTGAATGATCGGATCTGTCAGTTCCGAATCATGGAGCATCAGCCAGAGCTTGTCTTTGAGGAGACACAGACCTTGGGAAATGTGGACAGAGGCGGTTTTGGAAGTACTGGAAAGGCGTGAGAGGTATGCAGATTATAACCTTTGCAGCCATTGACATTGGTTCCTATGAAGTGGGAATGAAGATCATGGAGCTGTCACAAAAAAACGGAATCAAACAGATAGACTATGTCCGCCACGGCATTGAGCTGGGCAGAGATGCCTATCGATATGGCAAGATCGGGAATGAAATGCTGGAAGAACTCTGTCTGGTACTGGAAGATTTCACGCGTATTATGAAGGGGTATCAGGTGGATGATTACCGGGCTTGCGCCACAAGCGCCATTCGTGAGACAAAGAATTGTCTGTTGATTCTGGATAAGATTCAGGTGCGCACAGGTCTGGTAGTGGAGGTTCTCAGTAATTCAGAGCAGCGCTTTCTGGGATATAAATCCATTGCCTCCAATGAAGAATCTTTTCAGAAGATTATCCAGAAGGGAACAGCGATTGTGGATGTGGGCGGAGGAAGTATCCAGATATCTCTCTTTGATAAAGACGCCCTGGTATCTACGGAGAATCTGCGTCTGGGTACCATGCGAATACGGGAGCGCTTGTCGGAGGTGAGGAACCGGACCACACATTTTGGCGATGTCATTGAGGAAATGATTAACAATGAGCTGAAAAGTTATAAGCGTCTGTACTTAAAGGATCGGGAAATCAAACATATGATTCTGGTGGGGGATTATATCTCCCATGCTATGAAGAGGGACGCAGAAAGCCGGAATATTTCTTTTAGCAGAGAAGAATACCATCAGCTTTATCAGGAGATGATTTCCCGGACTCCCCAGGAAATGGCACAGAGGCTGGGGTTGGAGTCAGACAATATTTCTCTTGTTATGCCTGCTCTTATTATCTACAAACGGCTGATTGAAGAGACGGGAGCGGAGACCATCTGGATTCCTGGTCTGAACTTGAGCGACGGTCTGGCTTATGACTATGCAGAGCGCATGAAAATTTTTAAGTCCAGCCATAATTTTGAAAATGATATTGTGGAAGCGGCAAAGAATATGGCAAAGCGCTATCACAGCGACAAGACTCACCAGGCTGGGACAGAATACTTAGCCCTGACTATCTTTGATAAGATGAAACGTATCCACGGCATGGGCAAGCGGGAACGCTTGCTCCTTCGGATCGCCGTGCTCCTCCATGACTGTGGAAAATATATTAGTCTGAATCATACAGCAGAGTGTTCTTACCAGATTGTGATGTCAACGGAAATCATCGGACTGTCCCACCGGGAGAGAGAGATTATTGCCAATGCCATTCGTTTTAATACGAAAGAATTTGCTTCCTTTGAAGAATTTTCTGTGGGTTCCAGTTTGGATCGAAACGACTATCTGCTGATTTCAAAGTTGAGCGCCATTTTGCGGGTGGCCAATTCTATGGATAGAAGCCATAAACAAAAGTTTAAAAAAGTGCGAGTGACATTAAAGGAGAGAGAACTTTTAGTTGTAGTAGATACAGTGGAGGATATTACTCTGGAACAGGGCTTGTTCTCCCACATGGCAGAGTTCTTCGAGACAATTTTCAGTATCAGGCCCGTGATTCGACAAAAAAGGCAGGTGTAGAAAATGGAAAAGACGGATTTTACAAAGTATGAATACTATAGCAATCGGGAGTTATCCTGGCTCGCTTTTAATGACCGGGTTTTAAGCGAGGCCAGAGATAAGAACATTCCTCTCTTTGAGCGTTTGAAATTCTTAAGCATTACCGCATCAAACCTGGATGAATTCTTTATGATTCGCGTGGCTTCTCTGAAAGATATGGTTCATGCCAAGTATACGAAAAAGGACATTTCTGGAATGACTCCTCAGGAGCAGTTGGATAAGATTATAGAAGTGACGAGAAATCTGGTCAATCTTCAATATTCCACCTACTCCCGTTCCCTTCTTCCTCTCCTGCGCCAGCATGGATTGACTGTGATACAGGAACATGAGGATATGAATGAGGAACAGGCAAGATTTGCAGATCGGTATTTTCAGGAAAATGTCTATCCGGTGTTGACGCCCATGGCTGTGGACTCTTCCCGACCATTCCCCTTGATTCGGAATAAATCCTTGAATATCGGAGCGCTCTTATCTAAGAAAAACGAGAAGACAGAGGATTTGGAGTTTGCGACGGTTCAGGTCCCCTCCGTTCTCCCCAGGATTGTGCGCCTGCCAGACGCAGAAGACGGCACTCATGTGGTGATTCTCTTAGAAGAGCTGATAGAGCGCAATATGCAGCAATTATTTTTGAGCTATAACATTGTCTGCGCACATCCCTACCGGATTATGCGCAATGCGGATCTGACGATTGAGGAGGATGAAGCGGAAGATCTGCTGAAGGAGATTCAGAAACAGTTGAAAAAGCGCCAGTGGGGGGAGGCAATCCGTCTCGAGGTAGAGGATAAGATGGATAAGCGGCTGCTGAAGATTCTCCGAAAAGAGCTGAGCATCAAAGAGGATGGAATTTATAAAATCAGCGGTCCTCTGGATCTGACTTTCCTCATGAAAATGTATGGGATGGACGGATTTGACTTCCTGAAGAATCCTAGGCATGTTCCGGCGCCTGTGAAAGAGCTGCCTCCTGAGTGCGACATTTTTGAAGAAATTCGGGAAAGGGATATTTTACTTCATCATCCTTATCAGACCTTTGATCCAGTGGTAAAATTTGTGCGGGATGCCTCTGTGGATCCCAAGGTTTTGGCTATCAAGCAGACCTTATACCGTGTCAGTGGAAACTCGCCTATTATTGCAGCTTTGGCTCAGGCGGCAGAGAATGGAAAGCAGGTCTCTGTTCTGGTGGAATTGAAGGCTCGGTTTGACGAGGAAAACAATATCCTTTGGGCGAAAATGTTGGAGAAAGCGGGATGCCATGTCATTTATGGCCTGGTAGGTCTGAAAACTCACAGTAAGATTACACTTGTAGTTCGCCGGGAGGAGGATGGAATTCGCCGCTATGTACATTTGGGGACTGGCAACTATAATGATTCCACTGCAAAGCTGTATACAGATCTGGGGTTGATGACTTGCTCTGCCCCTATAGGGGAAGATGCCACTGCGGTCTTCAACATGCTTTCTGGATACTCTGAACCGGCAAGCTGGAATAAGCTTTCTCTTGCTCCTCTTTGGCTGAAAAATCGTTTTCTGGAACTGATACACAGGGAGAGAGAGCATGTGGAGCAGGGTGGACAGGGGCATATCATGGCGAAGATAAATTCTCTCTGCGATCGCGATGTGATTGAAGCTCTCTATGAGGCTTCCTCAGCAGGAGTAAAGATCGATCTAATAGTCAGAGGAATTTGTTGCCTGCGAGTGGGAATACCAGGCGTCAGTGAGAATATTTCTGTGCGCTCCATAGTGGGCAATTTCTTAGAACACAGTCGGATTTTCTATTTCTATAACAATGGACAGGAGGAAGTCTACTGTGCCAGCGCAGACTGGATGCCCAGAAACTTAGAAAGGCGTGTGGAGATTCTCTTCCCCATTGAACAGGAGAATCTGAAGCAGGAAGTGATTCATATTCTGGATATTGAAATGCAGGATAATGTGAAGGCTCATCTGCTTCAGCCTGATGACACATACGTAAAAGTGGATCGCCGTGGAAAGGCATCCTTAAGTTCTCAAGATTATTTTGTGGAAGACGCCAGAGACAAGGTAAAGGCAGAAGAGTCTGCTGCCACCAGCCGGGTATTTATTCCAGAAGAACCGATCATGTAAATTGTAACGAAAACAGGAGATGAATATGAGTATTAAAATAGGTATATTAGGCTATGGAAATCTGGGAAGAGGTGTAGAATGTGCCATCCGCCAAAACCCAGACATGGAACTCTTGGCTGTATTTACAAGGAGAGATCCAGAAAATGTAAAGATTCTTACCAAAACTGCCAATGTCTGCAGAGTAGAGGATATAAAGGAATGGAAGGAACGACTGGATGTGATGATTCTCTGTGGAGGAAGCGCTACGGATCTTCCAGAGCAGACGCCAGAATATGCGAAGCTCTTTCATGTGGTTGACAGCTTTGACACCCATGCAAGAATCCCAGAACACTTTGCCAATGTGGACAAAAGTGCGAAGGAAGGCGGTAAGGTAGCGATTATATCAGTAGGATGGGATCCAGGTCTGTTTTCTCTGAATCGGATGTATGCAAATGCGATTCTCCCAGAGGGAAATGATTATACATTCTGGGGACGAGGAGTCAGCCAGGGACATTCAGATGCCATTCGCCGGATTCCTGGCGTTAAAGATGCAAAACAATATACAATTCCTATTGAGAGTGCCTTGAGTCAAGTGCGGGCTGGGAAAAATCCAGAGCTGACCCCTCGCCAGAAGCACACAAGAGAGTGCTTTGTAGTCCTGGAAGAAGGGGCAGATAAGGCAGAGATTGAGAATAAGATTAAGACAATGCCCAACTATTTTGCAGACTATGACACTACCGTTCACTTTATCAGTGAAGAGGAGATGAAGCGGGATCACAGTGGAATTCCTCACGGCGGTTTTGTGCTGCGCAGTGGGAACACTGGATGGGAGAGGGAGAATCACCATCTCATAGAGTACAAATTAAGCCTGGATTCCAATCCAGAGTTTACTTCCAGTGTCATTGTGGCCTATGCACGCGCTGCCTATCGTCTGGGCTGTGAGGGACAGACTGGCTGCAAGACTGTGTTTGATGTGGCGCCTGCTTATTTGAGTCCAAAGAGTGGGGAGGAACTTCGGGCTTCCATGCTTTAATGGATTTATCCTCTCTTGACATCTTTTGTAACACCACGTAATTTAATTAAATATAGCAGAGAAATCTGTAAACAGGCTGTCGTGTTAAGTAAAAATCTGACAGTATATAGTAGTTTCCTCCGAAAATAGAACACTATATATTGTTGGCGATACTTAACACGGCGGCCCTTATTTTTTGGAGGTGGAATATGGAAAAACAAAAGATGTACGGATACATAAGGGTATCCACAAGGGAGCAGAATGAGGAGCGTCAGAGGCTGGCATTGCTTGAAATGGGTGTGCCAGAAAAGCAAATTTATATGGATAAGCTTTCTGGCAAAGATTTTGAACGACCGCAATATAAGAAATTGCTGCGGAAGCTGGATGAGAAATCTGTCTTGTATGTAAAAGCCATTGATCGTCTGGGAAGAAATTATGTGGATCTCAATGAACAGTGGAGGATTATCACAAAGGAAAAAGGGGCAGATATTGTGGTGATTGATATGCCGCTCCTTGATACCAGACGGGAGAAAAACCTTATGGGTACATTAATCAGTGATCTTGTATTGGCCCTTTTAAGCTATGTGGCTGAGAGCGAGCGCATTAATATCAAACAGAGGCAGGAAGAGGGAATTCGGGCGGCAAAGAACCGGGGGGTGCAGTTTGGCAGACCCACAAAACCTTTGCCAGAAAATTTCCATGAAGTGTATCAAAAATGGAATTCAGGGGAAATGATAGGAAAACAGGCAGCGGTTTTGTGTCATATGCCATTATCCACATTCTATAAGAGAGCCAGTACCTTTAAGAAATTGCAGGATAATTGAAAAATAAAGATCTGTTGTCCTTTTTTCTAATTTATATCTGAAAAAAATAAGTACACTTTAAGAGGAAGAGTAGCTCTTTCTCTTAAAGTTGTACTTTAATATTTTCATGATTCATATGTTCTATCGGCATGATTCTACCACATCATTAGTCAATATTGTAAACTTTTTTGCTCTTTTTTGTGAAACATTCCCTATCCTTTTTCTATATTTCCCATTTTCTAAAAGTACACCTTTTGAGAATGAAGGTAGCTTTAAGTAAGACTTATGCCTCCAGAAAAAGTATGTAAAACCATCCATTAATACAATCAAATACCTATTTCCGGGACAGATATGCAAAAGCTCCAGGCCATTGCGGAGGATTACAAGGCCGTAAAGAACTATGTGTATACCCGCTTTGGGGGAGTGGCCAGTTTACCCAAGCTCTACCCAGGCTATATCATTCAAAATGAAATGGCAAAGAGCGACCTTCGGGAGACGTTAGGCATGCTAGGTAGAAAAAGATACAGAGAGCAGAAGCGCAGGCAGGATGAGAGGCTGCATGGGTACATCAAGATGGAGCTGAACCGCTTTCTGAGGGAAGAGAAGCCGAAAGCCATTTATATGCCCAAGCTACCCACCCAGAATTAGGGAGGAAGGGTGAAAGAATAAAAGCTGGAGAGGAAAGTAAATGCAGCCTGCAATGCGAAAAAGAGAGGATCAATAGAATAGGACTGTAAATAAAGGAAGAGATTCCTTTGACCGAAAGGATTGCAGGAGTATTCATGATAGAAAAAGAAGGACGGCATTAGAAGGCAGAGAAAAACTCTGCGCATTGAGTATGCCAGGACCTTGCGAACATGCAAAAGCATGAGGTAGCAGGGAGCGAAGCTAAATGGAAAGCATTTAGCATTATCCTAAGTGATAATCAATATATCTTATTATTTAATATTATGGAAAGGTTAGTTTTATGGAATTAGGAACATTATTGAAACAAATGGAACAACTGGATGATGTATTAAGTAAACATCCATGCTTGCTCTATGGTGCTGGAAAAGTGGCAAAAGCCATTGTGCAATATGCTTCAAAAAGGAATTATAAGATAGAGGGAATTCTTGTGTCAAAGAAGCAAGGAAATCCCAATAATATTATGGGAATTCCTGTATGGATCATGGAGAAATATCATGGAGATTTCAGTGGTAAATACTTGATTATTTCAGCAATGGAAAATCTTCATAAGGAGTTGGCAGACGAAGTATCAAGTGAAAATTTTGAAAAACAATATTTTATCAGCAACGAGCTTTTTCAACAAGTTCGTTTTACAGTGGGAGATTACGGATTAGAATGTCTGAGTAAAATTGAAAAATTGAAGGAAGAGGTAGCATATCAGGAGATGCGATTGCTGCGTTTTGTTCCGCGTCCTTGTCTGGAGTACATGGTTTTAAATATTTTGGATCATTGTAATTTACGTTGCAAAGGGTGTGATCATTTTGCTTGTGTTGCAGATCCTTATTTTGTGGCATATGAAAGTATTCACAATGATTTAGCCAGACTGTCCGAAATCTTTCATGGAGATTATATTATGCAGATTGCTGTTATGGGAGGAGAACCCTTGTTACATCCAGATTTGTTGAAAATTCTTAGGGATGTGAGAAAGCATTTTCCCCATACAATAATCCGGCTGACTACTAATGGATTGCTATTATTGAAACAAAGAGAGTCATTTTGGAAAGCGTGCAGAGATTATGATGTAACTATTGTGAACACAAAGTATCCCATAAATCTTGACTTTGAAAAAATGGAGGAAAAAGCCAGATGTGAAGGGGTTAAATTCCAGTTTTTTGAAGGAACAGGGAATCATGTAGTGAAAAAAAGCTTTAAGAAAATGATTAACTTAAAGGGCAACAGTAATCCTGTGGAAAGCTTTGCTCATTGTCATATATCAAATTACGGAAATTTTTTAATGGAAGGAAAATTTTACGGATGTCCCTTTTCCTGCCAGTCCTATCGAATATTCAATCAAAAATTTCATCAGGATCTACGAATGACAGACAAAGACTTTTTGGATATTTACAAAGTAGAGGATATGCAGAAATTTTTGGATTTTGCTGCCCAGCCTAAATATTATTGCAGATACTGTACAGGCGTATCATCTTTATTTGATTGGGAAAGAAGTAAGAAGGAAATCAGTGAATGGATAGATGAGGAGGGTTTATGATGTTAAAAAGAATAGATTCGGATACCATTGTAGAAGAAATAAGGAAAGAAGCATCAAAAGGAATTGTGATATATGGCGCTGGCGGGTATGGAAAAACCATGTGCCAGTATTTAAAAGAAAAATATGGAATAGAGATTGTATGTTTTACTGTAAGTTCAAGAAAACATATGGACTGTGAAGAGGTAGATGGTAGAAAACTTGTGCCTATCCATAAAGTAGCAAAGGAAAGAAGACAATCGCTTTTAATTATTGCAGTCTCGGAGCAGAAGCAGGAGGAGTTACTGCAGCAAGCTTTAGAGTTGGGATTTACAAAAATCTATTTGGTATTAAATGAGTTTTTGAGATACATGCAATCAGAACTAAATACAAAGCGGTTGGAACCGTTAAAGCTGTTGAATTTTGAAGTACATATTACAGACCATTGTAATTTGAATTGTAAAGGCTGTTATCATTTTTCTCCTCTATCAGAAGAAAACTTTTTGTCCGTAGAGGAATATGAAAGGGATCTAGAACAGCTCTCCAGGCTGTGTAGAGAAAAGATTTCACATATTACTCTCCTGGGAGGAGAGCCCCTTCTCCACCCTCAGGTGACAGCCTTCTTTTTGGCCACAAGAAAATATTTTAAAAACTGTGAAGTGGGGCTATTGACAAATGGTGTATTGCTAAAAAGAATGGGGGAAGACTTCTGGGAATCCTGTGTTGAGAACAAGATTTCTGTGAACTGTACCAAATATCCTGTCAATGTAGATTATGATTTATTGGAAAAAATAGCAAACACATATAAGCTCCATATTGAATATCACAATGATACAGGGGCAGGAGAAAAAATGCTAATTAAATACCCCTTTGATCTTCAGGGAGCCCAGCCTATAGAGTGGAATTATATGCACTGTACCAGGAGTAATAAATGTATCACTTTAAAGCATGGCCGACTGTTTACTTGCCCGATGGCAGCTCATGCACATTTGGCAAAAGATTATTTTGATTTGGATATGGAGCTTTCGGATCAGGATTCTATTGATATTTATAAAGCCAAAAGCTTTGAAGAAATAACAAAGTTTTTGGTGACGCCAATTCCTTTTTGCAGATACTGCAATCTAAAAGTAAAGCCCGAACAGCAGGAGTGGGGAGTGTCGACAAAAAGCTTTAAGGAATGGTTTTGAGAGTAGGTGACAGCATTGGATTACATAAACGCTTGCTTTTTGGATGCAGTATTGAAAGACAGGTATATGTGGTTTTTTGACAATCGCGTCCAGGCCTTATGCAAAATGAACATGGATAATTATGAAATGGAACTTGTAGCGCTTTATGGAGCAAAGGAGAAGTTTCATGTTCGGAAAATTTTTCTGATTCAGGATAAATTCTTTTTAACAACAGGAGATTCAGCGAAGGTACTCATTTTTGATCAATCCATTTTTTCTTTGCGGGAGCCCTTCAGGAGAGGCAGCTCGGAGACCTATATGGCTGTTAGCTGGAAAAATACCATATATTTTTGGCCGGAATCCCTGGAGAATGAAATGATTTGCTTTGATACAAGCACGCAAGAATATGTACATAAATCTTTGCAGAAAGTACCTGTAAACGAAAAAATAGGCGTTCAAAAGCAGAGAATCGGATTTTCCAGCCTTTATGAAGGGGCTGTCTGGTTTGTGATACAGGGGACTTCCTGGTATGGGAGATACGGATTGTCAGAGGGAGCCATTCAGTGGTTTCAAAGTGAAAATCAAGCACTTTTATTGTCTGGCATTTGCTTTGACGGAGAACATATCTGGCTGACACAGCAAAACAGTGGCATTATTACTTGCGTGGGAAAAGAAAGTATGGAGGTTTTTGATGAACAGATAAACGCCTGGATTTACAATACAAGCAAATATATCCTGATTCCTCCAAGATATGGGAACCAGGTGATTTTGATTCAGAAACATAATTTTAAGGTATCCGTTGTAAAGTTGCCAGCTTTTGCTATACATGATACAAAAACGGATCGTCAGGATTTAGACAGCAATATTATCAACTGTTGCGAAGCTGGCGACTCTATTTTTTTATTTCAGCATGGAATTCGGGAATTGTTGATTCTTCATAAAGACACATTAGAAACAAAGAGACTTCGGCTAAAGTGTAAGAATTATAAAGAAAACTGTTTAAAAGGGGAAAAGGTTTTATTAAATGAGGACTCAGATGTAGGACTGCAAGATTTGATTTTGCAGAGCAGCCACAGAATCGCTTCTATGAATAAGGGAAAAAGAGAGGTGGCAGAAAGCATTTGGAATGAGCTGGAGGCTTGGAATTAAGAAATGCAAAGAAAAAAGAAGGAGTAGGATAAGTATGAGAATTGAAACAGAGACCCTTTTATGCAATGGGAAGAAAAATGTACTATGGGGAGCTGGTGAAAAGGGGATAGAGATGCTGTTTTCTCTGGCCACATTCGGGATTCGTATTGACTGCTTTTGCGATTCTGATGTAAAAAAGCAAAAGCAGCGCCTGTATAATAAGCAGGTGATAGCTCCAGAAAAACTATTGGAGGAAATGCAAGAGTATAATCTTATAATTGCAGTTGAAAAAGCAGCTTACATACAGGAAATAATAAGCTGGCTTCAAGAACAATCGATCAAAAACTATCTGACATGGCAGGATATTGGAAAGAGTGCGGAGCCAATTCGTATTCATAGGAACTATATTTATTCCATTATTTTGGATTCCTACGATAAAAAGCTGGTGATATATGGGGACGCCAAAAAGCAGGACATACAGGCGTTAAAACAATTATTAAATTTGCTGGATATAGAAATTGCATATTTCATAGATGACATCGAGACAGAATATGAGTGGATGGGGAGCTTGGTAAAGCCTGTTTACGATGTGCTTTATGAAAAGAAGGATGATTTTAAAATCATTGTAACGTCGGATAAAACGAAGGCTCTTAACGTGTTGGATGACATGGGATTGATACTGAATCGTGATTACAGCATTTATGATAAGTATACGAAGAATATCCCCAGAGCTTATATTCTGGATATTCAGTTAGGCTATAATTTTTACAGTGAGGGAAAGCCAGACGCTATGCCTGGTTTTACACAGATAGGGGAGGATAATGGTTATAAGATCGTTTTATTGGGAGGATCTACTACAGACGGAACTTTATTTCCATTTAAATCTTGGGGAGAATTATTGTATGAAAAATTCAAACAGAATGGATATTCGGTCAAAATAATCAATGGAGGATGCGGGGGCTATTCTTCTTCCCAGGAGCTGATAAAGCTAATCAGGGATGTGATACCTATGAGGCCCGATATTGTAATTGATTACACGGGAGTGAATGACTTGCTGCGCAGTGTTGAGGGGCATCCATTTGTGAGCTTATATCAAAAAGAGTTATTTGATCATATTTCCAGTCAGTCCAGATTTAAGGAAAACGACATTTCTCTGAAACTCAAGATGCGTCAGGCAGAATATACATTAGGGGTAGAGCACAACCACCCATCATGGTGCCAATTTACGGATAACATTAGAATGATGAACCGCATTTGCTGTGAATTTGGAATTGTATATCGTGCATTTTTACAGCCTCATCTAACCTTGAAAAGAGAAAGGTTCAGCACGCAGGAGCGTGAGGTGGCTGAGAATGAAGAAAGAATTACAGAAGAATACATAAGTAAGATGGACGAATTTTATACTCACGCAAGGCAGCTGGGAGAAGCGTACCTGGAGGATATTACCCCATTGTTTGATGAAAGGGGCGATGTGTATTTTGACAGATGCCATGTTACAGAGGAAGGAAATGAAATCATTGCACAATATATGTATGAATATCTGACGACAAAAGGGATAGTAAAACTACAAAGCTTTTCATAGGAGGAAAGAAACATGTATATATTAGGTATTTCTGCATTATACCATGATTCAGCAGCGGCTCTGATAAAAGATGGAGAAATCATTGCAGCTGCACAGGAGGAACGTTTTACCAGAGCTAAGCATGATAAATCAATTCCCCGAAACGCAATTCATTACTGTATGGATTTTGCTCATATAGAAGCAGAAAATATAGATGCAGTCGTATATTATGATGATCCAATCTTGACGTTGGATCGGTTTTTGGCGAATTTGGCAGTTATAGGTGATAACCAGAAGGACTTATTGGAGCTCTCCTATGACAGTATGTTTCAGGATAAGCTTTGGATTGCAAAAAAATTGGAGCAGGCCATAGGAGGTCTTGGAAAAGCGAGGAAATTATTTATCACCAAGCATCACATGGCCCATGCGGCATCTGCATTTTATCCGTCACCATATGAAAGTGCAATGATTATAACGGTAGATGGCGTCGGAGAGTGGAATACCACCACAATAGGGGTTGGAAAAGAAAATGAGATCACCATTCTGAAAAAAATAGATTATCCACATTCTATCGGATTGCTTTACAGTGCGTTTACCTATTTTTGTGGATTTAGAGTCAATTATGGTGACTATAAGCTAATGGGCTTGGCACCCTATGGGGAACCTGTTTATTATGATGTGATAAAAAATAAGCTTATTGATGTGAAGGAGGATGGCTCTTTTCGGCTGAATTTGGATTATTTTGATTTTCAAAATGGAAGAAGCATGACAAATAAGAAATTTGAAATGCTTTTTGGAGGAAGCAGGAGAGAACCAGAACAGAAAATAACAAAACGGGAAATGGATCTGGCAGCATCCGTTCAGAAAGTAGTAGAAGAGGTGATTGTGAAGCTGGCCAGGACTGCAAAGGCTTTGTCAGGTGGAGTTGAAAATTTAGTTTTAGCAGGAGGCGTTGCGCTGAATTGTGTTGCAAATGGCGTACTAAATCGAGAGAAAATATTTAAAAATATATGGGTTCAGCCTGCTGCCGGCGATGCCGGAGGAGCTCTTGGGGCAGCGTTACTCTTTTATTATAGCAAATGTAAAAATAGAAGAGTAGCAGAAAAGGAGACTCAGAAGGGGAGCTATTTAGGACCGGCATATACAGAAGAAGAGATTCTCCATTATTTAGAAGCGAATGGCATACCCTTTGATAAATATGAATATGGAGAAGAATTTTATGATACAATAGCAGACTTAATTGCTCAACAGAAAATCATTGGATTGTTCGAAGGGCGAATGGAATTTGGACCGCGGGCATTGGGAAATCGGAGTATCATTGCAGATCCAAGATCAGAGATAATGCAGTCAAGGCTTAATTTAAGTATTAAGTATCGGGAATCTTTTCGCCCCTTTGCACCTGCTGTATTGGAAGAAAAGTGTAGCGAGTATTTTGACTTAGATATGGAAAGTCCCTATATGTTATTTTGTGGATTTGTCAGGGAAAAGGCAGATATAGATTTTGATCTGACGAAATATTTGAATCATAAAAATGATTTGACAGAAATTATCAAGCGAAAACGTTCTGCATTTCCGGCGATTACACATGTAGATTATAGCGCTCGGATTCAGACAGTTACCAGGGAAAGCAATCCTGTTTTCTATGATATTATCAAGCAATTTGAAAAGAAGACCGGGTGTGGCATGTTAATTAATACATCCTTTAATGTCAGAGGAGAGCCAATCGTGTGTACACCAAAGGATGCGTATTATTGTTTTATGAATACGGAAATTGATGTATTGGTGCTGAATAATTTTATTTTGTATAAAGAAAAACAACCGAAAGCATATAAGAGGAGAGATGTATATGAGCTGGACTAATTTAGAAGCAGAAAAAATCGTGAAGTATTTGAAGGAAGCTCACGTTCATGATTCGTTTCCTGCTATTGAGAAAGAATGTACATCCTATTTTGATACCTATGATATGGAAAGGGACTCTTTGATAGAAGAATTTGGCTTTATGAACATTCCTGAGCTGCAAGAGCTATTGAAAAGAAAGTGCGTGGTAAATTCTTCTGTAGTTGACACAGCATGTGCGATTGCTGCTTTTAAAAACAAGTCAGAGATACAGGAAGAGGAAAAAACAGCAGAAGAGGGATATGTTCTTCCAACATTTATTTATAATTTTTGAGCATCCCATCTATATCCCCTAACAGCATTTATCGAAGGGAAAGCGCAGCAAAGACAGGAATGGAGAGTGTTAAGAAAAAGAGATGAAATATGCAATTTTTGGTGCAGGGATTGTGGGGGAACAATTTCTGACAGAGTATGAGGAAACCCAGAGGATTGATATTGTTTTCGACAATCAAAAGAAGGGCATTTTTCATTTCAGAGAGATCAAAAAGCCAGAATACAGAAAAGAGCTTTTTATCATTGTCACAAGTAACAGGTATTTTGAGATACGAAAACAATTATTGGGGCTGGGATATTCTGAATTTGCAGATTTTATACCCTATCAGATATTTGGAAAGAAGATGGCAATTGCATATGGGAATTGTCATATTGATGCAGTAAAAGCGTATTTGGAAAACAAAAAAGCCTTTGCACAGGATTATGGATTTTATCCGTTTCCAGGGATTCAGGAGATGGATCTGCTGGAGAACTATGAGAGAGTTTTGCCTTACTGTGAATTATTTCTTCACCAATCCATTCGGAAGGAAAATAAATTTGGGGAAAAGTGTGCGTCGGAAGCTATGATGAAATATCTTTCAAAGGGCTGTCAGGTGATTTCTGTTCCCAATCTTTATCGCATGCCAGAGTGTTTCTTCCCTCAGCAAAGGCTAGATAACAGGAAAGGCCTGAGAGGAGTATTTTACTTTTGTTCTGGTGAGGATGAAAATGTAAGAAAATGGATCCGGGAAGGAAGGACAGAAGAAGATATCAAAGGCTACATGGTAAAGGGCGGAGTATATAAAAAAGAAGAAATTTTAAACAAGTGGGAACAGTTTCAAGAGAAATTGCTGAAAAGGGAAGAGGAATGGGATATCAAAATCAGTGATTATATTTTTGCAAATTATAAAAGCAAAAAGCTTTTTTATGAGAGAGTACATATTTCAAATTTTCTTGTGAAGGAGATTGCGGCCAGAATCTTAAAGTATATGGGATACGATGAGGAGATTCCCCTTGATCTTCCTTATTTTCTTGACAGTCATGAAATGTTTATTTACGAAGATGTGGTAAATGCTCTGGAACTGGAATTTAAGCAAAGATATATACGTGTTACACAAAAATGTTATTCCTTAAATCAATATGCCATGGATATAGAGGAATATATTCACCAGCTATGTAAGTGGTCCAGGGTACAGAATAGAGTGTGAAATGAGGGAAAGTATGGTAAAGATATCAATTATAATTCCCGTGTATAATTGTGAAGATTATTTGGAGCAATGCATAAAAAGTGTCCTTGCCCAGTCCTTAAAGGAATTGGAAATGATCTGTATCGATGACGGTTCTACAGATTTCTCTGCACAGCTTTTACAGGAGTTTGCTAGGAAGGATAAGAGGATTGTGCTCCTTTGCCAGGAAAATCAGGGCCCGGGGGCAGCACGTAATGCCGGGATAAGACAGGCAAAGGGAAAATACATTATTTTTTTAGATGCAGATGATTATTATGTGGATGAAAATGCACTGGAGATGATGTTTGATGCCTGTGAGACACAGAATATGCAGGTTTGCTGCAGCATGAGAATGAATGTAGAGGGAGCTGGCGAAACAAGAAAGGAATTGTATCCAATAGAAATGAAAAATAAGGTTCTTTTCTATAGGGATTATCAGGAGGATTATTTTTACCAAAATTATCTCTTTCTAAGAGAATTGTTGATTCAAAATAACATTTTCTTTCCTGCATATCGAAGATATCAGGATCCTCCATTTTTTGTAAAGGCAATGTATGCAGCAGACTGCTTTGTGGCAGTAGATACTTGTCTGTACTGTTATAGAATGTCGGATATTCATATACGTTTCAATATGCAGAAGGCTTGTGATCTTATAAAAGGCATAACAGACAATTTGATATTTGCCAGTGAGCACAAGCTGGATCTTTTGTTTCAGAATACATTGGAACGTCTGGAATATGAAGTGGCTTATCTTATATATGAAAACATTTCTCCCAATGATCTGGAGCTCCTAGAATTACTCATGAATACAAATCAGATTGTGAGAAACTACTTGGGGAACTACCATTACGTGATTCGACCACTTCGATTGATACTATTTTCTTTCACTCTATATGAAAAGGAGCTGTTACATAGAATAGAAACACAAGATGAAATTGCTTTATATGGGGCAGGAATGATTACGAAGGCTTTTGTTTCTTACTTAAAAGAGAGAGATCTATTGAAAAAAGTGACCCTTATCTTCGTGTCAAATTTGACAGGAAATGAGTCCTGGATTAACGGAATACCTGTAAGGCGACTACAATCTTATGGGAAGGAAAAAGAACGCTTTGTGCTGGTGACAGTTGGGGAGAAAATTGCGGCTGAAATCGTGACTTCTCTGGAACAGAATGGATATACAAATTATGAAGTGCTTAGTGATATTTTTGGAGATCTATTATTGTGGCAATACCTATAGATAAACATGGAGAGAAAGAGGATGAGGATATCCATAATTGTACCAATCTACAATGCAGAATCTTATATCAAAGAATGTATTCATTCCATCTTAGACCAAGTCTATAAAGAATGGGAATTAATCTTAGTAGATGATGGTTCTGTGGATCTCTCAGGAGCCATCTGTGATGAATTTGCAGCCAGGGATGACAGAATTCAGGTGATTCATAAAAAAAATGAAGGCTTGATTTGTGCCAGAATCACAGGCATAGAAGCGGCAAGAGGGGAATTCCTCTCTTTTGTAGACGCAGATGACTGGGTGGATAAGTGCTTTCTGAAACGCCTGGTGAACGGTATGGAATCTATAGGGGCAGATATAGTGATCAGCGGATGCGTGAATGAGCAGAAAGATTTTTCTGCTAATGAGATCAATAGGATTCCAGCAGGAGTTTACGAAAAGGAAGAATTAGCAGCTAATTTTATTCCTAAGATGCTTCACTATGAAGGCTTTTATCAGTTTGGAGTATTGCCCTATCTGTGTAATAAACTGTTCCGAAAAAGAAAGCTGCAAAAATTTTACAGTTTGATAGATACAAAGATCTATGATGGAGAAGATGTGGCAGTTGTCTATCCTTATCTACTCTCTTCCAGTAAAGTAGTAGTGATTGAAGACTGTCTGTATCACTACCGGATACATGAGAATTCTATGAGTGCTCAGAAAGGGGACAGATTTTATGAAAATGTTTCCAGGCTCTATCTTCATCTGAACAGACAATTTCAAATGTCAGAGTATTATCCAGTTATGCTTCCTCAATTAAATCAATATATGAGAAGGATGGTTTGGCTGGGGATACCAGAAGAAATCAAAATAAGAGAACGCTACTGTTTTCCTTTTTCCAAAGTTCCCCATGATTCCAATGTGGTTCTTTATGGGGCAGGAAGTGTAGGGCTTTTGTATGCTCAGCAGATAAAGAAAACAAAGTATTGTCATGTGGTGTTATGGGCAGACAGAAACCATTTGAGCCTGCAAAAGCAAGGACTTGCTGTCAAAGCTCCAGAAATGATTGCAAAGGAAACCTATGATTTAGTAGTGGTGGCAAATGCAAAGCCAGAAATCAGGGGAGAGATAAGGAAAGATTTGATAAGCCTAGGTGTTCAAAGGGAACAGATCGTAATGGGAGAAGAAGATGGAGATTAAAGTATCTGTACTTATCTATGTGCTGAATAATGCAGAATATATAGAAGCAAGTGTAAACAGCGTAAGAAACCAGACATTACAGGAAATAGAGATCCTGGTGATAGATGGCGGGAGCAGGGATGGAACATTAGAAATAGTAGAAAGGCTATCAAAGCTGGATACAAGAATTCGGGTCATTCATACAGCTTCAGGAGTGGGCCATCAATTTAACACAGGATTAAGGGAGGCAAAAGGGAAATACATAGGCATTTGTGAATCTGATGATTATTTATTGCAAGAGATGTATGAAAGACAATATGAGATGGCAGAAAAGTATCAGTTAGACGTGCTAAGGGCAGATGCCATCCATTTTTATGAAACAAAAAGGAAAGAAGAAGTAAGGCTCCCGGTTGCCCTATCAAAACAAGAATGTCTCTATGATAGTGTATTTGATGGGAGAGAGGATAGCTCAATTGTGAAGCTGGGTGTGAATAGTTTTTGGAGTGGATTGTATCGGAGAACGTTTCTGCTGGAAGAGAACATTTTGATGAATGAAACAAAAGGTGCAGCGTACCAGGATGTTTCCTTTGCTTTTTTTACAGGAATCAAGGCAAAGCGAGTTATGCTTTCGAAAGATGCATTTTACTGCTACCGATTAGATAATCCAGACTCTTCTGTAAATGCGCCCCAAAGAATGACCATATTGATAGAAGAGTACGGGTTGTTAAAGGAAAGGCTCATAGAAGAGAGACTGTTTGAGAAATATAAGGAAGTCTATCTGACCTGGAAAATAAACAGCCATCTTGGCTTCTATGACAGCCTGTCAGAAAGCCAGAGAGAAACATATATAAAGCTTATGTGGCAGGATATAGACAAAGATGTAAGAAGGTGGAAGTTTTCCAACTGTCATTTTTCCCTTGGGGAAAAAGCAGTGATTCAGGCAGTAGAACAATCGGTGGAAAAACTGACGGATTATCTAAAGAACAGGTATCTTTCACTAGAGCAAATGAAGCCAGAGCTGGATGGGGTGAGTGAGAATCAGGAAGTTGTCATATTCGGAAATGGTGATATGGGGCGGATAGTTTCTTCATACCTTAGGAATACAAGGAAAAATGTAGTGGCATTGGTAGACAATAATAAGGAATTCTCGGGAAAAATGCAAGGGGAGCTCCCGATCATGAAACCCGAAGAGGCCAGGGAGAAATATCCCAAGGCTTTTTATGTGATTGCCAATGTAGAGCATTGGGAGGAAATGAAAGAGCAGCTATTAGGGTTTTCGATTGACCAGGCGTGTATGGCGGTCTGCAATCACTATGGATTTTTTCTGAAACATATTTTACTTGAGAATGAACGGTTTAATTAAAATGGAAAAAGAATTCATTAAAACCTTAAGAAAGTATGACCATATCATTCTCTATGGGGCGGGCCTTGTGGGGGCTTTGGTGGGAGAGTGGCTTCTCATTTCCGGGCTGCACAGTAAGGTCATTGGTTATGCTGTCAGTAAAAAAAGAGAAGAACTAGATTCTTTTTGTGGATTCCCTGTTTATGAGATAGAAGACTTAAAAGAGGAGCGCAAAGATAGTCTGGTGCTGGTCACTACCATGCCCAATCTCCATGAGGAGATGGCAAAAGAGTTATTGCGGCTTGAGTTTTCAGAGGTAGCCTTTGTCATAGAACCACTTTACAGGGAACTTAGTAAACGTGTGATGGCAGATTATAATAGACATAATCCCGTTACTTTTTCCAAAGATACCAGAACCAGGATTCTATTTATGGCATCAGATAATAATAAGACTTCTGGGGCATTTCTCTGTATGGCAGAGCTGTGTGAAACCTTGCAGAATAAAGGACTTGAGGTGGTAGTAGTTCTCCCTCACTACGGGACGGGAAGTGCCCTGTTGATGGAAAAGAAGATTCCCTATACCTATATTCCCTCTAAAGACTGGGGGTATGAAATTGGGAAAAATCATAACCTTGTGGAAAGATGGAAGTTTTTTGTGGAGCTTTTATCCAACAATAGTGCAAAAAGAAAGCTTGAAAAGTTGATAAAGGAGCAGACCATAAGCCTGATTCACTGTAACACCACATATACGTATATAGGCGCTGTAGCCGCCAGGGCTTGTCATATTCCCTATATCTGGCATCTTCGGGAGAACATGGCCAATCAGGGCTACCAGTTTTTTGCAAAGAGGTGGGCTTTGGAACTGATAGAAAAGGCATCCTGGATGATTGCTGTATCGGAGTACATAAAAAATGAGATGGGACTTAGAGATCCAGAGCGTGTGAAGGTAGTGTATGACCCTGTGGAGATGGATGCAAAGGTTCTGGAAAGCCGGGAGAGATGGATGCATGTTAATAAGAAGCCTGTAGAGATGATTATGGTGGGAGCCCTGGCTCCTTTTAAGGGGCAAAGAGAGCTGATTGACGCTTGTGCCATTTTAAAAAGGGAAGGAGCCTTCGACTTTCGTTTGCAGATAGTAGGAAAGGGAGAGAGGGAGTATGAGAAAGAATTGGAGAAGCTTGTCTTAAGCTATGGCCTGGAGGATCGTGTTTCTTTTTATGGTGCCAGTAATCGGGTGTATGAGCTGTATACCCAGGCAGATCTGTCATTTACTTGTGGGAGCCGGGAAGCTTATGGGAGAGTGACTATAGAGGCCCAGATGTCAGGCTGCCTTGTGATAGGAGTGAATTCTGGAGGGACAAAGGAGCTTATCAAAGACGGAGAGACTGGATATCTTTATGAAGCAGGAAATCCAAAGGCACTTGCAGAGAGAATTAAGAGGGCTGCCACGAATCCCACAGAATCCCGCAGGATTGCCAGAAGTGGGCAGGAGTATGCCTGTAAGACTTATACCAAAGAGAAGCATCTTGGAGAAATCCTTCATATATATGAGGAAGTGTTGGGGAGAGAGGAGAAGAGCTTATGTACCTAGAAGAGAAGATAAAAGAGCTGAGAGAAAGTAAGTGTCTGGTGGTCTTTGGAGCAGGTCTGGTGGCTCTTGAGGTGGGAAGCTGCCTGAAAGAGAAGCCCTATGAGTTGAAGATAGAGTACTTTGTAGTTACGGATAAAAAGGACAATCCAGAGAGCTTGCTGTCTGTGCCTGTAATAGATTTGGGGACAGCCAGTAAGGTGGTAGGGAAAGAAGCCACGATTGTAATCGCTACTATGGAAGAGCATTTAGAGACGATTATAGGGAGCCTGAAAGAGAGAGGCTACTTCCATGTAATCCCCTTAACTTTTAACAATGACTTGTGGGAGGGGATCCGGGAACTTCATTATAGGGAATACCGGCTGTCCCAGGGGAAAGAGTATAAAAGATTAGAGGAAGAGCTGGAAGGCATACCACGAACCTCCTCACTGGAATCCTTATTAGAACTACAAGCAGAAGAAAGAGAAAAAAGAAAGTCAATTCATCTATATACAGCGAAATGCCATGTGGATAAGGAATTAAAGGAGGATGTGAGCCGTTATTCCTTTACGATTCCCATCCAGGTGGGAGCGGCTCTGACAGAGAAGCGCATCTGTGAAGTGTGTGACAACGTGGGGGAGAATATTTCTTATAAAAACCAGCAGTACTGTGAGCTGACAGCGCTATATTGGATGTGGAAAAATGACATGTCAGACTACTTGGGACTGGGGCATTACCGGAGATATTTTGAAGTAGAAGAAGAGATGCTAAAAAGATTGACAGCCTCAAAGATTGACTTGGTATTGCCAATACCGATATTAAATATCCCAAGCGTAAGGGAAATCTATAAGAGAGACCATTTGATTGAGGACTGGGAAGTGATGCAGGAAGGGATAGAGAAGCTGGCTCCAGAATACATAGAGAGTGCCAAGGTATTAGAGAGAGGAAGGTATTACTATGCCTATAACATGTTCATCATGCGAAGGGAGGTATTGGAAGGATACTGCAGATGGCTGTTTCCCATATTGTCCTACTGTGAAAAGAGATGTGGGAGAGAAGGGGGAGGATATCAGAACCGATATCTGGGATTTTTGGCAGAAAGGTTAATGTCCATATACTTTCTATATCATAAGAGGGATTACAAGATTGCTCATGTGAGGAAGCATTTTGTAGAAAAATAAAGGATAGGGAAATATTGAATAAACAGCGCAAAGTTGGTATATTATAGGTACAGCTTTGCGTTGTTTGCCGTGAAAGGAAGAGATGGAAATGAAAAGGACTGTTGGAATCGGGATTCAGAGCTTTGAGAAGATAAGAGAGAATCACTGCTTTTATGTGGATAAGACAAAGTTTATAAAAGAGTGGTGGGAGAATAAAGACGATGTCACTTTGATTACCCGTCCCAGGCGCTTTGGAAAGACTTTAATGATGGATACGGTGGAGCAGTTCTTTTCTGTAAAATATAAGGACAAAGACAGACTGTTTAAGGGGCTTTCAATCTGGGAGGAGGAAGAGTACCAAAAGCTTCAGGGTACCTATCCGGTGATTTTCCTTTCTTTTGCCAATATAAAGGAAACCAACTATCATTCAGCAATACTCCGCATCTGTCAAGTGCTGACCAGCCTGTGCCGTCAGAATCAATTTTTATTACAGGGAGATATTTTGACAGAAAAGGAAAAAGAAGAATTTTCAAATATGTCCATGGATATGCCAGAAGTAGTTGCTACCTTGATATTACACAAATTGTCAGAGTATTTTTTTCGTTATTACGGGAAAAAAGTGATTATCCTTTTGGATGAATATGATACTCCCTTGCAGGAAGCATATGTGGGCGGCTACTGGAAGGAATTAGTAGAATTTATCCGAAATTTGTTTAATGCCACCTTTAAAACCAACCCTTATCTGGAACGGGCTATTATGACAGGAATTACCAGAGTCAGCAAAGAGTCTATTTTTTCGGACTTGAATAATCTGGAGGTGGTAACAACGACCTCTGAAAAATATGCTGATTCTTTTGGATTTACACAAGAAGAGGTATGGGATGCTTTGGAAGAGTATGGCTTATCCGAACAAAAGGAAAAGGTAAGAGACTGGTACGATGGATTTACTTTTGGGAACCGAAGGGATATTTATAATCCATGGTCAGTTCTGAATTATTTAAACAAGAGAAAGTTTTCCCCTTACTGGGCCAATACCAGCAGCAACAGTCTGGTGGGAAAGCTCATCCGTGAGGGAAATAAAGAGATAAAAATGAACATGGAGGAGCTTTTAGAAGGAAAGGTGCTCCATACAGAGATTGATGAGCAGATTGTGTTTGGTCAGTTAAATGACAGGGAAGATGCTATCTGGAGTTTGCTGCTGACTAGCGGCTACCTGCGGGTAGAGAAGTTTACCTTTCAGGAAGAGTGGGGACGGGAGGAATATGATCTGGCTCTGACGAACAAGGAAGTGCGGTTCATGTTCGAGCGTATGTTTCGGTATTGGTTTTCGGGAAATTTGACGGCATACAATGGGTTTATAAAAGGACTACTCCGGGGAGAGCTGGAAGAGATGAATGAATATATGAACCAGGTGACAGAGGAGACCTTTAGTTACTTTGATACAGGGAAGAAAGCCTCTTCATTCTCAGAATCGGAACGCTTTTATCATGGCTTTGTATTGGGACTGCTGGCAGAGCTTCGGGGACGCTATATTCTGACTTCCAACAGAGAGAGCGGGTTGGGAAGATATGATGTAATGCTGGAGCCGGTGAATCGGGAGGAGGATGCCATTATCATAGAATTCAAGGTTTATCGTCCTGAGAAAGAAAAATCTTTGGAGGATACCCTAAAGGCGGCCCTTGCCCAGATCGAAGATAAGAGATATGCTGCGACTCTGGAGGCAAAGGGGATAAGAGCTGAGAAGATTCGAAAATATGGATTTGTATTTGAGGGGAAAAGAGTTCTTATTGGCTGACGGAAAAAATTTGCAATATTTACTAATGTTGTGTTAGAATTATGCCGATAGAACATATGAATCAGTGATAGATAGGAAAGCAAAAATACACCTTTTGAACGTTAAGGTAGTTTTGTAAGAAAGGCTTATGTCATCAGATAAAGTATCCCCAGAGGGTACCCCGTATGAAAAGAACGCTTCGCGTTCTATAGTTAAGGTATGCAGAACCATACATCAGCATAATCAGGAACCTCTGTCAGATGTAGATATGCAAAAACTTCTGGCTGTTGCAGAGGATTACAGGACTGTAAAGAATTATGTATATGCCCGCTTTGGTGGGATATCAGGTTTGCCTAAGCTTTATCCAGGATATACCATTCAAAATGAAATGACAAAAAGCGGCCTTCGAGAGAAACTGGGTATGCCGTCGGTATACTTTTACCTGGCTATCTTTGAAGCCTTGGGAGATCTCAAGAATCAATGGATTCAGGTAAAGGATCGGGTTTTAAAGGCGGTGGGGCAGAATAAAAATTTTACCTCAGAAGATGCACACTACCTGAGATATGTATTAAAGGTTAACAATTGCTTTGAGGCCATCTTAAATTATACTCCCATAGAACTGACAAAGGGATATGAGAGTCAATATCAGGAATTGGCGTCTTTGGTAAATTGCCATAAGCTGGACAATTATCTGAGGCGGCAAGTGAGAAAGTATCAAAGAAAGCTGCGCGCAGAGCAGGCAGAAGGGTTTTCTATAGCAGAGCGGGCTTACCGCTATGGGGATCATGGAATTTACCTGTCTACGAAAGAGAGCCGCAAGCGTGTTTTTGTGCCCTTGACAGATAATAATCAATATACGCGGCAGCTCTATATCAAGCTTCACAGGGAAAAAAATGGACTGGAGATTCTTGTGCCTATTGATGTGCGGGTGAGAAGGCATGAGGATTATGAAAATCAGGTGGGGATATCTTTTGGAATCTTTACCATGCTGACTACCGATAAGGGATGTACTTATGGGAATTTGCTGGGAGAGTATGTGATCCGTCAGACAGAGTGGATTCAGAAAGAGAACCGCAGTTACCAAAAGAACAGACAGGATAATCCTGGAAGAAAGAGATATACAGAGCAGAAGCGAAAGATGGATGAAAGGCTTCACACTTATATTAACGAAGAACTGAATCGCTTTCTGAGAGAAGAAAAGCCCAAAGTGATTTATCTGCCAAAGTTGCCCACAAGCAACCAGGGAGGAAAGAGCAGAGAATACAACCGGACAGCCAGTATGTGGCAGAGAGGATATATCAGACGGCGGTTGTTGCAAAAGTGTGTCCAACAGTCAGTGGAAGTAGTAGAGGTATTTGGAAAAGACATCAGCAGAGGGTGCAGCCAATGTGGAGAAATGGGAACGGGGAAGGACGGAGTTTTTCTGTGTTCTGCTTGCGGCCTTAAGTTGGATCGAAAAGTAAATGCAGCTCGCAATGTAAAAAGTAGAGGTGAGGCATTGAAATAAACTAGTATTTTTAAATTTTTATAAAGTATATATATCTTATTATATTAATGTTTTAAGAAAGAAAAGGAAAAACAAATGGTAAAAGTATCTGTGATTGTCCCTGTCTATAATGGGGTCGCCTATATCCGAGAATGTATGGATAGTATCCTCGCTCAGACTCTAAAAGAAATTGAAATTATTCCTGTGGATGCCGGCTCTACAGACGGAACCCTTGAGACCCTTAAGTCTTATGCTCAGCAGGACAGTAGAGTGAAACTCATATCCTCAGATAAGAAAAGCATGGGATATCAGACGAACCTTGGAATTCAGGCGGCTTCAGGAGAGACTATTGGGTTCTGCGAGGCGGATGACTACCTTGCCCCAACCATGTTACAAAGTTTATATATTATTATTAATAAATACTGTCTGGATTTTGTGAAATCCGATTTTGATATGTTTATGGATGGGCATACGAGATTTTTCCTCAACTATTCCATTCTTGGGAGTAAATATTCTCACCTATACCACAAAGTATTATGTCCCGCAGAATATCCTGAGCTGATTGGCCGGGATGTGAATATGTGGAATGGAATCTACAAACGTGAATTTTTGCTCGACCATCATATTCTACTAAATGAAACCCCTAAGGCTGCCTTTCAGGATGTGGGATTTATCTTACAGACTATTGCTCTGGGAAAACGGATGATGTATGTGCAGGAAGACGCCAATAGGTATCGGAGGGACAATGTGAATTCCTCTGTGTACGATCAAAAAAGCCTTTTATTCGTTGTGTGGGAATTTGAGTATGTGTATGAAATGCTCAAAAAGAGAAAGATTGAGGATCAAAGATTTTTGATGGCTGTATTGGAGAGATTTCTGGGGGTGTTCTGTGGATTTTATGAGAGATTACCGGAAATATCTGATTTTACGGAAGAGATACACAGGGCCATAGAGAAATTCCAGCAATTACTCCTGAAGCTCTATGATGAACTGAACAGAGAGACACAGACCTTTCTTTCATCAGATTCCTTATTGAATCTGAGATTGCTGGGAGAGAATCGAGAGTTTTTTCATACCTACAGAAAGGAATGGGCAAAAGTTAGGGAAAGCCAATTGAAAGAATTCTACGATTTGGTTCGCAAATATGAGAAGGCAGTGATATTTGGAGCAGGCGAACATGGAACCTCCTGCTATGCAATGCTAAGAAGCAATGGGCATGATGGCGTCCTGTGCTTTTGTGACAACAACCCAAACCTGTGGGAGAAAGAACGGATGGGGCTGAAAATCTGTTCGGCAGAGAAGGTAATGGAGGAAGATAAGGGTGAGTTTCTATATGTGATAGCCAATGCAGAGCATGGGAGAGAGATTTATGAGCAGTTACGATCTCTTGGGGTAGAGGAATCCCACATATGCAATGCTGTGAGCGTGATACCCCATAATGCTTTTGAAATCAAGATAAAGAAGGAGTAAGTGTTTGAGTATGCGAAAGGAAATCCCAATTGTCACCACAACAGATGAAGCTTATCTTCTGAATTGTTATGTGGCTGTTTATTCCATGATCCGGTCAGCCAATCCCGATCATTTTTATAAAATACATATTTTCGTAACGAATCTTTCTGAATCGAGCTGTAAGAAATTGGAAGAATTGTCCAGGGAACATGCCCTTGTGACATGTATTGACATCTCAGACGTCACAGCAGGGATTGATCTGCAACAGAAAGGGATGTTTCCGATTCAGACCTATTATCGCTTGTTTATCCCCCTGGTACTTCCAGAGTATAAAAAGATATTATATTTAGATTCTGATATGTGTATTCTGCGGGATGTTGCAGAGCTGTACAACACAGATTTGGACGGATGTGTGATAGGAGGAGTCAGGGATGTGCCCTGCAAAGATCTGGAAAAGCACGTGAGAGCTCTGGGAAACCTGGATAGCAGGAAGATATTTAATGCAGGTGTTCTTCTGATAGACACAGAGGCATTTGAGAGAAAACACGTCAGAGAAACATGTTTAGCGCTACTCTCTGAAGATTATAAGAGAAAGCAAAGAAAACTGATTTTTGAAGATAATGATGCGTTGAATCTTGTTTTGTATGAGAGATGCAAAATTCTAGAGGGAGCCTGGAACTTCCTGGTTCAATATCTGTGGATAGAAGATGTCATCTTTGAGGAATATCGGGATGAATATATGGAAATAGCAGAGAATCCCTATATTGTTCATTATGCCGGAATACGTAAACCCTGGACTGATCCAGATTATCCTATGGCAGATATATTTTGGAATTTGGCGAAAGAGACGTCTGTTTATGAAGAGATTGTATTTAAAGTACTTATGGACGCAAGAAATATGCGGGATAAATTTGGGTGTTTCCAGAAATTCACGTTTCCCTATGATCAAATTCCAGGTGGAAGCAAGATTTCAATTTACGCGGCGGGAAGGGTAGGACAGGATTTTTACCACCAAATGCAGATTTCCTGTTATGCAAAAGTTGTATTGTGGGCAGATAAAAATTTTGAAAAACTGGCAAAAGATTTTCCGGTGGTTTCTCCTGAAAAACTAAAGGAACAGGCTCATAAATATAGGTACCTTGTGATCGCGATCGAAGATCAAAAGATTGCGAAAGAAGTTTTTGAGGAACTATCCCGCCAGGGGATTTCAAAAGAAAAACTCGTATGGGCTGAGTACAACAAAAAATAGAGGCAAATATGAACATTATAATATTAGGCGCCTCTGGATTTATTGGCACAAATTTGGCGTTGGAGTTGTCAAGAGATAAGGAATGTCATATTACGCTGGTAGGCAGAGACTGTAGAAGACTGGAAAAGCTGAAAACCTTATGTGGCGGCAGGGTTCATTTACAAAAGAGTGATTTGATTGGGGAGCCGGATTTGGATGTACTCTTAAAAGGGCAGGATATTGTATACCATTTGATCAGTACGACTGTGCCAACTACATCAAATCAGCAGATTACAAAAGAAATTATAGATAATGTGGAAGTTATGGCCAGGCTGCTGGAAGCCTGTGTAAGATGCCATATTAAAAAAATTATATTTATCTCCTCTGGCGGGACCGTATATGGCGTGGAACATTCCTGCCCCCTGAGAGAGGACATGGAAACTTTGCCCATCAACTCCTATGGCATGCAGAAGGTAATGAATGAAAAATTGCTGTACTTGTACCAATATATGTATGGACTGGACTACAGGATAGTCCGGTTGGCCAATCCCTATGGTCCATATCAGAGGCCAAATGGAATCCAGGGAGCAGTGACAACCTTTACCTATAAAGCTTTAAAACAGGAACCAATCCATGTCTATGGGGATGGCTCTGTGGTCAGAGACTATATTTTTATTGACGACGCAATTCATGGAATTATTACGATAGCAAACAGTGACGAAAAGAAAAGCCTCTTTAATGTGGGGAGTGGGCAGGGAGTTAGTATTTGCCAATTATTAAATGTCCTTGAACATACACTGGAGATTCCCCTTCAAATCCATTATCTGCCGGGAAGAAGTGTGGATGTTCCCGTCAATTACCTTGACATATCCAAATACGAAAGGAAATTTGGCGAGCTGATATCCGTATCCCTGGAAGAAGGAATCCATAAAACAGTAGACTTTATGAGAAAGGTATATATGGAGAGAGATGACTAAAGTATCCGTAATCGTGCCAGTATACAATGCACAACAATATTTAGAAACGTGTATGGATAGTATTTGTGGTCAAACATTGAAAGAGCTGGAGATTCTATGTGTTGATGACGGATCTACAGATGCTTCCTATGAAATCTTGCAAAATTATGCGAAAAAAGATAGTCGAATCAAGCTATTATCACAAAAGAATCAGTATGCTGGAGTGGCACGCAATCATGGAATGAAATATGCCAGAGGAAAATACATGGCCTTTTTAGACGCGGATGACTACTTTGAGTGCGATATGCTGGAGAAAATGTATGAAAGAGCAGAAGAGGGGAACCTTGATCTGGTGATTTGCAGATATGGACAGTATTCTGAGAAAACTGGAAAAGTTATGTTCCCGGACTGGACTTATATCAACTCCTTCTTTCACACAAAACAAGAGTTTTCGGGAAAACAGTTAAAACATGCAGGCATTTTTCAGATCGCTAACGGCTGGCCATGGGATAAATTATTTCGTACAGATTTCGTAAAAGCATGTGGCTATGAATATTCGGATTTTCGTTCCTCAGAAGATGGCTTTTTTGTCTTTATGTTAATGGCAAGGGCAAAAAGAATTTCTTATCTGGACGATATTTTTGTCAGACACAGGATAGACTTGCCAGGCTCCCTGTCAAATACCAGAGAAAGTAACTGGGAAAACGGCTTTAAGATGCTACTGCTCATCAAAGATGAGATGGAAAGGCTGGGGATTTACAAGATTTATGAACAGAGCTTTTTAAATGAAGTGGTAAATTTTACAAACTGGTATCTTGAGTCTCTACATACCTTTCAGGCATATGAAAATTCTTATTTGTATATACAAAATACTCTGGAAAAAGCAGTGGGAATTATGAACCATGACAGAGAGTACTACTTTCAGGATGGATTATATGACTGGTACAGGGAAGTGTATGCTACTTCCCTGGCAGAATATCTTTTTGAAAAAGGAAAGCGATTAAGCCAAGAAGGAGAAGTAAACACCCTTTTTCCCTACACAGATATGGAGAAAGATAAAGTGCTGATACTGTATGGAGCGGGAAAAGTGGGAAAAGCGTTCTATTCACAACTTATGAAAACCCAGTTTTGCAAAAAGGTAATATGGATGGACAGAGAGTATCAGGCATTTACAGCAATGGGAATGGATGTAGAAAATCCTGATAGGATCAGTCAAATACAGTTTGATTATATTTTCATTGCAGTGATGAGTCGAAAGGCACAGGAAGAAATAGCCAGATGGTTATTGAGTAAAGGAGTGAGAACAGAACAAATTAAGTACTATGGAAATTCTGAAAGGACATGATAGCAGGATGAAATTATTTGGTGATTGTAAAGAAAAAAAGCCTTCTTTTTTTCCATGGGGATTCTCTGTTCTGGATAAATGGCTTCAGGTAAAGCACAGAGGAGGGTCTCTGGACTTATATTTTCAGGAAAATTCCATACATAAGATTGCGATTTATGGTCTGAGTGTGCTGGGAAAGCGGTTGTATGAGGAACTTTTGCAGGGAGAGACAAAAATAAGCTGTGGGATTGATCAAAATGCAGCCAGTATTCAACTGGAAGGTTTAGAGATAAAAACATTGGCAGACGAGTTGCCAGAAGTTGATGCAGTGATTGTAACTCCCATGTCTTTCTACGAGATACAAAAAAACATCTATCGGGAAATGGGAAGTGATGTAGATGTGATTTCTATCGAAGATGTGGTTGAGTACTGTTTAGGCAGACTTTTATAAACTGGGAAGGTTTTGGATGAATAAGAAGAACAAAGTCCCAAAAGCTGCCATAGTGACCTGGTGTTATAACAATGGCAGAACAAACTATGGCCAGATATTGCAGTGCTATGCAATGCAGACGATAGTGAGGCGACTGGGGTATGACACAAAAGTGATTAGGTACCGGAAAAGAGAGTTGGATGAGCCACAAGTCTGGGAAGGAAAACCTCTATGGCTCATTGACTTGTATGAAGTGTGGTTTCGACTTAGAAAGGTAGAGCAGGGATTTGATATTCGCATCAAAAGGTTTCTTACATTTATCAGAAAAAACATCGTTCTGTCCAGGCAATGTTATACAAGGGCAGAAGTAGAAGAAGAATGTAGAGACTGTGAGCTGCTAGTGTGTGGAAGCGATCAGATATGGAATCCTCTGTGGTTTGAAGACATCTATGCTTTGAATTTTGGAGAGCCCTGGCAGAAAAAAATTGCATATGCCCCAAGTGGAGTATTAATTGAAAATACTCAAAACGAACGAATCTACAGAGAGCTTGGCAGGTGCATCGACCGATTGAAACTAGCTACTGTCCGGGAAAAAAAGAGTGCAGAGATACTCAAAAAATATACGAATAAAGAGATTGTGGATGTGGCAGATCCCACGCTTCTCCTGTCCAGGGAAGAATGGAATCTGGTAGCATCAAAGGGAGAAATAAAAGAACCTTATATATTTTGTTATTCCATGGGAAGATTAAGGACTCACAAGGTGTTGCTTCGGCGCATTATGGAGAATTATCATGGAGTGAAAATTCTTTTTTTGACAGCAGGCTTTTATGAACATGAAAATGAGTTAGAGACAGGAGGCTATTTTTATCCGGTGAAGGATGCAGGCCCTGGAGAATTTATTTCCTTAATTCGGGGCGCCAGGGCAGTATGTACAGATTCCTTTCACGGCCTTGCCCTGGCGATTATTTACCAGAAGCAATTTTACATATTGGAAAGAGACAGCAAAGAAGCTTACTTGTCAGCAAACTTTATGAGACAGGAAAATTTGCTGAAGAAGGTTGCCATAAAACAAAACCGGTATATCAGGTGTGTGAAAGAATTGGAGGCATTGGAAGAAATTGATTATGAAAACGTACACTTGGAACTATGCCGGGAAGAAGCGGAAGAATTAATCAAAAATGCTTTAAAAGGAGAGGCTTTTTAGAATTATGAATAACATACGCTATAAACTGCGAGGGTTAGGATATGCAGAGGTAGGGGATGATATCTGGTTAGCTAATTTATATTTTAATGCACTCATTAAAATAAATAAATCCTCTGGACAGATTCAGTTGATAGAGAAATTCCCCAACTATGATATTTATCAGGGGTGGCTGTACTCAACCGTGTTCCATGTGGATGGATACCTGGTTTTTATACCAAATACCAGTGAAGAAATTTTAGTGTATCACCTAAAAACGCAAAGATTTCAATCTATGGTCTTAGACGGTAAGAAAATCGGAACAAAAAAGACATATTTCGTGAACGCATATGTGTATAACCATTACATTTATCTGTTTCCCACAGGAGCAAAATGTATCGTCAGGTATGATGTTTCCACTCATTCTGTCAAGTATTTGGAAAACAGACTCAGCGCCCTGATCCGTACATGGCCAGAGACAAGGTATTGCTTTTATCAGCAATTTGAAGTGATCGACACAAAAATATATGTTCCTTTTCTAGATTTAAATGCGGTAGCCGTTTTTGACCTTGAGGATGAAAGTGTAGAGATCCGGCATCTAGAGATAGAGGGTGGCTGTTCAACTATAAAGTATGTGGACGGTTTCTTTTATCTGGCCTCCTGGTCAGTACCCCAAATTTATAGATGGAATATTGAGAAGGATGAAATCAAAACATATGATGGATTTCTTTCAAGCAATGTAGAAAAAAATTTATTTTTGTATTCCTGCCAGGTAGAAGATAAACTTCTTTTTTTCCCGGAACATTGTAAGGCAGTTATGTCACTTTCTTTAAAAACCGGAGAAATAAAGGAAGAAAAAAGAATATACAATGAGGATACTGAGCCGTTAAAAACATTTTTTGTTCAGAAAGAGAAGGATACAAGTTATATATTGACAGCAGACATGGGGGAAATTAGTTCTTTTGAATATAAAGAAAATAAATTAAGCTTCAGCCCCTATTACCATATGGATAATCCTTATAATAAAAAAATGATTCAGAATTATCTGGATGAAAATGGGTACTGTGAAGTCTTGTATGAAGAGGAGAACTCTCTGGATGAATACCTAGAACAAGTATCGATGTCTGATAAGGTAAAAATAACAAAGAGAGACAAGAATTGTGGAAAAGATATCTTTGGAGAAGCCCGAAAGAGGGCATAAGTCGGGAGGAAGCAAAATGTCAGAGGATAAAGCTATTTATTGCAGAATAGAAACGTCTGCTCCAAATACAAGCCTGCAGGGACAGACAATCGTAATCACAGGCGGGGGGACCGGGATTGGAAGAGCTATTGCAAAGAGGGTAACAGAGGCGGGGGCTTACACCGTTCTCATAGGAAGAAGAGAGGAACGGTTAAAAGCAGTAGCAGACCAATTGGGAGAGGCCTGTTGTTCCTATTATTTATATGATGTTATAGAGGCAGACGGCTCTCTTTGTATTTTTGAGGAGATGGAAAACGGAATAAACCGTAAGATTACAGGTCTGGTAAATAATGCAGGAATTTACATTGACAAGCGCCCTACAGATTTTACTATAGAAGATTTTGATTCTGTGATTCATACGAATTTGCGCGCTCCTATGTTTATGACTATCGGCTTTTTAAAGTATTGTGAGAAAAACCAAGTCAAAGGAAATATCATAATGACTGCTTCAAACAGAGCTCTCTTTGGCGACTATGGGCCCTATGGTGTGTCCAAAAGGGGATTGATTCATTACACTCAGGGATTGGCAAGGGAACTGATAGGTACTGGAATTCGATTAAACGCAGTTGCCCCTGGTATGACTGCGTCTGAGATAAATGGAGTAGACATTTCTGGAAATCTCTATACCTCTTCTGCAAAGGGGAAAAGGATTCTTTTGCCGGAAGAGATTGCAGAGGTCGTGTGGTTCCTGCTCAGTAATTACAGCCAATGTATTCATGGAGCAGTGATTCCCTGTGATGAAGGAGATTATTTGAGATAGTGTGGGGAAGCTTATGCTGGAAAAGTATAGAGAATATATAAGAAAACACAGAGAAGTGGAGTATAAAGTCTCTTTGGAAGCGCTGCCAGAGGCGTTAGCAGTCCACAAGTGGGTTGGAGCACAAAGCGTAGCGGATGATTTCTATGGGATCCCCAACGATATGGACGCCATATTAAAGCACACAGAGACTGGGAATCAATATTTAGGGCAAGTTGGGAACAGTCTGTTTAAATGGACCGGGGGATGTATCTGGAATGGATTTTTATATGGCTTTTCCCGGAGCAGCAACAGACTTTTGAAGATGTCCTTGGATATAGAAAAGATACAGTATGTGGAGCTGAAAGAAGCTTATTTGGGAGAGCATCACTATGGAGGTATCTGCACAAAGGAAGGTATTGTGTACCAGCCGCCCAGGGATTCGGACCACATACTTGTGTGGAATTTAAATACAGAAAAAACAGAGAGAATCTATCTGGCTTCCAAATCAGAGAACAGAAAATTTCGATATTGCGGAAGTATTCTTCATCCCAGTGGTTTTGCCTATTTTTTGCCGGAAGCGAGGGAGAAGGTTATAAAGCTGGATATAAAGACCAAACTATGGACTTTTATAGGCGAACCTATAGAGGCTATGGTGTTTGACGCCAAAATCGGGGTAGATGGCTGTATCTATGGCTACAGTGCATATTGTCCGGGGATTTTGAAAATTGATCCTATGTCTGATGCCGTCAAAATGATTCACAGAGAAATCTGGCCAGGGGCCTACGGGACAAAACTGGGGGTAAACGGACACTTGTATAGTATTCCCGGGGATGGGGATGAGGTGTGGGATTATGATATAGAGACAGATAACTTGAAAAGTATTTACACATTTCCAGGCAAATTCAAGGCTAAATACGCAGGGGGCTCCACTATGCGAAATGGAATGATATTGGCTGTACCGGCAAGAGAACATACATTATTGCAATTGAAAGCCAATGCTACCGAGCTGGAAATACCAGAAGATATTTATCTGGAATACTTTTGGGATTGTTACTAAAAAAATGAAAAAGGCATGAGAGTGAGGCGGCCGAATGAGAAATATTTGGGATAGAACGGTTATCTTATATGGCAATCAAAAAATTCAGGAGGATTTTAGATTCCTATTTAAAAAGCTAACTATGGTTCAAAAAGACATATGGGATAAAGAGAAAGAAGAATTGATTGTTATTTGTGAAGAAGAAAAAGACTTTTTCTTTGAGGAAACAGCACAAAAGGCAGGCTTCGAATTACATAGAGATTACATGTATATCAAAGATTTTTTCCTTTATTACAATCCCATATTTCTGGAACGCGGGAACCGAAAGCTGGCCGTCTGGGGTACGGGAGAGGCAGCATACCAACTGTGGGAAACACTAGAGAACAGAGGATGTGCCTCAGAGATTGATATTTTTATTGATCAGGCTGGGACGAAACCTACATTTAAAGGAAAGAAGGTCATTCTGCCCGAAGAAATAAAGGACAGAGATGACGTATATATCGTGGTTGCCACTTATTTATATCAATGGGAGATCTACAGAGAGCTTGAAGCCTGTGGTTTTCGCCAAAAGAAAGACTATATTCACTGTAAGGCAGCGATGGAAGATTACAGCAAATTACTGGAAAGAGTCTGTTTTTCTGAGAGAAGCTATTCTTTCCACTGTCACAGGCCTTTCGGCTATTGCGATGTCATAGGCGACAATCTTTACTTTTGCTGCCCAGATTTTTTACCTGTATCTGCAGGGAGCATGAAATTTCAATCATTTATGGATTGCTGGAATTCCTATGTGGCCAAGATTTTAAGGCTTTCTATTTTAAATGGGACCTATGCATTTTGTAATAAACAATACTGTGATTTATTTGATTTTGAACAGGAAGAAGTAATTCAGCCAAAGTCCGGCTATTCGGATATCCTTCCTGCTATGGAATATCCGCAAACCTTAATGGTAGGAATTGATTATAGCTGCAATCTAAGATGCCCTTCTTGCAGAAAAGAAGTATGTGTAGCTACAGCAGAAGAAAGAAAAGAAATAGAGCGGCAGGCGGAAGATCTGCTGGAACATGTAATTCCTTACGTAAATCGACTTTGGATGGCAGGAAGTGGAGAAGTATTTTTCAGTAAGGTTTACCGACAGATGCTGGGGGACGAGCGATGCAAAAAAAGAACAAGTATCAGTATTCTGTCAAATGGCACATTATTGGATGAGAAGAATTGGAAATTATTAGATAAAACTTTTGAATCTATAGAAATTGCCATATCTATGGATGGGATCAAGGACGAGACCATAGAGAAGCTGCGCAGAGGCGCCAATGCTCAGAAATTAAAGAGAAATTTGGAATTTTTAGGGAAATTACGAAAAGAAGGAAAAATACATAAATTATTTTTGAGCTGTGTATTGCAGGCAGATAATGTTGGGGAACTATATGAATTGCTGGAGTATTGTAAAGAAATTGGTGTAGATAAGGTTCAATTTCTCAAACTGAAAAATAATGGAATGTATACAGAGGAAGAAAAGTTCAAAGGTGTGTCAGTGTTTGAGGAAAATGACTTTCTGAAAAAAGAATATCAGCATTATTTTACAGAGGAATTGAGAAATCACCCCATAGCCGACTGGTTCAATAGTTCCTGTGCATTGCAAGTTGAAAAGCGGCCAAGGCTGGATGATTATGATACCTTTTGATTGGATAGGAGAGAGAAACTTGTTAGAGATAAATAGTAAAATATGTAAATTGTATGAGACGGATGTGTCTCTGGAAAAAGTTTATAATTCCTTTTTTAAGATAGAGAGCAACATTATCTATGTGGTAGATACAAAAGAGAGATTTGTCGGCATTATAACAAGCGGAGAATTTATGCGTTTTATTAGTCGGGGGGGGGAGAATACACTTGTTAAGAACCAGTGCTCAACCATTCTTTTAAAAGATGAAAACAAGGTTCTTGAGGAGGCTGCCGCCTTATTTGAAAAGTACCACATAACCACAGCGATTCCTGTATTAGATGAGGAAAATAAAATTTGTTATGAGGTAAGAGCAAAGAGACGAGACGATGATAAAGCGCTTGCGAACTTTTATGACAAGCTAGATCGATATGAGAAAAGTGAGTATTTAAAACAGGAGGTAGTCTATCTAAGAAATCTTTTGCACAGCCAAACGATCACTGTGATTGGGACAGAAGAACAGTTTGGAAGAATCTGTGGGAAGTTGTTTCAGGGAATGGGCTCACTAACCTTTCTTACTGCCTTAGACAATCCATTTGTATATATGAGTCACCATACGGGTTTGGTGATTGATGTATCAACTACTCCCTATTCCGGGCGAAGAGATCTATACTTTGTCGGAAATCATGGATATGATTGGCATACATTTTTTGATTCTGTCATCCAGATGATTGAAATGGAATGTTTTAGCCGTTTCTACAGAGTGACAGAGAACCCAATTGTTACACTTAAGGATTATCTTGAAAAATATTCAGATGGAAGAGTTTTTCTTTCTTCATGGGGAATCCTGACATCTGCCATAAAAGAATACTTATCTGACAGTAGCATCGAGATAGTAGTGACGACAGGAGTGTGTAGAGAGAAATCTTTCCTGTATTACTATACAGGAAATGGAATCCAGATCAAAGAGCGGACGGGAGGCGATCTGCTTGTTCTGGAACAGGCAGATGTGATGCTACAGTATTTTTATATCAATGAACAATTTGGCGATCAAATACCAGTATTAAATTTTGCCTTTGATGTTGAAGTACAAATTCCAGGAAAAGAGACAAAAGGAGCAATCCGGGAGAACTTATTTGGGCTTAATAAATATGTGTCAGAGTTGGAAACAAGAAATATTACTCACCCTTTCTATACAGAAAAAGAGAATGAATTTGAGTACATCAAAGAGCTGGAAGAATCTTTTCAATTATATATTACAAGAAGATTTGAAAATGATGTGTTAGTTTGGAGGGATCACACAAGTAAATTTGTACATATTGAAAATGGAATGAGGAGAACATGCAATCAGCCGAAAGCCTATGCAGGAACGATTTATTTTTTTGGAATGTGTAGCATATATGGGGCTCTTGTGGAGGATCGCTATACTATACCTTCCATCATACAAAAGTATATCAATGTTTCTGGCAAACCATACAGGGCAATTAACCTGGGGAATGAAATACCTACGAACAGTTTCAGATTAAAGGAAGTCTTAAATATTAGCTCAAATGATAGAATTGTCATTCTCTTTCCTTTTATAACAGACGGGATAAAAGACAAAATACCTGTCATAGAAATCGGAGAGGATTTTAACAGACTTTGGGAAAGTGAATTTTGTGATAAAGCGTGTTTTATGGATGCAATCCAACACTGTGGAGATTACGGAAATATCGTCTACTCAAAACTGATTTATAGGGAATTACAGAAATATTTAGCTGACTTGAGTGAAAAAGAGCTGAGAACAAATAATATTTATCATGTATTTAAAGAAAACATAAGAGATTTGAGAATCCTTTATTCTCTGGATACTTTTATAGCGGAGCTGGAGAATGAAAAGAAAAAAGTGCCTGAAATCTCGGAAAAAATAGGATGTATTGTGATGAATTGCAATCCTTTTACCCTAGGACATCGCTACTTAATTGAGTATGCATTAAAGAAGGTGGATTATCTTTATATTTTTGTAGTTGAAGAAGACAAATCCCTTTTCTCCTTTGAAGACAGGCTGGAGATGGTAAAAAGAGGAACGAGTGATCTGAAAAATATATCAGTTGTCAGGAGTGGGAAACTGATCCTGTCCGCCAATACATTTCCAACTTATTTTAAAAAGGAAGATATGAGCCAGAGAGAAGAGGTCTTTGTAAATGAAGACCTGAGAATCTTCGCTCAATATGTGGCGCCAGTACTTGGGATACAGTATCGGTTTGTGGGAGAGGAACCCAGGGATTACATTACAAATCAATATAACCTTGCTATGAAAAAGATTTTGTCAACCATAGGGGGAATCCATGTGGTTGAGATTCCCAGGATACAGATTGGTGAAAAAATCATTTCTGCCACTGAGGTAAGACGGTACTACTGCCAGAATGATTTTCTAAATATGAGAGAACTGGTACCGAATACTACCCTGAGTTATCTTATGGAAAAGAAACGTCAGAAATGTGATAGAAAGGAGAATCATGTAAAATATGTAGTTTGGGGTGCAGGAGAGCATGCTCATTTATTGATGGATAATTTTCTGGGCTTAGAGGATTGCGTGGAAGTGTTTCTTGATAATGACAGTAATAAAAAGAGCTTCCACCACACACCTGTCATACAACCCTCAAAATGGACATATGACAAGGATTTTACCATTGTTATATGTGTAAAAAACAGATTTTATGAAATTTATAATGAATTGATTTTTAAATATCAATGTAAAAAAGAAAATATTATTTCTTCCCATGAATGGATTTTAAGATTGATGGAAGAACAAAAGATCAAGCTTTATCCCAGGTGGGTTCGACTTGAAACCTGTACCTTATGTCAGCTTGACTGTACATATTGTTATATGAGGACTGGAAATTTCGGAACTATGGGAAAAGGGTATCTAAACTATGAGGCCTTTTCAAAGTTTGTGAATGAAAATCCCCATATTCATAAAATCGAGATATCCAATAATGGCGAGGTGTTTTTGAATCCTGACCTGGGAAAAATTTTGAAGCTTGCCAGTGAAAAGGAGATAGAAATTGTCATTGGCAATGGCGCGAATTTTAATATGGTATCTGATGAAATATTGGAATTATTAGTGAAAACTCAAGTTACCTTTATTAATTTGTCCATTGATGGAGCGTCACAGGAGATCTACTCCATATACAGGCGCAAAGGGGACTTTGATAAAGTTATCTCCAATATCAAGAAGCTAAATCAGTGGAAAGAGAAATACCATTCAAAATATCCAATTCTTCAGTGGCAATATATTTTAATGGATCATAATGAGTGCGATGTGGAAAAAGCATCTCTTATGGCAAAAGAATTGAATATGAATATTTTTTACAAGTATGAGTGTGTGAAAGGCAAATTTGAGCCAAAGGATAGAGAAAAACTGGAGAAAATTACTGGACTCAAATATTTTTCCATGGAAGAGTACAACAGAAATCATAACAGCGTCTATGGCGCCGACTTCTGCTACCAGACTCTGTTTAGTCCCCAAATTAATTTTGATGGACGACTATTGGGATGCTGTATGTTATGGAATGAAGATTTTGGTATCAATGTTTTTGAGGAAGGCTTAATCAATGGGCTAAACTCTGAAAAATATTTGAAAATGATTCGCTTATTGCTTGGGATGGAACAATCTTTTGAACAATTGGAAGGGGTTCCCTGTCTTCACTGTGGGCAATGCGGAAGAAATATTAGAGAGCGAAACTTTTTGTATTTGTAGGTGGTTGATATGAATTTGTGGGTTGAAACAGTAGAGAAAGAGGCATGCACAGGTTGCGGCACCTGTGAAAATATTTGCCCGGTGGAGGCCATTTCCATGGAGACAGACCAGGAGGGCTTTTGGTATCCTGCTGTCAATGAGGAGAAATGTGCACACTGTGGAAAATGCCTGAAAGTATGTCCGTCTTTACAAACAGCAGACGCAGAGCTTGAGGCGGAGAGAAAAAGGCAAGTGAAGGTTTATGCGGCCTGGACGCTGGATCAGGAGATTCGGTATCACAGCACATCAGGCGGCATCTTCAGTGAGCTTGCAATGGCTGTTATGGACCAAGGGGGCTTCGTCTCAGGGGCTGTCTATGATGAGCAAAAGATGGTTCGGCATGTGATTACCAATCGAAAACAGGAGATAGAAAAGCTGCGCCAGTCCAAGTATGTGCAGTCTGATTCAGGAACGATTTACCGGGAAATCGGAAGGCTTTTACAGAAGGAAGAGGAAGTACTGTTCTGTGGCACTCCCTGTCAGTGTGAAGGACTCCTTCGGTTTTGCCAGGAAGAAGAAATCAATATTGGAAAATTATATGTGATAGATTTTATTTGCAGAGGTTCTAACTCTCCCAAGGTTTACAGAAAATTCCTGGATGAGCTGGAGACACAATATGGAGGGAAGGCGGCTAAAGTCTGGTTTAAAAATAAAACTTATGGCTGGAACCGTTTTAGCACGAAGATTGATTTTGAAAATGGATCCTGTTATCTGCAAGATCGAGATCACGATTTTTATATTCGAGGATATATAGAGGAAAATCTTTATATCAGGCCTTCCTGTTCTAACTGTGGCTTTAAAGGGCTTCATCGGATTGCTGATATGACACTGGCCGATTTTTGGGGGATACAGTTAAAAGACCGTATGCAGGAAAGTGATGGTGGAACCTCTTTGGTAATGGTACATACAGAAAAAGGCAAGAGGCTGTGGGAGCTCATATCCTCCCGTATTTATAAAACAGAGAAAAAGCTTGTAGATGTAGCTCCAGGTAACGATTGTTTTGAACATTCTATCCGACATGGCGTGCATAGGAGTCAGTTTATGAAAGATTTGGATAGAATGTCTGTGATTGAGAATATACAGAGGTTTTTAAAAAAGAATGATAATTAATATGGAAGAGCCCAATCCAGATGAGCTCATTGATCAAGAAAAGTACCGCATATTAGAGGAGAACTATCAACAGAAAAACTTGATTCCCTATAAAGGAACGTATTTTCTGATAGCTCCCTCTGTCTGTCTGGACATTAGAGGCAGGTTACGGCTGAACACGAATTGTTTTCAGGAAAATGGCAGAGTTTTGAATCTGAGGCTTGACAGAGAATCAATGCTTACGGTGAAAGGAAATTTTGACGTTTTTTATGGAGGAGACCTGATCTGTTTTCCAGGTAGCCAGTTGGAATTGGGAAGTGGATTTTGTAATAGCAATTTAATTCTCCGATGCACAGAAAAGATAACCATTGGAGAAGATGTAGCTATCTCCCATAATGTTACCATTATGGATTCGGACGCCCATGAAATAATTGGGAACAGACACCCAAAAACTCAGCCAGTTACCATTGGAAATCATGTGTGGATCGGTACTGGGGCAAAAATTTTAAAAGGAGTAACCATTGGATCAGGAGCCGTTGTGGCAGCAGGGGCAATTGTGACGAGAAATGTACCTGAAAACTGTGTTGTGGCAGGTGTACCAGCCAGGGTCATAAAAAGAGGAATCCAATGGAAAGGGTAACACACACATGTATTATGCAAATGAGATTGTGAGAGAACTAGAACAGAGCAGCCAGATCGCCATTTTTGGTGCAGGCATTATGGCTTTCAATGTGGCGGGATGTCTGTTGGAAAAGCCTTATGAGCTTAACATTACTTGCTGTCTGGTGTCGGACCTTAAGGCGAACCCTCCTTCTGTCATCGGGATTCCAGTCATTGACTTTTCTATGGCAAAACACATGCTTAAAAAGGATGCAACCATTCTCGTGGGGGCGGCCTTGGGAAAAAATTTGGCGTCTATGCAGGAACGTCTTCGGGAAAATGGTTATTTTCATATGATTTCCTTTACTTATGAGGGAGATTTGTGGAGCCTTCTGCGGGGAAACTCCTTTCGGGAATTTTTGTCTTCTCAGAATCAGCCGTATCTGACCCTGGAGGAGGAATTGGAAAAGACCGTTGGCTGTGAGGAGGTTTGTGAGAAGAGTATCCAAATTTATACGGCAAAATGCCATGTGGATAGACCGATTGGGGAGGAGCTTTCCAGGTACACCTGGGAGACGCCCATTCAGGTGGGAGCAGATCTGACACAAGAGCGTATCTGCCAGATCTTAGACAATACTGGGGATCATATCTCTCACAAGAACAGACAGTATTGTGAGATCACAGCCCTTTACTGGATCTGGAAAAATGACAGGTCTGACTATGTGGGGCTTGGCCACTACAGACGCCATTTTGAACTCTCTGAGGAAAAGATAAGAAGGCTGACAAACTCGGACATAGATGTGGTCCTAACCATACCAATCTTCGATTACCCATGTGTGGAGGCTGTATACCGCAGGGATCATGAGGGAAATGACTGGGAAGTGATGCTAAAAGCCATAGAGAGACTTACCCCAGAATATATGAGAGAAGCAGAAGAGCTGCAGAGTGGAAGATATTATAATGCCTATAACATGTTTCTGATGCGCCGAGAGATATTGGAGGATTACTGTGAATGGCTGTTTCCTATTTTGTCATACTGTGAGGCTTATTGCAAAGAAAAGAGGGACACCTATCAGAATCGCTATCTGGGCTTTCTGGCGGAGCATTTGATGGCAATCTATTTTCTACACCATAAAAACAGTTACAAAATTGTCTATGCCAGGAAACATTTTGTTGAGGATACAGGTGTGCTGGTCTACAACCCAGAGAGTGAATAGAAGAGGTAGTGCTTTGATGTATTATGCCAATGAGGTAGTAGAAGAATTGAGAGCAGGCGGTCAGTTGGCCCTTTTTGGAGCCGGACAGGTAGCCTTTGAAGTGGCAAACTGTCTGATGGGGAAACCCTATGAACTAAAGATTGATTATTGTGTAGTTTCACAGACAGAGGGAAATCCAGATTCTGTTACAGGAATTCCTGTGATTGATTTGGAGACGGCAAAGAAATGTCTCCAAAAAGATGCAGTGATTTTGATTGCTACTATGGAAAAGTATAGAATTCCAATTGAAGATAGTTTACATAAAGCCGGTTATTCCCACATATTGCCTCTTACTTTTGAGGGGGATCTGTGGAGCGACATACAGGGAAACTATTACAGAGACTATCGCCTGGCAAATGGCAAGCCATACTTAACTCTGGAGGAGGAGATTAAGAAAACGGAGACAGAGAGGGAAGAGAGACCTTCCATATCTATTTATGCAGTAAAATGTCACGTTGACAAGCCTTTAAGGGAAGATATGTCTCGATTTTTCTGGGAAATTCCCATTCAGGCGGGAACAGCCTTGACTGAGCAGGAGATTTGCAAGGTGCGGGATAATGTGGGAGATCATATTTCACATAAAAACAGAGAGTATTGTGAATTGACAGCCTTATACTGGGTGTGGAAGAATGGTGTGTCTGACTATGTAGGGATCTGCCACTACAGAAGGCACTTTGAGTTGGACGCTAAGATGCAAAGGGAGCTGTGGAACTCTAGGATTGATGTGGTACTAACCATACCGATCCTAAACTTTCCAAGCGTCAGAGAAGTTTATCGGCATGACCACACAGAAAAGGACTGGGAAGTAATGCTGGAGGCCATACGTCTACTGGCGCCTGACTATGTGCCAGCGGCCATCGAATTACAAAACGGAAACTTTTATTATGGATATAATATGTTCATAGCGCGCAGAGAAATCTTAAATGAGTATTGTGCATGGCTGTTCCCAATTTTAGAATACTGTGAGACCCATGCCAGAAAAAAGGAGGATACCTATCAGAACCGGTATATTGGCTTTTTGGCAGAGAGATTAATGACAATTTACTTTCTGCATCATGAGAAAAAGTATAAGATTGTTCACGCCAGAAAGCATTTTGTGGAAAAATAGCTGGGCGCTCTTAGAAGGCTAGGGGATAAAAACTTCCTTATTTTAAGGTTTTGTATTATAATAAAATAAGGAGGTTTTTTGTATGTCCAAAATAGCTGCCGCAAATAACGATTTTTCCAAAGGGAATATGGCAGAAAATATTCTGCGACTGTCATTTCCTATGATTTTGGCACAGCTTGTAAATGTGCTCTATAATATTGTGGATCGAATGTACTTAGGCCATATGACAGGCAACGGAAGGCTGGCTTTGACAGGTGTGGGAGTGGCTTTCCCCATTATTACGATTATCAATGCCTTTGCAAACTTGTGTGGAAGCGGAGGAGCACCCTTATGTTCCATTGAGCGGGGAAGGGGAGAAGAGAGAAAAGCAGAAGAGATCATGGGAAACTCATTGACACTTCTGATCTTATTTGGAATCCTGCTGACAGCAGCGGGATATTTGTTTAAAGTGCCCCTGCTCTACCTGTTCGGGGCGAGTGAGCAGACCATTTCCTATGCAAATGATTATATGAATGTGTACCTGGCAGGCAATGTTTTTGTGATGCTTGGACTTGGAATGAATCCTTTTATCGAATCTCAGGGATTTGCCAGGACAGGAATGTTGACCGTTGTAATTGGCGCCTTTTTGAATCTGATTTTAGATCCTCTTTTTATTTTTACGTTTCAACTGGGAGTGCAGGGAGCGGCTGTGGCCACAATTCTCTCTCAGATGGTGTCCGCCGCCTGGGTGCTGATTTTTTTGAGGAGCAAAAGAGCTATCCTGAAGCTGCGTTTATCTGACCTGCGTCTTCAGGCGGCGTTGGTAAAAAGAATTCTGGCCCTGGGGCTCTCTGGATTTACCATGTCTGTGACCAACAGTTTAGTACAAATTTTCTGCAATGCATCCCTCCAGTTCTACGGAGGAGATCTCTATGTAGGGGCCATGACTATCATCTATTCTGTGCGGGAAGTCGTGCAGATGCCCATGCAGGGATTTACCCAGGGCGCACAGCCGGTACTGGGCTATAATTATGGGGCAGGTCAGAAGAAACGTGTGAAGGAAGGGATCCGGTTCATTACCTGGGTGACACTTGGGTATGCGCTGGCAGTGTGGGCAGTGTTGATGTTATTCCCCCAGACTATCGTCCGTCTTTTTAATGGAGAGGAGCAGTTGATGGAGGTGTCTGTCCTGTCTATGCGCTGTCATTTTGCCCTGTTTTTCTTTATGGCTTTTCAATATGTGGGGCAGACGGTATTCGTAAGCCTTGGAAAGGCAAAGCAGGCGGTGTTTTTCTCCCTGTTTCGCAAGGCTCTTTTGGGTGTGCCTTTGATCCTTTTACTCCCCCATCTGTGGAATCTGGGGATCTACGGCGTACTGATTGCAGAGCCAATTACCAATGTTGTGGGCGGACTGGCCTGCTATCTGACCATGATGGCCGTAGTTTGGAGAAAATTGTAATGTACCAGAAAGAATACTTGCCATCCCTGGAAAATTTGTGTACAATTTGAGGAGTGAGCAGAGATGGTAAAGTCACAAAGGCGCACGAGAGGAACTTTTATGAGTGCCCTTTCGAATAAAAGTTCCTCTCATTACAGGTGTGCCGAAGCGACTTTACCCTTTAGTGCTGTCGCGCAGCGACTATAGATAGGAGGAATATAAAGAATGAACAGTCAAATTACAGATAATGTATATTATGTAGGCGTAGATGATAAAACCATTGATTTGTTTGAGAGCCAGTACGTGGTTCCAAATGGCGTGTCATATAATTCCTATGTGATTATGGATGAGAAAATAGCAGTGATGGATACGGTAGATCCCAGAGCAGGAGAAGCGTGGATCTCTAATTTGGAGGAAGTTTTGTCAGGGCGTACGCCAGATTATCTGGTAGTATCTCATCTGGAGCCAGATCATGCGGGTACGATTCAGAGACTGGCAGAAAAATATCCGGGGATGCAACTTGTGGGAAATCCTAAGACTTTCGCTATGATGCCACAATTCTTTGATATGGATTTGGCAGATAGGTGTGTGACAGTGAAGGAGGGAGACACTCTGAGTCTCGGAAGCCACACCCTGACATTTGTGCTGGCGCCTATGGTACACTGGCCGGAAGTTATGGTTGCTTATGAGGCAAAGGATAAGATTCTCTTTTCCGCGGACGGATTTGGCAAATTTGGCGCCCTGGATTCAGATGAAGAGTGGACAGATGAGGCAAGGCGCTACTATATCAATATTGTAGGAAAGTATGGACCCCAGGTACAGGCGCTCCTTAAGAAGGCGGCGACATTGGACATTGCGGTCATCTGCCCGCTGCATGGTCCGGTTTTAAAGGAAAATCTGGGCTTCTACCTGGATAAATATCAGACTTGGAGCAGTTATGTGCCAGAGGAAAAAGGAATTTTGATTGCCTTTGCATCCATTCATGGGAACACGGGAAAGGCGGCCAGAGAGTTTGCCCAAATCCTGGAGAAGAAGACAGATGTACCCATCAAAGTTTATGATCTGGCCCGGGCGGATATGCCTACTGTGGTGGCGGAAGCTTTCCGCTACGATCGCCTTGTGCTGGCAGCAGCCAGCTATGATGGGGGCGTATTCCCTTGCATGGAAGACTTCCTGCACCATTTAAAAGCTAAGACTTATCGAAACAGGAAGGTGGGGATTCTGGAGAATGGATCCTGGGCTCCTTCTGCAGCAAAAGCTATGCGCGCCGTTTTGGATGAGATGAAGAATCTTACAATCTGTGAAAAGGTAGTGACCATTCGCTCCACGATGAAAGAGGCAGATTTGGCAGAGTTGGAAGTACTGGCGGAGGAATTACTGACAGATTAGTCAGGAAAATCAGTTTAATCATGTTTTCAAAGAAAGAGGAAAAACGGAATGGAACAGATTGAAGATAAAAAACAATTTGCTGTGTTGATTGACTCAGATAATATTAGTGTTAAGTATGCAGCCAGTATTTTTAATGAGATTGAAAATTATGGATATGCTTCCTTCCGTCGTATCTATGGAAACTGGTCCAAGGGAAACGGGTGGAAAGAAGAGATTCTTTTAGAAAATTCGATTACACCAGTGCAGCAGTTTGCCTACACTGCCAGAAAGAATTCTACAGATATGGCAATGGTGATTGATGCCATGGATATTCTCTATTCAGGTAAGGTGGACGGATTCTGCCTGGTGACAAGTGACAGCGATTTTACCCGCCTGGCCATGCGTCTGAGAGAGGAGAATATGTATGTCATCGGTATGGGGGAGTCCAAGACACCTATGGCTTTAACGAAAGCCTGTAATAAATTTATCCACCTGAATTTGATCAATAAGCAGGTAAATGATGTGGAGAATTCCAGCGATTCCGTGGTTGCTGGTCCCAGTAGCCGCAGAGGAGCAAAGGCGGTTGAGGAGGAACATGGCAGTGGCCTGACATCCATGTCCCAGATTGAAGATGCAATTATTTCCTTTATCAATGATAATGAGAATAAGGGGAAGATTACGTATCTGGGAGAGATTGGAAGCCGCTTGAATGACAAATTTACTGATTTTGATGTGCGAAATTACGGCTATACAAAGCTGGTAGTATTTTTACAGGACACATGCCCCCGTCTGACTCTCTATAAGATTGATTCAGCCTATGCAGTGGGACTGGGAGGACAGTTGGACCGTCATAAGCTGGAAAAGGAGATTTTGCTCTTTATACGGGAAAATGGAGGTCAGATTGAGAATTTATCTATGGTCTATGAAGAAATTCATAAAAAACATCCGGCATTTGATATTAAGGACTATGGTTACAGCCGCCTGTCTAGCTTCCTTCGCAGTATTCATCAGCTTTCTGTAAATGGAAATATGGTCAGCATCAAAGAGCGCAGATAGAAGAAAGAGATTTACAACAAAAGAAAGCTGGGGGAAGTGAAGGATGTTCGCAGAATTATTGAGTGTCTTTGCAAAGGTTGCTATTATCGTAGCAGTAGGTTATGTGTTTACCAAAAAAAAGGTTCTCACAAGGGAGATGAAACGGAACCTTTCTACTTTGCTTGTGGATATTATTGTCTATTTCAATATTATCGCCTCCTCCCAGCAAGAATTAAATTTTAACTATCTGAAGGGCTTTAGCCAGGTATTAATTGTATTTGTTGTGTACTATTTTCTTATTATTTTTCTGATGACCAAACTGGCAGGCCGTTTTCCTCTTTCTCCTAAAAGCAGAAACGTATTTGTCACAATGGTTGCCTTTGCAAATGTGGCATTTATCGGATTCTCTATGATGGGAGAATTGATTGGAGAGGAAGGAATTCTCTATACGATAGCTGTCAATGTGGCATTTCAGTTGTTTTTCTTTTCTTATGGTGTTTATCTCTTAAGCAGGGAGACAGAAAAAGGGAAGAAGTTTGATGTGAAAAGTATTTTTTTGAATGAAACCATTATTATTTCTTTTGCGGCTGTGTTCCTGTATCTGATGCCCTTTCGGCTTCCAGAGTTTTTGCAGTCTACTTTAAGCACGGTGGGCAGTACGATGATGCCGTTGTCTATGTTGATTATCGGCGCGGAGATTGCGGATATGGATTTGAAGGAGATTTTAAAAGATCCTTATTCTTATCTGATTTCTTTTCTGCGGCTGATACTGATTCCTGCCATCGTCCTTCTTGTGGCGAAGCTTTTGCATTTTTCGGAAAATGTGGGATTGACACTGGTGGTGCTCTCTGCCCTGCCCTCTGGGTCTATGAATGTGATTATGGCCCAGCGCTATGACTGCGATCCAGAGTTTGCCACACGGTCGGTAGCTCAGTGCATGCTGTTTATGATTGTCACTCTTCCTCTGATGGTAGGGCTTGCAAAACTGGTTCTTTAAGGCGATTTTGGCCATTTAGAGCGGTAAAGAGTAAAATTTTGGTGAAAAATAGATTTTTCCTTAATAAATTTGTCAATTTCCTTAGAAAAGGAATTGACAAATTTATTTATGTGGAGGTAAGATAGATACCGATATAAAAATATCAATTACGAATGTAAGGAGGAAACATTATGAAAAAAGCATTAAGCTTATTGTTGGTATGTGCTATGACTTTTTCTCTTGCAGCATGTGGAAGCAAGGAGAGCGGTACAACGACACCAGCAGAAGACAACAGTCAAACAGAAGCAGACGCTCAGCCTGAAGGAGATGCTCAGCCAGAGGGAGAAACAGAAGCCCCAGCAGCAAGCGACGGAGCGGTATTTAAGATTGGCGGTATTGGACCTACCACTGGTGGAGCAGCCGTTTATGGAATTGCGGTACAGCGTGGCGCTCAGATCGCAGTTGACGAGATCAATGCGGCAGGCGGAATCAATGGCGTTCAGATTGAGTTCAATTTCCAGGATGACGAGCATGATCCTGAGAAGTCTGTAAATGCATACAATACTCTGAAGGACTGGGGTATGCAGGTTCTGGTAGGAACCGTTACTTCCAACCCCTGTATTGCAGTTGTAGAGAAGACTCATGAAGATAACATGTTCCAGCTGACGCCATCCGGTACAGCAGTAAAGTGCGTACAGTATGACAATGCCTTCCGTATGTGCTTCTCCGATCCTAATCAGGGACTGGAGTCTGCAAAGTACATTGGAGAAAATGGCCTGGCTACAAAGGTAGCAGTTATCTACGATAACTCTGATCCTTACTCTCAAGGTATCTATGACGCTTTCCGTGCAGAGGCGGCTAACCAGAATATTGAAATTGTTGCTGAGACATCTTTCAACTCTGACAATAAGACAGATTTCTCCACTGCTGTTCAGAGTGCAAAGAGTGCAGGGGCTGAACTGCTCTATATGCCATTCTACTATACAGAGGCTTCTCTTGTACTGGCAGAGTGCAGCAAGCAGAGCTACAAGCCAGTATTCTTTGGCGTAGACGGAATGGATGGTATCCTGTCTGTAGAAAACTTTGATGTAACTCTGGCAGAAGATTTGATGTACATGGCTCCTTTTGTTGCTAACTCTGACGACGAGCAGGTAAAGAGCTTCGTAACGAAGTATCAGGAATCCTTTAATGAGATTCCAAATCAGTTTGCAGCAGACGCTTATGACTGCGTATATGTAGTAAAAGCAGCTATGGAAGAAGCAGGCGTGACAGCAGATATGGATGCTTCTGCAATCTGTGATGCTATGGTAGGAGCTATGACTGCCATCAGCTATGACGGTATCACCGGCAAACAAATTAGCTGGGAAGCAAATGGCGAGCCCAACAAGGCACCATTAGTTGTACAGATCAAGAATGGAGAGACCATCGGTCTGTAAGGTTAAGGAAATTTCGGGCAGAGAGGCTATTGCGGCCTCTCTGTTTTTTTGTAAAGGGTGCATACGGAAATTAGTTACTGACGCAGCATGCGCGTAACGATCAGGATTTCCCTGCTTGATTAGATATAATTATAGCTTGTATACCGCCTTTTTCTATGCTATAATAGTACGCAAATTGTGTATAACTTTAAAAGGATAAAGAGGTGTTATGTATGATGGGATTTATATCCTACCTGGTAAATGGAATCAGCTTGGGCAGCGTGTACGCGATTATTGCTCTGGGCTACACGATGGTATATGGTATTGCGAAGATGCTGAATTTTGCCCATGGTGATGTGATTATGATTGGCGGCTTTGTGGTTTTCACCACAGTCAGCGGCATGGGACTGCCACCTGTCATTGGTATTTTGATTTCAGTGGTGGTCTGCACAGTATTGGGCATGTTGATTGAGCGTATTGCCTACAAGCCTTTGAGAAAGGCTTCCAAGCTGGCTGTACTGATCACAGCGATTGGAGTCAGCTATTTTCTGCAGAACGTAGCACTTCTGATCTATGGTTCCAATACGAAATCTTTCACTTCTGTGGTTTCCATCACTCCGATTTCTCTGGCAGATGGGGCGATTATTATTTCTGGAGAGACTATTGTTACGATTGTGGCTTGTATTATCATTATGATAGCGTTGACTGCATTTATTAAATACTCTAAGTCTGGACGGGCCATGCTGGCTGTATCGGAGGACAGTGGGGCGGCACAGCTTATGGGGGTGAATGTCAATGCTACGATTGCTCTGACCTTTGCCATTGGCTCTGCCTTGGCAGCTATCGCAGGAGTGCTGCTGTGTTCCTCCTATCCAGCTTTGACGCCCTATACGGGGGCTATGCCTGGAATCAAGGCCTTTGTGGCAGCCGTATTTGGAGGAATTGGCTCTATCCCGGGGGCGTTTATCGGCGGGATTCTTCTTGGCGTAATTGAGATCCTGGGAAAAGCGTATATTTCCTCACAGCTTGCAGACGCCATTGTGTTTGCCGTGTTGATTGTGGTACTTTTGGTGAAACCCACGGGACTTCTCGGCAAGCAGATTCAGGAGAAAGTGTAGGTGCGACAGATGAATATAAAAGCTTTAAATAAAACAACAAAGAGCAATATCGTTACATATGGTATTGTCATTCTGGCCTATCTTATCATGGAAATCCTGATGCGGGCAGGGGTAGTCTCCAGTTTGCTTCAGGGCCTTCTGGTGCCTCTGTGTACGTATGTTATTTTGGCAGTCTCTTTGAATTTGACTGTGGGAATTTCTGGTGAGCTGAGCTTGGGGCATGCAGGTTTTATGTGTGTGGGAGCTTTTTCCAGCGCCTTTTTCTCTAAGTGTATGCAGGAAGTGATTCCAGTGTCTGGGATTCGGTTTTTCCTGGCTATTTTAATTGGTGCGGCTTTTGCAGCCCTTTTTGGCGTGGTTGTAGGAATTCCAGTGCTTCGTCTGAGAGGAGACTATCTGGCTATTGTTACGTTAGCTTTTGGCGAGATTATTAAAAATGTTGTCAATGTCATTTTCCTGGGGAAGGACAGCAGAGGATTTCATATTTCTATGAAGGACGCTTTCTCTATGGGGCTGGAACCAGAGGGAGAGGTCATCATCAATGGCCCTCAGGGGATTACAGGAACCCCCAATGATTCTAACTTTCTGGTGGGAATTATTTTGATTTTGATTACTCTCTTTATTGTGATTAATCTGGTGAATTCCCGAACAGGACGTGCGATTATGGCCATCCGTGACAATCGGATAGCTGCAGAGTCTGTGGGTATCCATATTACAAAATATAAGTTGCTGGCATTTACTATATCTGCATCTTTGGCAGGCGTAGCTGGTGTGCTCTACGCTCACAATCTTTCGACTCTGGCAGCTCAGTCAAAGAACTTTGGCTACAATATGTCGATTATGATTCTGGTATTCGTAGTTTTGGGCGGTATCGGAAACATCCGTGGCTCTATAATTGCAGCTGTTGTTCTGACCCTGTTGCCGGAATTGCTGCGCAGCCTGAATGATTATCGTATGCTTATGTATGCAATTGTGTTGATTGCTACTATGATCTTCACCTCAAGCCCCGGAGGCCAGGCATTTAGGGAACGCTATTCCTTAAAGCGGCTTATAGGACAAAGGAAAGAGACAAAGGAGGCGGAGTGAGATGGCATTATTGGAAGTAAAAGAGCTGGGGATTTCCTTCGGCGGTCTGCGGGCAGTGGATGATTTTCATATGACCATCGAGCAGGGACAGCTCTATGGTCTGATTGGGCCAAATGGGGCAGGAAAGACTACGGTATTCAACCTGCTGACGGGAGTATATAAGCCCACAGACGGCTATATCCTTTTGGATGGAGAAAATATTACCGGAAAGAAAACCATAGAGATCAACCAACATGGGATTGCGAGAACCTTTCAGAATATTCGCTTGTTTGATGAGTTGACAGTGCTGGATAATGTGAAGGTAGGTCTGCACAATCACTACAGCTATTCTACCCTGACGGGTATCTTGCGTTTGCCTAAGTATTATAAGATAGAAAAAGAGATGGATGCCAGAGCTATGGAGCTTTTGAAGGTTTTTGATCTGGATCAGGAAGCAGACTATAAAGCATCCAACCTCCCTTACGGAAAGCAGAGAAAGCTGGAGATTGCCAGAGCTTTGGCTACAGAGCCCAAGCTCCTTCTCCTGGATGAGCCTGCGGCAGGTATGAACCCACATGAGACTCAGGAATTGATGAAGACCATCCGCTTTGTACGGGATGAATTCCATATGACGATTCTTCTGATTGAGCATGATATGAAGCTGGTGTCAGGGATCTGTGAAGAGCTGACTGTTCTGAATTTCGGTCAGATTCTTACAGAGGGAGAGACTAGCACTGTGTTGAATGATCCGAAGGTTATTACAGCATATCTTGGAGAATAGGAGGATACGAATATGGCAATGCTGGAAATCAATGATATAGAAGTATTTTATGGAATGATTCAGGCCATCAAGGGCGTTTCCTTCCAGGTAAATGAGGGTGAAGTTATCGCCCTGATTGGGGCCAACGGAGCAGGAAAAACTACAATCCTTCACTGCATCACAGGATTGATTGCACCGAAAAAGGGGCAAATTACCTTTGAGGGCCAGAACATTACATCTACTCCAGCTCACAAAATCGTCTCCATGGGAATGGCTCATGTGCCAGAGGGACGCCGGGTGTTTGCCCAGCTTACCGTTTTGGAGAACTTGAAGATGGGCGCCTTTACACGAAAAGGCAAGGATGAGGTGGAGGAAAGCTTGATCCGGGTGTATAAGCGTTTTCCACGTCTGGAGGAGCGGAAAAATCAGTTGGCTGGAACCCTGTCTGGTGGCGAGCAGCAGATGTTGGCTATGGGCCGTGCACTCATGTCCCGGCCAAGGATTATTCTCATGGATGAGCCCTCTATGGGCCTCTCACCCATTTTCGTAAACGAAATTTTTGATATTATCCGGGAGGTCAGCGAAGGGGGAACCACCGTACTTCTAGTAGAGCAGAACGCAAAAAAAGCGCTCTCCATCGCCGACCGGGCCTATGTCCTGGAGACAGGAAAGATAGTTCTGGATGGTAAGGCAGAAGATTTGTTGAATGATGATTCGGTGAAGAAGGCTTATCTGGGCGAGTAAATTAGGTGAGTTTTTATTTTGGATGAAAATTAAGACGAGCGCCCCATAGGTCTGTTGATCTAACGTTCGCCAATAAAGCAATACAATATCATATTTTGCGTCACTAAGAGAGACATTGGCAGGCAGACTTATTGCCTGCCTTTTACTTTGTCCTTATTTAGTCCCAGTATGCCTTAATACAAAATACATATTCACACATCATTTCCCCACACCCATTACAGCGGCACAGCATATAAAAACGACAAACACAATCCCCCGTAACGCTTTACTTCCCTTTTTTGTTGAAATTTCCTAAATTTATGTTATACTGTTAAAAGATATTTCTTTTGTCATATTTGAAAAGGGAAAAGAAGAGCAGGAGAACAAAACTATGAAGCGAGTATTGTTAAAACTAAGTGGAGAAGCCCTTGCAGGTGAGAAGCATACAGGCTTTGACGAGGCGACCGTTTTGGAGGTGGCAAAACAGGTAAAAGTCCTGGTGGATGATGGAATTCAGTTTGGAATTGTCATTGGGGGCGGCAACTTCTGGCGGGGAAGAACCAGCGAGAACATGGACCGAACTAAGGCAGATCAGATTGGGATGTTGGCTACGGTAATGAACTGTATCTATGTGTCTGAGATTTTCCGCTCTGTGGGAATGGACACAGAAGTCTATACACCTTTTACATGTGGAGGTTTTGCTCGACTGTTTACCAAAGACCATGCTGTAAAACGTCTGAACAGAGGCTGCGTCACTTTTTTTGCAGGGGGAACCGGGCATCCATATTTCTCTACGGATACGACCACCACACTGCGAGCCATTGAGATTGAGGCAGACATGATTTTGCTGGCCAAGGCTGTGGACGGAGTCTATGACAGCGATCCAAAGCTGAATCCCAAAGCAGTCAAATATGACGAGATTTCCATTGCTGAGGTTGTAGATCGGCGGCTGGCAGTGATGGATTTGACAGCTTCTATTATGTGCATGGAAAACCAGATGCCTATGTTGGTATTTGGCCTGAATGAAGAGAATAGTATTGTTAACACAGTAAAAGGAAGATTTACTGGAACAAAAATTACAGTATAAATATGGAGGATCACACAATGGACGAGAGATTAAAAGTATATGAAGAGAAGATGACAAAGTCTTACGATGCAATGACACGGGATTTTCAAAGTATTCGTGCAGGGCGGGCAAATCCACACGTGTTGGATAAGATTCGGATTGATTACTATGGGACGCCGACTCCTCTGCAGCAAGTAGGCAATATTTCTGTGCCAGAGCCGCGTATGTTGCAGATTCAGCCCTGGGAGAAGAATCTGCTCAAGGCGATTGAGAAAGCAATTTTGACCTCAGATGTAGGTATTACTCCATCCAATGACGGCTCTGTGATTCGTCTTGTATTTCCTGAGCTGACAGAAGAGCGCAGAAAAGAGCTTGTAAAGGATATCAAGAAGAAAGGGGAAGCCACAAAGGTGGCAATTCGCAATATCCGCCGGGATGCCAATGAGACTTTTAAAAAGATGAATAAAGCCAATGAGATTTCTGAGGATGATCAGAAAGATCTGGAGTCTAAGACACAGAAGATGACAGACAAGTACATTGCTGATGTTGATAAAGCAGTGGAGGAGAAGTCTAAAGAGATTTTAACCGTATAATCAGGAGCAATGTGGGGAGGTTACAGGTCATATTCCTATGATACCCCATAGGAATGTTTGATTATGGAATGACATAGTAGGGACGGGTACGTGCTGCATATACCCGTCCTCTTTACGATTGAAGGAGAGACTGTATGAAAATACCACAGCATGTGGCAATTATTCTCGATGGAAATGGACGTTGGGCCAAAGCAAAAGGAATGCCTCGAAATTATGGGCATGCTCAGGGCAGTAAAAATGTGGAAATAATTTGTCGGGAGGCTTGGAATATAGGCATTAAGTATCTGACTGTCTATGCTTTTTCCACAGAAAATTGGAGCCGGCCTCAGGGAGAGGTAGACGCGCTGATGAAGCTGTTGCGCAGCTACATGAAGACTTGTCTGAAAACAGCAGAGAAAAATCATATGCGTGTTCGTGTGATTGGCGATAAAACCAGGCTGGATGAGGATATCAGAAAGCGTATCGCAGAGCTTGAAGAGGCATCCAGGGATAATGATGGTCTTAATTTTCAGATTGCAATTAATTATGGAAGCCGGGATGAGATGATCCGTGCCATGAAAAGAATGGCAGCAGATCAGGAGGCAGGGAAATTGAAGATAGAAGATATTTCGGAAAAAGTCTTCGAAGACTATCTGGACACAGCTGGAATTCCAGATCCGGATCTTCTGATACGAACCAGTGGAGAGCAGCGCCTTTCCAACTTCCTTCTCTGGCAGCTGGCCTACACTGAGTTTTACTTTGCAGATGTTCATTGGCCAGACTTTACAAAAGAGGAGTTAGCGAAAGCCATTGAAGTGTACCAAAAGCGAAATAGACGTTATGGTGGGGTTGAGGAGGAAGCATAAATGAAGTCATTTATGACAAGATTAATCAGTGGGATCGTTTTGCTGGCTATCATAATCGGAGCCGGAATTACAGGAGGACTGATTCTTTTTCTTTTCACTCTTGTAATTTCACTGATTGGATACTGGGAATTTTGTCAAGTATTTCAGATAGAGAAAAAAGTTCCAGGTATATTGGGGCTCTTTGCCTCTCTTCTGTACTATGTGGCAGTCTACTATGAGGTATCTATGCTGGTTGCAGGTCCAATGCTTCTGATCACATATCTTATGGTTTTGATGGCTGTTTATGTATTTACGTTTCCCAAATATAAGACAGAGGAGATTATGGCAGCCTACTTTGGAGTGGGCTATGTGTCTCTTATGCTCTCCTTTCTCTATCAGACCAGACTTCTAAGCGGATCTGGTGCAGACGGAAAACTACTGTTTTTTCTGATTTTTATCTGCTCCTGGGGCTGTGACACCTGTGCTTATGCAGTTGGAATGTTGATCGGAAAGCACAAGCTGGCTCCTGTCCTAAGTCCTAAAAAATCCATAGAAGGTGCAGTGGGCGGAGTGGTCGGAGCAGCACTTCTGGGATATTTGTATGGACTGGTTTTACAGATTCCCCCAGGGGTCTGTGGAGTCTTGTGTGGAGTTGGCGCAGTCGTCTCTCAAATAGGAGATCTGGCAGCCTCTGCTATTAAGCGGAACCACAATATCAAAGATTATGGACATCTGATTCCTGGTCACGGTGGAATTCTGGATCGATTTGACAGTGTGATTTTTACAGCGCCAATTATATGGATCCTGGCTACATGGATCATGAAGTGACAGGTAAGTGTTTTTGGGATTTTATGAAAGATAAAACGATATAGGATAGACATATTTAGAGGAGAGTTTCATGAAAAAGATCGGAATACTTGGCTCAACAGGTTCTATTGGAACACAGACCCTTGATGTTGCCCGCAACAACGGTGATTTGCAAATCGTGTCATTGGCTGCCGGAAGTAATATAAAAAAGCTGGAAGAACAGATACGGGAATTTCGTCCTAAGCTTGCGGCTGTCTGGTCAGAAGAGAAAGCAAAAGAGCTGCGTACGGCTGTACAGGATCTGGATGTCAGGATTGTGTCTGGCATGGAAGGACTGATAGAAGTCTGTACCTGTGAGGAGGCAGAGATTGTTGTCACTGCCATTGTGGGAATGATTGGTATTCTTCCCACAATAGAAGCCATGAAGGCAGGAAAGGATATTGCTCTTGCAAATAAGGAAACTTTAGTCACTGCAGGGCATATGATTATACCACTGGCAAAGAGAATGGGAGTAAACATTTTGCCGGTAGACAGCGAGCACAGTGCCATTTTTCAGTGCCTTCAGGGAGAGAATAGAAAGCAGCTTGGCAAAATCCTGCTCACAGCTTCCGGCGGGCCATTTCGGGGAAAGAAGCGTGAAGATCTGGCCAATATTCAGGTGGAGGATGCTTTAAGGCATCCCAATTGGGCAATGGGACCTAAAATAACCATTGACTCTTCCACACTTGTGAATAAAGGTCTGGAGATGATGGAAGCCAAGTGGCTGTTTGGAATAGAACCTAAAGATATCCAGATTGTAGTTCAGCCAAAGAGCATTATTCACTCTATGGTGGAATTTGTGGATGGGGCGGTGATTGCCCAGCTTGGGACACCAGATATGAAGCTGCCCATACAGTATGCCCTCTACTATCCAGAGAGGCGGTTTCTCCCAGGGGAGAGGCTGGACTTTGGCATATTAAGTGAGATTACTTTTGAGAAGCCGGATATGGATACTTTCCGGGGACTACAGTTGGCCTTTGACGCGGCGGCAGCAGGAGGATCCATGCCCACTGTGTACAATGCGGCCAATGAGCGGGCGGTGAGTAAATTTTTGAACCGGAAGATTGCCTACCTTGAGATTCCAGAGATCATAGAGGCAAGTATGGAGGCTCATCAGGTAATGGCGGATCCTACCGTGGAACAGATCTTAGAGACGGAACAATCCGTATATGAATTTATTGAAAGCAGGTGGTAGCTTGAAGTATGTACTTGCATTGCTGATCTTCAGCCTGATTGTGATCATTCATGAATTGGGCCATTTTCTTCTTGCCAAACGAGGCGGAATTACAGTAACTGAATTTTCTCTTGGGATGGGGCCCAGGCTTTTGAGTAGACAGATAGGAGGGACGCGCTATTCCTTAAAGCTGTTTCCCTTTGGAGGCTCCTGTATGATGGTAGGAGAGGACGGGGTAAGCGACGATCTCAATTCTTTTGGAAGGAAGTCTGTGTGGACACGAATTTCTGTGGTGGCAGCCGGGCCTATTTTCAATTTTATTCTGGCCTTTCTTTTATCTCTGTGCATTATAGGAAGTATTGGATATGATGCGCCTATTGTGGCAGCTGTCACAGAAGATTATCCTGCGGAGGCAGCTGGGATGCAGGCGGGAGATAGAATTGTGAAAATGAACAATACCAGTATCCATGTTTACCGGGAAGTCAGTCTGTATGTGCAGATGAATCAGGGAAAAACGGTGGAAGTGGTTTATGAGCGCGATGGGGAACGCTACGCAACCATTTTGGAACCTAAGCAGAGTGAGAATGGCATGTATTATCTTGGATTTCGCGGCTCTGGCGTTCGGACGAAAGGGAATGTTCTTCAGACAATTGCCTACAGTGCCTATGAGGTGAAATACTGGATTTCTACTACCATAAAGAGCCTTGGTATGCTGCTTGGAGGCAGTGTGGGTGCGGATGATATTTCCGGCCCAGTTGGAATTGTAAATACCATCGGAGAATCCTATGAGGCCAGCCGACCGGATGGAGCCTTTTATGTCTGGTTAAATATGCTTTATATCTCTATCCTTTTGAGTGCAAACCTTGGAGTCATGAACCTCCTCCCACTTCCCGCTCTGGATGGAGGAAGGCTTGTGTTTCTCATAATAGAGGCCATTCGGGGCAGGGGCATTGACCCGGAAAAAGAGGGTATGGTGCATTTTGTCGGTTTGATGCTGTTAATGGCTCTGATGGTACTGGTGATGTTTAATGATTTTCGACATATTCTTATGTAGAGAATCTTTGTGATACATTAGATAAGAGTATTCTTTTGAAAAAGGTATAGAGGCAAAGAGATGGAAGAGAAGGTACAAAAAAGATTTATAAGAGCGATTATAGGAATTCTTTTTGGCTTGTCGGTGCTACTGACAGGCCTTGTTCTGTGTGTAAGGCCTATGTGCGCTTCAGCAGTCAGGGAGGCCTTTATTGGAAATGCCGTCCGTCTGCGTATCTTTGACGGGATCAATGAATGTTTCCCGGAACTTTCCTCAGATCAAGGAATTGAAATAGATACTATGGTGAGAAATCACCGCCAGCTAGATCAAGTGGCAGAGAAATATCTAAAGAGTATTGCAAAGGCTGTGAGCAGCGACAAAGAGTTTGAAGCGCCAGATATAGAGAAGAATCTGGAACGGTTGAACGAAGATATTCTGGCGAATCTGGAAAAGTTTGTGGGGAGTGAACGCGTTCAGCAGAATCGGGAACGTCTGTTGCAAGGCTTGTATGAGGCAGAGAAGAATGTGACAGATATATTAGGGGAGCTTCCCTTCTTTATCAGCAATTTTGGCGGGGATGCATTAGTTGTACTCCAGCTTTACAGAATTTTAACTGCAGGATGGTTCCAGGTACTTATGATTTTGGTTGCAGGTGGTTTTGGCGTGCTCCTATACTGGATGGGCCGGTGGCAGATGAAAGGTATCAAGACAATTGGCGTGGCAGGGATCGTGGATGGAGTGTTTTTGGGATGTTTGATTCCGGCTATGCTTAACGGGTTCAGCCTCTTTGTTACAAATAGAATTCTGGGAAGATCCATGTATCTAAATACCTCTCCTCTGAGAATCGCAGGAGTGATTCTCTGCCTGGCAGGTGTGCTCCTACTTGCGGTAAGATTTTACCTGCTCAGGAGAGAAGGCAGGAAAGCGTGATAGAAGGATAAGGCTAAACTTTTTGACAGTACTGGCTTGGGCTTACTCCCTTTTTCTTTTTGAAGAGCCTGGAAAAGTACAGAGTATCCTCATATCCCACGGAGTGGGAAATAATAGTAACAGATAAGTCTGTTGACTTTAGTAGGGAACATGCTTTTCGTATGCGCAGATCCAGAAGATATTCCTGGAGGGATGCACCTGTAGCTGACTTAAAGAGGCGATGCAGGTAGGAGCGATTTAGCCCAAGGGAATCTGCAAGGGCTTGAATGGAGATTTTTTGAGGATAATTGGATTCCAGGAATTTTAAAACCTCCTCTACATAGCTGATTTGCTTTTCCCTGGATGTAAACTGTTCCCGGGGGAATTTACTGACCAGAAGAAAGAGATATTCATATAGGATGCTGTTCATCATCAAATCCCGGTTCGCTGTCAGGCGATTTGCTTCAAACATTTTTTCATGGCAGAGACGGATGCGATCATCTTTTCCATAGTGAAAGACTGGAGAGGCCAGAAGAGAGGTCCGCTCCAGATATCCCTTGATTTTTACACCTTGGAAACCAATCCATGTGTAGGTCCAGGGATTTTTTTTGTCCGCCTCGTAGTAGATGAGCTCATCGGGGCAGATAAGAAAGGCATCGCCCTCCTTCAGGCGGTACATACGGCCTCCTGTCTTAAAGTATCCGGCTCCGCCGAGTACATAGTGAATCAAATACCCGCTGCGCACAGCAGGACCATAGCTGTGTCCCGGACTGCAGGTTTCGTATCCACAGGTATACACAAAGGCATCTAAATTCTTAAAGAAGTCATTGGAAAATAAAAAGTCTTTCATGGCGCTCCTTTCCCAAAAAAGTTTTATCGTTTTATCAGGTAGTCACAAAGATACATGGATAAGCAACATTTATCCATGTTTTATTTATTTTAAAATAGTATAGTTATTATTGCAAGAGCGGAATACTAAAATAAGCGAAGGACCGTAGTGGCACTTCAAATGGAGGAAAAATGAGTATTCAATATGATGGACAGAGACAAATTTTTCATCTGAAGGCGAAGACATCCAGCTATGTCATGCAGATCCTGAAAGGGAAGTATCTGGCACATTTGTACTGGGGAAGGGGGCTTGAAAGCTATCACGGAAGTCGTGCTCTTATCTGGAAAGAGCGTAGCCTGGAGACAAATCCTGAGCCGAAGGAGCGCACATTTTCCCTTGGAGTACTGCCACAAGAGTATCCTCAGTATGGAAATGGAGACTTTAGAAGCTGTGCCTATGGCATCCGAAATGAAAGGGGAAGCCGCATCAGCAGTCTCAGCTATGCGGGGCATGAGATCACAAAGGGGAAACCGACCCTACCCGGTCTGCCCTCATCTTTTGGAGATGAGACAGCAGTGGACACATTAACGATTCATATGCAGGATGAGATAGTGGGACTTGATGTGTTCCTGATTTACAGTGTCTTTGAAGAAAAAAGTGTGATAGCCAGGAGTGTCCGCTTCGAGAATCATTCCACACAGAATCTGACTCTCACAAAAATGCTGAGTATGTCGGTGGATTTGCGGGAAGATGATTTTGACGTGCTGACCCTCTATGGGGGACACAACAACGAGAGGAACATGGATCGCAGACCCTTAACCAGCGGAACGGTGCAGATTGAAAGTCTACGGGGGACCAGTTCGCCTCAGCAATCGCCTTTTATGGCTCTTATGAGACGGGGAGCAGATGAAGAGCAGGGGGAAATCTTTGCAGCAAGTTTTGTGTACAGCGGCAATTTTATGGCAACCGCACAGGTAGACTCTTTTCGAAATATCAGGTTTCAGATGGGGATGAATCCCTGGAATGGGGAATGGCTTTTAAAGCCGGGAGAATCTTTTCAGACACCGGAAGTTCTCATGGTTTATTCTGCCCACGGCTTGAATGAAATGTCTCATACCTTCCACTGCTTTTTTAGAGAGCATTTAGTGCGGAGCCCTTTTGTCAGGAAAGAAAGGCCTATTCTATTAAATAGCTGGGAAGCTGCCTACTTTGACTTCACAGAAGAGAAGCTGTTAGAACTGGCGAAAAAGGCGGCTCAGGCCGGCATAGAGCTCTTTGTGCTGGACGACGGATGGTTTGGGAAAAGAGACGATGACACCAGCTCTCTTGGCGATTGGCAGGTGGATACGAAAAAGCTTCCCGGAGGTCTTGCCCATCTGGAGCAGAAGATTCATAAACTGGGTATGCAGTTTGGCCTTTGGGTGGAGCCGGAGATGATTTCCCAGAACAGTGATCTTTACAGGCAGCATCCTGACTATGTCCTCCATGCAGAAGACCGCCCCTATACGTATGGGCGGGAACAGCTGGTATTGGATTTGTCCAGACATGAAGTGTGTGCCTATGTAGTGGATGCTATGGAGAAAGTACTCTCTCAGGCTCGGATAGACTATATCAAATGGGATATGAACCGGCAGCTGACAGAGGTAGAAAGCTCCTTTTTGGAGGCAGGACAGCAGGGGGAAGTATTTCACAGGTATGTGTTGGGGTTGTACGGGATTATAGAAAAGCTTACCGCCAGGCATCCTGAGATTCTTTTTGAGAGCTGTGCCAGCGGCGGGGGGCGGTTTGATGCGGGAATGTTGTACTATATGCCACAGACTTGGTGCAGTGACAATACAGATCCTGTGTGCCGGATGAAAATTCAGTATGCCACTTCCTTTGTCTTTCCGCCTGTCACTATGGGAGCGCATGTAAGTGTGGCGCCAAATCATCAGACAGGACGAAACACGCCTCTGTCTACCCGGGCGGCAATGGCTATGAGCGCTAACTTTGGATATGAACTGGATCTTACAAAGTGCTCTGAAGAAGAAATGAGAGAGATTACAGAACAGATAAGCTTTTACAAAACAATACGTGACACCATACAGAGGGGACGTTTTTACCGGGTAAAGAATCCTTTTTTGGAAAATCATGGGGCATGGAATTTTATCTCACAGGATGGCAGGGAAGTTGTGGCATTTTATTTTGAGGTTTTGTGTGAGCCGGCGCCTGCCATACAGATTTTGAAGCTGAAAGGTCTGGATGAGAAAGCGTATTATCAGGAGCTTGACACAGGAGAGGTGTATGGAGGCGATGAGCTGATGTACAGTGGAATTAGTATTCTGCCGGAAAAACAGGATTTTGGAAGCAAGTGCTTCCGATTTCAGAGAATATAAGGGGAGGTTACAATGGAGGATAAGAAACGACAGAGATATCTTGCTATCTCAGAAAAACTTACAGAACTGGTAGGCGGAAAAGACAATATTCAGGGAGTGGCTCACTGCGCCACAAGACTTCGGATTGTGCTGGAGAATAATGATGTGGCAGATCTAAAGGCCATAGAAGATTTAGATCTGGCTAAAGGCGTGTTTGTGGCAGGGGATCAACTCCAGATAATCTTTGGAGCCGGCCTGGTCAACGATGTATATGAAGTTTTTACAGAATATACAGGCAAGCAAAACATGAGTCTGAGTGACTTAAAGACAGAGGCCAATAAAAAGATGAACCCCATTCAGAGAATTATCAAGGCTCTCTCAGATGTATTTATTGATATTATGCCTGGTATCCTGGCAGCAGCTCTTCTCACAGGACTTTCCGGCGTGCTGGCCAATGTAGAACTGGTGCAAAATAATGAAACCTTATTTGGAATTACAAAGCTCATCAATATTTCCTCAGGGGCGATCTTTGGATTCCTGCCTCTGGCAGTGGCCTACAGTGCATGTAAGCGTTTTGGAGGAAGGCCTATTCTCGGTATTGTGATAGGATGTATTATGCTGTCTCCCAGCCTTGCAGATGCTTATGCAGCGGCACAGGGAACTGCTGAGGTGACTACTTTACACTTGTTTGGCCTGGGAGTGGATCTGGTAGGCTTTCAGGGAGGCATTATTGTAGCGTTGTTGATGGGAGTGGTGACGGCAAAGCTGGATCTATTCTTTGAGAAAAAGGTGCCGGAGGTGATTCGGCTCCTGGTATCTCCTCTGCTTACCACTTTAGTCGGTGCATTGCTGCTGTTTACAATCATTGGGCCTCTTGGAAGAGGACTGGCATCTGTTATCACAGGCGGGCTTGTGTGGATGACCCAGAATCTAGGCGTGTTTGGCTATGCACTATTTTCCGGCTTCCAACAATTGATTGTTATCACCGGGCTCCATCATATCTTTGGCGCCATTGAGGCTCAACTTCTGGCTGACACGGGAAGAAATATACTGAATCCTCTCATGTCTGTGGCAATGACGGCTCAGGGCGGTGCTGTTCTCGGATATTTGCTGAAAAACAGAAAGGATGCCAAGACTCAGGAACTTTGTATTCCCAGTTTTATATCTGTCCTTTTCGGTATCACAGAACCGGCCCTGTTCGGCGTGAATGTACGTTTTAAATATCCTCTGATTGGGGGCTGTATCGGTGGTGCAATCGGCGGCGCGGTAGTCTACTTTACAAATCTGGCAGCTCTTGGATTTGGAACGACAGTAGTTCCAGGAATTGCATTGGCAGATCCGGTCAATAATGGTTATGTGAACTATGTGATTGCTCATCTGATTGCCCTGGCAGCAGGATTTACAATGACGCTGGTGTTGGCAGGTTTTCAAAAAAAGCCTCAAAATTTAACAGATGAGACAGAGAACAAAATAGAGCCGGCCGTCACAGTTATCCCCAAAACGGTGGATTATGAGGAAGGAACTTATGTTGCTTATACGACGGGACAAATGATTGCCATGGAAGATGTGAAAGACGAGACTTTCCGCAATAAAGTATTGGGCGATGGCATAGCTATTCAGCCGGAAGAAGGAGCTGTATATGCGCCTGTAAATGCAACCGTGCTCAGCGTATTTGAAACAAAGCATGCTATCTGCCTTAAATCTGATAGTGGAGAAGAAATTTTGATTCACATCGGAGTGGATACGGTCAATCTGAATGGAGAACATTTTACAGCTCATGTAAAAGACAAAGATAAGGTAAAGGCAGGACAGTTTCTTATTACTTTTGATTTGAAGAAGATTTCTGATAAAGGATATGACACAGTGATTCCCATGATTTTTACAGACCCGGAACATCAGCCAGATATGAGCGGATGGGAGCTTCGCCAGATAAATCATGGAGAACGGATGTAAAAATATTTTATGGAGAAGATTGCAATGGTAAAAAGCCCGATGAAAAAGGATGCCTATCTGGAACATTGGAATAACAGGAAGGAACAATATAAAAGGGTACAAAGGGATCCCCTGCGGCTGAAGTATCATCTTCAGCCGCCTATGGGATGGCTCAACGACCCTAACGGACTGTGTCAGAAGGACGGCATCTACCATATTTATTTTCAGTACTGCCCCTTTTATCCAGAGATAAGGAGTATTTTTTGGGGACATATGACGACAAAGGATTTTATTCATTATGAGGAACAGGAGCCGGCAGTTTATTCAGACAGTAAATGGGACTGTAATGGCCCTTATAGCGGTTGTGCATTTCAGGAGGAGGATACCCTGTATTTCTTTTACACGGGAAATGTGCGCTATGAGGACGGAAATTATAATTATGTGACGGATGGGAGAGAGCAAAATACCATCCTTGTCACCTCAAAGGACGGTTTCACCTTTTCTGAGAAGAGACTTCTCATGAAAAATGAAGATTATCCCTCTGACATGAGTAAACATGTGCGGGATCCCAAGGTGTTTTGGGAACATGGGCATTATTTTATGATTCAGGGAGCACGAAGCCGGAAGGACGAAGGGTCAGTGCTGCTCTTTGAGAGTTATAACCTGACAGACTGGACTTATAAGCTGCGATTTCAGCCGAAGACTTCCTTTGGGTATATGTGGGAATGTCCCAATTATCTGAAAATTGGAGAAAAAAAGTTTCTCATTGTCTGTCCTCAGGGAGTTGCGGCTGACGAGTATGAGTACGCCAATAAGTATCAGTGCGGTTGGTTCTTACTTGATTATGATTTTGAGGGAACAGATTATACTCTTGGAGAGTTTCACCAATTGGACAGAGGATTCGATTTTTATGCCCCTCAGGTATTTCAGGATGAGACTGGAAGATGGATTTTGATGGGATGGATGTCGGTTCCCGACTCAGGATATGAGGAGCCCACACTTGCCCAGGGCTGGGTCCATGCTTTGACGATTCCCCGGGAGCTGTATGTGAACGATGTGGGCCTCCTTTGCCAAAGGCCCCTAAAAGAGCTTAAAGGACTGCGTCAGGAAGGATACCGGGGTAGCCTTCAGACAGGTCTTGACTTGGGAACATCGGCTTGCTCTGAAGTTATTGTTACCTTTAATAAAAGAAGTGAAGATTTTCAGATGTATTTGCGAGAATCTGTACGGCTCAAGTATGAAGATGGAGTACTGCTTCTGGATGTCCGGGGTTGTGGTAGTGGTAGAACTACCCGGGGACTTAAGGTGGCTGAACTTCACAAGCTGCAGATTTTCTCTGACAGTTCGAGTTTGGAAATTTTTATAAATGACGGAGAGGATGTGTTTACCACCCGGATTTATGATTCTATGAGAGAGCTTCACATTCAGGTGGAAGGGAAAGAGCTGGACGGTGAGTGGGAATATTATCCCTATTGAAAATTTTGCAGCATAAATGCTATATTAGCAATGAATAAGGGCTGTGAGGAATATTCCTTACTTGCCCTTATTACTTATACTGAATTTAAATAATGTGTAACAGAATCTAAAAATATTCCGTCCTTTCCAATGTTTTTATAAAACGGAAGAATTTTCCCCACTGTTTCATTTTTTCCTTCTTTAACTCTATTTCATCCTATCTGCTTATGCCGATATTCCCGGTACAATACAGGCAGAAGAATCCCGGTTAAAACTGTATAGAGCACAAAAAGAATGGGTACAGCTCCTAATACCTTTCTGGCAAAAGTCCAATGATTTTATTTACCCCATTACTGCCAGGAGGACACAGAGCGCCACACTGCTGCTGGTTCTTAAAAATACCTTTTTCAACTCATATTTCATTATTGCTTACTCCCAGAAGACCATACACACCAGTAGTAAGAGTACAGGACACATCACAGACAGCAGTAAGGTCCTTAAATTCCTTTGTCAGATTGTTTAAGCTCAGTTCCATTGTGTTTTTACCTCTCAAATTGTTCTACAACTATTTTGACCCTTTCGGATACAGTATCCAAGCCAGAGAGGCAGAGAAATAGCTTCATAAATCCTTTCCTGTAATAGAAGCTGTACCCATAGAGAACACCAGATCAAGCACAGGAGAATAGCGAAAGCCTCAGAACTTACGAATTTGCACTTCGGTTTTTCCACAATTCTGGAAGTATCAGCAGGGCGAACAGAGGGGCGGCCACACCCATGCATTTCCCCAGAATTTTTGCAATGTCTTTTTGCTTACATCCCTGTATAAAATATAGAATGGCGACCTCCCTTAATTCTTTAGACAGACTTTCCAGTGCAAATTTAACTGTAATTTGCCGCTTTTCCATAATGCTGATAATGATCTAAAGTTCGAAAAAAACGGGCAAAGGTCTCCTGAGCCATATCTTCTGCTTATCCTTTAACTGTTTTGAAGGGGAAAAGGACAGCCTAAAAAATTTATTTTTTTAATTCTGCTAGGAACCTGTCAGAGCAACAAGATAAAGCTTGAATAAGTGTAAAGCCAATGATAAACTAAGTAAAGGATTTGAAAAACAATTTGAAGGAGAAAAACAGAAGATGAATGAAAATAAAAATTCTGGAAAATCCCGCAGTAGCTTTTCCGGCAAACTGGGATACGTTCTTGCTGTTGCAGGATCAGCCGTGGGACTGGGAAATATATGGCGATTTCCTTATCTGGCGGCGAAATACGGAGGAGGGATATTTCTTCTGGTATACCTGATTCTGATGCTGACCTTTGGATATGCTCTAATTGTGTCAGAGACAGCTCTGGGACGCATGACAAAGAGAAGCCCGGTAGGCGCTTTTCAGACGTTTGGAAAAAGTGCTTCTTTTCGGCTTGGAGGATGGATCAATGCTGTGATTCCCATGTTGATCGTGCCCTACTACAGCGTTATCGGAGGATGGGTGACGAAATACCTTTTCGAGTATGTGCAGGGAAAGACAGCAGTTCTGGCGGAAGATAATTATTTTACCAGCTTTATAGCGGAGGGTTTTGGAGCTGAATTGTGGTTTCTTTTCTTTAGCCTGATGGTTGTGGTTGTCCTTTTTGCTGGTGTGAAACATGGGATAGAGCGGGTCTCAAAAGTAATGATGCCTATGCTTGTGATATTGGCCGTGATTGTAGCTATCTATTCCATGACCAGGCCAGGGGCATGGGAAGGAGTAAAATATTTTTTGATTCCAAATTTAGACAATTTTTCCTGGATGACTGTAGTTGCGGCTATGGGACAAATGTTCTATTCTCTGTCTATTGCTATGGGTATTTTGTATACCTATGGTTCCTATATGAAAAAAGAGGTGGATATTGAGGCATCCACCACACAGGTGGAAATATTTGACACTGCTATCGCAATGCTGGCGGGGCTTATGATCATTCCTGCAGTATTTGCTTTTTCCGGCGGGGATCCAGATACTTTGAAAGCTGGTCCATCCCTGATGTTTATTACGATACCCAAGGTGTTCGCAAGCATGGGCTTTGGAACAGGAGCAGGAATCCTCTTCTTCCTGCTGGTGCTTCTGGCCGCTCTGACCAGCGCAATTTCCCTGGCTGAGTCTGGCGTCTCTACTTTTGAGGATCAGCTTGGCTTTAGCCGTCGCAAGTCAACTGTGTTAATGGGAGTGATTATCTTTTTGTTTGGCTCGGCTTCCGCCCTGGGATTTGGCGTGTTGGATTTTGTTTCAGTGCTTGAAATGACGATTCTGGATTTCTTTGATTTCCTGACAAATTCACTGATGATGCCTATAGCAGCCCTGGCTACCTGCCTTTTGGTTACTCGGGTGGTGGGACTTGATAAGATTGCAAAGGAAGTGGAGCAGTCTTCCAGCTTCAAGCGCAAAAGAATGTATTGCCTGTTTATGAAATATCTGGCGCCCATCTGTATTGTGATTATTCTTCTCAGTTCTATCGCAAATGTATTTGGATGGATTTCTATGTAGAGAATAAAAGGGGAAGAGTAAATGTTAAGATTAAGACCATATAAGGCCTGTGATGCAGAGACCATTGTTACCTGGATTAAGGATGAAATGACATTTTATAAATGGTCTGCCGGCAGATTAGGCCAATATCCTATTACTGCAGACGATATGAACACATATTATCAGTCCTTCGCTTATACAGATCATTATTTTGAAATGACAGCCTTTGATGAAATGGGGATTGCAGGTCATCTGATGATGCGATTTCTGGATGAAGAAAAGAAGGAGCTCCGTTTTGGATTTATTATTGTGGATGGAGAGAAGAGAGGCAAGGGTTACGGTAAGGAAATGTTAAAGCTGGCTATTGGCTATGCCTTTGAGACGCTTAAGACGGAACGGATTACCATTGGTGTATTTGAAAATAATGAACCTGCGCGCCGCTGTTATGAGTCTGTAGGGTTTCGAGCTACGGGACGTGTAGAGATGTATTCGATTTTGGGAGAAAAGTGGACGTGCAGAGAGCTTGAGCTGCGACAAGAGTGAAAAGATAGCAAATAATAAGAGAGGAATAACTGGATGGATGAAAGATTAAAGAAGCAGCTAGATTTTGCGCTGGAAATTGACAAAGAAAAGAATATTTTTCGACAAACGCATTTGTCTGGCCACGGAAGAAATGAAAACGATGCAGAACACGCCTGGCATATGGCGATTATGGCCTATCTGCTAAGAGAATATTCCAATGAGGCAATCGATATAACGAAGGTAATGCTCATGTGCCTCATACATGATATTGTAGAGATTGAAGCTGGGGATACGTATGCCTATGACACGGAAAAGCAAAAGACTCAGAAGGCAAGAGAAGACGCTGCAAAGGAAAAATTGTATTCTATCCTGCCAAAGGACCAGAAGCAGGAACTGATTGGATTGTTTGATGAGTTTGAGGAGTGGGAGACACCAGAGGCAAAGTTTGCACATGCCATGGACAATCTGCAGCCCTTAATATTGAACAATAGCAATAATGGGGCAGACTGGAGAGAGCATGAAGTTACGGCAGAACAGGTATATGGGCGACAGTCGAAGACAAAACTTGGGTCAGAAGTGCTATATGATGTGACTGACGGGATGATTCGGGAGAATGTGAAAAAAGGGAATTTGAGAGAATAGAAAAGAGGCTGCTGCAAAGGTCTTGTGGATGATTTTGCAGCAGTCTTATTATTTCTTATTTTTTTGCAACTTTTATGTTCCTTCCATTATCTATAGATTAAAGAGAAAGACAATGAAAGGAGGAATTCTATTGAAACAGGACCTTTATGAAAAGCTGGTTGCCTATATCATTGAAAATCAAAATAAGTTTTACCGTTTGGCTTTCAGCTATGTAAAGAATCAGGAAGATGCGCTGGATATCGTACAAAATTCAGTCTGTAAAGCATTAGAGCATTATAAAGATTTGAGAAATGAGGGTGCAATTGTTACGTGGTTTTACAAAATTGTACTTCATGAGTGTTATGCTCTTTTAAAAGCAAAGAAGCGAATAGTCCTGACAGAAAATAGGAGTTATTGGGAAATTTCTTATGAAGAAAAGGGATATGAAATTCATGACGAACTGTACGACCAAATCAATCAGATGGAGGAAGATGTTCAAAAAATCATTAAACTAAGGTTCTTTGAAGAATTGACACTCAGTGAAATTGCTCAAATTTTGAAAATGAATTTAAACACGGTGAAGACAAAATTGTATCGTGGCTTAAAAACATTAAAAGTTGCTGTTGAAGAGGAGGCAGGCGTATGAAACGTATGGAAGAGGCGAAGCAAAAATATGATAGTATTCCGATTCCGAAGGAATTGTCAGAACGAGTGATGGCGGAAGTTGAAAAAGCAGCGGCGCGAAATGCCAGGAAAAGACCAGCGGAAAAGAGGCACTTTTTTGTGCCAAGAGGAGTGGCAGCAGCGGCAGCAGTAGCATTATTATTTACAGTGGGTGTGAATACCAGTGAGGCTTTTGCGCAGGGAATCAGTAATATTCCAGTAATTGGAGCACTTGCAAAGATAGTAACATTTCGCTCTTATAAGACGGAAACAGAAGATTTAAAAGTTTCTGTAGTCATTCCTAGTATTGAGATGATTTCAGAAGAACTGAATGGTTTAGAAAAAGGGGTAAATGAGGAAATTTATACGTTCTGTGAGCAGTATGCAAATGAGGCCATGGAAAGAGCCGAAGAGTACAAGCAGGCCTTCCTGGAGACTGGTGGTACAGAGGAAGAATGGGAGGACCATAACATTACAATCAAAGTGTGGTATGAGGTGAAGTCGCTGACGGATCAATATCTCTCCCTGGCAGTCATGGGAACGGAAAACTGGAGCAGTGCGTATAGTGAGACGAAATATTATAATTTTGATCTGAAAGAGGGAAAATGGATTACACTTAAGGACATTTTAGGCGATAACTATGAGCAGGATGTGGAGAAAAGTATTCGTTTTCAAATAGAACAAAGAGAAGAAGAAACGGGATTGGAATATTGGACTGACGACTGGAAAGGGATAGATAAAAGTACAAAATTTTATGTAAACTCAATCGGAAACCCAGTGATTGTATTTGATAAATATGAAATTGCACCAGGGGCAGCAGGTCAGCAGGAATTTGAGATTGTAAAGGTAGGAGAAGAAATGATTTCCACACAGAAGCCAGAAGAGGTAAAATCCAGTGATCAGTATGAGGACAATTTTGCTGTAGACCAAGAGGCAGTTTTGGAGTTCGCCAGACTGGTAAAAGAAGCCGTGGCGGAAAAAAACGTGGAAAAATTGGCAGACTTGACATCTTTTCCGACTTATGTAGGCTTATCGGATGAAGGGCTTATTGTAGAAACCAGAGAAGATTTTATTGCTCTTGGAGCAGAGCGGCTTTTTACAGATGATATGGTAAACTCTATAGCGGGAGCCGATGAAAATACGCTTAGTCCCAGTATGGCAGGTTTCACTCTGTTTGATAAAGCAGGAGATCCAAGCATCACATTTGGAGTGCGGGATGGAAGATTGGGGATTAGTGGGATGAATTATTGAAAAATGCTTAAGTTGGATTGGATTGAACATCTTCTTTAAGCGGCTGTAATTCAGCTTTTGATTTAAGCAGAAATTGCAATTTCATTATTCCCAAATGATAAGTGATATGATATAATCCATGTGACCAAGAGCGAGAAGAGGTAAGCGCCTTGAAAATTGGTACTTGAATTGGTACTTGAAAAAATATAGAAATTACGAAAAGCGCCTGTTTTACGGTGCTTTCAAGGAGGTATATAGAAAAATGAAACTAGGAATCGTGGGACTGCCAAATGTAGGAAAGAGCACATTGTTCAATTCCCTGACAAAAGCAGGAGCTGAGTCGGCCAATTATCCATTCTGTACCATTGACCCAAATGTAGGCGTAGTGCCAGTGCCGGACGAGCGATTAGGGCTCCTGGCGAATCTATACAATTCGGCCAAGGTAACACCAGCAGTCATTGAATTTGTGGACATTGCAGGCCTGGTGAAGGGAGCTTCAAAAGGGGAAGGCCTGGGAAATCAGTTCCTGGCCAACATCCGGGAGGTGGACGCTATCATCCATGTGGTGCGCTGCTTTGAAGATTCCAACGTGGTTCATGTGGATGGAAACATTGATCCTCTGCGGGATATTGAGACGATCAATCTGGAATTGGTGTTTTCTGATCTTGAGATTCTTGAGCGAAGAATTGCCAAAACCAACAGGGGAGCCAGAAATGACAAGACACTGGCAAAAGAGCTGGAGCTTTTGAACCGGCTGAAAAACTGGCTGGAAGAAGGGAAGATGGCGGCAGGATTTACCACAGAGGATGAGGACGAGCTTGCATGGATGGAAAGCTATAACCTTCTGACCTACAAGCCTGTGATATTTGCAGCAAACGTGGCAGAGGAGGATTTGGCTGACGATGCTGCATCCAACTCACATGTACAGGCAGTCCGTGACTTTGCCGCAGAATATGGAAATGAAGTATTTGTGATCTGCGCTCAGATTGAGCAAGAGATAGCAGAGCTTGATGAAGATGAGAAAGCTATGTTCCTGGAGGACTTGGGATTGAAGGAATCTGGCCTGGAAAAACTGATCCGGGCAAGCTATCATCTCCTGGGACTGATTAGCTACCTGACGGCAGGCGAGACAGAGACAAGGGCATGGACTATTAAAAAAGGGACAAAGGCTCCGGGGGCTGCCGGCAAGATTCACTCTGATTTTGAGCGTGGCTTTATCAGGGCAGAAGTCGTAAATTATCAGGACTTGCTTAATTGCGGCTCTTATTCTGCAGCCAAGGAAAAAGGCTTGGTGGGCTTGGAAGGAAAAGAATATGTGGTAAAGGACGGGGATGTAATTTTGTTCCGGTTTAACGTCTAAAAGAAAAGGGATGATTTTCAGGGATTCTGCATAGGTTTAAACATAAGATGAGTAGGCCTGGAACTCTGTGACACTTTAGCGTTATGGAGGCTTCCAGGGACTTGCATGTACATATTGTGAGGTGGCCATTTGCAGAATATCATTATAACTCTGATGGAGGAGTACGGTTATCCTGGAATTTTTCTTTTGATTGCAGTGGAAAATATTTTTCCACCCATTCCTTCCGAAGTAATTCTGACCTTTGGCGGATTTTTGACAACTCATACACGGCTTACCATTCTGGGAGTTATCTTTTTTTCAACTCTGGGCTCCCTGGCTGGAGCGATTGTCTTGTATGGTGTGGGCAGGATTTTAAGCAAGGAACGAATGATGAAGCTGGTGTCTGGCAAAGCGGGAAAGGTTCTCTGCCTGAAACCGGCAGATGTGGAAAAGGCAGATGCCTGGTTTCGAAAAAAAGGTGTGAAAACCGTATTTTTCTGTCGGTTTATTCCAGTGGTTCGCAGCCTGATTTCCATTCCCGCGGGGATGAGCCACATGGAACTGCCTATCTTTTTTCTGTATACAACCATTGGTTCTGTCATATGGAATACTGTGCTGATTTATCTGGGAGCTGTGTTGGGAGAATCCTGGGGAAAGATTGCTTATCTGGTGGGGGAGTATTCTCACATTATGCTGATTGTTCTCTCAATCAGTGCAGTCAGTGGAATCATTTGGTTTTATGGGAACCGGCCTAAAAATTGAAAATTAGAATCAAAATAAGTTTTAAAATAGGGTTACTATATCTGGTATTTGTAAAAAAATACCTTTACAAGATATGGTAGCCTTATTTTTTGTGCACTTTTGACAGAAATTGTTCTTGCTTTTTGATGGATATTAAGCTATGATAAAACGTATAAGTGGTGATGAGTGGTAGAAAGTGGTTTTTAAGTAAAGAAAAGTGGTAATACTGGAAACCACAAAAAGAGGGGGTAAGGCCATGTTCCGAGGTGAATACAGTCATTCAGTAGACCCCAAAGGCAGGCTGATCATTCCTTCCAAATTTCGAGAGCAACTGGGAGAAGAGTTTATTGTGACGAGAGGATTGGATGGCTGCCTCTTTGTGTTTCCTATGAATGAGTGGGAAGCCTATGAGGAAAAGCTTCGCAAACTCCCCACAACGAATAAAAATGCCCGTTCTTTTGTGAGATTTCTAACTGCCGGAGCCACTTCCTGTGAATTTGACAAGCAGGGAAGAATTCTACTGCCTGCAACTCTTCGCAAGTTTGCAGGTATTGAAAAAGATGTCATACTAGCCGGACTCCTGAATCGCATTGAAATATGGAGCGAGGAGAAGTGGAATCAGAATAACAATTATGATGAAATTGATATGGACGAGATTGCAGGACAGTTGACAGAACTGGGTCTGGATATTTAAAAGTGAGTAAAGCTGGAGGATTGAATGGAATTCGCACATAAATCGGTTTTGCTGAAAGAAACAATGGAACAGCTAAATATTCGACCAGATGGAATCTATGTGGATGGAACCCTGGGTGGGGGTGGACATGCCTGGGAGATTTGCCGACGCTTGTCGAAAAAGGGCTGTCTCATTGGATTTGATCAAGATGCAGATGCCATCCAGGCAGCAAAAAAGCGACTGTTGGAATTTCAAGACCAGGTAAAGATTATTCACAGTAATTACTGCAAGATGCGTTCTGAGTTACATAAAAACGGCATAGAAAAAGTGGATGGAATCCTGTTGGATCTGGGAGTTTCCTCCTACCAGTTAGATTCTGTGGAGCGTGGATTTACTTATCGGGAGGACGCCCCATTGGATATGCGGATGGACCAGAGTCAGGTGAGGACAGCGAAAGATATTGTAAATGGCTATACAGAAAGCGAACTGTTTCGGGTGATTCGTGATTATGGCGAAGACAAGTTTGCAAAAAATATTGCCAGGCACATAGTAGCTGCCAGAGAAGAGAAACCAATTGAGACGACAGGGGAATTGGCGGAGATTATCAAAAGAGCGATTCCTGCAAAGGTGCGAATGAGCGGAGGCCATCCTGCCAAAAAGACTTTTCAGGCTATTCGAATTGAGCTGAATGGAGAACTGGAAGTTTTGAAAAATTCCCTGGATGATATGATCGATCTGTTGAACCCAGGAGGGAGAATTTGCGTGATAACTTTTCACTCTCTGGAGGATCGGATAGTAAAAACAATTTTTAAGACGAATGAAAATCCCTGTACCTGCCCTTCAAACTTTCCTGTGTGTGTGTGTGGCAAAAAGCCGAAGGGCAGGTTAACTGTTAAAAAGCCAATTATTCCAGGCAAGGAGGAATTGGAAGAAAATAAAAGGTCAAAAAGTTCAAAGCTTAGAGTATTTGAGCGGATTTAATGGAATCGAGAGAATTAATATGGCACAAATTAGAAGCATTTATACGGACAAAAGAAAAACAGCAGACAGAAGTAGACAGGCATATATGAGTGGCACAGCAGTTCGTAAGCTTCAGCCAGTGGAAGTGCCTGCAAAAAGACGGCGCCAAGGCGTAAGGCAAAGATCTGGCGTGCATAGGGCACATAGAGAGAAGATGAGGTATTTTAGCATCGGATATACCATATTTCTTACAGTCGCCTCTGTACTTACCCTTTTCGTATGCGCAGGATACCTGCAATTGCAGGCAAATAATACAGCTTTAATGAAAAATATTGCATCTCTGGAACAACAACTTACAGATCTGAAGACAGAAAATGATGATGAATACAATCGTGTCACTGCATCTGTAGATCTGGAAAAGATTCGGGATATTGCCATTCATGAATTGGGTATGGTGTATGCAAACGCGGATCAGGTGGTACTGTATGATAATACAGGAAGTGATTATGTAAAGCAGTATGCAGACATTCCTGAGCAAGGCAAAAGTCTGAAGGATTGGTAGGGGATGAGTAATTTGAAAAGTTCAAAGAGAAGCCAGATGCGAAAGATTGCCCGCATGAACAACCGGATGAAACGAAAGCTGGCACTGCTATTTACCATAGTAGTGCTTGCGTTAGTTGTTGTAGATGTTCGCTTAGCCTATATCAATAAGACGAACGGAGAGAAATACACCAAGAAGGTTTTGGCTCAGCAGGATACGGCCAGTATGCTACTTCCATATAAGCGGGGAGACATTCTGGATCGAAACGGAACCATTCTTGCTACCAGTGAAAAAGTATATAATCTGATTCTGGATCCGAAGGTTTTGCTTCAAAGCGCGGACGAAAATGCGGAAAAGGATTGTGTGGAACCTACGCTGCGGGCTATCTTGTCTTGCTTTGGTGAGTATGAGGAGATAGATGAGGCAAAGCTTCGCGGAATTTTAAGCGAGCGAAAGGATAGCAGTTATGTCCCTCTGTTAAAACAGCTTACCAAGGAAGAGATAGCGGAGTTTCAGGCCATGCAGGAAGATGAAGAGACAGGCGGCAAGATCAAAGGGGTTTGGTTTGAGGACTCCTATATCCGCCGGTACCCCAATAACTCTCTTGCCTGTAATGTGATCGGTTATACGGTAACTGGTAATCAGGGACAGACGGGAATCGAAGAAGAGTACAGCGAAATCCTGAATGGAACAAATGGCAGAAGTTATAATTATCTGAATGAAGATCTGGAACAGTCTAAGGTGGTAAAAGTAGCTACAGACGGCAATAGCGTGGTGTCCACCATTGACGCGACGCTCCAGGGAATTGTAGAAAAATATATTGCCCAGTTTAAAAATGAATACACCAATAAAAATGTGGAGGGGCCGGCCGCTAAAAATATAGCGGTGCTCATGATGAATCCTCAAAATGGGGAGATCTATGCTATGGCCCGGGATGTAACTTTCGATCTGAATAATCCACACGATCTGGTGGAAAACGGTTATCTGTCTGAGGCGCAAGTAGAACTGATGACAGAGGAAGAACAATTGGAAGCTAAGAATCAAATGTGGCGAAACTTCTGCATCAGTGATGGCTTTGAGCCAGGATCCACGGTAAAACCCATGACAGTTGCGGGAGCACTGGAAATGGGAGTGATTGAAGATACGAGCACATTCCTCTGCGATGGAGGCCAGGTGATTGTGGAAGGGCAAAAGCCCATCAAATGTGCTAAGAAGACAGGACATGGTATCATTTCTCTGGAGGGCACCCTGATGTTTTCTTGCAATGATGCCCTTATGCAGATAGGAGCTATGGAAGGCTATGATACCTTTCTAAAGTATCAGCAAATCTTTAACTTTGGATTGAAGACGAACATTGATCTTCCTGGAGAGGCAAATAATGCACTGAGTGTCTTTACAAGGGACAATATTGGACCCACAGAGCTGGCTACCAGTTCCTTTGGTCAAGGCTACAACGCCACTATGATACAAGTAGCCAGCGCTTTTTCATCTGTTATTAACGGGGGTTATTATTATAAGCCTCACGTAGTAAAACGGGTACTGGATCCAAATGGAGGCACAGTAGAGAACATTAATCCAGTTCTGGTGAAGCAGACTGTTTCTGCCAAGACTTCTGCGCTGATTAAACAGTATCTGTACCATACCATGTATGGCGAGGCGGATGCCAATGGCAACAATCCTACCGGGAAAAAGGCCCGGGTGGCAGGATATGCCATGGGCGGCAAGACGGGAACAGCTCAAAAGTTTCCCCGTGAATTGAATAAATATTTGGTATCTTTTATTGGATTTGCTCCAGTGGATAATCCCCAGGTAGTCTGCTACGTGGTTGTGGACGAGCCAAATGCAGCCAGTTCTGAGACTCAGGCCAGCAGCAGCTATGCCCAGGAGATTTTTAAGAATATTATGAAAGAAGCCATGCCTTATCTGAACATCTATGCCACAGAGGATATTCCTGCCGATATGCAGGACGAAGTAGATGCGGAAAATGCTGCCAAGGCCCAAGAGGGAGAAGGCGAAGAGGGTCAGGATGGACAAGAAGGCGAAGAGAGTGAAGAGGAAAATGCTTCAGAGAACCCAGAAGGGACACTGACTGATCCAAATACAGGTGAGACAGTAAAAATGCCTACAGAAGAAGAGGTGGAGGAAGAAGGCGACGATGGCATTATGAACGGGATTGGAAGCCCACTTCTCGGAAATGAGAATCAACCAGCGTCAGATGAAAATTCACCTTATTAAATTCAGCATCAAAACACGTGAGAAATGCATATATTAAAAGACCTCATAATAGGTTAGTAAAAACCGTTATGAGGTCTTTTTATGAATCCAAAGTGTAAGACATATAACAGGAAGAAAATCATTGTGATTTTCGGCTGCTGTTTCGTGGCTCTATTGGTGCTGGTGGGGCGCCTGGTAAAACTAATGGTTTTTGAGTCGGAGTATTATCAGGAGCTGGCTGACGATCTCCATGAGCGGGAACGGAGCATCAAAGCAGCCCGGGGGAAAATCATAGATGCCTCTGGAAATGTGTTGGCTACCAACCGAACGGTCTGTACCATTTCTGTGGTTCACAGTCAGATCAAGGATCCAGAGACGGTAATAGAAGTTCTCTGCAAGGAATTAGAACTGCCAGAGGATACCGTTCGAAAGCGCGTGGAAAAGCGCAGTTCCATTGAGCGGGTTAAGACGAATGTGGAGAAAGAAGTGGGAGATCGCATACGTGAATATCAATTAGAAGGAGTAAAAATTGATGAAGATTTCAAGCGATATTATCCCTATGGAAGTCTGGCTTCCAAAGTTCTGGGATTTACAGGGAGCGACAATCAGGGAATTATCGGACTGGAAGTAGTATATGATTCTTATTTACAGGGAATGAATGGTACCATACTTACTTTGACGGACGCCAGGGGGGTGGAGATAGCAGACGCCGGTGAGGAACGGGTGGAACCTGTTTCTGGGAATGATCTCTATATCAGCCTGGACTACAATATTCAGCTTTACGCTCAGCAGGCGGCTTTAAAGGCCTTGGAGCAAAAGCAGGCCACTTATGTATCTATCCTGGTTATGAATCCCCAGAACGGCGAAATATACGCCTGTGTGAATGTGCCAGAATTTGACTTAAATGATCCCTTTACCTTGAATACAGATATGGATACAACTGGGCTTTCTGAACAGGAAAAGCAGGATCTTTTGAATCAAATGTGGAGAAACCAAAGTATCAATGATACTTATGAGCCAGGATCTACCTTCAAGGTCATCACAGCGGCTGCAGCCCTGGAAAAGGGAGTTGTGTCATTGAATGACACTTTTAGCTGCCCAGGCTTTCGTATCGTGGAAGATCGAAAAATACGTTGCCATAAGGTGGGAGGGCATGGAGGAGAGACCTTTGTCCAGGGAATTATGAATTCTTGCAACCCTGTCTTCATAGATATAGGTCAACGTGTTGGTGTAGAAGATTTCTACCACTATTTTCAGCAATTTGGATTGCTGTCAAAGACAGGCGTGGACCTGCCGGGAGAAGCGGCTACAATTATGCACAAAGTGGAGAATATTGGGGCTGTAGAGCTGGCGACCATCTCTTTTGGGCAGTCTTTTCAGATAACTCCCATGCAGCTTGCAACTACCATCAGCTCGATTATCAATGGCGGAACAAGAGTGACACCCCATTTTGGTGTAGAGATCCGGGATGAGGAAGGGAATCTTTTAAAAACTCTTCAGTATGAAAAGAGGGAAGGCGTAGTTTCAAAAGAGACTTCAGAGACCATGCGCTACCTTATGGAGCAGGTAGTAGCAGAAGGTGGTGGACAGAAGGCATATATTGAAGGCTATCGAATTGGAGGTAAGACGGCTACCTCCCAGACACTTCCCAGAGGTACTAATAAATATATTTCTTCTTTTGTGGGCTTTGCTCCGGCAGACGATCCCCGGGTCCTTGCCATTGCTATCATTCATAATCCCCAAGGCGTCTATTACGGCGGAACGATTGCTGCCCCGGTGGTGCAGGACATATTTTCGAATATTTTGCCATATCTTGGGATTGAAAAAGAAGAAGTAGTCTCAGATGAGGAAACTTAAGTGAAGTGTTGTTGACTAATAATTGGAAAAGTCTTATAATTCTATGGACAAAAGAAACTTGAGAGGTAAATAAATATGGATCAAACATTGATATTGCCGATTTTAATATCCTTTGCCATTAGTGCAGCTCTGGGACCGATTGTGATCCCACTTTTGCGAAGACTAAAATTTGGGCAGACAGAACGGAAGGAAGGACCCCAGAGTCATCTGAAAAAGAATGGGACCCCTACGATGGGCGGCCTGATCATTCTTGCGGGAATTGTGATTACTTCTTTGCTTTATGTGAAAGACTATCCTGGGATCATTCCCATTCTCTTTGTGACGGCTGGTTTTGGGATCATCGGTTTCCTTGACGATTACATTAAAATTATTTTACATCGCTCAGAAGGGCTGACACCGGGGCAAAAAATGTTTGGACAGTTTCTGGTGACGGGCGTGTTCGTGTTTTACTACTACCGGTTGACAGGAGGAGATATGGCCATGCTAATTCCTTTTTGGCCAGAGCATTATCTCCACCTGGGCTGGCTGGCCGTTCCAGTGGCATTTCTGGCCATCATAGGTACAGTCAACGGCGCTAATTTTACGGACGGTCTGGATGGCCTGGCGTCTAGTGTAACAGTTCTGATAGCTACTTTTTTTACAGTAGTGGCTTTTGGGAGCAAGAGCGGACTTCATCCGATTACTTGTGCGGTAGTGGGAAGCCTGATGGGTTTTCTGCTGTTCAATGTTTATCCAGCCAGTGTCTTTATGGGAGATACTGGTTCTCTAGCACTGGGAGGTTTTGTGGCATCCACGGCCTATATGTTGAAAATGCCCATGTTTATCTTAATCGTAGCCTTGATTTACTGGGTGGAAATCCTGTCCGTTATGATCCAGGTGTCGTACTATAAAATTTCTGGAGGAAAGAGAATTTTCCGCATGGCTCCCATTCATCACCATTTTGAGCTGGGAGGCTGGTCAGAGACGCGGGTGGTGGCAGTATTTTCCATTGTGACTGCGATTCTCTGCCTGATTGGAATCCTGGCACTGTAGAAGCGAGACTCATAATTTTAGATAAGGAAAATAAACATGATAATAGATAAGAAAATATTAATTATTGGGAGTGGCGTCAGTGGAATCGGGGCAGCCAAGCTCCTGGAAAAGGCAGGAGCTGTACCGACTCTTTATGACAGTAACGAAAATTTAAAGGAAGAAGAAGTACGCGCCCGGCTTCCCGAGGGCAGCAAGAGTAAAATTTTGCTGGGAAAGCTGCCGGAAGCTTTGAAAAAGGAGATAGAGCTTGTGGTGTTAAGCCCTGGCGTTCCTGTGGATCTTCCTCTGGTGGAGGACATGCGTAAAAATGGCGTTGACATCTGGGGAGAGGTAGAGCTGGCTTACCATTTTGCCAAGGGAAGAATTGCTGCCATCACTGGAACGAATGGAAAGACTACTACCACAAGTCTTGTGGGGGAGATCTTTAAAAGTTATTACAAGGATACCTATGTGGTAGGTAATATTGGAAATGCCTATACAAACGAAGCTCTTAAGATGACAGAGGATAGTGTCACAGCTGCAGAGATCAGCAGCTTTCAATTGGAGACCATTGAAAATTTTAAGCCTCAGGTGAGTGCAATTCTAAATATTACACCAGATCATTTGAACCGTCACCATACGATGGAATGTTATATTCAGACTAAGGAACGGATTGCTGTCAATCAGGATGCTTCAGATACGTGTGTGTTGAATTATGATGATGAGGCGACAAGGCAGTTTGGTGAAAAAGTGAAAGCTTCGGTTCTTTATTTCAGCCGAAAGCATATATTGAATCAAGGTGTGTATCTGGATGGCAGTGCCTTTATCTTCAGTGATGGGAATGTGAAAACAAAAATTTGTGAGATAGAGGAATTAAAGCTTCTGGGGACGCATAATTATGAGAATGTAATGGCTGCCATAGCCATCGCAACGGCTATGGGAGTTCCAATGGATCATATACGTCGGACTGTGACGCATTTTACCGCAGTGGAGCACCGGATTGAGTTTGTGGAGGAGAAAAATGGCGTGGCCTATTACAATGACTCCAAAGGGACGAATACGGATGCATCTATCAAGGCAGTGGAAGCTATGGTAAGGCCTACCCTTGTCATTGGCGGCGGATATGACAAACATGTAGAGTTTGACGATTGGGTGGAGACCTTTGAGGGAAAGGTAAAATGGCTGGTACTTTTGGGAGCTACGGCAAATCAGATTGCAGACACAGCTAGGCGGCACGGCTTTACCAATATTGTGTTTGCGGATAATCTTAAGGAAGCTGTCCTGATCTGTGCAAAAAAAGCAGAGCCAGGAGATGCTGTACTTCTGTCTCCTGCCTGCGCGAGCTGGGGCATGTTTGAAAACTACGAGCAAAGAGGAAACCTATTTAAGGAATATGTACGCAATTTGTAAAATGTGCTTGCCGAAGGAGCGCAGTGGAGAGAAAATACGTAAGTTAAAAAAAATAAAAATATGAGGTGATTCTATTGGCAAGTCCGAATACCGCCAAAAGAGCAAAAAAGCAGGGCAAGGAGCCCTTTGACTACAGTCTGATGCTGATTGTTCTGGGCCTGGTGGTTTTCGGACTTGTTGTGCTTTACAGCACCAGCGCCTACAATGGCCAGGTAAAGTTTGCAGATAAGGCATATTATCTGAAAAAACAATTTTTTGCTACTTCTCTGGGATTGGCGTGTATGTATGCAGTATCAAGGATTGACTATCATAAATGGGAACGTTTGGCTGTACTGGGTTATCTGATGTCTATCGTTTTATCCACTGCCGTTCTCTTTTTTGGAGATGAGTACAATGGCTCCAAACGTTGGCTGTCTCTGGGGCCTATTTCTTTTCAGCCCTCTGAATTTGCCAAAGTGGCTGTCATCCTGTTGCTGGCGTCAGTTATTAGCAGGCGGGTACGAAAGATGACATCCCTGTGGCAAATGTTTCTTGTAATGCTGGTGATTCTGCCGATTGTCGGCCTGGTGGGAACGAATAATCTCAGTACGGCAATTATTATCATGGGTATTGCAGTTATTTTAGTATTTGTGGCGAGTCCTAAATATTTCCAATTCATTGGCATGGGAGCTCTGGGAGTAGGATTTCTGGCTATATTTTTGAGCGTTGAATCCTACCGTCTGGAACGTCTGGCCATCTGGAGAAATCCAGAAGAGTATGAAAAGGGATACCAGACATTGCAGGGACTTTATGCCATCGGATCTGGAGGCCTCTTTGGTGTGGGATATGGGAATAGTATGCAAAAGTTAGGTTTTGTACCAGAGGCTCAAAATGATATGATTTTTTCTATTGTCTGTGAGGAATTTGGGCTTCTGGGGGCAATTATAGTGATTCTTCTCTTTCTTCTTTTAGTTTGGCGGTTGCTCATTATAGCTATGCATGTAACGGATTTGTTCGGTTGTATGATTGCTGTGGGTATTATGGGCCACATTATGATACAGGTTATTTTAAATATTGCAGTTGTTACAAATACCATACCTAACACAGGGATTACGCTGCCATTTATCAGTTATGGAGGGACGTCTGTTCTCTTCCTTCTGTCGGAAATGGGGCTGGCTCTGAATGTATCCCGGCATGTGACTTACTCATAACCAACTGTGTTCTTGGCAAGATAAGGTAAGCAGGAACCTTAAAAAGATTTTGGCATATCTTAGTATATAGTCAGGACTCAGGGGGAATATTTGTGGATTATCTAGAGATAGAAGGCGGCAGTCCACTCTGTGGCGAAGTATGTATACAGGGCTCAAAAAATGCCGCGTTGCCCATTTTGTCCGCTGCTGTATTAAATCATGGAATTACTGTTCTGAAAAATTGTCCAAAGATTATAGATGTGAAAAATATGTTGGAAATCTTAATTGGTTTTGGGTGCAAAGTTAATTGGGAAGGGGACACCCTTATTATTGATGCCACTGTGATGAATTCCAATCAAGTGGCAGCATGTTATGCCAGACAAATGCGATCTTCTATTATGCTGTTGGGAAGTTTGCTTGGACGGACAGGGACAGCAACCTTACCTTACCCAGGTGGTTGTGTGATTGGGGAGCGCCCTATTGATCTCCACATTGAAGCTTTACGAAAAATGGGAGCAGAATTAGAAGAGAAGGGGGAAGGGCTTTGCGCTTGCTGTAAAAAGCCACAAAGTTCCCGTGTATGCCTGCCTTTTCCCAGCGTAGGCGCCACAGAAAATGTGATTTTATTAGCAGTTTTGGCAAAAGGAGTAACGATTTTAAATAATGCAGCAAGAGAGCCCGAGATTGAAGAGTTATGTCGATTCCTGAGTTGTATGGGGGCCAAGATTCAGGGGGCAGGAACCAGTCAGATTACAATTACTGGGGTGGAAACACTCCATGATGTAGAATTTACCATTGTATCCGACCGGATTGTGGCAGGGACTTATATGCTAATGACTGCGGCAGCAGGAGGAAGGGTGATTTTGAACAACCCACCTCTTCAACAATTAGGGGCAGTCTATGGAGCGCTTAGGTGTATGGGGGTTCACTGTAAAGAATGTGGGGAGCATTTGCTTCTCTGGAGAACGGAGAGAATGAAAGGATTAAAAGGAATTCGGACAGAGCCATACCCAGGCTTTCCCACGGATCTCCAGTCGCCTTTGATGGCAGCTCTGGCCTTGGCTGAAGGTGAGAGTGAGATTGAAGAGACGATTTTTGAGGCACGATTTAAAATTGTAGAGGAACTTTTGCGAATGGGAGCAGATATTTGCACAGAAGGACAGAAAGCTTATATTCGCGGTGTTAGAAAGCTGTATGGTGCAGATTTAATAGCAAAAGAGTTGCGGGGAGGGGCAGCGCTGGTACTGGCAGCGGCGGCTGCAGAAGGAAAAAGCCGTATCCTCCAATATCATTATATTGAACGCGGATATGAAAATATAATTAGGGATTTACAATCTCTTGGAGTTATGGTAAAAAAGAATATAGGATAAATAAAAATTTATTTATTGACAAAAGGTGCCGGGGGGGGGTAAAATTTTTTTGTAAATTGCTCTCATGCTGTTTCTTTTTTGCTGGGGGTAAGAGATGCTAATTTCACATTTGTGCGAGAAGGTCTGGATCATAAGAAAGAGGCATGCAACAAGTTGGTATGCAGGTAAACGGTTGAGAAACAATCAGGAGAAGATTGAATGAACAGAGTTGAAGTAGTTGCCGCAATGGCAGAGAAGACAGGGTTATCCAAAAAAGAGGCAGAGAAAGTATTAAAGGCTTTCATGAACATTGTGGCAGAGAGACTAAAGATGGATGAGAAAATTCAAGTGGCAGGTTTTGGCACTTTTAAAGCATTTGCGAGAAAGGCAAGAGTAGGCATAAATCCACAGACAGGTGGGGAAATGGTAGTGAAGGCGGCCAGAACTCCTAAGTTTAGAGCAGGAAAGACATTAAAAGATGCATTGAATTGTTGATAGAGAGAAGGAAGTAATGGGAAATCACTGGGAACGACAGAATAGAAGGCGTCATGGACGTGGATTCCTGGCGGCAGCAATCGCAGTTTTTGTGTTGTTGCTGGCAGGATTTCTTGTTGTCACTCTTTTTCGAATTCGTGATGTTGAGGTGACTGGAAATAGTTTTTATTCAGAAAAAGAGATTATTGAGAAAGTAGTTACAGATGAATATACCTCTAATTCCCTGTTTTTATATCTCAAATATCAGTACCTGGGCGGGGAAGAGATTCCATTTGTGGACAAGATTGAGGTAAGCTTTCAGAGTCCGGGAAAAGTAAAGCTGCGTGTCTATGAAAAAAGTGTGGTGGGTTATGTTACACACATGGGAGCAAATCTTTATTTTGATAAGGATGGAATTGTGGTAGAGAGTTCTGCAGAGGTATCAGAGGGGATTCCCTGCATTTCAGGGCTGAATTTTAACTCGCTGGCTTTGTATAAGAAATTGCAGGTGCAGGATGACTCTGTTTTTGAGCGAATTTTGAACATTACTCAATTAGTGAAAAAATATGAACTGACACCAGACAAAATTGAATTTGGAGCAAATATGGAATTAACCTTATATTTTGATCAGGTTCGCGTGGCCCTTGGAAATAGCGGTTCTTTGGAGGAAAAGGTAGGACGCCTTCATGAACTGTACTCCGATCTGGAGGGGCGGTCTGGTGTATTCCATATGGAGAACTATACGGAAAATTCCAAATTTATCAGCTTTGAACAGGACGAAAAGGGGAAGGAGGCAACAGAGGACGAAGACGAAGCGGAGGAAGGCGAAACAGGAGCAGAAAATGAAGATTAAAAGGCTTGCAAAAGCCTTTTTCTTATGCTATACTTTCTAAGTTAGCGAAAAATCACGCAGGTGGAACCAAAGATGGTGCTTAAGGCGGAGCCTTTCGTCTCGGAGGAATGTTAGCCTGCGGAAGAACAACCAAATGGAGGAAAGAAATATGAGCGTTATTTCAATGAAGCAGTTACTGGAAGCAGGTGTTCATTTTGGACATCAGACAAGAAGATGGAACCCCAAGATGGCTCCTTACATTTACACAGAGAGAAACGGCATCTATATTATTGACCTGCAGAAGTCTGTGGGCAAGGTAGACGAGGCTTACAAAGCTGTATTTGATGTAGTATCTGAGGGCGGTACTATCCTTTTTGTTGGTACAAAGAAGCAGGCTCAGGACGCCATCAAGGTAGAGGCAGAGCGCTGTGGAATGTTCTATGTAAATGAGAGATGGCTTGGCGGCATGCTGACCAACTTTAAGACAATCCAGAGCAGAGTAAACCGTTTAAAAGAGATTGAAAGAATGTCTGAAGACGGAACATTTGACGTATTGCCGAAGAAAGAAGTGATTGCCCTTAGAAAAGAATGGGAGAAACTGGAAAAGAACCTCGGCGGTATTAAAGATATGAAGAGAATTCCAGATGCAATTTTCGTTGTAGATCCGAAGAAAGAGAGAATTTGCGTACAGGAAGCACATACCCTTGGAATTCCGTTGATTGGTATTGCAGATACCAACTGTGATCCAGAAGAACTGGATTATGTGATCCCAGGCAATGACGATGCAATCAGAGCCGTAAAATTGATCGTTTCTAAGATGGCGGATGCTGTTGTAGAAGCAAATCAGGGAGCGGAAGAAGATGTGGAAGAGGCTTATGAAGAGGTAGAGGAAGCAGTAGCAGAGTAATCTCTGCATCCAAAGCCAATAGAAGATAGATGGAGGAAGAAAAAATGGCAATCACAGCAAGTATGGTAAAAGAATTGAGAGAAATGACGGGTGCTGGTATGATGGACTGTAAGAAGGCCCTTACCGCAACCGAGGGAAATATGGAAGCAGCTGTTGACTGGCTGAGAGAGAAAGGCCTTGCAAGCGCACAGAAAAAGGCTGGCCGTATCGCAGCAGAAGGTATCGTAACGACTTGCCTGATCAATGATGATAAGAAGGCTGTCGTGGTTGAAGTAAATGCGGAGACTGATTTTGTGGCAAAGAATGAGAAATTCCAGTCTTATGTAGCAGACGTGGCAGCACAGGCAGTAAAGACAACAGCAGGAGATATTGATGCTTTCCTGGCAGAGAAATGGGAAAAAGATCCTTCTCTTACAGTGAAAGAAGCACTTGCTTCCCAGATTGCAGTCATCGGCGAGAACATGAACATCCGTCGTTTCCGTCAGATGGAGGAGGCAAATGGCTTTATTTCCTCTTACATCCACGCAGGTGGAAAGATTGGCGTTCTTATCGACGTTGAGACAGATGTTATCAATGATGCAGTGAAAGAAATGGCAAAGAATGTGGCAATGCAGGCAGCAGCCTTAAAGCCACTTTATACTAGCCGCGCTGAGGTAGATCAGGATTATATTGAGAAAGAAAAAGAGATTTTGGCAGTTCAGGCCAAAAACGAGAAACCAGACGCCAACGACAAGATCATTGACGGCATGGTAATGGGCCGCATCAACAAAGAGCTGAAAGAGATCTGCCTTCTGGATCAGGTATATGTAAAGGCTGAGGACGGCAAGCAGACTGTAGGCAAGTACGTGGAGCAGGTGGCCAAGGAGAACAGTGCAAAGATTACCATTAAGGCATTTGCCCGCTTCGAGACTGGTGAAGGACTGGAGAAGAAGAACGAGGACTTTGCGGCTGCGGTGGCTAAGCAGATGAACACGTAGATATTTGTCGAAAACAGGCGAATAGAGATAGGAAAAACCCTTGTGGATGGTGTGTGAATGCTATTTGCAGGGGTTTTAATATGTGGTAAGTAAAAAGTTATGATGGATACTGTTCATAAAACATGATAAAATAAATAAAAAAGAATATAGGAGTTGATTTTATGCTAGTCAGTACAGATAAAAAATGGGATTATGCATTAGGTATGATTAAAGTAGATGGATTAGAACCGTCCCCAGAATTCAAAGAATTAATTGAAAAAGAAAGTCGTGGAGAAATGACCACGGAGGATATGCGTAAAGTCTTAGATAAAAAATATAAGATGAAAGAATAAGGGCAATATTATGAATGATCCATATTTATATCCACATACAGATATTCTGAAGAATCTTGCTGATATACGGGACAGGGAAGTATTATCGTGCATGGAAGCAGAATATACGAGTATACGGCTTGCGGAACTTGTGACAGGAGAATCCGTCAGCCGTTTTGATTTTGCAACGCTTTGCGATGTGCATCACTATATTTTTCAAGATATTTATGAATGGGCAGGAAAAATTAGAATGATAAATATTGAAAAATCAGAGCCGGCGCTAGGTGGTATTTCAATCGAATATTCCGATTGTTTTGATATTGTAAAAGATGCTACATTTATCTTAGATAAAATGAACCATTACACTTGGGAAAAGGTTCCTATTGATGAAGCGGCAAAAATATTTTCAAAATATTTAGCTGAGCTTTGGAAGGTGCATCCATATCGAGAAGGCAACACGCGTACAGTAATTACATTTTGCTGTCAGTTTATAGAGAGTAAAGGATTTTATATAGATAGTGATTTGTTTAAAGACCATGCACAATATATGAGGACTGCTTTAGTTGCGGCAAGTGCTTTGTTTTCAGATTTAGGAGATAAACGAAAGCCGGAATATTTAGAGAAGATAGTTTTGGATGCTTTGGGAAGAGGACAGAAAATGAAACAAAGGGTTTCAGATGTTATAAAAAAGGCCGGATTTAAAGCAACAGAGGGACGAATCCGAAAAATTGTATATTGGAATCGTTTAGAGTGGCATGAGCATGGGGAGCAGGATGTTAGATTATATTTATTACAAAATGGAGAAAGCGAATAAATGACTTATATAAAAAATCAAATATTACAGAATAATGCGCTTGAGGCATGGGCAATGTCAATTAGATATTGTGATTATATTTTAGAGGGAAATGCAACTTTGGAATATCGTAAGCACTTTGTATCTACACTTCATAATGCTGTGGAATTATTTGTTAAACAGCTTATGTTAAATAATACAGATTATCGGGTAATACAACTGAAAAATGGATGCAATTCAGATGGACAGCCAGCAAGAGATTTCTATAATTCCAAAGATTTAAATGATTATTTTAGTGGTTTGGATGAATAGACTATGAAGAAATTTTTTTCATAGAATTTAATAAAATGATTGATATCACAAATGATTTATTTTCGGAATATTATGCCAAAAATAGTGGGACATCTGTAAAAGCTGCTTTATCATTACTGAATAAGTTGAGAAATAGTGAGACGCATTTCTTTATTGATAAGGATGCATTCCTTTTAGAAAAGGAATTTCAACAGCTTCATAATTTTATGATAGTTTTTATGACATTCTTCATTTTTATTCATTATTTCCCTTTTGGGAAAGATTTGAGAGATGAGAGTATGCAAAACTTCAATTTGATAGACAGACGCTGAGTGATTTTACATATAGGAATGCTGTGAGAAATGCAAAATTTGTCAGGAATCTCAAATAACAATTAGAAGGTGAAATTTTTCCTGCGAGTTTAGGAGAGGCGGCATTTAATATTGCCGATAGCATTGCCTGTGTCCTTAATGAGTATCAGGGAAATAGGTTTGAGGATTTATGGATTTACATTGAAACGATGTTTGGGTATAAAATATAGACCTATCATGATGAGGCAGAGGAATATGAAATAGAAGGACAATATGGAATAGAAAAAGGATGTAACGTATTTCGACAATATTATATAGATATTTGATTTCGAAAGGGAAATTTTGAATGCCAGAATTATATATTATTGGAAATGGGTTTGATAAAGGACATGGGTTAAAAACTTCTTATTGGAATTTTAGAGAATACCTTGAGAAGTATGAGGAAGATTTCTTGTTTCAAATGGAAAGGATGTATGATTTTGCTCCTTTTGAAAGAAAAGATAATAGAAACCGAAAAAATAAGAAACGGCAAAAATGCAGGGATGATGCATTATATCAGTATTTATGGCGGTCGTTTGAATTTGAATGCTCTCATGCGAACGAAGTTGAAATGGAGGAGAGATCACAGTCTGTGTTAGAAGTGATGGATTTAGATGGAGGATTAATCGTGATTGAAAATACAATGGATGATTATTGGGAAGAAGAATATCATTTTATTGAAAAGCTGAATCATTATGTATGGGAATGGGCAAAACAAATCCGGCTAAATAAGGCATATCCGCGAAAGACATGTTTTATACAAAATACAGAGGATTATTTTTTAACATTCAATTATACCCTCAGTGTACAAAGGCACACACGGTTCTGCACCACAGATTTGCCATATACATGGGGGATTGACACCATATTGTAAAGAAAAACCCATTCTTGGACATGGAAATGTGAATATAATTGATGTGTATCAGGAAAAAGCAAAAAGATCAGATGATGAGTTTGATGAAGGATCAAAAAGCATATATAATGCAATTGCAAAGTTTTATGAACGGATTTTTAAAGATACAAATCAACAGATTAATAAGCATAGAGATTTTTTTCAGAATATGGCAGATATAATTGGACATTCTATGTCAGAGGTTGATTTACCATATTTCCAAACAGTACACTTATATAGCCCAGAAAAAACAATATGGAATATATACTATTATGATAAAGATGAACAAGATAGTCTGAAAGAGCGGTTACTATCAATTGGCGTAATGAAAGAAGAAATTTGTATGAAAGATGCAAAGGAGTTTTGGGATTAAATATGATGTTGTATTTTTTATTGTAGTCATGTAAATTTTGGGGAAGAACTTTACCCCTAAATTCCCCCAAATGGATAATGGCTATCCCCCAAATCTGAAAAATCAGAAATCGGAAATTTTAGAAAGCAAAATGAATTTTCCCCAAAAATAAAATTTGGGGGATACAGTTGAAAAGGCATTGGTTTAGAGCAGTCAAAAATCACTGCAAAACCAGTGAAATACATAGTTCCGGTGATAAGCGATCGGGACACAGAATAGAGAAAGTTCGCAAAACAGATGAATATGTAACACCAATTTTAAAAAGTTTATAAAAACGCTGTGAACCGCATGTTTCCAGCGTTTTTTGGCGTTTTGGAGTGCTCTGGAGGAATGAGAAAAAATGCATGGTTTTGCAGAAAGTCTGGTAAAAATCTGGTACGAAAATGTGGAAACTAGTGAGTCCTTTTTAAATTTAAAATTTGTCAAAGGATTCAACATTTAAGGAGAAGATTTTTTACTTGTTGATTGCTGCACCTAAGTGCAAATAAGCCACCCGTGCTCTTGTTTTAAGGGAAAAAGCGGAATATAATAATGATAATGATATTTTTTGTTGAGGGATTCATTTAGAGGAAATAGCTTATGTGGAAGTGGAAAAAAGAACTTAAGACGGGGCAAAAGAATACAGAAGGACTCCCGTATTTAAATCGGCCAATTGTTGATGAAGAACATGATTGGATAGGCATGGCAGAGTATGCGGATTATTTAAAAGCCGCGATAGACAGAGGGGCAGAAATGATTGCTGTAACAGCTGATTTCGGAACAGGAAAATCCAGTTTGATTCAGTTATTAAAAAAGAAATGCACCCCATGGTATTATCGCATTTTTGAAGTAGATCTCTGGTGTCATTTGGAACCAGTCTATCAAACAGAGGAAAATGGAAAACAAGCGATAGAGGGGCAAACAGGAGCAGCAGAAATACATAAGGCGTTTCTCTATCAATTGGCAAATCAGATTAGTTCTCGGTTGGGTGATTACGTGAGTAAACGAATGAGCGAGAATTACGGACTTTTGCAACTTCGGATTGGCCATATCTGGCTTGGAGCAGTAGTAGTTATGGGGGTTATCTGCTTGGGGGCCGGAAAAATAGTATTAGAAACAGCAAAACTTTTGGAAGAGCAGTATGAGGCGTTGGAAGGACTTACAGGGCCGCTTTCGATTACTTTGAGTGTATTGGGAGTATTATGCCTTTGGTTTGTACTGTCACATTCGGAAATTTTATTTTCTTCAAAAGTTTCTGAAGGAAGTCGAAAATGGAGAGACTTGGATACGGCGGAATTATTTCATAATCAGATTTTAAAAAGAAGGCCGTTGAGCTGGTGGAAAAGGATAATAATTATTATTGAGGATTTAGATCGAAGCAATGATATGAGTGGAGTGTCACAATTTTTAAAGGAGATGCGAAAATATTATTTAGCGCCTAGAAAACAATATAGATTTTTTAAATGCTGGAATAAGAGGATAACTTTTGTTGTTAATATTAAGCAAGAAACTAGTCTTCTGGATGAAAAAATGGATCCACAACTTTATCCCAAAGTATTTGACTTCATTTTAGATTTGAAGAAGATAAATATTGATAATTACGATCAGATTTTAGAAGGGCTTTTATTAGAAAAGGCAGATGAATTGCAGAAACTTGGACTTTTAAAGGAAAAGGCTACAGGAGAGACAGTAATGGCCATACCAGGGATGCAGTGGATGATTCGAGGCCAATTCTTAGATGTACGGGAGGTAAAAAATCGCCTAAATACAGCACTTTTGTTATATGCATCTCTTTGTGGAAAGTTTGGAGAAGAAAAAATATCTTTTGAAAAGTGTGCTGTGGTATCCTATGTGAGTTTGGCGTTCCCAGAGGAATGTCAACGCATGAAAGATCATACATTAGATGAACTTATGAAGGGGTATCTTTGTGGCACTTGTACAGAGGTTGAAGAATTTCATAAGATTTTAGGTGAAGAAAACGAGGAATATGCGAAGGAAATTCATCTTCTAGTGCAGGGGCATCAGATAGATGGAAGCTATCGCACCTATTTTTATAACTACCCAAAAGGGAGCCATTTGCGTAGTTTAGAAGAAGAATTAGTTTATAATGTAATTTTATATCCAAATGATATGGTCAGGCCAGATGATTTAGAGGAATTGCTTCATAGAATTAAGAAAGATGCACCAGAGACATTACAGGAAGCATTTGAACGATTGAAGGCTCTAAAGATTTCTTTTCCAGTTATTGTTTTGGAGAGCCCGGAGTTATTTGCATATGCATTAAAGAAAGAGAGGAAAGGAACACTAGAACTGATCGGAGGACTAGAAGAGATATTTGGTATAGAAGAAGCTGTCACTGTTTTAATCAAGATGCTACAATTTTCAAATAGAAAAGAATATGTAGAAGCTACATTTGTAGATGAACTTTGTGATGTATGGAATAAAGAATATACACCTCAATTTCGGCGAATCCTGAGGTTAAAACTATGTGAAGAATTTCCAGGAGAGATTCTATTATATGGGAAACTTTTTAGAAGAAATGATGCGCCTATGAACATACATGAGATTAATGCCTTTATAGATGTACGATATATTTTGAAGTTGTTCTGCAATACAGAGGATATGTGGGAGACAGAAAGCCTGCTTTTAATTCATCAGCGAATTTTAGTGGAAAAAGCTTGGGGTTCAGATGTGGAAAAATGTAATCAGTTTTATCAGTTTTTGGTGGAAGCAGAAGGTGTAAAAAAAGAGGAAACTTTGAACATGCTTTTAGAATACATGAAAGCATGTGGATGTATTTGGGAAAGCTTAGAAGAAATACTGGTTACGTTGTTACAGGAATATACGCAATATCATGAGCAATATATAGAACTTTTAAATCAGATTGCTTCATCAGAATGGACAGAATATATAGTTACATCTGTACAAACTTTACAATTAATGAAAGGTTTGTCAGAAAATGCATGTAACAAATTGTGGGATAGTGAGATGTATCCAGAATACCTTTATCATATGATTCCAGATAACCTTAGTAAGATTCCTTTTGAAACACCTCAGGTTATAGAAGCATATTCTGCGATAGAAACAAATTTATACAATATAGATATGGACTTGTGGTTTGCAGTGCGTGTGCATTTGATTTGCAATTATGAAAATCAATTGATTAATTACAAGTATCTTTTTGGATATGATAACCCATTTCCGGTAGAAGACGAACTTTTAATGGTTAGGAATATACCAGTATTTCTTGGACTTTTTGAGCCGGAAAAAATAAGTGAACAGCAGGTAGAGGTATTAGATAAATGGTTTGGAAATAGTTACCGAAGTAGTCAAACAGCATTTGCTATCTTTCAGTTTCTATGCAGAATGCCAGAAGGCATTTGTAAAGAGTTGTTTTATAAAATGGATTTACAGGTTGTTAATTACAAACGAATGGCAAAAAATAAAAAAGCAGAGATACGTGCAAAGATGACATCAATTTTGAATTTGGAGGATCCTGAAGAAGCAATAAATTATATGGCTCATATTGGTGAGGTAGATGAAGTGCTTGAGCGTATAATTGGTCGTGAATTACAAGATGATGAAAGTTTACGAAATCGGTATGTAGCTTTGATAAATAGACTTAACAAACCGTCTAAGCAAACAATTGCGAACGTGGCAAAAATAACATGGCTTTTTGGTTATTGTGAAGAGATAGAAAAAGAGCTTTATGAGAAGAAGGAATATGGAAAATATGTGTCATCTAGAGTTTTGAAAGACAAGAAGTTTGAAATAGAGGAAGAGAAAAGAGAGACTCTTTGGCCAACATATGTAGCCATTTTAAGGTCTACAGCGTATGGGACAGTAAAAACGACAATAGCAAAGAATAGAGAGTTTTTGCGACAGGTTATGAAACAAAGGGGCTACAAAGGAATGCGACAAGAAAATAGAAAATTTTTTACAATAATTTATCAAGATACAGAATGTTTGAAAGATGCTGAAGAATATGGTGAGGATTTCCTTGAAGAGTATTTGAGTAAAATTTCAGGCTTTCAGAATGAGGATGCGGCCAAAGAGTTCTTAAGAATTATGCAAGAGCATCCGAAACTGAGAGGAAATGCAGGCATATATGAAAATGTGCATGGAAAATTGGTGAGTCCTGTTTTGAAAAGAAAATATACAAGATTAAAAAATGGATAAGAGTTTAAATCTGTAGTGGTGATTTATTGTTTGTTTGGAATTTGAAGAAACCAGTCAAATTGCGGCTATGTATATCAGAAAGCAGAATATATTTACTAAGAAAAAATATATCCTTATGTAAAGTCAGAGGATCTTAGAATAGATTTATTGCCAAAGATTAGAACAATGGCGGTGAATAATGTGGCTGGAAGTCACCCATGGAAAAAAATGAGCGATGAAGAACTGCTAAAAAGTGCAGGGTTATATGGTATTGATCGGATTACAGGGCAAGAGGGCTATAATCCTGCAGCGGTAATGCTGCTTGGAAAAGATGATGTAATTTTAGATATTGTTCCTGCTTATGCTACAGATGCTTTGCTTCGGAAGGTTAATGTGGACCGTTATGATGACAGGGAAATTATAAAAACAAATTTAGTGGAGAGCTATGAGCAGCTCATGGAATTTTCCAGAAAACATTTGCCGGATAAATTCTTTTTGGAAGATGATCAACGAAAAAGCCTTAGAAGTATTATAGCCCGTGAAATGTTAGTTAATACTTTGATTCACCGAGAATTTACAAGCCTGTATATTGCCAAGTTTGTAATTGAAAAAGAGCGGATGTATGTAGAAAATGCGAACAGAGCAACAGGTGAGGGGGTAATAACTCCGGAAAACCTGGAGCCCAATCCTAAGAATCCAATTATTGCATAGATTATCAAAATATTATGGCTAAGAGATGAATATTAGTAAGTAAATTTGGGGAAGATGATGGGAGTGATGTATGAGAAAAGCCGAAGGTTTGTTAAAGTGATATGCTCCCCTTATGGTAGACAGATGAAATAATAAAACTGTCACTATAAGGAGGAGCATATTTTATGGGACAACATTCAAAATACTCTTTTGAAATGAAATTAGATGCCGTTACAAAATATTTGGAG